>NZ_JRFO01000001.1:0-2338592 GCF_000833595.1 Burkholderia sp. MSHR3999
CCTTATGGGTAGGGCTTCACACGTCATACAATGGTCGGAACAGAGGGTCGCCAACCCGCGAGGGGGAGCCAATCCCAGAAAACCGATCGTAGTCCGGATTGCACTCTGCAACTCGAGTGCATGAAGCTGGAATCGCTAGTAATCGCGGATCAGCATGCCGCGGTGAATACGTTCCCGGGGTCTTGTACACACCGCCCGTCACACCATGGGAGTGGGTTTTACCAGAAGTGGCTAGTCTAACCGCAAGGAGGACGGTCACCACGGTAGGATTCATGACTGGGGTGAAGTCGTAACAAGGTAGCCGTATCGGAAGGTGCGGCTGGATCACCTCCTTTCCAGAGCTATCTCGCACAAGTTGAGCGCTCACGCTTATCGGCTGTAAATCAGGACAGACTCAGGGGTCTGTAGCTCAGTCGGTTAGAGCACCGTCTTGATAAGGCGGGGGTCGTTGGTTCGAATCCAACCAGACCCACCATTGTCTGACGTGGAAACCTGAGAAGTCTCTGTACACATGGGGGGCATAGCTCAGCTGGGAGAGCACCTGCTTTGCAAGCAGGGGGTCGTCGGTTCGATCCCGTCTGCCTCCACCAATCTTCAATGACAAGCGTTCGACTTGATCGAGCTTTTGCCATTGGCGATTGAGCCAGTCAGAGTGATATGAGTAATACCATATCGGCTGTCGTTCTTTAACAATCTGGAAGAAGCAAGTAATTTGGATAGCGGAAGCGTCTTTGAGATGGACGTGGAAACTATCCGGGTTGTGATTGTATCGATGTATCTCAAGATGATTCGAACTTCATGTTCGGCTCAATTTGGAATACGGCACAACGCGAGAACTCAACCTGTAACGAGACAGACTCGTTATAGGGTCAAGCGAACAAGTGCATGTGGTGGATGCCTTGGCGATCACAGGCGATGAAGGACGCGGTAGCCTGCGAAAAGCTACGGGGAGCTGGCAAACGAGCTTTGATCCGTAGATGTCCGAATGGGGAAACCCACTCCTTATGGAGTATCCATGGCTGAATACATAGGCCATGTGAAGCGAACGCGGTGAACTGAAACATCTAAGTAACCGCAGGAAAAGAAATCAACCGAGATTCCCAAAGTAGTGGCGAGCGAAATGGGATGAGCCTTGCACTCTTTATTTGTATTGTTAGCCGAACGCTCTGGAAAGTGCGGCCATAGCAGGTGATAGCCCTGTAGGCGAAAACAGTATGAAAGAACTAGGTGTGCGACAAGTAGGGCGGGACACGTGAAATCCTGTCTGAAGATGGGGGGACCATCCTCCAAGGCTAAATACTCGTGATCGACCGATAGTGAACCAGTACCGTGAGGGAAAGGCGAAAAGAACCCCGGGAGGGGAGTGAAATAGATCCTGAAACCGCATGCATACAAACAGTCGGAGCCTCGTAAGGGGTGACGGCGTACCTTTTGTATAATGGGTCAGCGACTTACGTTCAGTAGCAAGCTTAACCGTATAGGGCAGGCGTAGCGAAAGCGAGTCCGAATAGGGCGTTCAGTTGCTGGGCGTAGACCCGAAACCAGGTGATCTATCCATGGCCAGGATGAAGGTGCGGTAACACGTACTGGAGGTCCGAACCCACTAACGTTGAAAAGTTAGGGGATGAGCTGTGGATAGGGGTGAAAGGCTAAACAAACCTGGAAATAGCTGGTTCTCTCCGAAAACTATTTAGGTAGTGCCTCGTGTCTCACCTTCGGGGGTAGAGCACTGTCATGGTTGGGGGGTCTATTGCAGATTACCCCGCCATAGCAAACTCCGAATACCGAAGAGTGCAATCACGGGAGACAGACATCGGGTGCTAACGTCCGGTGTCAAGAGGGAAACAACCCAGACCGCCAGCTAAGGTCCCCAAATATGGCTAAGTGGGAAACGAAGTGGGAAGGCTAAAACAGTCAGGAGGTTGGCTTAGAAGCAGCCACCCTTTAAAGAAAGCGTAATAGCTCACTGATCGAGTCGTCCTGCGCGGAAGATGTAACGGGGCTAAGCCATATACCGAAGCTGCGGATGCGAGCTAGTCTCGCATGGTAGGAGAGCGTTCCGTAAGCCTGCGAAGGTGCCTTGTAAAGGGTGCTGGAGGTATCGGAAGTGCGAATGCTGACATGAGTAGCGATAAAGGGGGTGAAAGGCCCCCTCGCCGTAAGCCCAAGGTTTCCTACGCAACGTTCATCGGCGTAGGGTGAGTCGGCCCCTAAGGCGAGGCAGAAATGCGTAGCTGATGGGAAGCAGGTCAATATTCCTGCACCGTCGTTAGATGCGATGGGGGGACGGATCGCGGAAGGTTGTCCGGGTGTTGGAAGTCCCGGTCGCTGCATTGGAGAAGGCGCTTAGGCAAATCCGGGCGCAGGATTCAAGGGTGTGGCGCGAGCTCCCTCGGGAGCGAAGCAATTGGAAGTGGTTCCAAGAAAAGCCTCTAAGCTTCAGTCTAACGATGACCGTACCGCAAACCGACACAGGTGGGCGAGATGAGTATTCTAAGGCGCTTGAGAGAACTCGGGAGAAGGAACTCGGCAAATTGGTACCGTAACTTCGGGATAAGGTACGCCCTTGTAGCTTGACTGGCCTGCGCCAGGAGGGTGAAGGGGTTGCAATAAACTGGTGGCTGCGACTGTTTAATAAAAACACAGCACTCTGCAAACACGAAAGTGGACGTATAGGGTGTGACGCCTGCCCGGTGCCGGAAGATTAAATGATGGGGTGCAAGCTCTTGATTGAAGTCCCGGTAAACGGCGGCCGTAACTATAACGGTCCTAAGGTAGCGAAATTCCTTGTCGGGTAAGTTCCGACCTGCACGAATGGCGTAACGATGGCCACACTGTCTCCTCCCGAGACTCAGCGAAGTTGAAGTGTTTGTGATGATGCAATCTACCCGCGGCTAGACGGAAAGACCCCATGAACCTTTACTGTAGCTTTGCATTGGACTTTGAACCGATCTGTGTAGGATAGGTGGGAGGCTATGAAACCGGAACGCCAGTTTCGGTGGAGCCGTCCTTGAAATACCACCCTGGTTTGTTTGAGGTTCTAACCTTGGCCCGTGATCCGGGTCGGGGACAGTGCATGGTAGGCAGTTTGACTGGGGCGGTCTCCTCCCAAAGCGTAACGGAGGAGTACGAAGGTACGCTAGGTACGGTCGGAAATCGTGCTGATAGTGCAATGGCATAAGCGTGCTTAACTGCGAGACCGACAAGTCGAGCAGGTGCGAAAGCAGGTCATAGTGATCCGGTGGTTCTGTATGGAAGGGCCATCGCTCAACGGATAAAAGGTACTCTGGGGATAACAGGCTGATACCGCCCAAGAGTTCATATCGACGGCGGTGTTTGGCACCTCGATGTCGGCTCATCTCATCCTGGGGCTGTAGCCGGTCCCAAGGGTATGGCTGTTCGCCATTTAAAGAGGTACGTGAGCTGGGTTTAAAACGTCGTGAGACAGTTTGGTCCCTATCTGCCGTGGGCGTTGGATATTTGAAGGGGGCTGCTCCTAGTACGAGAGGACCGGAGTGGACGAACCTCTGGTGTACCGGTTGTGACGCCAGTCGCATCGCCGGGTAGCTATGTTCGGAAGAGATAACCGCTGAAAGCATCTAAGCGGGAAACTCGCCTTAAGATGAGATATCCCTGGAGGCTTGACCTCCTTGAAGGGTCGTTCGAGACCAGGACGTTGATAGGTCGGGTGTGTAAGCGCAGTAATGCGTTCAGCTAACCGATACTAATTGCCCGTAAGGCTTGATCCTATAACAAGGCTGTTTTAGAGCGGTTGAATGACCGCGATGTGTGCGATACGCACAACCCCAGGATTACTGCTTCTTCCCAGATTGGTTCTGCTGGCCAAGCCAGCAGAACAACCCTCTTTGCCTGATGACCATAGCGAGTCGGTCCCACCCCTTCCCATCCCGAACAGGACCGTGAAACGACTCTACGCCGATGATAGTGCGGATTCCCGTGTGAAAGTAGGTAATCGTCAGGCTCCCTCAAGCCAGAAACCCCCGCCCAACCGGCGGGGGTTTTTGCATTTCCAGCGGCGGAAATGCATCCGGCCCGCCGGCGCGCGAAAACGTCACCCATCACTCTGCTCAGGCGCCCTAGTGTTCCGTCCCAGAAATAACTTTACATGGAATTGTGTTGCTCTATGATCAAGCGAAATTGAGTGGAGGTGATCATGGCGCGCAAGAGAATCGAGGTGGTGATCTCGGAACTGGAGCGGGAGCAATTGCTGTCGATGAGCCGCTCGCGTTCGCTGCCTCATTCGCTGGTGCGCCGGGCAAAGATTGTCCTGATGGCGGCTGACGGTCGTACGAACCAGGAAATCGCAGCGCAATGTGAAGTAACGTCTCCTGCGATCACGCACTGGAAGAAGCGGTTTGTCGCGCATGGGCTCGCCGGTCTGCATGACGAAGCACGCCCGGGGCGACCGCGCGCGCATGACAATGAAGCCGTGGCGGAGTTGCTGGCGAAGGTACTGCATGAGAAGCCCGACGGGGCAACGCACTGGAGTGTGCGTTCTGCTGCTGCGCAAACGGGTATTTCGAAGAGTTCGGTGGCCCGGTATCTGTCGCTGTTCGGTGTCCAGCCTCATCGCTCGAAGAGCTTCAAGCTTTCGACTGATCCGTACTTCGTCGAAAAGGTGCGCAATATTGTCGGGCTGTATCTGAGCCCGCCGACCAACGCCTTGGTGCTGTGTGTCGACGAGAAGAGCCAGTGTCAGGCGCTCGAGCGTACGCAGCCGGTGTTGCCGATGGGGCTGGGCTATCTTGAAGGTGTTACGCACGACTATATACGGCATGGCACGACCACCTTGTTTGCAGCGCTCAATGCGGCGACGGGCGAAGTCATCACGCAATGCAAGCCGCGTCATCGACATCAGGAGTTTCTGGCGTTTTTGAATCACATTGATCAAGCGGTTCCGGAAGATCTTGACGTGCATCTGATCGTCGATAACTACGCAACGCACAAGCACCCGAAGGTCAGGACATGGCTGGCGAAGCACCCGCGTTATCACATGCACTTCACGCCGACGTATTCGAGCTGGCTCAATCAGGTGGAGCGCTGGTTTGGCCTGATCACGCAGCAGGCCATCCGGCGCGGCTCGTTCAAAAATGTGCGCCAGCTGATTGCCAGCATCGAGCGCTATGTTGAGCAGTACAACCAGCACAAACGTCCGTTCGTCTGGACGGCAACCGCCGATTCCATCCTTCAGAAAGTGGCTCGGCTATGCAAAGTTATTTCTGGGACGGAACACTAGATTGCCGATGCAGATCGGCGCTACGCATGGCCCTGGTCCACCATTGCACATGTGTCACTTCCGGCAACCGGTCAACCGCAAGGCCGGCACTCATGGCAGTGTGCGAGGTGCGAGCAAAAGCGCGCGAACGCCGCGCCAAGGCAAGAGCACGCCTTCGCCCCGACAGTTTCTCTCGGCCTCCGAATACGCATTGAACGCGGCAAAGAGTCCTTCCTTCCTGGGCGAAAGCAGGAGTGACCACTTCCAATCCGCCATCTTCTTCGCGCCCTGGTTGCGACATCGCGAGTCGTCACATTCAAAGCTTCGGAATGCTTGGTCAATGCATTCCTTGTCGTTGCGCTCGTCCGCAGCACGTCTTAGCGCGAGCGACACTACATCGTTCCCTTTCGTGAAGTCGAAGGTTTCGGCTCCGGCAGCCGGAAAGCGAACCGTGCGAGTCCAGTCAAGGGGCTTGCCGGTGGCGAGATCGTAGGTCGTGGTATTCCAGCCGCTTGACGGGTGAGCTGCGCCTGGCCAATCCCAGTAGCATGTCGCGTCGACCGTGAACAAGCGGGTATTGGCGAATGCCACCGTCGGTGTGCAGCTCGAGTCGCCTTTCGGCCGGGCCATGAGTGTCAGGCCGACCGTTTCCCGAAACACCCGATCGAGGTCGGCGTTGATGGTTCGCACTGCGTCCGCTGACGGTCCGCTCGTCAGCTGCGGAGCGGATGCGCCACTCCGCTTTTCGGTGATGAATCGCCAGGTGACGGCGTGATCGGCTGACGTTCCCTTGCGTGCGGAAATCTCCGTCGGCCCTTCCACCCGCAAGCAATCGTAACCGCGTTCGGTTGCCGACGATCCGTGAAAGTTCGCGTCGCAGGTGGCGCTCGTGCGCTCCAGTCGGATCGGCAGGGTGGCGACCGCCCCAGCGTTTTTCCGCCACGTCCCGGATGCAGATCCGGATGCGAACGAGAGGGACCAAATGCCGGTCGGTTCGGCGCAGGCGATTGGTTCGTCGCCGCCGTCGGAAAGGGGACACTCGATGAATTCCCCCGCGTTGACGGTCGGGACCAGCCCGATGTCGATGCCTTGCGCGCGATAGAAGTAACGGCCGATCGCCTGCTTGTCGTTCTGGTAGAAGCGTAGAACGATAGGCGACTTGCCGATCATGCCGCGGTAGAGGCTTTCGTCCGGAGCGGCATGCGCGATGTCCGTGACGAGTGAGGCGGCGAACAGCAGCGCGCATGAGAGGCGCATGGAAGCTCCTGGTGTCGGGTTCGAGTCGAGCGCCTGGCGCTCCCTTGGCGTCGCAGACTGCGCATTTGGATCCGGACCCTACACAGACTAACGTGGCGCAACGAGGGGCGCCAGTCGATGCTGAGTCGCAACACTCGAGCATCGGGAGCGAACGAATAGCCGCGCATAGGCATGCGCGTCCATGCATTCGGACGACACGGCGGACTGCTGTTGCCGCTACGCGAGGAGATTGGCGACGCTGGACTGAGAAAACGTGCTGGATCTGCGCGTGCATCCCGGTTGCGGATGCGAGCGGGGCGCTTCGATCGCAAAGGCGTCTCGGGTGCGCAAAAGACCGGCAGATCAAGTTCGGCACGAAATTTGCGGTTTTTTGTGTTTACCCGCTTGGCTTTATCGTGCGAAGGTCGTATGATGGCGGTCTTCCGATTTTTCGGCGTGAACTCAGGTTCGTGACGGAACGGTCGGAGTCTGACGAAGATGCGTGCATTGGCGCGCCAGGTGTGACTTACGGTGTTCGCGAGGGCGTAATTGCTCGGTGGGGCGTCGATGAGGGGCTTGGGGCGTATCAGTCAGGTGCTGGTGAAGAGAATGAAAATAATCTTCGCAGTGCGCTTGACAAAGGTTCGATGCACCCCCATAATCGCCAGTTCTCTACGGAGGGGTGCCCGAGTGGCTAAAGGGGGCAGACTGTAAATCTGTTGGCTTACGCCTACGTTGGTTCGAATCCAACCTCCTCCACCAAGACATCAACGCAGAGAGCGGTAGGGAATCGTTAGTGGCCCGCGCGGGTGTAGCTCAATGGTAGAGCAGAAGCCTTCCAAGCTTACGACGAGGGTTCGATTCCCTTCACCCGCTCCAGTCTGTGCAGTTGAAGCATGAAATCGCCCATGTGGCTCAGTGGTAGAGCACTCCCTTGGTAAGGGAGAGGTCGGCAGTTCGATCCTGCCCATGGGCACCAGCAGTTATAGTCAGTGTCTGTTTGCGCGCGGCGCAACATGTGAAATTCCTTTCGGGAGTTGAAAATGGCCAAGGAAAAATTCGAGCGGACCAAGCCGCACGTGAACGTTGGTACGATTGGTCACGTTGACCACGGCAAGACGACGCTGACGGCGGCGATCACGACCGTGCTGACGAAGAAGTTCGGCGGCGAAGCGAAGGCATACGACCAGATCGACGCGGCGCCGGAAGAAAAGGCACGTGGTATCACGATCAACACCGCGCACGTCGAGTACGAAACGGCGAACCGCCACTACGCACACGTCGACTGCCCGGGCCACGCTGACTACGTGAAGAACATGATCACGGGCGCGGCGCAGATGGACGGCGCAATCCTGGTTTGCTCGGCAGCAGACGGCCCGATGCCGCAAACGCGTGAGCACATCCTGCTGGCGCGTCAGGTTGGCGTTCCGTACATCATCGTGTTCCTGAACAAGTGCGACATGGTGGACGACGCTGAACTGCTCGAGCTGGTCGAGATGGAAGTTCGCGAACTGCTGTCGAAGTACGACTTCCCGGGCGACGACACGCCGATCGTGAAGGGTTCGGCGAAGCTGGCGCTGGAAGGCGACACGGGCGAGCTGGGTGAAGTGGCGATCATGAACCTGGCCGACGCGCTGGACACGTACATCCCGACGCCGGAGCGTGCAGTTGACGGCGCGTTCCTGATGCCGGTGGAAGACGTGTTCTCGATCTCGGGCCGCGGTACGGTGGTGACGGGTCGTGTCGAGCGCGGCATCATCAAGGTCGGCGAGGAAATCGAAATCGTCGGTATCAAGCCGACGGTGAAGACGACCTGCACGGGCGTTGAAATGTTCCGCAAGCTGCTGGACCAGGGTCAGGCAGGCGACAACGTCGGTATCCTGCTGCGCGGCACGAAGCGTGAAGACGTGGAGCGCGGCCAGGTTCTGGCGAAGCCGGGTTCGATCACGCCGCACACGCACTTCACGGCTGAAGTGTACGTGCTGAGCAAGGACGAAGGTGGCCGTCACACGCCGTTCTTCAACAACTACCGTCCGCAGTTCTACTTCCGTACGACGGACGTGACGGGCTCGATCGAGCTGCCGAAGGACAAGGAAATGGTGATGCCGGGCGACAACGTGTCGATCACGGTGAAGCTGATTGCGCCGATCGCGATGGAAGAAGGTCTGCGCTTCGCAATCCGCGAAGGCGGCCGTACCGTCGGCGCAGGCGTCGTCGCCAAGATCATCGAGTAAGCCAGTTATTCGTTGATCGACAGTTTTGGGGCTGGCATTGGCCAGTCCCAACATGGTCTAGGGGTATAGCTCAACTGGCAGAGCGTCGGTCTCCAAAACCGAAGGTTGGGGGTTCGATTCCCTCTGCCCCTGCCAAAAAATCGCCACGTGTCCTACGTGGCATTTGTTTTAAGGTGTTATGGCGAATCCATCCGTCGAAACTGTAAATACCTCCGGCGATAAGCTGATGCTGGCCCTGGGCGTATTGTTGGTCTTGGCCGGATTCGTGGGCTTCTTCTGGCTGGGCGGTCAGGAGTGGTACATCCGCGGTGTCGCATTGGCGGTGGGGTTGATCGCCGGCGTGGCCGTCGGACTGATGTCGGCGCCTGGCAAGGGCCTGATCGCATTTGCCAAGGATTCGTACAAGGAAGTCCGGAAGGTCGTTTGGCCCACCCGCAAGGAAGCAACGCAAACCACGCTTGTCGTGTTCGGTTTCGTGCTCGTGATGGCGATTTTCCTCTGGTTGAGCGACAAGTCCATCGAGTGGGTGATTTTCTCGGCGATTCTGGGTTGGAAATGATATGAGCGATACTCCGGCATCCCCGAGCGGAAAGCGTTGGTACGTTGTGCACGCCTACTCCGGCATGGAGAAGAGCGTGCAACGCGCGCTTCAGGAGCGCATTGAACGTGCCGGCATGCAGGACAAATTCGGTCAGATCCTGGTTCCGACCGAAGAAGTGGTCGAAGTCAAGGGCGGCCACAAGGCAGTGACGGAGCGTCGTTTCTTTCCCGGCTACGTGCTGGTGGAAATGGAAATGACGGACGAAACGTGGCACCTCGTGAAAAATACCGCGAAGGTCACCGGTTTCGTCGGCGGTGCGCGTAACCGCCCGACGCCGATTTCCCCCAAGGAAGTCGAGAAGATCATGTCGCAGATGCAGGAAGGCGTGGAGAAGCCGCGCCCGAAGACCCTGTTCGAGGTCGGCGAGATGGTTCGGGTCAAGGAAGGCCCGTTCACGGATTTCAATGGCACCGTCGAAGAAGTGAACTACGAAAAGTCGCGTGTGCGTGTGTCGGTCACCATCTTCGGTCGCGCTACTCCGGTCGAGCTCGAGTTCGGCCAGGTCGAAAAAGTTTGATCCCGATTCGGTGGGCAGCCTCGGCTGCCCACCTTCGCGCTTACGGCCCGCGTCATGGCTGTTGAGGAGCGTCAGTAGCCGAACGGCGAACGCGCGTTATCACTCACCGAACGCCGCTTGGCGTTCCAACGAGGTTTTCAAATGGCAAAGAAGATTGTCGGCTTTATCAAGCTGCAGATCCCTGCAGGTAAAGCCAACCCGTCGCCGCCGGTCGGTCCGGCACTGGGCCAGCGCGGCCTGAACATCATGGAGTTCTGCAAGGCGTTCAACGCGCAGACTCAAGGCATGGAGCCGGGTCTGCCGGTGCCGGTGGTCATCACGGCATACGCTGACAAGAGCTTCACGTTCGTGATGAAGACGCCGCCGGCGACCGTCCTGATCAAGAAGGCGGCGAAGGTGGACAAGGGCTCGAGCAAGCCGCACACCGACAAGGTCGGTTCGATCACGCGCGCTCAAGCCGAAGAAATCGCGAAGACCAAGATGCCGGATCTCACGGCAGCTGATCTGGACGCAGCCGTTCGCACCATCGCTGGTAGCGCACGCTCGATGGGCATCACCGTGGAGGGTGTGTAAATGGCTAAGATCTCCAAGCGCCGTCAGGCATTTGCCGCCAAGGTCGACCGTCAGAAGCTGTATGCGATCGAAGACGCACTCGCACTCGTGAAGGAATGCGCGAGCGCGAAGTTCAACGAATCGATCGACGTCGCAGTCCAGCTCGGCATCGATGCGAAGAAGTCGGACCAGGTCGTTCGTGGTTCGGTCGTTTTGCCGGCAGGTACGGGCAAGTCGGTTCGCGTTGCCGTGTTCGCGCAAGGCGAGAAGGCCGAGCAGGCACGTGCAGCAGGCGCGGAAATCGTCGGTATGGAAGACTTGGCTGAGCAGATCAAGGCTGGCCAGATGGACTTCGACATCGTGATCGCTTCGCCGGACACGATGCGTATCGTCGGTACGCTGGGCCAGATCCTCGGCCCGCGCGGCCTGATGCCGAACCCGAAGGTCGGCACCGTGACGCCGGACGTCGCGACCGCCGTCAAGAACGCGAAGGCTGGCCAGGTCCAGTTCCGCGTCGACAAGGCCGGTATCATCCACGCAACGATCGGCCGTGCATCGTTCGAGTCGGCCGCGCTGCGCTCCAACCTGTCGGCGCTGATCGAAGCGCTGCAGAAGGCGAAGCCGGCAACGAGCAAGGGCGTGTACCTGCGCAAGATCGCACTGTCGAGCACGATGGGCGTCGGCGTGCGTGTCGACCAGGCTACGCTGGCCGCGCAGTAAGCAAGAATTCGGGCCGCTTCGCGTCGCGTAGCGGCCCTAAAGGGCTTTGGGCGGTTGTTCGTGCAGTTGGCGGGCAACCGGTTATCAAAGACCGTTGGTGGGAGCGCAGCAGTCGGGTGATCCCTTAATTCAAGCCAACGCAGATGGCGAACCCGAAAAAGTTTTGCAGTGGTGAAGCCGCAGGCCGCGAAGCGATTCGCGGCGTGAGGTGGAAATACTCCTAACGAGTCGGACGCCGTTGTTGAACGAGGTACGTGAGGTTCGTCATACCGGCAAGCTGAACGTATCGTTTCTGGAGGCTAACCGTGCCGCTTAATAGAGAAGACAAGCAAGCCGTCGTCGCTGAGGTTGCCGCGCAAGTCGCGAAGGCCCAGACCGTTGTGCTGGCTGAGTATCGTGGAATTGCGGTTGGCGATCTGACCACGCTGCGCGCGAAAGCGCGTGAGCAGAAGGTTTACCTGCGCGTTCTGAAGAACACGCTGGCGCGCCGCGCCGTTGAAGGTACGCCGTTTGCTCCGCTGGCAGAGCAGATGACTGGCCCCCTGATCTACGGCATCTCGGAAGATGCAATTGCTGCTGCTAAGGTCGTCAACGACTTCAGCAAGAGCAATGACAAGTTGGTCATCAAGGCTGGTTCGTTCGATGGCAAGGTGATGGACAAGGCTGGCGTGCAAGCGCTGGCAAGCATCCCGAGCCGTGAAGAACTGCTCTCGAAGCTGCTGTTCGTTATGCAATCGCCTGTTTCCGGCTTTGCGCGCGCTCTGGCCGCGCTGGCTGAGAAGAAGCAAGCCGAAGCTGCGTAATCACTACGCGCGAACGCACATCAGCGTCACTGATCGCTGGCTGTATCCGTATTCAATTTAGGAGTATTTCAAATGGCAATCGCAAAAGAAGACATCCTGGCAGCAGTCGAAGGGATGACCGTTCTGGAACTGAACGAACTGGTCAAGGCATTCGAAGAGAAGTTCGGCGTGTCGGCAGCTGCTGTTGCAGTCGCTGGCCCGGCAGGCGGCGGCGCTGCTGCTGCTGCTGAAGAGAAGACCGAGTTCACGGTCGTCCTGGCTGAAGCAGGCGCGAACAAGGTTTCCGTCATCAAGGCAGTTCGCGAACTGACGGGCCTGGGCCTGAAGGAAGCGAAGGACCTGGTTGACGGCGCACCGAAGCCCGTCAAGGAAGGCGTGGACAAGGCTGCTGCTGAAGAAGCCAAGAAGAAGCTGGAAGAAGCAGGCGCGAAGGTCGAAGTCAAGTAAGTTCCGACGCGCTGTGCGAAGGCTGGCGGTATTTCCACCGCCGGCCTTTTTGTGCTTTGTGGGGACGTTATTCTGGCACTCTTTCGGGAGCCCGAATAAACGCCCCCAGAAGCCAAAGATAACCGCCTAATCGTCGTGATTAGCGTTTCTCTTTGTCTTCTGAAGCGACTGCAGAAGGCAAGTTTGGTCGGGTAGCGGGCAACACAGGCATCCGCTGCCGTCAGCCAGCGGTTGGTAGCGGCCAACCACCAAGCTTCTCGGCTCGTTCAAGCCGTCGGACGGCCATCGGGTCTCAGTCGGTGAACACTCGGGTTTGACACGTCCAGGTATTCCGCCTCGATAGCACCCGCCGTGATTCGGAGATCGTATGCAATATTCCTTCACCGAGAAGAAGCGCATTCGCAAGAGTTTCGCGAAGCGCCCCATCGTTCACCAAGTTCCCTTCTTGCTGGCCACCCAGCTTGAATCATTCAGCACGTTTCTGCAAGCTGATGTGCCGGCGACGCAACGCAAGCCCGAGGGTTTGCAGGCCGCTTTCACATCCGTGTTTCCCATTGTTTCGCACAATGGCTTCGCGCGTCTCGAATTCGTGAGCTACGCGCTGTCCTCGCCGGCGTTCAACATCAAGGAATGCCAACAGCGGGGCCTGACGTACTGTTCCGCGCTGCGCGCGAAGGTGCGTCTCGTCATCCTCGACAAGGAATCGCCGAACAAGCCGGTCGTCAAGGAAGTGAAGGAGCAGGAAGTGTACATGGGCGAAATTCCGCTCATGACGCCGACGGGCTCGTTCGTCATCAACGGCACCGAGCGTGTGATCGTCTCGCAGCTGCACCGTTCGCCGGGCGTGTTCTTCGAACACGACAAGGGCAAGACGCACAGCTCGGGCAAGCTGCTGTTCTCGGCACGGATCATTCCGTACCGCGGCTCGTGGCTCGACTTCGAATTCGATCCGAAGGACATCCTGTACTTCCGCGTCGACCGTCGCCGCAAGATGCCGGTCACGATCCTGCTGAAGGCGATCGGCCTCACGCCGGAACAGATCCTCGCGAACTTCTTCGTGTTCGACAACTTCACGCTGATGGACGAAGGCGCGCAACTCGAGTTCGTGCCGGAGCGTCTGCGCGGTGAAGTCGCGCGTTTCGACATCACGGATCGCGACGGCAAGGTCATCGTCCAGAAGGACAAGCGGATCAACGCGAAGCACATTCGCGACCTCGAGGCCGCGAAGACGAAGTTCATCTCGGTGCCGGAAGACTACCTGCTCGGCCGCGTGCTGGCGAAGAACGTCGTCGACGGCGACACCGGCGAAGTGATCGCGAACGCGAACGACGAAGTCACGGAAAGCGTGCTCGAGAAGCTGCGCGAAGCGGGCATCAAGGACATCCAGACGCTCTACACGAACGACCTGGATCAGGGCCCGTACATCTCGTCGACGCTGCGTGTCGACGAAACGACCGACAAGACGGCCGCGCGCATTGCGATCTATCGCATGATGCGTCCGGGCGAGCCGCCGACCGAAGAAGCGGTCGAGGCGCTGTTCAACCGCCTGTTCTACAGCGAAGAAGCGTACGACCTGTCGAAGGTCGGCCGCATGAAGTTCAACCGCCGCGTCGGCCGTGACGAGATCACCGGCCCGATGACGCTGCAGGACGACGACATCCTCGCGACGATCAAGATCCTCGTCGAGCTGCGCAACGGCAAGGGCGAAGTGGACGATATCGACCACCTCGGCAACCGTCGCGTGCGTTGCGTCGGCGAACTGGCGGAGAACCAGTTCCGCGCCGGTCTCGTGCGTGTTGAGCGCGCGGTCAAGGAACGCCTCGGCCAGGCTGAGAGCGAAAACCTGATGCCGCACGACCTGATCAACTCGAAGCCGATTTCGTCGGCGATCCGCGAGTTCTTCGGTTCGTCGCAGCTGTCGCAGTTCATGGACCAGACCAACCCGCTGTCGGAAATCACGCACAAGCGCCGTGTTTCCGCACTGGGTCCGGGCGGTCTGACGCGCGAGCGCGCAGGCTTCGAAGTTCGTGACGTGCACCCGACCCACTATGGCCGCGTGTGCCCGATCGAAACGCCGGAAGGTCCGAACATCGGTCTGATCAACTCGCTCGCTCTGTACGCGCACCTGAACGAGTACGGTTTCCTCGAGACGCCGTACCGCAAGGTCGTGGACGGCAAGGTGACCGACCAGATCGACTACCTGTCGGCGATCGAGGAAGGCCGCTACATGATCGCGCAGGCGAACGCGGCGATCGACGAAGACGGCCGACTGATCGACGAACTCGTGTCGTCGCGTGAAGCCGGCGAAACGATGATGGTCACGCCGGACCGCATCCAGTACATGGACGTCGCGCCGTCGCAGATCGTGTCGGTTGCAGCTTCGCTGATTCCGTTCCTCGAGCACGATGACGCGAACCG
Source organism: Burkholderia sp. MSHR3999 (assembly GCF_000833595.1). Classification (NCBI taxonomy): domain Bacteria; kingdom Pseudomonadati; phylum Pseudomonadota; class Betaproteobacteria; order Burkholderiales; family Burkholderiaceae; genus Burkholderia; species Burkholderia sp. MSHR3999. Next base: position 14,765 of record NZ_JRFO01000001.1, read on the forward strand.
TGCACTGATGGGCTCGAACATGCAGCGTCAGGCCGTGCCGTGTCTGCGTCCGGAGAAGCCGGTCGTCGGTACGGGCATCGAGCGCACCTGCGCGGTCGACTCGGGCACGACGGTCCAGGCGTTCCGCGGCGGCGTCGTCGACTATGTCGACGCGGGCCGTATCGTGATTCGCGTGAACGACGACGAAGCAGTCGCGGGTGAAGTCGGTGTCGACATCTACAACCTGATCAAGTACACGCGTTCGAACCAGAACACGAACATCAACCAGCGTCCGATCGTGAAGATGGGCGACAAGGTCTCGCGCGGCGACGTGCTGGCCGACGGCGCCTCGACGGACCTGGGCGAGCTCGCGCTCGGCCAGAACATGCTGATCGCGTTCATGCCGTGGAACGGCTACAACTTCGAGGATTCGATCCTGATCTCGGAGAAGGTCGTGGCCGACGATCGCTACACGTCGATCCACATCGAAGAGCTGAACGTCGTTGCACGCGACACGAAGCTCGGGCCGGAAGAAATCACGCGCGACATCTCGAACCTGGCGGAAGTCCAGCTTGGCCGTCTCGACGAATCGGGCATCGTGTACATCGGTGCGGAAGTCGAAGCGGGCGACGTGCTGGTCGGCAAGGTCACGCCGAAGGGCGAGACCCAACTGACGCCGGAAGAGAAGCTGCTGCGCGCGATTTTCGGCGAGAAGGCTTCGGACGTGAAGGACACGTCGCTGCGCGTGCCGTCGGGCATGAGCGGCACCGTGATCGACGTCCAGGTGTTCACGCGTGAAGGCATCCAGCGCGACAAGCGTGCGCAACAGATCATCGACGACGAACTGAAGCGCTACCGTCTCGACCTGAACGACCAGCTGCGCATCGTGGAAGGCGACGCGTTCCAGCGTCTCGCACGCATGCTCGTGGGCAAGGTCGCGAACGGCGGGCCGAAGAAGCTCGCGAAGGGCACGAAGATCGACCAGGCTTACCTGGAAGACCTCGACCACTACCACTGGTTCGACATCCGCCTCGCGGACGACGAGGCAGCGGCGCAGCTCGAAGCGATCAAGAACTCGATCGAAGAAAAGCGTCACCAGTTCGACCTCGCGTTCGAAGAGAAGCGCAAGAAGCTCACGCAAGGCGACGAACTGCCGCCGGGCGTGCTGAAGATGGTCAAGGTGTACCTCGCGGTGAAGCGCCGCCTGCAGCCGGGCGACAAGATGGCAGGCCGTCACGGCAACAAGGGTGTCGTGTCGAAGATCGTTCCGATCGAAGACATGCCGTACATGGCCGACGGCCGTCCGGCAGACGTCGTGCTGAACCCGCTCGGCGTGCCGTCGCGGATGAACGTGGGTCAGGTTCTCGAAGTGCACCTCGGCTGGGCCGCGAAGGGCCTCGGCTGGCGTATCGGCGAAATGCTGCAGCGCCAGGCGAAGATCGAGGAGCTGCGCATCTTCCTGACGAAGATCTACAACGAGTCGGGTCGCGCGGAAGATCTGGAAAGCTTCACCGACGACGAGATCCTCGAACTCGCGAAGAACCTGCGCGAAGGCGTGCCGTTCGCGACGCCGGTGTTCGACGGTGCGACCGAGGAAGAAATGGGCAAGATGCTCGACCTCGCGTTCCCGGACGACATCGCGCAGCAGCTCGACATGAACCCGTCGAAGAACCAGGTCCGCCTGTACGACGGGCGCACGGGCGAGCCGTTCGAACGCCGCGTGACGCTGGGCTACATGCACTACCTGAAGCTGCACCACCTTGTCGACGACAAGATGCACGCGCGTTCGACGGGCCCGTACTCGCTCGTCACGCAGCAGCCGCTGGGCGGCAAGGCGCAGTTCGGTGGCCAGCGTTTCGGTGAAATGGAAGTGTGGGCGCTCGAAGCGTACGGCGCATCGTACGTGCTGCAGGAAATGCTGACGGTGAAGTCGGACGACGTGACCGGCCGGACGAAGGTTTACGAGAACCTCGTCAAGGGCGATCACGTGATCGATGCAGGCATGCCGGAATCCTTCAACGTGCTGGTGAAGGAAATCCGCTCGCTCGGTATCGACATCGATCTCGACCGCAATTAATCGGACTACGGAGAGAAAGCAATGAAAGCTCTGCTCGATCTATTCAAGCAAGTCCAACAGGAAGAAGTTTTCGACGCGATCAAGATCGGTCTGGCCTCGCCGGACAAGATCCGCTCGTGGTCGTTCGGCGAAGTGAAGAAGCCGGAGACCATCAACTACCGTACGTTCAAGCCGGAACGCGATGGTCTGTTCTGCGCGAAGATCTTCGGGCCGATCAAGGACTACGAGTGCCTGTGCGGCAAGTACAAGCGCCTGAAGCACCGCGGCGTAATTTGCGAGAAGTGCGGCGTCGAAGTGACGCTGGCGAAGGTGCGTCGCGAACGCATGGGCCACATCGAACTGGCCTCGCCGGTCGCGCACATCTGGTTCCTGAAGTCGCTGCCGTCGCGTCTGGGCATGGTGCTCGACATGACGCTGCGCGACATCGAGCGCGTGCTGTACTTCGAAGCGTACGTGGTGATCGAACCGGGCATGACGCCGCTGAAGGCGCGGCAGATCATGACCGAAGAGGATTACTACAACAAGGTCGAGGAATACGGCGACGAATTCCGTGCCGAGATGGGCGCGGAAGGCGTGCGTGAGCTGCTGCGCGCGATCAACATCGACGAGCAGGTCGAGACGCTGCGCACCGAGCTGAAGAACACCGGCTCGGAAGCGAAGATCAAGAAGTACGCGAAGCGCCTGAAGGTCCTCGAGGCATTCCAGCGCTCGGGCATCAAGCCCGAGTGGATGATCCTCGAAGTGCTGCCGGTGCTGCCGCCGGAACTGCGTCCGCTCGTGCCGCTGGACGGCGGCCGTTTCGCGACGTCGGACCTGAACGACCTGTATCGCCGCGTGATCAACCGTAACAACCGGTTGAAGCGTCTGCTCGAGCTGAAGGCGCCGGAAATCATCGTCCGCAACGAAAAGCGGATGCTGCAGGAAGCCGTCGACTCGCTGCTCGACAACGGCCGCCGCGGCAAGGCGATGACGGGCGCGAACAAGCGTCCGCTGAAGTCGCTCGCCGACATGATCAAGGGCAAGGGCGGTCGCTTCCGTCAGAACCTGCTGGGCAAGCGCGTCGACTACTCGGGCCGTTCGGTCATCGTGGTCGGCCCGACGCTGAAGCTGCACCAGTGCGGCCTGCCGAAGCTGATGGCGCTCGAGCTGTTCAAGCCGTTCATCTTCAACAAGCTGGAAGTGATGGGCGTCGCTACGACCATCAAGGCTGCGAAGAAGGAAGTCGAGAACCAGACGCCGGTGGTGTGGGACATCCTCGAAGAGGTGATCCGCGAGCACCCGGTGATGCTGAACCGTGCGCCGACGCTGCACCGTCTCGGCATCCAGGCGTTCGAGCCGGTGCTGATCGAAGGCAAGGCGATCCAGCTGCACCCGCTCGTCTGCGCGGCGTTCAACGCCGACTTCGACGGTGACCAGATGGCCGTTCACGTGCCGCTGTCGCTCGAAGCGCAGATGGAAGCGCGCACGCTGATGCTCGCGTCGAACAACGTGCTGTTCCCGGCCAACGGCGATCCGTCGATCGTGCCGTCGCAGGATATCGTGCTGGGTCTGTACTACGCGACCCGCGAAGCGATCAATGCGAAGGGCGAGGGCCTGTCGTTCACCGGCGTGTCGGAAGTGCTGCGCGCGTACGAGAACAAGGAAGTCGAGCTCGCATCGCGCGTCAACGTGCGGATCACCGAAATGGTCCACAACGAGGACAAGTCGGAAGGCGCGCCGGCGTTCGTGCCGAAGATCACGCTGTACGCGACGACCGTCGGCCGCGCGATCCTGTCGGAGATCCTGCCGCACGGCCTGCCGTTCTCGGTGCTGAACAAGCCGCTGAAGAAGAAGGAAATCTCGCGCCTGATCAACACGGCGTTCCGCAAGTGCGGGCTGCGCGCGACGGTGGTGTTCGCCGATCAGCTGATGCAGTCGGGCTTCCGTCTCGCGACGCGCGCCGGCATCTCGATCTGCGTGGACGACATGCTCGTGCCGCCGCAGAAGGAAACGATCGTCGGCGACGCCGCGAAGAAGGTGAAGGAGTACGACCGCCAGTACATGTCGGGTCTCGTCACCGCGCAGGAACGCTACAACAACGTGGTCGACATCTGGTCGGCGACGTCGGAAGCGGTCGGCAAGGCGATGATGGAGCAGCTGTCGACGGAGCCGGTGACGGACCGCGACGGCAACGAGACGCGCCAGGAATCGTTCAACTCGATCTACATGATGGCCGACTCGGGCGCCCGGGGTTCGGCGGTGCAGATTCGTCAGCTGGCCGGTATGCGCGGCCTGATGGCGAAGCCGGACGGCTCGATTATCGAGACGCCGATTACCGCGAACTTCCGCGAAGGCCTGAACGTGTTGCAGTACTTCATCTCGACCCACGGTGCACGTAAGGGTCTGGCTGATACGGCACTGAAGACCGCGAACTCGGGTTACCTGACGCGTCGTCTCGTCGACGTGACGCAGGATCTGGTCGTGGTCGAGGACGATTGCGGCACGTCGAACGGCGTCGCGATGAAGGCGCTGGTCGAAGGCGGTGAAGTCGTCGAAGCGCTGCGCGACCGTATCCTCGGCCGCGTCGCGGTGGCGGACGTCGTCAATCCGGAAACGCAGGAAACGCTGTACGAAGCGGGCACGCTGCTCGACGAAACCGCGGTCGAAGACATCGAGCGCCTCGGCATCGACGAAGTGCGCGTGCGCACGCCGCTGACCTGCGAAACGCGTTACGGCCTGTGCGCGGCCTGCTACGGCCGCGACCTCGGCCGCGGCTCGCTCGTGAACGTCGGCGAAGCGGTCGGCGTGATCGCCGCGCAGTCGATCGGCGAACCGGGCACGCAGCTGACGATGCGTACGTTCCACATCGGTGGTGCGGCATCGCGTGCGGCAGTGGCGTCGTCGGTCGAAGCGAAGAGCAACGGTATCGTGCGCTTCACGGCCACGATGCGTTACGTGACGAACGCGAAGGGCGAGCAGATCGTCATCTCCCGTTCGGGCGAGGCGCTGATCACCGACGATATCGGCCGCGAGCGCGAGCGTCACAAGATCCCGTACGGCGCGACGCTGCTGCAGCTCGACGGCGCGACGATCAAGGCCGGCACGCAGCTGGCGACGTGGGATCCGATGACGCGTCCGATCATCACCGAGTACGGCGGTACGGTGAAGTTCGAGAACGTCGAGGAAGGCGTGACGGTCGCGAAGCAGATCGACGACGTGACCGGCCTGTCGACGCTGGTCGTGATCGACGTGAAGCGTCGCGGTTCGCAGGCGTCGAAGAGCGTGCGTCCGCAGGTGAAGCTGCTCGACGCGAACGGCGACGAAGTGAAGATCCCGGGCACGGAGCACGCGGTGCAGATCGGCTTCCAGGTCGGCGCGCTGATCACCGTGAAGGACGGCCAGCAGGTGCAGGTGGGTGAAGTGCTCGCACGTATCCCGACCGAAGCGCAGAAGACGCGTGACATTACCGGCGGTTTGCCGCGGGTGGCGGAACTGTTCGAAGCGCGTTCGCCGAAGGATGCGGGCATTCTCGCGGAAGTCACCGGCACGACGTCGTTCGGCAAGGACACGAAGGGCAAGCAGCGTCTCGTCATCACGGATCTCGAGGGCAACCAGCACGAGTTCCTGATCGCGAAGGAAAAGCAGGTGCTGGTCCACGACGCCCAGGTCGTCAACAAGGGCGAAATGATCGTGGACGGCCCGGCCGATCCGCACGACATCCTGCGTCTGCAGGGTATCGAGGCGCTGTCGCGCTACATCGTCGACGAAGTGCAGGACGTGTACCGTCTGCAGGGCGTGAAGATCAACGACAAGCACATCGAGGTGATCGTTCGCCAGATGCTGCGTCGTGTGCAGATCACCGACAACGGTGATACGCGCTTCATCCCGGGCGAGCAGGTCGAGCGTTCGGACATGCTGGACGAGAACGACCGCATGATCGCCGAAGGCAAGCGTCCGGCGTCGTACGACAACGTGCTCCTCGGTATCACGAAGGCGTCGCTGTCGACCGACTCGTTCATCTCCGCGGCATCGTTCCAGGAAACGACCCGCGTGCTGACCGAAGCGGCGATCATGGGCAAGCGCGACGATCTGCGCGGCCTGAAGGAAAACGTGATCGTCGGCCGTCTGATCCCGGCCGGTACCGGTCTCGCGTTCCACAAGGCGCGCAAGGCGAAGGAATCGTCGGATCGCGAGCGTTTCGACCAGATCGCAGCGGAAGAGGCGTTCGACTTCGGCACGCCGAGCACGCCTGCTGCGGAAGAGCCGCAACAGCATCCGGCAGCCGAGTAAGCGCGGGCGGCGCGAGCCGCCTCGCTACGCTGTCGCTGAAACCGCCCAGTTTCGACTGGGCGGTTTTTTTTCACCGTCGTTCACGCGCATGACGGGCTTGCGAGCGCGCCTGCCGCAGGCCCGTCATGCGCGCGAACGGAACCCGTCCGGATGGCCAACGTTGCGCGATTCGCCGCGCGAGCCGCGAGCGGGTTGTTAAAATCCGGGTCATCGTTTGCCGTCCTCGTTCTCATTCATGTCCCGCGCCCTCGAAATTCTCGACGAAGTCTTTGGTTATTCCGCGTTTCGCGGCCAGCAGGGCGAGATCGTCGAGCACGTCGCCGGCGGCGGCGATTGCCTCGTGCTGATGCCGACGGGCGGCGGCAAGTCGCTGTGCTATCAGATTCCTGCGCTGCTGCGCCGCGAGGCCGGGCAGGGCGCGGGCATCGTGGTGTCGCCGCTGATCGCGCTGATGCAGGACCAGGTCGCCGCGCTTTCCGAAGTCGGCGTGCGCGCGGCCTACCTGAACTCGACGCTGTCCGGCGCAGAAGCCGCGGCCACCGAGCGCGCACTGCGCGAAGGCGACATCGACCTGCTGTACGTCGCGCCCGAGCGGCTGATGACCGGGCGCTTCCTCGACCTGCTCGACCGCGCGAAGATCGGCCTGTTCGCGATCGACGAAGCGCACTGCGTGTCGCAATGGGGGCACGATTTCCGCCCCGAATACATCCAGCTGTCGGTGCTGCACGAGCGCTTTCCGTCGGTGCCGCGCATCGCGCTGACGGCCACCGCCGACGCGATCACGCGCGACGAGATCGTCCATCGCCTCGCGCTCGACGATGCGCGTGTGTTCGTGTCGAGCTTCGACCGCCCTAACATCCGCTACCGGATCGTCGAGAAGGACAACGCGCGCGCGCAGCTGCTCGACTTCATCCGCGCCGAGCATACGAACGCCGACGGCACGACCGACGCCGGCGTCGTGTACTGCCTGTCGCGGCGCAAGGTCGAGGAAACGGCTGAATGGCTGAAGTCGCAGGGCGTGCGCGCGTTGCCGTATCACGCGGGGATGGAATTCGAGGTGCGCCAGAAGCACCAGGAGATGTTCCAGCGCGAAGAGGGCATCGTGATGTGCGCGACGATCGCGTTCGGGATGGGCATCGACAAGCCGGACGTGCGCTTCGTCGCCCACCTCGACCTGCCGAAGAGCGTCGAGGGCTATTACCAGGAAACCGGCCGCGCGGGCCGCGACGGCCTGCCTGCGAACGCATGGATGGCGTACGGCCTCGGCGACGTCGTCCAGCAGCGCAAGATGATCGAGGAGTCCGATGCGGACGACGCGCACAAGCGCGTGCAGACGTCGAAGCTCGACGCGCTGCTCGGCCTGTGCGAGACGATCTCGTGCCGCCGCGTGCGCCTGCTGAACTATTTCGGCGAAGCCAGCCAGCCGTGCGGCAACTGCGATACGTGCATCGAGCCGCCCGATTCGTGGGACGCGACGCGCGAGGCGCAGATGGCGCTGTCGTGCGTGTTTCGCGCGCAGCGCGCGAGCGGCTTCAACTTCGGCGCGAGCCACCTGATCGAGATCCTGCGCGGCAGCCGCAACGAGAAGATCCTGCAGCGCGGCCACGACACGCTCAGCACGTTCGGGATCGGCGCGTCGCTGTCCGAGCCGGAATGGCGGGCGATCTTCCGGCAACTCGTCGCGTACGGCTACCTGGCCGTCGACCACGGCGGCTTCGGCGCGCTGGTGCTGACCGAAGCCGCGAAGCCGGTGCTCAAGGGCGAGGAAAAGGTCACGCTGCGGCGCTACGTGAAGCCGCAGCGCACGCGCCAGTCGTCGAGCCGCAGCGGTACGCGCGTCGATCCGACGACCGGCATGAGCACGCGCGAACGCGCGCGCTGGGACGCGCTGCGCGCGTGGCGCGCCGAGACGGCCAAGGCCGACGGCGTGCCGGCTTATGTGATCTTCCACGATGCGACCCTGGCCGAGATCGCGCGCAACGCGCCGGAGACGATCGACGATCTGCGTCATATTCCGGGCATGGGTATCCGCAAGCTCGAGCGTTTCGGCGCCGAGATCATCGACGTCGTCGAATCCGCCTGACGGGATCGTTTCCCGCCCCCGGCCGCGCGGCCGGAAAATCACGCAAGCCGTTGACTTGCTTGGTATTTCCGGAATATGATGCTAGGTTCCGGTTCTTGGTGGGACAGGTCGCGTGCGAAAGTTCGTGCCCGTTTTCCGGATCCGGAGGTCAATCGCACCTCGATTCTCGCTTTGCCCGAAATCGATGTGCGGATTTTGTTCAATTTCAGGAATAAACAATGCCAACCATCAACCAACTGGTTCGCAAAGGCCGTCAGTCGGAAACGACGAAGAGCAAGAGCCCGGCCCTGCAGGACTGCCCCCAGCGTCGCGGCGTGTGCACCCGTGTGTACACGACGACGCCGAAGAAGCCGAACTCGGCACTCCGTAAGGTCGCCAAGGTTCGTCTGACGAACGGCTTCGAAGTGATTTCGTACATCGGCGGTGAAGGCCACAACCTGCAGGAACACTCGGTTGTGCTGATCCGCGGCGGCCGTGTGAAGGACTTGCCGGGTGTGCGTTACCACATGGTTCGCGGCTCGCTGGATACCCAGGGCGTCAAGGACCGTAAGCAGGCGCGCTCGAAGTACGGCGCGAAGCGTGCGAAGGCTGCGAAGTAAGCAGTGTTCGATTAGGGATCGCCTCTGGGCGGTCAAGGCGGTGGTGCCGGATTGCCGGTGCTGTCGAGTAAGTGGTCACCCGGCCAAGCTGGTTAGTCTTGAAGATGTGATCGGGTTAGTTGGTGGCCGCGGGGCTGAGAAACAGCTCCAACTGAACAGGTAAAGGAAGAAACATGCCGCGTCGTCGCGAAGTCCCCAAGCGGGAAGTGTTGCCGGATCCGAAGTACGGCAACGTAGATGTAGCCAAGTTCATGAACATGCTGATGCTGTCCGGCAAGAAGTCGGTCGCTGAACGCATCGTTTATGGCGCATTCGAACAAATCCAGACCAAGGGTGGCAAGGACCCGCTGGAAGTGTTCACGGTTGCGCTCAACAACGTGAAGCCGGTGGTCGAAGTGAAGAGCCGTCGCGTTGGTGGTGCCAACTATCAGGTTCCGGTCGAAGTGCGCCCGTCGCGTCGTATGGCATTGGCGATGCGCTGGTTGCGTGAGGCTGCGAAGAAGCGCAGCGAGAAGTCGATGGCTCTGCGCCTTGCTGGCGAACTGTCCGAAGCGGCCGAAGGCCGTGGCGGCGCGATGAAGAAGCGCGATGAGGTTCACCGCATGGCGGAAGCCAACCGCGCATTCTCGCATTTCCGTTTCTAAGCGCCAGGCTGGGCTTTTAGCGGAAAAAATTCCGGGCGGGTGCGCTTTTCAAGCGCCTCGCCCGTTTGTGTTGAGGCGTGATGCGACAGGGTCGCATCACGCCAACCCAGTAGAGGATCAAAGTGGCTCGCAAGACTCCCATCGAGCGCTACCGCAACATCGGTATTAGCGCTCACATCGACGCCGGCAAGACGACGACGACCGAGCGCATTCTGTTTTACACCGGCGTGAACCACAAGATTGGTGAAGTTCACGACGGTGCAGCAACGATGGACTGGATGGAGCAGGAGCAGGAGCGTGGCATCACGATCACGTCCGCTGCTACCACGGCCTTCTGGAAGGGCATGGGCGGCAACTATCCGGAACACCGCATCAACATCATCGACACCCCGGGTCACGTCGACTTCACGATCGAAGTCGAGCGTTCGATGCGCGTGCTCGACGGCGCGTGCATGGTGTACTGCGCAGTGGGCGGCGTGCAGCCGCAGTCGGAAACGGTGTGGCGCCAGGCGAACAAGTACAAGGTGCCGCGTCTCGCGTTCGTCAACAAGATGGACCGTACCGGCGCGAACTTCTTCAAGGTCTACGACCAGCTCCGTCTGCGCCTGAAGGCGAACCCGGTTCCGGTCGTGGTGCCGATCGGCGCGGAAGAGAACTTCAAGGGCGTCGTCGATCTGCTGAAGATGAAGGCGATCATTTGGGACGAGGCGTCGCAAGGCACGAAGTTCGACTACGTCGACATCCCGGCCGAGCTCGCCGACACCTGCAACGAATGGCGTGAAAAGATGGTCGAAGCGGCTGCGGAAGCCAGCGAAGACCTGATGAACAAGTACCTGGAAGAAGGCGATCTGCCGGAAGCCGACATCGTCAAGGCGCTGCGCGACCGTACGATCGCATGCGAAATCCAGCCGATGCTGTGCGGTACCGCGTTCAAGAACAAGGGCGTGCAGCGCATGCTCGACGCCGTGATCGACTTCCTGCCGTCGCCGGTCGACATCCCGCCGGTCAAGGGCGAGCTGGAGAGCGGTGAAGAAGCCGAGCGCAAGGCGTCCGACGAAGAGAAGTTCTCGTCGCTCGCGTTCAAGATCATGACCGACCCGTTCGTCGGCCAGCTGATCTTCTTCCGCGTGTATTCGGGCGTCGTCAACTCGGGCGACACGCTGCTGAACTCGACCAAGGGCAAGAAGGAACGCCTCGGCCGTATTCTGCAGATGCACGCGAACCAGCGTGAAGAAATCAAGGAAGTCCGCGCAGGCGACATCGCGGCTGCGGTCGGCCTGAAGGAAGCGACCACGGGCGACACGCTGTGCGATCCGGCACACCCGATCGTGCTCGAGCGCATGGTGTTCCCGGAGCCGGTGATTTCGCAGGCGGTCGAGCCGAAGACCAAGGCTGACCAGGAAAAGATGGGCCTTGCGCTGAACCGTCTGGCGCAGGAAGATCCGTCGTTCCGCGTCCAGACCGACGAAGAGTCGGGCCAGACCATCATTTCGGGCATGGGCGAGCTCCACCTCGAAATTCTGGTCGACCGGATGAAGCGTGAATTCGGCGTGGAAGCGACCGTCGGCAAGCCGCAGGTTGCGTACCGCGAAACGATCCGCTCGACGGCGAAGGACGTCGACGGCAAGTTCGTCAAGCAGTCGGGTGGTCGCGGCCAGTACGGTCACGCGGTCATCACGCTCGAGCCGAACGAGCAGGGCAAGGGCTACGAGTTCTTCGACGAGATCAAGGGTGGTGTGATTCCGCGCGAATACATCCCGGCGGTCGACAAGGGTATCCAGGACACGCTGAAGTCGGGCGTGCTGGCAGGCTTCCCGGTCGTCGACGTGAAGGTCCACCTGACGTTCGGTTCGTACCACGACGTCGACTCGAACGAAAACGCGTTCCGCATGGCCGGTTCGATGGCGTTCAAGGAAGCGATGCGCAAGGCGAACCCGGTCGTGCTCGAGCCGATGATGGCTGTTGAAGTCGAGACGCCGGAAGACTACATGGGCAACGTGATGGGCGACCTGTCGGGCCGTCGCGGTATCGTCCAGGGCATGGAAGACATGGTCGGCGGCGGCAAGATCGTCCGTGCGGAAGTGCCGCTGTCGGAAATGTTCGGCTACTCGACGTCGCTGCGCTCGCTGACGCAAGGCCGTGCAACGTACACGATGGAGTTCAAGCACTACGCCGAAGCTCCGAAGAACGTTGCCGACGCGATCATCAGCGCGAAGTCGAAGTAAGCTGCATCTACCAACCGATTATTTTTTGAAAGAAGAGAATCATGGCAAAAGAGAAGTTTGAGCGGACCAAGCCGCACGTGAACGTTGGTACGATTGGTCACGTTGACCACGGCAAGACGACGCTGACGGCGGCGATCACGACCGTGCTGACGAAGAAGTTCGGCGGCGAAGCGAAGGCATACGACCAGATCGACGCGGCGCCGGAAGAAAAGGCACGTGGTATCACGATCAACACCGCGCACGTCGAGTACGAAACGGCGAACCGCCACTACGCACACGTCGACTGCCCGGGCCACGCTGACTACGTGAAGAACATGATCACGGGCGCGGCGCAGATGGACGGCGCAATCCTGGTTTGCTCGGCAGCAGACGGCCCGATGCCGCAAACGCGTGAGCACATCCTGCTGGCGCGTCAGGTTGGCGTTCCGTACATCATCGTGTTCCTGAACAAGTGCGACATGGTGGACGACGCTGAACTGCTCGAGCTGGTCGAGATGGAAGTTCGCGAACTGCTGTCGAAGTACGACTTCCCGGGCGACGACACGCCGATCGTGAAGGGTTCGGCGAAGCTGGCGCTGGAAGGCGACACGGGCGAGCTGGGTGAAGTGGCGATCATGAACCTGGCCGACGCGCTGGACACGTACATCCCGACGCCGGAGCGTGCAGTTGACGGCGCGTTCCTGATGCCGGTGGAAGACGTGTTCTCGATCTCGGGCCGCGGTACGGTGGTGACGGGTCGTGTCGAGCGCGGCATCATCAAGGTCGGCGAGGAAATCGAAATCGTCGGTATCAAGCCGACGGTGAAGACGACCTGCACGGGCGTTGAAATGTTCCGCAAGCTGCTGGACCAGGGTCAGGCAGGCGACAACGTCGGTATCCTGCTGCGCGGCACGAAGCGTGAAGACGTGGAGCGCGGCCAGGTTCTGGCGAAGCCGGGTTCGATCACGCCGCACACGCACTTCACGGCTGAAGTGTACGTGCTGAGCAAGGACGAAGGTGGCCGTCACACGCCGTTCTTCAACAACTACCGTCCGCAGTTCTACTTCCGTACGACGGACGTGACGGGCTCGATCGAGCTGCCGAAGGACAAGGAAATGGTGATGCCGGGCGACAACGTGTCGATCACGGTGAAGCTGATTGCGCCGATCGCGATGGAAGAAGGTCTGCGCTTCGCAATCCGCGAAGGCGGCCGTACCGTCGGCGCGGGCGTCGTCGCCAAGATCATCGAGTAATATCGGCGATCCGCGGGCCCCGGCGGGGCCTGCGATTCCACGGTACGCGGCTGTACCGTCGAAACCGGGTGCCCGGCTTGTGCCGGCACCCGGTTTTGTGTTTCCGGCGCCCCGTTGCGGGCGACGACAAACCCGCACCACCGCTTTATTTTTTCGTGTAGAATCGCGGGCTTAGCAGTGGAAGTACCGTTCGGGATCCGGCGCCTCGCTCCCCGCAGGCTTCGGGTTTCGCGTTCTTTTGGTGTCCGGCGATGCAATATCGCCTCGCTCTTTTCAAGGAATCGTCATGCAGCAACAGAAAATCCGCATTCGTCTGAAGGCTTTCGACTATCGTCTGATCGATCAATCGGCTGCCGAAATCGTCGACACGGCGAAGCGGACTGGCGCAATCGTCCGTGGCCCGGTGCCGCTGCCGACGCGCATCCAGCGTTTTGACATCCTGCGTTCGCCGCACGTCAACAAGACGTCGCGCGACCAGCTCGAAATCCGTACCCACCAGCGCCTGATGGACATCGTCGATCCGACCGACAAGACGGTCGACGCGCTGATGAAGCTCGATCTGCCGGCAGGCGTCGACGTGGAAATCAAGCTGCAGTAAGGCTTTCAGCGCCGCCCGGTCAGCCGGGCGGCGCTAAGTCTTTGATTGCTTGCAGAAAACGAATGGCCCGGCTATAATGCTAGGCTTTTCGCGTATTCGCGTAAAAAAGTCGGGCCTTGCGTGCCCGGCATTTTGTAAATCAGCCCCGACCAATCGCAGTCGGGAATGGAGAAAACGATGAGCCTTGGACTCGTAGGTCGCAAGGTTGGTATGACCCGTATCTTCACGGCTGAAGGGGATTCGATTCCCGTCACCGTGCTGGACGTGTCGGACAACCGCGTGACGCAGATCAAGACTGTTGAAACCGACGGCTACACGGCCGTGCAGGTTGCATTCGGCTCCCGTCGTGCATCGCGCGTGACGAAGCCGCTGGCAGGTCATCTCGCCAAAGCCGGTGTCGAAGCCGGTGAAATCCTCAAGGAATTCCGCATCGATGCGGCCAAGGCAGCCGAGCTGTCGAACGGCGCCATCGTCGGTCCGGACCTGTTCGAAGTGGGCCAGAAGGTCGACGTGCAAGGCGTGTCGATCGGTAAGGGCTACGCCGGTACCATCAAGCGTTACAACTTCGGTTCGGGTCGTGCATCCCACGGTAACTCGCGCTCGCACAACGTGCCGGGCTCGATCGGTATGGCGCAGGATCCGGGTCGCGTGTTCCCGGGCAAGCGCATGACGGGTCACATGGGTGACGTGACGGTGACGGTGCAGAACCTCGAAATCGCTCGTATCGACGCAGAGCGCAAGCTGCTGCTGGTCAAGGGCGCGATTCCGGGTGCGAAGGGCGGCAAGGTTTTCGTGACGCCGGCCGTGAAGACCAAGGGGGCGAAATAATGGAACTCAAGCTCCTGAACGCAAATGGTCAGGAAGGTGCGGTGGTTAACGCGTCGGACGTCGTGTTCGGCCGTGACTACAACGAAGCGCTGATCCACCAAGTTGTCGTCGCTTACCAGGCGAACGCTCGCCAGGGTAACCGCGCGCAGAAGGACCGTGAGCAGGTCAAGCACACGACCAAGAAGCCGTGGCGCCAGAAGGGTACGGGCCGTGCTCGTGCCGGTATGTCGTCGAGCCCGCTGTGGCGTGGCGGTGGTCGTATCTTCCCGAACTCGCCGGAAGAAAACTTCTCGCACAAGGTCAACAAGAAGATGCATCGCGCAGGCCTCTGCTCGATCTTCTCGCAGCTGGCCCGCGAAGGCCGTCTGTCGGTCGTCGAGGACATCGTTCTCGAAGCGCCGAAGACCAAGCTGCTGGCCGAAAAGTTCAAGGCCATGGGCCTCGAATCCGTGTTGATCATCACCGACACGGTCGACGAAAACCTGTACCTGGCTTCGCGCAACCTGCCGCACGTGGCAGTTGTCGAGCCGCGCTACGCTGACCCGCTGTCGCTGATCTACTTCAAGAAAGTGCTGGTCACGAAGGCTGCGGTCGCCCAGATCGAGGAGTTGCTGTCATGAGCGAGATTCGCAAGAACGATCATCGTTTGATGCAGGTCCTGCTCGCACCGGTGATTTCCGAAAAGGCGACGCTGGTTGCCGACAAGAACGAGCAAGTCGTGTTCGAAGTCGCACCGGATGCCACGAAGCAGGAAGTGAAGGCGGCTGTCGAGCTGCTGTTCAAGGTTGAAGTTGATTCCGTCAACGTGCTGGTTCAGAAGGGCAAGCAAAAGCGCTTCGGCCGTTCGATGGGCCGCCGCAAGGACGTGAAGAAGGCATACGTGTGCCTGAAGCCCGGCCAGGAAATCAACTTTGAAGCGGAGGCCAACTAACCATGGCAATCGTCAAAGTCAAACCGACATCGCCGGGCCGCCGCGCGATGGTCAAGATCGTCAACAAGGATCTGCACAAGGGCAAGCCGCACGCTGCGCTGCTCGACACGCAGAGCTCGAAGGCCGGTCGCAACAACAATGGTCGCATCACGACGCGTCACCAGGGTGGTGGTCACAAGCAGCACTACCGCGTGATCGATTTCCGTCGCACGAAGGACGGCATCCCGGCGAAGGTCGAGCGTCTCGAGTACGACCCGAACCGCAGCGCGAACATCGCGCTGGTGCTGTACGCAGACGGCGAGCGCCGCTACATCATCGCGCCGAAGGGCGTGACGGTTGGCCAGCAGCTGATGTCGGGCTCGGAAGCGCCGATCCGCGCAGGCAACACGCTGCCGATCCGTAACATTCCGGTCGGTACGACGATCCACTGCATCGAAATGCTGCCGGGCAAGGGCGCGCAAATGGCGCGTTCGGCTGGTACGTCGGCAATGCTGCTCGCACGTGAAGGCGTGTACGCGCAGGTTCGTCTGCGTTCGGGCGAAATCCGCCGCGTGCACATCGAGTGCCGTGCAACGATCGGTGAAGTCGGCAACGAAGAGCACAGCCTGCGCCAGATCGGCAAGGCAGGTGCAAACCGCTGGCGCGGTATCCGCCCGACGGTGCGTGGCGTGGCAATGAACCCGATCGACCACCCGCACGGTGGTGGTGAAGGCCGTACCGCTGCGGGCCGCGACCCGGTGAGCCCGTGGGGCACGCCGACGAAGGGCTTCCGTACGCGTCGCAACAAGCGCACGACGACGATGATCGTCCAGCGCCGTCACAAGCGTTAAGGAGTAGGCAATGGCACGTTCTGTTAAAAAAGGTCCGTTCTGCGACGCCCATTTGCTGAAGAAAGTTGAGGCGGCTGCAGCTTCGCGCGACAAGAAGCCGATCAAGACCTGGTCGCGTCGCTCGACGATCCTCCCGGATTTCATCGGTCTGACGATCGCCGTTCACAACGGCCGTCAACACGTTCCGGTGTACATCTCGGAAAACATGGTCGGCCACAAGCTTGGCGAGTTCGCACTGACCCGTACGTTCAAGGGTCACGCGGCCGACAAGAAGGCCAAGAAATAAGGGGCAATCAAGATGGAAGTGAAAGCAATTCATCGCGGTGCCCGCATCTCGGCGCAGAAGACGCGCCTTGTGGCTGACCAGATCCGCGGTTTGCCGGTCGACAAGGCGCTGAACGTTCTGACGTTCTCGCCGAAGAAGGCGGCTGGCATCGTGAAGAAGGTCGTGCTGTCGGCGATCGCGAATGCGGAGCACAACGAAGGCGCCGATATCGACGAGCTCAAGATCAAGAGCATCTACGTCGACAAGGCTGCGTCGCTCAAGCGGTTCACCGCGCGCGCAAAGGGTCGCGGCAACCGCATTGAGAAGCAATCCTGTCACATCACTGTGACGGTCGGGAATTAAGGGGTCATACGATGGGACAGAAAATTCATCCGACTGGCTTCCGTTTGGCCGTCAGCCGCAATTGGGCGTCGCGTTGGTACGCGAACAACAACAATTTCGCGGCGATGTTGAAGGAAGACATCGGTGTTCGTGAATACCTGAAGAAGAAGCTGAAGAACGCTTCGGTCGGTCGCGTCGTCATCGAGCGTCCGGCAAAGAACGCGCGCATCACGATTTTCAGCTCGCGTCCGGGTGTCGTCATCGGCAAGAAGGGCGAGGATATCGAACTGCTGAAGACGGAACTGCAACGCCGCATGGGCGTTCCGGTTCACGTCAACATCGAAGAGATCCGCAAGCCGGAAACCGATGCGCAGCTGATCGCTGACTCGATCACGCAACAGCTCGAGCGCCGGATCATGTTCCGTCGCGCGATGAAGCGTGCGATGCAGAACGCGATGCGCCTGGGTGCCCAGGGCATCAAGATCATGAGCGCGGGCCGTCTGAACGGTATCGAAATCGCACGTACGGAGTGGTATCGCGAAGGTCGCGTGCCGCTTCACACGCTGCGTGCCGACATCGACTACGCGACTTCGGAAGCGAAGACGACCTACGGGATCATCGGCGTCAAGGTGTGGGTGTACAAGGGCGATACCCTTGGCCGCAACGACGCGCCGGTGGTGGAAGAAGTAGCCGAAGACAAGCGTCCGCGTCGCAATGCGCGCCCGGGCGACCGTCGTCCGCGCCGTGACGGCGAAGGCGGCGCTCCGGGTGCTCGCCGTGGCGCACCGCGCCGTGGCGCCGGCAAGCCGGAAGACGGCAAGACTGGAGAATAACGATGCTGCAACCGAAACGCAGGAAGTATCGCAAAGAGCAGAAGGGTCGTAACACCGGCAAGGCGACGCGCGGCAACGCGGTGTCGTTCGGTGAATTCGGCCTGAAGGCGATCGGTCGCGGCCGTTTGACCGCGCGTCAAATTGAAGCGGCGCGTCGTGCCATGACGCGTCACATCAAGCGTGGCGGCCGCATCTGGATTCGCATTTTCCCGGACAAGCCGATTTCGCAGAAGCCGGCCGAAGTACGTATGGGTAACGGTAAGGGTAACCCGGAGTACTACGTTGCCGAGATTCAGCCGGGCAAGATGCTGTATGAAATGGACGGCGTATCCGAAGAACTGGCACGCGAAGCGTTCCGTCTGGCTGCAGCTAAGCTGCCGCTGAAGACGGCGTTCATCGTTCGTCAGCTCGGCGCCTAAGGAGAAAACATGAAGGCTTCCGAACTTCTCCAGAAAGACCAGGCCGCGCTCAACAAGGAGCTGGCGGACCTGCTGAAGGCGCAATTCGGCCTGCGCATGCAACTCGCGACCCAGCAGCTCACGAACACGAGCCAGCTGAAGAAGGTTCGTCGCGACATCGCACGTGTGCGGACCGTCATGACTCAGAAGGCGAACCAGAAATGAACGATAGCGTGAAAACCTCGCTGAAGCGGACGCTGGTCGGTCGGGTCGTCAGCAACAAGATGGACAAGACCGTCACCGTGCTGATCGAGCACCGCGTCAAGCATCCGATCTACGGCAAGTATGTCGTGCGCTCGAAGAAGTACCACGCGCACGATGAAGCGAACACCTGCAACGAAGGCGATCTCGTCGAAATCCAGGAAACTCGTCCTGTTTCGAAGACGAAGGCCTGGACGGTGTCGCGCCTCGTCGAAGCAGCCCGCGTCATCTGAGCGGGCGAGCAGTAGGGCAGTAACAGGCACTTCTCCACGAAGTGCTTGAAATCGCAAAGTTTTTGCTTGCGTGACCGGGATTATTTGTTATAATCCCGGTCTTCCCTCTTTATGGGAGCCCCGTCGCGGGCGAAGTTGGTGGGGGAAGCGGACGGGCGCCAGCCTGCTCCGAAAGATTCACCGAATTGCGATGGCGGGTTTCGTTTGCCGTCGCTGCTGTTCCAACCCAAGCAGCCGATTGGCTGACGGGACCAAGACTGACCGAATGCATCATGGTGGTGCATCCGGATTAAGTTGGGAAAGACAAACCATGATCCAGACCGAATCTCGGCTCGAAGTAGCCGACAACACGGGTGCACGTGAAGTCATGTGCATCAAGGTGCTCGGCGGCTCGAAGCGTCGTTATGCCAGCATTGGCGACATCATCAAGGTGAGCGTCAAAGAGGCAACGCCGCGCGGGCGCGTGAAGAAAGGCGAAATCTACAACGCCGTGGTGGTCCGCACCGCCAAGGGTGTTCGCCGTCAAGACGGCTCGCTGATCAAGTTCGACGGCAACGCCGCTGTGCTTTTGAATAACAAGCTCGAGCCGATCGGCACCCGTATCTTCGGGCCGGTCACGCGTGAGCTGCGTAGCGAACGATTCATGAAGATCGTTTCGCTGGCGCCGGAAGTGCTGTAAGGAGTCGCGATGAACAAGATTCGCAAGGGTGACGAAGTCATCGTCATCGCAGGCAAGGACAAGGGCAAGCGCGGCGTCGTGCTGGCTGTCGGCGCCGAGCATGTGACGGTTGAAGGTATCAACCTCGTCAAGAAGCATGTGAAGCCGAACCCGATGAAGGGTACGACGGGCGGCGTGGAAGCGAAGACGATGCCCCTCCATATTTCGAACGTCGCACTGGTCGACGCGAATGGCAAGGCGTCGCGTGTTGGCATCAAGGTCGAGGAAGGCAAGAAGGTTCGCTTCCTGAAGACGACCGGTGCCGTACTGAGCGCCTGACGCAGCGGAGTAAAAAATGGCTCGTTTTCAAGAGTTTTACAAAGAAAAGGTTGTGCCCGGCCTGATCGAGAAGTTCGGTTACAAGTCGGTCATGGAAGTGCCGCGCATCACCAAGATCACGCTGAACATGGGTCTTGGCGAAGCGATCGCTGACAAGAAGATCATCGAGAACGCCGTTGGCGACCTGACGAAGATCGCTGGTCAGAAGCCGGTTGTGACGAAGGCGCGCAAGGCAATCGCAGGCTTCAAGATCCGCCAGGGCTACCCGATCGGCGCGATGGTGACGCTGCGTGGTCGCGCGATGTACGAATTCCTCGACCGTTTCGTGACCGTTGCCCTGCCCCGCGTGCGTGACTTCCGCGGTGTGTCGGGTCGTGCTTTCGATGGCCGCGGCAACTACAACATCGGTGTGAAAGAGCAGATCATTTTCCCCGAAATCGATTACGACAAGATCGACGCGCTGCGTGGGCTGAACATCAGCATCACGACCACTGCGAAGACCGACGACGAAGCGAAGGCTCTGCTCGCCAGCTTCAAGTTCCCGTTCAGAAACTGAGGTTACCGTGGCTAAACTGGCACTGATCGAACGTGAAAAGAAGCGCGCCCGCCTGGTCGCGAAGTTCGCAGCAAAGCGCGAAGCGCTGAAGGCGATCATCGAAGACCAAAGCAAGTCGGAAGAAGAGCGCTACGAAGCACGCCTGGAGCTGCAGCAACTGCCCCGCAACGCAAACCCGACCCGCCAGCGCAACCGCTGCGCGATTACGGGCCGTCCGCGTGGCACGTTCCGTAAATTCGGCCTCGCGCGCAACAAGATTCGTGAAATCGCATTCCGTGGCGAGATTCCTGGCCTGACCAAGGCGAGCTGGTAATAGGAGAAACATAAATGAGCATGAGTGATCCTATCGCCGATATGCTGACTCGCATCCGCAACGCGCAGATGGTCGAGAAGGTATCGGTCGCGATGCCCTCGTCGAAGGTCAAGGTTGCAATCGCACAAGTCCTCAAGGACGAAGGTTATATCGACGATTTCGCGGTGAAGACCGAAGGCGCGAAGGCTGAGCTGAACATCGCGCTGAAGTACTACGCTGGTCGTCCGGTCATCGAGCGCCTCGAGCGCGTGTCGAAGCCGGGCCTGCGCGTGTACCGCGGCCGTAACGAGATTCCGCAGGTCATGAATGGCCTCGGTGTTGCTATCGTGTCGACGCCGAAGGGCGTGATGACCGACCGCAAGGCGCGCGCTACGGGCGTCGGCGGCGAAGTCATCTGCTACGTCGCTTAAGGCCGAGGAGAGAGAAACATGTCTCGAGTAGGTAAGAGCCCGATCGCGCTGCAAGGCGCGGAAGTCAAGCTGGCCGACGGTGCAATCACCGTCAAGGGCCCGCTGGGCACCATCACGCAAGCGGTCAACCCGCTCGTGAACGTGGCGAACAACGACGGCACGCTGAACCTGTCGCCGGCGGACGAAAGCCGCGAAGCAAATGCACTGTCGGGCACGATGCGCGCGATCATCGCGAATGCCGTGCACGGCGTGACCAAGGGTTTCGAGCGCAAGCTGACGCTGGTTGGCGTCGGTTATCGTGCGCAAGCGCAAGGCGACAAGCTGAACCTGTCGCTGGGTTTCTCGCACCCGGTGGTGCACCAGATGCCGGAAGGCGTCAAGGCTGAAACCCCGACGCAAACCGAAATCGTGATCAAGGGGATCGACAAGCAGAAAGTCGGGCAAGTGGCAGCGGAAGTCCGCGGCTACCGTCCGCCGGAGCCCTACAAGGGCAAGGGCGTGCGCTATTCCGACGAGGTTGTGATCCTCAAAGAAACGAAGAAGAAGTAAGGGTGCGCAATCATGGATAAGACTCAATCTCGCCTGCGCCGCGCTCGCCAGACGCGTATCAAGATCGCTGAGCTGCAGGTCGCGCGTCTCGCCGTGCATCGCACGAATACGCACATCTACGCGCAAGTGTTCTCGCCGTGCGGCACCAAGGTGCTGGCAAGCGCGTCGACGCTCGAAGCCGAAGTGCGCGCTGAGCTCGCCGACAAGTCGGGCAAGGGCGGCAACGTTGCCGCTGCGACCCTGATCGGCAAGCGTATCGCCGAAAAGGCCAAGGCCGCCGGCATCGAATCCGTCGCCTTCGACCGCTCGGGCTTCCGCTACCACGGCCGCGTGAAGGCGCTGGCTGAGGCGGCTCGCGAAGCCGGGCTCAAGTTCTAAGGAAGGAATTCGTCATGGCAAAGATGCAAGCGAAAGTTCAGGCTGACGAGCGCGACGACGGCCTTCGTGAAAAGATGATTTCGGTCAACCGCGTGACCAAGGTCGTGAAGGGTGGCCGTATTCTCGGCTTCGCCGCACTGACCGTGGTCGGCGACGGCGATGGCCGCATCGGTATGGGCAAGGGCAAGGCGAAGGAAGTGCCGGTTGCCGTCCAGAAGGCAATGGAACAAGCTCGCCGCAACATGTTCAAGGTGCCGCTCAAGAACGGCACGCTGCAGCACGAAGTGCACGGCAAGCACGGCGCATCGGCAGTCCTCCTCGCTCCGGCGAAGGACGGTACTGGCGTGATCGCCGGCGGCCCGATGCGCGCAGTGTTCGACGTGATGGGCGTTCAAAACGTCGTGGCGAAGAGCCACGGTTCGACGAACCCGTACAACCTCGTCCGTGCGACGCTGGACGGCCTGCGCAAGCAGTCCACCCCGGCAGACATCGCGGCGAAGCGCGGCAAGTCCGTCGAAGAAATTTTGGGCTAAGCCCGGGTGGTCACCATGTCTGAAAAAACTGTCAAGGTTCAGCTCGTCAAGAGCCTGATCGGGACCCGCGAATCGCACCGCGCGACCGTGCGTGGCCTGGGCCTGCGCCGACTCAATTCGGTTAGCGAGCTGCAGGATACGCCGGCGGTCCGCGGCATGATCAACAAGGTCTCGTACCTGGTTAAGGTCATCGCGTAAGCGGCCGACTACGGATCAAGGAGTTGATATGGAATTGAATAACCTGAAGCCGGCCGCTGGCGCCAAGCACGCCAAGCGTCGCGTCGGCCGCGGCATCGGTTCGGGCCTCGGCAAGACGGCTGGCCGTGGTCACAAGGGTCAGAAATCGCGTTCGGGCGGCTTCCACAAGGTCGGCTTCGAAGGCGGTCAGATGCCGCTGCAACGTCGTCTGCCGAAGCGCGGCTTCACGTCGCTGACGAAGGAATTCGTCGGTGAAGTGCGCCTGGGCGACCTCGAGAAGCTGCCGGTCGACGAAATCGATCTGCTCGCACTGAAGCAAGCCGGCCTGGTCGGCGAGCTGACGAAGAGCGCAAAGATCATCGCCACCGGTGAACTGAAGCGCAAGATCGTCGTGAAGGGTCTCGGCGCCACCAAGGGTGCGCGCGCTGCGATCGAAGCGGCTGGCGGTTCGTTTGCCGAGTGACACGCCTAGCGCGTCGTCTCTAGCATTTGCATCGGAGAAAGTACTTGGCTAACAGCCCGAGTCTTGCAAAACCCGGTCGAAGCACGGCGAAATTCGGCGATCTGCGCCGGCGAGCGATGTTCCTGCTCCTGGCGCTGATCGTCTATCGCATCGGCGCGCACATCCCCGTGCCGGGCATCGATCCGGATCAACTGGCTAAGCTGTTCCAGAGCCAGGCGGGCGGCATCCTGGGCATGTTCAACATGTTCTCGGGTGGCGCGCTTTCCCGCTTCACGATCTTCGCGCTGGGGATCATGCCGTACATCTCGGCGTCGATCATCATGCAGCTGATGGCGATCGTCTCGCCGCAGCTCGAAGCGCTGAAGAAGGAAGGGCAGGCAGGGCAACGGAAGATCACGCAGTACACGCGGTATTTCACCGTGGTGCTCGCGACCTTCCAGGCGTTCGGTATCGCGGCCGCGCTGGAAAACCAGCCGGGCCTCGTCACCGACCCCGGCATGCTGTTCCGTCTGACGACGGTCGTGACGCTGGTAACCGGCACGATGTTCCTGATGTGGCTGGGTGAGCAGATCACCGAGCGAGGTCTGGGCAACGGTATCTCGATCATCATCTTCGGCGGGATCGCAGCAGGGTTCCCGAATGCCGTCGGTGGGTTGCTCGAGCTGGTGAAGACGGGTTCGATGGGGCCGTTCTCGGCGATCATCATTGTCGTTCTGATCGCCGCGGTGACTTACCTGGTCGTGTTCATCGAACGCGGTCAGCGCAAGATCCTCGTGAACTACGCGAAGCGCCAGGTCGGCAACAAGATCTACGGCGGGCAGTCGTCTCACCTGCCGCTGAAGCTGAACATGTCGGGCGTGATTCCGCCGATCTTCGCATCGTCGATCATCCTGTTCCCGGCAACCATCCTCGGCTGGTTCAGCACGGGTCAGCCGTCGGGAAGCTGGTTCTCCAACACGCTGCATAACGTGGCGGAGGCGCTGAAGCCGGGCCAGCCGGTCTATGTGCTGCTGTACACGCTGGCAATCGTGTTTTTCTGCTTCTTCTACACCGCACTGGTGTTCAACAGCAGGGAAACCGCGGACAACCTGAAGAAGAGCGGCGCGTTCGTGCCGGGCATCCGTCCGGGCGAGCAGACTGCGCGATACATCGACCGCATCCTCACGCGTCTGACGCTGGCCGGTGCGATCTACATCGTCTTCGTGTGTCTGCTGCCGGAGTTTCTGGTGCTGCGCTGGAACGTGCCGTTTTATTTTGGTGGAACGTCGCTGCTGATCATTGTCGTCGTCACGATGGACTTCATGGCGCAGGTGCAGTCGTACGTTATGTCGCAACAGTATGAGTCGCTGCTCAAGAAGGCTAACTTCAAGGGCGGCAACATCCCAATGCGTTGAAAGGACTTATGGCCAAGGACGATGTAATCCAGATGCAGGGCGAGGTGATCGAAAACCTTCCGAATGCGACCTTCCGCGTGAAGCTGGAGAACGGCCATGTCGTGTTGGGGCATATCTCCGGAAAGATGCGGATGCACTACATCCGCATTCTCCCGGGCGACAAGGTGACGGTTGAATTGACGCCTTACGATCTGTCGCGTGCGCGGATCGTGTTCCGGGCGAAGTGATTTGAAAAAAGGGTAATATCATGAAAGTGATGGCATCGGTTAAGCGCATTTGCCGCAATTGCAAGATCATCAAGCGCAAAGGCGTCGTTCGCGTGATCTGCAGCTCGGATCCGCGCCACAAGCAGCGCCAAGGCTGACCGCGCGTTTGTTTGCGCTTTTTGTTTGAGGAAAAACAATGGCTCGTATCGCAGGGGTTAACATCCCGAATCACCAGCATACCGAGATCGGCCTGACGGCTATCTTCGGTATCGGCCGCACCCGTTCGCGCAGCATCTGCGCGGCAGCTGGCGTCGATTTTTCGAAGAAGGTCAAGGATCTGACCGACGCAGACCTGGAAAAGCTGCGTGAAGAAGTGGGCAAGTTTGTCGTCGAAGGCGATCTGCGCCGTGAAGTGACGATGAACATCAAGCGCCTGATGGATCTCGGCTGCTACCGTGGCGTTCGTCACCGCAAGGGCCTGCCGATGCGCGGTCAGCGTACGCGTACGAACGCACGTACTCGCAAGGGTCCGCGTCGTGCAGCGCAAGCGCTGAAGAAGTAAGCGGAACTGACAGTTACAGGAAAACGTAATGGCTAAGGCTTCGAACACCGCGGCGCAACGCGTTCGCAAGAAGGTCAAGAAGAACGTCGCTGAAGGCGTGGTTCACGTTCACGCGTCGTTCAACAACACGATCATCACGATCACCGATCGCCAGGGCAATGCACTGGCATGGGCGACGTCGGGCGGCCAGGGCTTCAAGGGCTCGCGCAAGTCGACGCCGTTCGCTGCTCAGGTTGCTGCTGAGTCGGCCGGTCGTGTGGCGATGGAATATGGCGTGAAGAATCTGGAAGTGCGGATCAAGGGCCCGGGCCCGGGTCGCGAGTCGGCAGTGCGCGCACTGCACGGCCTCGGCATCAAGATCACCGCGATTTCGGATGTCACTCCGGTTCCGCACAACGGCTGCCGTCCGCCGAAGCGTCGCCGCATCTGACGATGTGCTGGCGCAATGCCTGTCGCCGCTTCGCGTCGACGGGCTGTGCTTTTTTGATTGACTAAGCCCACCGTTCGCCCCAAAGGGCGCGAACTAGCGCGGATCGCGATCCGCGTGACTGATTGATAAAGGAATGCAAAGTGGCACGTTATATCGGCCCTAAGGCCAAGCTGTCCCGCCGTGAAGGCACCGACCTGTTCCTGAAGAGCGCACGCCGCTCGCTCGCCGACAAGTGCAAGCTCGACAGCAAGCCGGGCCAGCACGGCCGTACCTCGGGCGCACGTACGTCCGACTACGGCACGCAGCTGCGTGAAAAGCAAAAGGTCAAGCGCATCTACGGCGTGCTGGAGCGTCAGTTCCGCCGCTACTTCGCCGAAGCCGACCGCCGCAAGGGCAACACGGGTGAAAACCTGCTGCAACTGCTCGAGTCGCGCCTCGACAACGTCGTGTACCGCATGGGCTTCGGCTCGACCCGCGCTGAAGCGCGTCAGCTGGTGAGCCACAAGGCGATCACCGTGAACGGCATCGTCGCGAACGTCCCGTCGCAG
This sequence comes from Burkholderia sp. MSHR3999, assembly GCF_000833595.1. Classification (NCBI taxonomy): domain Bacteria; kingdom Pseudomonadati; phylum Pseudomonadota; class Betaproteobacteria; order Burkholderiales; family Burkholderiaceae; genus Burkholderia; species Burkholderia sp. MSHR3999. The sequence continues at coordinate 40,929 of NZ_JRFO01000001.1, forward strand.
CAAGTGAAGGCAGGCGACGTGATCGCGATCCGCGAAAAGGCGAAGAAGCAGGCACGTATCGTCGAAGCGCTGTCGCTGGCCGAGCAAGGCGGCCTGGCGAGCTGGGTTGCAGTCGATGCGAAGAAGTTCGAAGGTACGTTCAAGCAAATGCCGGAACGCGCCGACATCGCCGGCGACATCAACGAAAGCCTGATCGTCGAATTGTATTCGCGTTAATCCGATTGACGGCCGAGGTACCCCGATTGCGTCATGCAAGGAGGGGCCTCGGCTGTTTATTTTCTGGTTGTTACCGGTCAGCCTTATCGGTGTAACGAGCCGAGGGTATTGAAAAGGAAAACCCATGCAAACCAGTTTGCTGAAACCCAAGATCATCGCCGTGGAATCGCTGGGCGAGAACCACGCGAAGGTGGTCATGGAGCCGTTCGAACGCGGCTATGGCCACACCTTGGGCAATGCGCTCCGCCGCGTGCTGCTGTCGTCGATGGTGGGCTACGCGCCGACCGAAGTGACGATCGCGGGCGTGGTGCACGAGTATTCGACGCTTGACGGTGTGCAAGAGGACGTCGTCAACCTGCTGCTGAACCTGAAGGGCGTGGTGTTCAAGCTGCACAACCGCGACGAAGTGACGGTGACGCTGCGCAAGGAAGGCGAAGGCATCGTCACGGCAGCCGATATCGAGCTGGCGCACGATTGTGAAGTCATCAACCCGAATCACGTGATCGCGCATCTGTCGAAGGGCGGCAAGCTCGACGTGCAGATCAAGATCGAGAAGGGCCGCGGCTATGTGCCGGGCAACGTGCGTCGCTATGGCGAAGACACGGCCAAGATCATCGGCCGCATCGTCCTCGATGCATCGTTCTCGCCGGTTCGCCGCGTGAGCTACGCAGTCGAAAGCGCGCGTGTCGAGCAGCGTACCGACCTCGACAAGCTCGTGATGAACATCGAGACGAGCGGCGTGATCACGCCGGAAGAGGCGATCCGTCAATCGGCGCGCATCCTGGTCGACCAGCTGTCCGTGTTCGCGGCGCTGGAAGGCACGGAGACGGCAGCGGAAGCACCGTCGCGCGCACCGCAGATCGATCCGATCCTGCTGCGTCCGGTGGACGATCTCGAGCTGACGGTTCGTTCGGCGAACTGCCTGAAGGCCGAGAACATCTACTACATCGGCGACCTGATCCAGCGCACGGAAAACGAGCTGCTGAAGACGCCGAATCTCGGTCGCAAGTCGCTCAACGAGATCAAGGAAGTGCTTGCTTCCCGCGGTCTCACGCTGGGCATGAAGCTCGAGAACTGGCCGCCGGCTGGTCTCGACAAGTAAGCCCGGTTGTTGCTGTAACTGGCCAAGATGCGGATTTTCCTTTAGAATCCGCATCTTGCTTTTTTTCGTTACCGGCCCGTGCACCCCTGTAGGTGCGATAGAAGAGCTGGATCAAAACTTTGAATCAAGGAAACTGAAATGCGCCATCGTCATGGTCTGCGGAAACTGAACCGCACGAGCAGCCACCGTCTGGCAATGCTCCGCAACATGTCCAACTCGCTGATCGAGCACGAAGTCATCAAGACGACGCTGCCGAAGGCGAAGGAACTCCGTAAGGTCGTCGAGCCGCTGATCACGCTCGGCAAGAAGCCGTCGCTCGCGAACCGTCGCCTGGCGTTCAACCGCCTGCGCGATCGCGACTCGGTGGCGAAGCTGTTCGACGTGCTCGGTCCGCGTTTCGCGAACCGTCCGGGCGGCTACCTGCGCATCCTGAAGTTCGGCTTCCGCGTCGGCGACAACGCACCGATGGCACTGGTCGAGCTGCTGGATCGTCCGGAAGTCGACGAAACGGAAAACGTGCAAGAAGCTGAATAAGCTTCCCGGTACGTCGCAGTAACAGAAAAGGGTCAAGCATTCGCTTGGCCCTTTTTGCTTGGCGGTCGCGGAGTGCGGTCGATTGCCGCAGGCGGCCGCCGGCACCATCGCGCAGGGTGCGCTACGATACGGAGCAAACAGCTGGCGAATGCGCCGGCGAACGAAACTGGAGGTGCGCGAATGGTCGTGGTGCTGATGCTGACGACGGTGCCGGATGCGGCGACCGCCGACGCGCTCGCCGACGGCGCGCTGGCCGCGCGGCTTGCCGCCTGTGTGTCGCAGCTCGGCGCGATCCGGTCGCGCTATCACTGGGAAGGCAAGGTCGAAACGGCCGAAGAAATCCAGCTGCTGTTCAAGACGAGCCCGGTGCGCTCGCTCGAGCTGGAGCGCTTCATCCAGTCGCACCATCCTTACGACACGCCCGAAATCGTCTCCTGGCAAGCGGCGGCCGCGCCGAAGTACGGCCAGTGGGTGGCTGGCGAAACTCAACGTCTATTTCATGTTTAACGGTATGGCTCTTCGCGCGCGCATCCATGCATTGCGGCTCCTCGCGCTGCTGCTGTCGCTCCTCGTGTTCACGCTGGGCGGCATGTCGCTCGCCCGGGCCGCCGACGATTTCCTCGATCCGTCGGTGGCGTTCAAGTTCAGCGCCAGCGAGTCGCCGGGCCAGGTCGACGTGCGTTTCAAGGTCGCGGACGGCTATTACCTGTATCGGGAGCGGTTCGCGTTCGCGGTCAAGAGCGGCCAGGCGACGCTCGGCGAGCCGCAGCTGCCCGCGGGCCATGTGAAATTCGACCAGACGTTCCAGAAGAACGTCGAGACCTATCGCGGTGACGTGGTGATCCACGTGCCGGTCAAGCAGGCCGCCGGGGCGTTCGAGCTCGCGGTGACGTCGCAGGGATGCGCGGACGAAGGAATCTGCTATCCGCCGGCCGAGCATGTCGTGAAGGTGAGCGGCGACGCGCTCGGCGCGGTGTCCACGGCGGCGACCGCGGCCTCGCCGGCCGGCCGGGACGACGCGGCCGGCAGCTGGCTCGACCAGATCACGAGCGCCGATTATGCGCAGTCGCTGCTCGAAGGCCAGGGCTTCTTCACGGTCGTCGCACTCTATTTCGTCGCGGGCGTCGTGCTGAGCCTCCTGCCCTGCTCCTATCCGATGATTCCGATCGTATCGGCGATCATCATCGGCCAGGGCACGCGCGTGACGCACGCACGCGGCTTCGCGCTGTCGCTGACCTACGTGATCGGCATGGCGCTCGTCTACACGGTGCTCGGGATCGCCGCCGCGCTGGTCGGGCAGAGTCTCGGGGCATGGCTGCAGAACCCGTGGGTGCTGGGCAGCTTCGGCGTGCTGCTGACGGCTTTCGCGGCATCGCTGATTTCCGGCATCGACATCGCACTGCCGCAGCGCTGGCAGAACGGCGCCGCCAACGCGACGACCGGCCACAAGGGCGGCCACTTCGCGGCGGTCGCGGCGATGGGCGCGCTGTCGGCGCTCGTCGTCGGCGCCTGCATGACGGCGCCGCTGTTCGCGGTGCTCGCGTTCATCGCGCATACCGGCAACGCGCTGCTCGGCGGCGCGGCGCTGTTCGCGATGGGGCTGGGGCTCGGCGTGCCGCTGCTGATCGTCGGCGTCGGCGCGGGCACGTTGCTGCCTCGCGCGGGCGCGTGGATGGATGGCGTGAAGGTGTTCTTCGGCATCGTGCTGCTCGCGGCCGCGCTGTGGATCGTCTGGCCGGTGCTCGGCGGGGCGTTTCGGATGATGCTGGCCGCGCTGTGGCTGCTCGTCGCGGCGGCCGCGCTCGGCCTGTTCACGCCGCACGCGGGCACGCCGTCGATCTGGCGGCGACTCGGGCGCGGGCTCGGCGCGGCGCTGGCGATCTGGGCGGCCACGCTGCTCGTCGGCCTCGCCGCAGGATCGACCGATCCCGTCAAGCCGCTGGCGGTGCTTGCCGCGCGCACGACCGCGTCCGTGGCCGGCCCGCCCGCGGCCGGTGCGCCGGGCGCGGAAGGGCCGACGTTCGCGTCAGTGCGGTCGAATGGCGAGCTCGATGCGCTGCTGAAGACGTCGGGCCAGCCGGTGATGCTCGATTTCTATGCCGACTGGTGCGTGAGCTGCAAGGAGATGGAGCATCTGACCTTCACCGATTCGCGCGTGCAGGCGAGGCTCGCGCAACTGCACCTGGTGCGCGCGGACGTCACCGCGAACAGTCCGGCCGATCAGGCGCTGCTGAAGCGCTTCAACCTGTTCGGCCCGCCCGGGATCATCTTCTTCGATCGCAACGGCAAGGAAATCGGGCGGGTGGTCGGCTATCAGGCCCCCGACACGTTCCTGCGCAGCCTCGATCGCGCGGCCGTGCCGACGGTGTGACCGGCGCGCGTCGCTCGCGGGTCCGAGACGTTCGAATGCCCTGAGCGCACAAAGACGGCGTCGGCCCTCGATCGACCGGCAAGAAGAAACGGCGACGCACCGAAGTGCGTCGCCGTTTTGCTTTCCGGCCTCTGGCGCCGGGTCAGCGCTGCGCCTTCAGCAGGCGCGCGGCATCGAGCGCGAAGTACGTGAGCACGCCGTCGGCGCCGGCGCGCTTGAACGCGAGCAGCGATTCGAGCACGACCTTGTCGTGATCGAGCCAGCCGTTCATCGCGGCGGCCTTCAGCATCGCGTATTCGCCGCTGACCTGGTACACGTAGGTCGGGAAGCGGAACTCGTCCTTCACGCGGCGCACGATGTCGAGGTACGGCATGCCGGGCTTCACCATCACCATGTCCGCGCCTTCCTCGATGTCGAGGCGCACTTCGCGCAGCGCTTCGTCGGTGTTCGCCGGGTCCATCTGGTAGGTCATCTTGTTGCTCTTGCCCAGATTCGCCGCCGAGCCGACCGCGTCGCGGAACGGGCCGTAAAACGCCGACGCGTACTTGGCCGAGTAGGCCATGATGCGCGTATGGATATGGCCTTCGCTTTCGAGCATCTCGCGGATCGCGCCGATGCGGCCATCCATCATGTCGGACGGCGCAACGATGTCGACGCCGGCCTCGGCCTGCGCGCGCGCCTGCTCGATCAGGATTTCGACGGTGTCGTCGTTGATCACGTAGCCGTTTTCGTCGAGCACGCCGTCCTGGCCGTGGCTCGTGTACGGATCGAGCGCGACATCGGTCAGCACGCCGAGCTCGGGGAAGCGCTTCTTCAGCTCGCGCACCGCGCGCGGGATCAGGCCCTCTGGATTGGCCGCCTCGCGGCCGTCAGGCGTCTTCAGCGACGGCTCGATGGCCGGGAACAGCGACAGCACGGGCACGCCCAGTTCGACGCACTGCTCGGCCACCTGCATCAGCAGGTCGACGGACACGCGCTCGACACCGGGCATCGACGGCACCGGCTGGCGCTCGTTCGTGCCTTCGACGACGAAGACCGGATAGATCAGGTCGTCGGTGGTCAGGCGGTTTTCGCGCATCATGCGGCGGGAGAAGTCGTCGCGGCGCATCCGGCGCGGACGATGAAGCGGATGGAAGCTCATGGCGATTTGGCAGAAATCAGGGCAATAAGGGCTTTACAGAACCCTTAGGTTATTTTCTGGATCGTTGGTATATGATAGCGATCGAGCGTCACGCCTAGCGTGATGCTCCCCGCTTCTCCTCCCTGAGCGGGTGCCTGTCGTTATTCGATTAGGCTGTTTAACCCGCCGCTAAACGGCGGGTTTTTTTATGAGCCGGCCGAAACGCAGGCGCCCTCAGGTGCGCACGGCCGGTGCCGGCCGCGCGGTGCCCGATCATTGTGCTACAGGCTCGCTTTTTTCGTCGGCGACGGACGGCCGCACCCAGCTCTCGATCAGCGCGTGGGCCTCGTCGAGCCCCGTGCGCTTGAGCGCCGAGAACAGCTGGGCCGTCAGCTTGCCTTCGACGCCCGCGTCGCGATACGCATCCAGCCCCTTCTGCGTCGTCCGCAGCGCGTTGATGCTTTCCTGGCGCGTCAATTTGTCGCATTTCGTCAGCAGCGTGTGGATCGGCTTGCCGGTCGGCGCGAACCACTCGATCATCCGGCGGTCGAGCTCGGTCAGCGGGCGGCGCGAATCCATCATCAGGATCAGCCCGCAGAGCTGCGAGCGGGTTGCGAGGTAGGTCGACAGCAGCATTTCCCAGTGCGCCTTCGCGGCGCCGGGCACTTCCGCGTAGCCGTAGCCGGGCAGGTCGACGAGGTTCGCGACGGGCTCGGCCGCGGGGCCGACCGAGAAGTAGTTGATGTGCTGCGTACGGCCGGGCGTCTTCGACGCGAACGCGAGCCGCTTCTGGTTGCACAGCACGTTGATCGCGGTCGATTTGCCGGCGTTCGAGCGGCCCGCGAACGCGACTTCCGGCTGCACCGTCGGCGGCAGGTCGCGCAGGTGGTTGACGGTCGTGTAGAAGCGGGCTTGATGGAGCAGAAAGGCCATGGGAACCGGGGACGGACGGGCGGCGCGAGCCGCTTGGTGGAGGCGGGGTAGCCCCGATAGGCGCGGGGGCTTTCAGCGCGATATTGTACAATACGGCGGTTTTACCGAAGGCCCCGGGCGCCCCGCCTCGCGCGCTTCTGCGGTAGACTGATCGCCGTCGTTTATTGCAGAACCTCAATTCCCACAAGACGAAACAGGGTGTGCGAATGAATCGACTGTGCAAGTCTCTGATGGTGCTTCAGGTTGCAGCAGGGTTCGTAGGTTTCGTAGCAGAGGCAAGGGCGGCGGATGCGGCAAAGCCGGATCTGGATCGTGGCAAGGCGATCGCGGCGCAAGTCTGCGCATCGTGTCACGGCGCCGACGGCAACAGCGCGTCGGGCGGTTTTCCGAAGCTCGCCGGCCAGCATCCCGAGTATCTGGTCAAGCAGTTGAACGATTTCAAGGCGCAACCGGGCGCGAAGGGGCCGGCGCGCAACAACGCCGTGATGGTCGGGTTCGCGAGCGCGCTGAGCGCGGACGACATGCGCAACGTCGCGGCGTATTACGGTTCGCAGGCGGCCAAGCCCGGCACCGCGCACGTCGCGGCCAGCGTGCCGCTCGGCCAGAAGATCTACCGCGGCGGCATCGCGGAGAAGGGCGTGCCCGCGTGTGCGAGCTGCCACGGGCCGACCGGGCAGGGGCTGCCGGTCCAGTATCCGCGTCTGTCGGGCCAGTGGTCGGATTACACCGTCGCCCAGTTGGCGGCGTTCCAGCAGGGAGCTGGCGCCCGTAACAACAACGAGGCGATGCATCAGATCGCGTCGCGCCTGTCGGACAGCGAGATCAAGGCCGTCGCGGATTACATCGCCGGCCTGCACTGAGCGTCGGCCGCGAAAGAGCGACCGGGCGCCCGCAGGGCGGCCGGAGTCAGAACAAGAAAAGGGTGGGGCGCCGCATCGCAGCGGCCGCCTTGCCCTTTTTTGTTGTCAGTCGGAGTTTGAATGAGCGTTACCACGTCGGGGTTGCAGTCGAAGTCGGGCCAGGGCGCAACGAAGCGCGCAGTCGAGCTGTTGAGCTCGATGCGCTTTGCGATCGCGCTGCTGGTGGTGCTGTCGATCGCGAGCATCGTCGGCACCGTCCTGACCCAGGACGACCCGTATCCGAACTACGTGAACCAGTTCGGGCCGTTCTGGGCCGACATCTTCCGCTCGCTCGGCCTGTACAACGTGTACAGCGCGTGGTGGTTCATGCTGATCCTGATCTTCCTCGTCGTGTCGATCTCGCTGTGCGTGATCCGCAATGCGCCGAAGATGCTCAAGGACGCGAAGAGCTGGAAGGACAAGGTGCGCGAAGGCAGCCTGCGCGCGTTCCACCACAAGGCCGAATATGCGGCGGCCGGCACGCGCGCGCAGGCGACCGCGACGCTCGCCGCGTTCGTCACGAAGGCCGGCTACAAGCACGTCGTGCGCGAAACCGACGGCGCGACGCTGGTCTCCGCGAAGCGCGGCGCGATGACGAAGTGGGGCTACATCGCCGCGCACCTCGCGATCGTCGTGATCTGCGTCGGCGGCCTGCTCGACAGCAACCTGCCGATCAAATTCCAGATGTGGATGTTCGGCAAGAGCCCCGTCAACACGAGCGCGACGATCAGCGAGATCTCGCCCGACCATCGCCTGTCGGCGTCGAACCCGACGTTCCGCGGCTACGCGTGGGTGCCGGAAGGCCAGTTCGTGTCGACCGCGATCCTCAACCAGCCGAACGGCTCGCTGATCCAGGACCTGCCGTTCTCGATCCAGCTCAACAAGTTCATCGTCGACTACTACACGACCGGGATGCCGAAGCTGTTCGCGAGCGACATCGTCGTGATCGATCGCGCGACCGGGCAGAAGATCCCGGCGCGCGTCGAGGTCAACAAGCCGTTCACGTACAAGGGCGTGTCGATCTACCAGTCGAGCTTCCAGGACGGCGGCTCGCAGATGCAGATGACCGCGTACCCGATGACGGGCGCCGTGCCGAAGACGTTCCCGGTGCAGGGCACGATCGGCAGCTCGGTGCCGCTGCAGATGCCGGGCGCCGACGGCGAGACGATCGAATTCTCCGATTTCCGCGCGATCAACGTCGAGAACATGGCCGACGCGAACGGCAAGCCGGACGTGCGCGGCGTCGCGAAGACCACGACGCTCAAGGAAGCGTTCGACGAGCGGCTCGGCTCGGGCGCGAAATCGTCGAAGCCGATCCAGCTGCACAACATCGGCCCGTCGGTGCAGTACAAGGTGCGCGGCAAGGACGGCCAGGCGCGCGAGTTCAACAACTACATGCTGCCGGTCGACATGGGCGGCGAGCGCGTGTTCCTCGCGGGCGTGCGCGCAAGCCCGAACGATCCGTTCCGCTACATGCGGATTCCGGCGGACAGCCAGGATTCGATCGGCGAATGGATGCGCGTGCGCGCGGCGCTCGAAGATCCGGCGGTGCGCACGGAGGCCGCCGCACGCTTCGCGCAGCGTTCGCTGCCGGGCAGCGAAGCGGCGCTGCGCGGCCGCCTGCAGGACAGCGCGTCGAAGGTGCTGACCCTGTTTGCGGCCGGCGACGACAGCGCCGGGCGCGGTGCGGACGGCCAGCCGCTGGGCGGGTTCCAGGCGGTTGCGACGTTCATCGACCGGTCGGTGCCGAAGGCCGAGCAGGAGAAGGCGGCCGGCCTGCTGCTGCGGATGCTCGAAGGCGCGATGTGGGAGGTCTGGGAGATCGCGCGCGAGCGCGCCGGCGAACCGCCCGTGCAGCAGGGCGCGGAGACGGTCCGGTTCGTGCAGAACGCGATCAACGCGCTGTCCGACAGTTTCCTGTACGGCGCGCCGGTCTACCTGCAGCTCGATTCGTTCAAGCAGGTGCAAGCTTCGGTATTTCAGCTGACGCGCGCGCCCGGCAAGAATCTGGTGTATCTTGGCAGCCTGCTGCTGGTCGCCGGCATCTTCTCGATGTTCTACGTGCGCGAGCGGCGCCTCTGGTTCTGGCTCAAGGACGCCGGCTCCGGCGTCGATGTGGTGATGGCGATGTCCACGGCCCGCAAGACCTTCGATTTCGAGAAAGAATTCGTGCAGACGCGCGACGCGGCAGGTGCCGCCTTGCACGCCGCACCTCGCGATGCCGCTCCGGCATCGGCTCCCCGCCCGCCGGCCGGCGGCGGTTCAGAGGATTCCACCCGGTAACATCATGGATCTCACTCAAGTTTCCCCCGCCCGCGAGGCGTCGGCTCAGGCCCCGATTCCGGCGCCGCTGTTCGACGACCGTCCGTTCCTGTTGCGCCTGTCGCCGCTCGACTGGCTGTTCGCGCTCGCGCTCGTGCTCGGCGCGGGTTATGCGTTCGTGCACTACAACGCGCACATGGATTACTACGACAAGGCGGTGCTGATCGGCGCCGTCCCGGCGCTCGTCACGCTCGGCTGGCGCTGGAAGCCGGCCCGGCTGCTGATGGCGTCGATCGCGGTGCTGGCGCTGCTGTCGATCCGGATCTACCAGGGCGACCTGGCGCGCGCGGACTCGGCGTTCTTCCTCAAGTACTTCCTGTCGAGCCAGTCGGCGATCCTGTGGATGAGCGCGCTGTTCGTGCTCGCGACGGTGTTCTACTGGATCGGCACGCTCGCGCGTTCGGCGTCCGCCGCCGCGATCGGCCAGAAGCTCACGTGGGTCGCGGTGCTGATGGGCTTCGCCGGGATGATGGCGCGCTGGTACGAGTCGTACCTGATCGGCGCCGACGTCGGCCATATCCCGGTGTCGAACCTGTATGAAGTGTTCGTGCTGTTCAGCCTGATCACCGCGCTGCTCTACCTGTATTACGAAGGCCACTACGGCACGCGCGCGCTCGGCGCGTTCGTGCTGCTGATCATCAGCGCGGCGGTCGGCTTCCTGATGTGGTATTCGATCGCGCGCGACGCGCAGCAGATCCAGCCGCTCGTGCCGGCGCTGCAGAGCTGGTGGATGAAGATCCACGTGCCGGCGAACTTCATCGGCTACGGCAGCTTCGCGCTGTCGGCGATGGTGTCGGTCGCGTACCTGATGAAGGAGCGCGGCGTGCTCGGCGACCGGCTGCCGGCGCTCGAGGTGCTCGACGACGTGATGTACAAGTCGATCGCGGTCGGCTTCGCGTTCTTCACGATCGCGACGATCCTGGGCGCGCTGTGGGCGGCCGAGGCGTGGGGCGGCTACTGGAGCTGGGACCCGAAGGAGACCTGGGCGCTGATCGTGTGGCTGAACTACGCGGCGTGGCTGCACATGCGGCTGATGAAGGGCCTGCGCGGCACGGCCGCCGCGTGGTGGGCGCTGACGGGCCTGATCGTCACGACGTTCGCGTTCCTCGGTGTCAACATGTTCCTGTCTGGGCTGCACAGCTACGGCAAGCTGTAAGATTCCCGACGCTCGTTCGACCAAAGACCGCCGGCGCACTGCGTGCCCGGCGGTTTTCTTTTGTAACGTGTGGGCGATCCGGGCGCCGAACGGCGCATGATGGCGCGGGTCGAACGCGCATGGCGCGGGCGCGGTGCGCACGCAGAAGGAGCAGCACGATGTGGATCAAACGGCCTTTCCGGAACGCGTTGAGCGGTGACGACATTCCGCGCAGCGAGATCACGCCGCGCGCGGTATTCGACAACCGCCGGCGCATGCTGCAGGCAGCCGGCCTCGCGGCGGCGGGCAGCATGCTGGGCGGCAGCGGCGCGGCGTTCGCCGCGTACGCGTCGCCCGATGCGCGTGCGGCGAAGCTGGCGGCGAAAACCAACCCGAAATTCGTCGTGGCCGACAAGGCGACGCCGTTCAAGGACGTCACGTCCTACAACAACTTCTACGAATTCGGCACCGACAAGGGCGATCCGGCCCGCAACGCCGGCACGCTGCGCCCGCGTCCGTGGCGCGTCAGCGTCGAGGGCGAGGTGCAGCATCCGAAGGTGTTCGATCTCGACGAACTGCTGAAGCTCGCGCCGCTCGAGGAGCGCGTCTACCGGCTGCGCTGCGTCGAAGGCTGGTCGATGGTGATTCCGTGGATCGGCGTGCCGCTTGCCGAGCTGATCAAGCGCGTGCAGCCGACCGGCAACGCGAAATACGTGCAGTTCGTCACGCTCGCCGACCCGTCGCAGATGCCGGGCCTGTCGACGCCGATTCTCGACTGGCCGTATTCGGAAGGCCTGCGGATGGACGAGGCGATGAATCCGCTGACGCTGCTGGCGATGGGCGTCTACGGGCAGGTGCTGCCGAACCAGAACGGCGCGCCCGTGCGGGTCGTCGTGCCGTGGAAGTACGGCTTCAAGAGCGCGAAGTCGCTCGTGAAGATCCGCTTCGTCGACAAGCAGCCGCCGACCAGCTGGAACACCTACGCGCCGAACGAGTACGGCTTCTATTCGAACGTGAATCCGAACGTCGACCATCCGCGCTGGAGCCAGGCGACCGAGCGGCGCATCGGCGACGACGGGTTCTTCACACCGAAGCGCAAGACGCTGATGTTCAACGGCTACGGTGAGTTTGTCGCGTCGATGTATCAGGGCATGGATCTGAAGAAATTCTTCTGACGCGCACCGATGAGAAACGACATGCCCGCTTCGACGCTCGCGCCGGCGCCCGCCGTCGCGCTCCGGCCGGACAAGGCCCGGGCCGCTCCGCCGCGCTGGCTCGCTCCTGCCAAGGTGCTGGCCTTCGCAGCCGGCCTGACTCCGTTCGCGCGCGTCGTGCTGTTCGGCCTGACCGACCGGCTCGGCGCGAATCCGGTCGAATTCGTCACGCGCTCGACCGGCCTGTGGACGCTCGTGATGCTGTGCATCACGCTCGGCGTCACGCCGCTGCGGCGGATGACCGGCGTTGCCGCACTGCTGCGCTTTCGCCGGATGCTCGGCCTGTTCGCATTCTTTTACGCGACGCTGCACTTCACGACCTATGTCTGGTTCGACAAGTGGTTCGACCTGGCCGAGATCCTGAAGGACATCGGCAAGCGGCCGTTCATCACCGTCGGCTTCGCCGCGTTCGTGCTGCTGGTCCCGCTCGCCGCGACGTCGCCACGCGTGATGGTCCGCAGGCTCGGGCGGCACTGGGCGACGCTGCATCGCGCGATCTACGCGATCGTGCCGTTCGGCGTGCTGCACTTCTGGTGGATGAAGGCCGGCAAGCACGATCTTGCGCAGCCGAAGCTGTACGCGGCGATCGTCGTGGCGCTGCTCGGCTGGCGCGTGGCCGCGTGGGGATGGCGGCGCGTGCGGGGTTGACGGGCCGCGAATCGCGACGCACCAACAACAAAGGCGATGACCGCGTGGTCATCGCCTTGTTTGCCGCCGTTGCGTGGTTGCTGTCTCGCCGCGTTACTGCGGGCTGGCCGAGCCGGATGCGGGGGCCGGTGCAACGGCGCCGCTCGACAGCTCGGGCGACAGCGTGAGCGGCGTGCCGGACGTATCGGGCATGCTCTCGGACGACGACGCGGTTTCGTCGGTCGGCTTGACGTCCGACGGCGGCGCGCCCCGCTGCTGGTCGACCGGTTTCGGCGGAAGAGGCGGCACGGTGGGCAAATAGAGCGGACCGCTTTGACCGCAGCCTGCAAGAATTGCCAAAGCCGCTACAATCGCGCTCATCCGGAAAACGACTCGCATGATCGTCCCTGAACAATTGAACCGATAGAGTTTAGCATGTCCGATACCGAATACCTGACCCGCGCCGAGGCCGTGCTGGCGGCCGTCGAGCGCACCGTGGACGCCGCGAACGACGGCGATCACGACATCGATCTCGAGCGCAACGGCAGCGTGCTGACGCTGACGTTCGAGAACGGCTCGAAGATCATCGTCAACCTGCAGCCGCCGATGAAGGAAGTGTGGATCGCCGCGAAGGCGGGCGGTTTCCATTACCGTTACGTCGACGGCGCATGGCGCGACACGCGCACCGGCACGGAGTTCTACGCGGCGCTCAGCGACTACGCGACGCAGCAGGCCGGGATGCCGATCACGTTCAGTGCCTGAGCGTTCGCGCGGGCGCGCGCCAAACGTCTGATCAAACAAAAAGCGGCCCGAGGGCCGCTTTTTTGTCGATGACCGCGTGGCAGGTCAGTGGCCGCGGAACAGGTTCATGATGTCCTGCTTCTCCTGCTCGTCGACGTGCGGCGCTTCTTCCTCCGCGTCCTGCGCGACCGGCGCCTGCGCCACGCCGACCGTCGACACGAAGCCGTGCCCCGGCGTGAAGTCGGCGAAATACAGCTCGCTGCCGAGCGTCTCGACGCCGTCCGGCATCGTCGGCTTGAATTCGGGCACGCCCTTGAGCGCCGCGCCCATGTAGTCGATCCACACGGGCAACGAGAGGCCGCCGCCGGTTTCGCGGTCGCCGAGGCTGCGCGGGTTGTCGTAGCCGATCCAGGCGATCGCGGCGAGCGTGTGCTGGTAGCCGGCGAACCACGCGTCGTGCGAGTCGTTCGTCGTGCCGGTCTTGCCCGCGAGATCGGTGCGCTTCAGCACGTTCGACTTCGCGCCGGTGCCGCGCTGCGCGACGCTCTGCAGCAGGCTGTTCATCACGTACGCGTTGCGCGCGTCGATTGCGCGCGGCGCGTTCTGATCGGCGACGAGCGGCTGCGCGCGCGCGACGACGACGCCGTTCGGATCGGTCACCTCGGCGATCAGGTACGGATTGACGCGGAAGCCGCCGTTCGCGAACACCGAGTACGCCCCCGCCATCTGCAGCGGCGTGACGAGGCCGGCGCCCAGCGCCATCGGCAGATAGGCCGGGTGGCGGTCGGCGTCGAAGCCGAAGCGCGTGATGTATTGCTGCGCGTACTTCGTGCCGATGTGGTTGAGGATCCGGATCGACACGAGGTTGCGCGAGCGCTGCAGCGCGGTGCGCATCGACATCGGGCCGTCGAAGCCGCCGCCGTAGTTCTTCGGCTCCCACGGCTGGCCGCCCGTTTCCGCGGCGCTGAAGTACAGCGGGCCGTCGTTGATGATCGTCGCCGGCCCGAGGCCCTTGTCGAGCGACGCCGAGTAGATGAACGGCTTGAACGACGAGCCCGGCTGCCGCCATGCCTGCGTGACGTGGTTGAACTTGTTCTTGTTGTAGTCGAAGCCGCCGACGAGCGAGCGGATCGCGCCGTCCTGCGGGACGATCGAGATGAACGCGCCTTCGATCTGCGGCAGTTGCGTGATCGTCCATGCGCCGGCGTCGTTCTTCACGACACGGACGATCGCGCCCGGACGAATGCGCCGGTTCGGCTGCGCATTGGCCGACAGCGCGCTCGCGGCGAAGCGCAGGTTGTCGCCTTCGAGCGTCGCGCTGCTGCCGTCGATGAACGCGACGGTGATCTGGCGTGGGCCGGCATCGGTCACGACCGCCGCGATCAGCTCGCCGTTGTCCGGATGCTCGAGCAGCGCGTCGTCGATCGCCTGCTCGCGATCGTCGGCGCCGGCCGGCAGCTCGATGAAGCCCTCCGGCCCGCGATAGCCGTGACGCCGCTCGTAATCCATGATCCCTTTGCGCAGCGCGCCGTAGGCGACCTGCTGATCGGCGGAATCGATCGTCGTGACGACGTTGAAGCCGCGCGTATACGTCTCCTCGCGGTACTGCGCGTACATCATCTGCCGCACCATTTCGGCGACGTACTCGGCGTGCACGCTGAATTCGCGGCCTGCGCCCTTGACGACGAGCGGCTGCGCGATCGCTTCGTCGTACTGCCCGCGCGAGATGAAGTTCAGCTCGAGCATCCGCTGCAGGATGTATTCCTGGCGCACCTTCGCGCGCTTCGGATTGACGACCGGGTTGTACGCGGACGGCGCCTTCGGCAGGCCGGCCAGCATCGCGGCTTCCGCCAGCGTGATGTCCTTCAGGTCCTTGCCGAAGTACACCCGGGCGGCGCTCGCGAAGCCGTACGCGCGCTGGCCGAGATAGATCTGATTCATGTAGACCTCGAGAATCTGATCCTTCGTCAGCGCCCGCTCGATCCTGTACGCGAGCAGCATCTCGTAGATCTTGCGCGTGTAGGTTTTCTCGCTCGACAGGAAGAAGTTGCGCGCGACCTGCATCGTGATCGTGCTCGCGCCCTGCGTCGCGTGGCCGTTGGTCAGCGCGACGATGCCGGCGCGGAAGATCCCGGTGAGGTCGACGCCGCCGTGGTCGTAGAAGCGCGCGTCCTCGATCGCGAGGATCGCCTTCTTCAGCGAGTCGGGGACGTCCCTGAAGTGGACGATGTCACGGCGTTCCTCGCCGAATTCGCCGATCAGCACGTGATCGGACGTATAGATGCGCAGCGGAACCTTCGGACGATAGTCCGTCAGCGCGTCGAGCGACGGCATGTTCGGCGACGCGACGACGAGCGCATAGCCGAGCACGAGAGCGCCGCACAGGACGAGCGCCACGCACACCGTCACGAGGCCGATCAGGACTTTCAGCCACCAAGGGCGTTTCTTCGGCTCCGGGGCGGGGGGCGGGGACGTAGGGGACGTGGATTGCATAGGCATACCGGAAAACAGTCCCGCGATTATAGCTGGCCGGTATGGCCGGTCCTGACGGGCGAGCACCCGTCGCGCGGCCGCGGGTTGCCGCCCCTCCAGCATAGCGCGCCGGCGCATGCGTTTCGCGGCGTTGGCCGTTCGGCCGACTGCCGGCCGCGCGCGCCGCTCGCCAGAATGCGAGCCTGGGATTGCGGCAGGGGCCGCAGCGACGGCGGGAGGCTGGGATGGACGGACGATGGGCGGTGCGATTCGAGATGGGCAGGCGCACGGCGATAGGGATCGACGTCGCCGCGGGCGACGTGAGGGTGGCGGTGCTGAGCCGGCGCGGGCGCGGCGCGGACGTGCGCGTCGAAGGGCTCGAGACGGAGCCGCACGGGCTGTCCGATGGGCCCGACGAGGTTCGCTGGGCGGCGGTCGGGCGCGCGCTGTCCGCGGCCGTGTCGCGTCTGGCGGCGCGCGGGGTGCGGTGCGACGCACGCGGCGTGATGGCGCTGCGGGACGACGAGATGCACACGGCGACGCTCGACCTGGCCGGGCGCAACGACATCCCCGATGCCGCGCGCCAGGCCGCGGAACGCATCTCCGGGCTGGCGCCGGACAGTCTCGCATTCGACTGGCGGCACGACGGCGGTGCGCGGCCCGGCGAGATCGCAATCGCCGCCGCGCCGCAGGCCGCGCTGCAGCGGCGGGTCGACGCGGCCGCCGTGGCCGGTGTGGATCTGACGGCGATCGACGGCGAATCGATCGCGGCGCTGCGGGCGTTGCGTTTTGCCGCGCTGCGCGAATCGGAGGCAAGCGAGCCATGCCTCGCGCTCTGGTTCGGCGATGCGGGCGTGCGCGGCTGGTGGCTGGAAGGTGGGGAGGCCGTGTCGCAGTTCACGTTTCCGGATCGCGCCCATGCGGCGCTGCCCGACGTATTGCGCGCGCGGGTGCGCCGGCCGGCCCGCTGTGCGCTCGTCGGCGGCGACGAGCGCTGTCTCGCGCGGTTCGGCACGTCCGTCGCCGAGATCGGCGACCTGCTCGGCGCGAGCGCGATGCCGTTCGAGTGCGCGCGTTGGGGCGGCGAAGCGTCCGCGGCGCCGGCCGGTTCTGTCGGCGGGCCGGCATTCGCGGTTGCCTTCGGGCTGGCGTTGCGCGGAGTGTGGGAATGAGCGCGCCGACCGTGTTACTGGGGGCGCCGCAGAAGCCGGCGGCCGCGTTCGCGTGGCTCGACCTCGACGGATTCAACCTGCTGCCCTATCGCGACCGCCTCGCGCGGGCCATGCGTCGGCGCCGGGCCGCGCAATGCGGCGCAGCGATCCTGCTCGGCATCCTGGGCGTCGGCGCATGGACGGGCGGGGCGGCGTGGCTGCGCATGCGAACCGATGCCGAACGTGCTGTGGTCGAGGCGCGGCTGTCGAGGCAACAGCCCCGGGTGGACGCGGCGGCGCGTGCCGCGCGGATGGTCGCCGCCGCCGCGCAGCGCGACGCGCAGGCTGCGGCGCTGGCGGCGCCTTACCGGCGGGCCACCGAACTGCTCGTGTTGGTGGCGCGGGTTCGCGATGACGGCATCGGGCTGGAAGCGTTGCGCATGACGGCGTCCGGCGCGGTGCTCGACGCGCGGGCCGCGAGTTATCGGGCGGCAGCGCGGTGGCTCGACCGCATCGCGCGCGAGCAGCACGGGTGGCGCGTCGACGTCGACGCGCTGAAGCCGGCCCCGGCGGAGCCGGCGGGTGCGACGCGGATGCCGTTCCGGTTCTCGGTGCAATTGCGCTGGCACGACGGACCGTCCCGCGACGCCGGGCAGGGGGAGCGGACATGACGGCGCTTGCGTATCGATTCGGGAGCGGCGACGGCGGGCGAAACGGCGCGACGCGGCGCGCGCTGCCGGTTGCGTCGCACGTCGCAGGCTGCGTGCTCGCGTTCGGCATGGTGCTGGCGGGCGGCGTTCACCTCTCGGCCGCCGCGGACTGGAGCGGCCTCGCCCGCAGCCGCGCGTCCCTGGATGCCGCCCGGGCGCGCGCTGCCGAGGCCGAGCGCGCGCTGG
Source organism: Burkholderia sp. MSHR3999 (assembly GCF_000833595.1). NCBI lineage: Bacteria > Pseudomonadati > Pseudomonadota > Betaproteobacteria > Burkholderiales > Burkholderiaceae > Burkholderia > Burkholderia sp. MSHR3999. The sequence goes on from NZ_JRFO01000001.1 coordinate 58,662, forward strand.
CGCAGGCCGCGATGCATCGCGCGGCGCCCGCCAAGACCGACGACTGCCGCGGCGAGCCGGCGGCACCCGGCTGGCCGGCGCTGATGCTCGAACTGGCCGAGCTCGCCGCGTCGAGCGGGCTGCGGGTCGTCTCGTTCGAGCCGCAGCCCGAGCCGGGCGCCCGGCAGGACGTGCGGCGCACGGTGCGCATCGTCGCGGATGGCGGCTTTCCGGCGCTGCGGCGGATGGTCGGCGCCCTGGCGACGTTGCCGGTGCTGGTCGTGCCGACGGCGATAAGCGCCGAGCGCGCCGGGCGGGCCGCGCGCGTCGGGCTGTCGCTCGACGTATTTCCCGCGATGCCGGGCGGTCGCGCGGCATACGGCGACCGACCGATCGCCGTGGCTTCGCAGGACGCGGATCCGTTCGGTATCGGAGACGAGCCGGGAACGGGCGACACCTTGCCGTCCCGGCTCGCCGGCGTGATGCGCGACGCGCGCACCGGCCTCGCGCTGTTCGACGACGGCGCCGGGGCCATTACCGCCGTGGCGGCCGGCGAGGCGGTCGGGGCGATGCGCGTGGTGCGTGTCGAAGCGGACGCAGTGACGCTGGCGACGAGGAGCGGGCCGCGCAGGATGGGGCTCGATGACGAGGGCATGCAATGGTGAGAAGCATGCTGAGAACCGCAATTGTCTGGATCGGGTTATACGCTGCCGCGGCGTCGGGCGCGTTGCCGCCGCTGCCGCGCGTGTGGCCGGCAGCGGCGTGGCGCGCCGACGGGCCGGGTGTGCCTGACGTGCCGCTGCCGCAGGGCGCCGTCGCCGGCATGGAGCACGCGCCGTTGCCAGCCGAGCCGCCAACGGGGCCGGAGCCGGCGCCGCGCGCCGCGCCCGCGACGATCGCAGCGACGGCGCCCGCCCTGGAAGGTCCACCGATCCCGCTGCCGCCGCCGGTGCGCATGAGCGACGCCGCGCGCCGGCCCGGCGATGCGGACGACGACCGGCGAATCTCGCTGAACCTGCACGGCGTCAGCCTGGCCGCCGCGTTCGACGCGTTCGCCCGGTTCACGGGGCTCAACATCATCGTCAGCGAGCAGGTGCGCGGCACGGTATCGCTCCGTCTGAACCATGTCCGCTGGCGGAATGCGTTCGACACGCTGCTCGACACGCATGGGCTCGCGATGTCCCGGCGCGACAACGTGATCTGGATCACGCCCGCGGCGGAGCTGGCCGCGCGCGAGCGCGAACGCTTCGAGGCGCACGCGCGGGCGGCGGATCTCGAGCCGCTCGCCAGCCGCACCTTCGTGCTCCACTATCCGCGCGCGCAGGACGTGCAGCGGCTCCTGACCGGCGCGGCGGGGCAGCGCGTGCTGTCGAAACGCGGGGCGGCGGCGGCCGATTCGCGCACGAACCAGCTGTTCGTCACCGATCTCGCGCCGCGCATTGCGCAGATTGCGGGCCTGATCGACGCAATCGACCGGCCGTCGAGGCAGGTCCGGATCGAGGCGCGCATCGTCGAGGGCGAGCAGGGCTTTTCGCGCAATCTCGGCGCCCGCCTCGCATTGCGCGCCCGGGAGCGGGCGGCGGCGGCCGACGGCGCCGCCTTCACCGCGGGGGCGCGCAACGCGCTGGACCTGGCCGCGCGGCCGCTTGGCGGCTTCGACGCGGCCACGGCCGGCTTCACGCTGTTCGCCGCGCCGTTGAGCCGCGTGCTCGACGTCGAGCTGAGCGCGCTCGAGGCGCAAGGTCGGGGGCAGATCGTGTCGAGCCCGCGCGTCGTGACGGCCGATCGCGCGAAGGCCATCGTCGAGCAGGGCGCGGAGCTGCCTTACCAGGCAAAGGTCGGCAACGGCGTGAGCGGCGTGCAGTTCCGCCGGGCGACGCTGAAGCTCGAGGTCGAGCCGCAGATCACGCCGGACGGGCGCGTCGTGCTCGACCTCGACGTCACGAAGGACAGCGTCGGCGAGCCGACGGCGGCCGGACCGGCGATCCATACCAAGCACGTGCAGACCCGCGTCGAGGTGGAGGACGGCGGGACGGTCGCGATCGGCGGGATTTACGAGCAGTTGCGCCGGGACGATGTGACGCGGGTGCCGCTCTTGGGCAAAATACCGATTCTGGGCGCGCTGTTTCGGCATCGCGCGCAGCGCGACCAGCGCAGCGAGCTGGTCGTCTTCATCACCCCGACGGTGGTCGGCGCGCGTTGCGACGCGGCTGGCGGCGGCGAGCCGGCGGCCGGCGAAACCGGCCCGGACGCCGCCGGCCCAGGCTCGACAAGGCAGCCGCTTTGCCAGTAAGCTGCGCCACACACCAGCAAGATTGAAGCAAAGGAAAGCCGTTGCAAGCGCGGGATCCACACGCAAACGTATTTTTCGTCGGCCTTATGGGAGCGGGTAAGACCACCGTGGGCCGCGCGGTCGCGCGCCGGCTCGACAGGACGTTCTTCGACTCCGACCACGAGATCGAGGCGCGGACGGGCGCACGCATTCCGGTGATCTTCGAGATGGAAGGCGAAGCCGGGTTTCGCGACCGCGAAGCGCAGATGATCGCCGAGCTTGCGCAGCGCGAGCACATCGTGCTCGCGACGGGCGGCGGCGCGATCCTGCGCCCCGAAAATCGCGAATGCCTCAAATCTAACGGCATCGTCGTCTATCTGCGCGCCAATCCGCACGATCTGTGGCTGCGCACGCGCAAGGACAAGAACCGGCCGCTGCTGCAGACCGACGATCCGAAGGCGCGTCTCGAAGCGCTCTACGAAGTGCGCGACCCGCTGTATCGGGAATGCGCGGATTTCGTCATCGAAACCGGCCGCCCGTCGGTCAACGGCCTCGTCAACATGGTGCTGATGCAACTCGAGATGGCAGGCGTTGTCGCCAAGCCTATACAAGCATGATTACTGTCAACGTCGAACTGGGCGACCGCGCCTATCCGATTCATATTGGCGCCGGCCTGATCGGCCGCACCGAACTGTTCGCGCCCCACATCAAGGGCTCGTCGGTCACGATCGTCACGAACACGACGGTCGATCCGCTCTACGGCGATGTGCTGCGCGCCGCGCTCGCGCCGCTCGGCAAGCGCGTGTCGACGGTCGTGCTGCCGGACGGCGAGGCGTACAAGAACTGGGAAACGCTGAACCTGATCTTCGACGGCCTGCTGACCGAGCGTGCGGACCGCAAGACCACGCTCGTCGCGCTCGGCGGCGGCGTGGTCGGCGACATGACGGGCTTTGCGGCCGCGTGCTACATGCGCGGCGTGCCGTTCATCCAGGTGCCGACGACGCTGCTGTCGCAGGTCGACTCGTCGGTCGGCGGCAAGACCGGCATCAATCACCCGCTCGGCAAGAACATGATCGGCGCGTTCTACCAGCCGCAGGCGGTGATCGCGGACATCGGCGCGCTGACGACGCTGCCCGAGCGCGAACTGGCGGCGGGCATCGCCGAGATCATCAAGACCGGCGCGATCGCCGACGCCGCGTTCTTCGACTGGATCGAGGCGAACGTCGACGCATTGAACCGTCGCGAGCCCGGCGCGCTCGCCGAAGCCGTCAAGCGCTCGTGCGAGATCAAGGCGAGCGTGGTCGCGGCCGACGAACGCGAAGGCGGCCTGCGCGCGATCCTCAACTTCGGCCACACGTTCGGCCACGCGATCGAGGCCGGGCTCGGCTACGGCGAATGGCTGCACGGCGAGGCGGTCGGCTGCGGGATGGTGATGGCGGGCGACCTGTCGGTGCGGCTCGGCCTGCTGGACGAAGCGTCGCGGCAGCGCCTCGACGCGGTGATCGCGGCCGCGCACCTGCCGACCCGCGCGCCGGCGCTCGGCGACGCGCGCTACATGGACCTGATGCGCGTCGACAAGAAGGCGGAAGCCGGCGCGATCAAGTTCATCCTGCTGAAGCGCTTCGGCGATACGCTGATCGCGCCGGCGCCCGACGAGGCCGTGTTCGCCACCCTGGCGCAGACGACCCGGTAACTGCGGCCCGGATGCCCCGGCGCCCCTGACATGGAGGAGACGTGAGCGAGACATCCAGCAGCAAACTGCCCCAGGCCAGCCGTGCCGCCGCCGCGCCGGTGGCCGAGCCGCCGACGCTGGCGGCGCTGGAAGCCCATCTCGCTCCGTATGCCGCGCACGCGTCGTGCTCGCGCGGCCGGCGCCATCCGGAACCGCCGCCGGCGGCCCGCACCGAATTCCAGCGCGACCGCGACCGCATCGTCCACTCGACCGCATTCCGCCGGCTCGAATACAAGACCCAGGTCTTCGTCAATCACGAAGGCGACCTGTTCCGCACCCGCCTCACGCACAGCCTCGAAGTCGCGCAGATCGCGCGCTCGGTCGCGCGCAACCTGCGGCTGAACGAGGATCTCGTCGAGGCGATCTCGCTCGCGCACGACCTCGGCCATACGCCGTTCGGCCATGCGGGGCAGGACGCGCTCAACGCGTGCATGCGCGAGCACGGCGGCTTCGAGCACAACCTGCAGAGCCTCGCCGTCGTCGACGAGCTCGAGGAGCACTACGGCGCGTTCAACGGGCTGAATCTCTGCTTCGAGACGCGCGAGGGCATCCTCAAGCACTGCTCGCGCGAGAACGCGCGCAAGCTCGGCGCGCTCGGCGAACGGTTCCTGCAGGGGCGCCAGCCGTCGCTCGAGGCGCAGCTCGCGAACATCGCCGACGAAATCGCCTACAACAACCACGACGTCGACGACGGCCTGCGCTCCGGGCTCGTCACGATCGAGCAGCTCGCGGAAGTCGAGCTCTGGCAGCGTCACCACGACGAGGCGCTCGCCGAATTCCCGCATCTCGAAGGCCGGCGTCTCGTGCACGAGACGGTGCGCCGCATCATCAATACGCTGATCGTCGACCTGATCGACGAAACCACGCGCAATCTCGCGCGCATCGCGCCGGCGTCGCTCGACGACGTGCGCGCGGCCCCGCCGATCGTCGCGCACAGCGAGCCGGTCGCCGCGCAGGCGGCGGCGCTCAAGCGCTTCCTGTTCAAGAACCTGTACCGCCATTACAAGGTCATGAGGATGGCGAACAAGGCGCAGCGCGTCGTCGCCGGCCTGTTCGACGCGTTCTGCGACGATCCGCGCCTGCTGCCGCCGCCGTACCAGTGCGACGATCCGGCGAAGCAGCCGCGCCTCGTCGCCCACTACATCGCCGGCATGACCGATCGTTTCGCGCTGAAGGAATACCAGCGGCTGTTCGTCGTCAGCGACAACTGACTGTCACATTCGATCACTAGACTTCGCCGGTTCGCTGGCAACGGGAAAGCCGTACATGCGGTTGGTATCGTTTTCATAGGAGAAGAGGTCGATGAAGAAGAAGCCCGTAGGGACGCTGGTTCGCTCGCTCGCGCTCGGGGGCGTGCTGATGGCCGGCGCGCAGCACGCAGCATTCGCGGCGACGGAAATCCAGTTCTGGCATGCGATGGAAGCCGCGCTCGGCGAGCGGGTCAACGACATCGCCGCGCAGTTCAACGCGTCGCAAAGCGACTACAAGATCGTGCCGGTCTTCAAGGGCACCTACGACCAGGCGCTCGCGGCGGGCATCGCCGCGTACCGCAGCGGCAACGCGCCGGCGATCCTTCAGGTCTACGAAGTCGGCACCGCGACGATGATGCAGGCGAAGAAGGCGGTGGTGCCCGTCTACGACGTGTTCAAGCAGGCCGGCGTGCCGCTCGACGAAAAGGCGTTCGTGCCGACCATTGCAAGCTACTACAGCGACGCGAAGACGGGCCATCTGGTGTCGATGCCGTTCAACAGCTCGACGCCGGTGCTGTACTACAACAAGGACGCGTTCAAGAAGGCCGGGCTCGACCCGAACCAGCCGCCGAAGACCTGGGACGAAGTGAAGGCCGACGCGGAGAAGCTGCGCAAGTCGGGCATGGCGTGCGGCTTCACGACCGGCTGGCAGGGCTGGATCCAGCTCGAGAACTACAGCGCGTGGCATGGCGTGCCGTTCGCGAGCCGCAACAACGGCTTCGACGGCGCCGACGCGGCGCTCGAGTTCAACAAGCCGCAGCAGGTCGCGCACATCCAGTTCCTGCAGCAGATGGCGAAGGACGGCACGTTCACGTACGCGGGCCGCAAGGACGAGGCGTCGTCGAAGTTCTACAGCGGCGATTGCGGGATCATGACGACGTCGTCGGGCGCGCTCGCGACGCTGCGCAAGTTCGCGAAGTTCGATTTCGGCACCGGCATGATGCCGTACGACGCGAATGTGAAGGGGGCGCCGCAGAACGCGATCATCGGCGGCGCGAGCCTGTGGGTGCTGGCGGGCAAGGACCCGGCGACCTACAAGGGCGTCGCGAAATTCCTCGCGTATCTCAGCTCGCCGCCCGTCGCCGCGAAGTGGCACCAGGACACGGGCTACCTGCCGGTCACGACGGCCGCGTACGACCTGACGCGCCAGCAGGGCTTCTACGCGAAGAACCCGAGTGCGGAAACCGCGATCAAGCAGATGATGAACAAGCCGCCGCTGCCGTACACGAAGGGGCTGCGGCTCGGCAACATGCCGCAGATCCGCACGGTCGTCGACGAGGAGTTCGAGCAGGTCTGGGCGCAGAAGAAGGCGCCGAAGGACGCGCTCGATTCCGCGGCCACGCGCGGCGACGAACTGCTGCGCCGCTTCGAGAAGTCGGGCAGCTGAGCGCGCTTCGCCCTGCGCCGCCGGCCGTGTCGCACGAACCCGCGCGACGGCCGGCGGCCGTTCATCCTTGCTTTCTGGCCTGACCGGATCTCCGCGATGCAATCCCGTTCCCGTTTCGGCACGAGCCTGTTGCCGTACCTGCTGATCGCGCCGCAGCTCGCGATCACCGGCGTGTTCTTCCTGTGGCCCGCCGGCGTCGCGCTGTGGCAGTCGACGCAGATGCAGGACGCGTTCGGCACGTCGAGCGAGTTCGTCGGCGTCGCGAACTTCGCGCACCTGTTCGCCGATCCGCTGTATCTCGACTCGTTTCGCACGACGCTCGTGTTCAGCGCGCTCGTCACCGTGAGCGGGCTCGTCGTGTCGCTGCTGCTCGCCGCGTGCGCGGACCGCGTGGTGCGCGGCGCGCGCGCGTACCGCACGCTGCTGATCTGGCCGTACGCGGTCGCGCCGACGATCGCCGCGGTGCTGTGGGCGTTCCTGTTCAACCCGAGCATTGGCCTCGTCACCTACGCGCTCGCGAAGTCGGGAATCGTCTGGAACCACGCGCTGAACGGCGGGCAGGCGATGTTCCTGGTCGTGCTCGCGTCGGTGTGGAAGCAGGTGAGCTACAACTTCCTGTTCTTCTACGCGGGGCTGCAGGCGATCCCGCGCTCGCTGATCGAGGCGGCCGCGATCGACGGCGCGGGCCCGGTGCGGCGCTTCTTCCACGTGGTGCTGCCGCTCCTGTCGCCGACGAGCTTCTTCCTGCTGGTCGTGAACCTCGTCTACGCGTTCTTCGACACGTTCCCGGTGATCGACGCCGCGACCGCCGGCGGCCCCGCGCAGAGCACCAAGACGCTGATCTACAAGATCTTCGCGGAAGGCTTCCAGGGGCTCGACATCGGCAGCTCGGGCGCGCAGTCGGTCGTGCTGATGGCGATCGTCGTCGGCCTCACGGTGATCCAGTTCCGCTTCGTCGAACGCAGGGTGCAATACGCATGATCGAGAATCGCAAGGGCTTCGACCTGTTCTGCCACGCGGTGCTGATCGCGGGCGTCGCGCTGCTCGTGTTTCCCGTCTACGTCGCGTTCTGCGCGGCGACGATGAGCGCGCAGGAAGTGTTCACGGTGCCGTTGTCGCTCGTGCCGAGCACGCACCTCGTCGAGAACGTCGCGTACATCTGGCGGCACGGCAGCGGCGGCACGACCGCGCCGTTCGGCCTGCTGCTCGCCAACAGCTTCGCGATGGCGCTCGGCATCGCGGTCGGCAAGATCGCGGTGTCGATCCTGTCCGCGTACGCGATCGTCTATTTCCGCTTCCCGTTCCGCAATACGGCGTTCTGGCTGATCTTCGTCACGCTGATGCTGCCGGTCGAGGTGCGGATCTTCCCGACCGTGCAGGTCGTGTCGACGCTGCATATGACCAACACCTACGCGGGGCTCACGCTGCCGCTGATCGCGTCGGCGACCGCGACCTTCCTGTTCCGCCAGTTCTTCATGACGCTGCCCGACGAGCTGATGGACGCGGCGCGCATCGACGGCGCGGGGCCGCTGCGCTTCTTCTGGGACGTCGTGCTGCCGCTGTCGAAGACGAGCATCGCCGCGCTGTTCGTGATCACCTTCATCTACGGGTGGAACCAGTACCTGTGGCCGATCCTGATCACGACGGAGGCGTCGCTGTCGACGTCCGTGGTCGGCATCAAGACGATGATCGCGAGCGGCGACACCGCGACCGAATGGCATTACGTGATGGCCGCGACGCTCCTGGCGATGATTCCGCCGCTCGTCGTCGTGCTGGCGATGCAGCGCTGGTTCGTGCGCGGCCTCGTCGATTCTGAAAAGTAACCACGGACACGCTACGAGGAGAAGGACGACGTATGGCTGCGCTGAGCTTGAGGGGCGTCAGGAAATCCTATGACGGAAAGCAGCAGGTGCTGCACGGGATCGACGTCGACATTGCCGACGGCGAATTCATCGTGCTGGTCGGGCCGTCGGGCTGCGGCAAGTCGACGCTCCTGCGGATGATCGCGGGGCTCGAGAGCGTGACGGACGGCGAGATCGCGATCGGTGAGCGCGTCGTCAACGCGCTCGAGCCGAAGGATCGCGACATCGCGATGGTGTTCCAGAACTACGCGCTGTATCCGCACATGACGGTCGCGCAGAACATGGGCTACGGGCTGAAGATTCGCGGCGTCGAGCGCGCGACGATCGACGCGCGCGTCGCGTCGGCCGCGAAGATCCTCGAGCTCGAGCCGCTGCTCGCGCGGCGGCCGCGCGAGCTGTCGGGCGGGCAGCGGCAGCGGGTCGCGATGGGGCGCGCGATCGTGCGCGAGCCGTCGGTGTTCCTGTTCGACGAGCCGCTGTCGAACCTCGACGCGAAGCTGCGCGTGCAGATGCGGCTCGAGATCCAGCGGCTGCATGCGCGGCTCGCGACGACGAGCGTGTACGTGACGCACGACCAGATCGAGGCGATGACGCTCGCGCAGCGCGTGATCGTGATGAACCGCGGCCACGCGGAGCAGATCGGCGCGCCGGTCGACGTCTACGAGAAGCCGGCGACGGTGTTCGTCGCGGGCTTCATCGGCTCGCCGGCGATGAACCTGCTGCACGGGCGGCTGTCGGACGATGGCGCGACGTTCGAGGTCGCAGGCGGCGGCCCCGCGCTGCCGGTCACCGGCGCGCGTGGAATCGGCACGGAGATCGCGACGGGCCGCGACTGGGTGCTCGGCGTGCGCCCGGAGCACATGACGCCGCAGCCGGGCTTGCCGAATGTCACACTGCCGGTCGATTCGTGCGAGCTGCTCGGCGCGGACAACCTCGTGCACAGCCGCTGGGGCGCGCACGACGTCGCGGTGCGCCTGCCGCACGCTGACCGCCCCGCGCGCGGCACGGTGCTCGCGGTCGCGCTGCCCGCGCACCGGCTGCATTTCTTCGATCCCGAGACCGGCAAGCGCGCCGGCTGAACCTGTTCCTGTTGCGAGGCGTTCCGATGACTTTCCGCCCTGACTGGCCGTACCCGCGCGTCGTCGCCCATCGCGGCGGCGGCACGCTCGCGCCGGAGAACACGCTCGCCGCGCTCGACGAAGGCGCGCGGCGCGGCCACGCGATGGTCGAATTCGACGCGAAGCTGTCGGCCGACGACGTCACGTTCCTGCTGCACGACGACACGGTCGACCGGACCTCGGACGGCCACGGGCCGGCGGCCGCGATGCGCTATGCGGAACTCGCGGCGCTCGATGTCGGCGCGTGGTTCGATGCGCGCTTTGCGGGCGAGCGGATGCCGACGTTCGAGGCGGCGGCGGCGCGCTGCGTCGCGCTCGGGCTGATGGCGAACGTCGAGATCAAGCCGTGCCCGGGCCGCGAGCGCGAAACCGGGCGGCGCGTGGCCGCGGACGCGGCTGCGTACTGGCGTGACGCCGCGGTGCCGCCACTGTTGTCGTCGTTTTCTTTCGATGCGCTGCAGCAGGCGCGCGTCACCGCGCCCGGCCTGCCGCGCGGCATGCTGTACGAGGCGGTGCCGGACGACTGGTACGCGCAGGCGGTCGACGCGCTCGGCTGCGTGTCGCTGCACGCGGACCACACGCGGCTCGACGAGCCGCTCGTGCACGCAATCAAGGCGGCCGGGCTGCGCATCCTGGTTTACACGGTCAACGACCCCGAACGGGCGCGGGAACTCGTGCGCTGGGGCGTCAACGCGGTCTGCACCGACCGGATCGACCTGATCGGCCCGCATGCGCTCGACGGAATCCTCTAGCGCGCGAACCTGACGCGAAAAAACGACGCCCCGGCGGGTTTCCGTCCGGGGCGTTCTGCTTTGCGGAGGGGTAACGCCAGGAAAATTCCGCTACAAATTGCAGCGGGATTAACCATTCCCCAAATATTCGACTACGCTTAGAAACGGTAGCCGACGTTGAGGTACGTGACGATCGGGTTGAGCGAGATCTTCGCCTTCGACGTTTCGGTCAGGGTGCCGACCTGGGTCCGTTTGGCCGTCGTGAAGGTCGCGGTGACGCTCACCGGGATGTACGAAATCGACAGGCCGGCGAACCAGTGGTCGGTGAAGTTGTACGTGAAGCCGGCGTTGAAGACGGGCGCCCACTGGTTGCTGGTCGTCGCGCTGGTCGGGCCGCCGAGCACGCCGTTCTCGAATGCGCTGTTCGTGATCTTCGCGCCGGTGAACCACACGTACGTCGCGCCGATGCCGAGATACGGACGGAATTTGGCGTTGGCTTCGTTGAAGTGGTAGCGCAGCAACAGTGCCGGGCTCCACTGATATACATTGCCGAGCTTGCCGAAGCTTTCGAACCGACCCTTGCCGTTGATGTCGAACTTCGGCGGGATCCCCATGACGAGCTCGGTGGAGATATGGTCAGTGACGAAATAGCCTGCCGCGAGCCCGATGGTGTCGGCGTCGCTGATGCCGGCGCCGGTGTTGGGAATCGGTTGGTTGACGGGCCTGCCGCCGACGCTATAGACGTACAGCGGATCGCTGCTGTCCTGCGGCGACAGGTGGAGCCAGCCGGTGCTGACGTAAAAGCTGCCTGCGGATTGCGCGTGTGCCGTACCACCCGCGAACGTAAACGCGAGCGCTGCGGCCCCCGTAATGGCCAGTTTTCGTTTCATTGTGTCTCCTCCGATCAAAGGCGTGCTCATTATGACTACTGCGTTTAAAACCAAACAAGCTCGTAAGTTAGAGTTTTCTCCCTAGGATTCGCACGACCGTACGATTCAGCGCCGAGAGCGGGAGGATTCTACGCAAGTGCGCACAATTGGACCTTCGGGTATTTCCTAACGCGATCAAACGGACATTCAGCATGGCACGGTTAGCACGACTCTACGTTCCCGACCAGCCGCAGCACGTGATATTGCGCGGCCTGGATCAGCAACCCGCGTTCGTCGACGACCAGGACTACGAGCTCTTCATCGATTGCCTGAAGGCCGCGGCGCGCGATCATCACCTGGCGGTGCACGCGTACGTGCTGTTGCCGCGTCAGGTGCAGCTGCTCGTGACGCCGAGCGACGAGGCCAGCCTGCCGAAGGCGATGCAGGCGGTCGGACGTCGCTACGTCGCGCATTTCAACCGCCGCTATTCGCGGCGCGGCACCCTGTGGGAAGGCCGCTATCGCGCGACGGTGATCGAAGGCGAGCGGTATTTCCTGCTCGCGAGCCGCGTGGTCGAGCTGAGCCCGGTGCGCGCGCAGCTCGTTGCGACGCCCGACGCCTATCGGTGGTCGAGCTACCGGCATCACGTCGGGCTCACCGTCGACAGCCTGATCACCGACCACCCGCTCTACTGGGCGCTCGGCAATACGCCGTTCGAACGGCAGCGCGCGTACAAGGAGCTGTGCGAGCAGCCGCTCGACGAGCGGCAGGCCGACCAGCTGCAGCAGGCGACGCTGAAGGGCTGGGTGCTCGGCGGCGAGACCTATCGCGAATGGGCGGCGCGCACCGCGAACCGGCGCGTGTCGCCGCTGCCGCGCGGACGCCCTCGAAAGGTGCGTGAGAACACGCCGCCGATCCAGCAATAAGCGCGGGCAGGCGGACCAGGAGGCGGCGCCGCGGGCGCCGCTTCTCTTTGCACCAAAATGATACGGACCCAATAAAATGGCACCAGATCGATGCATCTGTTTAAGTGGGGTCGTATCAAGCGGTTTTTGTTGCTATTCCTTTGATTCGTCGCGTATATTCCGAATTCCGGTGGCCGGGGCGAAGCCTGCCCAGCCCACTGTCGGCCGCGCCGACTCCTGCCGGGAGCGGGAAACGGCGGCAACAAGAAAATGGTTCAACGGCCCTCGAGGCCCCTTTACGACGGTGTCCCCATGAACGACCACCAGCAGCCGCTCACCGCGGTGCCCGCCGCGCAAGGTCTGTACGACCCGCAACACGAACACGACGCCTGCGGCGTCGGCTTCGTCGCTCACATCAAGGGCAAGAAGAGCCACGAGATCATCGAACAGGGTCTGAAGATCCTCGAGAATCTCGACCACCGCGGCGCGGTCGGCGCCGATCCGCTGATGGGCGACGGCGCGGGGATCCTGATCCAGATTCCGGATGCGTTCTACCGTGAGGAAATGGCGAAGCAGGGCGTGACGCTGCCGCCCGCCGGCGAGTACGGCGTGGGGATGATCTTCCTGCCGAAGGAAAACGCGTCGCGGATCGCGTGCGAGCAGGAGCTCGAGCGCACCGTGAAGGCCGAGGGTCAGGTGGTGCTGGGCTGGCGCGACGTGCCGGTCGACCATGCGATGCCGATCTCGCCGACCGTGAAGGCGACCGAGCCGCTGATCCGCCAGATCTTCATCGGCCGCGGCAAGGACATCATGGTGACGGACGCGCTCGAGCGTAAGCTCTACGTGATCCGCAAGACCGCCAGCCACCGCATCCAGGCGCTCAAGCTGAAGCACGGCAAGGAATACTTCGTGCCGTCGATGTCGGCGCGCACGATCGTCTACAAGGGCCTGCTGCTGGCCGGCCAGGTCGGCGTGTACTACCGCGACCTGCAGGACGCGCGCGTCGTGTCGGCGCTCGCGCTCGTGCACCAGCGCTTCTCGACCAACACGTTCCCGGCCTGGGAGCTGGCCCACCCGTACCGGATGATCGCGCACAACGGCGAGATCAACACCGTGAAGGGCAACGTCAACTGGCTGAACGCCCGCACCGGCGCGATCGCGAGCCACGTGCTCGGCGACGACCTGCCGAAGCTCTGGCCGCTGATCTACCCGGGCCAGTCGGATACGGCTTCGTTCGACAACTGTCTCGAACTGCTCGTCATGGCCGGCTATCCGCTCGTGCACGCGGTGATGATGATGATCCCGGAAGCGTGGGAGCAGCACACGCTGATGGACGAGAACCGCCGCGCGTTCTACGAATACCACGCCGCGATGATGGAGCCGTGGGACGGCCCCGCCGCGATCGCGTTCACCGACGGCCGCCAGATCGGCGCGACGCTCGACCGCAACGGCCTGCGCCCGGCGCGCTACATCGTGACCGACGACGACCTCGTGATCATGGCGTCGGAAGCCGGCACGCTGCCGATCCCCGAATCGAAGATCGTCAAGAAGTGGCGCCTGCAGCCGGGCAAGATGTTCCTGATCGACATGGAGCACGGCCGCATCATCGACGACAAGGAGCTCAAGGACAACCTCGCGAACGCTAAGCCCTACAAGAGCTGGATCGACGCCGTGCGCATCAAGCTCGACGAGATCGAGCCGAAGGCGGAAGAGGTCGCGGCCGGCCGCAGCCAGGGCGCGACGCTGCTCGACCGACAGCAGGCGTTCGGCTATACGCAGGAAGACCTGAAGTTCCTGATGGCGCCGATGGCGCAGCAGGGCGAGGAAGCGGTCGGCTCGATGGGCAACGACTCGCCGCTCGCGGTGATGTCGAACAAGAACAAGACGCTCTATCACTACTTCAAGCAGCTGTTCGCGCAGGTCACGAACCCGCCGATCGACCCGATCCGCGAGAACATGGTGATGTCGCTCGTGTCGTTCATCGGCCCGAAGCCGAACCTGCTCGACACGAACAACATCAACCCGCCGATGCGGCTCGAAGTGTCGCAGCCGGTGCTCGACTTCAAGGACATCGCGAAGATCCGCGCGATCGACCAGTACACGGGCGGCAAGTTCAGCTCGTACGAGCTGAGCATCTGCTATCCGGTCGCGTGGGGCAAGGCCGGCATCGAGGCGCGCCTCGCGTCGCTGTGCGCGGAAGCCGTCGACGCGGTGAAGTCGGGCTACAACATCCTGATCGTGTCGGACCGCAAGACCGACGCCGAGCACGTCGCGATCCCCGCGCTGCTCGCGACCTCGGCGATCCACACGCACCTCGTCCAGCAGGGGCTGCGCACCAGCACGGGCCTCGTCGTCGAGACGGGCTCGGCGCGCGAGACGCACCACTTCGCGCTGCTCGCCGGCTACGGCGCGGAAGCGGTCCACCCGTACCTCGCGATGGAAACGCTCGCGCAGATGGCCGACGGCCTGAAGGGCGACCTGTCGCCGGAAAAGGCGGTGTACAACTTCACGAAGGCGGTCGGCAAGGGCCTGCAGAAGGTCATGTCGAAGATGGGCATCTCGACGTACATGTCGTACACGGGCGCGCAGATCTTCGAAGCGGTCGGCCTCGCGACCGACCTCGTCGAGAAGTACTTCAAGGGCACGGCGTCGAAGGTCGGCGGCATCGGCCTGTTCGAAGTCGCGGAAGAGGCGATCCGCCTGCACCGCGACGCGTTCGGCGACAACCCGGTGCTGCGCGACATGCTCGACGCGGGCGGCGAGTACGCCTATCGCGTGCGCGGCGAGGACCACATGTGGACGCCGGATTCGATCGCGAAGCTGCAGCACGCGACGCGCAGCAACTCGTACCAGACGTACAAGGAATACGCGCACCTGATCAACGATCAGACGAAGCGCCACATGACGTTCCGCGGGCTGTTCGAGTTCAAGGTGTCGCCGGCGAAGGCGATTCCGATCGACGAAGTCGAGCCGGCGAAGGACATCGTCAAGCGCTTCGCGACGGGCGCGATGTCGCTCGGCTCGATCAGCACCGAGGCGCACGCGACGCTCGCGATCGCGATGAACCGGATCGGCGGCAAGTCGAACACCGGCGAGGGCGGCGAGGACGAAAAGCGCTACCGCAACGAGCTGCGCGGCATTCCGATCAAGTCGGGCGAGTCGCTGAAGTCGGTGATCGGCGACGAGATCGTCAGCGACATCCCGCTGAAGGACGGCGATTCGCTGCGCTCGAAGATCAAGCAGGTCGCGTCGGGCCGCTTCGGCGTGACGGCCGAGTACCTGGCATCGGCCGACCAGATCCAGATCAAGATGGCGCAGGGCGCGAAGCCGGGCGAAGGCGGCCAGTTGCCGGGCCACAAGGTGTCCGACTACATCGGCAAGCTGCGCTACTCGGTGCCGGGCGTCGGCCTGATCTCGCCGCCGCCGCACCACGACATCTATTCGATCGAGGATCTGGCGCAGCTGATCCACGACCTGAAGAACGTGAACCCGAGCTCGAGCATCTCGGTGAAGCTCGTGTCGGAAGTGGGCGTCGGCACGGTCGCGGCGGGCGTCGCGAAGGCGAAGGCCGATCACGTCGTGATCGCCGGCCATGACGGCGGCACCGGCGCGTCGCCGCTGTCGTCGGTCAAGCACGCGGGCACGCCGTGGGAGCTCGGCCTCGCCGAAACGCAGCAGACGCTGGTGCTGAACCGCCTGCGCGGCCGCATCCGCGTGCAGGCCGACGGCCAGATGAAGACCGGCCGCGACGTCGTGATCGGCGCGCTGCTCGGCGCGGACGAATTCGGCTTCGCGACGGCGCCGCTCGTCGTCGAGGGCTGCATCATGATGCGCAAGTGCCACCTGAACACGTGCCCGGTCGGCGTCGCGACGCAGGACCCGGTGCTGCGCGCGAAGTTCGCGGGCCAGCCGGAACACGTCGTCAACTACTTCTTCTTCGTCGCCGAGGAAGTGCGCGAGATCATGGCGCAGCTCGGCATCGCGAAGTTCGACGACCTGGTCGGCCGCGCCGACCTGCTCGACACCCGCAAGGGCATCGAGCACTGGAAGGCGAAGGGCCTCGACTTCTCGCGCGTGTTCTACCAGCCGGAAGAGTGCGAGGACGTCGCGCGGCGTCACGTCGACGTGCAGGACCACGGCCTCGAGCGCGCGCTCGACCACGTGCTGATCGAGAAGGCGAAGGCGGCGATCGAGAACGGCGAGCACGTGTCGTTCATCCAGCCGGTGCGCAACGTGAACCGCACGGTCGGCGCGATGCTGTCGGGCGCGATCGCGAAGAAGCATGGCCACGACGGCCTCGACGACGACGCGGTGCACATCCAGCTGAAGGGCACGGCGGGCCAGAGCTTCGGCGCGTTCCTCGCGAAGGGCGTGACGCTGGACCTCGTCGGCGACGGCAACGACTACGTCGGCAAGGGCCTGTCGGGCGGCCGGATCATCATCCGCCCGACCAACGACTTCCGCGGCAAGTCCGAGGAAAACATCATCTGCGGCAACACGGTGATGTACGGCGCGATCGAAGGCGAAGCGTTCTTCCGCGGCGTTGCCGGCGAGCGCTTCTGCGTGCGCAACTCGGGCGCGACGGCGGTCGTCGAGGGCACGGGCGACCACGGCAGCGAATACATGACGGGCGGCACGGTCGTCGTGCTCGGCGAGACGGGGCGCAACTTCGCGGCCGGCATGTCGGGCGGCGTCGCGTACGTGTACGACCCGGAAGGCACGTTCGCGGCGAAGTGCAACAAGTCGATGGTCGCGCTCGATCCGGTGCTGCAGCAGGCCGAGCAGGAGCGCACGGTCGACCGCGCGCTCTGGCACGCGGGCACGACGGACGAAGCGCTGCTCAAGGGGCTCGTCGAGCGTCATTTCCAGTTCACCGGTTCGCCGCGCGCGAAATCGCTGCTGGAAAACTGGGACGCGGCGCGGCGCCAGTTCGTGAAGGTGTTCCCGCACGAATACAAGCGCGCGCTGGGCGAGATCGGCGCGAAGAAGGCGGCGAAGGAAGAACTGGCCGCCTGAGCGACGAACGACACAGCAGAGGCCGCGCGCGCCTGACGGGCCGCGCGGCTCCCCCACCCGATACACGGAATCAGAAGAGCACCTTATGGGCAAGGCAACCGGTTTTCTGGAGTTCGAACGCCGCCACGAGGCGTACGAGGCACCGCTCACGCGCGTGAAGCACTACAAGGAATTCGTCCAGGCGCTGTCCGACGCGGACGCGAAGGTCCAGGGCGCGCGCTGCATGGATTGCGGCATCCCGTTCTGCAACAACGGCTGCCCGGTCAACAACATCATCCCGGACTTCAACGACCTGGTGTATCGCCAGGACTGGAAGCAGGCGATCGAAGTCCTGCATTCGACCAACAACTTCCCGGAGTTCACGGGCCGCATCTGCCCGGCGCCGTGCGAGGCCGCGTGTACGCTCGGGATCAACGACGACCCGGTCGGCATCAAGTCGATCGAGCACGCGATCATCGACAAGGCATGGGCGGAAGGCTGGGTGCAGCCGCAGCCGGCCGCGCACAAGACGGGCAAGAAGGTCGCGGTCGTCGGCTCCGGCCCCGCGGGCCTCGCCGCCGCGCAGCAGCTTGCGCGCGCGGGCCACGACGTGACGGTGTTCGAGAAGAGCGACCGGATCGGCGGCCTGCTGCGCTACGGAATTCCCGACTTCAAGCTCGAGAAGTGGCTGATCGACCGCCGCATGCGCCAGATGGAGGCGGAAGGCGTGACGTTCCGCACCAGCGTGTTCATCGGCAAGGATGCACTGCCGGACTCGATCGGCAACATGGCGAAGGAAACCATTTCGCCGGCAACGCTGAAGGAAGAATTCGACGCGGTCGTGATCGCGGGCGGTTCGGAAACGCCGCGCGACCTGCCGGTGCCGGGCCGCGAGCTGGCCGGCATCCACTTCGCGATGGACTTCCTGCCGCAGCAGAACCGCGTGAACGCCGGCGACAAGCTCGTCGACCAGTTGCTCGCGAAGGGCAAGCACGTCGTCGTGATCGGCGGCGGCGACACGGGTTCGGACTGCGTCGGCACGTCGAACCGTCATGGCGCGAAGAGCGTCACGCAGTTCGAGCTGCTGCCGCAGCCGCCGGAACAGGAAAACAAGCCGCTCGTGTGGCCGTACTGGCCGATCAAGCTGCGCACGTCGTCGTCGCACGAGGAAGGCTGCGAGCGCGACTGGGCGGTCGCGACGAAGCGCTTCGAAGGCAAGAACGGCAAGGTCGAGAAGCTGATCGCGGCGCGCGTCGAGTGGAAGGACGGCAAGATGCAGGAAGTGCCGGGCTCGGAATTCGAGATGAAGGCCGATCTGGTACTGCTCGCGATGGGCTTCACGCAGCCGGCTTCTCCGGTGCTCGAGGCATTCGGCGTCGACAAGGACGCGCGCGGCAACGCGCGTGCGGCGACCGAAGGCGATCGCGCGTACTACACGTCGGTCGACAAGGTGTTCGCGGCGGGCGACATGCGCCGCGGCCAGTCGCTCGTGGTGTGGGCGATCCGCGAAGGCCGGCAATGCGCGCGGTCGGTCGATGCGTACCTGATGGGGCATTCGGAGCTGCCGCGCTGAGTATCATCGCGGGCGGGTTTCGATGAAAGCCGGGCGTCCGAGAGGGCGCCCGGTTTTTTTGCGCCTGTCGACGGCAGCGACGCCCCTCCGCAGTTTTCCAGTCATTCGCGCGGCGTGCGTTGTTCTCTGGCCGCGAACGAGATCATGCGTCCAAGGCAGTCGAGTACGGCGAAATAGTTGCCTTCGCGCGCGTGCAGACCGAAATGCCAAGTATCGCGTTTCCCGGGATGCACCAGAGCGCCCAGTGCACGGTGTGGCGAACGAATGTCGGAATCGTGGTGGCGTGCTGGATTCGAGACGGCCTGTTTTCGTCGAGGCCAAGCGGTCACGCTGATCGCTTCATTCGGCGGATTGCAAGCGAGTGCTGTTCGGCCGGTCGAGGACCGGGGGCGTCGCGGCTTGCGCGACTTGTACGGATCGCGGACGTCAAGCCGACAAAACGCGCCCCGGACATCGTTTCCGATCGTAATGAAAATCATCGCATCTGCCTGATTCGTTCTGTGCACAGGTCGCCTAACCTGAAGACGTTCGCCACCAGTTTTCGCCACCCCAATCCTTTCGTTTTGTAAGAATTCTCGCGAATTGTCATATCATGTCGTTCCTCCGGCGCGCCACGTGCAGCCGGCCATGACTGACCGCATTTAAGAGGACACTGGATGGAAGCACTCGTGCAAGGGCTGATCGACGCCGTCAACGGCGTGTTGTGGAACTACGTGCTGATCGCGCTGCTGCTCGGCGCGGGCGCGTGGTTCACGCTGCGATTCCGGATGATCCAGCTGAAGGCGCTGTTCCTCAGCATGAAGCTGGTCGGCAGCAAGGGCGAGCCGGGCAGCATCTCGTCGTTCCAGGCGTTCGCGACCGGGCTCGCGAGCCGCGTCGGCACCGGCAACATCGCCGGCGTCGCGGTCGCGCTGACCGTCGGCGGGCCGGGCGCGATCTTCTGGATGTGGATGACGGCGCTCGTCGGCATGTCGTCCGCGTTCGTCGAGGCGACGCTCGCGCAGATCTTCAAGGTCTCGCATCCCGACGGCACCTATCGCGGCGGCCCCGCGTACTACATCCAGCAGGGCCTGCGCTCGCGCGGCTTCGGCGTGCTGTTCTCGCTGTCGCTGATCCTCGCGTTCGGCTTCGTGTTCAACGCGGTGCAGGCGAACGCGATCGCCGACGCGTTCCATACGTCGTTCGGCTGGAGCCGCGAGACCGTCGGCCTCGCCCTCGTGCTGCTGACCGCGCCGATCATCTTCGGCGGGATCCGCCGGATCGCGACCGTCGCGCAGGTGATCGTGCCGCTGATGGCGATCGGCTACCTCGCGCTCGCGGTCTACGCGGTCGCGACGCACATCGCGATGGTGCCGGACGTGATCATGCTGATCGTGAAGAGCGCGTTCGGACTCGAGCAGGCGGCGGGCGGCCTGACCGGCTATGCGGTCAGCCAGGCGATCGCGATCGGCGTGAAGCGCGGGCTGTTCTCGAACGAAGCCGGCATGGGCAGCGCGCCGAACGCGGCGGCGACCGCCAGCACCCGGCATCCGGTCGCGCAGGGGCTGATCCAGATGCTCGGCGTGTTCGTCGACACGATCGTGATCTGCAGCGCGACCGCGTTCGTGATCCTGTTGTCCGGCCAGTACGAGCTCGGCACCGGCATGGAAGGCGCGGCGCTCACGCAGCGCGCGATCTCGAGCCACGTCGGCGACTGGGGCGGCATCTACATGGCGGTCGCGATCTTCTTCCTCGCGTTCTCGTCGGTGATCGGCAACTACGCGTATGCGGAGGGCAACGTCGACTTCATCACGAAGCGGCGCGGCGTGCTGCCGGTATTCCGCATCGCGGTGCTCGGGATGGTGATGTTCGGCAGCGTCGGCCAGCTCCCGCTCGTGTGGGCCATGGCCGACACGAGCATGGGCCTGATGGCGATCATCAACCTGATCGCGATCCTCGCGCTCGGCAAGCACGCACACGCCGCGTGGCGCGATTACCGTCGCCAGCGCGCCGCGGGCGTCGCCGATCCGGTGTTTACGCGCAACACGATTCCGGAGCTGGCGCACGTGCTGCCGAAGGACGTGTGGGGCGAGCACGGCCCGCTGCCGCGGCGTCCGGCGGCAGCGCCTGCAACCGGCGTCGCGACGGGCGTCGCGGCCAACTGACCATGAACGGCGACCGGCTCCGCGCATTCGTCGCGCTGATGGCCGACGCGGCGTCGCGCGACGCATTGCACGCGCTGCCGGTCGCGCGCGGCGCGCGGCGCACGCAGCCGGAGCAGCTGCACGTGACACTCGCGTTTCTCGGCGCGATCGAGCGCGACCGGTGCGACGCGCTCGCCGCGCGGTTGCCGGCGCTGGCGGCGGCGCACGCATTGCCGCTGCAGCAGGTCGCGCGGCTCGCGTGGTGGCCGAGTCTGCCGAAGGCGCGCCTGATCGTCGCGGAGCTCGGCGTCGAGCCGGCGCTGGTCGCGCTGAACGACGCGCTGGTGGCCGCGTTGCGGGACGTCGGCATGCCGACCGATCGCCGGCCGTTCCGGCCGCACGTGACACTCGCGCGGCTGCCGCACTACGCGGTCGGGCAGCCGGCGCACGGCGGCGAGCTGCGCCAGCCGGTCGAATTGCATTTCGAAGCGCTGACCTTGTTCGAAAGCGTGCTGTCGCATACGGGGGCGTCGCATCGCCCGCTGGTGTCGGCGCCGCTTGCGCTGGCGGATGCGCAGGGAAGAGGAGAGGGCCCGCTGCCGGCGTAGGCGGGCCATGCTGGGCGGGCGGCCGGGACGCTCGACGCGCACCGGCCGGCTGCCCGGGCGATTACGCGGCGACCTTGTCGCTGTCGCTCACGCGTTCGACGTTGATCGTGCCGCCGTGGTACGCCGCGAGCGATTCGCGGTGCGCGATGCTGACGATCGCGGCCTGCGGCAGCCGCTCGTTGAACAGGTGATAGAGGCGCGCTTCGTTGTCCGCGTCGAGCGCGCTCGTCGCTTCGTCGAGGAACAGGAAGTCCGGCTTGTGCAGCAGCACGCGCGCGCCGGCAAGACGCTGCTGCTCGCCCGGCGACAGCACGCGGGTCCAGTGCGCGGTCTCGTCGAGCCGGTCGACGTACTCCTCGAGCCGGCACGCGCGCAGCGCGTCGCGGCATGCGTCGTCGCTGTATGTGTCGGCGGTGGCCGGATAGGTGAGCGCGGCCTTCAGCGTGCCGATCGGCAGGTAGCTCGTTTGCGGCACGAACATCATCCGCGCGCTGACCGGCGCGTCGATCGCGCCGTCGCCGAACGGCCAGAGCCCCGCGAGCGCGCGCATGAACGTGCTCTTGCCGGAGCCCGACTTGCCGATCACGAGCCAGCGCGAACCGGGCTCGATCGTGACGCTGCCGATGTCGGCGAGCGCGTTGCCGTTCGGCAGCGCGAGCTTGAGCGACGACGTCGACAGGCGCTCGCTGTCGACGTAATGCAGGTTGATGCCGCCGTGCTCGGTCGCGGGCGACACGCTTTCCTTCAGGTGCGACGCGCGCATCACGCGCTTGAATTCGCGCAGACGATTGACGGTCGCGCGCCATTCGACGAGCGTGCTGTAACTGTTGATGAACCAGGAGAACGAGTCGCTGACGTTGCCGAAGGCTTGCGAGATCTGCATGAGCGTGCCGAACGAGAACGCGCCCGCAAAATAGGCCGGTGCCGCGGCGATGAGCGGGAAGATGTTCGCGATCTGGCTGTAGAAGTTCAGGACGAAGTTCAGCCGCATGGTGTACTTCATCAATCGCCACCAGTTTTCGCGAACGCGTTCGAAGATGTTCCGCGCATTCGAATTCTCGAATGCCGCTCCGTCATAGAACGCAATCTGCTCGGCGTTCTCGCGCACCCGGATCATGCCGAAGCGGAAATCCGCCTCGACTTTTTGCTGCTGGTAGTTGATTGACACGAGCGGGTGGCCTGCCCGATGCATCAGGTACGAGCCGAGCAGCGCATAGAGGGCCGCAACCCATACCATGTAGCCGGGAATCACGACGGACGTTCCGCCGATGGGTATCGTCAGCGGGCCGGCGAGCGTCCAGAGGATCACGATGAACGAGACGAGCGAGACGGCGGTCGACAACAACTCGAGCGACAGCACCAGCGTGGTCGTGGCGAATGCCTGAAGATCGTCGGTAATGCGCTGGTCCGGGTTGTCGGTCAGGCGATCGCGTTCGATCCGGTAGAACGCGCGGTCATTCAGCCATTCGTCAAGGAACTGGTTCGTGAGCCACTGTCGCCAGCGGAATCCCAGCATCTGGCGCAGATAGCGGCTGAAGACGAAGAGGATGATCGCGCCGAAAGCGATCGCGCAAAACACGAGCATCAGGTGAGGGAAGTGGCGAGCATCCTTCGCCTGCAGGGCGTTCGTGAACTGTCCGTACCAGGTGTTGAAGCGCACGCTCAGCCATACGCTGGTCAGGTTCATCACGATGATCGCGACGAGCAATCCCCACGCGACTTTCCATTCGGACGAGACCCAGTAGGGCTTGATGAGGCTCCACGCGGAAACCGGGCGCTCGTCCTGCGGCGCGTCGGGGGCGGTAGGGGGCGATTGGGTCATGTGCTTCCTGATGTGTAGCCGGCGCGCAGGCCGGGCGGTGCCGGGTGCGCGCCGTGAAACGGCGGGCCGGGAAAAGGCGCCGGATGACGGCGGGCGTCGCGAATTGTGGTCCGCCCGTCTTAAACGGCACTTAACGGCCAGCGGTGAGACGACAACCGGCGCGCCCGAGCGCACCGGCCTGCGGGCATTGTGCCAGAGCGGCGCGCGGCATCGGTGAAATTGCCGACCGGGGACAGTTTGCGGCGGTTTCCGCTTTTATGGTCTAATGGCCGTCGACGAAACAGGGGTGCTTCGTGCACGGCCGGCAGAGATACCGGCGCCGCAGCGAGGCTGAGAGAGACCCTTCGCACCCGATCCGGGTAATACCGGCGCGGGAAGTTTCCGATCCCGCCGGGCTGCGCTGGCTGCGTCCCCATTGCCAGCGCGCTGTTCCGTCCGGCCGGCCTTTGCTGCCGGTTTCGTCCTTTTGGGTACGCGCGACGCGCGTTACGGAAGGATTCGATGGCCGATCAATCTTCAGTCTTTTGTCCCGCCCCGCGCGCGTTCGCACGGGATCGCGCACGCGTGTCCGCTCCGCATGGACGCGCTTTTCGGGGGGAGGGCGTCCAATGAGCACGCCAATTTCTCGCCCGGATTTCGCCGTGCTGGGCGGCGGCCTCGTCGGCCGCCTGATCGCGTGGCGGCTCGCGGGCAACGGGCATCGCGTCGCGCTCTACGAGCGCGGCGGCCCCGATGGCGAGCAGTCGGCCGCGTGGATCGCGGCCGCGATGCTCGCGCCGCTCGCCGAGGCCGCCAGCGCGGAACGGCTGATCACCGAGCTCGGCGTGGCGTCGCTCGCGCGGTGGCCGCAGTGGCTCGCCGAGCTTCCCGAGCCGGTGTTCTTCCAGCACGACGGCACGCTTATCGTCTGGCATCACGCGGATCGCGCCGAGGCGCCGCTGTTCGAGCGGCGCGTGCGCGCGAACGCGCCGGCCGCGCTGCTCGACGGCGGCCTCGTCACGCTTGCCGGCGCGCAGGTCGATGCGGTCGAGCCGGCGCTCGCGGGCCGCTTCGCGCGCGGCCTGCTGCTGCCGCGCGAAGGCCAGCTCGACAACCGCCAGGCGCTGCGCGCCATTGCCGCGGGCCTCGCGCAGCGCGGTGTCGCCACGCACTGGCACGTCGCGATCGACGCGCACAACCTGCCGGACGCGCATTTCACGATCGACTGCCGCGGGCTCGGCGCGAAGCCGGTGCTGCCCGCGCTGCGCGGCATCCGCGGCGAGGTCGCGCGCGTGCATGCGCCGGGCATCGGGCTGACGCGGCCGGTGCGGCTGCTGCATCCGCGCTATCCGCTGTACATCGCGCCGAAGCAGGACGACCTGTACGTGATCGGTGCGACCGAAGTGGAGGGCGAGGACATGTCGCCCGTCAGCGTGCGCTCCGCGCTGGAGTTGCTGAGCGCCGCGTTCTCCGTGCATCCGGCGTTCGGCGAGGCCCGCATCCTCGAACTGAATTCGCAGTGCCGGCCGACGCTGCCCGACCATCGCCCGGCGCTGATCTGGGACGGCGCCGCGACGCTTGCCGTCAACGGGCTGTACCGGCACGGCTTCATGATCGCGCCGGAGGTCGCGCACGCGGCGGTCGCGTTCGCCGAGGCGGCGCTGTCCGGCGCGCTGGGCAGTACGTTCGGCGGCGCGGACGCGTTCGCCGCGTGGCGCGGCGCGGCACGCTGGCCGGATCTCCTTCATCACCGCGACGCCACGCGCCAGCCGGCCTGACGCGCGTCGCCTCCCGTATTCGACGAAGCAAGCCATGAATATTCAGATCAATCAGCAGACCCTCACGCTGCCCGACGGCGCGACGGTCGCCGACGCGCTCGCCGCGTACGGCGCGCGGCCGCCGTTCGCGGTTGCGCTGAACGGCACGTTCGTCGCGCGCGCGCAGCATGCGGCGCGCGCGCTCGCGGCGGGCGACAAGCTCGACGTCGTGCACCCCGTCGCGGGCGGCTGAGCGCCGCCGGTGCGTCCCCGATCTTTCCAGGAACACGAGATGACGTCACTCCCTTGCGCCGATGCGCTGACGCTGTACGGCGAACCCTTCGCAAGCCGCGTGCTGCTCGGCACGTCGCGCTATCCGTCGCTGCAGTCGCTGTCCGATTCGATCGCGGCCGCGCAGCCCGGCCTCGTGACGGTCGCGCTGCGCCGCCAGATGAGCGGCGGCACCGCCGAAGCCGGCTTCTTCGACCTGCTCAAGCGTCACGCGGTGCCGCTGTTGCCGAATACGGCCGGCTGCCAGACCGTCGCCGAGGCGGTGACCACCGCGCACATGGCGCGCGAGGTGTTCGAGACCGACTGGATCAAGCTCGAGCTGATCGGCGACGACTACACGCTGCAGCCCGACCCGGTCGGCCTGATCGAGGCCGCCGCGCAACTGGTCAAGGACGGCTTCAAGGTGCTGCCGTACTGCACCGAGGATCTCGTGATCGGCCGGCGCCTGCTCGACGTCGGCTGCGAGGCGCTGATGCCGTGGGGCGCGCCGATCGGCACCGGCAAGGGCGTCGTGAACCCGTACGGGCTGCGCGTGCTGCGCGAGCGGCTGCCGGACGTGCCGCTGATCGTCGACGCGGGGCTCGGCGT
This sequence comes from Burkholderia sp. MSHR3999, assembly GCF_000833595.1. NCBI lineage: Bacteria > Pseudomonadati > Pseudomonadota > Betaproteobacteria > Burkholderiales > Burkholderiaceae > Burkholderia > Burkholderia sp. MSHR3999. The sequence continues at coordinate 84,503 of NZ_JRFO01000001.1, forward strand.
GCCGTCGCACGCGTGCCAGGTGATGGAGTGGGGCTTCGACGGCGTGCTGCTGAACACGGCGGTGTCGCAGGCGACCCATCCGGAAATCATGGCGCGCGCATTCGCGCAGGGCGTCGCCGCCGGCCGGGCCGCGTACCTCGCGGGGCCGATGGATGCGCGCGAAACCGCGCACGCGAGCACGCCGGTCGTCGGCATGCCGTTCTGGCACCAGGACGGGGGCGGCGCGTGAGCGCGGGGCTGGCCGCCGCATTCTGGCCGCCCGCGGACGAGCTGACGGAGGCGGCCGAGCGGATTCGCGCGCGGCTCGGCGAGTGGCCGCGCGGCGCGGCGTCGTGGCGGCTGTGCGTCGCGCCGCCCGACCTGCCGGCCGACGGCGACGTGCTGATCGTGTCGGAAGGCGACCATGCGGCGCGCGCGCAAGCGTCGGCCGCGTCGCGGCCGGCGTCGTCCGGCGTGGCGGTCGTCGAATTCGGCGAGCGCCGCGCGGTGCTGCACCGGGCGGGCGAACGCATCGCGCTCGACGCCGCGCACCCGCTCGCGGACGACTGGATGCCCGCGTTCGCCGCGTTCCTCGACTGCGGCTTTGCGCCGCCCGATGCGCTGGTGCTCGCGCTCGCGTGGCGCGACGGCGACGAGGCCGCCGTCGATGACGACGCAGGCGCATGGCCGGTGAACCCCGCGCGGTTCCCGCGCGTCGCCGGGCTGCCGCCCGCGCCCGAGCCGGCCTTTCCGCCGTGTCCCGCGCGGCTCGGCCTGTATCCGGTCGTGCCGAGCGCGGAATGGGTCGAGCGGGTGCTGGACTGCGGCGTGCTGACCGTGCAGCTGCGCGTGAAGGGCGCCGCGCCGGACCTGCTGCGCGCGGAAATCGCGCGCGCGGTCGCCGCCGGTCGCCGCCATCCGGACGCGCGCGTGTTCATCAACGATTACTGGCAAATTGCCGCGCAAGCAGGGGCATACGGCGTGCATCTGGGCCAGGAGGACCTCGAGACGGCCGACCTTGCGGCGATCGCGCGCGCGGGGCTGCGGCTCGGCCTGTCGAGTCACGGTTATTACGAAATGTTGCGCGCGCTGCACGTGCGCCCGAGCTATCTCGCGCTCGGGCCGGTGTTCGCGACCACGACCAAGGCGGTCGCCGCGCCGCCGCAGGGGCTTGCCCGGATCGCCCGCTACGCGCGCTTCGCGGGCGCGCGGGCGCCGCTCGTCGCGATCGGCGGGGTCGGGCCGGACACGCTGCCGGCCGTGCTGGCGACGGGCGTCGGCAGCGTCGCGGTGGTCAGCGCGGTGACCGGGGCCGCGGATTACCGGGCAAGGATTATTGCGTTGCAGCAATTGTTTCCCGGATAATTTGACATTCATTGACCGGAAGGCCGAGGGCGACGTCACGACATCATTCCGATGCAGGCCCTATAATTCGGCGTTCTGCGTAAAAGGAATGTCAGCTCCGTGAGCGCCCCCACCACTTCCGAGACCCTGCTGGAACTCCGCGATGTCGACTTCGGCTACGGCGACCGCCTCGTCCTGTCGAACCTGAACCTGCGCTTCGCGCGCGGGCAGGTGGTCGCGGTCATGGGCGGCTCGGGCTGCGGCAAGACCACCGTGCTGCGCCTGATCGGCGGGCTCGTGCGCGCGCGCCGCGGCCAGGTGCTGTTCGACGGCGCCGACGTCGGCGCGCAGACGCGCGACGGCCTGTACGCGCTGCGCCGCAAGATGGGCATGCTGTTCCAGTTCGGCGCGCTCTTCACCGACATGTCGGTGTTCGACAACGTCGCGTTCGCGCTGCGCGAGCATACCGACCTGCCCGAGGAGCTGATCCGCGACCTGGTGCTGATGAAGCTCAACGCGGTGGGCCTGCGCGGCGCGCGCGACCTGATGCCGTCCGAGGTGTCGGGCGGCATGGCGCGGCGCATCGCGCTCGCGCGGGCGATCGCGCTCGATCCGCAGCTGATCATGTACGACGAGCCGTTCGCGGGCCTCGACCCGATCTCGCTCGGCATCACCGCGAACCTGATCCGCACGCTGAACCACGCGCTCGGCGCGACGTCGATCCTCGTCACGCACGACGTGCCGGAGTCGTTCGCGATCGCCGACTACGTGTACTTCCTGGCCAACGGCGGCGTGCTCGCGCAGGGCACTCCCGACGAGCTGCGTGCGTCGACCGATCCGAGCGTACGCCAGTTCATCGACGGCGCGCCGGACGGCCCGTTCAAATTTCATTACACGAGCCCGCCGCTCGGCGCGGATTTCGGGCTCGGCGGAGGGCGCGCATGATCAGCGCGATCGGACGTTTCGTCAACGGCGGCCTCGTGCGCGCCGGCTATGGCGCCCGCATGTTCGTGCGGCTCGTGCTGGAGTTCTTCCCGCTGCTGCGCCGGCCGCGGCTCGTCACGAAGCAGATCCACTTCCTCGGCAACTACTCGTTCGTGATCATCGCGGTATCGGGCCTGTTCGTCGGCTTCGTGCTCGGCCTGCAGGGCTACTACACGCTGAACCGCTACGGGTCCGAGCAGGCGCTCGGCCTGCTCGTCGCGCTGTCGCTCGTGCGCGAGCTCGGGCCGGTCGTCACGGCGCTGCTGTTCGCGGGCCGCGCGGGCACGTCGCTGACCGCCGAGATCGGCCTGATGAAGGCCGGCGAGCAGCTCACCGCGCTCGAGATGATGGCGGTCGATCCGATCAAGACGGTGATCGCGCCGCGCATGTGGGCGGGGATCATCGCGATGCCGCTGCTCGCGGCGATCTTCAACGCGGTCGGCGTGCTCGGCGGCTATTTCGTCGGGGTCGTGCTGATCGGCGTCGATCCGGGCGCGTTCTGGTCGCAGATGCAAGGCGGCGTCGAGGTCTGGGCCGACGTCGGCAACGGCGTGCTGAAGAGCATCGTGTTCGGGTTCGCCGTGACCTTCATTGCACTGTTTCAAGGGTATGAGGCGAAGCCCACGCCTGAAGGCGTGTCGCGCGCGACCACCAAGACGGTCGTGTTCGCGTCGCTCGCCGTACTCGGCCTCGATTTCCTGCTGACCGCGCTGATGTTCAGCTAAGCCTCAGCCAAGCCATATTTTGGGATGACGATGAAAAAGACTGCTCTCGACTTCTGGGTCGGCCTGTTCGTGGTGGTGGGCTTCCTGGCGGTACTGTTCCTTGCGCTGAAGGTCGGCAACATGAGTTCGCTATCGTTTCAGCCGACCTACGCGGTGAAGATGAAATTCGACAACATCGGCGGGCTGAAGCCGCGCGCCGCCGTGAAAAGCGCGGGCGTCGTGGTCGGCCGCGTGAAGGCGATCGGCTTCGACACGAACACCTACCAGGCGCTCGTGACGATCGATCTCGACAAGCAATACCAGTTCCCGAAGGACTCGTCCGCGAAGATCCTGACGTCGGGCCTGCTCGGCGAGCAGTACGTCGGCCTCGAGCCGGGCGGCGATTCCGAGATGCTGAAGGCGGGCGACACGATCGCGATGACGCAGTCGGCGATCGTGCTCGAGAACCTGATCGGCCAGTTCCTGTACAGCAAGGCGGCGGACGCCGGCGGTGCGAAACCGGCCTCCGGCGCGCCTGCCGCGACGGCGCCTGCCGCGTCCGGCGCCCAATAACCACACGAGAGATCACAATAAGAGGGGGAAACGATCATGCAGACGATTCGGATCAGGCACGCCGCGCTCGCGGTGGCTGCGGCAGCCGCGCTGAGCGGCTGCGCCACCGTGCAGACGCCGACCAAGGGCGATCCGCTCGAGGGCTTCAACCGGACGATGTACAAGTTCAACGACACCGTCGACGCCTATGCGGTGAAGCCGGTCGCGAAGGGCTATCAGTACGTGGTGCCGCAGCCGGTGCGCGACAGCGTGACGAACTTCTTCTCGAACATCGGCGACGTCTACATCGCGGCGAACAACCTCGTTCAGCTGCGGATCGCGGACGGCGTTGGCGACATCATGCGCGTCGTGATCAACACCGTGTTCGGTGTCGGCGGCCTGTTCGACGTCGCGACGATCGCGAAGCTGCCGAAGCACACGGCCGACTTCGGCGTCACGATGGGCCGCTACGGCATGCCGGCGGGCCCGTACCTCGTGCTGCCGCTCCTCGGCCCGAGCACCGTGCGCGACGCGGCGGGCCTCGGCGTCGACTATCTCGGCAATCCGCTGACCTACGTGAAGCCGGACGGCGTGAGCTATGGCCTGTTCGGCCTGAACCTCGTGAATACGCGCTCGAACCTGCTCGGCGCGGGCGACGTGCTGGAAGCGGCGGCGATCGACAAGTACTCGTTCGTGCGCAATGCGTACCTGCAGCGGCGCCAGATGCTGATCAGCAACGCACGCGGCGAGGCGGGCGGATCGTCGGACAGCGAAGCGCTGCCGAAATACGACCTGCCGGATGACGGCGCGGCGGCGCCGGCGGGTGCATCCGGTGCGGCTGCACCGGCGCCGGGGTCGGAAGCGGCGGGTGCGCCGAATCCGGCCAGCGCAACGCACGTGCCGCCGATGCAGGTGACGCCGCCCGCGCCCGGCGGGCTGCGCATCCCGAGCATCCGGCTGCATTGATCGGACTTACATTCGTTACAGCCGGAAACGATTATGCCGGCGGCGCGCGCGAACTTGCGCGTAAGCTACCGGCTCCAACCTTCGCATCGACTCATACATGCAGGCCAATATTATGAAGAAACTGTTCCTGATCCCGGTCTTCGCGGCATTGTTCTCGTTCGGCGGCGCGGCCTACGCGGAGGTCGACCAGTCGAACCCGCAAGCGCTGATCAAGAGCGCGACGCAGCAGGTGCTCGATGAAGTGAAGCAGCAGACGATCAAGCAGGGCGACACGAACCGCATCATGACGATCGTCAACAAGGACATCCTGCCGTACACCGATTTCCGCCGCACCACGCAGCTCGCGATGGGCCGCCACTGGCGCGAGGCGTCGCAGGCGCAGCAGCAGCAGGTGATGGAGCAGTTCAAGATGCTGCTGATCCGCACGTACTCGGGCGCGATCGCGCAGCTGAAGCCGGATCAGCAGATCCAGTACCCGCCGTTCCGCGCAAGCCCGGAGGACACCGACGTCGTGGTCAAGACGGTCGCGATGAACAACGGCCAGCCGGTCCAGATCGACTACCGCCTGTACAAGACGCAGCAGGGCTGGCGGGTGTATGACCTGAACGTGCTCGGCGCGTGGCTGATCCAGACGTACCAGCAGCAGTTCAACGAGAAGATCCAGCAAAGCGGCGTGGACGGCCTGATCCAGTTCCTCGCGCAGCGCAATCAGGAGCTTGCCGCCGGCAAGCAGGCGTCGTGAGCGGCTTCGCAGCCGGTTCCACGCTGACCCACGCGAGCGCGAAGGCCGCGCTTGCGGCGGGGCTCGCGCAGATCGGCGCGGGCGCCACCGCTGTCGACTGCGCGGCGCTCGCGGAATTCGACTCGTCCGCGCTCGCCGTGCTGCTCGCATGGCAGCGCGCCGCAAAGGCGCGCGGCGCCCGCCTCGACATCCTCAATTTCCCTCCGAAGCTCGCCAGCCTCGCGCAGGCCTACGGCGTCGACGCGCTCATCAACGGGCGACATTGACCCTGCCGCTGAACGCCGGCCCCTGCGGGGCGCCGGCTGCCGAACGGCCGATTCCGATGGCCGTCCCCTCCCGCCGGTTTGCCCTATAATCAAGCGTTTTGCGGGACTGCCGGTCGGCGTCGGGCCCCAATTTTCTTTCGCAGCAAGCACAGAATAGGCGTCGCGGCCGTTGCGCCGCGCACAGTCCATGTCAGCCATAGAAATCCGTCACGTCAAGAAGCGCTACAAGTCGCTTCAGGCGCTCAAGGGCGTCAGCCTGTCGGTCGAGGAAGGCGAGTTTTTCGGTCTGCTCGGCCCGAACGGCGCAGGCAAGACCACGCTCATCAGCATCCTCGCCGGGCTCGCCCGGGCCGACGAAGGCAGCATCTCGGTGCGCGGCCATGACGTCGTCAAGGACTTCCGGGCCGCGCGCCGCGCGCTCGGCGTCGTGCCGCAGGAACTGGTGTTCGATCCCTTCTTCACGGTGCGCGAGACGCTGCGGATCCAGTCCGGCTACTTCGGGCTGCGCCACAACGACGACTGGATCGACGAGGTGATGGCCAATCTCGACCTGACCGAGAAGGCGGACGCGAACATGCGCGCGCTGTCGGGCGGGATGAAGCGCCGCGTGCTGGTCGCGCAGGCGCTCGTGCACCGGCCGCCCGTGATCGTGCTCGACGAGCCGACCGCCGGCGTCGACGTCGAGCTGCGCCAGACGCTGTGGAAATTCATCTCGCGCCTGAACCGCGAAGGTCACACGATCGTGCTGACCACCCACTACCTCGAGGAAGCCGAGTCGCTGTGCGACCGCATCGCGATGCTGCGCCGGGGCGAAGTGGTCGCGCTCGAGCGCACCGACGCGCTGCTGCAGCGCTTCGCGGGCCTGCAGCTGTACCTGCGCTTCGCGCTCGGCGCGCTGCCCGCCGAGCTGCGCGCGCTCGAAACCGATCCGGCCGCCCGTGCGCCCGGCGAACACCTGCTGCGGCTCGCGAACTACGACGACGTCGAGCGCATCCTCGCGCAGTGCCGCGCCGCCGGCTGCACGTTCGACGAGATCGAGGTCAGGAAGGCCGACCTCGAGGATGTGTTCGTCCAGGTGATGAACGGGGCCGAGGTGATCGAGGGGCTGGCATGAGCGGTTTTCAGACGCTGTTCTACAAGGAAATCCTGCGGTTCTGGAAGGTGTCGTTCCAGACGGTGCTCGCGCCCGTCGTCACGGCGCTGCTGTACCTGACGATCTTCGGCCATGCGCTGTCGGGCCGCGTCGAGGTGTATCCGGGCGTCGAGTACGTGAGCTTCCTCGTGCCGGGCCTCGTGATGATGAGCGTGCTGCAGAACGCGTTCGCGAACAGTTCGTCGTCGCTGATCCAGTCGAAGATCACCGGCAACCTCGTGTTCATGCTGCTGCCGCCGCTGTCGTACAGGGACATCTACGGCGCGTACGTGCTGGCGTCCGTCGTGCGCGGGCTCGCGGTCGGCGCCGGCGTGTTCGTCGTGACGGTCTGGTTCATCCCGATGCAGTTCGCGGCGCCCGCGTTCATCCTCGGGTTCGCGCTGTTCGGCGCGGCGATCCTCGGCACGCTCGGCCTCATCGCCGGGATCTGGGCGGAGAAGTTCGACCAGCTCGCCGCGTTCCAGAACTTCCTGATCATGCCGCTGACGTTCCTGTCCGGCGTGTTCTACTCGACGCATTCGCTGCCGCCCGTGTGGCGCGAAATCTCGCGTCTCAACCCGTTTTTCTACATGATCGACGGCTTTCGCTACGGGTTCTTCGGCGCGTCCGACATCAACCCGCTCGCGAGCCTCGCGATCGTCGCCGGTTTCTTCGTGCTGCTCGCGCTGTTCGCGATGCGGCTGCTCGCGACCGGCTACAAACTGCGTCATTGATATGAATCGGCCGCCGCGCGCGGCGCCGCTCCCCTCGGGGAGCGCGGCGCCGCGCGCGGTCCGGCGCGCACCGACAGGAGCATCACATGTTGCCGACTCCCGAACAGGTCAAGCAATACATCGCGGGCGGGCTCGCCTGCACGCATCTGGAAGTCGAAGGCGACGGCCAGCACTTCTTCGCGACGATCGTGTCGCCGGCCTTCGAGGGCAAGCGGCCGATCCAGCGGCATCAGCTCGTCTATGCGGCGCTCGGCGACCGCATGAAACAGGAAATCCACGCGCTCAGCATGAAGACGCTGACGCCCGCCGAATGGCAGAACGCATAACCGGAACCACTGAGTGCAAGTCACCGTCAACGAGCGCGACGCCGTCGAGAGCGTCGCCGCGGCACACCCGGCCGGCAATCGGGATACGCAGGGACATGGGATGGACAAGCTCGTGATCGAAGGCGGCCGCCGGCTGTCCGGCGAGATCGTCGTGTCGGGCGCGAAGAACGCGGCGCTGCCGATTCTGTGCGCGGGCCTGCTGACGGCCGATCCGGTCCACCTCGACAACGTGCCGAACCTGAAGGACGTCCGCACCACGCTGAAGGTCCTGAACCAGATGGGCGTGAAGAGCGAGACGGACGGCAGCCACGTGCGGCTCGACGCGTCGCGCGTCGACAACCTCGTCGCGCCGTACGAGCTCGTGAAGACGATGCGCGCGTCGATCCTCGTGCTCGGGCCGCTGCTCGCGCGCTTCGGCGAGGCGAAGGTGTCGCTGCCGGGCGGCTGCGCGATCGGCGCGCGGCCGGTCGACCAGCACATCAAGGGCCTGCAGGCGATGGGCGCCGAGATCAGCATCGAGCACGGCTTCATCGAGGCGCGCGCGAAGCGCCTGAAGGGCGCGCGCATCGTCACCGACATGATCACGGTGACGGGCACCGAGAACCTGCTGATGGCGGCGACGCTCGCCGACGGCGAAACGGTGATCGAGAACGCCGCGCGCGAGCCGGAAGTGAGCGATCTCGCACACTTGCTGGTCGAAATGGGTGCGAAAATCGACGGCATCGGCACCGACCGGCTCGTGATCCAGGGCGTCGAGCGGCTGCACGGCGCGCGTCATTCGGTCATTCCTGACCGCATCGAGGCCGGCACCTTCCTGTGCGCGGTCGCGGCGGCGGGCGGCGACGTGACGCTGACGGGCGTGCGCCCGCACATCCTCGACGCGGTGATCGACAAGCTGCGCGAGGCCGGCGTGACGGTCGAGGAAGGCGACACCTGGCTGCGCGTGAAGATGGATCGCCGGCCGTCCGCGGTGACGATCCGCACGTCCGAATACCCGGCGTTCCCGACCGACATGCAGGCGCAGTTCATGGCCCTCAATACGGTCGCGACGGGCACCGCGCAGGTCGTCGAAACCATTTTCGAGAACCGTTTCATGCACGTGCAGGAGCTGAACCGGCTCGGCGCGAACATCACGATCGACGGCAACATGGCGCTCGTGACGGGCGTCGAGAAACTGTCGGGCGCGAACGTGATGGCCACCGACCTGCGCGCGTCCGCGAGCCTCGTGATCGCCGGGCTGCGCGCCGACGGCGAGACGCTCGTCGACCGCATCTATCACCTCGACCGGGGATACGACCGGATGGAAGCCAAACTGACCGCCGTCGGCGCGAACGTGCGCCGCGTTTCCGGGAGCCAAGCATGAGCGCGCCGTTGACCCTTGCCCTGTCGAAGGGCCGGATCTTCGAGGAAACCCTGCCGCTGCTCGCCGCCGCCGGGGTGCAGGTCACCGAGGATCCGGAAACGTCGCGCAAGCTGATCCTGCCGACGACCAACCCGAACCTGCGCGTGATCATCGTGCGCGCGAGCGACGTGCCGACCTACGTCGAATACGGCGCGGCCGACTTCGGCGTGGCCGGCAAGGACGTGCTGATCGAGCACGGCGGCTCGGGCCTGTACCAGCCGATCGACCTGAACATCGCGCGCTGCCGGCTGTCGGTCGCGGTGCCCGCCGGCTTCGACTATGCGAAGGCGGTGCGCCAGGGCGCGCGCCTGCGCGTCGCGACGAAGTACGTCGAAGCGGCGCGCGAGCACTTCGCCGCGAAGGGCGTGCACGTCGACCTGATCAAGCTGTACGGGTCGATGGAGCTCGCGCCGCTCGTCGGCCTCGCCGACGCGATCGTCGACCTCGTCAGCTCGGGCGGCACGCTCCGGGCGAACAATCTGGTCGAGGTCGAGGAGATCATGCAGATCTCGTCGCGCCTCGTCGTGAACCAGGCTGCGCTGAAGTTGAAGCGCGCGGCGCTCAAGCCGATCCTCGACGCGTTCGAACGCGCGTCGCGCGATGGCGCGTGAGCGCACACCGTAACGGAACTCCCATGTCCATCACCATCCGCAAACTCGATTCGACGAGCGAAGGCTTCGATGCCGCGCTGCGCGCGGTGCTCGCGTTCGAGGCGAGCGAAGACGACGCGATCGAGCGCTCGGTCGCGCAGATCCTCGCCGACGTGAAGGCGCGCGGCGACGCCGCGGTGCTCGACTACACGAACCGCTTCGACCGGCTGGGCGCGGACAGCGTCGCCGCGCTGGAGCTGCCGCAGGAAGCGCTGCAGGAAGCGCTCGACGGCCTTGCGCCGAAGGCGCGCGCGGCGCTGGAAGCGGCCGCGGCGCGCGTGCGCGGGTATCACGAGAAGCAGAAGATCGAATGCGGCAGCCATAGCTGGCAGTACACGGAAAGCGACGGCACGGTGCTCGGCCAGAAGGTCACGCCGCTCGACCGCGTCGGCCTGTACGTGCCGGGCGGCAAGGCGGCCTATCCGTCGTCGGTGCTGATGAACGCGATTCCCGCGCGCGTCGCGGGCGTCGGCGAGATCGTGATGGTCGTGCCGACCCCGGACGGCGTGAAGAACGACCTCGTGCTCGCCGCGGCGCTGCTCGGCGGCGTCGACCGCGTGTTCACGATCGGCGGCGCGCAGGCGGTGGCCGCGCTCGCGTACGGCACCGCGACCGTGCCGGCCGTCGACAAGATCTGCGGGCCCGGCAACGCGTACGTCGCGTCGGCGAAGCGCCGCGTGTTCGGCACGGTCGGCATCGACATGATCGCCGGGCCGTCGGAGATCCTCGTGCTGTGCGACGGCACCACCGACCCGAACTGGGTCGCGATGGACCTGTTCTCGCAGGCCGAGCACGACGAGCTCGCGCAGTCGATCCTGCTGTGCCCGGACGCGTCGTTCATCGAGCGCGTCGAGAAGGCGATCGACGAGCTGCTGCCGACGATGCCGCGCGAGGCCGTGATCCGCGCGTCGCTCGAAGGCCGCGGCGCGCTGGTCAAGGTGCGCGACATGGCGGAAGCGTGCAGGATCGCGAACGACATCGCGCCCGAGCACCTCGAGATTTCGGCGCTGGAGCCGCAGCAGTGGGGCCAGCAGATCCGCCACGCCGGCGCGATCTTCCTCGGCCGCTATACGAGCGAGAGCCTCGGCGACTACTGCGCGGGCCCGAACCACGTGCTGCCGACGTCGCGCACCGCGCGCTTTTCGTCGCCGCTCGGCGTGTACGACTTCATCAAGCGCTCGAGCGTGATCGAAGTCAGCGCCGAAGGCGCGCATACGCTCGGCGAGATCGCGTCCGAGCTCGCGTACGGCGAAGGGCTGCAGGCGCATGCGAAGAGCGCCGAATACCGGATGAAAGGCGGCGGCCAGGGCTGATTGCCGGGCCGCAGACGGGCGCGGCGGCTGTCGCCGCGCTGACCCATTGACGCCGGCGCAATGCACGCCGGCCTGCAAGACCATGACGACGCCACAAGACATCATTCGCCGCGACGTGCTCGCGATGACGAGCTACCCGGTGCCGGACGCGAGCGGGTTCGTGAAGCTCGACGCGATGGAGAACCCGTACCCGCTGCCCGAACCGCTCGCGGCGGCGCTCGGCGCGCGCCTCGCGCAGGTCGCGCTGAACCGCTATCCGGCGCCGCGCCCGGCCGCGCTCATCGACAAGCTGCGCCGCACGATGGGCGTGCCGGCCGCGTGCGACGTGCTGCTCGGCAACGGCTCCGACGAGATCATCAGCATGATGTCGGTCGCGTGCGCGAAGCCGGGCGCGAAGGTGCTCGCGCCGGTGCCGGGCTTCGTGATGTACGAGCTGTCGGCGAAGTTCGCGCAGCTCGAGTTCGTCGGCGTGCCGCTCGCGGCCGACCTGACGCTCGACGTCGACGCGATGCTCGCGGCGATCGCCGAGCACCGTCCGGCGCTCGTCTACCTCGCGTACCCGAACAACCCGACCGGCACGCTGTACGACGCCGCCGGCGTCGAGCGCATCATCGCGGCCGCGCGGCACAGCCTGGTCGTGATCGACGAGGCATACCAGCCGTTCGCCGAGCGCTCGTGGCTGCCGCGCGCGGCGGAGTTCGACAACGTCGTCGTGATGCGCACGGTGTCGAAGCTCGGCCTCGCGGGCATCCGCCTCGGCTACCTCGCCGGGCTGCCGGCGTGGCTCGCGGAGTTCGACAAGGTGCGTCCGCCGTACAACATCAACGTGCTGACGCAGGCGACCGCCGATTTCCTGCTCGATCACCTCGACGTGCTCGATGCACAGGCGGCCGAGCTGCGCGCCGAGCGCGCGCGCCTTGCGCAAGCGGTGGCCGCGCTGCCGGGCGTGACGGTGTTCCCGAGCGCCGGCAATTTCCTGCTGGTGCGCGTGCCGGACGCGGCGGCCGTGTTCGACGCGCTGCTGACCGAGCGGGTGCTGGTCAAAAACGTGAGTAAAATGCATCCGTTGCTGGCCGAATGCGTGCGGCTGACCGTCGGTTCTCCCGATGAAAACGCCCGCCTGCTGGCCGCATTGAAACTCGCGCTGCCCGGTCGAGCCTGACGGCGCCGCGGCGCGAAACGATCAATCCCCATTTACATCGACTCAGTCAAGGAATTGCCATGCGTGTGGCGGAAGTCGTTCGCAATACCAGCGAAACGCAGATCCGTGTGAAGCTCAATCTCGACGGCACCGGCCAGCAGAAGCTCGCGACCGGCGTGCCGTTCCTCGACCATATGCTCGACCAGATCGCTCGACACGGCCTGGTCGATCTCGAGGTCGAGGCGCATGGCGACACGCATATCGACGATCACCACACGGTCGAGGACGTCGGCATCACGCTCGGCCAGGCGGTCGCGAAGGCGATCGGCGACAAGAAGGGCATCCGCCGCTACGGCCATTCGTACGTGCCGCTCGACGAGGCGCTGTCGCGCGTCGTGATCGACTTCTCGGGCCGTCCGGGCCTCGAATTCCACGTGCCGTTCACGCGCGCGCGGATCGGCACCTTCGACGTCGACCTGTCGATCGAATTCTTCCGCGGCTTCGTGAACCATGCGGGCGTGACGCTGCACGTCGACAACCTGCGCGGGATCAACGCGCACCACCAGCTCGAGACGGTGTTCAAGGCCTTCGGCCGCGCGCTGCGGATGGCGGCGGAGCTCGACGAACGCGCGGCGGGGCAGGTCCCGTCGACGAAGGGCAGCCTCTGAACCTCGCCTTCTGAACGGACGCACGGACAAGACAACCTCACGGCTTCGGCGCGTCGCGCCGGCTTGCGATGGATCTGCTCAAATCGTTCATTTCGCTGCTCGCGCTGATCAACCCGGTCGGCGCGGTGCCGTTTTTCCTGAGCCTGACCGCGCAGCAGACGGACGACGAGCGGCGCCGGACGATCCGGATCGCGTCGGTGTCGGTGTTCTGCGTGATCACGGTGACGACGCTGCTCGGCCAGCAGATCATCGACTTCTTCGGCATTTCGGTCGGCTCGCTGGAGGTGGGCGGCGGGATCATCATGCTGCTGATGGCGATCAGCATGCTGAACGCGCAGGCCGGCAACACCCGCTCGACGCCGGAGGAGCGCCACGAAGCCGAGCAGAAGGACAACATCGCGGTGGTGCCGCTCGCGATCCCGCTGCTGACGGGCCCCGGCTCGATCAGCACGGTGATCATCTATGCGGCGAACTCGCGTCACTGGTATGACCGGGTGGGGCTCGTCGCGATCGGCGCGGTCCTCGCCTGCCTGTGTTTCTTTGCGATGCGGCTCGCCGAGCCGATCGCGAACTGGATCGGCCGCACCGGCATCAACATCGCCACGCGGCTGATGGGACTGATGCTGTCGGCGCTGGCGGTGGAATTCATCGTCAACGGACTGAGGGCGCTACTGCCTGCACTGAGATGAAAACTTCGATTGCGATTGTGGATTATGGGATGGGCAACCTGCGCTCGGTCGCGCAGGCGCTCATGAAAGCCGAACCGGCCGCCGACGTGGCGATCGTCGACACGCCGGCCGCGATCCGCGCAGCCGACCGCGTCGTGCTGCCCGGCCAGGGCGCGATGCCGGACTGCATGCGCTGCCTCGGCGAGTCGGGTCTGCAGGAGGCCGTGATCGAGGCGTCGCGCACGAAGCCGCTGCTCGGCGTCTGCGTCGGCGAGCAGATGCTGTTCGACTGGAGCGCCGAAGGCGACACGAACGGCCTCGGGCTGCTGCCCGGCAAGGTCGTGCGCTTCGATCTCGCAGGCCAGTTGCAGGACGACGGCTCGCGCTTCAAGGTGCCGCAGATGGGCTGGAACCGCGTGCGCCAGTCGCAGCCGCACCCGTTGTGGGACGGCGTGCCGGACGACGCCTATTTCTACTTCGTGCACAGCTATTACGTGGTGCCGGACAACCCGGCGCATACGGTCGGCGAAACGGTCTACGGTGCGCCGTTTACGTCCGCGGTCGCGCGGGACAATCTCTTCGCGACCCAATTCCACCCGGAGAAAAGCGCGGAAGTCGGGTTGCGTCTGTATCGCAACTTCGTACACTGGAAACCGTAAACGTGGCGCGCGAACCACATTCGGCGGGCGCGGAACGCCCGTCGCACGGGGCTCGCGAGGGCCTGTTCCCGCCAATAACGGGCTTGCGCTGGCCACCAGAAGGGCCGAGCGCAAGGAATGGGACGCCGCGAATACCGGGCGTATTCGCAAGGAGCATGACGCGGCGATCGGCCCTTCTGGTGGCCAGCCCCGCGAGTGGTTTTTTCAAATCAGGGGAACGTGCCTTTCCGGCCGCATTGCGGCGTCGATCGTCGCTTGTTTGGCTCGGCCAAACGGCGCTCCTCTCTCCTTGCACTGCGACCGGAAAGGCACGTTCGCAAGCCCGTTATTGGCGGGAACAGGCCCTAACCGCTGAACGAGTTGTACTAAACTAGCGAGACGACGCGGCGCCGGAAACGGCCGGTGCGCGTCGAATCTTTTTCCTTTCCCCAGACGACAACCGATTGCTATGTTGCTGATTCCGGCCATCGATCTCAAAGACGGTCAGTGTGTGCGCCTCAAACAGGGCGATATGGACCAGGCCACGATTTTCTCCGAGGACCCCGCGGCGATGGCCCGCAAGTGGGTCGACCTCGGCGCCCGGCGGCTCCATCTCGTCGACCTGAACGGCGCGTTCGCCGGCAAGCCGAAGAATCTCGACGCGATCGAGGCGATCCTCGAAGAGGTCGGCGATGAAATTCCCGTGCAGCTCGGCGGCGGCATCCGCAGCCTCGAGACGATCGAGAAGTACCTCGACGCGGGCCTGTCCTACGTGATCATCGGCACCGCGGCCGTGAAGGACCCGGGCTTCCTGCAGGACGCGTGCAGCGCGTTCGCGGGCAACATCATCGTCGGCCTCGACGCGAAGGACGGCAAGGTCGCGACCGACGGCTGGAGCAAGCTGACGGGGCACGAGGTGATCGACCTCGCGCAGAAGTTCGAGGACTACGGCGTCGAATCGATCGTCTACACGGACATCGGCCGCGACGGCATGCTGCAGGGCATCAACATCGAGGCGACCGTGAAGCTCGCGCAGGCGGTCGGCATTCCGGTGATCGCGAGCGGCGGCCTGTCGAACCTCAACGACATCGAGAAGCTGTGCGAAGTGGAAGAGCACGGCGTCGAAGGCGTAATCTGCGGCCGTGCGATCTACTCCGGCGATCTCGACTTCGCGGCCGCGCAGAAGCGCGCGGACGAACTGAACGGCGAGCTCGACAACGCCTGATCCGGCCGTCGTCACCCTTGCCGGGGCTGCCCGCCGGGCGGCCCTGACCGGGCGGCCGCTCGCGGCCGTCCCAATTTGCGGCACTTGGCGCACATCATGGCTCTAGCTAAACGCATCATTCCCTGCCTGGACGTTACCGCCGGGCGCGTCGTCAAGGGCGTCAACTTCGTCGAACTGCGCGACGCGGGCGACCCCGTCGAGATCGCCCGCCGCTACGACGAGCAGGGCGCCGACGAACTGACGTTCCTCGACATCACCGCGACGTCCGACCAGCGCGACCTGATCCTGCCGATCATCGAGGCGGTCGCGTCGCAGGTCTTCATCCCGCTGACGGTCGGCGGCGGCGTGCGCGCCGTCGAGGACGTCCGGCGCCTGCTGAACGCGGGCGCGGACAAGGTCAGCATGAACTCGTCCGCGGTCGCGAACCCGCAGCTCGTGCGCGACGCGGCCGACAAGTACGGCTCGCAGTGCATCGTCGTCGCGATCGACGCGAAGCGCGTGTCCGCCGACGGCGAGACGCCGCGCTGGGAAGTGTTCACGCACGGTGGCCGCAAGGGCACCGGGCTCGACGCGATCGAGTGGGCGCGCAGGATGGCCGAGCTCGGCGCGGGCGAGATCCTGCTGACGAGCATGGATCGCGACGGCACGAAGTCGGGCTTCGACCTCGCGCTCACGCGCGGCGTGTCGGACGCGGTGCCGGTGCCGGTGATCGCGTCGGGCGGCGTCGGCTCGCTGCAGCACCTGGCGGACGGCATCAAGGACGGCCGCGCGGATGCGGTGCTCGCGGCGAGCATCTTCCACTACGGCGAACACACGGTCGGCGAGGCGAAGCGCTTCATGGCCGGCCAGGGCATTCCGGTGAGGTTGTGATGAGCACGGAAAACGCAATGCCGGCGTGGCTCGACAAGGTCCGCTGGGACGACAACGGCCTCGTGCCGGTGATCGCGCAGGAAGCGTCGACCAACGACGTGCTGATGTTCGCGTGGATGAACCGCGAGGCGTTGGCGAAAACGATCGAAACCCGGCGGGCCGTCTATTATTCGCGCTCGCGCAAGCGCCTGTGGTTCAAGGGCGAGGAGTCGGGCCACGTGCAGCACGTGCACGAGGTGCGCCTCGATTGCGACGAGGACGTCGTGCTGCTGAAGGTCGAGCAGGTGTCGGGCATCGCGTGCCACACCGGCCGGCATTCGTGCTTCTTCCAGAAATTCGAAGGCACCGTCGAAGGCGGCGACTGGGTCGCGGTCGAGCCGGTGCTGAAAGACCCCGAACACATCTACAAATGACGCAAACGACCGAAGACACGCTGCTGCGCCTCGCGGCCGTGATCGACAGCCGCAAGGGTGGCGATCCCGATCAATCGTACGTATCGCGCCTGTTCCACAAGGGCGACGACGCGGTGCTGAAGAAGATCGGCGAGGAGGCGACCGAGGTCGTGCTCGCCGCGAAGGACGTGCGCCAGGGTGGCGCGCCGACGGCGCTCGTCGGCGAGGTGGCGGACCTGTGGTTCCATTGCCTCGTGATGCTGTCCCATTTCGACCTGAGCCCGGCCGACGTGATCGCCGAGCTCGAGCGTCGCGAAGGGATGTCCGGCATCGAGGAAAAGGCACTGCGCAAGCGTCGCGAGCGCGAGGAAAACGGCGGCTGACACGCATCGTCGCGCGGCCGGCCGGCATATCGTGGCAAACTGTAAGAATTGTCATCGAACGGGGGTAGCATCATGACGGATACGCCAAGCCAGTTCCCGCCGTCGGTTCCGGGCAGCGCGGAAAGCGAGCGCCTGAACGGGTTGCGCACGCTGACTCACGTGCTGTACGGGCTCTATGCCGTGCACTGGCTGACGGGCGGCGTCACGGGCCTCATCGCGATCATCATCAACTACGTGAAGCGCGGCGACACGGCCGGGACGCCGTACGCGGATCATTTCGAATGGCAGATCCGCACGTTCTGGCGCGCGCTGATCGCGTACGTGATCGGCTTCGCGCTGCTGTTCGTCGGCATCGGCTTTCTGGTGCTGGGAGCGGTCTGGATCTGGACGCTGTACCGTATCATCAAGGGCTGGCTGTATTTGAACGACAACAAGGCGCTCGATCCGCAGGCGTGGTTCTGACACCGCGGCGCGCACCTCAGGAGCAACATGAGTCACGATCCGAATTGCCTGTTCTGCAAGATCGCGGCAGGCGAGATCCCGAGCACGAAGGTGCACGAGGATGAAGAGTTCGTCGCGTTCCGCGACATCCGCCCGGCGGCCGAGACGCACGTGCTCGTGATTCCGCGCAAGCACCTGCCGACGCTGTCGTCGGCCGGGGAAGAGGACGCGCCGCTGCTTGGTAGAATGCTGGTGCTCGTCGCGCGCCTCGCCGAGCAGCTCGGCGTGGCCTATCACGGCGGCGAAACCGGTTTTCGCACGGTGATCAATACGGGCCCCGGCGGCGGGCAGGAGGTGTACCACCTGCACGCGCATATCCTGGCGGGTCCGCGCCCCTGGCACCGGATGGGTTGACGGCGCGGGGCGTTTCCCGCGTCGATGGTCGACGCCGGCGCAGCGCCGGCGATTTGCGCCGCAAGCGGCGTGGTTGAGGAGAGTTTCATCATGGGTGGATTGAGCATTTGGCACTGGCTGATCGTGCTGCTGATCGTCGCGCTGGTTTTCGGCACGAAGAAGCTGCGCAACATCGGCAACGACCTGGGCAGCGCCGTGAAGGGTTTCAAGGACGGCATGAAGGACGCCGACGCACCTTCGGCCGACGCGCAGCAACTGCCGCGTTCGGGCTCGGTGGACGTCAACGCGAAGGAAACGACGCGTTCCGATTCGAACAAGGCGTGACGCCGGCACGCTGACGGGCATTCTCCATGCTGGATCTCGGTCTTTCGAAGATGGCGCTGATCGGCGTCGTCGCGCTCGTGGTGCTCGGCCCCGAGCGCCTGCCGCGTGTCGCACGCACGGCGGGCGCGCTGTTCGGCCGCGCGCAGCGCTACATCAACGACGTGAAGGCCGAGGTCTCGCGCGAGATCGAGCTCGACGCGCTGCGGACGATGAAAAGCGATTTCGAGACCGCCGCGCGCAATGTCGAGACCACGATTCACGACAACCTGCGCGAGCACGAGCAGGACCTGAACGCCGCGTGGCATTCGGCGGTCGGCGGCGCGACCGACGCGGTTGACCAGGCGGGCACGTCGGGCTCCGGCTCGCCGTCCGCATCGTCGTGGCTCGGCAGCACCGCCGCGTCGGCGCCGAAGCGCCGCAACTGGCGGGTCAAGCAGGCGGCGACGCCCGTCTGGTACAAGCGCGCCACCACGCGCCGCACGCACGTGCAGTCCGGCGCCGCGCGCGTCGCGCGCCATCAGCCGGCGAGCCTGCGCCGGCCGACGCGCTTCTTCTGAGCCGAGCGCATGCTCGCTCGTCAATCCAACCGAGGGCCGGTGTGAGCGACCCCCAGCAGAATCCGGACGAAGGCCCGGAAGAAACCTTCATCTCCCATCTCGTCGAGCTCCGCGATCGCATCATTCGCGCGGGGCTGTCCGTGATCGTCGTGTTCCTCGGGCTCGTCTACTGGGCGCCGGACATCTTCCGGCTGCTCGCGCGCCCGCTGATGGAGAACCTGCCGAAGGGCGGCAGGATGATCGTCACGGATGTCACCGGCTCGTTCTTCGTGCCGATGAAGGTGACGATGCTCGTCGCGCTCGTGATCGCGCTGCCGGTCGTGCTGTACCAGATCTGGGCGTTCGTCGCGCCGGGGCTGTACCAGCACGAGAAGAAGCTCGTCGTGCCGCTCGTCGGCAGCAGCTACGTCCTGTTCCTGTGCGGGATGGCGTTCGCGTACTTCCTCGTATTCCCGACGATCTTCCGCGTGATGGCGCACTACAACGCGCCGCTCGGCGCGGAGATGTCGACCGATATCGACAATTACCTGAGCTTCGTGCTCGGGATGTTCATCGCGTTCGGGGTGACGTTCGAGGTGCCGATCGTGGTCGTGCTGCTCGTCCGGATGGGCGTGCTGACCGTGAAGAAGCTGAAGGAGATCCGGCCCTACGTGATCGTCGGCGCCTTCGTCGTCGCGGCGGTCGTCACGCCGCCGGACGTGTTTTCGCAGCTGATGCTCGCGCTGCCGCTCGTCGTGCTGTACGAGGCCGGGATCCTCGCGGCGCGGTTCTTCGTGCCGAAGCCGGCGCAAGCCGAGCCCGAGAACGGCGAGGCTGCGAGCTGACGCTTTCGGGCAGCGTGACGGAGCCCGGCCGGGCGATTCCCCCAGCAAAAATGGCAGCCGATCGGCTGCCATTTTTTTATGCAGGCGAACCGGCAAAAAGGCGGCGCGCCGGCAGCGGCGTCATTCGGTGTCGCTGTCCTGCTCGTCGAGCGCCTGCTTCGGCGGCGGCGGGCGCTTGCCGATCATGACGTTCACGTCGAGCTCCTTGCCCTTGCGCACGACGTGCACCTTGGCCGTCGCGCCCGGCTTGATCTGCGCGACGACGTTCAGCAGCTTGGTCGTGTCGGTGATCTCCTCGCCGTTGACCGACACGAGGATGTCGCCCGGCTTGATGCCCGCCTTGTCGGCCGGGCCGCCCTGCAGCACGCCCGCGACGATCGCGCCCGATTTCTGCTGCAGGCCGAACGACTCGGCGATCTCCGGCGTGACGTCTTGCGGCTCGACGCCGATCCAGCCGCGCGTGACCGAGCCCGTCGTGATGATGCTTTCGAGCACGGTGCGCGCGGTCGACACCGGAATCGCGAAGCCGATGCCGAGCGAGCCGCCGGAGCGCGAATAGATCGCCGTGTTGATGCCGAGCAGGTTGCCGTTCACGTCGACGAGCGCGCCGCCGGAGTTGCCCGGGTTGATCGGCGCGTCGGTCTGGATGAAGTTCTCGAACGTGTTGATGCCGAGGTGATTGCGGCCGAGCGCGCTGATGATCCCCATCGTCACCGTCTGGCCGACGCCGAACGGGTTGCCGATCGCGAGCACGACGTCGCCGACGCGCGACTGGTCGGAGCGGCCGAGCGTGATCGTCGGCAGGTCGGTCATGTTGATCTTGAGCACCGCGAGGTCGGTCTCCGGATCGATGCCGATCACCTTCGCGGTGGCCGTGCGGCCGTCGGCGAGCGCGACTTCGATCTGGTCGGCGCCGTCGACGACGTGCTGGTTCGTTAGAATGTAACCTTCCGGGCTCACGATAACGCCCGAACCGAGGTTGGCCGCCGGCTCGTCCTGCTGCTTGCGGGCGTTGCGGTCACCGAAGAAATAGCGGAACAGCGGATCTTTCGCGCGCGGATCGGGCGGCAGCGAGCCGTCCTTGCTGGAGAACACGTTGACGACTGCCGGCATTGCCTTTTGCGCGGCGTCGGCGTACGACGTGGTCGCAGGTGCGCCGCCGATGCCGGGCGCGACTTCGCGTAGGGCGACGATCGGCGTGGCGAGCTGCTTGCCGAGCTGTCCTTGCCGTTGCAGCCATTGCGGCTTGAGCGTCACGACGATGAACATCAGCGCGAGCAGCACCGTGACCGCCTGCGCGAAGAACAGCCAGAAGCGTCTAAGCATCTGAATGGACTAGAGGTTTATATGGATCGAATCGAACTCGAATTGTACTTGAACAATACCCTCGAAACGGCGCGGTTCAAGGACTATTGCCCGAACGGGCTGCAGGTCGAGGGCCGCCGCAAGATCGAGAAGATCGCGACCGGCGTGACCGCGTCGGCGGCATTTCTCGAAGCGGCGATCGAATGGGGGGCGGATGCGGTGCTGGTCCATCACGGCTACTTCTGGCGCAACGAGGCGCCGCAGATCACCGGCCGCAAATACCGGCGCCTGAAGCTGCTGCTCGCGAACGACCTGAATCTGTTCGCGTTCCACCTGCCGCTCGACGCGCACCCCGAATTCGGCAACAACGCGCAGCTCGGCGAGAAGCTCGGGCTGATCGGCGAATCGCGCTTCGGCGACGGCGATCTCGGCTGGATGGCCACGCTGCCGATGCCGGTGACGCTCGAGCACTTCGTCGCGAAGGTCGAGCGCACGCTCGGCCGCACGCCGCTCGTGCTCGGCGACCCGGAGCAGCAGCTGCGCCGCATCGCGTGGTGCACGGGCGCCGCGCAGAGCTATTTCGACGCGGCGATCGACGCCGGCGCCGACGTGTTCCTCACCGGCGAGGTGTCGGAGCCGGTCACGCACGCGGCCGCGGAGAGCGGCGTCGCGTTCGTTGCGGCGGGGCACCATGCAACCGAACGCTACGGAATCCAGGCGCTTGGGGCCCATTTGTCCGAGCGATTCGATCTCGAACACCTGTTTATCGATATCCATAACCCGGTCTGAACGGCCGGATTGCGGCGGCGCATCGAAATCACGCAATGTAGCAAGCGTTTAAAAGTGGGTTGGATTATTCACTCGGGTGGTGGGGGAAAACCCTTAACTATCAACCACTTCGAAGGGATTTTCATTTCCGGGCCTTGTAAATGACGACTCCATTCGAGCAAACTAGCGGCGGAATGGAAAGTCGTGACGGAAAATCCAACTCAGAAGTGGGGCGTGTGATGCGAGACAAGGAAGAGAAACGCGTCGACAGCGGCCGCCGTACCTGGCTGATTGCGACATCCGTAGCAAGTGGCGTGGGAGGCGTCGCCACCGTCATCCCGTTCGCGGCGTCGCTGGCGCCGTCGGCGAAAGCGAAAGCGGCCGGCGCGCCGGTCGAAGTCGATATCAGCGCGCTGAAGCCCGGCGAGATGCTCACCGTGCCGTGGCGCGGCAAGCCCGTCTGGGTGCTGAACCGCACCGACTCGATGCTCGCCGACGTGACCAAGGCCGACAAGGAAGTCGCCGATCCGACCAGCAAGAACCCCTATTCGATGCCGTTGCCGGCTTACTGCGCGAACGAATATCGCTCGCGGGCCGACCACAAGAACATCCTCGTCGTGATGGCCGTGTGCACGCACCTCGGCTGCACGCCATCCCAACGCTTCCAGACGGGGCCGCAGCCGAACCTGCCCGACGACTGGCCGGGCGGCTTCCTGTGCCCGTGCCACGGTTCGACCTACGACCTTGCCGGCCGTGTCTTCAAGAACAAGCCGGCGCCGCAGAATCTCGACGTCCCGCCCTACATGTTCACGTCGGCGACGACGCTCGTGATCGGCAGGGACGAGAAAGGAGAAGCGTAATGGCGACGACCGAGCACAACGAAGTCACGACGACGACGACGGGTCTCACCGGCTGGATTGATGCGCGCTTTCCGTGGACGGTCATGGTCAAGAAGCACATGACCGAGTACTACGCGCCGAAGAACTTCAACTTCTGGTACTTCTTCGGCTCGCTCGCGCTGCTCGTGCTCGTCAACCAGATCGTCACCGGCATCTTCCTGACGATGAACTACAAGCCCGACTCGACGCTCGCGTTCGCGTCGGTCGAGTACATCATGCGCGAAGTGCCGTGGGGCTGGCTGATCCGGTACATGCACTCGACGGGCGCGTCGATGTTCTTCGTGGTCGTCTACCTGCACATGTTCCGCGGGCTGATGTACGGCTCGTACCGCAAGCCGCGCGAACTCGTGTGGATCTTCGGCTGCGCGATCTTCCTGTGCCTGATGGCCGAGGCGTTCTTCGGCTACCTGCTGCCGTGGGGCCAGATGTCGTTCTGGGGCGCGCAGGTGATCGTGAACCTGTTCTCGGCGATCCCGTTCATCGGCCCGGACCTGTCGCTGTGGATCCGCGGCGACTACGTGGTGTCCGACGTCACGCTGAACCGTTTCTTCGCATTCCATGTGATCGCGATCCCGCTCGTGCTGATCGGCCTCGTGATCGCGCACCTGGTCGCACTGCATGAAGTGGGGTCGAACAACCCGGACGGCATCGAGATCAAGAAAAAGAAGGATGCGAACGGCATTCCGCTCGACGGCATCCCGTTCCATCCGTACTACTCGGTGCACGACTTCTTCGGCGTGTGCGGGTTCCTGATCGTGTTCGCGCTGATCGTGTTCTTCGCGCCGGAAATGGGCGGCTACTTCCTCGAGGCGAACAACTTCGTTCCCGCGAACCCGCTGCAGACGCCGCCGGAAATCGCGCCGGTCTGGTACTTCACCGCGTTCTACGCGATGCTGCGCGCGACCACCGACCCGTTCAAGATCGTGCTGATGATCGTGATCGCGCTGCTCGGCGTGCTCGCGCTGCTGCGCGCGCGCGGCAAGTGGCGGCTCGGGCTGCCGGTGCTGTCGGCCGCGATCGTCGTGTTCATGTACCTGACGGAATCGAAATTCTGGGGTGTCGTCGTGATGGGCTCGGCGGTGGTATCGCTGTTCTTCCTGCCGTGGCTCGACCGCAGCCCCGTGAAGTCGATCCGTTACCGCCCGCTGTTCCACAAGGTGTTCCTCGGGATCTTCGTCGTCGCGTTCCTGACCCTTGCGTTCCTCGGCACGCGGCCGCCGTCACCGACCGCGACGGTGATCGCGCAGGTGTGCGCGCTGATCTACTTCGCGTTCTTCCTCGGCATGCCGGTCTGGACGCCGCTTGGCACGTTCAAGCAGCCGCCGGAGCGGGTGCGCTTCAAGCCCCATTAACGTGAGCGAGGAGAGAACGACATGAAGAAACTGCTTTCGACGCTCGCGCTGATCGGGGCGACCGCCTGTGCGTTGCTGACGGCGCCGGTGGCGGCCGCGGAGGGCAATTTTCCGCTCGACCGCGCGCCCGATAACACGGAAAATCTCGTTTCGCTTCAGCACGGCGCGCAATTGTTTGTAAACTATTGCTTGAACTGCCACAGCGCGAACCTGATGCGCTACAACCGTCTGACGGATCTGGGCATATCCCAGAAGGAGATCGAAAAGAATCTCCTGTTCACGACCGACAAGGTCGGCAACACGATGTCCGTTGCGATGCGGCCCGAAGATGCGAACAACTGGCTCGGCGTCACGCCGCCCGACCTGTCGGTCGAAGCGCGGGCGCGCGGCCGGGACTGGCTGTATACGTATCTGCGGAGCTTCTACCGCGACGATGCGCGGCCGACCGGCTGGAACAACGCGGTGTTCGAGAACGTCGGCATGCCCCATGTGCTCTGGCAGCTGCAGGGGCAGCGCATCGCGAAATTCGAGGAAAAGACGGACGAGGAGACGGGCGAGAAGGTGCGCGCGCTCGTCGGCTTCCAGCAGATGACTCCCGGGACGTTGTCGCCGGTGGATTATGATTCTGCGGTGGCCGACCTGGTGGCGTACATGACATGGATGGCCGAACCGGCCCAGCAGACCCGCAAGCGTCTCGGCGTCTGGGTGCTGGTGTTCCTCGGCGTCCTGACTTTCCTGGCCTGGCGGCTCAATGCCGCGTACTGGAAAGATATCAAGTAATCACGCCTGACCGGCGTGGGGCCGGCGCAAGGCGGAACCCGGAGGAGGGTTCTTCCGCGCGCTGGCCCTCGGCTTTTTTGAGGAAACGCAAATATGATGGTTCTGTATTCCGGCACAACTTGCCCGTTCTCCCAGCGTTGCCGGCTGGTGCTGTTCGAGAAGGGCATGGACTTCGAGATCCGCGACGTCGACCTGTTCAACAAGCCGGAAGACATTTCGGTGATGAACCCGTACGGCCAGGTGCCGATCCTCGTCGAGCGCGATCTGATCCTGTACGAATCGAACATCATCAACGAGTACATCGACGAGCGCTTCCCGCACCCGCAGCTGATGCCGGCCGACCCGGTGCAGCGCGCCCGCGCGCGCCTGTTCCTGCTCAACTTCGAGAAGGAACTGTTCGTGCACGTCAGCACGCTCGAGAACGAGAAGGGCAAGGCAGCCGAGAAGAACCACGAGAAGGCGCGCCTCGCGATCCGTGATCGCCTGACGCAGCTCGCGCCGATCTTCGTGAAGAACAAGTACATGCTCGGCGAGGAGTTCTCGATGCTCGACGTCGCGATCGCGCCGCTGCTGTGGCGTCTGGATCACTACGGCATCGAGCTGTCGAAGAATGCGGCGCCGCTGATGAAGTATGCGGAACGGATCTTCAGCCGTCCGGCGTATATCGAAGCACTGACGCCGTCCGAAAAGGTCATGCGTCGTTAATGGCATGACGAAGGGCAAGACGGAGCGGCGCGCGCGGAGGGCCGCGCGATCCGTTCCGGTTAGAGGATTGTGATGCAAGAGATTTCAACGAAGCCTTATTTGCTGCGCGCGCTGTACGAGTGGTGCACCGATAACGGTTACACGCCGCACATCGCGGTGAGGGTCGACAATTCGACGCGCGTGCCGCGCCAGTTCGTTCGCGACGGCGAGATCGTGCTCAACATCAGCTTCGAGGCGACGAGCCAGCTGCAGATGGGCAACGAGTGGATCGAGTTCACCGCGAGGTTCTCCGGCAAGGCGCACAAGCTCGAGATTCCGGTGGCCAACGTGCTCGCGATCTATGCGCGCGAGAACGGGCAGGGGATGGCGTTCCAGGTCGATGCGGTCGCGGAGGATGGTCCGGATTCGGGCGAATTCGACGAGGAAGCGCACGTGGACGAGCAGCGCGGCGCAGCGACGGGGCTGACGCCCGTGGCCGATAGCGGTGCGAACGAAGAGCCGTCGGAAGGCGCGGATGAACCGCCGACGTCCGACGGCGACGGGGCGAAAGGCGGCAGACCTCGCCTCAAGATCGTGAAATGAGGTAGAATCTCTTGCTTACGCCGGCTTAGCTCATCTGGTAGAGCAGTTGATTTGTAATCATCAGGTGGCGGGTTCGAGTCCTGCAGCCGGCACCAATAAAATCAAGGGGTTACAGCGTTCGCGTTGTAACCCCTTAGTCTTTTGGGGTCCCGTGTAACCACGGTTGTAACCGAATTCCGCCAATCGCGAGGCAAGCTACGATGCCGCTCTTTCGCATCTCCAACCATCAATTCACGGTTGGTGACGTCGTGGAGCGCGGTCGCTGGGGTAATGCCCTTCGGACTTATCAATTCGACGCGGGCTCACCTGACGGCGCATACAAGGGTTGGCGGCTCGCCAGTGAACTTCTCCTTGAGCAAGTGCGGCGGGACATCGCCCCGCATCTGCCAAGCCGCTGGGACTGCACCTTCGCGATTGCAGACCGCGCCCAAGCCATCGCACAGATTTGCAGGTGACGGCTGTTCTCTAGCAGTGCCTCGGTAACGTCGGATAGCTTGGGCAGGCTGCATGACTCTTCTCTAACGTCGGAGAGGGCGTGGGGGCTATCCGCGCATTCAGTCTGTCGTTCATCAAGGATCGCGGACGTGTCACGCTTCGGACGGAGATGCTCGGAATAGAGGCTTGCGACTGATTGCCGGCCGTCACTTTCCCCGGCCTGACCGGCATCACGCCGCGTCTGTCAACAGTTGTCCCGATGTGCTTCCCAATTTGGTCCGAAGTGCCGAGAGAATCTCTGGAGGATCGATTTCGCTGACTGCTCCGCGACTTTGAAGTCCGATCGAATTGCAGCTTGGCGTCAACCGGAGATGCATCGGCTCGATATGCGCAAACAGCGTGACGGAGCCTACATCGGTCGAGTGGGCAACGTGCATCATGCCGCCGTCGCAGCCGACAAACACGGCGCTGCGCGCAACCATCGCGCGCGATTGCAGCAGGCTCAGCTGTCCAACGGTCGAGCGTATGTCAAACCGCGCATAGGTGTGCCTGCAAATTGCATCGGCAGCGTCGGCCCCGTTCGGGGCCCCGAGCAGCACGATGGTCGGCGGTACGTCGATGTCGGTGGCATCGTCGAGTGCCGACAGCAGTTCGGTCCAGCGTTCATATGTCCGCCGCGGATCGATGCCCCCGACCGCGATGCACATGTAGCGCGTGTCGGGCACGATGGCGTCGACGCTGCGCTCGGTCGACACATTGCTATGGAGGTACGGCTTCGCGATATCGCGCAGATAGGCGGGCGTCAGGCCGAGCTCGAAAATGTGGTTGATCGCGGCAAAGCTGAATTGGGTCTGGTTGCGGTCCGGGCCGTAGAAATACCCGAACAGGCTCGCGAACGGCAGCCGCCTGAAATGCTGCTTCTTCAGCCGGATCGACGGAAAATTGAATTCGTTCAACAGAATGGCGTCGTAGTCGCGCTTCAGCGCATCGTCGACCCGGTCGAAAACGTTCGAGAATACGTCGTCTTCTTCGAACAGCGGACGGAGCTTGGGCAGCGTCAGCAGATCGATGCTCATGCCTGTTCCGCGCAACAGGCTTCGGCCCGCCATGTCCATCGTCGCGTCGCCGAAATTGCTCTTGCCCGTGTATAGCCACAAGATCCGCGCATCACGCGGCAAGGTCGGCCGGGCAAGCGCCAGTTGGCCGCCTGCCGCAAGCGACAGGCGTCGATGCAGGAATTTCTTCGCGATCTTCAGCGTCGGCGTGTTGCCGAGATAGCGCGCCGGATCGTGCGGAACCCATTCATACGGAATCCTGGTGGATTCCGCGACACAACGATCGATCAGTCGAAACATGTTTTTCATTGCCCGGCTGGACCCTTGGACTGTCGCCGCTCGGCGAGCACCTGACCCGCGAGACCGGCGATCAGCAGGCCATTGAACGATGCCGTGTACTTCAGTGTGAACATCTCGAACGCGATGCCGGCGAGCATCAGGCAGATCGTAAACGCGAGCCCCATGTCGGCTGCAATGCGTGCGCGCGGGCTGTACCGGCGTGCACGCCAGAACGTCGCGATCGGCACCGCGAACAGTGCGACGACCGCGACGGCGCCCGCGATGCCAGAGCGCAGCATGTTGGCGAGCAGTTCGTTGTGCGGGCCCGCGAAGATGATTTGACGAGCGATTTGACTTGCGAAAGCGGTGATCCCCGGTTCACCGAGATACGCGCGGAACCCGGTGTCGCCGTAGCCGTGCCAGGGGCTTTGCAGGAATAGCTCCCACGCCATGTGCCACATCGTGAGCCGCAGGCCGCCCGACGTGTCGCGATTTGACCCGTTCAGCCACATGTCGAGTTCGTGGTAGATGCTGGCGACCCGCGTCGATGTGTCGTCATGCAAGGACAGGACGATCGCGATCGTGGCGATGCCGAGCGCCGCAAGCGCGACGAAATGCTTGGCGCTGATCGACGGGCGCTTCAACACCAGCCACAGCGCTGCAGCAATCGGAATCAACAGGTACGCGGTGCGGGTTTGCGAGCCCACCACGAGATACAGGCCGGCGACGATACCGACGATCGACAATGCGCGCGCAGGCCGTGATTGACCTGGCTCGATGCCGAACAGGCTGAACATCGCGAGGATGAGCGCATAGACGCCGAACATGTCGGTGTCGACGAAGTAGGTCGCAAAACGCCCTCCCCAGATCGCCATCGCGTGTGGATCGAGCTTCACCTGGACGACGAGGATCAGCAGCGCGACGGGCGCGACGACACCGATCAGCCGCGCGAAATCAATCCGTTTGTAGCGGAAATAGAACAGCACGGCGATCGAGAGCAGGATGCGCGACGGCGCATCATAAGCCTTCGCGATCAAGTCGCCGCGCAGCGCTTGCCCGATGAGCACCGAGACGATCGGCAGCGCAAGCGCGATACACATCCACCACACCGCCGAATTCGAGCCGCGCTCGCGTGCGTCGCGCCGGATCGAGCCCGCTGCCGCCAGCGTCGGCGCCAGCAGCAGGAGCAGGCTCGCGTTGGTCACGCCACGCAGCGACAGGAACCCCATGATGCTCGCGGCCGCCACCACGATCACATACGCGTCGAGCCAGGGAGCGCCGGGGTGCCCAACATAGCGTGCAATACACTTGTTCATCATGATCGGTCGATCGGTGGAAAAACGTTCGTCGTTGGCAAGTCACGGCACCGGCTTGCGCGCGTGGTGCGAAAGTGTCGCGCTCAATGCGCGGCCGGCTCGATGAGCCACGTCGCGTACTTGTCGCGCGCGCCGGTAATCTGGGTCGGGAATTGCGGCGCCTCGACGGGCTGCGGCGCGTAGCGCAGCGGTCTGTCAAGCACGTCCTTCCCGGAACGGATCCGGCTCTCGATGAATTGCTGGTCCTGGAATTCCGGCTTCACGAATTTCTGGTCGGCGATGCTCTTCATCTTCACGATCATCATCTCGGGGCTCGTCACCCACGAGAAGTGCCAGCCCGCGTCGCGCACGTGCTGCACGCGATACTTGCGGAACCACGAGCGCTTCAGCGAGCGCAGCAGCCCGGACGACTTGTACGAGCGGACCGCGTTGACGTTGTTGAAGAACTGCTTCAGATGACGAAGGGTCGTGATCCGCGTGCCGATCCAGTCGGCGAATCCGTCGTTCTCGAGCAGCCGGTTGTTCAGGAAGTACGCGTAGCAATATTGGTGAAGGTCGGCGCGCAGGTAACGGCTCGGATCGTAGAGACGAATGCATTCGGGGCGCGGAATCTCGTCGAGATCGGACACGAGGATCAGGTCATCGGGCCTGGCGTCGTGAAGTCCGTTGATCAGGTAGCTGCGCTGGTAATTCTCGTTCTTCCAGTAGTCCGGCGGACCGGGGGGCAGGTGATCGACCTCGAGATAGCGGATCTTGTCCTTGAAGCGCTCGAAGCGACGGATGTCGAAGTTCAGCGGCTTCGGGTCGCCGACCTGCGTGTAGCGCGATTCGGCGATGACGAAGTAGTCGACGTGATCCCACAGAATCTCCATCCGGAGTTCCAGCAACATGTCTTCGTTGAAGTAGCAGAAGCAGTCGTAAACCTTGGGGGCCGTCGTATTGGACATTCAGCAAACACTCCAGATCACGGATTCGAGCGCGCCGAATCCCGGTACATAGCCGGATGCCGGCATGCGGCGCGGACATCGCCGCGCAGGAAAGAGTCGCGTGCGCAGGCGCACGTCAGAGCCATTCGAAGTCCTGCTCCTTGCGGGTGCCGTGCACGGTCATCCCGTAACGTGCGAGCTCCGTGTCGTGCCACGCGCGGTTCTGCCGGACACGCCGCATCTTGTTCAGCTTGCGCGTCAACCAGCTCTGACGGAGCAACTGGTAGTTCGTGCGATTGCCGAGGCCGCTTCGCGCGGAGAGTCCGCGCTCGCGCTTCATGGCGGTCTGCGTGATCGAGCCGTAGTGATGAAGCCATGCGCCGCCGACGATCGCGGACGGAATCCGTGCCTTGTCCAGCTCGTCGAAGAATAACGTATCTTCATAGCCGAGCAGGCTCGGCGTGGCGCGAAAGTAGCCGGCCTGCATCCAGACGCTGCGGTGCACGAGCAGGCAGACCGCGTGGCGCGCGCCGGGGCGCTGCACGTCGCGCATCTTATTGCTCCACGCGGTTGCGAGCGAATCGAAATCGTAGTCGAGCGGGCCTTCGATCATGGCCGGCGACGCGACGAGCAGGCCAAGCCGCTCCGCCGTGCCGATCAGGTTTTCGATCCAGTTCGCGGAGACGAGGACATCGTTGTTCATCACGACCGTCCACTCGGCTTGCTGATGCAGGATCCCCTGGTTCCATGCGGCGCCGCAGCCGAGGTTGTCGCGGTTGTGAACGTAGCCGCCGAGCGGCAGCGTCTGCAGATATTCGCGCGTCGAGTCGGTTGACGCGTTGTCGACAGCGACGACGCGATCAAGTGGCGTCCCGTGCTTGACCATGCTGTCAATACACTGACGCGTATAGTCCACTTGGTTGTAGCAGGCAAACGTAATTGAATACTTGTTTTTGTCCATGCGGACGCTTCCCCGTGCGCGGATGAAAATGGTGCAAGGCAGTCAGTTTTTATTGCGGAATTATACACAACCACCTGTCCGGATTCGGCTGGCGCAACGTAGCAAACACTGGTCATTCACCCGCGGTGCAAGGTAAAGACGGCGAGTTTGCTCAAGAAGCGAACTTGCTGCTCGCGTAAGGAATGAAGGGAGTTCCTGGTTGTTTGAGAAGGTGTGAAACGAAGATTCCGCACGTCCAGCGACCGTGTCCCGTGGCGTTCCGCCGTCAGCCAGGCGAGGCGAGTGTCGGCGCACCGGCCACCGTCGCTTTTGTCTGAAGCCATCAATCTGCAATCCAAACTACTTTGGGGCCTCGAGGCGTACCACGGCACGGCTTCCCGTCGCTTTAGCGTAGCGGAACGGTGTGCGCAGCCACGGCATCGTGCGATCACTCTCCATGTAAGCGATGGTCGAATGGGGCGTCCGCATCCTTTCGGCGACCTGTTCCTGAGTCAATCCGGCACGTGCAGCCGGGTCGGCCAGCACGCGCTTCTCCACGGTTGCAAGTTCAATCATCGTTCAATCCTCCATTATCCGGGCGAAGGCCGTTTTGATGGTTCGGCGCGGTATCTTCAGCGCCCTCGTCACGCTTCCCTCTAGCAAGCGCACATGAGGCAAGCGAACGCATTCTCATGAACACACAAGGCCGCGTTTATGTATCGATGGCGCAACCTATTCACCCAGCGTGATATCGAGAAACCAACTCGCGATGCGGTCGAAGTCGATCAGCCCCGGGGTGTGACCGCCATTCGGCGTAACACATTCAGCGACGGATAGGCGCTTCCGGCTTCATGGCGCCGGATTTGCAAGGTGGAGACGCTGGCGGCATCGGCCAATCTGGGGGGAAGTGCCTTCGTCTTCTACACGAATAGTGACAATATTTTCTACGCGAGGGGATTTCTCGTTCCATTGCCAATATAAATTGCTTTTATTATTAATATGCATTATTGGCAGAACGGGATATATTCGCTGCGGACTGCGGACGTGTGATATTACGAAGCGGCGTGGCCGGGTTCGATGAGTTCGGGTATTTCGTGGGAACTGGCGATGCGATAAGCGGATCGGAAAGGATGTTTTAAATCTCGCCTTTTCAAAATCGCTGCCTGCGTCCTTGGCTTCGGCGCTGGTCGGATAGGAACCGACCATGCCTGATCACAATCGCCTCCCTCCCGGTGAAGCGACGGGCGTTGCACTTCTTCCCGTTCGGCGATCTGAAGCCCGCGTCACGCCACGTTTTCCTACAGTCGCCTTTCATTTGTAAAAAATCGTGAGAATCAGCCGCCAGCGTGGGTTTAACTCCCGTTCAAGGACGCAAATCGGCAGACGAAAACCGTTAGAATCGCCGGCAACATGAAGTTCGGGGACGGCCGTCCCCACGAGAGAGCGTGTTGTCGCCGGACAACAAAACAACAACGGATTACGCATGAACATGACCGACTTGGTCCAGGCCATTCGTGGCGGCCTGATCCAGCAGGATCGTTTGCTGAAGACGGACATTCCGTCGTTGCCGGGCAATGCGCTCGTGCCGCGCCGGGCCGTGACCCATTCCGAACTGGGCCGCGACTTCAGCGTGACGCTCGACATGGTGTCGACCGCCGGCGATATCGAACTCAAGAAGCTGATCGCTCAGCCGATCACGCTCTGGATTCAGCAGGCGAACAAGTCGTATCTGCCGATCAACGGCTACATCCATACGGCCCGCAGGCTCGGCGCGGATGGCAGCCTGTCGAGCTATCAGCTGACTTTCGCGTCGTGGATGCACTTCCTCAAATTTCGCAGTGACATGCGGTACTGGCAGGACATGCCTGTCGACGCCATCATCGCGGACGTTTTCAACGCGCATCCGCAGGCCCGAGGGCGGTTCCAGTTCGTGCTGTCGAAGCCGCTGCCTTCGCGCTCGTATTGCCGCCAAAGCGAGACCGACTGGAACTTCGTGCATCGCCTGATGGAAGACGAGGGACTGTTCGGCTTCTGGCGGCATGACGAGGACGGCAACGCACACACGCTCGTCGTGACCGACGACCTGTATGCGGTCGACGATATGTCGCCGAAGTCCGTTGGATTCTATCGGGCGGGAACCGGCAGCGAAACCGACGCATTCACGCAGTGGGCCGGTTCGCGGACCCTGCAGAGCGCGCTGCACACGACGCGCACGTTCGACTACAAGGCGCCCTCCGCACCGCTGAATCCGAAAGGCACGACGTTGCCGACGAAGGCCGATCAAGGGAATCTGCCCGAGCAGGCCGAAGTTTACGAGTACACCGGCGCCTACACGTATCTGGATCAGGATCGCGGCGAGCACCTGTCGAAGATTCGCCTGGAGGAATGGGAGTCGCGTGCGAAGCGATTCTTCGGCGCGGGCGGCGTTCGGGGAATCGATGCCGGCCGGCGCTTCGTGCTGACCGACCATCCGGAGCACGACCGCGATCCGGACCGCGAACGGGAATTCGCGGCCATCAAGGTCTCGCGGTTCATCGAGAACAACCTGCCGCTCTCGGCGCAGGAAGCGAACTTTCCGCACAGCCTGCAAAGCGAACTGGCGCAAGCGAAGGCCGGCCGCTCGGGAGAGGCCGCGTTCAAGGT
Source organism: Burkholderia sp. MSHR3999 (assembly GCF_000833595.1). NCBI lineage: Bacteria > Pseudomonadati > Pseudomonadota > Betaproteobacteria > Burkholderiales > Burkholderiaceae > Burkholderia > Burkholderia sp. MSHR3999. Next base: position 118,127 of record NZ_JRFO01000001.1, read on the forward strand.
CGCGCATGAGGACGGCTCGGCGGGTTTCTATCTCGTCGAAGTCGAAGCGCAACGCGCGACGGTGCCGTACCGTAGCCCGTTCGAGCACGAGAAGCCGGTGATGCAGCTCGAGACGGCGATCGTGGTCGGTCCGAGCGGCGAAGAGGTCTACACGGACGAACTGAACCGGATCAAGGTGATGTTCATCTGGGATCGACAGAATCCGGGCAACGAACGCGCATCATGCTGGGTGCGCGTCGCGCAGTCGGATACCGGCGGCGGCTACGGGAGCGTGCACGTGCCGCGAGTCGGCGAGGAAGTGCTCGTCGGTTATCTCGGCGGGGACTGCGACAGGCCGATCGTCCTGCACCGCATCTACAACGGCGCGGTGAAGCCGCAATGGCATAGCAACGGGATCCTGTCGGGCTACCGGTCGAAAGAGTATTCGGGCGCCGGCTTCAACGAAATGGTGCTCGACGACGCGACGGGGCAGAACCGTGCGCGGCTGTTCAGCAGCAGCGCGAACTCCGGGCTTCACCTCGGCTACCTGATCGACCAGAGCGGCAACGCGCGTGGCGCGTATCTTGGTTCCGGTTTTGACCTGAAGACCGATTCGTACGGCGCGGTGCGCGCCGGGCGGGGTCTGTACGTCACGACGCATCCGAAGCAGGCGAACAGTCAGCCGCTCGACGTGAAGGAAGCGCAACAGCAGCTCGTCAATGCGGAAAGCCTGGTCGACACCCTGTCGGAAGTCAGCGAGCAGCACCATGCCGAGCCGCTCAAACCGGGCTACGACGCGTTGAAGAAGTTCGTCGATGCGACGCAGGACAGCGTGGCCGGCAGCGCGTCGGGTGGACGCACGGCAGGGGGCGGGACCGGCAGCGCAAATGCGTTCAAGGAACCGGTGATGCTGCTCGGCAGCCCGGCGGGCATCGCGTTGTCGACGCAGCAGAACGTGCATGTGGCGGCGGACCAGCATCTTAATCTCGTGAGCGGCCGGAGCACGCACATCGCCAGCGGCAAGTCGCTGATCGCGAGCGTCGCCGACAAGCTGAGCCTGTTCGTGCAGAACGCGGGGATGAAGCTGTTCGCCGGCAAGGGCAAGGTCGAGATCCAGGCGCAGAGCGACAACGTCGAGATGACCGCGCAGAAGACCGTCAAGGTGCTGTCGTCGACGGCCACGGTCGAGATCGCGGCGGACAAGGGCATCATGCTGACCTCGGGGGGCGCGTACATTCGCATCCAGGGAGGCAACATCGAGATTCACGCGCCCGGCAAGGTCGACGTCAAGGGCGCCCAGCACCTGTTCAACGGCCCCGCGAACATGTCGTACCCGTTGCCGCCGCTGCCCACGGGCGAACTGCTGGGCAAGCACAGCCTGCGCTTCGCGGCATTCGGCGCGGATCACGTCGCCAACGATATCGGCTGGGTCGGCAAGCCGTTCCAGATCGTCGACAGCGCGAACACGGTCCTTCACGCCGGACAGATCGCGGCAGACGGCCGGCTGCCGCGCGCAATCGTCGACCAGCCCGACACGCTGACGCTGCGGATCGGCTCGGACACCTGGCAGCCGCACCCGGTCACGACCGAACAGCGCGTGGCAGGCGAAGAGCATGAAGCCGAGACTGAACTGTCGCCCGACGATGACCCGTTCCACATTGCAAGCGAGGATCGCGGCGGGCAGTTCGTCGACGCCGATCATCTCGCGACCCTGATCACGCCCACCGTGTTGGCCCGCATTCTCGAAGGCGAAGCGTAACCCATGAAGACATCCCGTTTTTTGCGTAGCGTCGCGGCCGCCGCGACTGTCCTTGCCGCTGCCGCCCTGCCTTTGCGCAGCGCGCATGCCGAACAATATGAGCGCGGCGCCGTTCGCTGGAACGTCAAGGACGGTACGCTGATGTTGGTCTCCGGTGTGTTGTCGGACAATGTCCGCCTGCGTTACCGGAACTACACGCTCTATCTGCAGGCCGACGATCACACGCTGTACCTGATCCCGATCGTCAACGACAAGAAGAAGCTCAACGACTACAGTTTGTCGTTCAGCACGTTCAATGGCGGCGAAGAGACCATCACCGACGCGCTCGTCACCGTGAAAGGTCCGAACGTCTACCTCGTCACCGCGCACAAGGATGCCGTGCGCGGCTATAACCAGCCTGGCGTCGTGACCACGAAGACGTACCGCCTGTTCGCCGGCGGCGAAGCGGAATGGACCTATTACTTTGCCCCGGTTGCGGAGGGCAAGTACGCCGAGCAGCAGGACTATACGGTTGAACGCGCACTGTCCGAGACCGCGAAAGGTCTGCACTGAGTTCGTCATCGCGAGCATCACAACATGCCCAAATTCATTTCCGCGACACACGACAAAGCGACGCTGACGGTGCAGTACGTCGCCGACAATGGCGACATCCTGCTGCGCAGCGGCGGCACGATCCCGTGGCGATTCAACAATCCCGGCGACATGCGGCCGCCGCCGATGCACAAGGGCAAACGGCCCCCAGGCGTCGTCAGGACCCATATCGGCATCGGCGATTCCAAGAGCGGCGAGTTCTATATCTTTCCGGACTACGACACCGGCTGGAAAGAAAAATTTGCGTTGCTGCGCCGGAAGTACAACGCGATGTCGATCTCCGATGCGATGTATGTCTACGCGCCGCCGAAGGAGAACGACACGGAACGGTACATCGGGGCGATTTGCGAGGGCACGGGATACGACCGCACGCGCAGGCTCGACTCGATGAGCGACGCCGAACTCGAGTCGATGATGACCGTGATGAAGCAGCACGAGGGCTACAACAATCTCGTGAACACGCGACACGAACAGTGGATTCGCACGGCATCGGTGACGCTGTCGAACGGTGCGCAGCCCATCCCCGACCAGAAAGTCGTGGTGCGGGCCAAGGGCAAGGAGATCGTCGCGAAAACCGACAAGACCGGCCAGCTTCCTCTGATGCCGTTCGAGGCAGCCGGCGAGCAAATCCAGTTGTTCATCGAGCATGCCGCGGGGCTCAAGCAGATCGGCGAGATCGTGACGCAGGCGAAATCGGCCGCTTATGTGTTCTTTCACGACCTGATCACCGTGTCGGCGCCGACGGGCAGTCATTTCGCGAAGGATCCGGTCCGTCACGACAAGCCGGCGGGATTTCGCTATCGAATCGTCTCTGGCGATACGCTCGGCAAGATCGCCGCGAAATTCAAGGTGAGCGTCGAGCAGTTGCAAAAGGACAATCACCTGCATTCGACGCGAATCTTCGCCGGCGATTATCTGTACATCAACATGCCGAAGCCCGAGGACGGACATTCGCCCCATTCACGGGCGCAGCAGAAGCCGAAGCCTGAAGCCGCGCCGAAGCCGGCAAGCAGCGACCGGGGCGGCGCGCACGACGGCGGTTCGGCATCGAACGAGAAAGCGGGCGACCTCAGCGATATCGTGGCGTCAGTGCTCGGCCCGGTGAAGTCAGCCGGCGCGGGTGGCGCGCCCGGTGCGGCGAGCCAGCCGAAGCCGGCCAGCCGAACCCGCGAAGCACATCCGAGCGCGGGGGCTTCGCATGGCGAAGTGGCCAGCGCGGAAGCGCCGCACACCGAATCGGACGCGGCGGCCGCATCGGCGCCCGCGGCATCGTCGCTCCCCGCGGATGCGGCGAAGTCCGGCGGCGCGAATGCCACGCTCGATCGCAGCAAGCAGGGGCAGGGGCATCCGATGGCGGTGTTGCAGCAGGGTTCCAAGGAGGCACCCTGGATGGCGTTCGCGATCGAGCAGGCCAAGCTTTGGCATGGACAGAAGGAAGCCGTCATCACGAAGACGATCAACTACCATAACGAAGTCGGTGTTCACCTCAAATCACTGGTCGGGGACGGTAATCCGTGGTGCGCGTCATTTGCCAACTGGTGCCTGAATCAGGCGGGGTATGCGATGACGGCGTCGCCGGCGGATTCGCAGTCGTTCCGGTTCAGCAAGAATTTCGTGAAGATCGACAAGCCCGTGTTTGGCGCCGTGGCGATATACAAGCATCGCAAGGGCGGCCACGCGGCATTCGTCTATGCGCAGACGAGCACGGGCGCGCCGATTCTGCTGGGTGGCAACCAGAGCGATGCGATCAATTTCGGCACGCAGTTGCCGTCCGAGCTGAAGGGGTTCTTTGTCCCTGCGACCTATCTGCAATTCGCGAAGGAGCAGTTGGCCAAGGGCGTGAAGCTCGAAACGAGCACGCCGAAGGATCTCAACGATGAATTTCACATTGCCTTTGCCAAAAAGAAGAAAAATGCAGATCGTTAAGACGTGGTGCGTATCCGTGGTGTTTTCGATGGCAGTGGCGGGCAGCGCGTCCGCCTTTGCGCGACCGCCTTCTGAAGACTGCCTTACGCAGGCGGAAGTCAAGCAGCTCGACCGTGATTTCTGGGCGACGTTCCCGTCGCCCGACGCGTTCGCGGCGTATTCGGCGCCCAAGCTCACATTCGGCACGAACATCGCGGAGCTTTCGGAGTCGCTCGCGCATGCGTCCGGCGGCCCGGCGCGCGCGCGCGCTGTTGCGACCTTCCTTGGACAGCATCCGGACGTGTTCGGTGCGTTCAAGACCATGCATGACTCGACGTACGTGTATTACCCCGGCCGCGATCACCATCCGGATGCGGCGCGCACGTCGTCGACGCTTCCCGCGAATCAGTGCGTATCCGAGTTCAATTACGCGATCGATTTGAGCCGCGTTCAATGCGTAAGCGGTCAACGTCTCCGCGCATTCAGCTTGTCGTTCATCAAGGATCGCGGGCGTGTGATGCTGCGCAGCGGCGTGATCGGGCTGGATGAGTGCAACTGAAGTGCGAAGTTCGAAACGAGCACGCCGAAGAATCTCGACAAGAAATTGCGCATCGCTTTTGCCGAGAAGAAAAATGCAGATCGTCAAGACATGGTGCGTATCCGTCGTGTTGTCGATGGCTGCGTTGGGCAGCGGGTCCGCCTTCGCGCGTCCGCCTGCGGAGGACTGTCTGACGCAGGCGGAAGTCAAGCAGCTCGACCGCGATTTCTGGGCGACCTTCCCGTCGCCCGACGGGTTCGCCGCGTATGCGGCTCCTGGCTTCTCGTTCAATACCAACGTCGCAGATCTGTCGCAGTCGCTCGCGCATGCGCCAAAGGGCCCGGCGCGCGCGCGGGCCGTTGCCACCTTCCTTGGCCAGCATCCGGACCTGTACGGATCGTTCAAGACGGCGCTCGATTCGACGTACCTGTACTACCCGGGGCGCGATCACCACCCGGATGCGGTGCGCACGTCCGCCACGTTTCCCGCGAATCGATGCGTGTCCGAATTCAACTTCGCCGGAAACGAGAAAAGCAGCCAATGCGTGTACGGTCAGCGCACCCGTGCATTCGTTTTGTCGTTCATCAAGGATCGCGGGCGTGTCATGCTGCAGACCGGCATGCTCGGGATGGAGGCTTGCAACTGAACGACGCGCCACGCATCTCCCGATATCCGCATGCCCCGTTCTTCCCGCCACAAAAGCGTATCCTGACACGGTGTCGTGCAACGGCGGCGGCGCATCGATTCCGGCCGCCGCCCTGAGCGCGGCCGGCCGTTCCTACGCATCGCCCGCCTCCCCTGGCGCCGATATCCGGCCCGCCGCGCACGTCTTTAATGGAGGCGTCATCATGTCAGTCACGCACCATTCCGCAGGCTCCACGGCCACGGCAAGCGAGATTCGCGAGATCGTCGGTCCGATGGAAGACGAAGTCATCGCGCAGATCCTCGACATCGGCCCGACCAGCGCCGAAGTGCTGGATGCATACACGTGGCTCAGGGCCGACGACCGTCAGCAAATCAAGCTCGAACGCGAACTGCACGGCAAGGCCGCACGCGTGCTTGAAATCCTCGAGCAGGAAGAATCCGACGGCGACGACTGAACTCGCTGAACATCGAATCGCGCCGCGGGACGCGCCGTGCATGGCGTGCGGAGGGCGCTTGCGCGCCCCTTTTTTGGTGTCACGTACGCGTCACGACGACCCAATATGGTTTGACGTTCTCGCGACGGTGGCTTCGCCATTCGTGCAAACGCGCCGCCCAGGTCCGATATGCCGGCCGGGAACGTTTCCAGGGAGCGGAGCGCATCGCGCCATGCGGTGGAACCGCGAAGGTTCCACGCACGCGCCGCCGGCGACACCACGCGCGTGCCGCACGTGGCGACGCGGGATCGCGCGCATCAACCGCGCGCCTGCACCATTTCATTCCAGAAGATGATCGAAGGCGGCTCGTGCCGAACCGCCGGAGACACAGGGAGACACCGGGAGAAAAGGACCATGCTGAGTCCGCATGAATTCTCGTTGCTGCTGCGCATTGCACGTGCGCCGGACAGCGTCGATCTGGCCAATCCGGCCTTTACCGTGCTCGTCGAAAAGCACCTGGTGGAAGACACGCAGGCGCGTGCGCATCCGGCCGCCGCGCGCGCTGCGCTGACGCCGGTCGGGCAGGCATTGCTCGCACGTTTCGACGCGGCCGCCTGAACCGAAAGCAGGGCCATCGGCCGCCGCATCGATGCCTGCGCCGCGCTCGCCAACCGGCCGGCGAGCGCGCCGAACGATGTAATCGATTACTGCGCGACCGGCACCGTCACATCGCTGCCGAACCAGTGCATCGAAATCTTCTTCAGCGTTCCGTCCTGCTTCAGCGACGTCAGCGCGTCGTTGATCGCCTTCTCGAACTTCGGATTGCCCTTGCGGAACGGGATCGCCATTTCCTGCTTGCCGCCGTTCAGCACGGCGCCCGGGCGCAGCGGCAGGTTCGAGGTCTTGATCATGTAAGGCAGCATCAGGCGATCGTCGAGGGTCGCCTCGATCCGGCCGGCCGCGAGGTCGCGCAGCTTCTCCGGCGCGCCCGGATAGGTCTGCACCTCGATGCCGGGCACGGCCCGCGCCATCTGGTCATAGTTGGTGCCGAGCGTCACGCCGAGCTTCTTGCCCTTGAAATCCTCGAGCGACTTGAAGTCGCGCTTGTCGTCCTTGCGCTGGATCAGCTGCGCGGCGGAATATGTGTACGGCTGGCTGAAGTCGAGGACTTCCTTGCGCTGCGGCGTGATGGTGACCTGGTTGACGATCACGTCGAACTTGCCGGCCTGCAGGCCCGCGATGATGCCGCTCCATTCGGTCGGGACGAACTGCGTCTTCACGCCGAGCTTGGCGGCGACCGCCTTCGCGACGTCGACGTCGAATCCTTCGAGCTGCCCCGACGTGCCGCGCGAGTTGAACGGGGGATACGTGCCCTCCAGGCCGATCCTGAGCACGCCGGCCTGCTTCACCGAATCGAGCAGGTCCTCCGCGTGGGCGGCAACGGCGGTGAAGCCCAGGACCGATGCGAGCAGCAGGCCCGAGAGCAGGAACTTCGAAGGTTTCATCGCGTATCTCCAGAGTGATGTTGTAAAAGCCCGGCAGCGCCCGCTTGCCGACGACGGGCGCGAGACGCAACCGGGGTGGCCGGCAGGGCGCCAGGCGGCCGAAAACACGGGTAGCTAGACACTACTCGCAACCAGACGCGACCGGTAGCGGAATTGGCCCTGATTGCAACCGTCCGGGTGGCGGGCGGGTTCGGATGACTCCGTTAAATCAGGTCATTTATCTGATTTAACGTGCATTTTGCCGGTAAAATGCGCGCTGGCAGGAATTTGAAGATGCGCCATCCGAGGGTGCTTTAAAAGAAAAAACCGAGGCCATAAGAACATGCAGAACGTGATTGCCGCGCTGCGCGGGGGCTTGCTTCAGCAGGACCGCCTGCTGAAGCTCGACACGCCGCTCGGCGCGAACACGCTGACGGTGCAGCGCGCCGTCGGCCGCTCGCGCATCGGGCGCGCATACGAATTCACGCTGGACGTGCTGGCGGCGGACGGCGATGTGGAACTCAAGAAGCTGATCGCGCAGCCGGTGACGTTGTGGATCCAGCAGGCCGATCGCGACTACCGGCCGATGCACGGCTACGTGCATACCGCGCGCCGGCTGGGCGCCGACGGCGAGCTCACGACCTACCAGCTCGTGTTCGCCGATTTCACCCATTTCCTGAAGTTCCGCCGCGACCAGCGGATCTGGAGCGACGCGCCCGTCGACCAGATCATCAGCGACGTGCTGAACCGCCATCCGCAGGCGCGGGGACGTTTCCGCTTTGCGCTGTCGAAGCCGCTGCCGAGCCGCTCGTACACGCGCCAGCATGAGACCGACTGGCATTTCGTGCACCGGCTGATGGAGGACGAGGGCCTCTATTGCGCATGGCAGCAGGCCGACGACGGCCAGTCGCACACGCTCGTGATCACCGACAACCTGCAGGCGTTTGCGCCGCTGTCGCCGGAAACCGTGCGTTTCTATCGCGGGAGCGCCGCGAGCGAGACGGACGCGTTCACGCAATGGAGCGGCACGCGCACGCTGCAGAGCGTCACGCGTACGACGCGTACCTTCGATTACAAGAATCCGTCCGTGCCGTCGAACCCGAAAGGCACGACGCTGCCGACGATGGGTACGCAGGGCGAGCTGCCCGACCAGCTCGAGGTGTACGAGTACACCGGCGCTTACACGTACCTGGACCAGTCGCGCGGCGACCACCTGACGAAGGTCCGGATGGAGGCGTGGGAATCCGAGGCGAAGCGCTTTCGCGCCGCGGGCGGTGTGCGCGGCATCGATTCGGGACGGCGCTTCACGCTGTCGGATCACCCGGAGCACGATCGCGACCCGGCCGACCAGCGCGAATTCGCGGTGATCGAGGTCGCGTGGTGGATCGAGAACAACCTGCCGGTGTCGAGCGGCAGCGCGAGTTTTCCGCATAGCCTGAGCGAGGCGCTCGCGCAGGCGCAGGCCGGCTGCGCCGCCGATCCGGCATTTCGCGTGCCGCACGGCGACGGCTCGGTCGGCTTCTACCTCGTCGAGGTCGAAGCGCAGCGCGCGAGCATCCCGTACCGCAGCCCGTTCGAGCATCACAAGCCGGTAATGCATCTGGAGACGGCGATCGTCGTCGGGCCGCAGGGCGAGGAGGTCTACACCGACGAGCTGAATCGCATCCGCGTGCAGTTCGTGTGGGATCGCGTGAATCCGGGCAACGAGAACGCGTCGTGCTGGGTGCGCGTCGTGCAGTCGGATACCGGCGGCGGCTATGGCGGCGTGCACATCCCGCGCATCGGCGAGGAAGTGCTGATCGACTACGTCGGCGGCGATTGCGACCGGCCGTTGGCCGTGGGCCGCGTCTATAACGGCGCAGCGAAGCCGCAATGGCATAGCGACGGCATTCTGTCCGGGTACCGGTCGAAAGAGTATTCGGGCAGCGGCTACAACCAGCTCGTGATGGACGACGCGACCGGGCAGAACCGCGTGCAGCTGATGAGCAGCAGCGCGAACAGCCTGCTGCATCTCGGCTACCTCATCGACCAGAACGGCAACACGCGCGGGTCATATCTCGGCAGCGGGTTCGATTTGCGCTCGGATGCGTATGGCGCAGTGCGCGCGAGCCAGGGCCTGTACGTGACGACGCACCCGAAAGCGCCGAACAGCCAGCCGCTCGACGTGAAGGAAGCGCAGCAGCAGCTCGTGAACGCGGAGAGCCTCGTCGAGGCGCTGTCGGGCGCCAGCGGACAGCATCAGGCCGAGAACCTGAAGGACGCGCACGATACGCTGCGCGCATTCACCGACGCGACGCAGGACAGCGTGCCGGGCAGCGCGTCGGGCGGACGCACGGCGGGCGGCGGCACCGGCAACGCGAACGCGTTCAAGGAGCCGGTGATGCTGTTCGGCAGCCCGTCGGGCATCGGGATGTCGACGCAGCAGTCGGTGCACGTGGCGGCGAACGATCACGTGAACATCGCCAGCGGACGGAGCGTGCACGTCGCGGCGGGCAAGTCGCTGCTGGCGAGCATCGGGCAGAAGCTGAGCCTGTTCGTGCAGAACGCGGGGATCAAGCTGTTCGCCGGGAAGGGCAAGGTCGAGATTCAGGCGCAGTCGGACAGCATCGAAGTGACCGCGCAGAAGACGGTGAAGGTGCTGTCGGCGACCGACAGGATCGAGATCGCGGCCGACCAGGGCATCCTGCTGACGAGCGGCGGCGGCTATATCCGCATCGCCGGCGGGAACATCGAGATCCATGCGCCGGGGAAAGTCGACGTAAAAGGCGCGTCGCATGCGTTCAGCGGGCCGGCGAGCATGGGGTATCCGCTGCCGAGCCCGCGGCCGGATCAGCCGGGGCAGTTGGAGTTGCTGCACAAGTACGTGAACGGCGAAGCGGTCAAGGGCGGACTGTTCACGGTAAGGGACGTGAACGGCGCCGTGCTGAAGAAGGGCGCGCTCGACGGCAACGGCTATACGGTCGTGAGTGGCTTGCCGCCCGGTGCGGTGCGCGTCGAGTTCGGGAAGGACCCGCGCGAGTCGGATCAGCCGGCGAACTACTTCAAGGAGGCGAAGTGGCCGGCCGAACCTGTCGAGCCATCGCCCGAAGCCGCGCAGGCGGCTGCGACCGGTCAGCTCGCGAGTCAGTTGCAGGGCATGGCGCCTGCCGCGGCGAGCGCGGCCATGGGGCTCGTGAGCGGCGGGGCTGGCGCCGCATTGGGCGGGCTGGCGAGTGCCGCCTTGCCGGCTGCGGCGAGTGCGCTGGACGGTGCGGGCGTGGCATCCGCGTTGCAGACGGCCACGCGCCTGAGCGGCGCCGCGAAGCAGGTGGCCGGGATGGTGCAGGCGGCGCGCCAAGGCGGGCTCGCGGCGTTGGCCGCGCCGGCCGCGAATGCCGCGCTGAAGGGGGCGTTGCCTGGTATTGCCGGGAAGGGCGGCCCGATGGTGGCGTCCACGGCAGGCACTGCGGCGGGCGGCATGAAGCTGCCGACCAGTGGGTTCGGCGGACCGCTGAAATCCTGAGAGGGCGGCGCATCAGCCGCCAAGAACAACAAATCGCGACTTGAACGAACAACAACATGGCTCAACAACTTCCACCGGGCGCTGAAAAGGAACAGGCCGTTACCTGGCTCAGCGACATTTCACCGAAGGACGTCGCGCAGGGCGGCAACCGCTTCGATGCGTGGTTGCGCAAGATCAGTGGCAACCACGTCACGTTCGAGGACGTGAAGACGTTTGCCGGCGCGGTGCCGATCGTCGGCAACATCATGGCGGCGGTCGACGCGCTCGGCGATATCGCCGCGATCGTCCAGAAGCGCGGCGGCCAGGTGCTCGATTACATGAGCCTGGCGATCAACCTGATCGGCATCATTCCGTTGCCGCCGACGCTCGCGCCGTTCCGGATGTCGGCGCGCCCGCTGCTCGCGCTCGTGCGCAACCAGTTGCTGATCACGCGCAGCAATCTTGGCGCGGCGATCATTTCGGTGCTCGTCACGCATATCAACGCGACCTGTGCGACCGAGATCGAGGATTTCCTGAACAAGCTGAAGGCCGGGCTCGTCGAGCTGCTCGATGGGTGCGCGTCGAAGGCGGAAGAGCTGATGGTCGCGATCGCGACGGGCATGGACAAGGCGCTGCACGGCCAGCTCTTCGACAACAGCGGCAACCTGAAGCGTGCGGAGCAGCTCGCGAAGAAGATGGGCGATAACCGGCCGTGGTACAGCACCAGCCGGGTCGGCGACGGGATCGCGTTTGCGTGGGAGGGGTACAAGGCGCTCGGCAAGACCGTCGGGAACAAGGTGACCGGCGCCGCCGCGAAACTCGCGCCGGATGCGTGGCTCGAGCCGTTTCGCGGCACGGTGGCGTTTCTGCGGACGGAGGCGCCGAAGGTCGCGAAGTCGATTCGTTCGCTGGCCGGCAGCGAGGAAGGCAAGATGATGTGGCTCGTGCTGCAGCTGATCGAGGCTGTGGGGCGGGCCAGGGCGCGTGGGAAGCTGCATGAGAAGCAGGCGGATGTGAAGCCGGGAGGGAAGAGCCACGCCGAGAAGGAAAAGGCGCAGGGCGGGTTGGGGGCAACCGAGAGTCAGGCGCCGGTGGAGGGCCCGGGCAAAAGCAGTTGCAAGGCATGCGGGCTTGGAGAGTCGCCGGCGTCGATCGATTTCGCATTCGGGGACGAGCGGTTTTCCCACGTCGATTTCGACCTGCCGGGTGCGCTGCCGCTCGTCTGGGAGCGCACGTACCGGTCTCGGCTGTCCGCCTACGACAAGGGCGAACTCGGCGCGCGCTGGATCACGCCGTACACGACGCGCATCGATATCGACGGTGGCCAGTGGCGTTATCGCGACCCGGAGGGGCGCAGCGTCGACTATCCCGCCCTCGCGGCCGGCGACGTACACGACGACCTCTCGGAGAACCTGACGCTGTCGCGCCTCGACGATACGTGGGTGACGATTTCGTACGGCCATGACGCGCTGCACGTGTACGAGCGCCGCGGCGACGCGTTCCGCCTCGCGATGCAGAAGGACCGCGCCGGCAATACGATCACGCTCGACTACGACACGCTCGATCGCCTCGCGCGGCTGATCGACGCGAACGGCAACGTGCTCGCATTCGAGCACGACAAGCATGGCCGGATCGTGCAGATCGAGCAGGTGCTCGCAGGCGGCGAGCGTCGGACGCTTGCACGCTACGAATACGATACCGCCGGCGACCTCGTGCGCGCGGTCGACCGTCACGGCAACGCGCGAACCTATCAATACCACCGCCACTTGATTACCCGCTACACCGATCGCACCGGCCGCGGGATGACGCTCGAGTGGGACGGCGCAATCGCCGATGACAACGCGAATGCGAAGTGCGTACGCGAATACGCGGACGACGGCAGCCTCGACATCCGTCTCGCGTGGAATCCGAACATCCGCCTGACCTACGTGACCGACGCGCTCGGGCAGATCACACGCTACTACTTCAACATTCACGGCTACGCGTATCGGATCGTCTATCCGGACGGCAACGAGGAATGGTTCCGGCGCGACGAGCATCACAATCTGGTGCTGCATATCCTGCCGGACGGCAGCATCGAGCAGATGCGCTACGACGCGCGTGGCAACCTGACGCATCACGAGCGGGCGGACGGCAGCGTGGTCGAGATGGCCTACGACGACAAGGACCAGATGGTCCGGATGACCGATCCGAATGGTCATGTGTGGCGGCGCAAGTACGATGAGGCTGGTAACGTCGTCGAGGAACTCGATCCGCTCGAACATGCGACGAAGTACAGCTACAACGATAAAGGGTTGCCGACGGAGATCACCGATGCGAAGGGTGGATCGAAGGCGCTCGAATACAACGACGCCGGGCAACTGGCGAGATATACGGATTGCTCCGGCAAGAAGACCGAGTGGCGTTACGACGACATCGGCCGCGTGATTGAGGCGAAGGATGCGGCGGGCGGGACGATTGCCTACCGCTACGGTTCGAATGGACAACTCGCAGAAGTGCGTTCGCCGGCGGGTGTCGAACACGTGAATTACGACGCGGAAGGTCGGTTGCTGCGGCATACCGATCAGCTCGACCGCTCGACACGATACAGCTACGACGCGGTGGGCCGGATCGCGAGCCGCGCGGATGCGTTGGGACAGACGCTTGCATATCGCTACGACCGCCTCGGTCGACTGTCTGCGTTGACCGATGCGAACTTCGCGACGTATCAGTTCCAATACGATCCGGCGGGGCGGCTGATCGAGGAAACCGGCTTCGACGGGAAGGTGACGCGCTACGAGTATGACCCGGAGAGCGGCAGCCTTCTTGCGCTTAACGAGGCGGGTAGCGTGACGTCGATGGAAATCGACGCGCGCGGCCGCTTGATGAAGCGTGCGGCCGGCGACAGCGAAGAGCGTTTCGCGTACGACCCGAGCGGACGGTTGGTCGAGGCCGCGAACCGGTACAGCCGTGTGCAGTTCTTCTTCGATCCGGTTGGCAATCTCGTTCGGGAGCATCACGCGTATAGCGTATTCGGCGAATCGCGCAGCTATGTCTGGCATCACGAATACGACGAGCTCGGCAACCGGCGGCGGACCGTACGTCCGGATGGCCATGCGATCGACTGGCTGATGTACGGCTCCGGACACGTGCACGGGATGCTGCTGGATGGCGAGGAGCGTGTGCAGATCGAGCGCGATGATCTGCATCGGGAGACGGTGCGGATGCTGTCGAGCAAGGTCGGGCAGCGCACGATGTACGACCCGGCCGGGCGAGTGTTGCAGCAAACGGTTCAGCGGACGACGTCGCCGGCGCCGTTGGCGGAGCGGCGGTATCGCTACGATGCGGTGGGGCAGCTGTCGAGAATCGAGGACAGCCGCAAGGGCGGGACCGACTATCGATACGATCCGGTCGGGCGGCTGATCGAGGCGATCAGTCCGGTCGCGAAGGAGCGGTTTGCGTTCGATCCGGCGAGCAACATTATCGATCCGGTTCAGCAGCAGGCTGCGCCGGCTTCGCGACCCAGTCCGGTGAGGCCGGAAAGTACGCTGCCGGCGGAAGTGCCGAAGGTGCTCGGCAATCTGCTGAAAGCGTATGCGGGGATGCACTTCGAGTATGACGCGCGGGGGAATTTGGTCCGCAAGCGTACGCCTGCTGGTGAGCAGGAATACGAGTGGGACGAGTTCAATCGCTTGCTGGCTGCGCGGGTTGCGGAGACGTCGCGGCAGAGTCAGGCGCGGTATTTCTATGATGCGTTCGGCCGCCGGATCGCGAAGGAAGTGAACGGCGAGCGGACGGTGTTCGGGTGGGATGGCGATGCGCTCGCGTATGAAAGCGACGGCGAGCGCGGCACGCACTATATCTACGAACCGGGGACGTTCGTGCCGCTGGCGCAATATGTGACTGAACCGGTGGAGGGCATCGCGACGCCGGTGTGGAAGAGCACGGACCGGTACGTGCCGGAGGACGATCCGCTGCAAAAAGTGCCGGAGCGCCGGGCGGATGCGAAGCTGTTCTATTACCACTGCGATCAGATCGGCACGCCGCAGTTGCTGACCGATGACGACGGCGACGTCGTGTGGGAAGCGTCGTACAAGGCGTGGGGCGAAGCGCGGGAAGTGATTGCGCGGGCGTCGAAGGCGTCGGGGATCGTGCCGAGGAATCTGTTGCGGTTCCAGGGGCAGCAGGTTGATGAGGAGACGGGGCTGGCTTATAACCGGCACAGGTATTACGACCCGCAGAGTTGTAGATTCGCTTCGAAGGATCCGATCGGATTGGCGGGCGGGAGCAACGTCTATCAATATGCGCCTAATCCGGTCGATTGGGTTGATCCGATCGGACTGGCGAAATGCCGCCCCTGCCCCAAGGAATGCGAGAAGATTCTTGACGAGGCTGGCATTCAGGTGGGGAGCCATCGCGACATGCAGAAGGCAGCGGGTGGATTGTATGATTCGCACCACATCTATCAGGACGCTGCGGTGAGCTCATTGCCGAAGTACGGTTACTACGATGCACCAGCAATCGTGCTTCAAGGGCGAAATGAAGACGGTAGAACGCGTGGAACCCCTCACTATAAAGCAAACCGTGTTCAAGACCAGGCGGGTGGGGGTACTTTGGCCGCCGAGCGGCGTATTGGTTATAAAGCAATTAGAAGGGCGGGCCTAACGCCTGACCAAGCTAGATGCGCTCTTATGAAGGCGGATGGGTACTTCTCTGGCATCGGCGCGTCCGGTGCATCGGCAACGACCATTCCTAAGCGGAGGAAATGAAATATGCAAGCATTTGATAGAGATGAAGCCTATCGGCTCATGGATGATCTTCTAAAAGGAGTCCGTGGCAGGGTAATGGAAGATTTGGCGAAATTTGGGGTGACTCATGATATTTTTGAGGAAATTGAAGAAGAGTTGCAACGATCCGGGGAGGATGTCGAAAAACTGACTTTGCCGCCGCTCAATTTGGCATTTGTTCCGGATAAGACTGGCCGAATTCCATTTGATATATTCGAGACGGATGTCAATTCAAAATCGCGACGAGTTGCATGTCAATTGTGGTCTGGGGGTGAAAAGGCAGAATTGACACTGGTGGCGGATTTGTCAATTGAGCAGGGTGAAATGTCTCTTGCTTTTAGATTGCTGGAGACGCAGTGAGTATTGTTTCTTTGCCGTGAACGGGTGTTGTTGCATGGTTTCTTTGCCAGTATTGGTTAAGTGATGATATTTGATGGGCCGCAAATGCGGCCCATTGCTTTTTTGGGTAGCAACGGGCAAGCAAGAATGCAGATTTGACGGGGAATCGCGACGCCGGTGTGGAAGAGCACCGATCGGTACGTGCGGGAGGACGATCCGCTGCAGAAGGTACCCGAGCGGCGGGCGGATGCGAAGCTGTTCTACTACCACTGCGACCAGATAGGCACAACCCAGTTGCTGACTGACGGCGATGGCGACGTCGTGTGGGAGGCGTCGTACAAGGCGTGGGGCGAGGCGCGGGAGGTGATTGCGCGGGCGTTGAAGGCGGCGGGGATCGTGCCGAGGAATCCGTTGAGGTTCCAGGGGCAGCAGGTTGATGCTGAGACCGGGCTGCACTATAACCGGTATCGGTATTACGACTCTCGCATCGCGCGCCTCATCTCAACTGATCCGATTCGGATACTAGGAGGCTTGAACTCGTATCGATATGTACCGAATTCGACTGTTTGGGTCGACCCATTGGGGCTGACGGCAAAGAAGGTGTTATGTTATGCATTGCTCGCAAAAATAAAAACGAAAACAACGCTTCTTAGGTTGGAGATGGATAAATATAGCCCGAAGGACGCTGCTTTGGGTGGACATACTCACGCTCATGGAATTACGGTGCCTGGCGGTCACTATAAAGAGATACGGGATTTGCAGCGCGGCATAAAGAATTCGCTTAAAGATTGCACCGATAAGGATTGTCATTGCGAGTGCAATCTAATTAAGGCTCGGCCGATATTGGATTCTGCGGATAGGTATTCGAATAAAGAGGTGGAAATTCCTCCTGGTGTTGTTTGTATACCGATTGCGAGTAATAGATGATGGGTGATGAAGTTATTGTTGATATTTTTGAGGCTGCCGATGAATTCGCGGCGGGTAACTTGTCGCCAATAACCAGGCTGCTGCCAAGAATTGACAGAGGGGGGTTTCTTGAGGGGGGCGATACTTTTCTATGTTGTGAGGAGTCGAGAAATATTTGACTTTATCGACGAAAAGGGAGTGAATTTTCTACAGAAAAATGAGCTTACCGGGCATAATCTTTTGCACGATGCGATTCTGGAGGATGGCTCGGAAATTTTTGAGAAAGTGCTCTCATGGTATTCGAGTCGGGGTGTGGTTGATGATCCAGATATTAACGGGATAACACCATTGTCGTCGGCGTTGAAGTTTGGAAAGGTTGAGCGGGTTGAGAGATTGATCGATTCCGGTGCAAATATGTTGTCGGTTGCATCAAATGGTGTCACGCCGATTAAGCAAGCCTTGTATTGTCTTGGGGGCGAAGATGTTGCGATTTCTGAGTTGGATGTGTTGTTTAAAAAGGGAATTGCGGTAAGTTCGAGCGAAATTCAAGATCTTGTCGAGTCCGCGGTGTTTCTGGGGAGGAAGAAAGTTTCGAAATGGATTGAGGATAATGTGAGGCTTGGGTGAGCTGAGGGGCGTCATTTCATCGTGCGACTCCTCAGGGTCTCGGCATCGCCAGACTGAAGCTCAGCTGCCGGGCGGTGCGCAGTGCAAGCGGAAATGCCCGCCGGTGAAGACCCCGCCGGAACGAACCAAACGGTCGATCGGCTTCGCGTTTGGTGATGAATGGATCGCTCACGACGATTTCACGATCGATGGTCCGTTGCCGATCACGTGGCAGCGCACTTATCGCTCGTTCTTCGCCGCGAACGATGAACGCGGCGAGCTTGGCGCGCGCTGGATCACGCCTTACACGACACGCATCGATATCGTCGATTCGAAGCTGGTCTATCACGACGCGGAAGGCCGCAGTCTCGACTATCCGCTGCTCGCCGCAGGCAGCGCCCACGACGATCTTGCCGAAGACCTCACGCTGCTGCGCCTCGACGATCGGTGGTTGACGCTGACGCGCGGACACACGCTGCTCGAGGCGTACGAGCGGCATGGCAATGTATTCCGCCTTGCGTTCATCAAGGATCGCGCGGGCAATCAGGTCACGCTCGATTACGGCGAACAGGGCCGGCTGTATCGACTGATCACGCCGCATGCGCAGGTCGCGTTTCGCCATGATGCGCACGGACGCATCATCGAAATCGCACACCATAACGCTCAGGGCGAACGCCTCGGCACGCTCGCGACCTACGAATATGATCGCGACAACGATTTGATTGCCGCGGCCGACCGCTACGGCAACCGGCGCGAATACCGCTATCGCGACCACCTCGTCACGCGTTACACCGATCGGACCGGCCGCGGCGTCAATCTCGAATGGCGCGGCACCAGCCCGACGGCCAAATGCGTTCGCGAATACGCCGACGACGGCAGCGACGAAGTGCGGCTCGCGTGGCATCCGGACTTCCGGATGGTCAGCGTGACCGATGCGCTCGGCAACGTCACGCATCACTACTACGACGTCAAGGGTTTCTCGTTCCGCGTGATCCATCCGGATGGCAGCGAGGAATGGATGTATCGCGATGCGAATGACAATCTCGTCCAGTTCATCCATCGCGACGGCACTGTCGAACACTTGTCGTATGACGCGCGTGGCAATTTCGTGCGCCACCAGCGTGCCGACGGCAGCGTAGTCGAGATGGCATACGACGAGAAGGCTCAACTCGTTCGCGTTACCGATCCGCTCGGGCATCCATGGCTGCGCGAATACGACGACGCGGGCAACGTGGTCGCGCAGATCGACCCGCTTGGCCGCAAGACAGAGTTTGCGTACGACGGCAAAGGGCTCGTCACGCAGATCAAGGACGCGAAGGGTGGCGCAAAGTCGTTGAAGTACGACGAAGCCGGACGGCTGACGAGCTATACCGACTGCTCGGGCAAGACGACACAATGGACGTATGACGAACAGGGCCGGCTGGTCGCGACGAAAGATCCGGCGGGCGGTACGACGACGTTCCGCTATGGCGTGAACGGGCAATTGGTCGAACTGGTCTCGCCGGCGGGCCGAGAACAATTGAGCTACGACGCGGAAGGACGTCTGCTGACTCGTACCGATCCGTTGAGCCGAGTGACGCGTTACGGGTACGACGCAGCGGGGCGTATCAACATCCGGACCGATGCGCTCGGACAGGTGCTTTCATACCGTTATGACCGGCTGGGGCGTCTTGTCGCGCTGACCGATCCGAATCATGCGACTTATGCATTCCAATATGACGCGGCCGGCAGGTTGATCGAGGAGATCGACTTCGACGGAAAGGCGACGCGCTACGCATATGACGAGGCGAGCAGCCGTCTTGAATCGGTCGACGAGGAAGGCCTGGTCGTGCGGATGTCCCATGACCGCGGCGGTCGGCTCAGTGGGCGTTCGGTTGAGGATCAAGAGGAGCGCTTCGCTTACGATCCTTTAGGGCGCTTGATCGAAGCAAGCAATCGACACAGTCGCATCCATCGGTTCTTCGATCCGGTCGGCAATCTGGTGCGTGAGCATCACGCGTACGACGTATTTGGCGAGCGCAGGAGTTTCGTGTGGCATCACGATTACGACGAACTCGGCAATCGGATCAGGACGGTTCGACCGGATGGTCACACGATCGACTGGCTGACTTACGGCTCCGGGCACGTGCACGGCATGATGCTGGACGGCAAGGAGCTCGTGCAGATCGAGCGGGATGATCTGCATCGGGAGACGTTGCGCACGCTGGCGAGCAAGGTCGATCAGCGTACCGTTTACGACCCGGCAGGGCGATTGCTGCAACGGACGGTGCAGCGCGCGAATGCGCCCGCGCCGTTGGCGGAGCGCCGTTATCGTTACGACGGTGCGGGACAACTCACGCAGATCGAGGACAGCCGCCGGGGATTGACGGACTATCGCTACGATCCGGTCGGTCGGCTGATCGAATCAATCGGACCGGCAGGCAAGGAGCGGTTTGCGTTCGATCCGGCGAGCAATATCGTGGATCCGGGGCATCCGGAAACAGCGCGTCCTGCGACACGCTCGAGTCCGGTGCGTCCGGAAAGCACGTTGCCGGCCGAGGTGCCGAAGGTGCTCGGCAACCTGTTGAAGCGGTATGCCGGACAGCGTTTCGAGTATGACGCGCGCGGGAACCTCGTGCATCGAATGTCTCCGGCGGGCGAGCAACATTACGAGTGGGATGCGTTTAACCGGCTGCGGGCGGCGCGGGTGGAAGAGGCGTCGCGAAGGAGTGCGTCGCGGTATTACTACGATGCGCTGGGTCGGCGGATCGCCAAGGAGGTGGACGGCGAGCGGACCACGTTCGGCTGGGATGACGACAGGCTGGCGTACGAGAGCGAAACGCAAGGCAGTACCCATTACGTGTACGAGGCGGATTCATTCGTGCCGCTGGCGCAGTACGTGAGTGCGCCGGTCGCAGGGATTGAGACGCCGGCACGGACGGAGGCGGACCGATACACGCCGGAGGACGATCCGCTGCAGCGCGTGCCGGAGCGAGTCGGCGAAGCGCACGCGTTCTATTACCACTGTGACCAGATCGGCACGCCGCTGCTGATGACCGACGAACTGGGGGACGTGGTCTGGGAGGCTTCGTACAAGGCGTGGGGCGAAGCGCGGGAGGTGATTGCGCGGGCGTCGAAGGCGGCGGGGATTACGCCGCGGAATCTGCTGAGGTTTCAGGGGCAGCAGGTTGATGGGGAGACGGGGCTGCATTACAACCGGCATCGGTACTATGATCCGGCGTCGGGACGCTTCGTGTCCAAGGATCCGATCGGGCTGGATGGTGGGATCAATGTCTACCAGTACGCGCCCAATCCAGTGCAGTGGGTCGATCCGTTAGGTTTGTCGAAGCGTTGTCCCTGTGATTGCCCAGCAGGAACAATAGATCCCTCTCAGGTGCATTTTATGCAAAGCAGCGCAAAGAATGTCACAGGTGACTACACGGTTCTCGGGAACGCACAAGGTTTGCGGGATGGAACACTCGATCCTAATATATTGAAGACCAAGATTTGGAAGGATGGTACTGGGAAGCTGTGGACGCTCGATCACCGGCGGCTCGCGGCATTCAAATTGGCACGCAAGTGCATGCCATATCAAATGGCGTCACAAAAAGAGATCGATAATCAGATGTGGAAGATGAGTACCAAGAATGGTGGGACATCTATCCGCTTGAAGATGGAGGATGGTCAGTCAATGACCGTTGAGTGAAATGACGATTGACAGAAAGAGAGTGGCGGAAATCAAGACAAGGGAAGACTTTGTTGATTTTATGGTTGCCTTTGTGAAATCAATAAGAAGTGGGGAGCCGATCGAGAACAACACTGTTGATTCGTATCTTGAGGCAATGGCTTCCTGGGTTGAAGATATGGATGGCTATTACGAGAATATGGGTATAGCTAATGAGGTGAAGCTGGATACGATGAATTGGAGGGTTCTCGCGGATATTGTGGTTGCCGCAACAATGTATGAATAGACTGAAGTAAGAGCCAAGGGCCGCGTGAGCGGCCCTTGTTGTGGTGTGATGAGTCGAAGCTCGGTGTTCAGGTAGCGGTGATGGTGAGCTTGCCGTGTTCGACGTGAACGCGGAGCTTCTGCCCGGCGTGGAAACCTGCATCGTGGGCGAGCCACCGGCCGGTGATCTTGAGCCACAGGTACAGCGGCTCGCAGTGGCTGTCGTCGTAGAGGGCCTGCCGTCCGTAACGGTCCATGTCGCGCTTGCGCTGCATCGTGATGAACCGTTCCGTGACGGGGGGACGTGCTTTAAGATTGGTGTCAGCCATGATCAACTCCTGCGTTGAGTTGGTGGTGGTCAGCGGGCCGTGGGTGTTGGCGCACTCACGGCCCGCGCTTCGTTTACAGCTTACTGTTTCGCTTGTTTGCTACCTGATTCTTGATGATAAGTGCATCGAGAAGCTCCCTCGCGAGTTCACGGGCATGTGCGGGCATCCGCGATACCGCCTCGAATTGATACCGCAAGTCGTCGTCAGGTCCGCGCTCATCGTGATCGAAGACGATGGCGTCAGCGCTGACGCCTAGCGCGATTGCCAGTCGACGAATCACGTTCAGGGACGGGTGAGCGTTCCCACCTTCATAGCGCCGGATTTGCAGAACGGCGAGCGCGGCCGCATCCGCTAGGGCTTGCTGGGTAAGGCCACGCGCTTTGCGTAGCACGTTTAAACGTTCCGAGAATTCCATTCGCCAGATCCAAGGTGAGGGCGTTCGCTTTTGAAACGAATGCTGACATTTTTGGGGTGTTCGAGGAGCGCCTGCTAGATACTCAATATAGACCGCTTTTAATTTCGAGATGCTTGATTGGCCGAAGGTTATATAAGTCGAACACGGTTCCGTACCGCGGTATGAGTACGACCCGCAGAGCGGCAGCCTGCTTGCGGTGAACGAAGCAGGGGCGGTGACGTCGATGGATGGCGACGCGAATGGTCGCCCACTAAAGCGCGCGAATGCGCCCGCGCCGTTGGCGGAGCGCCGTTATCGTTACGATGGGTCGGGACAACTCACGCAGATCGAGGACAGCCGCCGGGGACTGACGGACTATCGCTACGATCCGGTCGGTCGGCTGATCGAATCAATCGGACCGGCAGGCAAGGAGCGGTTTGCGTTCGATCCGGCGAGCAATATCGTGGATCCGGGGCATCCGGAAACTGCGCGTACTGCGACACGCTCGAGTCCGGTGCGTCCGGAAAACACGTTGCCGGCCGAGGTACCGAAGGTACTCGGCAACCTGTTGACGCGGTATGCCGGACAGCGTTTCGAGTATGACGCGCGCGGGAACCTCGTTCATCGAATGTCTCCGGCGGGCGAGCAACATTACGAGTGGGATGCGTTTAACCGGCTGCGGGCGGCGCGGGTGGAAGAGGCGTCGCGAAGGAGTGCGTCGCGGTATTACTACGATGCGCTGGGTCGGCGGATCGCCAAGGAGGTGGACGGCGAGCGGACCACGTTCGGCTGGGATGACGACAGGCTGGCGTACGAGAGCGAAACGCAAGGCAGTACCCATTACGTCTACGAGGCGGATTCATTCGTGCCGCTGGCGCAGTACGCGAGTGCGCCGGTCGCAGGGATTGAGACGCCGGAACGGACGGAGGCGGACCGATACACGCCGGAGGAAGATCCGCTGCAGCGCGTGCCGGAGCGAGTCGGAGAAGCGCATGTGTTCTATTACCACTGTGACCAGATCGGCACGCCGCTGCTGATGACCGACGAACTGGGGGACGTGGTTTGGGAGGCTTCGTACAAGGCGTGGGGCGAAGCGCGGGAGGTGATTGCGCGGGCGTCGAAGGCGGCGGGGATTACGCCGCGGAATCTGCTGAGGTTTCAGGGGCAGCAGGTTGATGAGGAGACGGGGCTGCACTATAACCGCAACCGTTACTATGACCCACACTCCGGCCGGTTCATCAGTAAGGACCCGATTGGGCTGGCCGGTGGACTGAACGGGTATCAATACGCGCCCAATACGACGGGATGGGTTGATCCACTTGGCTTGACCAAGAGCTGTTGCGATTGCAAAAAGTCCTACCTCTATCGAGGAGTACACGCTAACCACCCAGCCATCGATCAGGCAAGAAACGGTGTTGTGGAACCAGCGCTAAAATCTGGCGGGGTCTCTGCGAGCGAGCACAATGAAGGCGGGGTGTCCGACAAAAGCCAATTTACGTCTTGGAGCCGTAGTGAAGAGATTGCACGGTGGCATGCGAACAAGTCGGGGCCAGGCGGTGTCCTTCTTCGCGTCCCCACTGGGGCTCCCGGAAAGGATGATTGCTGGTCTTGGGAAATGTCGGACGATGTTTTCGCGGAAGACGAGGTCTTGCTCAAGGGGAGAAGGACCGGTATCGAGGTGCTGACGCCATGACGCTAACAGAGAAAATCGAAGCTCATTTTCGCGTAAGTGAAAAGTGCAAAGGGTTTCTTTTGACAATTCAGCCTCATCTTCGCGATGAGGAATTCGAGCTGACTCTCGGCATCACGTCGGGACAATCAGTCGCGGAAGCTCTAGGCACAGCCCGAATACAAAAGAAAACCACAGGCCAAGCGGGAATTCAGTCTTTTGGCTTCGTCGAGTTAATTGCCGCGCTGGAAGAGATGCCGCCTCAGCATTTGATTGGTGTGGGAACCTTATCCAGTAATAATTGGGCTGGGCGAGTCGTGTTCACGCTATACGGTCCGAAAGATTTTATTGGCCTCGTAATCGTGAGGCGGCGGGACGGTTCACGCAAGAAAGTGCCGCCAAATTGGGACGGTACTCGTGAGGGGCTCGGGTAACATGACGTATGCCTGATTAACAGGCTTCTAGAGAGTTGACTGGTCTGCACTATAACCGGCATCGGTATTATGATCCGGGCTTGGAGCGGTGCATATCGAAGGAGCCGATTGGGTTGGCGGGTGGGATCAATATTTAAGGCCACGAAAGGCTCCGGTACTTAGGTAGGTGTCGGTGTGTATGAGGTGTCAGGGGAAATATAGTCGATACTAATTCCATGAGCCTAGCACTGAATTTTAGGGGTGGAGGGCGCTATGCCATGGGATCTCGATAGGTTTAATTGGGCTGAATACTCGACCGCTAATGGGAGTGCGGTGGACGTGCCTGCGGCAATCATCGGACTCGGAAGTGCTAAAAGTGAAGACGAGGCGGATGATTTTTATTGGAAGATCGACAATGTTGTAATCTTGCAGGGAAGCCTGTATCCGTCCGCCCTGCCGACGATTCCGTGTGTGATTGATGCAATTCAAGGTGCAACGGAAGTGTCTCGGGCAAGGCTGCTTGAGATTCTCGCTCAGATAGGCTTGGCTAGCGTAAAGGAGGATGGACATCCCGACGAGGATTTCCGTTTGGCATGTCTTTGCGAGATTTCAAGGGGTGTATCTCTATATTTTCATTTTATCGAAAGCGAGAATATGGATGAGGTCCTTAACTGTATTGATCTCATTTCTATATGTGCGATTCATGATAGATTGCTGAAGTCGAGGGCTATTTGGTTTCTGAATAAGGTGTCGATGGCACGGTCGGATGAGGGGGTTGGTGAGTTGATTGAAAATTGGATTAACGACATTGGGTAGGATTTTTGGGTGCGTATGAGTTGGTTGGGGTGAGGGGCGTCGCCATTGGAGTTTGCAAAGAAAAGGTGGCAGGTAAGAAAAGGTGCTTAAAATTCTAGGGGAAATTTTGGCTCATTAATTCTAGTGAGTGAATTTTCATTTTTAAGTATGTGTGTCGCCATGGGCATTGCCGTCGCGTGGTCAGTGATTTTTCTGAGAAGAGTTTTGATGCGGAAAAAGATCACCTGGGGCGACGTCAAGACGTGGACCAAGAACGTCATCGAGTCGCTTTTTGGGATGGGGGAGCGCGACATGCGGACGACAGGCTTACACACCTCGCCGCGTTCATCGGATACGGCGGTCCTGGTAATTTGCAGGAAATTCTGGGGCTTGAGATGGGCCTGGCGGCATTAAAAATCAAGGGCCGCTGTCGCGACTCTTGGTGTCGGCAGGTCATCGGATGCTCAACAAGAACCATCGACCATGGGCGTGTCCAAACGGCGCGAGGAAATATGACGAAAATCTGGACCACGGAGGCGGACTATCCGGAAAGTCGGATGGCACTCTACGACGAGGCAAAAAGTGGGGTAGATCGCTTCGAACTGCAGGCGGCAAAGCCCCTCGTAAGACCCGCCTCCTTGTTTTTCGAGCTTCCCCAAAAAGGGCTGCCAAAGATTCGAGACTACGGCGTCATCTGGTCAGACATCTTGATTCCGCTCGTAAGTGAAGCGGTGCGTGTTGCGATTGAAGAACTGGCGAATGATGATGTTCAGTTCATCCCGGCAGTTATTAGATCGAGCGGAGAGGCTATTGATGGCTCGTACTTCCTTCTCAACCCGACGAGGAAAGTTGACGTGGTTGATCACGACGCGTCCGAGCCGATAGTGGTGAAAATCTCGGGATTTCCTGATACCAAGGTCGGTTTCAGAAGGATGGTCTTGCGCCCCGATTTCCCGGCCAATGGCATTGGTCGGCAATACGATTCCCCGACATGCATTGTCGTCGGGGATCAACTGGCCGATGCTGTATTGCGCGCCACGAAGAATGGAGTCAGGTTCACTACTGGTATTCCACCGGCCGGTTAATGACAAACTGACCCGCGATGAACCGGCCAACCCGCGGCGGACCGTGCGCCCGGACGGGATCGTCGTACACGAGGAGTTCGTCAGCGTCGACGACTTGACGAGATGACCCGGTATCTGCCGATGCACCGTGATGCTGGTCTGACCAGTCAGGCCTTAAGATCCCCCGACAGCGGTCGTTAAACATGGCGTTGCCCGCCGTTTCGGCGACCCATTCCACATCAAGCGGCAAAGGGGAGATCGAAGTCATCATGCTGTCATCGATTCGCACACGGATACTCGCGACTTGCGTCGCCATCGTGGTCACGGCGCTGGCCGCCACGGGCGGCCTGATCTATTACGTCGTGAAGCATCACAACGACGACGCAATCGACCAGAACCACAAGTCGATCCTCACCGGGCACGCGCTCGCGATCGACGAGTGGGTCGCGAGCCGGGGCAGGGAAACCCAGGCGCTGGCGGACACGATCGCGATCGGCGAAGGCGATCCGCTGCCGGCGCTGAAGCTGCTGGGCAAGTCGGGCGGCTTCGAAGTGCTGACGCTCGGCCTGCCGGACAAGACGGCCTTCTCGAACGTCCCGCTCGCGCCCGGCTACGATCCGACCGCGCGCCCCTGGTACAAGCAGGCGATCGGCGCCGGCCATCTGGTCGCGACGGCGCTTTACCGCGACGCCTCGAGCGGCAAGCCGGCTTTCGCGTTCGCGGTGCCCATCGTGCGCGACGGCGCCGTCAAGGGCGTCATGGCCGCAAGCCTCTTCATGCAGAGCGTGAGCGCCATCGTGACCGCCGTGCACCCGACGCCGTCGAGCTTCGCGTTCCTGGTGGACAAGAGCGGACGCGTGATCGCCGCGCCGAAAACCGATCTGATCATGAAGCAGGCGACCGAACTGTCGCCGGCGCTGGATTCCGAGCACCTCGACGCGCTGAAGTCGGCGTCCGCGCCGGTGGCCGTGGACATCGACGGTGCGACCAAACTGCTGCGCGCCCAGCCGATCGCCGGCACCGACTGGTCCCTCGTGCTCGCGCTCGACAAGTCGGACGTGACGACCGGCATGCGCGCGGTGGCGACGACGACGCTCGCCGCGATCCTGATCGTCGCGATCATCGCGGCGGCGCTCGTCGGCGCGCTGACGAACGCGGCCTTCAAGCGCATCCTGCTGGTGCGCGACGCGCTCACCGACGTCGCCAGCGGCAGCGGCGACCTGACGAAGCGCCTGCCCGCCGACGGCGAAGACGAAGCCGCGCAGATCGCGCATGCATTCAACCTGTTCGCCGAAAAAATCAGCACGATCCTGCTGCAGATTCGGGAGTTCAGCGAATCGGTCAACGTGGCGAGCGCCGAGATCGCGCAAGGCAACCAGGATCTGTCGAGCCGAACCGAGCATGCCGCCTCGAGCCTTCAGGAGACGGCCGCCGCCCTCGAGGAAATCGCCGGCACGGCCCGCAACTCGGCCGATGCGGTGACCCAGGTGAGCCGGCTGGCGGATTCGGCGTCGGATGTGGCAGTGCGCGGCGGCGCGGTCGTCGGCGAGGTCGTCTCGACGATGCACGACATCACGCAAGCGTCGACGGAGATCGCCAACATCATCGGCGTGATCGACGGCATCGCGTTCCAGACCAACATCCTCGCGCTCAATGCGGCGGTCGAGGCCGCGCGCGCGAACGAGCACGGCCGCGGCTTCGCGGTCGTGGCGGGCGAGGTGCGCGCGCTCGCGCAGCGCAGCGCGCAAGCGGCCAGGGAGATCAAGCAGCTGATCCACTCGTCGGTCGAGAAGATCGAGGGCGGCTCCGGCCTCGTGCAGACGGCCGGCGCGACGATGGACGAAATCGTCGAAAGTGTGCGCGGCATCACGAGCGTGATTGCCGAAATCACGGTCGCGGCGACGGAGCAGAGCACGGGGCTCGCGCAGGTGAATCAGGCCGTATCGCAGCTCGATAACGCGACGCAGCAGAACGCGGCGCTCGTCGAGCAGTCGGCTGCCGCCGCGACGCTGTTGCGCGAGCAGGCAGGCAAGCTCGCGGAGACGGTCGGCGAGTTCAAGCTGGCGGAAGGTCGCATGTCGACGCTACAGGCCGGGTGACCGGCGGCACCTTCCCGTGCGCGCGCACTTGAATGCGAAGCCGGCCGGGCGGGTCACGCCTGACGCGGTCGATCGCCGCATGCCGAGATTCATTGGCATAATCACGGCCCGCCGCGACGCGACGTGTCGCGGCCCGATCGATCCTTTGGCTTATTTCTGCGGCAACGATGCTGACCTCGACTTCACCGGCGACCGAAGTCTCGCTGAAACGTATTCTGGAACAGCCCGGCGACTTCTCCGGCTGGCTCTACCTGCCCCCGACGCCGTGGACGCTGGACACGGTCGGCGCGTTCGCGCCCGACACGACGGACCCGGACGAGGACACGGTGCCCGACATCGCGAAGCAACCGGGCTGGCGCATCACGCTCGACAGCGCGACGATCGAGAGCGTCGTGATCAACGCGCACGAGCAGGTGGACGATCCAGGCATCCTGCAATTGTTCGACGCATTCGTGTACTACGTCGAGAACGATGCGTTCATTCTGCTTTGAGGCCGGCGTCCTGACTGCGCATCCATGCCCTTCCGATACGGGAACACGATGCAGGATCAGGATCTGAACCGGACGGTCGGCGAGATTCGCAGCCTGCTCAGCGGCGGCGCTGCGGCCGCCTTGCCGGGCGTGACCGGTGCGACAGTCGCGCCGGCGCCTTGTGAGGACGACGTCATCATCGCGTGGCTGGCCGCGCTCGGCGGTGCCGATCTCGTGATCCCGTGGTCCGCCGACGATCTCGTTCTGTACGGAAACGACGCGAGCCTCGCGGCCGGGCAGGTCGGCTATCGCGTCGACGCAGCTGGCCGCCGTTTTGGGGGGCTGGCAGGATGACTGGATCGTGCTCGGTCAGATCGGCAGCGATCCCGTCGTCGGCGTGCGTTGTGATGACGGATGCAGGGTGCTTTTCGCGCGCCACGGTGCGGGCGCGTGGACGCCGGCGCAAGTGGCAGGATCGCCGGCGCAGTTCGCGACCGCGTTGCGTATCTGGTGTGCGTTGCGAATCGGGCAATATGCGAACGACATCCTCGACGACACGTATGCGATCCGGTCGGCGTTTCCTGCCGATCTTCGCGCGCGGATCGGCGAAGTGCTGCCGGATGCGGAAGCGGCGGTCTTCATGGAGATGGTCGACGACTAGAAGCCTCATGGACCAAACGTTGACCAAGATCGTCTTCGAGTTGAAGATCGACGCCGACGGCTATCCGCCTGTCGCATTCGAATCGATGTGGGGGATCGAAACGCATCGCGGTGCGCACGTGATCGATAACGTTCCGTACTACGTCTATGGCGTCAGCAAAGGTGATACGGTCGCGGCGAGCGTCGTCGACGGCGAGCATCGGGCGTTATCGGTCGTTGCGCGTGCCGGGCATTCGACGTTGCGTGTCTTCGCCGAGCCGCCCGGCGAGCGCGCGGCGATCATCGCGGCGCTGGAGCGGATGGGCGCGCGGTGCGCAGTGACGCAGCGCGTGTCGCTGATTGCGGTCGATATCCCGCCGGATGCCGATTTCGCGACGATCGACGGCTTTTTGGCTGCGAGTTGCGATGGAGATCGGGTTGCGTACGAAGATGCCTGTCTGCAGCATGGCGGGCTCGACCGCGACCGGATGAGTGAATGTGCGACCCTTGCCACGATTCCGTTGCGGTTGAACTGACGCCGCGATGGCGCGGCCGGACGCCGGCGCAACCATGCGCCGATGAGGTGAGTTCCCGATGCGAGTGATTAATTCGAGTCGGCATCGGGTTCATCTTCTGAACGGAGTGCGACAGTGAGAACACACGCAATCGGAACGTCGACGACTGCAATCGAGGCCGCCGAGGCGGAACTCGGGCGGACGCTGCCGAAGTCTTTTGTAGCGTGGCTGTTGCTGAACAACGGCAGATCGCTGGGCGCGCTGGTTGTGTTCCCGGTCTTCGATGCCCGCAATCCGCGCAAGACGTGGGACTCGATCGTGCGGCACGTCAACGAAGACTGGCGGGCGTGGCGGGATACGCTCGCCGAAACGCCGGTCGACTTGTCCGGCCTGTTGCCGTTTGCCGAGTTCGGAACCGGCGACTACTACTGCTTCGACTATCGGCGGCTTGGCGTGACGGGAGAACCCGTCGTCGTCCGCTGGTCGCACGAGACCGGCGAAACGGTTCACGTGGCCGAGGATTTCGCGGCCTTTCTCGCAATACGCGATCGGGTTGCCGGATAGCGGCTCGCGCGTTCCGCGTCGGGCAAGTTGCGCACGAACAGAAGAAATGACGAAGATGGGTGGATCGAGCGATGACGCCAATGTGCGACGGAGAACCGGCTTGAATGCGAGGCAAATCTTTCGAAAAGCGCTGATGCTGCTCGATCGTGGCGCGGCTGAGCGCGGCGAGGGCGCGTTGCGCATGGCCGTCGATGCGGCGGAGCGTGAAGGCGACCGCGTGGCGCTCGTGCAGGCGCTGGTGTGTCTCGGCGATCTGTTGTGCGACACGTCCCGCTACACCGCGGCACGACCGCTTCTCGAGCGCGCGCTCGGCGCGGCAGGCGGCGACGATGGCGACGACGCGCTCGCCTGCGAACGCGACCGCGCCGCACACCTGCTGAAACGCATGCCATCTGTCGACTTCAAGAACAGAACCTGCACGATCGACGATTTCATCGCGCTCGTGCGGGCCAAGGCGGATCGCGCCGAGGGCTATGACCCGACATGCCTGTACGACGTCTATGGCGAAGACACCGATGGCGACGACTTCCGCGTCGCACAGACGATCTACGTCGGCGATACGGTCCAGGTCGATGACGACGATCGCGCGATCTATCCGGAGCCGGTGAGCGCGCTCGGCTACGTGTTCCTCTATTCGGGCGAACACTTTCAGGACGTCGTCGATCTCGCATACAGGCAGAAGCCCGATGCGTCGATCGAGGACATCGTAAGGTGTCTGAACCATTTCGGCCGCTACGACGATTTCCTCGATCTGGACGCCGGCCCGTCGCCGGAATGACGCGGCGACAACGACCATGCATCGGCACAAGCTCGACAACGTGTTGAAGCTCGACGCGCCCGCGCGCTGCGACTACTTCGTCCGCAAAATCGCGGACTTCGCAGCGGTGTGGGGGCTGTTCGACGCAGGATGGGCGACGGCGCGGCAGGGCGGTGCGATCGTGATCCCGTTCTGGCCGGAGCCGGCGTTCGCTGCCGTGTGCGCGGACGCGGCATGGTCGGCCTGTCGGCCGAGGCCGATTGCACTGGCGGATTTCCTGTCGCGCTGGCTGCCGGGGATGGCGCGCGACGGCCGCCTCTGCGCGGTGTTTCCTGTCCCCGGGCAAGCCGGGCTGCCGATGCAGCCGCTGGACTTGCTCGAACGGATCGCGCAGGAAGCGCGGCAATACGAATAAGCGGCGCACGAAGCACCCTGCGGGGAGCAGCCCCGTCCACGCCGCGCCGTTAGGGTCTGTTTACATACGGAACGCACATGCGTTGCCACGAGAACGGCCGCTCGCGAGGCGCGCGACGCGGCGAATACTGGACGTATTCGCAAGGAGCGCAACGCGGCGAGCGGCCGTTCTCGTGGCAACCCCAAACTTAAATTTCATTCCACGGGAATGCCCGAAATCGCCCGTATGGCGGCGTCGCGCGTCGCTTGTTTGGCTCGGCCAAACGGCGCTCCTTGCTCCTTGCCCTACGAGCGATTTCGGGCATTCGCATGTGCGTTCCGTATGTAAACAGACCCTAGCCCCTTACGGCAACGAAATCGTCAAATTCGCCGATTCCGGCCCGACCTTGATGACCTGCGAATACGGCGCAAGCGCCTGCAGCGTCTTGTCCTTCAGGTACGTGTTGAGCCCGAGATACGCGAGCAGCGCGACGAGCCCGAACACCGCGCCGATCGCCCACACCGGCACTTCGCGCTTCAGCCGGTGCGCGATCTGGTCCGGCAGCGCCCAGTGCGGCGCGAACGGCGCGCGCTTGCCCTTCATGTGCGCGATCTCGTCGCCGATGCGCGCGGTCAGGTATGCGAGCTTTTCCGGCCCTTCGAGCAGGTACTTGCCCTGGAAGCCGAGCAGCAGGCACATGTGGAACACCTCGAGCGACTGCAGCCGCGCCGCGCCCTTCGCGCGGCAATCCTCGAGATGCTGGAAGAACTTCTCGCCCGCGAGCTGCTCGCCGAACAGCGCGAGCTGCAGCGGCCGGCGCTCCCAGTCCGGGCGGATCTTGTACTGCGACGACAGCACCGTCTCGTCTACTGCCGCGCAGAACGCGAACTTCGCGCTGTACACGTCCTCGGCCGAGATGTTCAGCTTCTTCGCGCCGCGCTCGTAGTCGGCGAGGAATTCCTGGATGCGCGTGCTGAACTCGCTCGCGCTCTCCGGCTCGCGGCCGTTCTTGAGCAGGAACAGCATGTAGAAGCCGTCGTACAGCAGGTCGAGCAGCGAGCGCGCCTGGAACGCGGAATCGGTCGATGCCGGGGCGATGGGAGTCGGCGCGTTGTCGCCGAACAGGGAAGGCG
The DNA here is from genome assembly GCF_000833595.1 of Burkholderia sp. MSHR3999. Taxonomy (NCBI): domain Bacteria; kingdom Pseudomonadati; phylum Pseudomonadota; class Betaproteobacteria; order Burkholderiales; family Burkholderiaceae; genus Burkholderia; species Burkholderia sp. MSHR3999. The sequence continues at coordinate 150,723 of NZ_JRFO01000001.1, forward strand.
CGTAGCTCATGATGTGACCGCGATCAGTTCGAACTTCAGGTCATTGATGCCAGTCGGCGCATAGATCATCGCGGACTGGGCCTGCAGCATGCGCTCGTACAGCGCGCCGCGCGAATCGAGCGCGAAGTAGCACGCGCCCGGGCGCACCGGAATCGCGGGCGGCACTTGCGGCGTATACGACAGCCGCACGCCGGGCATCGCCGACAGCACGAGCTTGTCGACGTCGTCGGGCGCGCCGACCTTGAAGCGGGCCGGCACGGCATCGACGAGCTCGACGCTCGGCAGGTCCGCGGACACCGCGAGGTAGAACGCGGTCTTCTCGTCGATCTTGCCGGAATCGAGCCGGCCGAGATGGAACGACGGGCGCACCTCGTCGAGCGTGATCGCGAAGTAGCGCGTCGAGATCACGGTATCGAGCAGCTCGCGCAGGATCAGGTCGAGACGCGCGAAGCCCGGGCCCGGATCGTCGTGGCGATACGCGGGCAGGTCGGCGAGCGTGTAGCCCTTCGAGAACGTCATCAACTGGCCGGCGAGGCGCAGCAGCTCCTGGAACAGCCGCTCCGGATGCAGCGCGGCATGCTGGTGCAGGTGCGCGAGCGTCGCGAACGCGGCGTTCGCGGTGTGCAGCAGCCAGAACGACGCGATGTCGCCCGAGCGGAATTCGATGATGTTCTTCGACGGCTCGCGGTGAAAGCCGTACAGCGCGTTCACCTTCGCCTGCAGCGCGTCGATCAGCTGGCGCAGCCGCTGGTGCAGGATCGGCGACGCCTCGATCGCGAGACACGGCGGCACGAAGCTGTCGTCGATCTCGAAGCCGGACGTCGCGGTGCGGCGCACGCGCACGAGCGGCACCGACAGCAGCTGGTCGCGCGGCTCGCTGTGCGCGATCAGCTTGACCTGCGTCTTCAGGAACGTGACGTCGGCCTCGGCCGCGTCGGTGAAGTTGTCGGCGACGCTCGTCTGTTCGCTGACGAAGCGCGTCGTGAAGCCGGCCGCCGGATCGTCGTTGTAGTTCGCGCCGTTCTCGCGCAGCGGGTGCAGCGCGAGGTAGAACACGAACTCGTTGATGCCCTCCGGCAGCGTGTCGAGCGCGACCGGCGGCGGCAGGTCGTCTGCCTGCGGCGCGGCGTACAGCGCGCCGTCCGGGAACACGAGCGACAGCTCGGCGAGGCGCAGCACGTTGCTGCCGAGCGCGTCGCGGTCGAAGCGCACCGTGCGCACGCCCCAGTTGTACGGCTGGATCGCCTGGATGGATTCGAACAGGCGCGCCTCATGGTACGCATCCTGTCGCTGGAAGTGTTGAGGCCGGAGGAACAGCCCCTCTCCCCATAGCACCTTGGCCGAATAACTCATGTCAAACCCGGTTAATGTCGTGATGCGAAGTAATCGATTGGTCGCGCCCGAATTAAATCGCCAATTTGTTAACTCTTGTTAATTGACATTCATGCGTCATGCTTAACCGCAGCGGACCGACGAAAGCAAATTGAGCGGTTGCGAAGGCGCGCCTTGTTGCGGCGCGATGACGGCACCGCCGGTGACGGTCATCGCGCAATTATGCAGGCCGATGATTATGCCGGATTTCTCCGACTTCGCCGGATCGAATGTCAATTTCCAGCGCTGCAGCGCCGGGTCGCGGAACAGCGCGACGATGCCGAACGCCTGCGCTTCGCGCGACACCTTTTCGGTCGCCGTATAGCGCTGGCCCGGAATCAGCGTGATTTCACGCACGTTCAGCAGGTCGGCGCCCAATGCGGCCTTTTCCTTGTTCGGATCGGTAAAACTGTCGAACGGCGCCTGCTGGAACGAGGTCGGGTCCTTCAGCGCATAGAGGCGCACGACGAGCGCGAGCGGCTTGTTGTCGTTCGCGGCGTTCAGGTTCGAGGCCGCGGCGAGCGTAATGCCGACGTTGCGCGGCGGCTTCTGCGAATCGGGCAGGTCGGGCTTGCCGACGCCGGCGGCCTGCATCACGGCGCTCGCGGCCGAGCCGATGAGCGGGGCGGCCGCACATCCGGCCAGAAGCGCGCAGGCGGCCAGCGGCAGCGCGTAGCGAATCATGAGCGATTTCATCGTTGTTTCCGGCTTGCCGCCTCTACTCCCTGTCAAAACTACCGGCTATTGCCGCATCCATCGGAATGGCGGAATTTCATCGTTCAGCTATTAACCAAGGCGCGCATCCGTCGCGGCAGTTGCCCGGCAATTTTTTCCGTATTCCGGGTCGCGTGCCGCGGGACGAGTAAAACTTGCGCGCCCGATCCGCGCGAACGCTTCCCACTCTGACGCGCGGCGTCATGCGAGGTGGTACGCGCGGTTTTAAAACGAGTTACTCTGCACGCGGCGATTGAATTATGAAAAATTGATCGGTACTATACCCGCGCGCTTCTCGCAAAGCAAAAGAACCAGATTCTCAACGATTTAAAACTCACGCGCCGGTGGATATAACGATGAAAGACCGTCTCTTCGCAAAACTTTCTGGGGTCGTGGTGGCTTGCGGCGTGATCGCCGGCTGTGCAAGCACGCCCACGCCGCCGAGCGCCGAGGTGTTCAACAAATCGCTGGCCGACGCGGATGCGGTGGCGAAGTCGGGCGACCAGGACCGCGCGCTGGGCCTGTACCAGGCGCTGGCGAAGGCGGACCCGACGCGCGAGGAGCCGTGGTCGCGCATCGCGCAGATCCAGTTCGCGCAGAATCATTACGGCCAGGCGATCGTCGCCGCGCAGGAAGCGCTGGAGCGCGACAAGACCGATCGCCAGGCGAAGAGCGTGCTGGCGGTCGCCGGCCTGCGGATCGCGACGCAATCGCTCGGCGAGCTGCGCCAGGATTCGTCGCTCGCAGGCGACGCGAAATCGGATGCGCAGCAGCTCGCGAAGCAGCTGCGCGACACGCTCGGCGAATCCTCGCTGTTCCCGCCGGAGCAGCGCAGCGGGAAGGTGCGGCAGACGCGCCGCACGGTTCACCGGGCGAAGGGGGCGGCCGCGCCGGCCGCCGAAGCCGCGGCGCCGGCCGCGAACGCGGCCGCGCCCGCCACCCCGCCGCAGAAGAGTGGCGGGGCGGACCCGTTCAGCGCGCTGCGCTGATCGGCACGACAACTACATGACAAACTGAACCTGGGAGCCGTCGATGGCCAAGAACGAGAGCATTCAGAAGCGCCTGCAGAAAATACGGCCGCCGCGTGTCCAACTGACCTACGAGGTCGAGAAGGGCGACGCGATCGAGGTGAAGGAACTGCCGTTCGTCGTCGGGGTGGTCGGCGATCTGGCGGGCCAGTCGGAAATCGAGCAGCCGAAGCTGCGCGACCGCAAGTTCGTCAATATCGACCGTGACAACTTCGACGACGTGATGAAGGCGATCGAGCCGCGCGCCGTGTTCCAGGTGGAAAACCGCCTGAGCGAAGGCGGCGGCAAGTTCGCTGTCGACCTGAAGTTCCGCGCGCTGTCGGATTTCAGCCCGGATGACGTGGTCCAGCAGGTCGAGCCGCTGCGCCGCCTGCTCGAGGCGCGCTCGAAGCTCGCCGACCTGCGCAACAAGCTCGCCGGCAACGACAAGCTCGAGGACCTGCTCTCCGAGGTGCTGCAGAACACGCAGCAGCTGCAGGAGCTCGCGAAGGGCGCCGAGGGCGGCAAAGACGGCGACAAAGACGGCGAATGACGACGGGGTGTTGAGATGAACCAGCAAACGGCTGCGGCCCAGACGAGCGGCGCGGAATACGCCGCCGGGACTTCGCTGCTCGACGAGATCGTCGAGAAGAGCAAGGTCGCGAAATCCGATTCCGAGCATGCACGCGCGAAGGACCTGATCGGCGAACTCGTGCACCAGGTGCTCGACGGCACGGTGATCGTGTCGGACAACCTGTCGGCGACGATCGACGCGCGCGTCGCGGAGCTCGACAGCTTGATCTCCGCGCAGCTTTCGGCCGTGATGCACGCGCCGGAATTCCAGCGCCTCGAAGGCACGTGGCGCGGCCTCGACTACCTGGTCAAGGAAAGCAACACGGGCCAGACGATCAAGATCAAGGCGCTGCACGCGCCGAAGCGCGAGCTCGTGCGCGACTTCAAGAGCGCGAGCGAGTTCGACCAGAGCGCGCTGTTCAAGAAGGTCTACGAAGAGGAATTCGGCACGTTCGGCGGCTCGCCGTTCGGCGCGCTGATCGGCGACTACGAGATCTCCCGCCAGCCGGAAGACATGTACTTCATCGAGCAGATGTCGCACGTCGCGGCCGCCGCGCACGCGCCGTTCATCGCGTCGGCGGCGCCGGAGCTGCTCGGCCTCGAGACGTTCTCCGACCTCGGCCGGCCGCGCGATCTCGGCAAGGTGTTCGACACGGTCGAATACACGAAGTGGAAGTCGTTCCGCGATTCCGAGGATTCGCGCTACGTCGGCCTGACGCTGCCGCGCTTCCTCGGCCGCCTGCCGTTCAATCCGAAGGACGGCCAGATCGCCGAAAGCTTCAACTTCGTCGAGGACGTCGACGGCACCGACCACGACAAGTACCTGTGGTGCAACGCGGCATGGGCATTCGCCGCGCGCCTGACGGCGGCGTTCGACGACTTCGGCTGGTGCGCGGCGATCCGCGGCGTCGAAGGCGGCGGCCTCGTCCAGGACCTGCCGACCCACACGTTCAAGACCGACGACGGCGAGGTCGCGCTGAAGTGCCCGACCGAGATCGCGATCACCGACCGACGCGAGAAGGAGCTGAGCGACCTCGGCTTCATCCCGCTCGTCCATTGCAAGAATTCCGACTACGCCGCGTTCTTTGCCGCGCAATCGGTGCAGAAACCGAAGAAATACAGCACCGACAGCGCCAACGCGAACGCCGTCCTGTCCGCCCAGCTTCAATACATCTTCTCGGTATCGCGCGTCGCGCACTACCTGAAGGCGATGATGCGGGACAAGATCGGCAGCTTCGCATCGGCACAGAACGTCGAGACGTTCCTCAACCGGTGGATTTCGCAATACGTCCTGCTCGACGACAACGCGACGCAGGAACAGAAGGCGCAATTTCCGCTGCGCGAGGCATCCGTACAAGTGTCAGAGATTCCGGGCAAGCCGGGCTCGTATCGTTCGGTCGCGTTCCTGCGCCCGCACTTTCAGCTCGACGAACTCTCGATTTCTCTGCGGCTTGTCGCTGATCTGCCCAAACCGGCAAATTCATAAGCGAAGAATCGCCCGGGCGGGCCGCCTGGGTAGGACGTTAAAACCACCTCTTTGGGGAGTCGAAGGCCATGTTAGACATGTATCTGAAGTTCGGTAATCCGGCCATCAAGGGCGAGTCTGCGGACAAAGACCACGATGCCTGGATTGAACTGAAATCGTGGGACCATTCCATCATCCAGCCGCGTTCGGCGACGGCGTCGACGGCCGGCGGCCATACGTCGGAGCGTTGCGAGCACGGCGACATGGTGTTCACGAAGGAAATCGATTCGTCGAGCCCGCTGCTGTACCAGCACGCGTCGGGCGGCACGACGTTCGATGAAGTCACGATCGACTTCATGCGTTCGGACGGCGAAGGCCAGCGCGTCAAGTACCTCGAGGTCAAGCTGAAGTACGTGATCATCTCGAGCGTCACGCCGAGCGTGCAGAAGGAAGGCCTGCCGCACGAGACCTTCTCGCTGAAGTACGCTGCCGTGCAGTGGAAGCAGACGCAGCAGAAGATCGGCGGCAACCAGGGCGGCAACACGCAGGGCGCCTGGAGCCTGACGAAGAACGACAAGACCTACGCGGTCTAACGTCGGTTGCGGCAACGGGGCGTCGCGTCCCGTTGCCGTTTTTCGCAGCGTATGCCGGCCTGATGAAACGATTCGAACCGAGCTTTCTCGACAAGCTGTTCGACGATGAACCGCACCTGCCGGCTTCCGCGGCGATGCGGCAATTGTCGCTGGAAGAGCTGAAGAACACGGTCGCCCGCGATGTCGAGGCGATCCTCAATACCCGTATCGCGCACACCGATCACGAGCTGGCGACGCTGCCGGAATGCCAGAAGTCGGTGCTGACCTACGGGCTGAACGATTTCGCGGGCCTGAGCCTCGCGAGCCACTACGACCGCACCTACATCTGCAAGTCGATCCAGCAGGCGATCGCGCGCCATGAGCCGCGGCTGCAGCAGGTGCAGGTGACGTTCGAGCTCAACGAGCAGTCGACCAACGCGCTCTATTTCGCGATCCAGGCGCTGCTCGTCGTGCATCCGGCCGAAGAGCCGGTCAATTTCGATGCGATGCTGCAGCCGTCGACGCTCCAGTATTCGGTCACACGCGCGCGCGCCGCGAAAGCGCAGTAACTTACGCCGCCGCGCGGGCCGGACCGTCCGGCGCGGCACGCAATGAAAGAGGTTCGGGGTCGTCGATGGAAGAATTGCTGCCGTATTACGAGCGCGAATTATCGTTTTTGCGGCGCTATTCGCGCGATTTCGCCGAACGCTACCCGAAGATCGCGGCGCGTCTCGCGCTCTCCGGCGAGCATTGTGAGGATCCGCACGTCGAGCGGATGATCGAGTCGTTCGCGCTGCTCGGCGCGCGGATCAACAAGAAGCTCGACGACGACTACCCCGAATTCACCGAAGCGCTGCTGGAAGTGCTGTATCCGCACTACCTGCGGCCGTTCCCGTCGTGCTCGATCACGCAGTTCGCGCTCGGCGCGCCGGGCCAGCAGACCGAGCCGGTCGTCGTCGAGCGCGGCACCGAGCTGAAGAGCCGCCCGATCCGCGGCGTGCAGTGCCGGTTCCGCACCGCCTACGACGTGACGCTCGCGCCGATCCGCATTTCCGAGGCGCGCTACACGCCGGTCGCGCTCGCGCCGAGCGCGACGGTGCTGCCGCCCAACGCGACCGGCGTGATCTCGATCACGTTCGAATCGCTCGCGGCGCAGCTCGACCTCGGCGCGCTGAAGCTGCCGACGCTGCGCGCGCACCTGCACGGCGAGCAGTCGTTCGTCGCGGCGCTCACCGATTGCCTGTTCGTCAACGTGCTCGCCGCGTACGTCGAGCCGGAGCGCAACGGCCGCTGGACCGCGCTGCGCAAGCTGCCGATCGCGCAGGCGGGCTTCGACGAGGGCGACGCGCTGATCGACTACCCGGCGAAATCGCATCCGGCGTACCGGCTGCTGACCGAGTATTTCGCGTTCCCAGACAAGTTCGACTTCGTCGATTTCGACCTCGCCGCGATTGCGCGCGCGTCCGGCCGCTGCCAGCGCTCGACGCTGCATCTCGTGCTGCAGGACGTGCGCGGCGATTCGCACGTCGCGCGCCTGCTCGAACTGCTGAGCGCGAACCATTTCCGGCTGTTCTGCACGCCGATCGTCAACCTGTTCCGCCAGCACGGCGAGCCGATCCGCATCACGCACCGCGCGGTGTCGTATCCGGTGATCGCCGAGGCGCGCCGCGCGTTCGCGTACGAGGTGTATTCGATCGACTCGGTGAAGCTCGTGCGCCAGCAGGCGCACGAGGAATCGGTGATCGAGTTCCGGCCGTTCTATTCGCTGCACCACGGCGAATCGGCGCGGGTCGGCCATTACTGGTTCGCGCGCCGCAACGACTGGGTCGCGCAGAGAAGCCCCGGCTACGAGACCGAGATCTCGATCGTCGACATCGATTTCGAGCCGACGTCGCCGCAGACCGACACGCTGAGCCTCGACCTGACCTGCACGAACCGCGACCTGCCGGCGATGCTGGCGTTCGGGCTCGAGGGCGGCGACCTGTTCCAGGAAGGCGGCGCGCAGACGAGCAGCATCGCGATGCTGCGCCGCCCGACACCGAGCGTGCGCTTCGAGCGCGGCCGCTCCGCGCACTGGCGGCTCGTGTCGCATCTGGCGCTCAACCACGTGTCGCTCGTCGATCACGGCCTCGCGCCGCTGAAGGAAATGCTGACGCTGTACGACCTGCGGCGCACCGCGGTGTCGATGCGGCAGATCGACGGGCTGGCGGGCATCGAGCAGCGCGGCGCCGTGCAATGGCTGCCCGGCAAGCCGTTCGCGACCTTCGTGCGCGGCATCGAGATCCGCGTGACGGTCGACGAGGAGCATTTCGTCGGCTCGAGCCTCGCGTCGTTCGTGCGCGTGCTCGACAGCTTCTTCGGGCTGTACGTCCACCTCAACAGTTTCGTTCAACTAGTCGTCGTGTCGAAGCGCACCGGCGAGGAGATCATCCGATGCAAGCCCCGGACCGGCGAATCGATCCTGGCGTAGTCCGCGCGCTGCTCGACGAGCCGCACCGCTTCGAGTTCTTCCAGGCGGTGCGCGTGCTCGAAGGGCTGTTCGCGCGGCAGGCGACCGATGCGCCCGGCGCGTGGCGGCACGGCGACGTCGTCGCGCAGCGCATCGCGTTCCGCAACACGCTGTCGCTCGGCTTTCCGGCGAGCGAGATCGAGCGCGTGCGGTCGTTCGACGACGACGGCGCGCCGCTCGACGCCGACGATGCGCGCGACGCGGCGCTCGCGGCCGGCGAGCTCGGCCGCGTCGAGCTGACGCCCGCGTTCTTCGGGCTGCTCGGCGGGCAGGGCGCGCTGCCGCTGTACTACACGGAGCAAATCGGCGCGCGCGAGTACCTGAAGCGCGACCACGCGGCGCGCGCGTTCTTCGACGTGTTCTCGAACCGCGCGACCGCGCTGTTCTACGCCGCGTGGAAGAAATACCGGCTGCCGTTCCATTACGAGCTCGACCGCGACGAGCGCTACCTGCCGCTCTTGCTCTCGATCGCGGGCGTGACGAGCGACGAGGTGCGCGACAGCCTGCAGGCGGGCGCGGGCGGCGTGCTCGACGAGGCGGTGGCCGGCTACGCGCTGGCCGCGCGGCACCGGCCGATGTCGGCCGCGTACCTGCAGCGCACGCTGTCCGACTACTTCCGCGTGCCGGTGAAGATCGACCAGTTCGTCGGCAAGTGGTACGACGTGCCGGCCGACCAGCTGAGCGTGCTCGGCGAGGTCAACGCGGTGCTCGGCGGGACCGCGCTCGTCGGCGAGCGCGTGTGGCAGCGCGACATGCGCGCGCGGATCGTGGTCGGCCCGCTGGCGAAGCGCGACTACGAGGCGTTCCTGCCCGGCGGCCCGCGGGCGGTCGGCCTCGAACGGATGCTGACGCTGCTCGCGGGCGTCACGCTCGAATATGAGGTGTCGCTCGTGCTGAAGCGCACCGAGGTCGGCCCGAGCCGGCTCGGCGCGGGCGCGCGGCTCGGCTGGGACGCCTTCCTCTGCACCCGCGACGCGTTGCACGACCGCGCGGATGCGCGCTACGAGCTGCACGTGATCCACTGAAATACCCGAACACAACAACACGCGACGCAAACGAACCTGAGATCGACGCCATGAGCACGCCCCTGAAGACCCTGATCACGAAACTGAATCCGCTGTGCCGGCAGGCGGCGCAGCACGCGGCGAGCGCGTGCCTCGCGCGCGGCCACTACGAGGTCGATCTGGAGCACCTGTTCCTCGCGCTGCTCGACGAGGCGAGCGGCGACCTGCCGCTGGCGCTGCGCGCGAGCCGCATCGATCCGCACGCGCTGCGCGCGGACCTCGAACGCGAGCTGACGCGCCTGAAGACCGGCAACACGCGCACGCCGGTGTTCTCCGTGCACCTGATCGCGCTGTTCGAGCAGGCGTGGCTGATCGCGTCGCTCGATTCGCAGCTCGGCCGCATCCGCTCGGGGCATCTGCTGCTCGCGCTGCTGACCGCGCCGGACCTCGCGCAATTCGCGCAGCGGATGTCCGCGCAGTTCGCCGAGATCCGCGTGACGGACCTGAAGCACAAGTTCGACGAAATCACCGCCGGGTCGAGCGAAGCCGAGCCGCGGCAGGCGGAAGCGGGCGACGGCGACGGTGGCGACGCGCCGGCGCTCGACGCGGCGCCCGCGGGCGGCCCGTCGAAGACGCCCGCGCTCGACACCTACACGACCAACCTCACGCAGCGCGCGCGCGACGGCAAGATCGATCCGGTGATCGGCCGCGAGGCGGAGATCCGCCAGGCGATCGACATCCTGATGCGGCGCCGCCAGAACAACCCGATCATGACGGGCGAGGCGGGTGTCGGCAAAACGGCCGTGGTCGAGGGGCTCGCGCTGCGCATCGCGGCCGACGACGTGCCGCCGCCGTTGCGCGGCGTCGCGCTGCACGTGCTCGACATGGGCCTGCTGCAGGCCGGCGCGAGCGTGAAGGGCGAGTTCGAGAACCGGCTGAAGAGCGTGATCGACGAGGTGAAGAAGAGCGCGCATCCGATCATTCTGTTCATCGACGAGGCGCACACGATCATCGGTGCGGGCGGCCAGGCCGGCCAGAACGACGCGGCGAACCTGCTGAAGCCGGCGCTCGCGCGCGGCGAGCTGCGCACGATCGCCGCGACGACGTGGAGCGAATACAAGAAGTATTTCGAGAAGGACGCGGCGCTCGCGCGGCGCTTCCAGGTCGTGAAGGTCGAGGAGCCGAGCGAGCCGCTCGCGGCCGCGATGCTGCGCGGGATGTCCGGGCTGATGGAGAAGCACTTCAACGTGCGGATCCTCGACGACGCGATCACCGAGGCCGTGCGCCTGTCGCACCGCTACATCAGCGGCCGCCAGCTGCCGGACAAGGCGATCAGCGTGCTCGACACCGCGTGCGCGAAGGTCGCGCTCGCGCAGAGCGCGACGCCGGCCGCGATCGACGACACCAGGAAGCGCATCGAGCGGATCGACGCGGAGATCGCGTCGCTCGAGCGCGAGGCGGCGAGCGGCGCCGCGCACGACGAGCGGCTCGGCGAGCTGCGCGGCGCGCGCGACGCGGCGCTCGAACAGCTCGCGGCGGACGAAGCCCGTTACGAAGGCGAGCGCGCGATCGTCGCCGAGATCACCGAGTTGCGCGCGGCGCTCGACCGCGCGCGCGGCCCGTCGGAGGACGGCGAGCCGGTCGACGTGCAGGCCACCCGCGACAAGCTCGCCGAGCGCGTCGCCGCGCTGCATGCGCTGCAGGGCGGCGAGCCGATGGTGCCGCTGCAGGTCGACGGTCACGTGGTGGCCGAGATCGTCGCATCGTGGACGGGCATCCCGCTCGGCCGGATGGTGAAGGACGAGATCGGCACGGTGCTGAACCTGCAGCCGCTCCTCGCCGCGCGCGTGATCGGCCAGGACCACGCGCTGGAGGCGATCGCGCAGCGCGTGCGCACCGCGTCGGCGAGCCTCGAGGACCCGAACAAGCCGCGCGGCGTGTTCATGTTCGTCGGGCCGTCGGGCGTCGGCAAGACCGAAACGGCGCTCGCGCTGGCCGACATCCTGTACGGCGGCGAGCGCAAGATGGTCACGATCAACATGAGCGAGTACCAGGAGGCGCACAGCGTGTCGGGCCTGAAGGGCTCGCCGCCGGGCTACGTCGGCTACGGCGAGGGCGGCGTGCTCACCGAGGCGGTGCGGCGCAATCCGTACTCGGTCGTGCTGCTCGACGAGGTCGAGAAGGCGCACCCGGACGTGCTCGAGATGTTCTTCCAGGTGTTCGACAAGGGCGCGATGGACGACGCGGAAGGCCGCGAGATCGACTTCCGCAACACGCTGATCATCCTGACGTCGAACGTCGGCTCGTCGGCCGTGATGCAGGCCTGCCTGAACAAGCCAGCCGAGGAGCTGCCCGATCCGGACGCGCTCGCCGAGGCGCTGCGCCCGCAGCTGTACAAGACGTTCAAGCCCGCGTTCCTCGGCCGCATGAAGGTCGTGCCGTACTACCCGATCTCCGATGACGTGCTCGCCGAGATCATCGAACTGAAGCTCGACCGCATCCGCCGCCGGATCGACGCGAACCACAAGGCCGTGTTCGAGTGGGACGAGTCGCTGGTCGACGCGGTGCTCGCGCGCTGCACCGAGGTCGATTCGGGCGCCCGCAACGTCGACCACATCCTGAACGGCACGCTGCTGCCGGAGATCGCCGGCCACGTGCTGGGCCGGATCGCCGACGGCGCGGCCATCGCGCGCATCGCGGTGCGCGCGGACGACGCGGGCGCGTTCGAATACACGGTCGAATGAGCGGTCGGATGAGCGCCGCGCGCGAAACCTCATGCATCAACGGATTCACTGAACCATGCCGATCAATCTTTCCGACTTGCTGACGCCGATCAGCGACGCGTCGCCGTGCGGCGACGACCTGCTGTTCTCGAACGATTTCGACGCGATCCAGGAGGCGCGGCGCTTCGACGACCCGTCGCTGGACCAGGGCGAATGGGTGACCGAGATCAAGGAAGCCGACTGGAGCTTCGTCGTCACGCGCTCGAGCGAGCTGCTGCGCACGCAGACGAAGGACCTGCGGCTGGCCGTGTGGCTGACCGAGGCGCTCGCGCTCGAGGACGGCATCACGGGCCTCACCGACGGCTATTCGCTGCTCGAAGGGCTGTGCCGCCAGTACTGGGACACCGTGCATCCGCTGCCGGAAGGCGACGACACCGAATACCGGCTCGGCAACGTCGCGTGGCTCGCCGGGCGCACCGCCGAGCTGCTGCGCGCGGTGCCGCTGACCGACGGCGCGTCGAACGCGTTCAGCACGCTCGACTGGGAAGTCGCGCAGCACGTCGCGCAGGCGGTGAAGCGTGACCCGGAGCACGCGAACGACATCGCGCGCGGCAAGCCGTCGGTCGAGCAGATCGACGCGTCGCGGCGCGTGACGTCGCTCGCGTTCTATTCCGCGCTGCTCGGGAACCTGAAGGCGTTCGAATTTGCGCTCGACGCGTTCGAGGAGACGCTCGACGCGCGCGCAGGCGATGCGGCGCCGAGCTTCCGCCAGGCGCGCGACGCGTTCGAGACCGTGTACCGGCTCACCGAGCGCTTCGCGCGCGAGCAGGGCTATACGGGCGCGCAGCAGCAGGCGCAGTCGCAAGCGGCGCCGCCGGCGGCGCAGGAGCGCATCGAGCCGAGTTTCGGCGCCCCGCATTACACGGAGGAGACCCTCGTGCAGCAGCAGCCCGTTTTGCGTCCGGCGCCGCAGATGATCGCCGGCATCCAGAATCGTGCGCAGGCGGTCGACCAGCTGCGCGCGGTCGCCCGCTATTTCCGGCAGACCGAGCCGCACAGCCCGGTCGCGTATCTCGCGGACAAGGCGGCCGAGTGGGCCGACATGCCGCTGCACAAGTGGCTCGAGAGCGTGGTGAAGGATGACGGGGCGATGTCGCATTTGCGGGAGCTGCTCGGCGTGAAGCCGGAGTAAGGGCGAAGGTTCGGGACGTTACGAGGCAAGACTGACCGGCGAGCCGCCGCGGGCTCGCGACCAACGTGCGGGTGAACGACGATGAACATGGCCGAATTGGCGCAGGCGATACGTAGCGGCCTGGTCCAGCAGGACCGCTTGCTGAAGACGGAGATTCCGTCGCTGCCGGGCAACGCGCTCGTGCCGCGGCGGGCGGTGACCTGCTCGGAGCTGGGCCGCGACTTCAGCGTCGCGCTCGACATGGTATCCACCTCGGGCGGCATCGAGCTGAAGACGCTGATCGCGCAGCCGATCACGCTGTGGATCCAGCAGGCGGACCGGTCGTATCTGCCGGTCAACGGCTACATCCATACGGCCCGCAGGCTGGGCGCGGACGGGAGCCTTTCCAGCTACCAGCTGACCTTCGCGTCGTGGATGCACTTCCTTCGCTTCCGCAGCGACATGCGCTACTGGCAGGATCGCAGCGTCGACGCGATTCTTGCCGACGTGTTCGATGCGCATCCGCAGGCGCAAGGGCAGTACCAGTTCGCGCTGTCGCGGCCGCTGCCGTCGCGCTCGTACTGCCGCCAGAGCGAGACCGACTGGAACTTCGTGCATCGCCTGATGGAGGAGGAAGGGCTGTTCGGCTTCTGGCGACAGGGCGAGGACGGCAAGTCGCATACACTCGTCATCACCGACGATATCCATGCGGTCGACGAGATGTCGCCGAAGACGGTCGGCTTCTACCGGGCGGGAACGGGCAGCGAAACCGACGCGTTCACGCAATGGGCGGGCTCGCGGACCTTGCAGAGCACGCTGCACACGACGCGCACGTTCGACTACAAGGCGCCGTCCGCGGCGTCCAGCCCGAACGGCACGACGTTGCCGACGAAGAGCGGCCAGGGGAGCTTGCCGGAGCAGGCCGAAATCTACGAATACACGGGCGCCTACACGTATGCGAATCAGGCGCGCGGCGAGCATCTGTCGAAGGTCCGCCTCGAGGAGTGGGAGTCGCGCGCGAAGCGCTTCTTCGGCACCGGCGGCGTGCGGGGAATCGATGCCGGACGGCGCTTCACGCTCGCTGACCATCCGGAGCACGATCGCGATCCGGACGGCGAGCGGCAATTCGCGGCCATCAAGGTGTGGCGGTACATCGAGAACAACCTGCCGATCTCCGCGCAGGAAGCGAACTTTCCGCATAGCCTGCAGGACAGGTTGGCGCAAGCCAAGGCTGGCTGCGCGGGCGCGGCTGCGTGCCAGGTCGCGCACGACGATGGGTCGGCGGGCTTCTATCTCGTCGAAGTCGAAGCGCAGCGCGTGTCCGTGCCGTATCGCAGCCCGTTCGAACACGAGAAGCCGGAGATGCAGCTCGAGACGGCGGTCGTGGTCGGGCCGAAAGGCGAGGAGGTTCACACCGACGAACTGAACCGCATCAAGGTGAGGTTCGTCTGGGATCGGCAAAATCAAGGCGACGAACGCGCGTCGTGCTGGGTGCGCGTCGTGCAGTCGGATACCGGCGGCGGCTATGGAGCCGTGCATATTCCGCGGGTGGGCGAGGAAGTGCTGATCGGTTACATCGGCGGGGATTGCGACCGGCCGATCGTCCTGCATCGCGTCTACAACGGGGCAGTGAAGCCGCAATGGCACGGCAACGGGATCCTGTCGGGGTTCCGGTCGAAGGAGTACTCGGGTGCCGGTTATAACGAGATGGTGCTCGATGACGCGACGGGGCAGAACCGCGCACGGCTGTTCAGCAGCAGTGGGAATTCGCTGCTTCATCTCGGATACCTGATCGAGCAGAGCGGCAATGCGCGTGGCGCGTATCTTGGGTCGGGTTTCGATCTGCGGACGGACGCTTACGGTGCGGTGCGTGCTGCGCAGGGGCTGTACGTCGCGACGCATCCGAAGCAGGCGAACAGCCAGCCGCTCGACGTGCGCGAAGCACAGCAGCAGCTCGTCAGTGCCGAAGGGCTGGTCGAGGCGTTGTCGCAGATGAGCCAGACGCATCAGGCGGAAGGGCTCGGCGATGGGCACGACGCGTTGAAGACGTTCACCGATGCGACTCGGAGCAGCGTGTCGGGGGCGTCGTCGGGTGGCAGGACGGCCGGCGGCGGGACAGGCAGCGCGAATGCGTTCAAGGAACCGGTGATGCTGTTCGCGAGCCCGTCGGGCATCGCGCTGTCTACGCAGCAGTCGATGCACGTGGCGAGCGACCGGCAGGTCAATTTCGTCAGCGGTCAGAGTACGCATATCGCCAGCGGGAAGTCGCTGATTGCGAGTATTGCCGAGAAAGTCAGCTTTTTCGTGCAGAACGCAGGCATGAAGCTCTTTGCCGCGAAGGGCAAGGTGGAGGTGCGGGCGCACTCGGACAATATCGAGCTCACTGCGCAAAAGACCGTGAAGATGCTGTCGGCGACCGAGAATGTCGAGGTGGCCGCGAAGCAGGAAATCCTGCTGACGTCGGGCGGCGCCTACATCCGGCTCAAGGGCGGCAACATCGAGATTCATGCACCGGGGAAAGTCGATTTCAAGGGCGCTCAGCACGCGTTCAGCGGTCCGGCGAGCATGCCGTATACGCTGCCTGCTCTTCCAGTGTTGGTGACGCCACAGGTGTATAGCCAGCGCGTTGAAGTCAAGCGGATGTTGGGTCAGGAATTCGGCATTCCACTCGGACGTGTGCCTTACGCATTCAAGGATGAATCAGGCGCAGTCGTGAGTAGCGGATTGTTGGATTCGAACGGCATGACGAGCCGTGTTTTTACCCGGAACGAATCGAACTTGAAGCTGTATGTGGGCGATGACCCGTGGCGAATGTTTATCGACTCGGTCCACTTCGCCGAACACGACGACACGACGCAGGTTTAAGGATTACAGACAATGGCGATCAATTCTGGCGACGCGCCAACGCGACTGTTCCCGCCGAGCGCGCAAGGGGACAATATCGACGATGTGAAAGCAAATGCCCCCAACGACATGGGTGTAACGGAGGCAATGCCATTTGACTCCAATGCTGTAGAGGCTGGGCCGGCGCATCAGCAGGAGCAAATGACCGAATCTTCCGCGGTCTCGTCGGTGCCGCCTGCGGCCGACCAGAATACGCCGATCGATCAAGCTGTCCAGAGCATCCCGGCTACGCAAAGTGCTTTGGATGGCGTAGATAAGGGGGATGCAAACAGCAAGACGAGTGAACAGCAGACGGAACAGGCTGATGCAGTCACTTTGCCAAAAATCGAATGCCGTTTCATTGGCCTCGACGGTAGCCCGATTAATGGATTGAGCTATCGACTGCAGTCGGGAAGTATCATCGTCGATGGCGTGACCGACTCTGATGGACTAGCGGCACCAGTCAACATTTATACGCCCGGCGCGGATTGCTCCATCTCAGTCAAGACGGACGCCGGCGCTTATAAGCAGGTGGCGCGTTTCACGGTTCCTGGCGTGGACAGTACGATCACGATGATGAGCCCGAGTATGCTCCTCAAGACGTCGACCCAGTTGCATGGAGGGGCGGAGGACGACGTGCACAAGGAGCCTCCATCGCAAACGCAAGTGGATGATGGCGGCGCGGAAGCTCATCCCGCGTATGCAGACGATGCTGGTGGAGGTACGCCGCGAAAGACACCGGTCTCGACTGCCTCAGCTGCGTCGGGCGGTGCGGCAACATCCCCACCTCCCGTACGTGTGTCGACTTCGTCGATGGATGCGACAGCTGCGCAATCCACCGGTACTGCTGCGAGCCCCGCGGCCACTCAATCGCCGGGAATGTCGTCAGGGGCGGCGAATACATCGTCTGCGCGGACGGCTTCCGCCACTCAGCCGACGCCAGTGAGTAAGCCGTCGACGAGTACGAGGACATCGACGGCTAAGCCGGCCGGAACGAAGGGAGGGGCCGGCAGGGCACCCACTGCGCCGACCGTTGTGACAAAGCGAGATTCGGTCGGGCATCCACAGGCGCAGCCGGAAGAGACGTGGAGCGATTGGGCCGGGCATAAGATCAATGCTGCTTGGCATTTCATCGAGAACTGGCTCGGGATGGATACGAACCCAGTCGCGGGAAAATCGGCAGGCTCAGCGAAGCCCGCAGCGTCCGCCTCTTCGACCGCTTCTGAGCAAGCCGCAAAGGTCGATCTTGGAGCAGTCGCAAAGAAGATGAGCGACCTCGCTGAGGAGCAGACGACATATGCGATGCCATCGTCGTCCACGGTCGTGAACCTCAAGCAGATTGCAGACGGCACAATCCAGTATGGAACCAAGGAAACGAAGAAGTCGCGTGGTCAGTGCTACATGTACGTTAAGGTCGCGCTCTGGAAAGCAAACGCGATCAAATTCGTCCGCGAAAAGAACGGTACGTTTGCCGGAGCAGGCGGCAGCTATGCGAAGGTGGCCGGAGCATTTCTGGAGTCGCAGGGTTTCGTCAATGTTACGAGCCAATTGCCCGACGCGCGTTGGGCATTGCCCGGCGACGTGATCGTATACCACGTGATGGGCGATGCTGAAACCGCCGACGGGAAAGGCCAACCAGGCCATATCGACATCCGTACGTATCACTATTACGTCAGCGATTTCAAGCGCAATTATCTATGTGTCAGCGGTGTCGGTCCTGGTAAGACCCGGCACTTTTATGAACCGATTGGAATCTACAGGAAACAAGGCTTCAGTGACCCGCTGCCGCTTGCACGCATGAAGGCATTCCTGAAGATCATCCGTAGCCGGGAAGCGAAGACGTTCCTTGAACTGGCTGGGGACGCGAAGACGTATTACGCGTCCCAGGGCGTCTACACTCTGTCAGGTGCGCTCAAGGATTTGTCGACGTACCCGAATGGCGCGCATCATCAAGGTGCGTATCAGATGACTAAAGCTGCATGGCTCGCCGGGCAGCGACCGGAGCAGGGTGCTTTGCCTGCCGACTTTCAGCCCGCTACCCAGGATCGCTACGCGGTGTTTTTAATGGAGGGGCATCCCGGCCGCTTCGACAAGAGCGGTCAGCCGCAACCCACGGCTCTCGGTTACGTCAGAACGGGCGAGATCGAGAAAGCCGTGGCATTGCTGCGCAACGAATGGGCATGTATGCCAGGCACGAGTCAAGATCAAGGCTACACGATGGCGCAACTCAAGGCCGATTTCGATAAGTATGTAAAGGAGTTCAGTAATTGAAACTGCGTGCGTCGTTGTTCCTGTCGATATCGATGCTGGCTTGGTGCGCGGCATTGGAGGCTCAGGTGGCTCGCGTTGCAGCGGCGGACGCCGCGCAGATCGAGGCGACCGTCAAGCAATACTACTCACTGTCACACGCTGACGCGTCGTGCCGTTTCAGCCGTACCGACGGCAACGGCATGCCGCTGGACCGCCGCGTGCATCACCGCGCGTATCGCGACGCGCAGTATACGAGGGTATTCAAAACGGTCTTTTCTCATGCACTGTTCGCGCTGATGAAAAGAACGTGCGTCGATTCCGACAAGGTGACTGGAATGCTCGACGTACGCTTGTCCGACTCCGAGATCGACAGCGATCCATCGAACTATGGCAATGACGTGCGAATGAAGGTTACGCGTCCCGTGAGGATCCTGGTCGCGGATCCATCGCGCGTACGAGTCCGTGTCGACTGGTCCGAGATGGTGAAGGGCACCCGCAAGGCTTATTCGGTGGGGCGCTCGGACGTCATCCTCGTCAAGGAAGGCGATGCGTGGTTGATCGACGACGTTTATTCACTGGGTGTGGCGGATGGACCGCCGTCGCAGCTCGATATGTCGATCCAGGATTTCGAGCAGTCGCCGGGCGTTGTCCGTCTGCGTGGGAACGCGCCGTAGCGCATGGTGAGCGGCGTGCTGACGTCGCCCTCACAAGGTGGCGGCTGCCCCCCAAGCCCCCCGCAACTCGCTGCCCGATCCCGGAACTCGATCGTGCGCATTGCGAGCGTCCAGTCGAGCAGCCCGTGATCTCATTCGCGACCGGCCGGCAGATCGCCAAAATCAGGCAAGACCCGGCCGGCGCGCAATGCAACGTTCATGTCCGCCGACAAGCGTCGAACACGGACCCGCACAATCCCGGCCCCCCGCCTACTGCCCCACCCGGAAATCGATCCGTCGATTCCGCGCCCGCCCTTCAGCCGTATCATTCGGCGCGATCGGCTGATCCGGGCCCACCCCCGTCGTCGTCATCTGCTGCGACGCGATCCCCTTCGTGATCAGATAGCCCTTCACCGCATCCGCGCGCGCCTGGCTCAGCGCGATGTTCGACGCGCGGTTCCCCGAATTGTCGGTATGCCCGATGAGATCGACCGTGCGGTTCGGCATCTTCGAGAGCGCCGCGGCCATCTGGTCGAGCACCACCTTGCCTTGCGGCGTGAGCGTCGCGCTGCCGGTCTCGAACTCGATCGTGCGGTTCGCGAGCGTCTGGTCGAGCAGCCCCTGCTCCGACGCCGACACGCGCAGCCCGTTCTTGATCGTGTACGTCGGGTTCAGCGTGTTCGCCATGTCGCTCGCGAGCTGCTGGCGCTGCGCCTCGTTGCGCACCTCGCCCTTCATGTCGATCTGCGTGCCGTTGATCTTCAACTGCCCCTTGCTGATCTGCTTGAGCTGCGGGCCGATCAGCTTCTGCACGTTCGCGCCCCAGTTCGGCGGCGTCGCGACGTCGCCGATCTCGATCTGGTCGACGACGTTCGCGGCGCCATAGGTGTCGCGCAGCTTCTGCAGCACGGCGGCCTTGGTCGCCTCGTCGGGCACCTTGCCGCCGACGACGACCTGGCCGGGCGTCGCGTTCGCGGGCGGCGGGGCCAGTGTCGTGGTCGCGGCGGCCGGCGGCGCGACGGTACCGGACGTCAGCGATGCGGGCGCGGCGGTCGCCGGCAGCGCGCTCGTCTGTACGGTGCCGTTGCCGACCGGCGTGACGGTCGCGCCGCTGTTCTGCGCGAAGCTGCTGGCGCCGGCGGCGAGCAGGCCGGCGGCGAGGAGGGCGGCGATGACGGGCGAGAAGCGCGCGCGGCGCGTGTGATTCGTGTTGCGCATGCTGTCAGCCTCCGATGAACGCTTCGCGGAACGCGTCGATCGCGAAGCGCAGCGACAGTTGCGGTTGGTCGAGGTAGCTGACGAGCTTGCTGATCTGTTGATCGTTTTGCGCATGGGCGTCGATCCACTCCGGATCGTCGATGTCGATGTTGTGGGCGGCGTAGGTCTGCGGGTCGACGACGCTCAGCAGCGTTTTCGCCGAAGCGCCGTTGAAGCCGATGATGAGCCGTTCGCGTTCGGCGATCGAACCCATGAAGATCGCGAGCTCGAAGTCGGCCTGCGCGACGAACGGCGCGATCAGTTCGAGCCAGAACGCCGCGACGAGGCTGCGGTAGAACGGGTCGACCGGCAGCGGCAGCGTGAGGCCGCGCTCGATGTGCGACGAGCCGCTCTGCATCACCGGGCGCAGCAGCGAGCCGAGCGCGAGCATCGCGCCGCGCAGCCGCACCGGATGGCCGCTCGCGAGCAGCATCTGCTCGAGGCCGTACAGCGACTGGTGCTCGATGAAATCGTTGAACGTGCCGTCGTGCGCGTTGCCGGGGCCGCTGCCGACCTCGATCGGCACCTGCGTGTCGCCGAGCGCCTGCAGCGCGCCGGGCGGCTCCTCCTTGCCGAGCAGCGGCGGGATCTGCTGCGCGACGCGCGACCACAGCCGCGCGAACGCGAGCGGGCTGCGCGCGAGGAACGCGACGGGCCGCTCGACCTCGAGCGCGGTCGCGCCGAGGAACGGGAAGCGGCGCATCGACACGTCGTGGCTCGCGACCATGTGCCCGGCGATCGCGAGCCGGCTGCGCGAGCCGAGGAACGCGAAGTGCATCGGCTGCGCGTCTTCGTAGACGATCTTCCAGCGCGGGTCCTCGGCGAGCAGCTCGAGGGCCTGCGCGATCCAGCGGTCGAGCGTCTGCAGCAGCTGCGGGTTGTGCGGGCTTTTGACGAAATCGCCGCGCGACGGGATCTTGCCGAAGTAGGCGATCTGCGCCTGAACGGTTTGCGTCATTGCGCCCCCTGTGCGTTCGATGCGGCGGCGGCTGCAACGGCCGGCGCGGCCGGGACTGCACCCGATGCGCCCGACGCGCCCGCGCCCGGCAGGGCGGTGGCGTTGACGGCCGAGCCCGCGCCGACGTCGGCGACCGACGACGGCAGGCGCAGGCCGCGCAGGCTCTGCTGCTGCGGCTGGTCGCCGCCGCCGCCGGTCGGCTGCGACGTGCTGATGATGCGCATCGTGACCGACACGTTCACGTTGCCCTGCGTCCACGTGAGGTCGAAGGTGCCGTCCGGGCGGCGCTTGCGCTGCGCGGAGTTGATCAGCTTCTCGAGACCGTAGCGGCCCGGCTCGTTGACGAGCTGGATCGTGCGGCCGTCGAAGGTGGTCGCCGACAGCGTCGCGCCCGGCGAGCCCTGCGGGTTCGGCCACACGAAGTTGGTCCACTGCGGCGGCGTGTTGCGGTAGCGCAGCTGCTGGCCGTCGATCGCGACCGTGTACTCGGTCGTGCCGCTGCTCGGCTGCGGCAGGATCTGGAACACGGTCTGCGGTTCCGACGACGCACCGCCGCCGCCGGCGCCCGCCGCGCCGCCCGAGAGCGGCGCGACCCAGCGCGCGAAGCCGTTCGTGAAGTCCGGCGCGAGCGCGAGGCCCATGTCGCCCCAGGTGCGGGCCGCGAGCGTGTCGCCGCGGCGCACCGCGAGGGGCCCGAGCGTCGTGCCGACGAACTTCGCGATCGAGCCGTCCGGACCGAACACCTGCGCGATCTCGCTGGCGCCGGCCTCGACCTTCGCGCTCGCCGCGAACGGGTACTTGGTCGCGAGCGAGCCCTGGAACGGCTGGTAGACCTGCGCGTTCCACACCTTGTTGACTTCCGCGCTGGCCGGCTGGATCACGACCGAGAACGCCTGCATCAGCGGCCGCACCAGCAGCGGGCGCAGCGACTTGCGTTGCGTGTCGGTCAGGCCGGTCAGCATCTGCTCGTCGACGAACTTCAGCGAATCGGCCAGCTCCGAGCCGCTGCCGTCGAGCGTCTGCTGCATCAGCTGGCGCGCGCCCGGGCCCGGGTCGCCCTGGTTCTTGATCACGTTGAAGCGCGTGCGGACCTTCGACAGCGTGTCCATGTAGCCCTTCAGCAGCGACGTGCCGTCATGCGTCGCGACGATCCGCGCGAGGCCGACGAACTCCTGGCCGACCGGGCCCATCGGCACGTCCGCCGGATTGCCGTTGATGTCGATGTTGGCGGCCGCCACCTGGCCAGCCTTCGTGCGCGTGAACAGCTGCTTGAACCAGTTCACGACGCCCGTCTGCGCCTTCTTGATCGTCGCGTTCGCGAGCGACGGGTTGTCCCACGAGGTCTGGTCGTACGCGGTCTCGAGCACCTTGCGGATCGGCGAATCCTGCGGGTCGCCCAGGCGGTTCATCCCGTCGACCGCCTGCCCGAAGCTGCTGAAGCCCTGCACGGCGATGCCCTGCATGAACTTCTGCCAGTGCTGCGCGTATTCGGTCTTGTACATGCCGACCAGCGTCTTCTGGATCTGCTCGGGGCTGCCCTCGAGCGTCAGGTCGTCCTGCGTCGACGTGTTCAGCACCCAGTCCTTCGCCTGCAGCTCCTTGGTCGCGGCATCGCGGATCGCCGGCTGCACGTACTCGAACCACGCGTCGCGCGTGAACGTGCCGGGGATCGCGTAGCTGCCGGCGATCAGGCCGCCGTTGCCGTCGCCGACGATGCGCGCGATGGTCATCGGCGCGAAGCGGGTCGACGCGCGCGCCTTGATTTCCTCGTACACGCGCTGGCGGGCCGGCATCCCGCGCACGACGCGGCGCAGGTTCTCGCGGGTCTGGTCGACGAGCGAGAGGTTCGCTTCGATCATCGGCCAGTCGTTGTCGTTCACGCGCGCGAGGTAGAACGAGATCATGCGCTCGGCGCTCCGGATCATCTCGTCGCGCGGCATGTTGCCGCGATTCGTCTCCAGCCAGCCGCGCCAGAAGCGTGCGACCTGGTCGGTCAGGTGCGCCTGCTCGACGTGGCGCTTGTCGGACAGCATCAGGTAGGTCTTCAGCGCGTTGTACGCGTCCTGCACGTTGGTCGGCGACGCGTCGCTGTACAGGCCGCCCTGGGGGGCCGCGGCCGGCTGCGCGGCGGCGGCCTGCGGTGCGGCCCCGGCCGGATTCGTCGAGACCGGGATGGCGCCGCCCTGCACCGCGCCGGACTCCGGCGGGCGCGTCATCGGCACGAGCTGGTCCGGATGCGCGTTCACGTCCTTCAGGAACGACGCGAGGTTCTGCGACACCGGGCTCAGCAGGATCTGGCGCACGCCGTTGTAGTACTCGGTCAGCAGGTGCTGCTCGAGGCGGTCGCCCTGGTAGAGGCCGAGCGACACCGACACCGGCTTGTCGCGGCGGAACTGCTCGAGCTGCTCGATGCGGTCCTCGAGGATGTCCATCGCCTGCAGGCGCGACTGCAGGTCGTTGCGGCCCTGCTGCATGCGCGAGACGTTGTCGAGGTCGGCCTGCACGTTCGCGACGAGCTGCTGGTTGCCGATCGTCGACCAGGTCCAGCCGCCGAGCGCGAGCGCGAGCGCCGCGACGAAGCCGAAGAAGGTCGCGTAGCGCAGGCGCGTCTTGGTCGGGCTCGCGAACTGGCGCACCGTCTGGCGGTCCGCGAAGACCACCTTCGAGAACAGGTCGCGCAGGAAGAAGCCGTTCTTCGAGAACGCGCTGTGCGGCTTCGGCAGCGCGCTCGCGTCGAGGCCGAAGCGGTGCGCGATGCGCTGCGCGGCGGCGCTGCTGGTCTCGCCTTCCTGCAGCGCGCTGGTGAAGTAGAAGCCGCGGAAGATCGGCTTGTACTGGAACGGGTTGTTCTCGAACAGCGTCGCGAGGAACGCGCGCAGCGCCGGCTTGATCGTCGAGAACTCGAGCGGGAAGCTCAACTGGCCCGGCGACGCCAGGTTGCCGCGCGACAGCGACAGCTGCGCGACGCTGATCTCCTTCAGCCCGTCGTACAGCTCCTCGAAGCGCTCGTCGAACAGCGCGACGACGTCGCGCTTCTCGTCCGGCTCGTAGGGCAGGGTGGCGCCCCACACGCGGTCGTATTCGTGCTTGTCGCTGCTGCTGAAGAACTCGGTGAAGCCGGTGATCAGGTCGGCCTTCGTGAACATCACGTAGACCGGCGCGAACACTTCGAGCTTCTCGGTCAGCTCCTGCACGCGCTGGCGGAGGTTCTTTGCGAGGTTGATCGCGAATTCGGGGCGGTTGCCGGTGAGCTCGGCGATGCTCGCGGTGACGATGATGCCGTTGATCGGCGCCTTCGGGCGGTAGCGCTTGAGCAGGCCGAGGAAGCCGAGCCACTCGCTGCGGTCCTCCTCGTGCACCGAGTAGCGGCCCGCGGTGTCGAGCAGGATGCCTTCGGTCGTGAAGAACCAGTCGCAGTTGCGGGTGCCGCCGATGCCGTGGATCACCGCGCTGTTCTTGTCCGCGAACGGGAACTGCAGGCCGGAATTGATCACCGCGCTGCTCTTGCCCGCGGCCGGGTTGCCGATCACGATGTACCACGGCAGCTCGTACAGCGCGGAGCCGCCGGACACCTGGCCGATCTTCGAGGTCTTGATCGTCTTCACCGCGTCGGACAGGCGCGTGCGCAGCACGTCGAGGTCGGCCGTCTTCGCGTCCGTCGCGGCAGCGGCGGCGGCCGGCGCGGCGATCTTGCCGGTTTCCGCCTGCTCCTCGAGCATCTCGCCGAGCTGGCGGTTCGCGCGCTTCACGCGCCAGCGGCGCCACAGCGCGACGCCGAGCCACAGCGCGAGGATCGCCGCGAAGGCGAGCGCCGCCCACAGGAGCGGCAGCTGCAGCGTATCGGCGGCGATGAAGAGGATCGCCGCGAGCGCGACGATCCCGACGATCGAGAGCGTACGCGGGTGAGTCAGCACGTTGAGGATGCGTTGCATAGGACGTTCAGGTTCCGGTGCGATTCGGTGAGGCGACGCAGGCGCGTCGAGCGGCAAGGGTGGCGCCGCGATGTGTCGCCATGCTGTCAAACGGGGTGAAAGAGGCCGGCATCAATGCGCCCGCGGCATCGGAGAAGGCGCGCGCATTAACGAAAGGACGCTGTGAGATTTAAAACGGGACCGGCCGCCCGAGAAAATCGTGCACCGGAATGCACGACCGCTTGCACCGCCCATATCGTTTCCTGCCGGGATATTAAAAAGCCCCATGCCGCCCTCATTATTTCCTGTCCGGCAGCCCTGGCTAGCTGCCGCGTCCCAGTTTAAAACCGGGTTTATGGTATTCAACGTGCCCCAGATCCATCATTTTCCAGCGCCCGCCCCAGGTCAGGCCGACCTGTTCGGCGGTCTGTCCGTATAACTGGTAGCCGCGCATCGCCCACGGATCTTTCTCGGAAATGACCAGCTTGCCGTCGCGCAGGAACGCATTGTCGGACGCCAGCCCGAATTGG
This sequence comes from Burkholderia sp. MSHR3999, assembly GCF_000833595.1. Taxonomy (NCBI): domain Bacteria; kingdom Pseudomonadati; phylum Pseudomonadota; class Betaproteobacteria; order Burkholderiales; family Burkholderiaceae; genus Burkholderia; species Burkholderia sp. MSHR3999. The sequence goes on from NZ_JRFO01000001.1 coordinate 176,274, forward strand.
TGATAACTCTGGAACGCCGCCGCATTGGTCACGTTGCTGCCCATTTGCGCCAGCCGGTTTTGCCGTTCCGGGCTCCGGTAACCTTCCAGCAATGCCATTTCGTAACCGTGCTGCTCGCGCATGATCTTGTAGACCAGCAGCAAGCGCGTGCGGAAATCCGGGTCCAGCAGGTTCCAGTCGCGGCTGGCGTCTTTCAGCGCCGGCCGCACCTGCTCGACTTCCTTGGTGGCAAAGACTTCCGGCGGCAACGGCGGGGGCGGCACGAGCTGCTCGCCCTCCAGCAGGGCGGCGATCTTCTCGTCAGGCGCGCGCGCCGTGTCGTCGAATTGGAATAATTGCCGGCCGCGCAACGCAATGGCGACCAATGGCGGCGTCGCAAGAATACCTGTCGACACCATAATCAGCAAGCGCCGCCGGACAAGTAAATTTTGCACATCGTTTAAAGCACCCCGGGTAACGCTTGCCGATTTAACAATCTGACTGCGGGTGCGACTGGCGCGATCGCTCGCACGGCGCGTGAGACGGCCGTGAAACTGGGCGACCGATTCAAAAACGGTGGCCCGGACGCCGGGTAAAAGCAGCAGCGCCGCGATGGCGACTGCAAGGGCGAAATAGGCGACGAGTGCGACGGCAATCAACGAAATCCCCGGAAATTGGAATTGATTGTGTTTTGCAATGCTTGCTCTTAGAATCAGGCCTGCTCTGAGAGGCCGGGCTATATTATCGCGGCGAATTAAACCAGGATTCAATGAGACACTGAATGAGTGCGCCGGACAATTCGAATTCAAAAACTCCGCCCAGCCTGCTGTCCGACACGAAACAGGCCGACGGGTCCCAGCATTCGCGGATTCTCGCGGACCTGGAGGGACGCGTCGCACCGCAGCCCGAACCGCCGCGCCGTTCGTTGAAGGCGCCGATCGCAGCCGTCGTCGCGCTCGTGGTCGCGGTCGGCGGCTGGGGCGCGTGGCGCATGCAGCAGGCGGACGATACCACCACGGCAGTGGCTGCCGCGCCTGCGGCACCCGCCGCGCCTGCGGCGCCGGTGCCGGCGAAGGCCGCGCCCGCCAGCGCCGTTGCGCCGCAGGTAGCGCACGCCGCGAGCGCGCCGCAGCCCGCCACGATCGTCAACGACGACGCAGCTTCCCGAACCGTTGCATCCGCATCGTCCGCGCCCGCCGCGGACAACGGCCGCCTGTCGCGCGCGCTCGCGAGCGGCGCCGACGATGCGTCGGGCGCCGCTGCGCCGGCCGTCGCGCCGGCCGCGGCAGCCAAAGCCGATGCCGCGAAGGGCGCGAAGCCGGCGGCCAAGGCGACCTCGGCCGCCACGGTCGCCGCCCGCGGCAAGACCGACGCCGCGCGCGCCAAGGCCGACGCAAAAGCCGAAGCAAAGGCCGAGGCCAAAAAGCGCCGCAAGGAGCAGCAGGCCGAAGTCGCGCAGGCGAAGAAGCGTCGCGACGCGTCGACGCGCACGGCAAGTGCGAAGGACGATCCGGATGCGGACCTGCTCGCGGCGCTTGTCGCGCGCACGAAGCCGGCCGACAAGAAGCCCGCGGCGCAGGCTGCGCCGACCAAGACCGCCGCGACGGCGGGTGGCGCGACGCTCGCCGCGCGCGTGAAGGAGTGTTCGGAACGCGGCTTCTTCGAGGATCAGCTGTGCCGGTGGCGCGTGTGCGACGGCCACTGGGGCAAGGATCCCGCGTGCCCGTCCGCCGAGCAGTCGCAGAACCGCCAGTAAGCCGCCCCCGTTGCCGATGCTTGCGCCGCCCGCCGGGCGGCGCGTTGCATTCGATGCCGCGACGCCGTTCGTGACGTCGTCACGAAAACGTCACATCGGTCGGGCATACGTCGTGGTTCCTTTCCCTGCGCGGCGTCCGGGCGCGTGCGGCGCGCCCGCCGATGATGCCCGTGCGCCGCACGACCTTCGACATGATCGTACAGACTTACGGCGCGGATACCTCCGGCATGGTGTGCGGGTTCCGGTTCATGCCCGGCGAGCCCGGGACGATGCTCGACGCCGAGGCCGCCGCCGACTGGCTGCGCGGGCACCGCGCCGCTGCGCCGGACGATGCGTTCGTCTGGCTGCACTTCAACCTCGCGCACGGCGCGAGCGAGCGCTGGATGCGCACGCACCTCGGGCTGCCCGACAGCTTCTTCGAATTCCTGCACGAAGGGTCTCGCTCGACCCGCATCGAACAGGAAGACGGCGCGCTGCGCGCGATCGTCAACGACGTGATGTTCAATCTCGAACTCACGCCGTCGGAGATCGCGACGCTGTTCGTCCACGTCGAGCGGCGCATCATGGTCACCGCGCGGCTCAAGCCGCTGCGCTCGGTCGACACGCTGCGCGCGAGCGTGCGGGACGGCGAGCGTTTCCGTTCGCCCGCGGAGCTGCTCGTGCACCTGCTGCGCGACCAGGCCGACCTGCTGATCCAGATCATGCGGCGCACGAGCGTCGACGTCGACCGCATCGAGGATCGCTTCCTGTCGCAGCGCCTGACCGCGAGCCGCGTCGAGCTGGGCGCGATGCGCCGCACGCTGACGCGGCTGCAGCGCATGCTCGCGCCGGAGCCCGGCTCGATCTTCCGGCTGCTCGCGAAGCCGCCCGCGTGGCTGCATGCGGAGGACGTGCAGGAGCTGCGCGAGTCGACCGAGGAATTCTCGCTGGTGCTCGCCGATCTCGCCGGGCTCGTCGAGCGGATCAAGCTGCTGCAGGAAGAGATCGGCTCGCGCCTCGACGAGCAGAACAACCGCACGCTGTTCACGCTGACGCTCGTGACCGTGATCGCGCTGCCGATCAACATCGTCGCGGGCTTCTTCGGAATGAACGTCGGCGGGATTCCGTTCTCGGAGAACAAGCACGGCTTCTGGCTGATGGTGCTGCTCGTCGCCGGCTTCACGGCGCTCGCCGCGTGGTGGGCGTTCCGGCGGCGCGGCGACGAACGGTAGCGCGACGCGGGGCGCGGCGGCCGCGCGCCCCGTGCGCCCCGTGCGCCGCTCAGAAGCGGTAGGTCGCCCCGATCTTGACGATCGGATAGAAGCGCAGCCGGTTGGCCTTGTCCCGCAGGTTCGCTTCTTCCGCGTCGACGTTCGACTGTCCCGCCGCGGCCACGATGTTCGGCGGGACGTCGAAGTCCACGTGAGGCTTGCCGAATGCGACGCCTGCGTCGAAGAACGCCGACAGCCCGCGATGGCTCGGGTTGTGGCCGAAGCCGAGCCCGAAGTACGGGCGCACGACCGGAAACTTCGCCTTCGCGTGAATGGTCTCGCCGCCGGTCGGCACGGTCACGCCGTTGATTCGATAGGTGCCCGTCATGCTCGTCGCGGTCGCGTCGATGTTGTCGCCGCCGATGATCAGGCCCGCCGTCAGATGGAACGGCACGACCGACGGCGCGGGGAACAGGTCGGCGTAAAGCCCGCCGTGATACAGGTCCAGATGGGCGTCGTAGCGCAGGTCGCCCGCGGTGAACGAGCGCGACAACGCGAAACCGTCGAATTCCGCGCGCAGGTTCGCATAGCGCGTCACCGCATGGCCGTATCCCAGTCCGATCCCGTCCGTCGCCACGCCGCCGTAGATTTCATCCGCGTGCGATGGCTGCGCCGCAAAATTCATTAGTATGACAAAACAACCTGCCCACTTCATTTTCATCTGACGATTCCATTCGGTTGCGATTGTCCCGCCATGCGCGCGGGGCCTGCCGGCCTGCGCGCGTGGCCAACGGGGGCCGCGATTCCGGCGCCCGCTCCGAGGGATATCGGCAGCCGCTCCGAAACGTTGAGGCTTCGTCACGGGGCTGTCATGCAGCACGAGCGGAACGCAAACGGGCCTCCCGGAGGGAGGCCCGTCGAAGCAGCGGGAAGCGCGTTGGCCGGCCAGCGCCGCACGCTGCGCGGCGCCGGACGGACAGGCGCGTTACTGCGTGAGCACCTTGCGCGGCGTGAACGTGCCCTGATAGCGCAGTGCCGGATGTTCCTGCGGCGTCGTGAGCTCGTTGGTCCGCGGCGTCATGCGCAGGAGCGTCGCGGCCGGCGAAGCGATCGAGCCGATCGACGTCGAGCGCGAGGCCGGCGCGAGGTTGTTCGCGACCAGCAGCGCGGCTTCGCTCTTCAGGTTCGCGAGCAGCACCGGATCGGTCGAGCGGTTGACCTGCGTGAGCAGCCCGCTCCATGCCGTGTCGCTATAGTTCACGACGTAGTAGTCGAGCCCGCTCGGGTCCGCCACCACGCCCGTGCAGCCGTCGATCCGGATCTGCGCCTGCGTATCCTTCAGCGCGTAAGTCGTTCGATTGGCGAGACCCTGGCCATACGCGAGCGTGATCGGCACCGTCCACTGCGTGCCCGGATACGGGTTCTTGTTCGGGAACGGCTGCTGCTTCAGCGTGACGATGGTCTGGTTCTTCGTCAGGTCGCACTGCGTGTCGAGCGACACCAGCGGCACGCCGGTCTGGCGCACGTAGCTGTCGCCGATCGGGCCGACGGCCTGGCCGGTCGACTTCGACACCGCATCCCACAGGCGCTTCGGCGTGCCGTTGCCGAACGAGTAGTCGGTCAGGTACTGCTGCAGGCCCTGACGCAGCGGCTGCTCGCCGACGAAGTTCTCGATCGTCTTCAGCACGTGGGCGCCCTTGTTGTAGACGAACGCGCTCGCGCTCACCACGAAGTCGTTCGAAGCCCAGCCGTTGAAGTTCGGCGCGACCGGGAACGCGTTCGGGCCGATGTCGCGGTTGATCACGCGATACTTGTTCGTCACCTGGTCGAGCCAGCTGAACTCGTCCGGGAAGAACTGGATCGTCGTCTTCACTTCGAAGAACCGCGCGAACGACTCGTTCAGCCACACGTTGTCCCACCAGTCGGCGGTGACGAGATCGCCGAACCACTGGTGCGCGACTTCATGCGTCAGCACCTGGTTGCCGTAGCGCGACATCGGCTTGCCCGGTTCGGGCAGGATGTCGTCCGCGAACTCGAGGATCGAGCCCCAGTTCTCCATCCCGCCGAAGTTCAGGTTCTTCTCGGCCTTGAACGCGTCGTTCGCGGCGACCGTGTCGAACTTCTTCAGCGGCAGCGGAATGCCCGTATAGCGATAGTAGAAGTCGAGCGCCTGCTTGGTGCGCTGCATCGCCGGCTGCGCCCAGTCGCGCATGCCCGGCGGCGTGAACACGCGCAGGTGCAGGCCCTTGCCGTCCGGCAGCGGGCTCGAGAAGTCGTCCTCGTAGGTGTCGAACAGGCCGCCGCCGAAGAACAGCAGGTACGACGGCATCGGCGGGGTCTTCTCGAACGACACGAGCTTGTAGCCGCCGCCGACGTTCGTCGACGGCTTTTCGGCGCCGTTCGACACGACGCGCCAGTTCTGCGGCACTTCGGCGGTCACTTCATAGGTCGGGCGGAACGCCGGCTCGTCCCAGCCGGGGAACCACTGGCGCGACAGGTTGGTTTCGCCCTGTGTGAGGATCGCGCCGCTCGTCGTGCCGTCGGTGGCCTTCAGGTCGACGCGGAACACCCCTTCGGCGGCCGAGCAGCCCGGATACGGATCGTCGCCGCAGCTGCCGCCCGTGTGATTGACCGGATCGTCGTAGGTCTTGAAGTTGATGATGCCCGACCACTCCATGTGCAGCGAGTAGCTGCCGGGCGAGATCGTGCCGCTCGCGGGGCGCAGCTGGTAGAAGTCGCCCTTGTCCTGCGGCGTCGCGATCAGCTGGATGTTGCCCGGCTGCAGCGTGACGCGGCCGTTCGTGAACTTGATCCGGTGGCCGGCGACGACGATCGACGACACCGGCTTGAGCACCTTGATCTCGACGTCGGCGCGGCCGTCGAACGCGTTCAGCGCGTCGTTCGGGCGGAACCACAGCCGGTAGTTGACCGGCACGACGGTGTCGGGCAGCTCGACCGGGTGCGCGCTCTTGTCGATGTTGGACGCAGCCGGCTGAGACGCCGCGGGCGTCGACGCGCCGTTCGGTTTGCCTGCCGCGCCCAGCGCGGAGGCCGAGCCGACGCCGCCGTCATCGCCGCCGCATCCGGCGAGCGCGAGCGCGGCGATCATCGGCAGATAACGCATCTTGCGAATGTTCATCCACATACTGAAACCTCGTTATTGAAAGAATCGTTCAGTGCTGCGAAAACGCCCGGCAAAAGCATTCCCCCGCCGTTAATCAACAGCGATGCGAAACGCCAATGACGGATTATTCGAAAATACGGCCGGATGACTACGTGAAGATAATCATGGTTTGTTGCCCCCTATTGATTCTCGTTTGTCGGTTGACCTGCCGGTTCGATTTTCCCGGGCGCGCGCGCAACCCCATCGAATCGACAACCTGCGAAGCCGGCCGGGCCTTGTGCTGCGGGACCGGAACGCGCGTGCGCCGTTCCGTGGAATCGCCGTCATGCCGCTGCAAGGTTTGTCGGCTTGCTCGAAGGATGGGTCAATATACTTGATGGTTTTGGGTAAAGGAAACGAAAAATTTAGAATCTGCATCGATTCAAGTTTCTGTGTTGCATTGCACGATAAAAGTTATGGATTTGCTTTTCCGTTTTGCCGGGAGATTCGTAGTTTTAATTTATTAACCATATTGGGCGTGCGCGCAGACTACGAAATCCGGTGCGCCGGCGCGTGCCGGTACAATGCGGCGAAGGTCGTTCGCCGCGAGGAGTCCGCTCATGCCGCCCGTTTCGTTTCGTGCCGCGCCGCTGCGCGCCGTGCTGTCGTTCATCGTCGCCGTGCTGCTGCTCGGCGGGTGCGCGAGCCTGATGCGCGATCCGGTGCGCGTGTCGGTCGCCGGGCTCGATCCGCTCGTCGGGCAGGGGCTCGAGATGCGCTTCATGCTGAAGCTGCGCGTGCAGAACCCGAGCGATGCGCCGATCGAGTACGACGGCATCGCGGTGGCGCTGGAGCTGAACGGCCAGCCGTTCGCGAGCGGCGTCAGCGATCGCGCGGGCGTCGTGCCGCGCTTCGGCGAGGCGGTGCTCGACGTGCCGGTCTCCGTGTCCGCGTTCGCCGCGGCGCGGCAGGTGTGGGGCCTGGCCGGCGCCGCGTCGGCGGGCGAGCTGCCGTACGCGCTGCGCGGCCGGCTCGCGGGCGGCGCGCTCGGCGCCGTGCACTTTTCCGATGCGGGCACGCTGCGCCTGCCGGCGCCGCCGGCGTCGGGCGGGTGACGCATCGCCGCGATGCGCTGCAGCATGCGAGCGCGCTTTGCCCGTTACGCAAAGCAGGGTAAGGTGTCGTCCGCACGGCGCATTTCCGCCGCCTGTTGAAGTCAACCGTTCCGAATTCGCGTGACCGATTTTCCCGTTTTCCACTGGACCGACGCCGCCGGCGTCGATCATGCCGTGCGCTGGCGCTCCGAAGCCGGCGTGGCGCCGCCCAAGCGCGCGGTGCCGGCCGACGACCGCATCAACGCCGACGCCGCCTACCGCCTCGCATGCGAGGGCACCGCGCTCGTCTGGCAGGGCGACTTCCAGAATGCGCGCCAGCTCGTGCAGGCGATGGCGCGCCGCGTCGACCGCAAGCCGAAGAAGGCAAAGGCCGCGGCTGGCGTCGATGCGTTCAACCTGCATCGCCTCGCGCAGTCGCAGCGCGCCCGCACGCTCGGGATGCTGCTGATTCCGCTCGACGCCGACTACACGATCCCGCTGCGCCGCGCGCCCGACGTGCGCGCCGCGTGCGAGGAAGCGTACGGCCCCGGCGGCGCGCCGTCGGTCGTGTCGCTGCGCGAGCTGCTCGGCCTCGTCGGCGCGCATGAATGGCGCAAGAAGGGCGTGCCGATTCCGGCGCTCGGCGGCGCGGCGATCCACCCGCACTACGGCGTGTTCTCGCCGGTGCGCGGCGAGTACGTCGAGCTCGTCGCGCGCGCGCCGCTGCCGGCCGACACGCTGGCGTTCGACATCGGCACCGGCACCGGCGTGCTGGCCGCGGTGCTGGCCGCGCGCGGCGTCAAGCGCGTCGTCGCGACCGACCAGGACCCGCGGGCGCTCGCGTGCGCGCGCGAGAACGTCGAGCGGCTCGGCTGCGCGGCGCAGGTCGACGTCGTCGAGGCCGACCTGTTTCCGGCAGGCCGCGCGCCGCTCGTGGTCTGCAATCCGCCGTGGGTGCCGGCCCGGCCGAGCGCGCCGATCGAATATGCGGTCTACGATCCGGACAGCCGCATGCTGCGCGGCTTCCTCGCCGGGCTCGCCGCGCATCTGGCGCCGGGCGGCGAGGGCTGGCTGATCCTGTCCGATTTCGCCGAGCATCTCGGCTTGCGGCCGCGCGACACGCTGCTGCAGTGGATCGACGCCGCCGGCCTCGTCGTGCTCGGCCGCGACGACATCCGTCCCGCGCATCCGAAGGCGGCCGACGCCGACGATCCGCTCTACGCGGCGCGCCGCGCCGAGGTGACGTCGCTGTGGCGGCTCGGCGCGCGGAGCTGAGCGCGCGTTTTCGGTAAACTGTCGCCATTCCTCACGTTTTTTTCGCCGTCGGGCCGCGCGCATCGTTCGCACGCGGCCCGGCGCCGCTTCCCGATGTCGAACAAGACCCACGAAATCCGTCCCGAGCAGTCCGTCGAGCTGCTGAAGGAACTGCACATCCTGACCCGCGACGGCAAGCTGAACCAGGACAGCCGCCGCAAGCTGAAGCAGGTCTATCACCTGTTCCAGTTCATCGAGCCGCTGCTCGCCGGCGTGCAGGCCGACCGGGGCGCCGTGACGCTCGTCGACCATGGCGCGGGCAAGTCGTATCTCGGCTTCATCCTGTACGACCTGTTCTTCAAGCAGCAGCCGGGGCACGGCACGCCGGCGTTCGCGTCGCACATCTACGGGATCGAGACGCGCGAGGAGCTGGTCGCGCGCTCGACCGAGCTCGCCGCGCGGCTGGGGTTCGGCGGGATGTCGTTCCTGAACCTGTCGGTCGCCGATTCGATCACGTCGCCGAAGTTGCCTGAAACGGTCGACGTCGTCACCGCGCTGCACGCGTGCGACACGGCGACCGACGACGCGATCCGCTTCGCACTCGCGAAGCGCGCGCGGCACATCGTGCTGGTGCCGTGCTGCCAGGCGGAAATCGCGGGCGTGCTGCGCCGGAACAAGGGCAAGTCGCTCGCGAGCGCGCTGACCGAGGTGTGGCGGCATCCGCTGCACACGCGCGAATTCGGCAGCCAGATCACCAACGTGCTGCGCTGCCTGCAGCTCGAAGCGCACGGCTATCAGGTCAGCGTGACCGAGCTGGTCGGCTGGGAGCATTCGATGAAGAACGAGCTGATCATCGCGCAGTACAAGAACCTGCCGCGCCGGCGGCCGAGCGAGCGGCTGAACGAGATTCTCGACATGTTCGGGCTGGCGGAGCTGCGCGAGCGGTTCTTCGTGCCGCAGGGCGGCGAGGAAACGGCGCCGGCCGCCCTCTGAGTCGCTGAGTCATGTACGTTCGGCCGGGGCGCGGCGGTTGAACGTTCCTCCGGCGCAGCGCGTCGACGCAATTGCCGCTCAGACGTCGTCGCCGGGCCGGCTCATCCAGTCGCGCCAGCCGTCGTGGCCGAGGCGGCGCAGGGTTTCCTGGTTCCTTTCGTAGATCGCGGACGCGTCCGGGAACGCGTCGGCCGCGCGCGCGATGCTGTCCTCGCGCAGCAGGTGCAGGATCGGATACGGCGCGCGGTTCGTATAGTTCTCGATGTCGTCCGGCTCCGTGCCGTCGAACTGGTAGCGCGGATGGAAGCTCGCGATCTGCAGCACGCCGTCGAGCTTCAGCTGCCGGACGAGCCGGTCGGCGAAGAACAGCGCATCGTTGTAGTCGAGGAATTCCGCGAACGCATGCGGGTAGATCACGAGCGTCGTGTCGATCTGCTGCGGGTCGGCGGCGTCGAGCCGGCGCAGCTCGGTCTCGAGATCGGCGAGCGCGTCCTCGAGCGTCGTGGCTTCGCTGATCGCATAGCGCACCTGATCCTTCACGTACACGCTCTTCGCGAACGGGCACAGATTGAGCCCGATCACCGCGCGCGCGAGCCAGTGCCGGGTGGCGGCGAGGATCGCGTCGTGCGCGTCGTGCGCGTCGTGTGAGTCGGAGCGGGCGTCGGTCATGGCGGTGCGGGGTGGGGGCGGCGGGAGTCGCATTGTAGCGGGCGGCCGCCCGGCCCGGCGTGCCGCGCGTCCCGTTTGCCGTTGATCACGCGCAAGCGGCCTCGATCAGCTGCGTGACGAGCTCGGGCGCGATGCCGATCGGCGTGGCGCCGTGCCGATACGTCTGGCTTGCCGCATAGATCCCCTCGATCACGAGCGCGAGCGAATCGGCGAGCTTCGCCGGCGCGCGCGCGCCGGCGCTTTCGCACAGCGCCACGAGCCGCGCCATCAGCTGTTCCTTGTTCTGCGCGACGCGTTCGCGCGCCGGATGCGACGCGTCCGGGAATTCCGCCGCGACGTTCACGAACGGGCAGCCGCGGTAGTCCTTCTGCGACGCGCGCTCGGCGAGATCGACGAAATACTGGACCAGCTGCGCCTTCGGCTGGCCGGGATGCTTCGCGACGCTCGCGTCGAAGCGCTCGAAAAAGCACGCATCCATCCGCTCCAGATAAGCGAGCACCAGCTCGTCCTTCGACGAGAACCGGCGGTACAGGCTCATCTTGTTGACGCCCGCGCGTTCCACGACGGCCTCGATGCCGACCGCGCGCACTCCTTCCTTGTAAAACAGCTCCTCGGCGGCGCGCAGCAGATGCTCCTGCGCGGCGGCGCCCGGGATCGCCTGTCGCGTGCGTCGCGACGCGGGCTTGGCGGCCTCGATGTCGGACATGTTGCCCTCGGTGTCGAAATTGAATGCTTGACATGTTACCGACTGGTAACTACGATCGCAACACACTTGTGACCGATCGGTAACAATGCGATCGGATCGAAGACAACTGCCAGACGTCGGCCCGGGCCGGCCGACGTGACGTGCGGCGGAGGTGGCCCGTTTTGCATGGGACCGGATCGAGCGCTGAAGCGCTGACGCCGGTCATCAGGAGAAATCGGACATGAACTGGGCAGCAAGACGAATCGGCGGGCGTTTTCACTACGGATGGCTCGCGGCGGCGGTGGTATTCCTGATCCTGCTGGCGGCGGCCGGCACGCGCGCGACGCCGAGCGTGCTGATGGTCCCGCTCGAACGGGAGCTCGGCTGGAGTCGCGCGGCAATCTCGCTGGCGATTTCGGTGAACATCGCGCTGTACGGGCTGACCGGCCCGTTCGCGGCGGCGGCGATGCAGCGCTTCGGGCTGCGGCCGACGATTCTCACCGCGCTCGCGACGATGAGCGCGGGCGTCGCGCTGTCGTCGATGATGACGCAGAGCTGGCAGATGGTGCTGATCTGGGGCCTGATGGTCGGCAGCTCGACGGGTGTCGTCGCGCTGACGCTGTCGGCGACCTTCGTCACGCGCTGGTTTCACGCGCGGCGCGGCCTCGTGATGGGGGTGCTGACCGCGAGCACGGCGACCGGCCAGCTCGTGTTCCTGCCGATGCTCGCGGCGATCGCGCAGCATCACGGCTGGCGGCCGGTCGTGCTGGTCGTCGCAGTTGCGGCGGCGATCGTGATTCCGCTGGTCGCGTTCCTGCTGCCCGAGCGTCCGGCCGACGTGCGGCTGCGTCCGTACGGCGAGCCGGCCGATGCGCCGCCGGCCGCCGAGGCGACGAAGGAGAACCCGCTCGCCGTCGCGTTCCGCACGCTGCTGACCGCGAGCCGCTCGCGCGACTTCTGGCTGCTGTTCTTCAGCTTCTTCATCTGCGGCGCGAGCACCAACGGCTACGTCGGCACCCACCTGATCGCGATGTGCGGCGACTACGGGATGAGCGAAGTGCAGGGCGCGTCGCTGCTCGCCGCGATGGGCGTGTTCGACCTGTTCGGCACGACGCTGTCGGGCTGGCTGTCGGACCGCTATGACAACCGCGTGCTGCTGTTCTGGTACTACGGGCTGCGCGGGCTGTCGCTGATCTACCTGCCGCATGCGTTCGGCATCGACTTCTTCGGGCTGCCGCTGTTCGCGATGTTCTACGGGCTCGACTGGATCGCGACGGTGCCGCCGACCGTGCGGCTCGCGACCGACGTGTTCGGCAAGGCGGCCGCGCCGGTCGTGTTCGGCTGGATCGTCGCCGGCCACCAGCTCGGCGCGGCGTTCGCGGCGCTCGGCGCGGGGATGCTGCGCGCGAGCCTCGGCACCTATACGGTCGCGTCGATGATCTCGGGCGGGCTGTGCATCGTCGGCGCGCTGATCGTGCTGCGCATCAACCGCGGCGCGGCGCGCGCGGCGGCGCAACCGGTGTGACGTCGGCCCCGGCCGATGCGTCCGGGGCCAACGCAGGTTTGGCGATTTGCATTGATCGGCAGCGGCGGGCGCGCCGGCGCGCAACCGGTTATGCTTGCGGTTCGCCGGGCGTTCGCGCCCTTTCATCGATATCAGCGAGGATCCGCATGTCGGTCAAACCTGCTCCTACTACCGTTTCGATTCACGAACTGATCGCGGGCCGCTGGAGCCCGCGCGCCTATTCGAACGCGCCGGTCAGCGCCGAGCACCTGCACGCGGTGCTGGAGGCGGCGCGCTGGGCGCCGTCGGCCTACAACGCGCAGCCGTGGCGCTTCATCGTGTTCGATCGCACGCGCGACGAGGTCGCGTTCAAGCGCGCGTTCGCGACGCTGGTGCCGTTCAACCAGGGCTGGAATGCGCCGGCGCCGGTGCTGATCGCGGTGACCGCGCATACGCTCACGCAGAAGGGGGAGCCTGCGCCGACCGCGCTGTACGACGCGGGCGCGGCCGCGCTGTCGCTGGTGCTGCAGGCGCATGCGCTGGGGCTCGCGGCGCACCAGATGAGCGGCTTCGACGCCAATGCGTTCCGCGACGCGTTCGCGATTCCCGAGGATGTCGCGATCCCGGCGCTGATCTCGATCGGCCACTATGGCGACGCCGACAAGCTCGATCCGGTGCTGCGCGATCGCGAGAAGGCGCCGCGCACGCGCCATCCGATCGGCGACGTGGTGTACGCGGGCGCGTGGAAGAAGGCCTTCGAGACGGCGGCCTGACGCGAAGGTCCTTCGGCCGGGCCGAAGCTCGCGCTCGGGCGTCGGCCCGGGCAAGTCCGGCAAGGGCTTGCGACGCCCGCCCGCCGGGCGTTGCGGCCCCGAATTCATCGAGCCGGCACGGCCCGGCGCCACTTGCCGCTTGCGGTTGTGATCCCGCGGGCTTCATGTTAAAAAGCCCGTCCTTTCCGTTTTCGCGCCGGCCATGCGGCGGCACCTTCCCATGACTTACTGCGCGATCGATTTCGGCACGTCCAATTCCGCTGTGGCGCTGCCCGACGGCGACGGCATGCGGCTCGCGACCGTCGAGGGCGACCACCTGACGCTGCCGACCGCCATTTTCTTCAACAACGACGAGGAGACGGTCGAATACGGCCGCGCGGCGCTCGCGTCCTACATCGATGGCTTCGACGGGCGACTGATGCGCTCGATGAAGAGCATCCTCGGTTCGCCGCTCGCGGAGACGACGACCGATCTCGGCGACGGCTCCGCGATCGCGTACACGGAGATCATCGCGCGCTTCCTCACGCACCTGAAGCGCAAGGCGGAAGCCCGCTCGGGCGCGCCGATCGGCCGCGCGGTACTCGGCCGGCCGGTGTTCTTCGTCGACGACGATCCGCGCGCCGACCGTCTCGCTCAGGACCAGCTCGAAGCGGCCGCGCGCGCGGTCGGCTTTGCCGACGTGCATTTCCAGTACGAGCCGATCGCCGCCGCGTTCGACTACGAGTCGCGCCAGCGCGACGAGCGGCTCGTGCTCGTCGCCGACATCGGCGGCGGCACGTCCGACTTCTCGCTGGTGCGGGTCGGCCCGCAGCGGATGGCGCGTCTCGAGCGCAAGGACGACGTGCTCGCGCACCACGGCGTGCACGTCGCCGGCACCGACTACGACCGCCGCGTCGAGCTGTCCGCGATCCTGCCGGCGTTCGGCTACCGCGCGCTCGACCCGGAAGGGCGCGAGCTGCCGAACCGGACCTATTTCGATCTCGCGACCTGGCACCTGATCAACACGGTCTATACGCCGAAGCGGCTCGGCGAGCTGACGCTGATGAAGCACCTGTACGTCGACGCGCGGCACTTCGAGCGGCTCGCGCGGGTGGTCGAGCTGCGGCTCGGCCATGCGCTGATGGCGCGTGCGGAAGAAGCGAAGATCGGCGTCGCGGCGGGCGGGGAGACGATGATCGACCTGAACGACGTCGAGGAGGACTTGCAGATCGCGTTCGACGCGGACCGGCTGGTCGACGCGAGCCGCGACGACACCGCGCGGATCGTCGACGCCGCGCGCGAGACCGTGCGGCTCGCCGGCGTGGCGCCGCGCGACGTCGGCGCGCTGTACTTCACGGGCGGCTCGACCGGGCTGGCGTTCCTGTCGGGCGCGCTCGCGGCGGCGTTCGCGGACGCGCAGCCGGTGTTCGGCGACCGGCTGGCCAGCGTTGCGACCGGTCTCGGCATCCACGCGCAGCGGCTGTTCGGCTGAGCGCCACGGCGACGAAACAAAAAAGCCCCGCCGAAGCGGGGCTTTTTCTTTCAGACGAAATCTCGCGCTGAACTTACAGCGGGCGGATGTTCGCAGCTTGCAGACCCTTCGGGCCCGTCTTCACTTCGAATTCGACCTTCTGGTTTTCTTGCAGCGTCTTGAAGCCTTCGACGCGGATTTCCGAGAAGTGCGCGAACAGATCGTCGCCGCCGCCTTCCGGGGTGATGAAGCCGAAGCCCTTAGCGTCATTGAACCACTTGACGGTACCGGTTGCCATGTTACTTGTTCCTAAAAAGATAAAACGGGGCCGAAGCCCATTGGGCGCGGAAATTCAAGGAAGGGGTAATGGGACCAACCGGAGTACCGTTGATGGGCGAACTACGAAAGAACCAATTCACTCGCCGCTTGAAATCCTGCGTGGGTCTTTATACGGCTAATTCGCGTCGCGGTCAACCGGATTTCCATGTACTCAGGGTTATTACGAATTTAGAGCTTACAAACATTGCAGATTTCACGGATTTTTTGTAGGGGATGATCGATTTTGGCGCAAATGTCCAGGTGCAACCGTTAAACTACGCGCCGCGTGGACGGGGTTGCTCCGATCGAGTGATCCGTCCCCCCAAGAATGCGTGCGCGGTGCAGTTCGAGTCGATCCCGGGCTGCGGGCCGACCATGCTTTTTGAGACATAGGAGAGGATGTGAAGAGTTCTATTCAACGGAACATCGGCCCGTTTGCACTGATGCTGACGGGGCTGGGTTCGATTATCGGCTCGGGCTGGCTGTTCGGCGCCTGGAAAGCCGCGAAGATCGCCGGTCCGGCAGCGATCTGCGCATGGATCATCGGCGCGGTCGTGATTCTCGCGATTGCGCTGACGTACGCCGAACTGGGCGCGATGTTCCCCGAGTCGGGCGGCATGGTGCGCTACGCGCGCTACTCGCACGGGTCGCTGGTGGGCTTCATCAGCGCATGGGCGAACTGGATCGCGATCGTGTCGGTGATTCCGATCGAGGCCGAGGCGTCGATCCAGTACATGAGCACCTGGCCGTACGACTGGGCGCACAGCCTGTTCGTGAACGGCGAGCTGACGACACCGGGCCTGCTGCTGTCGGCCGTGCTCGTCGTCATCTACTTCCTGCTGAACTACTGGGGCGTGAAGGCGTTCGCGCGCGCGAACACGGCGATCACGATCTTCAAGTTCCTGATCCCCGGCCTGACGATCGCCGGCCTGATGCTGTCGAGCTTCCACGCGGACAACCTGGGCACCACGTCGAACGAGGCGTTCGCGCCTTACGGCTGGTCGGCGGTGCTGACCGCGGTCGCGACGAGCGGCATCGTGTTCGCGTTCAACGGCTTCCAGAGCCCGGTGAACCTCGCGGGCGAAGCGCGCAATCCGTCGCGCAGCGTGCCGTTCGCGGTGATCTCGTCGATCCTGATCGCGCTCGTGATCTACGTGCTGCTGCAGGTTGCGTACATCGGCTCGGTGAATCCGGCCGACGTCGCGAAGGGCTGGGCGCACTTCAACTTCTCGTCGCCGTTCGCCGAACTCGCGATCGCGCTGAACCTGAACTGGCTCGCGATTCTGCTGTACGTCGACGCGTTCATCAGCCCGAGCGGCACCGGCACGACCTACATGGCGACCACGACCCGCATGATCTACGCGATGGAGCGCAACAACACGATGCCGAAGATGTTCGGCAACGTGCACCCGCTCTACGGCGTGCCGCGCCAGGCGATGTGGTTCAACCTGCTGGTCTCGTTCATCTTCCTGTTCTTCTTCCGCGGCTGGAGCTCGCTCGCGGCGGTGATCTCGGTCGCGACGGTGATTTCGTACCTGACCGGCCCGATCAGCCTGATGGCGCTGCGCCGCGCGGCGACCGACATCGAGCGTCCGCTGTCGATCCCGCTGATGAAGCTGATCGCGCCGTTCGCGTTCGTCTGCGCGTCGCTGATCCTGTACTGGGCGAAGTGGCCGCTGACCGGCGAAATCATCCTGCTGATGATCGTCGCGCTGCCGGTGTACTTCTACTTCCAGGCCAAGGCGGGCTGGAGCGGCTGGGGCCGCGACCTGAAGGCCGCATGGTGGCTCGTCGCCTACCTGCCGACGATGGCCGTGCTGTCGCTGATCGGCAGCAAGGAGTTCGGCGGTTATGGCCTGCTGCCGTACGGCTGGGACATGATCATCGTCGCGGCGATCTCGCTGGTGTTCTACTTCTGGGGCGTGAACACGGGCTACCGCACCGAGTATCTCGACGAGCGCGAATCGCGCGACGAGATCCTCGAGGGCGTCGGCGCCTGACGGATCCGGACCTGCCGCCGGAATCGGCGGCGGCAGGGCACGGAAAAAAGCCCGTTCGAGCCACAGGCTCGAACGGGCTTTTTGTTTGGGCGGGCGCCGGTCAGTCGTTCGCGCCGGCGAACACGTAGTTCGTCATCGCCAGCACGCGCTGGTAGGTGCCGAGCGACTGGATGCCGAGCCGGTAATCGTCGTCCGCGGCGCCGAGCGCCGCGAACACCGGCAGCAGGTGCTCGTCGGTCGGATGCATCAGCGCCGCGTGCGGCGCCTGGCGGCGATAGTCGAGCAGCGCGTCGAGGTCGCGCGCGGCCAGCCTCGCCTCGAACCAGTCGGTGAACTCGGCGACGCGCGGGTCGGCATCCTCGGGCGCCGCGCCGAAATCCGCCGCGCGCAGGTTGTGCGTGATCTGCCCGGAGCCGATCACCATCACGCCTTCGTCGCGCAGCGGCCGCAACGCGCGGCCGAGCGCGAAGTGATGCGCGGCATCCGCGCGCGGCTGGATCGACAACTGCGCGACCGGCACGTCGGCGTTCGGGAACATCAGCAGCATCGGCACCCACGCGCCGTGATCGAGCCCGTGCTCGACCGTTTGGGTCGCGATGCCGGCCGCGTTCAGCAGGCCGGCCGCGCGCTCTGCGACGTCCGGCGCACCCGGCGCCGGATACTGGATCTCGTACAGCGCGCGCGGGAAGCCGTAGAAGTCGTGGATCGTTTCCGGCTGCCGCGCGGTGCTCGCGACCGGCTGCTGCGTGCCCCAGTGCGCGGACAGCATCAGCACCGCGCGCGGGCGCGGCAACTCGGCGCCGAGGCGCGTGAACGCGCCGGACGGCAACGTCGGATCGATCGGCAGCGTCGGCGCGCCGTGGGACAGGTAGAGCGAAGGCAAGCGGTTCATGGTGGTGGCCCTGCGATGAGGTTGCCTGTCACTATAGGCTCACACCAATCGTTGATAAATCCGCATCTGCGAATTTGATTCGATCTCAGTTGTTGATAATCGGCGAGCCTTGCGGGCCGTGAAACGCGCGCCGTTACTGCGCGTGCCGGATGCCTTCCCAGGGCGTCGTCAGCGGCGCGCTGAGCGCGAACAGGTCGAGCACGCGCGCGACCGTCTGGTCGACGAGTTCCTCGATCGTGTTCGGCATCGCGTAGAAGGCCGGCAGCGGCGGGAAGACGATGCCGCCCATCTCGGTGACGGCGGTCATGTTGCGCAGATGCGCGAGGTTGAACGGCGTCTCGCGCACCATCAGCACGAGGCGGCGGCGTTCTTTCAGCGTGACGTCGGCGGCGCGGGTGATCAGGTTGTCCGACAGCCCGTGCGCGACGCTCGCGAGCGTCTTCATCGAGCACGGCGCGATCACCATGCCGTCGGTCGCGAACGAGCCGGACGCGATCGTCGCGCCGACGTCGCGCACCGCATGCACGACGTCCGCGCGGCGCTCGACGTCGGCCTTCGACAGCTTCAGTTCGTGCTGGATGTTCAGCCAGCCGGCGCTCGAAATCAGCAGATGCGTTTCGACGCCGCCGGCGGCGCGCAGCATGTCGAGCAGCCGCACGCCGTAGATCGCGCCGGTGGCGCCGGTGATCGCGACGATCAGGCGGCGCGGCGGCGCGCTGCGGGGTTCCATCGGGGGACGGGTATTACGCGGCGGCGAACAGCTGCTGCAGCTCGCCCGACTGGTACATCTCCATCATGATGTCCGAGCCGCCGACGAACTCGCCCTTCACGTACAGCTGCGGGATGGTTGGCCAGTTCGAGAATTCCTTGATGCCCTGGCGGATTTCTTCATCTTCGAGGACGTTGACCGTTTTGAACTGGTCGACGCCGCAGGCCTTCAGCACCTGGACTGCGCGGCCCGAGAAGCCGCACATCGGGAATTGCGCGGTGCCCTTCATGAAGAGCACGACCTGGTTTTCGTCGACGATTTGCTTGATACGTTGTTGGGTGTCCATGACTGACCTTGCGTTAGCGGGGCGTTAGAAGGAAATGATAGCGGATTTCAACCGGGCGGGCCGGGCCTGGGCACGCATCAGCCGGGCCGCCGGCCGCCTGTCGTGCGCTCGATCGCGGCGAGATCGGCGAGCGATTCGACCGCGACGAAGCCATGCGCGGCAAGCAGCGCGCGCACCGCTTCGGCCTGGTCGTAGCCGTGCTCGATCCACAGCGTGCCGCCCGGCTTCAGGCGCGCGCCGGCGCCGGCGACGATCGCGCGGATCGCGGTGAGGCCGTCCGCGTCGTCGGTGAGCGCGCCGCGCGGCTCGAAGCGCAGGTCGCCCTGCGACAGGTGCGGGTCGTGCTGCGCGATGTACGGCGGGTTGCTGACGATCGCGTCGAACGCGAGCGCCGGATCGAGCGCCGCGTACCAGTCGCTTTGCAGCCAATGCAGCGGCCCGCCGGGGCGGTGCGCGTCGAGCAGCTTGTCCGCGTTGCGCCGCGCGACGGCGAGCGCTTCGCCCGAGCGGTCGAGCGCCCACACGCGCGCATCGGGCCGCTCGGCCGCGATCGACACCGCGATCGCGCCGCTGCCGGTGCCGAGATCGAGCACGGCCGGATGCGGGATCCCGTCGATCGCATCGAGCGCCGCTTCGACGAGCAATTCGGTTTCCGGGCGCGGAATCAGCACGTCGGGCGTGACGTCGAACGGCCGCCCGAAGAATTCGCGCGTGCCGACCAGCTGCGCGACCGGCTCGCCGGCGGCGCGGCGCGCCTCGAGCGCGAGATAGCGTTCGACGGCGGCCGCGTCGAGCGGCTCGTCGCCGCGCGTGATCAGCTGCGTGCGCGTCCAGCCGAGCGCGTAGGCGAGCAGCACGCGCGCGTCGACCGGGTCGAGCGGCGACGCGCGCAGCAGGTCGAGGGCGGTCGTGGCGCTCATCTCGCGGGCCTCAGTCGGCGTCGCCGAGCGACGCGAGCTGCTCGGCCTGGTGCTCGCTGACGAGCGCGGCGATCAGTTCGTCGAGGTCGCCGTCCATGATCGTTTCGAGCCTGTAGAGCGTCAGGTTGATCCGGTGATCGGTCATCCGGCCCTGCGGGAAGTTGTACGTGCGGATCCGTTCGGAGCGGTCGCCCGAGCCGATCAGGCTCTTGCGCGTCGCGGCTTCCTTCGCGTGCTGCTCGTGATACTGCTTGTCCTTGATCCGCGCGGCGAGCACCTTCAGCGCGCGATCCTTGTTCTTGTGCTGCGAACGGTCGTCCTGGCACTCGACGACGATGCCGGTCGGCAGGTGCGTGACGCGCACCGCCGAGTCGGTCTTGTTGATGTGCTGGCCGCCCGCGCCGGACGCGCGGAACGTGTCGATCCGCAGGTCGGCCGGATTGATCTCGACCTCGCCGATCTCGTCGGCTTCCGGCATCACCGCGACCGTGCACGCGGACGTGTGGATGCGCCCCTGCGTCTCGGTTGCCGGCACGCGCTGCACGCGATGGCCGCCCGATTCGAACTTCAGGCGCGAGTACGCGCCCTGGCCCGCGATTCGCACGATCACTTCCTTGTAGCCGCCGAGATCCGACGCGCTCTCCGACATCATCTCGACCTGCCAGCGCTGGCGCTCCGCGAAGCGCAGGTACATGCGCAGCAGGTCGCCCGCGAACAGCGCCGACTCGTCGCCGCCGGTGCCCGCGCGGATTTCGAGGAAGATGTTGCGGTCGTCGTTCGGGTCTTTCGGCAGCAGCATCTTCTGCAGCTCGACTTCGAGCTGGACCATCCGGTCGCGTGCGCTGCGGATCTCGTCCTCGGCGAAGTCGCGCATCGACGCATCGGCGAGCAGCTCCTGCGCCGCCGCTTCGTCGCTGAGCGACTGGCGCCACAGCGCGTATTGCCCGACGACCGGGTCGAGCTCCGCGTGCTCGCGGGTCAGCTTGCGGTACTGGTCGAGATCGGCCGTGACGTTCTCGCGGCTCAGCAGGTCGTTCAGTTCGGCCAGCCGTGTGGAAAGCTGGTCGAGCTTGCGTTGCATGCTCGTCTTCATGATGTGGAGCGGCGCTCCCGGGCAAGGTATTCGGAAAGGATAGGCCGGCTGGCGAGCCGGCGGCGCGGCGATCGGTCGGCGCTAGTGGCCTGACTGGTCGTTCGAGCGCGGCGCGTGCTGGTAGAAGCCGCGCATCAGGTCGATCAGCGAATCGCGGTCGGCGCCGTTCACGCGGTTCAGCGCGCTCGTCGGGCCGTGGATCAGCTTGTTGGTCAGCGCCTGCGACAGCGCTTCGAGCACCGCGGCCGGATCGTCGCCGCGCGTGAGCATCTTCTGGGCCTTCTCGACTTCGACGCGGCGCAGCGCGTCGGCCTGCGTATGCATGTGGCGGATCACCGGCACGACGCTGCGCGTGTCGAGCCACTGCATGAAATTCTGCACGCGCGTCTCGATGATCGCCTCGGCCTGCGCGACCGCGGCCTGGCGCGACGCGTTGCCTTCGCGCACGATCGCGCCGAGATCGTCGACCGTGTAGAGGAACACGTCCTTCAGCTTGCCGACTTCGGGCTCGATGTCGCGCGGCACGGCCAGGTCGACCATGAAGATCGGCCGGTGGCGGCGCGCCTTGACCGCGCGCTCGACCGCGCCGAGGCCGATGATCGGCAGCGTCGACGCGGTGCACGACACGATGATGTCGAATTCGTGCATCCGCGCCGGCAGGTCCGACAGCGGCATCGCGCGGCCGTTGAAGCGTTCGGCGAGCTTCTGGCCACGCTCGGCGGTGCGGTTCGCGACCACCAGTTCGCGCGGGCCTTGCGCGGCGAAGTGCGTCGCGCACAGCTCGATCATTTCGCCGGCGCCGATGAACAGCACGCGCTGGTCGGCCACGTTTTCGAAGATGCGCTGCGCGAGGCGCACCGCGGCGGCGGCCATCGACACCGACTGCGCGCCGATCTCGGTCGTGCCGCGCACTTCCTTCGCGACCGCGAAGGTGCGCTGGAACAGCTGGTTCAGGTAGGTGCCGAGCGCGCCGGCTTCCGACGCGGTGCGCACCGCGTCCTTCAGCTGGCCGAGGATCTGGGTTTCGCCGAGCACCATCGAGTCGAGGCCCGACGCGACGCGGAATGCGTGCCGGACCGCTTCCGACTGCGGCAGCGCGTACAGGTGCGGCGCGAGTTCGTCGACCGGGATCCGGTGATACTCCGACAGCCAGCGCACCGCGCCCTCGCGCGCCGCACGGTCGTCGGTCGCGCAGTAGAGCTCGGTGCGGTTGCAGGTGGAGAGGATCGCCGCTTCGGGCGCGTTGGGCGCCTGGGGGCCGAGGAACACGCTCTTGAACGTCGCGAGAGCCGGCTTGATCTGCTCGAGCGGAAACGCCACGCGTTCGCGCAGGGCGACAGGCGCAGTGTGGTGATTGATTCCGATCGTGAGGAGTTGCATATCAAGGGCTATCGTTTAGCCCCATATTATAGCGTTTCAGCGATTTCCTCACTCGATGCGTACCGGGCGTCCGCGAGACTGGGGCGGAGATTCGGGGGTTCGATCGGCACCCGGTCGAGCTGATAGCCGTAGCCGTAGAGCGGCAGCAGCCGGTAGCCGTGCTCCGGAAGCAGCCGCAGCTTGCTGCGCAGCCGGGACGCGTGGGTGTCGAGGGTGCGCGACCTCGTGTCGCGCCGGCGTGCCCAGACCGTTTCGAGGATATGGGCCCGCGACACCGGGCGGGACAGGTTCGCGAACAGCAGCAGCGCGAAGCGGAATTCCTTCGGCGTGAGCGACACGATCTCGTCGCCGAAGCGCACGAGGCAGTGCGTGGCGTCGAATGCGTATTCTCCATACGTATCGCGCGAGCGGTTCGGCGGGCGCCGGACGCCCGCGCGCCGCATCAGCGCGTTGACGCGCGCGAGGAGTTCGGGGCCGCTCACCGGCCTGGCGATGCAGTCGTCGGCGCCCGCGTGCAGGCACGACACGATCTCGCTTTCGCGCGGCATGCGCATCACGGCGATCGCGGGCAGGCCGGGCAGGAGCGCGCGGGCGAGGGGGATGACTTCCTCGGCGGGCTGGTCGCCGGCCCAGTCGCCGGTGATCAGCAGGTCGCAGGTTTCGGTGGCGAGCCACTCGAGGCACCGCGCGCTGGAAGGGAACGGGTGGCAGAGGTGTCCGCCCGCGAAGAGGAGGCGATTCATCAGCGCGGCATGACGCGCATCCGGATCGATCAGAGCGATTCGCATGGGAATTTCTTCATTACGACAGCCGGTGAGCGCTTGCCATGGCGTCGGGTCGGCCCCTAAACTCGAATGTTGCGCGGCAAGTACCCTGCTGATCTCGGGTTCGATGGATGGGTCGATGCTAGCCGCAGGAATCGTTCACGCCTATGGGACGAATCTGAAATTGTTAGGGGCGTTGAATGAACTGGTTTGGAATCATCGTTCTGGGAACGGCCGTCGGGTTGTTCGGCCGGGGGCTGCACCCGCTGCGGCGCACCGGCCGGCCGGCGTGGTGGGTCGTGGCGCTCGTCGGCATCGCCGGCGCGGCCGCCGCCAAGATGGCCGGCAATCTCTCGGGACTCTTTTACGACGGCGAGACGCTCGAATGGCCGGTCTGTACCGGCGTTGCGTTCGTCGCCGTGGCCTTGACGGTCGCGCTGGCGGCTCGTCGCTGATTGCCCGCAGGTGAAATCATGAATGCCCGTTTTCCCGAAGACTCGTCGACGCCGGCGCGTCTCGCACTGTTGCGCGGCGCGATGGCCCGCGAGAACATGGCCGCGTATCTCGTGCCGTCCGCCGATCCTCACCTGTCCGAATACCTGCCCGAGCGCTGGCAGGCGCGCCGCTGGCTGTCGGGCTTCACGGGCTCGGTCGGCACGCTCGTCGTCACCGCCGATTTCGCGGGGCTGTGGGTCGACAGCCGCTATTGGGTGCAGGCCGACGCGGAGCTGGCCGGCAGCGGCGTGCAGCTGATGAAGATGACGGGCGGCCAGCAGAGCGCGCCGCACGTCGACTGGCTCGCGCAGAACGTGCCGTCCGGCGCGACCGTCGGCGTCGACGGCGCGGTGCTCGGCATGGCGGCGGCGCGCGCGCTGTCCGCCGCGCTGAGCGCGCGCGGCATCGCGCTGCGCACCGATCTCGACCTGCTCGACGCGATCTGGCCCGAGCGGCCGGGGTTGCCCGACGACGCGGTGTTCGAGCACGCCGCGCCGCAGGCCGACACGACGCGCGCGAGCAAGCTCGCCGACGTGCGCCGCGCGATGCGCGCGCAGGGCGCGCAGTGGCATTTCGTGTCGACCCTCGACGATCTCGCATGGCTCTTCAACCTGCGTGGCGCGGACGTCAGCTTCAATCCGGTATTCGTTGCGCACGCACTGATCGGCGCCGAGCGCGCGACGCTGTTCGTCGCCGGCGGCAAGGTGTCGCCGGCGCTTGCGGCATCGCTCGCGCAGGACGGCGTCGACGTGCGGGCGTACGACGCCGCGCGCGCGGCGCTCGCGGCGCTGCCCGACGGCGCGACGCTGCTGATCGACCCGCGCCGCGTGACCTACGGCACCCTCGAGGCGGTGCCGGCCGGCGTGAAGCTCATCGAGGCGGTGAATCCGTCGACGTTCGCGAAATCGCGCAAGACGTCCGCCGAAATCGAGCACGTGCGCGTGACGATGGAGCACGACGGCGCGGCGCTCGCCGAATTCTTCGCATGGTTCGAGCAGGCGGTGAACCGCGACACGATCACCGAGCTGACGATCGACGAGCGGCTCACGGCGGCGCGCGCGCGCCGTCCGGGCTACGTGTCGCGGAGCTTCGCGACGATCGCCGGCTTCAACGCGAACGGCGCGATGCCGCATTACCGCGCGACGCCGGAATCGCACGCGACGATCGCCGGCGACGGCCTGCTGCTGATCGATTCGGGCGGCCAGTACGTGAGCGGCACGACCGACATCACGCGCGTCGTGCCGGTCGGCATGGTAGGCGACCTGCAGCGGCGCGACTTCACGATCGTGCTGAAGTCGATGATGGCGCTGTCGCGCGCGCGTTTCCCGCGCGGCATCCGCTCGCCGATGCTCGACGCGATCGCGCGCGCGCCGATGTGGGCGGCCGGGCTCGACTACGGCCACGGCACCGGTCACGGCGTCGGCTATTTCCTGAACGTGCACGAGGGCCCGCAGGTGATCTCGCATTACGCGCCGGCCGAGCCGTACACCGCGATGGAAGAGGGGATGATCACGTCGATCGAGCCGGGCCTGTACCGGCCCGGCAAGTGGGGCGTCCGGATCGAGAACCTGGTCGTCAACCGCGCGGCGGGGCAGACCGAGTTCGGCGATTTCCTCGCGTTCGAGACGCTGACGCTGTGTCCGATCGACACGCGTTGCGTGCTCGTCGAAATGCTGCACGAGGAGGAGCGCGCGTGGCTCAACGCGTACCATGCGACGGTGCGCGAGCGCGTCGGCCGGCACGTGAGCGGCGACGCGAAGGCATGGCTCGAGGCGCGCACGCAGCCGATCTGATGCGGGGCGTGCGCGGTTTCGGTTCCAACGACAATCACATCGAGGGCGAAAGATGGCGGACACGGCAGTCCTGGTGATCGACATGCAGCGCGGGCTGGTGCAGCGGGCGAGGCCCGCCTACCGGCTCGACGACGTGGTGGCAGGCATCAACCGGCTGACGGCGGCGGCGCGGGCCGCGGGCGCGCCCGTCTGCTTCGTGCAGCACGACGGCGACGCGGACGACGACATCGTGCCCGGCACGCCCGGCTGGGAACTGCATGCGGATCTCGCGACCGCGGACGGCGACTGGCGCATTCGCAAGTGTGTCGGCGATTCGTTTCATGAGACGCCGCTCGCGGCGCAGCTCGACCGTCACGGCATCCGTTCGGTGCTGATCTGCGGCTACGCGACCGAGTTCTGCGTCGATTCGGCGGCCCGCCGCGCGGCGCTGCTCGGCTACCGGACGACGGTCGTGTCCGACCTGCATACGACGAACGAGCGCGCGCACCTGACGGCCGCGCAGATCGTCGCGCACCATCACTTCATCTGGAAAAACAACTCGTTGTCGGGCAACGCGGTGACGCCGCGCACGCTTGCCGACGTGCTCGCCACGGAGTTCGCATGACGATCAAGGCAGTCGTGTTCGATTTCGGCGGGGTGCTGATCGACTGGAGCCCGGAGTATCTGTACAAGCAGTTGATCCCGGACGACGCCGAGCGCCGCCGGTTCCTCACGCACGTGTGCGGGATGGACTGGGTGATCAGGCAGGACGGCGGGCAGACGATCGAGGAAGGCACGGCGGAACGCGTCGCGAAGTTTCCGGAGCACGAGGCGCTGATCCGCGCGTTCTATGCGCGCTGGCACGAGATGATCGGCGGCGTGCTCGCGGAGGGCGTTGCGCTCGTCGACCGGCTCGACGCGCAGGGGATGCCGATCTTCGGGCTCACGAACTGGTCGGCGCAGACGTTTCCGTATGCTTGGGAGCACTTCCCGGTATTGCGGCGCTTCAAGGACATCGTCGTGTCGGGCCGCGTGAAGCTCGTGAAGCCCGATCCGGCGATCTACCGCGAGATGCACGCGCGGATCGACCCGCATCTGCCGGGCATTGCGCCGCACGAGCTGGCGTTCATCGACGACAACGCGAACAACGCCGCCGCCGCGACGGCGCTCGGCTGGCACGGCATTCACCACACGAGCGGCGCGGCCACCGAGGCGCGGCTGCGCGAACTGGGCGCGCTCGCGTAGGCGGCGGGCGCGCGGCCGTCGGAAAAAAAAGCGGGCGCATGGCCCGCTTTGTCGTTTTGCCGATCCGGGAGCCGTAACCCCCGGCCGCCCGGTCAGCGGCTGATCGGCTTGTAGCGCAGGCGGTGCGGCTTCGCGGCTTCCTCGCCGAGGCGCGCGCGCTTGTCGGCTTCGTACTCCTGGTAGTTGCCGTCGAAGAACGTCACCTGCGAATCGCCTTCGAACGACAGGATGTGCGTCGCGATCCGGTCGAGGAACCAGCGGTCGTGCGAGATCACCATCACCGAGCCCGCGAATTCGAGCAGCGCATCTTCCAGCGCGCGCAGCGTTTCGACGTCGAGGTCGTTCGACGGTTCGTCGAGCAGCAGCACGTTGCCGCCGGCGATCAGCGTCTTCGCGAGGTGCAGGCGGCCGCGTTCGCCGCCGGACAGGTTGCCGACGATCTTCTGCTGGTCGCCGCCCTTGAAGTTGAAGCGGCCGATGTACGCGCGCGACGGCGTTTCATACTTGCCGACCGTCAGGATGTCGGCGCCGCCCGAGATTTCCTCGAACACCGTCTTCGAGCCGTCGAGCGCGTCGCGGCTCTGGTCGACATAGGCGAGCTTCACCGTCGGGCCCATCACGATCTCGCCCGAATCCGGCTGCTCCTTGCCCGTCAGCATCCGGAACAGCGTCGACTTGCCGGCGCCGTTCGGGCCGATGATGCCGACGATCGCGCCGGCCGGGATCTTGAAGTTCAGGTTGTCGATCAGCAGGCGGTCGCCGTACGCCTTGCTGACGTTCTTGAACTCGATCACTTCATTGCCGAGGCGGTCGCCGACCGGAATGAAGATTTCCTGCGTCTCGTTGCGCTTCTGGTATTCCTGGCTGTTCAGCTCCTCGAAGCGCGCGATACGCGCCTTCGACTTCGCCTGGCGGCCCTTCGGGTTCTGGCGCACCCATTCCAGTTCCTTCTTGATCGCCTTCTGGCGCGCCGATTCCGATGCTTCTTCCTGCTTCAGGCGCTCTTCCTTCTGGTCGAGCCAGCTGCTGTAGTTGCCCTTCCACGGAATGCCGTGGCCGCGGTCGAGCTCGAGAATCCACTCGGCCGCGTTGTCGAGGAAGTAGCGATCGTGCGTGACCGCGACGACGGTGCCCGGGAAGCGCACCAGGAACTGCTCGAGCCAGTCGACCGATTCGGCGTCGAGGTGGTTGGTCGGTTCGTCGAGCAGCAGCATGTCGGGCTTCTCGAGCAGCAGCTTGCACAGCGCGACGCGGCGCTTCTCGCCGCCCGACAGGTGCTCGATCTTCGCGTCCCACGGCGGCAGGCGCAGCGCGTCGGCGGCCACTTCGAGCTGCTGCTCGGGGCTGCCGCCGTCGCTCGACGCGAGGATCGCCTCGTACTTCGCCTGCTCGGCCGCGAGCGCGTCGAAATCGGCGTCCGGCTCGGCATACGCCGCGTAGATCTCCTCGAGCTTCTTGTTCGCCTGGAACAGGTCGCCGAGGCCTTCCTCGACGGCTTCGCGCACCGTCTTCGTCGGGTCGAGCTGCGGTTCCTGCGGCAGGTAGCCGATGTTCAGGTTCGGCATCGGCGTCGCTTCGCCTTCGATGTCCTTGTCGACGCCCGCCATGATGCGGATCAGCGTCGACTTGCCCGAGCCGTTCAGGCCGAGCACGCCGATCTTCGCGCCGGGAAAGAACGACAGCGAGATGTCCTTCAGGATCTGGCGCTTGGGCGGCACGATCTTGCCGACCCGGTTCATCGTGAAAACGTATTGGGCCATGTGGATGTGAGAGTCAGAAGTTGGGACCGCCGCTCGGCGAACTCGCGTGGCGGCGTCGGGTGATTCGGTACGGAGCGTGCCGCGTGAGGTGCGGCGGTGTCGCCCGGTGTCGCCGCATGTCGGCGGCGAGAGCGGCTATTGTACTTCGCCGCCGGCCGGCGCTGGCGCGGCGCGGCCGTTTCGCGCGGTCAGAGCCAGGCGGCGACGCCGCCGTGCCCCGAGCACGTGCCGCGCCGATGGCGGCTGAAACTGTACGTGCCGTCGCGGCAGCGCGCGCTCGCGCCTTCGGGCGCGCGGCCCGATTTCGAGCGCGCCGGCGCATGCACGGTTTCGCCGTCGCGATTCCGGTACGTGTCGTGGCGGTCGAGGTCGGCTTCGTTGCCGTAGGTCTGCGGCGCGCGATAGGCGAGCGCGTGGTGCGGGGCGACGGCGGCGCACGCGATCAGCAGCGCGACCGACAGTCGCGCGAGCCGCGTGGCGTGCGGGGTGTGCAAGGCGGGCAAGGGCATGGTCTCTCTCGGTTCTTGGTATCGGGCGTGCGACGGCGGCCCGCGCGCGCCAGCATGGTAGCCGAGGCGGCGCGTTTGTTGCATCGGTTCCCGTCGATGCAACGAGTGGTTCCATCGAAATTCGTCAATTGGTTCTTAGTCGCGAACCGTTTGATGCTTACACTCCATCGCTTCGAAGGCGGCTGAACACGATGCCGACGGAAGGGCGCCGCGATGCGTCGATACGCATCGCGCCCGCAGTTTCGCAGACCTGCGCGGCGCACCCTGACCGAGCGGCCGGGAATCCGGCCTTGGGCCGACGTGCGCCGCACGCCGCGCCGAGTCCGGATCGATAACGACAATCCCCAGCGCCGCCTTCAAGCGATACCCGGCCATGCCGGAACCGTTTTTTGGAGAGAGACACATGAATGGAAGCAAGTCAGGGCTCGGCACCGGCCTGAAGCAACGCCACGTGACGATGCTGTCGATTGCGGGCGTGATCGGCGCGGGGTTGTTCGTCGGCTCCGGCCACGCGATCGCGGAAGCCGGCCCGGCATCGATCCTCGCGTACGCGATCGCGGGCGTGCTGGTCGTGCTGGTGATGCGCATGCTGGGCGAAATGGCCGTCGCGCATCCGGACAGCGGCTCGTTCTCGACCTACGCCGATCGCGCGATCGGCCACTGGGCGGGCTTCACGATCGGCTGGCTGTACTGGTGGTTCTGGGTGCTCGTGATCCCGATCGAGGCGACCGCCGCCGCGACCATTCTCAATGCCTGGTTCCCGGGCGTCGCCACGTGGGTCTTCGCGCTCGGCATCACGTCCGTGCTGACGCTCACCAACCTCTTCTCCGTCAAGCATTACGGCGAGTTCGAATTCTGGTTCGCGCTGATCAAGGTCGTCGCAATCGTCGTGTTCCTCGCGATCGGCGGCGCGGCGATCGTCGGGCTGCTGCCGGTGCCGAGCGTATCGGGCGTATCGAACCTGTTCGCGCACGAGGGCTTCATGCCGAAGGGCGCCGGCGCGGTGCTCGCGGCGATGCTGACGACGATGTTCTCGTTCCTCGGCACCGAGATCGTCACGATCGCGGCCGCCGAATCGGACAACCCGCAGCGCCAGATCGTGCGCGCCACCAATTCGGTGATCTGGCGCATCACGCTCTTCTATCTCGGCTCGATCCTCGTCGTCGCGGCGATCGTGCCGTGGAACGACCCGCTGCTGCCGGCGCACGGTTCGTATCAGCGCGCGATGGAGCTGATCGGCATTCCGCACGCGAAGGCGATCATCGACGTGATCGTGCTGGTGTCGGTCGCGAGCTGCCTGAACTCGGCGCTGTACACCGCATCGCGGATGCTGTTCTCGCTGTCGAAGCGCCAGGATGCGCCCGCGTTCCTGCATCGCACCGATTCGACCGGCACGCCGCGCGCGGCGGTGCTCGCGTCGACCGCGTTCGGCTTCCTGACCGTGATCGCGAACTACCTGATGCCTGAGCACGTGTTCGGCTTCCTGCTCGCGACGTCGGGCG
Organism: Burkholderia sp. MSHR3999; assembly: GCF_000833595.1. Lineage (NCBI taxonomy): Bacteria > Pseudomonadati > Pseudomonadota > Betaproteobacteria > Burkholderiales > Burkholderiaceae > Burkholderia > Burkholderia sp. MSHR3999. The sequence continues at coordinate 206,429 of NZ_JRFO01000001.1, forward strand.
CGATCGCGCTGCTCGTGTATCTCGTGATCGCGATCTCGCAGCTGCGGATGCGCCGGATTCTCGACGTCAGCGGCGCGAACCTGACGCTGCGGATGTGGATGTTCCCGTGGCTCACGTGGGCGGTGATCGTGTTCATCTGCAGCACGCTGACCGTGATGCTGGTGAGCGAGGATCACCGGATGGAAGTGGGCGCGACGGCGGTGCTTGCGCTGATCGTGCTGGCCGCGTCGTGGCTCAACCGGCGGGCGCGGGTGGCGCGCGAGCCGGCGGGGAAGGTGTCGGCGAGCCTGCGGTAAGGGGCGTGGCCCCGGCGGGAGCCGGGGCAAGCCTGCGCAGGGCGGTTGGGCGGCGTCATTGCGTCCGTTTCAGGAATACGACATTGGGCTGAGCGCCCGGTATGGGACCGCTCGGATAGTAGCCGCACTTCGACGGATCGGTGGTATAGCCAATCGGTTGCCAGTTGGCCGGCCACGAAAAACTCCAGCAGGCCGAGATGGTCGATCCCACGGGCATGTCTCTGAAATACGTCATTTCCTGCCAATTGGGACCCGGAAGTCCGCCGGGCGGAATGCATTGCGGATTATTGAGCTGATTGGTGACGATCCAGCCCGATGCGATCTGGGTGGGAAAGCCGGCGGAAACGTGCGTGCGGTAATTATAAAAACACGCGGATACGGTCGGCGCGCCGTTCTGCCCGACACCCGGCGTCAGCCCGACCGCCGCGGGATCGGGAATTCCGGGGAGGGATTGCGCGTACAGCGGCCCTGCATGCATGCACAACACGGCCAGCGCGACTGAGGCACCTCGAAATGGGTTGTGATGATTTTTCATTGGTCAGCCCCTTATATGATTGTGATTGATCGTATAAAGCGACTTCTTCGCCTCTGATTATTTTGTTTTGGTATGGGAGGCGAGTCATTGTACTGGTGGGATCTTTTTTAAAACATCTGATTTTTTGATTGAATTGGTTGTTCTTGTGGCGTTGCCGCTTTTGAAAATGAATCGAATGATGTCGGCGATGGCTATAGTGAACAAAATCGAAATAATCGGATAACCCGCTGCGCAAGTCTTCGGATGCGTGGCGACGTTTTCGCCTGTCGCCGGGCGCATGTGGCAGCCGCAACAAAAAAGCCCGCGACCACCGTGGGCCGCGGGCTTGCAGGAGACGGGCCGGCCGATGCCGGCCGTTCGTTCAGACGTTGAACAGGAAGTTCATCACGTCGCCGTCATGCACGACGTATTCCTTGCCTTCCGCACGCATCTTGCCGGCTTCCTTCGCGCCCTGTTCGCCCTTGTACGCGATGAAGTCGTCGAACGCGATCGTCTGCGCGCGGATGAAGCCGCGCTCGAAGTCGGTGTGGATCACGCCGGCCGCCTGCGGGGCCGTATCGCCGACGTGGATCGTCCACGCGCGCACTTCCTTCACGCCGGCGGTGAAGTAGGTCTGCAGGCCGAGCAGCTTGAAGCCCGCGCGGATCACGCGGTCGAGGCCCGGCTCGTCCATGCCCATGTCGGCGAGGAACGCTTCCTTGTCCGCGTCGTCGAGATCGGCGATTTCCGCCTCGATCGCCGCGCATACCGCGACGACCGGCGCGTTCTCGCTTTCCGCGTACTTGCGTACCGCGTCGAGGTGCGGGTTGTTCTCGAAGCCGTTGTCCTTCACGTTCGCGACGTACATCGCCGGCTTCGCGGTGATCAGGCAGAACGGCTTGAGCAGCGCCTGTTCGTCGTCGGACAGCGCGAGGCCGCGCACGGCCTTGCCCTGGTCGAGCTGCGCGCGCACCTTGTCGAGCACCGCGACGAGCTTCGCCGCTTCCTTGTCGTTGCCCGACTTGGCGGCCTTCGAGTAGCGCGTGAGCGCCTTCTCGACGGTGCCGAGGTCGGCGAGCGCGAGTTCGGTATTGATCACCTCGATGTCGTCGATCGGGCTCACCTTGCCGGCGACGTGGATGACGTTCTCGTCCTCGAAGCAGCGCACGACGTGCGTGATCGCGTCGGTTTCGCGGATGTTCGCGAGGAACTGGTTGCCGAGGCCTTCGCCCTTGCTCGCGCCCGCGACGAGGCCCGCGATGTCGACGAATTCGACGACGGCCGGCACGACGCGCTCGGGGTTGATGATCTCGGCGAGCGCCTTCAGGCGCGTGTCCGGCACTTCGACGACGCCGACGTTCGGCTCGATCGTGCAGAACGGATAGTTCTCGGCGGCGATGCCGGCCTTGGTCAGCGCATTGAACAGGGTGGACTTGCCGACGTTGGGCAAGCCGACGATGCCGCATTTGAGGCTCATGGAATCCTTCGAACGGGTGAAGCGGCGCGGCCGGGCGGGGCGCGGCGGCGCGGGACAAGGGGGCGGCCGTCGCATCGCGCGACGAGCCGGCGTTCAAAGGCGCTATTGTACCGTGCCGCCGCGCCGGTTTCCGGGTGTCGGCCGAACGGACGACGCCGTGCGGCCGACCGCGGCGGCGCTATCCAGCGATTCCCCTGATTTCCCGCAAAGTCCGGCCGCATAAGGGTTTGGCCCCGCGGCTATAATGCCCGCCATGACTGCCCACCACATCTTCGACGTCGCCGTGGTCGGCGGCGGGCTCGTCGGCAAGACGGCCGCGCTCGCGCTGACCCAATCCGGCTACAAGACCGCATTGCTCGCCCAGCCGGCGACGCCGCGCCCCGCCGATCTCGCGTTCGACACGCGCATCTACGCGCTGTCGTCCAGCTCGCAGGCGCTGCTCGAACGGCTGCGAGTCTGGCAGGCGCTCGATCACACGCGGCTTGCGCCCGTCTACGACATGCGCGTCTACGGCGACGCGCACGCCGAACTCCATTTCTCCGCGTACCAGGCGTCGGTGCCGCAGCTCGCGTGGATCGTCGAATCGTCGCTGATCGAGACCTCGCTCGACGCCGCGCTGCGGTTCCAGCCGAACCTGACGTGGTTCGACGCGCGCGCGCAGGGTTTCGACGTGCGCGACGACGCGGCCGTGCTCACGCTGTCGTCGGGGCAGGTGCTCGAAGCCGACCTGGTCGTCGGCGCGGACGGCGCGCATTCGTGGGTCCGCTCGCAAATGGGGGCCAAGGTGGAGCGGCGCGATTATCGGCAGACGGGCGTCGTCGCGAACTTCAAGGCGTCGCTGCCGCACCGCGAGACCGCGTATCAATGGTTCCGCGACGGCGAGATCGTCGCGCTGCTGCCGCTGCCGGACGGCCACGTGTCGCTCGTCTGGTCGGCGCACACCGCGCATGCGGACCAGTTGCTGACGCTCGATCCCGCGCAGCTCGCGGCCGAAGTCGAGCGGGTCTCGCACGGGCAGGTCGGCACGCTCGAATGCGTGACGCCGGCGGCCGGCTTCCCGCTCGCGCTGCAGACCGTCGACAAGCTGATCGCGCCCCGCGTCGCGCTGGTCGGCGACGCCGCGCACCTGATCCACCCGCTCGCGGGCCAGGGGATGAACCTCGGGCTGCGCGACGTCGCCGCGCTCGCCGATGCGATCGCAGGCAAGGAGAGCTTCCGCAACCTCGGCGATACCGTGCTGCTGCGCCGCTACGAGCGGTCGCGCCGCGAGGACATCCGCGCGCTGATGATCGCGACCGACGGCCTGCAGCGGCTGTTCGCGGCGCCCGGCCCGTTCGCGAAGGCGGTGCGCAATGCGGGCATGGCGTTCGTCGGCGCGCAGCCGCTCGTCAAGCGCTGGCTCGTGTCCGCCGCGCTCGGTTGAGCGAACCTTCGTACACTTCCCGGGTCGGAGTCGGTTCCGTTACGGCGTACACTGTGCCGTGCACTCCGAATGAGCTGAAGGAAGACCTCGATGAAAAAAACGATCCGCATCGCCTCGCTGGCGCTGGCCGTCGCCGCGGCGACGCTGGGCTGCACCGCGCAGGCTGACCAGACCACCGACAAGCTGAAAGCGACGCTGCAGACCCGTCTCGGCAGCGACGCGCCGATCAAGAGCGTGGCGAAATCGCCGGTCGCCGGCCTGTACGAAGTGAATCTCGGCTCGCAGATCATCTACAGCGACGCGTCCGGCGACTACGTGCTGCTCGGCGATCTCGTCGATGCGAAAACGCGCAAGAACCTGACCGAGGCGCGCCTCGCCGAAATCAACAAGATCGACTTCGCGAGCCTGCCGTTCGCCAATGCGATCAAGGTCGTGAAGGGCAACGGCGCGCGCAAGATCGCCGTGTTCTCCGATCCGAACTGCCCGTACTGCAAGAAGCTCGAGACGACGCTGCAGTCGGTCGACAATGTCACGGTCTACACGTTCCTGTACCCGGTGCTGTCGCCGGATTCGACCGCGAAGTCGAAGGCGATCTGGTGCGCGACCGACCGCGCGAAGACGTGGGAGGGCTGGATGCTCGACCATCGCGCGCCGGCGAACGCCGCAAGTTGCGACACGAGCGCGCTCGACAAGAACCTCGCGCTCGGCCGCGGGATGAACGTCACCGGCACGCCGACGATTTTCCTGCCGGACGGCCGCCGCCTGCCGGGCGCCGTGTCCGCCGAGCAGCTGAATCAGGCGCTCGCTTCGAACAAGTAACCGATTGATGCGCCGGGCCGCCAGGCCCGGCCGGCGCGAGGGGCGCACGGGGTTCCCGCCCGGCGCCTCTCGTCGTTTCTGACGCCGCCTCCCCGACCGATTCCCACGATGAAAACGCCGATCCGCTATTCGATTGCCCCGAAAGATCCTGCCGCGCACCTGTTCGAGGTGTCGGTGACGGTCGCCGATCCCGACCCCGAAGGGCAGCGGTTCTCACTGCCGGTGTGGATTCCGGGCAGCTATCTCGTGCGCGAGTTCGCGCGCAACATCGTGACGCTGCAGGCGTTCAACGAAGCCGGCCGCAAGGTGCGCGTCGCGAAGACCGACAAGCGCAGCTGGCAGGCCGCGCCGGTGAAGGGCGCGCTGACGCTGCGCTACGACGTCTACGCGTGGGACCTGTCGGTGCGCTCCGCGTACCTCGACGACACGGGCGGCTTCTTCAACGGCACGGCGGTGTTCCTGGGCGCCGTCGGCCGCGAGGACGCGCCGTGCGAGGTGGAGATCGCAAAGCCCGCGGGCGCGGCGTTCCGCACGTGGCGCGTCGCGACTGCGCTGCCCGAGGCGCGCGGCACGAAGCGCTACGCGTTCGGCGCGTATCGCGCATCGAACTATGACGAACTCATCGATCATCCGGTGACGATCGGCGAATTCGCGCTCGCGACCTTCGACGCGCACGGCGTGCCGCACGACATCGTGGTCGCGGGGCGCGTGACGCAGCTCGACATGGAGCGGCTGCGCACTGACCTGAAGCGCGTGTGCGAAGCGCAGATCGCGCTGTTCGAGCCGAAGTCGAAGCAGGCGCCGATGGACCGCTACGTGTTCATGACGCTCGCGGTCAGCGACGGCTACGGCGGTCTCGAGCATCGCGCATCGACCGCACTGATCTGCAACCGCACCGATCTGCCGGTGAAGGGCCGCCCGGAAGCGTCGGAAGGCTATCGCACGTATCTCGGCCTGTGCAGCCACGAGTACTTCCATACGTGGAACGTGAAGCGCATCAAGCCGGCGGCTTTCGTGCCGTACGACCTCGCGCAGGAAAACTACACGTCGCTGCTGTGGCTGTTCGAAGGCTTCACGTCGTATTACGACGACCTGATGCTGGTGCGCAGCGGGCTGATGTCGCAGGCCGAATATTTCGCGACGCTCGGCCGCACGATCGGCGGCGTGCAGCGCGGCACCGGCCGCCTGAAGCAGAGCGTCGCCGAAAGCTCGTTCGACACGTGGATCAAGTACTACCGGCAGGACGAGAACGCGACGAATGCGATCGTCAGCTACTACACGAAGGGCTCGCTCGTCGCGCTCGCGTTCGATCTCGCGATCCGCGCGCAGACCCGCCAGCGCAAGTCGCTCGACGACGTGATGCGGCTGCTGTGGCAGCGCTACGGCCGCGACTTCTATCGCGGCAAGCAGGCCGGCGTCGGCGAGGATGAAGTCGAGGCGCTGATCGAGGAGGCGACCGGCGTCGCGCTCGGCCGCCTGTACGCCGATGCGGTGCACGGCACGCGTGACCTGCCGCTCGCCGACCTGCTCGCGCCGTTCGGCGTGACCCTCGAACCGGATCTCGGCGCGAACGGCGCGCAGGCGAAGCCGACGATCGGCGCGCGCCTGCGCGGCGGCGCGGACTGCACGCTGGCGGCGGTCTACGAGGGCGGCGCCGCGCACCGCGCCGGGCTGTCGGCCGGCGACACGCTGATCGCGCTCGACGGGCTGCGCGTGACCGGCACGAACCTCGACGCGCTGCTCGCGCGCTACCGGCCGGGCGACAAGGTCGAGATTCACGCATTCCGCCGCGACGAGTTGCGCACCGCGAAGCTGAAGCTCGATGGCCCCGAGGTCGCGCGCTACAAGCTCACCGCCGCGGCGAAGCCGGCGGCGCTGCACACCGCGCGGGAAGCCTGGCTGAAGGGCTGAGCGGGCGGGCTCCAGCAATCGGTGCGTAATGAGGGCGCAATCATGCATTGTTCTGCTGCTGCAACAATCCGTCGCCCTGAGCCTGCTTTTTCGGGATGAGGGCGCCGAGCACAATGGCGTCACTCGCGCTGCACAAGCGCAAACCAACTGGAGCCCGACATGACGACCATTCTGCAAATCAATTCCGCGGCGCGTACGCAAGGCGCGCAGTCCACGCTGCTGGCCAATGAACTGACGGCAAAGCTGCAACAGTCGAACCCCGGCGCGAAGGTCGTGGTCCGTGATCTGCTGGCCGACGCGCTGCCGCATCTCGACGAATCGGTGCTCGGCGCGTTCTTCACGCCGGCCGACCAGCGCAGCGCGGAACAGAATGCGATCGTCGCGAAGAGCGATGCGCTGATCGCCGAGCTGCAAGCCGCGGACATCGTCGTGATCGGCGCGCCGATGTACAACTTCGGCGTCTCGTCGCAACTGAAGACGTACTTCGACTGGATCGCACGCGCCGGCGTCACGTTCCGTTACACCGAGAACGGCCCGGAAGGCCTGATCAAGGGCAAGAAGGTGCACGTGGTGACGGCGCGCGGCGGCAAGTACCTCGGTACGCCGAACGACAGCCAGACGCCGTTCCTGCGCACGTTCCTCGGCTTCGTGGGCATGACCGACGTGAACTTCATTCATGCGGAAGGCCTGAACCTTGGGCCGGATGCGCAGGGTGCGGCGCTCGCCAGCGCACGCGAAGCGATCGCCGCCGCGTAAGGCCGGTGGCGGCGCGTCCGTCAGCCAAGGCAAACAAAAACGCCGCGTACCGGAAGGTGCGCGGCGTTTTTGCCTGTGGGGCGCAAACGTGGCGGCGTTACGCGAACGTCTCGGCCTCGTCCGGCAGGCGCCAGTCGATCGGCGCGCGATCGTGCGCCGCGAGGTAATCGTTCGCGAGCGCGAAATGGCGGCAGCCGAGGAAGCCGCGATGCGCGGACAGCGGCGACGGATGCGGCGCTTCGAGCACGCAATGCGCGTTGGCGTCGAACAGCGCGCGCTTGGCCTGCGCGTGCGCGCCCCACAGCATGAACACCAGCCCGCGATGGCGGTTCGCCAGCTCGTGAATCAGCGTGTCCGTGCATTGCTCCCAGCCGCGCTTCGCGTGGCTGGCCGCCGCGCCGCGCTCGACCGTCAGCACGGTGTTGAGCAGCAGCACGCCCTGGCGCGCCCACGAGTCGAGACAGCCGTGACGCGGCGTGTCGTGGCCGAAGTTCGCGGCGATTTCCTTGAAGATGTTGCGCAGCGACGGCGGCGGCTTGACCGCCGGCGGCACCGAGAACGCGAGGCCGTGCGCCTGCGGCGTGCCGCGGTCGTCGCCGTGATACGGGTCCTGGCCGAGGATCACGACTTTCACGTCGTCCGGGCTCGTGAGCCGCAGCGCGCGGAACACGTCGGTCGGATAGACGGTCTTGCCGGCGGCGCGTTCGCTGTCGACGAAGCGGCACAGCGGGCCATAGGCGTCGCTGGCGACGAACGGCGCGAGGACCTCGCGCCATGCGTCGGGCAGCGCGTCGAATTGGGCGGCGAGATGCTGGATGTCACCCGGCGTCGCGGCAGGCGCGGCCGGGGCGGCCGGGGCGGCCGAAGTTGGGTCAGTCGCCGGAGCCGCGGGGGCGGCGGCCTTGGATGACGGGGAGCCGGCGGGTGTATCGGTGACGAGATCGTCGAACAGCGACGCCTGCTGCGGCGCGCGGGAAGTCTTGCGGGTTGCCATGCGTGATTATTGCGCGCGCAGCCGGTAGCCGCGCTGCGCCTTGCTGATGTTTTCGGGGACGAGGCCGGGCAGCGCCTGCTGCAGCTCGGCGGCGAGCGTCGCGAGCGCCGACTCCGGGCCGTCGATCAGTTCGAGTTCGATTTCGCTGATCGGTTCACGGCGCGTTTCGCTTTCGGCCTGGACGACGATCTCGCCGAGATCCACCGCCGCTTCGACGGTCGCGCCGCCGATCGCGATGCGCCACAGCGTGCGCGTGAAATCGGTGCGGAACAGCGCGCGCAGCGCGGGCGCCGCGCTGCGCAGCGCGGCGGCGGCTTCAGCCACGTCGCACGCCGCGACGAGCGCGTCGATCTCGAGCGCGTCGCCGGCCACCGGCAGCTCCCATTCGTGACGCCGATGCAGCCCGCCTTCCGCGGTGCCGACCGTCTTGAACGTCTGCAGCCAGCCGTGCGGCGCGCGGCGCACGCGCACCGCGCTCTTCGAGCGGGCGAGCGCGAGATCCGGCGTGTCGTAGTAGACGTTCGCGAGCGCGATCTCGCGGCCGGGCTCGCCGGTCAGCGTCGCGAAGAATTGCTGCGCGGCCGCGGCCTGTCCGGCCGGCAGCGCGAGCTTGATTTCCTTTTCGATCGCCATCAGAAGAACATCCGCGCGAGCTCTTCACCCGGTTGCTCGGCGCGCATGAACGCCTCGCCGACGAGGAACGTGTTCACGTTCGCCGCGCGCATCGTGTCGACGTCGATGCGCGACAGGATGCCCGATTCGGTCACGACGATCCGGTCCGGCGGGATCATGTCGAGCATGTCGAGCGTGGTCCGGATCGACGTTTCGAACGTGCGCAGGTTGCGGTTGTTGATGCCGAGGAGCGGCGTCTTGAGCGTCAGCGCCTGCTCCATCTCGTCGCGGTCGTGCACTTCGACCAGCACCGCGAGACCGAGCGAGTGCGCATACGCCTCCAGGTCCTGCATCAACGGCGTGTCGAGCGCGGCGGCGATCAGCAGGATCGCGTCGGCGCCCATCGCGCGCGCTTCGAGGATCTGGTACGCATCGACGATGAAGTCCTTGCGCAGCACCGGCAGCGTGCAGGCCGCGCGCGCTTCCTCCAGATAGCGGACGCCGCCCTGGAAGAACTGCTCGTCGGTCAGCACCGACAGGCAGGCGGCGCCGTGCGTCGCGTACGACCGCGCGATGTCGGCCGGCACGAAGTGCTCGCGCAGCACGCCCTTCGACGGGCTGGCCTTCTTGATTTCGGCGATCACGGCGGGCTGGCCGGCCGCGTGCTTCGCACGCAGCGCGCCGACGAAGTCGCGCAGGTCGCGCGCGGACGCGTCCAGCTTCAGCGCTTCGAGCGGTGTGCTGCGCATGGCCGCCGCGATTTCTTCGCGCTTGACGGCAATGATTCGTTCGAGGATGTCGCTCATGGGAGTCTCGTGCTTGATTCGGGTTCGAAAGGGCGGATCAGCGCTTGAACTGCTGCGTGAAGCGCACCAGCTCGTCGACCTTCGCGCGCGCCTTGCCGCTCGCGATTGCCTCGCGGGCGAGTTGGATGCCGTCGGCGATCGACGCGGCGACGTTCGCCGCATACAGCGCGGTGCCCGCATTCAGCGTAACGATCTCGCGCGCGACGCCCGGCTGGTTGTCGAGCGCGCCGAGCAGCATCACGCGCGATTCGTCGGCATTTTCCACCTTCAGCGAGCGGTTCGACACCATCTGCAGGCCGAAGTCCTCCGGATGGATCTCGTACTCGTGCACCTCGCCGTCGCGCAGCTCGCCGACGAGCGTCGCGGCGCCGAGCGACACCTCGTCCATCCCGTCCTTGCCGTACACGACGAGCACGTGCTGCGCGCCGAGGCGCTGCATCACGCGCACCTGGATGCCGACGAGGTCCGGGTGGAACACGCCCATCAGCTGGTTCGGCGCGCCGGCCGGATTGGTCAGCGGGCCGAGGATGTTGAAGATCGTCCGCACGCCGAGCTCGCGGCGCACGGCCGCGATGTTCTTCATCGCCGGATGGTGGTTCGGCGCGAACATGAAGCCCATCCCGGTCTCGGCGATCGATGCGGCCACCTGGTCCGGCTTCAGGTCGATGTTGACGCCGAGCGCCTCGAGCACGTCGGCGCTGCCGGACTTGCTCGACACGCCGCGGTTGCCGTGCTTCGCGACCTTTGCGCCGGCCGCGGCCGTGACGAACATCGTCGCGGTCGAGATGTTGAACGTGTGCGAGCCGTCGCCGCCGGTGCCGACGATGTCGACGAAATTCGAGTTGTCCGCCACGTGCACGTGGTTCGCGAATTCGCGCATCACGGTCGCGGCGGCGGTGATTTCGCCGATCGTTTCCTTCTTCACGCGCAGGCCGGTGATGATCGCGGCGGCCATCACCGGCGACATGTCGCCGCGCATGATGAGCCGCATCAGGTGCAGCATCTCGTCGTGGAAGATCTCGCGGTGCTCGATCGTGCGCTGCAGCGCTTCCTGTGGGGTGATCGTCATCGTGAGGCTCCGGTCAGGCAGTGTGCGCGGCGGCTGCGCGCGCGTCTTTCAGGAAGTTCTCGAGCAGCGCATGGCCGTGCTCGGACAGGATCGATTCCGGGTGGAACTGCACGCCTTCGATCGGCAGCGTCTTGTGGCGCACGCCCATGATCTCGCCGTCGTCGGTCCACGCGGAGATCTCGAGACAGTCCGGCAGCGATTCGCGCTCGATCGCGAGCGAGTGGTAGCGCGTGACGTCGAAGTGCTTCGGCAGGTCCGCGAACACGCCGCGGCAGTCGGTTTCGATCCGGCTCACCTTGCCGTGCATGATGGTCTTCGCGCGCACGACGCGGCCGCCGAACGCCTCGCCGATCGCCTGGTGGCCGAGGCACACGCCGAGGATCGGCTTCTTGCCCGCGAATTCGCGCAGCACGTCGAGCGTGATGCCCGCGTGCTGCGGGTTGCTCGGTCCGGGCGACAGGCAGATCGCGGCGGGATTCAGGCGCGCGATCTCGTCGAGCGTGATCTCGTCGTTGCGATAGGTGCGCACGTCCTCGCCCAGTTCACCGAAGTACTGGACCAGGTTGTAGGTGAACGAGTCGTAGTTGTCGATCATGAGCAGCATGGTCAGTCTCCGGTCAGAAGTCGCTGTCGAGGCCGTCTTGGACCTGTTCGGCCGCACGCAGCACCGCGCGCGCCTTGTTCTCGGTCTCTTGCCATTCGGATTCGGGCACCGAATCCGCGACGACGCCGGCCGCCGCTTGCACGTACAGGTTGCCGTTGTGGATCAGGCCGGTGCGGATCGCGATCGCGAGATCCATCTCGCCCGAGAACGACAGGTAGCCGACGGCGCCGCCGTACAGCCCGCGCTTGACCGGCTCGAGCTCGTCGATCAGCTCCATCGCGCGCACCTTCGGCGCGCCCGACAGCGTGCCGGCCGGGAACGTCGCGCGCAGCACGTCATAGTTCGTCATGCCGGGCTTCAGCTTGCCTTCGACCGAGCTGACGATGTGCTGCACGTGCGAGTATTTCTCGATCACCATCTTGTCGGTCACCTGCACCGAGCCGATTTCCGCGATGCGGCCCACGTCGTTGCGCGCGAGGTCGATCAGCATCACGTGCTCGGCGATCTCCTTCGGATCGTTGAGCAGCTCGGTCGCGAGTTCCGCGTCGCGTTCCGGCGTGTTGCCGCGCGGCCGCGTGCCGGCGAGCGGGCGGATCGTGACGATCTGGTCGTCGCCGCGCTTCTCCTGGCGCACGAGGATTTCCGGCGACGCGCCGACCACGTGGAAATCGCCGAAGTTGTAGTAATACATGTACGGCGACGGATTCAGCGAGCGCAGCGCACGGTACAGCGACAACGGGTTGTCGCGATACGGCTTCGTCAGGCGCTGGCCGACCTGGATCTGCATCAGCTCGCCGGCCGCGATGTATTCCTTCGCCTGGCGCACGGCGGCCAGATAGTCGTCCTTCTTGAACTCGCGGAACGTCTCGGTGCGCACGCTCGGCGACGTGACGGGCGGCTGCACGGTCGCGCGCAGCCGCTGCTTCAGCTCGCGCAGGCGCTGCTTCGCCTTCGTGTACGCCTCGGGCTGGCCCGGATCGGCGTAGATGATCAGGTACAGCTTGCCGGCCAGGTTGTCGATGACGGCGACTTCCTCCGTCAGCAGCAGCTGGATGTCGGGCAGGCCGAGATCGTCGCGCGGCGCGGTGTGCGCGAGCTTCTTCTCGATGTAGCGCACCGCGTCGTAGCCGAAGTAGCCGGCGAGGCCGCCGCAGAAGCGGGGCAGGCCCGGACGCTGCGCGACCTTGAAGCGCGCCTGGAACGCGGCGATGAATTCGAACGGATCGCCGTCGTGCGTTTCGACGACCTGGCCGTCGCGCACCACTTCGGAGACGCCGGCGCGAGCGCGCACGAGCGTGCGGGCCGGCAGGCCGATGAACGAGTAGCGGCCGAAGCGTTCGCCGCCGACCACCGATTCGAGCAGGAACGAGTTGGCGCCGCCGCGTTCCGGCTGCGCCAGCTTCAGGTAGAGGGACAGCGGCGTTTCGAGATCGGCCAGGGCTTCCGCGATCAGCGGAATGCGGTTGTAGCCTTCGTTCGCGAGCGATTGGAATTCGAGTTCGGTCATGTTCCGGTCCTGTTCTGGACGAGCGGCGGGATGCGCCGGGGATCACGTGATGCTGCGCGGCTGCTGACGGCGAAACGGCGGTCGATCGTGGTGTGCCTGGTGCCGGCGTGCGGGCTCCGAAGCGCGAGCGTCGCCAGCCTGCGACCGTCCCTGAACGCAAGCGTTCGGGTGCGGTAGGACTCGAGGTGGAGCGGCGATCGGCGCGCGGATGCGCAGCGAGACAAAAAAACGGCGCTGAAGTCGTGCTTCAGCGCACCTCATCGAAGAGGTTAGCGCGACCAGCGACGCCAGGGCCAGGCTCCCCGGTCGATGCTGCTCAGACTCCGTTTTTTGTTCAGAAACATGCGGATGGAAGAATTAGATCAGACGGTTGGCCGGCCGGCGTTGTGCGCGGCGATCGCGCAGGCTGCGACCAGCAACGAGCCGACTATACCATCCGAATTTATCGTTTGTATAGCCTTGCCATGGTTGTAGCCGTACGGCACCGTCAGCGTCGCCATGCCCGCCGCGCGGCCCGCGAGCGCGTCGTTTTCCGAGTCGCCGATCGCCACCGAGACGTCCGGCGCGACGCCGAGCGCATCGCACGCGGTCAGCATCGGCAGCGGGTCGGGCTTCTTGCGCGGCACGCTGTCGCCGCCGAGCACGATGCCGAAGCGGTCGACCAGCCCGTACTGCTCGAGCAGTTCGATCGCGAAGCGGTGCGGCTTGTTGGTTACGCACGCGAGCTTGATGCCGTCGGCGCGCAGCGCGTCGAGACCGGCCGCGACGTCCGGGTAGAGGCGCGTGTGGCGGCCGTTGATCTTCGCGTATTCGGCCTGGTAGATCGCGAGCGCGTCGTCGAAGCGCGCGTGCGCTTCGTCTGCGGAAAAGCGCGGCTTCAGCACGCTCTGGATCAGATGCTCGGAGCCCTTGCCGACGTAGCCGATCACTTCGTCGCGCGACGTCGCCGGCGCACCGAGCTTCGCCAGCATGCCGTTCAGGCCAGCGGTGAAATCGTCGGCGGTATCGACCATCGTGCCGTCGAGGTCGATCAGCGCCGCGTCGATGCGCGGCGCGGCGAAGTGGATCGGCGCGGCCGGCTTAGGTGCGGCCGGCTCAGGTGCGGCCGCTTTCGCTTCGGGCGGGTTAGATTTGCTCACGGCGTCAGCTCCGCGTGACTGTCGCGAGCTGGCTGCGCATTTCGTCGATCACCTTGCGATAGTCGGGCTTGCCGAAGATCGCCGAGCCCGCGACGAAGGTGTCCGCGCCGGCCGCCGCGATTTCCGCGATGTTGTCGGCCTTCACGCCGCCGTCGACCTCGAGCAGGATCTCGCGGCCGGTGCGCTCCTTATACGCGTCGATGCGTGCGCGCGTCTCGCGCAGCTTGTTCAGCGTTTCCGGAATGAACGACTGGCCGCCGAAGCCCGGGTTCACCGACATCAGCAGCACGAAGTCGAGACGGTCCATCACGTAGTCGAGATAGTTCAGCGGCGTCGCCGGGTTGAACACGAGGCCGGCCTTGCAGCCGTGGTCGCGGATCAGCGACAGCGTGCGGTCGATGTGATCGGAGCCTTCCGGGTGGAAGCTGATCAGGTTCGCGCCCGCTTTCGCGAAATCGGGCACGATCCGGTCGACCGGGCGCACCATCAGGTGCACGTCGATCGGCACCTGCACGTGCGGACGGATCGCCTCGCAGACGAGCGGGCCGATCGTCAGGTTCGGGACGTAATGGTTGTCCATCACGTCGAAGTGGATCCAGTCGGCGCCGGCGGCGACCACGTTGCGGACTTCTTCGCCGAGCCGTGCGAAGTCGGCCGACAGGATGCTGGGAGCGATGCGGAATTGAGTCATGGCTGAGGAGCGGGGAGGGGGCGGCGCAAAACCGTCATTCTACCGCCCGGCGGCGGCGCGCGCGGTTGCGGGCTGGTGCCGCATGAAGCAGAATGCCGAACCAAAGCGGCGCGTCCGCGGCCCCGCGTCGGACGATGCCGGCGCGGGCCGGTCACTACCCAGCGGAATCACCATGAGTCAGTATCAGTTCACCGTGACGGTGAAAACCAGCTACTTGCCGGAACAATCCGACCCCGAACGCCGTCAATACGCATTCGCGTACACGCTGACGATCCGCAACAGCGGGCAGGTCGCGGCGCAGCTGATCGCGCGTCACTGGATCATCACGGACAGCGAGAGCCACGTGCAGGAAGTGAAGGGGCTCGGCGTCGTCGGCCACCAGCCGCTGCTGCAGCCGGGCGAGCAGTTCGAATACACGAGCTGGGCAGTGATCGCGACGCCGGTCGGCACGATGCGCGGTTCGTACTTCTGCGTTGCCGAGGACGGCGAGCGCTTCGACGCGCCGATCGACGAGTTCGCGCTGCACATGCCGCGCACGCTTCATTGAGCGTGCACGGCGCGGCGCGCTCAGCGGGACGGGCGGTCGTTGTCGCGGGCGTGCTTCTTCCGGCCCGACGCTGTCCACGCGACGATGAAGATCAGCAGGGCGAGCGCGAGGAAGGCTTCCAGCGCGAAGATGAGCATCGGATATTGGTCGAGAAGATCTGACATGGCGGTTTCCATCAAGAACGAACATTGTATGTGGTTTGGCCCCCGGTTGGCGGGCTGGGCGGCGGCGGTCGCGACGGCGGCGCTGCTTGCCGCATGCGGCGGCGCGCCGACGCGGACGTCTTCCCTGAAGCCGCCGGCCGGCGCGGCGATCGTGCCGGGGCAGGTCGCCGCCACGCGACTGACGCCGGTCGCCTGGCAGCAGGTGCCGGGCTGGCAGGACGACTCGCTGATCGGCGCGACGGTCGCGCTGCGGCAGAACTGCGCGCGGCTGGCGCGCCAGCCCGCATGGCAGCGTGCGTGCGCGGCGGCCGAGCGGCTCGACGAGCTCGACGTCAGCAGCGCGCGCGCGTTCTTCGAAACGTATTTCACGCCGTTCCAGTTCGCGAACAGCGACGGCACGCTCGATGGCCTCGTCACCGGCTATTACGAGCCGCTGCTGCGCGGTTCGCGCGTGCGGCGCGGGCCGTATCAGACCGCGCTCTACCGCTGGCCGGCCGGCTATCGCGCGGGCGCCGCGCTGCCGGCGCGGGCGCAGCTCGAGCGCGCAGGCGTCCTGAACGGCAACGAGCTGGTGTGGGTCGACGATCCGATCGAGGCGTTCTTCCTGCAGGTGCAGGGCTCCGGGCGCGTTTTGCTCGACGACGGCTCGGTGATGCGGGTCGGCTACGGCGGCACCAACAACCAGCCGTACCGCTCGATCGGCAAGTGGCTGATCGACCGCGGCGAGCTGACGCCGGCCCAGGCGACGATGCAGGGCATCAAGGCGTGGGCGAAGGCGAACCCGACCCGCGTCGACGCGCTGCTCGACACGAATCCGCGTTTCGTGTTCTTCCGCGAGATGCCGTCGAAGGAAGAGGCGCCGCATGGCGGCGCGGACGGTCCGGTCGGCGCGCTCGGCGTGCCGCTGACGCCCGAGCGTTCGATCGCGGTCGATCCGTCGGCGATTCCGCTCGGGACGCCGGTGTTCCTGCAGACGACGCGTCCACTGACCAACACACCGATGAATCGCCTCGTGTTCGCGCAGGATACGGGCAGCGCGATCAAGGGCGGCGTGCGGGCCGACTACTTCTGGGGGCTCGGCGACGATGCCGGCGACCAGGCGGGGCGGATGAAGCAGATCGGCCGGATGTGGCTGCTGTTCCCGAACTCGTGATGCAGGCGGCAGGCAGGCGCCTCGCGGAAGTTGCTTGACGCACCAGGCTGGATGAAAAAGCCCGATCGGTTCGAAACCGATCGGGCTTTTTGCATCGGCGGGCGACGCCCGCGTCAACCCTTGCGTTTGTCCACGACCCGGCGCGCCTTGCCGACCGAGCGCTCGATGCCGTTGACCGGCAGCACGTTGACCACCGCGGTCACGCCGATCAGCGACTTGATGTCGTGCGCGAGCGCCTGCTTTGCCGCGTCGATCGTCGCCGTGTCCGGCGCGGTCTCGGGGCAGGGCTCGACGTTCAGCGTCAGCACGTCGAGCGGCCCCTCCTTCGTCAGCACGATCTGGTAATGCGGCGCGAGCGCGCGCTGCCGGAGCAGTTGTTCCTCGATCTGCGTCGGGAACACGTTGACGCCGCGCACGATCATCATGTCGTCCGAGCGCCCGGTGATCTTTTCCATCCGGCGCATCGTGCGCGCGGTGCCGGGCAACAGGCGCGTCAGGTCGCGGGTCCGGTAGCGGACGATCGGCAGTGCCTCCTTCGTCAGCGACGTGAACACGAGTTCGCCCAGCTCGCCGTCGGGCAGTACTTCGCCCGTCTCCGGATCGATGACTTCCGGGTAGAAGTGGTCTTCCCAGATCGTCGGGCCGTCCTTGGTTTCGACGCATTCGGATGCGACGCCCGGGCCGATCACTTCGGACAGCCCGTAGATGTCGACCGCGTCGATGCCCATGCGGCGCTCGATCGCGGCGCGCATGTCGTTGGTCCACGGCTCCGCGCCGAAGATGCCGATGCGCAGCGAGCTTTGCGCGGGATCGACGCCTTGCCGCTCGAACTCGTCGGCGATCGACAGCATGTAGCTCGGCGTCACCATGATGATGTCCGGACGGAAATCCTGGATCAGTTGCACCTGCTTCTCGGTCTGCCCGCCGCCGAACGGGATCACGGTCAGCCCGGCGCGTTCCGCGCCGTAATGCGCGCCGAGCCCGCCCGTGAACAGTCCGTAGCCGTAGCTGATGTGCACCTTGTCGCCCTGGCGCGCGCCGGCGGCGCGGATCGAGCGGGCGACCAGATTGGCCCAGGTGTCGATGTCGCGCGCCGTGTAGCCGACCACCGTCGGCTTGCCGGTCGTGCCCGACGATGCGTGGATGCGCGAGATCTGGTCTTGCGGCACGGCGAACATGCCGAACGGATAGCTGTCGCGCAGGTCGCGCTTGGTGGTGAACGGGAAGCGGGCCAGGTCGGCCAGCGTTTTCAGGTCGTCCGGATGCACGCCCGCTTCGTCGAACTTGCGGCGATAGACCGGGGAATGCAGGTAGGCATGCCGGAGCGACCATTTGAGGCGCTCGAGCTGCAGCGCGGTCAGCTCGTCGCGCGTCGCGGTCTCGATTGGCTCGAGCGGTAGCGGGGTAGTCATGCGTGTCTCCGGTATTTGTTATGAGCGGGCCGTTGCGTCAGCGGTCGTCCGGAATGACCGTGCCCTTGATCTGGGCCGACTTGCCGCGGAACATCGCAACCGTTTCGCCGGCCTGATTCGTGACGCGGATGTCGTAGATGCCGAATCGGCCGTTGCGGGTCTGCTCGACAGCCTCGGCGGTCAGTATGTCGCCGCCGTGCACCGGGCGCAGGAATTCGATCGAGCAGCCGGCCGCGACCGTGTTGAGGTTGTACGAATTGCAGGCGAACGCGAACGTCGAATCGGCGAGCGTGAAGATGAGCCCGCCGTGACAGATCTGATGGCCGTTCAGGAAGTCGGCTCGCACCGGCATGCGCATGCGCGCGTAGCCGGGACGCACTTCGACGAGCTCCATGCCCAGTGCGCGGCTGCACGCATCCGCGTCGTACATCGCCTGCGCGGTGGCCCGTGCCAGCGCGTCGGGGCTGCGCGTTTCGGCGGAGCCGTTCATGTCAGCGCCCCTCGAAGCGCGGTGCGCGCTTCTCGATGAACGCCTTCACGCCTTCCGCGTAGTCGTGCGATTGGCCCAGCTTGCGCTGCAGGTCGCGTTCCAGGTCGAGCTGCTGATCGAGCGTATGCGTGGTGCTTTCGCGCATTGCCTGCTTGACCGAAGCGATCGCGAGCGTCGGTTGCTGCGCGAGTTGGGCGGCGAGCTGGCTGGCGGTCGCGGCGAGCGCATCGTCGTCGACGGTGCGCCAGATCAGTCCCCATTGCTCGGCCTGCTCGGCGCTCAGCTTGTCGCCGGTCAGCGCGAGTCCGAGCGCGCGCGCCATGCCGATACGCTGCGGCAGGAACCAGGTGCCGCCGGAGTCCGGCACGAGCCCGATCTTGACGAATGCCTGGATGAAGCTGCTCGAACGTGCTGCCAGCACGAGATCGCATGCGAGCGCGAGGTTGGCGCCTGCGCCGGCGGCCGTGCCGTTGACGGCGGCGATCACCGGAACCGGCAGGCGCTGCAGACGCCGGACCAGCGGATTGAAATGCTCGTCGATCAATGCGCCGAGATCGGTCGACGCACCGGGCGTGAAATCGAGATCGGCGAGGTCCTGCCCGGCGCAGAAGCCGCGCCCCGCGCCCGTCAGGATCAGTGCGCGCGCGCCGCCGGATTCGACGTCATCAAGCGCCGACTGCAGTTCGCGATGCATCTCCCGCGTAAAGCTGTTCAGCTTGTCCGGACGGTTGAGCGTGATCGTCGCCACGTGGGTGGCCTGATCGATATCCAGCTGGATCGCTTGATATGACATGCAGTCTCTCCTTGATGACTTCGTTATAGGCGCGTCGCGCTTCGGTTACATCCGCTCGATCGCGAGCGCGATACCTTGTCCGACGCCGATGCACATCGTGCAGAGCGCGAAACGGCCGCCGGTGCGCTCGAGCTGATAAAGCGCCGTCGTGACGAGACGCGCGCCGGATGCGCCGAGCGGATGACCGAGTGCGATCGCGCCGCCGTTCGGGTTCACGCGCGGGTCGTCGTCCGCGACGCCCAGCGTGCGCAGCACCGCGAGCCCCTGCGACGCGAACGCCTCGTTCAGCTCGATCACGTCGAACTGGTCGATCGTCATGCCGAGGTGAAGCAGCAGCTTTTGCACGGCCGGCGCCGGGCCGATGCCCATCACGCGCGGCTCGACGCCGGCGGTCGCCATGCCGACGACGCGCGCGCGGCGGCGCAGGCCATACTGGTCGGCCGCTTCGGCATTCGCGAGCAGCAGCGCCGCTGCGCCGTCGTTGACGCCCGACGCATTGCCGGCCGTGACCGTGCCGTCCGGGCGCACGACGCCCTTGAGCTTCGCCAGTGCGTCCAGCGACGTCTCGCGCGGATGCTCGTCGCGCGACACGACGAGCGGGTCGCCCTTTTTCTGCGGGATCGTCACCGCGACGATCTCCTCTGCCAGCGTGCCGTCCTGCTGCGCGCGCGCGGCCTTCTGCTGGCTGCGCAGCGCGAACAGGTCCTGGTCGGCGCGGCTGATGTGGTAGTCGGTCGCGACGTTTTCCGCGGTTTCCGGCATCGAATCGACGCCGTATCGCTGTTTCATCAGCGGATTGATGAAGCGCCAGCCGATCGTCGTGTCGAAGATGTCGGCCTGGCGCGCGAATGCGCTCGCCGACTTGCCCATCACGAACGGCGCGCGGGTCATGCTCTCGACGCCGCCCGCGATCATCAGTCGCACTTCCCCGGACTTGATCGCGCGCGCGGCGGAGCCGACCGCGTCCATCCCGGAGCCGCACAGGCGATTCAGCGTCGTGCCCGGCACGGTGGTCGGAAGGCCTGCCAGCAGCGCGGACATGCGCGCGACGTTGCGGTTGTCCTCGCCCGCCTGGTTCGCGCAGCCGTAGATCACGTCGTCGATCGCGGACCAGTCGACGTCGCGGTTGCGCTCGATCAGCGCCCGGATCGGCACCGCGCCGAGATCGTCGGCACGGACATCTTTCAAGGCGCCGCCGTAGCGGCCGATGGGGGTGCGAATCGCATCGCAGATGTAGGCGTCAGTCATGGGCGTATCGGTGGAAAGCGAACCCGCCGCGCCGGGCGGCGGATTCGTTCATGGTAGAGGACGGCGCGGCGTTTGCACGTCGGCCGTACGGGTTATGCCGTTTGGCCGGCTTCCGCAGGCGTGGCCTTCGGCGCAACATGGACGCGGCTCTGCACCACGCGGAACCGGTTGGCGACGAATGCCGAATCCGCGAGCGCCGCATTGGCGGCCGGATTCGCGCCCGTGCCGTGGAAGTCCGAGAATGCGGCGGACTGGTTGACGAACACGCCCCCTGTCAGGTTGATCGACAGCGCGACGCCGCCGCGCACCGCCGCGTCGTGCGCCGCGTCGATCACGGCAGCGTCCGTGCTGTAGGCGGAGAGCGTGAGCGCGCCGTGTTCCGCGGCGATCGCGCCGGCGAGATCGAGCGATTGGGCCGTCGAGTCGGTCGCGATCACGAACGAGATCGGCCCGAACCATTCCTGCGTGAATTTCTCGCGATCGGCGGCGTCGAGCTGGAGTACGAGCGGGGTGCGAACGCGCGCGTCGGGGAAGGCGGGGTGCTGCAGCGCCAGGCTGTCTGCGAGCACGCGGCCGAGCTTGCGCGCGTCGTCGATTCGCGCCGTGACGCCGTCGTTCTGGATCGCGCCGATCAATTCGACCGAGCGCGCCGGGTCGCCGGTCAGCTTCTGCACCGCGACGGCGATCGCCTGCGCGACTTCGTCGAAGCTCGCGTGCCCGTCGGCGGTCCGGATGCCGCCGCGCGGCACGTAGATGTTCTGCGGCGCCGTGCACATCTGGCCGGAGTACAGCGACAGCGAGAAGGCGATGTTCTTTGCTGCGGCCTTCAGGTCGTCCACCGAGTCGATCACGATCTGGTTGACGCCGGCCTTCTCGGTATAGACCTGGGCCTGATGGGCATGGCGTTCGAGCCACGTGCCGTTCTGCGTGCTGCCGGTGAAGTCGATCAGCTTGATTTCCGGGCGGAGCGCGAGGTCCTGCACGAGCGCGCCGTCGTTCGGCTCGGTCGCGAGCAGCGTGACGACGTTCGGATCGAAACCTGCTTCGCGCAGCACGTCGCGTGCGATCCGGACGGTGATCGCCAGGGGCAGGATCGCGCCCGGATGAGGTTTGACGATCACGGTATTGCCCGTCGCCAGATCGGCGAAGAGGCCCGGATAGCCGTTCCAGGTCGGGAACGTGCAGCAGCCGAGCACGAGCCCGGTGCCGCGCGGCACGATCGTGTAGCGCTTGTGCATCGCGAGCGGCGGGTTCTTGCCTTGCGGCTTTTCCCAGTGCGCATCGGCCGGGATGCGTCGCAGTTCGTCCCATGCGTACGCGACGGCCTCGAGCGCGCGGTCTTGTGCATGCGGGCCGCCGGCCTGGAACGCCATCATGAACGCCTGGCCGGTGGTGTGCATCACGCTGTACGCGATCTCGAAGCTGGCGCGATTCAGGCGCGCGAGGATTTCCATGCAGACGCCGATCCATGCGGTCGGTCCGGCCTTGCGCCACGCGGGCTGGGCTGCCGCCGCCGCGGCGATCAGCGCATCGGGCGTCGATTTCGGATACCGCACGCCCAGTCCGATGCCGTACGGCGACCGCTCGGCGCCGACCGTTTCGCCGGCCGCGGGCTGGTCGAGCGCGAAGGTCTTGTCGAGGTGCGACTTGAACGCCGCCTCGCCGTCGGCGTTGGCGCTTTCCCCGTACACTTTGGGACTGGGCATTTCGACGAACGGGCTCCAGTAGCCGCGGCTCTCGATGGCGGCGAGTGCGTGCTTCAGCGTGTCTTCGTGCTTCGTGAACAGTGGGTGGGTCATGGCGGCAGCCTGATGGACGTTAAGGGGAATTGGACCGATTAATTAACCGACCGGTTGGTCGGAGAATGGTAGCATCAATCTATTCGCGTGTGCGAGGCGTTTCGCATTTCATTGATCGAGGAGAAATAGATGGCTTACGAGAACATCCTGGTGGAGACCCGAGGCCGCGTCGGCCTTGTTACGCTGAACCGGCCGAAGGCGCTGAATGCGCTGAACGATGCGCTGATGGATGAGCTGGGCGCGGCGCTCAAGGCGTTCGATGCCGACGAGGGAATCGGCGCGATCGTCGTGACGGGCAGCGAGAAGGCGTTCGCGGCGGGTGCGGACATCGGCATGATGTCGACCTATTCCTATATGGATGTTTACAAAGGCGACTACATCACGCGGAACTGGGAAGTCATCCGCCAGATCCGCAAGCCGATCATTGCTGCGGTCGCCGGGTTTGCGCTGGGCGGTGGCTGTGAACTGGCGATGATGTGCGACATCATCTTCGCGGCGGACACGGCGAAGTTCGGCCAGCCCGAAATCAAGCTCGGCATCATGCCGGGCGCGGGTGGCACGCAGCGCTTGCCGCGCGCGGTGTCGAAGGCCAAGGCGATGGACATGTGCCTGACCGCGCGTTTCATGGATGCCGCCGAGGCCGAGCGGGCCGGGCTGGTGTCCCGGGTGCTGCCTGCCGACAAGTTGCTGGACGAGGCCATTGAGGCTGCGACGACGATTGCCGAGTATTCATTGCCGGCGGTCATGATGGTCAAGGAGTCGGTGAACCGCGCATACGAGACCACGCTGGCCGAGGGCGTGCATTTCGAGCGCCGGCTGTTCCACTCGATGTTCGCGACGGAAGACCAGAAGGAAGGGATGGCTGCGTTCGTCGAAAAGCGGAAGCCGGTGTTCAAGCACCGCTGACGGACGGTCATACTGGGCGAGCCCCCGATTCATCAGCGTAAAAGCCCCGGTGCGCGGCAGCGCACCGGGGCTTTTACATTTATTTCGCGAAACCCCTTGCGCTTGGTGCGGGAGGTGCCTAGAATCACGCCTCTTTCGCGCTGACGGCAACGCGGCGCGGAAGGGGGAAGGCAGATGAACCCCGCAGTCGCAACGAGCTAGTAAAAAAGTTGTTGACGAACTGCGAAACAGTGTTCATAATCTCTCTTCTCTGCTGCTGACAACGCAGCGCTGCCGGGAAAGACGGTTTTCTCGCAGAAACGTTCTTTAAAAATTAACAGCCGATAAGTGTGGGCGCTTGATGACAGCGAGCCGATCGTCAGATCGGATTAGCAAAAGTATCAAGAGTCTCACACTAAAGTAAGTCAGGTTTATGAAGCAATTCATATTCCTGTCAGCTTTGAGTGAGCGACCGGTTCTACGGAACCGAAAACAGTAACAGGTTTGAACTGAAGAGTTTGATCCTGGCTCAGATTGAACGCTGGCGGCATGCCTTACACATGCAAGTCGAACGGCAGCACGGGCTTCGGCCTGGTGGCGAGTGGCGAACGGGTGAGTAATACATCGGAACATGTCCTGTAGTGGGGGATAGCCCGGCGAAAGCCGGATTAATACCGCATACGATCCACGGATGAAAGCGGGGGACCTTCGGGCCTCGCGCTATAGGGTTGGCCGATGGCTGATTAGCTAGTTGGTGGGGTAAAGGCCTACCAAGGCGACGATCAGTAGCTGGTCTGAGAGGACGACCAGCCACACTGGGACTGAGACACGGCCCAGACTCCTACGGGAGGCAGCAGTGGGGAATTTTGGACAATGGGCGCAAGCCTGATCCAGCAATGCCGCGTGTGTGAAGAAGGCCTTCGGGTTGTAAAGCACTTTTGTCCGGAAAGAAATCCCTGGTCCTAATATGATCGGGGGATGACGGTACCGGAAGAATAAGCACCGGCTAACTACGTGCCAGCAGCCGCGGTAATACGTAGGGTGCGAGCGTTAATCGGAATTACTGGGCGTAAAGCGTGCGCAGGCGGTTCGCTAAGACCGATGTGAAATCCCCGGGCTCAACCTGGGAACTGCATTGGTGACTGGCGGGCTAGAGTATGGCAGAGGGGGGTAGAATTCCACGTGTAGCAGTGAAATGCGTAGAGATGTGGAGGAATACCGATGGCGAAGGCAGCCCCCTGGGCCAATACTGACGCTCATGCACGAAAGCGTGGGGAGCAAACAGGATTAGATACCCTGGTAGTCCACGCCCTAAACGATGTCAACTAGTTGTTGGGGATTCATTTCCTTAGTAACGTAGCTAACGCGTGAAGTTGACCGCCTGGGGAGTACGGTCGCAAGATTAAAACTCAAAGGAATTGACGGGGACCCGCACAAGCGGTGGATGATGTGGATTAATTCGATGCAACGCGAAAAACCTTACCTACCCTTGACATGGTCGGAATCCTGAAGAGATTCGGGAGTGCTCGAAAGAGAACCGGCGCACAGGTGCTGCATGGCTGTCGTCAGCTCGTGTCGTGAGATGTTGGGTTAAGTCCCGCAACGAGCGCAACCCTTGTCCTTAGTTGCTACGCAAGAGCACTCTAAGGAGACTGCCGGTGACAAACCGGAGGAAGGTGGGGATGACGTCAAGTCCTCATGGCCCTTATGGGTAGGGCTTCACACGTCATACAATGGTCGGAACAGAGGGTCGCCAACCCGCGAGGGGGAGCCAATCCCAGAAAACCGATCGTAGTCCGGATTGCACTCTGCAACTCGAGTGCATGAAGCTGGAATCGCTAGTAATCGCGGATCAGCATGCCGCGGTGAATACGTTCCCGGGTCTTGTACACACCGCCCGTCACACCATGGGAGTGGGTTTTACCAGAAGTGGCTAGTCTAACCGCAAGGAGGACGGTCACCACGGTAGGATTCATGACTGGGGTGAAGTCGTAACAAGGTAGCCGTATCGGAAGGTGCGGCTGGATCACCTCCTTTCCAGAGCTATCTCGCACAAGTTGAGCGCTCACGCTTATCGGCTGTAAATCAGGACAGACTCAGGGGTCTGTAGCTCAGTCGGTTAGAGCACCGTCTTGATAAGGCGGGGGTCGTTGGTTCGAATCCAACCAGACCCACCAATTGTCTGGCGGAAGTACCCTGGGAAGTCTCTGTATGGGGGCATAGCTCAGCTGGGAGAGCACCTGCTTTGCAAGCAGGGGGTCGTCGGTTCGATCCCGTCTGCCTCCACCACAATCTTCAATGACAAGCGTTCGACTTGATCGAACTTTTGCCATTGGCGATTGAGCCAGTCAGAGTGATATGAGTAACACCATATCGGCTGTCGTTCTTTAACAATCTGGAAGAAGCAAGTAATTTGGATAGCGGAAGCGTCTTTGAGATGGACGTGGAAACTATCCGGGTTGTGATTGTATCGATGTATCTCAAGATGATTCGAACTTCATGTTCGGCTCAATTGGAATACGGCACAACGCGAGAACTCAACCTGTAACGAGACAGACTCGTTATAGGGTCAAGCGAACAAGTGCATGTGGTGGATGCCTTGGCGATCACAGGCGATGAAGGACGCGGTAGCCTGCGAAAAGCTACGGGGAGCTGGCAAACGAGCTTTGATCCGTAGATGTCCGAATGGGGAAACCCACTCCTTATGGAGTATCCATGGCTGAATACATAGGCCATGTGAAGCGAACGCGGTGAACTGAAACATCTAAGTAACCGCAGGAAAAGAAATCAACCGAGATTCCCAAAGTAGTGGCGAGCGAAATGGGATGAGCCTTGCACTCTTTATTTGTATTGTTAGCCGAACGCTCTGGAAAGTGCGGCCATAGCAGGTGATAGCCCTGTAGGCGAAAACAGTATGAAAGAACTAGGTGTGCGACAAGTAGGGCGGGACACGTGAAATCCTGTCTGAAGATGGGGGGACCATCCTCCAAGGCTAAATACTCGTGATCGACCGATAGTGAACCAGTACCGTGAGGGAAAGGCGAAAAGAACCCCGGGAGGGGAGTGAAATAGATCCTGAAACCGCATGCATACAAACAGTCGGAGCCTCGTAAGGGGTGACGGCGTACCTTTTGTATAATGGGTCAGCGACTTACGTTCAGTAGCAAGCTTAACCGTATAGGGCAGGCGTAGCGAAAGCGAGTCCGAATAGGGCGTTCAGTTGCTGGGCGTAGACCCGAAACCAGGTGATCTATCCATGGCCAGGATGAAGGTGCGGTAACACGTACTGGAGGTCCGAACCCACTAACGTTGAAAAGTTAGGGGATGAGCTGTGGATAGGGGTGAAAGGCTAAACAAACCTGGAAATAGCTGGTTCTCTCCGAAAACTATTTAGGTAGTGCCTCGTGTCTCACCTTCGGGGGTAGAGCACTGTCATGGTTGGGGGGTCTATTGCAGATTACCCCGCCATAGCAAACTCCGAATACCGAAGAGTGCAATCACGGGAGACAGACATCGGGTGCTAACGTCCGGTGTCAAGAGGGAAACAACCCAGACCGCCAGCTAAGGTCCCCAAATATGGCTAAGTGGGAAACGAAGTGGGAAGGCTAAAACAGTCAGGAGGTTGGCTTAGAAGCAGCCACCCTTTAAAGAAAGCGTAATAGCTCACTGATCGAGTCGTCCTGCGCGGAAGATGTAACGGGGCTAAGCCATATACCGAAGCTGCGGATGCGAGCTAGTCTCGCATGGTAGGAGAGCGTTCCGTAAGCCTGCGAAGGTGCCTTGTAAAGGGTGCTGGAGGTATCGGAAGTGCGAATGCTGACATGAGTAGCGATAAAGGGGGTGAAAGGCCCCCTCGCCGTAAGCCCAAGGTTTCCTACGCAACGTTCATCGGCGTAGGGTGAGTCGGCCCCTAAGGCGAGGCAGAAATGCGTAGCTGATGGGAAGCAGGTCAATATTCCTGCACCGTCGTTAGATGCGATGGGGGGACGGATCGCGGAAGGTTGTCCGGGTGTTGGAAGTCCCGGTCGCTGCATTGGAGAAGGCGCTTAGGCAAATCCGGGCGCAGGATTCAAGGGTGTGGCGCGAGCTCCCTCGGGAGCGAAGCAATTGGAAGTGGTTCCAAGAAAAGCCTCTAAGCTTCAGTCTAACGATGACCGTACCGCAAACCGACACAGGTGGGCGAGATGAGTATTCTAAGGCGCTTGAGAGAACTCGGGAGAAGGAACTCGGCAAATTGGTACCGTAACTTCGGGATAAGGTACGCCCTTGTAGCTTGACTGGCCTGCGCCAGGAGGGTGAAGGGGTTGCAATAAACTGGTGGCTGCGACTGTTTAATAAAAACACAGCACTCTGCAAACACGAAAGTGGACGTATAGGGTGTGACGCCTGCCCGGTGCCGGAAGATTAAATGATGGGGTGCAAGCTCTTGATTGAAGTCCCGGTAAACGGCGGCCGTAACTATAACGGTCCTAAGGTAGCGAAATTCCTTGTCGGGTAAGTTCCGACCTGCACGAATGGCGTAACGATGGCCACACTGTCTCCTCCCGAGACTCAGCGAAGTTGAAGTGTTTGTGATGATGCAATCTACCCGCGGCTAGACGGAAAGACCCCATGAACCTTTACTGTAGCTTTGCATTGGACTTTGAACCGATCTGTGTAGGATAGGTGGGAGGCTATGAAACCGGAACGCCAGTTTCGGTGGAGCCGTCCTTGAAATACCACCCTGGTTTGTTTGAGGTTCTAACCTTGGCCCGTGATCCGGGTCGGGGACAGTGCATGGTAGGCAGTTTGACTGGGGCGGTCTCCTCCCAAAGCGTAACGGAGGAGTACGAAGGTACGCTAGGTACGGTCGGAAATCGTGCTGATAGTGCAATGGCATAAGCGTGCTTAACTGCGAGACCGACAAGTCGAGCAGGTGCGAAAGCAGGTCATAGTGATCCGGTGGTTCTGTATGGAAGGGCCATCGCTCAACGGATAAAAGGTACTCTGGGGATAACAGGCTGATACCGCCCAAGAGTTCATATCGACGGCGGTGTTTGGCACCTCGATGTCGGCTCATCTCATCCTGGGGCTGTAGCCGGTCCCAAGGGTATGGCTGTTCGCCATTTAAAGAGGTACGTGAGCTGGGTTTAAAACGTCGTGAGACAGTTTGGTCCCTATCTGCCGTGGGCGTTGGATATTTGAAGGGGGCTGCTCCTAGTACGAGAGGACCGGAGTGGACGAACCTCTGGTGTACCGGTTGTGACGCCAGTCGCATCGCCGGGTAGCTATGTTCGGAAGAGATAACCGCTGAAAGCATCTAAGCGGGAAACTCGCCTTAAGATGAGATATCCCTGGGGACTTGATCCCCTTGAAGGGTCGTTCGAGACCAGGACGTTGATAGGTCGGGTGTGTAAGCGCAGTAATGCGTTCAGCTAACCGATACTAATTGCCCGTAAGGCTTGATCCTATAACAAGACTGTTTTAGAGCGGTTGAATGACCGCGATGTGTGCGATACGCACAACCCAGGATTACTGCTTCTTCCCAGATTGGTTCTGCTGGCCAAGCCAGCAGAACAACCCTCTTTGCCTGATGACCATAGCGAGTCGGTCCCACCCCTTCCCATCCCGAACAGGACCGTGAAACGACTCTACGCCGATGATAGTGCGGATTCCCGTGTGAAAGTAGGTAATCGTCAGGCTCCCTCAAGCCAGAAACCCCCGCCCAACCGGCGGGGGTTTTTGCATTTCCAGCGACGGAAATGGCACCGGGCGCGCTGGCGCACGGAAATGTTACCCATCACCTCGCCCGAGGTTGCTGGCCAGAAGGTTTGTAGAGATTCCAGCCTTCTCGCGAACGCTCCGTTCGCCCCCCGATTCTCGCAATCTCCCTCCATCCTCATCGAAGCACGAGGCGATTTCTCGTCACGAAATCGACACTTTGCCGCTCGCCTCCGCCGTAAAATCCTCTAATCCCCAATCCTCGAACAAAACGATGAACGCCCCTACACAGATGGCCAGGGCCGTATGCCCCCACGATTGCCCCGACACGTGCGCAATGCGCGTCACCATCGAAAACGGCAAGGCGCTCAAGGTATCCGGCGACCCCGATCATCCGCCGACTCAGGGCGTGTTGTGCACCAAGGTCAGCCGCTACGCCGACCGGGTGCATCATCCCGATCGCCTGACCGTACCGCTCAAGCGCATCGGCGCCAAGGGAGAGGGGCGTTTCGTGTCGATCAGCTGGACCGAGGCATTCGACGAGATCGGCCGCCGCCTTGGAGAGATCGCGAAGCGCGCGCCGGAAGCGATCGTTCCGTACAGCTATGCGGGGACGATGGGGCTCGTGCAGGGCGAAGGCATCGCCCAACGATTCTTCCACAAGCTGGGCGCGTCACGGCTCGAGCGCGCGATCTGTGCCGCCGCGGGTGCGGCAGGGCTGCGCTACACCTATGGCGGCAGTCTCGGGATGCACCTCGAATATTTCGAAGAGAGCGAACTGATTCTGATCTGGGGCGCAAACCCGATCGCGTCGAGCCTGCATTTCTGGACACGGGCCCAGGAAGCGAAACGGCGCGGCGCACATCTGGTCGCGATCGACCCGTACCGCTCGCTGACGGCGGAAAAGTGCCACCAGCACATTGCATTGCGGCCCGGCACCGACGGCGCATTCGCGCTCGGCATGATGCACGTGCTGATCAACGAAAACCTGCTCGATCACGACTATATCGCCAGCCATACGGTCGGCTTCGACGCGCTGAGGGCACGCGCGATAGCCTATCCGCCGGAGCGGGTCGCGCAGATCTGCGGTATCGACGCGTCCGAGCTGATCGATCTCGCGCGCCGCTACGGTGCCACCCGGAAAGCGTCGATCCGGCTCAATTACGGCATGCAGCGCGTGCGAGGCGGCGGCAACGCAGTGCGTGCGATCGCCAGCTTGCCCGCGCTGACGGGCGCATGGCGCGACCGGGCAGGCGGATTGCTGCTGTCTTCTTCGGAGTGGGCGCCGGTCAATCAGCCCGCACTGTTGCGTCCCGACCTGATGCCGGGATGGCCTCACAAATTGCCGCGCGTCATCAACATGAACGCCATCGGCGATGCGCTGCTGCACCCGGGCGACGAGGCCTTCGGACCGAAGGTCGAGGCGGTGATCGTCTACAACTCGAACCCTGTCGCCGTCGCGCCGGATTCGTCGAAGGTCGCCGCAGGGTTTGCACGTGAGGACCTGTTCACCGTCGTTCTTGAGCATTTCAAGACAGATACCGTCGATTTCGCCGACATTGTGCTGCCGGCTACTACGCAGCTCGAGCATCTCGACGTCCACAAGTCGTATGGCCATACGTATGTGATGGCGAACCTGCCGTCGATTCCGCCGGTAGGCGATGCGCGGCCGAACACGGAGATTTTCCGCGGCATCGCGCGCAGCATGGGGCTCGATGAACCGGCGCTCTACCACAGCGACGAGGAGGTCGCGCGCGCGGCCCTCAGGTGGGACGATCCGACGCTCGACAGCAATTGGGATGCGCTGAAGCAGGCAGGATGGATCAAGCTCAAGCTGCCTGACGCGCCGTTTGCGAACGGCGGCTTCAGGACCCCGTCGGGCAAATGCGAGTTCTACAGCGCGCAGCTGGCGGAGATGGGGATGGATCCAGTGCCGGACTATCTGCCTCCGTTCGAGTCGGCCGAAGCGGCGCCGGACCTTGCGGCGCGCTATCCGCTCGCAATGATCTCGCCGCCGGCCCGCAATTTCCTGAACAGCACCTTCGTCAACGTCGACAGCCTGCGCAATACGGAGGGCCAGCCGCATCTCGACATTCACCCCGTCGACGCCGACGCGCGGGGGATCGCGGACGGCGATGTCGTGCGCATCTTCAACGATCGCGGTTCGATGCAAGCGCGTGCACGGATCACCGACCGCGCCCGGGCCGGACTCGTGGTCGGCTTGTCGATCTGGTGGAAGAAACTGTCGCCGGACGGGCGAAATGCGAACGAGGTGACGAGCCAGGCACTCACCGATCTGGGCAATTCGGCGACATTCTATGACTGCCTGGTCGAAGTAGCGAGAATTTGACGGAAGATCGGTGCGAGCACGCGCACGTGACCGCCGGAAGTTCGAAGGGGGTGTCTAACCCTGTTGTGCCAAGTCGAGCGAGCCGCTAGGATGCGTTTTCGCACGACCATTCGAAAATCTGTGAGGAGACGCGCAGTATGGACAAGATTTGGCTGAAATCGTACCCGTCCGGCGTTCCGGCCGAAATTGATCCGTCTCCGTATCCGTCCGTCCCCGACCTGCTCGCCGAGAGCTTCAGCCAGTACCGTGACCGGACGGCCTTCGTGTGCATGGGCAAGGCGATCACGTACGGTGAACTGGACACGCTGTCGCGCCAGTTCGGCGCGTGGCTGCAGTCGCGGGGGCTCGCGCGCGGCGCCCGCGTCGCGCTGATGATGCCGAACGTCCTGCAGTATCCGGTGGCGATCGTCGCGGTGCTGCGTGCCGGCTATACCGTCGTCAACGTCAATCCGCTCTATACGCCGCGCGAACTCGAACACCAGCTCAAGGACAGCGGCGCCGAAGCGATCGTCATCCTCGAGAATTTCGCGACGACGCTGCAGGCCGTGATCGCCAATACGTCGGTCAAGCATGTGGTGGTCGCTTCGATGGGCGATCTGCTGGGCCTCAAGGGATGGCTCGTCAACTACGTCGTGCGCAACGTCAAGAAGATGGTGCCGGCGTGGCAGCTTCCGGCCTACACCCGATTCAAGGCGGCGCTGGCCGAGGGGGCGCGGCTGGCCTTCAAGCCGCAGAAGCTCGGCCCGAACGACGTCGCGTTCCTGCAGTACACGGGCGGCACGACGGGCGTTGCGAAGGGCGCGACGCTGCTGCACCGGAACATCGTCTCGAACGTGCTGCAGGCGGGGGCATGGCACCACCCCGCGCACGAGAAGTATCCGGACGTGACGCAGTTCGTGACCGTGGTCGCGCTGCCGCTCTACCACGTGTTCGCGCTGACCGTCTGCGGTTTCCTGACGATGCGCACCGGCGGCATGGGAATTCTGATTCCGAATCCTCGCGATATCGGCGGCATGATCAAGGAGCTGAAGGGCTACCAGATCTCGACGATCCCGGCCGTCAACACGCTCTACAACGCATTGCTGAACCACCCGGATTTCGACCAGCTCGATTTCTCGAAGCTCGCGATCGCCAACGGCGGCGGCATGGCGATCCAGGAAGGCGTGGCGAAGCGCTGGTACGAGAAGACGCACACGGCGATCGTCGAGGGCTACGGCCTGTCCGAAACATCGCCGGTCGCAACCTGCAACCCGGTGACCGCCACGGCGTACAGCGGAACGATCGGCTTGCCGCTGCCGTCGACCGAGGTGTCGATTCGCGATGACGCCGGCAATGAAGTGCCGCTCGGCGAGCCCGGCGAAATCTGCATCCGCGGGCCGCAGGTGATGGCCGGCTACTGGAATCGTCCGGAGGAAACCGCCAAGGTCATGTTCCCGGACGGCTTCTTCAAGACCGGCGATGTCGGCGTGATGGATGCGCGCGGCTACGTGAAGATCGTCGACCGGAAGAAGGACATGATCCTCGTTTCCGGCTTCAACGTGTATCCGAACGAGGTGGAGGACGTCGTGGCGTCGCACCCGGGCGTGTTCGAGGTGGCGGCGGTCGGCGTGCCGGACGAGCATTCGGGGGAAGCGGTGAAGCTCTTCGTCGTGAAGAAGGACCCGGCGCTCACGGACAAGGACATTCTCGCGTACTGCAAGGAGCGGCTCACGGGATACAAGCGTCCGAAGCTCGTCGAATTCCGGACCGAATTGCCGAAGACGAACGTCGGCAAGATCCTGCGGCGCGAATTGCGCGACGGACGCGCCTGACGGGGCGAATGAACCACAGAGCCCGGCTTCGGCCGGGTTTTTCTTTTTTCAGGCTGCCTCGACGCGTTTCCGATCGCCACGGTTCGCTGCAGAAAAAAGAAAAAGGCGCCCGAAGGCGCCTTCAATGAACTGCGGCTTGTCAGGCAAGCTGCTGATTAGAACTTGTGACGGATGCCGACGCGAGCCGCCACCTGGTTCTTGCTGGTCGACGGGTCGAGGCCATTGATCGCTGCGGTCGCATCGACCGGTTCATTATTCTTCGGATCAAGCGTCTTGCCCGATGCATGCTGATACACGCCGATCACGTAGACGTCAGTACGCTTCGATAGGAAGTAGTCGACGCCCAGCGAGCCCTGGTGGTATTTCGCGGCGGACGCGTCGCCGATCTTGCTGCCCTGCGTATAGTCGTAGGCCGCGCCCAGGATCAGTGCCGGGGTCAACTGATACTTGAAGTTGATTTCGCCGTTGTTGAACGTCGCAGTTCCGGAGAACCCGCCAGCAGTAAAGCCCTTGAACTTCGTGTTCGAGTACGTTGCCCCGATCGTCGCCGCGCCGAACGTGTAGGCGCCGCCGGCACCGATGACCTGGTACGTGTTGGCGGTCGCTGCGTACGGACCATAGATCGGCGTCGATGCGATCGTCGTCGATGCGGTCGAACCGTTGTTGAACATGCCGCCGAAGTTCGCCGGCGTGCGCGCGTTCAGGTAGCCGACGCCGAGGACCAGCGGACCGTTGTTGTAGCCGGCGCCGAGCGACCAGACCTGGTTCTTCGCGAACTGGCCGGCTTGCCCGCCGAAGCTGTACAGGCCGCCGAACGAGAAGCCGTTGTAGGTCGGGCTCGTGTACTTGATCGCGTTGTTCACGCGGTACGCATTGTTGAAGTTGTCGAGGTCGCCCGGGTGCGCGGCGATGTAGCCGCCCCACTGGTCACCCGCCTCGAGCGGGCCGACGAAGTCGACGACGGAGTCGTACTGGCGGCCCAGCGTGACCGTGCCGAAGCCGCTCCCCAGGCCGACGTATGCCTGACGGCCGAATTCGAGGCCGCCCTGCTTGAGGCCGCCGGTGTTCACGTCAAAGCCGTTTTCGAGCACGAAGACCGCCTTCAGGCCGCCGCCCAGGTCCTCCGTGCCGCGCAGGCCCCAGCGGCTGCCTTGCAGCACGCCGCTCGACAGGCCGTACAGGTGCTTGCCCTTGGCGTTGTTGTTGAAGATGAAGCCTTCATCGATGATGCCGTAAAGCGTCACGCTGCTTTGCGCGTGAGCGGCGCCAGCGAACGCGCCCAGCGCGACGAGCGCGAGAAGCGACTTTTTCATGAACGGATCTCCAGAAATCATAGAATTTATTGTTGCGGGGCAAATAGTTATGTTCTGCAGACGATCCCCGCTTCAACTTCGCACGAAGTCCGACGTAATGTAGCAAAAGGACTTTTTGCAACAAAGCAAGATGCCCCGGCCCGGGGTCGTCATGTTTCCTTTATGCAACAATGGTTAAAATCACGGGTTAACCGCAATTTCCGCTGAAGAATCAAGTCGGTTACGCAGCGGACACGCGCTTTCGCCGGGTGCGGAAACGCAAGCACTAGCAGCCAGGAGAACAGGATGGTGTTGGATGAATTGATCAGCGAATTCGATCGCGGCCTGCGCTCGATGGCGGGCGTGAACCGGATGAGCCGCCCGGTGCCGGCGCCGGCCGAGCCTCCGACCGTCGAGCTCACGCCGGCCGAGCGCACGCATGCCGCGGGACTGATGCGCGTGAACCATGTCGGCGAGATCTGCGCGCAGGCGCTGTATCAGGCGCAGAAGCTGACCGCGCGCACGCCGGCGGCCAAGGCGATGTTCGAGGAGGCTGCCCGCGAGGAGGAGGACCACCTGGCGTGGACCGCGCACCGGCTCAAGGAGCTCGACTCGCGTCCGAGCGTGCTGAATCCGCTGTGGTACGCTGGCGCGCTGGCGATCGGCGTCGCGGCCGGCGCGCTCGGCGACAAGGTGAGCCTCGGCTTCATGGCCGAGACGGAGCGCCAGGTCGAAAGCCATCTGGAAGGTCACCTGTCGACGCTGCCGGCGGGCGACACCGCGTCACGCGCGATCGTCGACCAGATGCGCATCGACGAGGTGAAGCACGGCAAGGCCGCGACCGACGCGGGCGGCATCGAGCTGCCGCTGCCGGCGCGGATGCTGATGCGCGCCGCATCGAAAGTCATGACGAGCACTGCGTACTACCTGTGACGAAATCCACGGGGGCGGAGCGGTCTGCCGTCCCCCGATCGAGCCTTCCGATACCGCCCGCTTTTTCCGCGTTTTCCCGCCCCCGAAAGCCCCGTTCGCACGCCCATCTGGCCGGCCTTGTTCACGTATCACCTTCACAAGTTGCACTAGCTCATTCATTTATAACGGTTTTTGGGGTAAGGGGGCGCATGAGCTTGTGCGCGTAAGTCCTTGTTCTAACTAACAAAATTCGTCAAAAAACCGGGCCGCTCCCTTGACCGTGCCACACCCTTCCTCTAAAGTGGGAGACAGTGTGAGAAAGTGTATTTTTGTGTGATTTGGCGGGCTATTGCGGCTAAATTCTGAGCATTGAGCGGGTGCTTCGGTGCCCTGAACGGGAGAGCGGAAAGTGTTCCAAGGGGCGTCGGCGCTGACGCTCGATGCGAAAGGGCGGATGTCGGTGCCGGCTCGCTATCGCGAAGCGCTGCAAGGACAGGCAGAAGGACGGGTGACTGTGACCAAGCACCCGGACGGCTGCCTGTTGCTGTTTCCGCGCCCCGAATGGGAGGTGTTCCGCGCCAAGATCGCTGCGCTGCCGATGGATGCGCACTGGTGGCGGCGGATTTTTCTCGGCAATGCGATGGATGTCGATCTCGACAGCGCGGGCCGGATTCTCGTATCGCCCGAGCTGCGCATGGCGGCCGGGCTGGAAAAGGAAGTCATGTTGTTGGGAATGGGTAGTCACTTCGAGCTGTGGGATTCGCAGACCTACATCGCAAAGGAGCAGGCGGCGATGGCGCAGGGCATGCCCGACGCGCTGAAGAATTTCACGTTCTGATTGCGGTGACGGAGACGCCCGCGATGGGAAACGAATTGCAGCATCGGACGGTGTTGTTGGACGAGGCGGTCGACGCGCTCGTGACGCGGCCGGACGGCATCTATGTCGACGGCACGTTCGGGCGGGGCGGCCACAGCCGCGCGGTGCTCGCGCGGCTCGGGGCCGCCGGGCGACTGATCGCGTTCGACAAGGATCCGCGTGCGATCGAGACGGCGCAGGGCATCGAGGATGCGCGCTTCTCGATCGTGCACGACAGCTTTGCGTCGATGCAGGGCGCGCTTGCGGCGCGCGGCATCGGGAAGGTGTCGGGTGTGTTGCTGGACCTGGGCGTGTCCTCGCCGCAGGTGGACGATCCGCAGCGGGGCTTCAGCTTCCGCGCGGATGGCCCGCTGGACATGCGCATGGATCCGACGCGCGGCGAGTCGGCGGCCGAATGGCTCGCGCGGGCGTCGCTGCAGGAACTGACGGAGGTGATACGAGATTATGGGGAAGAACGGTTTGCTTTTCAGATTGCAAAGGCGCTTGTTGCTCGCCGGGCAGAGTCCGACCGTCTCGGGCCTCTCGACAGCACGGGCGAGCTTGCCCAAATCGTGGGTCACGTCGTCAAGACACGTGAGAAGGGCAAGGACCCGGCAACCCGCACCTTTCAGGCTATACGGATTCACGTCAATCAAGAGCTTGCGGACCTGCAAGTCGTACTAGACGCGGCATTGTCGTTGCTGGAGCAAGGGGGGCGGCTGGTGGTCATCAGCTTTCATTCACTCGAGGACCGGATCGTCAAGCGATTCATGCAGGCGCACGCGAGTGCGCCTGCGGTCGATCGCCGCCTGCCGATCCGCGCCGTCGACCTCCCGAGCCCCCCGTTGAAGATCATCGGCCGCAAATTCCCGAGCGACGCCGAAGTGGCCGCGAACCCGCGCGCGCGCTCGGCGGTGATGCGCATTGCGGAGCGCGTCGCGCCATGAGCCGCTTCAACATCTTCCTGCTGATCATCGTGATGGGCTGCGCGCTGTCGGTCGTCAATTCGACGAACCAGCAGCGCCAGATCTTCATTCAGCTGCAGCGCGCGCAGTCGCAGGAGCACCAGCTCCAGCAGGACTATGCGCAGCTTCAGTATCAGCAGAGCGCGCTGTCGAAGACCTCCCGCATCGAGCAGCTCGCGAACGATTCGTTGAAGATGCAGCCGATCATGACCGGCCGCACCCAATACCTGACGCTGGCGCCGGGCGCCGCGAAGGCGATCGACGCGCCGATCCCCGCATCGGCCGATGCGGCGGCGGGCAAGGCCAGGGGAGGTGCGCGATGAAGCCGTCGCAGAAGCGCCAGAACGTGAAGTTCGCGTCGAGCCCCGTGCTGTCCGTGCACCTGCCGATGTGGCGCTCGAAGCTCGTCGTGTTCCTGCTGTTCATGGCGTTCGTCGCGCTCGCCGCGCGCGCGTTCTGGATCCAGGGGCCTGGCAACGCGTTCTATCAGAAGCAGGGCGAAAGCCGCTACCAGCGCACGATCGAGCTGCCGGCGACGCGCGGCAAGATTCTCGATCGCAACGGGCTCGTGCTCGCGACGAGCCTGCCCGTGCGCGCGATCTGGGCGATTCCCGACGCGGTGCCGGACGATCTCGGCGCGGACAAGCTCGACCAGCTCGGCAAGCTGCTCGGCATGACGCAGAAGGAGCTGCGCGCGAAGCTGTCGGAGGACAAGGGTTTCGTATACGTGAAGCGCCAGGTGCCGATCGACCTCGCCGACAAGGTCGCGGCGCTCGACATCCCCGGCGTGTACCAGCGCAACGAATACAAGCGCTTCTATCCGGAAGGCGAGATCACCGCGCACCTGATCGGCTTCACGAACGTCGAGGACGAGGGCCAGGAAGGCGTCGAGCTCGGCGACCAGAAGCTGCTGTCCGGCACCTCGGGCGTGCGCCGGGTGATCAAGGACCGGCTTGGACACATCGTCGAGGACGTTGCCGAGCAGCTGCCGCCGCACAACGGGACGGACGTCGACCTGTCGATCGACAGCAAGATCCAGTACATCGCGTATGCGAACCTGAAGGCAGCGGTCGACAAGTTCAAGGCGAAGGCGGGCGCGGCGATGGTCATCGACGTGCGCACCGGCGAGGTGCTCGCGCTCGTCAACTATCCGACGTACAACCCGAACGACCGTTCGCACCTGACGGGCGAGCAGCTGCGCAACCGGATCCTGACCGACGTGTTCGAGCCGGGCTCGATCATGAAGCCGTTTACGGTGTCGCTCGCGCTCGACCTGCATCGCGTGACGCCGAACACGCTCGTCGAGACCGGCAATGGCCACTTCGTGCTGGACGGCGCGCCGATCACCGACGACGCGGGCTTCGGCACGCTGACGGTCGGCGGCGTGATCCAGAAATCGAGCAACATTGGCGCGACGAAGATCGCGATGACGATGAAGCCCGAGGAAATGTGGAATATGTATACGAGCATCGGCCTCGGCCAGGCGCCGAAGGTCGGCTTCCCGGGCGCGGCGGCCGGCCGCCTGCGGCAGTGGAAGAACTGGCGCAGGATCGAGCAGGCGACGATGTCTTACGGCTATGGCCTGTCCGCGTCGCTGTTCCAGCTCGGGCGTGCGTATACGGCGATCGCGCACGACGGCGAGCTGATGCCGGTGACGATCTTCAAGACCAACAGCGCACAGCCGGTCGCGGGGCCGCAGATTTTCGCCCCGTCCACCGCGCGCCAGGTGCGGGCGATGCTCGAGACGGTCGTGGCGCCCGGCGGCACGTCGCCGGACGCCGCCGTGCCGGGCTACCGCGTCGGCGGCAAGAGCGGTACCGCGTACAAGCACGAAGGGCACGGCTATACCCGCAAGTACCGCGCGTCGTTCGTCGGGATGGCGCCGATGCCGAACCCGCGCATCGTCGTCGCGGTGTCGGTCGACGAGCCGACGGCGGGCAGCCACTTCGGCGGGCAGGTGTCCGGGCCGGTGTTCTCGGCGATCGCAGGCGACACGCTGCGCGCGCTGAACGTGCCGCCGAACATGCCGGTCAAGCAGCTCGTCGTGTCTGACGATACGCCCCCCGCGACCGGGCCGCAAAAGCTGGCCGCGGGTGCGGGCGCGAAGCATATGATCGTGTCCAGCACGACACGCAATTCTCCTGGAGTCATTCGATGAGCGCCGCTCGCAGTTCCCATCCGGCGCACCAGCAGATCGCAGCCGCGCTCGCGTGGCTGCGTCAGCATGTGGCCCCCGCCGCGCAACTGCATGCGGATACGCGCAGCCTCGAAGCAGGCGACGTGTTTCTCGCGTATGCGGTCGACGGGGCCGACAACCGCGCCTTCATTGCCGACGCGGTCGCGCGCGGCGCCGCCGCCGTCCTGTATCAGCCGGACGGCCTTGCCGCCGCACCGGCCGCGCCGGTCGCGCTCGCCGTGCCGGCGCTGAACGAACTCGCCGGCGACATCGCCAGCGGCTGGTACGGCGATCCGAGCGACAGCCTGTTCGCGGTCGGCGTGACCGGCACGAACGGCAAGACGTCGTGCACGCAGTGGATCGCCGCCGCGCTGACGGCGCTGAATCGGCCGTGCGCGTTGATCGGCACGCTCGGCAGCGGGATGCCGGGCCATCTGGTGCCGACCGGCTTCACGACGCCCGACGCGCCGCAACTGCAGCGCAGCCTCGCGCAGTTGCGCGACGCGGGCGCGAAGGCGGTGGCGATGGAGGTGTCGTCGCACGCGCTGCATCAGGGGCGCGTGAACGGCACCGCGTTCGACATCGCCGTGTTTACGAACCTCACGCAGGATCACCTCGACTATCACCGCACGTTCGACGCGTACGAAGCGGCGAAGGCGAAGCTGTTCGCATGGCGCGGCCTGCGCGCCGCGGTCGTCAATCGCGACGACGCGGCCGGCAGCCGTCTGCTCGCGAGCCTGTCCGGCCAAGTGCGCACGATCGCATACGGGATCGGCGACGCGCCGGCGGCGGGCGCGGATCGCGAGCTGAGCGCGCATGACGTGCGCGCGACCGCGACCGGCACCGCATTCCGCCTGCGTTCGTCGTGGGGCGATGCGGACGTCGAGGTCGGCACGCTCGGCACGTTCAACGTCAGCAACCTGCTGGCGGTGCTCGGCACGCTGCTCGCGGCCGACGTGCCGTTCGACGCGGCGCTCGCCGAAATCGCGCGGCTCGAGCCGGTCAACGGCCGGATGCAGCGCCTCGGCGGCCGGCTGCAGAACGACGAGCCGCTCGTCGTGATCGACTATGCGCACACGCCCGACGCGCTCGAGAAGACGCTCGACGCACTGCGCCCGATCGCCGTTGCGCGCGGCGGCGCGCTCGTCTGCATGTTCGGCTGCGGCGGCGACCGCGACGCGACCAAGCGTCCGCTGATGGGCGCGATCGCCGAGCGGCTGGCCGACGAGGTCGTCGTGACGAGCGACAACCCGCGCAGCGAGGACCCGCAGCGCATCATCGACCAGATCGTCGCCGGGATGGCCGTGCCGGACAACGCGCGCCGGATCGAGGACCGCGCGAGCGCGATCCTGC
This sequence comes from Burkholderia sp. MSHR3999, assembly GCF_000833595.1. Classification (NCBI taxonomy): domain Bacteria; kingdom Pseudomonadati; phylum Pseudomonadota; class Betaproteobacteria; order Burkholderiales; family Burkholderiaceae; genus Burkholderia; species Burkholderia sp. MSHR3999. The sequence goes on from NZ_JRFO01000001.1 coordinate 246,953, forward strand.
AGGCGGTGCGCGGCGCGGCGCGCGAGGACGTCGTCGTGCTGGCCGGCAAGGGGCACGAGGCGACGCAGGAGATCATGGGCAAGAAGCGCGCGTTCTCCGACCAGGACCACGCGCGGCTCGCGCTCGCGGCGCGCGCGACGCACGGCAAGGGAGGCGGCGAATGACGATGCTCAGCCTTGGTGAAGCCGCTCGCCTGATTCAGGGCGCGACCGTCCACGGCGACGCGAGCGTCACGTTCGAGCGGGTGTCGACGGACAGCCGCACGGTCGGCCCGGGCGACCTGTTCGTCGCGCTGAAAGGGGAGCGTTTCGACGCGCACGATTTCCTCGCCGACGTGGCGGCGCGCGGCGCGGCCGCTGCGCTCGTGTCGCACACGCCGGCGGGCCTCGCGATGCCGACGATCGAGGGCGGTGAAACACGGGCCGCGCTCGGCGCGCTTGCGCACGGCTGGCGCAAACGATTCCCGTTGCCGGTCGTCGCAGTGACGGGCAGCAACGGCAAGACGACGGTCAAGGAAATGATCGCGTCGATCTTTGCCGCCGCGGTCGGCGCGGATGCGCGGCTCGCCACGGCCGGCAACCTCAATAATGACGTCGGCCTGCCGTTGACACTGCTGCGCCTGAACGCCGCGCACCGGCTCGCGGTGATCGAACTCGGGATGAACCACCCGGGCGAGACGGAGATCCTCGCGCGCCTCACGGCGCCGACGGTCGCGCTCGTCAACAACGCGCAGCGCGAGCACCAGGAATTCATGGCGACGGTCGAAGCCGTCGCGCTCGAACATGCGGCCGTGATCCACGCGCTCGCGCCGGACGGCGTCGCGGTGTTCCCGGCCGACGACGCGTACGCGGGCATCTGGCGCGTCGCGGCGACCGGCAACCGGATCGTCGACTTCGCGCTCGACGACGGCGAGCGGCACACCGACGCGCAAGTGACGGGCCGCGTCGACGGCGGCGCACTCGCGATCGACACGCCTGCCGGGTCGATCACGGTGCGGCTGCGTGCGCTCGGCGCACACAACGCGCGCAACGCGCTGGCGGCGACGGCTGCCGCGCTGGCGGCGGGCGTCGCGCTGACGGCGATCCGCCAGGGCCTCGAGGCGTTCGAGCCGGTCAAGGGCCGCCTGCAGGTCCGGCAGGCAAGCGCCGGCAGCCTGGCGGGCGCGACGGTCGTCGACGACACGTACAACGCGAACCCCGATTCGATGCGCGCGGCGATCGACGTGCTCGCGGCGCAGCCGGCGCCGCGCGTGCTGGTGATTGGCGACATGGGCGAAGTCGGCGACGAAGGCCCTGCGTTCCATCGCGAGGTCGGCGCGTACGCGCGCGAGCGCGGCATCGACGCGCTGTTCGCGCTCGGCGACGCATCGCGCGACGCCTGCGCATCCTACGGCGACACGGCCCGCCACTTCGGCGACGTCGGCGCGCTGGTCGACGCGCTGCTGGCGGCGGGCTACGGCGCACGGGCGACGGTGCTCGTGAAGGGCTCGCGGTACATGAAGATGGAGCGCGTGGTCGACGCGCTGACGAACCAACCCGCGGCGGGCACGGCGCCCGCCGCACCTTGAGTAGAAGGAAGGAAGCATGCTGCTGGCGCTGGCGCAATGGCTGCAGGGCGACGCAAGCTTTTTGCGCTTGTTCACGTACCTGACGTTCCGTGCGGTGATGGCCACCATCACCGCGCTCGGGATCGGGCTCGTGTGCGGACCGTGGGTGATCCGCAAGCTGACCGAAATGAAGGTGGGGCAGGCCGTGCGCAAGGACGGCCCGCAGACGCACCTCGTCAAGTCCGGCACGCCGACGATGGGCGGCGTGCTGATCCTGATCGGCATCGCGGTCGCGACGCTGCTGTGGGGCGACCTGACGAACCGTTTCATCTGGATCGTGATGCTCGTCACGTTCGGTTTCGGCGTGATCGGCTGGGTCGACGACTACCGCAAGGTCGTCCACAAGGACCCGCGCGGGATGTCGTCGCGCGAGAAGTACTTCTGGCAATCGGTGATCGGCCTGTTCGCGGCCGTCTACCTGGCATTCAGCGTGTCCGAGGCGAACAACGTGCGCGTGTTCGACCTGTTCATGGCGTGGGTGAGGAGCGGCCTGTCGATGGGGCTGCCGGCGCGCGCCGACCTGATGCTGCCGTTCCTGAAGTCGATCAGCTACCCGCTCGGCGTATGGGGCTTCATCGTGCTGACCTATTTCGTGATCGTCGGCGCGAGCAACGCGGTGAACCTGACCGACGGCCTCGACGGCCTCGTGATCATGCCGGTCGTGCTGGTCGGCGCATCGCTCGGCGTGTTCGCGTACGTGATGGGCAGCGCGGTCTATTCGAAATACCTGCTGTTCCCGCACATCCCGGGCGCGGGCGAACTGCTGATCTTCTGTTCCGCGATGGGCGGGGCGGGGCTCGCGTTCCTCTGGTACAACACGCATCCCGCGCAGGTGTTCATGGGCGACGTCGGCGCGCTGGCGCTCGGCGGCGCGCTCGGCACGGTCGCGGTGATCGTGCGCCAGGAAATCGTGCTGTTCATCATGGGCGGCATCTTCGTCGCGGAAACGCTGTCGGTGATGCTGCAGGTTTCGTGGTTCAAGTACACGAAAAAGCGCTACGGCGAAGGGCGGCGCCTGCTCAAGATGGCGCCGCTGCATCACCATTTCGAATTGTCCGGCTGGAAGGAAACGCAGGTGGTGGTGCGTTTCTGGATCATCACGCTGATGCTGTGCCTGTTCGGTCTGTCCACCCTCAAGTTGCGGTAAAGGAAAGGTAACAAGGATGTCTGGCGAGATGTTTGGAGATCGGCAGCGGCCGATGGTGCTCGTGCTGGGGCTCGGCGAATCGGGTCTCGCGATCGCGCGATGGTGCGCGAGGCACGGGTGCCGGCTGCGCATTGCCGATACCCGCGAGGCGCCGCCGAACCTTGCCGCGCTGCAGGCAGAAGGCATCGACGCGGAATTCGTCGGCGGGCCGTTTTCGCCGGCGCTGCTCGACGGCGGCATCGAGATCGTCGGGCTGAGCCCCGGCCTGTCGCCGCTCGAGCCGGCGCTCGCCGCGCTGCTCGCGGCGGCGAACGAGCGCGGCGTCGCGGTGTGGGGCGAACTGGAATTCTTCGCGCAGGCGCTGCGCGCGCTCGGCGCGAGCGGCTATCAGCCGAAGGTGCTGGCGATCACGGGCACCAACGGCAAGACCACGACGACGAGCCTGACCGGCCTGTTGTGCGAACGGGCGGGCAAGAAGGTCGGCGTCGCGGGCAACATCAGCCCGGCGATGCTCGACCGGCTCGCCAGCGCGATCGATGCCACCGCGCTGCCGGACGTCTGGGTGCTGGAGCTGTCGAGCTTCCAGCTCGAGACCGCGCGCACGTTCGCGCCGGACGCGGCCGCGATCCTCAACATCACGCAGGACCACCTCGACTGGCACGGCAGCTTCGACGCATATGCAGCCGCAAAGGGCCGGATCTTCGGCGCGACGACGACGCGCGTGCTGAACCGCGACGATGCGGCCGTGATGAAGTTCGCGCCGGCCGCAGGCGCGGCCGATGCGCCACGCACGATCACGTTCGGTCTGAACGAGCCGGTGCACGAGGGCGATTACGGGCTGTTGCGCGACAACGGGATCGCGTGGCTCGTCGAGGCAATTGACCGGGCCGCGCCAGGCCGAGACGCGACCGACGAGCCGGCGACGGGCCGCCGCCGCAGGCGCGACGCCGTCCATACGCCGGACATCGCGCAGAAGCGCCTGATGCCGGCCGACGCGCTGCGCATCCGCGGCCTGCACAACGCGGCGAACGCGCTTGCCGCGTTCGCGCTCGCGCGCGCGATCGACCTGCCGGCCGCGCTGCTGCTGCACGGGCTGCGCGAATACCGCGGCGAGGCGCATCGCGTCGAGCTGATCGCGACGCTCGACGAAGTCGATTACGTCGACGACAGCAAGGGCACGAACGTCGGCGCGACGGTGGCCGCGCTCGACGGGCTCGCACAGCGGATCGTGCTGATCGCCGGCGGCGACGGCAAGGGCCAGGATTTCTCGCCGCTCGCGGCGCCGGTCGCGCGCTGGTGCCGCGCGGTGCTGCTGATCGGCCGCGACGCGCCGGCGATCCGCGACGCGCTCGCCGACACGGGCGTGCCGCTCGTCGATCACGCGACGCTCGAGGCGGCGGTGCGCGCGGCGAGCGAGCTCGCCGAGCCGGGCGACGCGGTGCTGCTGTCGCCCGCATGCGCGAGCTTCGACATGTTCAAGAGCTACGCCCATCGCGCGGACGTGTTCCGCCGCGCGGTGGAGGATCTCGCCCTCGATCAAGGAGCGACGCCATGAGCTGGTCCGATCGCCTCGTCTCCCGTTTCAACGATCGACGCGACGGCGGCGGCAATGCGGCCGGCGGCCGCGTCGCATCGGCCACGCGGGCCGCGACCGGCGGCCTCGCGAGCGTCGTCAACGGCGTGCGGCCGGGCCGTTCGCGGATGCTCGACTTCGACTACTCACTGCTGTGGATCGCGGTCGCGCTGCTCGGGCTCGGCGTCGTGATGGTGTATTCGGCGTCGATCGCGATGCCGGATTCGCCGAAATACGCGTCGTATCACGATTACGCGTTCCTGCTGCGCCACTGCGTGTCGCTCGTCGTCGCGTTCATCGCGGCGGTGATCGCGTTTCGCGTGCCGGTGTCGACGTGGGACAAGTACGCGCCGCATCTCTTCCTGATCGCGCTGGTCAGCCTCGTGATCGTGCTGATCCCGCACGTCGGCAAGGGCGTGAACGGCGCGCGCCGCTGGATTCCGCTCGGCATCACGAACATGCAGCCGTCGGAAGTCATGAAGCTCGCGGTGACGATCTACGCGGCGAACTACACGGTGCGCAAGCAGGAATACATGCAGAGCTTCGCGAAGGGCTTCCTGCCGATGGCCTGCGCGGTCGGCCTCGTCGGCGCGCTGCTGCTGCTCGAGCCGGACATGGGCGCATTCATGGTGATCGCCGCGATCGCGATGGGCGTGCTGTTCCTCGGCGGCGTGAACGGCAAGCTGTTCGGCGGCCTCGTCGCGACGGCGGTCGGCACCTTCACGATGCTCGTGTGGCTGTCGCCGTGGCGGCGCGAGCGGATCTTCGCGTATCTCGATCCGTGGGACGAGCGCTACGCGCAGGGCAAGGCGTACCAGCTCACGCACTCGCTGATCGCGTTCGGCCGCGGCGAATGGTTCGGCGTCGGCCTCGGCGGCAGCGTCGAGAAGCTGAACTACCTGCCCGAAGCGCATACCGACTTCATCCTCGCGGTGATCGGCGAGGAGCTTGGCTTCGTCGGCGTGATGGTCGTGATCCTGCTGTTCTACTGGATCGTGCGCCGCGCGTTCGAGATCGGCCGCCAGGCGCTCGCGCTCGACCGCACGTTCGCGGGGCTGACCGCGAAGGGCATCGGCATCTGGTTCGGCGCGCAGGCGTTCATCAACATGGGCGTGAACCTCGGCCTGCTGCCGACCAAGGGCCTGACGCTGCCGCTCGTGAGCTACGGCGGCTCGGGCATCCTGCTCAACTGCGTCGCGCTCGCGGTGCTGCTGCGCGTCGATTATGAAAATCGCGTGCTGATGCGGGGAGGGAAGGTATGACCTCCCCGCGTCAGTACGCGATTTCGGCGAAGGCTAACTTCGTGCGCGAAGCGTGCGAAGTTAAGCGAAGCGGCCGTAGCCAAAATGTTCGTTCATTCTTGCTGATGCGGGGAGGGAAGGTATGACCGCGACGCATCGCACGCTGATGGTGATGGCAGGCGGCACCGGGGGCCACGTGTTCCCGGGGCTCGCGGTCGCGCACCGGATGGAAGCGGCAGGCTGGCGCGTCGTGTGGCTCGGCAATCCGGCCGGGATGGAGGCGACGCTCGTGCCGAAGCACGGCATCCCGATGGAATACGTGCGTTTCGGCGGCGTGCGCGGCAAGGGCCTGAAGACCAAGCTGTCGCTGCCGTTCAACCTGCTGCGTGCGTGCTGGCAGAGCCTCGGCGCGCTGCGCCGGGTCAAGCCCGACGTCGTGCTCGGGATGGGCGGCTACATCACGTTCCCGGCGGGCGTGATGACGGCGCTGTCCGGCCGTCCGCTCGTGCTGCACGAACAGAATTCGATCGCCGGCCTCGCGAACAAGGTGCTCGCGAAGCTCGCGAAACGCGTGCTCGTCGCGTTCCCGGACGCGCTGCCGCACGCCGAATGGACCGGCAACCCGATTCGCGCGGAACTTGCGCGCACGGAACCGCCCAAAGCACGCTATGCGGCGCGCAGCGGCCCGCTGAACGTGCTGGTCGTCGGCGGCAGCCTCGGCGCCGCCGCGCTGAACGAAGTGGTGCCGCGTGCGCTGGCGATGCTGGCGCCGGGCGAGCGGCCGCGCATCGTGCATCAGGCGGGTGCGAAGCACATCGACGTGCTGAAGGCGAACTACGAGGCTGCCGGCCTCGTGTGCGGCAGCGACGTGCAGCTCGTGCCGTTCATCGACGACATGGCGGCCGCGTACGCGGCCGCCGATCTCGTGATCTGCCGGTCGGGCGCGATGACGGTATCGGAGATCGCGGCGGTCGGGGTGGCGGCGCTGTTCGTGCCGTTCCCGTATGCCGTCGACGATCACCAGACGACCAATGCCGCGTTCCTCGCCGAGGCGGGAGCAGCGGTGCTGGTGCAACAACGCGACCTGTCGGCCGACCTGCTCGCCGACTGGCTGCGCGGCCAGTCGCGGGCGTCGCTCGCGGACATGGCGGAGCGTTCGCGCTCGCTGGCGAAGCCGGATGCCACCGATGAGGTCGCGCGGGTCTGCGCGACGGTGGCCGGCGCGAACCTGGAAACACTGCAATGAAACACATCGTCAAACACATTCATTTCGTCGGGATCGGCGGCGCCGGCATGAGCGGCATCGCGGAAGTGCTCGTCAATCTCGGCTACCAGGTCAGCGGCTCGGACCTGTCGCGCAACGCGGTGACCGACCGCCTCGAGGCGCTCGGCGCGCGGATCGCGATCGGCCACGACGCGGCGAACATCGAGGGCGCGAACGCGGTCGTCGTGTCGACGGCCGTGCGCTCGGACAACCCGGAAGTGCTGGCCGCGCGCGCGAAGCGCGTGCCGATCGTGCAGCGCGCGGTGATGCTCGCCGAGCTGATGCGCCTGAAGCAGGGCATCGCGATCGCGGGCACGCACGGCAAGACCACGACGACGAGCCTCGTCGCGAGCGTGCTCGCGGCGGGCGGCCTCGATCCGACCTTCGTGATCGGCGGGCGGCTGATCAGCGCCGGCGCGAACGCGCGGCTCGGCACGGGCGACTTCATCGTCGCCGAGGCCGACGAGTCGGACGCGTCGTTCCTGAACCTGTATCCGGTGATCGAAGTCATCACGAACATCGATGCCGACCACATGGATACCTACGGCCACGATTTCGCGCGGCTCAAGCAGGCGTTCATCGAATTCACGCAGCGGCTGCCGTTCTACGGCAGCGCGGTCGTGTGCGTCGACGACCCGAACGTGCGCCAGATCATCCCGTTCATCTCGAAGCCGGTGGTGCGCTACGGGCTGTCGCCGGACGCGCAGGTGCGCGCGGAAGACATCGACGCGCGCGATGGCCGGATGCACTTCACGGTGATCCGCGAAGGGCGCGAGCCGCTGCCGGTCGTGCTGAACCTGCCGGGCCTGCACAACGTGCAGAACGCACTCGCGGCGATCGCGATCGCGACGGATCTCGGCGTGTCGGACGATGCGATCCAGCAGGCGCTCGCGGAATTCAACGGCGTCGGCCGGCGCTTCCAGCGTTACGGCGAAGTGCCGGCAGCGAACGGCGGCAGCTACACGCTGATCGACGACTACGGCCATCACCCGGTCGAAATGGCGGCGACGATCGCGGCCGCGCGCGGCGCGTTCCCCGGCCGCCGCCTCGTGCTGGCGTTCCAGCCGCACCGCTATACGCGCACGCGCGACTGCTTCGACGATTTCGTCAACGTGCTGTCGACGGTCGATGCGCTGGTGCTGACGGAAGTCTACGCGGCCGGCGAGGCGGCGATCACGACCGCCAACGGCGACGCGCTGTCGCGCGCGCTGCGCGCGGCGGGGAAGGTTGAACCGGTATTCGTCGCGTCAATCGACGACTTGCCGGACGCATTGACGAAGGTCGCGCAGAACGGCGACGTGGTGATCACGATGGGTGCGGGCTCGATCGGCGGCGTGCCGGCGAAGGTCGCGCAACATACTCAACAGAAGGCATGACATGAGCGGGATTGATCCGAAACGTTTCGGCAAGGTGGCGGTGTTGCTCGGCGGCGTGTCCGCCGAGCGCGAAGTGTCGCTCAACTCGGGCCGGCTCGTGCTGCAGGGCCTGCGCGACGCGGGCATCGACGCGCATCCGTTCGACCCGGCCGAGCGTCCGCTGGCGGCGCTGAAGGACGAAGGGTTCGTGCGCGCGTTCAACGCGCTGCACGGCGGCTACGGCGAGAACGGCCAGATCCAGGGCGCGCTCGATTTCTACGGCATCCGCTACACGGGCAGCGGCGTGCTCGGCTCGGCGCTCGGCCTCGACAAGTTCCGCACGAAGCTCGTGTGGCAGCAGACGGGCGTGCCGACGCCGCCGTTCGAGACGGTGCTGCGCGGCGACGACCTCGCCGCGCGCGCGCCGGAGATCGTCGCGAAGCTCGGCCTGCCGCTGTTCGTGAAGCCGGCGAGCGAAGGCTCGAGCGTCGCGGTGCTGAAGGTGAAGACGGCCGACGCGCTGCCGGCTGCGCTCGCCGAAGCCGCGAAGCACGACCCGATCGTGATCGTCGAGAAGAGCATCGAGGGCGGCGGCGAATACACCGCGTGCATCGCCGGCGATCTCGACCTGCCCGTGATCAAGATCGTGCCGGCCGGCGAGTTCTACGACTATCACGCGAAGTACATCGCCGACGACACGCAATACCTGATTCCGTGCGGCCTCGCCGCCGACAAGGAAGCGGAGCTGAAGCGCATCGCGCGCCGGGCGTTCGACGTGCTGGGCTGCACCGACTGGGGCCGCGCGGACTTCATGCTCGACGCCAACGGCGACGCGTACTTCCTGGAGGTGAACACCGCGCCGGGCATGACCGATCACTCGCTGCCGCCGAAGGCGGCGCGCGCGGTCGGCATCAGCTATTCGGAGCTGGTGGTGAAGGTGCTGTCGCTCACGCTCAACGACTGAAGCAGGAACGGAAAGACGTCATGTGGAACAACGTTCGCCAACTCAACCTTGCCGCCAGCGCGCTGTACGCGCTGCTGCTGCTCGTGTTGGCGGCGGCCGGCTGCTACTGGCTGATCCAGCGTCCGGCGTTCGCGCTGCGCGCGATCCAGATCGACGGCGACACCGACCACATCAACGCGCCGATCGTGCGCGCGGGCGTGGTCGGGCGGCTGAAGGGCAACTTCTTCACCGTCGATCTCGATACGGCGCGGGTCGCGTTCGAGCAGATGCCGTGGGTGCGCCGCGCGAGCGTGCGCCGGGTGTGGCCGAATGCGCTGGCTGTCACGCTCGAGGAGTACAAGCCGCTCGGGACCTGGGGCAGCGACCAGCTGGTGAGCGTCGACGGCGAGCTGTTCACCGCGAACCAGGGCGAGCTCGACGAGGCGCTGCCCGCGTTCGATGGGCCGGAAGGCAGCGCGAAGGAAGTCGTCGTGCGGTATCACGACTTCGCGAAGTGGTTCGCGCCGCTCAACGCGACGCCGGAAGAGGTCACGCTGTCGGCGCGCTACGCATGGACGGTGAAGTTGTCGAACGGGATGCAGGTCGAGCTGGGCAAGGAGCGCAACGGCGACACCCTGCATGACCGGAGCCAGCGCCTCGTCGCCGCGTGGCCGGCCGTCACGCAACGCTGGGGCAACGACATCGAGTACGCGGACCTGCGCTATCCGAACGGATTCGCGATTCGCGCGGCGGGCATGCGGTTCCTGACCGATACCGACAAGCGCAAGAAGTAACGAGAGATCACACGCAAGAGCACTCTATGAGCAAAGACTACAAGGATCTGCTGGTTTCCCTCGACATCGGCACGTCGAAGGTGGTGGCCGTCGTCGCCGAGCTGAAGGGCGAAGGCCACTACGAGGTGATCGGTCTCGGCCAGAGCGAATCGAAAGGTCTGAAGAAGGGCGTGGTGGTGAACATCGAGGCCACCGTGCAGTCGATCCAGCGCGCGCTCGAGGAAGCCGAGCTGATGGCCGACTGCAAGATCACCAACGTGTTCACCGGGATCGCCGGCAGCCACATCCGCAGCTTCAATTCGAGCGGGATGGTCGCGATCAAGGACAAGGAAGTCACGCAGACGGACGTCGCGCGCGTGATCGAGACCGCGAAGGCGATCAACATCCCGACCGACCAGCAGGTGCTGCACATCCTCACGCAGGAATTCATCATCGACGGCCAGGAAGACGTGCGCGAGCCGATCGGCATGAGCGGCATCCGCCTCGAGGTGAAGGTGCACATCGTGACGGGCGCGGTGAGCGCCGCGCAGAACATCGTCAAGTGCGTGCGCCGCTGCGGGCTGGAAGTGAACGACCTGATCCTGCAGCCGCTCGCGTCGTCGCTCGCGGTGCTGACCGAGGACGAGAAGGACCTCGGCGTGGTGCTCGTCGACGTCGGCGGCGGCACGACCGACATCGCGATCTTCGCCGAAGGCGCGATCCGCCACACCGCGGTGATTCCGATCGCCGGCGACCAGATCACGAGCGACATCGCGATGGCGCTGCGCACGCCGACGCCGGACGCGGAAGACATCAAGGTCAGCTACGGGATCGCGAAGCAGGCGCTCGCCGATCCGGACGAGATGGTCGAAGTGCCGGGCCTCGGCGAACGCGGCCCGCGCACGCTGTCGCGCCAGGCGCTCGCGGCGGTGATCGAGCCGCGCGTCGAGGAGTTGTTCTCGCTCGTGCAGCAGGTCGTGCGCGAGTCGGGTTACGAAGAACTCCTGAGCTCCGGCGTGGTCATTACCGGCGGCGCGGCGATGATGCCGGGGATGGTCGAGCTCGGCGAAGACATTTTCCTGAAACCGGTGCGCATCGGCGCGCCGGAATACGCGGGCGGCCTGGCCGACGTCGTGCGCAATCCGCGCTATTCGACGGCGATGGGCCTCCTGGTGGAAGGCAGCGCTCAGCGCATGCGCGGCCGCAAGGTCGCGGTGCAGTCCGGCAACGCGGGGCAGATCTTCTCGCGGATGAAGGAATGGTTCCTGAGCAACTTCTGACGAATCGAAATTCGCGCCGGTGCCGGCGGCCGGCGCGCGACAGGGGGTTGCCCGATCTCCTGCCGAATAACGGCCGAGTAGCAGTAACTTTCTTGACGGAGGCAACAATGGAATTTGAAATGCTGGAAACCGAAACCAACGGCACCATCATCAAGGTGGTGGGCGTTGGTGGCGCTGGCGGCAATGCCGTGCAGCACATGATCAACCGCGGTGTGCAGGGCGTCGACTTCATCGTGATGAACACCGACGCGCAGGCGCTGTCGCGTTCGCGCGCGCCGTCCGTGATCCAGCTCGGCAACACCGGCCTCGGCGCCGGCGCGAAGCCGGAAATGGGCCGTGCGGCAGCCGAAGAGGCGCGTGAGCGCATCGCCGACGGGCTGCGCGGCGCGCACATGGTGTTCATCACCGCCGGCATGGGCGGCGGCACCGGCACGGGCGCGGCGCCGGTCGTCGCGCAGATCGCAAAGGAGATGGGCATCCTGACGGTCGGCGTCGTCAGCAAGCCGTTCGAGTTCGAAGGCGGCAAGCGGATGCGCGTCGCGGAAGCCGGCTCGCAGCAGCTGGAGGATCATGTCGACTCGCTGATCGTCGTGCTGAACGACAAGCTGTTCGACGTGATGGGCGACGACGCGGAAATGGACAAGTGCTTCCAGTGCGCGGACGACGTGTTGAACAACGCGGTCGCGGGCATCGCGGAAATCATCAACGTCGATGGCCTGGTCAACGTCGACTTCGAAGACGTGAAGACGGTGATGGGCGAGCAGGGCAAGGCGATGATGGGCACGGCGACGGTCGCCGGCGTCGATCGCGCGCGCCTCGCGGCGGAACAGGCCGTGGCGAGCCCGCTGCTGGAAGGCGTCGACCTGTCGGGCGCGCGCGGCGTGCTGGTCAACATCACGTCGAGCCGTTCGCTGCGCCTGTCGGAAACGCGCGAAGTGATGAACACGATCAAGAGCTACGCGGCGGAAGACGCGACGGTGATCTTCGGTGCGGTGTACGACGACGCGATGGGCGACGCGCTGCGCGTGACGGTCGTCGCGACGGGCCTCGGCCGCGCGGCGAAGAAGCAGCAGTCGGCGCCGATGACGCTCTTGCGCACCGGCACGGACAACCAGCCGGTCAACGCGGTGTCGCACAACAGCTACGCACCGGCGCATCACGTCAGCACGGCCGACTACGGCGCGCTCGACACGCCGGCCGTGTGGCGCAATTCGCGCGAAACCGCGGCATCGCACGTGCAGGCGCTGCAGGAGAAGGGGGTCGACACGTACGACATCCCGGCATTCCTGCGCAAGCAGGCTGACTGAGGCACACGGGCGAAGCCGCGGCGGTGTCGCCGCGGTGAAGCCGGCGTGACGGATGCTACGGACCGCGACAGGCCGCGTCGAATGCGACGCCGGGCCGGGAGACGTGCCCTCTTCGCTTCGGCGAGGCGGGATGGGCCGTGCTGTCCGTATCACGCGAGAAACCGTATCGCTATGAGGGACCAGGCATGATTCAAGTGGGCGACGCGCTGCCCGACGCGCAACTGTTCGAGTTCATCGACGACGCGCAGGCGGGTTGTACGCTGGGGCCGAACGCCCGCAGCGTGCGCGAGCAGACGGCGGGCAAGCGGGTGGTGATCTTCGGATTGCCGGGCGCTTTCACGCCGACCTGTTCGGCGCAGCATGTGCCGGGCTACGTCGAGCACGCCGAGCAGTTGCACGCGGCGGGCATCGACGAGATCTGGTGCGTGTCCGTCAACGACGCATTCGTGATGGGCGCTTGGGGACGTGATCTGCACACCGCGGGCAAGGTGCGCATGATGGCGGACGGCAGCGCGGCTTTCACTCATGCACTGGGGCTGACGCAGGATTTGTCCGCGCGCGGCATGGGGATTCGTTCCCTGCGCTACGCGATGGTGGTCGACGACGGTGTGGTCAAGACGCTGGCCGTCGAAGCGCCGGGCAAGTTCGAAGTGAGCGATGCGGCGAGTGTGCTGGCGACGTTGAAGCCCTGATCGCGCGATGCGCCGTTGCTTGCGGGCAACGTTGCGTATCGGCCGCAGGGCGGTTGTAACACGGGCCGATGACCGGGAACGCCTCCGTTCCGGGCATCGGCCCGTCCCGTATCGGCAAGGGTAAACAGCGGAAACAGATTGATACGCAGTTTCAAACGACGCTGAATAGGGAATTACGCTATAATGCCGTCTATCGAATATAACGCCTGATTGAAATCTTCAATCAAGACGAAGAACACCATGCTGAAGCAGCGCACCATCAAATCGATCGTGAAGACCGTGGGCATTGGTCTCCACTCCGGCCGCAAGGTCGAACTGACGCTCCGTCCCGCCGCGCCGGGCACGGGCATCGTGTTTTCGCGCGTCGACCTGCCGACGCCCGTCGATATCCCGGCCTCGGCGATGTCGATCGGCGATACGCGGCTCGCGTCGGTCCTGCAAAAGGATGGTGCGCGCGTGTCGACTGTCGAGCACCTGATGTCCGCGTGCGCGGGCCTTGGCATCGACAACCTGTACGTCGACGTGACCGCCGAGGAAATCCCGATCATGGACGGCAGCGCATCGTCGTTCGTGTTCCTGATCCAGTCGGCCGGTATTGAAGAGCAGAACGCGCCGAAGCGATTCATCAAGGTTACGAAGCCGGTGGAAATTCGCGATGGTGACAAGTTCGCGCGTCTCGACCCCTATTTTGGCTTCAAGCTGAAGTTCACGATCGACTTCCGTCATCCGGCCGTCGACAAGACCGGCCAGGAGCTCGAAGTTGATTTTGCGAACACGTCGTATGTGCGCGAGATCGCTCGCGCCCGCACGTTCGGCTTTGCGCACGAGGTCGAGATGATGCGCGAGTTGGGCCTGGCACGCGGCGGCAGCATGGATAACGCGATCGTGCTCGACGAGTACCGCATCCTGAACAACGACGGGCTGCGCTACGACGACGAGTTCGTGAAGCACAAGATGCTCGACGCGATCGGCGACCTGTACGTGATCGGCCATCCGCTGCTGGCGTCCTATACCGCGTACAAGTCGGGGCACGGGCTCAACAACGCGCTGCTGCGCGAACTGCTCGCTAACGAGGACGCATACGAGATCGTGACGTTCGACGATCCGCAGTCCGCGCCGAGCGGCTTCGGGTTCGATGCGCAGACGGCGTTCGCCTGAGCGGGTGAGCCCCGTGAGGCGATGAAAAAGCGGCCCAAGGGCCGCTTTTTCGTTTGCGTCGTCGACGCGGGTTGAGAAGCGTGCGTGGTCAGCGCGGCGATTTCGCCCCATGCCGCGCCGCCATCCGGGCGAGCGCCGCCTGCAGCGGCGACGGCTCGAGGTGATCGGCCAGGTCGCGCAACGCCGCCGCGCCGACGGACGTCATCCGCGCCTGCTTCACGTGCGGCGGCTCCGGCGCGTCCTTCGGACGCACGCGCACGCGCAGCGTGCTCACCGGCCAGCCGCGCTTTTGCAGATCCGCGAGCAGCCGCGGCTCGACCTGCCGCAGCCGCGCGGCCAGCGCGTTGTGCGCGGCAAACAGGGTCAGGACGCCATCCTTCACGAATCCCGGCTCGACGTGGCTGGCGAGATAGTCGGGCAGCAGCGTGGCGAGGTCGCGCTGCAGCGCGGCGATCTGCTCGACGCCGGCGCGCAGCGCCGCGAACGCGTCGGTGCGGCCGAGCACCTCGGACACGGGTTGCGGACGATACGGGCCGAGCGGGCCGAAACGCTTGGAAAATCGGTTCATCTAGGCTTTCTTCGGGGGCGCCGCAGCGCGCGGTGGTTGACGCCGATTGTACCCGCCGCGGCTCGCGCGCGGCCGGATTTGCGGCGGTGCCGGCAGCCGGCACGGCGAGGCTGCCGTCCGCCCGAGTCACGGGCGCATGCGCCCTCGCGTGCTAAAATTCGATGTTTGAATCCACTATTACGCTAAGCCGCCGAGGCTCGGGCGTCGGGGCGCGCAACACGCGCCGGGCGCCGGTGCTGCGACGCAGGATCCGATCCGATGACAACCGGTTTTCTCCAGAAAATTTTTGGCAGCCGCAACCAGCGGCTCGTCAAGCAATATCAAAAGACCGTCGCGGCGATCAATGCGCTCGAAACGCAGATCGAGAAGCTGACGGACGACCAGTTGCGCGGCAAGACGGACGAATTCCGCCAGCGGCATGCGGCCGGCGAGTCGCTCGACAAGCTGCTGCCGGAGGCGTTCGCGGTCTGCCGCGAGGCGAGCCGCCGGGTGCTGAAGATGCGGCACTTCGACGTGCAGCTGATCGGCGGCATGGTGCTCCACTACGGCAAGATCGCCGAAATGCGCACCGGTGAGGGCAAGACGCTCGTGGCGACGCTGCCGGTGTACCTGAACGCGCTGTCGGGCCGCGGCGTGCACGTCGTGACGGTCAACGACTACCTCGCGCAACGCGACGCCGAGTGGATGGCGCGCCTCTACAACTTCCTCGGGCTGTCGGTCGGCATCAACCTGTCCGGCATGGAGCACGAGCAGAAGCAGCAGGCATACGCGTCCGACATCACGTACGGCACGAACAACGAGTTCGGCTTCGACTACCTGCGCGACAACATGGTCTACGAGACCGACGCGCGCGTGCAGCGCGCGCTCAACTTCGCGGTGGTCGACGAAGTCGACTCGATCCTGATCGACGAAGCGCGTACGCCGCTGATCATCTCCGGCCAGGCCGAGGACCACACCGAGCTGTACGTGCGGATGAACGCGCTGCCGCCGCTGCTCGAGCGCCAGATCGGCGAGGAGAAGGCTGACGGCACCGGCGTCGAGAAGCCGGGCGACTACACGCTCGACGAGAAGGGGCGCCAGGTGTTCCTGACGGAATCGGGCCACGAGAAGGCCGAGCGCCTGCTGTCGGAGTGGGGCCTGATCGGCGACGGCGAGAGCTTGTACGCGCCGCAGAACATCACGCTGATGCACCACGTGTACGCTGCGCTGCGCGCGCACACGCTGTTCCACAAGGACCAGCACTACGTCGTGCAGAACGGCGAAGTGATCATCGTCGACGAATTCACGGGCCGCCTGATGGCGGGCCGCCGCTGGTCCGACGGCCTGCACCAGGCGGTCGAGGCGAAGGAGCACGTGAAGATCCAGAGCGAGAACCAGACGCTCGCGTCGATCACGTTCCAGAACTATTTCCGCATGTACGCGAAGCTGTCGGGCATGACCGGCACCGCGGACACCGAAGCGTACGAATTCAACGAGATCTACGGTCTCGAGACGGTCGTGATCCCGACCAACCGTCCGCCGAAGCGGATCGACAAGCAGGATCAGATCTACAAGACGGCCAAGGAGCGCTACGACGCGGTGATCCGCGACATCCGCGAATGTCACGAGCGCGGCCAGCCGGTGCTGGTCGGCACGACGTCGATCGAGAATTCCGAGCTGCTGTCGCACCTGCTGAAGCAGGCCGGGCTGCCGCACGAGGTGCTGAACGCGAAGCAGCACGCGCGCGAAGCGGCGATCGTCGCGGAAGCAGGCCGTCCGCGGCGCATCACGATCGCGACCAACATGGCCGGCCGCGGCACCGACATCGTGCTCGGCGGCAACGCGGAGAAGCAGGCCGCGTTCATCGAGGCCGACGAGTCGATCCCGGCTGACGAAAAGGCGCGCCGCATCCAGCAGCTGCACGACGAATGGGAAACGCTGCACGAGCAGGTGAAGGCCGCGGGCGGCCTGCACATCATCGGCACCGAGCGTCACGAGTCGCGCCGGATCGACAACCAGCTGCGCGGCCGTGCGGGCCGTCAGGGCGATCCGGGCTCGTCGCGCTTCTACCTGTCGCTCGACGATCCGCTGCTGCGCATCTTCGCCGGCGACCGCGTGCGCGCGATCATGGACCGCCTGAAGATGCCGGAAGGCGAGGCGATCGAGGCCGGCATCGTCACGCGTTCGATCGAATCCGCGCAGCGCAAGGTCGAGGCGCGCAACTTCGACATCCGCAAGCAGCTGCTCGAATACGACGACGTGTCGAACGACCAGCGCAAGGTCATCTACCAGCAGCGCAACGAGCTGCTCGAAGCGCACGACATCACCGAGACGATCGGTGCGATGCGCCAAAGCGTGATCAGCGACGTCGTCCGCCAGTTCGTGCCGGCGGGCAGCATCGAGGAGCAGTGGGACATCCCCGAGCTCGAGGAAGCGCTGCGCAACGACTGGCAGCTCGATCTCGCGATCCAGGAAATGGTGAACGAGTCGTCGTCGATTTCGGCGGACGAGATTCTCGAGGCGGTGACCACCGCTGCCGACGAGCAATACGAGTCGAAGGTCGCGCTGGTCGGCCGCGAATCGTTCAGCGCGTTCGAGCGTTCGGTGATGCTGCAGTCGGTCGACCGCCTGTGGCGCGAGCACCTGGCGGCGCTCGACCACCTGCGCCAGGGCATCCACCTGCGCGGCTACGCGCAGAAGAACCCGAAGCAGGAATACAAGCGTGAGGCGTTCGAACTGTTCGCCGCGATGCTCGACGCGATCAAGCAGGAAGTCACGCGGATCGTGATGAACGTGCAGATCCAGTCGCCCGAGCAGCTCGAGGAAGCGGCCGAGCAGATCGAGGAGCGCACCGGGCATCTGGAAAACGTCGAGTACCAGCATGCCGAGTTCGCCGAGGCGGGCGCGCCGGTGGCCGGCGGTGCGGCGGTGGCCGCCGCGACGGCCGCCGAGGAGATGGTCGGCAGCGCGATGAGCCATAGCGGCCCCGGCGGCGAGATGCCGAAGGTCGGCCGCAACGATCCGTGCCCGTGCGGCAGCGGCAAGAAGTACAAGCATTGTCACGGCAAGCTGTCGTAAGACGATGCCCCCACGCTCACGTCGTTCGCTGCCCCCCGAGGGGGCGGTCAGCTTCCTTGGGGCGGCCCGGCGGAAGCTGACACGCGGCGCGCGATGAGCGCGCCGCGTCGTTTATAGCGTTGATTTGTGGTGAGAGTTGCGGCGGTCCGCGCGTGCGGCCGCCGGTTCGTTCAATCGATGCCGGCGCGCGCCGGCATTTTCCCTTCCGGCAGGTGTTCCACATGGCTGTCAATTTCCCGTCGATCGATCCCGCCCAACTGCATCCCGTCGCCGGCGTCACGCTGGGCTGGGCGGAGGCGAACATTCGCAAGCCGAACCGCAAGGACGTGCTGGTCATTTCCGTCGACGATGGCGCGACGGTCGCCGGCGTGTTCACCGAGAACCGCTTCTGCGCGGCGCCCGTGATCGTCTGCCGCGAACATCTGGCGAAGGTGCGCGCGGGCGGCGCGGGCATTCGCGCGCTCGTCGTCAACACCGGCAACGCGAACGCGGGCACCGGAGAGCCGGGCCTCGCGCATGCGCGCGAGACCTGCGCGGAGCTCGCGCGCCTGGCGGGCATCGAGCCGGCCCAGGTGCTGCCGTTCTCGACGGGCGTGATCCTCGAGCCGCTGCCGATCGATCGCCTGAAGGCCGGCCTGCCGGCGGCGCTCGCGAACCGCCAGGCCGCGCACTGGTTCGACGCCGCGCAGGCGATCATGACCACCGACACGCTGCCGAAGGCGACGTCGCGCCAGGTGACGATCGACGGCCACACGGTCACGCTGTCAGGCATCAGCAAGGGCGCGGGCATGATCAAGCCGAACATGGCGACGATGCTCGGCTTCCTCGCGTTCGACGCGACGGTCGCGCAACCGGTGCTCGACACGCTCGTGAAGGAGGTCGCGGACCGCTCGTTCAACTGCATCACGATCGACGGCGACACGTCGACAAACGACTCGTTCATCCTGATCGCGTCCGGCAAGAGCACGCTGCCGGCGATCACATCGACCGATTCGCCCGCCTACGCGGCGCTGCGCGACGCGGTCACCGAGGTTGCGCAAGTGCTGTCGCAACTGATCGTGCGCGACGGCGAAGGTGCGACGAAATTCATGACGGTGCAGGTCGAAGGCGGCCGGAGCGTCGCCGAATGCCGTCAGATCGCCTATGCGATCGGCCATTCGCCGCTCGTGAAGACGGCGTTCTACGCGTCGGACCCGAACCTCGGCCGCATTCTCGCGGCGATCGGCTATGCGGGCGTCGCCGATCTCGACGTCGGCAAGATCGACCTGTATCTCGACGACGTGCTGGTCGCGAAGGCGGGCGGCCGCAATCCGGCGTACCAGGAAGAGGACGGCCAGCGCGTGATGAAGCAGAGCGAGATCACGATCCGAGTGCTGCTCGGCCGCGGCGACGCGCAGGCGACGATCTGGACGTGCGACCTGTCGCACGATTACGTGAGCATCAACGCGGATTACCGCTCCTGATCGCGCGCGCCGGAACATCATGGACAAGCTCGAACAGTTCCTGACGCGCGCGGAAACGCTGCTCGGCCGGCTCGAGGCGATGCTGCCGCCCGCGCCGGCGGCGGTCGACTGGAACGCCGCGAATGCGTTCCGCTGGCGCAAGCGCCAAGGGCGCGGCTATCTGCAGCCGGTGCCCGCCGTGTCGTCGATCACGCTCGCCGACCTGCACAACATCGATCGCCAGAAAGCGCTGATCGAGCAGAACACGCGGCAATTCGTGCAGAAGAAGCCGGCGAACAACGTGCTGCTGACCGGCGCGCGCGGCACCGGCAAGTCGTCGCTGATCAAGGCGTGCCTGAACGCTCATGCGAACGACGGGCTGCGCTTGATCGAAGTCGACAAGGACGACCTGCACGATCTCGGCGACATCGTCGACCTGATCGCGCAGCGTCCCGAGCGCTTCATCGTATTCTGCGACGACCTGTCGTTCGAGGAAGGCGAGTCGGGCTACAAGGCGCTGAAGGTTGCGCTCGACGGCTCGATCGCCGCGCAGTCGGACAACGTGTTGATCTACGCGACGTCGAATCGCCGCCATCTGCTGCCCGAGTACATGAGCGACAACGAGACGTACAAGCACCTGCCCGACGGCGAGATCCATCCCGGCGAAGTCGTCGAGGAGAAAATCTCGCTGTCCGAGCGCTTCGGCCTGTGGGTCAGCTTCTATCCGTTCAAGCAGGACGATTACCTCGGCATCGTCGCGCACTGGCTCCGCCACTTCGGCTGCGGTGACGCCGAGATCGAGCAGGCGCGCGGCGACGCGCTCGTGTGGGCGCTCGAGCGCGGTTCGCGCTCGGGACGCGTCGCGTGGCAGTTCGCGCGCGACTGGTCGGGCCGCAAGGAGCAGGCATGAGCACGGATCTCGCACAAGGCGCCGTGCGCGCGCCCGATGGCCGGAAGGTGACCGAGGTCGCGGTCGGCATCATGGTGCAGCCGGACGGCCGATACCTGCTCGCGCAGCGGCTGCAGGGCAAGCCGTACGAAGGCTATTGGGAGTTTCCGGGCGGCAAGCTGGAGGCGGGGGAAAGCGTCGAGGACGCGCTCGCGCGCGAACTGCACGAGGAGCTCGGGATCGCCGTCACCGCATGCCACCGCTGGCATACGCTCGAGCACGACTACCCGCATGCGTACGTGCGGCTCTACTTCTGCAAGGTGACGGGCTGGACCGGCGAGCCGCACAGCAAGGAAGGGCAGGCGTTCGTCTGGCAGCATCTGCCGGTCGACGTCGCGCCGCTGTTGCCCGCGGCGCTGCCGGTGCTCGAACTGCTCGCGAAGGACGAAGCGCAACGCTGAAGCCGGGCGGCTCGCCGGGAGGCGGGCCGCAGCGCGCGGCGCATCGCGCCGCGATTCAGCTCGGGCGATGCCCGTTCGTGCCGTCTTCTTCCTCGGACAGCGGCGAGTCGTCCGAACCGCCGATCCGGTATTTCTCGGCGGCCCATGCGCCGAGATCGAGCTGCTTGCAGCGGGCGGAGCAGAAGGGGCGGAAGCGATTTTCAGGCGTCCAGCGCACTTCGGCGCCGCAGGACGGGCATTTCACAACAGTAGTCATACGAAAGCGTCGATCCGGCACAGGGCCGTTACAGATTGCACAGGGTCAGGTGGAACGGCACGTCGATGTCAACGGCACGCGGCCGCACGTCGCCGTCCTGCATCGTGAACCGCACCCACAGCATGTACTTGTTCGCGCTGGCTTCCGGAATCACGCGCAACTCCGGCACCACGCGCACCTGCATCAGTTGATAACTGCGACCGGACAGCATCTGCTGATAGCTGCCCTGCATGGCCATCACCTTCGATGCCTGCCCCGATTCGCGCGCGAGGCGCAGCACGATTGCCGCCGCGTCGCGCAGCGGCAGGAGCGGCAGGACCCACTTGGCGATGTCCTGGCGCCGCTGCTCGGCGGGCCACTGCTGCCATGCGTAGTACGACGGCAGATCGAATTTGCAGGTTCCGCCGGGAATCACCGCGCGGCTGCGGATGCTCGCGAGCCACTCGTTGTCGACCAGATGCTGGCCCGTCTTGCCCTGCATCTGCCCGAGGTTCGCGAGCGTCTGCTCGATTTCGCCGAGTACGGCTTCGAGCGCGTTCTGTTCGATACCCGGATTGCCGCGAAAGGGGGCGAGCGTCTGGCGCTGACGTTCGAGTTCTTTCATCAGATCCGATTTCAGGTCCGCGCGGCCCGTGACTTCGGCGATCTCGAACAGCGTCGTCAGCGCGACGTGATGTTCCCGCGCGTCCTCCTGAGCCAAAAAAAACGCGAAGCGCTCGAACAGGTCTTCGAGGCGCAGCAGCGTGCGAATTCGCTCATTGAACGGGTACTCGTAAAGAATCAAGCGCGCTCGCCTCTTGCGTAGGGAATGAAACAATGCAGGACATTCTAATGCTCACTCTCTACCCTAGCAACGCGCCAATTTCGTGCGCCATCGCGGCGCGTCGCACGCACATGGTGCTTACTTTGCGGCCGCCGCACCGGCGAGGTAGCGCTGGTGCAGCGCATCGACCTGCGCGGCGAGCGCGTCGGGCGTCGTCGCGTCGTTCACGATGACGTCGTCGGCGGCTGCGAGACGGGCGTCGCGCGTTGCCTGCCGCGCAATGATCGCCTCGACCTGCTCGCGCGTGAATCGGTTGCGGCGCATCACGCGCGCGATCTGGGTCTCGACGTCGCAGTCGACGACGAGCACGCGATCGACGCGCGATTTCCAGCTACCGGATTCGACGAGCAGCGGCACGACGAACATCACGTACGCGCCTCGCGCTTCCCGGCCTTCGCGGTCGGTCTCCGCCCGGATCAGCGGATGCGTGATTGCCTCGAGGCGCCGTCGTGCCGCATCGTCGCTGAAGATCAACGCGCGCATCTTCGCACGGTCGAGCGAGCCGTCCGCCGCGACGAAGTCCGGGCCGAACGCCTGTTCGATCGCGGGCATCGCAAGCCCGCCCGGCGCGGTGATGCGATGGGCGATCAGGTCGGTGTCGACGATCGACGCGCCGCGAGCCGCGAAAAGGTCGGCCACGGTGGTCTTGCCGCTGCCGATTCCGCCGGTGAGTCCCACTGCAAGCATGTGTCAGCCTCCGAGCGCCGAATAGAAAGGGGTGCCGAAAAACAGCGTCGCGGCGCCGCCGGCCGCGAGAAACGGGCCGAACGGAATCGGCTCCTCGAAGCGCATGCGGCCGCGCCACGTCGCGACGAGCCCGACGATCGCGCCCGTCACCGCCGCGAACAGCACGACCTGCGGCAACGCGGCCCAGCCCATCCATGCGCCGAGCGCGGCGAGCAGCTTCAGGTCGCCGAAGCCGATGCCCTCGATGCCGCGCAGCCACCTGAACAGCCAGTAGATCGACCACAGGAACAGGTAGCCGGCCATCGCGCCGATGACGGCTGCGCGCAGCGACGCGAACGTGCCGCCGAGGTTCAGCGCGAGCCCGGCCCAGAGCAGCGGCAGCGTCATCGAATCGGGCAGGTAGCCGGTCTGGATGTCGATCGCGCTCATCGCGAGCAGCGCGGCGCACAGGCCGAATGCGGCGAGTGCGGCCATCGTGGGGCCGAACGCCGCGAGCGAGCCGGCGGCGAGCAGCGCGCCCGCGCATTCGATCAGCGGGTAGCGCGCGCCAATTGCGTGGCCGCACTGCCGGCAGCGCCCGCGTTGCAGCAGGTAGCTGACGAGCGGGATGTTCTCCCACGCGCGCAGCACATGGCCGCAATGCGGACAGGCGCTGCGCGGATGCCACAGATCGTAGCGCGGCGGATAGCCGTCGTCGGACTCTGCGTTCGTGCCGGTGGCCTCGGCAATCTCGGCCTCCCACGCGCGCCTCATCATGACGGGCAGCCGGTGGATGACCACGTTGAGGAAGCTGCCGACGCACAGGCCGAGCACGACGGCGAATGCGTACTGCGCGGCGGGCGGCAGCATCGCGAACGCGGACAGCGCTGTCACGGGCGAATCGGGGGCGGCGTACAAGGGTTCGGGCGTCATGTTGCGGGGCGGTCGGACAAATCGGCGACAGATTCGGTAGCGATGCTACACCACGTTGCCGAGCTGAAGGATGGGCAGATACATCGCGACGACGAGGCTGCCGACCAGCGCGCCCAGCACGATCACGATCAGCGGTTCGCCGAGCGCGGCGAGCGTATCTAAATGCGCGTCGAGCTGGCGTTCGCACAGTGCGGCGATGTCGGCGAGCATCGTGTCGAGCGCGCCGGTTTCTTCGGCGACGGCAATTGGCTGGACGACGTCGTCCGGAAAGCAGCCGGCCGCATGCATTGCGTCGGCGAGCCGCGCGCCGCGCAGCACGCGCGCGGCGATGCGCGCGGTGGCCTGCTCGAACACCGGATGGCCCGCGGTGCGCTCGAGCGTCGCGAAGGCGTCCGCGAGCGGCACGCCGGCTCCGAGCAGCGTGGCGAGCGACCGGCACCATCGTGCGGCCGCGAAGCGGCCCAGTATCGGGCCGACGAGCGGCGTGCGCAGCAGGCGCCGGGACAGCGACAGGCGCAGCGCGGGCGAACGCCGGATCGCGTGCCGCGCGGCCACGCCGGCGGCCGCGACGCCGGCAAGCAGCGGCGCGCCCCACGCGGCTGTGGCGGATGCGAGCGCGAGCAGCATGCGTGTCGGCGCCGGCAACGCGGCGCCGAAACCGTCGAAGATCTGCCGGAAGGTCGGCACGACCCACAGCATCAGCGCGATCGTGATCGCGAGCGCGAACAGGATCACCGCCACCGGATAGGCGAGCGCGGCGCGCAGCTTGCGCCGCTGCGCGTCCGCGCGCTCGCGGTGATCCGCGACGCGCGCCAGCACCGGGCCGAGCGCGCCGGACGTCTCGCCGATCTCGATCAGCTGGCGATACAGCGAGCCGAATTGAGACGGGTAGCGGGCGAGCGCGGCGGCAAAGCGCCGGCCGCCGACGATTTCCCGTGCGAGGCCGGCCGCGATGCGCGGCATGCCGTCGGGCCCGCGGGTGCGCGCGAGCATCTCGAGCGCCGGCGCGAGCGGCAGGCCGGCCTGCAGCAGGCTGGCGAGCTGCTGCGTGAAGCGCGTGATCTCCCGGGTGCGTGCCGTCGGCGGCCGGGCCGCACCGCGCGGATCGAGCGACAGCACGGTGATGCCGGCGCGCGCGAGCGTCGCGCGTGCGCCGGCGGGGTCGAACGCGATCACGGTGCCGCGGCGCGGCGCGCCGTCGGGGCGGCGGCCGCGCCACGCGAAGCGGGTCTCGCGCGGCGGCGTGTGCGCGTTCATGCGTCGGGCGTGGCGGCGAGCGCTTCCGCCAGACTCGTCGTGCTGTCCCGCACGCGCGCAAGCGCGGCATCGCGCAGGTTGCGCACGCCTTCGCCGGCCGCATGGCGGGCGAGCTCGCCGACGCTCGCGCGCGCGACGATGTGTTCCGCAAGCCCGGGCGACACCGGCATTGTCTGGTGGAGGCCGATGCGGCCGCGGTAGCCGATGCCATGACAGGCGGGGCAGCCGCGCGCGACGAACGGCCGCCACCCGGACGCGAGCGCCGACGGGTCGCAGCCGGCTTCGCGCAGCACGCGCGGCGGCGCGTCGGATGGCGCGCGACAAGCCGCGCAAAGACGGCGCACGAGCCGTTGCGCGGTGACGAGGCGCAGCGCCGCCGCCAGGTTGTATGGTGCGACGCCGATGTCGAGCAGCCGCGTGATCGCGGCCGGCGCATCATTGGTATGCAGCGTCGACAGCACGAGGTGCCCGGTTTGCGCGGCCTTGATCGCGACGTCGGCCGTCTCCGCGTCGCGGATCTCGCCGACCATGATGACGTCCGGGTCCTGCCGCAGCAGCGCGCGCAGCGCGGTCGCGAAGGTCAGCCCGGCCTTCTCCGCGACGCCGACCTGATTGATGCCGTCGAGCTGGATCTCGGCCGGATCCTCGACCGTGCAGACGTTGTGCGCATCGCGATCGAGCATCTGCAGCGCGCAGTAGAGGGACAGTGTCTTGCCGCTGCCCGTCGGCCCGGTGACGAGCACGAGCCCGTGCGGTGCGCGTATGGCCGCCTCCATTGCGCGCGCCTGCAGCGCATCGAAGCCCAGGCGCGCGAGCGTGAGGTCGGGCGGCAGCGTTTCGAGCCGGCGCAGCACGAGCTTTTCGCCGAACAGCGTGGGCAGCGAGCTGACCCGGTAGTCGCCGCGCCGGCCGCCGGCGAGCGCGACGCGCAGCCGGCCGTCCTGCGGGACGCGGCGTTCCGCGATGTCCATGCGCGCGAGCACCTTGACCCGCGTGACGAACGCATCGCGCAGGTGAACCGGCGGCCGCGCGTGCTCGTGCAGCACGCCGTCGATGCGCAGGCGGATCCGCCAGCCCGTTTCGAACGGCTCGACATGGACGTCGGAGGCTTCGCGGGCGCACGCGGCGTGCAGCGTGTCCGTCAGCAGCCGCACGGCCGGCGCGTCGTCGAGCTGGGCCGCGTCGAGCGGGCGGGAGTCGGATGAAGGCGCGGAGCCGGGAGCGGCGGGCATCCCGCCTGAAGGTGTGAACAGCATGCATGCCGGCGCGTCGGCCGCCTGGTTACCGTGACCGTTGCATGGTCGCGCGACAGGGGCTGCGCCGGCAGTCGGCCATCCGGCTAACGCGTGGCGAGGCTGCGCGCGCCGCGCGCCGGGCGCGGCCTGAAGAGCTTGACGGTGCGGACCGCCTGGTCGTCGCTGCGCATCACTTCGAGCATCACGTCGCCGATCTTCAGGCACACGTCGTCTTCGGGAATGTCCTCGAGGACCTCGAGGATCAGCCCGTTGAGCGTCTTCGGCCCGTCGGTCGGCAGCTTCAGGTGCAGCCAGCGGTTCAGCTCGCGCAGCGGCATGCTCGCCGCGACGATGCATTCGCCGTTCTCGTCCCAGCCGCCTTTGCGCTCGCTGCGCGGCATCGAGGTCGTGAACTCGCCGATCAGCTCCTCGATGATGTCCTCGGGCGTGACGAGACCTTCGAGCTCGCCGTATTCGTTGACGACGAGCGCGGTGCGTTGGCGGCTTTCCTGGAAATACTGGAGCTGCTGCACCACCGGCGTGCCCGACGGCACGTAGTACGGCTCGGCGAGCAGCGTGCGCAGCGTCTCGCGGTCGAAATCCTGGTTGTGCAGCGCGGTCAGCGTCTTGCGCACGTGCAGCACGCCGAGCACCTTGTCGATGTCGCCTTCGTAGACGACGAGCCGGTTGTGATAGCAGGTCTCGAGCTGATGCAGGACGTCGTCGAGCGGCGCGTAGAAATTGAGCGATTCGATCTGGCGGCGCGGCACCATCACGTCGTCGACCGTGATGTTCTCGAGATCGAACAGGTTCAGCAGGATGCTGCGGTGCTTGGTCGGCATGAAGCTGCTCGACTCGAGCACGATGGTGCGCAGCTCGTCGGCCGACAGCCGCAGGTCGCGGCCCTTGGCCGTGTTGATGCGCAGCACCCACAGCACGCCGTGCGCGAGCGCGTTCACGAACCAGACGATCGGCTTCAGCACGCGCATCAGCGGCGCGATGACGAGGCTCGCGGGCAGCGCGATGCGTTCCGGGAACGTCGCGCCGGCGATCTTCGGCGCGATTTCGGCGAACACGATGATCAGGAACGCGACGATGCCGGTCGCGATCGACAGCGCGAGGTTGTTACGGCCGAACGTGTGCAGCGCGATCGACGTCGTGAGCACCGGGATGATCGTGTTGAACAGGTTGTTGCCGATCAGGATCACGCTGAGCAGCTGGTCGGTGCGCGTGAGCAGGCCTTGGGTAGTCTTCGCGCCGAGCGCGCCCTGGACGGCGAGATGCTTCAGCCGATGGCGGTTGAGTGCCATCATCGCGGTCTCGGAAATGGAAAAGAAGCTGGAGCAGAGGAGAAGCAGGAAGACGGCGCCGATTTGCGCCCATAAGGGAATTTGGTCCACGCGTCGGAAAGGGCAGTGAAGGACAGGGATGGAGGGACTATAGCAGAGGCCGGTGGCAGGGGCGTGTCGCGCCGGCGGCACGGGTTGCGCGGCGCGCGGGCAAAAAAAAACCGTGCACCTCGGTGCACGGTTTTTCACAAATCTGGTCGGGGTGAGAGGATTCGAACCTCCGGCCTCTACGTCCCGAACGTAGCGCTCTACCAGGCTAAGCTACACCCCGATTTGGACTCTTCCGACTTCGCAGTCTTCTTCAAGACCGCTGCGTCGTCGAGCAAGAACATGACTATAACAGCGCTTTTTCTGAAATGGAATACCTTGGTGAAAATATTTTTTGAATCGTGTGTCCGGAGCGCGCTCAGGACTGCCGCGATGTCGAATACGAGCACAGCTCGAGCAGGCTTTCCTTGTAAACGGAATCCGGAAACGCGGCGATCGCGGCCGCCGCGGCCTGCGCTTCCTGCCGCGCGCATTCGAGCGTGTGGTCGAGCGCGCCCGAGCGCGTGATCGCGTCGAAAATCGTTTCGAAGCGGTCGGTGCCGCCCTGTTCGATCGCCTCGCGCGCCAGCGCGGCCTGTTCGGGGGTGCCGCGCTCGATCAGGTAGATGAGCGGCAGCGTCGGCTTGCCTTCGCGCAGGTCGTCGCCGGCGTTCTTGCCCATCGCCTCGGCGGTGCCTGCATAGTCCAGCCAGTCATCCATGATCTGGAACGCGGTGCCGATGCGGCGCCCGTACTCGGCGGCGGCGGCCTCGGTCGTCGCGTCGGCGCCCGCGAGCACCGCGCCCAGCCGGGCGGACGCTTCGAACAGCTTGGCCGTCTTGTAGCGGATCACCTGCATGTAGCGGGCCTCGTCGACGTCCGCATCGTGCATATTGAGCAGCTGCAGCACTTCGCCTTCGGAGATGATCGTCGTCGCTTCCGACAGGATCTCCATCACGCGCATCTTGCCGACGCCGACCATCATCTCGAACGAGCGCGAATAGAGGTAGTCGCCTACCAGCACGCTCGCGGCATTGCCGAACAGCGCATTGGCCGTCTGGCGGCCGCGCCGCAGCTCGGATTCGTCGACGACGTCGTCATGCAGCAGCGTGGCCGTGTGAATGAACTCGACGACGGCCGCGAGCACGTGCCGCTGGTGCGACGTCTCGCCGAGCGCACCCGCGACGAACAGCAGGAGCGCCGGCCGCAGCCGCTTGCCGCCCGCGCCGATGATGTACTCGGCGATCTGGTTGATCAGCACCACGTCGGACGCGAGGCTTTGCCGGATGACGCGATTCACCTGCTCCATGTCGCTCGCGATCGGGGCGAGCAGGTGGGCGGCGCTGAGGGTGGGGGAGGCGGTGGACGACGACATGATCATGGAATTGGGTGATGCGGCGGATTATAAGTCGAATCCGCCGCATCCCGGTCTGTCGCGCGCGCCGCGGGCGCGATTTTGGCCATCCGGCCGAGGGACCGGCGCGGCAATCGTCGATCGGCTTTGACAGAGATGCTAACTCTCTGTATAATCACGCCTTTTCCGCGCGTGGTGTGCGGAAAAATGGATCCAGAGTGAGGTTCTCAATGTACGCGGTCATAAAAACCGGCGGCAAGCAGTACAAGGTTGCCGTTGGCGAAAAACTGAAAGTAGAACAGATACCGGCTGACATTGACGCTGAAATCACGCTCGACCAGGTTCTCGCAGTGGGCGAAGGCGAATCGATTAAGTTCGGTACGCCGCTGGTCAGTGGGGCTTCCGTCAAGGCCACCGTTGTGTCGCACGGTCGTCATGCCAAGGTCACCATCTTCAAGATGCGTCGCCGGAAGCACTACCAAAAGCACGGCGGCCACCGCCAGAACTACACTGAGCTGCGCATCGACGCGATCAACGCGTAAGCGCCTCGGTAAAGGAGCAATCAGATGGCACACAAAAAGGCAGGCGGCTCTTCCCGGAACGGCCGCGACTCCGAGTCGAAACGTCTCGGCGTGAAGGTGTATGGCGGCCAGGCGATCAACGCCGGCGGCATCATCGTGCGTCAGCGCGGCACCCGCATGCACGCTGGCGAGAACGTCGGCATGGGCAAGGATCACACCCTGTTCGCGCTGGTCGACGGCCACGTGAAGTTCGCGACGAAGGGCGCGGACAAGAAGCATATGGTCATCGTCGTCCCGGCGGCTGCCTAAGTTCAGGCACCCACGGGCTTCGTAGCCGAAAGGCCCCGCACTTGTCGCGGGGCCTTTTTTATTTTGTCGCTGCGCAAGCGCGGGCGGCTGGTCGCGGCGGTTGGCCGGACGGCCGATTGTTCAAGCGCGGCGGAGCGCGGCACAATAGCGAAAATACTGGGCGGAGTAACGAATGAAGTTCATTGACGAAGCGCGAATCGAAGTCATCGCCGGAGACGGAGGCGATGGCAGCGCGTCGATGCGCCGCGAGAAATTCGTTCCGTTCGGCGGGCCGGACGGCGGCGACGGCGGCCGGGGCGGCAGTGTCTACGCGATCGCCGACCGCAACATCAACACGCTGATCGATTACCGTTACGCGAAGAAGCACCTGGCGCGCAACGGTGAGAACGGCCGCGGCTCGGACTGCTACGGCAAGGGCGGCGACGACATCACGCTGCGCATGCCGGTCGGCACGGTCATCAACGACATGGACACGGGCGAGCTGATCGCCGACCTGACCGAGCACGACCAGAAGGTGATGCTCGCGCAGGGCGGTGCGGGCGGCCTCGGCAACCTGCATTTCAAGTCGAGCACGAACCGCGCGCCGCGCCAGAAGACCGACGGCAAGCCGGGCGAGCGGCGGATGCTGCGCCTCGAGCTGAAGGTGCTGGCCGACGTCGGCCTGCTCGGCATGCCGAACGCGGGCAAGTCGACGTTCATCTCGTCGGTGTCGAACGCGAAGCCGAAGATCGCCGACTACCCGTTCACGACGCTGGCCCCGAATCTTGGCGTCGTGCGCGTCGGGCCGAGCAAGAGCTTCGTGATCGCCGACATTCCCGGGCTGATCGAGGGCGCGGCCGAAGGCGCCGGCCTCGGGCATCAGTTCCTGCGCCACCTGCAGCGCACCGGGGTGCTGCTGCATCTTGTCGATCTTGCGCCGTTCGACGAAAGCGTCGATCCGGTCGCGGAGGCGACGGCAATCGTCGGCGAGCTGCGCAAGTACGACGAGGCGCTGTACGAGAAGCCGCGCTGGCTCGTGCTCAACAAGCTCGACATGGTGCCGGAGGACGAGCGCGAGGCGCGCGTCGCGGATTTCCTCGAGCGTTTCGGCTGGGACGGCCCGGTGTTCGAGATCTCGGCGCTGACCGGCCAGGGCTGCGAGGCGCTGTGCTACGCGATCTACGACTACCTCGCGGAGCATTCGGATGCGCATCGCGCGGCCGAGGCGGAAGACCTGGCGGCGGACGTGCGCTTCCGCGACACGCCCGCGCGCGACGGGCAGACGGCATCGGACGCCGACGCCTGAGCGGCGGGTGCGCGTCGGGCGCGAGCCGCCCGGCGCGGGAATTCAATCGCGCCCGGCCAGGCCAGGCATCACATACAGGAGACAGCGCACGATGCGTTCGATCATCGCGGATTCGAAGCGACTGGTGGTGAAGGTGGGATCCAGCCTCGTGACCAACGACGGCAAAGGGCTCGATCATGCCGCAATTGGCCGCTGGGCCGCCCAGATCGCCGCGCTGCGCGACCAGGGCAAGGAAGTGGTGCTCGTCAGCTCGGGCGCGATCGCGGAAGGGATGCAGCGGCTCGGCTGGAGCAAGCGTCCGCGCGAGATCGACGAACTGCAGGCCGCTGCCGCGGTCGGGCAGATGGGGCTCGCCCAGGTCTATGAAAGCCGCTTCTCCGAGCACGGGATCCGCACCGCGCAGATCCTGCTCACGCACGCCGACCTCGCGGACCGCGAACGCTACCTGAATGCACGCTCGACGCTGCTCACGCTGCTGCGGCTCGGCGTCGTGCCGATCATCAACGAGAACGACACGGTCGTTACCGACGAAATCAAGTTCGGCGACAACGACACGCTCGGCGCGCTCGTCGCGAACCTGATCGAAGGCGATGCGCTGATCATCCTCACCGACCAGTCCGGCCTGTTCACCGCAGATCCGCGCAAGGACCCGGCCGCGACGCTTGTCGCTGAAGCGAACGCGGGCGCGCCCGAACTCGAGGCGATGGCGGGGGGCGCGGGGTCGAGCCTCGGCCGCGGCGGCATGCTGACGAAGATCCTCGCGGCCAAGCGCGCGGCGCACAGCGGCGCGAACACCGTGATCGCGAGCGGGCGCGAGCCCGACGTGCTCGCGCGTCTCGCGGCGGGCGAGGCGATCGGCACGCAGCTGATCGCGCGCACGGCTCGGATGGCGGCACGCAAGCAGTGGATGGCCGATCACCTGCAGGTGCGCGGGCATGTCGTGATCGACGCCGGCGCGGTCGAGAAGCTGACGGCGGGTGGCAAGAGCCTGCTGCCGATCGGCATCGTCAACGTGCAGGGCGTGTTCGCGCGCGGCGAGGTGATCGCCTGCGTCGGGCCCGACGGGCGGGAAGTCGCGCGCGGGCTGACCAACTACAGCAGCGCGGAAACGAAACTGATCCAGCGCAAGCCGAGCGGCGAGATCGAAGCGGTGCTCGGCTACATGATGGAGCCGGAGCTGATTCACCGCGACAACCTGGTGCTCGTGTGACCCGTCCGGTCCGGTGATCGTCGATATGCAAAAGCCCTCGTGACGAGGGCTTTTTGCTTTTCGGCTTCGGCCGGCCGGCGCGATTAGCGCAGCTGGTTCAGCGCGGTGCGGTGATACTTGATGTTCTCGAGGATCGACTGCGTCGTGCCCTGCGGCATCTTGTTCGCGCAGAAGTAGTCCTGGTAGAGCGCCGCGTGATATGCGTTCAGCTCGCCGTTCTCGATGCGGCGCCAGTCGTTCTCGACCGTGCGGTCCCAGCCGTCGTGATCCGAATTGAGGCCCGCATACTGGCGCCATTCATACGTGTCGCAGCGAATGCCCTCGTAATTGACGTTGCGCGCGCCGGCCGGGCTCGTGACGACCACCGTATACCGCACGATGCCGTCGGTGCCGACCGCCAGCGACTTCGCGTCGACGAAGAACTTGAGCGGCGTGTTCTGCGACACGTTGAACGACAGCAGGTCGCCCGGCGTTGGCAGCGCGGGCAGCGTGTCGACCTTGTTTTCCTTCCATTCCCCCTGGCGGTCCAGCAGATAGACGAACGTGCCGTCGTCCTTGTTGGTCGGCGAATTCGAATGCGCGCAACCGGCCAGCACAGCCGCTGCGGCGATCGACGTGAGCGCGAGAGCAATCGCTTTCAATATGCATTCCTCGTAAAAAAAGGGCGCGACACCAAGGTCGCGCCCGGTCATGCAGTCCGACTTGTCATTCGCCGAGGATCAGGCGAGGAGGCGTCTCGTCGAGCGTGCTCGCTTCCACTTCGATCTCGGAACAGACCACCGATGTGTCGACAACCGTCAACGCCTGCTGGGGCTGCGATTCCACGACGCGCGGATAGCGCGGACGCGGACCCCGCGGCTTGTCGGCCCGCTGCGCCGGGCGGCGCAGGAAGCGCGACAGTTCCGTCAGCGCCAACTGATAAACATCCCGCTTGAACTCGATCACCGCATCGAGCGGCACCCAGTACTCGTTCCAGCGCCACGCATCGAACTCCGGGTGGTCGGTCGCGCGCAAGCAAATGTCGCAATCGCGTCCTACCATCCGCAGCAGGAACCAGATCTGTTTCTGGCCGCGGTAATGACCGCGTACTTCACGCTTGATGAACTTGTCAGGCACCTCGTAACGCAACCAGTCGCGAGTGCGGCCGATTATCTTGACGTGTTCCGGATGCAGGCCGGTTTCCTCGTGCAGCTCCCGGTACATCGCCTGCATGGGGGTCTCGCCGTACTTGATCCCACCTTGAGGAAACTGCCAGGAATGCTCGCGGAGCCGCTTGCCCCAAAACACCTCGTTGCGCGCGTTCAAGAGGATGATGCCGACGTTCGGGCGAAAGCCTTCACGATCCAGCATACAACCACCTTCGAATCCTTTAAAATTGCTTTGATTATAAACAGATAACGGGCGCCGCGCACCGTAACGGAGCGAATCCGCGCCGGGCGCGCCAGTTGAGCTGTCCCTGATTTGTCTGCCAAGTCATCTGCGCGATCGTCGTTCGCCGCGCGCAGCTTTTTCACCTTGAATCTTTTTCGGGCGCCCTGCCTGGGGGCGCCGTTTTTGGAACCGTCCGCATGAAAGCTTCCCGTTTCTTTATCGGCACCCTGAAAGAAGCACCCGCCGACGCAGAGATCGTCAGCCACAAGCTGATGGTGCGCGCCGGCATGATCCGCCGCGTCGCCGGCGGCATCTACAACTATCTGCCGATCGGCCTGCGCTCGATTCGCAAGGTCGAGGCGATCGTGCGCGAGGAAATGAACCGGGCCGGCGCGATCGAGCTCCTGATGCCGGCCGTGCAACCGGCCGAGCTGTGGCAGGAGTCGGGCCGCTGGGAGCAGTATGGTCCCGAGCTGCTGCGCTTCAAGGACCGCAAGGACAACGAGTTCGTGATCGGGCCGACGCACGAGGAAGTGATCACCGACATCGCGCGCAACCAGATCAGGAGCTACCGGCAGATGCCGGTGAACTTCTACCAGATCCAGACGAAGTTCCGCGACGAGATCCGTCCGCGCTTCGGCGTGATGCGCGGCCGCGAGTTCATCATGAAGGACGCGTACTCGTTCGACAAGGATGCCGACGGCCTCGCCGAGTCGTATCGCAAGATGTACGACGCGTACGTGCGCATCTTCACGCGCCTCGGTCTCGAGTTCCGTCCGGTTGCGGCCGACAGCGGCTCGATCGGCGGCAACTTCTCGCACGAGTTCCACGTGATCGCCGACACCGGCGAGGACGCGATCGCGTACTGCCCGAGCTCCGATTTCGCGGCGAACATCGAGGCGGCCGAAGCGCTGCCGCTGATCGCCGAACGCGCCGCGGCCGCCGAGCCGATGGCGAAGGTCGCGACGCCGGGCAAGGCGAAGTGCGAGGCCGTCGCCGAGCTGATGGGGATTCCGCTCGCGCGCACGATCAAGTCGATCGTGCTCGCGACCGACAACGAAGGCGCCGAGCCGACGATCTGGCTGCTGATGCTGCGCGGCGACCACGACCTGAACGAGATCAAGGCATCGAAGCTGCCGGGCCTGAGCAACCACCGCTTCGCGACCGAACAGGAAATCGTCGAGTGGTTCGGCACGCCGCCGGGCTACCTCGGCCCGATCGGCACGAAGAAGCCGGTGAAGGTGATCGCCGATCGCACGGTCGCGAACATGAGCGATTTCGTCGTCGGCGCGAACGAAGTCGACTACCACATCGCCGGCGTGAACTGGGGCCGCGACCTGCCGGAGCCGGAAGTCGCCGACATCCGCAACGTGCAGAAGGGCGACCCGTCGCCGGACGGCAAGGGCGTGATCGACATCTGCCGCGGCATCGAGGTCGGCCACGTGTTCCAGCTCGGCACCAAGTACTCGGAAGCGATGGGCGCGACGTTCATCGACGAGTCGGGCAAGCCGCAGCCGATGCTGATGGGCTGCTACGGCGTCGGCATCACGCGCATTCTCGGCGCGGCGATCGAGCAGAACTTCGACGACCGCGGCATCATCTGGCCGGAGTCGATCGCGCCGTTCGAGGTCGTCCTGTGCCCGATGGGCTACGACCGCAGCGACGCGGTGCGCGAAGCGACCGACAAGCTGTACGCTGAGCTGGCCGCGGCCGGCATCGACGTGATCCTCGACGATCGCGGCGAGCGTCCGGGCGTGATGTTCGCCGACTGGGAGCTGATCGGCGTGCCGCATCGCCTCGTGATCGGCGAGCGCGGCCTGAAGGAAGGCAAGCTCGAGTACCAGGGCCGCCGCGACGCCGAAGCGACGCTGCTGCCGGCCGACACGGCCGCGGCAACGGTCGTGGAGAAGGTCCGCGCCGCGCTCGCGCGCTAAGCCGGCCGACCGGGGGACACGGTGGAATACACCTTCCTGTCGGCCACCGTGCTTCTTCTGCTGATCACCGATCCGCTCGGCAACATTCCGCTGTTCATCTCGGCGATGCGGAGTGTGCCGCGCGAGCGGCGCGTGAAGCTGATCCTGCGCGAAGTGGGGATCGCGTTCGTGATCCTGCTGTTCTTCATGGTCGTGGGCGACCGCTTCCTGCGGATGATGAACCTCACCGACCTGTCGCTGCGCATCGGCGGCGGCATCGTGCTGTTCCTGATCGCGTTGCGGATGATCTTCCCGCATCCGGACGGCGCGCTCGGCAACGATCCGCGCGCCGGCGGCGAGCCGTTCATCGTGCCGCTGGCGATCCCGGCGCTGGCCGGACCGTCGGCGCTCGCGACGGTGATGCTGCTGACGTCGCAGGCGCCCGGCAAGATGCTCGAGTGGGCGGGTGCGCTGACGGTCACGATGATCGTCTGCGCGGTCACGCTGGTGCTGGCCGAGCGGATCCAGCAATGGCTCGGCGAGCGGACGGTCGCCGCATTCGAGCGGCTGATGGGCCTCGTGCTCGTCGCGATCTCGGTCGAGATGATGCTGGGCGGCATCCGCGTATTCGTGCACCAGCTGTAGCGCGGCGACGCCCCAATGTAAAAGCGGCGCTCCGGAAGAACCGGAGCGCCGCTTTTTTTATGCGGACCGCGCGGGCGTCAGGCGTTCGCGGTCAGTGCGCGGATCGTCGGCAGGTTGCGCCAGTAGCCCTTCGCATCCATGCCGCAGCCGAACACGTAGCGGTCGGGCACGGCGAAGCCGCAGAAATCCGGGTGCAGCGGCTTGGCCTTCGTGAGCGTCTTCTCGCACAGCACGGCGGACATGAAGCGCGTCGCGCCCATGTCGAGAATGCGGTCGCGGATCGCGGCCATCGTCTCGCCTTCGTCGAGGATGTCGTCGAGCACGAGCACGATGCGGTCCTTCACTGATTCGCGCGGCGCGACGCGCCAGTGCATCTCCGGGCTGCCCTGCGTCGTGTTGCGGTAGCGGGTCAGGTGGATGTAGTCGAATTCCAGCGGGAAATCGAGATGCGGCAGCAGCATCCCGGTAAACACCGCGGCGCCGCCCATCACCGAGAGGACGAGCGGGAACGCGTCGCCGATCTCGGCGCGGATCGCTTCGGCCATCCGGGCGATCGACGCGTTGACGGCGTCCGCCGAGACGATCTCTTCGGAGTGTTCGAAAATGTGGAGGGCTTCTTCGCGGTTCATGAGTTCTGGCGGGCAGTCGGTATACAAATAAGAATGAAGCAGATCGGGCGGCGCGCGCTACAGCAAAAACCCGCGCGCCGGCCGACGGGCGGAATCAGCGCAGGCCGGGCATCATGCCCTTCAGGCCGCGCATCATCTTCTGCATGTTGCCGCCCTTCAGCTTCTTCATCATCGTACGCATCTGGTCGTACTGGTTCAGCATCCGGTTGACTTCCTGCACCGGCACGCCCGCGCCGGCGGCAATGCGGCGCTTGCGCGTCGCCTTGATGATCTCGGGTTTCGCGCGCTCGGCAGGCGTCATCGAGCTGATGATCCCTTCCATCCGGCGGATCTGCTTTTCGGCCTGGCCCATGTCGGCGCCGGCGGCCGCCTGCTGGAACTGCGCGGGCAGCTTGTCCATCAGCGACGACAGGCCGCCCATGTTCTTCATCTGCGAGATCTGCGCGCGAAAATCGTTCAGGTCGAAGTCGCCGCCTTTCTTCACCTTGTCGGCGAGCTTCTGCGCGGCCTGCACGTCGACGCCGCGCTGCGCTTCCTCGACGAGCGCGAGGATGTCGCCCATGCCGAGGATCCGGTTCGCCATCCGGTCCGGGTGGAAGATCTCGAGGCCGTCGAGCTTCTCGGCGACACCGACGAACTTGATCGGCTTGCCGGTGATGTGGCGCACCGACAGCGCGGCGCCGCCGCGCGAGTCGCCGTCGAGCTTGGTCAGCACGACACCGGTGAGCGGCAGCGCGTCGTTGAACGCCTTCGCGGTGTTGACCGCATCCTGGCCGAGCATCGCGTCGACGACGAACAGCGTTTCGGCAGGCTTCAGCGTAGCGTGCAGCGCGGCGATCTCCTGCATCATCGCTTCGTCGATGCCGAGACGGCCGGCCGTGTCGACGATCAGCACGTCATGGTAGTGGCGCTTCGCCCAGTCGACCGCGGCGAGCGCGATGTCGACCGGCTTCTGGTCCGGCGTCGACGGGAAGAAGTCGGCGCCGACCTGTTCGCTCACCGTTTTCAGCTGCATGATCGCGGCGGGGCGGTACACGTCGCACGACACCGTCAGCACTTTCTTCTTGTACTTCTCGCGCAGCAGCTTCGCGAGCTTGCCGGCGGTGGTGGTCTTGCCCGCGCCCTGCAGGCCGGCCATCAGGATCACCGCGGGCGGCGTGACGGCGAGGTTCAGCTCGGCGGCCTTGCCCTCGTAGTCACCGCCGATCACGGCGGTCAGCTCCTTCTGGACCACGCCGACGAGTGCCTGGCCCGGCGACAGGCTGCTGATCACTTCCTCGCCGAGGGCTTTTTCCTTGACCTTGGCGATGAATTCGCGGACGACGGGCAGCGCCACGTCGGCCTCGAGCAGCGCGAGGCGCACCTCGCGGAGCATCTCCTGGGTGTTCGCCTCGGTGAGCCGGGCCTCGCCGCGCAGCGTCTTGACGACGCGCGCCATCCGTTGAGTGAGATTGTCGAGCATGGGGAGCGATGGACAGTGGGGCCCGAAGGCGGCGGAACTCAACAAGGGAGCCGTCGCGGGAAGGGGGCCTAGTGTAAACTTCGAACATGGATATTGTACTGTATGCCCTCACCGCATTCCTGTACGGCGGCCTCGCCGTTGCCGGCTGGCGCACGCACCGCCAGGGCGCGGGCTCGCCGCTCGTCGCGAGCGTGCCGGCCGTGCCGGTTCCGGCTTCCGCCGCCTCCGGGATGAGCGGGTCCGGCCGCGCGCTGCTGTTCGCCGCGCTCGTCGCGCATGGCGTGCTGCTCCACATGACGATCTTCCCGCACGATGCGATGGTGTTCGGCTTCGCGTTCGCGCTGTCCGCGATGTTCTGGCTCGGCGCCGGCATCTACTGGATCGAGAGCTTCTTCTTCCCGCTCGACAGCCTGCGGCTGCTCGTGCTGCCGCTCGCGTGCGGCGCGTCGCTGCTGCCGCTGGTGTTCGGCGGCGTGCGGGTGCTGCCTTATGCCGCAGCGCCGCTGTTCAAGCTGCACTTCCTGATCGCGAACATCGCGTACGGCCTGTTCGCGATCGCGGCGCTGCACGCGATCCTGATGCTGATGGTCGAGCGGCGCCTGCAGTCGCTCCGAAGCGGCGGGCGCGACGGCTCGACGGGCTGGATCGCGAGCTGGCTCGAAACGCTGCCGCCGCTGCTCACGCTCGAGAAGCTGCTGTTCCGCCTGATCGGCGCGGGCTTCGTGCTGCTCACGCTGACGCTCGCGTCCGGGATCCTGTTCAGCGAGCAGGTCGACGCGCGCGCGATGCGGCTCGACCACAAGACCGTGTTCGCGATCCTGTCCTGGCTGATGTTCGGCGGGCT
Source organism: Burkholderia sp. MSHR3999 (assembly GCF_000833595.1). Taxonomy (NCBI): domain Bacteria; kingdom Pseudomonadati; phylum Pseudomonadota; class Betaproteobacteria; order Burkholderiales; family Burkholderiaceae; genus Burkholderia; species Burkholderia sp. MSHR3999. Next base: position 285,798 of record NZ_JRFO01000001.1, read on the forward strand.
GCTGGTCGCGCGCAGGACGTCGGGCTGGCGCGGGCGGGGCGCCGCGCGCTGGGTGCTCGTGTCGTTCGCCGCGCTGCTGCTCGCGTATGTCGGCAGCCGGTTCGTGTTCGAGGTGCTGCTGCACCGCTCCGTGGTTTGATCGGCTGATTCCCGATGCGACAGATTCTTCTCCTCATCCTCGTGTTCTTCGCGACCTCGTGGGTCGCGCGCAAGCTGCGCCAGGCGCAGGCGCGAACCGGGCAGGGCGCTGGTGCGCAAGGCTACCGCGGCGCCGCGCACGCGGGCGGCGCGCAGCCGCTTCCCGAGCCGATGGTGCGCTGCGCCGAGTGCGGCGTGCACGCGCCCAAGGGCGACGCGGTCGTCGCGGGCGGCGAGTATTTCTGCAGCGCCGAGCACGCGCAGCGCCACGCCGCGCGCACGAACGACCACGGCGCGCGATGAGCAACGCGCGGTTCCTGTCGATCGACGCGAACGGCTGGGTGCGCGACGCGCGCCATGCGCCGTCGCCGAACTTCGAGGCGCGGCCCGCCGGTGCGGTGCCGACGCTCGTCGTCGTCCACAACATCAGCCTGCCCCCCGGCGAATTCGGCGGCGACGCGATCGAGGCGCTGTTCCTGAACCGTCTCGACTGTGATGCGCATCCCTATTACCAGGCCCACCTGCGCGGCGTGCGGGTGTCCGCGCACTTCCTGATCCGTCGCGACGGCGAACTCGTGCAGTTCGTGTCGTGCGACGAGCGAGCATGGCACGCGGGCGCGTCCGAGTTCTTCGGCCGGCCGCGCTGCAACGATTTCTCGATCGGCATCGAGCTCGAAGGCGCGGACGACGTGCCGTTCGAAGCCGCCCAGTACGCGACCCTCGGCACGCTCGCGCGCGGGCTCGCAGCCCGCTATCCGGTCGACGCGTTCGCCGGTCATTCCGATGTCGCGCCGGGCCGCAAGACCGACCCCGGCCCGCACTTCGATTGGCAACGCTTCGCAAGCGATGCCGGCTTTTCCGCCGAATACTTTCCTTTCCGGCAGCACTGATCGCGGGGTTTTTTGACGCGCGGGAACTATTTTTCCGGCGAATGCCTTGTCGCGTCTGACCGTTCGCGATGTCAAGGGCTCTATCGCAAATTCTCCGGTTGGACGTCGTCCGAATGTCCACTATACTTGGTGCCAGTTGAGTAGTTCTGCACTAGATATAGTGTGTGCCGCGGGGAAAACCCGGGCGGCACGGACCGGCGGGCAACGCCGGCGGAAGGAGTTCTCAGGGCGACGCGTCAGGCCGGCGGTCCGGGCGTCGCGATCAGCGCAGCAAGTGTCGACGGGGCGCAGGACACATGACGAAGCACCAGACCGGATCACGTGCATCACGACGACCGAACCGGCCCCCTCGACGCGTCGCTCGCGTCTTACCGCTCGCGCACCGCATTGCGCAGCGATCGTTTTAATCCGCGGTTCCCCCCGCATCACCCAACACCAGGAGCTTTGCACATGCAAACCACCGACAACGCGACGTCCCAATACGAGAGCGCATCGAGCCGTCCTCTCGGCGGGACCGAACAAGGCGCGCAGGCGCTCGCGCCGCAGGCCACGTTCGCCGACTACAAGGTGATCCGCCGCAACGGCAGCGTGGTGTCGTTCGAGCCGTCGAAGATCGCGATCGCGGTGACCAAGGCTTTCCTGGCCGTGAACGGCGGGCAGGGCGCGGCCTCGGCACGCGTGCGCGAACTGGTCGAGCAGCTGACGCACAACGTGGTGCGCGCGCTCGTGCGCAGCCGTCCGAACGGCGGCACGTTCCATATCGAGGACATCCAGGATCAGGTCGAGCTCGCGCTGATGCGCGGCGGCGAGCACAACGTCGCGCGTGCGTACGTGCTGTATCGCGAGAAGCGTCACCTCGAGCGCCAGCACGCGGGCGAGGAAGCGCCGGCGGTCGAATCGACCGGCGGCATCAACGTCGTCGACAACGGCGTGACCCGTCCGCTGGACCTGAACGCGCTGCGCGCGCTGATCGTGTCCGCGTGCGACGGCCTCGGCGCTGCGGTTAACCCTGACCCGATCGTCGCGGAGACGGTGAAGAACCTGTACGACGGCGTGCCGATGAGCCAGGTCTACGACTCGGCGATCCTGGCCGCACGCACGATGATCGAGAAGGACCCGGCGTACAGCCAGGTCACGGCCCGCATCCTGCTGCACACGATCCGCCGCGAGATCCTCGGCGAGGAAGTGGTCCAGGCCGAGATGTCGACCCGCTACGCGGAGTACTTCCCGCAGTTCCTGAAGCGCGGCGTCGACGCCGGCCTGCTCGACGACAAGCTGCTGCAGTTCGACCTGAAGCGCCTCGGCGATGCGCTCGACGCGAGCCGCGACCTGCAGTTCGGCTACCTCGGCCTGCAGACGCTGTACGACCGCTACTTCCTGCACGTCGACGGCAGCCGCATCGAAATGCCGCAGGCGTTCTTCATGCGCGTCGCGATGGGCCTCTCGTTGAACGAGATCGACCGCGAAGCGCGCGCGATCGAGTTCTACAACGTGCTGTCGAGCTTCGACTTCATGAGCTCGACGCCGACGCTGTTCAACTCGGGCACCCACCGCTCGCAGCTGTCGTCGTGCTACCTGACGACGGTCGCGGACGACCTTGACGGCATCTATGAGGCGCTGAAGGAAAACGCGCTGCTGTCGAAGTTCGCCGGCGGCCTCGGCAACGACTGGACCCGCGTGCGCGCACTCGGCTCGCATATCAAGGGTACGAACGGCAAGTCGCAAGGCGTGGTCCCGTTCCTGAAGGTCGTCAACGACACCGCGGTCGCGGTCAACCAGGGCGGCAAGCGCAAGGGCGCGGTCTGCGCGTACCTGGAATCGTGGCACCTCGACATCGAGGAATTCCTCGAGCTGCGCAAGAACACCGGCGACGATCGCCGCCGCACGCACGACATGAACACGGCGAACTGGATTCCCGACCTGTTCATGAAGCGCGTGATGGAAGGCGGCGACTGGACGCTGTTCTCGCCGTCGACCTGCCCGGACCTGCACGACAAGTTCGGCGCCGAGTTCGAGACGGCCTACACGGCGTACGAGGACAAGGTCGCTCGCGGCGAGATCAAGCTGTTCAAGAAGATCCCGGCGCAGCAGCTCTGGCGCAAGATGCTCGGCATGCTGTTCGAAACGGGCCACCCGTGGATCACGTTCAAGGATCCGTGCAACGTGCGCTCGCCGCAGCAGCACGTCGGCGTCGTCCACTCGTCGAACCTGTGCACGGAAATCACGCTGAACACCAGCGACACCGAGATCGCGGTCTGCAACCTGGGTTCGGTGAACCTGGTCGCCCACCTCGTGAAGCAGGCGGACGGCAGCTACGCGCTCGACCACGACAAGCTGAAGCGCACGGTCAGCGTCGCGATGCGCATGCTCGACAACGTGATCGACATCAACTACTACGCGGTGCCGAAGGCGCGCAACTCGAACCTGAAGCACCGCCCGGTCGGCATGGGCATCATGGGCTTCCAGGACTGCCTGCACCTGCTGCGCACGCCGTACGCGTCGCAAGCGGCGGTCGAGTTCGCCGACCGCTCGATGGAAGCGGTCTGCTACTACGCGTACTACGCGTCGACCGAGCTGGCCGAGGAGCGCGGCCGCTACTCGAGCTACCGCGGCTCGCTGTGGGATCGCGGCATCCTCCCGCAGGACACGCTGAAGCTGCTGACGGAAGCCCGCGGCGGCTACGTCGAGGTCGATACGTCCGAGTCGCTCGACTGGTCGGAGCTGCGTTCGCGGATCGCCGCGCACGGGATGCGCAACTCGAACTGCGTCGCGATCGCGCCGACGGCGACGATCTCGAACATCATCGGCGTGTCGGCATGCATCGAGCCGACCTTCCAGAACCTGTACGTGAAGTCGAACCTGTCGGGCGAGTTCACGGTGGTCAACGAGTACCTGGTGCGCGACCTGAAGGAGCGCGGCCTGTGGGACGAGGTGATGGTCGCCGATCTGAAGTACTTCGACGGCATGCTGTCGCGCATCGACCGCGTTCCGGCCGACCTGCGCGCGATCTACGCGACCGCATTCGAGGTCGATCCGACGTGGCTGGTCGAGGCGGCGTCGCGCCGTCAGAAGTGGATCGACCAGGCGCAGTCGCTGAACATCTACATGGGCGGCGCATCGGGCAAGAAGCTCGACGAGGTCTACAAGCTCGCGTGGCTGCGCGGCCTGAAGACGACGTACTACCTGCGCACGATGGCGGCGACGCACGTCGAGAAGTCGACGGTCGCGCACGGCGCGCTGAACGCGGTGCCGACGAGCGGTGGTGCGGGCGGCGCGCAGGGCGCGGCGGGCGGCTTCGGTGCGACGGGCGGCGACGCGTCGGCAGCGGGCACGGTGAATGCTGCGCCGGTCGAGGCGGAAGGTCCGGTATGCATGATGCGTCCGGGCGACCCGGGCTTCGACGAGTGCGAAGCGTGCCAGTAACGCGGCGCGACTGACTCGGCAGGGCTCCGGGCGGCGCGCACGGCAACCGATAAAGGTTGAAGTGCGCGCCGCTCTCAACTAAAAAAATGATAAGGAATCTGTAACGCGGCAAGCGCGTTGCAGGCAGTGACAAGCGATCGAAGCAGCCCCGACGGCGTCACGTTTCGATCCGCGTTCGATGCGTCGAGCGCACCTCGCGATACATGTGCGACACACGTCGCGCGCTGCATGAACGACGATGCGTTGCTCAAAGTGTTGTATCGAGGTCGCAACGCGAATCGAAAAAGGGATTTTTCGTGAGCGGGCCCTTTTATCGCTCAGGAAAAGATGGTACAAACCGTTCTAAATTGATGGTGAGAATTTATGCTCAACTGGGATGACGAGAAGACTGCCGTAACTCCCGCGAGCGGAGCGCAGCAGAACGCGATGCGCACCCCCGCAGGAATGGCTGTCGGAATGCAGGCCGCAGCGCCTGCCGCCCAACAGGCTCGTGACATTTTCGAAGGCGATCTCGCGGTCGCACCGCACGCATCGGCTGCTCCCGCTGCTGGTTCGGAAGCGCGCGTGAATGTCGCCGACAAGCGCATCATCAACGGCCAGACTGACGTCAATCAGCTGGTGCCGTTCAAGTACAAGTGGGCGTGGGAAAAGTATCTGGCCGGTTGCGCGAACCACTGGATGCCGCAGGAAATCAACATGTCCCGCGACATCGCTCTGTGGAAGGATCCGAACGGGCTGACCGAGGACGAGCGCCGCATCGTCAAGCGCAACCTCGGCTTCTTCGTGACGGCCGACTCGCTGGCGGCGAACAACATCGTGCTCGGCACGTACCGCCACATCACGGCGCCCGAGTGCCGGCAGTTCCTGCTGCGCCAGGCGTTCGAAGAGGCGATCCACACGCACGCGTACCAATATATTGTCGAATCGCTCGGTCTCGACGAAGGCGAGATCTTCAACGCGTACCACGAGGTCGCGTCGATCCGTGCGAAGGACGAATTCCTGATCCCGTTCATCCATACGCTGACGGACCCGGCCTTCAAGACCGGCACGCTCGAAGCGGATCAGAAGCTGCTGAAGTCGCTGATCGTGTTCGCCTGCATCATGGAAGGCCTGTTCTTCTATGTCGGGTTCACGCAGATCCTCGCGCTCGGCCGCCAGAACAAGATGACGGGTGCTGCAGAGCAATATCAGTACATCCTGCGCGACGAGTCGATGCACTGCAATTTCGGCATCGACCTGATCAACCAGATCAAGCTCGAGAATCCGCATCTCTGGACCACGGAATTCCGCGCGGAGATTCGCGAGCTGTTCAAGCAGGCTGTCGATCTCGAATACCGCTACGCCGAGGACACGATGCCGCGCGGCGTGCTGGGTCTGAACGCGTCGATGTTCAAGAGCTATCTGCGCTTCATCTGCAACCGCCGTTGCCAGCAGATCGGCCTCGATCCGCTGTACCCGAACGAGGAAAACCCGTTCCCGTGGATGAGCGAGATGATCGACCTGAAGAAGGAACGCAACTTCTTCGAGACGCGAGTGATCGAGTATCAGACGGGGGGCGCGCTGTCCTGGGAATGACCCGCAGCAGCGACTCCGTCACGACGACGAGAAGCCGGCCGCCTCACGGCGCCGGCGCAAGGTTTAGGAGCAAGAACGCCTGATGCAAAGCACGCCCGGTGCCTTAACGGCCCAACGACATGACAGGCACTTTGCGAACCCTTCAGTGGGATGGGCAAACTTCCCTCCGGAAAAAGCGAACCGCCGTGTGGCGGTCCGCTTGATCAAGCGATCTGGGATGGCGGCGCGTGGCGCGCCGGCCATCGACTTGATTTGGCGCGCGAGGCCCGGTGGCCACGCGCGCCATACCGTATTCATTAGCGTAAGCGTGTGGTATCCGCGTACGCCGATGAATAGCCCGCTTCGAAGCGCACGTCCTGAACAGCGTCCGCGGGAAGCGGGTTTTGACGAAGGGTGTAGTTTGAACTGACTCTCATCTGAACCTGAAGGAGAAAAACATGGCTACTGCCAAGAAGAAACCGGCTGCGAAGAAGGCAGCTGCGAAGAAGGCTGCTGCACCGGCGAAGAAGGCCGCTGCAGTGAAGAAGGTTGCTGCGAAGAAGGTCGCCGTGAAGAAGGTTGCTGCGAAGAAGGCGGCACCGGCGAAGAAGGCAGCCGTGAAGAAGGTTGCTGCGAAGAAGGCGGCACCGGCGAAGAAGGCTGCTGCGAAGAAGGTCGCAACGAAGAAGGTTGCTGCAAAGAAAGTCGCTGCGAAGAAAGTCGCGGTGAAGAAGGTTGCTGCGAAGAAGGCGGCACCGGCGAAGAAGGCCGCAGCGAAGAAGGTTGCCGCCAAGAAGGTCGCGGTGAAGAAGGTCGCCGCGAAGAAGGCAGCACCGGCGAAGAAGGCCGCTGCGAAGAAGGCGGCACCGGCGAAGAAGGCGGCTGCGAAGGCCGCGGCGCCGGCGAAGAAGGCCGCTGCGAAGACGGCAGCGCCCGCCAAGAAGGCTGCTGCGCCGGCGAAGAAGGCTGCGGCTCCGAAGAAGGCTGTCGTGAAGAAGGCCGCACCGGCGACGACCGCGTCGACGGCATCGGTTGCACCGGCATCGGGCGTGAAGACCGCGCTCAACCCGGCAGCAGCATGGCCGTTCCCGACCGGCAGCCGTCCGTAATCGCGGATCGCTTTGCCACCCGGACACTCATGCGGTGTCCGCGGGTTGAGTAGCGCTACTCAATCGGTCCCGCCACCTGGTCTGGGTGGCGGGATTTTTTCGTCCGCACGCGGCAGCACGGGACGGCCAGGCGAAAAAAAACGCATGCGCAGCTTCGCGCATGCGTTCGACCGCGGCTTGCGCCGCGTGCTGAGGTACCGGTTAGTGCGTGACGCGCGTGACGCCGCCGCTCGACAGCAGCCGCACGCGTTCGCCGGCGCGGAACGCCTCGCCGCTCGCTGCTTGCGTGATCGAGCGCAGGTCGCCGTTGTCGAGGCGCACGGTGATTTCCACACCGTTCGCGGTGCTGAGGTTTTCGCCGATCGCATTGCCGGCGACCGCGCCGGCGAGGCCGCCCGCGATCGCGGTGATGATCGAGCCCTTGCCGCCGCCGATCGCGCTGCCCGCGACCGCGCCGAGCGCGCCGCCGCCGAGCGTGCCGATCGCACTGCCGCCACCTTCGGACTGGATGCGGACCGCGCGGACGCTTTCGACCGTGCCCATGCGGACGGTCTGTTCGCGCTGCGCCTGGCCGACGCTATAGACGTCAGCCGAGCCCGGCGGCGTGAAGCAGCCGGCCAGCGTCAGCGTGGCGGCCAGCATGGCCGTGAGCGTGAGGGTGTTCTTCGTCAACATTTTTGCTCTCCCACAAAATTCATTTGAGACTGTAGCCGAATGCAGTCTCGAAGCGTGTGTCGATTTCGGCGCGGGTCAGCGAGTAGGATTGCGGCCCCTGGTGGGCGATCTTGATAGAGCCCATCAGGCTGGCCAGGCGCCCCGTGGTCGCCCAGTCGAGGCCCTTTTCGATGCCGTACAGCAGACCGCCCCGGAAGGCGTCGCCGCAGCCCGTCGGATCGGCGATGCGCTCGGCCGGCACGACAGGGACCTGCTCGACGCCCTGCTTGTGGCGAATTGTCGCGCCATGCTCGCCGCGCGTGATGACGAGCGCGTCGACCCGGCTGGCGATTTCGTCTTCGGACCATCCCGTCTTGTCGCTCACCAGCCTGGCCTCGTAGTCGTTGACCGCAACGTAGGTCGCAAGTTCAATGCTGCGGCGCAGCGTCGCGCCGTCGAACAGCGGCAGGCCCTGGCCCGGGTCGAACACGAACGGCACGCCGGCCTTCGCGAGCTCTTCCGTATGCTGCACCATCCCGTCGAAGCCGTCCGGGCCGACGATCGCCAGCGTGATGTCCTGCGCGTCGCCCACGTGGTTCAGGTGCGACTGCATCATCGCGCCCGGGTGAAACGCCGTGATCTGGTTGTTGTCGAGATCGGTCGTGATCATCGCGTGCGCCGAGTGCATGTCGGGCAGCACGCGAACGTGGTCGCGGCGCATGCCGAGCCGGTCGAGCCGCTCGAGATACGGTTGCGCGTCGAGCGCGCCGAGCGTGCCCATCATCCGTGCGTCGCCGCCGAGCAGATGCAGCGCATAGGCGATGTTGCCCGCGCAGCCGCCGAATTCGCGACGCATCGTCGGCACGAGGAAGCTCAGGTTGATGAGGTGCACCTGGTCGGGCAGGATGTGCTCGCGGAACCGCCCTTCGAAGGTCATGATGGAGTCGTAGGCGATCGAGCCGCAAATCAGCGTAGCCAAGGTGTGCGTTCCTGTAGAAATGAGGGACCCTGCGTGAAAGCGCCGCGCGAAAAGGCGCGGCGCGACAGGGGGGAGCGTGGGTAAGGCTTACTTCAGCGCAGCGAGCGCGGCGTCGTAGTTCGGCTCGTCCTTGATCTCGCCGACGAGCTGCGCGTGGATCACCTTGTCCTGCGCGTCGAGCACGACGACGGCGCGCGCGGTCAGGCCGTTCAGCGGACCGCTCGTCACGTCGACGCCGTACGCGTTCGCGAATGCGCGGCCGGTGCGGAACGTCGACGCAGTCAGCACGTTCGCGAGGCCTTCGGTCGTGCAGAAGCGCGTCGCCGCGAACGGCAGGTCGGCCGACACGACGATCACGACCGTGTTGTCGAGCGACGACGCCGCTTCATTGAACTTGCGGGTCGACGTCGCGCAGGTCGGGGTGTCGAGGCTCGGCACGATGTTCAGCACTTTGCGCTTGCCGGCGAAGCTGGCGAGCGACAGGTCGTTGAGGTCCTTGCCGACCAGCGAGAAGTCGGGGGCCTGCGAACCGACGGTCGGGAACGTGCCGGCGATGTCGATCGGGTTGCCACCCAGCGTAACTTTGCTCATGTTCGTGCTCCGAAATAGCGCGTCGCCAGGACGCGCGGGTTGAAACCGGCGCGCGTCAGCGCGCCGCGGGGCGTCACGGATAGAAGATCTGGACGCGGAAATTCGAGGCGGGCGCGCCGTTCGTATCGAGGCGGACGATCATCGTCTGCGTCGCGCCGGCCGGCAAGCCGGCGTTGATCGGCGTGCCCGGCCGGACGTAATCGCGCGGGGCGAGCACGCGGCGCACGGTGACGTGATTGGTGTCGTCGAGCAGCGTCAGCTCGAGCGACGGATACGCGAGCGCGACGCGGTAGCGGTTCGTCAGCGGCGCCTTCAGCTCGAGCACGCGCGGGCCGTCGACCTGGCGCAGATCGGTCGCGTCGAGCCGCAGCCCGTCGATCGCGCGCGGCGGCGCGACGGTGCAGCCGAGCGGCACGCAGGCGCGCTGGAACCAGCCGAGCGTGACCGGCCAGTAGATCATCAGCGTTTCGCGTTGCCACCACGCGAGCTGGAGCGCCAGCAGCACGGCGAGCACCGTGGCCACGAGACCGCCGAAAAAGCCGCCGAGCAGGCCGCGGCGTTGCGGCGCGCGGGTCTCGCGCGTGACGGCGAAGGGCGGACGGTCGTCGTCGGCGGCCGGGATGGCCGAGAACGGTTCGGGGGCTGCACCGGCGGCGAATTGCGGTTCGCGTTGCGTGCCGGCGCGATCGGCGTCGGCGGAGGCATCGGCTGCGAAGCGGGGCTCGTGCTTGTCGTGCGCGGAGGCGAGCGGCGCGCGTTCGTCAGCGGCCGGTGCGTGTTCGCGCGTCGCGGACGGCGCTTCGGCGGCGAGGCGCGGCTCGCGCGCATCGTGTCGTGCGTCATGCGTCGGGCCGAGGTCCGCGGACGCCGACGGCTGCGCGGCAGCGGCGGCCGCAGAACCCGGGGACGGTTCCGGCGTTGCAGTCAGGCGAACGACGCCCGGTGCGGTTTCGAGCGAGGCATTCGCGTCAGGCAGTACAAGCGGAATCAGCGGTTCGGCGCGGACGTTCCGGCCACTGTGCTGCAACGACGGATCGACGTTGCCGTCCAGCCACGGCGCCCACATGTCCCAGTGATCCGGACGGAAGTCGGCGTGCGTCGGGTGTTCGCCGGGCGCGTTGTCGACGAACAGCCGCGGCGGGGGGGGCGCGGGCAGGTCCGCAGCGTGATGCGCTTCGGTTTCGGGAACGGGGCTTGCGGCAGCGGGCGTTCCGGCGGCGGGCGTTTCGGCAGCAGGTGCTTCGACAGCCCGGGATTCGATCGCAGCCGCTTCATCGGCGCGTGCTTTGACCGGAGGGACTTCGACGGCGGGCGCTTCGGCAGCAGGTGCTTCGGCAGCCCGGGATTCGATCGCAGCCGCTTCATCGGCGAGTGCTTTGGCCGGAGGGGCTTCGACGGCCGGCGTATCGGCAGCAGGTGCTTCGACAGCCCGGGATTCGAGCGCAGTCGCTTCATCGGCGAGTGCTTTGACCGGAGGGACTTCGACGGCGGGAGTTTCGACCGCGGGCGCTTCGAAAGCCACGGTTTTGGTCGATGGTGCTTCGACCCTGGCTGCTTCTACGGCAGCCGCGTGGTCAGCACCGGCTGCCTCTACGGCAGCGCGTTCATGATCCGCATCGCCGGCGAGCGCCGCCTCCGGCTGCGGCGCATGCTCGTGGACGAGCGATTCCGCCGCATCGAAGATTTGCCGGCAGTGCCCGCAGCGCACCAGCCCGCCGTGCAGCACGAGCTGTTCCTGCTGCAGGCGGAAGACGGTTTCGCAATGGGGGCAGCGCGTCGCAAGAAGCATGTCGAGCCGGGCGGCCTGCTGGCCAGAGTGAAGGACAGCGCTATTCTAATGGCTTTCGCGCCGGGTTCCGGCAAGGCATACCCAACCTTCGTGCTCGCGCCAGACCGAGATGTCGACGTAGCGCGCATAGACGGCCGCGACTTCGTCCGCCTGGCGCGCGAGCACGCCCGACAGCGCGATGCGTCCGCCCGGCTTCACCTTCGACGCGAGCATCGAGGCCATCAGTTTCAGCGGGTTCGACAGGATGTTGGCGACGACGATGTCGAATTCGCCGGCAGGGCACGCGTCCGGCAGGCCGTACGTGACGTCCGCGCGGTTGCGCTCGCTGTTCTGCCGCGCCGATTCGACCGCTTGCGGATCGATGTCGATTCCGACGACGGGGTTCGCCCCGCATTTCTTCGCGAGGATCGCGAGAATCCCGGAGCCGCAGCCGTAATCGAGCACCGACTGGCCGGGCTGCACCGCTTGCTCGAGCCATTCCATGCAGAGGCGCGTCGTCGGGTGGCTGCCGGTGCCGAACGCGAGGCCGGGGTCGAGCTCGAGCACGAGCGCGTCGGGATCGGGCGCATCGTGCCACGACGGCACGACCCAGATCCGCTCGCCGATCGGAATCGGCTCGAATTGCGATTGCGTGAGACGCACCCAGTCCTGCTCCTCGACTTCGCGCACGCTGAACGCCGGCGTCGCCGCAAGGCCGACGTCGTTCGCGGCCGCCGCGAGCAGCACGGCGGGATCGTGCTCGGGCGGCAGCAGCGCGATCACGCGCGAGTGCTGCCATGCGGTGCGCTCGGGCACGAGGCCCGGCTCGCCGAACAGCGGCTGCTCGTCAGGCGTGTCCGCGTCGGCGTCCTCGACGGACACCGACAGCGCGCCCAGCTCGAGCAGCGCGTCGGACAGCGCCTCAGCGTGCTCCCGGGCCAGTTCAACGACGAGTTCGCGATAGCTCATGCGTTACGCTTCTTCCGGTGCGACCTGCTGCTTCTGCGCGAGCCGGTTTTCGAGGTAGTGGATGCTGGTGCCGCCTTCGACGAACTTCGAGTCGATCATCAGCTCGCGGTGCAGCGGGATGTTGGTCTGGATGCCTTCGACCACCATTTCCGACAGCGCGATGCGCATCCGGCTGATCGCCTGCTCGCGGGTTGCGCCGTAGGTGATCAGCTTGCCGATCATCGAATCATAGTTCGGCGGCACGAAATAGCCATTGTAGGCGTGCGAATCGACGCGCACGCCCGGGCCGCCCGGCGTGTGCCACGACGTGATCCGGCCAGGCGACGGCGTGAACTTGAACGGATCTTCGGCATTGATCCGGCATTCGATCGCATGTCCGCGGAACTGGATGTCGCGCTGGCGCAGCGCGAGCTTCTCGCCGGCCGCGATGCGGATCTGTTCCTGCACGATGTCGACGCCCGTGATCAGTTCCGACACCGGGTGCTCGACCTGCACGCGCGTGTTCATCTCGATGAAGTAGAACTCGCCGTTCTCGTACAGGAACTCGAACGTGCCCGCGCCGAGGTAGCCCATCTTCTTGCACGCGTCCGCGCAGCGGTCGCCGATCCGGTCGATCAGGCGGCGCGGAATGCCGGGCGCCGGCGCTTCCTCGATCACCTTCTGGTGGCGGCGCTGCATCGAGCAGTCGCGCTCGCCGAGCCACAACGCGTTCTTGTGCGCGTCGGACAGCACCTGGATCTCGATGTGGCGCGGGTTCTCGAGGAACTTCTCCATGTAGACCTGCGGATTGCCGAACGCACGGCCGGCTTCCTCGCGGGTCATGTTCACCGCGTTGACGAGCGCCGCCTCGGTGTGCACGACGCGCATCCCGCGGCCGCCGCCGCCGCCCGCCGCCTTGATGATGACCGGATAGCCGATCGCGCGGGCAATCTTCACGATCTCCTTCGGATCGTCCGGCAACGCGCCTTCCGAACCCGGCACGCACGGCACGCCGGTCTTGATCATGGTCTGCTTCGCGGTGACCTTGTCGCCCATCAGGCGGATCGTTTCCGGACGCGGGCCGATGAACGTGAAGCCCGATTGCTCGACGCGTTCCGCGAAGTCGGCGTTTTCCGACAGGAAGCCGTAGCCGGGGTGGATCGCCTCGGCGTCGGTGACTTCCGCGGCGCTGATCAGCGCCGGCATGTTCAGGTAGCTCAGGTTCGACGGGGCCGGGCCGATGCAGACCGCTTCGTCCGCGAGGCGCACGTACTTGGCCTCCTTGTCGGCTTCCGAGTAGACGACCACCGTCTTGACGCCCAGCTCGCGGCACGCGCGCTGAATGCGCAGCGCGATTTCACCGCGGTTGGCAATGAGGATTTTTTCAAACATAGCGAGTATTCGTCTCTTCGAGGGGCGCGCGAATGGCGCCTGGAGAGCACCGGCGGCGCGCGGCGCAGCGGCCGCGCGGCGGACTTTAGCCGATCACGAAAAGCGGCTGGCCGTATTCGACGGCCTGGCCGTTCTCGACGAGGATTTCCTTGATCACGCCGGCCTTGTCGGACTCGATCTCGTTGAGGAGCTTCATCGCTTCGATGATGCAGAGCGTCTGGCCTTCCTTGACCGTGTCGCCGACCTGGACGAACGGGTCGGCGCCCGGCGACGGCGCACGGTAGAACGTGCCGACCATCGGCGACGTCACGACGTGGCCCTGCGGCGCGGCGGGCGCGGCGGCAGCGCCTGCGGCCGGCGCGGCAGCGGCGCTTTCGGCCGGCAGCGCGACCGTCTGCGCGGGCGCGCTGATTTGCGGGGCATACCCGCCCGTCGGCTGCACGTAGACCGGCGGCGCGTTCTTGACGATGCGCACCTTGCCTTCGCCTTCCGTCACTTCCAGCTCGGAGATGCCGGATTCGGAGACGAGGTCGATCAGAGTTTTCAGCTTACGAAGATCCATCGGGAATTCCCCTTTCAATACGTGAAAGCGCCGGTTGGAGCCGGCGCTGAATCCAGATCGTGAAATCAGCCGCGCGACGCGCCTTGCAGCTTGTCGAGCGCGTACTCGAGCGCGTACAGGTAACCTTTCCAGCCGAGCCCGCAGATGACGCCTTCGGCCTGGTCGGAAAAGTAGGAGTGGTGCCGGAACGCTTCGCGGCGGTGCACGTTCGACAGGTGAATCTCGACGAACGGGATGCCGACGCCGGCGAGCGCGTCCCGGATCGCGACGCTCGTATGCGTATACGCGGCCGGATTGATCAGAATGAAATCGGTTTGTTCATCCCGCGCGGCCTGGATGCGGTCGACGAGCGCGCCTTCGTGGTTGCTCTGGAACGACGTGAGCTCGACGCCCGCTTCCTGCGCCCGCGCGGCAAGCGCCTGATCGATCTGCGCGAGCGTGACGCGGCCGTACACCTCCGGTTCCCGGGTGCCGAGAAGGTTCAGGTTGGGGCCGTGCAGCACCAGCAATCGTGTCATGGTCGCTTCTATTTCTGCGGAATTGCGCGAACTTTAGCGCTATTTAGAGAAATTTGTCCAGTTTCGCCGAACGGCCAGCCGCGCGGCGCCGGCAAGATTTACCGGCGCGCGGACAAAGTGTTCGCGAATTCACGCGAATTTGATGCGATCGCTATCCAAATCGCCGACAACGTGCAGCACGTTCGCCGGGCGGCTCAAAGCGCGTCGAGGGTCTTTTTCAGCTCCGCGGGTTGGATTTGTCCTAATTTCGTCTCGCGGATTTTGCCATGTTCGTCGATGACGACCGTAAACGGCAGGGCGCCGGCCGTGTTCCCGAAATTGCGGGCCAGATCGGCGCCCGCATAGCCGCTGACGAACACCGGGTAGTCGACCTTCACCTTCTGCAGGAAATTCTTCACGTTCTGCCCGGAATCGACGCCGATCCCGATGAAACGGATGCCTTTCTGCCGGTATTCGTGCGACAGCGCGACGAGCTCCGGCATTTCCTGGACGCACGGGCCGCACCACGACGCCCAGAAATTGACGACGACCTTCTGGCCCTTGAACGACGCGAGCGTCGCCGGCTTGCCGTCGGCGTCGGTCAGCGCGGCGGCCCACAGTTGGGCGACCGCGTCGCCCGGGGCGGGCGCCGCCTCGGCGACGTTCTCGGCCGGGCCGCCCCGGAACCAGTGGCCGGCGGCGAGGCCGCCCGCGACGGCGGCCGCGGCCACGACGGCGAGCGTCAGCATGCGTTTCATGTTCATCATCGGATCAAGTGGGTTCTGAAGAGGTGTCGCTGGCCGCGAGGAGCGCGCGCAAGGCGGTTGCGTCGGCGCGCGGCAGCCGGCCGCGCGCGTCGGCCTTCACCGCGCCGCGCAGGTCGTCGCTCGCATACAGCGCGACGTGGATGCCGACCGGCTCGTCGTCGCGCCGGCCGCGCCACAGGAAGCTCAGCGTCTCGACGTCGCCGCGGCCGGCGAAGTGCCGCGTTTCGGACACGTCGTACTGGACGTTCTGGTTCAGCAGCGAAATCGCGACATCCTTCGGGTTGTCGGTAAACGTCTGCAGGTGAATGTCCGAATGCGCGTTCGCGGTGCCGTTCAGCACCGCGCCCGTCACGTACGGATTGAAATCGGCGAGCCGGCGCATCCAGTCGAGAGCAACTTCGCGTAGGCGGCGCAGTTCGTCCGGCTGCGTGTCGCTCTGGAACAGCGCGAGGTATTCGTGGAGCTCCTCCTCGATCTGGTCGTTATCCGGCAGCCATTCGCCGGCAACACGCGCATCGCCGAGCAGCTGGCGCGCGGCCTTGCGCTTCGCGCCGGCGTAGTCCAGGCCGTCCTCCGCGATCAGGCGCGCGGCGGCCTGGGCTATTTCCTCGCGGACGCGCCGCGGGTCGACTAAGGGTTTGCGAGACATGATGCGGCAATCATACTCGATCGACGCCGCGGCCGATGGCGGTGCGGCCGCTTGCCGCCGGCTGCCGCGGCGGCCGGCCTCGCACGGGCCGCCGGCCGCCGCAGGCCGTCAGTTACAATAGCGGCCGGCGAACTGCGCCGGCCGCGCGGCCTGTCCGGCGTCTCGCCCATCCACTTTCCGAATCGACGGCGCCCCGGCGGCGCGAAAGCATTCATCTATGCACATCCATATTCTTGGCATCTGCGGCACCTTCATGGGCGGTCTGGCCGTACTCGCGCGCGCGGCGGGGCATACGGTCACCGGCTGCGACGCGGGCGTCTATCCGCCGATGAGCACGCAGCTCGAGGCGCAGGGCATCCAGCTGATCGAGGGCTACGGCGCCGAACAGATCGACCTGAAGCCGGACCTGTTCGTGATCGGCAACGTCGTGACGCGCGGCAACCCGCTGATGGAGGTGATCCTCGATCGCGGCCTGCCGTACGTGTCGGGCCCGCAGTGGCTCGGCGAGCACGTGCTCGCCGGCAAGTGGGTGCTCGCGGTCGCGGGCACGCACGGCAAGACGACCACGTCGTCGATGCTCGCATGGCTGCTCGAGGACGCGGGCCTGAACCCGGGCTTCCTGATCGGCGGCGTGCCGCTGAATTTCGGCGTATCGGCGCGGCTGACCGATTCGAGCTTCTTCGTGATCGAGGCGGACGAATACGACACCGCGTTCTTCGACAAGCGCTCGAAGTTCGTCCATTACCGGCCGCGCACCGCGGTGCTGAACAATCTTGAATTCGATCACGCCGACATCTTCCCGGATCTCGCCGCGATCGAGACGCAATTCCACCATCTCGTGCGCACCGTGCCGGGCGTCGGGCGGCTCGTCTCGAACGGCCGCGAGGACGCGCTCGAACGGGTGCTCGCGCGCGGCTGCTGGAGCGAGGTCGAGCGCTTCGGCGTCGACGGCGGCTGGCAGGCGCTGGCGGCCGAGGACGGCGTGCCGGTCGACGAGCGCTTTGCGGTCTACTGGCGCGGCGAGCGGCTCGGCGAAGTCGCATGGCAGGTGCAGGGCGAGCACAACCGGATGAACGCGCTCGCGGCGATCGCCGCCGCGCGCCACGTCGGCGTGCCGCCGGCGCAGGCGGCAGCTTCGCTCGCGTCGTTCCGCAACGTGAAGCGGCGCATGGAAGTGCGCGGCAGCGTGAACGGCGTGACCGTCTACGACGACTTCGCGCACCATCCGACCGCGATCGAAACCACGATCGCCGGCCTTCGTGCGCGCATCGGCCAGCAAAATGCCCGCATCCTCGCGGTGCTCGAGCCGCGTTCGAACACGATGAAGCTCGGCGTGATGAAGTCGCAATTGCCGGCGAGCCTCGCCGATGCCGACCTCGTGTTCGGCTACGGCGCGCCTGCCGGCCGCGACGCGCTCGGCTGGAACCTCGGCGAAGCGCTCGCGCCGCTCGGCGACAAGGCCCACGCGTTCGACGACCTCCATCAACTGGTGAAGGCGGTCGTGGCGGTGGCGCGCCCGGGCGACCACGTGCTCGTGATGAGCAACGGCGGGTTCGGCGGCGTCCACCAGAAGCTGCTCGACGCGCTCGACACCGGCGGGAGCCGCGCGTGATCCTGTATCTGCACGGCTTTCGCTCGTCGCCGGAATCGATGAAGTCGCGGCTGCTCGCCGCGCGCATGGCCGAACTGGGCCGCACCGCCGAATGGCGCTGCCCGTCGCTGTCGATGTCGCCGCTGGCGGCAATCGCGGCGGCGGAAGAGGAGGTCGCCGGCGCGCGCGACGTGACGGTGATCGGCAGCTCGCTCGGCGGCTATTACGCGACCTGGCTCGCCGAGCAGCACGGCTGGAAGGCGGTGGTGCTGAATCCCGCGACCGAGCCGCAGCGCGACCTGGAGCAGTATCTCGGCGAACAGCCGCTGTGGCACGGCGGCGGCACGATCGTCGTCGAGCGGCATCATCTGGACGAACTGAACGCATTGCGCGTGGCGGCGATCACGCGCCCCGAGCGCTACTATCTGTTCGCGGCGACCGGCGACGAAGTGCTCGACTATCGCGAGATGCTCGCCCATTACCCCGGCGCGAAAACCCGCGTGATCGCCGGCAGCGATCACGGGATCAGCGAATTTGCCGACTACGTCGACGACGTTCTCGCGTTTTGCGACGGCAAGACGACGTAAGCCGGCCGCAGGCCATCGAATCCCATTATCACGAGGCGCCGTCGTGCGACGGCGGCGCCCGGCAGTCTGAACGAGAGTACTGAGTGAACGTTTTCTTCGAGGAATCGGGCAGTTTCAAGGCGGGCAGCGTGCTGTCGCGCCAGGGCGACGCGTTTCAGGTCGAGCTGCCCGGCGGGCGGCGCGCGAAGGTGCGCGCGAAGGACGTGCTGATCGAATTCGAGAAGCCGGCCGCGAGCGAGCTGATGCAGCAGGCCGACGCGGCCGCGCAGGAGATCGACCTGGATTTCCTGTGGGAATGCGCGCCGGCGGAGGAATTCGCGTATACGGCGCTCGCCGCGGAATACTTCGGCGAGACCTACGGCCCGGTCGAGCGCGCGGCGCTGGTGCTGCGCCTGCACGGCTCGCCCGTCTACTTCCGCCGCAAGGGGCGCGGGCAGTACCAGCGCGCGCCGGAAGAGCAGCTGAAGATGGCGCTCGCGTCGCTCGAGCGCAAGCGCCAGCAGGCGCTCGTGCAGGCGCAGTACGAGGAAGAGCTGAAGGCCGGCAAGCTGCCCGCCGCGTTCGACGGCAAGGTGCTCGGGCTGCTGACGCGCCCGGACAAGAACGCGATCGAATACAAGGCGCTCGAGGCGGCGGCCGGTGCGCTGGGCGTGTCGCCGGCGCGGCTGATGCTCGACTGCGGCGGCATCGCGTCGGCGCGCGCGCTGCACGAGGCGCGCTTCCTCGCCGAATTCTTCCCGCACGGCACGGGCTTCCCGCCGGTGACGGTCGGCAGCCTGCCGGACGACCTGCCGCGCGCCGACGTCAACGCCTTCTCGATCGACGACATCACGACGACCGAAATCGACGACGCGTTCTCGGTCGAGCACCTGGCCGACGGCCGCGTGCGGATCGGCGTGCACATCGCGGCGCCGGCGCTCGGCATCGTGCGCGGCGATGCGGTCGACGCGATCGCGCGCACGCGCCTGTCGACCGTCTACATGCCCGGCGACAAGATCACGATGCTGCCGGACGACGTGGTCGACGTGTTCACGCTGAAGGAGGGCGACTACCGCCCGGCGCTGTCGCTGTACATCATCGTGAACCGCGATACGCAGGAGATCGTCGCGAGCGAGACGCGCGCGGAACGCGTGTTCGTCAAGAACAACCTGCGCCACAACACGCTCGACGAGCTCGTCACCGAACAGACGCTCGCCGACGGCAGCGGCGACTATCCGCACAAGGACGACATCGCGGTGCTGTGGCCGCTCGCGCAGGCGCTGTTCGAGAAGCGCCAGCTGGCGCGCGCGGGCTACGGCCTGAAGCGCGAGGTGCAGCGCAACACCGACTACAACTTCTACGTCGACGGCGAACACGTGACGATCACGCCGCGCCGGCGCGGCTCGCCGCTCGACCTGATCGTGTCGGAGCTCGCGATCCTCGCGAATTCGACGTGGGGCGCGTTCCTGCACGACCACACGGTGCCGGGGATCTATCGCTCGCAGCGGGGCTTCGGCGCGCCGGGCCCGAAGCGCACGCGCATGCAGACGAGCGCCGCGCCGCACGAAGGCCTCGGCGTGCCGCAGTACGCATGGAGCACGTCGCCGCTGCGCCGCTACGTCGACCTCGTCAACCAGTGGCAGCTGCTCGCATGCGTGCAGCATGGCGTCACCGCGAAGCTCGCCGCGCCGTTCAAGCCGAAGGACGCCGACCTGTACGCGGTCGTGCAGGGCTTCGACGACACCTATTCCGCGTATGCCGACTACCAGCGCCGGATGGAATACTTCTGGTGCCTGCGCTGGCTCGTCCAGGAAGGCAAGAAGCAGGTCGTCGCGAGCGTCGTGAAGGGGGACCTCGTGCGTCTCGAGGACGTGCCGCTGCTGCTGCACGTGCCGGCGCTCGGCGTGCATGCGCGCGGCACCCGCGTGCTGCTCGACGTGATGTCGATCGACGAGCTGACGATCGAGGCGTCGGTGCGGCTGGTCAACGTGCTCGACGTGCCGGTCGCGGCGGGCGGCGAAGCGGCCGAAGAAGAGGAGGAGGGCGAGAACGGCGACGACGTGCTGCTCGACGCGGGCGACGCGTCGGCGCAAGCCGAGGCCGAAGCGCTCGCCGAGGCGGATGCCGGCCCGGCGGAGGGCGATGGCGCCGCGGCGGAAAGCAACGGCAACGAGGAGGAGCGCGCATCATGAATCCGGCCGCGTCGACGCGCGGGCCCGACCGCTACGTCGTGTTCGGTAACCCGGTGGCGCACAGCAAGTCGCCGTTCATCCACGCGCAGTTCGCCGCGCAGACCGGCGAGCCGGTCGTCTACGCGCACCGGCTCGCGCCGGTCGACGGCTTCGAGCCCGCCGTGCGCGCGTTCATCGCCGAAGGCGGACGCGGCGCGAACGTGACGGTGCCGTTCAAGCTGGATGCGCACGCGCTCGCCGACACGCTGTCGCCGCGCGCGGCGGCCGCGGGCGCGGTGAACACGCTGCGCTTCGACGCCGACGGCATCTTCGGCGACAACACCGACGGCGTCGGCCTCGTGCGCGACATCGAGACGAATCGCGGCGTGCGCCTCGCCGGCGCGCGCATCCTGCTGCTCGGCGCGGGCGGCGCCGCGCGCGGCGTCGTGCTGCCGATGCTCGAGCGCGCGCCGCTGTCGATCACGATCGTGAACCGCACGGCCAGCAAGGCGGAAGCGCTGGTCGGCCAGTTCACGCAGGCGGCGCACGACGCGGGTTGCGCGCTCGCGGGCGGCGGCCCGGACACGGTCCGCGCGGAACCGTACGACGTGATCGTCAACGCGACCGCGGGCAGCCTCGACGCCGCGCTGCCGGAATGCAGCCCGGCCGCGTTCGGCCCGGACACGCTCGCGTACGACATGATGTACGGCGCGCAGCCGACCGTGTTCATGCAGCATGCGGCGTCGCTCGGCGCGCGCGCGGCGGACGGGCTCGGGATGCTCGTCGAGCAGGCGGCCGAATCGTTTTTCATCTGGCGCGGCGTGCGGCCGGACAGCGCGCCGGTGCTCGCGGCGCTGCGCCAGGCGCTCGCCGCCCACTGAGCGGGGGCGGCGGCAGGTGGTCGCGGTCAGCGGTGCGCAGCGGCGCGAGCGGGCGGTCGGCCCGGCGCGCTGGCTCGTCTACGCGGGCTCGGTGTTCGCGAGCGCGTGGCTCGTGACGCAGCTCTACTATTTCGCGCAGATTGCGATCTGGTCGGTCGTGAACCCGGGCTCGACAGCGTTCATGCGCACCGACGCGTGGTGGCTGTCGCGCGATAATCCTCCTGCGTCGATCCAGCATCAATGGGTGCCGTACGACCAGATCTCGCGCAACCTGAAGCGTGCGCTCATCGCGTCGGAGGACGCGACCTTCGCGACCAACAACGGCTACGACGCCGACGCGATCCTGCAGGCGTGGGAGAAGAACAAGGCGCGGGGCCGGATCGTCGCCGGTGGCTCGACGATCACGCAGCAGCTCGCGCGCAACCTGTTCCTGTCGCGCGAGAAGAGCTACATCCGCAAGGGACAGGAGCTCGTCATCACGTGGATGCTCGAGACGCTGCTCGACAAGGAGCGGATCTTCGAGATCTATCTGAATTCCGTCGAATGGGGGCGGGGCGTGTACGGCGCCGAGGCGGCCGCGCGCTACTACTACCGGATTCCGGCCAGCCGGCTCGGCGCGTGGCAATCCGCGCGGCTCGCGGTGATGCTGCCGAAGCCGCGCTATTTCGACGCGCATCGCGGCACCGCCTACCAGGCGCAGCGCGCGGCCGTCATCGCCCGGCGCATGGGCGCGGCCGCGCTGCCGCAGTCGGAGTGAGCGCGCCGCGCGCGCGTGTTTGACCCGATCTGCCCGATCTGCCGTTCAGCGGTTCCTGCCTCATTTTTGCGGTGCAATGCATGCGTGAAGTCATGCATTGCGCACGCATTATCTAGACGAATTCCTCTATTTCAGTTTGCTGACCAATGCCCATGTTCGGGCCCTGTTTGGTTGCAGGCGCAACGAAAAACCCGGCAGTTGTCAGCGGATTCAAATGAACGCGCAGCTGGTTGAAAGCGGCGCGAAATGCAACGTTTCGGAACTCGAATCATTTCTGAAAGCTCCGCACCGCATCGAATATCCTTCGAATATTTCCAAATTTTTCAAAGCGGACCGGCTCACGTATATTGGCCAGCGCCTCGGCCTATCGGCCGTGCCTTCGAGGCAGGGGGCGGCCTATCCGACCGCTCGACACAACAATATTCGAGAGAAGGAAAACAACGATGCCAGCGAGCAAAGCGAAGTTGTTATTGGGTGCAGTTCTCTCTTCGCTGATCCTGGCGGCGTGCAATGGAGACGACGTGACGTCGGCCTCCAGCCCCGCAAGCGCCGACAGCTCAGCCGATGCCGCTTCCACGGCGGACAAGCCGTACAACGATCCCAACCGCTATTCGTCGGACCCGGGCGCATCGCTCGCCGCGTCGGCCGCGCTCGAACGCGCCGCCGTCACGCATCACCAGATCACGCTGAACGGCAAGACGATCCGCTACACGGCCACCACCGGCCACCTGAGCGCGCGCAATCCGCAGACGGGCGCGCCCGAGGCGTCGTTCTTCTACGTCGCGTATACGGCCGACAACCAGCCGGCGGCGCAGCGGCCGGTCACGTTCTTCTACAACGGCGGGCCGGGTTCCGCATCGGTGTGGCTGCATCTCGGCTCGTTCGGCCCGCGGCGCATCCAGACCGGCGACCCGAACGCGAACACGTCGTCGTTCCCGTTCGTCGACAACGCGGAAAGCCTGCTCGACACCTCCGACCTCGTGTTCGTCGACGCGATCGGCACCGGCTTCTCGGAAGCGATCGCGCCGAACACGAACCAGTCGTTCTGGGGCGTCGACGAGGACGCGGGCGCGTTCCGCGACTTCGTGATCCGCTACCTGGCCTTGAACCAGCGCAACAGCTCGCCGAAATACCTGTTCGGCGAATCGTACGGAACGCCGCGCACCGACGTGCTCGCGAACCTGCTCGAGACCGCCGGCGTGAATCTCACGGGCATCGTGCTGCAGTCGTCGATTCTCGACTACAACAGCAACTGCGACATGGCGAGCAACAACGTCGGCAACTCGAACAACGGCGCGAGCCCGGTGAGCTGCGCGGGCTACGTGCCGAGCTATGGCGAGGTCGGCGCGTACTACCAGCTCGACAATCCGAACCCGTCCAGCATGCCGCAGTACGCGGACCAGATGCGCCTGCTGACGGCGGGCTCCTACGTGCCGGCGGTGAACGCCTACCTCGCGAGCCATACCGCGCCGCCGGGCAGCCTCGTCACGACGATGGCGAATTCGACCGGCGCGAAGGCGCCGATGTGGCGCGCCGACTTCAACGTGATTCCGACCTACTACGACAACAGCTACCAGTTGTCGCTGATCCCGGGCACGCTGATCGGCCGCTACGACGCGCGCGTGAACGTGCCGGTGTCGAGTCCGCTCGCGTCGGAAGGCGATCCGTCGAGCACGTTCATCACGAAGCCGTTCACCGACACGATCGGCCGCTATCTGCCGAACGAGCTGAAGTACACGGCGCAATCGGCCTATTCTGTAAGCAGCAATGCGATCCAGACGTGGGACTGGAGCCACGACGGACTCGCGATGCCCGACACGATCCCCGATCTCGCCGCGGCGCTGACGCTGAATCCGGCGCTGAAGGTGCTGTCGCTGAACGGGTATCACGACATCGCGACGCCGTTCTACCAGACGGAACTCGATCTCGCTCGGCTCGGGTCGCAGCCGAACCTGACGATCAAGGACTATCAGGGTGGACACATGGTCTATCTCGACGATACGTCGCGTCCGCAGGAGAAGGCCGATCTCGTGACCTTCTATAACGCGATCGCGCATTGACCTGATGCGCGGACCGGCGGCGCGCGTCACGGCGCGGGCTGCCGGCCGTCGACGACCTCATTCCAGACTGGAGCCTGACATGAAGAAGCGATTTATCGTCATCGCCGCAGCGCTCGCCTGCGGCAGTCTCGCCACTTCGTTCTCCGCGTTCGCGCAGGCGAGCGACGCCGCCGCACCCGTGCGATCCCGCCAGGCGCAGCTCGGCGATCCGTACGTGCCGCCCGCCGCGCGCAAGCCGACCGCGGGCACGCAGACGACCGGCGCCGCGCTGCACGCGCAGGTGGTGGCCAAGCTCGCCCGGCAGTTCCGCGCGGCCGACACGCAGAACACCGGCTCGGTGACCGAGGCGCAGGCGCGCGCGGCCGGACTCGGCTACGTCGCGAACCACTTCCGGCAGATCGACTCGACCGGCAGCGGGCGTGTGTCGTTCAGCGACGTGCAGCGCTACATGCAGACGCGCGACGCGAACCAGCAGTAAGCGCGCCACGAGCACGACAAACGGGGGCGGAACCTGCGGCGAATGCGGGTTCCGCCCCCGTATTACTTCGTGCGCATGTGCTGCAATATCTCAGTATCTGGACAACGCATTCAAATATTGGAGCTGAATGCGCGCACTCCTACAATCCGAAGCACATCGACAGGCTTCGGACTCCCGCATCGCGCGGCGCCCGACGCACACGGAGACACTTTCCATGACGTTCGCCGGGCGCTTTACGCGGTGCATCGACCGCCGCTTCGCCGCGGCGCCGGATCACGGTTCGGCGCACGCAGCGGCATGACCGATTCCGTTGAAGACAGCCCGCTCATGACCAACATGCCCGCATCTTTTGCCCTCGACGTCCGCCGTCCGGCACCGGACGGCGCGCCGCCCCTCACCGACAGCATCGGCGCGACCAGCACGCCGCTCGATCTCGCGGCGCAGCAGGCCGGCACGCAGACGCTGCTGCGCGGCCTCGCGATCCTCGAGGCGATCGCGAACGGCGCGCGCGACATGCGCGCGATCGGCGCGGCGCTCGGCACGACGCGCAGCACCACGCACCGCCTCGTCAGCAGCCTCGTGCAGGCGCGCTACCTGCGCCAGGTGCAGGGCGGCTACCTGCTCGGCCCGAAGCTGATCGAGCTCGGCACGATCGCGCTCGAGCAGATGCCGCTGACCGCGGTCGCGCGGCCGCACCTGGAGGCGCTCGCCGAAGCGACGCTCGACACGATCCACCTCGGCGTGCGCGACGGCGACGACGTGCTCTACATCGACAAGATTCCCGGCACGCGCGGGCTCGAGATGCGCTCGCGCGTCGGCCACCGGATGCCGCTCGCGTCGACCGGCATCGGCAAGGCGATGATGCTCGACCTCGAGCCCGACACGTGGCGCACGCTGTTCGAAGCCGCGCGGCGCGCGCTCGCCGGCGTGAACTTCAAGCCGGACCGGCACCCGGACGCGAGCGCATTCCTGCAGCGCATGGCGCATTACGCGGCGGGCGGCTACACGTTCGATCTCGAGGAAAACGAAGCGTCGATCCGCTGCGTCGCCGCGCCGATCCGCGATGCGTCCGGCGCGATCGTCGCGGCG
The DNA here is from genome assembly GCF_000833595.1 of Burkholderia sp. MSHR3999. Lineage (NCBI taxonomy): Bacteria > Pseudomonadati > Pseudomonadota > Betaproteobacteria > Burkholderiales > Burkholderiaceae > Burkholderia > Burkholderia sp. MSHR3999. The sequence goes on from NZ_JRFO01000001.1 coordinate 311,312, forward strand.
GTGTCGGTGGCGAGCACGATTCCGTACATGCCGCACGACCGGATGGACGAACTGATTCCGCTCGTGCAGCGCGAAGCGCGAGCCATTTCCGCGGAACTGGGCTGGAGCCCGCCGCAGGGTACCCGCAGGATCAAGCGATGACGAACCCGACCCGGATCGCTCCGGACACCTCCACCGCCGCCCCGGCGCTGATCGCGCTCGACTGGGGCACGACCTCGCTGCGCGCGTACCTGTACGACGCGCACGGCGCGCTGCTCGCGACCCGCAGCCGCGCGGCGGGCGTGATGCACGTGCCGGCGGGCGGCGCGCGCGCGTTCGACGCCGCGTTCGAGGAAGCATGCGGCGACTGGCTCGACCGCGCGCCCGGCGTGCCGGTGCTCGCCGCCGGCATGGTCGGCAGCGCGCAGGGCTGGCGCGAGGCGCCTTACGTCGAAGCGCCGGCCGGCGTCGATGCGCTGGTCGCCGGCATCGTCACGATCGAAAGCGCGCGCGGCGCGACGGTGTCGATCGTGCCCGGCGTGATCGCGACGGGCGAGTTGCCCGACGTGATGCGCGGCGAAGAAACGCAGATCGTCGGCGCACTCGATGAAGCTTCTTCAATTGGAGCGGATCATTCAGGTCTACTGATCGGGCTGCCGGGCACGCACGCGAAATGGGCGTGGGTGAAGCGCGGGCTCGTCGAGCGCTTCCAGACCTTCATGACGGGCGAGCTGTTCGGCGCGCTGCGCGATCACACGATCCTCGGGCGCACGATGCGCTCGCCCGAGGCACCCGATCGCGCGGCGTTCCTGCGCGGCGTGTCGGTCGCGCGCGGCGCGCAGCGCGCCGGCCTGCTCGCGACGATTTTCAGCACGCGCACGCTGGGCCTGACCGGCCGTCTCGCACCGCAAGCGCAGGGCGACTACCTGTCCGGCCTGCTGATCGGCCACGAGCTGAATGCGCTCGACGCGATGCTCGCGGAGCGCGGCGTCGCGCTCGCGAACCAGCCGCTGCTGCTGATCGGTGACGACGCGCTATGTGCGCGCTACGCGGCCGCGCTGCACGCGTTCGGCTGCCCGCATGCGCGGGTCGTTGCCGACGCGACCGAGCGCGGGCTGTGGCGGATCGCGTCGCGCGCCGGGCTCGTGCGCGCGGACAGTGCGCCGGTCTGCGCCGATTGATGAACCGAATCGATTGCGGAGGAAAGCCATCCATGTCGTCCGAACTCACGCTGCCCGCGCCGTATGCGCCGCATCCCGCGCTGATGCAGGCGTTCGCCGCGTGCCCGCTGATCGCGATCCTGCGCGGCATCACGCCCGACTACGCGGCGGCGCATGGCCATGCGCTCTATGAAGCGGGCTTCCGGATCGTCGAAGTGCCGCTCAACTCGCCCGAGCCGTTCGACAGCATCACGGCGCTGCGCCGCGCGCTGCCCGACGACGCGATCGTCGGCGCGGGCACCGTGCTGCGGCCCGAATACGTCGACCGCGTGCGGGACGCGGGCGGCGCGCTGATCGTGATGCCGCACGGCGACGGCGCGGTGATCCGCCGCGCGCGCGAGCTGGGCCTCGCGAGCGCGCCCGGCGTCGCGACGCCGACCGAGGCATTCGCCGCGCTCGCGAACGGCGCGGACGTGCTGAAGATGTTCCCGGCCGAGCAGCTCGGCCTGACGGTCGTGAAGGCGTGGCGCGCGGTGATCGATCGCGCGGTGCCGCTGGTGCCGGTCGGCGGCGTCACGCCCGACAACATGCAGGCGTTCCTCGCCGCCGGCGCGAACGGCTTCGGGCTCGGCTCCGCGCTGTACCGGCCCGGCCAGTCCGCCGACGCGACCGCGGCCCACGCGCGCGCGTTCCAGGCCGGGCTGCGCGCGGCGCGCGGCGGAGCCGCATGATGGGCCGCCTCGCGGGCAAGGTCGCGATGGTGACGGGCGCGGGCCGCGGCATCGGCGCGGCGATCGCGCACGCGTTCGCGCGCGAAGGCGCGGCGGTTGCGCTCGTCGACGTCGATCTTCCGCAGGCTGGCGCGACCGCAGCCGCGATCGCGCGCGAGATCGACGGTGCGCGCGTGCTGCCGCTTCACGCGGACGTCACGCGCCAGGACTCGGTGCGCGACGCGCTCGCGCAGGCCGAAGCGTCGCTCGGGCCGCTCGACGCGCTCGTCAACAACGCGGGCATCAACGTGTTCTGCGATCCGCTGACGATGACCGACGACGACTGGCGCCGCTGCTTCGCGGTCGATCTCGACGGCGTGTGGCACGGCTGCCGCGCGGCGTTGCCCGGCATGGTGGAGCGCGGGCGCGGCAGCATCGTGAACATCGCGTCGACGCATGCGTTCCGGATCATTCCGGGCTGCTTTCCGTACCCGGTCGCGAAGCACGGCGTGCTGGGCCTGACGCGCGCGCTCGGCATCGAATACGCGGCTCGCAACGTGCGCGTGAACGCGATCGCGCCGGGCTACGTCGAGACGCAGCTCACGCGCGACTGGTGGGATGCGCAGCCGGACCCGGCCGCCGCGCGGGCCGACACGCTCGCGCTGCAGCCGATGAAGCGGATCGGCCGGCCGGAGGAAGTCGCGATGACGGCCGTGTTCCTCGCGTCGGACGAGGCGCCGTTCATCAACGCGACCTGCATCACGGTCGATGGCGGGCGCGCGGCGCTGTATCACGACTGAAGGAGCTGCAGGACCGAATCGAAAGACCGCAGCGTGCGAGGGCCGCGCGCATGCTGCGTCGACACAAGTAAGCGGCCGTATTCCGATCGATGAAGACAAGGAGACACTGGAGATGAAACGCAGATCGTTCGTCACGCTCGCCGCCGCCGCCGCGGTGCTGATCGGCAGCCCGCTCGCGCACGCGGCCGACCCGGTCAAGATCGGCTTCCTCGTGAAGCAGCCGGAGGAGCCGTGGTTCCAGGACGAGTGGAAGTTCGCGGAGCTCGCCGCGAAGGACAAGGGCTTCACGCTCGTGAAGATCGGCGCGCCGTCCGGCGAGAAGGTGATGAGCGCGATCGACAACCTCGCCGCGCAGAAGGCGCAGGGCTTCATCATCTGCACGCCGGACGTGAAGCTCGGGCCGGGCATCGTCGCGAAGGCGAAGTCGCACGGGCTGAAGATGATGACCGTCGACGACCGCCTCGTCGACGGCGCCGGCAAGCCGCTCGAGGCGGTGCCGCACATGGGCATCTCCGCGTACAACATCGGCAAGCAGGTCGGCGACGGCATCGCGGCCGAGATCAGGAAGCGCGGCTGGAACATGAAGGAGGTCGGCGCGATCGACATCACCTACGAGCAGCTGCCGACCGCGCATGACCGCACCGCCGGCGCGACCGACGCGCTCGTCGCCGCGGGCTTTCCGAAGGCGAACGTGATCGCCGCGCCGCAGGCGAAGACCGACACCGAGAACGCGTTCAACGCCGCGAACATCGCGCTCACGAAGAACCCGCAGTTCAAGCACTGGGTCGCCTACGGCCTGAACGACGAGGCGGTGCTCGGCGCGGTGCGCGCGGCCGAAGGGCGCGGCTTCAAGGCGGCCGACATGATCGGCATCGGCATCGGCGGCTCCGACTCGGCGCTGAACGAATTCAAGAAGCCGCAGCCGACCGGCTTCTTCGGCACCGTGATCATCAGCCCGAAGCGCCACGGCGAGGAAACGTCCGAGCTGATGTACGCGTGGATCACGCAGGGCAAGGCGCCGGCACCGCTCACGCTGACGACCGGCATGCTCGCGACGCGCGAGAACGTCGGCAAGGTGCGCGACGAGATGGGGCTCGCGTCGAAGTAACCGTCCCGGGCGGCTGCCGCGCGCTGCGGCGGCCGACGGTCGATCGATCGTAACTGGAGAGGCGAAGTGTCAGCGGCACTGCGTTTTGACAATATCGGCAAGGTGTTTCCCGGCGTGCGCGCACTCGACGGCATCTCGTTCGACGTGCGTGCGGGCGAGGTGCACGGCCTGATGGGCGAGAACGGCGCGGGCAAGTCGACGCTGCTGAAGATTCTCGGCGGCGAATATCAGCCCGATGCGGGCAGCGTGCTGGTCGACGGCCGGCCCGTGCGCTTTCCGAATGCGGCCGCGTCGATCGCGGCCGGCATCGCGGTGATCCACCAGGAGCTGCAGTACGTGCCGGACCTGACGGTCGCGGAGAACCTGCTGCTCGGCCGCCTGCCGAATGCGTTCGGCTGGGTGAGGAAGGGCGAGGCGAAGCGCTACGTGCGCGAGCGGCTCGCCGCGATGGGCGTCGATCTCGATCCGGACGCGAAGCTCGGCCGCTTGTCGATCGCGCAGCGGCAGATGGTCGAGATCTGCAAGGCGCTGCTGCGCAACGCGCGCGTGATCGCGCTCGACGAGCCGACGAGCTCGCTGTCGCACCGCGAGACCGAGGTGCTGTTCAAGCTCGTCGACGACCTGCGCGCCGACGGCCGCGCGCTGATCTACATCTCGCACCGGATGGACGAGATCTACCGGCTGTGCGACGCGTGCACGATCTTCCGCGACGGCCGCAGGATCGCGTCGCACGCGTCGCTCGCCGACGTGCCGCGCGAGCGCCTCGTCGCGGAGATGGTCGGGCGCGAGATCGCCGACATCTATCACTACGCGCCGCGCGCGCTCGGCGACGTGCGCCTGTCGGTCGACGGGATCGAAGGCGACGCGCTGCGCGAGCCGGCCAGCTTCGCGGTGCGCGCGGGCGAGATCGTCGGCTTCTTCGGCCTCGTCGGCGCGGGGCGCAGCGAACTGATGCGGCTCGTGTACGGCGCCGATCGCAAGCGCGCGGGCGCGCTCGCGCTCGACGGCGCGCGCATCGACGTGAAGCGCACCGGCGACGCGATCCGCCACGGCATCGTGCTGTGCCCGGAGGACCGCAAGGAGGAAGGGATCATCGCGATGGCGTCGGTCGCGGAGAACATCAACATCAGCTGCCGCCGCCATTCGCTGCGCGCGGGCCTGTTCATCGACCGCAGGACCGAGAGCGAAACCGCCGACCGCTTCATCCAGCGGCTGAAGATCAAGACGCCGAGCCGCCGCCAGAAGATCCGCTTCCTGTCGGGCGGCAACCAGCAGAAGGCGATCCTGTCGCGCTGGCTCGCGGAGCCCGACCTGAAGGTCGTGATCCTCGACGAGCCGACGCGCGGCATCGACGTCGGCGCGAAGCACGAGATCTACGACGTGATCTACCGGCTCGCGGAGCGCGGCTGCGCGATCGTGATGGTGTCGTCGGAGCTGCCGGAAGTGCTCGGCGTGTCCGACCGCATCGTCGTGATGCGCGAAGGGCGCATCGCGGGCGAGCTGCCGCGCGCGCAGGCGAACGAGCATGCGGTGCTGAGCCTCGCGTTGCCGCAGACGAGCGCCGCGCAGGCGGCCTGAATTCACCAAGACGTTCGATTCCCGCGCGGCCGCCGACGGACCGCGCGATGCAGGAGCAGGAGACACCACCATGCAAGTCAGAGAAAACCTCGCCGGCGCCGCCGTGAAGCCCGCGGCCGATGCACTGGTTCCACAGCCGACCGATCGCCAGAAATGGTGGCAGCAGCTCACCGACTACAGCCTGATCGCGATCTTCGCGGCGATGTTCGTGACGATGTCGCTGAGCGTCGATCACTTCTTCTCGATCGACAACATGCTGGGCCTCGCGCTGTCGATCTCGCAGATCGGGATGGTCGCGTGCACGATGATGTTCTGTCTCGCGTCGCGCGACTTCGACCTGTCGATCGGCTCAACCGTCGCGTTCTCGGGCGTGTTGTGCGCGATGGTGCTCAACGCGACCGACAACACGTTCGTCGCGATCCTCGCCGCGGTCGCGGCGGGCGCCGCGATCGGCTTCGTGAACGGCGCGGTGATCGCGTACCTGCGGATCAACGCGCTGATCACGACGCTCGCGACGATGGAGATCGTGCGCGGGCTCGGCTTCATCGTGTCGAAAGGGCAGGCGGTCGGCGTGTCGTCGGACACCTTCATCGCGCTCGGCGGCCTCACGCTGTTCGGCGTGTCGCTGCCGATCTGGGTCACGGTGCTGTGCTTCGTCGTGTTCGGCGTGCTGCTGAACCAGACCGTGTACGGGCGCAACACGCTCGCGATCGGCGGCAACCCGGAGGCGTCGCGGCTCGCGGGGATCAACGTCGAGCGCACGCGCGTCTGGATCTTCCTGATCCAGGGCGCGGTGACGGCGCTCGCGGGCGTGATCCTCGCGTCGCGCATCACGTCGGGCCAGCCGAACGCCGCGCAGGGCTTCGAGCTGAACGTGATCTCCGCGTGCGTGCTCGGCGGCGTGTCGCTGCTGGGCGGGCGCGCGACGATCTCGGGCGTCGTGATCGGCGTGCTGATCATGGGCACCGTCGAGAACGTGATGAACCTGCTGAACATCGACGCGTTCTATCAATACCTGGTGCGCGGCGCGATCCTGCTGGCGGCCGTGCTGCTCGACCAGCTGAAGAACCGCGGCGGGCGCGACTGAACCGATGGAGCTGACCGACATGCACAACGAAACGTCCGCGCGCTATGCGCGCTACCCGAGCCTCGCCGACCGCACCGTGCTGATCACCGGCGGCGCGACCGGCATCGGCGCCGCGTTCGTCGAGCACTTCGCGGAGCAGGGCGCGCGCGTCGCGTTCGTCGATCTCGACGCCGCGGCGGGGCAGGCGCTCGCCGCGCGTCTCGCGCATGCGCGCCATGTGCCGCTGTTCGCCGCATGCGACCTCACCGACATCGGCGCGCTGCGCCGCACGATCGATGCGATCCGCGCGCAGGCCGGCGCGATTGCGGTGCTCGTCAACAACGCGGCGAACGACGTGCGCCATGCGATCGGCGACGTGACGCCCGAATCGTTCGACGCGGGCATCGCGGTGAACCTGCGCCACCAGTTCTTCGCCGCGCAGGCGGTGATCGACGACATGAAGCAGCTCGGCGGCGGCTCGATCATCAATCTCGGCTCGATCAGCTGGATGCTGAAGAACGGCGGCTATCCGGTGTACGTGACCGCGAAGGCGGCCGTGCAGGGGCTCACGCGTGGGCTCGCGCGCGACCTTGGCCCGTTCGGCATCCGCGTCAATTCGCTGGTGCCGGGCTGGGTGATGACCGACAAGCAGCGCCGGCTGTGGCTCGACGACGCGGGCCGCGCGGCGATCAAGGCCGGCCAGTGCCTCGACGCCGAGCTGCTGCCCGCCGATCTGGCGCGCATGGCGCTGTTCCTCGCGGCCGACGACAGCCGGATGATCACCGCGCAGGACGTGATCGTCGACGGCGGCTGGGCCTAGCTTGAACGGACCCTGGGCCGCGCCCGCGCGCCGCGAACCGACGACACTTCGACGAAGGAGCCCCTCATGACCGCTACGTCCTCGCTTGCCGCGTCGGCGGCGCCGCAATCGCGCCGCGCGCGCCTCGCCGCCGCCGCGCATCCGGTCAGCGCCGGACCGCAGACCGCCGCGCTCGCGCAGGGCGTCGGCGCGTCGCACACGGCGGCCGTCACGCTGTCGAACGCGGCGCTGCGGGTCGACGTGCTGCCGCATCTGGGCGGCGGGATCGCGCGTTTCGACTGGCGCGACGACGGCGCGCTCACGCCGGTGTTCCGCCGCTGCGAACGGCCCGACGCCGTGACCGATCCGAACGAGCTCGCGTGCTATCCGCTGCTGCCGTACTCGAACCGGATCGGCGGCGCGCGCTTCGAATGCGACGGCCGCCGCGTCGCGGTGCCGCGCAACCGCCGCGACGAGCCGCTGCCGATCCACGGCGACGGCTGGCTCGCGCGCTGGCAGGTCGACGCCGTGACCGACACGACGCTGCGGCTGTCGCTCGATCGCGGCGACGGCGCGCCCTATGCGTTTCGCGCGACGCAGACCTTCGCGCTCGACGACGCGACGCTGTCGATCGCGCTGACGATCGAGAACGCCGGCCGCGCGCGGCTGCCGTTCGGGCTCGGCGTGCATCCGTTCCTGGTGCGCGACGACGCGACCGCGCTCGCCGCCGCGGCGGGCGGGCTGTGGCTGTCGGGCGCCGACTTCCTGCCGGTGCGGCACGTGAACGTGCCGCCGGCGTGGCAGTTCGGCGTCGCGTATCCGCTGCCGGCGACGCTCGTGAACCATGCGTTCACCGGCTGGGGCGGCCATGCGACGGTGAGCTGGCCGCGCCGCGGGCTCACGCTGACCGTCGCGGCCGATGCGGATGCCTACGTGCTCTATACGCCGCCCGGCGAGGATTTCTTCTGCTTCGAGCCGGTCGATCATCCGATCAATGCGGTGAACCTGCCGGGCGGCGCGGCCGCGCACGGGATGACGCTGCTCGCGCCGGGCGAGCGGCTCGCGCGGCGCTTCGCGTTCACCGTCGAGCGCAGCGACGTGCGCGGCGAAGCACGCGGTGATGCGCCCGCGCGCGAAAGCCGCCGGCGACGCAGGTAAAATGGGCGGTCTACCAACGGTTAGCCGCGAGTACCCGCCATGTCTTCCCCGCTTACTTTCATCGAATCGCTGCGCGCCGCGTGGCAGCGCACCAATTCGCTGCTGTGCGTCGGCCTCGATCCCGAGCCGTCGCGCTTCCCCGTGCAGTTCGACGGCCAGCCCGACGCGATCTTCGAATTCTGCCGGCAGATCGTCGACGCGACCGCGCCGTACGCGAGCGCGTTCAAGCCGCAGATCGCCTACTTCGCCGCGCATCGCGCGGAAGACCAGCTCGAGCGGCTGATCGCGCACATCCACCTGCAGCATCCGGGCCTGCCGGTGATCCTCGACGCGAAGCGCGGCGACATCGGCAGCACCGCCGAGCAATACGCGCGCGAAGCGTTCGAGCGCTACCGCGCGGATGCGGTGACGGTGAATCCGTACATGGGCTTCGACTCGGTCGAGCCGTATTTCGAGCACGAAGGCAAGGGCGTGATCGTGCTGTGCCGCACGTCGAACCCGGGCGGCTCGGACCTGCAGTTTCTGGAAACGAACGGGGCCGGCCATCCGGGCCGCCCGCTGTACCAGGTGGTCGCCGACCTCGCGGCGAACAAGTGGAACGCGAAGAGCGGCCAGCTCGGCCTCGTCGTCGGCGCGACGTTCCCGAACGAAATCGAAGTCGTGCGCGGGATCGTCGGCGACATGCCGCTGCTGATTCCGGGCATCGGCGCGCAGGGCGGCGACGTGGAGGCGACCGTCCGCGCAGGCCGCACGGCCGACGGCACCGGAATGATGATCAACTCGTCGCGCGCGATCCTGTACGCGAGCAAGGACGAGGATTTCGCCGAAGCCGCGGCGCTTGCCGCGCAGAAGACCCGCGACGCGATCAACGCGCATCGTTGAGCGGGGCGGGCCGCCGATCGCGGCCCGTTTCTTGGGTCCATCTCATGCGACCCGTCTCGTGCGGCCCGCACCGGGCCGCCGGCGCGTCAGCCCTCGCGCTCTTCGAGCAGTTTCAGCAGCCCGCGCAGCGCATGCGCGGCGGCCTGCGTGCGGATCTGCTCGCGATCTCCCTTGAACACCAGTGTTTCGGCGTCGGTATGCAGCCGGTTGCTCCACGCGAACGACACGGTGCCGACCGGCTTCTTCTCGCTGCCGCCCGCGGGCCCGGCGATGCCGGTCACCGCGAGCGACACCTGCGCGCGGCTGTTGCGCAGCGCGCCTTCGGCCATCGCGCGCGCGACCGGCTCGCTGACGGCGCCGTGCTTGTCGATCAGCTCGGGCGGCACGCCGATCATCTCGCTCTTGGCCTGGTTCGAATAGGTGACGAAGCCGCGCTCGAACCACTGGCTGCTGCCGGAGATGTCGGTGATCGCTGCGGCGATCATCCCGCCGGTGCAGGATTCGGCGGTCGCGAGCAGCAGGTGCTCGTCGCGCAGCTTGTTGCCTGCGCGGATCGCAAGCTGATGGACGACGGAATCGGTTGGCATGCGAAAGGGGAATACGGGAGTCGGAAAGATCAGCCGGCGAAGGACCGCCACAGCGCGATCACGAGCAGTGACATGAACGCGGCGATCAGGTCGTCGGCCATGATGCCGAGGCCGCCCGTCATCCGGCGTTCGAGGTAGCGGATCGGCGGCGGCTTGAGCATGTCGAAGCAGCGGAACACGACGAAGGCCCAGAGCTGGCCGACGAACGTCGCCGGCGTGACGAACAGCATCACGATCCAGATCGCGACGATCTCGTCCCAGACGACCGGGCCCGGGTCGGCGTTGCCGAGCTTCTTCGCGGTGAAGCCGGTGAGCCAGACGCCGGCGACGAAGCCGGCCGCGATCAGCCCCCACCATTCGGGCACCGTCAGGTAGCGGCTGAACGCGACGAACGTCAGCCAGCCGAACAGCGTGCCGAACGTGCCGGGCATGATCGGCGCGAGGCCGCTGCCGAACCCGAGCGACAGCAGGTGCGCGGGATGCGAGAACATGAAGCGCACGGTGGCGCGTCTCGGCACGTGGGGCGTTGCGCCGGCGTCGGCCGCGGCGCGCGGGGGCGTCGGGTCAGTCTGCATGGAAGTGGTCGAAACCGTGCAACGTGAGAGCGAGGGGCGCGCCGGCGGCGTCGTGCCACGCGATCGCGGGCCGCTCCGACGGCGTGGACAACGCGCGTATTGTACCGATTCGCGTGACCGCGACGCCGGCGCCGGCGCCCGCCGCCTCGACCGCCGCGCGGGCGGCGGCGGGCGCGGTGAAGCACAGTTCGTAGTCGTCGCCGCCGGCGAGCGTGCAGCGGCGCTGCACGTCGGGCGGCAGCGTCGCGAGCGCGGCCGAGCGCGGCACCGCGTCGGCGTCGATGTTCGCGCGCACGCGCGAGCGCTCGAGGATGTGCTGCAGGTCGCCCGCGAGGCCGTCCGAGAGGTCGAGCGCGGCGTGCGCGACGCCCGCGAGCGCGAGGCCGAGCGCGACGCGCGGCTCGGGGCGCTCGAGCGCCGCCCGGAACACGGCCGCTTCCTGTGCGCCGGCCGCCCATTCGCCGCGCGCGACGCCGAGCCCGGCCCGCGCGTCGCCGAGCGTGCCGGACACCCAGACGTCGTCGCCGTCGCGCGCGGCGTCGCGCCGCAGCGCGGCGTCGGGCGCGACTTCGCCGAACACGGTCACGCACAGGTTCAGCGGCCCGCTCGTCGTGTCGCCGCCGATCAGCTCGCAGCCGAACCGCTCCGCGAGCGCGAAGAGCCCGTCGCTGAACGCTTCGAGCCACGCCGCGTCGGCGCGCGGAAGCGCGCACGCGAGCGTGAACGCGCGCGGCTCGGCGCCCATCGCCGCGAGGTCGGACAGGTTGACCGCGAGCGTCTTGTGGCCGAGCGCGTGCGGCGCGACGTCGGGGAAGAAGTGGCGGCCCTCGACCAGCATGTCCGTCGAAATGGCGAGCAATTTCCCGGATCGCGGCGCGAACAGCGCGCAATCGTCGCCGATCCCGAGCGTCGCGGCGCGCGCGCCCCGGGCCGCGCGGCGCGCGAAGAAGCGGTCGATCAACGAGAACTCGGAGAGGGAGGCTGGCACGGCGGACGGACCCGAAGCGGTTGAGAGAACGGCACATTGTACGAGGCGAACGGCGGCGCTCCTGCACCGTTCAGTACAATTTTGTCGCGACTGTTGCACCTGAATGGAGGTTTTGGCGACTTCGATTGGCGCTACAATGCGTCGACTAGGTATTCTAATCCGCACGCCACGAGACACATGTCCACGCAAGCCTCCTCCAAAGCCAAGCTCCGCGAAGCCGCCCTCGACTACCACGAATTCCCGACCCCCGGCAAGGTCGCGATTGCGCCGACCAAGCAGATGATCAACCAGCGCGACCTGGCGCTCGCCTATTCGCCGGGCGTCGCGTTCGCGTGCGAGGAGATCGTCGAGAATCCGCTCAACGCGGCCCGCTTCACCGCGCGCAGCAACCTGGTCGGCGTCGTCACGAACGGCACCGCGGTGCTCGGCCTCGGCAACATCGGCCCGCTCGCGTCGAAGCCGGTGATGGAAGGCAAGGCCGTGCTGTTCAAGAAGTTCGCCGGCATCGACGTATTCGACATCGAGCTGAACGAGTCCGATCCGCACAAGCTCGTCGACGTGATCGCCGCGCTCGAGCCGACCTTCGGCGGCATCAACCTGGAAGACATCAAGGCGCCGGACTGCTTCATCGTCGAGCGCGAAGCCCGCAAGCGGATGAAGATCCCGGTCTTCCACGACGACCAGCACGGCACCGCGATCGTCGTCGCCGCGGCCGTCACGAACGGCCTGAAGGTGGTCGGCAAGAACATCAAGGAAGTCAAGCTCGTCGCGTCCGGCGCGGGCGCGGCCGCCCTCGCGTGTCTCGACCTGCTGGTCGACATCGGCCTGCCGCTCGAGAACATCACGGTGACCGACCTGGCCGGCGTGGTCTACAAGGGCCGCACCGAACTGATGGACCCGGACAAGGAGCGTTTCGCGCGCGAAACCGACGCGCGCACGCTCGCCGAGGTGATCGACGGCGCGGACATCTTCCTCGGCCTGTCGGCGGCCGGCGTGCTGAAGCAGGAGATGGTCAAGGGGATGGCCGAGCGCCCGCTGATCCTCGCGCTCGCGAACCCGACGCCGGAAATCCTGCCGGAGCTCGCGCTCGAAGTGCGCCCGGACGCCGTGCTCGCGACCGGCCGCACCGATTATCCGAACCAGGTCAACAACGTCCTGTGCTTCCCGTTCATCTTCCGCGGCGCGCTCGACGTCGGCGCGACGACGATCACGCGTGAAATGGAGATCGCCGCCGTCAACGCGATCGCCGAGCTCGCGCAGCAGGAGCAGAGCGACATCGTCGCGACCGCGTACGGGATCCAGGACCTGTCGTTCGGCCCCGAATACCTGATTCCGAAGCCGTTCGATCCGCGCCTGATCGTGAAGATCGCGCCGGCCGTCGCGCAGGCCGCGATGGACGGCGGCGTCGCGACGCGCGCGATCGAGGACATGGACGCGTACAAGCAGCACCTGCAGCAGTTCGTGTACCACAGCGGCACGACGATGAAGCCGATCTTCCAGCTCGCGCGCAGCGTGCCGGCCGAGAAGAAGCGCGTCGTGTTCGCGGAAGGCGAGGAAGAGCGCGTGCTGCGCGCCGTTCAGATCGTCGTCGACGAAAAGCTCGCGAAACCGATCCTGATCGGCCGTCCGGCCGTGATCGAGCACCGTATCCAGCGCTACGGCCTGCGCCTGACGCCGGGCGTCGACTACACCGTCGTCAACACCGAGCACGACGAGCGCTACCGCGAGTTCTGGCAGGACTACGCGAAGATGATGGCGCGCAAGGGCATCAGCGAGCAGCTCGCGCGCGTCGAGATGCGCCGCCGCACGACGCTGATCGGCTCGATGCTCGTGAAGAAGGGCGAAGCGGACGGGATGATCTGCGGCACGATCAGCACGACGCACCGCCACCTGCACTTCATCGACCAGGTGATCGGCAAGCGCCCGGGCTGCAGCGTGTACGCGGCGATGAACGGCCTCGTGCTGCCGGGCCGGCAGATTTTCCTCGTCGACACGCACGTGAACGTCGATCCGACCCCGGAACAGCTCGCCGAGATCACGATCATGGCGGCGGAGGAAGTGCGCCGCTTCGGCATCGAGCCGAAGGTCGCGCTGCTGTCGCACTCGAATTTCGGCACGAGCAACGCGCCGTCCGCGCAGAAGATGCGCGATACGCTCGCGATCCTGCAGGAACGCGCGCCGGACCTGAAGGTCGACGGCGAAATGCACGGCGACGTCGCGCTCGACGCGGCGCTGCGCAAGGAAATCCTGCCGGATTCGACGCTGGAAGGCGAAGCGAACCTGCTGGTCCTGCCGAACATCGATGCCGCGAACATCGCGTACAACCTGCTGAAGACGGCCGCGGGCAACAACATCGCGATCGGGCCGATCCTGCTCGGCGCCGCGCAGCCGGTGCACGTGCTGACCGAATCGGCGACGGTGCGCCGGATCGTCAACATGGCCGCGCTGCTCGTGGCCGACGTGAACGCGACGCGTTAAGCGAATTTGTAAATAAAAGAAAAAACGGCGTGCCCGCAATGGGCACGCCGCCGGGCAGGGCGCGCATGCGCTTCCCATAAGCAACAGCAGCATCTCTCCACTCCGGGTTGCGAGCGTGGCAGGGAGGCAGGGTCTTGCCATGCGAGAGATGCCGTCGGTATTTTATCTCATGCAAGATAAAAGTAACCATGTTTCGGTAAAATTTGCCCGGGGCCTGATCCGGGCAGGCTTTCAATCCCCAAACGAACATTGATTCGCGCGGACAATAGCGCTACGCTAACGCCTTTGTTGGTCGTCAACTACTTGATTTAACAGCGGGAACCCTGGTTCATGGCACGCAAGTGGCTCCGCAACGGCGCGCTCGCGTCCGTCTTCGCGATGTTCGCGATGGGTATCGTCGGCACGCCGACGGGCAGTCTGGTTTCCGCCGCCTACGCACGGCAGGCCGTTGCGGCCGACGTGGCCGCCGGCGGGTTCGATACGATCCCGACCGCCCGCCTTCCGCGCGAGGCCGTGACCACGCTTGGCCTGATTGCCGGTGGCGGTCCCTATCCGTACGAGAAAGACGGCGTCGTGTTCGGCAATCGTGAGCGGATCCTGCCGAAGGCGAAGCGCGGCTTCTACCACGAGTACACCGTGCCGACCCCGCGCGCGCGCAATCGCGGTGCGCGCCGGATCGTCTGCGGCGGGCCGCTGCGCCGGGTCGACAATTGTTATTACACGGACGACCACTACAACAGTTTCAGACGTATTGTTGAATGACTTCGGGATGAACGGCATGAGCGACTCCATCTACACGCACGACACGGCGTCGGCGGCGGATCTGTTCGCGGCCGGCGACGGCAATCTGTTTCAGCGCGTGATGCAGTTGCGCGCGGCGGTGCAGGCCGGCGACGCGCCTGCAGAGCAGGAAGCCAGCCCCGGGCTTTCATCGAACGAGGAGCCTATGAGCCTTTTCACGACCGTGCGACCCAATCTCGTGCAGTCGATCCGCGCGTTTCGCGTGCAGGATCTCGCCGACGAAGCCGGCCGGCTCGGCCAGCATTTCCTGTATGCGTATTGCGGCGCCGCGCAGTCGAAGCAGGAAGTGATGGAAACGATCGCGACGTCGTTCCTGTTTCCGAAGCATTTCGGCAAGAACTATGACGCGCTGTACGACTGCCTGACCGATCTGGTCGCGAAGGCGGGCGCGCAGCCCGGCTTCGTGATCGTGCTCGAAGGGCTGCCGATCGCGCAGAAGTTCGACAAGGAAGGCCGCGAGACGCTGCTCGACGTGTTCCGCGAGGCGGCCGAGTTCTGGGCCGAGCGCAAGGTTGCGTTCCGCGTGTTTTATTCGTTCGCGTAAAAGTCCGGCGCTCGTCTCGGTTGCATAAGAAAGCCCGCCTTCGTGCGGGCTTTTTTGCGCCTGTGGAACCGGCGGCGGTGCGCCGCCTGCGGCGCGAGCCCGTCGACGCTTTCGTCGCGCGCTATTTTCCGGGACAATCGGCCGCCGTCCGGCGCGTCGGCGGCTTTCGGTGGCGCAGCCGACTTCGCGTGCCGGACCGACAATTCGATCAATCCGAGAGAGGGCTATATTCCCATGACCGATTTCCGTCTCGCGCGGCGTGCCGCCGTGCGCGTGCTCGTCCTGTCGGCGCTCGCCGTCGCTGGCGTCGCCAATGCCGCACCGGTTTCGCCGACCCGCACCACCGAACTGTTCCTTGGCCTGTTCGTGAACGGCGACCTGTCGAAGGGCCGGGAATACAACGACGCGATGCGCGACTACCTGCACGGCAAGAACGCGCTCGATCTCGATGCGTACGAGAAGACGAGGACCGACCTGCGCAAGCAGTTGGCAGACCGGCTCGTGAATGCGCTGCCGCCCAACGTGCGCGCGCGCCAGGAAAAGCCGGCCCGCGACATGATGGCCGCGTTTGCTTCGACGATGAGCAGGTCCCGGTGCAGGGTGACGGGCGAGACGCGTGCGCCGAACCCCGGCCGCGACGGACAGTCGATCGCGACCGTGACCTATGCGTGCGACGTGGCGAATGTCGGACCTGGCGTGAAGCAGGTGGAGGCCGCGGTGCTGCCGGCGCCGGGCAAGTCGGAACAACAGCGCAGGGCGGCGTTCGACACGATGTTTGCCGACATGGCCCGAGCGATGAACGACGCGCCGGTCGATTTGCCGATGACCGGCTCGATCGAACTGTTTGGCAGCGACGATACGGCGTGGACGAGCCCGTATGCGGGCGACATGTACCAGGCCGTGGCCGACTCGATTTTCAAGTCGGTCAGGATGCCGCGGACGGAGCGCGGCGACGAATGACGGGGCCGGCGAGGGCGCTGCCGGCGGCGGCGTGGCGACGTCCGCCGTTGCCGTCACGGCCGGCGTCGGTCACCATCCCCCCCAGCGCGCCGCAAGCGCCGCCAGCACCGCCGCGCCGGCCGTCTCCGTGCGCAGCACCCGCGGCCCGAGTGACAGCGCCGTGAACCCGTGCGCGCGCGCCGCGTGTTCCTCGTCGGGCGACAGCCCGCCTTCCGGGCCGATCAGCAGCGTGACGCTCGCCGCGGGCGGCGCGTCGGGCAGCGACGCAAACGGATTGCTCGCGCGCGGCGACAGCAGCAGCCGCAGCTCGCCGTCGGCCCGCGCGGCCGGCAGCGCATCGAGCCACGCGTCGAAGCCGCGCACCGGCGCGACGTCCGGCACGCGGTTGCGTCCGCACTGTTCGCACGATGCGCGCACGATGCCGCGCCAGTGCGCGACGCGCTTCTCCGCGCGTTCGCCCGACAGCCGCACGACGCCGCGCGACGTCGACAGCGGCGCGATCGCCGCGACCCCGAGCTCGACCGCCTTCTCGATCACCCAGTCCATCTTGTCGCCGCCGGCGATCCCCTGCGCGAGCGTCACGCGATACGGCGGCTCCGCCTCCGCGGGCTCGAACGCGTCGAGCTGCGCGACCGCGCTGCGCTTGTCGATCTCGACGAGCCGCGCGCGGTACTGGCCGCCCGTGCCGTCGAACAGCGCGAGCGCATCGCCCGGCTGCAGCCGCAGCACCTGCGCGTGACGGGCGACGTCGGCCGGCAGCGCGAGCACGGCGCCGGCGCTCAGCGCCGCCTCGACGAAAAAGCGCGGCACGGCCGCGGTCGTGGTGGCTTCGCTCATGATTCGAGACGGCGCGCGAGCGCCCAGCGGTAGCCGTCGAGATCCTCGACCTGCGCGAAGCGGTCGCCCCAGAACTGGTCCTGCGGCGCGCTCAGCGATTTCGCGCCGGCATCGAGCGCGCGCTGCCAGGTCGCGTCCACGTCGTCGACGTACAGATAGAACGATTGCGGCGCGGTCGCGCCCGCGCTCCGCGGCGTGCGGGCGGTCGAGCCGAACGCGCCTTCGGGCGCGAACATCACGATCAACTGGCCGCGATAGACCATCTCGACGTGCATGACCGCGCCGTCCTCGTCGAGCACGTCGCGCAGCTCGAAGCCGAACGCGGCCTTGAAGAAATCGATGCTCGCGTGCGCATTGCGCACGGCCAGGTAAGGCGTCAACCAAGGCACGTCGGCCGGACGTGGATCGGCCATGAATATCTCCTGGATGGGGAAAGCGGAACGGCGCGACAGCTCAGCGGCGCGCGCCCAGAGTATCGCGCAGCGCGCGCGGCAACGCGAACAGCGCCGGGTGCAGCCGCGCGTCGTAGTAGCGCAGCCCTTCGACGCCGCGGCTCGCGAGGCGTTCCTCGATGTCGTGCATGAACAGCGACGCGGCGTCGAGCGTGTCGCTCGCGATCGCCATCAGCCACACCGAGCCGTACAGCGGCACGTGCGCGGACAACGGATCGACGACCGCGAAGCTCGCGCGCAGGTCGGCGAGCAGCGCGGCGATGCGCGCCGCGTGAAAGACCGGCGAGCCGAGATGCATCGTGATCGCGCCGCACGGCGTCAGGATCCGCTTGAGATGCTTGTAGAAATCGCGCGTGTAGAGGCCGGCCGCCGGGGACTCCGGCGGCGTGAGATCGAACACGACGAGATCGAAATGCTCGACGGTCGACTCGACGAAGTGCGCGGCGTCGCCGATCACGACCTCGACGCGCGGGTCGTCGAGCGCGCCCTGGTGCACGTCGTCGAGGAAGCGGCGCGCCATGCCGACGACTTCGTCGTCGAGCTCCGCGACCACGATCCGCTCGATGCACGCGTGCTTGAGCAGCTGGCGCGCCGCGCCGCCGTCGCCGCCGCCGAGCACGAGCGCCTTGCGCGGCGACGGATGCGTGAGCGCGGCCGGGTGGGTCATGCATTCGTGGTAGATGTACTCGTCGCCGACCGACGTCATCGGCCGGCCGTCGAGCGTGAACAGTCGGCCCAGCTGCGGGGTCTCCCACACCTCGATCTGCTGATGCGGGGACGCGACGTGCGCAAGCCGCCGCGCATGCGGAAAGCCGTAGGCGGAGTCGGGCGTCGGGTGAAAGAGAAGCGTCGTGCTCACGGGCGGGGCGGGCAGTTCCAACGTCTGAATTATAGAGGGCGTACAGAGGGTGCGAAGCGGACAGCGGGAAGTTTGACGGAAAACCGTGCCGGAACGCCGACCGTTCGGAAGGGAAATGCCGGCCCATCTGGTAAAATAATGCGCTTTGCAGCCCCGTCCGTTGGCTCCGTCCGCTTCGCGTCCACCCTGGCGCCGCACTGCGCGCCGGGAGCGGCTGACTAGCGAGCTTCCGGATACCGCACGTGCCCCGTTTTCTCGACTCGATCTCCGGACTCGACATGACGACTTCGTCTCCCGCCTCCACCACCCTGATGGCCAACGCGATCCGCGCGCTCGCGATGGACGCCGTCCAGCAAGCGAACTCCGGCCACCCCGGCATGCCGATGGGCATGGCCGAAATCGGCGTCGCGCTCTGGTCCCGCCACCTCAAGCACAACCCGGCGAACCCGCACTGGGCCGACCGCGACCGCTTCGTGCTGTCGAACGGCCACGGCTCGATGCTGCTGTACGCGCTGCTGCACCTGACCGGCTACGACCTGCCGATGGAAGAGCTGAAGAACTTCCGCCAGCTGCATTCGAAGACGCCGGGCCACCCGGAATACGGGATCACGCCGGGCGTCGAGACGACCACCGGCCCGCTCGGCCAGGGTCTCGCGAACGCGGTCGGCATGGCGCTCGGCGAAGCGCTGATGGCCGACGAGTTCAACCGCGACGGCGCGAAGATCGTCGATCACCACACGTACGTGTTCCTCGGCGACGGCTGCCTGATGGAAGGCATCTCGCACGAGGCCTGCTCGCTCGCGGGCACGCTGAAGCTGAACAAGCTGATCGCGCTGTACGACGACAACGGCATCTCGATCGACGGCGACGTCGTCAACTGGTTCCACGACGACACGCCGAAGCGTTTCGAGGCATACGGCTGGAACGTGATCCCGAACGTGAACGGCCATGACGTCGACGCGGTCGACGCGGCGATCGCGAAGGCGAAGCTGTCGGACAAGCCGACGCTGATCTGCTGCAAGACGGTGATCGGCAAGGGCGCGGCGACCAAGGCCGGCGGCCACGACGTGCATGGCGCGGCGCTCGGCGCGGAAGAAATCGCGAAGACGCGCGAGGCGCTCGGCTGGAAGTGGGAGCCGTTCGTGATTCCGCAAGAAGTCTACGCGGCGTGGGATGCGAAGGAAGCGGGCAAGCGCGGCGAATCCGACTGGGACGCGGCGTTCGCGCAGTACCGTGCGAAGTATCCGGCGGAAGCGGCCGAATTCGAGCGCCGGATGGCCGGCAAGCTGCCCGCCGACTGGGCGGAGAAGGCGAAGGCGATCATCGCCGGCGCGAACGAGCGCGGCGAAACCGTCGCGACCCGCAAGGCGTCGCAGCAGGCGATCGAAGGCCTCGCCGCGGTGCTGCCCGAGCTGCTCGGCGGCTCGGCCGACCTGACCGGCTCGAACCTGACCAACTGGAAGGCGTCGAAGGCGGTTCGTGCGAATCCGGAAGGCCCGGGCGTCAAGCTGGGCAACCACATCAACTACGGCGTGCGCGAGTTCGGCATGAGCGCCGCGATCAACGGCCTCGCGCTGCACGGCGGCCACAAGCCGTTCGGCGGCACGTTCCTGACGTTCTCCGACTACAGCCGCAACGCGCTGCGCGTCGCCGCGCTGATGAAGGTGCCGTCGATCTTCGTGTTCACGCACGACTCGATCGGCCTCGGCGAAGACGGCCCGACGCACCAGTCGATCGAGCACGTGTCGAGCCTGCGCCTGATCCCGAACCACGACGTGTGGCGCCCGGCCGACACGGTCGAGACGGCCGTCGCGTGGACCCACGCGGTCGCCGCGGATCGTCCGTCGAGCCTGATCTTCAGCCGCCAGAACCTCGCGTTCAACCCGCGCACCGACGCGCAGATCGCGAACATCGAGAAGGGCGGCTACGTGCTGAAGGACTGGGACGAGGAGATCGTCGCGCGCAAGATCATCCTGATCGCGACGGGCTCGGAAGTCGAGCTCGCGATGAAGGCCGTCGAGCCGCTCGCGCAGCAGGGCATCGCCGCGCGCGTCGTGTCGATGCCGGCGACCACCGTGTTCGACCGCCAGGACGCCGAATACCGCGAGCGCGTGCTGCCGCACGGCGTGCGACGCGTCGCGATCGAAGCGGGCGTGACGAGCTTCTGGCACAAGTACGTCGGCCTGGAAGGCGGCGTGGTCGGGATCGACACGTTCGGCGAATCGGCGCCGGCCGGCGTGCTGTTCAAGCACTTCGGCTTCACCGTCGACAAGGTCGTCGAGACGGCCAAGGCCGTGCTGGCCTAAAAGCATTCGCGGCGCGCGCGTTCCCCACGCGCGCGCCGCACCGTGAAGCTGCACGAAACGAATTTTTTTCAGCCATCAGGAGATAGACATGACGATCCGCGTCGCAATCAACGGCTACGGCCGCATCGGCCGCAATACGCTGCGCGCGTTTTATGAAAACGGCAAGAAGCACGATCTCGAGATCGTCGCGATCAACGACCTGGGCGACGCGAAGACCAACGCGCACCTGACCCAGTACGACACCGCGCACGGCAAGTTCCCGGGCGAAGTGTCGGTCGACGGCGACTACCTGGTCGTCAACGGCGACAAGATCCGCGTGCTGGCGAACCGCAACCCGGCCGAACTGCCGTGGGGCGAGCTGGGCGTCGACGTCGTGATGGAGTGCACGGGCTTCTTCACGACCAAGGAAAAGGCGAGCGCGCACCTGAAGGGCGGCGCGAAGAAGGTCATCATCTCGGCGCCGGGCGGCAAGGACGTCGACGCGACGATCGTCTACGGCGTGAACCACAACGTGCTGAAGGCCGAGCACACGGTCATCTCGAACGCATCGTGCACGACGAACTGCCTCGCGCCGCTCGTCAAGCCGCTGAACGACAAGATCGGCCTCGAAACCGGCCTGATGACGACGATCCACGCGTACACGAACGACCAGGTGCTGACGGACGTCTACCACGAAGACCTGCGCCGCGCGCGTTCGGCCACGCACAGCCAGATCCCGACCAAGACGGGCGCGGCTTCCGCGGTCGGCCTCGTGCTGCCTGAACTGAACGGCAAGCTGGACGGCTACGCGATCCGCGTCCCGACCATCAACGTGTCGATCGTCGACCTGTCGTTCATCGCGAAGCGCGACACGACGGTCGAGGAAGTCAACGCGATCATGAAGGAAGCGTCGGAAGGCGCGCTGAAGGGCATCCTCGGCTACAACGACGCGCCGCTGGTGTCGATCGACTTCAACCACAACCCGGCTTCGTCGACGTTCGACGCGACGCTGACCAAGGTGTCGGGCCGCCTCGTCAAGGTGTCGAGCTGGTACGACAACGAGTGGGGCTTCTCGAACCGCATGCTGGATACGGCAGTCGCATTCGCGAACGCGAAGTAATCCCGTACGCGCACGGCCGCCGCAAGGCGGCCGGCGTCGATCGCGATCGGGCCCGGTTCGGCTTCATGCCGGCCGGGCTTTTTTGCATTCGGGCGGGCGGCGCACCGGCACCGATACCCCGGTACCACGATACCCGGCGCGTCGCCGTCAGCGATCCGCGCTCGGCACGACCTGCTCGATCGCATCGACGAAAGCCCGCTTGACCGGACTGTCGAGATCGGTCCACGCGAGGCCGACGCCGCTGCGGTGCCGGCCGAGATCGAGCGGCCGCGCGAGCACGTTCGGCGGCAGCGCGCTCGCCGCTTCCGCCGGGATCAGCCCGATCCCCATTCCCGCCGCGACGAGCGCGAGCATCGTCGTGAACTCGCCGAACTCCTGCGCGATCCCGCGACAGCTTGCGTGCTGCCGGCGAGCGTCGCGTTACTGCGTCGCCTGTCGTGCGCCGATCCGCTGCGACGCGACCCACAGCGCGATGAGCGCGCCCGCGACGCAGACGCCGCGCCATCCGTCGGCGCCGAACGCGACGCTCGCCGCGAACGACCCGAGCGCGCCGCCGATGAAGTAGCTCGTCAGGTAGATCGTCGTCACGCGGCTGCGCGCGTCGCCGGCGAGCGCGTAGATTACGCTCTGGTTCGAGATGTGCATCCCCTGCACGCCGACGTCGAGCAGCAGGATTCCGGCGATCAGCGCGCACGGCCGCGCTGCTGACGCGCAAGGGCGCGTACCGCAGCGTCGCGGTGCGTGCGTTCGTCGAACGCACGCTCGCGCATGGCGATGCGCCGGCGCGCGGGCGTTAGCGGACGTTGATTGACGTTGGCGGACTTTGGCCGGAACGCGCGCGGAGGCCGCAAAGACTGAAGCGCGTCGCAAAGGCGGAACGCCCGGCCGACCGGCCGCTCAGGCGCCCGGCGTCGGGAAGTACACGCCCGCGCGCTGCGCGGCGTTCGAGATGTGCGTCTCGATCGCCGTGCCGGCGGCGTCCGGGTCGCGCGCGATCAGCGCGTCGACGATCGCGCGGTGCTCGTGCCACGTCGAGAACAGCAGCTCGCGCCGGTAGAACGGCATCCGCTGGCTTTCCTTCATGATGTCGGCGCTGCTGCGCAGGATCGATTCGATCGCTGCATTGCCGGCCACGTTGACGATCCGCATGTGGAATTCGAAGTCGAGCTGCGACGCGTCGTCGAGCGCGTTTTCGGTCAGCGCGACGTGCAGCTCGGCGAGGTTGTCCTCGAACCACGCGATGTCGTCGTCGGTGACGACGCGCGCGGCCATCCGCGCGGCGAAGCCTTCGAGCGCATAGCGCATCTGGTAGGTGTCGGGCGGCGACGACTGCTCGGCGAAGCGCCACGCATGGCTGGTGCTCGCCTGCGCGCTTTCGACGTAGACGCCCTTGCCCGCGCGGATGCGCAGCATCCCGAGCGCCTCGAGCGTCGACAGCGCCTCGCGCAGCGACGCGCGGCTGATCTCCAGCTCCTCGGAAAGCTGGCGCTGGGCCGGCAGCAGGCTGCCGACCGGATACACGCCTGCCTCGATCCGGTCGCGGATCGTCGCGATGGCGGCGTCGGTCACGGTGTGCGGAACGTTTTTCATGATGCGAATGATGGCCGGTCTGACCGGCATTGTAATCCGCACATGCGCGGTGCATCGCCGGCCTACGGGAAAGTCACGATCCGGCCCGCGCTGCAGCTCCGCCGTAACGGACGGAAAGGGGCGGGAAATCCCTATTTTGTTCTTCCTTGACTCGACTATATCGGCTTCCTACTATCGTCCATAGCATCACTGGTCTTACCAGTATGAACAGACGAAACTGCAACCGTTGGTTCGGGAGAGCGCCGTGTCGAAATTCCTCAATTCGCTGTTTGGCCGAGTAGTCGTCGCATTGATCCTCGGGGTTGCGCTAGGCGCGTTCTTCCCGCATTTCGCCGAGTCGCTGCGGCCGCTCGGCGACGGTTTCCTGAAGCTCATCAAGATGGTCATCGGCCCGATCGTGTTCTGCGTCGTGGTCAGCGGGATGGCCAATGCGGGCGACCTGAAGAAGGTCGGCCGGGTCGGCCTGAAGGCCGTCGTCTACTTCGAGGTGGTGACCACGCTCGCGCTCGGCATCGGGCTCGTGCTCGCGTGGCTGACGCGCCCGGGCGTCGGCATGAACATCGACCTGCATTCGCTCGACGCGGCGTCGCTCGCGTCGTACGCGAAGAACGCCGAGAGCCTGAAGGACACGGCCGGCTACCTGATGAAGATCATCCCCGACACCGCGTTCGACGCGTTCGCGAAGGGCGACATCCTGCAGATCCTCGTGTTCGCGGTGCTGTTCGGCTCGGCGCTGTCGATGCTCGGCGACAAGGGCAAGCGCGTCAACTCGCTGATCGAGGAGCTGTCGCACGTGTTCTTCCGCGTGATCGGCTTCATCATCAAGCTCGCGCCGCTCGGCGTGCTCGGCGCGATCGCGTTCACGACCGGCAAGTACGGCGTCGCGTCGCTCAAGCAGCTCGGCTACCTCGTCGCGGTGTTCTACCTGAGCTGCATCGTGTTCGTCACCGTGGTGCTCGGCATCGTGATGCGGTTCGCCGGCTTCTCCGTGTTCAAGCTGATCCGCTACCTGCGCGAGGAACTGTCGATCGTGCTCGGCACGGCGTCGTCGGACGCGGTGCTGCCGCAGGTGATGCGCAAGCTCGAATACCTGGGCATCAAGGACTCGACGGTCGGCCTCGTGATCCCGACCGGCTATTCGTTCAACCTCGACGGCTTCTCGATCTACCTGACGCTCGCGGTGCTGTTCATCGCGCAGGCGACCAACACGCCGCTGTCGACGCACGACCTGATCGTCGTGCTGCTGGTGTCGCTCGTCACGTCGAAGGGCGCGCACGGGATTCCCGGCTCGGCCATCGTGATCCTCGCGGCGACGCTGTCGGCGATCCCCGCGATTCCCGTGCTCGGCCTCGTGCTGATCCTGCCGGTCGACTGGTTCGTCGGCATCGCCCGCGCGCTGACCAACCTGATCGGCAACTGCGTCGCGACGGTCGTCGTCGCGGTGTGGGAGAACGATATCGACAAGGCGCGCGCGAAGCGCGTGCTGAACCGCGAACTGCGCTACGTGTCGGTCGAGGAGGAGGACGTCGCGGGCGGCGCGCCGCTCGCCGGCGACCAGGCGCACGCGATCTGAGCGCGCTTCGACCCGCATTTCCGTCATGCCGCCGGCGCCTCGACGCGCCGGCGTCGAAGCCAGAATATTGGAGACAACATGGCAGCCCCCATTCTCGATCCGAACGCGCCGGCCTTCACGCGGCGCTACATGAACCTCGCCGATCCGCGCCTCGGTGCGAAGGCGCTCCACGCGAGCGACGAGTTCTTCGCGCCGAAGGAGCGCATGCTGAACCCGGAGCCGGCCGTGTTCATTCCCGGCAAGTACGACGATCACGGCAAGTGGATGGACGGCTGGGAGACGCGCCGCAAGCGCACGACCGGCCACGATTTCTGCGTGATCCGGCTCGCGCGGCCGGGCGTGATCCACGGCGTCGATCTCGATACCAGCCACTTCACCGGCAACTTCCCGCCGGCCGCGTCGATCGAGGGCTGCTTCGCCGACACGGACACGCCGCCCGACGGTGCCGAGTGGCGCCCGATCGTGCCCGCGACGACGCTGCAGGGCAACAGCCATCACTACGTCGACGTGACCGATCCGCAGCCCTGCACGCACCTGCGCGTGAACCTGTACCCGGACGGCGGGCTCGCGCGGCTGCGCGTGTATGGCCAGCCGCAGCGCGACTGGAGCCGCGCGCCGCACGGCGAGCTGACCGACCTCGCGGCGGCCGAGCACGGCGGCTACGTGGTCGCCGCGAACAACCAGCACTTCGGCGCGGCGTCGCAGATGCTGATGCCGGGGCGCGGCGTGAACATGGGCGACGGCTGGGAAACCCGCCGCCGCCGGGAGCCGGGCAACGACTGGGCGATCGTCGCGCTCGCGCGGCCGGGCGTGATCCGCCGCGTCGAGGTCGACACCGCGTTCTTCAAGGGCAACTTCCCGGACCGCTGTTCGCTGCAGGCTGCCTACGTCGCGGGCGGCACCGACGAGTCGCTGGTCACGCAGGCGATGTTCTGGCCCGAACTGCTCGGCGAGCAGAAGCTGTCGATGGACCACGTCCACACGTTCGACCAGCTCGCGGCGCTCGGCCCGGTCACGCACGTGCGCTTCAACATCTTCCCGGACGGCGGCGTGTCGCGCCTGCGTTTGTGGGGCGAACCGGCCTGACGGAGGCGAAGGACATGAGCGGACCGCACATCTTGCACGTCGAGCGCCTGACCCGCGACGCGTTCGCGCCGTTCGGCGACGTGATCGCGCTCGACGGCGCCCGGCATTTCCCGATCAACGGCGGCACGACCGAGCGGTTCCACGACCTCGCGACGATCGACGTGTGCGAGGACGGCGGGCGCCCGCTCGTCAGCGTGTTCCGCGCGCAGCCGCGCGCGCTGCCGATCGCGATCACGATGATGGAACGCCATCCGCACGGCAGCCAGGCGTTCATTCCGCTCGCGGCGGTGTCGCGCTATGCGATCGTCGTCGCGCCGGCGGGCGAGTTCCGGCCGGACGCGATGCGCGCGTTCTTGGCGGAAGGCTGGCAGGGCGTGAACTACGCGAAGGGTGTCTGGCACCATCCGCTGCTCGCGCTCGATGCGGTGAGCGACTTCGTCGTCGTCGACCGCGGCGGCGCGCAGCCGAACTGCGACGAGATCCCGCTCGACGGCGTCTGGCGGCTCGAACTCGCGCCGGCCTGCGCAAGCGCGGCCTGACCGGCGCCGGAACGCGCCCCAAAAGACGACGGCCCGCCCGGCGCAATGCCGGGCGGGCCGTCTCGCATGCGCGTGGCGCGGGTCAGTGCTTGCGGTGCGGGCAGTTTTCGGTCGTGCAGGAGCCGTACATCGCGAGCGAGTGCTCCTGGAGCTTGAAGCCGCGTTCCCGCGCGATCGACTGCTGGCGGCTCTCGATCTCCGCGTCGAAGAACTCCTCGACCCGGCCGCAGTCGAGGCACACGAGGTGGTCGTGGTGCGAGCCCTCGTTCAGCTCGAACACCGCCTTGCCGGACTCGAAGTTGCTCCGTGTCAGCAGGCCGGCCTGCTCGAACTGCGTCAGCACGCGGTAGACCGTCGCGAGCCCGATGTCGAGCTGCTCGTTGAGCAGGTTGCGGTAGACGTCTTCGGCCGTCAGGTGGCGGACGGGGCTTTGCTGGAAGATCTCGAGAATCTTGAGGCGCGGTAGGGTGGCCTTCAGCCCGATATTCTTGAGATCCGTCGGATTGGTCATGGCTAGGCATCCCTAGAGTACAATGCAGGGCTTCAATGTTACCGGCTTTTCGCCGTTCCAGAAACACGCGCGGCCTGCCAGGCGGGCCAGCACGGTGAGGGAAATGATTCCAGAATCTCTTTCGCACTTTCAGAGGAGCCGCATGCGGAGTGTCATCATCGCTGCCGCCGCCGTTGCCGCGCTGGCTGGTTGTTCGTCGTACGACAGCGTGACGCAGCGCATCGCGCAGCGCATCACGCCCTACCGGATCACGGTCGTGCAGGGTAACTTCGTGTCGCAGGAGAAGGCGTCGCAGCTGCAGACCGGGATGACGCGCGAGCAGGTGCGCGCGCTGCTCGGCACCCCGCTGCTCTCGGACATGTTCCACGCCGACCGCTGGGATTACCTGTTCTACTTCAAGCGCGGCTCGACGGCCGTCGTCCAGCAGCGCGATCTCGTCCTGACGTTCTCGGGCGACCGCCTCGCAAGCTGGACGGGCGCCGACAACCTGCCGTCGGAGCTCGACCTGCTGGCCGACATCGACGGCGACAAGCGCGGCAAGAAGGCGAAGCAGGCGGCTGCGACCGCCGCTGCCGCGAGCGGCGCGAGCGCGGGGCAGGCGGTTGCCGCACCGGCGGCGGTCGTGGTGCCGGAAGCGGCGAGCGCAGGCGCCGTCGCCGACCAGGACGCGAACGCGCAGGCTGCGCGCGCGGCCAACCGCGCGACCAGCCAGGTGTCCGGGCAGGGCGGGTCCTCGCGGCGCTTCACGCCGTCCGCGCAGGCGTCGGCCGGCGCGCCGGTGCCGGGCGGGCAGCCGCCGGGCGCGAACCCGACGATCCAGCCGCAGTTCCAGTTCCATCGCCCGCCGCAGCCGACCGTGTCGAACGAGGCCGCGCCGCCCGTCGGCCCGCAGGGGGCCGATGCGCTGCAGAATCAGCCCGTCACCGCGCCGGCGCAATAAGCGCGGCGCACGGAAACGGGGCGGCATGCGCCGCCCGCTCTTGACCCTCTCGTGTAGAAAGCCATGAAGATTGCGATTGCCGGGGCGTCGGGCCGCATGGGCCGGATGCTGATCGAAACCGTTCTCAACGATTCCGACGCGCAGCTCGTCGGCGCGCTCGACCGCGCCGGCTCGCCGCATCTCGGCCAGGACGCGGGCGCGTTCCTCGGCAGGGAAACCGGCATCCGGCTGACCGATGACATCGACGCCGTGTTCGCGCAGGCCGACTACCTGATCGATTTCACGCGTCCGGAAGGCACGATCGCGCACGTCGAGGCCGCGCTGCGCCACGACGTGAAGCTCGTGATCGGCACGACCGGCTTCACCGACGAGCAGAAGGCGACGCTGCGCGCCGCGTCGGACCGGATCGGCATCGTGTTCTCCGCGAACATGAGCGTCGGCGTGAACGTCACGCTGAAGCTGCTCGAATTCGCCGCGAAGCACTTCTCGCACGGCTACGACATCGAGATCATCGAGGCCCATCACCGTCACAAGGTCGATGCGCCGTCGGGCACCGCGCTGATGATGGGCGAAGCGGTCGCCGGTGCGCTCGGCCGCTCGCTCGACGACTGCGCGGTGTACGGCCGCCACGGCGTGACGGGCGAGCGCGATCCGTCGACGATCGGCTTCTCGGCGATCCGCGGCGGCGACATCGTCGGCGATCACACCGTGCTGTTCGCCGGGATCGGCGAGCGGATCGAGATCACCCACAAGTCGTCGAGCCGCGTGTCGTACGCGCAGGGCGCGCTGCGCGCGGTGCGCTTCCTGTCGGCGCGCGGCGCCGGCCTGTACGAGATGCAGGACGTGCTCGGCCTGCGCTGACGCGCGCCGGACGCTCCGATGGCGATTCCCACCGGCGTCATCCACTACCTCGAAAGCGGCGATGCGGTCACGCACGCCGTCGCCTACGTGCTGGCGGCGATGTCCGTCGCCAGCTGGTGCTTCCTCGTCGTGAAGGCCTGGCTGCTGGTCCGTGCGAAGTGGCAGGGGCCGGGCGCGCTCGCCGCGTTCTGGCGGGCGCCGACGCTCGACGCGGGCATCGCGGCGCTCGCCGGCGCCGATCGCGAGCGCGTGTTCGTGCCGCTCGCCGAAGCCGCGCGCGACGCGGCCCGCGACCACGATCCCGCCGCGCTGGCCGCGCGCGTCGAACGCAGCGAGCGGGTGCTGCGCGCGCTGCGCCATGCGATGCTGCGCTCGCAGCGGCGGCTCGAGTTCGGCCAGGTGCTGCTCGCGTCGATCGGCAGCACCGCGCCGTTCGTCGGGCTGCTCGGCACCGTCTGGGGCATCTATCACGCGCTCGGCAGCATCGCCGCGAGCGGGCAGGCGCAGATCGAGAGCGTCGCGGGGCCGGTCGGCGAGGCGCTGATCATGACCGCGTTCGGGCTCGTGGTCGCGATCCCGGCCGTGCTCGCGTACAACATCCTTGGGCGGCTCGTGCGCCAGCTCGCCGAGGAGCTCGACGGCTTCGCGCGCGACCTGCACGTGTTCGTGTGCGCGAGCGACGCCTGACGCGCGCTTTCCGAAAAAGGGGCAACCATGGCATTCGGCGGACTGGAGCACCACAAGACGTCCGCGCCGATGGCGGAGATCAACATGACGCCGCTGATCGACGTGATGCTCGTGCTGCTCGTCATTTTCATCGTGACCGCGCCGCTGATGACGCATGCGATCCGGCTCGATTTGCCGAAGGTCGCGACCGAAGCCGCGCGCGACACGCCGCAGGCCATCACGCTGTCGATCGACGACGCGGGCAAGCTCTATTGGGACGACACGCCGGTCGCGCTCGACGCGCTGCCGGCGCGGTTCCGCACGGCCGCCGCGGCCGGCACGCCGCCCGAGCTGCGGCTGCGCGCGTCGCGCGCGACGCGCTATGACGTGATCGCGCAGGTGATGGGCGCGGCGCAAGCCGCGGGCCTCGCGCGGATCGGCTTCGTGACCGACCTGCCGACGCCGCAGCGCGGTTCCGCCGCGCTGCCTGCCGCGCCGGCGAACCGCTGAGCGGGCCGGGGCCCGCCGCGCCGCCGGCGCGAACGGGCCGCGACCTGCGAGACCGGCCGTGCGGGCCGGCGCGGACGGTATAATTGCCGTTTTTCCCCGGTTGGCAGAAATGCTCCAGGCAACCCGGGCAAGCACGATTTTCGATCCACTCCCGCGCGTGTCCGTCACGCCGCTTAAAGCCTAGTCCGAACCACACCATGCACGAGAGATACGTACCCGCCGACGTCGAAGCCGCCGCCCAGCGCGACTGGCGCGCAGCCGATGCTTACAAGACGAAGGAAGACTCGCAGAAGCCGAAGTTCTACTGCGTGTCGATGCTGCCGTACCCGTCCGGCAAGCTGCACATGGGTCACGTGCGCAACTACACGATCAACGACGTGATGTACCGGTATTTGCGGATGAACGGCTACAACACGCTGATGCCGATGGGCTGGGACGCGTTCGGGATGCCGGCCGAGAACGCCGCGATGGCGAACGGCGTGCCGCCCGCGAAGTGGACCTACGACAACATCGACTACATGAAGGGCCAGATGCAGTCGATGGGCCTCGCGATCGACTGGTCGCGCGAGATCGCGACCTGCAAGCCCGACTACTACAAGTGGAACCAGTGGCTGTTCCTGAAGATGCTCGAGAAGGGCATCGCGTACAAGAAGACGGGCACCGTGAACTGGGACCCGGTCGACCAGACCGTGCTCGCGAACGAGCAGGTAATCGACGGGCGCGGCTGGCGCTCGGGTGCGCTCGTCGAGAAGCGCGAGATCCCGATGTACTACCTGCGCATCACGCAGTACGCGGACGAGCTGCTGAACGACCTCGACGGCCTCGGCTGGCCGGAGCGCGTGAAGATCATGCAGCAGAACTGGATCGGCAAGAGCTTCGGCGTGAACTTCGGCTTCCCGTATGAACTCGACGGCGAGCAGAAGCTGCTGCGCGTGTTCACGACCCGCGCCGACACGATCATGGGCGTGACGTTCTGCGCGATCGCGGCCGAGCACCCGCTCGCGACGCGTCTCGCGCAGGGCAAGCCGGAACTGCAGGCGTTCATCGACGAATGCAAGCGCGGCGGCGTCGCCGAGGTCGACATGGCGACGATGGAGAAGAAGGGCGTCCCGACCGGCTTCACGGTCACGCATCCGCTGACGGGCGAGCCGGTCGAGGTGTGGATCGGCAACTACGTGCTGATGAGCTACGGCGAAGGCGCGGTGATGGGCGTGCCCGCGCACGACGAGCGCGACTTCGCGTTCGCGAAGAAATACGGCCTGCCGATCAAGCAGGTGATCGCGGCCGAAGGCCAGACGTATTCGACCGACGCATGGCAGGAGTGGTACGGCGACAAGGACGTCGCCGTGTGCGTGAACAGCGGCAAGTACGACGGCCTGAACCATGGCGCGGCGGTCGACGCGATCGCGGCCGACCTGAAGGCCGGCGGCTTCGGCGACAAGCAGGTCACGTGGCGCCTGCGCGACTGGGGCGTGTCGCGCCAGCGCTACTGGGGCACGCCGATCCCGATCATCCACTGCCCGTCGTGCGGCGACGTGCCGGTGCCGGAGCAGGACCTGCCGGTCGTGCTGCCGGAAGACCTCGTGCCGGACGGCTCGGGCAACCCGCTCGCGAAGTCGGAAGCGTTCCTGAACTGCACGTGCCCGAAGTGCGGCGCGGCCGCGAAGCGCGAGACCGACACGATGGACACCTTCGTCGATTCGTCGTGGTATTTCTCGCGCTACACGGCGCCGGACGCCGCGACGATGGTCGACGCGCGCACCGACTACTGGATGCCGATGGACCAGTACATCGGCGGCATCGAGCACGCGATCCTGCACCTGCTGTACTCACGCTTCTGGACCAAGGTGATGCGCGACCTCGGCCTCGTGAAGTTCGGCGAGCCGGCGAAGAACCTGCTGACGCAGGGCATGGTGCTGAACGAGACGTTCTACCGCGAGGACGCGTCGGGCAAGAAGACCTGGTACAACCCGGCCGACGTGACCGTCTCGTTCGACGAGAAGGGGCGCCCGGTCGGCGCGACGCTGAACGCCGACGGCCAGCCGGTCGTGCTCGGCGGCATCGAGAAGATGTCGAAGTCGAAGAACAACGGCGTCGATCCGCAGGTGCTGATCGACCAGTACGGCGCGGATACCGCGCGCCTGTTCACCATGTTCGCCGCGCCGCCCGAGCAGCAGCTCGAGTGGTCGGGCTCGGGCGTCGAGGGCGCGAGCCGCTTCCTGCGTCGCGTGTGGAGCTTCGGCGCCGCGAACCGTGAAGCGCTCGCGGAGCGCGCGGCGTTCGACGCGGCCAGGCTCGGCGACGCCGACAAGGCGCTGCGCCGCGAGATCTACGGCGTGCTGAAGCAGGCCGACTTCGACTATCAGCGCCTGCAGTACAACACGGTCGTGTCGGCCACGATGAAGATGCTCAACGCGATCGACGGCGCGAAGGGCGCGACGCCCGCCGTGCTGCGCGAAGTGTACGGCGTGCTGTTGCGCGTGCTGTATCCGGTCGTGCCGCACATCACGTTCGAGCTGTGGAAGACGCTCGGCTATGCGGACGAATTCGGCCCGCTGCTCGACGCGCCGTGGCCGAAGGTCGACGAGGCCGCGCTCGAGCAGGCCGAGATCGAACTCGTGCTGCAGGTGAACGGCAAGGTGCGCGGCGCGCTGAAGGTCGCGAAGGACGCGAGCCGCGAGGCCATCGAGGCCGCGGCGGTTGCCGACGAGGCGTTCGCGAAGTTCGGCGAGGGCAAGCCGGCGAAGAAGATCGTCGTCGTGCCGGGCCGCCTCGTGAACATCGTCGTTTGAGGGCCGGCAGGCCCTCGGCGAATTCTGAAGGAGCGAAGGTGATCCGCAGATCGTTTTTGATGCTCGTCGGCAGCGCGGTCATGCTGTCGGCATGCGGTTTCCAGTTGCGGGGCCAGCAGGACTACGCGTTCAAGCACCTGCTGATCGCCGGCGCGCCGGCGCCCGTCGAGGCGCGGCTCACGCGCCTCGTCGAGGCCGGCAGCGACACGAAGATCGTCAAGGTGCCGGACGACGCGGACGCGGTGCTGCGCATGTCGGAATCGCGCGGGCAAGGCACGCTGACGCTGAACCAGTACGGCTCGGTCGCGGAATACGTGCTCAACTATTCGTTGGGCTACACGCTGACGAGCAAGGACGGCACGGTGCTGATTCCGCCGAGCGTGATCGCGCTGAACCGCGCGATGACGTACAGCGACCAGTACACGAACGCGAAGGCGCAGGAAGCCGATATTCTCTTCGGCGACATGCAGCGAGACGCGGTCGACCAGCTGTTGCGCCGTCTCGCAATCGTGCATTCGCTGAATCCGGCGCCGCAAGACGTGGTGCCGGGCGTCGCACCGCGCGCGCCGCTGCCGCCGCCGCCGCTGTGAAACGCGGGCGCACGAACCGATGCAACTGCGACTAGACGCGCTGGAGCCGCACCTCGCGAAGGGGCTGGCCGGGCTCTACACGGTATTCGGCGACGAGCCGCTGCTCGCGCAGGAAGCGTGCGACCGGATCCGCGCCGCCGCGCGCGCGGCCGGCTTCACCGAGCGCTCGGTGCACACGGTCGAGCGCGGCTTCGACTGGAGCCTGCTGCTCGGCGCGACCCAGGCGATGTCGCTGTTCGGCGAGCGCCAGCTGATCGAGCTGCGCATTCCGTCGGGCAAGCCCGGCAAGGAAGGCGCCGACGCGCTGAAGGCGCTCGCCGCCGCGAACAATCCGGACGCGCTGGTGCTCGTCACGCTGCCGCGCCTCGATGCGGCGACGCAGAAATCCGCGTGGTTCACCGCGCTCCTGAACGGCGGCGTCGCGCTGAAGATCGATCCGGTCGACCGCGCGCAGTTGCCGAACTGGATCGGCCAGCGCCTCGCGATGCAGGGCCAGCGCGTCGCGGCCGGCGAGGATGGCCGGCGCGCGCTGCAGTTCATCGCGGAGCGCGTCGAGGGCAACCTGCTCGCCGCGCACCAGGAAATCCAGAAGCTCGGCCTGCTGTATCCGCAGGGTGCGCTGTCGTTCGAGCAGGTGCACGACGCGGTGCTGAACGTCGCGCGCTACGACGTCTTCAAGCTGAACGAGGCGATGCTCGCCGGCGATGCCGCGCGGCTCGCGCGGATGATCGACGGCCTGAAGGGCGAGGGCGAGGCGATCGTGCTCGTGATGTGGGCAGTCGTCGAGGAACTGCGCGCGCTGCTGCGGATCAAGCGCGGCGTCGCGGCCGGCAAGCCGCTCGCGACGCTGCTGCGCGAGAACCGTGTATGGGGGCCGCGCGAGCGGCTGGTCGGCCCCGCGCTCGGCCGCGTGACCGAAGCCGCGCTCGAGAAGGCGCTGGCGTTCGCCGCGCGGCTCGACCGGCAGGTCAAGGGCCTGTCCGCGGTGACGCCGGGCCGGCGCACGCAGGACGAACCGCCGCCCGATCCGTGGGACGGCCTGTTCCAGCTTGCGATGACGGTCG
This sequence comes from Burkholderia sp. MSHR3999, assembly GCF_000833595.1. Lineage (NCBI taxonomy): Bacteria > Pseudomonadati > Pseudomonadota > Betaproteobacteria > Burkholderiales > Burkholderiaceae > Burkholderia > Burkholderia sp. MSHR3999. The sequence goes on from NZ_JRFO01000001.1 coordinate 345,760, forward strand.
CGGGTGCGCAGGGTGCGCAAGGCGAGCGACCGCCGACCGCGGGTCGCGGCGTGCGGCGCTAAGTCCCGCCTGCGGCGCCAGCGCGCCGTCCGCAACCCGCTTACAATTGCTTCGACAGCCGGCGCGGCCGATGCCGCCGCGTCGCGCCTTTCCCGACGAATTCATGCCGCGTTGCGCGGCCCGCTTTTCGAGTCACATGATGGATATCGACCAGTACATGACGGACCTGGGTCGCCGCGCCCGGCAGGCTTCCCGTGCGATGGCGCGCGCCAGCACGGCGGCGAAGAACGCGGCGCTCGATGCGGTCGCTCGTGCGATCGAGCGCGATGCGCAGGCTCTGAAGGACGCGAACGCGCGCGACGTCGCGCGGGCCCGCGACAAGGGGCACGATGCGGCGTTCATCGATCGCCTGACGCTGTCCGACAAGGCGCTGAAGACGATGGTCGAAGGCCTGCGCCAGGTCGCGTCGCTCGCCGATCCGATCGGCGAGATCGGCAATCTCAAGTTCCGCCCGAGCGGGATCCAGGTCGGCCAGATGCGCGTGCCGCTCGGCGTGATCGGCATCATCTACGAATCGCGCCCGAACGTGACGATCGACGCGGCGGCGCTGTGCCTGAAGTCCGGCAACGCGACGATCCTGCGCGGCGGCTCCGAGGCGCTCGAATCGAATGCCGCGCTCGCGAAGCTGATCGGCGAAGGGCTCGCGTCGGCGGGCCTGCCGCAGGACGCGGTGCAGGTCGTCGAAACCGCCGATCGCGCGGCGGTCGGCAAGCTGATCACGATGACCGAATACGTCGACGTGATCGTGCCGCGCGGCGGCAAGAGCCTGATCGAGCGCCTGATCAACGAGGCGCGCGTGCCGATGATCAAGCACCTCGACGGCATCTGCCACGTCTACGTCGACGATCGCGCGGACCTGGGCAAGGCGCTCACCGTCTGCGACAACGCGAAGACGCACCGCTACGGCACGTGCAACACGATGGAGACGCTGCTCGTCGCGAGCGGCGTCGCGCATGCGGTGCTGCCGCCGCTCGGCCGCCTGTATCGCGAGAAGAACGTCGAACTGCGCGTCGACGCGGCCGCGCGCGCGGTGCTCGCCGACGCCGGCGTCGGCCCGCTCGTCGATGCGACCGAGGAGGACTGGCACACCGAATACCTCGCGCCGGTGCTCGCGATCAAGGTCGTCGACGGCCTCGACGCGGCGATCGAGCACATCAACCATTACGGCTCGCACCACACGGACGCGATCGTCACCGAGGATCACGACCGCGCGATGCGCTTCCTGCGCGAAGTCGATTCGGCGAGCGTGATGGTCAACGCGTCGACGCGCTTCGCCGACGGCTTCGAATTCGGCCTCGGCGCGGAAATCGGCATCTCGAACGACAAGCTGCACGCACGCGGCCCGGTCGGTCTCGAAGGGCTGACGTCGCTGAAGTACGTCGTGCTCGGGCACGGCGAAGGCCGTCAGTAACGCGAGGTGCGCAACCGATGGCAATGCTCTGGGTCAAGACGTTCCATATCGTGCTGATCGCATCGTGGTTCGCGGGGCTGTTCTACCTGCCGCGCATCTACGTGAACCTCGCGATGGAATCCGATCCCGCCGCGATTCGCCGGCTGCTCGTGATGGCGCGCAAGCTGTTCCGCTTCATGACGCTCATCGCGGTGCCGGCGCTCGCGTGCGGCATGTGGCTGTGGCTCGCGGTCGGCATCGGCCAGGGGCAGGGCTGGGTGCACGCGAAGGTCGCGGTCGTGCTGCTGCTGATCGTCTATCACGCGTATTGCGGCCACCTGCTGAAGGTGTTCGAGCGCGGCGAGAACCGCCGCTCCGACCGGTGGTATCGCGTGTTCAACGAGCTGCCGGTGCTCGGGATGCTCGTGGCGGTCGCGCTCGCGGTCATCAAGCCGTTCTGATTTCGTCGTTCCCGCCCGTACTGGACAAACGGCGCGCTTCGGGGCGCCGTTTGTCGTTTACACGCTAACGCACGAACGACGCGCGCACGCCGCTACTCCTTCGCGTTCGCGTCGATCCGGCGGCGCGTGATCGCTTCCTTCGCGCGGCCGACCCGTTCCATCAGCGCGGGCCCGCGCGACAGCGCGACGCCGACCGCGAGGATGTCGCCGATCGCGAGGTGCGACATCCGCGACGTCATTGGCGAGAACACGTCGGTTTCCTCCGCGACGTTCGACGCGAGGCTCACCGTCGCCAGCTTCGCGAGCGGCGAGTGGCTTTGCGTGATCGCGACGACTTTCGCGCCGCACGCGAGCGCCGCGCGCGCGGCCTCGACGATGTCGCGCGTGCGGCCGGTGTTCGAGATCGCGACGACGACGTCCTGCGGGCCGAGCAGCGCCGACGACATCGAGAACGTGTGCGGATCCGAATACGCGACGCTCGGCACGCCGAGCCGGAAGAACTTGTGCTGGATGTCCTGCGCGGCGATGCCCGAGCCGCCCGCACCGTAGAACTCGATGCGCGACGCGTTCGACAGCAGCGCGATCGCATCGGCGACGCTGCCCGCCGACAGGCTGTTGCGCACCTCGATCAGCGCGCCGATCGTGCGGTCGAACACCTTGCCGATGATGCCCGGCGCGGGCTCGTTAGGCTCGACGTCGCGGTAGACCGACGACACGCCCGGCGCGACGCTCTGCGCGAGCCGGATCTTGAATTCGCGAAAGCCGCTGCAGCCGAGCGCCTGGCAGAAGCGCGCGATCGTCGGCTGGCTGACGCCGGCGCGCGCGGACAGCTCGGTCATCGCGAGGTCGAGCACCTCGCGCGGCGCGGCGAGGATGTAGTCGGCGAGCTTGCGCTCGGACGGGCGCAGGTCGGGGCGGATCGCTTCGATGCGGGGCAGCATGGGACGGCAGGTGGAAATCGGGTTCGGATGAGCGAGTGTATCGCAATCGAATTGTAGAAAATCTACATGAAAATGCTAGCTCGAGTTGGCAGATTTGCCGACCGGGTTAAGAAGCAGGATTAGGGTTTTTACTAGTATTGCCTTGTCTGTAGCGGGAGTGCGGGTTTTGGGTCTGTCGATCCACATTGCGTGCTTGTAGTTTTTCTACTAGACTGGCTGCGTTCAGTCGTTGCATTCGACCGTCCCCACGATTCCAACCGCCGGTGTCGGCCGGCATACAGGAGCGCCCAGCATGACCTCGCTGCATCCCACCCTGGCGAAAGTCACCGAACGCGTGATCGCGCGCAGCCAGTCGACCCGTTCCGCTTACCTGAAGCGCATCGACGGCGCGCAGGGCCGGTTCCCCGCACGCGGCGCGCTGTCGTGCGCGAACCTCGCGCACGGTTTCGCGGGCCTCGAAGGCAACGACAAGTTCGAGATCAAGGCGATCAAGCAACCGAACATCGGCATCGTGTCCGCGTACAACGAGATGCTGTCCGCGCACGCGCCGTACAAGGATTTCCCGGACATCATCAAGGCGGCCGCGCGCGCGAACGGCGGCGTCGCGCAGTTCGCGGGCGGCGTGCCGGCGATGTGCGACGGCGTCACGCAGGGCAACCCGGGGATGGAGCTGTCGCTGTTCTCGCGCGAGGCGATCGCGATGGGCACCGCGATCGCGCTCACGCACAACATGTTCGACGCGGCGCTGTGCCTCGGCATCTGCGACAAGATCGTGCCGGGCCTCCTGATCGGCGCGCTGCAGTTCGGCCACCTGCCGACGATCTTCGTGCCGGCCGGCCCGATGACGAGCGGCCTGTCCAACGACGACAAGGCGAGGATCCGCCAGCAGTTCGCGACCGGCCAGGTCGGCCGCGACGCGCTGCTCGAGGCCGAGTCGGCCGCGTACCACGGCCACGGCACCTGCACGTTCTACGGCACCGCGAACAGCAACCAGATGCTGATGGAGCTGATGGGCCTGCACCTGCCGGGCTCGGCGTTCGTTCATCCGCACACGCCGCTGCGCGACGCGCTGACGGCCGAGGCCGCGCGCCGCGTGCTCGACCTGACCGTCGAGCGCGGCCACTACACGCCGATCGGCCACGTGATCGACGAGAAGGCGATCGTCAACGGCATCGTCGCGCTGCTCGCGACGGGCGGCTCGACCAACCACACGCTGCACCTCGTCGCGATCGCGCGCGCGCGGCCGGCATCCTGATCGACTGGGACGACTTCGACGAGCTGTCGGGCGCGGTGCCGCTGCTCGCGAAGATCTATCCGAACGGCAAGGCCGACGTGAACCATTTCCACGCGGCGGGCGGCATCGCGTTCCTGGTGCGCAACCTGCTCGAAGGCGGGCTGCTGCATGAGGACGTGACGACCGTCGCCGGCCGTGGCCTGTCGCACTACACGAAGGAGCCGAGGCTGATCGACGGCAAGCTGACGTGGGTCGACGGCGCGGCCGAGAGCCACGACACGAAGGTGCTGCGCCCGATCGGCGAGCCGTTCCAGCCGGACGGCGGGCTGCGCCTGATGCAGGGCCGGCTCGGCCGCGGCGTGATCAAGATCTCGGCGGTCGCGCCGGAGCACCGCAAGGTGCAAGCACCCGCGATCGTGTTCGATTCGCAGGAGGCCGTGCAGGAAGCGTTCGATCGCGGCGAGCTGAAGCGCGACTTCGTTGCGGTGGTGCGCTTCCAGGGCGCGCGCGCGAACGGGATGCCCGAGCTGCACCGTTTGACGCCGCTGCTCGGCGTGCTGCAGGATCAGGGCTTCCATGTCGCGCTCGTCACCGACGGCCGCATGTCCGGCGCATCGGGCAAGGTGCCGGCGGTGATCCACGTATCGCCGGAAGCGCTGCTGAACGGCCCGCTCGGCAAGGTGAAGACGGGCGACACGATCGTGATCGACGCCGAGGCCGGCGTGCTCGACATCGCGGTCGACGACGCCGAATGGCAGGCGCGCCCGGTCGCGCAGCCGCTGCACCAGGCGGACAACGAGGTGGGCTTCGGGCGCGAGCTGTTCGGCGTGTTCCGCGCGGCGGCCGCGCCGGCGGAGCAGGGCGCATCGGTTTTCGGGGCGCTGGTCGGCGAAGCGGCCGCCCGCGTCACCGCGTAACTTCGAGATTCAAGGAGAGGCATCGATGAAGACGATTGGCGAAATCGTGAAGCTGGGCCCGGTGATTCCGGTGCTCGCGTTCGACTCGGTCGAGCAGGGCGAGCAGGTGTCGCGCGCGCTGCACGCGGGCGGCGTGAAGGTGCTCGAGATCACGCTGCGCACCGCGGCGGGCCTCGCGGCGATCGAACGCGCGAGCCAGCTCGCGGACGACATCGTCGTCGGCGTCGGCACGATCACGAAGCCCGAGCATTGCGCGCAGGCGAAGAAGGCCGGCGCGCAGTTCGGCGTGTCGCCGGGCCTGACGAAGGACCTGCACCTTGCCGCGCTCGACGCGGGCCTGCCGCTGCTGCCCGGCGTGATGACGCCGAGCGACATCATCCAGGCGCTCGAATTCGGCTACGAGGTCGTCAAGTTCTTCCCGGCCCAGCAGGCGGGCGGCGTGCCGATGCTGCAGGCGTTCCACGGCCCGTTTCCCGCGCTGAAGTTCTGTCCGACGGGCGGCATCACGGTCGACACCGCGCCGAATTTCCTCAAGCTGCCGAACGTCGTGTGCGTCGGCGGCTCGTGGCTGACCCCGAAGGCGGCGCTCGCCGCGCAGGACTGGGCGGAAGTCACGCGCCTCGCGCAAGCCGCCAGCCTGCTCCCCCGTTGAACTTGTGCGAAATGGCAGATTCACCTCGGTCGAACGGCGCTTAGTGCTTGTTTTTCCGAGGGTTTTTGCTGATGGAACCGGTTCTATCGCTCGACGTTAAAGATAAGTAAAATTCAGCGTCCTGACGGCGGGGTGCCACCCCGCCATTTCGGAGACCTGCATAGCCGGGCATACTCGCAACCGGCCTCGCGCATCGCGCAAGGCCGGCCCGGTTCGAATAAATCCCAAGGAGGAGTCCACATGGGCGCTGTCCAGGGCAGCATGCTGCTCATCTACACCGTGATCGCGATCGTGGCGCTGATCGTGATGATCGCGCGGTTCAAGATCTATCCGTTCCTGGTCCTCATCATCGTGTCGCTCGGCCTCGGCCTGGTCGTCGGGATGCCGATGGACAAGATCGTCAAGTCGTTCGAGACGGGCACCGGCGGCACGCTCGGCCACATCGCGATCGTCGTCGGCCTCGGCACGATGCTCGGCAAGATGATGGCCGAATCGGGCGGCGCGGAGCGGATCGCGACCACGCTGATCGACTGGTTCGGTGAAAAGAACATCCACTGGGCGATGATGTTCGTCGCGATCATCGTCGGCCTGCCGGTGTTCTTCGAAGTCGGCTTCGTGCTGCTGATCCCGATCGCGTTCAACGTCGCGAAGCGCACCGGCAAGTCGCTGCTGGTCGTCGGCCTGCCGATGGTCGCGGGCCTGTCGGTCGTGCACGGCCTGATTCCGCCGCACCCGGCCGCGCTGCTCGCGGTGCAGCAATACGGCGCCGACATCGGCAAGACGATCGCGTTCGGCCTGATCGTCGGCGTGCCGACCGCGATCGTCGCCGGTCCGCTGTTCGCGCTGACGATCTCGAAGTTCGTGACGCTGCCGAACAACAACCCGCTCGCCGCGCAATTCGTCGAATCGCACACCGAGGGCAAGAAGCGCGAGCTGCCGGGCTTCGGCATCACGCTGTTCACGATCATGCTGCCGGTGATCCTGATGCTGGTCGGCAGCTGGGCCGACCTCGTGTTCGCGCCGAAGACGCTGCCGAACAGCCTGCTGCGCTTCGCCGGCAACTCGGACGTCGCGCTGCTGATCGCGGTGCTCGTGAGCTTCTTCACGTTCGGCCGGCTGCAGGGCTTCAACCGCGAGCAGATCCAGAAGTTCTGCAGCGAGTGCCTGGCGCCGATCGCAGGGATTACGCTGATCGTCGGCGCGGGCGGCGGCTTTGGCGGTATCCTGCGTGACAGCGGGATCTCGCAGCAGATCGTCGCGACCGCGACGCAGGCGCATCTGTCGCCGCTGCTGCTCGGCTGGTTCGTCGCGGCGCTGATTCGCCTGGCCACCGGCTCGGCGACGGTCGCGATGACGACCGCCTGCGGCATCGTCGCGCCGATCGCGGCCGCGTCGGGCGTGACGGTTCGTCCGGAACTGCTGGTGCTGGCGACGGGGTCGGGTTCGCTGATCTTCTCGCACGTCAACGACGGCGGCTTCTGGCTGATCAAGGAGTATTTCGGGATGACGGTCGGCCAGACGTTCAAGACCTGGACGCTGCTCGAAACGATCATCTCGGTGCTCGGCCTCACGTTTACGCTGGTGCTGAGCGCGTTTCTGTAACAAGGGGTAGTCAATGATTCTGATCGCAATGGGCGTGTCGGGCGCGGGCAAATCGCGAATCGGCGAGATGCTGGCGGAGCGCCTGTCGTGCAGCTATACCGACGGCGACGCGTTTCACAGCGCCGCCAACAAGGAGAAGATGCACCAGGGCATTCCGCTGACCGACGACGACCGCTGGCCGTGGCTGCGGACGATCCGTGCCGCCATCGAGGAGAAGCAGCGCGCGGGCGAGACGGCCGTCTTCACGTGCTCGTCGCTGAAGCGTTCCTACCGCGACGTGCTGCGCGGCAACGACGCCGACGTGCGGTTCGTGTACCTGAAGGGCTCGTTCGACGTGTTGCACGAGCGCCTGAAGAACCGCACCGGCCATTTCTTCGATCCGTCGCTGCTGCAGAGCCAGCTCGACACGCTCGAGGAGCCGGGCCCGGACGAAGCGATCGAGGTCAGCATCGAGCTGACGCCCGAACAGATCGTCGATCACGTGATGCAGAAGATCGGCATCGCGCAGCAGCACTGAGCGCGGTTCGCGGCAATCGGACAGGCAAGGGCGCCCCGCGGGGCGCCCTTGCTCATTCTGCGGCCGGCGTTCGTGCGTGCTGCGCGATGCCGTCGAGCAGCACGTCGAGCATCGTGTCGTGCACGACGGCCGGGTCGAGGCGCGCGTAGAGCGGCGCGGCGGATTTCACGAGCGGGTGGCCGGCGTCGGACAGCGCGTCGATTTCCGCGAGCTCGACGTCGTTGGCCGGCCGCGTCAGGCCGCCGGCTTCGGCCGCGGCGAGCCCGATCACGCTCGCATACCAGCCGACGCACACGCACGGCCGCGCCGCGCGCGGGATGCCGGCGTCGGCCAGTGCGCGGTGCACGGCCTCGATGTGCGCGAGATCGGCCGGGCCGGTGCTGACGTGACGCTGCAGCAGGCCGAACGCGGCCGGATAGCGGAGCGCGAGCCCGCGGTACTGGCGCGCGAGGTCGCGCAGCCGTTCGCGCCACGGCAGGCTGTCGTCGACCGGCGTCAGCGAGCGCGACAGCGCGTTCGCGATCGCCCGGCTCAGCCCTTCCTTCGACTTGAAGTGATAGAGCACGCTCATCGGATCGCAGCCGACCGTCTGCGCGAGCTTGCGCACGCTGAATGCCGCTTCGCCGACTTCTTCGAGCAGCGTCAGCGCGGCCGCGACGATCGCGTCCTTGTCGAGGCCGCGCGGGCCTTGGGCGGGTTTGTCCTTCATCGGTGCGGAACGTCGGCCGGCGCATGCCGGGCCGTAAGCTTGACGAAAGCATATTCTACACTGTAGAATTATTTCTGCGGTGTAGAAATTGGGTGTCCCGGCACCTTTCAATACGTGCTTGCGCACAGTCCGGGATTCAGGCGACACGAGCGTGTCCGCCGTCAACACGGGCCATCGCGCCCCTTTTCTCGTTGACACCCATGTGGAACCGGCTGCCCCACCCGCGAAGCCAGAAGGCTCTTCGACAGGCGGCCCAAGACCATGCAAGTGCAAACATGACTTCCAACAAGCCTCTGATTCTGGACGAATCGCGCTTTGAACAAACGCAACTGAATATCGAGAAAGACAACTGGAACTGGTGTGATCCGGCCCGTTACGATGGCGATCGACCGGCCAACTATTACGAGGCATCGCTGTCGCGCTGGGATAACGGCGCGCCGCTCGCGAGCGATGCCGTGTGTGATGTGCTCGTGATAGGCGCCGGCCTGCTCGGCGCGTCCGCCGCGCTGCATCTTGCCGAGGCGGGCGTCGACACGATCCTCGTCGACAAGCATCACATCGGCTCGGCCGCGTCGGGCCGCAACGGTGGCCAACTGACCCCGGGCCTCGCGCGCTGGGAAGCGGCTGACATGATCGAGCAGCTGTCGCACGACGACGCGAAGCGCCTGTGGCGTTTTGCATCGGCCGAGTCGATGGACCTGATCGACGCGATCGGCGCGCGCTACGCGCTCGATCTCGACCGCAAGCGCGGCCACGTCACGGCGGCGGTGCACCCTGGCCACATGAGCGCGCTGCTCGACGGCGCGGATGCGCGCCGCCGCCTCGGCGACGCAAGCGTGACGCTGGCCGGCAAGCATCAATTGCAGGACGAATACGTGCGCTCGGCGCTGTATCACGGCGCGGCGATCGACGCGCTGGGCGGCCAGATCCACCCGCTCGCGCTGGTGCGCGGTCTCGTCCACGGCTTCCGCCTGAACGGCGGCGAGCTGTACGAGGGCACCGAGGTGCTCGAGCTCGACGAGACGCCGGACGGCGTCGTCGCAACGACACCGGGCGGGACGATCACCGCGCGCAAGGGCGTCGTGCTCGCGCTGCACAACACGACCTTCCGGCTGCTCGACGACGGCGGCGCGACGACCGTGCCGTTCTTCACGTACGTGAGCGTGACGGCGCCGCTCGACGTCGACGTCGCGACGCTGATGCCGGCCGGCATGCCCGTGTACGACACGCAGTTCCAGATCGACTATTACCGGCCGGTGCGCGGCAACCGCCTGTTGTTCGGCGGGCAGGGCACCGGCACCTGCTGGGCGCAGCCGGACGTCGACGCGTACCTGCTGACCCGGCTGAACACGGTGTTCCCGCAATATGACGGCCGCTTCGCGCTCGATTACTGCTGGAGCGGCGTCAGCGACTTCACGCTGAACGGCGCGACCGACAGCCGCAAGACCGACGGCCGCGTGCCGATGTACATGGTGCAGGGCTGGAGCGGCCACGGGGTCGCGCAGACGGTGCGGATCGGCAAGGCGATCTGCGACGACTTCATCGGCCGCAACGACGATTTCTCGATGCTGACCGGCATCGATCACCGCGCGATTCCGCTCGGCCGCCAGCTGTCGCCGATCGCGATTCCGGCCGCGAAGGCCGCGATGAGCATGATGACGGCGCTGAATCCGGGGAAGATGATCTCGTTCTGACCGTGCAACGCGGATCGCCGGCCGCACAAACGAAAACGCCCGATGCGCGATGCATCGGGCGTTTTTCTTGGGCGCGGCGCGGTGTTACGCGATCCGCTTCGCGAGTTCGACGGCCTTGCCGATGTACGACGCGGGCGTCATCGCGAGCAGGCGCTCCTTCGCGTCCTGCGGGATCGCGAGCGTGCCGACGAACTCCTGCAGCGCTTCGCGCGTGATGCCCTTGCCGCGCGTCAGCTCCTTCAGCTGCTCGTACGGGTTCTCGATGCCGTAGCGGCGCATCACCGTCTGCACCGGCTCGGCGAGCACTTCCCAGCAGTTGTCGAGGTCTTCGTTCAGGCGCTGCGGATTCACTTCGAGCTTGTCGAGGCCGCGGATCAGCGAGTCATACGCGAGCAGCGAGTAGCCGAGCGCGACGCCCATGTTGCGCAGCACCGTTGAGTCGGTCAGGTCGCGCTGCCAGCGCGACACCGGCAGCTTGTCGGCGAGGTGGCGCAGCGTCGCGTTCGCGAGGCCGAGGTTGCCTTCCGAGTTCTCGAAGTCGATCGGGTTGACCTTGTGCGGCATCGTCGACGAGCCGATCTCGCCGGCCTTGGTCTTCTGCTTGAAGTAGCCGACCGAGATGTAGCCCCACACGTCGCGGTCGAGGTCGAGCAGGATCGTGTTCGCGCGCGCGACCGCGTCGAACAGCTCGGCCATGTAGTCGTGCGGCTCGATCTGGATCGTGTACGGGTTGAACGTGAGCTTCAGGCGGTTCTCGATCACGTCGCGCGAGAACGCTTCCCAATCGAATTCCGGGTACGCGGACAGGTGCGCGTTGAAGTTGCCGACCGCGCCGTTCATCTTGCCGAGGATCTCGACCTTCTCGATGCGCGTGATCGCGCGCGCGAGGCGCGCCGCGACGTTCGCGAGCTCCTTGCCGAGCGTCGTCGGGCTGGCCGGCTGGCCGTGCGTGCGCGACAGCATCGGCTGGTCGGCGAGCGCGTGCGCGAGTGCGACGAGGCGCTGGTGGACCGTGCGCAGCGCCGGCAGGATCACGTGCTCGCGCGCGCCGGCGAGCATCATCCCGTGCGACGTGTTGTTGATGTCTTCGGACGTGCACGCGAAGTGGATGAATTCGCTGGCCTTCTCGAGTTCGGCCTGGCCCTTGACCGATTCCTTCAGCCAGTACTCGACGGCCTTCACGTCGTGGTTCGTCACGCGCTCGATGTCCTTGATGCGCGCCGCGTCATGCGCGGTGAAGCGCTCGACGAGCTGCAGCAGGAACTGCTCGGCGGCGTCGGAGAAGCGCGGGACTTCCGCGAAGCCGGCGCGCGACAGCGCGATCAGCCAGTGCACCTCGACGGTGACGCGGTGGCGCATGAAGGCGGCTTCGGAGAGCCAGTCGCGCAGCGCTTCGGTCTTGCTGGCGTAGCGGCCGTCGATGGGCGAGAGCGCGGTGAGGGCGAAAAGCGTATCGGGACGAGTGTCGGACATGATCGGGCGGGCCTTGGGGCCGGGTCGAACGAGGGGGAGGAGAATCTGGCATTTTACCATCGGCGCGGGGCAGTCCCGACCGTGCGCGGCTCCGGCGGGCGCCGGCGCGTGCCGCCGCCGTGCCGGCGCGGGGCCGAGGCGATCGGGCCGCCGGGCCGCCCGCGCCGCCGGCCGGGCCCGCCCGCCGGTAGAATGCAGGCTTCTTCCCGACCGCCGCCCGCCGCGCCCGCCCGCATGGAACTGAAATGGCTCGAAGACTTCGTCTCGCTCGCGGAGACGCGCAGCTTTAGCCGGTCCGCCGAGTTGCGGCACGTGTCGCAGCCGGCGTTCTCGCGCCGCATCCAGGCGCTCGAAGCGTGGCTCGCGACCGAGCTGATCGATCGTTCGGTGTATCCGACCCGCCTCACGCAGGCCGGCCAGATCTTCTACGAGCAGGCGCTGACGATGCTGTCGCAGGCGCACGAGGCGCGCACGCTGCTGCGCGGCCACGTCGGCGCGCCGGTGCCGACGATCGAGTTCGCGGTGCCGCACACGCTGTCGCTCACCTATTTCCCGCGCTGGCTGCAGCGGATCGAGGCGAAGATGGGGCCGGTTCACACGCGGCTGCGCGCGCTGAACGTGCACGACGCGGTGCTGTCGCTCGTCGAGGGCGGCTGCGATCTCGTGATGGGCTATCACCACCCGAGTCATCCGGTCGCGCTCGATCCCGCGCGCTACGACATGCTGACGCTCGGCAGCGAGCCGATCAGCCCGTTCTCGGCGCCGGGCCGCGCGGGGCGGCCGCGCTACACGTTGCCGGGCGCGGCCGATGCGCGCGTGCCGTACCTGTCGTATACGCCGAACGCGTATCTCGGCCGGATGACCGAGGTGATCATCGCGAACGCGCCGACGCCGCTGTTCCTCGATCGCGTTTATGAAACCGACATGGCGGAAGGGTTGAAGGCGATGGCGCTCGCCGGCCACGGCATCGCGTTCCTGCCGCACAGCGCGGTGGAGGACGCGGTCGCCAGCGGTCGGCTGATCCGGCTCGACCGCGCGGTGCGCGGCGGCGCGCACCCGTTCACGCTGACGATGGAGATCCGGCTGTACTGCGACAAGGTCGCGCTGCAGGGCGGCGAGCCGCGGCAAAAGCTCGTGCGCGCGCTGTGGGACGTGGTGAGCGACGAGCTGCGCGAGGCGGCCGGCTGACGCCGGTTCACGCTGACGGACGGCGCGGGCCGGCGGCCGGCCGACACGTTGTCCGGTGCGCCGGATGCCGGGCCGATCGCGGCCGTTCTTGCGCAAATCGACCGCGTATTTGCGAAAAATCGCGATCATGCAAGATACGCATAATCGAATAAGCAAACGGCATTGGATAAAAAAAACGGGTTTTTCGACAATGTGCGCCATCCGTTGACCGTTGGAGAATCCATGTCTTCGCAACTGCAGTCCATCCCGTCCTACTTGCACGCCGACGATCTCGGCCCGTGGGGCAACTACCTTCAGCAAGTCGATCGCGTCGCGCCGTACCTCGGCTCGCTGTCGCGCTGGCTCGAAACGCTGAAGCGTCCGAAGCGCATCCTGGTCGTCGACGTGCCGATCGAGCTCGACAACGGCACCGTCGCGCACTTCGAGGGCTACCGCGTGCAGCACAACGTGTCGCGCGGCCCGGGCAAGGGCGGCGTGCGTTACCACCAGGACGTGACGCTGTCGGAAGTGATGGCGCTGTCCGCGTGGATGTCGGTGAAGAACGCAGCAGTGAACGTGCCGTACGGCGGCGCGAAGGGCGGCATCCGCGTCGACCCGCGCAAGCTGTCGCGTGGTGAGCTCGAGCGCGTGACGCGCCGCTACACCAGCGAAATCGGCATCATCATCGGCCCGAACACCGACATTCCGGCGCCGGACGTCAACACCAACGAACAGGTGATGGCGTGGATGATGGACACGTACTCGATGAACCAGGGCCAGACGGCCACCGGCGTCGTGACCGGCAAGCCGATCTCGCTCGGCGGTTCGCTCGGCCGCAAGGAAGCGACGGGCCGCGGCGTGTTCGTGGTCGGCTGCGAAGCGGCGAAGAAGAAGGGCCTCGAGATCGCCGGCGCGCGCATCGCGGTGCAGGGCTTCGGCAACGTCGGCGGCATCGCGGCGAAGCTGTTCCAGGAAGCGGGCGCGAAGGTGATCGTGGTGCAGGATCACACCGGCACGATCTACAAGCCGTCCGGCCTCGACGCGAACAAGCTGCTCGACCACGTGGCCCGCACGGGCGGCGTCGCGGGCTTCGAAGGCGCGGAACCGATGCCGAACGACGAGTTCTGGACGGTCGAGACCGACATCCTGATCCCGGCGGCGCTGGAAAACCAGATCACCGAGAAGAACGCGGGGAAGATCCGCACCAAGATCATCGTCGAAGGCGCGAACGGCCCGACGACGACCGCGGCGGACGACATCCTGACCGCGAACGGCGTGCTCGTGATCCCGGACGTGATCGCGAACGCGGGCGGCGTGACCGTGTCGTACTTCGAGTGGGTGCAGGACTTCTCGAGCTTCTTCTGGACGGAAGACGAGATCAACCACCGTCTCGAGCGCGTGATGCGCGAAGCGTTCGCCGGCGTGTGGGCGGTCGCGGAAGAGCACAAGGTGTCGGTGCGTACCGCGGCGTTCATCGTCGCGTGCAAGCGCATCCTGATGGCGCGCGAAATGCGCGGCCTGTACCCCTGATCGGTCGACCTCGGTCGATCCTGACCAGAACATGACGCAATCCACCCGATTGCGAGCATGACCCTCGCGGGCGGCACCGGAACCGGTGCCGCCCGCTTGCGCATTCGGGCGCCCGGAGCCGGGAGGACGGCTTCGCGCGGGGCGCGCCGCAGTGCGGAAAACAACCAGTACTTTCAGAAAAATTACTTTGATACACTGGCGCGGGTTTTAGCCAAGGAGATGAACAAAATGAAATACCACAAGGCAATCCTGATGGCCGCGGCGCTGTGTGCGTTCGCAAGCGGCGCGCATGCGCAGGAGACCGGCACGCTGAAGAAAATCAAGGACACGGGCGTGATCGCGCTGGGACACCGCGAATCGTCGATCCCGTTCTCCTACTACGACCAGAACCAGCAGGTGGTCGGCTATTCGCGCGACTTCCAGCTGAAGGTGGTCGACGCGGTGAAGAAGAAGCTGAACCTGCCGAACCTGCAGGTGAAGAACATCCCGGTCACGTCGCAGAACCGCATCCCGCTCGTGCAGAACGGCACGGTCGACATCGAGTGCGGCTCGACGACCAACAACGTCGAGCGTCAGCAGCAGGCGGCGTTCTCCGACACGATCTTCGTGATCGGCACGCGCCTGATGACGAAGAAGGATTCGGGCGTCAAGGATTTCGCGGACCTCAAGGGCAAGACGGTCGTGACGACGGCCGGCACGACGTCCGAGCGCCTGCTGCGCAAGATGAACAACGACAAGCAGCTCGGCATGAACATCATCAGCGCGAAGGATCACGGCGATTCGTTCAATACGCTGGAATCGGGCCGCGCGGTCGCATTCATGATGGATGACGCGCTGCTCGCGGGCGAGCGCGCGAAGGCGAAGCAGCCGGGCGAATGGGTGATCGTCGGCACGCCGCAATCGGAAGAGGCGTACGGCTGCATGATGCGCAAGGGCGATGCGGACTTCAAGAAGGTCGTCGACGACGCGATCGCGCAGGTCGAGAAGTCGGGCGAAGCCGCGAAGATCTACGCGAAGTGGTTCGAGAACCCGATCCCGCCGAAGGGGCTGAACCTGAACTTCCCGCTGTCCGATTCGATGAAGAAGCTGTACGCGAACCCGAACGACAAGGCGCTCGACTGACCCGCGTGTCCGTTGATGCAGAAATGACGCTGACGAAACGGAAGAGGCCACGCTTCTTCCGTTTCTTTTTGCTGGAGTCTTGTCCATGTCATACCACTGGAACTGGGGCATCTTCCTGAGCCCCGTCTCGACCGGCGAGCCGACCACTTACTTCGGATGGCTGATGTCCGGGTTCTGGGTGACGATCAAGGTGTCGCTCACCGCCTGGGTGATCGCGCTGATCGTCGGCTCGCTGTTCGGCGTGCTGCGCACGGTGCCGAACAAATGGCTGTCGGCGATCGGCACGGTCTACGTGTCGGTCTTCCGGAACATCCCGCTGATCGTGCAGTTCTTCGTCTGGTACCTCGTCGTGCCGGAACTGCTGCCGCCGTCGATCGGCACCTGGATCAAGCAGTTGCCGCCGGGCACGCAGTTCTTCACCGCGTCGATCGTCTGTCTCGGCCTGTTCACGGGCGCGCGCGTGTGCGAGCAGGTGCGCTCGGGCATCAATGCGCTGCCGAAGGGGCAGCGCGCCGCCGGCCTCGCGATGGGCTTCACGCAGTGGCAGACGTACCGCTACGTGCTGCTGCCGGTCGCGTACCGGATCATCGTGCCGCCGCTCACGTCGGAATTCCTGAACATCTTCAAGAACTCCGCGGTCGCGTCGACGATCGGCCTGCTCGACCTGTCCGCGCAGGCGCGCCAGCTCGTCGACTACACCGCGCAGACGTATGAATCGTTCATCGCCGTCACGCTCGCGTACGTGGTCATCAACCTCGTCGTGATGGCGTTCATGCGCTGGGTCGAAAGCAAGTCCCGGCTGCCCGGCTACATCGGAGGCAAGTGATGCATCAGTTCGACTGGAGTAGTATTCCCGGCGCGCTGCCGACGCTCTGGACGGGCGCGATCATCACGCTCCAGATCACGGCGCTCGCGATCGTCGTCGGCGTCGTCTGGGGCACGCTGCTCGCGCTGATGCGGCTGTCGGGCGTCAAGCCGCTCGCGTGGTTCGCGCAGGGCTACGTGACGGTGTTCCGCTCGATCCCGCTCGTGATGGTGCTGCTGTGGTTCTTCCTGATCGTGCCGCAGGTGCTGCAGGGCGTGCTCGGGCTGTCGCCGACGATCGACATCCGGCTCGCGTCGGCAATGGTCGCGTTCTCGCTGTTCGAGGCCGCGTATTATTCCGAGATCATCCGCGCCGGCATCCAGGCGGTGCCGCGCGGGCAGGTGAACGCCGCGTTCGCGCTCGGCATGAACTACGCGACGGCGATGCGCCTCGTGATCCTGCCGCAGGCCTTCCGCGCGATGGTGCCGCTCTTGCTCACGCAGGCGATCGTGCTGTTCCAGGACACGTCGCTCGTCTACGTGATCAGTCTCGCGGACTTCTTCCGCACGGCCGCCAACATCGGCGATCGCGACGGCACGAGCGTCGAGATGATCCTGTTCGCGGGTGCATGCTATTTCGTGATTTGCTCGGTGGCGTCCGCCCTCGTCAAAGGTCTCCAGAAAAAGGTCACAAGATGATTTCCATCAAGAACGTTTCGAAGTGGTACGGCCAGTTTCAGGTCCTCACCGATTGCACGACCGAGGTGAAGAAGGGCGAGGTGGTGGTCGTCTGCGGTCCGTCGGGGTCGGGCAAGTCGACGCTGATCAAGACCGTGAACGGCCTCGAGCCGTTCCAGCAGGGCGAGATTCTCGTCAACGGCCAGTCGGTCGGCGACAAGAAGACGAACCTGTCGAAGCTGCGCTCGAAGGTCGGGATGGTGTTCCAGCACTTCGAGCTGTTCCCGCACCTGTCGATCACCGAGAACCTGACGCTCGCGCAGATCAAGGTGCTCGGGCGCGGCAAGGACGAGGCGACCGAGAAGGGCCTCAAGCTGCTCGACCGCGTCGGCCTGAAGGCGCACGCGCACAAGTATCCGGGCCAGCTCTCGGGCGGCCAGCAGCAGCGGGTCGCGATCGCGCGCGCGCGCTGTCGATGGACCCGATCGCGATGCTGTTCGACGAGCCGACGTCGGCGCTCGATCCCGAGATGATCAACGAGGTGCTCGACGTGATGGTCGAACTCGCGAAGGAAGGGATGACGATGATGGTCGTCACGCACGAGATGGGCTTCGCGAAGAAGGTCGCGCACCGCGTGATCTTCATGGACAAGGGCGCGATCGTCGAGGACGACCGCAAGGAAGACTTCTTCGCGAATCCGCGGTCGGACCGCGCGAAGGACTTCCTCGCGAAGATCCTGCACTGACGCGGGGAGGGCGGCGGGGCCGCCCTTCACGTGTGGCCGCAAACGAAAACGCCCGGCGCTGCCGGGCGTTTTTTCGTATCCGCGCGTCGGAGCGCGTGTTCAGAAGTCGAACGCGTCCTCGCTGACGTCCGCCTCGACGGCCGGCAGCGGCCGCACGGGCGCGGACGCCGATGCGTCGAGCGCCGGGTTGCGCAGCTTCTCGAGCACGGCGGGCGGCACCGGGATCTGCATCCGCGCGGCGACGTCGCCGCACTGGAACATGATCAGCTCGCCCGGCTCGAACGCGGTCCACACTTCGTTGTCGGTGAGCGGCTGCGTCGCGATCACCGCGACGCGGTCTTCCGGCGTCGTGTATTTCGCGAAGTCGATCGACAGGTCTTCGTCGACGAGATGCGCGGTCGAGAACGGCCAGCGGCGCACGATGTAGTGCAGCCGCGTCGAGCAGTGCGCGAACAGCGCCTGGCCGTTCGACATCAGGAAGTTGAATACGCCGTGGTCGGTGATGCCGCGGGTCAGCTCGCCGACCCGCTCGAACAGCTCGGGCAGCGGCGGCTGCGCGCCGGGGAATGCTTCGCGCAGCCCCTGCATCAGCACGCAGAACGCGCGTTCGCTGTCGGTCGTGCCGACCGGGTGATAGACGCTGCCTTCCATGTCCGGCGCGTAGTCCTGCAGGTCGCCGTTATGCGCGAAGATCCAGTGCCGGCCCCACAGCTCGCGCATGAACGGGTGGCTGTTCTCGAGCAGGATGTGGCCCTGCGTCGCCTTGCGGATGTGCGCGATCGTGTTCTTCGACTTGATCGGGTAGCGCTTGACCATCTCGGCGATCGGCGACGTGGCCGATGCCTGGTGATCGATGAACAGGCGGCAGGCCTTGTCTTCGAAGAATGCGATGCCCCAGCCGTCGGCATGGTGATCGGTGAGCCCGCCCCGGGCCGCGAAACCGGTGAAGGAGAATGTGACGTCCGTCGGCGCGGCGCAGTTCATTCCTAAGAGTTGGCACATTTTACTTGGGGCGGCAGGCTGAAGCGGATAACGCACCGGGCGAACCCCGGTACAATGCATGCTTCTAGCATATCACCGAGCCAACAGCGGTAAAAAGCGGATTCCGCCGACGAACGGCCCCGTGTTGCGGTTAGCCGTCAGTCGGCCCGCGCCGGCGGCATTCGGCACCGTTTTCCCGCTCCCGTTCCTCACGACGCCTCCTATGACTGCCTCGAACGCTTCCTCCCCGGCGACGCTGACGCTCGCCCGTCCCGACGACTGGCACCTGCACGTCCGCGACGGCGAGATGCTTGCCGCCGTGCTGCCGCACACCGCGCGCCAGTTCGGCCGCGCGATCATCATGCCGAACCTGAAGCCGCCCGTGACGACCACCGCGCAGGCGCACGCGTACCGCGAGCGGATCCTGGCCGCGGTGCCGGCCGGCGTGGCGTTCGAGCCGCTGATGACGCTGTACCTGACCGACAACACGCCGCCCGACGAGATCCGCCGTGCGCGGGAAAGCGGCTTCGTGCACGGCGTGAAGCTGTATCCGGCGGGCGCGACGACGAATTCGGACCACGGCGTGACCGATCTCGCGAAATGCGCGAAAACGCTGGAGGCGATGCAGGAAGTCGGGATGCCGCTGCTCGTGCACGGCGAGGTGACCGACGCGTCGATCGACCTGTTCGACCGCGAAAAGGTCTTCATCGACCGCGTGATGACGCCGCTGCGCCGCGATTTCCCGGGCCTGAAGGTCGTGTTCGAGCACATCACGACGAAGGACGCGGCCGACTACGTGCGCGACGCCGACGCGGCGCCGGGCCTGATCGGCGCGACGATCACCGCGCATCACCTGCTGTACAACCGCAACGCGATCTTCGTCGGCGGAATTCGTCCGCATTACTACTGCCTGCCGGTGCTCAAGCGCGAGACGCACCGCGTCGCGCTCGTCGAGGCGGCGACCTCGGGCAACCCGCGCTTCTTCCTCGGCACCGACAGCGCGCCGCATGCGCGCAACGCGAAGGAAGCCGCGTGCGGCTGCGCGGGCTGCTACACGGCGCTGCACGCGCTCGAGCTGTATGCGGAGGCATTCGACAACGCCGGCGCGCTCGACAAGCTCGAAGGCTTCGCGAGCTTCTACGGCGCCGATTTCTACGGCCTGCCGCGCGCGGCCGAGACGGTCACGCTGCGCCGCGAGCCGTGGGAGCTGCCGCTCGAGATTCTCGCGGGCGACACGCCGGTCGTGCCGCTGCGCGCGGGCGAAGCGATCGGCTGGAAACTCGTGTGAGCGCCGCGCCGCCGCGCGCGGCCGGTGAGCCGGACAGCGGTGCGGCGGCGTTCGCGCGGATCGATTGGTCCGCGCCGTGGCTTGCGGGCTTTGCCGCGACGGGGCGCGTCGTGCAGGCGGGCGCGCTCGACGGCGAGTCCGCGCTGCTCGCCGCGCTGAACGGCGCACTGAATGGCGCGACGGGCGGCACGCCGCTCGTCACCGGCCGCGGCGCGCCGCTGCGCTTCGTGCCGCAGGCCGACCTGCCGGCCGACGTCGCGTACGAGACCCATATCGCCGCAACGGGCGGCGTGCCGACCCGGCACAATCTCCACGATTTCTTCAATTCGCTCGTCTGGTTCGCGTATCCGCGTATCAAGGCGGCGCTGAACGCGCGCCAGGCCGCGGCGATCGATACGGCGGGCGGCGTCGGGCCCGTGCGCGGCTCGTTGCGCGACGCGCTGACGCTGTTCGACGAGAATGCCGCACTGTTCGTGACGGCCGATCCGGCACTCGCCGATGCGCTGCGCGGCTTCGACTGGCGCGCGCTGCTGGTGGCCGCGCGCGAAGCGTGGGGCGCGCGCTGCGAGGTGCGGCTCGTCGGGCACGCGCTGCTCGAGAAGCTCGTCGCGCCGTACAAGTCCTGCACCGCGCACGCGTGGATCGTCGAAGTGAGCGACGACTATTTTTCGTGGCCGGCCGCGCGCCGGGCCGCGCACGTCGATGCGCAGGTCGCGCGGATGCTCGCGACGCGAGACCTGACGAGCCGCGATTTCGCGCCGCTGCCGGTGCTGGGCGTGCCGGGCTGGTGTGCGGCGAACGCCGATCCCGGGTTCTACGACGATTCCGCAGTGTTTCGCAGCGGGCGGCGGACTCGGCCACTGTAACGGCCGGACGCACGGTGCTAAAATGCGCGTCGCAAAGCAGGCCAGGCAGTCGCGGCCTCACCGCCTTCGGGCAGGCGGGGGCGAGGAAAGTCCGGACTCCACAGGGCAGGGTGATGGCTAACGGCCATCCGTGGCGACACGCGGAACAGGGCAACAGAAAGCAAACCGCCGATGGCCCGGCGCAAGCCGGGATCAGGTAAGGGTGAAACGGTGCGGTAAGAGCGCACCGCGGCGACGGCGACGTTCGCCGGCACGGTAACCTCCACCCGGAGCAATTCCAAGTAGGCAGGCGCGCATCTCCGGATGCAGGACGGGGCCCCCGTCTCGTCTGCGGGTAGGAAGCTTGAGCGCGTCAGCAATGGCGCGCCTAGAGGAATGGCTGCCACGCGCCGCGCGCCTCGGCGTGCAGCGTGCACAGAATCCGGCTTATCGGCCTGCTTTGCCGCTCGAATGCGACAGGGCCGGCGTCTCCTTGCGGGACGCCGGCCCTTTTTCTTTCCGTTTTTCTTTCCGGTATCGCGCGGCGCCCGCTCAGGCCGCGACGATGTCGAACGAGTGCGTGAGCTCGGCCGTCTTCGCGATCATGATCGATGCCGAGCAGTACTTGTCGTGCGACAGGTTGATCGCGCGTTCGACCGTCGCCGGGTTCAGGTTGCGGCCCGTGACGGTGAAATGAAAGTGGATCTTCGTGAAGACCTTCGGATCTTCGCTCGCGCGTTCGGCCTTCAGCGTGACCGAGCAGCCGGTGACTTCCTGGCGGCTCTTCTTCAGGATCAGCACGACGTCGTACGCGGTGCAGCCGCCGGTGCCGAGCAGCACCATCTCCATCGGCCGCGGCGCGAGATTGTGGCCGCCGCCCTCGGGCGCGCCGTCCATCGTGACGAGGTGCCCGCTTCCGGTCTGGGCGGAAAACGCCATGCCGTCCTGGCCCAACCAGCTAACTTTGCATTCCATGCTTGCACTCCAGCGTTGCCTGATTCGAATTCGATCCGGCATTGTAGCCCGCACGGCCGCGGCCGGCTGATGCGCCGCACGATGCGGATCGGCGCGCGCCGCCGCGGGCTCCGCGACGGGGCGCGGGAACGCAAATTCCCCTCGGGATTTAGGGGTTTTGTTCTAGCCGGGTGCGGTCAGCTCGACTCCCGGGATTCTGCAAATAGATGATTTCAAAAGGAAAGATGGATAGCGGGCTTGCGATATCGAAATTTCGCATTATGGTTGTAGATTTCGTAATGCAAATTTTCTTGTGCTGCTGGCTGCCCGTTCGTATAATGCGACTCATTGGTTGTCGCGCTGCGGCAACCTCCGCATGTCTCCTCCACCCTCCTCCTATGGTGGATTAAGCCCGAACCAGCCGTTCGGGCTTTTTTTCGTCCCATGCAAACATCGGCGCGCAATGTGCGCGTCTCGCGAGCGTCAGGCGCCTGGGGCGGCGACGGCCGATGCATGACCTTGGCGGCGCGCGCAGAAGTGGCGTACCCGTTCGCGCACGGCGCGCAGTTTCGCGACGCGGTCCTCGGCGCGTGCTTCGCGCGCGGCGGCGATGCGCGCGTCGAGCGAGTCGAGTTTCGCGGTGCAGCCGGCCGGGTCGGCGGCGGCCGATGTGGCGCCGCCCAGCAGGGCGGCCGTCAGGAGTGGCGTGAGTCGTTTCTTCATCGTGGCTGTTGTTTTTCCTTGTCCGGCACGTTCTTGCGTGTGCCGATGGATGCCCCCCGGGCGCTCGGAATCGCCGGATATAACGGGGCAGGACCGGATTTTGGCCGATTTTCGGCGAGCCGGACACCCGGATGCGGATTCCCTTTGACCGCGGCGCGGCAATTCCTTTATAATTCAGAGCTTTTCCGCATTCATGCCCACGGAAAAAGAACAGGGAGAGCCTGCACCGCGCCTCGAAGCGCACCTACACAAGCAGGAAAGAACACATCGGGCACAGCAATTTTTTTGGATCGATCATGAAGACGTTTTCCGCAAAAGCCCATGAGGTGACGCGCGAATGGTACGTGATTGACGCGACGGATAAGGTTCTCGGCCGTGTCGCCAGCGAAGTGGCACGCCGTCTGCGCGGCAAGCACAAGCCTGAGTTCACCCCGCACGTCGACACCGGTGATTTCATCATCGTCATCAACGCGAGCAAGTTGAAGGTCACGGGCAACAAGACTCTGGACAAGAAGTACTACCGTCACTCGGGCTACCCGGGCGGTATCTATGAAACGACGTTCGGCAAGATGCAGGAACGCTTCCCGGGCCGCGCGCTCGAGAAGGCGGTCAAGGGCATGCTGCCGAAGGGCCCGCTCGGCTACGCGATGATCAAGAAGCTGAAGGTCTACGCTGAAGCGACGCATCCGCACTCGGCTCAACAGCCGAAGGCGCTCGAGATCTAAGGGGAGCCCACATGATCGGTAACTGGAACTACGGTACGGGCCGCCGCAAGAGCGCCGTCGCTCGTGTCTTCATCAAGGCTGGCAAGGGCGACATCGTCGTCAACGGCAAGCCCATCGCTGACTACTTCTCGCGCGAAACGTCGCTGATGATCGTGCGTCAACCGCTGGAACTCACGAACCACGGCCAGACGTTCGACATCAAGGTGAACGTGACGGGCGGCGGTGAAACGGGTCAGGCAGGCGCAGTGCGCCACGGCATCACCCGTGCACTGATCGACTACGACGCGACGCTGAAGCCGTCGCTGTCGAACGCAGGCTTCGTCACGCGCGATGCACGTGAAGTCGAGCGTAAGAAGGTCGGTCTGCGCAAGGCACGCCGCGCCAAGCAGTTCTCGAAGCGTTAATTCCGCTTCTTGGCCGCGCCGCTTTCGGGCGGCGTCCGCCGGAAAAACCGCCAGCTTTCGCGCTGGCGGTTTTTTTTATGCGCGACCGTTTCGCGGTTGCGCGCCGCCGCCGGCCGCCGGTTTGACGAAATCGACAAGAACCTGTTGATTTCATGGACTTCGGCACGATCTTGAGATCGGCCCTACAATAGCGGCTAAAGCTTTTTGGAGAGTTCGCATGAACGCTGTTACCGAATCCGCAGCCACGACCGAAATGCCGGCTCCGTTCGTCTTCACCGACGCGGCGGCCGAGAAGGTGAAGCAACTGATCGACGAAGAAGGCAACCCTGACCTGAAGCTGCGCGTGTTCGTGCAGGGTGGCGGATGCTCCGGCTTCCAGTACGGCTTCACGTTCGACGAGGAAGTCAACGAGGACGACACCGTGATGAACAAGAACGGCGTCCAGTTGCTGATCGACTCGATGAGCTACCAGTACCTGGTCGGCGCAGAGATCGACTACAAGGACGATCTGAACGGCGCGCAGTTCGTGATCAAGAACCCGAACGCGACGACTACCTGCGGGTGCGGTTCGTCGTTCTCGGTTTGAGCGCACGACGCGTCCGACCCGGTTCGCCGGAATGAAAAAACGGGGCATGAAGCCCCGTTTTTTATGCGCGCATGCCGCTTCAGCGCGGATAGAGCGCGCCGAGCACGCGGTCGCCGGCCGCGCCGGTGACCGTCGCGAGGCTGCCCGGCTCGCGCGCGACGAAGCGGTACGCGAGCCACGCGAACGCGAGCGCCTCGACCTGTTGCGGCGGCACGCCGAGCGCGGCCGTCGTGTCGACTGCCGCACGCACGCCGCGGTCGCGCAGCGCGCCTGAAAGCGCGTCGAGCAGCACGGGGTTGCGGGCGCCGCCGCCGCACACATGGACGGCCGTGCAGTCGGGCGCATGCTGCGCGATCTCGTGCGCGATCGACACGGCCGTCAGCGCCGTGAGCGTGGCCTGCACATCCTCCGGCGCGAGCTGCGCGAATGCGGCCAGCTTCGCATCGAGCCAGGCCGGATTGAACAGGTCGCGTCCGGTGCTCTTGGGCGGCGGCGCGTCGAAATAGGGCTCGTCGAGCAGCGCATCGAGCAGCGGCGCATGGACCGTGCCGCGCGCCGCGAACTTGCCGCCTTCGTCGTAGGGCTTGCCGAGATGGCGGCTCGCCCATTCGTCGATCAGCGCATTCGCGGGGCCGCAGTCGAAGCCGCGAACGTCGCCGCCGTCGCCGGGCAGGATCGTGATGTTGCTGATTCCGCCGAGATTGCAGACGACCCGCGTCTCGCGCGGCGCACCAAATACCGTCGCATGGAACGCCGGCACGAGCGGCGCGCCCTGGCCGCCCGCGGCCACGTCGCGGCTGCGGAAGTCGGCAATCACGTCGATGTGCGTCAGCTCGGCGAGCAGCGCCGGATTGTTGGTCTGCCGCGTGTAGCCGCGCTCGGGGCGGTGGCGCACCGTCTGCCCGTGCACGCCGATCGCGCGCACCTGGTCGGGCGAAAGACCGGCCGTGCGCTGCAGTTCATGGCAGCACACCGCGTAGCGGGCCGCGAGCGCGTTGGCGGCCAGCGCCTCGCGCTCGATCTCGTTTTCGCCCGGCTGCTGCAGCGCGAACAGCGCGTCGCGCAGCGTCTGCGCGAACCCGACGAAGGCCTCGGCAAGCACGGCCGGCGGCTTGCCGGTCTCGAAGCGCACGGCGACGCCGTCGACGCCGTCCATGCTCGTTCCCGACATCAATCCGAAATAAACGCCGTCGGCCGGATGGCCGGATGATGGACGTCGCAGCGGCACGTGAACCCTCCTGGATCGTGCGGCGGCGGTCGGTGCCGCGCGCCGTGCGGCCGATTATCCGCGCAAGCGGGGCCGCCGTTAAGCGATGCGCGCGCAAGTTATGGGAAAATCCCTGTTTTTGCGACCTTCTTCCTGGCACCGATGAGCACCGAACCCAGTTCCAAGCCTGTTTTCCCGATCACCGATGAAGTGCGGCATGCGCTCGCCGTCACGAAGCGCGGCGTCGACGAGCTGCTGATCGAGGAAGAGTTCGCGCAGAAGCTCGCGCGCAGCGCAGCCACGGGCAAGCCGCTGCGCATCAAGCTCGGCCTCGACCCGACCGCGCCGGACATCCACATCGGCCACACGGTCGTGCTGAACAAGATGCGTCAGCTGCAGGACCTCGGCCATACGGTGATCTTCCTGATCGGCGACTTCACGTCGCTGATCGGCGATCCGTCCGGCCGCAACGCGACGCGCCCGCCGCTCACGCGCGAGCAGATCGAGGCGAACGCGAAGACCTATTTCGAGCAGGCGGCGCTGGTGCTCGACCGCGACAAGACCGAGATCCGCTACAACAGCGAGTGGTCGATGCCGCTCGGCGCGGACGGGATGATCAAGCTCGCGTCGCGCTACACGGTCGCGCGGATTCTCGAGCGCGAGGACTTCACGAAGCGCTTCCAGAGCGGCGTGCCGATCTCGATCCACGAGTTCCTGTACCCGCTGATGCAAGGCTACGACTCGGTCGCGCTGAATGCCGACCTCGAGCTGGGCGGCACCGACCAGAAGTTCAACCTGCTGGTCGGCCGCGAGCTGCAGAAGCAGTACGGCCAGGAACAGCAGTGCATCCTGACGATGCCGCTGCTCGAAGGCCTCGACGGCGTCGAGAAGATGTCGAAGTCGAAGGGCAACTACGTCGGCATCAGCGAGAAGCCGAACGACATGTTCGGCAAGCTGATGAGCATCTCGGACACGCTGATGTGGCGTTACTTCGAGCTGCTGTCGTTCCGCAGCATGGACGAGATCGTCGGCTTCCGCCGCGAGATCGAAACCGGCCGCAACCCGCGCGACTTCAAGGTGCTGCTCGCGCAGGAAATCGTCGCGCGCTTCCATTCGCAGGCCGACGCCGAGCGCGCGCTCGAGGACTTCAACCACCGCGCGAAGGGCGGTGTGCCGGACGACATCCCGTCGGTGACGCTCGCGGGCGCGCCGCTCGCGATCGGCCAGCTGCTGAAGCAGGCCGGCCTCGTGCCGTCGACGAGCGAAGCGCTGCGCAACATCGAGCAGGGCGGCGTGAAGATCGACGGTACGGCGATCACGGACAAGGGCCTCAAGATCGAGGCCGGCGAATACGTCGTGCAGGTCGGCAAGCGCCGCTTCGCGCGCGTGACGCTGACCGCATGATCGCGCTGATCCAGCGCGTGAAGCGCGCCGACGTGCGCGTCGGCGGCCGCGTGACGGGCGAGATCGGCGCGGGCCTGCTCGCGCTCGTCTGCGCGGAGCGCGGCGACACCGAGGCGGCGGCCGACAAGCTGCTCGCGAAGGTGCTCGGCTATCGCGTGTTCAGCGATGCGGCCGGCAAGATGAACCTGCCGGTGTCGAACATCGACGGCGCGGGGCGCGCGGGCGGCCTGCTGCTCGTGTCGCAGTTCACGCTCGCGGCGGACACCAACAGCGGCCTGCGTCCGAGCTTCACGCCCGCGGCGCCGCCCGACGAGGGCGAGCGCCTGTTCGACTATTTCGTCGACGCGGCGCGTGAGCGTCATCCGCTCGTCGCGACCGGCGAGTTCGGCGCCGACATGCAGGTTTCGCTCGTCAACGACGGGCCCGTGACATTCTGGCTGCAAGTGCGGCCCTGATTCTTCCCGGAGGCGCCGCCGCGATGGCCACCACGCAGATCCTCTTCATCCGTCATGGCGAGACGGCCTGGAACCGCATCAAGCGCATCCAGGGCCATATCGACATTCCGCTGGCCGACTCGGGCCTCGCGCAGGCGCAGCGGCTGGCCATGCGTCTTGCGCGCGAAACGCGCGACGGGGCGCGCGTCGACGCGATCTATTCGAGCGACCTGATGCGTGCGCAGCAGACCGCGCAGCCGGCCGCCGATGCGCTCGGCCTGCCGCTCGTGCTGCGCGCGGGCTTGCGCGAGCGTGCGTACGGCATCTTCCAGGGGCACGACAGCACGGAGATCGAGGCGCGGTTTCCCGACGCGTACGCCGCGTGGCAGACGCGCGACCCCGGCTTCGAGCCCGAAGGCGGCGAGTCGCAACGCGCGTTCTACCACCGCGTGCTGCACGCGCTCGAACCTATCGTCGCCGCGCATCCGGGCGGGCGGATCGCCTGCGTCGCGCACGGCGGCGTGCTCGACTGCGTGTACCGGTTCGCGAACGGGCTCGATCTCGCCGCGCCGCGCAACTATCAACTGCTCAACACGAGCATCAACGTCGTCGACTACGTGGACGGACGCGCGAACGTCGTGCAGTGGGCGGACGTGTCGCACCTCGACGAAACGAGCGACGACGACGGGTACCGCAAGGTGCTCTGAGCGCAGGCCGCGCCCGGTCGTGGCCGGCTGCGCGCGCAGCTTGTCACATGAATGCGACGGCGAATCGACTATTTGGAAGGCGGCTGTCAGGCAGAAGGCTTGCCGCTTTGCGGCGCCGCGGTCGCGCGCCGCCGGGCGCGCCTCGATGCGCCATTGACGAGCGCCCAGCGCAGCACCGGCGCGACCGCGCGCACGCCCGGCCGGACCACCGCGCGCCGCAGCGGCGCGAATCTCGACACTCCGAGCATGTCCTGCGCCCACGGCGGCAGCAGGTCGATGCCGGCGTGCATCACGAGGGTTGCGGCGGGCCGCATCGCCGGCCGTGCGACCGGCGCATTCAGCAGGATCCGCATCACCTCGAACGTGCGCGGCCCGGCTTCGAGATCGGGCCGCATGCGCGCCAGATACGCGTCGACCTCGGCGCGCGAGCGGGGCACGTCCTGCGCGCCGAGCATCTCGGCGATGCGCGCCGTTTCCGCGTAATAGCGGTCCTGCAGCTCGCCCGGCAAGGCCGGGTTCACGTAGCGCAGATGCGCGGCGAGAAAGCTCGATACCTCCGCGACGTGCACCCAGGTCAGCAGCGCCGGATCGTCGGCCCGGTAGGGCCGTCCGTCGGGCGCGGTGCCGTGCACTTTCGCGTGAATCGCCTTCACGCGCTCGATCAGCGCGAGCGCGTCCGCGCGGTTGCCGAACGTGGTGCCGGAAATGAACGTCGCGGTACGCCGCAGCCGCCCGAGGATGTCGGTGCGAAACGACGAGTGATCCCATACGCCGGCGAGCGCGAGCGGATGCAGCGCCTGCAGCAGCAGCGCGGAGATGCCGCCCGTCATCATCGACGCGAAGTCCGCATGCACGCGCCAGCAGACCGCGTCAGGGCCGAACAGGCCCGGATCGCCGGGCGGCGACGAAAAGTCGAGTGACGGGCCGCTGCCCGTCGTCAGGTGCGTGACGCCGGCCACGAGCCGCTTGCGGATCGGCTCGAGCCAGCGCGGGTGCGGCACCGGTGCGCCGGGGGGAGGATTGGATGGCGTCGTCATCGCCGGTGTAGCGTCGGGCGGGCGGTCACTGCCCGTCGGACGCCTCCCATGCGCCGCGCGCCGGGTTGCCCGTATCCGGCGCGGCGAGCCCGAAGTGGCGGTAGGTCAGCAGCGTCGCCACGCGCCCGCGCGGCGTGCGTTGCAGGAAGCCTTGCTGGATCAGGTACGGCTCGAGCACGTCCTCGATCGTGTCGCGTTCCTCGCCGATCGCCGCGGCGAGGTTGTCGATGCCGACCGGGCCGCCGTCGAACTTGTACAGGATCGCTTCGAGCAGCTTGCGGTCCATCAGGTCGAAGCCGACCGGATCGACGTCGAGCATCGCAAGCGCCGCATCGGCGACGGTCGCGGTGATGTTGCCGTCCGCCTTCACTTCCGCGTAGTCGCGCACGCGGCGCAGCAGCCGGTTCGCGATTCGCGGCGTGCCGCGCGAGCGCTTCGCGATTTCGAGCGCGCCGTTCGGATCGATCTGCGCGTTGAGCAGCGACGCCGAGCGGCGCACGATGCGCGACAGCTGCTCCGCATCGTAGAACTCGAGGCGCGCGACGATCCCGAAACGGTCGCGCAGCGGGTTGGTCAGCATCCCGGCGCGGGTGGTCGCGCCGACGAGCGTGAACGGCTGCAGGTCGAGCTTTACGCTGCGCGCGGCCGGCCCCTCGCCGATCATGATGTCGATCTGGTAGTCCTCGAGCGCCGGATACAGGATTTCCTCGACGACCGGCGACAGCCGGTGGATCTCGTCGATGAACAGCACGTCGTTCGCTTCGAGGTTCGTCAGCAGCGCCGCAAGGTCGCCCGCGCGCTCGAGCACCGGGCCCGACGTCTGGCGCAGGTTGACGCCCATCTCGCGCGCGATGATGTGCGCGAGCGTCGTCTTGCCGAGACCGGGCGGGCCGAACAGCAGCACGTGGTCGAGCGGCTCGGAACGGCGCTTCGCGGCCTCGATGAAGATCTCGAGCTGGCCGCGCACCTTTTCCTGGCCGACGTATTCGTCGAGCTGGCGCGGCCGCAGCGCACGTTCGAACACCTCCTCGTGCGACGAGGCGGGCGTGGCGGCGATGATCCGCTCGGTGGCGAGTTTGTCGGTTTCAATCATGCGGCCATTGTACCGCGCGGCGTCGCGAGGAAAACCTTGCCGAACGGCCGACTGGCGCGCCGCGCGCGGCGGCGCGACACTGCGTCGGACGCGTGGCCGTTACGCCTTCGACAGCGCCTTGAGCGCGAGCTTGATGCCTTCGGACACGCCGGTGCCGGCCGGCACGTTCTTGATCGCGGCGAGGCCCTCCTTCTCCGAGTAGCCGAGCGCGAGCAGCGCGTTGAGGATGTCGGTCGCGTGGTCGGACGGCGACGCGGCGCCGGCGAGCGTGCCGAGGTCGGCGCCGAGCTTGCCCTTCAGCTCCAGCAGCAGGCGCTCGGCGGTCTTCTTGCCGATCCCGGGCAGGCGGGTCAGGCGGGCGGCGTCCTGCATCGTCACCGCCTGCGCGAGCTCCTGCACGCTCATGCCGGACAGCACGGCGAGCGCCATGCGCGCGCCGATGCCGGTGATCTTCAGCAGCTCGCGGAAGGTCGTGCGCTCCTGCGGGCTCAGGAAACCGTACAGCAGGTGCGCATCCTCGCGGACGATCTGCTGCGTGAGCAGCACGACGCGCTCGCCGGTCTGCGGCAGGTTGTAGAAGGTGCTCATCGGCACGTCGATTTCATAGCCGACGCCATTGCAGTCGACGAGCAGGTGAGGCGGGTTCTTTTCGAGGAGGATGCCGGCGATGCGACCGATCATGGATTGAGCGAGGCGATGAGGAAAGCGCGAGTGTAGCGCACGCGCGGCGGAAAACCGATGGGCCGGCCGTTCGGCCGGGGGTGCAGGAAGCAGGGCGCGCGGCAGGGCGATCGCCCGGTGCGCGCCGCCGGGCGTCAGCCGACGAGCCGGCCGCGCCGCACGCGCAGCCCTTTCTTCGCGAGCGCCGGCGCGAGGCCGCCGAGCGTGCCGAGCGTGTTGCCGCCGTGTGCGTGGCAGATCGCCATGCCGAGCGCGTCGGCCGCGTCGGTGCCGGGCTGGCCGGAGAGATTCAGGAGCCGCGTGACCATTTCCTGCATCTGCGCCTTGGTCGCGCGGCCGTAGCCGACGACGGCCTGCTTGAGCTGCAGCGCGGTGTATTCGGCGACCGGCAGCCCGCCCGTGACGAGCCCGCAGATCGCGGCGCCGCGCGCCTGGCCGAGCAGCAGCGTCGACTGCGGGTTGACGTTGACGAACACCTTTTCGATCGCGGCCTGATCGGGCGCGTGTTCGCGCACGAGCGTCGAGACGCCCTGGAAGATCGTGCCGAGCCGGGTGGCCAGATCGGCCGTCGGCGTGCGGATCACGCCGCTCGTGACGTACGCGAGCCGGTGGCCGCTGACGTCGATGACGCCAAAGCCGGTGACGCGCAGGCCGGGGTCGATGCCGAGAATTCGCATGTCAGGAGGGAATTGCGTGA
Organism: Burkholderia sp. MSHR3999; assembly: GCF_000833595.1. Classification (NCBI taxonomy): domain Bacteria; kingdom Pseudomonadati; phylum Pseudomonadota; class Betaproteobacteria; order Burkholderiales; family Burkholderiaceae; genus Burkholderia; species Burkholderia sp. MSHR3999. Next base: position 377,222 of record NZ_JRFO01000001.1, read on the forward strand.
TGCCGCGATACTACAACGAAAGGCGCGGCACGCCGCCGCGATGCGGCCGCGCAACAAAAAACCCGGCGGGTGCGACGCCGCCGGGCTCGTGTATCGCGGCCCCGTGGGCCGCGCACCGTCGATCAGTGACGGAAGTGGCGCACGCCCGTCAGGATCATTGCGATGTTGTGCTCGTCGGCCGCCGCGATCACTTCGTCGTCGCGCACCGAGCCGCCCGGCTGGATCACGCAGGTCGCGCCCGCCGCCACGACGACGTCGAGGCCGTCGCGGAACGGGAAGAACGCATCCGACGCGACTGCCGAGCCCGCGAGCGTGAGGCCCGCGTTCTGCGCCTTGATGCTCGCGATGCGCGCCGAGTCGACGCGGCTCATCTGGCCTGCACCGACGCCGAGCGTCATGCCGTTGCCGCAGAACACGATCGCGTTCGACTTCACGTACTTCGCGACGCGCCACGCGAACAGCAGGTCGTCCATTTCCTTCGGCGTCGGGTGGCGCTTCGTGACGACGCGCAGCTCGTGCGGCTGCACGTTCTTCGCATCGAGCGACTGCACCAGCAGGCCGCCGCCGACGCGTTTCAGGTCGAACGCGTTATGGCCTTCGCCCGGCGCGATCTCGAGCAGGCGCACGTTCTGCTTCGCGGCGAACACCTGCTTCGCGGCGTCGGTGAACGACGGCGCGATCAGCACTTCGACGAACTGCTTCGCGACGGCTTGCGCGGCCGCTTCGTCGACTTCGCGGTTGAACGCGATGATGCCGCCGAACGCCGACGTCGGATCGGTCTGGAACGCCTTCGCGTAGGCGTCGGCCGAGTCGTTGCCGACCGCGACGCCGCACGGGTTCGCATGCTTGATGATCACGCAGGCCGGCGCATCGAACGTCTTCACGCATTCCCACGCGGCGTCCGAATCGGCGATGTTGTTGTACGACAGTTCCTTGCCCTGCAGCTGGCGGTAGTTCGCGAGCGCGCCGGCGGGCGTCGCGATGTCGCGGTAGAACGCGGCGCTCTGGTGCGGGTTCTCGCCGTAGCGCAGGTCCTGCACCTTGTCGAACGCCATGTTCAGCGTTGCCGGGTACGGGTTGCGCGACGTGTGCTTGAGCTCGTCGGTCAGGCTCGTCAGGTAGTTCGTGATCGCGCCGTCGTACTGCGCGGTGTGCGCGAACACCTTGGTCGCGAGACGGAAGTTGGTCGGATAGCCGACCGTGTTGCCGTTCGCCTTCATCTCGTCGAGCACGACCGCGTAGTCGGCCGGATCGACGATCACCGTCACGTCACGGTGGTTCTTCGCCGCCGAGCGCAGCATCGTCGGGCCGCCGATGTCGATGTTTTCGATCGCGTCAGCGAGCGTGCAGTCGTCCTTCGCGATCGTCGCGACGAACGGGTACAGGTTCACGACGAGCAGGTCGATCGTCGGGATGTCGTGCGCGGCGAGCGCCTGCATGTGCTCGGGCAGGTCGCGGCGCGCCAGGATGCCGCCGTGCACCTTCGGATGCAGCGTCTTCACGCGCCCATCGAGCATTTCCGGGAAGCCGGTGTAGTCGGCCACCTCGGTGACGGGCAGGCCGGCGTCGGCCAGCAGTTTCGCGGTGCCGCCGGTCGACAGCAGCTTGACGCCGAGGTCGGACAGCGACTTCGCAAAGTCGACGATGCCGGTCTTGTCGGAAACGGAAATGAGCGCTTGCTTGATCATGATGGAACCACCAATAGCCAGGGAAACGGGGACAAGGCGGCCGGCTACAGCAGGCCGTGCTGCTGCAGCTTCTTGCGCAGCGTATTGCGGTTGATGCCGAGGTACTCCGCGGCGAGCGACTGGTTGCCGCCCGCCTGTTCGAGCACGACCTCGAGCATCGGCTTTTCGACGCAGGACATCACCATTTCGTAGACGTCGTGCGGATTGGAGCCGTCTAGATCCCGGAAATACACGTCCAGGCTCTCGCGGACACATTGTTCGATGTTGTGCTTGCTCATGCTGCTAACTGGTTATGGTCGTCCGACTCGCCGTGGTCGTCCCCGTCCTCGTCGACGTAGACGAGGTGATCGGACAGCGCCTTCTGCGCTTCGAAGAATGCATTGACGGCGGCGAGCTGCTCGCGGGTGGAATCGAGCGTGTTCATCCGGTGCCGGAACCCGTTGGCGCCGGAAAGGCCGCGAGTGTACCAGCCGATGTGCTTGCGCGCAGTACGGACTCCCGTGAATTCTCCGTAGAACGCGTAGTGATCTTCCAGATGCTCGTTCATCACCTGCTGGATCTCGTCGATCAGCGGCGGCGGCAGCAGCTCGCCGGTTTGCAGGAAATGATCGATTTCGCGGAACAGCCACGGCCGGCCTTGCGCGGCACGACCGATCATCAGCGCGTCGGCGCCGGTCGCGTCGAGCACCGCCTTCGCTTTCTGCGGCGACGTGATGTCGCCGTTCGCGACGACCGGAATGCCGACCGCCGCCTTCACGGCAGCGATGGTTTCGTATTCGGCTTCGCCGCGGTACAGGTCGGCGCGCGTGCGGCCGTGCACGGTGAGCATCGAGATGCCGGCGGCCTCGGCGAGGCGCGCGACCGTGATCGCGTTCTTGTGCTCGCGGTCCCAGCCGGTGCGGATCTTCAGCGTGACGGGCACGGCGTCGGGCCCCGTGCCGACCGCGCCGACGACCGCCTCGACGATCTGCTTCACGAGCGGCTCGTTCTGCAGCAGCGCGGAGCCCGCGGCGACGTTGCACACCTTCTTCGCCGGGCAGCCCATGTTGATGTCGATGATCTGCGCGCCGTTGTCGACGTTGTAGCGGGCGGCTTCGGCCATCATCGCCGGGTCGGCGCCGGCGATCTGCACGGCGATCGGCTCGACTTCGCCTTCGTGGTTCGCGCGCCGCATCGTCTTGGCGCTTTTCCACAGCTGGGCGTTGGACGCGACCATTTCGGACACGGCATAGCCGGCCCCCAGCCGTTTGCACAGCTGGCGGAACGGCCGGTCCGTCACGCCGGCCATCGGGGCGACGAACAGGTTGTTGCGCAATACGTGAGAGCCGATAACGGGCATCGCAATGACATCGCCCGCGGACCAGCGCGGGCATGAAAACGGCGGAGGGAAACGCGCATTTTACCGTATTCCCCTGCCGCGCCGATTTGACCCGGTTTGTCCGGCGCGCTGCGCGTGGCGTGCATCGGACACCGCGCGGTGCGGCAGGGGCGGCGGCGCGCGCGTCAGCGGCGCTGGCCGAACATCATCTGGCGGGCGATCGCGGCCTTGAGCGGCGGCACGAGTTCGAGCGCAGTCAACGCCGCGCCGCGCAGCAGCGTGAGCGGGCCCGCCTCGATCGTGAACAGCCGCGCGAGCGTGTCGGTCGCGCCGATCGTGAAGCGCCGGTCGAGCGCGCGCCGCGCGTTGAAGGCCGCGAGCGCGGCCGGCTCGGCGCCGTGCGCGGACAGCGTGTCGACGAGCGTATGCGCGTCGCGCAGGCCGAGGTTGAGCCCCTGGCCCGCGACCGGGTGCAGCGTCTGCGCGGCATTGCCGACGATCGCGGTGCGGCGCTCGACGAGCGTCTGCGCGGCGTTCAGGCCGAGCGGAAACGACGCGCGCCCGGCGATCGCGACGAAGCGGCCCATGCGCTCGCCGAACGCGGCGCCGAGCTCGTGCAGGAACGCGTCGTCGGGCAGCGCGGCGCGGCGAGCGGCTTCGCCGGGCTCGCAGCACCACACCAGCGCGTAATCGGCGCCGCCGAGCGGCAGCAGCGCGAGCGGGCCTTCGTGCGTGAAGCGCTCCCACGCGACGTTCGGGCGCGGCGCGGACACCGTCACCGTGCCGACGAGCGCGGTCTGGCCGTAGTCGCGGCGGTGCTTGCCGCCGTCGTCCCGCTGCTCGTGGAACAGCCCGCCTTCGGCGTTGACGACGATCCGCGCGCGCAGCGTGCGTTCGCCCTGCGGGCCGTCGAGCGTCAGCGTGACGCCGTCGGCGTCCTGCCGAGGCGCGCGCGCCGAGGTCGACGTGAGCCAGTCGACGCGCGTGCCGCGCACCGCGCCCGCCAGCGCCTGCACGATCGAGCCGTAGCGCACGACGTAGCCGAGCGCCGCCACGTCGTGCTCGTCGCGATCGATCAGCGTGCGGCCGAAATGGCCGCGCTGCGACACGTGGATGTGTTCGATCGGCGTCGCGTCGGCGGGCCACGCGAGCGTGTCGAGCAGCACGCGGCTGCCGTGCGACACCGCGATCGCGCGCGGATCGTTCGCACTTGCGGCGGGCTCGCGCGCGTCGATCAGCGCGATCGACCAGTGCCGCGTCGCGCTGCGCCGCGCGAGCCAGCCGGCCAGCGCGAGCCCGACGGGGCCCGCGCCGACGATGGCGATGTCGTGGTCCGGCGTGGCCGGGGAGGAATCGGTCGTCATCAGGAATCGTGAAACGGATGAAACGGTCGGCGCCGCCTGCTCAGGCGTCGTGCGCCGCGCCTGCGCGCATCAGCGCCTCGATCTCGGCGGCCGCGACGGGCACGTCGCGCGAAATCAGCTCGCAGCCCTGCTCGCGCACGATCGCGTCGTCTTCAATGCGGATGCCGATGTTCCAGTATTCGGGCGGCACGTCGTCGGCGGCGCGCACGTACAGGCCCGGCTCGACGGTCAACGTCATGCCGGCCTGCAGCGTGCGCCACGGCAGCGCGCCGTTGGCGTCGCGCTCGGCGAGCCGCTCGCGGTAGTCGCCGCAGTCGTGCACGTCCATGCCGAGCCAGTGGCCGGTGCGGTGCATGTAGAAGCGCGCATACGCACGCTCCGCGATCACGTCGTCGACGCTCGAGAAGCGCGTCTTCGGGATGATGCCGGTGTCGAGCAGGCCCTGCGCGAGCACGCGCACCGCAGCGTCGTGCGGCGCCTCGAACGGCACGCCGGCGCGCGTCGCGTCGATCGCCGCCTGCTGCGCGGCGAGCACGATATCGTACAGCGTGCGCTGCGCGGGCGAGAAGCGACCGTTGGCCGGGAACGTGCGGGTGATGTCCGACGCGTAGCCGTCGAGCTCGCACGCCGCGTCGATCAGGATCAGGTCGCCGTCGCGCGCGGCCGTGTTGCCGGCCGGGTAATGCAGCACGCACGCGTTCGCGCCCGCCGCGACGATCGAGCCGTAGGCCGGCGCCTGCGCGCCGTGCTTGCGGAACGTGTAGAGCAGCTCGGCCTCGAGTTCGTATTCGCGCACGCCCGGCCGGCACGCCTGCATCGCGCGGCGATGCGCGAGCGCCGAGATGTGCGCGGCGCGCATCATGATCGCGAGCTCGTGCTCGTCCTTGACGAGCCGCATGTCGTCGACGAGCGGCGTGAGGTCGAGCAGCGCGTCGGGCGCGGCGACGCCCGTGCGCGCCCGCGCGCGCACCGCATCGAGCCAGCGGCCGAGCTGGCGGTCGAACTCGGCCGACGCGCCGAACCGGTAGTGCACGGTGCCCGCATCGGCGAGCAGGCGCGGCATTTCCGTATCGAGCACGTCGGCGGCGTATGCCGCGTCGAAGCCGAACGCGTCGCGCGCGGCCTCCGGGCCGTAATGAAAGCCTTCCCAGATCTCGAGGTCGAGATTCTTCGCGCGGCAGAACAGGATCGATTGCGGCGCGCCGTGCGGCGCGGACGCGTTCAGCACGAGCACGGCGTCCGGCTCGGCGAAGCCCGTCAGGTAGTAGAAGTAGCTGTCGTGGCGATACGGGTAGCCCGTGTCGCGGTTGCGCATCACTTCCGGCGCGGTGGGAACGATGGCGACGCCGCCGCCCGCGGCGCGCAGTGCGGCAAGCACGCGCTCGCGGCGCTGGCGGTAGACGTCGACGGCGATGGCGGATTCGTGGGGCGCATTCATCGTGCGATTGTAGCGCCGCCGGACGCGGCGCGTGAGAGGGCGTGGGAAGGGGGCCGCAACGGCGCCGGCGCGGTTGTTGCAAACCATCCACAGGCCGGATGGGCGATTTTCTACCGGCTGTCGCCGGCCGGTTATGATCGGCGACAACGTATACTCTCGGCGGTTCCTCAACAAAGGCAGATGATGAAATTAATCGGTTCGCTCAGCAGCCCGTTCGTCCGAAAGGCGCGGATCGTGCTTGCTGAAAAGAAGATCGACTACAAGCTGGAGCTCGAGAACGTCTGGGCGCCGGATACGAACATTCATGCCTCGAACCCGCTCGGCAAGGTTCCGTGTCTCGTGATGGAAGACGGCGCCGCGGTGTTCGATTCCCGCGTGATCTGCGAATACGTCGACACGCTGTCGCCGGTCGGCAAGCTGATTCCGCCGTCGGGCCGCGAGCGCGTCGAGGTGCGCTGCTGGGAAGCGCTGTGCGACGGCGCGCTCGACGCGTCGGTCGCGATCCGCATCGAAAACGTGCAGCGCGATGCGCATCAGCGCAGCGAGAGCTGGATCGCCCGCCAGCAGCGCAAGATCGACGACGCGCTCGTCGCGATGTCGCAGGGCCTCGGCGGCAAGATGTGGTGCGTCGGTAATCATTACACGCTCGCCGACGTCGCGCTCGGCTGCGCGCTCGGCTATCTCGACTTCCGGATGCCCGAGCTGAACTGGCGCGAGCGCCACCCGAACCTCGACAAGCACTTCGTGAAGCTGATGCAGCGCCAGTCGTTCATCGACACGGTGCCGCAGGGCTGAGTCGGGGCTGAATCGGCAGGCGCCGCTGCCGCCCGCGCATTCCGCAGATGAAAAAAACGCGCCCCGAGAGGCGCGTTTTTTCTTGCCGGGCGGCCGGCGCCGTCACTCGATCGACGCGTAGACGGCGTCGCCGAGCGTGAACGAGTCGCTGCGCGCGAGCGGCCACCATTTCTCGTACAGCGTAAAGCCGCAGTGGCCGCCGTCGAGCAGCGCGCCGGGCTTCAGGTACTTGAGCAGCTGCGACATCAGCCGGACCTCGTGCGGCGCGATGCGCTGCACGATGTGATGCGCGCGCAGCTCGGACGGATGTGCGAGGCCGGCCGCCTGCACGAGCTCCTGCAGCGCGTGCAGCGTGTTGCGGTGGAAGTTGTACACGCGCTCGGCCTTGTCCGGCACGACGAGCGCGCGCTGGCGCACCGGGTCCTGCGTCGCGACGCCGGTCGGGCAGCGGCCGGTGTGGCAGGTCTGCGCCTGGATGCAGCCGACCGCGAACATGAAGCCGCGCGCGGAGTTCACCCAGTCGGCGCCGATCGCGAGCGTGCGCGCGACGTCGAACGCGGTGATGATCTTGCCGCTCGCGCCGATCTTCACGCGCTCGCGCACGCCGATCCCGACGAGCGTGTTGTGCACGAGCAGCAGCCCTTCCTGCAGCGGCACGCCGACGTGATCGGTGAATTCGAGCGGCGCCGCGCCGGTGCCGCCCTCGGCGCCGTCGACGACGATGAAGTCCGGCACGATGCCGGTCTCGAGCATCGCCTTCGCGATGCCGAAGAACTCCCACGGATGGCCGATGCACAGCTTGAAGCCGGTCGGCTTGCCGCCGGACAGCGTGCGCAGCCGCTCGACGAATTCGAGCAGCCCGCGCGGCGTCGAGAATTCCGAGTGCGTCGCCGGCGAGATGCAGTCCTTGCCCATCGGCACGCCGCGCGTCTCGGCGATCTCGGGCGTGATCTTCGCGGCCGGCAGCACGCCGCCGTGGCCCGGCTTCGCGCCCTGCGACAGCTTGATCTCGATCATCTTCACCTGCGGATCGGCCGCCTGCTTCGCGAACTTGTCCGGGCTGAACGTGCCGTCGTCGTTGCGGCAGCCGAAGTAGCCGGACGCGATTTCCCAGATGATGTCGCCGCCGTGCTCGCGGTGGTATTTCGACAGCGAGCCTTCGCCCGTGTCGTGCGCGAAGCCGCCTTTCTTCGCGCCGAGGTTCAGCGAGCGGATCGCGTTCGCGGACAGCGAGCCGAAGCTCATCGCCGAGATGTTGAAGATCGAGATATCGTACGGCTGCGCGCGGCCCGCGCCGACGCGGATGCGGAAATCGTGGTTCGGCAGCTTGGTCGGCGCGAGCGAATGGCTGATCCATTCGTGCGCGAGCGCCTTCACGTTCAGCTCGGTGCCGTACGGGCGGTTGTCGCCGACGTTCTTCGCGCGCTGGTAGACGAGGCTGCGCTGCGCGCGCGAAAACGGTTTCTCGTCGGTGTCGTCCTCGACGAAGTACTGGCGGATTTCCGGCCGGATGAATTCGAACAGGAAGCGCAGGTGGCCCCACAGCGGGTAGTTGCGCAGGATCGCGTGACGGTCCTGGTTCAGGTCGTACAGGCCGAGGGCGACGAGGGCGGCGGGGATCGCGAGCCAGGGCCACGCGATCGCATGGCCGGCGGCGAGGGCCGCGACCGCCATGAACAGGACGACGGCGCACCACATCGCGAGATAGCGTCGGGAAAACATTGGGGACTCCCTATACATTTTCTGGATCGCCGCGATGCGCGATGCAGCGGCGCGGCGGCGGGCGCAACAGCCGGCGGCCGCCTGTGCCGGGTGCGCGGCGACATCCGTCTCGCGGGGCCGCGCATGCGCGCTGCGACCGGCGCCGATGCTGGGCGAGAGTCTACTACGGGAATCGCCAGGCCTGCGCTGACGCGCCGGCAGGGCCGGGCGGCATTTTCCCGAACTCGACGCGGCGCGCGAGCGCTACGACGGCGCGTTGCGCCGCACGGCCTGACGGACGGCGGCGCGGCGCGGTTCGGGAGGGAGGATCGGGAACGGGCCGGCAGGCCGCTCAGCGTGTTTCGGCGAGCGCCGGCGCGCCGGCCTCCGCGGGCGCCCCATGGCCGGGCTGGCCCGGCTGGCCGGTCGCCGCGAATTCGATGATGCCGCCGCCGAGGCAGATCTCGCCGTCGTACAGCACCGCCGACTGGCCGGGCGTGACCGCCCATTGCGCGTCGTCGAAGGTCAGCGAGAAGCGCTCGCCGCCGTCCCGCGCGAACGAGCAGCCCGCGTCCGCCTGCCGGTAGCGGGTCTTCGCGCCGCACGCGAAGCCGTCGGCCGGCGGCTCGCCGGCGGTCCAGCTCACGTTGCCGGCGACGAGCCGGCGCGACAGCAGCCACGGATGGTCGTGGCCCTGCACGACGTACAGCGTGTTCGACGGGATGTCCTTCGCGGCGACGAACCATGGCTCGCCGCTGCCGTCCTTGCTGCCGCCGAGGCCGATGCCCTTGCGCTGGCCGAACGTGTAGAACGCGAGGCCGATGTGCTCGCCGACCGTCTTGCCGTCGGGCGTCTTCATCGGGCCGGGTTTCGTCGGCAGATAGCGGTTCAGGAAATCGCGGAACGGCCGCTCGCCGATGAAGCAGATGCCCGTCGAATCCTTCTTCTTCGCATTCGGCAGCCCGATCTGCGCGGCGATCTCGCGCACCTTCGTCTTCGGGATCTCGCCGAGCGGGAACATCGTCTTCGACAGCTGCGCCTGGTTCAGCCGGTGCAGGAAATACGACTGGTCTTTCGTATGATCGAACGCCTTCAGCAGCTCGAAGCGGCCGTCGCGCTCGCGCACGCGCGCGTAGTGGCCGGTCGCGATCGTTTCCGCGCCGAGCGTCATCGCGTGATCGAGGAACGCCTTGAACTTGATCTCGGCGTTGCACAGCACGTCCGGGTTCGGCGTTCGGCCGGCGGAGTATTCGCGCAGGAACTCGGCGAACACGCGGTCCTTGTATTCGGCGGCGAAGTTGACGGCCTCGACGTCGATGCCGATCAGGTCGGCGACCGACACGACGTCGATCCAGTCCTGGCGCGTCGAGCAGTATTCGCCGTCGTCGTCGTCTTCCCAGTTCTTCATGAACAGGCCGATGACGTCGTAACCCTGTTCCTTCAGCAGCCACGCGGTCACCGACGAATCGACGCCGCCCGACATGCCGACCACGACACGTCGCTTGCTCATTTGTTCACCACCTGACGATCGAATGCGTCCGGCCGCGGCGCGACCGAATGCGTATGCACGAAATCGAGCGGCACGCGCCGCCCGGCGAGATAGTCGTCGACGCAGCGCATCACCGCCGGCGAGCGGTGACGGTCGCCGCATGCACGCAGTTCGTCGGCCGTCATCCACAGCGTGCGGACGATGCCGTCGTCGAGCCGGTGTCCGGCGAGCGGCTCGCCCGCCGCGCCGCAGAACGTGAAGCGCAGGTAGGTGGCGCCCGCGTTGCCGGGGCGGTCGTAATGGGCGAGGTACACGCCGACGAGCGCGTCGGGCTCGAACGGATGCGCGGTTTCCTCGAGCGTTTCGCGGATCACGGCGTCGGCGAGCGATTCGCCGGCTTCGAGGTGGCCGGCGGGCTGGTTGATGCGCAGGCCCGCCGAGGTTTCTTCCTCGATCACGAGAAAGCGGCCGGCGCGCTCGACGATCGCCGCGACGGTCACGTGCGGGGTCCAGATTTCGGGTTTCATGGGATCGCATTTTACCGGTTGCGCCCGGACACTGCCGGGCATGCAGCGATGAATGATCCGACCCCGCAAGATCATCGACGCGGGCGGTGCGCGTCTGTCAAGTGCTGCAACGCAACAGCGCCGCACGATCGTGCGGAAACTGCTGGCGCGCTCCCCGCTTTCGGTTAAAGTGCACCGTGATAGCCGTTGCTCGTGAGCCGGTATGCAAGCCTGTCCGGCTCGCCGTCGCAGTAAGAATCGAATTGAAGAATTAATTACTGTAATGACTGGAGGAATCGACGATGCATATCGGAGTGCCTGCTGAAACGCGGGCGTACGAGGCGCGCGTGGCTGCGACGCCGGAGACCGTCAAGAAATACGCGGCCGCCGGCCACCGCGTGAGCGTGGCGAAGGGGGCGGGCGTCGCGGCCAGCTATCCCGACGATGCCTATGCGGCCGCCGGCGCTGAATTGACCGACCAGTCGGCCGCTTTCGACGCCGACATCGTGCTGAAGGTCCAGGCGCCCACCGAAACCGAGATCCCGTCGCTCAAGCGCGGCTCCGTGCTGATCGGCATGCTCGATCCGTTCAACGGCGAGCAGGCCGCGCAGCTCGCGGCGGCCGGCGTGACCGGCTTCGCGCTGGAGGCCGCGCCGCGCACCACACGCGCGCAGAGCCTCGACGTGCTGTCGTCGCAGGCGAACATCGCCGGCTACAAGGCGGTGCTGGTCGCGGCCGATCTGTACCCGCGCTTCCTGCCGATGCTGATGACGGCCGCCGGCACCGTGAAGGCGGCGCGCGTGCTGATCCTCGGCGCGGGCGTCGCGGGCCTGCAGGCGATCGCGACCGCGAAGCGCCTCGGCGCGGTGATCGAGGCGTCCGACGTGCGGCCGGCCGTGAAGGAGCAGATCGAATCGCTCGGCGCGAAGTTCCTCGACGTGCCTTATGAAACCGACGAGGAGCGCGAGGCCGCGCAAGGCGTCGGCGGCTATGCGCGGCCGATGCCCGCCTCGTGGCTCGGCCGCCAGGCCGCGCTCGTGCACGAGCGCGCGAAGCAGGCCGACATCATCATCACCACCGCGCTGATCCCGGGCCGCCCCGCGCCGACGCTGATCTCGGTCGAGACCGTGCAGTCGATGAAGCCCGGCTCGGTGCTGGTCGACCTCGCGGCCGGCCGCGGGCCCGAATTCGACGGCAGGAAGAGCGGCAACTGCCCGCTGACGGTCGCCGATCAGGTGATCGTCCACAACGGCGTGACGATCGCGGGCCACACCAACCTCGCGTCGATGGTCGCGTCGGATGCGTCCGCGCTGTACGCGCGCAACCTGCTCGACTTCATGAAGCTGATCGTGACGAAGGAAGGCGCGCTGAACATCGACCTGACCGACGACATCGTCGCCGCGACGCTGCTGTGCCGCGACGGCGAAGTCGCCCGCAAGTAACCGGAGGGGACCATGGAAGTCATCAATCACACGGTGATCAACGTGATCATCTTCGTGCTGGCGGTGTACGTCGGCTACCACGTGGTGTGGAACGTCACGCCCGCGCTGCACACGCCGCTGATGGCGGTGACCAACGCGATCTCGGCGATCGTGATCGTCGGCGCGATGCTCGCCACCGCGCTGACGGTCGGCACGGCCGGCAAGGTGTTCGGCACGCTCGCGGTCGTGCTCGCGGCGGTCAACGTGTTCGGCGGGTTCCTCGTCACGAGACGGATGCTCGAGATGTTCAAGAAGAAGGAGCCCAAGCGCATCGAAGGCGGCAAGGAGGGCGCGCGATGAGCATGAACGTCGTTACGCTCCTCTACCTGATCGCGTCGGTCTGCTTCATCCAGGCGCTGAAGGGGCTGTCGAACCCGAAGAGCGCCCGGCGCGGCAACCTGTTCGGGATGGTCGGGATGGCCATCGCGATCCTCACGACGGTCGCGCTGATCTTCAAGCAGGCCGCGTGGCTCGGCGCGAACCTGCCGCTCGGCCTCGGGCTCGTGCTCGGCGCGCTGGTGGTCGGCGGCGCGGTCGGCGCGGTGGTTGCCGCGCGCGTCGAGATGACCAAGATGCCGGAGCTCGTCGCGGCGATGCACTCGCTGATCGGCCTCGCGGCGGTGTGCATCGCGTATGCGGTGGTGGCCGAGCCGGAAGCGTTCGGGCTCGTGCCGCAGGACGCGACGGTGCCGAACTTCATCCCGTACGGCAACCGGGTCGAGCTGTTCATCGGCACGTTCGTCGGCGCGATCACGTTCTCCGGGTCGGTGATCGCGTTCGGCAAGCTGTCGGGCAAGTACAAGTTCCGGCTGTTCCAGGGCGCGCCGGTCGTGTATGCGGGCCAGCACCTGATCAACCTGATGCTCGCGCTGGCGATGCTCGGCTTCGGCATCCTGTTCATGCTGACGCAATCGTGGCTGCCGTTCGTGATCATGACGGCGATCGCGTTCGTGCTCGGCGTGCTGATCATCATCCCGATCGGCGGCGCGGACATGCCGGTGGTCGTGTCGATGCTGAACTCGTACTCGGGGTGGGCGGCGGCGGGCATCGGCTTCTCGCTGAACAACGCGATGCTGATCATCGCCGGCTCGCTGGTCGGCTCGTCGGGCGCGATCCTGTCGTACATCATGTGCCACGCGATGAACCGCTCGTTCTTCAACGTGATCCTCGGCGGCTTCGGCGGCGAGGCGTCGGCGGGCGCCGCCGGCGGCGCGCAGGAGCAGCGGCCGGTGAAGTCGGGCTCGGCAGAGGACGCGTCGTTCATGCTCGGCAACGCGGAGACGGTCGTGATCGTGCCGGGCTACGGCCTCGCGGTCGCGCGCGCGCAGCATGCGCTGAAGGAGCTGACCGACAAGCTGGTCGAGAAGGGGATCGACGTGAAGTACGCGATCCACCCGGTCGCCGGGCGGATGCCGGGGCACATGAACGTGCTGCTCGCGGAAGCGGAAGTGCCGTACGAGATCGTGCACGAGATGGAGGACATCAACGGCGAGTTCGGCCAGGTCGACGTGGTGCTGGTGCTCGGCGCGAACGACGTGGTGAACCCGGCGGCGAAGAACGATCCGAAGTCGCCGATCGCGGGGATGCCGATCATCGAGGCGTACAAGGCGCGCACGGTGATCGTCAACAAGCGGTCGATGGCGGCGGGGTATGCGGGGCTCGACAACGACCTGTTCTACATGGACAAGACGATGATGGTGTTCGGCGATGCGAAGAAGGTCATCGAGGATATGGTGAAGTCGGTCGACTGACGTGCTTGCTTCGTCAAGCAGTCAGCCGGACTGGGACGGCCCGATCGGCATTGCGCCGATCGGGCTTTTTTCATGGCCTGACGATCCGTTCGATGCACGCGGCGACGGTGTCGCGCACACGCACGATCGCCGGATCGCGCTGCGTGCTCGTGCGCCAGCCGATTTCTACCGGATAGCCGGGCAGTTCGACCGGGCATGCGACGCAGCGCAGCGGCGTCGTCCGCGCGATCGCCCGCGCCGCGTGCGCGGGGATCGTCGCGATGGCGGCCGTGCCGAGCAGCAGGTAAGGCAGCGCGGCGAAATGCGTGGTCGACGCGGCGACGCGCCGCTTGTGGCCGAGCGCGGCCAGCGCTTCGTCGACGATGCCGATCACGCCCCCTGACGACACCAGCAGATGGTCGTGCCGCAGATAGTCGGCGAGTGTCAGCGCGCGCGCCGACCGTGCGCGCGCCGCCGGATCGATCAGGCACGCGTAGCCGCCGGTCGCGACCGCGCGCCGGCTCAGCCCGCTCGCCGAAAATCCGCCCGACGCGATCGCGAGGTCGACGCCGTGCCGCAGCAGCGCGTCGCCGGCGATGCCGCTGTGCGTCTGCCGGAAGATCAGCCGGATGCCGGCCGCCTCCTTCGCGACCGCGGCGATCAGCGCGCTGCCGAGCGCGATCTCGAAGTCGTCCGACAGCCCGAGCGAGATCGTGCGGCCGAGCCGGTCGCCGCTGTCGGCGGCGATCGCGAGGCTCTGCCGGCAGCGGTCGAGCGCGTCGGACAGGATCGGCTTCAGCTCGTCCGCGCGCGGCGTCGGCGCGAGCCCTCGGCCGGTGCGCACGAACAGCGGATCGGCGTAGAGCACGCGCAGCCGTGCGAGCGCCGCGCTGACGGCCGACTGCGTCAGATCGAGCCGCAGCGCCGCGCGGCTCGCGCCGCCTTCCTCGTACAGCGCCTCGAACACCTTCAGCAGGTTCAGGTCGATGCGAGAGATATCATCGCCGTTCATATCACTTATCGTTCCATCGATTTGATCGATGGAATCTTATCGACAAAGATGGCGTCATTTCCATCACCGGAGACACCGTCATGTCCACCTCGGTCATCGCCGCGCTGCAGCTCGGCACATCGCCTGCCGGCACGCGCGCCACGCTCGACAAGATCCTCGGCTACGAAGCGGCGATCCGCGATTGCGGCGCATCGCTCGTGGTGCTGCCCGAAGCCGTGCTGGGCGGCTATCCGAAAGGCGAGATCTTCGGCACGCGGCTCGGCTACCGGCTGCCCGAAGGCCGCGACGCGTACGCGCGCTATGCCGCGCAGGCGATCGACGTGCCGGGGCCGGAAACCGACGAGCTGGCCGCGCTGTCGCAGCGCACCGGCGCGAGCCTCGTGGTCGGCGTGATCGAGCGCGGCGGCAGCACGCTCTATTGCACGGCGCTGTTTTTCGATCCGCGCGACGGGCTCGTCGCGAAGCATCGCAAGCTGATGCCGACCGGCACCGAGCGGCTGATCTGGGGGCAGGGCGACGGCTCGACGCTGCCCATCGTCGAGACCGCCGCGGGGCGGGCCGGCGCCGTGATCTGCTGGGAGAACCACATGCCGTTGTTGCGCTGCGCGATGTATGCGAAGGGCGTGCAGATTTGGTGCGCGCCGACCGTCGACGAGCGCGACGTCTGGCAAAGCTCGATGCGCCATATCGCGCACGAAGGGCGCTGCTTTGTCGTGAGCGCGTGCCAGGTGCTGCCGTCGCCGCGCGCGCTCGGGATCGACGTGCCGGGCTGGGACCCGGAGCGGCCGCTGATCCGCGGCGGCAGCGTGATCGTCGGACCGCTCGGCGACGTGCTGGCCGAGCCGCTGATCGGGGAAGAGGGGCTCGTCACCGCGCGCATCGATCTCGACGAGCTGGTGCGCGCGCGTTACGACTTCGACGTGGTCGGGCACTATGCGCGCGCCGACGTGTTCTCGCTGCACGTGGACGAACGACCGAAGCGAGCGGTGGTGTTCGGGGAATGAGCGAACCGGCGGCGGCGCGCGCGACTGTGCCGCTGCGTGCCGCCTGCTCGGGCGCGTCAGCGCATCGGCGCTTCCGCGATCCGCATGTAATCCGCGATGCGGCGCCCTTCCATGTCCGGAAACTGCTCGTGCACGGTGATGTCGCCCATCCGCGCGATGTCGAAGGTGCGAAAGTCGTCGCGCAGCTCGCACCACGCGCCGATCGTCCAGCGTCCGCCCCAGTACACGAGCCCGAGCGGCCACACGCGGCGCTGCGTGTTCGCGCCGAGGCGGTCGCGATACGCGAAGCTGACGACGTGCCGCGTGTCCACCGCCTGGTGGATCGCATCGACCTTCGCGCAGAACGCCGCGTCGATGTGGAACGACGGCGCGAACACCGGCAGGCGGTCGAGCGCGGTGCGCTTGTCGGCCGGCATCGCCGACGCGATCTTCGCGAGCGCCGAACGGGCGCCGCCCGCGAAGCGCGCGCCGCCCCAGGTCTCGAGCATCCGCGCGCCGGCGGCGAGCGCCGCGAGCTCCTCCGCGGTGAAGGTGAGCGGCGGCAGGCTCGCGTTGCGGTTCAGCCGGTAGCCGATGCCGGCCTCGCCTTCGATCGGCACCCCTGACAGTTGCAGGTCGCGCACGTCACGGTACACGGTGCGCGGCGACACCGACAGCCAGTCGGCCAGCTGCTGCGCGGTCGTCAGGCGACGCCCGCGCAGCAGCTCGGCGATCTGGAACAGGCGATCGGCACGACGCGTCATTGCTGCACCTCGATTCCGTCAAAAGCGGCGACACCGCGATGATAGCGCCGCGCCCGCCGCCCGGTGGACGCCGTCAGTGGCATTTCGGCGCGTGCAGGCCGACGCGGTTGCCTTCGGTATCGATCAGGTAGCCGATGTAACCGTAGTTGTTCGGCAGTTCGACGACCGACCCCTGCACGACGCCGCCCGCGCGCTTCGCGCGGTCGAGCGCCGCGACGACAGATTCGCCCGCATTCAGGTAGACGAGCACGCCGGTCGCGCTCGGCTTCATCTGCTGCGGGTCGTAGACGATGCTGCCGCCGGTGGCCGACGCTTCGTGGCCGAACACGGCCATCGGCACGCCGCCGATCACGTCGCGATGCAGCGTCGTCTGCAGCACGGTTTCGTAGAAGCGGATCGCGCGGTCGAAATCCAGGGACGGAATGTCGAACCAGGCGATTGCGCGTTGTTCCTGGGGTGCGGACGTCATGACCTGCTCCTTGTTTCGTTTGATTTTGTCTGGGAAACCAGCGTTGCATTGCGCCGGGATTGCAGTGTGATCGAGGGCTGCTGACAGCGTGCTGTCAGTAGCTTCGTCAGCCCTGACGGGCAACCGTCCGGATGCGTCACGGCCGAGTCGTGGCGGGAGGTGCGCGGATCGGCCGGTCGCGCGCCGGGAACGTCAGGACGACGATCCGTCACGGGAGACGGTTTCGCGTCTGGTTCGCAGAGGAGGTGAGGGGATGCGCGGGGCCGTGCGGCCAGCCTCGGCGGCGGGCGGCCGCAGAGGCGCCGCCCGCTGGGTGCGCGTTCGCACGGTCGCGAACGCGCGTCGCTCAGGCGTCGCCGTCCGGCGCGGCCGGACGCGCCTTCACGCTGCCCGCGATCAGGTCGAAGCGGAACAGCCGGCATTCGAGCGCGCCGTTGAAGAGCGGCGTCTTCGCCGATTCGCGCAGCCGGAGCTGGCCGGGCAGCGCGCGGTCGGACGTCAGCAGGAACGCCTGCCAGCCGGCGAAGCGCTGCTTCAGCGCGTCGCCGAGCGCATTGAAGAACTCGCTGTCGGGCGCGTCGGTGTGGGTGCGGCGGAACGCGTCGTCGTTGCCGCGATTGCGGCCCGTCTCGCGCGCGTCGCCGCGCGGGCCGCGGCCGCGCACTTCGATCCGCTCGCCGTACGGCGGGTTCGCGACGATGATCCCCGGCGCGTCGCACGGCGGCGTCATCGCGCGCGCGTCGACCTGCTTGAGCCACAGCGACGGCACGCCCGCGCGTTCGAGGTTCGCGCGCGCCTTCTCGAGCATGTCGCCGGAGATGTCGCTGCCGTAGACGAGCAAATCGTCGCGCTTGCCGCGCGCCGCGCGCTTCGCGTCGAGCGCCGCGACCTTCAGGCCCTGCCACGCGGTGATGTCGTATTGCTTGAGCTTTTCGAAGCCGAAGCGGCGCTCGACGCCCGGTGCGACGCCCAGCGCGATCTGCGCGGCTTCCGCGAGGAAGGTGCCGCTGCCGCACATCGGGTCGTACAGCGGCGTGCCCGGCGTCCAGCCCGTCAGGCGCAGGATGCCGGCCGCGAGGTTCTCGCGCAGCGGTGCCGCACCCTTGTCGAGGCGCCAGCCGCGCTTGAACAGCGGCTCGCCGGACGTGTCGAGGTACAGCGTGCAGTCGGTGGCGGTCAGGAACGCGAACACGCGCACGTCGGGCGCGCCGGTGTCGATGCTCGGGCGCGCGCCGGTCTTGTCGCGCATCCGGTCGCAGATCGCGTCCTTCACGCGCAGCGTCGCGAACTCGAGGCTCTTGAGCGGCGACTTGATCGCGGTGATGTCGACGCGCAGCGTCTGCGTCGCCGCGAACCAGCGCTCCCACGGCTGCTCGAGCGCGAGCGCGTAGACGTCCTGCTCGTTGCGGTACGGGCGGTGCGCGATCTTCAGCAGCACGCGGCTCGCGATCCGCGAATGCAGGTTCGCGGCCATCCCGGCGGCCCAGCCGCCCCGGAAATGGACGCCGCCCGGCACCTGCGCGCCCGCGGCGAACGGCGCGCCGTTCAGATGGCTGCCGGCGATCTCGGCCAGCTCGGCGGCAAGCGCCGCTTCGAGGCCGCGCGGGCAGGGGGCGAAGAATTCGTACTGGGTGGGCGAGGACATAAGGCGGGGGAGGACGGACAAAAGTCCATTA
Organism: Burkholderia sp. MSHR3999; assembly: GCF_000833595.1. Lineage (NCBI taxonomy): Bacteria > Pseudomonadati > Pseudomonadota > Betaproteobacteria > Burkholderiales > Burkholderiaceae > Burkholderia > Burkholderia sp. MSHR3999. Next base: position 395,636 of record NZ_JRFO01000001.1, read on the forward strand.
TTGTACGCGGCGCGGGCGGCAGGGCCGGCGCGTCGTGCCGCGAGGGCCGCCGGCGGCCCGCAGAGGCCGGTTCGAAGCGGCCGGCCGCCCCTCGTGGAATCCGTTCGGCGTGCGGCGCCGTGCGGCCCGACCCGGCGGGCCGCACGCGGCGCTCAGTGCGACCCCGACTGCCCCGCGCGGGCCGTCGCGCCGGCTGCCGGCCAGACCAGCACGAGCGGATTCGCGAGCACCGCCCGGCCGATCGCGCCGACGAGCGCGCGCACCTTGGTCGGCCGCAGGCTGCGCGAGCGCACGGCCATCGTGAACGCGAGCGCGAAGCTCACCGCGACGTTGAGGATCGCCATGCTGAGCACGCCCGCCGCCGCCCACCACAGCTCGGGCGAGCCGAGCGTGTCCTTGCCGAGCACGCCGAGCGCGATGCCGATCGAGCCCGCGGACAGCGTCACGTGACGCACCTCGAACGAAAACGCGACGGCGGTGACGATCACCGGCACGAGGCCGAGCATCAGGCCGAGGCCGACGTTGCCGACCACGCCGGCGACGTTCGAGCGGCAGAAATGCGCGAGCTTGGCCGCGCCGGCCGCGCCGAGCGTGAGGCGCAGCCGGCGGTTGTATGCGAGCGCGTCGCCGACGCGATGCAGCACGAACCAGTTGTCCGCCCAGCCGGCGAGCAGGCTCGACGACCACAGCAGCACGCCCGTGAGCGCCGCATAGAGCGGCGTCGGGCCGAGCAGCGAGAACGACTGCAGCGTCGCATGCGCCTTGTGCGCCGAGATCAGGTTCGCATGCAGCACGCCGCCCGCGAACAGCTGCACGAGCAGGCACACCGGCAGCACGACGAGCACGTTGCCGCAGATCGCCGCCGCCTGCGTGCGGATCAGCGCGATCACCGACGACACGAACTGCTTCACGCCGTCGTCGTGGACCGTGCCGTCGAGCTCGCGCGCGAGCGTCGGCGCGGTCATCGCCGGCTGCTTGGTCGCGAGCGTGAAGTGCAGGAAGTGCATCACCATGAAGCTCGCCGCGTAGTTGACGCCGGCCAGCAGCCCTTCGAGCATCGACTGCAGGTGTGCGCCGGTGATCGCGAACTTCAGGCAGACCGTCGCGACGGTGACGAGCCCGCCGCCCGCGGCCATCCGCAGCATCTTCAGGTATTCGGCGCGGCCGCGCGTGATGTAGTGCTCGCCGGTGTCCGCGTTTGTCTCGACGAGCTTGCGCGCGAACAGCGAGAAATTGCTGCGCACGAGGTGCGACACGCTCTGGCTGTTCTGGTTGGCATCGACGAGCTCGGCCGTGAGGCGCGCGGTCCCGCGCAGGTCGTCGCGCGCCATCCACGCGTTCAGCAGCATTTCCGCGCGCTGGATGCGCATCCGCATCCGCTCGACCTGGAACACGATGTCGACCGACACGCCGTTGCGGTACAGGTGCGCGAACACGTCGTCGACCGCGATCCGGCATTCGTCGAGCAGCACGCGCAGGTAGTTGACCTCGTGCAGCAGCTTGCTCGGGGCGCCGCCTTCCTCGAGCGCGGCGTGCGCGGATTCGACCGCGAGCATCGCGCCCGTCAGCCGGTAGAACGGCTGCGCTTCGAGCGGCTTGGGCGCGTCGTCGTCGGACAGGCGGCTGCGCACGGTCTGCGACAGGCCGGTCGAGCTGATCTGGCAGGTCAGGTTGTGCAGCGCCGCGAGCAGGTCCCGAGAAAGCGAGCCGGGCTCGTGACGCTCGTCGTCGGTCACGTCGAACGACAGCAGGTCGGCGAGGCGCGCGAGCAGGTCGTCGGGCAGCGCGCCGATCCACTGGGCATCTTCCGGCGCGGGGAACATCAGCGTGAACAGCGCGGACAGTTCGCGGCGGTTCGGCGCGGGCGGGATCATCGACGAGTCGAGCCGCTCGAACAGCGCGCCGAAGAAGCCCGAGTGCACGGGCATGCCCGCGTCGCACAGCAGCGAGATGCCGTCGCATTCGCGCAGGATGCCGCGCAGGGTCCGCGCGGCATGCGATTTCCACGCCGGGTTGCGGTCGAGCACGTGGAACAGGTAGCGCAGCCGCGCATGCGCGGGGAACGTGCGCGCGTCGTCGTCGCGTTCGGCGGCGTCCTTCGCCGCGGCCTGCATCGCGCCGCCGCGGCGCAGCCAGTGCGCGAGCTCGATCAGCCATTCGCTGCGCTCGGCGTAGGGCGCGTCGGCGTCGGCGTGCGCCAGCAGCGCGTCGAGCTGGTGGCTCGCACTGCGCGACGCGCGCCACTTTTGGATCAGGGTCGTCAGGGAACGAAACATAAACGGAAACGGAATGGCGAAAGCCCTGGTCGGGCGGGTTTCGGATGCGGCGACGGCCGCGAAGCGGGCGCGGCGCCTTGGGTTGCGGTGTGGCTGGCCGGGCCGCCCGGCACGGCGCGGCGGCCCAGGGCGACCCGCAAGCGGCCCGTTCGATACGGCTCGCGCGGCGTCACGCGCGCGGGCGAAGGGCGCTGCGGCTTGCGGGCGGCACGGCGCGGCCCCGGCGAAGGGCGGATCGACGGCCGGCGCAAGCAGGGAACCTGCGTAGGATCGTCAATCAGTCTCGAAAATGCAAGCCGACCGGATTGCCTGTCGCCGGTTCCGGCGGATTGTGACAAAGAATGCAAGATCGGTGGGTCGCCTGGCTCGCGAGTCATGTGCGGGGCGCGGCGTAGCGCGCACGTCGAAGCCGCGCGCACGCCGCGGTCGCTGCCGGTTACGTCCCCGCTTTGCCGGTCGCGCCGGCGGCGTCGCCGGACGTCGGGTTCGCCGGGCACGGGACGAGCGGCGCGGCGGACTTGCCGCCGGAAGCCGTCGCGGCCGGCCCGCCGCGCCGCGCGGCCAACGCGCGCACGCCGGCGGCCGCCTGCGTCGCGATCGCGTCGAGCGCGCGCCGATGACCGGCGACGAGCGCGTCGTAGCCGTCGCCGACCGGCTCGGCGACGCTCGTGCGGCAGGTCATCACAACCTGCGTGCCGACCGCGCGCACGCTCCACACCGCGTCGATCGCCGCGCGCTTGGCCGGCCACGACTCGAAGCGCTGCACGTTGACGCTGACCCGGTACACGGGCACGCCTGCCGGATACGCGGAATTCACGACGTCGATCGTGCCGAGCTGCGCGGCGAGGTCGTCGGACAGCGCGCGGCGGATCTCGTCGGCGGGCGGCGACGCCCAGCGCTCCAGCTCGAGCACGTCGACCTGCGCGGCGTTCTTCTGCACGACGAGCTGGTTCTTCGCGACCTGCTCGGGCACGCCGACGGACGGCACCTCGATCAGGAACGGCGGATTGGCGGGCGCCGTGCGCACCGCGAGCGCCGCGTCGGCGGGGGTGAGCGTATAGAACCGCGCGGGCGGCGAGCTGCACGCGGCGAGCGCCAGCGCGGCGAACACCACCGCCGCGCCGCTCGCGAAACCGTTCACGCGTGTCGTCATTGCTTGTCTCCTGGCTTGCCCTTGAGCAGCGATTCGGGGTGGCGCTCCAGATAGTCCGAGAGCGCGTTCAGCGATTGCAGCGTGCGCGTGAGCTCCTTCAGCGCGCCGCGCACGTCGGACTGCAGCGGCGAATCCTGCTGCAGCGTCGCCTCGGCGGCCGAGAAGGTCTGCTTCGCGGCCGACAGCGTGTCGCGCGCCTCGGGCGCGACCTGCGTGTCGAGCTGCTTGAACAGCCGGTCGGCATTCGCGAGCGTGCTGTTCAGGTTCGCGCCGATCTGCTCGAACGGCACCTTGTCGAGCTTCTTCGCGATGTCGGCGACCACCACCTGCAGCTCCTCGAGCTCGTTCGGCACGGTCGGCAGCTCGAGCGGCTGGCGCGCCGGATCGATCTTCGCGGCCGCCGCCTTCGGGAAGAAGTCGAGCGCGACGTAGAGCTGGCTCGTCAGCAGGTTGCCGGTGCGCAGCTGGCCGCGCAGCCCGCGCTCGACGAGCCGCTCGACGATCCCGCGGCGCGCGGTCTCGCCCTTGCTCTCGATCGTTTCGCGGAAGCGCCGGCCGAGCCGTTCCGGATAGAGGTTCATCGTCACCGGCATCGTGAAGCTCTTCGCCTTCGGATCGTAGTCGATGCCGATGTTCGTGACCTCGCCGAGCACGATGCCGCGGAAGTCGACCGGCGCGCCGACCGCGAGCCCGCGCAGCGACTGGTTGAAGTTCATCACGACCTGCAGCGGCGGGCCGTCCGGCTCGCGCATCGCGTCGGCCTCGTCGGAGCCGAGGTGGAACACCGTGTTGTTCGGCGCGGCCGAGCCGTTCGTCTGGTTCGGCGGCGCCTGGAACGCGATGCCGCCGAGGATCACGGTCGCGAGCGACTGCGTGTTCAGCTTGAAGCCGCTCGAGTCGAGCCGCAGGTCGACGCCGCTCGCCTGCCACCAGCGCGAGTTGACGCCGACGTACTGGTCGTACGGCGCGTTGACGAACACGTTGACGGTCACGCCCGTGCCGTCCTTGTCGAGCGCGAAGCCGACCACCTGGCCGACCTGCACGCGCCGGTAGTAGACCGGCGAGCCGATGTCGATGGAGCCGAGCGACGCGCCGCGCAGCACGTACTGCGTGCCCTTCTGGTCGCCGGTGACGGGCGGCGGCGTCTCGAGGCCCGTGAAGTCGGTCTGCCCTTCCTGCGAGCGGCCGGCGTCGACGCCGATGTACGCGCCCGACAGCAGCGTGCCGAGCCCCGACACGCCGGTCGCGCCGATCCGCGGGCGCACGACCCAGAAGCGCGAGCCCTTCACCGCGAAGTCCTCGGCCTCCTTCTTGAGCTGCACGTCGACCAGCACGCGCGCCAGGTCCTTCGACAGCGTGATCGTCTTGACGATGCCGATCTCGACGTCCTTGTACTTGACCTGGGTCTTGCCGGGCTCGAGGCCTTCGGCGCTGCGGAAGCTGATCGTGATTTCCGGGCCGCGCTCGCGCACGGACTTGATCACGAGGCCGATGCCGATCAGCGCGGCGACCAGCGGCACGAGCCAGACGAGCGACGGCAGCCAGCCGCTTTTCGTCGAGATCGCCGGATCGGGGGGCCGGGGCCGGTCGTGCTGCGGGCCTTGCGGACTATTCATGGTGTTTCCCTGAGTTTTCGACGGGATCCCAGATCAGGCGGGGATCGAACTGCATCGACGCCAGCATCGTGAGGATCACGACCGAGCCGAACGCGAGCGCGCCGGGGCCGGCCGTGATCACGGCGAGCGAACGAAAGTGGACGAGCGCGACGGTGAGCGTCACGACGAAGATGTCGAGCATCGACCAGCGGCCGATGCGCTCGACGATCCGGAACAGGCGCGTGCGCTGCAGCGGCCGCCACGGCGAGCGGCGCTGCGCGCTGATCACGAGGATCACGAGCACGCCGAGCTTGAGCATCGGCACGAGGATGCTCGCGACGAACACGACGACGGCGAGCGGCCACTCGCCCGAGGTCCAGAAATAGACGACGCCGCTCATGATCGTGTCCTGCTGCGCGCCGACGAGCGACGACGTGCGCATGATCGGCAGCAGGTTCGCCGGAATGTAGAGGATCGCGGCGGCGAGCAGCAGCGCCCAGGTGCGCGCGATGCTGTTCGGCGTGCGGAAATGGAGCGCGGCGCCGCAGCGTGCGCAATGCGCGTGTGCGTGCGTGCGGTCGAGCGGCTGCACGAGCCCGCACGTGTGGCAGCTGGCGAGGCCCTCGCGGGCGGCGGTCGGCGTCGTCATCGGCGGGGCGCCTCCGGCAGCGGCGCTTCGTCGTCGCCGGGCCCGGCGCGCAGCTCGTCGGCGAGGTCCCACAGCCGCTGCGGGTCGAACATCAGCACGACGGCGATCATCAGCGTCAGCGCGGCGAACGCGAACAGCGCGGCTTCCGGCACGACGCGCGCGAGCGAGACCATCTTCACGATGGTCACGATGATGCCGAGCATGAACACCTCGATCATCCCCCACGGGCGCACCAGCTGGATCGCGCGCAGCACGAAGTTGAACCCGGGCGGCACGATGCCGCGCCGCATCGGAAACAGCAGATACAGCAGCGCGGACATCTCGACGAGCGGAAACAGCACGGTCGAGCAGAACACCATCACGGCGACGAGCGCCATGTCCTGGCGCCACAGCGATTCGATCGCGCCGAGCAGCGTCGTCTGCACGCGGTTGCCGTTCACGTCCATCTCGAGGATCGGGAACGCCTGCGCGATCACGAACGTGATCAGCCCCGCGAGCGCGAGCGCGCAAATCCGCTCGAGCTGGGCCGAGCTGCTGCGGTAGAGCACCGCATCGCAGCGCGGGCAATGCGCGACGTCGCGGCCGCTAAGACGCGGTTTGTGCAACAGTGCGTCGCATTCGTGGCAGGCAATCAGGTCGTTTCGATGCATGGGGAAAGCGGTTGAGCGACGGCAGGGACACGCGTCGGCGGGGCCGGAACCCGCGCCAATCTTACCAAAACGCGCTTTTTGCGGTGTCAACACCGGGATCGGATGTGACCGATCGGTCACGCCGGGCAGGGGGCCGCGCGGGCGGCCGTGTTCGTGGTGAGAGTCCGCGCGCGACAAAAGGTTGCGGTAGCATGGCGCCCTTGGCCTGCGTCGGATGATTGGCGGCGCGGCCGTTCGCTGAATTGAGGAATCCATGGCATCGAATTCGCTGCCGGCCGCATCGGCCCGCTATACGAGCACCGCGATCGCGCTGCACTGGCTGATCGCACTGCTGATCGTCTGCGGCTTCGCGCTCGGCTGGGTGATGACCGACATCCCCGGCTTCACGCCGACGAAGCTCAAGTATTTCTCGTGGCACAAGTGGATCGGCGTGACCGTGTTCGCGCTGGCCGCCGTGCGCGTGCTGTGGCGCGCGACCCACATGCCGCCGCCGGCGCCCGCGGGCATGCCGGCGCTGCAGCGCATCGCCGCGCACGGCGTGCACATGCTGCTGTACGTGCTGATGATCGTGATCCCGGTGACGGGCTACCTGTACAGCTCCGCGTCGAACATCCCGGTCGTGTATCTCGGCATCGTGCCGCTGCCGCGCCTGATCGATCCCGATCCGGCGCTGAAGGAAACCTTCAAGACGCTCCATGTGTCTTTGAATTACATTTTGCTTGCGCTCGTCGCGCTGCACGTGCTCGCGGTGGCCAAGCATCAGTTGTTGGACCGCGACGGCCTGCTGTCGCGGATGCTCCCCTCTGCCAAATGAAGGATCCCATGAAAGTGTCTTTCTCCCGCTCCGTGCTGCTGGCCGCGTTCGCCGCGGCGTCGTTCGCCGCGTCGGGCGCCGCGCATGCCGACGTCGATCTGGCGAAAAGCAAGGTGTCCGCCGTGTCGAAGCAGATGAACGTGCCGACCGAAGGCGTGTTCAAGAAATTCAGCGCGCAGATCAAGTTCGATCCCGCGAAGGCCGCGCAGGGCAGCGCGCAGGTGGCGATCGACATCGCGAGCTACGACCTCGGCGACAAGATGTACAACGACCAGGTCGCCGGCAAGGACTGGTTCGACGCGAAGACGTACCCGCAGGCGACCTTCCAGTCGACCGCGATCGCGCCTGCCGGCGGCAACAAGTACAACGTGACCGGCAAGCTGACGATCAAGGGCAAGACCGAGACGCTGACCGTGCCGGTCACCGTCACGCAGAGCGGCGCGACGCAGGCCTTCGACGGCGTGCTGCCGATCAAGCGTTCGGCGTTCAACGTCGGCACCGGCGAATGGAAGGACACGTCGATCGTCGCCGACGAGGTGCAGATCAAGTTTCATATCGTCGCCGCGAAGTAAGCGCGGCGGCGTGGCATCGCAACCCGAAGCCGCACCGGCGTGCGGCGACGTTCCAAGGAGATTGAATTGAGCAAGCATCTGATGATCGCGGCGGGCGCGCTCGCCGCAGCCCTGTCGTTCCCGGCGTTCGCCGACGTGTCGACGTACCAGTTCGACCCGACCCACACGTACCCGAGCTTCGAGGCCGACCACTTCGGCGGCCTGTCGGTGTGGCGCGGCAAGTTCGACAAGTCGAGCGGCACGGTGACGCTCGATCGCGCCGCGAAGACGGGCACGGTCGACGTGACGACCCAGCTCGCGTCGATCAGCACCGGCAACACGAAGCTCGACGAGCACCTGCAGACGAACGAGTTCTTCGACGTCGCGAAGTACCCGGAAGCGGTCTACAAGGGCACGGTGAAGTTCAAGGGCGACAAGCCGGCCGAGGTGGTCGGCAACCTGACGCTGCACGGCGTGACCAAGCCGCTGACGCTGAAGATCGATTCGTTCAAGTGCATGCCGCACCCGATGCTCAAGCGCGAAGTGTGCGGCATCGACGCGGTGGGCGAGTTCAACCGCGACGAATTCGGCCTCGACTACGGCAAGCAGTACGGCTTCAAGATGCAGACCAAGCTGCTGATCACGGCGGAAGCGGTCAAGCAGGACGCCGCCAAGCAGTAAGCCGGGCCGCGCCGGCGCCGATCGCGCCGGGCCGCCTGCGGGAAACCGCCGCGCTCCGTTGCCGGGCGCGGCGGTTTTTTATTGCGCGCCGCCGGCGCGCCGCTCGTCGGCCACTGGTCGGACCGCTACGGCCGCGTGCGCGTGATGGCCGCGCCGGCCGTCGGCATCCTCGTGCTGATCCATCCGGCGTTCGCGTACCCGGTCGCGCATCCGGGCTTCGGCACGCTGATCGCGGTGCAGATCGTGTGCGCGTTCCTGATGACCGGCTATTTCGCGGGGCTGCCGGCGCTGCTGTCCCGGGTGTTCCCGGTGCAGACCCGCACGACGGGGATGTCGCTCGCGTATAACGTCGGCGTGACGATCTTCGGCGGCTTCGGGCCGTTCATCATCGCGTGGCTGATCCGCGCGGCCGGGATGAAGACCGCGCCGAGCTTCTACGTGATGTTCGCGGCGGTGCCGAGTCTCGCGGCGCTGGCTGTGCTGCGAAGGCGGTTCGGGTTCCGGTGAAGCGGAGCAGGGCGGCGCGCACAAGCAAAAAGGCCGGTTCGAGCGAACCGGCCTTTTCCGTTTGCCGAGGCAGCGACGCGCTTACACCTGCGCGCCCGCGTTCGGATCGTCCGGATCGTGCGCGAGCTTCTTTTCCTTGATCAGGTCTTCGCGCTTGATGCCGAGCCACATCGCGAGCGAGCCCGCGACGAACACCGACGAGTAGATGCCGAACAGGATGCCGACCGTCAGCGCGAGCGCGAAGTAGTGCAGCGTCGGGCCGCCGAAGAAGAACATCGACAGCACCATCATTTCGGTCGACGTGTGCGTGATGATCGTCCGCGACATCGTGGTCGTGATCGCGTGGTTGATCACTTCCTGCACGCTCATCTTGCGTTCGCGGCGGAACGTCTCGCGGATCCGGTCGAAGATGACGACCGACTCGTTCACCGAGTAGCCGAGCACCGCGAGGATCGCGGCGAGCACCGCGAGCGAGAACTCCCATTGGAAGAACGCGAAGAAGCCGAGAATGATCACGACGTCGTGCAGGTTCGCGATGATGCCCGCGACCGCGTACTTCCATTCGAAGCGGAACGACAGGTAGATCACGATGCCGATCACGACGCACGCGAGCGCGAGCAGGCCGTCGGTCGCGAGCTCCCGGCCGACCTGCGGGCCGACGAACTCGACGCGCTGCAGCGTCACGTCCGGGCTTTGCGCCTTCAGCGCGGTCATCACCTGGTCGCTCTGCTGCGCGGACGTGAGGCCCTGCTTGAGCTGCAGGCGGATCAGCACGTTGCGCGACGTGCCGAAGTTCTGCACCTGCGCGTCGGCGTAGCCGAGCTTGCCGAGCGTCGCGCGCACGGGCTCGAGCTGCGCGGCCTGCTGGTACTGGACCTCGATCACCGTGCCGCCGGTGAACTCGACGGACAGGTGCAGCCCGCGATGGAGCAGGAAGAACACGGCGGCGAGGAACGTGACCAGCGAGACCACGTTGAACACCAGCGCGTGCCGCATGAACGGGATGTCTTTACGGATGCGGAAAAATTCCATGATCGTCTCCGGGGCCTTATTGGGTCGAGCCCGGTTTCTTCGGCGGCAGGCCGGCCTGCGCGCGGTTGCGCAACTGCGGCTTGCCGGTGCGCGGCGCGTTGCCCTTCGCGGGCGCGGCGAGCTTCGCGGCGCGCGCGGTGTCGGTCGCTTCGTCGGCGGCGTCGAACGACGCGGCGCCGGCGGTCGCGCCTTCCGGCTTCCACACCTGGCCGATCGCGAGCGACTTCAGCTTCTTGCGGCCGCCGTACCAGAGGTTGACGAGCCCGCGCGAGAAGAACACCGCGGAGAACATCGACGTCAGGATGCCGAGGCAGTGCACGATCGCGAACGCGCGCACCGGGCCCGAGCCGAACGCGAGCAGTGCGAGGCCGGCGATCAGCGTCGTGACGTTCGAGTCGAGAATCGTCGCCCACGCATGCGAGTAGCCGGCCTGGATCGCGAGCTGCGGCGGGTGGCCGGCGCGCAGTTCCTCGCGCACGCGCTCGTTGATCAGCACGTTCGAGTCGATCGCCATGCCGAGCGCGAGCGCGATGGCGGCGATGCCGGGCAGCGTCAGCGTCGCCTGCATCAGCGACAGCACCGCGACCAGCAGCAGCAGGTTCACCGACAGGCCGATCACCGAGATCATGCCGAACAGCATGTAGTACAGGATCATGAACACGGCGATCGCGGCGAAGCCCCAGATCACCGAGTGCACGCCCATCTTGATGTTGTCGGCGCCGAGGCTCGGGCCGATCGTGCGTTCCTCGATGATGTCCATCGGCGCCGCGAGCGAGCCGGCGCGCAGCAGCAGCGCGAGGTCGGCCGCGGCCTGCGGGGTCGGCTGGCCGGTGATCTGGAAGCGGTCGCCCAGTTCCGACTGGATCGTCGCGACGGTCAGCACCTCGCCCTTGCCCTTCTCGAACAGCACCATCGCCATCGGCTTGCCGATGTTCTCGCGCGACACCGCGCGCACCGAGCGGCCGCCCGCCGAGTCGAGGCGGATGTTGACCGACGGGCGCTGGTGCTCGTCGAAGCCGGCCGACGCATCGATGATGCGGTCGCCGGTGAAGATCACGTCCTTCTTCAGCAGCACGGGCGCCTGGTTGCCCTGCGTGAACAGCTCCTCGCCCGGCGGCACGGGGTCGTTCGGGTTCGGGTGCGTGTTGATCGGATCGGCGAGGCGCGCTTCGAGCGTCGCGGTGCGGCCGATGATGTCCTTCGCCTTCGCGGTGTCCTGCACGCCCGGCAGCTCGACGACGATGCGGTCGCTGCCCTGCTGCTGCAGGATCGGCTCCGACACGCCGAGCTCGTTGACCCGGTTGTGGAGCGTGGTGAGGTTCTGCTTGAGCGCCGCGTCTTCGACGGCCTTCTGCACGGCCGGCGTGAACGTGCCGACCACCTGGACGCCGCCGCCGCCGGGCTGGGTCGCCCATTGCAGCTCGGTGACCGACGACGCGAGCGCCTTGCGGGCGTCTTCGGCCGTTTGCGGATCGCTGAAGTTGACGACGACGGATTGATCGACGCGGCTCACGCCGCCGTCGCGGATGTTCTTGTCACGCAGCAGCGTGCGGGCGTCGGACGCGTCGGAATCGAGCTTCTTCGTCAGCGCGCCCGTCATGTCGACCTGCAGCAGGAAGTGGACGCCGCCGCGCAGGTCGAGGCCGAGATACATCGGCAGCGCGTGCAGTGCGGTCAGCCAGCGCGGCGACGCGCTCTGCAGGTTCAGCGCGACGACGTACTGCGGATCGCTCGGGTCGGCGTTCAGCGATTTCTGCAGCAGGTCCTTCACGCGCAGCTGCGTATCGGTGTCCTTCAGGCGCACGCGGATGTTCGCGTTGGCTGCCGTGTTCTCGAAGGTGACGTCGTCCGGCTTGATCTGCGCGGCCGTCAGCGCGGCTTCGACCTGGCTCAGCGTCGCCGAGTCGAGCTTGACCGTGGCCTTGCCGCTCGACACCTGCACCGCCGGCGCTTCGCCGAAGAAATTGGGCAATGTGTACAGAAAGCCGATGGCGAGCGCCACGACCATCACGACATATTTCCAGATTGGGTAACGATTCATGAGGGGGCCGAACGGGGTAGTTGGCTTGAAAGCGTCGCGTCCGGCGCCGCGTCGGCCCGCTTCTCGGGCGGGCGCGGCGCGGGGAGCCGGACGCTCGGACCAGGGCTTACAGCGACTTGATCGTGCCCTTCGGCAGAATGGTCGTGACAGCGGCCTTCTGCACGGTGATTTCGGTGCCTTCGGCGATCTCGACGCCGATGTAGGCTTCCGACACCTTCGTCACCTTGCCGACGAGCCCGCCGCTCGTGACGACCTCGTCGCCCTTGGCCATGGCCGCGAGCATGTTGCGGTGCTCCTTCTGGCGCTTCATCTGCGGGCGGATCATGATGAAATAGAGCACGGCGAACATCAGGATGAGCGGCAGGAAGCTCATCAGGCTCGATTCGGCGCCACCCGCGGCACCTTGCGCGAAGGCATTGGAAATGAACGGCACGTTGGTCTCTCCGTAAGGGAAGATCGAAAATTAAGCCGGTTATTCTACCACCGGCCCCAAGCCGCGACGGCGCGGCAAATGCGCTTTGGGATCAAGCTGTTAAAGCGGAATTCGGCGCCATTGCGGCTTGATAAGAAAGGCGATTGTAATATTCGCCGGTCCGGGCCGATAGTTTTCCGGGCTTTTTTTAGTACTTGTTTCGATTCGCGGGCCGCGTCGGCGTGTCGCGCGGCCCGCCGGTACTTCAGTCGACGCCTCTCGCGCGATCCTCCGCGAAGCGCTGGCGGAACGCGTCGAACGTGTGCGTCTCGATCGCCTCGCGGATCTCGCTCATCAGCTGCAGGTAGTAGTGCAGGTTGTGGATCGTGTTGAGCTGCGCGCCGAGGATCTCGCCGACGCGGTGCAGGTGATGCAGGTAGCCGCGCGAGAAGTTCTGGCAGGTGTAGCACGCGCAGCTCGGGTCGAGCGGCTTCAGCGAATTCTTGTGCGTCGCGTTGCGGATCTTCACGTCGCCGAAGCGCGTGAACAGCCAGCCGTTGCGCGCGTTGCGGGTCGGCATCACGCAGTCGAACATGTCGATGCCGTTGGCGACGCCGTCGACGAGGTCCTCCGGCGTGCCGACGCCCATCAGGTAGTGCGGCTTGTGCGCGGGCAGCTTCGGGCCGACGTGCCGCAGCACCCGCATCATGTCTTCCTTCGGCTCGCCGACCGACAGCCCGCCGATCGCGAGGCCGTGGAAATCCAGCTCGGCGAGGCCCGCGAGCGATTCGTCGCGCAGGTCCTCGAACATCCCGCCCTGGACGATCCCGAACAGCGCATTCGGGTTGCCGAGCCGGTTGAACTCGTCGAGCGAGCGCTTCGCCCAGCGCAGCGACATCCGCATCGAGTCGGCCGCTTCCTTGTGCGTGGTCGGCACGCCGTTGGTCGCGTAGGGCGTGCACTCGTCGAACTGCATCACGATGTCCGAGTTCAGCACCTTCTGGATCTGCATCGACACTTCCGGCGACAGGAACAGCTTGTCGCCGTTGATCGGCGACGCGAACGTGACGCCGTCCTCGGTGATCTTGCGCAGGTCGCCGAGCGAAAACACCTGGAAGCCGCCCGAATCGGTCAGGATCGGCTTGTTCCAGCCCATGAAGCCGTGCAGGCCGCCGTGCGCGTCGATCGTGTCGAGGCCCGGGCGCAGCCACAGGTGGAACGTGTTGCCGAGGATGATCTGGGCCTTGATCTCGTGCAGCTCGCGCGGCTGGATCGCCTTCACGGTGCCGTAGGTGCCGACCGGCATGAAGATCGGCGTCTCGACCACGCCGTGGTTGAGCGTCACGCGGCCGCGCCGCGCGTGGCCGTCGGTCGTCAGCAGGTCGAATTTCAGGCCGTTGTGCGGGCGGATGTGGGCGTGCGTATCGTGATCGTGGGAGGGACCTTCGGTCATCGTGTTGTTCTCCTTGCCACCGGAATAAGCTTTGCATGGGACCGGAGTATGCGCTAAAGCGCCAACTCCGGATCGCAAGTCCGGCGCATGTTGCGGACGCCGCCGGAATGCCGGCGGCGGGATGAAAATCGGGTGTGCGCTACCGTAGCGCGCTGCGCGGATGTCCGGCAGCGTTGCGCAACACTTACGCGCCGGCTTCCGGCGCGCTGCGCCGCGTGAGCAGCATCGCGTCGCCGTAGCTGAAGAAGCGGTAGCGCTCGTCGATCGCGTGCCGGTAGGCGGCGCGGATCGTCTCCACGCCCGCGAACGCCGAAACGAGCATCAGCAGCGTCGATTTCGGCAGGTGGAAATTGGTCACGAGCCGGTCGACCACGCGAAATGCGTAGCCGGGCGTGATGAAGATGTCGGTCTCGGCCTGCGTCGCCGCGAGCGGACGGCCCGCGGCGTCGGCGTCGCGCGCCGCGGCTTCGAGCGCGCGCATCGACGTCGTGCCGACCGCGATCACGTTGCCGCCGCGCGCGCGGGTCGCGGCGATCCTGTCGACCAGCGACTGCGGCAATTCGTACCACTCGCTGTGCATCTTGTGCTCGGCGAGGTTCTCGACCCGCACCGGCTGGAACGTGCCCGCGCCGACGTGCAGCGTCAGCGTCGCGCGCTCGACGCCCATCGCGTCGAGCTTCGCGAGCAGCGGCTCGTCGAAGTGCAGGCCGGCCGTCGGCGCGGCGACCGCGCCCGGGTTGCTCGCGTAAACGGTCTGGTAGCGCGTCTCGTCGGTCGCGTCGGGGTCGTGCTCGATGTACGGCGGCAGCGGCAGGCGGCCGTACTGCTCGATCAGCGTCAGGCACGGCGCCGGGAAATGCAGCGTGAAGAACGGCTCGACGCGCTCGCCGAGCGTCACGTCGAACGCGTCGGCCAGCGTCAGCGTCGTGCCGGGCCCGGGCGACTTGCTCGCGCGGATCTGCGCGAGCGCGGTGTGGGTGCCCGTCACGCGCTCGATCAGCACCTCGACCTTGCCGCCGCTCGCCTTGTGGCCGAAGAAGCGCGCCTTCAGCACCTTGGTGTCGTTGAACACGAGCAGGTCGCCGGCCGCGATGCACGACGGCAGCTCGGCGAAACGGCGATCGACGAGGCGGGCCGGCGCGACCGTGTTGTCAACCTCGAGCAGGCGGCTCGCGGTGCGGTCGGGCAGCGCGGTTTGCGCGATCAGCTCGGGCGGCAGATGGAAATCGAAATCGGAAAGCGTGAGCATGCGGGCTGGTTCGAAGCGGCCGGCGCGCGCTGCCGATAGGCTAAAACGCGTAAATGGGGCGCGCGAGCCGCTATGATGGCGGAGTCGCGGCTTGGCCGGCGTCGCTCGTTCGGACGACGTGAAAGCCGCTATTGTACTTGCGAAGCCCTCTGCCGATCCGATGCCTGTGTCACCACGCCGTTCCACCGCCGCCGCCGTTGACGATCCCGCCGACCCGTTCGACGCGGGCGAGGCCGCGCCGCCCGCGCCCCGCACGGGGCGCGCCGCGCGGCGCCGCGTCGTGGCGCAGACGGCCGGCTCGCGCAGCCGGCGGCGGCCGCGCCCGACGTGACGGCCGAGCCTGCTGCATCGGAGGCGGCCGCGTCCGCGCCTGAGCCGGCCGCGCCGAAGCGCAAGAAGGCCGCGGCCGACAAGCCGGTGAAGACCGCCGACAAGCTCGCGAAGCTCGGCCTCACGCGCTCGATCGATCTCGTGCTGCACCTGCCGATGCGCTACGAGGACGAAACCACGCTCACGCCGATCGACGAGCTGCTGCCCGGCGGCATTGCGCAGACGGAAGGCGTCGTGTTCGACAACGAGGTCGCGTACCGGCCGCGCCGCCAGCTCGTCGTGAAGATCCAGGACGACGACGGCGCGCAGCTCGTGCTGCGCTTCCTGAATTTCTACGGCTCGCAGGTCAAGCAGATGGCCGTCGGCCAGCGGCTGCGCGTGCGCGGCGACGTGCGCGGCGGCTTCTTCGGGATGGAGATGGTGCATCCGGCGGTGCGGGTCGTCGACGAGCACGCGCCGCTGCCGCAGGTGCTCACGCCCGTCTATCCGAGCACGGCGGGCGTGTCGCAGGCGTACCTGCGCAAGGCGATCGAGAACGCGGTCGAGCGCACGCCGCTGCCCGAGTTGCTGCCCCCCGAGATCGACCGTGCGTACCTGAAGCCGCTCGGCGTGCCGTCGCTCGCGGACGCCGTGCGGATCCTGCACCACCCGGGCGTCGATTCCGACGAGCCCGCGCTGATGGACGGCTCGCATCCCGCGTGGACGCGCATCAAGTTCGACGAGCTGCTCGCGCAGCAACTGTCGCTCAAGCGCGCGCACGAGGAGCGCCGCACCCGCGCCGCGCCCGCGATGCCGCGCCGCGCGGCAGGCGACGCCGGCGCGTTGACGACGCGGCTCTACGCGGCGCTGCCGTTCACGCTGACGGGCGCGCAGGCGCGCGTCGTCGACGAGATCGCGCACGACCTGACGCTGCCGCACCCGATGCAGCGCCTGCTGCAGGGCGACGTCGGCAGCGGCAAGACCGTGGTCGCGGCGCTCGCGGCCGCGCAGGCGATCGACGCCGGCTACCAGGCCGCGCTGATGGCGCCGACCGAAATCCTCGCGGAGCAGCATGCGCGCAAGCTGCGCGGCTGGCTCGAGCCGCTCGGCGTGTCGGTCGCGTGGCTCGCGGGCAGCCTGAAGGCGAAGGAAAAGCGCGCGGCGATCGAAGCCGCCGCGCTCGGCACCGCGCAGCTCGTGATCGGCACGCACGCGATCATCCAGGACGCGGTCGAATTCGCGCGGCTCGGCCTCGTGATCGTCGACGAGCAGCATCGCTTCGGCGTCGAGCAGCGCCTTGCGCTGCGCGCGAAGGCCGCCAACGCCGCGGACGGCGCGCAGGGCTTCCAGCCGCACCAGCTGATGATGTCGGCGACGCCGATCCCGCGCACGCTCGCGATGACCTACTACGCGGATCTCGACGTGTCGACGATCGACGAATTGCCGCCGGGCCGCACGCCGATCCTGACGCGCCTCGTCGGCGACGCGCGGCGCGAAGAGGTGATCGCGCGGGTGCGCGAGGCCGCGCTGACGGGCCGCCAGGTCTACTGGGTCTGCCCGCTGATCGAGGAAAGCGAGACGCTGCAGCTGCAGACGGCCGTCGAAACCTACGAGACGCTCGTCGCCGCGCTGCCCGAGCTGAAGGTCGGCCTCGTGCACGGACGCCTGTCGACCGCCGACAAGGCGGCGGTGATGGACGCGTTCACGCGCAACGAGGTGCAGCTGCTCGTCGCGACGACGGTGATCGAGGTCGGCGTCGACGTGCCGAACGCGTCGCTGATGGTGATCGAGCACGCGGAGCGCTTCGGCCTCGCGCAGCTGCACCAGCTGCGCGGCCGGGTGGGGCGCGGCACCGCGGCGTCGGTGTGCGTGCTGCTGTACAGCGGGCCGCTGTCGCTCGCGGGCCGCGCGCGGCTGAAGACGATGCGCGAGACCACCGACGGCTTCGAGATCGCGCGGCGCGACCTCGAGATCCGCGGGCCGGGGGAATTTCTCGGCGCGCGCCAGTCGGGCGCCGCAATGCTGCGCTTCGCGAACCTCGAAACCGACGGCTGGCTGATCGAGCCGGCGCGCGAAGCGGCGGCGCGGCTGATCGCCGCGTACCCGGACGTCGTCACGCAGCATCTCGCGCGCTGGCTCGGCGCGCGCGAGCAGTACCTGAAAGCGTGATGGCGGATTGAGGGCCGGATTTAAAAGCGCCGTTTTGCGCGTCAGGATGCGGAGAAACTTGGCGAACCGGCACCACAGGGTGTATAAAATAAACCTATCGCCTGTATATATTTGATTGACCCGCAATGACACTGACTGAACTGAAATACATCGTCGCGGTTGCGCGCGAACGGCATTTCGGCCGCGCGGCCGAAGCGTGCTTCGTGAGCCAGCCGACGCTGTCGGTGGCGATCAAGAAGCTGGAAGACGAGCTCAACGTACAGATCTTCGAGCGCGGCGCGAGCGAAGTGAGCGTCACGCCGATCGGCGACCAGATCGTCACGCAGGCACAGCGCGTGCTGGAGCAGACCTTCGCGATCAAGGAGATCGCGAAGCAGGGCAAGGACCCGCTCATCGGGCCGTTCCGGCTCGGCGTGATCTACACGATCGGGCCGTACCTGCTGCCGACGCTCGTCAAGCAGATGATCCAGCGCGTGCCGCAGATGCCGCTGATGCTGCAGGAGAACTACACGCTCAAGCTGCTCGAACTGCTGAAGCAGGGCGAGATCGACGCCGCGATCATGGCGCTGCCGTTCCCGGAAACGGGGCTGATGGTGCGGCCGCTGTACGACGAGCCGTTCGTCGTCGCGCTGCCGGCCGGGCATCCGTGGGAGAAGCGCAACCAGATCGACGCGGAGGACCTGAAGCAGGAAACGATGCTGCTGCTCGGCAACGGCCATTGCTTCCGCGACCACGTGCTCGGCGTGTGCCCGGAACTGATGCGCTTCTCGCAGACGGCCGACGGCATCCAGAAGACCTTCGAGGGCTCGTCGCTCGAAACGATCCGCCACATGGTCGCGAGCGGCGTCGGCATCACCGTGCTGCCGCGGATGTCGGTCGCCGAGATCGGCCCGCGCGCGAACGGCCCGGACGCCGAGCTGCTGTCGTACGTGCCGTTCAACGAGCCGGTGCCGGACCGCCGCGTCGTGCTCGTGTGGCGCAAGAGCTTCACGCGGATGCCCGCGATCGACGCGATCAGCGAGGCGATCGCCGCGTGCGAGCTGCCGGGCGTCGCGAAGCTCGACATGCCGGCCACGATGAACTGATCAGGCGCGGCCTGTGGTCGCAGTTCAGGGACGGGACCTTGCGGCCCCGTTTATTTTTGCCTATCGTATAGATGAAATTTATTGATTTCAAAAAATCAATAGCGAAATATAGAATCCTTCGCATGGATCGAGCGGCGTTGCGCACCGGTCCGCACGTTCAATGCAAGCGTCAAAGGAGGATGTCATGATGCATTTGGTCATGCAGCACGCGCAGCGGAAGATCCCGCCGCGCGGGAAGGTCTTCGATCGCGCCCGGGCCGCGATCCGGCGCTTGCGCCCGATTGCGTTCGCCTACCTGGCGCAGCGCACGTACGGCGGCTGAACGCGCGCCCAGCCCGGCATCGATTCCGGCATCACCGTAGTACACGGGAGAGGGTCTCCTGTTTTTTTCCCCGCAGTGCCCGTCCGCCGACGGCGCCCGGCTTCCGGGCCGAGCAGGCGGATGCAGATGATCATAGGAGAAGACGCATGTCGACTGAAAGCAAGTGCCCGTTCCATCAAACCGCAGCCGGCGGCACGTCGAACAAGGACTGGTGGCCCGAACAGCTGAACCTGGACATTCTGCACCGGCATGCGTCGGTGTCCGATCCGATGGAGGCGGATTTCGACTATGCCGAAGCATTCAAGAAGCTCGACTTCGCGGCGCTCAAGCAGGACCTCCGCGCGCTGATGACGATGTCGCAGGACTGGTGGCCGGCCGACTTCGGCCACTACGGCGGCCTGTTCATCCGCATGGCGTGGCACAGCGCCGGCACGTACCGCACGGGCGACGGCCGCGGCGGCGCGGGCGGCGGCCAGCAGCGCTTCGCCCCGCTCAACAGCTGGCCCGACAACGGCAACCTCGACAAGGCGCGCCGGCTGCTGTGGCCGATCAAGCAGAAGTACGGCCGCAACATCTCGTGGGCCGACCTGATGATCCTCGCCGGCAACGTCGCGCTCGAATCGATGGGCTTCAAGACCTTCGGCTACGCGGGCGGCCGTGCGGACACGTGGGAACCGGACGACGTCTACTGGGGTTCGGAGAAGATCTGGCTGGAGCTGAGCGGCGGCCCGAACAGCCGCTACTCGGGCGACCGTGACCTCGAGAACCCGCTGGCCGCCGTGCAGATGGGCCTGATCTACGTGAACCCGGAAGGCCCGGACGGCAACCCCGACCCGATCGCCGCGGCGCGCGACATTCGCGAGACCTTCGCGCGGATGGCGATGAACGACGAGGAAACGGTCGCGCTGATCGCGGGCGGCCATACGTTCGGCAAGACCCACGGCGCGGGGCCCGCGTCGAACGTCGGCGCCGAGCCGGAGGCTGCGGCCATCGAGGAGCAGGGGCTCGGCTGGAAGAGCAGCTACGGCACCGGCAAGGGCAAGGACGCGATCACGAGCGGGCTGGAAGTCACGTGGACGACCACGCCGACGCAGTGGAGCCACAACTTCTTCGAGAACCTGTTCGGCTACGAATGGGAGCTGACGAAGAGCCCGGCCGGCGCGCACCAGTGGGTTGCGAAGGGCGCCGACGCGGTGATTCCGGATGCATTCGATCCGTCGAAGAAGCACCTGCCGACGATGCTGACGACGGACCTGTCGCTGCGCTTCGATCCGGCCTACGAAAAGATCGCGCGGCGCTTCTACGAGAACCCGGACCAGTTCGCCGACGCGTTCGCCCGGGCGTGGTTCAAGCTGACGCACCGCGACATGGGCCCGCGCGCACGCTATCTCGGCCCGGAAGTGCCGGCTGAGGCGCTGCTGTGGCAAGACCCGGTTCCGGCCGTCGACCACGAGCTGATCGACGACGCCGATGCAGCCGCCCTGAAGGCGAAGATTCTCGCGTCGGGCCTGTCCGTGTCGCAGCTGGTGTCGACCGCGTGGGCGTCGGCGTCGACGTTCCGCGGCTCCGACAAGCGCGGCGGCGCGAACGGCGCGCGCATTCGCCTTGCGCCGCAGAAGGACTGGGAAGCGAACCAGCCCGCGCAGCTCGCGAAGGTGCTGGCGACGCTCGAAGGCATCCGCAGCGCGTTCAACGACGCGCAGACGGGCGGCAAGCAGGTGTCGCTCGCGGACCTGATCGTGCTGGCCGGCGCCGCGGGCGTCGAGCAGGCGGCGAAGAACGCGGGCCAGACGGTGACGGTGCCGTTCGCGCCGGGTCGCACGGACGCGTCGCAGGAGCAGACCGATGTCGACGCGATGGCGGTGCTCGAGCCGCACGCGGACGGCTTCCGCAACTACGTGAAGGGCAAGTACCGGGTGCCGGCCGAAGCGCTGCTGGTCGACAAGGCGCAACTGCTGACGCTGAGCGCGCCGGAAATGACGGTGCTGCTGGGCGGGCTGCGCGTGCTGGGCGCGAACGTCGGGCAGAGCGCGCATGGCGTGTTCACGCACCGGCCGGAGGCGCTGACCAACGACTTCTTCGTGAACCTGCTCGACATGGGCACCGAGTGGAAGCCGGTCTCGGCCGACAACGACGTGTTCGAAGGGCGCGATCGCGCGACGGGCAAGGTGAAGTGGACCGGCACGCGCGTGGATCTGGTGTTCGGCTCGCACTCGCAGTTGCGGGCGCTGGCCGAGGTCTACGGCAGCGCGGATGCGCAGGAGAAGTTCGTGCGCGACTTCGTCGCGGTCTGGAACAAGGTGATGAACCTCGATCGCTTCGATCTCGCGTAATCGCGACGCCTCGCTGTTGACGCACTGACGGCGGGTAACGGGGAAACGGCCGGTCGCGAGACCGGCCGTTTTCGTCTGACGGATGGATTTTGTCGTTCTGTTTGAAGGAGTCACGATCATGACGCAATTGATGATGGATATGCGCGTCGCGCTCGCCGCGCCGGTGACGCGCGCGCCTGCGGCCGCGCTGCGGCGCTTCGTCGGCTTCGCGATCGCCGGCAGCGGCGCGGCCGTGCTGGTCGCGCAGGCGCTGCACCACGTCGCCGCCGTCGCGGCCGGTTGAGCGCGCGAGCCCGTTTCGCTCGAGAGGGCCGATCACGATCCCCGCTGCGCGGGCGCCGGGCGCGAGCCGCCCCGACATGACGCGAACCGCTGCCCGGCTCTAAAATGCCGGGGTTATCTTCCCGGTGCTTCGCCATGCTCGCCCGCTTTCCCCTGTATCTGCGGCTCGTCCGGATGGACAAGCCGATCGGCAGCCTGCTGCTGCTCTGGCCGACGCTCAACGCGCTGTGGATCGCGTCGAACGGCCAGCCGCGCTGGTCGCTGCTCGTGATCTTCGCGCTCGGCACGCTGCTGATGCGATCGGCCGGCTGCGCGATCAACGACTACGCCGACCGCGACTTCGACCGTCACGTGAAGCGCACGGCCGATCGTCCGCTGACGTCCGGCAAGATCCGGGCGTGGGAAGCGATCGCGATCGCGGTCGGGCTGGCGCTCGTCGCGTTCCTGCTGATCCTGCCGCTCAATATGCTGACGAAGGAGCTGTCGGTCGTCGCGGTGATCGTCGCGGGCACCTATCCGTTCATGAAGCGCTTCTTCGCGATCCCGCAGGCGTACCTGGGCATCGCGTTCGGCTTCGGCATTCCGATGGCGTTCGCGGCCGTGCAGGACACGGTGCCGATGCTCGCGTGGGTCATGCTTATCGCGAACGTGTTCTGGTCGGTCGCCTACGACACCGAATACGCGATGGTCGATCGCGACGACGACATCAAGATCGGCATCCGCACGTCGGCGCTCACGTTCGGCCGCTTCGACGTCGCGGCGGTGATGGCATGCTATGCGGCCACGCTCGGCATCTACGTGTGGGTCGGGCTGACGCTCGGCTTCGGCCTCGTCTACTGGGCGGGGTGGGCGGCGGCGGCCGGCTGCGCGGTGTATCACTACACGCTGATCAAGGATCGCGAGCGGATGCCGTGCTTCGCCGCATTCCGGCACAACAACTGGCTCGGCGGCGTGCTGTTCGCCGGGATCGCCGCGCATTACGCGGTGGCCGGGCTCTGAGCGCCGGTGACGGCGGCGCATTCTGCGCCGGAAAAAGAGAAAGCGGCCCGCGGGCCGCTTTTCTGTTTGCGCGAAGGGGCGAGCGGGGGGCGGAGCCGCAACCGCCGCGCACGTTCCGCCCGCACGTTCCATTTAGTCGCGCCCGAGCTCGTCGCCCATTTCCTTCGCGCGCGCCTCGGCCGCGAGCGCGCCGCGCACGATCGCTTCCTTGACCCCTTGCGCGTCGAACGACGCGAGCGCGGCCGCCGTCGTGCCGCCCTTCGACGTCACGCGTTCGCGCAGCACGCTGGCCGGCTCGCCGGATTGCGCGGCGAGCTGCGCGGCGCCCGTGAACGTCGCGACCGCGAGCGCGCGGCCCTGCTCGTCGTTCAGCCCGAGGCGGCGCGCCGCTTCCTGCAGCGCTTCGATGAAATAGAACACGTATGCGGGGCCGCTGCCCGAGATCGCGGTGACCGCGTCGAGCTGCGACTCGTCGTCGAACCAGACGATCTCGCCGACCGCGCCGAGCACGTTCGACGCCAGTTCGCGGCCCGCCGCGTCGACGCCCGGCAGCGCGGCGAGCCCCGTCACGCCCATGCCGACGAGCGCCGGCGTGTTCGGCATCGTGCGCACGACGCGCGGATAGCTGCCGAGCCAGCGCGCGAGGTCCGCGCCGCGGATGCCGGCCGCGATGCTGATCACGAGCTGCGACTTCAGATGCGGCGCGAGCGCCTGCGCGACGTCCTTCAGCACTTGCGGTTTCACTGCGAGCACGATCGCGTCGTAATCCGCGAGCGTCGCGTCGATGGCCGCGCCGGTGCGGATGCCGA
Source organism: Burkholderia sp. MSHR3999 (assembly GCF_000833595.1). Classification (NCBI taxonomy): domain Bacteria; kingdom Pseudomonadati; phylum Pseudomonadota; class Betaproteobacteria; order Burkholderiales; family Burkholderiaceae; genus Burkholderia; species Burkholderia sp. MSHR3999. The sequence continues at coordinate 419,007 of NZ_JRFO01000001.1, forward strand.
ATTGCTGCGCGGCGCGCGCGCGGACGTCTTCGTTGACGTCGATCGCGTACAGGCCGTCCGCGCCGACGCCGCGCTTGACGAGGCCGCCGATCAATGCCGCGGCCATGTTGCCGCCGCCGATGAATGCAATCTTCATGATGTCGGGAATGAGAAGTGGATCAATGGGAATAGTCGCGCGCGCCGAAGATCGCGGTGCCGACCCGCACGATCGTCGCGCCTTCGAGCACGGCCGCCTCGAGATCGGCGGACATGCCCATCGACAGCGTATCGAGCGGCAGCCCATCCGCGCGCAGCGCGTCGAACAGCGCGCGCAGCGCGCGATGCGGCGCGCGCTGCGCGTCGGCGTCGCCCGCGGGTTCGGGGATCGCCATCAGGCCGCGCAGCCGCAGCGACGGCAGCGCGGCCACCGCGTGCGCGACCTCGGCGACGTCGGCCGGCGCGACGCCGCTCTTCGACGCCTCGCCGCTGATGTTCACCTGCACGCACACGTTGAGCGGCGGCAGGTGCGCGGGCCGCTGCTCGGCGAGCCGCTGCGCGATCTTCAGCCGGTCGATCGAATGCACCCAGTCGAAGCGTTCCGCGACGGGGCGCGTCTTGTTCGACTGCAGCGGCCCGATGAAATGCCATTCGAGCGCCGCGCGCAGATCGGCGAGCGCGTCGATCTTGTCGATCGACTCCTGCACGTAGTTCTCGCCGAACGCGCGCTGGCCGGCTGCGTGCGCGGCGCGCACCGCATCGGCGGGGAAGGTCTTCGAGACGGCGAGCAGCGTGACGGCGGCGGGGTCGCGCCCGGCCGCGCGGGCGGCGTCGGCGATGCGGCGGTGGACGGATTCGAGGCGAACGGCGAGGTCGGACATGACGGGCACGAGAGCAGGCACGGGAGCGGTCGCGCCGCCGGCGCGCGGCGCTTGGATGCGCATCATTATACGGACGCGGTGCCCGTTCTAGCCGTACAGCAGGTGCTCGACCAGCTGGACCCAGTGCGCGACCGGAATCGGCGTGCCGCTTTGCAGGTGCGCGATGCAGCCGACGTTCGCGGAGACGATCATCTGCGGCTCGAGCGCCTGCAGATTCGCGAGCTTCTGCTTGCGCAGCTTGTACGACAGCGACGGCTGCGTCAGCGAATAGGTGCCGGCCGAGCCGCAGCACAGGTGGCTGTCGGCAGGCAGGCGCACGTCGATGCCGAGCGTCTCGAGCAGCCGCTCGACCTTGCCGCGCGACTGCTGGCCGTGCTGCAGCGTGCACGGCGGGTGGTAGGCGACGGTATGGATTGCGCGGCGCCGCGCGAGCGTCGCGAGCTCGGCCTCGAACGCGAGCAGCACGTCGGACACGTCGCGCGTCAGCGCGACGATGCGCTGCGCCTTCTCCGCATAGGCCGGATCGTCGCGCAGCAGGTGCGCGTATTCGAGCACCGTCGCACCGCAGCCGGACGCGTTCATCACGATCGCCTCGACGCCCTGTTCGACGTAGGGCCACCACGCGTCGATGTTGCGGCGCGCGTCGTCGAGCGCCTCGTCGTGATAGTTCAGATGCAGCCGGATCGCGCCGCAGCAGCCGGCCTCGGGCGCGACGACGGTCTCGACGCCGAGCGCGTCGAGCACGCGCGCGGTCGCGATGTTGATGTTCGGCAGCATCGACGGCTGCACGCAGCCGGCCAGCATCAGCATCTTGCGGGGATGGGTGCGGTTCGGCCATTCGAGCAGCTTCGTGCGCGGCGGCACCTTGTCGCGCAGGCGCTTCGGCAGCAGCGGCCGCACGTGCTGGCCGAGCCGCATCACCGGCGAGAACAGCGCGCTGTTCGGCACGAAGCTCGCGAGCGCTCGGCGCACGAGCCGCTGCGACAGCGGGCGCCGCACCTGCGCCTCGACGTGCTTGCGGCCGATCTCGACGAGGCGGCCGTACTGGACGCCGGACGGGCAGGTCGTCTCGCAGCTGCGGCACGTGAGGCAGCGGTCGAGATGCTGTTGCGTGCTGCGCGTCACGGGCGCGCCCTCGACCATCTGCTTGATCAGGTAGATGCGCCCGCGCGGGCCGTCGAGCTCGTCGCCGAGCAGCTGGTAGGTCGGGCAGGTCGCGGTGCAAAACCCGCAATGCACGCACTTGCGCAGGATCGCGTCGGCTTCGTCGCCGTCGGGCGTATTGCGGATGAAATCGGCGAGGTTCGTCTGCATCTCAGAGATCGGGGTAGAGCCGGCCGCGGTTGAAGATGCGCGCCGGATCGAATGCCGCCTTCAGCCCGCGGTGGATTTTCATCAGCGGCGCGGGCAGCGGCGTGAACACGCCGGCGCTGCGGTCGTACGATTCGCCCGCGCGGAACAGCGTCGCATGGCCGCCCGCCTGTTTCGCGCTCATGCGGACGGTCTGCGCGTCGGCGTCGGTGATCCACCAGCGCTGCGCGCCGCCCCATTCCATCAGCTGGGTGCCCGGCAGGTGCATCGGCTCGGTGATGCTCGGCAGCGACAGGCGCCACAGCGCGAAGCCCGGCGGAATGCCGTTGAAGAACGGATCGGTGTGTTCGCGCAAGCCGGCCCAGAAGCGCTCGGCTTCGACCGCGTCGACGACTTCGCCGCCGAGCAGCGTCTTCGCGGCCTTCACCGCGGCCTCGGCGCCGGACAGGCGCAGCACGAGGGTGCCGTTGCGCCACGCGCTCGCGCTGACGGGCAGCGGGTGGCCGCCCCATTCGTTGAGCTTGCGCACCGCATCGGTCGCGCTCATCTCGAACTTCAGCGTGATTTCGGCGACGGGCACCGGCAGCACCTTGATCGACAGCTCGAGCATCAGCCCGAGCGTGCCGAGCGAGCCGGCCATCAGGCGCGACACGTCGTAGCCGGCGACGTTCTTCACGACCTGGCCGCCGAACCGCAGCACCTCGCCCCGGCCGTTCATCAGCTCGACGCCCAGCACGAAGTCGCGCGGCGCGCCGCAGGCTGCGCGCCGCGGGCCGGCGAGCCCCGCCGCGATGCAGCCGCCGACCGTGGCCGCGCGGCCGAAATGCGGCGGCTCGAACGGCAGCATCTGGCCGCGCTCGCCGAGGATGGCTTCGAGCTGCGCGAGCGGGGTGCCCGCGCGGACCGTGACGACGAGTTCGGCCGGGTCGTACGACACGATGCCGTGAAACGCGCGCGTATCGAGTATCTCGCCCTCGAGCGCCTGGCCGTACCAGTCCTTGGTGCCGCCGCCGCGCAGGCGCAGCGGCCGGCCGTCGGCGCTGGCCGCGCGAACGCGTTCGGCCCAGCCGGCGACGATGTCGTCCTCTTCCATGATCGGTTGTCGTTTCGTCTCGTGTCGTTGTCCGGTCGATTGTACCGGGGCCGCGCGAATGCACATCGCGACTATCCCTAAGCCCGATTGCGGCGGCGCGTGTGCCGCGCCGCCGGCTCAGAAGCGCGGCAGCTCGGGGTGCGGCAGCAGTCCGCCGCGCACGTGCTGGCGGCCGTATTCGGCGCAGCGCGCGCGGGTCGGGATGCCCTTGTCGGGATTGAGCAGCCCGGGCGGATCGAACGCGCGCTTGACCGCGAAGAACGCGTCGCGCTCCTGCGGCGAAAACTGCACGCACATCGAGTTGAGCTTCTCGACGCCGACGCCGTGCTCGCCCGTCACGGTGCCGCCGAATTCGACGCAGCACTCGAGGATGTCCGCGCCGAACAGCTCGGCGCGGTGCAGTTCGTCAGGATCGTTCGCGTTGTACAGGATCAGCGGATGCATGTTGCCGTCGCCCGCGTGGAACACGTTGATGCAGCGCAGCCCGTAACGCGCCTCCAGCTGCTCGATGCGCGCGAGCAGCGGCCCGATCGCGCGGCGCGGCACGGTGCCGTCCATGCAGTAATAGTCGGGGGAAATCCGCCCGGCGGCCGGAAACGCGTTCTTGCGGCCGGACCAGAAGCGCAGCCGCTCGCTTTCGTTGCGCGACACCTGGATGCGCGTCGCGCCGTGCTCGCGCAGGACCGCCGTCATCCGGACGATCTCCTCGGCGACTTCCTCGGGCGTGCCGTCCGATTCGCACAGCAGGATCGCCTTCGCGTCGAGGTCGTAGCCCGCGTGCGTGAACGTCTCGACCGCCTGCGTCGCCGGCTTGTCCATCATCTCGAGGCCGGCCGGGATGATCCCCGACGCGATGATCGCCGCGACCGCCTCGCCGCCCTTGACCACGTCGTCGAAGCTCGCCATCACGAGCTGCGCGGTCTGCGGTTTCGGGATCAGCCTCACCGTGACTTCGGTGACGATCGCGAACATGCCCTCGCTGCCGATCGTGACCGCGAGCAGGTCGAGGCCAGGCGTGTCGAGCGCGAGCGAGCCGAATTCGACGATTTCGCCTTCGATCGTCACCGCGCGCACGCGCATCACGTTGTGCACGGTCAGGCCGTACTTCAGGCAGTGCACGCCGCCGGAATTCTCGGCGACGTTGCCGCCGATCGTGCAGGCGATCTGCGACGACGGGTCGGGCGCGTAATACAGGCCGTACGGCGCGGCGGCCTCGGAGATCGCGAGATTGCGCACGCCGGGCTGCACGGTCGCGGTGCGCGCATACGGGTCGACCTCGACGATGCGCGTGAAGCGCGCGAGCGACAGCACGACGCCGAGCGAGATCGGCAGCGCGCCGCCCGACAGGCTCGTGCCCGCGCCGCGCGGCACGATCGGCACTTCCATGCGCCGGCAGATCTGCACGATGCGCTGCACCTGCGATTCCGTCTCGGGCAGCGCGACCGCGAGCGGCAGGCGCCGGTACGCGGACAGGCCGTCGCATTCGTATGGCGCGGTGTCTTCCTCGCGATACAGCAGGCAATGCGTCGGCAGCACGGCCATCAGCGCCTGCACGACTTCGCGCTGGCGCTGCGCGCGCATCTCGGCCGACAGTTCGGGGGCGTTCATGAGGTCTCCTGCGTGGTCAGCACGTGAAGATCTTGCCGGGATTCATCAGGTTGCGCGGGTCGAGCGCGAGCTTGATCGCGCGCATCGCGTCGATCGCGTCGTCGCCGTGCTCCTTCGGCAGGAAGCGCATCTTGTGCAGGCCGACGCCGTGCTCGCCCGTGCAGGTGCCGCCCATGCGCAGCGCGCGCTCGACGATCCGGTCGTTGATGCGTTCCGCTTCCTCGAGCTCCTCGGGCCGGTCGGGATCGATCAGGATCGCGACGTGGAAATTGCCGTCGCCGACGTGGCCGACGATCGGGCACGGCAGCGACGACGCGCGCAGGTCGGTCTCGGTTTCCTCGACGCACGCGGCGAGCTGCGAGATCGGCACGCAGACGTCGGTCGTCACCGCGCGGCAGCCGGGCTTCAGTTGCAGCATCGCGAAGAACGCGTTGTGGCGCGCGGCCCAGAGCCGGCTGCGGTCTTCGGGCCGGGTCGCCCATTCGAAGCCCTGGCCGTGGTTCTGGCCGGCGAGGGCCTCGACCAGTTCGGCCTGTTCTTTCACGCCGGCCTCGGTGCCGTGGAATTCGAAGAACAGCGTCGGCGCCTCGGCGAGCGTCAGGTTCGAGTGGCGGTTGATCGAGCGGATCGCGAGCGCATCGACGAATTCGACGCGCGCGATCGGCACGCCGATCTGGATGGTCTCGATCACCGTGCGCACCGCGTCGCCCATCGACGGGAACGTGCAGGTCGCGGCCGACACGGCCTCCGGCAGCGGGTGCAGGCGCAGCGTGATTTCGGTGATCACGCCGAGCGTGCCTTCGGAGCCGACGAACAGGCGCGTGAGGTCGTAGCCGGCCGACGACTTGCGCGCGCGCGAGCCGGTCTTCACGACGCGGCCGTCGGCGAGCACCGCGGTCAGGCCGAGCACGTTCTCGCGCATCGTGCCGTAGCGCACGGCGTTGGTGCCGGACGCGCGGGTCGCGGTCATGCCGCCGATGCTCGCGTCGGCGCCGGGATCGATCGGGAAGAACAGGCCCGTGTCGCGCAGCGCTTCATTGAGCGCCTTGCGCGTGATGCCGGGCTCGACGGTTACGGTCAGGTCTTCCGCGTTGATCGACAGCACGCGGTTCATTTCGGACAGGTCGAGCGACACGCCGCCGCGCACCGCGAGGAGGTGGCCCTCGAGCGACGAGCCCGCGCCGTACGGGATCAGCGGCACGCCGTAGAGCGCGCAGAGCGTGACGACCTGCCGGACGTCGTCGGCGCTGTGCGCGAACACGACCGCGTCGGGCAACTGCGGGTCGAACGGCGATTCGTCGCGGCCGTGATGCGTGCGCACCGCGTCGGCCGTCGACACGCGCTCGCCGAACGCGGCGCGCAGCGCATCGAGCAGGGCGGGGGGCAGGGGGCGGCGCGTTCCGGTCGGTGCGGCCGGCGGGGCGGGGTGATTCACGCAAGTCTCCTCTCGATCAGCATGGGCGCTTCGGCGCCGGGTGCGGTCCCATGCAAGGCTGCGAGCGCCTCGGCACCGGCAACCGGTCCCGCGCTTTGCGCCTGGTCCCGTGCAAGGTCCGACAGCTTGCCGGGCGGTACCGCGGCGGGGCGGTTGGCTTTCATTCTACGCTGGAACACCTGCTGCGAGCCGCGCGGCAGGCTGCGATAATCGGCTTGCAATGCAACCCTGGCCGCGCCGCGCCGCGGCCGAGCACGAGAGGACTTCGCATGGGCAACCGCTTGAGCAAGATCGCCACGCGCACCGGCGACGACGGCACCACCGGCCTCGGCGACGGCCGGCGCGTCGGCAAGGACGACGTGCGGATCGCCGCGATCGGCGACGTCGACGAACTGAATTCGACCCTCGGCGTGCTGCTCGCCGAAACGCTGCCCGACGACGTGCGCGCGGCGCTCGTCACGATCCAGCACGACCTGTTCGACCTGGGCGGCGAGCTGTGCATCCCGGGCCACACGGTGCTCGGCGATGCGCATCTCGCGCGCCTCGACCAGTGGCTGGCCGACTACAACGCGACGCTGCCGCCGCTGAAGGAATTCATCCTGCCAGCTGGTTCGCGCGCGGCGGCGCTCGCGCACGTGTGCCGGACCGTGTGCCGGCGCGCCGAGCGCGCGATCGTCGCGCTCGGCCGCGTCGAAACGCTGCAGGAGACGCCGCGCCGGTACGTGAACCGGCTGTCCGACCTGCTGTTCGTGCTCGCGCGCGTGCTGAACCGCGCGGACGGCGGCGCGGACGTGCTGTGGGAGCGCGGCCGGGCGACGTGACGGGCGCAGCAGTGGGGGAGCCGGCCCCCCATTGATGCGCTGCGACAATTTGCCCAAGCCGGCGCGGGATTTTAAAGATGTATTGTATGGGCATGTTTAACGGAGAACGAACATGACCCACATCACCGCCGACCAGATGGCCCGCGTGAAAGCCACCGCCCCCGTCCTCGCCGAGCACGGCGCGACGATCACGAAGCATTTCTACGGGCGCATGTTCGCGCGTCACCCCGAACTGAAGAACCTGTTCAACCAGACGCACCAGAAGACCGGCAGCCAGCCCGAGACGCTCGCGAAGGCGGTCTACGCGTATGCGGCGAACATCGACAACCTGGGGGCGCTCGGCGGTGCGGTGTCGCACATCGCGCACAAGCACGCAAGCCTGAACATCCGTCCCGAGCATTACCCGATCGTCGGCGAGAACCTGCTCGCGTCGATCGTCGAAGTGCTCGGCGACGCGGTCGATGCGGACACGCTCGAAGCGTGGCGCGTCGCTTACGGCCAGCTCGCGCAGATCCTGATCGGCGCCGAGGCGGACCTGTATGCGGGCGCGGCGTGGAGCGGCTTCCGTCCGTTCAAGGTCGCGCGCAAGGTGCGCGAGAGCGACGAGATCACGTCGTTCTACCTGACGCCGGCCGACGGCGGCGCAGCGCCGACGTTCGAACCGGGCCAGTACGTGACCGTGAAGCGCTTCGTCGGCGACCTGGGCGTCGATCAGCCGCGCCAGTACAGCCTGTCCGACGCGCCGAACGGCAAGTGGCTGCGCATTTCGGTGAAGCGCGAGGCGGGCCAGGCCGAGGCGATCCCGGCGGGCAAGGTGTCGACGCTGATGCACGACGGCGTCGAAGAGGGCGCGATCGTCGAGGTGACCGCGCCGATGGGCGAGTTCTCGCTGAAGCGCGACGTGCCGACGCCGGTCGTGCTGATCTCAGGCGGGGTCGGCCTCACGCCGATGGTGTCGATGGCGTCGACGCTGGTCGGGCAAGGCAGCCCGCGCGAAGTGCGCTTCATCCATGCGTGCCGTTCCGGCGCGGTGCACGCGTTTCGCGACTGGCTCAACGACACGGTGCGCGAGCACGCGAACGTCAAGCGGACCGTGCTGTACGAGCTGGTCGGGCCGAACGACCGCGCGGGCATCGACCACGATCTCGAAGGGCGGCTCACGCCGGAGCGCGTGAAGCACCATGCGCTGGTGCCGGACGCCGACTATTACATCTGCGGCCCGATCGCGTTCATGAAGGCGCAACGCGATGCGCTCGTCGCGCTGGGCGTCGCGCCGGAACGCGTGAATACCGAGATCTTCGGCTCGGGCGCGCTCGAATGACGCGTTGACGCTTCTCCCTCCCAAAGAACGGAAAAAGCCCGGCCTCTGTATGCCGGGCTTTTTTTCGCAGCGAACGGCGGCGGGCACCGCCCCCCTTCGTGCCGAATCAGTTCCCGCTGCCGCGCGCGACGCGCCGCGCCTTGACGGATTCCGCGAGGCCTTCGAGCACCTTGACGCTGTCTTCCCACGCGATGCACGCATCGGTGATGCTCTGGCCGTAGGTCAGCGGGCAGCCTTCCTTCAGGTCCTGGCGGCCTTCGACGAGGTGCGACTCGACCATCACGCCGACGATGCGCTCGTCGCCCGCCGCGATCTGGCGGCCGATGTCCGCGCACACCGGGATCTGGTTCTCGTGCTTCTTGGAGCTGTTCGCATGGCTCGCGTCGATCATCAGGCGCGCGGCGAGGCCCGCCTTGCCGATGTCCGCGCACGCGGCGTTCACGCTTTCCGCGTCGTAGTTCGGCGCCTTGCCGCCGCGCAGGATCACGTGGCAATCCTCGTTGCCGGCCGTCGACACGATTGCCGAGTGGCCGCCCTTCGTCACCGACAGGAAATGGTGCGGCTGCGACGACGCCTTGATCGCGTCGACCGCGATCTTCACGTTGCCGTCGGTGCCGTTCTTGAAGCCGACCGGGCACGACAGCCCCGACGCCAGCTCGCGGTGCACCTGCGATTCGGTCGTGCGCGCGCCGATCGCGCCCCACGAGATCAGGTCCGCGATGTACTGCGGGCTGATCATGTCGAGGTATTCGGTGCCGGCCGGCAGCCCCATCTCGTTGATGTGGAGCAGCAACTCGCGCGCGGTGCGCAGCCCTTCGTTGATCTTGAAGCTGTTGTCGAGGTGCGGATCGTTGATGAGCCCCTTCCAGCCGACCGTCGTGCGCGGCTTCTCGAAGTACACGCGCATCACGATTTCCAGCTCGTTCTTGAAGCGCTCGCGCTCCTTCACCAGCCGCCCCGCATACTCGAGCGCCGCTTTCGTGTCGTGGATCGAGCACGGCCCGATCACGACGATCAGCCGGTCGTCCATCCCGTGCAGGATCCGGTGCATCGACTGCCGCGCGTTGTAGATCAGCTCGGACGCGGCTTCGGAGCACGCGAACTCGCGGATCAGGTGGGCGGGCGGCGTCAGCTCCTTGAGTTCACGAATGCGGACGTCGTCGGTATTGTGCGGGGGCATGCTGTTTCTCCTTGATAGGGCTAGCCGTTCGGTCAGTGCGCGGGCGGCAAATTCATCAATTCAGGCAATTCAGTCGTTTCGGCCGGCGCGGCGGGACGGCTGCGGCGGCGACCGGGTGGCGAAGGGCGAAAAAAAACCGCCGGGTTCGCCGGCGGTTTTTTCGGGAATTTTGGTTGCGCTTTACGCGCCATCAACCCTCTCGATCCGCCAGCGGTCTGAGATGCCAAAAAAAGTAAAAGTAAAACTTGGCGGACATGACGGAAAGTTGGTTCGTCAAAAAAGTTGATTCGGAATTTATACCCGCTCGCCGCGCGGCTGGCAACCGGGGTCCGACAAAAATGCGGACATTCCGCGCGCTTTTTGCAAAATACGCGGAATGTCTGCGCGGCGATGCGGTTATGCCGTGCCGCCGACCGTCATCTTGTCGATCCGGAGGGTCGGCTGGCCGACGCCGACCGGCACGCTCTGGCCTTCCTTGCCGCACACGCCGACGCCGGTGTCGAGCGACATGTCGTTGCCGATCATGCTCACGTACTTCAGCGATTCCGGGCCGCTGCCGATCAGCGTCGCGCCCTTGACCGGATACGTCACCTTGCCGTCCTCGATCATGTACGCCTCGGACGCCGAGAACACGAACTTGCCGTTCGTGATGTCGACCTGGCCGCCGCCGAAGTTCACCGCGTACAGGCCGTTCTTCACGGACGCGATGATTTCCTGCGGGTCCTTGTCGCCGTTCAGCATGTAGGTGTTCGTCATGCGCGGCATCGGCAGCGCCGCGTACGACTCGCGCCGCGCGTTGCCGGTGACGGGCATCTTCATCAGGCGCGCGTTCAGCGTGTCCTGGATGTAGCCCTTCAGGATGCCGTCCTCGATCAGCGTCGTGCACTGCGTCGGGTTGCCTTCGTCGTCGATGTTCAGCGAGCCGCGGCGGTTCGGCAGCGTGCCGTCGTCGACGACGGTCACGCCCTTCGCGGCGACCTGCTCGCCGATCCGGCCCGCGAACGCCGACGAGCCCTTGCGGTTGAAGTCGCCCTCGAGGCCGTGGCCGATCGCCTCGTGCAGCAGCACGCCCGGCCAGCCCGGCCCGAGCACGACCGTCATCGCGCCGGCCGGCGCCGGGCGCGCATCGAGGTTCACGAGCGCCGCATGCACCGCGTCATCGACGTAGCGCGACAGCACGTCGTCCGTGAAGTAGCCGTAGTCGAAGCGGCCGCCGCCGCCGCCGGTGCCGATCTCGCGGCGGCCGTTCTGTTCGGCGATCACCGTCACCGACACGCGCACCAGCGGGCGGATGTCCGCCGCGAGCGCGCCGTCGCTGCGCGCGACGAGCACGACGTCGTATTCGCCGGCGAGGCCCGCCATCACCTGCGTGATGCGCGGGTCGCGGCCGCGCGCCATCTGCTCGATGCGCTCGAGCAGCTTGACCTTGGCCGTGGCGTCGAGCGACGCGAGCGGGTCGGACGGCAGGTACAGGTCGCGGCCCGAAATGCCCTTCAGCGACGTCGCCGCCTTGACCTTCTGCCGGCCGCCGCCCGCGGCCGCGATCGCCTTGGTGGCCGCGGCCGCCTGCGCGATCGCCTCGGGCGACAGGTCGTCGGAATACGCGAACGCGGTGCGGTCGCCCGCGACCGCGCGCACGCCGACGCCCTGGTCGATGCTGAAGCTGCCCGATTTGACGATGCCTTCCTCGAGGCTCCACGCTTCGCTGCGGGTCGCCTGGAAGTACAGGTCCGCGTAGTCGACGCGATGCGTGAAGATGTCGGCGATCGTGCGCGTCAGGAGGCTCTCGTCGAGGCCATAGGGCGTGAGCAGGATGTCCTTCGCCAGCGCCAGGTTGCGGATGCCGGGTTCGATGATGTTCATGCGGGTATCGGGGTTTCTCAAAAAAGTGTCGGGTGCGGATAGGGGCAGATGGTTCGCGCGGGCCGGGGTTTCAAGGGGCAGGCCGGTGAGGGCGGGCGTCAGCCGAGCACGCGGTGCCGCCATGCGGGCAGGCTCTGGCGCACGTCCGCGATGCGTTGCGGGTCGAGCGTGCCGGTCACGATGCTCGCGCCTTCGGCGCGCTCCGCGACGATCTCGCCCCACGGGTCGACCAGCATGCTGTGCCCCCAGGTGCGGCGGCCGTTCTCGTGCCTGCCGCCCTGCGCGGCCGCGAGCACGTAGCACTGGTTCTCGACCGCCCGCGCGCGCAGCAGCGTTTCCCAGTGCGCGCGGCCGGTGGTGTAGGTGAACGCCGACGGCACGACGACCAGCGCGCAGTCACCCATCTTGCGGTACAGCTCCGGAAAGCGCAGATCGTAACAGACCGACAGCCCGACGCGGCCGAACGGCGCGTCGAACGTGACGACCGTGTCGCCCGGGCGGATCGTGCGCGCCTCGTCGAACGACTCGTCGCCCTTCTCGAAGCTGAACAGGTGGATCTTGTCGTAGCGGGCCGCCTCGGTTCCGGACGGATCGAACACGAGCGTCGTGTTCAGCACGCGGTTCGCCTCCGGCGCCTTCAGCGGCAGCGTGCCGCCGATCACCCAGATGCCGTGGCGGCGCGCGGCGTCGGCGAGGAACTGCTGGATCGGGCCGTCCCGGTAGGCTTCGGCGAGCGCGAGCTTGTCGGTGTCCTGGTGCCCCATGAAGCAGAAATACTCGGGCAGCAGCACGAGCTGCGCGCCTTCGCCGGCGGCCTCCGCGATCAGGCGGCGCGCCTCGGCGAGATTGCGCGCGACGTCCGGCGTGCTCACCATCTGCAGCGCGGCAACCCGGACGGGCGTGGCGGAAAGGGCAGGGTCGGTCATCGCGAGATCGATTGCGTCATAAATGGGGTGCGGCCCGTGCGACTCAGGGATTCGACGTGCCGGCCGCGTCGTGATTCATCTTACCCTGATCGCCCCGCACCCGCTCGATGTGCGGATGCGCCCACGAGCCGTTGATCGCGTAGTCGATCGCGAACGCGCGCGACAGCGTTTCCGACAGCGCGTAGTTCGCGGCCAGCACGCCGACGCCGAGCAGCGGGTTGATGATCGCGGCCGCGATCGCCGCCGTGCCGGCGCCGATCTTCGGCGCAACGTGCGCGCGCAGGTCCTGCGTCTCCGCGCCGAGGTCGACCGAGCCCTTCAGCGTGACCTTCGCGGGCGGCGTCGTCATCTCGAAATCGTCGGTGTGCGCGATGCCGTTGGTGATCTGGCCGGTGCCGGTGATCTTCTCGAACGGCAGCCCCTTGCCGACGACTTCGCGGAAATTGAGCGTCAGGAAGCGCGCGAGGCTCTGCAGGCTCAGCACGCCGAGCAGCTTCGCCGCGCCCGGATCGACCTTCAGGATCTCGCCGTGCTCGAGTTCGAGCGCGAGGCGGCCGTTGAGCGACGGGTAGTCGAGCGCCGTCGGGCCGCCGCGCCAGCCGACCTTGCCGGTCAGCGTGCCGTGGCCGTCCCCGACGGTGCGGGGCAGGCCGACGCGGTCGAGCAGCGCGCCCGCGTTGTCGATGTCGAGCTTGAAGTCGAACACGCTGCGGCGCGGCGCGTCGGCTTCGTCGACGCCGCGCGCGAGCGCCCGGCGCGACGTGCGCCAGTTGCCGGTCGCGGTGAGCTTCGCCGCCGGGTTCGACAGCTCCAGCTTGTCGAGCTGCCAGACCGGCACGCCGTCCTCCTCGACGTTGCGCGCGTTGACGACCAGCCGGCCGATGTCGTGGCCGCGCTCGACGACTTCGTCGACGACCAGGTCGATCGACGGAATCGGGCGGTCGGCCGGCGTCGGCAGGTTCATCGCGCGGCCGACGAGATCCTGCTCGGCGCTCTGCGGAATCACGAGCTTCGCGAGCCGCGCGTTCAGCACGCCTGCGCCGTTGTCGCCGCCGCCCGGCGCCCACGACAGGTAGCCGGACACCTGGTTCGACGCGATGTTCGCCTGCCACAGCTCGTCGACGTGCGACGCGCCGACGATCACGTTTTCCCAGTTGCGCTTGAGCAGCTTCAGCGTGCCGAAATGGAACGCGAAGCGCTTCGGCGCGAAGCTCGCGAGATCGATGCGTTCGGCCGCCTGCGGCTCCTGCGCGCGCTGCGGGCCGCGCAGCGTGTGCGCGAGCGCGAGCCACGCATCGGCATCCAGCTCGCCGACGTCGACGGCCGCGCTCACGCCTTCCTGCGGCACGTCGGGCATCCGGTGGATCCCCATCGCGCCGCGCACCGCGCGCAGCGGCTGGCCGCGCGTCGCGTCGAGCACGTAGGTCGCGGCGATCGGGCCGAGCGTCAGGTCGGCGTGCTCGAGGCGCCGCGCGTCCGTCTGCGGCGCCGCCGGCCGCAGCGTGAAGCTGAACGGCATCGGCGTGCCCGCGGGCTTCGCGAACGGCGCCGGGAAGTTCAGCGCGACGCCCGTCAGGTCGGAGCGGGCCGTCACGTCGGGCAGGCGGCCCGGCGCGCCGCGCACGGCGATCCGGTACGGCGCGTCGCCGACCACGTGCTCGAGCAGCGCGGCCGCGGGGCCGTGCAGGTTCAGCCCGCGCGCGGCGTCGAGCGCGAGCCGGCCGTCGATGTCGAACGCGTAAGGGCCGTGCGACGTCAGGCTGCCGTTCGCGCGCACCGGGCCGCCGAGGAAGCGGGCGGAGAGGTTGTCGAGCGCCGCGCCGGACTGCGTGAAACGCACGCTGCCGCGCAGCGCGGACAGCGGCGGCACGCCGTCGGTGGACAGCGTGTTGCCGCCGAACGCGAGCGCGCCTTCGACGCTCGTGTGCTGGTGCGCGATTCGCTGCGGGATCGTCAGCTTGAGCGCGAGCGTCGCGGGCCCTTGCGCGTCGATCCGTTCGCCGACGTGGTCGCTCAGGCTGCCGAGCGTGCTGTTGTTCGCATAGTCGATCAGGTCGGCGAGCGGGCCGCGCGCCTCGCCTTCGATCACGAGCGGCGACGTGACCGGGCGGCCGAGGTCGTCGATCCGGCCGCGGACCTTCGTCAGCGCGACCTGCTTGTAGGACGCGCGGGCGATGTCGAAGCGCAGCTTGTTCTGCTCGAGCTCGAACACGCCGTCGATGCCGGTGAGGGCGGGCCACACGCTCGGCGCGCCGTTCGCGAGCGTGTGCGGCGGGAACGGTGTCGGTTCGAACTTGCCGCCGGTGAACGGCGCGACGATGCGGAACACGCCGCCGCTCGGGTCGTGCTCGTACGGGAACGTCTCGAGCGGGCCGCGCGCGACGATCGACGCGCCCTTGGTGACCTGTCCCGCCTGCAGCGCGTGGCCGAGATACTGGCGCAGGTGCTCGGCCATGCCGGTCGGCAGGTAGCGCGGGATGCGCGCGACCGCGGCGCGCGCGAAGTCGGCGCGCAGGTCGAGCGAGCCGCGGCCGTGGCCCGGGTTCGTGTAGCTGCCCGACACCGCGATCTCGGCGTCCGGGTTCGACACGAGCAGGTCGGGCACCGTCACGTCGACGCGCGCGTGCTTCTCGCCCGGCGCCGGCGTGACGACCCATTTCGCGTTGCCGCGCAGCCGGTCGAACGTGAGGCGCGGCTCGTCGAACTCGCCGGGCACCGTGACCGCGGCGTTGACCGTGTCGAAATGCGCGACGCCGCCCGTCTCGGTCGCGTCGACGCGGCCCCACAGGTTTTCGATCCCCGGCCAGCCGGCGCGCGGGTGGCCGTGCGCGGACAGGCCGGGCGGCGGCTCCTGCGCGGCGAAGCTGATGCCCTGCAGGTCGCCGAGGAAGCGGTAGCGGACGACCGGCGCGGCGCCGGTGCGTTGCTCTTCTTCGGCGAGCTCGGCCTTCGCCGGCTTCGCGCGCTCGACCTCGATGTGATAGTTCGACACCATCCCGCGCGGGTCGACCCGCACGAGCTCGTTGCGCAGGTGGGCCGGCAGCGGCAGCCCGCGGATGAATTCGCTGAGGATGCCGAGATCGACGCGGTCGCCGGCCACGCTGATCAGTTGCCCCTGGCTCGCGGACGGCACCCGGTAGCGCGCGGTGAGCGTCGCCATGCCGAGCGAGCGGGCGAGCGGCGAGCCGTCCGGCAGCGGCGGCTGCCCCAGCTCCGCGTGAAAGCGCGACAGGTGCAGCGTGTAGTCGTGGCCGGGGTCCATCGTCATGTCCCAGCCGAAGCGGGCGATCGGCACGTCGAGCCGCGGCTGCGTCGGCCGCACCCGCAGCGCGACGTCCGCGCCCTGCAGGTTGCCGCCCGCCGAGCGCAGGCGGCCGTCCCGGAAGGTCGCCCAGATCGCGTTGTCGATCCGGCCCGCGTGCATCGTGAACGGCATGTTCACGTAGCGGGCGAGAGTAGGCAGGTCGACGGAGCCGGTCGACAGGTACGCATCGCCGGTCCAGTTCGCCGGCTTGCCGACAGGCTCGAGCGCCTTGTGCGTGAAGCGCGCGCGGAAATCCAGCGGGCCGCGCAGCAGCGTGCCGTTCGCGGGCGCCTGCAGCGCCGCCCGGTGGACCCGCCCGTCGTTGAGCACCGCGAGCCGGATCCCGGCGAGCGCGAGCTCCGGCGCGTCGTGCCGCGCGTCGCGCCAGCGCAGCGTGCCGCCGCGCAGCACGATCGCTTCCTGCCTGAGGAGCCAGGTGCTGAACGTGTCGTCGTGGCCGCCGTGGGTGGTCGGCACGCCGACCCCGGCGATGAACAGCTCGCCGTCCGCGGTGCGCTCGACGACCAGGTCCGGCTGGTCGACGATCAGGCTCGACAGCGCGGGCGACAGGCGCAGCAGCGACCACCAGGACAGCGCAGCGGTCGCATGCGGCACCGACAGCGCGACCCGGCCGTCGCGGCCGCGGATCGTCAGCCCGGTGACTTCGACGCCCGGCTGCATGCCGGACCAGTGGGGCGCCAGCTTGCCGATCGACAACTGCGCGTGGAGCTTGTCGGAAACGAACCGCTCGATGCGCGGCCGGTAGTCGTCGACGCCGGGCAGCAGCACGTAGCGCAGCCCGAGGAATGCGCCCGACGCGACGAAGTAGGTGCCCGCCCCGATCGCCAGCGTGATCCTGAACACGCGGCGCAATACCGGATGATCGTGCTTCGGAGGTCCCGCTTTGGGCACTGCTACGGCGGATTCCTGACGGTCGGGCATGCGGCGGACGGGCGGCGGTGTGGTAGTTTGCGAACTGACGTTGAAATGTATCACACGGGTCCGTGCCGGCGGCCGTTGCGGCGGCGCGGCACGGGCTTCCCGGCGCGCGATCGTGCGCCTGCCGCGCTCGCGGCAGCGCGTGCACGTTCGCCATGTCGCCCGATTCTTGCGCAAGGCCCGCATCTCGATGACCGACGCTTCAGCCCTGATCAGCACGTCCTATTCCCACTATCTGGCGCGCGCGGTCGCGGCGCGCCCCGCGCTCGCCGGCCGGATCGCCGCGTGGGCGGCCGCCCCCTTGTCCCGCGCGCAGCTCGAAACGCGGCTCGACGAGCTGCTCGCGGCGCTCGCCGGAGCGGCCGCGCCGACCGAGGACCAGTTCAAGAAGGCGCTCCGCCAGTTGCGCGCCGAGGTGTTCGGCGCGGTCGCCGAGCGCGACCTGCGCGGGCTTGCGGACGTCGCCGAGGTCACGGGCGCGATGACCGATCTCGCCGAGGTGGCCGTGCAGCGCACGCTCGCGCTGCTGTCGGCCGAGCTCGACGCGCTGTACGGCGAGCCGCGCGGCGCCGACGGCCAGCGCGTCGTGCTCGGCGTGGTCGGGATGGGCAAGCTGGGCGGGCGCGAGCTGAACGTGTCGTCCGACATCGACCTGATCTTCGTCTACGAGGACGACGGCGAGACGGCGGGCGGCGCCCGCGCGGCGTTGTCGACGCAGGAATACTTCACGCGGCTCGGCCGGCGCCTGATCGGCGTGCTGTCCGAAGTGACGGCCGACGGCTTCGTGTTCCGCGTCGACATGCGGTTGCGCCCGAACGGCGATTCCGGGCCGCTCGTCTGCAGCATCGGGATGCTCGAGGAATATTTCTACGTGCAGGGGCGCGAGTGGGAGCGCTACGCGTGGATCAAGGGCCGGCTCGTGTCGGAAGGGCAAAGCGACGCGGCCCGGCGGCTCGCGACGCAGCTCGACGCGATCGTCAAGCCGTTCGTCTACCGGCGCTACCTCGATTTCGGCGTGATCGGCGCGATCCGCTCGCTGCACCAGCAGATTCGCCAGGAAGCGGCGCGCCGCGCGTCGATGCGGCCGGACAAGGCCGACGACATCAAGCTCGGGCGCGGCGGGATCCGCGAGATCGAATTCAGCGCGCAGGTGTTCCAGCTGATCCGCGGGGGCCAGGACGCGGGCTTTCGCGTGCGGCCGACGCTCGCCGTGCTGCGCCATGCGCAGGCGCGCGGGCTGATCGGCGACGACGTCGAGGCGCGGCTCGCCGACGCGTATCGCTTCCTGCGCACGCTCGAGCACCGGCTGCAATACCGCAACGACGCGCAGACGCACGCGATGCCGGTCGACGCCGACGAGCGCGCGGCGCTGGCGGCATCGCTCGGCCTGGCCGACTATGCGGCGCTGATGACGGTGCTGGACGGCCACCGGACCTTCGTCGAGGCGCAGTTCGACCAGATCTTCGCGGACAAGGTCAGCGGCGGGCCATGCGGGGCCGCCGACGACAGCGAGGCGGCCTGGATCTGGAGCGGCGCGCTCGCCGACGACGGCACGGACGATACGCTGGTGGCCCGTCTGGAAAGCCTCGGCTTCGGCGATCCGCAGGCCGTGCTGACGCGCCTGCGCGCGGTCTGGCGCTCGTCGCGCTACACGGGCCTCGCGGAAAAGAGCCGCCAGCGCTTCGACAGCGTCGCGCAGCGCGCGCTCGAGGCGGCGCCGCGAATCGACGCCGCGCACCGCGACGACACGATCGTGCGGCTGTTCGACCTGCTCGAGACGGTCAGCCGGCGCGGCGTCTATCTCGCGCTGCTGACCGAGTACCCGGCGGCGCTGGACCGCGTGCTGTCGGTGCTCGGTGCGACGCGCTGGGGCGGCGGCTACCTGATCCGGCATCCGCAGCTGCTCGACGAGCTGCTCGACGACGAGGCGATCGCGAGCCCGTTCGACTGGCCCGCGTTCAAGCATGCGCTGCGCGCGCGGCTCGCGGCGGCCGACGGCCCCGAGCAGCAGATGGACCTGCTGCGCCACGCGCAGCACGCGGAGGTGTTCCGCATCCTGCTGATCGATCTCGCCGGGCAGTTGTCGGTCGAGCACATCAGCGACCGCCTGTCCGAGCTGGCCGACGCCGTGCTCGACGTGACGATCGAGATCGTCTGGTCGCAGCTCGCGAAGCGCCACTGCGACGTGCCGAAGTTTGCGGTGATCGCGTACGGCAAGCTGGGCGGCAAGGAGCTCGGCTATGCGTCGGATCTCGACCTGATTTTCCTGTACGACGACCCGGACGAGCGCGCGGCGGACGTCTACACGACGTTCACGCGGCGGCTGATCACGTGGCTGACGACGGCCACCGGCGCGGGCGCGCTGTTCGACATCGACCTGCGGCTGCGGCCGAACGGCGAGGCCGGGCTGCTCGTCACCGATCTCGACGCGTTCCGCCGCTATCAGCTGCGCGAGGGCGACGCGGCGAACACCGCGTGGGTCTGGGAGCACCAGGCGCTGACGCGGGCGCGCTACAGCGCGGGCGACGCGCAGATCGGCGCGGCGTTCGAGGCGATCCGCCGGCAGGTGCTGACGATGCCGCGCGACGCGGCCGTGCTCGCGAAGGAAATCGTCGACATGCGCGACAAGGTGTTCGCCGGCCATCCGAACCAGGGCGAGCTGTTCGACCTGAAGCACGACCGCGGCGGGATGGTGGACATCGAGTTCATCGTCCAGTACTGGGTGCTGCTGCATGCGTCGCGCGATCCGGAGCTGATTCGCAATACCGGCAACATCGCGCTGCTGCGCGAGGTCGCGCGCTTCGGGCTGATGAGCGAGGCGGAAGCCGAACGCGTCGGCGCGGCCTATCGCACGTACCGGAAGCTGCAGCACAAGCTGCGACTCGACGGGATGGAGAAGGCGCGGGTCGACCCGGCGACGGTCGCCGACGAGCGGGCGGTGGTGACGGCGTTGTGGGAGCGGGTGTTCCGGGTGGCAGGGACTGACGGCGGTTCGGCTGATACGAGCGCCTGAATGCGGTTGGGGGCCGAATGTCGAAGCCCCGGCTTGTAGTTCTGGCCCGCGGCCGAATCCGAATCCGGGATCGAGCCCCGAGCTCCAACCGCTTTCCGCGGCAGAGCGGCCCGTCAGGCTGCCAGCATTTCCTTCGCGTGCTTGCGCGTCGTTGCCGTGATCTCGAGCCCGCCGAGCATCCGCGCGACTTCCTCGACGCGGCTCGCCTTGTCGAGCGGAACGACCGTCGACACGGTGCCGCCGTTGTCGTCGGCGCCCTTGGCGACCTGGAAGTGCTGGTCGCCGCGCGCCGCGACCTGCGGCAGATGGGTCACGCACAGCACCTGCCGGTCGCGGCCCAACTGGTGCAGCAGCCGGCCGACCACTTCGGCGACGCCGCCGCCGATTCCCGTATCGACTTCGTCGAAGATCAGCGTCGGCGTCGGGCTCGCAGCGCTCGCAATGACCGCGAGCGCGAGGCTGACCCGCGCGAGCTCGCCGCCCGACGCGACCTTCGCGAGCGGCCGCAGCGGCACGCCCGGGTGCCCGGCGACGCGGAACTCGACCTGTTCGAGGCCGTGCGGGCCGCCGTCGGCGAGCGGCACGAGCGCGACCTCGAAGCTGCCGCCCGCCATCGACAGCTCCTGCATGCCGGCGGTCACGGCCGTGCCGAGCGCCTTGGCCGCCTGCGCGCGCGCCTTCGACAGGCGCTTCGCGTCGACGAGGTACGCGTCCCACGCCTTGGCCTGCGCGGCGTGCAGCGCGCCGAGGTCGGCGGCGGCGTCGAGCGCGGCCAGCTGCGCGCGCCGCGCCGCGTGCTCCTCGTGCAGCGTGTCGGGCTGCAGGCGGAATTTGCGGGCGGTCGAATGCAGCGCGTCGAGGCGCGTTTCGACCTGCGCGAGCCGGTTCGGGTCGAGGTCGAGGCGCTGCGCGTAGTGCGACAGCGAGTAGACGGCCTCCTGCAGCTGGATTTCGGCCGGCTCGAGCGACGCGAGCGCATCGCCGAGCGCCGGATCGTAGTCGGCGAGGCTGCGCAGCTTCGACACGATCGCGCCGAGTTGCGCGAGCATCGCATCGTCCGCTTCGGACAGCGCGTTGAGCGCGCCCTGCACGCCGTCGATCAGGTTCGCCGAATGCGACAGGCGCTTGTGTTCGTTGCTGACTTCGTCCCATTCGCCGGGCTGCGGCGCGAGCTTGTCGAGCTCGGCGAGCTGCCACGCGAGCTTTTCGCGTTCGAGCTGCAGTTCGCGCTCGTGCGCCTTCGCCGCGTCGATCGCCTGGGTCGCGTCGCGCCACACGCGCCACGCGCGCGCGACGTTCGCGGCGTCGGCCACGAGGCCGGCATGCGTGTCGAACAGCTCGCGCTGCGCGTCCGGCCGCATCAGCAGCTGGTGCGCGTGCTGGCCGTGGATGTCGACGAGCATCTCGCCGACTTCGCGCAATTGCGCGAGCGTCGCGCTGGTGCCGTTGATGAACGCGCGCGAGCGGCCGTTCGCGTCGATCACGCGGCGTAGCATCACGGTGTCCTCGGCGTCGAACGCGTGCTCGTCGAGCCAGCGCGCGACGCGGTCGTGCTGGGTGAATTCGGCGGTGATGTCGGCGCGGCCGCAGCCGGTGCGCACGACGCTCGCGTCGGCGCGTTCGCCGAGCGCCAGCGCAAGTGCGTCGATCAGGATCGATTTGCCGGCGCCGGTTTCGCCGGAGAAGACGGTAAAGCCGCTGTCGAATTCGAGATCGAGCGCGGCGACGATGACGAAGTCGCGGATCGAGAGGTGGCGGAGCATGGTGTCGGGCGGTTGGGCGTCAGGACGCCGTGTCGTCGTCTTCGTTCGAGGCGTGCTCGTTCCAGTGCAGCTTCTTGCGCAGCGTCGCGTAATAGCTGTAGCCGATCGGGTGCAGGAACGGCACGGTGTGCTTCGAGCGGCGCACCTCGATCGTGTCGTTCAGTTCGAGCGCGGTAAACGACTGCATGTCGAAATTCACGTTGACGTCGCGCCCGCCGACGATCTGGATCGCGATCCGGGTGTCGTCGGGCAGCACGATCGGCCGGTTCGACAGCGCATGCGGCGCGATCGGCACGAGCACGATGCCCTGCAGCTGCGGATGGAGGATCGGCCCGGCCGACGACAGCGCGTAAGCGGTCGAGCCGGTCGGCGTCGCGACGATCAGGCCGTCCGAGCGCTGGTTGTACATGTACCGGCCGTCCACCGTCGCGCGCAGCTCGACCATCCCGGAAAAGCCGCTGCGGTTCACGACGACGTCGTTGAACGCGAGCGCGTGGTAGATCGGTTCGCAGTTGCGCATGATCCGGGCCTCGAGCAGCGACCGTTCCTCGCGCTCGAACTTGCCGGCCAGCATCACCGGGACGCGCGCCTGCATGTCGGCCGCCGCGATGTCCGTGACGAAGCCGAGCCGCCCGTGGTTGATCCCGATCAGCGGCGTCTTGTACGGCGCGAGCTGCCGGCCGATGCCGAGCATCGTGCCGTCGCCGCCGAGCACGACCGCCACGTCGGCGCGCGCCCCGATTTCGGCCGGGGTGAGCGCCGGGTAGCCGCCGATGCCGAACTCGCGCGCGGTATCGGCTTCGAAGACCACCTCGAAGCCCCCCTTCGCGAGGCAGTCGGCCAGCGTGGCGAGCGGCTCGGCGATGCCGGGCGTGTTGCTCCGGCCGACGAGCGCGACAGTATGGAACTGATTACCGGTTTTCATGGCGGCATTACACCATAGCTCGTTGACGAAAAGAACCGTTTGCGGCCCCGGGCGCCGCGCCCGGCCCGTTTGCGTGCCGGGCGCGGCCACTCGCCGCAGTCGCGCGGTTGCGCTAAAATTTTCCACCATGCTAGATCCTCGCGCACGAACCCTCCTGAAAACCCTGATCGAACGGTATATCGCCGACGGTCAGCCGGTCGGATCGCGCACGTTGTCTCGTTATTCCGGGCTGGAACTGAGCCCGGCGACGATCCGCAACGTGATGTCCGACCTGGAGGAGCTCGGCCTCGTCTCGAGCCCGCACACGTCGGCCGGCCGCGTGCCGACCCCGCGCGGCTACCGCCTGTTCGTCGACACGATGCTGACGGTCGAGGCGCCGATCGACGCCGAGGCGGTCGCCCGCCAGGTCCAGACCACGCTGCAGGCCGGCGAGCCGCAGCAGAAGGTGGTCGCGGCCGCGGCGAGCGTGCTGTCGAACCTGTCGCAGTTCGCGGGCGTCGTGCTGACGCCGCGCCGCAGCCACGTGTTCAAGCAGATCGAGTTCATGCGCCTGTCCGACAAGCGCATCCTGCTCATCATCGTCACCCCCGAAGGCGACGTGCAGAACCGGATGCTCGCGACGCCGCGCGACTACTCGCCGTCGCAGCTGACCGAGGCGTCCAACTACATCAACGCGCATTTCGCCGGCCTGTCGTTCGACGAGGTGCGCCGTCGCCTGCGCGACGAGATCGACCAGTTGCGCGGCGACATGACCGCGCTGATGCACGCGGCCGTGACCGCGAGCACCGAGGTGCCGGATACGGAGGACACCGTGCTCATTTCCGGCGAGCGCAACCTGCTCGAGGTCGCCGACCTGTCGTCCGACATGGCGCGGCTGCGCAAGCTGTTCGACGTGTTCGACCAGAAGACAGGCCTCCTGCAGCTGCTCGACGTGTCGAGCCATGCGCAGGGCGTGCAGATCTTCATCGGCGGCGAATCGACGCTCGTGCCGATCGAGGAAATGAGCGTCGTCACCGCCCCCTACGAGGTGAACGGCCAGATCGTCGGCACGCTTGGCGTGATCGGCCCGACCCGGATGGCGTACAACCGCGTGATCCCGATCGTCGACATCACCGCGCGCCTGCTGTCGCTCACGCTCAGCCAGCAATAACCGCTCTGATGGCCGGTCCCGCCATCGTGCCGCGGTGCGCTGCGCGCCGCAATCGGCCGAACGGCCAGTCACCCGTTGCAGGACGGCCCGCTATAATTGAAAGCCGTCCGGTTTCGTGCGTCGAGCACGTCCTTGCTTATGCGCTTCGATCTTGAGCCGCCATCGAGCGTCGCGGCCGCCCATCGCATCGCGGTGCTGCTGATCAACCTCGGCACGCCCGACGCCCCGACGCCGCGCGCGGTCCGTCGCTATCTCGCCGAATTCCTGTCCGATCCCCGCGTGGTCGAAATCCCGCAGGCGGTCTGGCAGGTCCTGCTGCGCACGCTGATCCTGCCGTTGCGCGGCCGCGCGTCCGCGAAGAAATACGCGGCCGTGTGGATGCCCGAAGGCTCGCCGCTGCGCGTGCACACCGAGCGCCAGGTCGACGGCGTGCGCCACCTGCTCGCGTCGAACGGCTATCAGGTGCTGGTCGACTACGCGATGCGCTACGGCAGCCCGAGCATCGCGCAGGTGCTCGCGCAGCTCAAGCGCGCGGGCGTCGAGCGCGTGCTGCTGATGCCGATGTATCCGCAATATTCCGCGTCGACGACGGCGACCGCCTTCGACGCGGCGTTCAACGCGCTCGCGCGCATGCGCAACCAGCCGGAAGTCCGCACCGTGCGTCATTACGCCGATCATCCGGCGTATGTCCACGCGCTCGCCGAGCAGGTGCGGCAATACTGGGCGCAGCACGGGCGGCCCGATTTCGCGGCCGGCGACAAGCTGGTGCTGAGCTTCCACGGCGTGCCGAAGCGCACGCTCGACCTCGGCGATCCCTATCACGACCAGTGCCAGCAGACGGCCGCGCTGCTGATGACGGCGCTCGGGCTGTCGACGATCGAGTGCCGCGTGACCTTCCAGTCGCGTTTCGGCAAGGCCGAATGGCTGCAGCCGTATACCGCGCCGACGCTGCGCGAGCTCGGCGAAGCGGGCGTGCGGCGCGCGGACGTGTTCTGTCCGGGCTTCACGGCCGACTGCCTCGAGACGATCGAGGAGATCGGGATGGAAGTGCGCGACGAATTCATCGCGGGCGGCGGCAAGGCGTTCCACCGTATCCCGTGCCTGAACAGCGCGCATGCGTGGATCGGCGCGCTCGGCGAGATCGTCGCCGAGAATCTGCAGGGCTGGCCGGTCAAGGCGGCGCAGCTGGAAACGATAGGCTGAAATGAAACGACCCCCAACGCTCACATTGTTCTCTGCCCCCTCGGGGCGGCCCGGCGGAGGCTGACATGAACTACAAGATTTCCACCGAGCCGGGCGCGCGGCTGCGCATCGACAAGTGGCTGTGGGCCGCCCGGTTCTTCAAGACGCGCTCGCTCGCGGCCGATGCGGTCGAGAAGGGGCGGGTGCGGATCGGCGGCGCGCCGGTCAAGCCGGCCAAGGAGGTGCGCGTCGGCGACGAGGTCGAGATTGCGATTGACGGCATCGTCTGGCACATTGCCGTGCTGGGCGTGTGCGACGTGCGCGGGCCGGCGAGCGTCGCGCAGACGCTTTACGCGGAGACGGAATCCGGGCGGGCCGCGCGGCTCGCCGAGCAGGAGCGGCGACGCACGTTCCACGAACCGGCGGCCCAACTGCACGGCCGGCCGACGAAACGCGACCGTCGCATCATCGACAGATTTTCGGGTGGGAGCTGAACATCTGGTCCAGCGTCGCCTGTACGCTGCCGTATTCGGTCGTGCGGTCGGTGACCGCCCCGGACAGGCAGATGGTGGTGGTGCCAGCAATGAGTACCAGCGCGACCACCGATATGGCAAAGGTCAGTTTCACGGTACTCCCCTCGAGAAGACGGGTGAAAATGGCGCCTGGTGGAGTTCGGGCAACGGCCGGGTCAGGGTAAACGCGCCGCGCCGATGCCTGAAATGCAGTGTAGTGCAGCGTCCGGAGGCGGGCTAGTAGTCGCCGGGTAAGCGTTGTTACAGGCCGTTTCGACCGCTCGGGCGGCGGTTGCCGCGGACGGCGCGGTTGATTCGCGGCGTTGGAGAATGCGTGCGAATAACCCTCTTGAACTCGTTGTTTTCGCCCTTATCTGCACCAGTACTGTGCGGTGCCGTCGACGATTCGTCAGACGGTTGCCGGTTTGGCTTCAACCTCTAATCGACTTTCAGCGACATGGAAAACACGCAAGAGAACCCGGCTACCCAATCGGCCGAAGACATCGGCAGCGAGACGCAGGCGGCGCAGGGCGCCGCGCCGGCTGTCGAAGCCGCCGAAGCGGCGCTCGCCGAGGCTCAGGCCAAGGTCGCCGAGCTGCAGGAAAGCTTCCTGCGGGCGAAGGCCGAGACCGAGAACGTGCGCCGCCGCGCGCAGGACGACGTCGCGAAGGCGCACAAATTCGCGATCGAGAGCTTTGCGGAGCACCTGCTGCCGGTGCTGGACAGCCTCGAGGCGGCGGTGGGCGACACGTCCGGCGACCTCGCGAAGGTGCGCGAGGGCGTCGAGCTGACGCTGCGCCAGCTGACGAGTGCGCTCGAGAAGGGGCGCGTCGTCGCGATCAACCCGGTCGGCGAGAAGTTCGATCCGCACCTGCATCAGGCGATCTCGATGGTGCCGGCCGAGCAGGAGCCGAACACCGTCGTCGCCGTGCTGCAGAAGGGCTATACGATCGCCGACCGCGTGCTGCGCCCGGCGCTCGTCACGGTCGCGCAACCGAAGTAAGGCTGCCGCCATGGGGCCCGCCGGCGTCGATCCGGCCGCGTTCGCCGCGTTCGACATGCAGGCGCTGTCGGCCGACACGTTCGATGCCGGCCTCGCGGGCGCGGGCGACGCGCTCGCCGTGGTGTTCTTCTGGGGCGTCGACTGCTTCAACTGCGAAATCGCGAAGAAGGCGATGCTCGCGCAGCCGGATGCCATCCGCGCGCTGGGCCTGAAGTGGTTCCACAGCAACGTCTACGAACATCGCGACCTCGGTCGACGCTTCGGGCTGCACGGCGTACCGACGTGGTTCTTCTTTCACCGCGGCAGGCGGCTCGGCCGCGCGACCGGCTGGCACGGTCTCGCGCAGTTCCAGGCGGCGGTGGCGGCAGCGCGGGCGAAGATCGTGGCGGCCGGCGGTCCGGCGGCCGGCGCTCCGGCGGCGTCCGGCGATTGAAAAAATTTAATAGCCGCATCGCTTGTCGGGTCTTGAAAACGGCGCGAGCGGACTTATTTCGGGAACAGAGTTGAATTCGGCGCGCGAAACGGCCCAAAAAGAGCAGGTTTTCGCGCAGCAATCAAGGATTTCTGGAGATTAGGAAAAATGGGAAAGATCATCGGTATTGACCTCGGCACCACGAACTCGTGCGTTGCCATCATGGAAGGCAACCAGGTCAAGGTCATCGAGAACTCGGAAGGTGCGCGCACCACGCCGTCGATCATCGCCTACATGGACGACAACGAGGTGCTCGTCGGCGCGCCGGCCAAGCGTCAGTCGGTGACGAACCCGAAGAACACGCTGTTCGCGGTCAAGCGCCTGATCGGCCGCCGCTTCGAAGAGAAGGAAGTCCAGAAGGACATCGGCCTGATGCCGTACGCGATCATCAAGGCCGACAACGGCGACGCATGGGTCGAGGCGCACGGCGAAAAACTCGCGCCGCCGCAGGTTTCGGCGGAAGTGCTGCGCAAGATGAAGAAGACGGCCGAAGACTACCTCGGCGAGCCGGTCACGGAAGCCGTGATCACGGTGCCGGCGTACTTCAACGACAGCCAGCGCCAGGCGACCAAGGACGCGGGCCGCATCGCGGGCCTCGAAGTCAAGCGGATCATCAACGAGCCGACGGCAGCCGCGCTCGCGTTCGGCCTCGACAAGGCCGAGAAGGGCGACCGCAAGATCGCCGTGTATGACCTCGGCGGCGGCACGTTCGACGTGTCGATCATCGAGATCGCGGACGTCGACGGCGAAATGCAGTTCGAAGTGCTGTCGACCAACGGCGACACGTTCCTCGGCGGCGAGGACTTCGACCAGCGCATCATCGACTACATCATCGGCGAGTTCAAGAAGGAGCAGGGCGTCGACCTGTCGAAGGACGTGCTCGCGCTGCAGCGCCTGAAGGAAGCCGCCGAAAAGGCGAAGATCGAGCTGTCGTCGAGCCAGCAGACCGAAATCAACCTGCCGTACATCACGGCGGACGCTTCGGGTCCGAAGCACTTGAACCTGAAGATCACCCGCGCGAAGCTGGAAGCGCTGGTCGAGGATCTGGTCGAGCGCACGATCGAGCCGTGCCGCATCGCGATCAAGGACGCGGGCGTCAAGGTGTCGGACATCGACGACGTGATCCTGGTCGGCGGCCAGACCCGCATGCCGAAGGTCATGGAGAAGGTGAAGGAATTCTTCGGCAAGGATCCGCGCCGTGACGTGAACCCGGACGAAGCCGTCGCGGTCGGCGCGGCGATCCAGGGCCAGGTCCTGTCGGGCGACCGCAAGGACGTGCTGCTGCTCGACGTGACCCCGCTGTCGCTCGGCATCGAGACGCTCGGCGGCGTGATGACGAAGATGATCAACAAGAACACGACGATCCCGACGAAGCACGCGCAGGTGTACTCCACCGCGGACGACAACCAGGGCGCCGTGACGATCAAGGTGTTCCAGGGCGAGCGCGAAATGGCGGCCGGCAACAAGCTGCTCGGCGAGTTCAACCTGGAAGGCATCCCGCCCGCACCGCGCGGCGTGCCGCAGATCGAAGTGACCTTCGACATCGACGCGAACGGCATCCTGCACGTCGGCGCGAAGGACAAGGCGACCGGCAAGGAAAACAAGATCACGATCAAGGCGAACTCGGGCCTGTCCGAAGCCGAGATCGACCAGATGATCAAGGACGCGGAAGCGAATGCGGCGGAAGATCACAAGCTGCGTGAGCTGGCCGATTCGCGCAACCAGGGCGACGCGCTCGTCCACAGCACGAAGAAGGCGCTGACCGAGTACGGCGACAAGCTGGACGCGGGCGAGAAGGAGAAGATCGAGGCCGCGCTGAAGGAGCTCGAGGAAGTGCTGAAGAGCACCACGAGCGACAAGGCCGCGATCGATGCGAAGGTCGAAGCCGTGGCGACGGCCTCGCAGAAGCTCGGCGAGAAGATGTACGCCGACATGCAGGCCCAGCAGGCAGGCGCGGCCGGCGCGGCAGGCGCAGCGGAAGGCGCGGCCCATGCGGGCAATGCGCAGCAGGCTGCGGACGACGTCGTCGACGCCGAGTTCAAGGAAGTGAAGAAGGACTGAGCCGGGTTGCAACAGCCCCGTACGCCGCGCGCGAACCGCGCGCGGCGCGGCTGACAAGCGGTCTGTCTTTCCTTCCGGATGGCCGGATCGACTCTACGCCTGGCGGGCTTCGCGGCCCTCCGGGCACATTTGTTTTTTGGCGGGCGCTGCGCACGCCGTCCACGGACGGCGCGCCGCAACGCCAGACGAGTCGCGAGACTTTACTGCAGGCGAAAGGAGCCGTTGCGCGCATCAGGCGTGGCGGCAGTGAATCGATATGGCGAAACGGGATTACTACGAGGTTCTGGGCGTCGCGAAGAATGCGAGCGACGACGAAATCAAGAAGGCATATCGCAAGCTTGCGATGAAGTATCACCCTGACCGCAATCCGGACAACAAGGGTGCGGAAGAGCATTTCAAGGAGGCGAAGGAAGCCTACGAAATGCTGTCGGACAGCCAGAAGCGGGCCGCGTACGACCAGTACGGCCACGCGGGCGTCGATCCGAACATGGGCGGTGCGGGCGCACAGGGCTTCGGCGGCTTTGCCGACGCGTTCGGCGACATCTTCGGCGACATCTTCGGCCAGGCGGCGGCGGGTGGCCGCGGCGGTCGGGGCGGTCCGCAGGTGTATCGCGGCGCGGACCTGCGCTACAGCATGGAAATCACGCTCGAGCAGGCCGCGCACGGCTACGACACGCAGATCCGCGTGCCGAGCTGGGTGTCGTGCGAGATCTGCCACGGCTCGGGCGCGAAACCGGGCACCAAGCCCGAGACCTGCCCGACCTGTCACGGCCAGGGCACGGTGCGGATGTCGCAGGGCTTCTTCAGCATCCAGCAGACCTGCCCGAAATGCCACGGCAGCGGCACCTACATTCCCGAGCCGTGCGCGCATTGCCACGGGTCGGGCAAGGTGAAGGAAACCAAGACGCTCGAAGTGAAGATCCCGGCGGGGATCGACGACGGCATGCGGATCCGCTCGGCCGGCAACGGCGAGCCGGGCATCAACGGCGGGCCGCCGGGCGACCTGTACGTCGAGATCCACATCAAGCCGCACTCGGTGTTCGAGCGCGACGGCGACGACCTGCATTGCCAGATGCCGATCCCGTTCACGACCGCCGCGCTCGGCGGCGAGATCGAGGTGCCGACGCTGGCCGGCCGCGCGACGTTCCCGGTGCCGGAAGGCACGCAGTCGGGCAAGACGTTCCGACTGCGCGGCAAGGGCATCAAGGGGCTGCGTTCGAGCATCGCGGGCGATTTGTACGTGCACGTGCAGGTCGAGACGCCGGTGAAGCTGACCGAGCAACAGCGCGATCTGCTCAAGCAGTTCGAGAAATCGCTGGCCGAGGGCGGCGCACGCCACAGCCCGCAGAGCAAGAGCTGGTTCGACCGGGTGAAGAGCTTCTTCGAGTAACGGCATGACTGAAGGCAGCGAGAGCGCGTCGTTCGCGCTCTTGGACGATTGCGACTCGACCGCGTCCGCGCGGTCGAGTCGCTTGTATACGGGCTTCGTGCGCGAGCGGGTGTGCGCCGATCCCGCGCAGCTCGACGCGATCGATGCGGCGCTTGCGCAGGACCTGCGCGACGGGCTGCACGCGGTCGTGGTCGGCGATTACGAATTCGGACGCAACCTGCAACGGGCGCAGCCGGGCGAGGCCCCGCTGCGCTTTTTGCTGTTTGCTCGCTGTGAGCGCCTGTCGCGCGACGAGGTCGATGCGTGGCTCGCGCAGCGCGACGGCGGCGCGGCGTCGCCGTCGATCGCGGGCGTCGCGCACGTGACGAAGAGCGTGACGCGCGACGCGTTCGATGCGGCGATCGCCGCGGTGCACGACGCGCTGCGCGCGGGCGACTCGTATCAGGTCAACTACACGTACCGGCTGCATTTCGACGCGTTCGGCGCGCCGCTCGCGCTGTACCGGCGCCTGCGCGCGCGCCAGCCGGTGCGCTACGGCGCGCTGATCGCGCTGCCGGACGGCGCGTGGGTCGTGTCGTGCTCGCCGGAGCTGTTCGTCGAGCGGCACGGCGACGTGCTGCGCGCGCGGCCGATGAAGGGCACCGCGCCGCGTTCGGGCGATCCGCAGCGCGATGCTCAGGCAGCGGCATTCCTCGCGAACGACCCGAAGAACCGCGCCGAGAACGTGATGATCGTCGACCTGCTGCGCAACGATCTGTCGCGGATCGCGCGCACGGGGTCGGTCAAGGTGCCGGCGCTGTTCTCGGTCGAACCGTATGCGTCGGTGTGGCAGATGACGTCGACCGTCGAAGCCGGATGGCGCGACGGCACGACGTTCGCCGATGTGCTGCGCGCGCTGTTTCCGTGCGGCTCGATCACCGGCGCGCCGAAACACAAGACGATGCAGCTGATCGACGAGATCGAGTCGACGCCGCGCGGCCTTTATACGGGGGCGATCGGCTGGCTCGACGCGCCGCGCGAACCCGCGGCGGGCTGCGGCGATTTCTGCCTGTCGGTGGCGATTCGCACGTTGACGATCGGTGCGACCGGCGTAGGTGCGGCAGGCGAAAGCACGGCCATCGCCAACGGCTGGCGTACCGGCACGATGGGTGTCGGCGCGGGGATCGTGCTCGACAGCGTCGCTGCCGACGAATATGCGGAGTGCGAATTGAAAGCGCGATTCCTGACCGATGCCGATCCCGGCTTCCAGCTGTTCGAAACGACCTGCGCGACGCGTGCGGACGGCATCCGTCATCTCGACCGGCATCTCGCGCGGCTGCGGCGCAGTGCGGACGCGTTCGGCTTTCGTTTCGACGAAGCTGCATGCCGCGAACGGATCGCTGCGGATTGCGCGTCGCTCGAAGGCGACGGTCCTTACCGGATGAAGCTGTCGCTTGCGAAGGATGGGGCGTTCGAGATTGTCGCCGCGTCGTTGAAACCGCTGCCGCGAGGGCCGGTCGGCGTGCTGCTCGCATCGGAGCACGGCTTTGCGCCGATGCGTTCGGACGACGCACTGCTGCTGCACAAGACGACGCGTCGCGCCGAATACGATCGCGCATGGCAGGCCGCCGAGGCGCTCGGGTGCTTCGACATGCTGTTCGTCAACGAGCGCGGCGAAGTGACGGAAGGCGGCCGCTCGAACCTGTTCGTGAAGCTCGATGGGCGATGGGTGACGCCGCCGCTGTCGAGCGGGGTGCTGCCGGGTGTGATGCGCGGGGTGCTGCTCGACGATCCGTCGTTCGGCGCGATGGAGCGCGTCGTGACGCGCGAGGACCTGTCGCGCGCGCAAGCGCTGCTCTTGACCAACGCGCTGCGCGGCGCGCTGGATGCGGTGTTGAAATGATGTGACCGGCAGGGGTGGCCGCCGAGGCCGCGCCGGCCCTCCCGAATGCAACGATGAAAAAAACGCGGCGCCCCGCAACGGGCGCCGCGTTTTTTTGCGTCTGCGAATCGGCGGCGAGTCGCTACTCGTGCGCGCCGCCGCGCATCAGAACGTATGCTCTGGCCCAGGAAACGAACCGTCCTTCACCGCGCGCACATACGCTTCGACCGCCGCCTGAATATTCGGCTGGCCCTGCATGAAGTCCTTGACGAAGCGCGGCCGCTTGCCGGGGAAGATGCCGAGCATGTCGTGCAGCACCAGCACCTGGCCCGAGCAGTCCACACCCGCGCCGATGCCGATCGTCGGAATGCGCAGCATGTGCGTGACTTCGGATGCGACGAGCGTCGGCACGGCCTCGAGCACGACGAGCTGCGCGCCCGCGTCCTCGATCGCGCGCGCGTCGCGCAGCAGTTGCGCGGCGCCGGCTTCGGTCTTGCCCTGCACCTTGAAGCCGCCGAACGCATGCACCGATTGCGGCGTCAGGCCGACGTGCGCGCACACGGGCACCGCGCGCTCGACCAGGAAGCGCACGGTGTCGGCGAGCCATTCGCCGCCTTCGAGCTTGACCATCTGCGCGCCGGCGCGCATCAGCTTGACCGAACTCTCGAACGCGTCGGCGGGCGTGCCGTAGGTGCCGAACGGCAGGTCCGCGACGATCAGCGTGCGCGGCTGCGCGCGTGCGACGCAGGCGGTGTGATACGCGATGTCGTCGAGCGTGACGGGCAGGGTGGTGGTGTGGCCTTGCAGCACGTTGCCGAGCGAATCGCCGATCAGGAGGACGTCGACGCCCGCGCGGTCGAGCAGCGCGGCGAAGCTCGCGTCGTAGCAGGTCAGCATCGCGATCTTCTCGCCGGCGTCGCGCATCGCCTGCAGTTTCGGCACGGTCACGGCAGCCCGGCTCGATTCCTGGAGATAGGTCATGGGAAATCCGGTTCGATGGGTAAAAACAGCGGCGAGACGCGTCAGCGCGTCGTCTCGCCCTTGACGAAGAATTCCTTGCGGCCGCGCATCGTTGCGATGTGCTCGACCAGCAATGCGAGATCCTCGGGGGAGTCCAGCGGATTCAGGTGTTCCGCGGCGACCGTCAGCACCGGCGTGCGGTCGTAGTGATAGAAGAATTCGTTGTATGCGTCGACGAGCGCGCGCAGGTAGGTGTCGCTGATCTGCAGCTCCATCGGCAGGCCGCGCTTCTGGATCCGCGCGTACAGCACCTCGGGGCTCGCCTGCAGGTAGACGACGAGATCGGGTGCGCTCGCCCGGGGCGCGTCGACGTGCGCCGCGAGCGCGCGATAGAGCTGCCACTCGTCTTCCGGCAGGTTCAGCCGCGCGAAGATCTCGTTCTTCTGCGGCATGAAATCGGCGACGACCGGCCGGCCCGTGTCCAGCGCCGCGCTCAGTTCGCGCGCCTGCTGCGCGCGCTGCAGCGCGAACGCCAGCTGCGTCGGCAGCGCATAGCGCGCGGTGTCGCGATAGAAGCGCTCGAGAAACGGATTGTCCTGCGGGCGCTCGAGCAGCGTCTGCATCGACCAGCGCTCGGCGAGCAGGCGGGCCAGCGTCGTCTTGCCGACGCCGATCGGGCCTTCGATCACGAGATAGCGGTGCGGCGCGCGCAGGTCCGGCGCGGTGACGGTCAGCGGTGTCGGGTTCATCGGCAGGGGTTCTTGTCGGCGCCGTCGCCGGCAGCGGCGAGCGCTCGCTGCATCGGGCACTTGCAGGTCTGGACCTTCTCGATGCGCTGGCTCGCGACCGCGGCGAGAAATGCCTCGGCCCGGCCGCGCGCCGGGATGTGGAGCGCCGGGTCGAGCTCGACGAGCGGCACGAGCGCGAACGCGCGGTCGGTCAGGCGCGGGTGCGGCACGATCAGGTCGGGTTCGTCGATCGAGTCGACGCCGTACAGCAGGATGTCGATGTCGAGCGTGCGGGGCGCATTACGGTACGGACGCTCGCGCCCGAAGTGATGTTCGATCTTCTGGCAGAGGGCGAGCAGCTCGCGCGCGGCGAGCGTCGTGTCGATCTTGACCGCGCAGTTGTAGTAGTCGTCGCCCCCGGCGTCGACCGGGGCCGTGCGATACAGGCTCGACTTGTCGAGCACGGCAACCGTGCGCTGCTGCGCGAGGCATACCACCGCGTCCTTCAAGGTCTGGCGCGCATCGCCGAGATTCGCCCCCAGTCCGAGATATGCAACCGTCATGGCATCACTTCCTACGTCGTTCGCCGGCGCGCGTCAGTCGTCGGAACCGGCCGGGCCGTCCGACGCCTGCTCCGCGCCTTCGGTGCCCTTGCGGTTCTTCGCGCCGCCGCGGCGGCGCCGCTTGCGGGGCGATTTCTCCTTGGCTCCGCCCTGCGTGAGCAATGCGTCGCGCGCGGTCGCGTCGCCTTCGATGAATTCCGTCCACCACTGCCCGACGGCAGGATCCAGCTCGCCGGATTCGCAGCGTAACAGGAGGAAATCATACCCCGCTCTGAATCTTTGGTGTTCCAGCAGGCGCAGCGCGCTGCGGCCGGAGCGCTTCTCGAGGCGCAACTGCAGGCCCCAGATCTCGCGCATGTCGGCCGAGTAGCGCTTGTGGATCGCGAGCTTCTCGGTCTGCATGTCGAGCACGTCGTCCATCGCGCGATGCAGCGCGGGCACCGGGAACTCGCCGTCGGCCGTGTACTGCTCGAAGCGCTGGCGCATGTCGTGCCACAGCAGCGTCGCGAACAGGAAGCCCGGCGACACCGGCTTGCCGGCGCGCACGCGCGCGTCGGTGTTGTTCAGCGCGAGCGTGATGAACTTCTCGCCCTGCGGCTGTTCGAGCACGACGTCGAGGAGCGGCAGCAGCCCGTGGTGCAGGCCTTCGCCGCGCAGCTGCTTCAGGCACGCGAGCGCGTGGCCGGACAGCAGCAGCTTCAGCATCTCGTCGAACAGGCGCGCGGCCGGCACGTTGTTGATCAGGTCGGCGAGCGCGTTGATCGGCTCGCGCGTATGCGGCTCGATGTCGAAGCCGAGCTTCGCCGCGAAGCGCACCACGCGCAGCATCCGCACCGGGTCCTCGCGATAGCGCGTGGCCGGGTCGCCGATCATCCGCAGCAGGCGGGCGCGCACGTCGGCCATCCCGTCGTGGTAGTCGAGCACCGTCTGCGTCGACGGGTCGTAGTACATCGCGTTGATCGTGAAGTCGCGGCGCGCGGCGTCCTCGTGCTGTTCGCCCCACACGTTGTCGCGCAGTACGCGGCCGCTCGCGTCGACCGCGTGCGTGCGGCGGTCGAGTTCGTCGCGCTTCAGGCGCTTCGGCGGCTCGGCCTCGGCAGGGGGCGGATCGACGAGCGCGCGGAACGTCGACACCTCGATCAGCTCCTGGCCGAACTGCACGTGGACGATCTGGAAGCGGCGGCCGATCAGGCGCGCGCGGCGGAACAGGCGCTGGACCTCGGTCGGCGTCGCGTCGGTCGCGACGTCGAAGTCCTTCGGCGCGATGCCGAGCAGCAGGTCGCGGACCGCGCCGCCGACGATGAACGCGCGGAAGCCCGCCTGTTGCAGCGTGTCGGTCACGCGCACCGCGTTCTTCGAGATCAGCGCGGGATCGATGCGGTGCACGCTCGCGGGCACGACGGTCGGCTCGTGGTTGCTGCGCGGACGCTTCGCGGCGGCGCCGCGGGCGCCCTTCGCGGTGCGCGGGGCGGGCGCCGCATCGGTGGCGGCGGCGGAGGGCGTTTGCGCGGCGTCGTCCTGGCCGAGCAGCTTGCGGATGAATTTCTTGATCACGACGTTCAGAAGAGATCGAGGATGCGCCAGCCGCGGTCGCGTGCATGCGCGCGCAGCGTGTCGTCGGGGTTGGTCGCGATCGGGTCGGTGACTTTCTCGAGCAGCGGGATGTCGTTGTGCGAGTCGCTGTAGAAGTAGCTGTGCTCGAAATCGTCCCAGTGCTTGCCGAGCGACGCGAGCCACGCTTCGGTGCGCACGATCTTGCCTTCGCGATAGCTCGGTGTGCCGGTCGGCCGGCCGGTGTACGGCGAATCGGGGTGGCCGTCGGTCGTCTCGACCTCGCACGCGATCAGCGTGTCGACGCCGAAGGCGGTCGCGATCGGCCGCGTGATGAATTCGTTGGTCGCGGTGACGACGCAGCACAGGTCGCCGGCATCGAGGTGCTGGCGCACGAGTTCGAGCGCGGCGGGCGTCATCGCGGGCCGGATCACCTCGTGCATGTACTGCTCGTGCCACTCGGCGAGCTGCGCGCGCGAATACTTCGCGAGCGGCGTGAGCATCGCCGTGAGGTACGCGTGGATGTCGAGCTTGCCGGCCTTGTAGTCGGCGAAGAACTGGTCGTTCTGACGCGAAAAGCTTTCCGCGTCGACGATGCCGAGCTTCACCATGAAGCGGCCCCATTCGTGGTCGCTATCGGTCGGGATCAGCGTGTGATCGAGGTCAAAGAGTGCCAGATTAGTCATGGATGCGCATTTTACTCGAAGCGGTTCGGGCCCGTGCCCGGCGGCACGATGTCGTCGCCGGGGCGGGCCAGCATCCGGCGCAGCAGCGGCAGCGTGACGGCGCGCTTCTGCTCGAGCGAGAAACGGTCGAGCGCGTCGAGCAGCGCCATCAGGCTTGGCATGTCGCGGCGGAAATGGGTCAGCAGGTAAGCCGCGATGTCGTCGGTGAGCGCGATTCCGCGCTCCTTCGCCGCGAGCTTCAGCACGGCGATCTTGCCGGCGTCGGACGGCGGCGACAGGTGGAACACGAGCCCCCAGCCGAGACGCGTTCGCAGGTCCTCGCGGACGTCGAGCGCGAGCGGCGCCGCGGGGCCCGCCGCGACGAACGCGCTCGACGGATGCGCGCGCACTTCGTTGAACAGGTTGAAGAGCGCGACCTGCTGCGTGTCGCTCATCCGGTCGCAGTCGTCGATCGCGTAGATGCCGATGCGCGGGTCGAACGTGAACGCGCCGAGCGGGCTTTGCGGCGTCAGGTAGCGCGCGTAGCCGTACGACGCGTCGCTCACGAGCGCCTGCAGCAGGTGGCTGCGGCCGCTGCCGGGTTCGCCCCAGATGTAGAACGACCGGTCCGGCACGGGGCCCGCCGCCAGCGCGAGGTCGAGCTTCTGCAGCCGCGTGACGAGCTCGCCGTTTTCCTCGCCCGTGATGAAGTTGTCGAACGTGGCGGGGGGCGGCGTGCCGAGATCGAGCGTCAGTTGACGGGACACAGTCACAATGCGGGTCGGTTGGTGAAACGTGCGCCGGGGAGCGCGGCGTCGATGGCTGCACGCGCGGCCGCACGCACGGCGGCGCGCGGGTTCCGGCGCGGCTCGCTCAGCGGTGAAAACGGGGACGTGTTGGCCAAGATGCAATCCCTGACGAATCGATGCGGGGAATTCCGGCCAGCGGGCCGGCTTCGGGTAAAATCGCATTTTACCGACCTTCTTGCATTCCCCCATGAATCCTCCGAAATCCGCTCCTGACGCTCAAGGTCTGTCCTATCGTGACGCGGGCGTCGACATCGACGCGGGCGACGCGCTCGTCGACAAGATCAAGCCCTTTGCGAAGAAAACCCTGCGCGACGGCGTGCTCGGCGGCATCGGCGGGTTCGGCGCGCTGTTCGAAGTGCCGAAGAAGTATCGCGAGCCGGTGCTCGTGTCGGGCACCGACGGCGTCGGCACGAAGCTCAAGCTCGCGTTTCATCTGAACAAACACGATACGGTCGGCCAGGATCTCGTCGCGATGAGCGTGAACGACATCCTCGTGCAGGGCGCCGAGCCGCTGTTCTTCCTCGATTACTTCGCGTGCGGCAAGCTCGACGTCGACACGGCCGCGACCGTCGTCAAGGGCATCGCGCAAGGCTGCGAACTGTCGGGCTGCGCGCTGATCGGCGGCGAAACCGCCGAAATGCCGGGCATGTACCCGGATGGCGAATACGACCTCGCGGGCTTCGCGGTCGGCGCGGTCGAGAAGAGCAAGATCATTGACGGCAGCACGATCGCCGAGGGCGACGTGGTGCTGGGCCTCGCGTCGAGCGGCATCCACTCGAACGGCTTCTCGCTCGTGCGCAAGATCATCGAACGTGCGAACCCGGACCTGTCGGCCGATTTCCACGGCCGCTCGCTCGCCGACACGCTGATGGCGCCGACCCGCATCTACGTGAAGCCGCTGCTCGCGCTGATGGAAAAGATCGCCGTGAAGGGGATGGCGCACATCACCGGCGGCGGCCTCGTCGAGAACATTCCGCGCGTGCTGCGCGAAGGCCTGACGGCCGAGCTGGACCAGAAGGCGTGGCCGCTGCCGCCGCTGTTCCAGTGGCTGCAGGAGCATGGCGGCGTCGCCGACGCGGAAATGCATCGCGTGTTCAACTGCGGGATCGGCATGGCCGTGATCGTGTCGGCGGCGGATGCCGACGCAGCAGTCAGCCAGCTGACGGCGGCCGGCGAGCAGGTGTGGAAGATCGGCGTCGTGCGCGCGAGCCGCGAAGGCGAAGCGCAGACGGTCGTGGTCTGACGCGCCGCCCGACGCGCAAAGTCACAGGAAGCCGCCCGGAGTCGATCCGGGCGGCTTTTTTTTCGCCGCGCGCCGGGCGGGCGGCCGGATTCCGCTTACGCGGCCGGACTTTCTCGCGCCGGCCGCGCGTGGGCCAGCAGCGGCGGCACCAGCAGGTAGAGCAATGCGGCCGCGGCCCAGACGAGCCCGGGCCACGCGTCGCGGGTTGCCGCATAGGCCGCGGTGACGACGAGCGGCCCGGCGACGCCGATCAGGCTCGCGATGCTCGCGAGCGTGCCCTGCAGCTCGCCCTGCCGGGCGTCGTCGACCTGGCGCGCGAGCATCGCCTGCAGCGCCGGCAGCGTCACGCCGCCTGCCGCGAACAGCGGCAATAGCGCGAACGGCACCCAGGCCGCGTTGGCGAACGCGATGACCACGAGCCCGAGCGCGTCGCCGGCGAGGCCCAGCGCGAGCGCGCGGCGCTCGCCGAGCCGCGCGATCAGCGGCCCGATCGCGAACGCCTGCGCGAGCGCGTGGCACGCGCCGTAGCCGGCGAGCGACAGGCCCGCGACCGGCGTCGACCAGCCGAAATGCGCCTGTCCATACAGAATCCACAGCGTCGCGGGCGCCTGCGACACCAGCGCCACGATCACGTAGACGCCGATCAGCGGGACGAGCGCCGGGCCGCCGCGCAGCCGCCGCAGGCTCGCGAACGCGTTGAGGTTCACCGTGGCGGCGCCGGCGCGCGCGGCCGCCGGCCGCGATTCCGGCAGGCTCCGCCAGACGAGCGCGAGATTGAGCGCGTTGAGCAGCGCCGCGGCGGCGAACGGCGCCCGCAGATGCCACGCGCCGAGCAGGCCGCCGAGCACCGGGCCGGCGATGAAGCCGATCCCCATCGCGGCGCCCAATTGACCGAAACGGCGCGCGCGATCGGGTTCCGCGGTCACGTCGGTGACGTACGCGTTCGCGACCGCGACGTTCGCGCCCGTGATGCCCGCGATCAGCCGCCCGGCGTAGAGCCACGCGAGCGTCGGCGCATACGCCATCAGCAGGTAGTCGAGCGTGGCGCCCGCGAGCGACGCGAGCAGCACGGGCCGGCGGCCGAAGCGGTCGCTCAGCGCGCCGAGGACGGGGGCGCACAGGAACTGCGCCAGCGCGTACAGCGCGAGCAGCATGCCGTAGTGCGTGTCGGCGCCGCCCGCGCCGGAGAGCGTGCGCAGCAGCCCGGGCAGGATCGGCATCACGAGCCCGACGCCGATCGCGTCGAGCACGACGGTCGTCAGGATGGCAATCATGGAAGGATTCAAGATCGTTCTCTATCGATGATAGAGTGGCGATTATTCCACACCTTCCCTATCGGTGATAGAGATGAAAGACACGGGCGCGCGACTGACGCGCGACACGGTCCTGCGCGCGGCACTCGAACTGCTCGACGAGGTCGGCATCGATGCGCTGTCGACGCGCAGGCTCGCGGAACGGCTCGGCGTGCAGTCGCCGACGCTCTACTGGCATTTCAGGAACAAGGGGGAGCTGCTCGACGCGATGGCGGAAGCGATCATGCTCGAACGGCGCCGCGCGTCGCTGCCGCAGCCCGGCGATGCGTGGGACGCGTGGCTCGTCGCGAATGCGTGCAATTTCCGCGCGGCGCTGCTGGCCTATCGCGACGGCGCGCGCCTGCATGCCGGCACGCGGCCGCGCGGCGCGCATTTCGACGGGATTGAATGCAAGCTGGCGCTGCTGTGCGACGCGGGTTTCACGCCGGAGCAGGCGATCGACCTGATGTTCGCGATCGGCCGTTTCGTGGTCGGCTGGGTGCTGGAGGAGCAGGCGGAGCCTGCGCGCGCGCCCGATGCGGATGCGCCGGACCCGGCCGCGCATCCGCTCGTTGCGCAAGGGTGGGCCGCGCTGCACGCACGCAGCCCGGACGACGCGTTCGAGCGCGGCATCGCGCTGCTCGTCGACGGCGCGCGTGCGCAACTCGCCGCGCGACGAGCCGGGTGACGACGCGCGCGGCCGCGCGCCGCTGCGATGGCGTCAGTCCGGCGCGCGGCCGTCGAGCACGCGTTCGAGCGCGTGGACCGCTCGCGCGGTCGCATCGTCTGCGACGCAGTCGACGACGATCCGCTCCGGCATCGCGCGCAGCCACGTGAGCTGCCGCTTGCACAGCTGGCGCGTCGCGAAGATGCCCTTGTCGCGCATCGTCCGATAGTCGGTCGCCCCGTCGAGGAATTCCCATGCCTGCCGGTAGCCGACGCAGCGCATCGACGCCAGCCCGAGATGCAGGTCGTCGCGGCGGCGCAGCCGTTCGACCTCGTCGATGAAGCCCGCGTCGAGCATCGCGTCGAAGCGCTGCGCGATCCGCGCGTGCAGCGCCGCGCGGTCGGACGGCTCGAGCGCGACCGGCACGAACCGGTAGCGGGCCGCCGCATCGTCCGCGCGCGGCGGCGCGGCGAGCAGCGCCGACATCGGCCGGCCGCTCAGCATGAAGACTTCGAGCGCGCGCTGGATGCGCTGCGAATCGTTCGGCGCGAGGCGCGCGGCCGTCTCCGGGTCGACCTGCGCGAGCCGCGCGTGGAGGGCCGGCCAGCCGTCGCGCGCGGCATCCGCGTCGAGTTCCGCGCGCACGGCCGGGTCCGCGGACGGCAGGTCGTTCAGCCCCTGCGTCAGCGCCTTGTAGTACAGCATCGTGCCGCCCGCGAGCAGCGGCGTGCGGCCGCGCGCGGCGATCTCGCCGACCAGGCGCAGCGCGTCGGCGCGGAATTGGGCGGCCGAATACGCGTCGGCCGGATCGATGATGTCGATCAGGTGATGCGGCGCGCGCGCGCGCTCGTCACGGGTCGGCTTCGCGGTGCCGATGTCCATGTCGCGGTAGACGAGCGCCGAATCGACGCTGACGATCTCGA
Source organism: Burkholderia sp. MSHR3999 (assembly GCF_000833595.1). Lineage (NCBI taxonomy): Bacteria > Pseudomonadati > Pseudomonadota > Betaproteobacteria > Burkholderiales > Burkholderiaceae > Burkholderia > Burkholderia sp. MSHR3999. Next base: position 460,398 of record NZ_JRFO01000001.1, read on the forward strand.
TCGGCCGGCGTGCCGCGAGCGCCAGCGCCGCGGCCGTCTTGCCGGACGCGGTGGGCCCGAGCAGGCAGGCGATCGTCGTTTGAGCGGGAGACTGCGACACGCTCATTGGCCGCGCATGAACAGGCGGTCGAGGTCGCCGAGCGTGAGCTGGTACCAGGTCGGCCGGCCGTGGTTGCACTGGTCCGCGCGTTCGGTCGCTTCCATCTGGCGCAGCAGCGCGTTCATCTCGTCGAGCGTGAGGCGGCGGTTCGCGCGCACCGCGTGATGGCAGGCGAGCGTGCCGAGCAGCTCGTGCTGGCGCTCGGTGAGCACGCGCGAGCCGCCGAACGCGTGCAGGTCGGCGAGCACCGCGCGCGCGAGCGCCTGCAGGTCCGCGTCCTTCAGCAGCGCGGGCACCGCGCGGATCGCGAGCGTCGTCGGCGACAGCACCGCGAGGTCGAAGCCGAGCGATTCGAGCGTCTCGCGCTCCTCTTCGACGGTGCCGATCTCGACCGGCGTCGCGTTCATCGATACCGGCAGCAGCAGCGACTGCACCGCGACCGAGCGGTCGGCGAGCGCGTGCTTGAACTGTTCGTACAGGATCCGTTCGTGCGCCGCGTGCATGTCGACGATCACGAGCCCGTGCGCGTTCTGCGCGAGCACGTAGATGCCGTGGATCTGGCCGAGCGCGAAGCCGAGCGGCTGGTCGTCGTGCGCGGTGTGGGCGAGCGACGGCGCGGCGGCGAATCCCGCCAGCGGCGCGGCCGGCGCGTCGGCTGCGTCGTGCGCGACCGCCGTGGTGCCGGCCGGCGTGCCCGCGCCGCTGTCCTTGCGGCCGAACAGCGCGTCGTAGAGCGCGAGCGGCTGCGCGACGGGCAGCGTGCCTTGCGTCATCCGCGCCTGGCGCAGCCATGTGCTGCCTTGCGACGGCGTGGGCGCGGGGCTGCCGCCGCCGCTCGCGGCCTGGCCGAGCGGCGTGCCCTGGAACGAAGCGGGGCCCGGCGCCGCTGCGATGTGCGCGGCGTGGCCGCCGGCGGTGGTTTCGGGCGACGCGCCCGCATGGCGGGCCAGCGCGCGCTGCACCGCATGGAACACGTACTGGTGGATCGAGCGCGAATCGCGGAACCGCACCTCGATCTTCGACGGGTGCACGTTCACGTCGACGGCCTCGGGCGGCAGGTCGAGGAACAGCACGTAGGACGGGTAGCGGTCGCCGTGCAGCACGTCCTCGTACGCGGCGCGCACCGCGTGCGTCAGCAGCTTGTCGCGCACGAAGCGGCCGTTCACGAAGAAATACTGCTGGTCGGCGCGGCCGCGGCTCGCGGTCGGCAGCCCGGCGCAGCCGTAGACGGCCAGCGGCCCGGCGCGCTCGTCGAGCGGCAGGTACGCGGTCGCGAAGCCTTCGCCGAGGATCTTCGCGACCCGCTGCGTGGGCTCGGTCGCGTTCCAGTGCTCGACGGCCTTGCCGTTGTGCAGCACCGAGATCGCGACGTCCGGCCGCGCGAGCGCCGCGCGGCGGATCATTTCGACGCAATGGCCGAACTCGGTCTGCTCGCTCTTCAGGAACTTGCGCCGCGCGGGCGTGTTGAAGTACAGCTCGCGCACCTCGATCGTCGTGCCGACCGCGCCGGCGGCGGGCGCGAGCACGCCGGTCTGCGCGTCGATGCGCGTCGCGTGCGCCGCATCGGCCGTGCGGCTCGTGATGAACATCTCGGCGACCGACGCGATCGATGCGAGCGCTTCGCCGCGGAACCCGAGCGTCGCGACCGCTTCGAGCTCCTCGAGCGAGCGGATCTTGCTCGTCGCGTGGCGCATCAGCGCGAGCGGCAGCTCGCCGGGCGGGATCCCGCAGCCGTCGTCGGTGATCGAGATGCGCTTGACGCCGCCTTCCTCGAGCACGATGCGCAGCGTGTTCGCGCCGGCGTCGAGCGCGTTCTCCAGCAGCTCCTTGACGACCGACGCCGGACGCTCGACGACTTCGCCCGCGGCGATCTGGCTGATCAGCTGGTCGGGCAGGGGCTGGATCGCGCGCAGCGGGCGCAGCGAGTGCGGATCAGGGGCGGGCGTGGCGCTCGCGGCCGTTTCGGTGAATTCGGACATGGCCGAATTATAGCGAGGCCGCCGGCGCGCGCCCGGCCGGCGATCCGTTACGTTTTTTCACGGAGCCTTAAGGCAGTTTCGGTATGATGACTGCGTTTCACGCGCCGCCCTTGCCGGGCGGGCGATTCCGCCCTTTGTGCCGTCACCGGCCTGCTTGCCCTGAAGGAACCGCATTTGGATACGCTGCTTCATTTCGTCAATCTCGTCCTGCACATCGACGCATTCCTCGGCGATTTCATCCGGCAATACGGCGCCTGGGTGTATCTGGTGCTGTTCCTGATCGTGTTCTGCGAAACGGGCCTCGTCGTGTTTCCGTTCCTGCCGGGCGATTCGCTGCTGTTCATCGGCGGCGCGTTCGCGGCGGCCGGCGAAATGAACGTCGGCGCGCTGATCGTGCTGCTGCTCGTCGCGGCGATCACCGGCAACACCGTCAATTACCTGATCGGCCGCTGGATCGGGCCGAAGGTCTTCAATACGCACATTCCGGTGCTCGAGCGCTTCCTCGATCGCGCGGCGCTGCAGAAGACCCACAGCTTCTACGACAAGCACGGCGGCAAGACGATCGTGCTCGCGCGCTTCATCCCGGTGGTGCGGACCTTCGCGCCGTTCGTCGCGGGCGCGTCGTCGATGAGCGTCACGCGCTTCCAGCTCTTCAACGTGCTCGGCGCGCTGGTCTGGGTGCTGCTGCTCGTGCTGCTCGGCTACTTCTTCGGCAACATCCCGTTCATTCGCCAGTACCTGAACGTGATCGTGCTGGCCGGGATCGGCGCGGCGGTCGTGCCGGTCGCGCTCGGCGCGCTGTGGAAGCTCGCGCGCGGCCGCTCGGGCGGCGCGGGCAAGACCAGCGGTCACTGACCTGCGCGGGCCGCGCGGTTCGGCGCGGCGATAAAAAAGCGTGGCTCGCAAACTGCAGCCACGCTTTTTTCATGTCCGCCGACGCGTCGCGCCGTCACGCAGTGCGGTGCGAAATCGGCGTTTCGGGCGTCGGGTACTGCGCGTCGCGGAACGTGTCGAGGATCGCGCGGTTGGTGTCGCAATACACCTGCCAGTAGTTCGCCGGCTGCGTGAACGGGCGCACGAACAGCAGCGGGCCTTCCGGCGTGAACTGCAGCACGCCGACGTCCGGCGCCGGGGTCGTCAGCACGTTCGGGATCTTCTGCACCGATTCCTTCAGGCGGTTGATCGCGTCGAGCGCGTCGACGCCGTTGGCGATCTTCGCGGACAGGTCGACGCGGCGGTACGGCGTCGCGCTGTAGTTCGCGATGTTGTCCGAAAAGATCTTGTTGTTGCCGACGATCGTGACGATGTTGTCCGCGGTGACGATCGTCGTGCCGAACAGGCCCATCTCCTTCACGGTGCCGGTGACGCCGCCCGCGTTGATCACGTCGCCGATCTTGAACGGGCGCAGCACCTGCATGAACACGCCTGCCGCGAAATGCGCGAGCAGCCCGCCCCAGGCCGTGCCGATCGCGAGGCCGAGGCCGGCGAGCAGCGCGGCGAACGACGTGGTCTGCACGCCGAAGATCTGCAGGATCGCGAGGATCAGCAGGATCGTCAGCAGCACGCCGACGACCGAGGTCAGGTAGTCGGAGAGCGTCGGGTCGACCTTGCCGCTGCGCTGCACGATCTTGCCGAGCAGCCGCGTGCCGACGCGGATCGCCCAGCGGCCGACGAACCACAGGGCGATCGCGGCGACGAGGTTGAGGCCGAAGTCCAGGCCGCGGGTCATCAGGAATTGCTGGGCGGTGGCGAGGTCCAGGGTCAAGGTTGGTTCTCCACAAGACGTTGAACGGAGGGCGGTCATGCCGGAAGCGCGGCACGCCGAAAATCTTCGGACTTTTATAGCCGACGGGCGGCGGCAAGGCAACCTGTTGCGCCATGCCTACGCGTGACGCCGCGGCTCGAACGGCCGCTGCTCGACGTCGCCGCCGCGCGCAATGATCGCGGTGCTTTCCGGAATTTCCTCCCACGCGCCGCGCAGGTCGACGAGCGGCTCGGACAGCACCATGAACGCATCGTCACCCGCTTCGGCGATGCGCGGATTGTGCGGATACAGTTCGTGCAGGTGCCGGAACGACGTGCTGTGGAACAGGGAGCGCGATTGCCGCTCGCTCGAGTAGCGCACGGCGATGATCTGCTCGCCGTCGGTCACGCAGACCGTCATGTTGAGCGGCAGGTCCACGCGGTGCCGCGCGGCGATGTCCTCGATAATGCCGGCCATCCGCTCGAGCGCCGGCAGCGGCGACTGTTCGAGGCCGAACGTCAGCGCGAGGCGGAACATCAGCTCCGAATCGGTCGACCCTTCGATCGTCGGGAACAGCGCCGGATCGATCTTCATCGCGAGGTCGCGGTGCAGCTTCGGCAGATCGCGGATCAGGCCGTTGTGCGCGAACAGCCACCGGCCGTGCCGGAACGGATGGCAGTTGGTTTCCTGTACAGGCGTGGCGGTCGCCGCGCGGATGTGCGCGACGAACATCCGCGAGCGGATCGCGCGCGCGGCTTCGCGCAGGTTGCGATCGTTCCACGCGGGATGCACGGAGCGGTAACGGAACGGGAGTTCGTCCGGGTGGCCGTACCAGCCGATGCCGAAGCCGTCGCCGTTGGTGGTCGTCGCACCCAGCTCCGAATGCAGGCTCTGGTCGATCAGCGAATGCTTCGCGCGGAACAGGACGGTCTCGAGGTGGATCGGGTTGCCCGTGTAGGCGAGCCAGCGGCACATGGGGCGCTCCTTCTCGGCGGATCGTCCGAGCATGGTAGCCGAGTTCCCCGCAGGCAGGTTCACCGCCGCGGCGGGCGGCCGCTTGCATGCGCCCCGGCGCGCCGGACGAGGCCGGGCGCCGGGGCGTCGACGCGTGACCGCGGTCGCGGGCTCAGTCGCCCATCGCATCCATCACGCGCGCCGAATAGACGAGCGCGGCGCCCGCGTTCAGCGCGACCGCCACGCCGAGCGCTTCCGCCACTTCCTCCTTCGTCGCGCCGTGCCTGGCGGCTTCGGCTGTGTGCACGGCGATACAGCCGTCGCAGCGCGTCGTGACCGCGACGGCGAGCGCGATCAGCTCGCGCGTCTTCGCGTCGAGATGGCTGGTCTTCGCGCCGGCGCCGGACAGCGCCTTGTAGCCGGCGAGCGTATCGGGCGACAACTTCGCCAGATCGCCGATGCGCGTCGAGAGTTCCTTGCGATATTCGTTCCAGTTCAGCATGGCTCGTCCTTTTTAATGGGTGGGTGGCCGCGGCGGGTGCCGCGTGCTGCGGAGATGCACGGCTATTCTGAGCGTCGGCGGTGATGGTTTCGATACGCTAAAGTGTCAATTTTTAGCGCGAGCGTCTCATGGATGCGCTGAGTCAACTGCTGCTGCTGGGCCGCAGCCATGTCGAGCTGGACGTGCGCTGCCTGCTCGACGGCCCGTTCGCGATGGCGCACGACGCGCTGCCGGCCGGCGAGGCCGCGTTCCATCTGCTGCTGGCCGGGCAATGCCGTCTGCGCACGGCGGATGGTCGTGCGCTGCGGCTCGTCGAAGGCGATTTCGTGCTGCTGCCCGCAGGCGGCGCGCACGAGATTCACGACGCGACGGCCGGGCCGGCGGCCGCCATGCCGATGCGCGAGCTTGCCGCGGCCGGCGGCGCGGTGCTGCCGGTCAAATGCAATACCGACACGCCGGAGCGCGCGAGCGTGGATCTGCTGTGCGGGCGCTTCGTGTACGAGCGCGGCGCGGGCGAGCTGCTGATGCGCGCGTTGCCGGACCTGCTGCACGTCGGGCTGGGCGAGTCGTCCGGGTTCGCATCGCTGCAGATGCTCACCGGGGTGCTGCGCGCCGAGGCGTCGAATCTGCAGCCGGGCGCCCGCGCGATCGTCAACGCGCTCGGCCAGGCGTTGCTCGCCTATGCGCTGCGCGCGTACGGCCGCGACGCGCAGGTGCCGTCCGGCTGGCTCGCGCTCGCCGCGGATGCGCGGCTCGGGCCGTCGATCCAGGCGGTGATGCAGGCGCCCGCGCAGCCGTGGACGGTCGCGTCGCTCGGCGACGTGTCGGCGATGTCGCGCGCGACCTACGCGCGGCATTTTCGCGAGAAGGCGGGGATGAGCGTCGGCGCGTTCGTCACGCAGATCCGGATGATGCACGCGTGCGCGTTGCTGCGGGACACGCGCCGGGGGCAGGCGGAGATCGGCCAGGCGGTCGGCTACCAGTCGGAGGCGGCGTTCGGCAAGGCGTTTCGCGAGGTGTTCGGCACGACGCCGGGGCGCTGGCGGCGCGCGCATCGCGGCGCGTGAGCGTGCCGGCGGCGGGTTGTCGATCCGGGCATTTGATGTGACAAAACTGCTACCATGCTCGCGATTCAATTCAACAAGAAAGAGAGGGCAACACCATGAACCAGACCACTATCCAGCAGCCGTCGTTCGCGTTCGTCGCGGCGTCGTGGGCGGCATTGATCGCGGGCTTCGCCGCGTTTCTCGTCGGGCTCTGGAACGCGGGCATGCAGCTCAACGAAAAGGGCTACTACTTCACCGTGCTGGTGTTCGGCCTGTATGCGGCGATTTCGCTGCAGAAGAGCGTGCGCGATCGCGCCGAAGGCATTCCGGTCACCGGCATCTACTACGGGTTAAGCTGGTTCGCACTGCTGCTCTCGATCGCACTGCTGATCGTCGGCCTGATCAACGCGACGCTGCAGCTCAGCGAAAAAGGCTTTTACGCGATGTCGTTCGTGCTCGCGCTGTTCGGCGCGGTGACCGTGCAGAAGAACACGCGCGACCTGCAAGGCGCGAAGCCGCGGCTGACCGACATCGATCCGGCGCAGCCGTCGCACGAATGAACGCAGGGCGGGCGCTGCCCGCCTGTCGTCGCCCTCAGAGATCGCTGCGCTTCTCCGACGCGAGCGTGAATTCGAGCAGGTCGCGGGCGTTCAGGTGCGCCTGATTGGCCAGGCTGGCATGCCGCCGGACTTCGTCCTCCCGTTGCGAAGCGCCGTCGTGACGCGCGTCGCGCTGAAGGGCGGAGCGGGCGGCGCCCGCATGAGCGCGGGCACGCGTTGCATGTTCGCGCGCCTTCCTGGCGCGCTCCCGAACCAATTGCTTTCTGGACAGCGTGCTCGGAAAGTCGTCGGCCGTACGCTCGCTTGCCGCACGCATCGATCCACCCGAGGCCAGTCGTTCGAGCTCGGTGGCGCACGCATCCGCGGCACGCGCGTCCAGCGCGGCAAACCGGACCACCTGTTGCGCGGCGTCGCGCGCCGACGCCCGCGTGCCGCCGGGCAGCTCCTTGCACCATGCCCGCATCAGCCGCGGCGATGCGACCGCAAGCAGGATTACCGTACCAACGACGCTGATCAGAATGGTCATCGACATTGCGTGCGTGTGACGAGTGAAGTGGGCGCAGGAGAAATCGGCCGGCGATCCATGCGTGTCGCGCTGCCGATCCGCGGCACGCTCGAATGCGATTACGCCGACGCGTCGATCAGGAACTGTTCGCGACTCTGCCCGTTGATCCACAGGGGCTCGCGGCCGCGGCCGCTCCATGTCGCTCCGCTCTGCGGGTCGCGGTACTTCGGCGGAACCGGGCCGCGCTTCGCGCGTCGACGCGGCTTGCGCGGCAGATCGCCGAACAGGTCGCCGGGCGTCAGGTCGTATAGCGCGATCGCTTCCCTGATCCTCGACACGGCGGCCTTTTTTTCCTCCAGCCGGACCGACTCGGCTTGTGCTTGAAGCACTTCTATTTGTGCCTGGAGCTCTCGATAGCTTGTCACGGTGTTCTCGTTACGGTGTCATCGATCCGTCAACGGTCCCGATCGGATCGCTGCCGGGCCGAGTCGTTGATTGGCCGCCGGCTTCATCCGGATTGCGGCAGGCGACCCTGTCGTGCGTGGCTCGGGCCGTCGTTCGCATCGGTCCGGTATTTCGATTGCCGGAAGCATGGGCGACACCGCCGGCATGGCGGTCGCGGGGCGCTGCTGTATTCCGCTCCCATTTCGGAATGCAGGAATCAACCTGTCCGATCACGTGCTGGTGTTGCAAGAATGCAATGCCTGTCTTAATCGGGATAATATGGACGAAGCGGTGATCATTTAAAACTAGCAAATATGACAGGAAGGTTGTTGTATTTCGGCTGGATGCGCGTTGATGACGACCTGTCAGGCGTGCCGCCGGTCCGTTGCGGCGGACTCGCATGAAATGGCCGATCGGATTGGCTTTATTTGCTTTTATGATGCCGTATGGCGCCCGGCACGGATGGGCCGGGGCGATCGTCGCCTTGAACCGGTTGCCGACGGATAAAAGAAAAGGCTACGGTATCATGGCGAAGTTGGCGGCATAACTGGCAATTAAGCCTTTGCGTATTTAAATAATCGCACTGAATTTATCAAAAAATAGAACGCTGAAATCGAAAATTCAAGGACATGAACTCGCTATCCAATCAAGGCGCCCTGGAGCTCGGCAAGCAATCCAAGTACGAGTCGATTTACAACCCGGAAAAGCTCTATGCGATTCCGCGCACGATCAAGCGCGAGGAGATCGGCATCACGGATACGCTGCCGTTTTTCGGCGTCGACGTATGGAATCACTACGAGGTGTCGTGGCTCACGCCCCGCGGCGTGCCGCGCGTCGCGATCGCGACGATCGTCGTGCCGTGCACGTCGCCGAACGTGATCGAATCGAAATCGATGAAGCTGTACTTCAACACGTTCAACAACACGTCGTTCGAGAGCCGGGAGGAAGTCGAGCGCATCGCCGCGAACGATCTGTCGCGCTGCGCCGGTGCGCCCGTTTCGGTCACGCTCGAATCGCTCGAATACGCCGCCGCCTTGCAGATCGGCGCGCCGGTCGGCACCTCGATCGACGAGCAGGACATCGACATCGCGCAGTTCAGCGTCGACCGGCAACTGCTCGCGACGCATGACGAGCACGTCAGCGAAACGCTTTATTCGAACCTGTTGAAATCGAACTGTCTCGTGACGGGCCAGCCCGACTGGGGGACCGTGTCGATCGAGTACGAAGGGCGCCGCATCGACCGCGATGCATTGCTTCGGTATGTCGTGTCGTTCCGCAATCACGAGGAATTCCACGAGCAATGCGTCGAGCGGATCTTCAAGGACATCCAGGATCAATGCGCGCCGGCCCGCCTGACCGTGTCGGCCCGCTATACGCGCCGGGGCGGACTCGACATCAATCCGGTGCGCAGCAGCGCGCCCGTTCAGGACGTGCCGAATACGCGCCTGATCCGACAATGACTTCGCACCGCGAGCCGATCATGGAATTCGCTTCTCACGAAATCGAAGCCGTCATCGAGCCGTCGCTCGAGAGCGATGCGCTGCAGGTCCTGGTGCGGGTGCGCGATTCCGGCGCCACGTTCAGGATGTCGCCGCGCGAGCTGAACACGAAGGCGTGGCTCGACAAGTTCTCGCGCGAGGATGTCGCACACATCGGCTTTCTCAACGCGGCCACGTATACGGACCAGCCCATTCCCCTCTCGTACTTTCCGACGCGCAAGCATCAGCTGACGCCCGCCGTCCTGTTGCTGGCGCTTCTTTACGCGGGCTTCCTGATGCTGTCGAACGTGACGGGCGCGCGCGTCATCGCGGTCACGCTCGCCGGCATCACCTTCGGCATTCCGGCCGCGCTGATCGCGTTTCCGATGACCTATGCGTTCAGCACGATCATCACGGAAGTGTACGGTTATCGGGTCAGCCGGATGGTGATCTGGGGCGGTCTTGCCGTGAACCTGATGTTCATCATCGGGACCTGGCTCCTGTCGTTGCCGCCGGGCTTGCCCAGCTGGGAGGCGCAGAATCCGACGCTCGCCGCGGCCTATCCGGCGCTCGCGCTGGAGTTCGCGCGGACGTTCGTCGCGTCGACCGTGGCCTACTTCTGCGGCGAGTTCGTCAACACGACCTTTCTCGCCAAGCTCAAGATCGCGAGCGCGGGCCGCCATCTGTGGGCGCGCATCGTGTCGAGCACCGGCGTCGCGATCGTGATCGACAGCACGCTGTTCTGCGTGATCCTGTTCTGGGGCCGGCTGCCGCACGACGTCGTGCTGACGATGATCGGCGTTCAGATCGCGGTCAAGGTGACCTACGAGCTCGTGCTGCTGCCGGTCGTCACGACGGCTTCCAGGCGTCTCAAGCAAATGGACCAGATCGACTACTACGACTATCACACGAGCTTCAATCCGTTCTCGTTCAAGGATTGACCAGGCGCGACTCGGTGACGACGCCGAGCACCACGACGCTCGCGCCGAACGCGTTGATCGTGTCTGCCGGCGAAGGGGCGAGGCCTTTGAGCCAGACCGCTTCGCCGTCCTGCGCGACGCGGCGCAGCGTCGGCTCGCCGCCGTCGATTGCGGCGACGACGACCTGAGCGTCGCGAAACGCGACGCCCGGCTCGACGATCACGATCGAGCCTTCGCGGAACCGCGGCGCCATCGACGGCTTGGTGCGCGCCGCGAACGTTCCCGGCCTGCGCGGCGTGTCGACGGTCAGCCAGCGTGTGTTGCGCGCGACGTCGTAGACGCCGCGTGCATAGCCGAGCATCTCGTCCCAGCCGAGAATCGGGATCGGATAGGCCCGCTCACTTTGAAGCAGATACCCGACGGTCGTTCCGAGCGCATCGGCGATCGCCATGACGGTGCTGATGCGCGGGTCCTCGGTCGCCATCGACAGCACGCGGCTCAGCGTTGCGGGCGACACGCCGGTCTTGCGTGCGAGGTCGGCGTCACTGAGGCCTTGCCGCTGCATCAGCGCGCGTATTCTCGTGACCATCAGGGCCAGCCGCTGGGTCGTTTCCATGGTGTGTTCTTGCTCCTCCCGGCGTGCTTGCGTCTGCCTCTTGGTGCATCTGCGGTCATCGCGTCGTGGTGCGAGCGAGAGCCGCGGCTCGAAAGCCGTGATCGTAACCTAACAGGTTTGTAATGTGCGAGGTCGATCGCCAGGGCCATTCTTCAAGCGTGAAATGGCCGAAAAATCGGGGCGGTCAGTCCATGCAGGCGTCGAGCTGGCTGGAAGATACGGGCAATGATGTCGACGGCTCAGGCGATCGGACGTGTGCCGAGGTGCGGCGGGCAACGCATCATGACAGGGTCCGGGCCGGTGGCCCGAATCACGCACTGCACATATCCGTTGGCCGGCGCGAAGTGCGCGAAAAACGGATCGAGCAAGCGACTGCAGGCGTACAGGCTGAGGGCGTCGAGCGCCGCCGCCTCGAACGTGACGGTGATCTCGAGGCCGCGTACGAACGTCGGCATCGGTGGAACGGACATCCATTGCATCACCGACTTGTGCGAGACGTCCACGATTGCATCCACCAGCGCGAGCGATCCCGGAGCTTCCGGGTACAGCAGCCGCAGCAGTTCCTTCAGCGCGTCGGCGTTTGGGGATTGCAACGTGAGGATGTGTGGCGACAGACCGGTGATCAGTCGCCACAGCGCGCCTTGCCGCATCGATCCGGTGCGGCAGGGCGTGGGTGTACGCAACAGTTCGACCCGGCCCGGCAGATTCTCCTTCTCGTTGCACAGGTCGCCATCGGCGGCGCCGGTTGACAGCATCGCCGGATAATTGCCGTTGGTACAGGTCAGGCTGACCAGCAGCTGGCCCGTGACTTGTGAGACCGGTTGCCCGTCGAGATCGACGAGCGTGATGTTTTGCCATGCGTCGTTTCCCTCCGTGAATTCTCGTCGGGCCGCCAGCCAGAAGACGGGGGCCGTCTGCTTTCCCTGACCGTGCGCGAAGCCCCGGTAGCGAGGCACCGGCTTGCCGCCGGTCGCCTCCGGCGAGACGTCGTTCGTTAGCCGCACGGACTCGATGGCGCGCGCGGTGACATCCCGCATGTTCAGCACCTGCGGCATGACAGCGTAGGTGGTCGCCTCGGGCTTGAGCGGGATGGGCGTCGCGTGACGACTGAACACGTTCACGACCGGGGTGCAGCCAAGCCGCAGGTGATCGATGGCGACGGTATCGAGCTGCCGGCGCGCGGGCGTGCCGTCCGGCATGTCGACAATCGGCAGGTGCAACGTCAGGCGACGGCGCGGTTGCGCCGCGCGAACCAGTGCCGCCATGTCGAGATCGATGAACGCAAATTTGTCAGGGAATGCGAAGTATTCTCGCAGCAGACGCCAGGGCGGGTTGGCGAGGTCGTCGGCGCCCGGCACGAGCGCCTCCGGTGTTGCGTAGCCGGCGGCCGTCAACGGGATCTGCGCGAGCGCCTTCCAGCGCTGGTTGCGATCGCTTTGGACGAAGGCCTTGGGCGCATGCAGCAGGAACGCATCGGTCATGGCCGCGACCATCGCCGGCGTACCGTGGAGATGGAGACGGAGCCGATCGGGTACGGCGGCGTGGAAATCCGCGCCGTCCGCGAGCGACGCGATCGTGATCGACACCAGCACCGACGTGTTCGGCGGCAGCGTCACCGGTGGCGAGGCCGCTGCCGCCGGCGCCACGTTCACCTCGTCGATGAGGATTGGCGCGAGCGTGACGTCGTAGCTGGTGCGAAACCGGCAGGTGCCGGCCCGGTCCTCGAGTTCGGTGCCGCGCGGCACCGTGACCGGCGCCGTCAATTGACCGGCGGTGGCGGCTGCGTCGAACTGCGCGATCGAACAGGACGGAATGACGCGAAGCTGTTCCGGAAAGAGCGTGTCGATCAGCGCCTCGGCGAACTCGGGATAATCGTCGCCGAGCCGTTTGCTGATCCGGGCGCCGAGCAATGCGAAGGACTGCAGCAGCCGTCCCAGGTGCGGGTCGTCGATCTCGCCGTCCGTGACGCTCATGCGAGCGGCAATCTTCGGAAAGCGCGCCGCGAATTCATGCGTCGCGCGACGCAACAGCGCCAGCTCGCGCTCGTAATGGGGTAGCAACTCGTCCATCCGCTATCCGGTCAACGCTGGCGGAGCGGCGGCTCCCATTCATGGGGCAAGGAGTCGGGATCGAGCCAGCGTAGCTGCCGGATCGCCCGGTGGATGATGATCAGGCAAGGCAGCTTGACGACCGCGAACACGAACATGACGAAGGCCAGGTCCGGGTCGATGGGTGACCGCCCGGCGTTCAGGTAGCACGCCAGGGCCAGCAGCGGCAGGTAAAGCGCCATCGCGCCGAAGGACAGCCAGCGAAACATGCGGACGGCCCAGAGCTTGCCGCTACCGATGCCGATGCTGACGGTCAGCATGATGATCGTCAATACGACCCATGCCGGCAGGAACAGGTCATCGAAGGCGACGGTCTGCAACGACGCCGCGCCTTCGACGAGTTCCGCAAATGACAGGCCGACGCCGAGAAAGAACGCGCCACCCGCGATCACGGCCTGTCGCGGTGCGCCGGGCGGGCGGTTGCCGGGCCGCTCATTCGGTGCGGGTGGCCGGCCGACAGGCGCGGTGGCGTTTTGATCGGGGGGCGTCATTGCGCGTACTCCGGATGATGGCGGACGCCAACTTGAAATTGCAGCACGGTCGGCGGACTGCCGACCTGATTCGAACTGCCGAGGCGCTGCGGTGCGAGTGCGTGAGCCGGATGGTTCGGATCGCGATGCGATGATTCCGCCATCCGTTCGGTCAGCCAGTCGACGCCGTGCGCGACCGGGGCCGGCGGGGAGATGCCATACACGCCGGTGCCGTAGATCGTCGCCATATAGGCGGGGGCCTCGATCGTTCGCAGCAGCATCAATTCGCGGCTGGCATCGGTGAGTTTTTTTTGCGCCGTACGGACGTTGTTGGCGAGGCCGCGCGCCTGTTCACGCATCTGGTTGGCCTGCTGGCGCATCAGCAGCTGATCGGGATTGTCGAGATTCGCGCGACTGAACGCATTGATCGCGTTGCGCTGGTCGGCCAGGCGACTGGTTGCCTGCATCGCTTCTTCGGTGGCCTCGCCCACCTCGCGTGACACCTTGGGCAAGGAGGCGAGGGTGCGCCCTCCGCTGACCGCGAGATCGGGCAAGGCCAGGATCGGACCGACCGTCTCCACCAGTTTGTAGTGCCACGTTTCCTTCAGTTGATTCTTGCGCACGTCGTCGCCGCGGAGTTCGTAGCGTAGCATCCGGCCGTCTTCGATCAGCAGGAGCGCGGCGGCTGCACCAGCTACGACGCCCAGCACGGGGGCCAGCGCGACACCGCCCGCCATGATCGCGGCCACCGAGACCACGCCGGCAAGCACGCCGAACGTGTCACCCACCACGGCTGCCGTGTCGAATCCGATCTGGTGCGCGCCGATGAAATCAACGGCTTTCGCGCGGGCCTTTGCCAATCCCTGACCGAGTGCTGCGCCGCGGTTCGATGCCGCATCGAGCCGTTGCGTCCACGCCTGCGCCAACTGGTTGATCGTCTGCGGACTGGCGCAGCTCAGCGGATCGGGGGCGGCGACAGGCAGGCGCGACGACGACACGACGAGGTTGACCGCGTCGCCGTCTGCATCCGGAATGGACGGCTTCAGCCGGACCGCGGCCATGCCGTCGAAGAAAATCACGCCGGCCTTGGGGCCGAGCACCCGGTCGGCGAACTTCGACAGATGAAACTCTGCGTCGGACCGATGGCAGTATGGTTCCCACAACGCGACGGATTTCGGCATGGCGTCGAATTGATAATGCTGAATGGATAATCAGAAAATCGGGCCCGATCGCAAGGCCATGCATCAATCGCCGTCAATATAATCCGCCTGCATGGCAATGGCTAGACATGTCGAATACAGGGTGATGAAACGACACGCATGAATATGAAGGATTTTTTACTCTTTTATTCATGGGGTTAGAACGTATTTCGGTATTTGTTTCGCCGCAGGGTGTCGGCGCGAGCCTGGAATTGTCAAATATCCAATGGGATTCTCCGGTAGTGCTATTCATCGGCTATGATTTTTCCGCCTGAATGCAGTAAACAACGAGCGACCAAGGTATTCCGAGGGGCCAAAATGCAACTGTCAGATATTGCAGGCTTTCTGAACCTGCAAAACAGCAGGCTGTTGACTGTCAAGACGCCGCTGTCAGGGACGTCCGAACTCGTTCTCAGCGATTTCCAGTGCAGTGAAAGCCTGTCGATGCTGTTCGACATGCAGCTCGGCCTCGCGTCGCGCAACCCGAATATCGAGCTGAAGCAGATGATCGGGCAACCGGTGACGGTGTCGCTGCAATTGACGAATGCGCTCGGCAGCAGTGAGGTCCGGTATTTTCACGGTTACGTGACGCATTTCGCGCACGTCGGCACGGATGGCGGGCTGGCGAGCTATACGGCGTCCGTGCGTCCGTGGCTCTGGATGCTGTCGCGTCGCGTGGATTCCCGCATTTTCCAGGAGCAGAATGTCCAGGACATACTCGGCAAGGTCTTTTCCCAGTACGGCAAGCTCGCGTCCTACGAGTTTCGCGTGTCCCGCACGGTCAAGCCGTACAGCTATTGCACCCAGTATCGCGAGACCGATCTCAATTTTGCGTTGCGCCTGATGGAGCAGGAGGGGCTGTTCTTCTACTTCGAACACACGGAAGACGGCCACAAGCTGATCGTGACGGACATGTCGACGCATGCCAAGCCGATCGACGGACAGGTTGCGCTGCGTTATGCGACTGGAGAAGCTTTGGACGACGAGGGCGTGATAACCCAATGGGTCGCGCAGCGTCAGCTGTCGTCCGATACGGTCAGCATGAAGACGTTCGATTACAAGGTGCCCAATGCCCGGCGCTATGTGTCGGGCGACACGCCGATCGAGCAGGGGCAGGTCGACCACTACGAGGTGTACGACTACGTCGGGTTGCATGGCTTCGATTCGACGGACCGCGGCGAGGAACTGGCGCGCTTCCGGCTCGAGGCGCTTGCGGCGAACGGCAAGGCGTTCTCGGGGGCGACCAACAGCCGAGCCCTGGCGCCGAGCCGCTACTTCGAGTTGACGGACCACTATGATGCGGGCAGCACGAATCAGGAAGACCGGCAGTTTCTGATCACGGCCGTGCGGCATCACGGCGTGAACAACTATCAGTCGAACGAAGGTTCGGCGTCGTATTCGGCGAGCTTCCAATGCATCCGCAAGAAGATTCCGTACCGGCCGACGCTGTCGATTTCGCGCCCGCTCATCTCCGGGCCGCAGACGGCCATCGTGGTGGGACCGAAGGGCGAGGAAATCTACACCGATCACCTCGGGCGCGTGAAGGTGCAGTTCCATTGGGACCGCCTGGGGCAGAAGAATGCCGGCAGTTCGTGCTGGGTCCGCGTCGGGCAGCCGTGGGCTGGCGGCGGTTTCGGCGCTATCCAGATTCCGCGGATCGGCGACGAAGTGGTGGTTACGTTTCTCGACGGCAATCCCGATCGGCCGCTCATCATCTCGCGCGTCTACAACGCGCAGAACATGCCGCCGTGGGCGCTGCCGGCCAATGCGACCCAGAGCGGCTTTCTGACGCGCTCGAGCAAGGGCGCGAGCGCGGCGAACGCGAATGCCATCCGCTTCGAGGATATGAAGGGCCAGGAAGAAGTCTGGATTCATGCGGAGAAGGATCAGCGGATCGAGGTCGAGCACGACGAGTCGCATTGGGTCGGGAATGATCGCAGCAAGACCGTCGACCGGGATGAGACGACTCAAGTGCATCGAAACCGGACCGAGACGGTCGACGGGAACGAAACGATCACGATTCACCAGAACCGGACCGAGCGCGTCGACCAGAACGAAGACATTTCGATCGGCGCGAACCGTACGGAGAAGGTAGGCGGCAACGATGCAGTCACAATCGACGGGTTTCGCGAGGAGACAGTGGCCTTGGCAAAAGCCGAATCGATCGGTCTTGCCAAGGCGCTGTCGATCGGAGCCGGGTATCAGGTAACGGTGCTCGGTGCGATGAACACCAGCGTGGGCCTTGCTCAAGCGGAAGAGGTCGGGCTCAGCAAAAACGTGCTGGTCGGCAAGAACTTCATTATCCAGGTCGGCGATCGTTTCGAGGTACGGGTCGGGAAGTCCCATTTCGCCATGTCGGCGGATGGGTCCATCTTGATTACCGGACACAGCATCAATATCAGTGCCGATGGTCCAGTCCAGATCAACGGCAAGGACGTTGACATCAACTGACGTCCCTATGGAATTCCGCAATCTCACGCCATTTCACGCACTGGCGTTCAGCGCACTCGATACCGATGATCGCGAGTACCGCGTGATCGCGATGAAGGTCGCTTATCGGGTCGTCGCCGTCGACGACCGTCAGTTCGTCGCCGTGGTCGTCGACGATGAACCCTATCCGCTCTGCATGGCCGATCAATACACCGGCAAGGTCGGCGAGTCGAGCGTGCGTGAAGAGAGTGATCTGGCGCCCCATAAGCCACGCTGCGATGTCGTTGTCCGAGGCAACGCATATGCACCGCATGGCGTCCCAGCCGAGCGCTGGCCGGTACGCATCCGGGTCAGCATACCGGCATCGCCTCCCGAAATGGATGTGGAGCGGCCGTTGCCGCTTTCGCCCGGGATGGCGCTCAACGAATCCCAGCGTGAGGAGTGGGAGCGGATCAAACAGGAAGCGAAGCAAAAACACGCCGAAGCATCCCGGTGGCAGCCGGTCCTGGATAAGGCGCTTGCGATTTCGGGGCCTCGGTATTTTGCACGAGATATCTTGACGCTTTGGAGAGGCTGGCGTCTCACTTCCCCCGAACCTGCCAGCAACGTGAATGTGGGCTGGGAGCGTGCGTTCGGTGGCCGCAGTGTCGTCAAGAATCCTGATCATGAGACCGGGTCCGACGCACCCGCATATTTGATCAACGAGGTTTGCTTCAGCAATCCGCTCGGCTGCGGCTGGATGCATCACGGCGACCTCGAGTCTCGGAAGCGCGCCGGGCAATCGATTCCCGAGCGGCTTTCCGCCCCGCAAATCGAAACGGTGGATGGAATCGATCGATTGCACGTCGCCAGGCATCCGGCAGGAGAACTGACTGCACGGATGATGACGGAGGTCGCCGGAAAATACGGGGCAAAGCCGGCAGGGTTCGGATTCATCGGTCGGGCCTGGGCCCCACGCCTGCCGTTGGCGGGAACGTATGACGACGCGTGGCTTGAAAAGCGCTGGCCATACTTGCCGAAAGATTTTGATTTCGGCTACTGGAACGGCGCCCCGGTCGACCAGCAAACACCCTACTTGCCGCCCGATGCCCGGATCGAACTGTGGAATCTGACGAGCCCGGAACGAACGCCGACCGGGTACATGCAGGTTGATCTGCCCGGACACCGGCCATTCGTCCTGCTGCGTTTCGAGAACGGCTACATGCTGCCGTTTCGCATGGTACTCGACACCCTGATCGTGGACACCGACGCGTTGTTGCTGATCGCAACCTACCGGATTCGGGTCCCAGTCGATGCGCCGATTCGGGTGGTCGAGGCGCGTTATGAAACCGATCCGTCCGCGCCGCTCGTCCAGGTGCCGGAGCAGGAAACGGATCGCGATGAACAGGAGATCATCGAGCATGGCGGATAAGACGATTGCGCGCAAGGCGTCCGATTGGCGCGTGGTGAGCATCGTGCCGGACGTATGCAAGACACCGATGGGCGGGTCGACGCCGCCCGTGCCATATCCTGTTGTTGCCGAGTTGAAGGAGGCGGCGTTTCCGGCCAAGACCACACGCGTCAACGGCGAACCGATCGTGCTGTACGACGCGAGCAAGACGCCTAAAACCTACGGCGACGAAGCCGGGGTAGCGGATGGCGTGAAAAGCGGCACCGTGGGCGGTGACTGTTGGCCGATCGAGCGCAGCGCGACCGTGCGCGTCGAGAGTCGCTACATCGTGCGGCAGGACGATCAGTTCTGGATGAACGGACGTCAGGCAGGTGGATCGAGTCAGCCCCGAGGGTGGACCAAGGAGTGCGTCTTGAAGATTCTTTGCCCGACAGACAAGGACAAGGTCAAGCTTCTTTCGGAAATCAAGCTCACGACCGCGAAGTCCATTACGTTCATGGATAGAGAATTCGATGGAAAAAACTGGAAGTCAAAACCATTCCCGGCAGGCGGCACCTCAGACGCGTCGAGCGGCACCATCGGCGTCTTGGACGGTGACAGCTGTCAGGGCGTCGCGGGGACTTTCTTTCACGAGCTGACCCATCAGCAGCAGCCAGAAAGCATGTCATGGGCAGAGGCGGAGCTGGACGCTTATACCAAGAGCGAGCAGTGGGCGATCTCCAAGGGGTTTCCGGAGACGTTCCCGGGGTTTCGCACAAAAGACGCAAACGGGAACTTTGTACCGAATGCGGCGAAAATCAACGAGTTTGTTCACCAGGAATATCCGGTAGGCGTGCAGGAGATCATTTCCTCCGGGCCGAATAAAGGCCAGGTCCGATTGACGGACGGAACGGTCAGGCCACCCAAGGTGGGGGACGTTGTGTCGGGCGCACGGATAGCCAAGGGCGAGCATGAGGTCGATACGTCGGACTGGAAGTGTCCGTCATGAGAACGTCGATCGCAGTCGTGATTTGTGTGAGCTGCATTTTTTTGGGCAATGCAATCGCCGTGTCGGGTGACGGCATTGCTACGCAAGCGGAGAGTTCAAATCAGATGGAAAACGTATCGATGACGGCAACGTTTGCGGTGGACGACAAAGAGCTGACATTGGGCCGGGAGCAATTCGAGGCGTTGAGGATGTTGGCTTTGGACAGTCTCACGAAAAGCGAGCGGTACCGCGAATTTGCGCCAGATCTCGAACGATCGCATTTGTGGAGTATGGATGGCGTGGTTCGAGCAGGCAGATGGTTGTTTGAGAATCGCAACCGCCAGGTGGTGTTGGTGATGAATCCGCCACGTGCGCCGGTCATGCGATTCATTGTGGTCAGGTTTGCGTATGACGATGGCCATTGGTCGGTTGCCGGTATCAGTGACGAGCGCGTGACCGGAGCCCGCTAGCGTCGCCGCACGACGAATAAGAAGGGGGCGCGACGATCAGCCTGTCGACCCGTTAGCCTGAGAGAAAAACATGAGTGGTGCTGGAAACACACTAGGCAGAGTCGTGGCCGCTGGCGAGTTGCCGGCGATCGAGGTCACGGCGGCCAATCCGGCGGTGAAGGCGGAGACGGCGGCCGAGAGGGGGATTTGGGGTTCGATAAGCGGCTGGGTCCACGGTGGCCTCGACGCGGTCGGCTTGATTCCGGGTTTGGGCGCCATTCCTGATCTGCTCAACGCGGGCATCTACGCGGCGGAAGGGGACTATGTGAACGCCGGGATTTCGGCGGTGGCGGCGATACCGGTGGTGGGCGATGCAGCACTTGCGGGGAAGTATGCTGCCAAGGGTGGCAGGTTGCTCGCGAAGGAAGGCGAGCGGCTGGCGGTGAAAGAAGGGGAAAAAGTCGCCGCCAAGGAGACGGAGAAGGTTGCCGCGAAGGGCGAGAAGGAAGCTGTTGAAGGGTCCGAGAAGCAGGGCGCCAAGGAAACGGAGCACGAAGGTGGTGCAGGCTCCGAACCGTCGAAGGGGCAGGAGCGAAACAAGGTCCAGAAAAAGAAGAAGATGAAGTGCGGTGAGTATGGCCGCTACAGTAAACTCAAAAAGAAGACTGGCGAAAATAAATTCGATCGCGACCATATTCCGTCCAAGGCGGCGTTGAAGGAGCGGGCGAAGTTCTTGAACGACGGCCAGGATCTCAGTGCAGCGCAGAAGAAGGCGATTGACGACTGGGGCGAGGCCATTGCGATCCCGCGCCAGGCACATATCGACGTTAGCCCGACCTATGGCCAGACAACTGCTGAGGCCGCGCAGGATGCGAAGAACCTGGCCAGCGCCGCACGTCGCGATGTCGAGGCAATGCTCGGGAAGATCGAAGAGTACGACGCCGATGGGGGTTGTAAGAATGCCTACAAAAAGGCAGCCTCAAGAATTATGCGTATGGATAACCAAGCATTCGACGATGCATTGATTAAAATTCTGGAAAAGGTGCAGTGAGGCACTTATGACAGGCATGAATGATCTAACGAGCCCGCTCGGCCACTATTTTGGTGAGCCGGAGATTGCTGAATTTCTATCAGATCTTGGCATTGCCGATGTCCCGAAGCTAAAGCGCGGCGATAGTACTGCGATCGTTGCCAATGAGGCGTTGGGGGTGGAGGTGACATTCCGAGATTCAGATGCGCTGGATGTCAAGACGCGAGAGTATCCCGAGGGTGCGCTCGTACTGTCCAACGTCAGATTTTATGGTATCAAGACCGGCGAGTTCGCACCCTATGTCGGTGATTTGCCGCTGGGTGTGTTGTTCGGTAGCGCGAAGCAAACATTGATCGATCGACTTGGAGTACCTGCACGTGACAATCTCGCGTTGCGGCAAGTGCGCTGGGATTTCGATGCCTATTGTGTGTTCGCGAAATTCGATGAGAAGGACGGCATGGTCATCTTTAGCGTGCAATTGCCCATTGCGTGATGTTTGCCCAAGTTTCTCGCATTATCCGTCATTCACGGGCATGCGATTGAGTGAGGTCAGGAAATGAGTGCGCTGGATCTATCTGGTTTATTGGGAAAGACAGCTGACTCGTCGGAGATTGAGCAAGCTCTTGAGTTCCTCGGGACACTGCGGCGACCTGATCTTGAGGAAGACGACGGCGATCGGTGGCACGATTGGGTCCTGGTGAAGCGTCGTGGTGTCGAGTTTGGTTTCGTGAGGCAATCGTATTTTGAGGCGCGTCTCCAATACGATTGGACACGTGGTCCCCTGCTTTGCTACCAGATCTACTTTTATGCTGCGGGATTCAATAACCGGGAGGACATCCACGGTTATGCCGGAGTACTGCCGTTTGATCTCGATTTTACTGATTCGCGCGACGTCACACGCTCGAAATTGCATCAATGGAAGCGTTGGGGTTCGGATCATACAGACAGGTGGGACACGGACACCTGTAAGTTGCATGTGCGCTACGCACCGACGGGCTCGTCCATCGAATGCGTGACGATCGCATTGCCAATATATGAATGGCCGGAAGAAGGGCGCATCGAGCCGAACGTTGCGGCCGCGCAATGGCTTGCGCTATTCGGCGAACAGCTTGGATCTGAGCGGCTTAGGTCGGCGGTTGCACCGCTCGATATTATCAGCAGAATCGACGAATGCGAACAGGATCGAGAGGCCGATTTCGTTCGCGAATGTGGGCTCGAATTGCACTTCGAAGATGCCGATGAGCTTCGACTGTCTCCCGAAAAGAAAGCCAAAGGGCTTGTACTCGGAGCTGTAAAGTTTTTTCGTGCACGCGATCGCGAAGCCCGCCAATGGTCGGGAGAGCTTCCCTATGGCTTGTCGTTCGATGATGCTCCCGACTCGTTTGCATTGAAACTCGGCCGGCCGGCAGACGTGCGCAAGGATGACCGTGTTACCGGCTTCGCAGTGTGGAATTTTAAGGAGGCAAGTTTGCACGTTCTTTATAGCAATTTCGACAATCATTTGCTGCGTGTGACTCTGATGGCGCCGGGGTATTGGTCTGAGATAGAAAAGCCGTACTGAGGGGCAGATCAGACATCGCTGCATGCAGGAGCGTATATGTTTGATATGGATAATCTGCACGTTCTTGTCGGGAAGCAGACAAGTGATCCAGTAATTCAGGCTTTTTTGAGATGTGCTCAGCTTCCTGATCCGCCGAAAATTAATCGTGCTGACTCAAATGTATACCTCGACAAGGAAGCTGAGGGGGGAGTACGCTTTTTGAAGACGCTGATTTCGCGGCTGTGGAAGGCGATGACGTGTTCTCAGTCTTTCAAGGAACGCTGCTGAATGGCATATCGTTTGACATGGATCGAGCGGTAATTGCGAGTCGCACGGAGCCATCGACACTTTTCGATGAGGCATTCAACGTCGAAGCTCGGGGCATCGGTAATGGTGTGAGAATATTTCTCGACTATGACGATGCATTCAAGAAGATAAAACTCATTCAGATTGGACTTGTGCTCGCGCGCGATATGGTCAAATGAAATACCGAATGCTCACTTTGATCTGTTTCGCGATCGTGTTTTCGAGCACGGCCTCATACGCGGATAACCCGGTTCCGACTAAGTTGCGCACCATCATCTCGTGCACGCTTGCCGACCGCACTCGTGTCACGCTGAAGGCCGAATCCCATGGCGACGATGGCGATGCACTTTTTGTCGACGAGGGCGGCAAGACCCAGCCCGCTTTTCTTGATATGCCCGATACCGAGTTCGTGGGCGACGTCGCGTTGGCTCGTTGTGTCGGTGGGGCGCTGGTCTTCGCTCTGGAATACGGGCCGCCGTACCTGAAAGGCGTGGCTATCCGCCGAAATCCTCTAACGCACGGGGATGAACGAATCTATTTCGCAGAGAAGGCGCTGCCGAAGTGGCTTTATCTCGGCAGCCAGGAAATGCTCGTCGTGATTCCAAATCTCGGGCATGAGACTGACAAGAAGTACCTCGTCTACCACTATGTCGCCGGGAGGGGGCAGCCCAACGAGAGCACGGCAACGGACAAGCTACCGGTGTCGGCACGCGCGCTGCGCCTTGTGCAGCCGCAATGATGTTCCGTCTGCGTATCGAGTGGGGCCGGGCTCAACCCACTGACGGGGGAGCGGAGGCGGCCGTAGCCGTTGGCTGCTTGAAAAGAAAAAGGGCCTAGCATTGCTGCTAAGCCCTTTCCGTACATCTTGGTAGGCCGTACAGGACTTGAACCTGTGACCAACGGATTAAAAGTCCCGCTTGCGATAACCCGTCAAAGCCTTACCGGGCAAGGGATTCGCTTTCTACGGCGTCTAATATTTCCTGCGATTTGGGGCAAGTTCGCGCCAGTTCTGACGGGCTTCCCGCCGTTTTATTAGACGGCGGTTTGTTGCCGATTCGGTTCAACCGTACCTCTCCATCGGCACTTCACGTAGATCTCGGTCGTCGTTATAGAATCGTGGCCGCAAAGGACCTGAATGCGCTCGAGAGGCACGCCAGCGAGCCACATATCGGTTGCTCCCTTCGCCTTCATGTCGTACGGCCCGAAGGACTCGAACGGCGCGAGTCCCTTCGCTTCGCGGGCGCGGTTCACCTTGCCGATGTAACGGTGGAGCATTGAGGTCAGGCCGGAATAGGTGTAGGGATCGCCGTTACGCTTGTGAATCCATGTCTTGCCTGGTCCTGGCGTCGGTCCCGTGCCTTTCAGATAGGCGAGGATCGCGTCGATTTCTGGCGTCACGGCAATGTCGACAATGGCGCCAGTCTTGCCTTGGTCGTTACGGATCACACGGCGAACAGACCCGTCCGGTTCGCGCTTGTGAACGATGTCTGCCGGTCCCCACAGGATGATGTCCTCCGGGCGTTGCAGGGTTCGATATGTCAGGTCAAGAAGCCCGCGCACCTGAGACGCCGAGACCGCCCACACGGCACGATACTCGTCGTGCTCGATATACCGCTCGCGCTTGGTTTCTTTGTTCCGCTTAACGCCGAGGCACGGATTGGCTTTCACACTACCTTTTCCGGTTCGAACCAGCCACGTGAAGCATGTGGAAAGACAAGCCTTTTCGCGATTGCCTCGCACGGGCCGGCCGTTTTCCGCGCAGAGGTCAAGGTACGCGCCGATGTGCTTCGGCTCGACGCTCGCGGGGGTCATGCGCCCGAAGTACACCTTCAACGGCTCGACGTCCCGCTTGTAATCGTCGTATGTACGAGGTTTCAGGTAGCCGAGCTGCACCCGCTTTTCGCAATGCACGACGAACTCGTCGAGGAAGTACGTCATCGTGCCATACGTCGAGTCGGGATCGTTGTAGAGGTTGCCCTTGCGTTTCGCTTCGGCCAGGTCGGTGCCGAGGCGCTCCCATCGTCCGTCCCGATGCACGTAGTAAAACGCCCCATGCTTGGGGTAGACCCGATCGGGCAATCCCAACTCGTTGTTTTTCCGTTTCCGGCCCATTCAACACACCTTGTTTTTGTTGTTCCGCGCGAATCGCTGCAGCAGCGCGGCAGCATTCGGCGACGTCGTTTCGGCAGCGCCGTCACTGCCGACAGACGCTGATTCCCGACCACGCATGACCTGGTCGAAATGCCTGCGGGAGACCAACGGCATTCCGTTCGGTTTCTGTTTCACTTCGAAGCCGGCCCGCTTGAACCATCGCATGATTGCGGCCGGCTGACGCAGCGGTTCGGCGATCCGGCGCAGCTCGGCGTCCGTGAGGAACGGCGGTGGCACGTTCGCCGATTCGTAGCGTGGGTTCGATGGCACCCACTCAAGATTCTGCATCGCAATCCTTGTCACAAAAAGGGACCACACGCAGCGCAACTCGGGGATTCGGGGATTGCGCGAAATGTGGGTCTAACCAACTGATTTATTTGATTATTCTCCGCCCCTAATTGCCCTCAAATATACGGGGCAGCCCTTCCTAATTGGGGGCCTAAAAAGTAGGCAGCGTCCGCGATTGGGGGCAAAACGGGCATGACTCGGGGCATTGCGTTCTGGTCGATTCCTTGCCTCTCTTCGTATTCTTTCTTCTTCTTTTTCAATGAATTAGAGAGAGAAGAGAAAGGGGCGACAGCGGCCGGCACAAAAATCGGACTAGGGGTAAAAGCGGCGCGAATGGGGGCAAAATCGATGCGATTCGGGGTGATACTCGCTTCAGGAATCAAGGACTTACGAGCGACGACACGCGAAATCCCCGAGTTTTCTGCGCTGCCTGCCCGGACCCTGTGGAAGAATCCGCCCGTGCGGCCCCCGGCCCTCTCGGTTCGCGCTGTTGCCCGGCCGTTTCGACTTGCGGGGGGGACGGGGGGAACCGGACAGAACGGTGGCCGCGTGACGACGTGCGCCGATCGCTGCGCGCATCGACGCACGCACCGGAAACCCGAATACAGGGCCGCTACGCGGCCAGAAAGAATGAGGGAAGGGGTACGGCCGCACGGCGGCCGCATCGGCTGAGAGGGCGTCATGCTGCGGTTCCTTGCAGTGCGTCGGTGGCCAGGTCTTCGCGCACGGACACGTGGAGGCCGAACGCGGCCAGGCGCTCGAGCGAGATCGGCGTGAGGTAGCGCACGCGGCGCGTGTAGATGCGGCGCTCGACTTCCTTATCGCCGACGATGACGCCAGCGTGCTTGAGCTGCGCCTTGAACACGCGGTCGGATTTCACCGGCAGGCCGTTCCATTTGTCGCGCAGCGCGCTCGTGTGGGCGATGTGGTCCATCACGTGGCCGGTGTTCAGCAGCAGGCAGAACTCGCCATCGACGGTGTCGAAGGTGTACGGGTGCTTGTAGTTGCCGCAGTCCATTTCCGACAGCGCGGTTTCCATGATCCAGACCCACGGTTCGCGATCGGCGCTTGTCTCGGCGATGTGGCCGTTCATCTCGGCGAGCAGGTCGCGCGGGAAGTCGCCTTCGCTCGGGTCCATCCCGGCGAACTCGCACAGGTAGCGCCAGGCGAGCGCGACGGCCGCGTAGTTGCCGGCCATGCGCTTGGCGCCGTCGTCCTCGCCGCTGGCTCGGCAGTTGGCCAGCGCTTTGTCGCGCAACGTGGCGTACTGGTCGAACACGGCGCGCTTGTCCAGGCCGGCCAGGAACTCGAGCCATTGCCGGACCGGGAAGCGCGGCAGGTCGTCGGGCATCAGCGGCCCGCGCTTGCCGGTCAGCGTTGTGCGCACCAGCTTGCCGAGCAGGCTGCGCACCGGCACGTCCTCGCCGGCCAGCATCACCGGCGCGCACAGCAGGTATTCGGTCATGTCGGTGCCGCGACGTGTCACGGTGTACTGGTAGTTCTCCTGCAGCAGGCCGACCGCCTTGTCGATCACGTCCTGCCGGCGGGCGGACAGCTCTTCCCAGCCGACCGGGTGGCTCGTGTGGCTGATGCTGGTCAGCAGACGAAACTCGGTCTGCAGCGACTGCCCGGAGAACATCGTGAACGCGAGCGAGCGTTCAAGCCGCTTGATGAGCGTCGACTTGCCGGCGCCCTTGTTCGCCTGGATCGTGAGGTGCGGCCAGAAGCCGAGCAGTGCCTTCAGGTGGCCGCCGAGCGCCCAGACGAGCGGGATCGTCGCGGCGTTCTGCCGGAACGTCGTCTGGTACGCGGCGATCACGCGGCGCGCGTCGCTGGCGAGGCCGCTCGGGAACGTCAGGTTGTGATACGGGCACTGCTTGTCCGCTTCGGTGAAGTAGCAGTCCGGGCCTTCGTTGACGATCAGCCGGCCGTCGCGCCACGCGAGCCCGACGAAATTCGCTGCCTGGCGCGCGCCGAGATCCGCGCCGCGCTCGAGGATGTTCACCATGCGCTTGAACGGCGCCGGCGCCCAGATCGGACCGAACTTGCCCCACTGGTCGACGTTGTGCAGCTGGTCGTCGAGCATCACGCGGCGGATGAGCTGCGCGCCGTGGCGCGGCGCCTGTACCGACACGGCGAAGTAGACGGTCGGCGCCTGGTCGGCGTCGCCCGTCATCGTCGACGTCGCGCTCGCGACCGACACGCGGCTGATGCCGGCGATGCGGAAACCGCACAGATCCGTCATGACCGGCGTTTCAACGCCTGATTCCTCGTTGCGGTCCATCTTCGTGATGTAGCTGGTGAAGTCCGGCCGTGTGCGAAAACGCCAGTACTGCGCGAAGTCGTGCGACGGCAGGTAGATGCGCGGCCAGCCGCGGCGCGTGCTGTCGCCGGCCAGGCCGGCAATCAGCCACGGTTCGAGCTGGTCGAGCGCACGCTGCAGCTCGGCCGGGCCGCGCAGTTGCAGGTAGTCGTTCACGTCGTTGATGGGCTTCTGCGTCGTCTCGCCGTCCGCGAGGTCCGCGAGCCAGCCGGCCTGGTCGACGAGCACGGCGCTGATGTTCAGCGCCGTGAGCCGCTCGTAAAGCGCCCACGCGGCTTCCGGGCCGGGGCGGTGGCCGGCGCGCGGGTGGCCGTCCGCGAACGGTTCGTCGTTATCCAAGCAGATCACGACCTGCTTGCCGCGCAGGAACGCGAAGTCGATGCCGTCGACGTTTGCCAGGCCGCGCAGCGCGAGCGCGGCCGCGCCGGGCAGCGCGCAGGTGTCGATCGACAGCGCATTGATCGCGCTTTCGACGATGTACACGCGCTTCGCCTTGTCGAGCCGGCGCGCGTCGGCGGTCCAGCCGTAGCCGGCCTTGTCGCCCTGGGTCTGCGTCTTGACGCCGCCGTTGAGCGCGGGGTCGACGTAGCGCATGTCGACCGCGACGACGCGCGCGTCGCCCGGCGCACGCACGATGAACGCGGCGGCGGGCCCGGCGTGGCCGACTTCGCCGGCGGCGACCTTCGAGCTGGTCCACGTGTTGAAGCCGAGCGAGCGCGCGGCGATCGCGGCGTCGATCGCGGCGGCAGCGATGCCGCGGCCGGCGAGGTATTCGCGCACCTGGTCGCGTTCGGCGAAGCATCGATCGGCGATGTATTCGACGGTCGATTTCTCGCGGCGCTCCGCCGGCGCCGGCCGGTCGAGCGGGATGCCGTAGGCGTCATGCAGGTAGCGTACGGCGTCGGCGACGGACCCGCCGCGGGCGTGAATCACCAGGTCGATGCACGAGCCGCCGGCGTCGGCGCTGTGGTCGCGCCAGCCGGTGCCGTGCTTCGGGTGGTTCACGTAGATCGACAGCGACGGGCTCTTGTCGTCGTGCTGCGGCGAGTGGTAGAGCGCCCGGTCGCCGCCGCGGCCGCGTTTCAGGCCGAGGCGGTCGGCGAGGTCGTGCAGGTCGATGCGTTGTTTCAGTTCTTCGATCGAGGCCATCGTTATTGCTGTTGCTCAGGTTGCTGCAGGGGTGTGTCGGTCGGGTTGCTGCTGGTCGGCGGGCTGAACACGATCGCCTTGAGGGCATCGGCCGACTGCGGGAAGGCGAGGGCGAGGCGGTCGCTCAGGGCGGCGACGAACAGGCCGAGCGTGCATTGACGGGCGACGCTGCCGGGGCGGCTGTCGAAGCGCAGGACGCCGGCGGCCGCCGCGATGGCGGCCCGCAGCGCGGCGTCGTGAGGTGTGGTCGTGCGCGTCATGCTGCGGCACCTCCGAGGATGTCGTGATGGTTCTGCTGCAAGCGTTGAACTGCGTGCTGCAGCTCGTAGCGCGAGGTCATCGCCTGGTCGAGCGTGGCGCGCAGGCGGTCGCGGTTGCGGTCAACGTTCGACGTCGCGTTCGCGAGCGCTGCAGTGCGCGTCGCGCCGTGGCCGATCCGGATGCCGGAGGCCAGGTGCGTGACGATCCACTTTTCGGGGTGGCCGTCGCGCACCCGCAGCTCTGCGTGGATGCCGAACGCGGCGTTACCGGTATTCGGGATAACGACGTGATCGCCCGCGACGGTGCGCAGGCCGGCGCTGGTCAGCAGTTCGTAGCGGATGGCGTGTGTCATCGTGCTTTTCCCGTTCGGCAGGTGTGGAAGTCTTCGATAGCTGCGTCGATGGTCTTGTCCCACGCGTCGCCGGTATCGCTCAACCAGTAGCCGCCCGGCAGTTCATGGCCGTCCTGAATGTTGTCGCGTGCGTAGCGGTAGCGGTCCGCGCAAAGCTTGTCGTCGTCCGTAACGTTGATGCGAGGCGCAGGCTGGCCCGTATCAGCTTGAGCCGCGTGGTCGACGGCGGTCCGGATCGGGGGGGCAGAGAGAAGCGATTCCAGAGCGGCAACGTGTGCCTCGCCGGCAGGGTGGCCGGCACATGCGCCGAGAGCGAATTCCAGCGCGGCGCGTTGCGCGGCAGTCAAGTTCCAATTCATCGTCTCTTACCCCCGCGGCGGAACAGACCAGGCCAGCGCAACGATCAGCGCGAGCAGCGCGGCTGCGCCGATGAACAGAGCAGCCGGGCGCGAACGGACGTTGACGAACTGCAAGGCTACAGCAGCGCCGCGCGCCAGGCCGGCGCCGGCGGAAAGAAGCATCGCCAAAACGCTGATGCCGAATATGTAGTTGTTCATGGTGGTTTCGAAATTGATGATCAGAAATCGGTGTCGCCGCTCGCGAGCCGCTTGAGGTCGCGCGGCGGGCGGGTTGCGATTCGGCGCGCATGTGCGCGCGTGGCGGATTCGATTGCCCGGCGCACGGCCGGCCTGCGCATGCACTTGTCGTAGTCGCCGACCATGTGCAGCCGGTGCCAGGTCGCGCGCAGCTCGAGCTCGGAGGGGGCGGAGTACATGGCGCGTGCGCTCAGTGGAGCCAGGTCAGGATTGGCGTGCCGTTCGCGCGATCCCACGAGACGCGGAAGCCAAGCGCAGTTGCCGAGCGGACGAACACGTCGGCGCGCACGTCGGCCGCGGAGATCTTGTTGAGGTAGGCGATGCGCTCGTCATAGGACAGCGATTCAGCGAGCGCAGCGATCGGGGCGGGGATCAGCATTTGCATACGGCCTCCAAGAAATTTCGGGCAAAGGAAGTCCCTCGCGCCCGCGGGAGCGGGTGCGATGGGCGTTCAACGAAAACAGCGGTTAGGGGTTAGGCGTCGATCAGCGGGAGCTGACGCGAATCGGTCGGTAGCCGATCAACCTTGCCGACCGGCACGTAGACGTGCGGATTCGGATTGAGGCTCGGTGCGATCGTGTGAACTGTCGCGACGTGGATCTTGTAGGTCGTCGCGCATTCAACGTTGGTGCACTGGCAATACGCTTCGCGCACGAGAGCGGACAGCGTCCGGCTGGTTCGAATGACGGCACGGCTGCCGCAGTGATGGCACTTCAATTTCATTCCGGTACTCCTACGGGCGGCTGCATTCGCCGCGACCTTGGCGCGCGCATTGGCAGAACATGCCGACCTCGCCGAGGGTCGCAACGGCGTCGAGGTATTTGCGGGTTACACACACGAAGCCGACGGCAGCCACGAGGGTGTCGATCTTGTCGATGACGATGCCCTTGCTGCCGCTCAGGAAACGACTGACCTCGGAGTCGTCCCATCCGAGCGCTGTTTGCACTTCGTGACGTTTCGGGCCATGCAACGCATGACGCAAGGCCGGTTCGATGAGGGCGGGCGGTTGCATCGCTCAACTCCCAGCAAATGAACTTGAGTGCTGTTGATCGGCAGAGTCGCTAACTTTGGAGCGGTACTGCTCCACGCCTTCGAGATAGATCATCCGTGCGACGCTTGAGGTGGATCGGTTTTGCGCTGCGGACAGTTCCTCGAGCGTGCGGCGCTCATCCGGCATCAGGCGCATATAGACGGGTTTGCTCGACAAGACGCCACGCGGGGAGCGCCGGACGGGGGCTTTCTTATTAACCATAGCGGTATACTTCCCTTCGTTAACCTTGCACAACAGCAGAATAGTGGTCATTCGGCCACATGTCAACGTATATGGTGGTCAATTGACCGTTTTTTCGCAAAGGCTCAAAGAGGAGCGCCAGCGTCTCGGGATGAACCAGACGGCGTTTGCTGCCCTCGGTGGGGTGTCCAAGGACGCGCAGCTCAACTATGAGAACGGCTCGAGGCGGCCTGACTCGACGTACCTGGAAGCGGTCGCCGCTCATGGCGTCGACGTTTTGTATGTCCTCACTGGACAGCGGAATGTCACCGCACTTTCGGTTGATGAGACTGATCTTGTGCGCCGATATCGTGAGGCGCCAGAGGCGGTGCGCGCCGCGGCGCTCGCAGCACTGGCTGCCGGCGCGACGCCGAGCAAGTATCAGCAGAACTTCGAGGGTGCGACCATTGGTCAGCAAGTCTCAGGCGACGTTACGACGCCTTTCACGATCAACATGGGATCTGCGCGCAAGAAGAAGGGCGACAACTGACGCACCGAATTAGCGGATCGCAGTGACGGCGGGGCCAGCCGTAGGAGAAGAAAAAGTAGATGGTGCAGAAATTCAGCGGCGAAGTCGGCCAGGTGGCCGGCCGAGACGTCAAGACCAGTAATGCACAGGCAAGCGTCAATATTCACCTTCACGGTGAGTTAGCGGCGAAGCGACACATCAGCGTTAAGCAGCGGCGCGCGATCGGGGCGAAGGTGTACGAGCTCGAAGCGAAGACGGGGGTTGAGAAACTCATGGTCTATCGTCGGCTCATGGCCGTGTTCGACTTCCCGAACATGGAGCAGATGCCGCGTGACGTGTTCGATCGTGCAATGCGATATTTGGACTCGTGGGTACGGAACGGTACGACGGGCCCGACACCCTTGACTGATACGCAGCCGGAATCGAAGGAGCGTGTCGCTCCGTCAAGCGTGCCGCACGCGGCGAACGAACCGAAGCAACTCCAGCCCGTCATGAATGACGTTGCGCCGGCAGCAATTGCGATGCCAGCCGAGCAAGTTGTCTCTGCTCCGCCACCTGCAGCGCCAGTAGCTTCGGCGAAGGAGCGAAAGTCGTTGTCATGGCTCGTGGTCTCCGGCGTATTCGTCTGCGCAGCGGTCGGTGCCACGCTCCTCTACGGCGTCACGAGTCGGTCGACCGAAGGGACTCAAGCCGCCGCGACGAACATATCGTCGCACTGCGAGTATGCCGGCAGCCGTTACTCGGTTGGTAGCGTTGTGATGCAAGCCGGAGTCCGGCAGCAGTGCACTTCGACAGGCGATGGTATCGAGTGGCAGAAAGTCGAACCGTCTCACAGACGGTGAAACATACCGCTGCACAACAATTTCCAACAAGCGCGGATGCGCGATTGATACGAGGGTCCAATGAAAAAGTTGCTCAAAATTGTCCTTGGTGGTGTGCTCGCACTCATCATCATCGGTGTGATATTCGGCAAGAAGCCGGCTCCCGGGACGTCGTCCACGTCGAACCCTGTATCCGAGACGTCGACAACTTCGAGTTCTGAAACAGAGTCGAAAAAGCCCGTTGAAAAGGTCAGCGTCACTGCATCGGCGCTCTTCGCGGCATACGAAAAGAACGAGGTGGCCGCGGACCAAAAATACAAGGGCAAGGCCCTGTCGGTGAGCGGTACGATTCAGAGCATCGACAAGGATGCGTTCGACAATATCGTGGTGAAGCTGCGATCCAGTAACGAATTCATGCCCGTCAACGCGTACCTGAGCAAAGAGCACGAAGCACTTGCGGCGTCGCTCGAAAAAGGCAAGAAGGTGACGTGGACCTGCGAAGGTGATGGCCGCTTGATCGGTAGCCCGATGTTGCGCGATTGCACGCCGACGTAACAGTCGTTGCACGAATGAACTGAAGCCCGCGATCGCGGGCTTTTTTGATGCGGCGGGCAAACGCCGTACGCGTTGAGGGTGCTACTCGCCCTCTCCGGATTCGATCTCCGGCACCTCGCTCGCCTTGACCTCCAGATCGAGGTCCGATGTAAATCCGCCGTTACCGTCGATCGTATGTGTAACGCGCGCGATGATCCAGTTGCAATCGTCGATGACACGTTTGTAACCGCGCACGGTTACAGGTAATTCGGTCATCAGCTCGGGCCGGCCGAGCGCCAGCACGACGCTGAATTCCGCGACGCCGCGCTGCAGCTTCTCCCATTCCGCCTTCGCCGCGCGCGTCGCATTTCCCTTGTTCGCATACGTGTGCCGCAACGTCTTCACGTTCTCGGCCGTGCCGAACAGCACCTCGCCGCTCTTGTCGATCGGCTTCTTCTTCGTCGTGCGCCGCCGGCGCCGCTTCACGGTGGTCGACTGTTTTTTCGCGGTGCGCGTGTTCAGATAGAACGCCTGCACGCCGGAGTACGTGTCGCGATCGGCGACGCCGAACTCGTGACGATCGCCGACGTCGCGCGTGATCGTGACGGCCGGTAGAGGCTTGCCGCTCGCGGTGGTCGCTTCGCCGGCCTTGATGAACAGCAGCAGCCCGTTCTTCACGGTGGCGATCGCGTCGAACATCTTCGCCAGGCGCGACAGCAGATTGGCGTCTGATTCGGCCGTCTGGTCGATGTGGTCGACGAGCTGCGCGTCAAGGGCCTTGCTGATGCGCGCCTCGACCTTGTTCTGGCTCGCGATCGCGCGCACGATCGCGCCGACCGTCTGCCGGTGCCAGGACCGCTCTTTCTTGATTGACAGGCCCGCGCGCAGATCGACGCTGCGCGCGCGGATCGTCAGCACGTCGGGCGTGCCGGTGTGCCGAACCTCGTCGACCATGAATTCGCCCTTGTCGACCAGGCCGTTCGCCGCGCCAGCCCAGCCGATCGAAACCTTCAGCGTGACGCCGCGGCTCGGGATCTCGAGCGCACCGTCCGAATCGTCGAGGCTGATGTCGAGCTGGTCGGCCTCGAAGCCGCGGTTGTCCTGCAGCGTCATCGAGATCAGCCGGCCGTTGAACTTGCGCGAGATGTCCTTGCCGTTCAGCGTGATCGAGTAGATCGCGCGCGGCACGCGATCGTCGGCAAGCACGGTCTTGTGTACCAGATCGGCGCCAGGGATGTCGGCCAGGTTCATAGCGAGATTGCCCCTTTGATGGCGTCGGTCACGATGCCGAGCATGTTGAGATCGTCGTTGCGCGTCAGCGCAATGGTGAATTCGATGCGCCGTGCGGTACCGTCGTCGAAAAACAGCGTGCGCGTCGTATCGATGTTGTCGATCGTGAACATGCCGTAAATGTGGCCGGTGCCCTCGATCAGCGGCCAGGCGGTGTGCATGGCGGCCATTGCCTCGAGGGCGGCGAGGGACAGGTCGCCGCCCGTGAGCTCGGGCAGCAACACGCCGGACAGGCTGATGGTTTCGTCGTCCTCGCCGACGTACTGCCGAGCGGGTTTTTTGCCGACGCGGTTGTTGCTGGCGAAGCGCCAGCCGCGCCGGCGCTTCAGCTCCTGGTAGGGCAGGGTCGACAGGCTGAACACGAACAGCCCGAGCGCCATCATCATGAGAACCTCCCCTTCAATCCCGATCGCGCAGGCGCGAGCGCTCGCGCGCGGCCTGCGCAGCCTGTTCCTGCCGCATTACCTGCAGCACCTTCTGCGCGAGCGCCTGCTCATCCATGCCCGGCGCCGCGTACACGTTGATCGTGATCGGCCCCGGCGCGCTCGGCGCGCGAGTGACGGCTGCAGCTGTGAGCGGCGGCCGGCTGTCGACGGTCGGCGGTGCGCCGCCAGCGATCGCCGCGCCCGTGAAGCCGATGCCGGCGCCGGCGGCGACGATCCGCTTGCCGACCTCAATCACCATCGACAGCGGCCCGTCCTGCCCCTCGCGCAGACCCTGCTCGAGGCCGGCCATCGTGAAGCCGCCGAGCGCGGCGAACACGCGGCTCGGCGAATGGATGCCGAGCTTTTCCTTGAACCAGCCGATCACGCTATCGCCTGCTGACTGGATAGCGGCTTTCACATCACCCAGGCTGTTCGAGATTCCGTTCGCGAGCCCTTGCAAGATTTGCTGACCGAACGTCGTGAATCGTGTCGGGAGGTCGACCCCGAACCAGGACAGCACGGCGGCGAAAGCGCGATAGAACAGCCCGAGCGGCGACCAGTTCAGTATCAATGCGCCGATCGCGCCGATGCCGCCATTCATTGCCGCGCTTGCTTCCGCCATGACCTCATTGAACAGTGTCGGCAATGCGCCGATCCCGCGTGCGAGGAGCTCGAACGGCGCGAGCCCCAGGCGGAGGCCGAAGGCAAGCAACTGGCCGAATGACCGGCCGGCATCGCCGGCCGCGCGTAATTGCTCGGCACTCGTCGAAGCCGGCTCGAGGAGCTTGGCGAACCAACCGGCGACAGACGAAAGCATGCCGACGAACCAATCCCACAGCGGCTTTGCTGCGGCGAGCGCTTCACCAATCGGAGCAAATGCTCCTGCGAATGCTGCGCGCACGGGTGCCAGCCCTTCGCCGATCGCGGCGAACATGCCGCCGAAAAACGCTTTGATCGGCTCCCAGTACTTCACGATCAGGAGTGCCGCGATCGCAATGGCCGCCGCGACCAGTCCGATCGGCGACGCGAGGAATGCACGGCCGACGAGCAACAGAACGCGACCGAGGGTCTGCAACGACGCCGCAGCCAGGCGCACGCCATTCGACACCAGCCCGCCGCGCATGCCGAGCATCGTGAGGCCGAATCGGACGATCGCCATCGGCCCGAGCACGGCGGCCAGTGCGATCGTCAACGTGCCGAGGACGGCGAGCAGCACGCCCAGGCCAGCGGCACCGATCGCGACGGCGCGCGTGAAATTTGGGTATTCCTTCGCGAAGCCGAGCAGCCGCTCGAGCACACTCGTCGTCAGCTCGAGTGCGCGGTTGTACACGGGCAGCACCTGCTCGCCGATGACGGTGCGCAGATTGCGCACCTTCTCGAGGGCGATCAGCTCTTTACCTTCCGTCTGCTGCTGCGCCAGCTCGTGCAGCTTGTCGATGCCGTAGGCGCCACGATTCAGTTTCTCGTTCTTGTGAATCTGCTCGCGCTGCATGTACATCGTGGCGAACAGGTTGGCGCCGTTGCCGTTCGTCATGATCGTGGAGAATTCCTCCAGAATCTTGGCGTCCGACGTGATGCCCTTGGCCTTCAGCTTCGGCAGCAGCACCTTCTCCATCCATTCGAACGGCGACGCGTTGAAGAGATCGCCCTGGAGCAGCGCGCCCGGCTTGATGCGCTTAACGGTCCCGGTCGTCGTGTACTCGACGTCCTTTTTGTCGACGAGCCCCAGCTCGACCAGGCGCTTCGCCGCGCGCACGGTCGTCTTGCCCTGCATCAGGTTGCTGTACGCGGCCTGCACGCCGGTGCCGGCGGCATGCCCGCCCATTTCCTGAATCAGCGGTTCCATCTGGTAATAGAACGCGTCCTGGCGCATCTGCTTCGCGGCAACCTTGCCGGTCTGGATGAAGTTGCGCCACTCGTCGCCGCCGACGCGGGCGCCCGTCGCGGTCAGCACCTGCTGGACCATGTTCGCTTCGCCCTTGAACGCTGCCTCGCTTTTCGTGCCGCCGCGCAGCTCGATCACCTTCAGCATGTTCATGAACTTTTCTTCGTTCTCGTGCCCCTGGCCGGCGCCGAACATCGCCTCGTTCGCGAACTTCATCTTCGCGAGCGTCGGCATCACCATCTGCGCGTGATGTTCGTCCGCGAAGATCGACATCGCATCGCGCATCAGCGTCATGTTGTCGGCGATCGCGACGCCGGGCGATTTCATCGCGCGCACATAGCGCTCGGCGTCCTGCGTCGCGTGGTCGCCCTGGCCGAGCCCCTGGATGCGGCCGCGCTCATTCTGCACCTTCTTCGCTTCTGCCAGCGGCTCGCGCAGATCGTTGAGGATGTGCGAGCCGGTCGCACGCGCGGCGTACCCGCCGATCGCCAGCTCGGCCGCTGCGCCGCGTGCGGAGCCCATCTTCGCGCGCGCGTCCGCGACGCGCTTCTGACGGGCGTTCAACGCGTCGAGCCGGCGCGCCTGGGCGTCGATCGCGCCGGTCGTCGCGGCGATGTCGGTGCGCAGCGTGCGCTCGTGCTGGGAAAGATTGCGGGTATCGACGCCGGCGCGGCCGAGCCGGTTGCGCAGCTCGTCGACGCTGGCGGATTGTTTCTTGAACGCGGCCCCCAGCTTCGATGCGGCTTGCCGTGCCTTCGCCAGTTCGGCAATCATCTGCTGGGACGGCGGCCCGGCCGCGCGCAACGACTGCGCGAGTTCCTTGACCTTCTTCTGGGCGTCGGCGAGCTTCGTCGAAGTTTTGTCGAGCCCCGTGCGCATCTCGCGGAACTCGCCGATGCGCCGCTGCGTGTCGTTGAGTTCCTTGAGCCGCGCGCGGGTGTCACGCAGATCCTTCGCGAGCGTACGATTGCGGCCGGCGATCTCGCGAATCGGCCGGCTTGCGTGGTCGAGCGCCTTGAGAACAACCTCGAGGCGCAGGGAACGGTCGCTCATGCGTCGCCTTGTTCGTAGCGTTCACGTGCGCGCTCGCGCCATGCCATCAGATCGGGCAGCGGCATTGCGTCCATCACGTCGGGCGACCAGTGGAACACGAGCGCGATATCGGCCATTACGTCGGCGACGTCTCGAGGGAGACGTCCACCTTCGACGAGTTCGGCAGCAAAAAACCGGCGACCTCCGTGCCGAGCTGCAGCAGGTCGGCCGGGTCCATGCGCAGCACGTCCTGGTCGGTTAGCGTCGGATTGCTGATGCGCGGCAGCACCTTCGAGAGTGCGATTACGTCGAGCTGCAGCAGGTCGGTCAGCGCAACGCCGCGCAGCGCGCCGGATTGCGGCTTGGTCAGCGTGATGGAGCCGATTTCTTGCTCGCCGCGGCGGATCGGGGTGTCGAGCGTGATGACGGCGGTTTGCTTCGATTGCATGGTGTGTTTCCTGAATGGGTAGAGGGGAGCGGGTTACAGGCCGAGCGCGCGGCGCTGCTCGGCGAGCCGATCGACGCCGCCGACGATCTCGACGAAGTTGGGAATGTCGATCTCGATCAGCGTCTCGCCGTTGGACACGAGGCGGTAATACGACAGCGACATCGTGCCGGTCTGGTCGGCGTTGTCGCCGGCCTTGGCCTTGCCGGGGTCGATTTCCTTGTAGCGGCCGCGTACGTACACCTCGACCGCGTCGACGGCTTCGGTGTCGTCGCGCTGGTAGGAGCCTGCAAAGCGCACGGTGACGCCGTCGACCTTCGACGTGCCCCAGGTCTTGAACATCTCCTTCATGAAGCCGCCCATCGTGAGGCCGAGTTCGAGCTTCTCCATGCCGAGGTCAATGTCGACCTCGGCGTTCATGCCGCCGCCGCGATACGCCTCCATCTTGCGCGAGAGCTTCGGCAACTGGATTTCCGGCACCTCGCCGACGAACGAGACGCCGTCCTCGAACACGTTGAAATTCTTGAGTTTGGATGGCAGAGCCATTGCGTTTTCCTATGGTGAGTGGCAGGCCGTCAAACGGCGATGCTTTGCGCGAACTTGACCAGGTAGCGGTCCGTGATGCGCTGGCGGAACGTCAGGTCCTCGAGCGGCGGAACCGGGCAGAAGTCGTAGTCGATGAAGCCCTGGCCGGCCTTGAGCGATTCCTTCTCGTTTGCGGCCGGATCGAACCAGCACTCGCCGTCGATCAGGTAGCCGGCAGTCTTCCACGCGCGGAACTTCGCGTTCACGCCGTCGACGATATCGCGCATGAGCGTGCGGCTCATCGGCTGGTCGACCGCCCACATGTGCGCTTCGGCCATCGTGTCGGCGATCACCTGCGCGCTGCGCACGTAGTTCTCGAACGCCCACAGCTTGTCCTCGGAGCAGGTGCGCGATCCCCACAGACGGTAACCATTCGCGTTCACGAGGGTGGTGACTTCGTGGCTGTTCAGGTAGCCGGCATCGGTGTTCGGGTCCTGCAGGTCCCAGAACACGTCGCGGCTGATGCCGGTGACGCCGTTTACGGCGACGTTCGAGATCGTCTTGTGCCAGCCGGTCTCTTCGTCGATCTTCGCGCGCATGCCGAGCGCGCGCGCCGTCGCCCAGGTGATGTCCTCGGCGTTGGTCGTCGTGTTCCAGTTCACGAAGTCCGGCCAGATCGTCATCAGTTCACGCTGACCGAAATTCGCGCGGTAGGCAACGGCTTCTTCCTTGGTCTTCGCGCCAAATGCGCTGACGTAGCCGAAGCCGCGGAGCTTCTGCGCGACCGTTGCCAGCTCGGCTGCGACGGGGAGCGTGTCGAGGCCCGGACAGCCGAGCACGCGCGGCTTGACGCCGAGCCGGCTCTTCGCGGCGAGCAGCGCCTTCATGCCGGTGTACTGGCCGTCCGGCGTGGTGGTGCCGATCACGTTGCTGGTCGTTGCGTCCGCATCCTTGCCGGCCGGCACGCGTACGGCGACGATCAGCGGCGAGGTTTGCGCGGCGATCGCGTCGAGCGAACGCGCGAGCGTGCCCTTCGTGCCGGCGCGGCCGATCGCGGCCTGCACGTCCGTGATCAGGACAGGGCGGTTTTCGGGGAAGGTGGTTGCGTCGGCGTCGTCGCCGGTGCTGACCAGGCCGATCACGGCCGTGCTGACCGTGCGGATGGGGCGCGTACCGTCATTGATTTCAATGACGCGTACGCCGTGGTGGTAATCAGAAGGCATGCAATCTCCCGGAAGTGAGCCTCCCGAAAGATTGCCTTCCGCGCGCGCGGAGATCACGCGCGGAAGGTTGTACAGCGGCAGGGCACAACCGAAGTCGCTGCAGGATGTCGCTATGCCGCGACGGGCAGCGTATCCAGCTCGGCCAAGCGCGCTGTTGCGACCTGGTGATAGACCGGTTCGAGCTCGCAACCGATCCAGTTCAGGCCGGCGCCCTTGGCTGCGGCGAGGAACGTGCCGGACCCGGCGAACGGGTCCAGGACGACGCCGCCGGCCGGCGCGAGGCGCACGACGTCGCGCGCGAGCTGCGCCGGCTTCTCGGTCATGTGGCGCTTGGGGTGCGCCAGGCGCTCGGAGAACACGCCAGGCAGATACACGTCGGCGCGCCGCACCGCGCCCTTCGTCGCCCAGACCAGGAACTCGGTCTGCTGCGCGAAGCCGCCGGCGCGCGGCCGCGTGCGGCCGCTCGTCTTGTCCCATACCGCGACACCGCGCCAGGTGAAGCCGGCAGCCTGGATTGCATCGGTGAGGCTTGGCAACTGGCGCCAGTCGACGAAGCAGGCGAGGTGGGCTTCGTTTCGGCTGACGCGATAGACCTCGGCGAGCCACGTCATGCACCAGAATGTCCACGACCGTTGGTCCTTGCTGTCGTGCTGGAATTCAGGATAGACGGTTTTGACGTCGCCGCCGATGTACTTGCTCGATGGCACCTGGCTGCGCGATGCGCTGGTCGTGCCGCCGGATGAGTAGGGCGGATCGGTGAGCGTCAGGTCGACGCAGCCATCCGGGAGTGCGCGCAGGACGGACAATGCGTCGGCCAGGTGCACGCGGTTGATCAGGTCAGCAGAGATGGTGTGTTGCATGGGGCGATTCCCTTGTGTCGGAGGCTCGTTGGCCTGCGGGTAGGGGGCTCGCGGCCCTCAGAAAATTCATTGCCCGGCAGCGCGGGCATTTGATGGTGAGCCGGACGTATTCGCCGGCGCCGAGTTTGCGGTTACAACCTCCGCAACGAATTTCTTGCATGTGATGCTTCCTACGAGCCGCGCACGAGAGGGCTGGTGCGCGGCGGTGTTTCGTGATGCCGTTGATCGACCCGGCCGACGTGCGCGTTACGCGGGCGTCGTTGCGCTTTCCGGCGCAGGCCCGCCTGGCTCGGCTGGCGGCACGTATGGGGCCGGCTCGGCGGGCCATTCGACCGCGTCGGGAAACGTGTCCTTCTCGATCGCACTGACCAGCGCCATCTGATACGCCGACCACGCTTTGAAGTAGTAGATTTCCTCGTCGTTGAGCAGGCCGGCAGCGATCGCGTCGGCCTTGCCGGCGTTTTTTGTGCGCGCGAGCGCGAGCCGATGCTCAAATTCCGCCATAGCCGCCGCGCGCTTCTCGGCCGCAACGGCTGCCGGATCCAGCACCCATGCACCGTCGCCCCAGATGTGCTTGTCCGAGGGGCGCGGGATCTCGGTGAGGCCGCTTTCTTCCGGCGTGACGCCGGCGATCAGGATCTCGGCCGGCTCGCCGGTGTCGCGGCGATAAAGGATCCGGCCGCGCCAGTCGGGCCGCAGTGTCCATGCCCCATCGATGTAAAACGGCCACGTCAGCGACTCGCGCATGGGCAGCGCGTCGATCGTCGAAAAGGCGGGAATCAGCCAGCGGCCCGGATTGCGCGGATCTTCGTCAGCGAGCCGACTCGCGATGTATTGGCCGGTGAGGTTGTCGTATTGATGAATGAGCATGGTTGTTCCCTCGAAGTCAGTAAGCGCGGATCATTGCCAGAAACGCGAGGCTTCGCACGCGTACTTCATGGCCGCCGTCCGGGTTGATCGTGATCGCATGCGCGTGCGCGCCGGCCGCGCCAATGCCGACGTTGTGGCCGTGATTGCCGTTCGACTCGGTGCGTCCGCGCCAACCGCCGCCAGCGTCCGATGCCTCCGCGCCGTCCGAGCCGTTCGCCGTGCCGGAATTGAACGCGTGATTCCAGCGGTCGCCGTGGTCGTGCCAGCCCTGCACATCGGTCCATGCGCTGTGTACGTGATCGCCGACCGACGACGAACCCGCGCCGTGCGCATGCGAGCGGTTCTGACTGTCTTGCCATGAGCCGATGCCGCGTCCCGCATCGACGCCCCGGCCGTCGTCCCAGAAGCGCATGTATTCGCCGCGCACTTCCGGGATGCGAAAGGTCGTCGAGCCGTTGCCGCTCGAGAAGCAGCCGAAATTGCCGGCGCCCCATTGCGCCTCGGTGACGAGCGCGCCGCTGGCCTGCGCATACGCCCACAACAGCGGGTAGTCGGCGCGATTCAGGACCGCGCCGTTGAGCTTCAGGAAGCCGGCGCGGGCCGTTGTGCGCGCCTCCATCACAATCTGTCCGACCAGTGCCGTCGCAACGGTCGCGATTACCCATTCCGTCGTGGCGAGCTTCTTCGAGCTGTCGCCGATCGGCGGCGTCTGAGCCGTGACGGGGCCGGCGACCTGCAATAGGCCGATGCCGTCATCGGCGATCGTTCCGACCAGCACCTTGCCGCCCCACGGTGCCAGGCCGATGTTCTTCTTCGTCACGTTGCTGCTGTCCGTCGCTTCGATGGACAGCCCATCAAAGTTCGCGACGGAAAAGGACGACATACGCGTGTCGCTCTGGATCTTCGCCGAACCGACGACGGCCGGGCCATCCGTTGAAAGTTCAGTGGCTTTCACGGGGCCGGAGAAGGTCGCGCCGGTGAGCGGCGCATATCGGTTCGCGGCCGTTTTCGGCGTGAGTGCGCGAACGGCATCGGTGCCGGCGTCGACTTCGGCCTGCGTCGCCAGCTCGATGACGCCCTGCACCTCGGTCGTCGCCGGCGGATTGAGGAATGTCGTCGGCCCGAACTCGAGCTTCGACACGTCGATCGACGTGAACACCACGTCGCTGGCGAGCAGCATCATCGAAGCCGACGCCTTCTCGAGGATAGGCATGTCCTGCACGTACACGCCGAACAGCACGCCGTTGTCCAGGTACAGGCCGAACGCATACAGCGTGTACCGATCCGCCGAATCGTCCTCGATGACGACGTGAATCGTGTCGAGCGCCACGTTGGCGCCGCCGAACGTCGTGATGCGTTTGAGCTCGCTCGGCAGTGCCGCCATGTCCGGCTTGAACGCGAACGGCGCCGTTCCGAGACCGATTTGCGTGACGCGGCGCGTTGTGGTGCCGGTGTTGCCCGATGCGACGAGCGCGGCCCGCCCGGCGTCCGTCAATTGAATTCGATTTCCTGGCATGTCCGTTAGTCCGTGAGCGAGAGGCGACAGTAGATGGCCGCATGGACGGCGGCAGCGACACCGACTGCGCCGGTGGCGCCGAATCCCTGTGTGAAGGTGTAGTGAGCGGTTCCGCGCTTCGCGCGATCGACTTCGGCCATGATGTCCGCGACGTACTGCGCCGTGGCCGGTACGCCGTCGCGGTTGCCTACCGTCATCACGATCTCGAACGTGCCGGGCACGCCGCGTGGCGTCATCTCGAACCACTCGCGCATCATCACGTTCGCGCCGAACGATGCGCAGACGTCGCGTACGGCATCGGCCGTGCCCTTTTTGCGGGCGATGCGGATCGCGGATTTGACGCGGGCACGCTTGACCTGTTCGGGCCACTCGTCGCGCCACGTATCCACGCCCATGTGCCAGGCGAGCCACGGCAGGAAGCGCAGCGGAATCCGATCAGGGTCCATCAGCGTGTCGAGCTCGACCGGGATGCCGCGCACATCCGCGTTGACTTCGGCCAGGCGCCGCTCGAGCACCGTTGCATTCGGCGGCAACAGGGAGCGGACCGGCTTACTCATCGGCCACCCCGCCGTCGACCAGTTCGATACCGGTGCAGTACGGCGCCTCGTCGATCGCGATCGGCACGCCGTTGGCCGGCGTGTCGAGCAGCACCTTCTGAACGCCGGCCACGCGCATCGATGCGTATAGGCCGTCCAGCGTGATCTCAGAGCCGGGACGGTGCATCGCAGCGGCGAATTTCTGGGTGTTCTTCCGCGAGGCAGCAATCGCAACGGCGCGATCCGGGCCGTTGAAGAAGCGCAGCGTCGCGCGTATCGCGTACCGCACAATCTTCGCGCTCTGCACGATGACCTCGTCCGCCTGCGGGCGCTTCTTCTCCAGCGCCTTCCGGACGATGCCGAGCAGTTCCTCGCTGGCCGTACCGTCGCCTTCGCGCGAGAGGACCGTGACGATCATCACGCACGGCGACGGGCTGTATGCGGTCGCGGCTTTCACGCGACCGTCTGCGCCGCGCGCGTGGAACACGTACGCATCATCGGGGCCAGCCACCGAAAAGCCGCGCGGCGCGAGCTGGATGCGCTCGCGCAGGCTGTCGTCGTCCTCGTAGACCGGATCGATGCCGTTGTCCGGATCGCCCGGCGAGATCACCAGACGCTCGACATCGAACAGGGCGCCGATGTGCTCGAGCGTCGTGCCCTTCGCGTATGCGAGCAGCAAGCCGCGCGCCTTCTCGTTCATC
This sequence comes from Burkholderia sp. MSHR3999, assembly GCF_000833595.1. Taxonomy (NCBI): domain Bacteria; kingdom Pseudomonadati; phylum Pseudomonadota; class Betaproteobacteria; order Burkholderiales; family Burkholderiaceae; genus Burkholderia; species Burkholderia sp. MSHR3999. The sequence continues at coordinate 504,657 of NZ_JRFO01000001.1, forward strand.
AGCGCGAGCAGCAGCATTTTTTCGTATGCGCCTTCCTGCAGCACCTTCACCATTGGCTCGGATTCGAGCTCGAGCACAGCCGCGATGTCGGCCTGCTGCTCCGGAGGGTACAGGGAAATGAGGCGGGCCTTCTTCTCGGCGAGGATGGTCTCGTAGTCGAGTTCGTCGACGATGTCGGGCGCCGGGAGCTGCGACAGATCGATCGGTGTGGTTCTCATGCCGCACCCCGACCGTTTGTCGCCGGCAGGCTTATGGAGAAGGGCGCGCCGGCGCGCGGGCCGTCCATGCGCTCGCCTTGCAGCTCGAGCACGGCGCCGCCGTCGATGCCGGTGCTACCGAAATCGACCTGGTTGACCTGAATGCGCGGTTCCCACCGGGCCAGCGCCATGACGGACGCCGCCATCACGCGCATGCGCATCAGCGGATTGACCGGGCCGTCGATCAGCTCGGGCAGCAGCGACCCGTAGTCGCGACGCATCACGCGTGTGCCGAGCGGCGTGAACAGGATGTCCGCGACGGACTGCTCGATGTGGGCCTGGCCGCCGATCGCGCGGCCGGTGCGTGCGTTCATGCCGATCATCCGCGCCCCTTCGACGTGGGGCCGCCCATCGAGTCGATGTGCGTGTGACCGTCGACCGACACGCCGTTCGATCGCAGCGTGCCGCCCTCGTGCGTGATGTTGCCGCGCATGATCGTGCCGACGTCGCCCCCTTCGCCGGCGAGACCGGCCATGTACGACAGCAGCTTCATGATGGTTGCGCCGCCCTTGATCATGACGTCGCCGGTGAAGACGACCTTCGGCATGTCGATCGTGAGCGTGCCGCTGCCCTGGACCGTGGCCGTCTTGATACCGGTGACGGCGAGGTGGCCGGTCACGGTGTCGTACGAAACACGCGCTCCGTCCGGATAGACGCGCAGGTGTTCGTTCGGATTGGAGCTCGGCGCGTCGTGGCCGTCGCAGTAGACGCCGGGCAGGAAGAGGCCCGTCGTCGGCTCGCCGGACGGGCAGAGGAGCAGACCCGGCTCGCCGATCGACGGCGGGTCCCATGTGATGCTGTTGCCGGTGCGCTGCGCGAGCCAGCGAATCCAGTCAGTTTGCAGGCCGCCGGATTCCACGCGCACGCGGCGGGTGCCGTGGTCGACGTCGATCACGGTGCCCTCGCGCAGCAGGCTTTCGAGGCGGCGGTTCAGGTCAGCAAAATCATCCATGCGGCGAGGATGCCGCGCGCGCGGGAGCGGGTCACGCGAAAAGGGTTGTGCACGGCCGGTTAACAACCCGGACCTGATGGAAACCGGCCATGCGTCGCGTTACTGCGACAGGAAGTCGAGGACGACGTCCGCGATTCGATCGATATCGGGGTCGGCCAGGCCGAGCAGCTCGCGCGCTGGATACTGGACGACCGGGCCGTTGCGTTCGACGCGATCGCGCAGGCCCTCCTGGTGGACGCGCGCGATGCGCTCGACCTGGCGCGTGAAATGCAGCACCGACGCGTCAGCGCTCGAGGCGGTTTTGAGGAAGCGGGCAGTGCGCAGCTTCGCGAACATCGCGCGCCGGATGCGGCCCTTCTTGCGTCGGGCCTGCGGCTTGCGCGGCGCGTACCGGCTGCCGTCCGGATTGCGCGCCTCGGCGATGCGCCGCGACTGGCGCCGGCGCAGCTCGGTCGCCAGCGTCTTCGCCAGGCGCGCGCGCTGCGCGCTCGTGAGCTGGCCAAGGAGGCCTGCCGCCCAATCCTCGGCGCGGGACAGTCGGTCGGCCATCAAGTCCCCGCGATCGGCGGTTCGCCGAAGTGGCGAATATCGTAGCCGTCTACTTGCTCGGTTACGCCGACGCGCTCGGTCAGTTTCAGCAGGATTTCGACGTCGGACTTGCCGTTGTCGAGCAGCTCCGCCTGGAACTTGAACCCGTCGCGGCAGAGATCGCGGTTGAGCAGCAGCTCGGGCTGGTGGATCTTCAGCCAGGCGATGATCGGCACCATCAGGTGATCCGAATGACCGGCGTAATCCGTCACGACGATGTCGAGCGTGTACGCATATTCGAACGACAGCGAGTGCGCCGCGGTGACGGCGATCGACCCGTGTTCGATGAAGATGTGCAGCCGGTCAGGATCGCGTGCGAACTCCGGCAATGCCGCCGTGAGCGCCGCGCGCAGGCTGTCGGGCTTGTTCATGGTGCCTCCTGCGCGGTGTCGCGCACGCGCGCCTGCAGCGCGATCAACTGCTCGGCGTTTTCGTGACAGGTGGTGTAATTGCCCGCGACGGTGGCGGCGACGGCAGAGAGCGCAATGCCCGCGGGGGCCGCATCAGCGCTTCCGGGATCGCCCACTGGCACGTTGGCGACGGCGGCGTCGTGCACGCGCACAAACCCGACAGGAACAACGCAGGCACGATCAGCTTCGCGATCCACATAAACGGGAACCTCTTTGATGATGGTGTCGCCCTTCTCGCGGACGACCTGGACACGGTCGACGTACTGGGTGACGACCTTCACGTCGCGGCGCGCCGCGTCGCGCTCGGCCGTCCGGTCGCGCACGTCACGCGCGAGTGCGTTGGCACGCAGGCCGGCATCGACCAGGCGCGCATGCTGAACCGCGATGACGACGGCCGCGCCGGCGAGCGCGATCGCGCCGACGACGAGAATGCGAGCGCTGGCCGTCATGCAGCCGCCCGGCTGTAGCGATCGAACGCCCGTTCGAGCTTCACGTCGTACAGGTTCTCGGCGTATGCCTTGCCGTTGTACAGCTCGGCGAACTTCGCCCACTTCCGGCCGCGCAGCGCGGCGAGCAGCGTCTTGTCGGCGAGAATGAATCGGACGAACGCTTCGAGCTGCTCGGCCTCGCTGGCCTTCATCGCGTCGACGAACGCGAACACGTCGGCGTAGCCGAGCGCGTTCCAGTGGAAGCCCATGATCTGAAACGCGCCCCAGCTCGTCGCCTCGAGCGCGCACGCGGCCGAGATCTGCTGCGCGCTCGTCAGGCGCGCATATTCCGCCGCGTTGCCGGCGTAGCCGCCACGCTTCGGGTTCACCAGAGCGGGATACTTTGTCGCCAGCGCGTCCGCGTCCATGCCGGCGGCCGCGAGCTGGCGGTACATGATGTGCCGTTCGTAGCGGATCACGGGACGGCCGTCCGGCAGGAAGCCTGTGCCGTGTGATTCGACCTCGTTGACCGCGCGCACGGCCGCGAGATCGACCTGCAGCTGGTCGGCCGCACGTTGGAGGTCCGCGTCGGTGAGATCGCGCGGATCGCGCTGACCGGCCGCGAGCGTCGACCAGGTCTTCGGGCCGGCGATGCCATCGGCGACCAGGCCGTGCGACGCCTGGAACGCCAGCACGGCGGTGCGCGTCGCGCTGCCGTAGATCGCGTCAGTGTCGAGGCGCGCGCCGGCCGCGACGAGCTGGCGCTGCAGGTAGCCAACGTCCGCGCCACGGTCGCCCAGGCGAAGGGTCTTATACATGGCGCCCCCACAGCTTGAACTGCAGCACGCGCGCGATCAGGGAGTCGCGCGGGTTGCCCCGGTGGAACAGCTCGACGACGTTGCCGCGCACGCCGTACACGGCGAGGCACAGGACCCCAGCCAGCACCGTGTCGGCGAGGCTCGCCGGCGGCAGCGTGCCGAACGCAGCGCGGATCGGCGCAGCGCCGGCGGCGACGGCCAACGCATAGGCCAGGCACGACGCGAGCGGCCGGTGCGCGCCGGCGCCGCGGCGGAACGTCACGAGGCGCAGCGCGAGCGCCGCGCACAGCAGCACGTAGACGGTCGTGAGCATCACTTTTCCCTCCCCTTGAACACGTTCAGCAGCCGGTCGGGCGCGTCGGCCTGGGCGATCAGCCACAGCAGCAGCTTCACGACGAGCGCGGAGGCGATCAGCGCGCCGATGCCGGCATGGACCTCGACGCGCGCCGGCAGCACGGCATCGAGCGCGGCCGCGAACAGCTCGGCGGTCAGGCAGCCAGCGACGAACGAGATCACGAAGAACGCGACGCGCTTCGGGATCGACGGGTCAGCCGCGGTCATCACGAACAGCAGGGAGCCGGCAAAGGCGCCCATGACGACGTTGGCGTCGACGCCGGGAAACAGCGACAGCGTTGCGACGCCGAGCGCCGCGACCGTCGCGGACGACGTGGAAATAGGTTCAGCCATCTTCAGTCCCATAACTGGAGCCGCTCGGCGCCGGATTGCGCCGCTTGCGGTACTTCGTCGGGCAGCTCGACGAGCAGCCCGTGAGGCAGGACCGGGCCGTATTGCGCCAGGTCCCGGTTGAGGTCGAGCACGGCCTCGACGACGCCGCGCGTGCGGCCGAGCACGCGCCAGCACAGCGCGTCGAGGGTTTCGCCCTGCAGCGCGCGGACCTCCATCAGATCAGCTCCACCGTTACGCGCGGCCGGCCGACGATGTCGCTGATTGCCCAGCGTGCATCGCGGCGCAGCTCGTCGCCCTGCGGCTCGAGCTCGTCGGCCCGACGCGCACCGTCGCCCGTCGTGTCGTAATCGCGGTACCGCTCGATGAGCGTCGCCTTCGCCAAGCAGTACACGGCGCGCCGGTAGTGCTGCAGCCGCACGCTTTCGTCGTCGAGCTGGTCGGCCGGCACGTCGGCGAGCCGCACGATGCCGGCATCGCGCCACGCCGCGCGGGCGCTGCGCAGCTCGTCGTTCACGCTCGCGACCGCGGCGAGCAGCTCGTGCCGCAGGCGGGCATCGGTGACGGAACCGTCGAGGCGCATCGTGTCGCGTGCATGCTCGAGCGACACGTCCGGGTAGAACGGATCGTTCTTGATCGGCTTGGCTGGTTCAGCTTCCGCCGGCGCGCGCGGCAGCGGCGGGGTCGAGACAAAGGACATGATCAGGTTTGTGTCGGTGATTGGTAGAGGCGGTGGACGGGGCTTTCGCGCGGACAGTGCCGGCTACGGCCCCGTGCCGCCTGGTGCGCGGGGTACGCTCGGTGTCAGCCATCGGAGCCGGACTGGCCCCCGCTGGCGGAGTTCTTCAGCTCGCGCTCGAGCCGCTCGATGTCCTTCTTCACGCCCACGTTCGCGAAGAGTTGCAATGCGCGGCGCAGGTGGTCGAGTGCGGTCGCGGGATACACGGCGGTGAGGCCGTAGCCGATCGCCTTGTGCAGCTTCGCGCGCACCTCGTCGGGCATGTCGGCCGCGGCCGTGAGCTGCTCGATGTCCATCAGCGGCTCGACCTGGATCGACTCGCCGGCCCGGTTCGCGCGCAGCGCCGCGTCGGCGAATTCCTCGACAAGCAGGCAGGGCGTGCTGCGCTTGAACTGGTCGGGCAGCGTGAGGCCGTGCCGCAGTGCATACGCGCCGATCTCGAGCGCGCCCTGGTAGTTGCCGACGTCGACGCGCCAGACCATGATCGTCATCAGCACGTCGTCCTGGGCGCCGGCCGCGCCGTCGAGCACGCCCGCGACCCACGCGTCGTATGCGGGCAGAAACTGCCGCTTCAGATCGGCCTTGCGCTCGAGCGACTCGACGGCCTTCAGCGCACGGCGGTGTTCGTCGAGCTGCGCGAGCATCAGCGTATATGCCGAGTCGTCGCGCAGCCCGCCGACACTCGCCGGCGCGCCGCGCGCGGCCGTCGCCGCGACGGTGCGCTGGAAGTGTTGGCGGAACGGGTTCGTCATGCGCCACCCTGCGGAGCGGGCGGGGCAGCGTCGACGAGCTGGATGTTCTCGACCACGCAGCCGGCGCCGTACTGCTCGATCACGTACGCATCGTTCGAGCTTTCATAGTTCTCGATACGGTCGCGCTCGGGCACTTCCTTCAGCGAGCGCCGGCGCGCGCTCGTTTGCCAGTAAATCGACAGGTTGTCCAGGCGCGTGACCATCAGCGCATGAGCTGGGAAGTACGGGACGCTGACGGCCGGCAGGTTGCCGACGCGCTTCTGCGAGACGACGATGTCGGTTGCGAGCGTTTCGGTCGACGGCTGCGCCTGGTTGATGAGCGGGAAATACTTGTCCTGGAGCAGCTCGCGGCCGCAGATCACGACGAGATTCGGGTCTTCGGCGTACCACGGGTCGAGGAACTCGTTGCGCGCGAGCGAAACGACAGCGTCGAGATTCTTGAATTCCTCGCCCTTGCCGATCTTCACGCCCGAGAACACGCGTTGCTTTGCGTTATTGCGGTACTGCTGCAGCCAGCCGATGTTCACGTCCTGAAGCAGCGGGTTCGCGGCGAGATCGGTATCGTCCGCAACCTTTACGCCGTTCCATCCGATCATGATGCGATCGAGTGCCTGGCGCACGACGATGGAATCGCGCAGGCGCGCCTGGAAGTCCGGGAACTTCGCCCACGCGTCGAGCTGCTGGTAGCGAATATGGTGGTCGTAGTTCGTCTTCTCGCAGCGGTATTTCTGGCTATCGAGTGCCGACAGGTCGCGCGTCTCGCGCGCTCGCTTGGTCGTATCGGTGCGGCTCGCGATAGGGCCGGTTACGCCAAGGCCGATCTTCTCGCCTTCCATTTCCTCGACGCCGTGGATGTTGATCCGGCCGAGGAATGCGCTCGACTCCTGAATCTTGGTTTCGAGCGTTTGCTGCACGCTCGGCGCGACCGAAAACTTCTTCGTCGCATCGCTGACGCCGTTCAGTTCCTGGATGCGGCCCAGGTACCGGTTGTACTGCTCGCGGGTGGTGTTCCGCATGGGTTCTCCGTCTATGGGAAAAGGGATGAGGGCGGGTTAGCAGTCGGTCTGCGCCGCGTTGTCGCTGCCCGTCGACGTCGGCCGCTGTTGCGTGCTGCTGTCGGTGCGCGACAGTTTCTGGACCAGCTCGCTGTGTCGCTTGTCGCCGTCCTGCTGCGCGCGCTTCAGCTCGTCGAAATTCGCGTTGTACTTTTCGAGCTGCTCGAGCACCTGGCTCTGGCTTTCCGCGAGCGCGACGACCGATTGCGAGAGGTCGGAAAAGCGCTGGTCGTCGGTCGCTTCCTTGCGGTTCAGGAGGCCGAGCACCTTCGAGAACAGCGACTTGCCTGCATCGTTCGTGCGCACCGCGTCTTCGTCCAGCTCGATGTCAGCCTCGACCGAAGCGCTGAACAGGTTTTCCGGGCGCTGCTTGCGCTTATCGAGCGCCTTGCTCTTCGCGCTGAACTCGAGCATTTCGGTGCCGAGGCTCGCCGGGTTGTCGGTGACGGCGAGGCCAACCAGGTACGCCTCACCGGTACCGGCGAAGTCCGGGTCGACCTCCATCGACGTGTAGACCTTCTGGCGCTGCTCGGTGGTCATTGCGATCAGGTCTTTCGTCGGCGAGAGCTGCGCGAGTAGGCGCGTTTTGCCATCCTGCTCGTCGGTCTTCAGCGCGATCACGTCGCCATATGCGCGGAATGCGCTGTCCGGATACATGCCGCGAATGTGTTCCATGTTGATTCGGGCGCCGTACTTCTTCGGATCGTAGTTGCTCGCCATTTGCTCGAGCATCTTGCGGTCGATCTTTCGGCCGTCCGTGGTCGCGCCTTCCGTCGCGATGCAGAAAAATTTCGTCTTCTTTGCGTCCTGTGCCATGTGCGAATCCGCTGTGAGGGGCTGTGTTCAGGGATTCCAGTGTCGGCAGTTCGAACCCACGTCGCAACGCATGTTGGTTGTGGACGCAACCGATACAACCGTATGCAGTAGGGCCTACGCGCGCGCGTCGGTAGCCTTGCTGCATGACTGCTCTTCCCATTGATTCATCCGACGTCGATCCGCGTCGGCGCGCTCGCGACCTGTACTGGCAGGGGTATCGCATCGCGCGTATCTCCGAAATGCTCGGCGAGAAGCCGGCCACGCTCTATAGCTGGAAGCGGCGCGACCGATGGGACGACACCGAGCCGGTCGATCGCGTCAACATGACGATCGAAGCGCAGTTGATCAAGCTGGTGACGAAGGAGGCGAAGGAAGGGCGCGACTACAAGGAGATCGACCTGCTGACGCGTCAGCTCGACCGGTTGAGGCCGCGCCCGGCGAACGATGCGAAGGTGAGCGAATCCGGGAGCGCGGGTGGCACGCGCCGATCGCGCGGCTCGGACGAGCGCAATGCGTTCAGCGACGAGCAGATCGAGAAGCTCAACGACGCGTTCCTCGAATCGATCTTCGAGTATCAGCGCGGCTGGTATCGCGCGGGCTTCAAGGAACGTATCCGCAACATCCTCAAGAGCCGCCAGATCGGCGCGACCTGGTACTTCGCGCGCGAGGCGCTGCTCGACGCGCTGAACACGGGCCGCAATCAGATTTTTCTGTCGGCCAGCAAGGCGCAGGCGCACGTGTTCCGGCAGTACATCGTCCAGTTCGCGAAGGACGCGGTCGGTGTCGAGCTGCGCGGCGATCCAATCGTGCTGCCGAACGGCGCGACGCTGTACTTCCTCGGCACCAACGCACGCACCGCGCAGAGCTATCACGGCAACCTGTATTTCGACGAGTACTTCTGGGTGCCGCGCTTCCAGGACCTGCGCAAGGTCGCGTCCGGCATGGCGATCCATTCGCAGTGGCGGCAGACCTATTTTTCGACGCCGTCGAGCCTGGCGCACGACGCCTATCCGTTCTGGTCCGGCGCGCTGTTCAACAAGGGCCGCCCGAAGGATCAGCGCGTGTCGCTCGATCTCTCGAATGCGGCCCTGGCGCCGGGCCGCGCGTGCGGCGACGGCCAGTGGCGGCAGATCGTGACCGTCGAGGACGCCGTGCGCGGCGGCTGCAACCTGTTCGACCTTGATCGCCTGAAGCTCGAATACAGCGCCGACGAATACGCGAACCTGCTGCTGTGCCAGTTCATCGACGATTCGCTGTCGGTGTTTCCGCTGTCGACGATGCAGTCATGCCTGGTCGACACCTGGGAAGTGTGGGACGACTACAAACCGCTGTACCTGCGCCCGTTTGGCGACGAAGAGGTATGGATCGGCTACGACCCGTCACGCACGCGCGATAGCGCCGGCTGCGTGGTGATTGCGCCGCCGAAGTATCCGGGCGGGAAATTCCGCGTGCTCGAGCGGTTCCAGTGGCACGGCTTGGACTTCGAAGCGCAGGCAGCTCAGATCGAGGCGCTGACCAGGCGCTACCGCGTCACCTACATCGGGATCGACACGACTGGCATGGGCCAGGGCGTCTACGAGCTGGTCACCAAGTTCTTTCCGGCCGCGACGCCGATCCGCTACTCGGTCGAGGTGAAAGCCATGTTGGTGATGAAGGCGCAGAACGTGATCCGCAAGGGCCGGCTGGAGTACGACGCCGGATGGACCGACCTGACCGCCTCGTTCATGGCGATCAAGAAAACGATCACGCCCAGCGGCCTGCAGGTGACGTACACGACAACGCGCTCGGAAGAGGCGAGCCACGGCGACCTGGCCTGGGCGTGCATGCACGCGCTTGCGAACGAGCCGCTCGAGGGGGCGACTGCCACCAATACCGGATTCATGGAGATTTTTTGATGTCACGCAAGTATCGACGCGGCGCTGGGCGCCGCACGCAGGACCGCGCCGAGCCGGCAGTGGAGTCGACCGCGGCGCCGGCGCCGCGCGCGGAAGTATTCTCGTTCGGCGATCCGATCGCCGTGCTCGACCGGCGCGAGCTGCTGGACTACGTTGAATGCATGCGCATGGGGAATTGGTACGAGCCGCCGCTGCCGCTGGATGGACTCGCGCGCTCGTTCCGGGCCGCGCCGCATCACAGCTCGGCCATCTACGTGAAGCGCAATATTCTCGTACAGGCATACATCGAGCATCCGTTGCTGTCGCGTGCCGACTTCAGCCGGTTCGTGCTCGAGTACCTGGTCTTCGCGAACAGCTACCTCGAACTGCGCACGAACCAGCTCGGCACGCCGATGGCGCTGAAATCCGCGCTTGCGAAATATACGCGGGTCGGCGTCGAGGCGGATCAATACTGGTTCGTGACGAACGTGCGCGAGCCGCACGCGTTTCCGAAGGGCGCCGTCTATCATCTGTTCGAGCCGGACCTGAACCAGGAGATCTACGGGCTGCCGGAATACATGTCGGCGCTGAACTCGACCTGGTTGAACGAGAGCGCGACGCTGTTCCGTCGGCGCTACTACAAGAACGGCAGCCATGCGGGCTTCATCCTGTACATGACCGATCCGGCCGACAAGCAGGAAGACGTCGACAACCTGCGCTCGGCGCTGAAGAACGCGAAGGGGCCCGGCAACTTCCGGAACCTGTTCATGTACGCGCCGAAGGGGAAGAAGGACGGCATCCAGCTCCTGCCGATCGGCGAGGTCGCGGCGAAGGACGAGTTCTGGAACATCAAGAAGGTGACGGTCGAGGATCAGCTCGCGGCGCACCGCGTGCCGCCGCAACTGATGGGGATCATTCCGTCGAACGCGGGCGGGTTCGGGGACGTGGAGAAGGCGGCCGGGGTGTTCAATGATCTCGAGATCGAGCCGTTGAAGGCGCGGCTTCGGGAGGTGAACGACTGGCTCGGGATCGAGGTCGTGCGGTTCAGAGACTTCGAGATGCCGAAGGGCTGACGCCGAGCGCACAACCGGCAAAACAAGCCGCCGGGCACTTCGGTGCCGGCGGCTTTTTTGCGACCGTCGTCTGTGCGCGACCGAGGCGGAATAGGGCGCATCAGGGCGGCCGCCGGCGGATGGCCGTCGACAGTTGGGCCGAAGCGCAGCAGGGCCGTGGCGGGCCGCCTGACGCGCCGGCGGGGCATTTTTGGGGCCGGACCGTGACAGAGGATGCTGATCGCGACCCCGCGCGCGCAGTTGTGACCCCGCCCCACCTGCCCGCAAAAGCGAGTGGTTTTTATGCATATATGCACCGGCTATCCGTGACCGGCCGGCGCGGGGTGCGCTGCGCTCGAGGGGGCGATTTCGCTATGCAGTTTTATGCGCCTTGTTTATGCAGTCTCACCAACCCTGACGATAGTGCACAACCCCACCTGCCCGGTGATGCGGCCAGGCACGTCAATTTAAATGCGCTCCGGTTTAATGTGTTCGATAATTTTTATTTGCTGGATGAATGATGGTAAATAAGCGGCGCAATAGTTTTTAAATCGATTGTTTGTGCTGTCAAAAATGACAGGGGGGGAATATTTATTTGCGTTCCGAGTGGTTTTTGTCTAACGTTATTGAGCGCTTCTCGTTGCGTGTTGCGCTGCAAGGAGGGGTGTTATTATTTAATTTTCAAGCGGAGAGGAACATGAGCGAAAGACATCCGGAAATCTCGGTTGAGTACACTCTTACCAGTATTGCGTCGATTGCGCCGGCTCAGAATTATCCAAATAATATTTTGATCTCAATCAATTCTAGCCCGCCGACGACGAGAAAATTTTTGATTGACACAACTAATGCAAGTAACTTCGAAACTATTCGCAACATTGTTCTCAAAATTTTCCCGTCGCTCCCTGCTGCCCAGGTTGTTACCTTCCATAGCACTGGAGCCATTACCCAAGAGGGGTATGGAATTATCGGCGGCGTAACTCTCACAAATACTGGGACTTAAGGTAGGGGATCCAGAGGGGCCAGGCCGTGTATCGCCTGGCGTTAGAATGCTTCGTTTATATCAACGCTCGCTGAAAAATAATCATCAAGAATGAAAGGAGAGTGAAGGTGGCTGTTATTCAATATGCTTGGTATGGTTACCACCAGCAAGTGATCAACGTTACTGCTGCGGTGGTGAAGCTGTTCAATAGTGGGCAAAGGTCATTTCCTGCTAGCAACTCGTATGGCGGTGACCCGTCAATAGGGAATGGTAAGACCCTTTTTATTTTATGGCTAGATAATGACAACGAATATTGCGGATTCACGAGTGAGGGCGATAAAACCCCAATTACGATCGGAAAATAGCTCGTCATCGGGAGGGCTGCCTGTCGTAATGTAAAAATCGGCGACTCGAGGATAGTGGTGGTGTCGCGAAGAGTTGCTAAATTGCACCCAAGCTCAATAGTAATCCGATTCGAATTGTGTTTCCGCACGCACCTCGGCCCTTTGGGGCCGAGTGTATTTTGATCATGTCGAACATTGCAGGGATGAGCGGGAACAGGCAATTGAACACCGGAGGGTGTCAGCGGTGCATCGCGGCTAGGAACCGCCAGATTGCCGAGCATGCAGAACCCCTAGTTGACCATTTCCCGGGTTGGGACGAGGAACGCGACCGCTAGGGTGAGCAATGTATTAGACAGCGTCTAATATCGACTGGAAGGCTGCAAAGAAAAAGGGCTTAGCATTGCTGCTAAGCCCTTGAATTTTTTGGTAGGCCGTACAGGACTTGAACCTGTGACCAACGGATTAAAAGTCCGCTGCTCTACCAACTGAGCTAACGACCCAAAGAAGGAAATTATAGCTTTAGGTTGCGAACCTGTCAACAACCCTGAACATCATTATTTGATGGTCTGCAGCTTGCCTTGTGCCGTCTGCGCCGCGCTCGTCCCGTTGTACTGCGATACGACCTGTTCGAAGGTCTTCTTCGCCGCCGCCTTCTGGCCTTGCTCGAGCTGGTTCGTGCCGATCGCGATGAGCGCGTCGGCTGCACGCGGATGCTGCGGGAACTTGCTCACGATGCCCTGCCACGTCGCCGTCGAGCCGCGGTAGTCGCGCAGCGCGTACTGCGCATTGCCGAGCCAGTACTGCGCGCTCGGCTGGTAGGGGCTCTGCGGATACTTCGCGATGAAGCTGCGAAACGACGCGGCGGCAGCCTTAAAGTTGCCGTCGCGGAACTGCTGCTGCGCCGCATTGAACGCATCCGTCTCGCCCGGCTGCACGGTGCCTTCGACACCGTCGACCGTCTTCTGCTCCGGCTCGAACTTCTTGAGCCGCGTATCGAGATCGGTGTAGTACTCCTTCTGCTGACGTTCCAGCGTCGTGAGGCGGTTCGTCAGATCCTCGTTCTCGCCGCGCAGCGTCGCGACCTGCTGGTTCAGCTGGTCGAGGCGGGCGGTCTGATCGAGGATCGTGCGTTGCGCGGCCGCGAGCTGGCCCGCAAGATTGTCGCTCTTGCTGCGCAGATCGAGCACGGCGCGACGCGCCTCGTTGTCGTCGAACATGCCGGCGTGCGCCGGCGCGGCCGACCACGCCGCGCCGACGACGCACAGGGCTGCGGCCACGCGCAGCCAGGATTCACGGTGCGTCATACAGCTAACCTTCCGTCACTTACTGTTGGTAGACGAGATCCGAGCGGCGGTTCTGCGCCCACGATGCCTCGTCGTGACCCGCTGCCTGCGGCTTTTCCTTGCCGAGGCTCACGGCTTCCATTTGCGAATCGGCGACGCCGAGCAGCGCCATCGCGCGGCGGACCGCTTCCGCACGCTTCTGGCCCAGCGCGAGGTTGTACTCGCTCGTGCCGCGTTCGTCGGTGTTGCCCTGGATCAGCACGTGACGCTGCGGATGGCTCTTCAGGTACTGCGCGTGTTGCTGCATCAGCGGCTGATACTCATCCTTCACCGAGTAGCTGTCGAAATCGAAGTAGATGCTGCGCTTCGCGAGCGGGCTGTTCGGGTCGTTCAGCGGATCGACCGTCACTTGCGCGACGTTCTCGGGGTTCGGCTGGGTGCTCATCGCACCGGCGTTGGCCTTCTCGTCGAGCTTCACGCCCGACTTGCATGCTGCCAGCGCGCCGACCATCATCACGGCCAGGGCCAGACGAACTTTTTTCGACATCATGGTTACTCTCCTTGTGGTCATTGCATGAAGGGTCCCCACGACGGCTCGCGTACGGAGCCGCCCTGGACGGACAGAATCTGCGGCGGCGCACTGCCGTCGGATGGGACGGCGGCCAGCACGTTGCGCCCGCCCGACTGGGTGGCGTACAGCAGGTACTGGCCGTTCGCCGCGAAGCTGGGCGACTCGTCATGGCTGGTATTCGTGATCGCGTTCGCCGCGCCCGTCTGCAGATCCTGAACATACAGCTTGAAGCCGCCGCCCGTGCGGGAGATGTAAGCGAGCAGCTTGCCGTCCGGGCTGACGCGCGGGCTCGTGTTGTAGCTGCCGGTGAAGGTCACGCGCTGAGCCGCACCGGCGCTTTCGCCCTGGGCGGGCATCCGGTAGATTTGCGGCGCGCCGCCGCGATCGCTCGTGAAGTAGATCCAGCGGCCGTCCGGCGAGTAGAACGGCTCGGTGTCGATCGAGTTGCTCTGGGTCAGCCGATGCAGGCCGCCGCCGTTCGCGTTGACCGCGTAGATCTGCGTGTTGCCCGTCAGCGACAGCGCGACCGACAGCGTCTGGCTGTCCGGCGACCACGCCGGCGCGCTGTTGTTGCCCTTCTGGTCGGAAACGATGTAGCGGCGGCCGGTCGGCAGGTCGTGGATGTAGACGATCGGCTTCTTGCGCTCGAACGATACATAGGCGACCTTCGTGCCGTTCGGCGACCACGCCGGCGAGATGATCGGCTCGGTGCTCGACAGCGCGATGCGCGGGTTCTGGCCGTCCGAATCGGAAATCTGCAGCTGGTAGCGGTTGCCGGACTTGATCACGTACGACAGGCGCGTCGCGAACACCCCGCGCGTGCCGAGCAGCTTCTGGTAGATGTAGTCGGCGATCTTGTGGCCGGCCGTGCGCAGCGTGCCGTCGTTCGCCGTCAGCGACAGGCCGCCGAGGCTTTGCTGCTTGACGGTGTCGTACAGGATGAAGTTGACCTTGTACTGGCCGCTCGCGTCGCGGTTCACGCTGCCGGCGACGAACGCATTCGCGCCCTTGGCCTTCCATGCGCCGAGGTCGACCGATGCGGTCTCGGGCACCGGCGTGCTGCCGGCGTCGATGTTGGTGAATTTGCCGCTGCGGGCGAGGTCCGCGCGGACGATCGACGTGACCTGCTGCGGCAGGCCCGCCTCATTCGCGAAATTCGCGGTGGCGATGGGGAACTGGGTCGAACCGACGCCGGTGATCAGCACGTTGACCTGCGCGTTAGCGGCGCTGCCCGCCGCAATCAGACACGAGGCCACGAGTGCCCTGAAACCTAGCTTCGTCATCAAACTCATGCTTCTTGCTTCCCGTATGACTTGTATCGCTGCGCAACCGCAGAGACAGTAAAAATACCCGATTCGTTCCCGTCCTACAGCGACGGCGGGAGTGTAAGCGCATTTCCGTTCACTCCGCCGCCTTGAAGGTAATCGTAATGTCCGATGGAGTACGACCGTTAGAATCGGGCGGCAACGGGACCGACGCCTGGATCGCACTGACCACGGCTTGATCCCACCCCGAATTTCCGCTCGAACGGCGGATCGATACGCTCAATACGTCGCCCGACGGCGTGCAGCGGATCGCGACGACGGTCGTCAGGCTGTCGCGCTCGCCGCCCCAGACGATGTGTGGCTTGACGCGACGCCGCACCTTGTCCGGATAGCCCGGGGACGCCGCGTTGCCGCCGGAGCCCGTGCCGGTGCCGCTCTTCGCGAGACCTTCGCCACCGCCTTCGCCGCCGCCCGCCAGGCCTTGCATCTGCGCGAGGCGCACACGCCGCTCCTGGTCGAGCTTCGCCTTCGACGCCGCATCGGCCTTCGCGCGGGCCGCCGCTTCAGCCTTCGCCTTGGCCGCGGCTTCGGCTTTCGTCTTCGCCGCCTGCTGCTGCGCCTCGAGCTTTGCCTGCTTCTGCTGCTCGAGCTTCTGCTGTTCCAGTTTTTGCTGCTCGGCGAGCTGCTTCTGCCTGAGCTTGTCAGCCTGCTTCTGCTTTTCCTGCTCGGCGGCCTTCTGCGCGGCGAGCGCGGCGGCCTGCCGGGCCGCCAGCTGCGCTCGCCTGGTCTGTTCTTCCTGTTCCGCCTTGAGTTGCTGCGCGCGGCGCTGCTGTTCGAGCAGCGCTTCGCGTGCGGCGGCTTCCTGCTGACGCTTCTTCTGCTGCAGCGCGATGTCCGCTTCCTCGTTCTTCACCGGGGGAGGGGGCGGGGCGACGCGGGCGGGCGGCGTCGGAGCAGGCTGCGGCGTCTGCATGTCGGGCACCGTCGTCCACAGCTCGGCCTCGGCGCCGGCCGGGGTGCTGTTCTGCCATTGCACGCCGTGATACAGGAACAGCGCGAGCAGCACGTGCATCAACGCCGCGAGCGCGAATGCGCGCCACGTGCCGCGCTCGCGCGGCGGCATCGGCGGGTAGGCGGTGCTGCGCGGGGGTTGCCGTTTCATTGCGATTTGACGAGGAGGCCGACGCGCTTGACGCCGCGCGCCTTCAGATCCGACATCACGGTCATGACTGCATCGTACTGCACGGTCTTGTCGGCCGCGATCACGACCGGCTGGTCAGGATGATCCGCCTGGCGGGCGACGATGAAGCTGTCGAGCTCGGCCTTCGTCATCGTGTCTTCCTGCGTCGCGCCCGAGTTGCCCTTGTACTTGACGCTCATCGTGCGGTCGGCCTTGATGTTGACGACGACGGGCGGCGTCTGCTCCTGCGGCGCGGCATTGCCGACGGTCGGCAGGTTGATGATCGACGGCGCGACGAGCGGTGCGGTGACCATGAAGATCACGAGCAGCACGAGCATCACGTCGATGTACGGCACGACGTTGATGTCGGCCATCGCGCGGCGCGAGCGGCCGCCGCGCATGCTGGATCGGATGGGGGTTCCGGCCATGTCGCGCTCCTTACTGGGCCTGGCGCTGCAGGATGTTCGAGAACTCTTCGATGAAGGTCTCGAAGCGGATCGCGAGGCGGTCGATGTCGTGCGCGTAGCGGTTGTAGGCGACGACGGCCGGAATCGCGGCGAACAGGCCGATCGCGGTGGCGACGAGCGCTTCGGCGATGCCCGGCGCGACGTTCGCGAGCGTCGCCTGCTGGACGTTCGCGAGGCCGCGGAACGAGTTCATGATCCCCCAGACCGTGCCGAACAGACCGATGTACGGGCTGACCGAGCCGACCGACGCGAGGAATGCCAGGTTCGCTTCGAGCACGTCCATCTCGCGCTGGAACGACGCGCGCATCGCACGCCGCGCGCCGTCGAGCACGAGGCCCGGGTCGCTGATGCGCTTTTCCTTCGCCTTCAGGAACTCGCGCATCCCCGACTCGAAGATCCGCTCGAGCGCGCCGATCGTGTGGCGGTTGTTCGCCGCGCTCTGATACAAGGCCTGCAGGTCGCCGCCCGACCAGAAATCCCGTTCGAAACGCTCGGTCTGCGCGCGTGCGCGGCGGATCGCGAACCACTTGCGGAAGATGAAGGTCCACGACATCAGCGACAGCAGCAGCAGCAGTCCCATCACGGCCTGGGCCAGGACGCTCGCATTGAGGACGAGGGAAATGATCGACAGGTCTTGAGAAGTGTTCATAGAGGTTTGAGTAACGTCCCTTCGGGGGCGCCCGGCCAAGGGGCCCGGCTAGGCGTCCCCGGCGCGGGCGAGGCGCTGCGCGCCGGCATGCCGCTGCCGCGCCTGACGCCGAATCATGCTTAGTATCG
This sequence comes from Burkholderia sp. MSHR3999, assembly GCF_000833595.1. NCBI lineage: Bacteria > Pseudomonadati > Pseudomonadota > Betaproteobacteria > Burkholderiales > Burkholderiaceae > Burkholderia > Burkholderia sp. MSHR3999. The sequence continues at coordinate 521,948 of NZ_JRFO01000001.1, forward strand.
ATTCAGGAAGGCAAGTTCATAGGCATTGTCTAAACGGGGCTCACGCGAGCCTCGTTGACAACACAGTGTGCCCGGCGTCGATGACGGGCCCGCGTTGCAGCGCGTCGAGCACCGCCGGCGGGATCGCCGCGGGGCGGATGCCCGTGCGGTCGACGCAACCGATGCGGATTTGCCCGGCGACGAGCAGCGTGTCGCCACGCCACGCTTCCTGCATGAATTCCACCGATGCGCGGCCAATCCGTCCGGGCCGGCTCGTGATCGCGAGCGTATCGTCGAGCCGCGCCGGCGCGCGATAGTCGAGCGCCGTGCTGCGGACGATGAAGATCGCGCCCGTTTCGTCGGCGAGGCGCCGCTGGTCGATGCCGCAGGCGCGCAGCCACTCGGTGCGCGCTCGCTCGAAGAATTTCAGGTAGTTGGCATAGAAGACGATGCCGCCTGCGTCGGTATCCTCGTAATACACGCGAACCGGCCAGGTGAAGCCGGAAGGCGCTTCCGGGGGGCGGGTAGGCTGAGTCATGGCGCGCATTTTACCGGAAGCGGGAAGGCCGCTTCGCAACCGATTCGTAACGGAATGTTCCGGGCCGCGAGCCGGCCGCCGGGGCGGCTCGCGGCGGACCGTCAGCCGCGATGGACGGTGAGGCCGGCCGGCGCCTGGGCGACCGGCATCATCTCGATCGTGTTGATGTTCACGTGCGCGGGACGCGTCGCGATCCAGTAGATCGTGTCGGCAATGTCCTCGGCCGTGAGCGGCTGGACGTTCGCGTACACGCCGGCCGCCTTCGCGTCGTCGCCGCGGAAGCGGACGTTCGAGAATTCGGTGCCGCCGCACAGGCCCGGCTCGATGTCGGTGACGCGCAGCGGCGTGCCGATCAGGTCGGCGCGCAGGTTCAGGCTGAATTGTCGGACGAAAGCCTTGGTCGCGCCGTAGACGTTGCCGCCCGGGTACGGGTAGGTGCCGGCAACCGAGCCGAGGTTGAAGATATGGCCGCGGCCGCGCGCGATCATGCCCGGAAGCAGCGCGTGCGTGACTGTCACGAGGCCCGAGCAGTTGGTGTCGATCATCGTCTGCCATTCGTCGAGGCTGGCCTTGTGGGCAGGCTCGACGCCGAGTGCGAGACCGGCGTTGTTGACGAGCACGTCGAGCGCGGCGAACTCGGCGGGAAGGGCGGCCGGCACGGCTTCGACGGCGGCGCGGTCGCGCACGTCGAGCTCGAGCGGCAGCAGTGCGTCGCCGAGCTCGGCCGCGAGCGCGTCGAGACGATCCTGGCGGCGCGCGGTCGCAACGACGCGGTGGCCGCCGTTGACGAAGGCACGGGCGATGGCGGCGCCGAAGCCGGCGGACGCGCCTGTGACGAACACGATCATTGCTGCTCCTGGTCGGTAGGGTAGCGGGTGGGGAACCTGCAAGCGTACTGAGATTGCCGCACCGCGGCAAGGCGCAAAGCTCAGCCGGCGCGGGTGGCGCACCTCTGTCCCCGTTTGTTTGCGGTGGCCGCCGCGCGGTTGCCTATTCATGACGCATCCAATAAACTAACGCGCTCATCACCCCTGCGTGACTGGCGATAGAACCCTCGGGTTCAAGGTGGAGCATCCCACCGTGAAGCGCAGGGCGCCGTTTTTGCCGTTCGCCTGGGCAGCCGTTGTGCGCCGTCGCGTGCATCGCCGGTGGCTGTCCCTGCCTCGCGTCATACGGATTCTTCCGCCACGTCGAGCTGGTGCCGCCAGCAGCGCAATGTACTCGGCCACCCCGGTCAACCTGTACACACTTAACGGAAACCGTATGTTTGACAGAGCCCAAAGCACCATTGCGAACGTCGATCCCGAAGTCTTTGCAGCGATCGAGCAGGAAAACCGCCGCCAGGAAGATCACATCGAGCTGATCGCGTCGGAAAACTACACGAGCCCGGCCGTGATGGCCGCACAGGGCTCGCAGCTCACGAACAAGTACGCCGAGGGCTACCCGGGCAAGCGCTACTACGGCGGCTGCGAATACGTCGACATCGTCGAGCAGCTCGCGATCGACCGCGTGAAGGAACTGTTCGGCGCCGAAGCCGCGAACGTCCAGCCGAACTCGGGCTCGCAGGCGAACCAGGGCGTGTTCTTCGCGATGCTCAAGCCGGGCGACACGATCATGGGCATGAGCCTCGCGCACGGCGGCCACCTGACGCACGGCTCGCCCGTGAACATGTCGGGCAAGTGGTTCAACGTCGTCAGCTACGGCCTGAACGAAAGCGAAGACATCGACTACGAAGCGGCCGAGCAGCTTGCGCAGGAGCACAAGCCGAAGCTGATCGTCGCGGGCGCGTCGGCGTTCGCGCTGAAGATCGACTTCGAGCGTCTCGCGAAGATCGCGAAGTCGGTCGGCGCGTACCTGATGGTCGACATGGCGCACTACGCGGGCTTGATCGCCGCGGGCGTCTACCCGAACCCGGTGCCGCACGCCGATTTCGTCACGACCACGACCCACAAGAGCCTGCGCGGCCCGCGCGGCGGCGTGATCCTGATGAAGGCCGAGTACGAGAAGCAGATCAACTCGGCGATCTTCCCGGGCATCCAGGGTGGCCCGCTGATGCACGTGATCGCCGCGAAGGCGGTCGCGTTCAAGGAAGCGCTGTCGCCGGAGTTCAAGGCGTACCAGCAGAAGGTGGTCGAGAACGCGCGCGTGCTGGCCGAGACGCTGGTCAAGCGCGGCCTGCGCATCGTGTCGGGCCGCACCGAAAGCCACGTGATGCTGGTCGACCTGCGTGCGAAGCACATCACGGGCAAGGCGGCGGAAGCCGCGCTCGGCGCCGCGCACATCACGGTCAACAAGAACGCGATCCCGAACGATCCGGAAAAGCCGTTCGTGACGAGCGGCATCCGTCTCGGCTCGCCGGCGATGACGACGCGCGGCTTCGGCACGGCCGAAGCGGAGCTGGTCGGCAACCTGATCGCCGACGTGCTCGACAACCCGGAAGATGCAGCGACGATCGAGCGCGTGCGCGCGCAAGTGGCCGACCTGACCAAGCGTTTCCCGGTCTATCGCTGATCGCTCATGCGCTGCCCGTTCTGCCGCAGCGACGACACGCAGGTGGTGGATTCGCGCGTGTCCGAAGACGGCGCCGCGATTCGCCGGCGCCGTCGCTGCTCGGCCTGCGACAAGCGTTTCACGACGTACGAGCGGGTCGAGTTGGCCCTGCCGGTCGTCGTGAAGAAGGACGGCAGCCGCACGGAATTCGACCGTCGCAAGATCGTCGCCAGCATGCAACTCGCGCTGCGCAAGCGGCCGGTTGCGGCTGACGCGATCGATGCGGCGGTCGCCCGCATCGAATATCAGCTGCTCGCGACAGGCGAGCGCGAAGTGCGTAGCGAGAAGCTCGGCGAACTCGTGATGAACGAATTGCGCGGCCTCGATACGATTGCCTATGTGCGCTTTGCATCGGTGTATCGCCGGTTCGAAGACGTGTCCGAATTTGCCGACGTGATCGAAGAGTTCCGTCGCGCCTCTCCGGCTGCCAAGCCCCCGCGTAAGCGCTGACGCGCCGCGTCGTTTCATCGCATTTCCTCCGGTTCGTTCACGCTGCGCCGATTGTGGCGGGCATCGCTGCGCGCCGCCAGCTGGCCGTTCGGCAGATGGCGCGCCAGCGTGCGCGCCGCTACAGTCGTCGCATGGCGTTGACGGAGGATGGCGATGTGGCGCAGCGGAGCAGTATGGAGGGCGGGGGGATTCACGCTCGTCGAACTGATGGTCGTGGTCGCGGTGCTGGCCGGGCTCGGCCTGTACGCGGCGCCTTCGTTCGAGCAGTGGCGAATGCGCGAGCGGGTCGACGCCCGCTCGCGCGCGTTGCTCGGCGCGCTGTCGTTCGCGCGGGCCGAAGCGGCGCGCCTCGGCGTGCGCGTCACGCTATGCCGGGCCGGGAACGACGGCGCCTGTGTACGTCCCGGCCAGCGCTGCGATGACGGTGAATGGTCGTGCGGCTGGCTCGTGAGCGGACATTTCGACGAGCGGGCGCAGGTGCTGCGGCGGTATCCGCGCGATCCGGACGTGATCGTCGAGGGCGTCGCGCACGAGCTGGCCTTTGCGCCGCCGGCCGGTCAGGCAATCGGCGGCATCCTGCGGTTCGAACTGCGCCCGCGCCGCAGCGCGCACGAGGCCGATGCGCCACGCGCGTCGCGTTGCGTGCGGATCGCGGCGGGCGGCCGGGCGCGCGTTGTCGCCGGTCGTTGCGGGGCGGCCTGATGAGCGCGCGGCACACGATGCGCGGCGCGTCGCTGATCGAGGCGGCGGTGGCGGTCGCGCTGCTCGCCGTCATGATGCTCGCAGTGGCCGGCGGCCAATTCGCGATGGCGCGTGCGCAGCACTCGACGATCTGGCGCGAACGTGCATTGTGGCTGGCCGATGCACGCATCGAAAGCGCGCGCGCGGCGCCCGGTGCCGATGCGGGCCTCGCGGCGCTGGCCGTCGCGTCGTTGCCGGATGGCGTGATGACGATCGACGGCGGGCCGGGTGGCGCCTGGCTCGCGACCGTCGGCTGGCGTGACGGCGATGCCGCGGGATGCGAAACGGTCGGCCGATCGGCGCGTTCGCCGTCATGCGTGCGGATCCCGTTCCGCGAGGTGCCGGCTAATGCATATTGATCGCCGCGCTCGTGCGCATACACTCCTCGAATTGCTGATTGCGATGTCGGTCGGCCTGCTCGTGCTCGCGGCAGTCGGCGCGCTGTATCACGCGCAGCGTGTCGGGCAACGCCGGGCCGACGATGCGTTCCGGATGCGCGACGCCGCAAGCACCGCATTGACGCTGATCGGCCAGCAGATTCAGATGGCGGGCTTTCAACCGCTCGACCTGTCGACGTCGCCGCTGCCGCCGCTGCCGCCGCTGTTCGGGTGCGCATCGGCTCGCGTGCGCGGCGAAGATGCCCAAGTGCGCTGCGAACCGGCACCTGCATCGTCCGACGCGCTGCTGGTTCGCTATGTCGGCGACGCAGTGTCGACGTGGCCGACGGCAAACGGCCAGGTATCGGATTGCCTGGGGCAGGGCGTCGGCGCGCCGGCGGACCGTCCGCTCGTGTCGAACCGCTTCGACGCCCACGTCAGCCCGACGACGGGCGAGCCCGAACTGTATTGCGAAGGGAACGGGCGCCTAGGGACCGCGCAGCCGGTCGTATCGGAAATCGACCAGCTGCGCCTGCGCTTTCTGCGACGTGGCGAGACGCGATTCGTCGATGCCCGCGCGATGCGCGCGGACGACTGGCGCAACGTGATTGCCGTGCATGTCTGCGTGCGGGCGCGTGGCGAACCGATGCGGGAGCGCGTCAGTCATGTCGATTGCGACGGCCATGCCGCCGTCGCGCCGGATCGCCGCGCGCGGTTGACGCTGCATCGCGTCGTGGCATTGAGGAATGCGTCGGCCGAGCGCGACGATCGCCAGACCGAGACGCGGCGCACATCCGGAGCATCGCGTTGAGCCGGGCCGAGCAACGGGCGATGGGGCACACGCGGCCTAAGCGCGTTTGCCGCGAGGCAGGGATGGCGCTGCCGGCCGTGGTCGCGGTCGGTGCGGCGATTGCGGCGCTGACGGGCACGTGGTTCGAATCCGCATTGACGGAGGCGCGCCGCACACGCGCGCTGTCGGACCGCCTGATCGCATTTCACGCGGCCGATGCTGCGCTTGCCGCGTGTGTCGAGCGCTTGCGTCAGGGCTCGGCGCCGTACCTGATCGCGGGCCTGTCGCATGCCGAGCCTGACGCCTGGCGGCGAATGCCCGCGCTGGACATGCCCGAAGCATTCACGCCGTTTGCCGCATGGCCGGTGGCCGCGCAGCCGGCGCGTTGCCTGATCGAGGCGTGGCACATCGCACGGCCCGCCGCCGGTCGTGCGTACCTCGTCACCGCGCGCGGCGTCGGCGCGCATGCGTCCACCTCCGTCTGGCTGCAGATGCAGGTCGTGATGCACGACGGCCGGATCGTCGCGCAGCGATGGCGGCGCGTCGCCGCGCAGCCCCGATGAGCATGGGGGCACGCATGCGTCGGCGGGCTGGATTCACGTTGCTCGAATTGATGATCGTGCTGGCGATCATCGCGGTGCTGGCCGGCGTGGCGGTTCCGTCATACCGTCAACAGGCCGCGCAGGCGCATCGCACGTCGGCCGTGACCGCGCTTTACCGGGCGGCGCAGTATCTCGAGACGCTCGACGGCGCACCGCCACCCACATTGCCGGACGCACTCGCGTATGCGCCGCCGGACGGGCGGGCCGTCTATCGGCTGGCGATCCGGCGCCCGGACGACGGCGCATTCGTGTCCTATGAACTCGACGCGCGTCCGCTCGACGACGGGCCGATGCGTGATGACCGCTGCGGGGCCTTCACGTTGCGCTCGGACGGGACGAAAGGCAATGTGCTGCCGGACGGCGCGCGTGAATGGGAGCCGACGTGCTGGGGCGTGCGATGACGTGACGCGACACGCATGTCGCCGCGCCGGCGCCGGGCATCGGCTGGCGCCGGCGCGAGCCGTGCGTCAGTCGTTGCCGGTCGTCTCGCCGTCGCTTCCTTCGCGCGATTGTTGGAAGAACCGGTAGATTTCCCACGCGGCAAAGCCGAGCGAACCCCACTTCAGCACCGGGCTCGCGCTCGCCCGCAGCAGCGAGCGCACGGGTTTCGCGAGCACCAGCGACACAAGCGAGCTCAGCATCGGATACTGGTTGACGAGGTTGCTGATGCTCGCGTTGAGGTTCTTCGCGGATTGCCCGAGCGAGCCGCCCGTGAGCCCGGGCGCCAGCAGCTTGAGCCAGCGGAAGTGGGTGACGGCCTGCCGTATTTCCGTGCCGGCCTCCGCGAGTTCCAGGCGCTCGACTTCGGAGCGCAGGATCAGCAGCTCCTTGCGGATCGCGCGGTTCTGTGCGGCATTCAAGCGCGATTGCGACGAAGCCGTGCGGTATCGGTTGCCTGTGGCGGGATGGCTCATGGCGCGTCGGCGAAGTAGATGAAGGAAACGAACGCGTGCGCGCTCACGACTTGCCGCGGAACAGTTCGCGGTCTTTCTCGAATTCGGCCAGCGTGGCTTCGAACACGAACGGCGCGTTGCGCAGGCTCGCACGCACCTTCAGTGCGCAGGCGGCGCCGGCGATCGCGTACAGCGCGGTGACCACCGCGAGCGATTGCCAGCGATAGGTATCCCAGAACGCGATCGCGACGAGCGCGGTCAGGCTGATGAGAGCCATCGTCGCCAGCATCATCGCGATGAGCCCGAGGAACAGCACGCCCATCAGGCGCTCTTTCTCCTCGGCGAGCTCGATGCCTGCGAGTTCGAGGCGCGTTTGCAGCAATCCGATCACCGAGCCGATGAGACGGCGCAACGGGCCCTGGCCGGATGACTGCGAGGTGGAGTCTGTCGTCATGAATGATGTGCTTGCGCGTGCAGAAAGCGGCTAAGACAAAGCCGACCGGCATGTCGCCAGTCTCGGCTTTGGCGCCCGCGAGCCGCGTCGGGCGGCCCGCCAGGCGGTTTGGCGCTGGCCGCGCGTTACTTGCGGTTGACCAGCAGGCCGATCAGCACGCCGACACCGGCCGCGATGCCGATCGACGTCCACGGGTGCTCATGCACATAGTCGTCGGTCGCGCGCGCGGCTTTCTTGCCTTTCTCGACCACGACGACCTGGACGTCGGTTGCCTTTTCCTTGGCCTGCTTCAGGCGCGACATCGCTTTCTCGCGCAGCTCGGCAGCGCGGTCGCCCGTGCTGCTCGCGGCTTGCTTGAGCAGGTCTTCGGCGTCCGCGAGAACGGTTTTGATATCCGACATCAGTTTCTCCTTGTTGATTTCCGACATTGCAACTCCCTTCATGCTGTCATGCTGCAGTTCATATCGTAGCGAAACGCCTGCTTGCTGGCGAGCCGGGATGATGCGGCGCGGTGGCGCAAGACAACATAGTAAACGATGTGTAATGTTCAAGGGGAGCGGCAAAACGGGCGGAAACGTTTCCCGACAAGGGCGCGCGCCGGACAAAAATGACAAAAATGTATGAATATCGAACGGAATAATCGTTCGCATGGCTGTCCGCTTCCCGTAAGCTACCCGACTGTCCCGCGCGAGTGGCGCGGGGTTCACCACGCATCGTTCAAGGAGAGAACAACATGGGTCTGCGTCTTGGCGACATCGCGCCGGATTTCGAACAGGATTCGAGCCTCGGCCGCATCAAGTTCCACGAGTGGCTGGGCAACGGCTGGGGCGTGCTGTTTTCCCATCCGGCGGACTACACGCCGGTGTGCACGACGGAACTCGGGCTGACCTCGAAGCTGAAGGGCGAATTCGAGAAGCGCAACGTGAAGGTGATCGCGCTGTCGGTCGACAGCGTCGAGTCGCACAAGGGCTGGATCAACGACATCAACGACACGCAGGCGACGGTCGTCGGCTTCCCGATCATCGCGGACGCGGATCGCAAGGTTTCCGCGCTGTACGACATGATCCACCCGAACGCGAACGAGACGCTCACCGTGCGCTCGCTGTTCGTGATCGATCCGAACAAGAAGGTGCGGCTCATCATCACCTATCCGGCGAGCACCGGGCGCAACTTCGACGAAGTGCTGCGCGTGATCGACTCGCTGCAGCTGACCGACAACTACAAGGTCGCGACGCCCGGCAACTGGAAGGACGGCGACGACGTGGTGATCGTCCCGTCGCTGCAGGATCCGGAAGAGTTGAAGCTGCGCTTCCCGAAGGGCTTCAACGCAGTGCGTCCGTATCTGCGTCTCACGCCGCAGCCGAACAAGTGAGCACGGCGCGCCGCATCGCGCGGCGCGTGCTCGCGGCTGCAGGCGGTCCGCCCGCCGGCTCACGGCGAACGCAACCGCTCCGCTCATGGACAAACGGCCTGCCCGGCATCGACGCCGGGCAGGCCGTTTCGTTTGCGACGCGCGGTGATGCGCGCGTCGGTCAGTCGTCTGGCGGGCGCGTTCAGAAGAACGCCTGGATGCCCGTCTGCGCGCGGCCGAGGATCAGCGCGTGGATGTCGTGCGTGCCTTCGTACGTGTTGACCACTTCGAGGTTCACGAGATGGCGCGCGACGCAGAACTCGTCCGAGATGCCGTTGCCGCCGAGCATGTCGCGCGCGAGCCGCGCGATGTCGAGCGCCTTGCCGCATGAGTTGCGCTTCATGATCGACGTGATCTCGACGGCCGCGGTGCCTTCGTCCTTCATGCGGCCGAGCCGCAGCACGCCTTGCAGGCCGAGGGTGATTTCGGTCTGCATGTCGGCGAGCTTCTTCTGGATCAGCTGGTTCGCGGCGAGCGGCCGGCCGAACTGCTTGCGGTCGAGCACGTACTGGCGCGCGGTATGCCAGCAGGCCTCGGCGGCGCCGAGCGCGCCCCAGGCGATCCCGTAGCGCGCCGAGTTCAGGCACGTGAACGGGCCGCGCAGGCCGCCGACGTGCGGCAGCCGGTTCTCCTCGGGAACGAACACGTCGTCGAGGACGATCTCGCCGGTGATCGACGCGCGCAGCCCGACCTTGCCGTGGATCACCGGCGCGGACAGGCCCTTCCAGCCCTTCTCGAGGATGAAGCCGCGGATCGTGTCGTGGCCGTCTTCCTCGAGCTTCGCCCAGACGACGAACACGTCTGCGATCGGCGAGTTCGTGATCCACATCTTCGAGCCGGACAGCGAATAGCCGCCGGACACCTTCTTCGCGCGCGTGATCATGCTGCCCGGATCGGAGCCGTGGTTCGGCTCGGTGAGGCCGAAGCAGCCGATCCATTCGCCGGTCGCGAGCTTCGGCAGGTATTGCTCCTTCTGCGCATCGGAGCCGAACTCGTAGATCGGCACCATCACGAGCGACGATTGCACCGACATCATCGACCGGTAGCCGGAATCGACGCGCTCGACCTCGCGCGCGATGAGGCCGTAGCTCACGTAATTGAGGCCGGGGCCGCCGTACTGCTCGGGGATCGTCGGCCCGAGCAGGCCGAGCTCGCCCATTTCACGGAAGATCCCGACGTCCGTGCGTTCGTGGCGGAACGCGTCGGTCACGCGCGGCGCGAGCTTGTCCTGCGCGTAGGCGCGCGCGGCGTCGCGCACCATCCGCTCGTCCTCGGTGAGCTGCTGGTCGAGCAGCAGCGGATCGTCCCAATGAAAAGTTGCAGCGCTCATCGTGTCATCTCCTGATCCCATGCCTATGGTTCGCTTGACTTGCGTTCCGCTGTGCGGAACAATGTTTTGCAAATCGACCTCAGTGTAGCACCGGATGACGCTTTCAACCATCGACGACCAACCGATCGACGAGCGCAAGTTCGTCGTCGCGCTCGCGCGCGGCCTGGACCTGCTGCGCGCGTTCCGGCCCGGCGAGACGATGCTCGGCAACCGCGATTTCGCCGAGCGCACCGGCCTGCCGAAGGCGACGGTGAACCGGCTCGCGTACACGCTGACGGTGCTCGGCTACCTGCGCTACGACGACACGCTCGGCAAATATGCGCTCGACGCGGGCGTGCTGTCGCTCGGCTTCGCGCTGCTGTCCGGCACAGGCACGCTGGACCTCGCGCGGCCGCACATGCAGGCGCTCGCGCGCGAGATCGGCGCGGCGGTGTCGCTCGGCTGCCGCGACGGGCTCGACATGATCTATCTGGAGACGATCCGCAGCGAGACCGCGCTGACGCTCGGGCTCGCGCCCGGTTCGCGGCTGTCGATGCTGACGAGCTCGATGGGGCGCGCGTATCTGGCGGTGCAGCCGGAGGACGTGCGGCGCGCGCTGTACGCGGAGCTGCACCGGGCGGCCGGCGCCGGGCCGGACGCCGACGCGCTCGTCGGCGCTGCGCAGCAGGCGGTGGCCGAGTTCGCGTCGGGCGGCTGCTGCTACTCGTTCCGCGCGTGGCACGCGGACGTCAACGCGGCGGCCGTGCCGTTTCGGGAGTCGCGCGAGGGGCGCTGGCTGATCCTGAGCTGCAGCGGGCCCGCGTCGTCGATGGGGGAGGACGTGTTCCGGTCGCAGGTGGGGCCGCGCCTGAAGGCGCTGGCGCAGCGGCTGGGGCAGCTTGCCTGATCGCGCGGTTCCGCAGGTGGCCGGAAATCGCGCGCCGGATGCCTCTGGCAGCCGCCGGTTGCACACACGGCGAACGGCGCTCATCATTGTTTCCCTGACGCCCGAATACGACGAGGTTCGCGATGTCACAACAGGAAACGCCGCCGGAAACGCTGGAAGGCGGCTGCGCGTGCGGCGCGATCCGCTACCGGATCACGCAAATCCCGACTGACGCCGGTTTCTGCCACTGCCGGCTCTGCCAGAAGACGACGGGGGCCGCGGTGCTCGCATCGGCGTCGCTGCCGATCGACGCATTCGCGTATCTGCGCGGCGAGCCGGTCGTCTATGCATCGAGCGCATGGGGCGAGCGGCGCTTCTGCGGCCGCTGCGGTACGCAGCTCGAATATCGGCTGATCGATGCGCCGAAGAAGGTGGAGATCAATTACGCGACGCTCGACGATCCGTCGAGGATTCGCCCGGTATGGCACATCTGGTACGCGAACCGGTTTCCCGGCATCGAGATCGGTGACGATCTGCCGAAGCACGACGACGGCGGCGAGGGCTGACGCACGCCGCCGCGCGGCCTCCACCCGTCATCCGCCGCCTCAGGCCGGCACCACCTTCGCGAACACCGGCCCCTGCATGAACCGCACGTCGTGCTGGCGCAGCAGCTCGCACTGCGTCTCGTCGACGACGCCGTCGAAGATCAGCGGAATCCGCACGCGCTGCGCATACCCGACGAGCGCCTTGACCATCCCGTCGCGCAACGCGATGCCCGCGTCCATCTTGATGTAGTCCGGCCGCGCCATGTCCGATTCGACCGCGAGGATGCGGCCTGGGTCGGGCAGCTTGTCCGCGACCCTGAAGCCATGGTGCTGGTAGCTGCGCGTCAGGTAGCCGAGGAAAGTCTTGTGCGCGACCGCGGCGGCCGGCAGCTCGATCACGACCCGCTCGGGCGGCAGCCCGAAGCGCTGCAGCACCGACGAGAAGTGCTTGCCGTGGTCGTATTTCACGCTCTTCAGCAGCCGCTCGTGCACGCGCAGGAACAGCAGCCCGTGGCGCTGCGCGCCGAAGAAGTTGATCGCGTGCAGCGCGCGCGACAGGCGGTCGAGCGCGACCAGCGCCTGGTCGTCCGCGGCCGAATCGAACGGATCGGGCGCGGTGCCCGTCGCCAGCGTCACCGCCTGGAAGCCGAGTTCGTCGCCGTAGCGCTCGATCGCGTCGGCGAACGACGTCGACTGCGGTGCGCCCGGCATCGTCACGTCGTAGATCGGCTCGTACGCGCTGTTCAGCGTCAGCTCGGGCAGGCGCGCGCACGCGGTGCCGCCGTCGGCGAGCGCAACGTGATCCCGCAGGAACGGCAACTGCCCGGCGCGGGTGACCAGCTCGGGAATGGTAGGCGGAATCATGGGGAAGTCAGCATGGAAAAACGGCGGCCGAACGGGCCGCCTCGTCACTCGATAGTAGCAGCGCGCGCCGCGCTCGGCTCGGCGATTCGCTCATATGGTTATCCCGCCGGCAGCCGTTGCTTAGGGTTTACGTTGTTTTCACTATGCGTAATTGGTTTTACTATTCGTAAATCCTGGGTTTGTCGCCGATCAAGAAAGTCAGCATTCGGGCGTCGTCGGACGATGCCCTGTCCCCGATTCAACAGGAAGCAAGGAGCGAGACGTGGCGGGTGAGACGAAATGGACGTCGCAGGCGGGCACGGTGTGGCCCGCGCGACAGGGTGGAGCGCACGGATGGCGACCATGAGCATCGATTACCAGACCCTGAAGTTTGCGTACCGGCCGCGCGCGGAGCGCGGCGCGGACAGCGACGCGGCGATTCATCCGGTGATCGTCGTCGGCGCGGGCCCGGTCGGCCTGTCCGCCGCGATCGACCTCGCGCAGCAGGGCGTGCCCGTCGTGCTGCTCGACGACGACGACACGCTGTCCACCGGCTCGCGCGCGATCTGCTTCGCGAAGCGCACGCTCGAGATCTTCGACCGGCTCGGCTGCGGCGAGCGCATCGTCGACAAGGGCGTGAGCTGGCACGTCGGCAAGGTGTTCCTGCAGGACGAGCAGCTCTATGCGTTCGACCTGCTGCCCGAGGCGGGGCATGCGCGTCCGGCGTTCATCAACCTGCAGCAGTACTACGTGGAAGGCTATCTGGCCGAGCGCGCGTTCGCGCTGCCGAATCTCGACATCCGCTGGAAGCACAAGGTGACGGGCCTCGTGCAGTCGGACGCGTGCGCGGAACTGACGGTCGAGACGCCGGAAGGCGTCGAGACGCTGCGTGCGCAGTACGTGATCGCGGCGGACGGCTCGCGCAGCCCGGTGCGCACGATGATGGGGCTCGAGAGCCACGGCCGCACGTTCAAGGACCGCTTCCTGATCGCCGACGTGAAGATGAAGGCGGAGTTTCCGACCGAGCGCTGGTTCTGGTTCGATCCGCCGTTCCACCGCAACCAGTCGGTGCTGCTGCACCGCCAGCCGGACAACGTGTGGCGCATCGACTTCCAGCTCGGCTGGGACGCCGATCCGGTCGCGGAGAAGCAGCCGGAGCGCGTGATCCCGCGCGTGCGCGCGCTGCTCGGCGCGGACGTCGAGTTCGAGCTGGAGTGGGTGAGCGTCTACACGTTCCGCTGCCAGCGGATGGATGCGTTCCGCCACGGCCGCGTGCTGTTCGCCGGCGACTCGGCGCATGGCGTGTCGCCGTTCGGCGCGCGCGGCGCGAACAGCGGCGTGCAGGACGCCGACAACCTCGCGTGGAAGCTGAAGCTCGTGCTCGACGGCCGCGCGCCCGAGCGCCTGCTCGACACGTATGCGAGCGAACGCGAGTTCGCCGCCGACGAGAACATTCGCAACTCGACGCGCTCGACCGACTTCATCACGCCGAAGAGCCCTGTGTCCCGCGTGTTCCGCGACGCGACGCTGAAGCTTGCGCGCGACTGCGAATTCGCGCGCAAGCTCGTCAACAGCGGGCGCCTGTCGGTGCCCGCGGTGCTCGCCGATTCGCCGCTGAACACGCCCGACCGCAAGGGCGACGCGTTCGCGGGCGCGATGCGTCCGGGCGCGGCGGCCGCCGACGCGCCGGTGCAGGCGCACGGCGCGGCCGGCTGGCTGCTGCGGCATCTGTGCGACGGCTTCACGGGCGTGCTGTTCGGCCTGCCCGGCGACGGCGCCGCGCTCGCGCAAGCGCTCGCCGGCCATGCGCTGCCGGTGAAGCCGGTGCTCGTCGTGCCGAAAGGCCAGGCGCGCGACGTGCCGGGCGTCGACGTCGTGGAGGACGTCGACGGGCTGGCCGCGGCGCGCTACGACGCGCAGCCCGGCACGTTCTACCTGCTGCGGCCCGACCAGCACGTGTGCGCGCGGATGCGCGCGCTCGACCGGCAGGCGGTGGGCGACGCGCTCGCGCGCGCGACCTGCGCGGCCTGACCGCCAACACGACATCGGAGACACCCGTTCATGCCTCACCATCTCGACACCCGCCTGCGCCTGGCCGATCCGGACGCGTTCTACGAAGCGCTGATCGACATGCATCGCGACCTGACCGACAGCGACAGCCAGCTCGTCAATGCGAAGCTGATCCTGCTGCTCGCGAACCAGATCGGCGACCTCGGCGTGCTGCGCGAAGCGATGGCGCTCGCGCGCCAGGGCGTGACGCCGCCCGCGCATCCGGCCGCGGAGGCCGTGCAATGAGCGCCGCGCCGGGCGCGGCACGCACGCTCGAAGTCGAGCGCCTGATCGACGACACCCATCGTCCCGCGTTTCACTGGATGCTGCTCGCGCTGTGCGGGCTGTGCCTCGTGATCGACGGCTTCGACGCGCAGGCGATGGGCTACGTCGCGCCGAGCGTGATCGCCGAGTGGGGCGTGCCGAAGCAGGCGCTCGGCCCGGTGTTCAGCGCGAGCCTGTTCGGGATGCTGCTCGGCGCGCTCGGCCTGTCGGTGCTGGCCGACCGGATCGGGCGGCGGCCGGTGCTGATCGGCGCGACGCTGTTCTTCGCGCTGACGATGCTCGCGACGCCGTTCGCGGGCTCGATCCCGGTGCTGATGGCGCTGCGCTTCGTCACGGGCCTCGGCCTCGGCTGCATCATGCCGAACGCGATGGCGCTCGTCGGCGAGTTCAGCCCGGCCGCGCATCGCGTGAAGCGGATGATGATCGTGTCGTGCGGCTTCACGCTCGGCGCGGCGCTCGGCGGCTTCATCAGCGCCGCGCTGATCCCGGCGCTCGGCTGGCGCGCGGTGTTCTTCGTCGGCGGCGCGGTGCCGCTCGTGCTCGCGGTCGCGATGGCCGCGCGGCTGCCGGAGTCGCTGCAGTTCCTGGTGCTGAAGGGCCGTGACGCGCAGGCGCGCGGCTGGCTCGCGCGCTTCGCGCCCGAAGCCGTCATCGATGCCGATACGCGCATCGTCGTGCGCGAGCAGGCGGCGCGCGGCGCGCCGGTCGCGGAACTGTTCCGCGACGGCCGGCTGCCGGTCACGCTGCTGTTGTGGTCGATCAGCTTCATGAACCTGATCGACCTGTATTTCCTGTCGAACTGGCTGCCGACCGTGATGCGCGACGCGGGCTACGCACCGGGTACCGCGGTGATCGTCGGCACCGTGCTGCAGACGGGCGGCGTGGTCGGCACGCTGTCGCTCGGCTGGTTCATCGAGCGCTACGGCTTCGTGCGCGTGCTGTTCGCGTGCTTCGCGTGCGCGGCGGCGTCGGTCGGGCTGATCGGCTCGGTCGCGCATGCGCTGCCGTGGCTGCTGCTCGTCGTGTTTGCGGGCGGCTTCTGCGTGGTCGGCGGCCAGCCGGCCGTCAACGCGCTCGCGGGCCAGTACTACCCGACGTCGCTACGCTCGACGGGCATCGGCTGGAGCCTCGGCATCGGCCGGATCGGCTCCGTGCTCGGGCCGCTCGTCGGCGGACACCTGATTGCGCTCAACTGGTCGAACGGCGCGCTGTTTCATGCCGCGGCGGTGCCGGTGCTGTGTTCGGCGCTGTTCGTGCTCGGCCTTGCCAATGTGACGCGGCGTCGCGGTGCCGAGACACCGCGCGCCGTCTGAATCGAAGGAGAACTGAAACGATGACGCTTGACCTGTCGAAACCGGCGAGTGCCGGCTACCTGAGCGGATTCGCGAACGAATTCGCGACCGAAGCGCTGCCGGGCGCGTTGCCGCACGGCCGCAATTCGCCGCAGCGCGCACCGTACGGGCTGTACGCGGAGCAGCTGTCCGGCACCGCGTTTACCGCGCCGCGCAGCCACAACCGCCGCTCGTGGCTGTACCGGATCCGGCCGGCGGCCGTGCACCGGCCGTTCGAGCCGTTCGCGGGCCCGCAGCGGCTCGTCGCGGAATTCGGCGATTCGCCGGACGTGCCGCCGACGCCGCCGAACCAGCTGCGCTGGGACCCGCTGCCGATGCCGGCCGAGCCGGTCGATTTCGTCGAAGGCTGGGTGACGATGGCGGGCAACGGCTCGGCCGCCGCGATGAACGGCTGCGCGATCCACCTGTACGCGGCGAACCGCTCGATGCAGGACCGCTTCTTCTACAACACCGACGGCGAGCTGCTGATCGTCCCGCAGCAGGGGCGCCTGTTCATCGCGACCGAATTCGGCCGGCTCGACGTCGAGCCGTTCGAGATCGCGGTGATCCCGCGCGGCGTGCGCTTCACGGTCGCGCTGCCGGACGGCGACGCGCGCGGCTACATCTGCGAGAACTTCGGCGCGCAGCTGCGCCTGCCGGACCTCGGGCCGATCGGCTCGAACGGCCTCGCGAACCCGCGCGATTTCGTCACCCCGCAGGCTGCCTACGAGGATCGCGAAGGCGCGTTCGAACTGGTCACGAAGCTGAACGGCCGCCTCTGGCGCGCGGACATCGGCCATTCGCCGCTCGACGTCGTCGCGTGGCACGGCAACTACGCGCCGTACAAATACGACCTGCGCCTGTTCAACACGATCGGCTCGATCAGCTACGACCATCCCGATCCGTCGATCTTCCTCGTGCTGCAGTCGCCGAGCGACACGCCGGGCGTCGACACGATCGACTTCGTGATCTTCCCGCCGCGCTGGCTCGCGGCCGAGGACACGTTCCGCCCGCCCTGGTTCCACCGCAACGTCGCGAGCGAATTCATGGGCCTCGTGCACGGCGCGTACGACGCGAAGGCCGAAGGCTTCGTGCCGGGCGGCGCGAGCCTGCACAACTGCATGTCGGGCCACGGCCCGGACGCGGAGACGTTCGAGAAGGCGTCCGCGAGCGATACGACGAAGCCGCACAAGGTCGACGACACGATGGCGTTCATGTTCGAGACCCGCACGCTGATCCGGCCGACGCGCTTCGCGCTCGACACCGCGCAGCTGCAGGCGAACTACTTCGAATGCTGGCAAGGCATCCAGAAACACTTCAATCCGGAGCAACGATGAGCATGTCCCCCGAACTGCGCGCGACGCTCGACCCGGCGCGCAAGAGCTGGGTCGAAGCGGCGAACGATCCCGCGTGCGACTTCCCGATCCAGAACCTGCCGTTCGGCATCTTCAGCGATGCGAAGCAAACGGCGCGGCGCGCGGGCGTCGCGCTCGGCGACCAGATCGTCGATCTCGCGGCGCTGGCGCGCGCGGGCCTCGTGACGCTGCCGGCCGGCGCCGGCGACGTGTTCGCGCAGCCGACGCTGAACGCGTTCATCGCGCTCGGCCGCGACGCATGGCGCGGCGTGCGCGTGCAATTGAGCGCGCTGTTCGCGCGCGATGCCGCGCGGCTGCGCGACGACGCGGCGCTGCGCGCGCAGGCGCTGGTGCCGCAGCGCGACGCGACGCTGCATCTACCGGTCGACATCCCCGGCTATACGGATTTCTATTCGTCGAAGGAGCATGCGACCAACGTCGGCTCGATGTTCCGTGATCCGAAGAACGCGCTGCTGCCGAACTGGTCGGAGATGCCGATCGGCTACAACGGCCGCGCATCGTCGGTGGTCGTGAGCGGCACGCCGGTGCGGCGCCCGAACGGGCAGCTCAAGCTGCCCGACCAGGAGCGTCCGGTATTCGGCGCGTGCCGCAAGCTCGACATCGAGCTGGAGACGGGCTTCATCGTCGGCAAGGGCAACGCGCTCGGCGAGCCGATCGCGTGCGAGGATGCCGAGGCGCACATCTTCGGGATGGTGCTGCTGAACGACTGGAGCGCGCGCGACATCCAGCAGTGGGAATACGTGCCGCTCGGGCCGTTCAATGCGAAGACGTTCGCGACGACGATCTCGCCGTGGATCGTCACGCTCGATGCGCTCGAGCCGTTCCGCACCGCGCAGCCCGAGCAGGCGCCGCAGCCGTTGCCGTATCTGCGGCACGCGGGCAAGCATGCGTTCGACATCGCGCTCGAAGTGACGATGCGCGCGGAAGGTGCGCAGGAAGCGACGACGATCTGCCGCACCAACTTCAAGCACATGTACTGGACGATGGCCCAGCAGCTCGCGCATCACACGGTTTCGGGCTGCAACACGCGGGTGGGCGACCTGATGGGCTCGGGCACGATCAGCGGGCCGACGAAGGATTCGTTCGGCAGCCTGCTCGAGCTGACGTGGAACGGCAAGGAGCCGGTCGCGCTGACGGGCGGCGGCAGCCGCGCGTTCATCGAGGACGGCGACGAGCTCACGCTCGCGGGCTGGTGCCAGGGCGACGGCTATCGCGTCGGCTTCGGTGCTTGCGTCGGCAAGATCCTGCCGGCGGCGAAGGGGTAATGCACGCGCGATGGCGGTTCGTCAGGCACGGACCGCCATCGGGCGCACCGCTAGACCGCGCGTTGCAGCGCGGCCCGGCGTTCCCACAGCGCCGCGCAGACGAACGCGGCGACGCTGGCAATCAGCACGCCGACCAGCGCGTTGCTGCCGAGCTGCTCCATCAGCGCGCCGGCCACGAGCGGGCCGCCGAAGCTCGCGGCACTCCACGACGCGGACACGAGCGAGCTCGCGGTGACGAGCGCGGCGCCCCGGAAACGCTCGCCGCACGCGACGAGCGACAGCGTGTAGATGCTGCCCGCCGCCGCGCCGAGCACGAACAGGAGCGGCCAGCACAGCCACGGATTCGTGATGACGAACGGCAGCAGCGGCAGGCCGGCGAGCACGATCCAGCCGGCGCCGAGATGCACGCGTTCGCGGCCGAGCTTGTCCGCGAGCCAGCCGATCGGGAACTGCATCGCGGTGTCGCCGAACAGCATGATCGACGCGAGCAGCACCGCGGTCCCGCTCGCGACGCCGCGATCCATCGCATAGAGCGGCAGCAGCGACAGCGCGAGCGTGTCGAACAGCGCGAAGAACCCGGTGCCGATGATGAGCGCGGGCATGCGCGGCAGCACGCTGCGCCAGTGATCGTGGCCAGCGTGATGCGCATCGTCGCCGGCGAGCGGTGCGCGGCGGATCGACGCGAGCGACGGTAGCGCGAGCAGGAACAGTGCGCCGCACAGC
Source organism: Burkholderia sp. MSHR3999 (assembly GCF_000833595.1). Taxonomy (NCBI): domain Bacteria; kingdom Pseudomonadati; phylum Pseudomonadota; class Betaproteobacteria; order Burkholderiales; family Burkholderiaceae; genus Burkholderia; species Burkholderia sp. MSHR3999. The sequence goes on from NZ_JRFO01000001.1 coordinate 541,345, forward strand.
GCGAAGCGGATGCCGGTGAAGCCCGAAATCTGGCTGACGAGCACCGGGCCCGCCATCTGGAACAGCGTGAAATTGGTCGCGTAGATCGCGACGACGCGGCCGCGCGTCGAATCGTCGGCGAGCTGGTTGACCCATGCCTCGCCGATCGTGAACAGCAGCATCAGCGCGGCGCCGCACAGCACGCGCAGCACGCCCCAGACGACGAGGTTAGACGTGAACTGCATCACGGCGGTCGCCGCGGCGAGCAGCAGCACCGACGCGACGATCGCGCGGCGTGCGCCGAAGCGGCGCGCGAGCGCGGTGACGAACGGCACGATCGCGAGGCCGCCGCCGGCCTGCGCGGCCGTCAGCATGCCGACGACGTTGGCGCCGTGCCCGGCTTCGGTCAGCGCGAGTGCGGTGAGGGGAAGGGTGGCGCCGGTGCCCAGGCCGACGACCGCGACGCTCAGAATGAGCGCCAGGAAATCTCGATCAAGAATGGCTTTCATCGGCCGAGATGCTACACCGGCGGGCCACGACGGTCCATGAAGGCCGTCGGGCGCGCGGGGCGTTCGGTTCCTGTGCGGCGAAACCGCCTTTGCGTTACACGTATTCGGTCGGCGCGGCGACCGGGCGGCGTTCGAGCGATGCCGACCACAGCGTGAGCGCGAGCGCCGCGACCGCCATCGCGACGCCGACCCACGGCAGGCCGACGAGCGGAATGCCGGCGCCGATCGCCGTCCCGCCGAGCCATGCGCCCGTCGCGTTGCCGAGATTGAACGCGCCCTGGTTGAGCGTCGACGCGAGATTCGGCGCGTCGCTCGCGCGATCGACGATCAGGATCTGCAGCGGCGGCACGATCGCGAACGCGAGCATTCCCCACACGAAGATCGTCGCGAGCGCGGCGAACGGCACATGCATCGTGCCGGCGAACAGCGCGAGCACGACGCCGATCAGCGCGAGCGACGCGATCAGCGACGGCATCCGGCGCCAGTCGGCGAGCTTGCCGCCGAGCGTGCCGCCGACCGTCAGGCCGAGGCCGAACAGCAGCAGCACGCAGGTGACCTGGCGCGGCGAGAAGCCGGTGACGTCCTCGAGGATCGGCGTGATGTACGTGAACACGCTGAACAGGCTCGCGGACGCGAGCACGCTGATGCCGAGCACCATCAGCACCTGCGGGTGCTTCAGCACGCTGAATTCGCGGGTGATGCTGGTGTCGGGCATCGCCAGGTTCCTCGGCAGGCAGACCGCGAGCGCGGCGGCCGCGGCGACGCCGATGCCGGTCACCGCCCAGAACGTCGCGCGCCAGCCGAACGCCTGGCCGAGCGCGGTGCCGAGCGGCACGCCGAGCACGTTCGCGAGCGTGAGGCCGGTGAACATCAGCGCGATTGCCTGCGCGCGCCGGTTCGGCGCGACGAGGTTGCTCGCGACCACCGAGCCGATGCCGAAGAACGCGCCGTGGCAGAACGCGGTGACGACGCGCGCGGCCATCAGCACCGTGTAGCCGGGCGCGATCGCGCAGAACAGGTTGCCCGCGATGAACAGGCCGATCAGCCCCATCAGCGCGCGCTTGCGCGGCATCTTCGCGGTGACGACCGCGAGGATCGGCGCGCCGATCGTCACGCCGAGCGCGTAGCCCGACACGAGCATCCCGGCGGCCGGGATCGACACGCCGAGATCGCGCGCGACGTCGGGCAACAGGCCCATGATCACGAATTCGGTGGTACCGATTCCAAATGCGGCGACGGCAAGGGCGAAAAGAGGTAAAGGCATCGCGGTGGGCCCGGGAAAAGCCGCCGGGCGCGGGATGCGCGGGGCAGGCGGAGGGAGGACGTCAGCCGCGATTCTACTTCAGTGAAAACCCCTATGTTTGGGGCCGGAACGGTTGTTGCCGGCTTGCGACGGGAGGGCCGGCGGGGGTGTGGATAACCGGGGCGCAATTACACCGTCGACGCTGTGGGCGGACGCTCAGACGGCGTTTCGTGCCTGCGTGGCGAGTTTGCCCGATTCATCGGACGTTCCGGACGCTCCGGACTCGATCGATTCGCCGGTCTCGCCTGCCGCACCGTTCCAGCCATTCTCGGACACACACGCTTCGATCGGCATCCGCGCGGCCCAGCGCTCTTCCTCGAGCATCGGTTTTGCATAGAACGCATCGACGTGCCCGAGACACAGCACCGCGATCGGTTTCGCGCCGTCGGGCATCCCGAGCAGCGCGCGCAGCGCGTCGACGTCGAACAGCGACACCCAGCCCATCCCGAGCCCTTCCGCGCGGGCCGCGAGCCACATGTTCTGGATCGCGCACGCGGCGGACGCGAGGTCCATCTCCGGCAGCGTGCGGCGGCCGAAAACGTGACGTTCGCGGCCGTCGGCGAGCGCGACGACCAGCAGTTCCCCGCATTCGCGCACGCCTTCGACCTTGAGCCGCATGAATTCGTCCTGGCGCTCGCCGAGCGCGTCGGCGGTCGCGCGGCGCTCGGCTTCGACGAGCGCGTGGATGCGCGTGCGCAGCGCGGGATCGGTGATGCGGATGAAGCGCCACGGCTGCATGAAGCCGACGCTCGGCGCGTGGTGGGCCGCGCGCAGCAGCCGGGCGAGCGTGGCCGGATCGACGGGCGCCGACGTGAAATGGCGCATGTCGCGCCGCTCGAAGATGGCGCGGTAGACAGCGGCGATGGCGGGATCGTCGAAACGCATGGGTGGCAGGCAGTGGCAGGGATGACGTCGGCGCAACGATAGCAGACTGTGCGCGGGCGGCGTTACATGAGCGGGAGCGAAGTGCTGGATTGATGCCGATCGTGAAACGATCCGGCCGCGGCGCAACGAAACGGACAGGTGAACCCGGCCGGCGCGCCGTCTGCCGTCAGCGATTCGACGTCACCACGTTCTGCGGGGCCCCCGCATGCCACGCCTCGATGTTGAGCAGCGTCGTATGCGCGATCTCCGCGAGCGCCTCGCGCGTGAAGAACGCCTGGTGCGACGTGACGATCACGTTCGGGAACGTCAGCAGCCGCGCGAGCACGTCGTCCTGCAGCGGCTGGTCCGAGTGGTCCTCGAAGAACAGCCCGCTTTCCTCCTCGTACACGTCGAGCCCCAGGTGCCCGAGCTGGCCGCTCTTGAGCGCGTCGATCAGCGCCTGCGCGTCGACGAGCCCGCCGCGGCCGGTGTTGATCAGCATCGCGCCGTGCTTCATCTGCGCGAGCGTGCGCGCGTTGATCAGGTGATGCGTCGACGGCAGCAGCGGGCAGTGCAGGCTGACGATGTCGGCGTGGCGCAGCAGCTCGTCGAGCCCGACGTAGCGGGCGCCGAACGCGATCAGCTCGTCGTTGTACGGCGGCACCGAATGCGCGAGCACGTGCATCCCGAAGCCCATCATGATCTTCGCGAACACGCTGCCGATGATCCCGGTGCCGATCACGCCGACGGTCTTGCCGTGCAGGTCGAAGCCGAGCAGGCCGTTCAGCGAGAAGTCGCCTTCGCGCGTGCGCGCGACGGCGCGCGGCAGGCGGCGGTTGAGCGCGAGGATCAGCGCGACCGCGTGCTCGGCGACCGCATGCGGCGAATAGGCGGGAACCCGCACCACCGTGATGCCGAGGCGTTCGGCGGCGGCGAGGTCGACATGGTTGAAGCCTGCAGAGCGCAGCGCGATGAGCCGCGTGCCGCCGTCCGCGAGCCGTTCGAGCACCGCCGCGTCGACGGTGTCGTTGACGAACGGGCAGACCGCCTCATAGCCGTGCGCGAGGATCGCGGTTTCGGCGTCGAGGTGCGACGACTGGAAATGCAGCCGGTAGCCGAACTGCCGGTTGGCGGCAGTAAACGAATCGTCATCGTACTGCCGGCTGCTGAACAGGATTACGCGCACGCTGCACCTCCGGAGGCCGAGGTGCGCAGTTTACTTCACTGGAGGCCCGTGACGATGTCGGAGCGCTCCTGGGTGCGCGGGTCGCGCAGGAACACGTAGCTTGCGTGCGTGCGCGCCGCCTGGGTGCTGAAATGGTCGAGCGCGTGCTCGACGAAGCTGCGGGTGCGCGCGGGCACGAACTGGCGGTTCGGGTAGACGAGCGACAGTTGCGCGTCCGGATCGTCGATCCGGTAGCCGGGCAGCAGCCGCACGAGCGTGCCGCTGTCGAGCGCGTCGGCGACGACGTTTTCCGGCAGCACGGCGATGCCCGAGCCCGCGACGGTCGCCGCCTGCACGAGCGACAGCTGGTTGACCGTGTAGACGGGGCGCACCGTCACCGGATGAACCGCGTCGTCCGGGCCGACGAACCGCCACGCGGGCGCGTGCTGGTGCGGCGCGAGCGCGACCCAGTCGTGGCGCGGCAGGTCGTCGGGCACGAGCGGTTCGCCGCGCCGCTGCAGATAGGCCGGCGCAGCACACGCGACGAGCGTGTTCGGCGACAGCGCGTGGCCGATCAGCGCCGGGTTGCCGTCGAACCGGTTGCCGGTGACGATGCCGACGTCGTAGCCCGCGTCGAGCACGTCGAGCGGACCCTCGGCGACGGTGAGCTGCACGCGCACCTGCGGGTAGCGGCGCTGGAAACCGTTGACGAGCGGCGTGAGCGCGAGCGGCGACAGCGTGCCGGACGCGACGATGCGCAGCGTGCCGACCGGCTCGCGCACCGCGTGCACGACCGACGCTTCAAGGTGATCGAATTCCTCGAGCAGCGCCCGGCACCCGTCGAGGTAGCGTACGCCGGCCTCGGTGAGCGACAGGTTGCGCGTGGTGCGGTGGATCAGCCGCGTATTCAGATGACCTTCGAGCATTGCGATCGAACGCGTGACAAGCGCGTTCGATACGCCCAGTTGGTGTGCTGCGCGCCTGAAGCTTTGCTGTTCGGCGACGCAGACGAATACACGCATTGTCTGAATCTGGTTCATAGCTTGTGTATTTTATCGGCCCGGTTGATTGATTATGGTTGTGTTTTTGCGTTGCGCAAGTCTGAAAATCGTTGCTCAACCCTATTTCGACTTCACGTCGAAAAGAACGGTTTTCGATTGCGCCACCGATTGTTCATTACCTCGGCAATATTCGTCAACCTGAGAAAAGGGGCGGGTTGCATAAAATCGGCGTCGCGCGTATCGAAAAAGCGGCCGGTGCGCCAAAGTTCGGTACGTGATGCGCAGGCCTTTTCTTGATCGCGGGAAGCGGGGTGAATTGAAATTTCATTAATAATCAATGTGTTGCTTTTCGCATGCGCGCGCGGAATACGACATTGCAAGAATGTCAGGCCAAACTGCGCCGCAATAGTGTTTTTTTGGGTCGGGCCGTCTAAATGCACCAAAAATGGATGGGTGCAATTTTTGACGCAGCGCATTTTTTCGAATGGCGCGGCGCATGCGTGGGCGGCAAGTGTTCGGCAATTGCGTCGGTACACGCGAAAAATATCGCGCGCGCGGCACTGGCGGATGGAACCGATTCACCCGGATTCGGGTGCTCGTCGAATCGTTGGCCGATTCGGCGAGCGAATTGTGCGCCGGCCGTGCGCTTGACGACCTTATCCGGCGTCGGCGGCACGTATTTTGCTGATTTAATGCACGCTCCTCTTGCGCATCGCAGCGGAACGCGGAATCATCGATGAATTCGCCGCGGTGCGCGGCGACGATTCGCGCCTTTTCGTCCTTTATCCTGTTCCAGTCATGTCCATCGATTACTCGCCGATTCCCTGCCCCGTCGTCGTGCCGCTCGACGCGATCCTGCCCGAAGAACCGCTGCTGATGATGGGGGCCGGCCCGGTTCCGATCCCGGCCGCCGTCGCGAAGGCGAACACGATCGTGATCAACCACCTCGGCGCGACGATGGCGAAGATCATCGAGCAAGTGAAGGAGATGGCGCGCTACGTGTTCCAGACCCGCACGAAGTGGGTGCTCGGCGTCGCCGGCCCCGGCTCTGCCGCGATGGAAATGGCGATGTCCAACCTCGCGTGGCGCGGCACGCGCGTGCTGTCGATCCGGAATGGTTTCTTCAGCGCGCGGATGGCCGAGATGGCCACGCGCGTCGGCGCCGACGTCGCGGTGCTCGAGGTGCCCGACCGGGCCGTCGCGAGCCTCGACGAGATCGCCGACGCGATCGCGCGCGAGCGCCCGGAGATCGTCACGATCGTCCACGGCGAAACGTCCAACACCGTGTGGAACCGCGACCTGCGCGACATCGCGGCGCTCGCGAAGGCGGCGGGCGCGCTCGTCGTGGTCGACGCGGTCTGCACGCTGTCGACGATGCCGCTCGAGATGGACGCGTGGGGCATCGACGCGGTGATCACCGGCGGGCAGAAGGGCCTGTCGTCGATCCCCGGCGTGTCGCTGATCGCGTTTTCCGACGCCGCGTGGGAGCGGATGAAGAGCCGGCCCGAGCCGAACGCGCACTGGTGCCTCGACATGGCGCTCGCGGAGAATTTCTGGCACAACGCCGGCTATCACTACACCGCGCCGGTGTCGGGCGTGCTCGCGCTGCACGAGGCGCTGCGGCTCGTCTGCGCGGAGACGCTCGAAAGCCGCTTCGCGCGCCACCAGCGCTGCTCGCTCGCGCTGCAGGCGGGCATCGAGGCGATGGGGCTCAAGCTCTACGCGCCGGAGTCGTGCCGGCTCAATTCGGTGGTCGGCATCGAGACGCCCGAAGGCCTCACGCCGGGCATGATCTGCGGGCACATCTCGAAGCAGTACCAGGTCGAGATCTCCGGCTCGTTCGGCCTGCCGATCGTGCGGATCGGCCAGATGGGCGAGCAGTGCCGCGAGCACAACCTGTTCCGCACGCTGCACGCGTTCGGCCGCACGATGATCGATCTGAAGGTGCCGGTCGAGCTGCCCGCCGGCGTCGCGGCGCTCGAGCAGGAATTGTCGCGGCGCGGCGAGTAACGCAATGGGCCGCCGGGGCGGCCTCAGCCGCCCCGCATCGCCCGCCGGTACGTGTTCGGCGTCGTGCCGTGCGCGTCGCGGAAGCGGTGGCTGAAGTGGCCGGCGTTCGCATAGCCGCATGCCGCGGCGACCTGCGCGAGCGGCAGCGACGTCGTGCGCAGCAGCAGGCGCGCCCGCGCGAGCCGCTGCTCGGCGATCCACGCGTGCGGCGCGCGGCCGAACGACAGCCGGAACATTCGCGAGAAGTGGTATTCGGACAGCGCGGCGACCTCGGCCAGCTCGCCGAGCGTCAGCGGCTGCGTCAGGCAGGCGTCGATGTAGTCGCGCACGCGGCGGCGCACGGCGGGCGCGAGGCCGCCCTTGAACGGCGCGTCGGCGCGCATCGCGCTCTGTCCGCGCAGCAGCAGGCTCAGCACGTCGTGCGCGGTTTCGTTCGCGCGCAGCCGGCCGTCGACGTCGTCCCAGCTTTCCAGCGCGAGCGAACGGCACAGCGCCGCGACGCGCGCATCCTCGAAGTAGGTGCGGTCGGCGAGCTTCAGCTCGCGCGGCTCGCGGTCGAGCTCGCGGATCGCGCGCTGCGCGAAGTGCTCGGGCAGGAAATACAGGTGGACGAAGTGCATCTCGCCGCGCACCCACCAGCGCGATTCATGATCGCCCGGCAGCGCGCACAGCAGGCTCGGCGCGCCGTAGCGCGGCACCTTCTGCCGCTCGGTCCGGTAGCCGCCGTCGAGATAGCACGACAGCGTGTGATGCCCGGGCTGGTCGTAGATCGTCTCGGCCTCTTCGGTGATCCGCGTCCATTCGGCGATCGCCAGATGGTCGCCGAGCCACGCGAAGCGCTGGAGCGTCGCGTTCGCCTCCGCGAGCGTGCGGCACACCGACTGCAGGCCGAACGGCATCTCGCCGCCGGCGGCGGCAGCGGCTGCGGCGGCCGGTGACGGCACGGCGGGCGGGGCGGAAGGCGGGACACGCATGATGACGGAGTATAAGCGCGCCTGCGCCGGCCCGTTCCGCCGGACGGCAAAAGACCGCAATTCCGGACAATCGGCGCGCGCCGCGCGACGGCATAGTCGGAGCCCCCGCATTCGTTGCGCCTTTTGTCCCGGTTTCCGTCATGAATCTTTCGCTCTACATCCTCACCGTGCTGATCTGGGGCACGACCTGGATCGCAATCAAGTGGCAGCTCGGCAGCGTGCCGCCGCCCGTGTCGATCGCGTGGCGCTTCTGGATCGCGGCGGCGGTCATGTTCATGCTGCTGCGCGCGATGCGCCGGCCGATCCTGCCGCCGCGCGACGCGTGGCGCTACCTCGCCGCGCAGGGCTTCGCACTGTTCTGCCTGAACTTCCTGTGCTTCTACTACGCGGAGCGGGTCGTGCCGAGCGGGCTCGTCGCGGTGATCTTCTCGACCGCGCCGCTCCTGAACTCGATCAACGGCCGGCTGTTCATGGGCCGCCCGCTGCGGCCGTCCGCGGTGGCCGGCGCGCTGCTCGGCCTGACCGGCATCGCGTGCCTGTTCTGGCAGCAGATGGCGGGCCATCTGGACGACCACGCGACCTGGACCGGGCTCGCGATCGCATTCGCCGGCACGCTGTGCTTCTCGGCGGGCAACCTGCTGTCGAGCCGGATGCAGTCGATGGGGCTCCATCCGTTCGCGACCAACGGCTGGGCGATGCTGATCGGCGCGGCGATCCTGACCGTCGGCAGCGCCGCGGCCGGGCTGCCGTTCGCGCTCGACCCGAGCCCGCGCTATCTCGGCGCGCTCGTCTATCTGGCCGTGCCGGGCTCGGTGATCGGCTTCACCGCCTACCTGACCCTCGTCGGCCGCATCGGGCCGGAGCGGGCCGCCTATTGCACGGTGCTGTTCCCGATCGTCGCGCTGGCCGTGTCGACGGTGTTCGAGGGCTACCAGTGGTCGCCGCTGGCGGTGGCGGGCCTGCTGCTGGTGCTGGCCGGCAACCTGGTCGCGTTCGACCTGGCGCGGCGGCTGTTCCCGCGCATGGCGTGACGGCCGCCGCGCGCCGCGCGGGCCGGTTCCGGCCCGGCCGTCCGCTGTTCGCCTGCATCCGCGCACAAATAAAAAAAACCCCGCGTTCCGGAGAACGCGGGGGTTTTGTCATCGATGCGAGCGGGCAGTGCGGTCAGGCCGCCGCGCCGCTCCCCGCGACGCGCGCCTGCCGCTGGTACAGCAGCGCCGACAGCGCGACGCCGGCCGCCGACGCGAGCGCGGCGAACAGGAACACCTGCGGATAGCCGAACGCGCCGGCGACGTAGCCCGCGAGCGGCCCGGTGATGCCGAGCGACAGGTCGAGGAACACCGAATACGCGGACAGCGCCGCGCCGCGGCTCGCGGGCGGCACGAGCGCGACCGCCTCGACGCCGAGCGCGGGGAAGATCAGCGCGAAGCCGAAGCCGGTCAGCGCGGCGCCGACCAGCGCGACGTGCGGCACCGGCGCGAGCCACAGCAGCAGCAGCCCGGCGGCTTCGAACGCGAACGACACGATCGCGACGCGGAAGCCGCCGTAGGTCTTGATCGTGTTCGCGAACAGCAGGCGCGCGCCGATGAACAGCGTGCCGAACACGGTGAGCGACAGCGCGGCGTTCGGCCAGTGGCGCGCCGCGTAGTACAGCGTGACGAACGTCGCGATCGAGCCGAAGCCGGCCGAGCCGAGCGCGAGGCCGAGGCCGTGCGGCAGCACGCGGGTGAACACGCTCGCATACGACATCCGTTCGCCGTGCACGACCGGCACCGCGGCGATCAGGCGCGCGAGAGCGTAGCCGAGCGCGGCGAGCGCGATCACGATCACACCGATCAGCGCCGGGTTCAGCGCATGCGCGATCGCCACGCCGACCGGCGCGCCGAGCGCGAGCGCGCCGTAGGTCGCGATGCCGTTCCACGAGATCACCTTCGCGTTGTGCGCGATGCCGACGCGGCCGATCCCCCACAGGATCGCGCCGGTGCCGCACAGGCTCTCGCCGACGCCCAGCACGAGCCGGCTCGCGACCAGCAGCACGAGGCTCGCCGCGGGCCAGTGCGCGAGCAGCAGCGCGACGAGCAGCAGCACGCCGGACACGCCGCAGCCGATCAGCCCGCGCATGACCGTCTGCTTCGGGCCGAGCGTATCGGCGAAGCGCCCGGCGAGCGGCCGCGACGCGAGCGTCGCGAAATACTGGACGCTGATCGCCGCGCCCGCGACGATCGCCGAGAAGCCGAGTTCGTCGTGGACGAAGCCCGGCAACACCGCGAGCGGCAGGCCGATGGTCAGGTAGCAGATGAACGTGAAGCAGACGACGGAGACGATTTGCAGCGTGACGGCGAACCCGCTGCGCGGCGTTGAGGCGGAATCGGTGGACATGTGGGGTCGGAACTGATGAGCGAAACGGCACGGAAGGCGGCCGAAAACGGAATCGGGATTTTCCCATGGAACCGGTTTTCCCGCAGGCCCTTCATCCGTCCCCATGCGGCATATCGCCTCAGTTATATGGGCCGCATGCGTGATGGGCTATGGGTTGCGGAATTTGACGGTGATAGCGTTCAAACTGTCAGAGAAGACGACGGTCCACCGCATCGGCGCGGGCCGCCTTGCCCAACTTGAAGAACGTTACGAGACATGAGTGAGCCGATCCGTTTCTATCATCGTCACGCGATCCGCGAAGTCGGCGGCGCGGACGTCACCCGCACGGTGCTGCAGTACCTGCGCGAGGACGCGCATTGCACCGGCACCAAGGAAGGCTGCGCGGAAGGCGACTGCGGCGCGTGCACGGTCGTCGTCGGCGAGCTGACCGACGCGGGCACGGTCGCGTTCAAGGCCGTCAACGCGTGCATCCAGTTCCTGCCGACGCTCGACGGCCGTGCGCTCTTGACGGTCGAGGACCTGCGACGGCCGGACGGCTCGCTGCATCCGGTGCAGCAGGCGATGGTCGATTGCCACGGCTCGCAGTGCGGCTTCTGCACGCCCGGCTTCGTGATGTCGATGTGGGCGCTGTACGAGAAGCATGGCTTCGAGGGCGGCGGCAACGCGTGCGCGAAGGCGAAGGACGTGCCGACGCGCGCCGAGATCGCCGACGCGCTGACCGGCAACCTGTGCCGCTGCACCGGCTACCGGCCGATCGTCGACGCGGCGGTGCAGATGTTCGGTGCAGCCGGCGAAGGCGCGGCCGGCGAAGGTGCAGCCGGCGAAGGCGCCGCGCCGGTCGATACCGCCGCGCTCGCGCGCACGCTTGCGTCGCTGAAGCGCGACGGCACGTTCGACTACGAGATCGACGGCGCGCGCTTCGCCGCGCCGCGCACGCTCGACGCGCTCGCCGCGCTGAAGGTGGAGCGGCCGGACGCGCGGATTCTCGCGGGCAGCACCGACATCGGCCTGTGGGTCACGAAGCAGATGCGCCGGCTCGACGACCTGATCTACATCGGCCAGGTTGCCGAACTCCAGCGCATCGTGCACGGCGAGGACTGGATCGAGATCGGCGCGGGCGTGACCGTCGAGGACGGCTACGCGGCGCTCGCCGGCACCTATCCGGAACTGACCGAGATGTGGAAGCGCTTCGCGTCGCTGCCGATCCGCAACGCGGGCACGCTCGGCGGCAACGTCGCGAACGGCTCGCCGATCGGCGACGCGATGCCGGGGCTGATCGCGCTCGGCGCGCGCGTCGTGCTGCGCGGCGGCGACGTCGTCCGCGAGCTGCCGCTCGAGGCGCTCTATACGGGCTACCAGCAGAAGGACATGGCGCCGCACGAATTCGTCGTCGGCGTGAAGGTGCCGACCCGCCGCGGCGCGCGCGCGAACCTGCGGTTTCGCACCTACAAGCTGTCGAAGCGCTTCGATTCGGACATCTCGGCCGTGTGCGCGGCGTTCGCGTTCATCGCGGACGGCGACACGATCCGCGAGCCGCGCATCGCGTTCGGCGGGATGGCCGCGACGCCGAAGCGCGCGGCGCATGCGGAAAGCCTGCTCGACGGCGCGCCGTGGCACGAGGCCACCGCGCAGGCCGCGATGCAGGCGCTCGAACGCGACTACCAGCCGCTCACCGACATGCGCGCGACGAGCGCGTATCGTCTCGAAACCGCGAAGAACCTGATGTATCGCTTCTGGCTGGAGACGCGTGCGCACGACCCGCTGCCGCCGCAGGCGCTGAACGTGCGCGAGGTCGCCGCGGTTGCGGCGCGCGCCTGACGAGGGAGGGCACACGATGAACCAGCAAGCCGAAGCATTCCTGAACACCCTCGATCCGCAGACCGACTCAGCCCAGGTGCACGTGTCGCGTCCGCACGAATCTGCGCATCTGCACGTGAGCGGGCGCGCGACCTACACCGACGACATCCCGCTCGTCGCCGGCACGCTGCACGCGGCGCTCGGCCTTTCGGCGAAAGCGCACGCAAAGATCCTGTCGATGAACTTCGACGCGGTGCGCGCGACGCCCGGCGTCGTCGCCGTGTTCACCGCCGACGACATTCCCGGCGTCAACGACTGCGGCCCGATCATCCACGACGACCCGGTGCTCGCGAAGGGCGTCGTGCAGTTCGTCGGCCAGCCGATGTTCATCGTTGTCGCGACGTCGCACGAAACCGCGCGGCTCGCCGCGCGCCGCGCGAAGGTCGACTACGAAGAACTGCCCGCGATCCTCACCGCGCAGGACGCGCGCCGCGCGCAGTCCTACGTGATACCGCCACTGAAGCTCGCGCGCGGCGACGCGGCCGCGCATCTCGCCGCCGCGCCGCATCGCCATGCGGGCGGGATGAATCTCGGCGGCCAGGAGCAGTTCTACCTCGAAGGGCAGATCGCCTACGCGGTGCCGAAGGACGACGACGGCATGCACGTGTACTGCTCGACCCAGCACCCGAGCGAGATGCAGCACCTCGTCGCGCACGTGCTCGGCGTCGCGTCGCACAACGTGCTGGTCGAATGCCGGCGGATGGGCGGCGGGTTCGGCGGCAAGGAATCGCAGTCGGGCCTGTTCGCGTGCTGCGCGGCGCTCGCCGCGTGGAAGCTGCTGTGCCCGGTGAAGCTGCGTCCGGACCGCGACGACGACATGCTGATCACCGGCAAGCGGCACGACTTCCACTATCACTTCGACGTCGGCTACGACGACGACGGCCGCCTCGACGGCGTGGCGGTCGACATGACGTCGCGCTGCGGATTTTCGGCCGACCTGTCCGGGCCGGTGATGACGCGCGCCGTGTGCCACTTCGACAACGCGTACTGGCTGCCCGACGTGTCGATCGCCGGCTACTGCGGCAAGACCAACACGCAGTCGAACACCGCGTTCCGCGGCTTCGGCGGCCCGCAGGGCGCGTTCGCGATCGAGTACATCCTCGACGACGTCGCGCGCACGCTCGGCCGCGATCCGCTCGACGTGCGCTACGCGAACCTGTACGGCAAGACCGAGCGCAACGTGACGCCTTACGGGCAGACGATCGAGGACAACGTGCTGCCCGAGCTGCTCGCCGAGCTCGAGGCGACGAGCGGCTATCGTGCACGGCGCGCCGGCGTGCGCGAATTCAACGCGCGCAACCCGGTGCTGAAGAAAGGCATCGCGCTCACGCCGGTGAAGTTCGGCATCGCGTTCAACGTCACGCACTTCAACCAGGCGGGCGCGCTCGTCCACATCTACACCGACGGCTCGGTGCTCGTGAACCACGGCGGCACGGAGATGGGGCAGGGGCTCAACACGAAGGTCGCGCAGGTCGTCGCGCACGAGCTCGGCATCCGCTTCGAGCGGATTCGCGTGACGGCGACCGACACGAGCAAGGTCGCGAACACGTCGGCGACGGCCGCCTCCACCGGCTCGGACCTGAACGGCAAGGCCGCGCAGGATGCCGCGCGGCAGTTGCGCGAGCGGCTCGCGACGTTCGCCGCGAAGCATTACGGCGGCGGCGCGCTCGACGCGGCGGCCGTCAGGTTCGGCAACGATCGCGTATGGATCGGCGAGACCGGCGTGCCGTTCGGCGAGGTGATCGCGAAGGCGTATCTCGCGCGCGTGCAGCTGTGGTCCGACGGGTTCTATGCGACACCGAAGCTGCACTGGGACCAGGCGAAGCTGCAGGGCCGGCCGTTCTTCTACTACGCGTACGGCGCGGCCGTGTCGGAAGTCGTGATCGACACGCTGACGGGCGAGATGCGCACGCTGCGCGTCGACGCGCTGCACGACGTCGGCGCGTCGCTGAACCCGGCGCTCGACATCGGCCAGGTCGAGGGCGCGTTCATCCAGGGGATGGGCTGGCTCACGACCGAGGAGCTGTGGTGGAACGCGGGCGGCAAGCTGATGACGCATGCGCCGTCGACGTACAAGATCCCGACCGTCAACGACACGCCGCCCGAATTCAACGTGCGCCTGTTCGAGAACCGCAACGCCGAGGACAGCATCCACCGCTCGAAGGCGGTCGGCGAACCGCCGCTGCTGCTGCCGTTCTCGGTGTTCTTCGCGGTGCGCGACGCGGTCGCGGCGGTCGGCGACTATCGCGTGAATCCGCCGCTCGACGCGCCGGCGACGGGCGAGTCGATCCTGCGCGCGGTGCAGGCCGTGCGCGCGGCGCGAGGCTGAGATGACGTTCGCCAAGGGCACCGGCCGGCGCAACCGCGCCACGGGCGCGCCCCCGCCGATGCACGTCGTGCTGTTCGGCGCGGGGCACGTCGGCCACGCGCTCGCGACGCTGCTCGGCGCGCTGCCGTGCGTCGTGCAGTGGGTCGACACGCGCGACGAGCTGTTCCCGGACGAATGTCCGCCGAACGTGCAGCCCGAGCCGACCGACACGCCCGAGGCGCTCGTCGACGAAGCGCCGCCGGGCGCGTACTTCCTCGTGATGACGCACAACCATGCGCTCGATTTCGCGTTGGCGGAGCGGATCATGCGGCGGCGCGACTTCGCGTACTTCGGGATGATCGGCTCGCGCACGAAGCGGGTGAAGTTCGAGCGCCGGCTCGTCGCGCGCGGCGTCGAGCCGGCGCGGATGCGCGAGATGGTGTGCCCGATCGGCATCGCCGGGATCGTCGACAAGGCGCCCGGCTCGATCGCGGTGGCCGTCTGCGCGGAGCTGCTGCAGGCGCGCGCGGGCGTGCCGGTGGCGGACGTGAAGGCCGCGGCGTCGGGGCGCCCGGCGGACGACCTGTCCTGCGTGCGGTGACGGCGCGGCGACGCACGGCCGCGCGCTTTTGCCTACACTGACGAATCGCGCGGCGCGGGGCCGCGCCTTTCCGTGCAGGTGACCATGTCCGATTCCCAGGTATTTCTCGACGCGCTCGGCGCGAGCCTCGCGGCCATCGAGCGCTGGCTGTCCGGCGCCGACACCGCGCCTGCGGCACTCGACGCGCTGATGGCGTCGTTCGCGCCTGGCTTCACGATGATCCTGACCGACGGCCGCGCGCTCGACCACGACGGCACGCGCGCGCTGTTCGCGAAGCTGGCCGGCGCGAAGCCCGGGCTGCGCATCGGGTTATCGGAAACGCACGTGCTCGTGTCGGACGACCGCCACGCGGTCATCACCTATCTCGAAGCGCAGCACGCGGCGGCGGGCGAGCTGCCCGCGCGGCGCGCGACCGCGGTGTTCGAACGCGATGCGGCGGGCGCGGTGCGCTGGACCCATCTCCAGGAAACGTTCTGCACCGCGTGAACAGGCCCTGGCTCGCAGCCGCGCGGCGTCAGCGCTTGCGCGCGCCGCGCGCGGCGGTCAGCTCGTCCGACACGCTTTGCATCAGCGCGCGCAGCCACGCGATGTCGGTCGGTCGATCGGGCTGCGGATGCGTGAGCAGATAGCTGCGGATGCGCGGAAACGGCACCGGCGGCGCGACGACGACGAGCGGCAGCAGTTGCGCATAGTGCGTCGCGAAACGCCGCGTCGTCGTGAAGATCAGGTCCGATTGCAGCAGCACCTGCGGCACGAGCCCGAAGTACGGCAGCGTCGTCACGATCCGCCGCGCGAGGCCCGCGCGCGCGAGGCCGATCTCGATCGCGTTGCGCTTGGCGCCGGTGTAGGGCGTCGGCGCGAGATGCGCGGCGGCGGCGTAGGCGTCGCGCGTGAGCGGCGCCTGCGCGAGCGGATGGGAGTCCCGCATCAGGCAGACGACGGCGTCGGAGAACAGGTCGTCGCGCGCGAAGCGCGGGTCCGGCTTCGGCCAGTTGCCGATCACGAGATCGAGCGCGCCGGATTCGAGTGCGCCCGCGTGATCGAGCGTTGGATTCAGCGAATCGATTTCCAGATGCGCGTGCGGCGCCGCGTCGCGAAAGCGCGCGATCAGCGTCGGCATGAAGAAGTCGTTCAGGTAGTCGGGCGCGGCGATGCGGAACGTGCGGCGCGCGCTTTCCGGCGCGAACTCGCCGTGCGGCGTCGCGATGAAATCGACTTCGCGCAGCGCGCGCTGCGCGGCGTCGAGCAGCGACGCGCCGTATTCGGTCGGCACCATCCCGGACTTGCCGCGCACGAGGATCGGGTCGTTCAGCGTCTCGCGCAGCTTGCGCAGCGCGGTGCTGATCGCGGGCTGGGTCTGGTTGAGCCGCAGCGCGGCCTGCGTGACGCTGCGCTCGAGCAGCAGCGTGCGCAGCACGCGCACGAGCCAGATGTCGAGCGAGGCGGTACGGTCGTCGTCTTGCATGGATGGGGGATGGCGCGGGCGACGCGTAACCTTACCGCAGGCGCGCGCGCCCGTGCATCGTGACCGGTTGATGCCCGCTATTACGCACGGACACGCGCTTACGCGCGCCCCTTCGGCAGCGCGCTGATGCGCTTCACTTCGCGCGTCTCGAGCCAGGTTGGCGTGCGCGCGCAGTACAGCACCATCGGCAGCGCGTCCTCGCCCCAGAACAGCTGCCTGTTCATCCAGAACGTCGGCACGCCGAACACGCCGAGCGCGATCGCGTCGTCGATGTGGCGGCGCAACTGCGCGGCGGTTTCCTCGAATTCGATCAGCTGGTCGCCATGCCCGACGCCGACCCGCTCGCACAGCGCCGCGAAGCCGTCCGGCGTCGACGGGTCGTTGCCGTCGCGCCAGATGAAGCGGAACATCTCGCGCACCGTCGCGAGGTCGGCGCGCAGCGCGATCGCGAGGCGCAGCGCCTTGTCGGAATCGAACGGGTGCGCGGGCGGCATCTTGAAGCGGATGCCGAGCTGCTCCGCGCGAAACAGCGCATGCCGATACGTGAAGATGCGCTTGGCCGGCACGTCCGCGCTCGGGCGCTGGCCCCAGTGGCGCTGCAGGTCGTAAAGCGACACCGCGACCGGCGCGAACGGCACGTCCGGCCAACGTTCATACTGTTCGAGCAGCAGGTAGGAGAACGGCGAGACGAAATCGAAGAACCAGGCGGGCTGGGCGGTGTCGAGGCCGGTTGTCATGACGATCTCCAGAGGATGGGGCGGCCGGTGATCCGGCGGCCGGCGCGCGGCGCCTGGCGGCGGCCTCCATGTTACGCGGCGGCCGGCCGATGCGGCAATGATCGCGGATCGCGCGCTCAGACGGAACCCGGTGTCGCCCGGGGGGGCGCGCCGTCGCCGCCGGACGCGTGCGGCGCGTCGTGCGGGCGGCCGTGCGGATCGGCTTCGTGCGCGCTCAGCCGCTCGCGCACGAAGCCGATGTGCTCGCGCAGCACGTAGAACTGCCCGGCATACGCGAGCGGCATCTTCATCCGGTTCACCGAATCCTCGATGTCGTCGAGCCGGTCGAGCAGCTCGACGCGCTCGGCGGCCGTGTGCTCGCCGAGGGCGTTGCGCTCGAGCGCGATCAGCGCGCCGTACCAGCGGTAGATCCGCGAGCGCACGCGCCAGCCGTACAGCGCCGGCACGACCCGCAACCCGGGAATCAGCACGACGATGAGCGGCACGACGATCACGAGCAGCCGGTCGACGAGGCTCGCGACCCAGAACGGCAGCCGCCGGTACAGGAAGGTCTTGCCCGACTTGTAGTAGCGCGCCGCGTCGTCCGACAGCGGGAAGCTGCGCGTGAGCGCCGACGGGAATTCGCCCGCGTGCTGCAGGATCGTCGCGTGGCCGTGCACCTCGCGCGCGGCCTCGATCAGCAGGTCGGACAGCGCCGGGTGCAGCGAGTCGCGCGCGACCAGCTCGATCGTCGGCGCGACCGTGTGGATGTCGGCGGGCGGCAGGTTCCGGCCGAGATCGTAGACCCCTTCGGGCAGCGTGATCGCGGTCAGGTACGGGAAGCGGCGCGCATAGGCTTCCGCCTGCGTGAACGAGTACACGTGCACGCCCGGCGCGCGGAACAGCTTCGCCATCACCGGGATCTGCGTCGAGTCGCCGGACAGGAACGCCGCGTCGATCTTGCCGGCGAGCAGCGCCTCGGCGGCGTCCTCGCCGGCGATCGGCAGCAGCGCGGTCGTCCCGCCCGGCGCGATGCCGTTCATCTTCAGCAGCGCGAGGCTCAGCTCGCGCGCGCCGCTGCCTTCCGGGCCGAGCGCGAGCCGCTTGCCGTTGAAGTCCGACAGCCGCGCGACGATCGGGCCGCGGTACATGATCGCGAGCGGCACGTAGCCGATGCTGCCGAGCGCGACGAGGTGCTCGTCGCGCGTCTTCGGGCCGATGCCGCTCTGCACGAAGCCGACGTCCACCGTCGCCTTCGGGTTGGACAGCCGCTCGAGGTTCTGCGCGGAGCCTTCGGACGACTCCACGTCGAGCGTCACGCCGTTCTTCGCGAGGATCGCCTTGTACTTCTGCGCGGCGTTCCAGTAGGTGCTGCCGGGCGGCCCGGACGAGATCACCAGCGTGGACGGCGGCGCGGGCTGGATCATCCTGATCGCGAGCCAGACGGCGGCGACCGCGAGCAGCACGGTCGGCCCGACCGACAGCGCGAGGTCGCGCCACGACACCGCGACGAAGCGGGCGAGGATGCGGGGCGGCCGGCGAGGGCGCAGGAGTGGCTTCATGAACGGCGATAGGCGAGTGACGCACGCATGACGGATCGATGACGCGGACGCGTCATGGATCGCATGCATTCGCGGCGATGGTAACCGGATTCGCCGCGCATGCGCGAATTCGGCGCTTCCGGCGGGCCCGGCCGGCGCCGGCGCCGCGTCAAAAGCTTTGCGCTTCCGCGGGCGCTGGATTACATTGTGCGACGCAGCCACGCCCGACTTGCGCGACCCGGCACCCGACCAGACCGGGCGCGCCCGGCCGGCGGCTGCCCGGCCCGGCCGGCCCGCCTTCGCGTGCGCCGGCCGCCGGTTACGTCCCGCCTCTCTCGCATCGCCGTGGAAATCACCGGCTGTCCCGCCGCGCTCGCGCGTGCAGGCCGGCCGCCTTTGGGGGTAGTCGGCCGCACTGTGCGCGGCCGTTTTGATTCACTAGGAGATAGCATGAAGTCGATCGTGTCGAGAGCGTTGGGAGCGTTGGGGGTGGCCGCGGTGGCCGCGTGTCTGTCCGGCAGCGTCTACGCGCAGTCGAGCGAGCCGGCGGCGCCCGAAGCGCCCGCCGCCGCGAAGAGCGCATCGAAGGCCGCCGCGAAATCCGCGAAGCAGGCGAACCGCAAGCTCGGCTATGCGGTGCGCAAGGCGATTTCGAAGGAGAACGGCGTCGACGTCGCGAACATCGTCGTGCGTTCGAAGGGCGGGGCGATCACGCTCGAGGGCTCGGTGCCCGACGCCGCACAGATCGAGAAGGCCGAAGCCGCGGCCAAGGGCGTGCCGGGCGTCACGTCCGTCAGCAACAAGCTGAGCGTCCAGCCGCAATGACGCGGGGCGGCGCGTTCGCGCCGCTCGCGCTCGCATCCAGGCGGGCCTCGGAAATCCGGGGCCCGTTTTCGCTTGGAGTCCATCCGACATAACGAGAGAGAGGGCGACAATGACGAAGCTACGGTGGGGCAGGCGGGTCGGGTTCGGAGCGGCGCTGGCCGCCGTCGTGACGCTGTTCGGGGCCTGCAACGGCAACGAGACGCGCGACGGCAACCAGCTGCCCGGTTTCATCGCGGGCAGCGTGCGCACGACGGCCTACGACGGCGCGAGCGACGATCTGCTGACGGCCGGCCTCGGCAAGAGCGGCCTCGCGAGCGCCGCGCCGCCGGCGTTCGCGAACCCGGCCCGGCCGACGGCGGCCGAGCTGCGCCGCCTCGCGATCTGGTCGAACTACCGCGCGATCGTCGACATGAGCGCGAACGGCGGCTACGGCCGCTTCTGGGGGCCGAACGTCGATCTCGACGGCAACGACACGCTCGGCGAAGGCCGGATCGCCGGCACCGAATACCTCGCTTACTCCGACGACGGCAGCGGCCGCCGGAACGTCACGCTGCTCGTGCAGGTGCCGACCAGCTTCGACCCGGCGCAGCCGTGCATCGTCACCGCGACGTCGTCCGGCTCGCGCGGCGTGTATGGCGCGATCTCGGCCGCTGGCGAGTGGGGCCTGAAGCGCGGCTGCGCGGTCGCGTACAACGACAAGGGCGGCGGCAACGGCGCGCACGAGCTCGGCTCGGACACCGTCACGCTGATCGACGGCACGCTCGCGAACGCGGTGCTCGCCGGCAACGCGAGCTTCTTCACCGCGAACGTGTCGAGCGGCGAGCTGGCCGCGTACAACGCGCAGTTCCCGAACCGCTACGCGTTCAAGCACGCGCATTCGCAGCAGAACCCGGAACAGGACTGGGGGCGCGTGACGCTGCAGGCGGTCGAGTTCGCGTACTGGGCGCTCAACGAGCAGTTCGGACCGCTGATCGACGGCACGCGCCACGGCGTGCGCTATCGCCCCGGCGACATCACAACGATCGCCGCGTCGGTCAGCAACGGCGGCGGTTCGGCGCTCGCGGCGGCCGAGCAGGACACGCGCAACTGGATTACCGCGGTCGTGGTCGGGGAGCCGCAGATCAACGTGCGGCTGGCGCCGAATGCGGTGGTGCGGCAGGGCGGCGCCCCGGTGCCGTCGTTCGGGCGGCCGCTGGCCGACTACGCGACCTTCGCGAACCTGATGCAGCCGTGCGCGGCGGCGGCGTCCGCGCTGGCCGGCGCGCCGTATCTCACCGCGCTGCCGTCGGCCGTCACGCAGTCGATTCGCGCGCAGCGCTGCGCGACGCTGGCCGCGGCCGGGCTCGTCGCGGGCGCCGACCTGCAGAGCCAGGCCGCCGACGCGCTCGCGCAGCTGCACGCGGCCGGCTATCTCGCCGATTCCGACATGCTGCATGCGCCGATGTGGGATTCGCAGGCGATACCGGCGATCGCGGTGACCTACGCGAACGCGTACACGCGCTCGCGTGTCGTCGACAACCTGTGCAATTTCAGCTTCGCGACGACGAACGCGGCCACCGGCGCGGTGGCGCCGCCCGCCGCGTCGCCGATGCCGAGCGTGTTCGGCGCGGGCAACGGCGTGCCGCCGACCAACGGCATCAATCTCGTGTTCAACACGGGGCCCGCGAGCGGCGTCGACCATCGCCTCGCGACGCCGGACGCGAGCTTCGCGGGCGCGCTGTGCCTGCGCCAGCTGTGGACCAACGGGCAGCTGAACATGCCCGCGAACGTCGACGCGGTGCGCGTGAACGCGAACCTGCAGGGCAAGCCCGCGATCATCGTGCACGGCCGCAGCGATGCGCTCGTGCCAGTCAACCACGCGTCGCGCGCGTATGTCGCGCAGAACAGCATCAGCGAAGGCGGCCGCAGCCAGCTGGCGTTCTACGAGGTGACGAATGGTCAGCACTTCGACGCATTCCTGCCGGTCGCCGGCTTCGATACGCGCTTCGTGCCCGTGCATTACTACGACCTGCAGGCGCTGAACCTGATGTGGCGGCACCTGAAGAACGGCGCGCCGCTGCCGCCGTCGCAGGTGATCCGCACCGTGCCGCGCGGCGGCACGCCGGGCGCGGCGCCGGCGCTCACGACCGCGAACCTGCCGCCGATCTCGGCCGCGCCGGGCGGCAATGTGATCACGGTCGGCGCGGGGGCGATCGACGTGCCGTTCTGAACGCGCGCCGCCGCCCGCCCGAAGCCGGACGCGCGCGTCCGGCTTTTTTTTCGACCATGCACGGGAATCGCTTCCCGGATTCGATGCCCGGCGAAACGCCCGCGCCGTAACAAATTGTTACTTTACGGCTGAAAACCCGGAATTTATTATGCGCCGGTGTTTTCATTTAATTTAATAAATTATCCGGGACACATATTCCTTTCCTTTCGTTTATATAATCCTTTCGGTTTTATTAATTCGGCCCGGGCCGCGATTGAACGCAATTTTGCGATTGATCGGCGCTCCGCCGAGAGGGATTGCTCGCCCTTTCGCAGCAAAGCGGCCTTGTCCGGCCTGGCTTTGCGGGGTGAGGCTTTGCCTTCGATCTGCATGCGGTTCGCCACGGCCGGGAATCGGGCGTGAAATCGCGAGTGATTTTGAATTGCCGTTTTCAATGGAATTGATTCCATTGGGTGCTTGCTGAATATCGGGTGGGGTAAATCATGCCGGTCGATTTGCATCGAGCCGGTAAAAAACTCGGAGTGCGTCGCATAACGAATGCGCTCCTGGTGCGGAACGCCGGATCAAATCATCCTTTGCGTCCGGCGATATTTATCGTTCTGTTCGAGAGGCAATAATGACGACACTGAAGTCCTTGAAAGACGGTTTCGCGCTATTTGGAACGACGCTGAGCGGCCCGCTCGTCGCGGCCACGGCCGCCGCGCTGCTCGTCACGGGGTGCGGCGGCGACGACGGCGCGAGCCCGTCCGCCGCCGCAGCCGCGGCGGCCACGGCCGCGAATACGCCGGCGTCCGGCGCCGCGACGAACGCCGCGCCGGCCGACCAGCCGTTCGTCGACACCGACGTCTACGGCACCGGCCCCAACGACGCGGTGACCGACGCCACCGAAGGCGCGGCGGTCGTGCACCGGCAGGTGTCGATCGGCGGCAAGGTCGTCAAGTACACGGCTACCGCCGGCCACCTGACGACGATCGATCCGGTCACGTCGCAGCCGAACGCGAAGATGTTCTACGTCGCGTACACGCAGGACAATCCCGACCCGTCGAAGCCGCGCCCGGTCACGTTCTTCTACAACGGCGGCCCGGGCTCGTCGTCGGTCTACCTGCTGCTCGGCTCGTTCGGCCCGAAGCGGCTGCAGTCGTCGTTCCCGAACTTCACGCCGCCCGCGCCGTACAAGCTGCTCGACAACCCGGACAGCCTGCTCGACCGCTCCGACCTCGTGTTTATCAACCCGGTCGGCACCGGCTACTCGGCGGCGATCGCCCCGGCGAAGAACAAGGACTTCTGGGGCGTCGACCAGGACGCGCGCTCGATCGACCGCTTCATCCAGCGCTACCTGACCAAGTACTCGCGCTGGAACTCGCCGAAGTTCCTGTTCGGCGAGTCGTACGGCACCGCGCGCAGCGCGGTCGTGTCGTGGGCGCTGCATGAGGACGGCATCGAGCTGAACGGGATCACGCTGCAGTCGTCGATCCTCGACTACGCGAACGCGCTGTCCGCGGTCGGCACGTTCCCGACGCTTGCCGCCGATGCGTTCTACTGGAAGAAGTCGACGGTCACCCCGACGCCGACCGACCTCGACGCATACATGGTGCAGGCGCGCAACTACGCGGACAACGTGCTCGCGCCGATCGCGCAGGCGCCGAATCCGCAGGACGGCGGCTTCGTCAACGTGCGGCTGAACCTGAACCTGCAGACCGCGCAGCAGATGGGCTCGTACATCGGCACCGATCCGGTCTCGCTGATCCAGACCTTCGGCAACCCGGCGGCGCTCGGCAACGTGCCGTCGTCGAACGACAACCCGCCGTACACGTTCTTCCTGACGCTCGTGCCGGGCATCCAGATCGGCCAGTACGACGGCCGCGCGAACTACACGGGCAAGGGCATCGCGCCGTACATCCTGCCGAACTCGGGCGGCAACGATCCGTCGATCAACAACATCGGCGGCGCGTACACCGTGCTGTGGAACAGCTACCTGAACACCGACCTGAAGTACACGTCGACGTCGTCGTTCGTCGACCTGAACGACCAGGTGTTCAACAACTGGGACTTCAGCCATACGGACCCGACCGGCGCGAACCGCGGCGGCGGCAACACGCTGTACACGGCGGGCGACCTGGCGTCGTCGATGAGCCTGAACCCGGACCTGAAGGTGCTGTCCGCGAACGGCTACTTCGACGCGGTGACGCCGTTCCACCAGACCGAGCTGACGCTCGCGCAGATGCCGCTCGATCCGACGATCAAGGCGCAGAACCTGACGATCAAGAACTATCCGTCGGGCCACATGATCTACCTGAACGACGCGTCGCGGACCGCGCTGAAGGGCGATCTCGGCAACTTCTACGACGGCATCCTCGCGAACCGCGCGGCGTTGCAGCGCGTGCAGAAGCTGCAGATGCGCGCGCAGCAACTGCGCCAGCAGAAGCTGGAGCAACAGCAGCAGCTCCACTGAGCGCGGGCGGCGCACGCGCCGCCTGACGCGACGTAAAAAAACGCCGCCCGGTCACGAGCCGGGCGGCGTTCTTGATTGGAGCGGCGCGCGCGTGGCGCGCCTGCCGTCACGCGAGCACGAGCCGCAGGCCGACCGCGACGAGCGTCGAGGCGAGCAGGTTGCGCAGCAGGCGCTCGGGTGCGCGCGTCGACAGCACGCTGCCGATCACGATGCCGGGCAGCGAGCCGATCAACAGCGACAGCAGCATCGACCAGTCGACCGAGCCGAGCAGCCAGTGGCCCATGCCGGCGATGAGCGTGAGCGGGACCGCGTGCGCGATGTCGGAGCCGACGATGCGGGTCGTCGCGAGCGCCGGGTACAGCAGCAGGAGCACGGTCACGCCGATCGCGCCGGCGCCCACCGACGTCATCGACACCAGCACGCCCAGCACGGCGCCCGTCAGCACGGTCGACCACAGCGTGCGCGCCGGGCTCGGCGCGAGCGGGTTGCGCGCGGCGAGCGCCGCGAGCTGCGGGCGGAAGATCAGCGCGAGCGACGTGAGCAGCAGCGCGCCGCCGAGCACGAGCTGGATCAGCCGCGCGGCGGCGGGCGTGTGCATCCCGTACGTGTGCAGGATCCACAGCGTGACGGCCGACGCCGGGACGCTGCCCGCGGCGAGCCGGCCCGTGATGCGCCAGTCGACCGAGCCCTTGAGGCCGTGGACCAGCGTGCCGGTCGCCTTGGTCGCGGCCGCGTACAGCAGGTCGGTGCCGACCGCGGTCGCCGGGTGGACGCCGAACAGCAGCACGAGGATCGGCGTCATCAGCGAACCGCCGCCGACGCCCGTCAGGCCGACGAGGATGCCGACGAACAGGCCGGACAGGGAGTACAGCAGATCGATATGAGGAAGCGACATCGGCAGCAGGCGATTGGGTGGCGTTCGGCGGCGACGCGCGGCGGCGGCGCGCGCGTCAAAGTCCGACATTGTCGCAAAACTGGCGGGGCGGTGTACGACTGCGTTAAAAATCGGCCGCCCGGCCGCTTGCAGCCAATGCCCCGGATCAGTGCATCGCGCTGCCGACCCCGCTTCCTGCCAGGGCCTGCCGCCGGATGCGCAGCGCGAGGCCGATCAGCGCGGCCGCGGCCGCGAACACCGCGCCGAACGCGAACGCGACGTGATAACCGCCGTTCAGCGCGTCGAGCGGCGCGGCCTGGCTTGCGGCGAGCGCATCGGTGCGCGCGGCCGCGAGGCTCGCGAGCACGGCGAGCCCGAGCGCGCCGCCCATCATGAACGCGGTGTTGACGATGCCGGACGCGAGGCCCGAATCCGCGGGGTCGACGTCGCCCATCGCGGCGAGCAGCACCGGATTGAACGCGACGCCCGCGCCGACGCCGAGCAGCGCCATGCCGGGCAGCACGTGCCACACGAAGCCGCCGTCGACCGGCGCGCGCGCGAACAGCGCGAGGCCGCACGCGGCGAGCAGCAGGCCGGCGGCGATCGGGCCGCGAATCCCGAAGCGCATCACGATCCGCGCCGACAGCCCGAGCGAGAACGCGGCCATGATCAGGTTGGCCGGCAGGAACGCGAGGCCGACCTCGAGCGGGCGGTAGCCGAGCACGCGCTGCATGTACAGCGCGGACAGGAAGAACCACGCGAACATCGCGGCCGCCCACAGCACGCCGATCACGTTCGCGAGCGCGACGTTGCGCTTGGCGAACAGGGTGAGCGGCATCAGCGGGTGCGCGACGCGCGCCTCGATCGCGATGAACAGCGCGAGCAGCGCGGCGGCCGCGCCGACGAGCGCGACGGTCTGCGTCGACAGCCAGCCGGCCTCGTTGCCGTTGACGATCCCGTAGACGGCGAGCATCAGCGACGCGGTCACGGTGATGGCCCCCGCGACGTCGAGCCGCGCGTCGGCGGCCGGCGCGCGCGTGCGCGGCAGCAGCGCGGTGCACAGCGCGTAGACGGCGATGCCGATCGGCAGGTTGACGAGGAAGATCCAGTGCCACGACAGCGCGCTCGTCAGCAGCCCGCCGAGCAGCACGCCGATGCTGCCGCCGCCCGCGCAGACGAAGCCGTAGACGCCCATTGCGCGCGCCCGCTCGCCGGTCTCGGTGAACAGGTTCATGATCAGCGACAGCGACACCGCCGACACGATCGCGCCGCCGAACCCCTGCACCGCGCGCGCGGCGATCAGCAGCGCCTGCGACTGCGCGACGCCGCAGGCGAGCGACGCGAGCGTGAACACCGTGAGGCCGGCGAGGAACATGCGCCGGTGTCCGTACAGGTCGCCGAGCCGGCCGCCGAGCAGCAGGCAGCCGCCGAAGGTCAGCATGTATGCGTTGACGAACCAGACGAGCGCCGTCTCGCTGAAGTGCAGGTCGGCGCTGATCGACGGAAGGGCGACGTTCACGATCGTGTTGTCCAGCACGATCATCAGCACGCCGAGGCAGAGGACGATCAGCGTGTACCAGCGCTTCTCGCCGTGGATGCCGTGGGTCATGGGGAGGCGGCCTTTTTTAGTTATTTGAAAGGCAACATTCTAGACGCCGCACGGCGCGGCTTCCTGCCGGTTTCTGGCAGCAGTGAAGCGGACCGTTACGCCGTTACGCGCGCTGCGGCAGCGCGCAGCCGTCGGGGCCGCATGCGGCCGCGTCGTCGCCGCCGATCGCGACGATGCCGTCCTGCCACGCCTGCTCGAGCGCCTGCGCGAACACGTCGGCCGGCTGTGCGCCGGACACCGCGTAGCGCCCGCCGAACACGAACAGCGGCACGCCGCGGCCGCCGATCTGCTCGGCCCGCGCGACGTCGGCGTCGACTTCGCTCCGGTACGCGTCGCTGCGCAGCACCGCTTCGACCGCCGCGCGTTCGAGCCCCGCGTCCACCGCGAGATCGGCCAGCGCGCCGTGATCGAACAGCGCGCCGTGCTCGCTGAAGTACGCGCGATACAGCCGCTCGGTCAGCGCATGCGCGCGGCCGGTGGTTTCCGCGAGCTTCACGAGCCGGTGGCCGTCGAGCGTGTCGCCGACGAGCGTGCCGGGCAGGTCGTAGCGCAGCCCGACGCTTGCGGCCGCGTCGGTCACCTGCCGCAGCATCTGGTCGACCTGCGCGGGCGCCAGCCGATACTTGCCGGCGAGCATCGCCTCGACCGGCTCGACCGGCTGGCCGGGGAACAGCCGGTACGCGCGCAGCGCGACGTCCACGCGGTCCGCGTGCGCGAACGCGGCGAGCGCCTCGTCGAAACGGCGCTTGCCGATCCAGCACCACGGGCAGATCAGGTCGGACCAGATTTCGACGGTCAGCGTCGGGGGAAGCGCGGGGGAGGAGGCGGTCGGCATGGGATGGCGGTTCGGGAAAAAATGTAACCGCGACTATATCATTTTTTGCTTCGACGCCTATGCGTCGCCCTGCGTGTCCTTCAGATGCTTGAGATGCTTGTAGACCGTCGCGCGTCCCATCCCGAGCACGTTCGCGACGTAGTTCGCCGCGCTCTTGCCGCGGAACGCGCCTTCCGCGTAGAGCGCCTCGACGAGCTCGCGCCGATGCTCGCGCGTGAGCCCGTTCAGGCCGATCTGCCGCTCGCGCAGCCAGCCGTGCAGGAACGTGTTGATGCGCTCCTGCCAGTCGTCGCGGAACAGCTCGTCCGGCTGCGCGACGACACCTGCGCCCTTGATGAACAGGTCGAGCGTCGCCCGCACGTCGTCGAACACCGCGATGTTGAAGTTGATGCACATCATCCCGGCCGGATGCCCTTCGTCGTCGAACAGGATGTTGCTGACGCAGCGCATCCGCCGGCCGTCCCAGTTGAGCTTCTCGTACGGGCCGATCACGCGCTCGCGCGCCGAGTGGTCGATTTCCTCGAGCGCGGAGTCGTCGCCGACCTCGCGCTTCGACAGATTGTTCGCGAGGTACAGCACGGTCTGGTCGTGCAGGTCGTGAATCACGACTTCCGCGTAAGGGAAGAACAGCGTCGCGATGCCGTCGGCAAGCGGCGCGTAGCGGGACAGCAGCAGGTCTTTGACGGGAGATTTCTGCTTGCGCATCGGGATCGCACTTTAGGGTCTGTTTACATGTGGAACGTACATGCGATTGCGGGCATTTCCCTGGAATGGTTTTTCAATTTGGGGTTGCCACGAGAACGGCCGCTCGCCGCGTTGCGCTCCTTGGCGATAGTCCAGTATTCGCGGCGTCGCGCGCCTCGCGAACGGCCGTTCTCGTGGCAACGCATGTACGTTCCATATGTAAACAGACCCTGGGGTGAGCCGCGCCGGGCGAGCCGGCGGGCCGGCGGGCCGGCGGCCCGTCGCTCCGGCACGCCGACGCGCGGCCGCCGCGGCGGTTGCGCCATTGTATCGGGCTCGCGTGCGCGCGCTGCTCATGCGTGCGTCAGGTGCGTGTAGAGCGCGTGCGCGATCGCGACGTCCTCGAGACCGAGGCCGATCGAGCGGAAGAACGCATGGCGCGTGCGCGACGGCGCCGTGCACGCCCGACATGCGCCCGGTGATCGGG
Organism: Burkholderia sp. MSHR3999; assembly: GCF_000833595.1. Lineage (NCBI taxonomy): Bacteria > Pseudomonadati > Pseudomonadota > Betaproteobacteria > Burkholderiales > Burkholderiaceae > Burkholderia > Burkholderia sp. MSHR3999. The sequence goes on from NZ_JRFO01000001.1 coordinate 569,992, forward strand.
CCGGCGCCGCGGCACCCGCGCCTGTGGTTCGCGTTCGGCCATTGCCACCACGGGCTGACGCTCGGCCCCGCGACCGGCCGCCTGCTCGCCGAGATGATGACGGGCGCGCCGACCTACATCGATCCCCATCCTTATCGGCCGGCGCGCTTCGGCTGAGCGCGCGCTTGCGCCGCGCGGACACGATTTTTCATTCGGCTGTCGTCGATATCGATACTCGCGTGATTTTCAATCGTCTGCGTAATTCGCCGGAAAGATCTCGCGTAACAGTAATAAGCGATTCGGTACGAGGTGCGCTTTTTAAATGCATTTTCATAATTGCGGAATGGGCGATGGCCAGTCAATCGGATTGACATGCCGACGTCATGAAATGCATGTTCCGGATACGCTCGGAATGTACCGGAACACGTTACCCTGAGCTTCGCAAACGTTACGTTACATCCGCGTCCGTGGTGCCCGTTTCTTCATATCATTAATCGGGGTGCGCTGAATTTTCCTTAATGAAATCAATTGGCGCGGCGCTATTTCAATGCAATAGACGAGAAATGAAAACCTGATTTTCCCGATGGCATGCTTCGTGCAGTCCGTCCCGGTGCTTCATCAACGTAGTGCCAACCGAGACGAGGTTACGATGGGAAGAAACTTTAAATTGACGGGTGCGGCGCTGTCGGTAGCGACGGTGTTCGGGGTGTTGGCATCGGGGTCCGCGGCGGCCGGGTCGCTCGATGTGCTGTCGATTCCGCAGGTGATCGTCAATCCGCCGTCGAACGGCATGTCGGCGAGCATCACCGCGGCGGGTGCGACGCCGCTGGGATCGCTCAGCGTGACCGCGTCCGGGTCGGGCGCCATCCAGACGTCGCTCGGCGATCCGGCCGGCGCACTGGCCGGTGCGGCGAATACCGTGACGGGCGCGCTCGGTGGCAGCGGCGGCACGATGAATCCGCTGGCGCCGGTGCAAGGGGCAGTGAATCAGGTCGTGGGCACGCTGGGGAGCAACAATCCGGCTGGTGCGTTGAGCGGCGCGGTCGGCACGGTCACGGGCGCACTGGGCAACGTCGGCGGTGGATCGAACCTGCTGGCGCCGGTGCAAGGCGCGGTGAATCAGGTCGTAAGCACGCTGGGCAGCAACAATCCGGCGGGCGCACTGAGCGGCGCGTTGAATACAGCGACGGGCGCACTGGGCAGCGTCGGCGGCGGTTCTAACCCGCTGGCGCCGGTGCAGGGCGCAGTGAACCAGGCCGTCGGCACACTCGGCAGCGGCAACCCGGCCGGTGCGCTCGGCAACGCGGTGAACACGATCACCGGCGCGCTGGGCAATGTCGGCGGCGGCACGAACCCGCTCGCGCCGGTGCAGGGCGCGGTGACGCAGTTGGCCGGCACGCTCGGCGGCAATGATCCGGCAGCCGCGCTGGGCAACGCCGTGCACTCGCTGACCGGCGCGCTCGGCAACCTCGGCGGGTCCAATCCGCTGGCGCCGGTGCAAGGCGCGGTGACGCAGGTCGTCAACACGCTGTCCGGCGCGGGCGGCGGCAGCCCGATCGCGCCGATCACGAACCTCGTCAACGGGTTGCAGAACGCGCTACCGACCGGCGGCAATCCGGCCGGCGCGCTGAGCGGGGCGCTCGGTTCGGTAACGGGCGCACTCGGCAATCTCGGCGGCTCGAACCCGCTCGCGCCGGTGCAAGGCGCGGTGAGCCAGGTCGCGGGCGCGTTAGGCAGCGGCAACCCGGCCGGCGCGCTGAGCAACGCCGCGAGCACGGCAACAGCCGCACTCGGCAACGCGGTGAATTCGCTGACCGGCGCGCTGGGCAATCTGGGCGGCGGCGCCAATCCGCTGGCGCCGGTCCAGGGTGCGCTGAATCAGGTCGTGAGCACGCTCGGCGGCGGTAATCCTTCCGGCGCGCTGACGGGCGCATTGGGCAGCCTCGGCGGTGGCGCGAACCCGCTGGCGCCAGTTCAGGGTGTGTTGAATCAGGCTGTGGGCACCCTCGGCGGCACGAACCCGCTGGCCCCGGTCCAGGGCGCAGTAACCCAAGTGGTGAACACGCTGACCGGCGCGGCCGGCGGCAGCCCGATCGCGCCGGTCACGAATCTCGTGAACGGTCTGACGGGCGGCGGCAATCCTTCCGGCGCGCTGACCGGTGCGCTCGGCACGGCGACGGGCGCGTTGGGCAACGCGGGCGCACCGCTGTCGCAAGCGGCCGGCGCGCTGACGGGGGCACTCGCGAACGGCCCGGCGGCACTGTCGCAGGCGGGCGGCGCGCTCGCCGGCGCGGCCGGTTCGACGGCGGCGGCGGGCGGTGGCCTGATGGGCGCGGGCGCAGGTGCGGCCGGCAGCACGGCGGGTGCGATCGGCTCGGCGCTGACGACCGGCGCGACCGCGACGGCCACGGTCGTCAACTCGGCCGGCGCCGCAGTGGGCACGGCGCTCGGCTTGACGCCGAGCGTGTCGGTCACGCCGCACTCGGGCGGCGGCTCGGCGAACAACCCGCTGGCGCCGGTGTCGTCGCTGCTGACGACGCTGACGGGCGCACTGCCGAGATAGCACAGCGGAGACCCCGGGCAGCGGCGTGCATCGCCGTTGCCCGCTGGCGGTCAAGCGAGGCGGCACGACAGCGATGTCATGCCGCCTTTTCCATTCGACCCCGTTCGCGCACCCCCGCGAACCCGGCCGTCGCTCGCCGCTTCCACACATTTGTCGGGTCGCGACGGAATAATTGGCCGCGCTCGTCCGTTTATCTACCGAGTCACGGCGCGGCCGCGCGGCGGGATAATTTCCGCGATGGCGTCGATTCTCCGGTTTCGCGCCGGCCGCGTCCGCGCCCGGCGGCGCCGTGCGCGTCGCTATGCCATGCGAAGGAGAGCGGGAATGAAACGGATGCTGCTCGTCGCCGCGTTGACGATCGGGGCGGCGATGCCCGCCGCCGCGGAGCTGCCGCAGGTCAGCGGCGGGAAGCTGGTCGACGAAGACCGGATGACGCTGTACACGTTCGATCGCGACGCGCCGGGCAAGAGCCAGTGCGATAGCGCATGCGCGGCCAGCTGGCCGCCGGCGCTCGCCGATGCCTATGACAAGGCGTCGGGCGCATGGAGTCTCGTCAAGCGCGACGACGGCAAGATGCAATGGGCGTACAAGGGACACCCGCTGTACCGGTGGAAGATGGACGGCAAGCCGGGCGACGCGGGCGGCGACGGGATGGGCGGCATGTGGCACGTTGCGCGGCCGTGACGGCGCGCCGCTGCGCGAGGCGTCCGGATGAGCTACGAATCGGACCTGCTGGTGTGGCTGCCGCGCCTGACGCGGTATGCACGCGCGCTGACGGGCGACCCGGCCTGGGCCGACGATCTCGTGCAGGACACGCTCGAACGCGCGCTGAACAAGCCGCCGCGCGTCGACGGCAACCTGTGCGCGTGGCTGCTGACGCTGCTGCGTCACCGTTTCATCGACCAGTTGCGCGCGCGGCGCGAGATCGCGGTGGATGACGCGACCGCGCCCTGGCAGACGATGGCCGCGCCCGCGGGCGAGATCAGCGGGCTGCTGCTGCGCGACGTGCAGCGCGCGCTGTACCGGCTGCCCGTCGAGCAGCGCGAGGTGCTGCTGCTGGTGGCGCTCGAGGAGCTGAGCTACCAAGAGGCCGCGCAGGTGCTGGCGGTGCCGGTGGGCACCGTGATGTCGCGGCTGGCGCGGGCGCGCGAGCACATGCGCGCGCTGTTGTCGGACGACGCGTCGGCGAGCCGGCACGCCGCGCTACGGGTGATCAGGAAGACATGATGGACGATTCGCGCAAGCCCTCGAACGAACACGACGCGGACGCGTCGGCCCGGCTGCTGTCCGCGCTGCTGGACGGCGAGCTGTCCGGGCCGGAGCGGAGCGAGGTGCTCGAACGCCTGCAGGCGAATCACGAGGATGCCGAACGATTCGCGCATTACCGTGCGCAGCGCGCTGCGCTGCAAGCGCTGTTCCCGCTGCCCGGTGCGGCGCCGGTGCTGTTCGTGCAGCGCCGAGCATCGTGGCGTCGCGCCGTCGCGGCCGGCCTCGGCGGGCTCGCGGCCGGGCTGCTGCTCGGCCTCGCGCTGCATGCCGAATGGACGACGTTCGGCGGGACGCCGGCGTTTGCCGCGCGCGCGGACGTCGCGTACGCGGTGTACGCGATCGATCGCCAGCACCCGGTCGAGATCGGCGCGAGCGAGCCCGAGCGGCTCGCGGCGTGGCTGTCGGAACGCGTCGGCCAGCCGGTGCGTGCGCCGTCGCTCGCCGAATACGGCTACACGCTGATCGGCGGGCGGCTGCTGCCCGGCGTATCGGGGCCGGCCGCGCAGTTCATGTACCAGCGCGCGGACGGCGAGCGCGTGACGCTGTACGCGACCGTCTTCAGCGGGCGCAGCGTGGCGCCGCGCGCGCTCGTCGCCGACGGCCGCCGCACCTACTTCTGGTCGGATCGCGGGATGGGCTATGCGCTGTCCGGCCGCGGCGACGAGCCGCGCCTGCGCGAGATCGCGATGGAAGCGTGCGGCGCGCTCGGCGGCTCGACCAACGCGTGGAAGGGATGACGAGCCGCGTAGCGCGGAAACGGAGGATGCGATGTGGCGAGCGGCCCGAATCATCTTGCTTGCGCTGGCGGCCGGCGCGGCCGGCATGGGCGCCGCGCGCGCCGCCGACGATGCGCCGGTGCGCGTGCCGGTCGACGCCGACGGCGTGCAGCGGGTCGCGATCGTCGGCGGCAGCTACTTCTTTCACCCGAGCCACGTGATCGTGAAGGCCCGCGTCCCGGTCGAGCTGACGGTGTCGAAGGAGGCCGGGCTGACGCCGCACAGCTTCGCGATCGACGCGCCGCAGGCCGGCATCGCGGTGCGCACCGAGTTGTCGACCACGCCGAGGACCTTCCGCTTCACGCCGACGCAGGCGGGCCGCTTCGCCTACTATTGCACGCATCGGCTGCTGTTCCTCAAGAGCCACCGCGACCGCGGCATGGAGGGCGTGCTGGAGGTCGAGGGGGCGCCGTGATTGCCGGATGGCTGGCCGCCGCCGCGTTGCTTGGAGCGAGCATGACCGCAGACCCCGTGACCGTCGCGCAGACGCATTTCGAGCAGGCGAGCTCGTACCGGGCGACGATCCGTGCGTGGCCGCGGCAGGGCGAGCACACCGAGGTCCGCTACGCGTACCGGAAGCCCGGCTACGTCCGGATGGATTTCGTTGCGCCGCATCATGGCGCGGTGCTGGTCTACGATCCGGTCAGCCGCAAGGTGCGGGTGCGGCCGTTCGGCGCGCATCTGCCGCCGGCGCTGTCGCTGGCGCCGACCAATCCGCTCGTGCGAGACCCGAGCGGCCACCGGGTCGACCAGTCCGATGTCGGCGAGCTGCTGCGCAACGTGCGCGCGCTGCAGGAAGGCGGCGTGACCGTGCTGCAGGGCGAGGAGCCGGTCGGCGGCCGGACCGCGCTGCGCGTCACCGTCACCGGCGCGCCCGCGCATGCGGTGGCGGGCGTGCATCGCTACCAGCTATGGCTCGACGCCGAGGACGGCTTTCCGCTGAAGGTGGTCAGCTTCGCGGACGGCGACGGCCGGCCGCTCGAGACCGTCACGCTCGACGATGTCGAGATCGACGTCGCGTTCCCCGATCATTTCTTCGATCCCTGATATGCCGGAGGCGGCATGGCTGAGTACCGGTTCTCGACGACGTGGCGGGTGGACGCGCCGTTGGCGGCGGTCTGGAACGCGATCTACCAGGTCGACGTGTGGCCGGACTGGTGGAAGGGGGCGGAGCGGACCGTCGAGGTCGAATGCGGCGACCCGCACGGCGTCGGCGCGCTGCACCGGTACACATGGAAGGGCGCGCTGCCGTACCGGCTGAGCTTCGACATGCGCGTGCTGCGCGTCGAGCCGATGCGCGTGCTCGAAGGCCGCGCGAGCGGCGCGGTCGAGGGCGACGGCCGCTGGTCGTTCGCCGGCGATGCCGAGCGCACGATCGTTCGCTACGACTGGCACATCCGCACGCACGTGCGCTGGATGAACTGGCTCGCGCCGCTGGCCCGTCCGCTGTTCAAATGGAATCACGACGTCGTGATGCGCGAAGGCGCGCGCGGGCTCGCGCAACTGCTCGGCGCCTGCGTCGAGGCGGACGGCCGGTCGTTCGCGCCGGTCGCCGGCGCGTGCCGCGCATGCTGTGCGGACCCGCAGGGCGGGCCGGCGGGCCGCGGCTGACGCGCGGGGCCGAAGGCGCCGCGCGGGCTGTCAGCGGCGCGCCGGCCCTGTCGGCGAATCCCTACACGACGGCCCGCGAAAATATGACGTGAAGATCAGCGTTCGATGATTTGAATCCCGCCCGCCGTTGCCGATACTTTCCTCACAACAAACGTATTCCGTTTTTCGTCCGACGTGATCGAACCTGCCCCCGACGCGGGTGCCGATATCCCCACAACGGACGCCTCCGTGCCCGGTTCAGCGATCGAACGCTGCATGAGGCTTGAGTGGCTGGCTTCCTTCTTGTCGAACCAGCAGCTTGACATCCGGTATTCAAAACCACATGGAGACCATCATGAGCCGCGCAGCCCAGGACCTGATCGAATTGCAACGCCTCGCCCAGAGCGGCGCCGGCGCGTTGACCGAGCACCTTTTACGCGAACTGGCGAAGAGCCTCATCGCCGAGGGCGTGTCGGACGTGCGCGGCGGATGCTGAACGCCGGGTATGTCCGGCGGTGCGCGTGACGGCGCGCCGCTGGAGCAAAGACGAACGGCGGGCCGGCGATGCGCGCCGGTCACACGCGGCGACCCCGCCCAACGGAGAGAGACGTGAACCATAACAACGAGACGCCGGATTCGATTCGGGACATCAACCTGTCTTATCTGATGCTCGCGCAACGCCTGCTGCGAGACGATCGCGAGGCGGGCATGTTCCGGCTCGGCCTGTCGGCGCCGCTCGCCGAGCTGCTGTCGACGCTGACGCTCGCGCAGACGACGCGGCTTGCGACCAGCTGCTGTGCGGCCTCCAGTTCGGCGATCACGCGATGCATTGAATGATCCGCATGCCGCGCGTCAGCACGGCCGGGCGCATCCGTGCGCGGATGCCGTCTCCATTGGGCGATGCAAACTTCAGATCAATCCCCTGGTCAGCGCGTTCGGACACCCGTGCTTACCCGGTGTCCGACAGGGGGCGGATCGCCGGCGAGTTGACGCGGAGGCGCCGCGGCGAGTCTGGGGTTTTGTTGTAAGTCGATGTTTTTAAATCATATTTGTGGTGCTTGGCGGTGCGCTTCGGGTCGTTCGAAAGCGCGCAAAAATCGCGCGTCCCCCCTTCTTGAATTTGTCAAAACCCGTCCATATAATTAGCACTCGCTGCACGAGAGTGCTAACAATTTTCTGCCGGGCGTCCCGCCGGGCAGATTCCCAAGCGTTCTTCAATCTCAGTCAAGAGAGGAGTGAATATGAACCTTCGTCCTTTGCACGATCGCGTGATCGTCAAGCGCCTCGATCAGGAAACCAAGACCGCCTCGGGCATCGTGATCCCCGACGCAGCCGCTGAGAAGCCGGATCAAGGCGAAGTCCTGGCCATCGGCCCGGGCAAGCGCGACGACAAGGGCGCGCCGATCGCGCTCGACGTGAAGGTCGGCGATCGCGTCCTGTTCGGCAAGTACGCTGGCCAGACCGTCAAGGTCGACGGCCAGGAACTGCTGGTGATGCGCGAAGAAGACATCATGGCCGTGGTCAACGCCAAGTAAGCGTCCACTTACGGTACATATTCCCAAGAATCCAAGGAGTTAGAAGATGGCAGCTAAAGACGTCGTATTCGGCGATTCCGCCCGCTCGAAGATGGTCGAAGGCGTGAACATTCTCGCCAACGCAGTGAAGGTCACGCTGGGTCCGAAGGGCCGCAACGTGGTGCTCGAGCGCAGCTTCGGCGGCCCGACGGTCACCAAGGACGGTGTGTCGGTCGCGAAGGAAATCGAGCTGAAGGACAAGCTCCAGAACATGGGCGCGCAAATGGTCAAGGAAGTCGCTTCCAAGACCAGCGACAACGCAGGCGACGGCACGACGACGGCAACCGTCCTCGCGCAATCGATCGTCCGCGAAGGCATGAAGTACGTCGCATCGGGCATGAACCCGATGGACCTGAAGCGCGGCATCGACAAGGCCGTCGCAGCGGCAGTCGAAGAGCTGAAGAAGATCAGCAAGCCGTGCACGACGAACAAGGAAATCGCGCAAGTCGGCTCGATTTCGGCGAACAGCGATTCGTCGATCGGCGATCGCATCGCTGAAGCGATGGACAAGGTCGGCAAGGAAGGCGTGATCACCGTCGAAGACGGCAAGTCGCTGGCCGACGAGCTGGACGTCGTCGAAGGCATGCAATTCGACCGCGGCTACCTGTCGCCGTACTTCATCAACAACCCGGACAAGCAAGTCGCCGTCCTCGAGAACCCGTTCGTGCTGCTGCACGACAAGAAGGTCTCGAACATCCGCGATCTGCTGCCGGTGCTCGAGCAAGTCGCGAAGGCAGGCCGTCCGCTGCTGATCATCGCTGAAGACGTCGAAGGCGAAGCGCTCGCAACGCTGGTCGTCAACAACATCCGCGGCATCCTGAAGACCGTTGCCGTCAAGGCGCCGGGCTTCGGCGACCGTCGCAAGGCGATGCTGGAAGACATCGCGATCCTGACCGGCGGTCAGGTCATCGCGGAAGAAACCGGCCTCACGCTCGAGAAGGCAACGCTGGCAGAACTGGGCCAGGCGAAGCGCATCGAAGTGGGCAAGGAAAACACGACGATCATCGACGGCGCAGGCGAAGCCGTGAACATCGAAGCGCGCGTCAAGCAGATCCGCACGCAGATCGAAGAAGCGACGTCGGACTACGACCGTGAGAAGCTGCAAGAGCGCGTGGCGAAGCTGGCCGGCGGTGTTGCGGTGATCAAGGTCGGCGCTGCGACCGAAGTCGAAATGAAGGAAAAGAAGGCACGTGTCGAAGACGCGCTGCACGCAACCCGCGCTGCCGTTGAAGAAGGCATCGTCCCGGGCGGCGGCGTCGCGCTGATCCGTGCACGCACCGCGATCGCAGGCCTGACCGGCGTGAACGCCGACCAGAACGCCGGCATCAAGATCGTGCTGCGCGCGATGGAAGAGCCGCTGCGCCAGATCGTCACGAACGGTGGCGAAGAAGCGAGCGTCGTGGTCGCAGCGGTTGCTGCAGGCAAGGGCAACTACGGCTACAACGCAGCTACGGGCGAGTACGTCGACATGGTCGAAGCCGGCGTCGTCGACCCGACCAAGGTCACGCGCACCGCACTGCAGAACGCGGCATCGGTCGCAGGCCTGCTGCTGACGACGGACGCAGCTGTCGCGGAACTGCCGAAGGAAGAAGCGCCGATGCCGGGCGGCATGCCGGGCGGCATGGGCGGCATGGGCATGGACATGTAATCGACTTCGGTCGATGTGTCCGGAACGCGCGGCGACGCGCGTTCCAGCCAAAAAAAGACCCGCAGCGATGCGGGTCTTTTTTTGTTTGCGCCGTTCGCCGCAGCGGGTGCGGCGGCGTCGATCGACGACTAATCGACGACTCAATGCCGATGAGTCGTCCTCGGCAGCGAGTCCGGCGTCATCGCGGGCGGCGATGCATCCTCGTCGTTGCTGCGCGCCCAGAAGAACCGGTCCGGCAGATACGCGCCCATGCCCGGCCGGAACGCGTCGCGCACGGCCTGGTACAGGTATTCCTGCGCCTCGCGCACCGCTTCGGGCGGTTCCTGCCCGTTCGCGAGCAGCGCCGCGATCGCCGCGCCGAGCGTATCGGTGAGGCCCATCAGCCGGTGCGGCGTGCGATCCCACATGTCTTCGCGGATCTGGCCTTCCTCGCCGTACAGCGTATTGACGAGCCGGTGCGAGCCGGCTTCGGACGCGAGGATGTACTCGCAGCCCTGCGACAGCAGATGCGCCAGCGCGGCGTCGAGATTCGGCGCTTCCGCGTCGCCGTCCGGCTGCGCGAGCGCGATCAGCGTCGCATGGTCGGCGACCAGCAGCGTCGTCTGCGGCGCAAGCAGGTCGGCAATCGATTCGCGCAGGTCGTCGGCGGCAAGCACGTGCTCGTCGTCGAGCGTGAAATCGGGCGCGAGCACGAGCGGCACGCCGTCATAGTCGGCGACTACCTCGGCGATCGCGCTCACGACTTCCGCGCGCGTGGTCGCGCCGATCTTGAACGCGGCGACCGGCATGTCCTCGAGCAGCATGCGCGCCTGCGCGGCGACGACGTCGGGATCGAGGCCCGTCACCTCGTCGCAGGCAGCCGAGTCGCGCACGGTGTAGCCCGTCAGGACGGACACGCCGTGACAGCCCATGCTCGCCAGGGTCATCAGATCGGCTTGGAGGCCGGAGCCGCCGGTGGGATCGGACAAGCCGAAGGTAAGGACGATCGGAGGGGCGTTGCTGGACATGGACAAATGGGGCAAGAAAAAACGGTCAAGCGGGGCGGGCTGCACCAGCGTGGTGAGCCCTTCGCAGCCATTATGCGGCGGAAAACCGGCACGCAGAACGGATTTTTTAGCGCGACGCAACGAAGGCGTGCGCCTGGAGCGCGATCGCTAGGCAGTCCGGCCCCGACACGGTACCATCATGGCTCTCGAATTTACCGACCTTCCCTACGCGGCTTAAGATGGAATACAAGAGCTGGATGTGCCTGATTTGTGGCTGGATTTACGACGAAGAAGCCGGGCTGCCCGAAGAGGGCATCGCCCCGGGCACGCGCTGGGAAGACGTCCCGATCAACTGGACGTGTCCGGAATGCGGCGCGCGCAAGGAAGACTTCGAGATGGTCCAGATCTGACCGGGCCGTCGCCCTCAGGACATTCCGCTCCGGCCTCGGTGCCGCCGGCGCTTTGGCGCCGCGGCAACGCGAGCAGCTTGCCCATGACCAGCGCGAGTGCCCTCGATGTCCGATCCGGCGGTAATCCCCGTTATTGATGCACTGCCCAACCCGCGTGGCGGGGCGGTGCGGGCGGCCGACGCGTGGCTTGCGGCGGCCGAGGCGGCGTTCGACCGCCGCGACGATGCAGCCGCGCCGTTGTCCGCGGCTGCGGCCGTGCTCGCCGAGGCCGGCTGGCTGCCCGCCGCCCGCTTCGCGGGCCAGCTGGCGCAGGCCGCCGCGCTCGTCGCCACCGAGCCGACTTCCGCCGGATGCCGGGCCGCGCTGCGCGATTTCCGGGCCGCGGTCGCGCGGCACAACCTGCGCGAGCTCGCCTGCTCGCCGATCCTGTTCGACCACTTCCGCAAGCTGCGCGCGCAGAGCGCGGCGGACCTGCGCGTGCAGGTGCCGTACGACACGCTCGCGCTCGCCGGCCGCGCGGTGCCGCCCGCCTCGCTGCGCGTGCTGCCCGCCGCAGCCGTCGTGCGCACGCGCGCACGCTACGAGCAGGCGCTGCTCGCCGCGCTGCGGGCGCACCAGGTGCCGCCCGACGCGGCGCTCGATGCGCTCGACGCCTGCATGACCGAACTCGCCGCCGACGCGCCCTATGACTTCTGGCGGCTCGCGGCCGCGTGCCTGCGCGCGCTGCGTGCAAGCGGCGCGGGCGAGTTGAAACGCTTCCTCGCGCGCACCAACCTGCTGCTCGGCGAGCATGCGCAGGGCCGCCGGTCGGCACCGCCCGACCTCGTGCGCGAGACGGTGGCGCTGCTGTGGCGCGATTTCGCGCTGTTCGGCGCGGCGGCCGAGGACGTCGCGCTCGTCGACGTGCTGCACGACTACGGATTGACGGTCGACTGGCACGTGGCGGGCACGCCGGCGTCCGAAGCGCTGTGGGAAGCCGACGCCGCGCGCGCCGAGCAGGACGCGATCGCGGCGGCGCCGACCCGCGAACTCGGCGTCGTGACCGTCAACGCGCATGCTTACGAGGATTTCCTGCAGACCGCCGACGCGTCGATGGCCGACCTCGCGGCCGATCCGGCGGCGGCCGACGCGAGCGTTGCATGGCGCGCGGCCGAAGCCGCGTACCGCGTGGGCGCGGCGGCCTGTGCGCTCGGCCTTGGCCACACGGCGCTGCTGGCCGACGCGCTCGGCCTCGCGTGGCGCCGCGCCGCGCATGGCGTGCCGGCGGCCGAAGGCGGCCTCGCGGCGCATCGGCACGCGTCGGACATGCTGCGCGCGGCGCTGCTCAAGATCGCGGCCGGCGTGGCGCCGCCGGACCTGAGCGCGGCCGGTGAAGCCCTCGGCGCCGCGCTCGGCCGCACCGGGCACGGATGATGCGTGACGCGGGCGCCCGTGCCGTGCGCCCGGCGACGCGCTGCCGCCGGCTCCCGTGTGCATGTTAGAGTGCCGTGTGATCCGTGCGCGCCGTTGCCAGCGCGGCGCGGCGTTGCTTGTTGATCGCGGCCGCCAACAGGCCGCGGTGTCTTTGCTAAAATCCAAACCATGTCAAAGCCTTCCGATCGCATCAACCTTACCAACCAGTTCCTGATCGCCATGCCGAACATGGCCGATCCGACGTTCTCGGGAACGGTGGTCTACCTTTGCGATCACAGCGAGCGCGGCGCGCTCGGCCTCGTCATCAATCGTCCGACCGACATCGACCTCGAATCCCTGTTCAACCGCATCGACCTGAAGCTCGAGATCGAGCCGCTCTTGCACATCCCCGTGTATTTCGGCGGGCCGGTGCAGACGGAGCGCGGCTTCGTGCTGCACGAGCCGGTCGAGGGCGCGAACTACAACTCGTCGATGTCCGTCGAGGGCGGGCTGGAGATGACGACGTCGAAGGACGTGCTCGAGGCGGTCGCGACGGGCACGGGCCCGAAGCGCTTCCTGTTGACGCTCGGCCATGCGGGCTGGGGCGCGGGGCAGCTCGAGGAGGAAATCTCCCGCAACGGCTGGCTGACCGTCGCCGCCGATCCGCGGATCGTGTTCGACACGCCGGCCGAGGAGCGCTTCGAGGCCGCGCTCGGCCTGCTCGGCGTCAGCTCGTCGATGCTGTCCGGCGAAGCAGGGCACGCATGAACGGCACGAGCGCGCGTGACGCGACGCTCATGGCGTTCGACTACGGCGAGAAACGCATCGGCGTCGCGATCGGCAATGCGCTGACGCGCTCGGCCCGCGCGCTCGTCGTGATTCCCAACCTGAACCGCGAGCACCGCTTCAAGGCGGTCGGCGACCTGCTGGCCGAATGGCGGCCGGACGCGCTCGTCGTCGGCCTGCCGATGCATCCGGACGGCACGCCGCACGACATGACGCAGCAGGCGAAGCGTTTCGGCAACCAGCTGAACGGCCGCTTCGGCCTGCCGGTGACCTGGGTCGACGAGCGCTATTCGTCGGTCGAGGCCGAGGCCGCGCTGCGCGCGCGGGACGTCCGCGGCCGCGTGCGCGCCGGGATGCTCGATGCCGAGGCCGCGCGCGTCATCCTTCAACAGTATCTCGACCAATTGTCCGACCATGAGCACCATTGACGCCGAGGCGCTATACCGCGTCCTGCTGGACCAGATCCGCGACGCGTACGGCGCGGCCTTCGCCGATGCGGGCGGCCCCCGGCTCGCCGGCATCCACAGCGGCGGCGCGTGGCTGGCCGAGCGGCTCGCGCGCGATCTCGGCGCGCCCGGCTTCGGCGTGGTGAACGTCGCGCTGCACCGCGACGACTACGCGAAGAAGGGGCTGCACAGCCAGGCGAGCCCGACCGCGCTGCCGTTCGACGTCGACGGCGCGCGCATCGTGCTCGTCGACGACGTGCTGTACACGGGGCGCACCGTCCGCGCGGCGCTCAACGAGCTGTTCGACTACGGCCGTCCGGCCGCGGTCGAGCTGGCGGTGCTGGCGGACCGCGGCGGCCGCGAGCTGCCGGTTGCCGCGCGGTTCGCCGGCGGCGCGATCGGCGTGCCGGCCGACGCGACCCTCGTGCTCGCGCGCGGCGACGCGGCGCGGTTCACGCTGCGCGTCGAGGCGCACGGCGGCTGAGCGCCCCGAACCAGGATCCCGGGCCGCCGGTTCGCGCCGCGGCCCGTTTGCATACGTTGGACTCACGCACATCATGACCACCGACACGACTGGCCGCACCGGCAACCCCGCTGCGGCCGCGAGCCCCGAGCGATTCCGCTACGGCTTTCTGAAGGGCAACCCGCAGCTCACGAAAAACGGCGAGCTGAAGCACCTGCTGTCGATCGAAGGGCTGCCGCGCTCGATCGTCACGCACATCCTCGATACCGCCGAGCAGTTCGTCAGCGTGACGGATCGCGAAGTGAAGAAGGTGCCGCTGTTGCGCGGCAAGTCCGTGTTCAACCTGTTCTTCGAGAACTCGACGCGCACCCGCACGACCTTCGAGATCGCCGCGACGCGCCTGTCGGCCGACGTGCTGAACCTGAACATCAACGCGTCGTCGACGAGCAAGGGCGAGTCGCTGCTCGACACGATCAACAATCTGTCGGCGATGCATGCGGACCTGTTCGTCGTGCGTCATGCGTCGAGCGGCGCGCCGTACCTGATCGCCGAGCACTGCGCGCCGCACGTGCACGTGATCAACGCCGGCGACGGCCGCCACGCGCACCCGACGCAGGGCCTGCTCGACATGTACACGATCCGCCACTACAAGCGCGACTTCACGAAGCTGCGCGTGGCGATCGTCGGCGACATCCTGCACTCGCGCGTCGCGCGCTCGGACATCCACGCGCTGACCACGCTCGGCGTGCCGGAAGTGCGCGCGATCGGCCCGCGCACGCTGCTGCCGGGCGGGCTCGAGCAGATGGGCGTGCGCGTGTTCCACAACCTCGACGAGGGGCTCAGGGACGTCGACGTGATCATCATGCTGCGCCTCCAGAACGAGCGGATGAGCGGCGCGCTGCTGCCGTCCGCGCAGGAGTACTTCAAGACCTGGGGCCTGACGCCCGAGCGCCTCGCGCTCGCAGCGCCCGACGCGATCGTGATGCACCCCGGCCCGATGAACCGCGGCGTCGAGATCGACTCGCAGGTCGCGGACGGCCCGCAGTCGGTGATCCTCAATCAGGTCACGTTCGGCATCGCCGTGCGGATGGCGGTGATGGGCATCGTCGCCGGCAACAACGACTGAGCCCGCGCGTCGCGCACCCTTACACGCATTCAACGCATTCACAGACAGCGCATGAAGATTCATATCAAAGGCGGCACGCTGATCGACCCGGTCGCCGGTACCGAACGGCAGGCCGACGTGTTCGTCGCGGCCGGCAAGATCGCCTCGGTCGGCACGGCGCCGGCCGATTTCAACGCCGCGAAGACGATCGACGCAACCGGCATGATCGTCGCGCCCGGCCTCGTCGACCTGTGCGCGCGGCTGCGCGAGCCCGGCTACGAGCACAAGGCGACGCTCCAGTCCGAGATGGCCGCCGCCGTCGCGGGCGGCGTGACGAGCCTCGTGTGCCCGCCGGACACCGACCCCGTGCTCGACGAGCCGGGCCTCGTCGAGATGCTGAAATTCCGCGCGAGCAACCTGCGCCAGGCGAACGTCTATCCGCTCGGCGCGCTGACGGTCGGCCTCAAGGGCGAAGTGATCACCGAGATGGTCGCGCTGACCGAATCGGGCTGCGTCGGCTTCACGCACGCGAACGTGCCGGTGCGCGACACGCAGGTGCTGCTGCGCGCGCTGCAATACGCGAGCACCTACGGCTTCACTACGTGGCTGCGCCCGCTCGACGCGTTCATCGGCCGCGGCGGCGTCGCGGCAAGCGGCCCGCTCGCGTCGCGGCTCGGGCTGTCCGGCGTGCCGGTCGCGGCCGAGACGATCGCGCTGCACACGATCTTCGAGCTGATGCGCGTGACGGGCGCGCGCGTGCACCTCGCGCGGCTGTCGTCGGCAGCCGGCCTCGCGCTCGTGCGCGCGGCGAAGGCCGAAGGCTTGCCGGTGACGTGTGACGTCAGCGCGAATCACCTGCACCTGATCGACGTCGACATCGGCTATTTCGATTCGCAGTTCCGCCTCGATCCGCCGCTGCGCAGCGAACGCGACCGCGAGGCGATCCGCGCGGCGCTGGCCGACGGCACGATCGACGCGATCTGCTCCGACCATACGCCCGTCGACGACGACGAGAAGCTGCTGCCGTTCGGCGAGGCGACGCCCGGCGCGACCGGCCTCGAACTGCTGCTGTCGCTGACGGTGAAGTGGGCCGACGAGACGGGCACGCCGCTCGCGCAGGCGCTCAGGCGCATCACGTCCGCGCCTGCCGACGTGCTGAAGCTGCCGGCCGGCCGCGTGACCGAAGGCGGCGCGGCCGACCTGTGCGTGTTCGATCCGCGCGCGCACTGGCGCGTCGAGCCGCGCGGGCTGAAGAGCCAGGGCCACAACTCGCCGTTCCTCGGCTACGAACTGCCGGCCCGCGTGCGTGCGACGCTCGTCGCCGGGCAGATTGCGTTCGAGAACTGAATCGCCGGACTCGCGCCATGACA
Source organism: Burkholderia sp. MSHR3999 (assembly GCF_000833595.1). Lineage (NCBI taxonomy): Bacteria > Pseudomonadati > Pseudomonadota > Betaproteobacteria > Burkholderiales > Burkholderiaceae > Burkholderia > Burkholderia sp. MSHR3999. The sequence continues at coordinate 586,349 of NZ_JRFO01000001.1, forward strand.
GCCCTTCGCAAGTTGCGCCTCGTCTTCCACCTGCTGCGCGGCATGGCGATCGTCGCGCTGCGCTTTCCGCGCCTCGCGCCCGCGCAACGCGTCGAGATGACCCGGCGCTGGTCCGTCAAGCTGCTGCGGATCTGCGGGATGCGTCTCGTGGTCCACAACGACGGCGCGCGCCTCGATTCGAGCGCGCTCGTCGTCGGCAACCACATTTCGTGGCTCGACATCTACGCGATCAACGCGTGGCGGCCGACGCCGTTCGTGTCGAAGGCGGAGGTGCGCCAGTGGCCGGTTGTCGGCTGGCTCGCGGCGCAGCTCGACACCGTGTTCCTGCAGCGCGAGAAGCGCACCGAGGCGATGCGGATCATGCACGAGATGGCCGAGCGCCTGCGCAACGGCGGGTTGATGTGCGTGTTTCCTGAAGGGACGACCTCCGACGGGCAGGGGCTGCTGCCGTTCCATGCGAACCTGTTCCAGGCCGCGGTGTCCGCCGGCTGCGCGGTGCAGCCGGTCTGCCTGATGTACGAGGATGCGAAGGGGCGCCAGTCGGTCGCGCCGGCGTACATCGGCGAGCTGTCGCTCGGCAAGTCGCTCGACATGGTGCTGAACGGCGGCCCGCTCGTCGCGCACCTGTACGTGTGCGATCCGATCGAGCCGGGCGGCGACCGGCGCGCGACGTCCGCGGCTGCGCGGGATGCGATCGCGGCGGCGCTCGACACGCTGCAGGCCGGCGTCGGCCGGCCCACGGCCGGTGCGCTCGAGCAGCTTGCCCGGGATGCCTACCCGGCGACCGAAGTCGGCGCCGGCGCGGCCGCCGACGGCGCGGCCGACGAGCCGGTGCCGGGCCGCGAAGGCTAGGGGCGGCGCGGGCTCGCTGTCCGCTTGCACGGGCGCCGTTGCGCCCGTGCGCTTACTCTCCCGGCGTGCGGCACGCCTCGCATTGCACCTGCGTGACCGTGCGTCCGGCCGGATCGGCCGTCAGGCGCACGGCTGACAGCTGATTTCCCCATACGCACCCCGAATCGAGCGCGATGACGTTGTCGCGCAGCATCAGGCCGAGCGCGGCCCAATGTCCAAACACGACCGTCACGTCTTCGGTGCGGCGGCCGGGCACGTCGAACCACGGCAGGTAGCCGGGCGGCGCGCTGGCGGGGCCGCCGCTCGTGCGGAACTCCATCGCGCCGTCCGGCGTGCAGAAGCGGATGCGCGTGAACGCGTTGAACGCGACGCGCATCCGGTCGCGTTTTTTCAGGTTCGGATGCCATTGGTTCGGATCGTTGCCGTACAGGTGCGAGAGCGTGTCGCGCCAGTCCGGCGCGCGCAGCGCGCGCTGCAGTTCGTCGGCGAGTTCCAGCGCGAGCGTGACGTCCCATTGCGGCAGGACGCCCGCGTGGACGAGCAGCATCCCGTGCTCGAAATGCGCGAACGGGCGATGGCGGACCCATTCCAGCAAGGCCTCGGCGTCGGGCGCGTCGAGGATCTCGCCGATCGTGTCGCCGGGGCGCTCGGTGCGGATGCCGGCCGAGACGGCGAGCAGGTGGAGGTCGTGGTTGCCTAGGACGACGGTGGCGCGGGGGCCGAGGTCGACGAGTTCACGGAGCGCCGCGAGAGACGCGGGACCGCGGTTGACGACGTCGCCGGCAATCCAGAACGGGGTGTCGGGTGGGGCGGCGAGCTTTTCCGTCAGCGAGAGGAAAGCCGAATGGCAGCCTTGGATGTCGCCGATGGCGATGGGGGGAGGGGGCATGGGGGTGGGTGGTTGCGAAGCTGGGCGGTTTGGTAGAAAAGAGAACTCTACAACGGGCGGGCAATCTTCATACCACTTCAACCATTTGATCTGACAGAATTTTTCCCGATGATGCAGGGCCGGAGCGTTGTATCAAGTTGTTAGCGGCATGGCTCTTGCTTTGCACGATTTCCTATAATTATCGTTTTCCTCGCAAAAAATTAGCATTTCGTGACTTTGTCGATCATGGCGACCGGTTAAAATCCGGGCCTGATGTGGCCCGGGCATTGCCACTTGCGATATGCCATGCGGCAAGCGCCCGGCTGGGCGTACCGCACATTTCTAGAGGGAGTCTCATGATCCTGGTTACGGGCGGTGCGGGTTTTATCGGCGCCAATTTCGTTCTCGACTGGCTGCACCACAGCGACGAACCCGTGCTCAACGTCGACAAGCTGACCTATGCGGGCAATCTGCGCACGCTGCAGTCGCTGGATGGTAATCCGAAGCACGTGTTCGCGCGCGTCGACATTTGCGACCGCGCTGCGCTCGATGCGCTGTTTGCAGAGCACGCGCCGCGCGCCGTCGTGCACTTCGCCGCCGAAAGCCATGTCGACCGCTCGATCCACGGCCCCGCCGATTTCGTGCAGACGAATGTCGTCGGCACGTTTACGCTGCTCGAAGCGGCGCGCGCGCATTGGAACGGCCTGAGCGACGCCGACAAGGCCGGGTTCCGCTTCCTGCACGTGTCGACCGACGAGGTATTCGGGTCGCTGTCCGCGGCCGATCCGCAATTCTCCGAAACGACGCCGTACGCGCCGAACAGCCCGTACTCCGCGACGAAGGCCGGCTCCGATCATCTCGTGCGCGCCTATCACCATACGTACGGCTTGCCGACGCTGACCACGAACTGCTCGAACAACTACGGCCCATATCAGTTTCCCGAGAAGCTGATTCCGCTGATGATTGCGAACGCGCTCGCGGGCAAGCCGCTGCCGATCTATGGCGACGGCCAGAACGTGCGTGACTGGCTGTACGTCGGAGATCACTGCAGCGCGATCCGCGAGGTGCTCGCGCGCGGCGTACCGGGCGAGACGTATAACGTCGGCGGCTGGAACGAGAAGAAGAACCTCGACGTCGTGCATACGCTGTGCGACCTGCTCGACGATGCGCGGCCGAAGGCGACGGGCTCGTATCGCGACCAGATTACCTACGTGAAGGATCGTCCCGGTCACGACCGCCGCTACGCGATCGACGCGCGCAAGCTCGAGCGCGAACTGGGCTGGAAGCCGGCGGAGACGTTCGAGACGGGGCTGGCGAAGACCGTGAGCTGGTATCTCGACAATCAGGCGTGGGTGGACGACGTCGTGTCGGGCGAATATCGCAAGTGGGTCGAGACGAATTACGCGCAACGTACTTGAGGGCATGGTCGATGGCACGTAAAGGCATCATTCTCGCGGGCGGCTCCGGCACGCGACTTTATCCAATCACGCATGTCGTATCGAAGCAGCTCCTGCCCGTATACGACAAGCCGATGATCTACTATCCGCTGTCCACGCTGATGGTGGCGGGGATTCGCGACGTACTCATCATTTCGACGCCGCAGGATACGCCGCGCTTCGAGGCGATGCTCGGCGACGGCAGCCAGTGGGGGATGAACATCCGTTACGCGGTGCAGCCGTCGCCGGACGGGCTCGCGCAGGCGTTCATCATCGGCAGGGATTTCGTCGGCAACGATCCGTCGGCGCTGATTCTCGGCGACAACATCTTCTACGGGCACGATCTCGCGAAGCAACTGGAGCGTGCGAACGCAAAGGAGTCGGGCGCTACGGTGTTCGCTTATCACGTGCAGGATCCCGAGCGTTACGGCGTCGTCGAATTCGACAAGGAATTTCGCGCGCTGTCGATCGAGGAGAAGCCGGCCGTGCCGCGCTCGAACTATGCGGTGACCGGCCTGTACTTCTACGACAACCGGGTGTGCGACATCGCCGCCGACATCAAGCCGTCCGCGCGCGGCGAGCTCGAGATCACCGACGTGAATTCGCGCTATCTCGCCGACTCCAAGCTCGACGTCGAGATCATGGGGCGCGGCTATGCATGGCTCGATACCGGTACGCATGATTCGCTGATCGATGCGGCGACGTTCATCGCTACGTTGCAGAAGCGGCAAGGGCTCGTCGTTGCATGCCCCGAAGAGATCGCCTATCGCAGGCGGTGGATTGATGCGGATCAGTTGCGCAAGCTTGCCGTGCCGCTGGCAAAGAACAGCTACGGGCGCTATCTCGAACACATTCTTTCGGATCAGGTCGCATGGCAATCCAAGTAACCGCGACGGCGCTGCCGGAAGTCAAGATCATCGAACCGAAGGTGTTCGGTGACGCGCGTGGGTATTTCTACGAGAGTTTCAACGCGCGTGAGTTTGCGGAGCAGGTTGCTCCGGGCGTCGAGTTCGTGCAGGACAATCACTCGCGGTCGGCGAGAGGTGTGCTGCGCGGGTTGCACTACCAGATCCGGCACGCGCAGGGCAAGCTCGTGCGTGTGGTGGAGGGTGAAGTATTCGACGTCGCGGTCGACATTCGCAAGAGTTCGCCGAATTTTGGCAAGTGGGTCGGTGTCGCGCTGTCGGCCGAGAACCATCGGCAGGTGTGGGTTCCTCCCGGTTTCGCGCACGGCTTCGTCGTGCTGTCCGAAGCTGCGCAGTTCCTGTACAAGACGAACGACTACTGGTATCCCGAGCACGAGCGCTGCATCGTGTGGAACGATCCGGAGATTGGGATCGATTGGCCGGTCGATGTGGAACCGTTGCTGGCTGCCAAAGATGCCGCAGGCGCACGATTAAGCGAAGCTGAGGTCTACGCTTGAGACAGGATACAAGCCGCGAGTCGACGATTCTCGTGACGGGTGTAACCGGCCAGGTCGGTTTCGAATTGTTGCGGACGCTCCAGGGACTCGGCCGCGTGGTGCCGTGCGACCGGTCGACGCTCGATCTTTACGATCTCGATCGTGTGCGTGCTTTCGTGCGGGACCTGAAGCCGTCCCTGATCGTGAATCCGGCCGCCTATACGGCGGTGGACAAGGCGGAGACCGAAGTCGAGTTGGCGCGTCGCGTGAATGTCGACGTGCCGCGCGTATTCGCGGAAGAAGCGGCGCGCAGCGGTGGCACGCTGATTCACTACTCGACCGATTATGTGTTCGACGGTACGAAAACAGACCCGTACGCGGAAACCGATGCGCCGAATCCACTGAACGTTTATGGCGCAACGAAGCTAGAAGGCGAGCGGGCAATCGCGGCGACGGGATGCGCACACCTGATCTTGCGGACGAGCTGGGTGTACGGCCGGCGCGGCAGGAATTTCCTGCTGACGATGCTGAAGCTTGGTGCCGAGCGCCCGGAATTGCGAGTCGTCGCGGATCAGATCGGCGCGCCGACCTGGGCCAAGACGATTGCCGCCGCGACATCGCACATCGTCGCGCAGAGCGCGGCGGCGAGCGATGCCGACTGGTGGGCGCGTCGTTCCGGCGTCCACCATTTGTCGGCGGCCGGCGCCACATCCTGGCACGGTTTTGCCGAAGCGATACTGGAGATCGCGATGGGGGCGCATGCGCCGAAGGTCGTGCCGATCGCGTCGATCGACTATCCGATGCCGGCGAAGCGGCCGGCCAACTCGAGAATGGCGCTGGGCAAGCTGGGCGAGGTGTTCGGCTTGCGGATGCCGGCTTGGGATGATGCGCTTCGACTTTGTCTGGATGAATAGCTTGAGCGACACGTTGCGAGCCGCCGCTTTCGGTCTCGCCGTGGTAAGCGAAGGGGGGCAACACCTGCGCGGCGCGGGCAATGGGGCTGGCGGAAGTCCTGCTTGCGTCCGGCAAAACACATGACCGGGCATTGTTGGATCAAGCCAAAAGACGACTCGAATCGTTCGCGTTCTTCGGCATCACGAAGCGGATGCGCGACTCCATGAGTCTTTTGGCGCACGCGCGCGGGTTTTTCCCGAATTTTTCCGTTCCCAGGTTGAATGCGTCGTCCAATCGATCGGGAGCGGCCGAATTGTCGGCGGGAGAGCTTGACGCGATTCATAAGCTGATCGTGCTGGACCGGGAGCTGTATGTTTGGGCCTGCCAATTGTTAGAGGAGCGCATTGGTGAGATGTTGCGTTCGCTATTGAGGGGGCGCTATCAGCAGTCGGAAATGCTGATCAAGAGGTCCTGGCATGAGCCAATTGCGGAGCAGGCGAAGGCGGACATCGAGCTGACGATGCTGCGTGCGCCGTCGCAGGCGGTCACGAATAAGCCGTTCTCAGTCGAGATCGGATTGTGCAACCGGTCCCGTACCTCCCGTACCAAATTGCCAATCGTATGCCGAATCCGGTGCCTGTCTCGTATCACTGGCTCAACGGAGAGGGGGCGCAGGTCACGGTGCGAACGCACCTGACTCCGTGCGTCTTTGATGCAGGGCGAGGAGCAGGATGTGCAGGTATCCGTAGTAGCACCGTCGGTCGCAGGGCGTTACGTTCTGCGAGTGACCTTGGTGCAGGAAGGCGTCGCTTGACAGGATGGCGGCGTTTCCGGGGCATTCGGTGATGTCGAACTCACCGTCAAGTAATGTCCAGCCGTCGAGAGTCCGTGGATTGGCCGCCGGATTTTCGCCCGTCAGGGAGGTGCGGAGGGTGCCCGGCAAGCTTGTCGGGGCGCTGCGCAGTGGGCCGTCTGGACTCCGTCTTTTCCAGACGGCGGCAGTTCGCCAGCTATAATTCTGTCCCAGCCAAGTTGGGACCGATCGGCTGATGCTCTTGCTGGCAGCGCACGTCGAATCAAGTGGCGAGAGCGTTCTTTCGTCGGTAGAAAACTAGATCTGGAGTGAAAGTGATGTTAATTCCCGTCATCCTGTCCGGTGGTGCTGGCACACGACTTTGGCCAGTCTCCCGTGAGGGGCATCCCAAACCGTTCATGAAGCTTGCTGATGGCGAGAGCTTGCTCCTGAAAACATATCGTCGGGCAGCTGCCGTGGTCGGCAACGATGCGGAATCGCAGCGCGGAGAGGTTCTGACGGTCACGAATCGCGACTACTATTTCATGAGCAAGGACGAGTTCGCGTGCGCGAAGCTCGGCGAACTTCAGTCCGGCGTGTTCATGCTCGAACCGACCGGGCGCAACACGGCACCTGCCGTGGCGATGGCGGCGCATCATGTCGTGGAAAAGTACGGGCGCAATGCGCTGATGCTGATTCTGGCAGCCGATCATCTTGTGCAGGATTTGCAAGGCTTTTCCGCGGCGGTCGCGAGTGCCGTCCAACTGGCGAATCAAGACAAGGTGGTGACTTTCGGCATCGTGCCGACCGGGCCGGACACCGGCTTCGGCTACATCGAGGCGGGGGAAAAAGTCGGCGAGGGCCGGGTGGCATTGCGTTTCGTCGAGAAGCCGGATGCCGCGAAGGCTGCCGAATACGTTTCCACGGGCAACTATCTTTGGAACTCGGGCATGTTCTGTTTCAAGGCGGGCGTCATCCTCGACGAGATGGCCCGTCACGCCCCGGACGTCGCGGCGGCGGCCGAGGCATGCTGGGCGTCGTTGCAGGCGGACAAGTCGACTGCACAGATGCTTGAGATTCCCGCCGAGTCGTTCCAGAAGATGCCCGACATCTCGATCGACTATGCGGTGATGGAGCGCTCGTCGAACGTGGCGGTGGTGCCGTCGAGTTTTGGCTGGAGCGATATCGGTTCGTGGGGCGCGGTGCGCGACCTGACCGCGCCGGACCAGGACAGCAACCGGGCCGTTGGCGAAGCGATCTTCGTCGATAGCCGGAACACCTACGTGCAGAGCCCGGATCGTGTCGTGGCGGCGGTTGGCGTCGCCGATCTGATGATCATCGATACGCCTGACGCATTGCTGGTCGCGAGTCCCGACCGCGCGCAGGACGTGAAGCAGGTCGTGGCCCGCCTGAAGAAGCAGGATCACGACGCGTACAAGCTGCATCGCACCGTGAGCCGTCCGTGGGGCACCTACACGGTGCTGGAAGAGGGGCCGCGGTTCAAGATCAAGCGCATCGAGGTCAAGCCGGGCGCGAGCTTGAGCCTGCAGATGCACCATCACCGTAGCGAGCACTGGATCGTCGTGTCCGGGATGGCCAAGGTTGTTAACGGCGATCAGGAAATCTTCGTTGGAACCAACGAGTCCACCTACATTCCTGCCGGTCACAAGCATCGCCTTGAGAATCCGGGCGTGCTGGACCTCGTGATGATCGAGGTGCAGAGCGGCGAGTACCTGGGGGAAGACGATATCGTTCGCTTCCAAGATGTGTACGGGCGGGCTTGATGCTGGGGATGCTGAAAGCCCTGTGGGCCTATCGCGGCTTCATCCTGGGAAGCGTCAAGCGGGAATTCCAGTCCAAGTATCGTAATTCTCTGCTGGGCGCGGCGTGGACCGTCCTCAATCCGCTCGCGATGATCGTCGTCTATACGGTGATTTTTTCGCGAGTCATGCATACGAGGCTGCCCGGCGTCGACAACAGCTTCGCATACAGCATTCACCTGTGCGCGGGCATGTTGCCGTGGGGCATGTTCGTGGAAGTCGTCAGTCGCGCGCAGAACTCGTTCATCGAAAACGCGAACCTGATCAAGAAGCTGAGCTTCCCGCGGCTCTGCCTGCCGGTGATCGTGGTTGCCAATTCGCTGGTCAATTTCTCTATAGTGTTCGGGTTGTTCGTTGCGTTCCTTGTGTTGACCGGTAACTTCCCCGGCATCGTGTTTCTCGCTGTCATTCCGTTGCTGATGCTGCTGACGCTATTCGCGATCGGTCTCGGGATCACGCTTGGCGTGCTCAACGTGTTCTTCCGTGACGTCGGGCAGTTCTTCAATATCGTGCTGAATTTCTGGTTCTGGCTGACGCCGATCGTCTATTCGATCGAGATCCTGCCCAAGCCGATCCAGGCTGGCATGCAGTTCAATCCGATGGCGTCGCTGATCCAGGCGTTCCAGGTCGTGATGATGCAGGGCCGGTGGCCGGACTGGTCGCAACTCTGGTTCGTCACGGCATTGGGCGTCGGCTGGTGCTTTCTCGGTTTCAGTCTGTTCCGCAGGCACGCGGGCGAAATGGTGGATGAACTCTGATGGGCACCATTACCGTTAGCAATCTGGGCAAGGCCTACAAGCAGTATCCGACGCGCTGGTCGCGTCTCGTCGAGTGGATGGACCCGCGCCGCAAGCAGCATCACACGCTGCACTGGGTGCTGCAGGATGTGAACTTCACGGTACGCGCCGGCGAGGCGCTGGGCATCATCGGCATCAACGGCGCGGGCAAGAGCACGCTGCTGAAGATGATCGTCGGGACCACGCAGCCGACGGTCGGCAGCGTGACGATGACTGGTCGCGTCGCCGCGCTGCTGGAACTCGGGATGGGCTTTCATCCGGACTTCACAGGGCGCCAGAACGTGATGATGGCCGGGCAACTGCTCGGCTATTCCGTCGACGAATTGTTGGCGCTGATGCCGGAAATCGAGGCGTTCGCCGAAATCGGCGAATACATCGACCAGCCGGTGCGCGTGTATTCGAGTGGCATGCAGGTGCGTCTTGCGTTCAGCGTCGCGACGGCCCGCCGGCCCGACGTGCTGATCGTCGACGAGGCGTTGTCGGTCGGCGATGCGTATTTCCAGCACAAGAGCTTTGATCGTATCCGCGAGTTTCGTACGCAAGGTACGACGCTTCTGATCGTCGCGCACGACAAGGCCGCGATCCAGGCCATCTGCGATCGCGCGATCCTGCTGAACGCAGGGCGGCTCGAGATGGAAGGGCCGCCCGAGGTGGTCATGGATTACTACAACGCGATGCTGGCCGATCGCAAGGATCACGGGATCCGTCAGGAAACGCTCGAGAGCGGGGCGGTGCAAACAGTGTCCGGCACGGGCGAAGCGGTGATTGATGCGGTCGATCTGCTGGATGAGTCGGGGCAGCCCATCGAGGTCGCTGGTGTCGGGCAGCCGGTGGCGCTGCGAGTCAAGGTTCGCTGTGTCGAAGCGATCCCCGAGCTGGTGGTCGGGTACATGATCAAGGATCGGCTCGGGCAGACAGTGTTCGGAACGAACACCTATCACCTGAAGCAGGTGCTGGTCGATCTCGATGCGGGTCAGTCCGTCGAGTTGTACTTTGAATTCACGGCCAACATCGGGGTGGGCAGTTATTCGGTCGCGGTGGCGTTGCACACGGGGGACGCCCATGTTGCGAACAACTACCAGTGGCGTGATCGCGCGCTGGTATTCAACGTCGTCAACAAGAAGATGGAAACTTTCGTCGGCGTAGCGTGGCTACAGACGACGGTGAGGAGCTTGCCGTAGTGGACAGTTTTTATCGCGCGTTTGAAGATCAGCATCGCGGTTCGAGGGAGCTGATCAAAGTCCGACTGGAGAAATACCTGCCGTTCATTACGCCGCTCGCGACGCTCTACCCGGGCGGGAAGACATTCGACCTGGGTTGCGGTCGCGGTGAATGGCTGGAGCTCATGGCGGAGGCGGGCTTTTCCCCCGTCGGGGTGGACCTAGATGCCGATATGCTGGAAGCGTGCCGCGAGCGCGGTCTGCCGGTATTTCAGGGTGACGCGATTGATTACCTTGCCGCGCTCGATTCGGACAGCCACGCGCTCGTTTCGGCCTTTCACGTTGTCGAGCACGTGTCCTTCGAACAGGTACGCAGGATCGTCAGCGAAGCGCTGCGCGTGCTGAAACCTGGTGGCCTGTTGATTCTCGAGACACCGAACCCGGAAAACATCGTCGTCGCAGGCTGCAATTTCTATCTGGACCCGAGTCACAAGCAGCCGATTCCGCCCGAGTTGCTGAGTTTCGTCGGCGAATATGCCGGATTTGCGCGTGTCAAGCGGGTTCGACTGCAGGAGGCGCCCGCATTGCAGGACGAGGGCGCGCGGATCCATCTGCTCGACGTGTTGGGCGGTGTCAGCCCGGATTACGCCATTGTTGCGCAGAAATCCTGCAACCAAGAAGAGGCTGCATCATTCGACGAAGCGTTCGATACCGACTACGGTCTGGCGCTGGCTGATCTTGCCGCCCGGTTCGAGCAAGGGGTGGCGCGGGAGCATGAGCGATCCGCCGAGCAGATCCGGACGACCCGCGACGAAGTGGCGCAGGTCCGCGGCGAACTGGGCCTGGTCCTCGACGAATTGAGGCGCGCCCGCAGCGAACTGGGGCAAGTCGTCGACGAGCTTGGGCGCGTCCGTGGCGAAGTGGGGCAAGTCCAGGGTGAACTGGGGAAGGTCCGCGGCGATCTTGGACGGGTCCAGGACGCGATTGGCGAGGTCCACGGCGAGCAGGGTCTGGTGCGCGGCGAATTGGGGCGCGTCCATGACGAAGCGCAGCACACTGCCCAGAAATTGCAGGCGGTCTACGACAGTACGTCGTGGCGTATCACTGCGCCGATGCGCAGTGTCGTAACGTATGCCCGCGACGCGAAAGGAGCCTGCAAATCCGGCGCGCGACGCGCGTTGTTCCGCGGCGTCGCATACGCCAATCGCAATCCGTGGCTGCGACGACTGGCTGTGCGAGTGTTGAGCAGGATGCCCGGCGTGAAGCAGCGACTCGTCCGGATTATCGTTGGTGCGCCCGCTCAACCGGTGCACAGAAAACCGGTCGACGATGATGGTTTGACGCCCCGCGCGCGCGAAGCGTTCATGGCATTGAAGTCTGCCCTCGCGCAAGAAAATGGGAATGCTGAATAATGCGTATCGTTGTTGACATGCAAGGGGCGCAGAGCCTCAACTCGCGCAACCGTGGCGTGGGGCGTTACACCGAGTCCATCGTCAAGGCGATGATTCGGAATCGCGGCAAACACGAAATCGTCCTTGCGCTGAACGGAGCGTTCGAGGAGTCCGCGTGGATTCTGCGCGAGCAGTTCGAAGCGATGCTGTCGCCGCGCGACATTCACGTCTGGCATGCAGCGGGGCCGGCTGCCTATGTCGATAAGGCCAACCTGTGGCGTCGCCAGTCAGGTGAACTGACTTATGAGGCATTTCTGACGAGCCTGCGGCCGGATTTCATTTATAGCGCCAGCTACTTCGAAGGCTTCGGCGACGATTCGATTACCAGCATTCACGCGCTTCAAGCGAACGTTCCGGTCGCGGTCACACTGTACGACCTGATTCCGTACCTCTATGCCAAGCCCTATCTGGAGAATCCCCTTTTTAAGGATTGGTATCTGGGGAAAATTGAGCATCTGCGACGTGCAGATTTGTGGCTTGCGATATCCGAATCGTCGCGCTCGGAGGGTATTAAACATCTCGATCTCTCGCCCGAGTGGTCCGTCAACATTTCCGCCGATGTCGACGCGTGGTTTCGGCCGGAACCAATTGCTTCCGAGCGCGAAGCGGCATTGCGAGACAAGTACGGGCTGACGAAACCGTTCGTGCTTTATACGGGCGGTATCGACCATCGCAAGAACGTCGAGGGCATGATTCGCGCGTTCGCTTTGTTGCCGCCCGCGTTGCGCGAGTCGCACCAGTTAGCGATTGTTTGCTCGATTCAGCTGACCAGCCATGAAGCGCTGGAGCGCTTGGCTCGACAGGTCGGGTTGAACGCAGACGATGTAGTGTGCACGGGGTTCGTGCCGGACGAGGACCTGCTGGCGCTTTACAACCTGTGCCGGTTGTTCGTCTTTCCTTCATGGCATGAGGGTTTCGGTTTGCCCGTGCTGGAGGCGATGCGCTGCGGCGCACCCGTGATCGGCGCGAATACGTCGAGCGTTCCGGAAGTGATTGGCTGGGAGGACGCGCTGTTCGATCCCAAATCCGATGAAGCGATTGCGCGCTACATGCAGCGCGGCTTGACGGACGAGGGCTATCGTCAGGCACTGATCGAACACGGGAAGCGCCAGGCCGGAAAGTTTTCGTGGGACCAAAGCGGGCGTTGCGCGCTCGACGCAATGGAGCGGCGGCTTGAGGCCTGGTTGGCCGAGCGGCGTGCGCAGGACGTTCCACCGCGGCGTCTCCGGCTGGCCTACGTGTCGCCGTTTCCACCGGCACGGACGGGTATTGCCGACTACAGCGCGGAACTGCTGCCGGAACTAGCGCGCTTTTACGATATCGACGTCATCGTCGACCCGGATGAAGCGAGAGAAATTCAGTCCGCGCAGCATGCGCATGTTTCGGTGAAAACGCCGGCGTGGCTGCGCAAACATGCGAACTCCTACGATCGGGTGCTCTATCACTTCGGGAATTCGTCGTTTCACCAATACATGTTTCCGCTGCTAGAGGCTGTACCGGGCGTGGTCGTGCTGCACGATTTCTTTCTGTCGGGCATTCTCGCGCACATGGCCATTCACGGAAATCGTCCCGATGTCTGGTCGAGGGCGCTGTATGGCGCGCACGGGTATGTCGGCCTGAAGGCCCGCCATCAGAAGGAGGACATCGCGGATGTCATCTGGGAGTATCCGTGCAGCCTGGGTGTGATTCAGAAGGGCCTGGGCCTGATTGTTCATTCGCCCAATTCGCTGCGACTGGCGCGGCATTGGTACGGCGGGGATACGTCCGACTGGACCGTGATTCCTCTCACGCGCGATGCGACTGCCGTGTCGAGCGGCGACGCTGCGCGTGACGCGCTGGGATTCGGCAAGAACGACTTTATGGTGTGCGCATTCGGTGGGCTGGGGCCGTCCAAGCTCAATCATCGCTTGCTGCATGCATGGAGCAGGTCGTCCCTCGCGCGCGATCCGGCCTGCCATCTGATCTTTGTCGGAGAAAACCAGCCGACCGAGTATGGCGAGGAACTCGCGCGCAGCATTCGGCAAATGGGCGAGAAAGCCACGGTCCACATTACCGGTTGGGCCGATGCACAAACGTTCCGCCAGTATCTGGCGGCGGTCGACGTCGGCGTCCAACTGAGGACGCTGTCGCGCGGCGAAACGTCGGCAGCGGTGCTGGACTGCATGAATTACGGCAAGGCGACGATCGTCAACGCGAACGGAAGCATGGCCGATCTGGACCGCGAGGCGGTTTGGATGCTGCCGGACGAGTTCACCGACGAGCAATTGGTCGATGCTTTGGAGACGTTGCGTTCGGATGCGCGGCGCCGGCAACGGATGGGCGCGCGCGCGCGGGAGATCATCGCGACCGATCATGCGCCCGACGTCTGTGCCGAACAGTATCGCGATGCTATCGAGCAGTTCTACCTTCGCACCGATGCGAATCCCGTCGTACTGTCTCGCGCAATCGCGCGTCGGGCCGGCCAGGCAAGCGACGACCAGTTGCGCGCGTGGGCGCTGACCGTGGCGAGGAATTTTGTGCCGCGCAACAACAAACGGCAGTTGCTGGTCGATATTTCCGAGCTTGTTCGGGTAGACGCGAGAAGCGGGATCCAGCGTGTGGTACGCAATCTGCTGAAGGAGTGGCTGGAATCCCCGCCCGACGGCTTCCGGGTCGAACCGGTTTATGCGACCACCAAAGATTCTTATCGCTATGCGCGTGATTTCACGATGCGGCTGATGGGATTCGAGGACGGCTGGCTGCAGGACGAGCCGATCGACTATGCGGCGGGAGATGTGTTCGTCGGTCTGGATCTGCAACCCCAGGTCGTACCCGCGCAGCGGGCGTTCTATCAGAGCCTGCGATTGCAGGGTGTCCAGGTCAAGTTTGTCGTCTACGATCTGTTGTGCGTGCTGCTTCCGCAGTACTTCGTTCCCGGCGCAGCGGACAGTTTTACGGGCTGGCTCGACGTCGTGGCGGAAAATGACGGAGCATTGTGCATTTCGAAGGCGGTGGCGGCCGATCTGTCGACGTGGCTCGATGCGCGTGCCCCGCAGCGGCCGCGCTCGTTTGAAGTCGACTGGTTCCATTTGGGTGCGGATATCGAGAATTTCTCGACTTCGTCGGAGATCCCGCGCGATGGCGATAAAGTGCTGCAACGCCTGCGCAGTGTCCCGACGTTTCTGATGGTCGGGACCCTGGAGCCGCGCAAGGGCCATGTCCAGGTGTTGGATGCGTTTGAGCGGCTCTGGTGCGAGAATCAGGACATCAATCTGGTGATCGTAGGCCGGCAGGGGTGGATGGTCGAGAATTTGGTCTCGAGGTTGCGGGGGCACACGGAGCAGGGGCGTCATCTGTTCTGGCTGGAAAGCGTCTCGGACGGTTATCTGGAGAAAATCTACGGGGCAAGTTCGTGCCTGATTGCGGCATCCTATGGTGAAGGCTTTGGTTTGCCGCTGATTGAAGCCGCGCAGCACGGATTGGCAATCATCGCACGCGATCTGCCAGTGTTTCGTGAAGTGGCCGGCGAGCATGCGTTTTATTTTTCCGCGCAGAAAGGGGGGGATTTGGCGGCAGAGATCAGGGCGTGGCTCGAGCTTCGAGCGGCGCAGCAGGAGCCCTCGTCTCGCGGTATGCCTTTTCTGACCTGGGCGCAGAGTGCTCGTCATTTGGCAAAAATTCTCTCGCGCAACGAAGCGTGTTCTTAAAGCAGGTCTATTATGTCTAACAAAACTTCCATCATTACCGGCATCACTGGCCAAGACGGCGCCTATCTCGCCGAGCTCTTGCTCGACAAGGGCTACACGGTCTACGGTACCTATCGCCGCACCAGCTCGGTGAATTTCTGGCGCATCGAAGAGCTCGGCATCGCCAAGCATCCGAACCTGCATCTGGTCGAATACGACCTGACCGACCTGTCGGCGAGCATCCGCCTGCTGCAGACGACCGGCGCGACCGAGGTCTACAACCTCGCCGCGCAAAGCTTTGTCGGCGTGTCGTTCGACCAGCCCGTCACCACCGCGGAAATCACCGGCATCGGTCCGCTGAACCTGCTCGAAGCGATCCGCATCGTCAATCCGAAGATCCGCTTCTACCAGGCGAGCACATCCGAAATGTTCGGCAAGGTGCAGGCGATCCCGCAGATCGAATCGACGCCGTTCTATCCGCGCAGCCCGTATGGCGTGGCGAAGCTGTATGCGCACTGGATCACGGTGAACTACCGCGAGAGCTACGACATCTTCGGCTGCAGCGGGATCCTGTTCAATCACGAGTCGCCGCTTCGCGGCCGCGAATTCGTCACGCGCAAGATCACCGACTCCGTCGCCAAGATCAAGCTCGGCCAGCTCGATGTGCTCGAACTGGGCAACATGGATGCGAAGCGTGACTGGGGCTTTGCGAAGGAATATGTCGAAGGCATGTGGCGCATGCTGCAGGCTGACGAGCCGGACACGTTCGTGCTGGCCACGAACCGTACCGAAACCGTGCGTGACTTCGTGCGCATGGCGTTCAAGGCGACCGGCGTCGACCTCGAGTTCAAGGGCAGCAACGAGCATGAAACTGCCGTCGATGTTGCAACCGGCAAGACGGTGGTCCGCGTCAATCCGAAGTTCCATCGCCCGGCCGAAGTCGATCTGCTGATCGGCAATCCGGAGAAGGCGAAGCAGAAGCTGGGCTGGGAGCCGAAGACGACGCTCGAGCAGCTGTGCGCGATGATGGTTGAAGCGGATTTGCGTCGAAATGAACGCGGCTTCTCGTTCTGATGCCCCGCGCGCCCTGGTGACGGGGCTTGGCGGCTTTACCGGCGACTATCTTGCACAGTCGTTGCGGGCGGCCGGCTATCGCGTGTTCGGCACGGCGCACGGTTCCGAGGCGACCCGGTCCGACATGTATCGGGTGGACTTGTGCGACCGGGCGGCGCTGGCGAAAGTCGTCGCGGACGTTCAACCGGACGTGGTCGCGCATCTCGCCGCGATCGCGTTCGTCGCGCACGGCGACGCCGACGCAATCTATCGCACTAACGTGGTCGGCACGCGCAACTTGCTGGAGGCGCTTGCGAACCTGGAGAACCGTCCGAAGGCCGTTCTGCTGGCCAGCAGCGCCAACATCTACGGCAACGCGGTAGTCGAGATCATTGACGAATCGGTCGAGCCGAATCCTGCGAACGACTACGCGGTCAGCAAGCTGGCGATGGAGTATATGGCGCGCCTGTGGCGCGACAAGCTGCCGATCGTCGTCGCGCGTCCGTTCAACTACACGGGCGTCGGACAGTCGCCGCAGTTTCTGCTGCCGAAGATCGTCGGCCATTTCCAGCGCGGCGAGCGCATGATTGAGCTCGGCAACATCGACGTCGAGCGCGATTTCTCCGACGTGCGCCGCGTGGCGGATGCGTATCGACGCCTGCTGCAGCTAGCGCCTGCCGGCGGCGTGTTCAACGTCTGCTCGGGCCGAGCGGTGTCGCTGAAGGCCGTGATCGCGATGATGGAGCATATTGCCGGCTACACGATCGAGGTGCGCGTCAACCCGGCATTCGTGCGTGCGAACGAAGTGCACCGATTGCAGGGCGACGGTGCGCGGCTGCAGGCCGCCGTCGGGCCGCTCGAGGATATTCCGCTGGAAAGCACGCTACGCTGGATGTTTGACGGAGGGCGTGGGTGAGAGTCGGTTTCGGCACGACTGCTCTGGTCCGGGGTAGTGCGCATGGCGGTGTCGACGGGATCGGTTCATATGCGCGCGAACTGGGGCGGGCGCTGTTGGAGCTGGGCGGGGTCGAACTGGTTCCCGCTGATTTTGACGCGACCGTCGGCGACGACTTGTCCGGGTGCCCGGCCACCAGTGAATTTCGGCCGGCACGAGGTCGCGACGGTGCTGGGCCCTGTGACACCGTGGACGTTAGTCGACGAGAAGGCGCTGCGCGCGGAGTGCATAGACATGTTTCATGTGACGGATTACCTGATTCCGAAACTGTCCGCGACACCCGTCATCGCGACGCTGATGGACGCCATCCCACTGCCGCACCCGGAATGGACGACGATTCGGCTGGCGGCGCCGCGCCGCTGGCCGTTGCGGTGCTCGGGAACCTGGGCCGGCCGTGTGATTTCGATCTCCGACTATTCGAAGCGGGAGATCGTCGAGCATTTCGGCATCGCTCCCGAGCGGATCTTCATCGTTCTACCGGGCGTGCATCCGCGCTTCTTCGAGCGGATCGATCGCGACGAGGTGTTGAAGTGGCTCGGCCTGCCGGCGTAATTCTTCCGGTGCGTCGGGACCCTGCAGCTGCGGAAGAATTTCAAGCGGGTGGTCGACGTCCAAGCGAGCTATGCCGGCGGCATGAGAATGATCGTCGAGCAACTTGGCAAGGCCGACGCGCTTCGCGAGGCCGGACCGGCGCGGAAAAGACGCTGGCCGTCTACGAAGCCGTTCTAGGCGGAACACGGCGTTCATGAGTCAATTCGCATCGAGGAGCACCGCGTGAAGTTGGGGGTGGATATCACCTGGATGGTGGGCAACTATCGCGGCATGGGGCGGTTCGCCCGGCAACTGGTGGCGCCGGTCGGCGCGTCGGTGCTGGGCTTGACCCCGCGCGGCGTGAACTCCGACGAATGGCGGTGCGTCAGCGAGGGGCGCGGCTTCTTCCCGTGGTGGGAGCAGGTCGAGCTGCCCCGCCTGTGTCGCGAGCAGAAGCTCGATTATTTGCTGTGTCCATACAACACAGGGCCGTTGCGATCCACGGGCAGCACACGGCTGATCGTGGTCGTCCACGATCTGATCTATATGAAGCCGTGGCGCGTGCTGCCGCCGGCGAGATCGCTGTATCAGACCGCCGGGCGTGTATACCGCCGCCATGTGGTGCCTCGGCTGGCGCGCCGGGCAGACGTCGTGCTGACCATCTCGCGGTTTACCCAGCGCGAGCTGGTGGAGAATCTCGGGCTACGCGAGGAGGACGTGCACGTCATTCCGAATGCGATTTCGGACGACTGGTTCGCCGCGCCGTTGAGCCAGGCTGAGCGCCAGCCGTACCTGTTCACGGTGGCGGGCGAAGTGCCGAGCAAGAACGTCGATCGTCTCCTGCAGGCCTTCGCGGTGGCTCGGCCCGCATTGGGCGACGATGCCCGGCTGAGGATCGCCGGGATAAAGTCTGAGCATCATGCGCATTTTCTCGGGAGGGCGGACGCGCTCGGGCTCTCGGATGTCGTCGAACTGCTCGGTTATGTTTCGCGGGAGGAACTGCGCGAGCAGTACCGGCATGCCCGCGCGTTCATCTTTGCTTCGCTATTCGAAGGGTTCGGGATTCCACTACTGGAAGCCATGGCGTCCGGCACGCCTGTCGCGTGCAGCAATACGACATCGATGCCCGAAATTGTCGGCGAGTGCGGTCTGCAGTTCGATCCCTATTCGGTGAAAGACATAGCGGCACAGATCCGCAGGGTATGGAGCGACGACAAGCGGTTCGATGTGGCGACCGGAGATGGGATGGCCCGTGCACGCACCTTCTCGGAATCCGCCGTGCGTCCGTCGATCGAGGATTTCTGGGCCCGTCTGTCATGAGTCAGGACAAGAAGAAGCTGCTGGTGCTGACCCCCCGGTTTCCGTACCCGGTGATCGGCGGTGACAAGTTGCGGATCTATCACCTCTGCAGGGTGCTGTCCCGCCATTACTCGCTGACGTTGCTGAGCCTGTGCGAAACCCCGGAAGAGATGCACGCCGAATTGCCTGACGATGGCGTGTTCGATCGGGTCGAACGAGTCTTTTTGTCCAGAACGCGTTCGTACCTCAATACATTGCTCGCGTTGCCTACCCGCACGCCGTTGCAGGTTGCGTACTATCGAAGCCGCGCGTTTGCTGCGGCCGTGTCCCGGCTGCTGCCGTCGCACGACGGTGCGTTCGTTCATCTGGTGCGCTGCGCCGAGTACGTGCGCAAATCCAACAAACCGCGCGTCCTGGAAATGACCGACGCGATCTCGCTCAACTACAGCCGCGTCAAACAGCTCAGGAAGGCGCGAGGGCTCAAGTCGCGCGTGTTCGGCATCGAGGCGAAACGTCTGCTTGACTACGAGCGCACGATCGTCGACGACTTTGATCTGTCGGTGCTAGTCTCGAAGACCGATCGCGACTACCTGTTTCCCGGCGAATCGGCGAAGAAGGTGCTGGTGTGCTCGAATGGCGTGGACCTGTCGGACCTGCCGTACGTGGCGCGTAGCATGGCGAGCCGCTTGCTGGTTTTCATCGGTGACATGCGGACGGTCCAGAACCAGGACATGTGCCACTACTTCGCCGAAGCGGTGCTGCCGTTGCTGCGCAAGCGTGCCGACTATCGCTTCCGGATCGTCGGTTCCATCGCGCCCGCGCTGGCTGAGCGATTCCGCGCGTACGACGGCGTCGAGGTGACCGGCCGGGTCGCGTCGGTCGCGCAAGCCGCGTCCGACGGGGCGATTGGCGTGTGCCCGATGCGGATCGGCGCAGGCGTGCAGAACAAGATTCTCGAGTACATGGCGCTCGGGCTGCCGGTCGTCACCACGTCGCTGGGGCACGAGGGCTTGGGCGCGAAGAGCGGGCAGGATCTGCTGATCGCGGATACGCCCGAGGCATTTGTCGAGCGTATCGAGTGGCTGGTTGCGCACGCATCGGCCGCAGTGGAAATGGCCGGCCATGCCCGGCAATTCGTCGAGCAGGAGCATGGCTGGAGCGAGATGACGCAGGCGCTGGTCGAGCGCATCGACGGCCTGCTGGCTGCCGGTCCGGCATGCCCCCCGGGCGTCTGTACGCCGCTGTGACGTATCAGCTTTTGTGATATCGAAAGCTGAACGTCTTGTGTCCGGTGGCTGGATCGGATTCGACGGGTTGTAAGAGGGGGCATGACTTGCAGGCCAGTTCGGCAGGACCCTAGAGGGGCTGCTGACCGACGGCTGCAGGAAATCTCGACCCAAAGGCGCGTATAATGTCGGCGCCAACTTGCGGGCCAACGGCGCGCGCCAACAACACGAGGTTCGGATGCAGATTGTTATTCCAATGTCGGGGTTCGGGGAGCGCTTTCGCCGCGCCGGCTATGACGTGCCAAAACCGCTCATCGAGATAGACGGCAAGCCGATTATCGGCCACGTTATCGATTTATTTCCGGGCGAGACGGACTTCATATTTATCTGCAATAAGGATCATCTTGCGAGTCCGGCGTACCGGATGGAGGCCATCCTTCGGGAGCTGGCTCCGTCCGGGCGAATCGTCGCGATCGATGCCCACAAGCTCGGGCCGATACACGCGGTTCTGATGGCTGCGGAGCATATCGACCGCTCCAAACCCGTAGTGGTCAATTACTGCGATTTCACTTGTTATTGGGACTGGCGGCATTTCAAGACATTTGTCGACGAGACGCAGTGCGACGGCGCCATTCCGGCCTACAAAGGGTTCCATCCGCATACACTCGGCACGACCAACTACGCGTATATGCGAGAGTCGGGCGGTTGGGTGGAAGAAATCCAGGAAAAGAAGCCCTACACGGACAACAGGATGGAAGAGTATGCGTCCAGCGGAACATACTACTTCCGCTCTGGGGAACTCATGCTGCGCGCCTTTGAGGAGACTGAAGCAAAGGGCAGGAGCGTTGGTGGGGAGTTCTACGTGAGCCTTGCGTACCTGTCATTGCTCGAGGCGCGGTGTCCTGTTGCTGTCTATCCGCTCCAGCATTTCATGCAGTGGGGGACACCCGAAGATGTAGCCGAGTACCGCATGTGGTCGACGGCGTTCGATCGACTTGCGGCGCCCCAGCCTGATGCCGCGACCCCTCGCGGTACTGTAATCGTTCCAATGGCGGGGCTCGGCGAGCGGTTTGCCCGGGAAGGCTATACCGAAACAAAGCCGCTCATCGAGGTATCGGGATTGCCGATGGTTGTTCAGGCGGCTCGCTCCCTGCCGCCGGCCGAGCAGTATGTATTCGTCATGCGTCGTGACATGCCGGGCGCCGAGGCGGTATCGGCAACATTGCGCGATGCTTTCCCCGGCGCGATCATCGAATTCGTCGAAGGCGTGACCGACGGGCAGGCATGTACGGCCTTGATTGGATTGCAGGCTGCGCAGCGTGAACTAGGCTGTGTGCCGGAGCCTGTGACCTTCGGCGCATGTGACTTCGGTGCGCTCTATGACGAGGTTCGGTTCGATGCATTGATCGACGGTCCCGACGCGGACGTTGTGGTTTGGGCTGTCAAGGGGCACGCCAATGCGATCCGTCATCCGGAAATGTTCGGCTGGCTCGGCGCCGAAGGCGAGCGTGTCACGCAGGTATCGGTCAAGGTGCCGCTCGGCGACCCACGGAACGATCCCATCGTGCTCGGCACGTTCACGTTCAAGCGAGCCGCCGATTTTGTTCGTTGCGTCGAGCACATGATGGCTCGCGAAGCCCGCGTCAAAGGTGAGTATTACCTCGATACCTGCATCGACGATGCAATGCAGCTCGGCATGAATTGCCGGTTGCTCGAAGTCGATTCGTACTTGTCTTGGGGAACCCCTAACGACTTGCGCACCTTCGAATATTGGCAGTCGTGCTTCTCGAAGTGGCAGGGGCATCGCTACATGATCGCATCGGATTTCCGCGTCCCACGTGCCGCCGTCGATTCGCTCAATCGGCGCTACGAGAAAACGGTACCTGCATGCAGCCGGTCGATGTCGTGATCAAACGTGAAGCCCTGATATTCCTGATCGTTGGTACGTTGACGGTTGGAATCGATTTTCTCAGCTATACGCTGCTGTTGCGCGTCGGCGTGCCGTACGCGTTCGCCAAAGCGACCGGATTCGTTGTCGGCACCGTGTTCGCGTATCTTGCCAACCGGCGATGGACATTTGGTCATCGGCAGCATGCTCCGGGCAGCGTGCTCCGGTTCGCGACGCTCTATATGCTCACGCTCGTTGCCAATGTATTGGTCAACCACTTCGTCTTGCTGATTGCCGTGGAAAAATCCTGGGCAGTACGGCTCGCTTTTCTCGCTGCGACAGGGGTTTCTACGGTGCTGAATTTTCTCGGTATGAGGTTCTTCGTATTTCGCGGCCAACTTATTCGTGAGGCATAGATGCAATTTTCTCTTGTCATCCCTTGCTACAACGAGGCCAGGAACCTGCCCCTGCTCATTGAGCGTTGCAAGAACCTTTGCGCATCGAGCGGTGTCGAGGTCGTGCTAGTCGATAACGGCTCCAGTGACGATTCGCCCGCCGTGCTTCGCACTTTGCTTGCCGGTACCACAGGGCTTCGTTCTGTACGCGTCGACGTTAACCAGGGTTATGGCTTTGGAATACTGAGCGGACTACGGGCTGCCAAAGGCGAAATCCTCGGGTGGACTCACGCAGACATGCAAACGGACCCTTGCGATGCCTTGGCGGGGCTCGCGCTGTTCGAGCGCCATGGCAACAATATCTTCGTTAAGGGGCGCCGATACGGACGGCCGATTGCTGACGTGGCGTTTACCGTCGGGATGAGCATCTTCGAAACATGTCTGTTGCGCAGACCATTGTGGGACATCAATGCGCAACCGACGATGTTTTCCCGCGCGTTCTTCGAGCGTCTTGAGAATCCACCAAGCGATTTCTCGCTAGATCTCTATGTGTACTACCAGGCGCGGGTCATGGGGCTCCCTGTGCATCGCTTCCCCGTCCGTTTTGGTGAGCGTGCTCATGGTGTCTCGCATTGGAATGTCAATTGGGCTGCCAAACGAAAATTCATTCGACGCACGATCGATTTCAGTCTGTCGATGCGCAAAGCGGGAAAGTAAATGAAGATCATCGCTCATCGGCGAAACACGATTGAGGCATTGCGGGCCACGCCCGAAAAGTATGGCATCGAGGTTGACATTCGCAGCGTCGCGGACCGGCTCGTGATCCATCACGATCCGTTCGTCGAAGGCGTGTCGTTCGAGGCTTGGCTTGCGCACTATCGTCACGGAACATTGATTCTGAACGTCAAGGAAGAGGGCCTCGAAGCGAAGCTCATCGACCTGATGCATGCGTTCTCAATTTTCGATTACTTCTTTCTCGATCAGTCGTTCCCGTTCCTGGTCAAGTGGGCACGGAATGGTGAGAAGCGCTGTGCCGTTCGGGTTTCGGAATTCGAATCAATCGAGACCGCGTTGTCGTTGGCCGGAATGGTCGAGTGGGTGTGGGTCGACTGCTTTACGAAGTTTCCGCTATCGACGGTCGATGGTGCTCGATTGCGGGAGGCCGGTTTCCGATTGTGTCTCGTTTCTCCTGAATTGCAGGGAAGAACCGACGAACATGAAATAACGAAGATGCAAGGGGAACTCGCAGATCGAGGGATTGCGATCGATGCGGTGTGTACCAAGCGCCCTGACCTGTGGGAAGGTTCATTCGCTTCATGAAGCCGATTTTTGCTAAGCCGACGTTTTGGATCGGACTACTGTTGCGAGTCGCGCTCGTTGCACTCGTGATTCCCCATGCGTCGCAGGTTTGGTACGTGCCGTTCATGGAAGTGACTTCTCGGCACCTATCATGGGATCCGTGGGCCGTCTTTATTCAGGCTGGTGGCGCCGAGCGTGCATTTCCGTACGGGTATGCGATGTGGATTGCTTTTTTGCCCCTGACATGGGCGGCGAATCTCGTCCATTTGCCGACGGCGGTGGCTTACGGCTGTACGCTGGTGTTGGCCGATATCGCGTTGCTGTTCACACTGCGTGCATTGTTCGAAGTAAAGGACCGGCTCCTGCTAGCGCTGTATTGGCTGTCTCCCGTCATCATCTTCGCCGTCTATTTTCTCGGTGCCAACGACCTCGTGCCCGTGGCGTTGTTGTGCAGTTCGCTTCTCGCACTTAGAGAGCGTAGGAATCGCCTTGCCGGCGCAATTTGCGGGGCGGCCGTCTCGGCAAAGCTGAGCATGCTGCTGGCTCTGCCGCTGATCGCGATCTACTTGTACCGCAATAAATCGATGCGCCGCCATGTCGCCGAGTTCGCACTTGGTCTAGCCGCTGCTTTGCTGCTTTTGGAGGTGCCGTTTTTTCTATCGAGCAACGCCGTTGCGATGCTGATTCATAACCCGGAGCTGGCAAAGGCCCGGGAATTTGCGCTCGGCATCGGCAACGATCGAACTCTGATCGTCTTACCGGTGGCGTATTTGTTGATGCTGTATTCGTGTTGGCGAATCAGACGCATCAGCTTCGATTTGTTGCATGTGCTGCTCGGCGTCGCGTTCTTCCTCGTATTGCTGATGACCCCTGCGGCGCCGGGTTGGTTCGTGTGGGTGATGCCGTTGCTCGTCTACTACCAGGCGATGTCGGCACGTGTATCGGTCGCGCTGGTTTCGGCGTTTTCGATTGCCTACATATTCACCGCGCTGTTGACGTCGCCGCCCCCGGTCATAATGGGTGCAACGCTGGAGCAGACGGCACACCTTGGCATGGATCTGCATGCGCATCCGCAGGCGATCAACATCGTCAACAGTGTCTTGATTGCGTTCGGCCTCATTCTGGTTTGGCGGATCTGGCGCGAGGCGGTGCGCCAGAACGACTACTTCAGATTGAGCCGCAAACCGGTCGTTATCGGCATCGCTGGAGATTCCGGCGCAGGAAAGGACACGCTTGTCGATTCCATTATTGGCTTGCTGGGGCAGCATTCTGTCGTGCGAGTATCGGGCGACGACTATCACCATTGGGATCGGCATAAGCCGATGTGGCAGGTAATGACGCACCTGAACCCCCGTGCGAACAATCTCGAGCGTTTTGGGGCCGACGTCCTGTCGCTTGCCAACGGAAGGTCCGTGCAAGCGAGGCACTACGACCACGCCAGTGGCAAGATGAGCAAGCCGCATACCGTCGCGAGCAACGATTTCGTCATTGCCAGCGGGCTGCACGCCCTCTATCAACCGCTTTTGCGGGAGCGCTACGATCTGACGATCTTCCTTGACATAGACGAAGGACTGCGACGGTATTTCAAGATTCAACGCGACGTGCACAAGCGGGGGCATAGCCTCGAAGCTGTTCTAGCGTCGATCGAGAAGCGAACTGGCGACGCCGAGCGTTTTGTTCATCCTCAAGCTGCACATGCGGATTTAGTGCTTTCGCTGCAACCGATCCACCCACGCATTCTGAAGGATCCGAGCGACGACAGGCCGCTCAGATTCAAGCTCGTCGTGAGCTCGCGGCATGGCCTGCACGAGCAATCGCTCGAGCGAATGCTTGTCGGAATTTGTGGGCTACATGTCGATACGGTGCTCGTCGGAGACGAGTCCACCGTCGAGATGACTATCGAAGGTGAAACGATCGCCGACGATGTGGCTATGGCCGCGCAGCATCTGATTCCGCGTGCGGCAGTCTTGCTGGACCAGCCGCCGCGCTGGGAGGACGGCATCGCGGGGCTGATGCAATTGATGGTCCTGTCGCATCTCACGCAGGCTTTACAGAAAAGACTTAAATGAAACTTCTCGACCCTACGCGCTTCGAGCGTCTTCCTGATGCGGTGCTCTTCGATACCGACAATACGCTTTACCCGTACGATCCAGCACATAAGGCTGCTATGGACGCCGTGCGGCAAAAGGCGATGAGTACGTTCTCGATCTCCAATGCGCAGTTCGAGGTGGCATACGGCGCGGCACGCAAGGAAGTCAAGCAGAGACTCAAACATCAGGCGAGTTCGCATAGCCGGCTTCTTTATTTTCAACGGATGCTCGAGATCATCGGCTTACGCTCCCAGGTCCTGCTCGCGCTGGATTTCGAGCAGACATACTGGCGGACGTTCTTGAGCCACGCGGAGCTATTCGATGGCGTGCTGGAGTTGCTCGACGATCTTCGTCTAGCAGGCATACCGACCGCCATCGTTACCGATCTGACCGCCCAGATCCAGTTCCGCAAGATGGTCTACTTTGGCCTTGATCAAAGCTTTGATTACATTGTAACGAGCGAAGAGGCCGGTTCGGACAAGCCCGATCCCGCGCCGTTCGAGATCGCGCTCGAGAAAATGAACCCAAAGGGCGATTGCATCTGGATGATCGGGGACAACCCGTTGAACGATATCAAAGGGGCGCGGGAGACTATCCGAGCCGTTACGATCCAAAAAATTCATGGGGGAGTTGCAATCGGAGAAGGCGATCAGCGTCCCGATGCGATCGTCCACGAATTCAAACAACTGAGTGCTTTGATCGGCAGCATTGCGCAAAGGTAAGCCGTCCATGAAGCTTCGTAACACCTTGACCCGTGCCAATATTTTCGCTTCGCTTCTCACGGCACTCGTCGCATGGATCAGCCTGGAGTTGTTTTTGTCGGGCAATTTGATATTGGGGCACTTTTCGCAATTCATGCTTCCGTCGGAGATGTTTGGGTTGCCGGCACAACTCCGCGACCACGGGCTAACGGCGTTTTTTCACATTGGGCACGGCGGCTGGGATGGCCAGTTCTATTACTCGATGTCGAACGACGTTCTTGCACTTCGCGATACGGTCGCTCATCTTGACAATCCGGCCTATCGATATCAGCGAATCGGCATTCCGTTGATCGCCAAGATTGCGTCGAAGCTGATGGGGCAGACGTGGGTCAGTCCACTGATCTATTACTCGACAAACCTCGGTCTGGTGCTGTTGGCGACATTGCTGGGTTCGCGTTGGTTTCAGCGGCGCGGACGGTCTCCTTATTTGATTTTGCTCTGGTCGCTTGCCGCGGGCGTACAGATCACGATCCTCAACGGGCTACCCGACGCTGGTGCCGACGCGCTGCTGATCCTGGCGTTGGTCTGTTGGTACGAGCGTCGTACCGCCCTATATGTGCTTGCGATGTCTTTTGCGGCATTGGCTCGTGAGGCATACGTTGTCATTCCCTTCTTTGCGGGCGCAGGAGCGGTGTTGGGGTGGGTGTTGAACCGAGAGACGGCTGCGCGTCCCAATCGCTTGCCAGTGATCGCGCACGCGCTTCCGGTTGCGGTGATGCTGGCCTGGCAAGTTTACATTCGATTACACATTGGCTCGCCGCAGGCGGGCGCAGTGTTGCTCACCTGGCCTTTTGTCGATGCCTTGCGCTATATATCCCTCGGATTGCACGGACTACATCCGGTCGTGGGAGGGAGGAATGGCCATCTCGAAGCGGTTGGACTTATTCTCCATTTGCTGCTGGTCATAACGACAGGGATAGCGATGCTCGTCGTACTCCGAGCGTGCTTGCGCAGCAAGGTCAAACATTACGAAGTTGCCGGCTTCGCATTAGGGTTTGGCGCCCTTTCGGTAATGTATCTCTGTTTGAATCACATTGTCGTGAACCACTTCAGCGGTTATTTCAAAGCGTCGGACATGTTCCTGTTCGCGCTGCCGTTCATGTTGGTTGTCGTCGATAAAGTTATCCCTCGTGCGCTAACCATCGCACTCACGGTGACAGCTGCCTTTTTCTTCTTCCTGTTCGTGCGGCATCGGCTTAACAATACGCATTGGATCGAGCCGTCCCCGTCCGCTCAGGCGTCCGTAATGGATCGCGCGGCCTGCCTTAGCTCGTTCGATGCACAAACGACGCCGCTAGCGATTACAGAGGTGGGCGGGGCAAGTTGGATTGCGAGGCTCCTCGGCCGGAAATTGATGCTCGTCGAAGTCAAGCTGACCAATCGGTCGAACGTGGCATTCAGCCCAACAAAAGGCGCAGGTTCCGTGAACGTCGGCTATCAGTGGCTCGACGAAAAGACGGGCAAGGTCGTCGTCGATGGCGCACGAGCCATGTTGAGCGATCAATTGCAGCCGGGGCAGAGCGCAATTCTCACGGTGGTCGTGGATAAACCCAAATCGCCGGGCGATTATAGACTGGTGATTTCGCCGGTGCAGGAGCTGTGCGCCTGGTTCTACCAGGTAAATAAGTCGAGCGCCTTCGACATTGTTGTCCACATGAGGTGATCCATGCACAAGGCTATATCCAATTTCAGTGCGGCGCTGGGGAGCGACGCGCTTCTCGTGCAAGGTGCCGGCGGCAACATCTCGTGGAAAGACGACGATACGCTTTGGATCAAGGCGTCGGGCACTTGGCTTGCCGATGCACGGCTGCGTGACATTTTCGTTCCCCTATCGCTTGCAACGGTGCGAACGCTCATGCTTGCCGGAGAAGAGAGCTTTATGAGTGCGGTTGTAGGGAATTCGACGGCACGCCCTTCAATCGAGACGTCGCTGCACGCTGTCTTGCCGCATCGCATTGTCGTACACGTCCATCCGGTTGACGTTCTCGCGATTTGCGCTCGCAAGAGAGGCGCTGAATTGCTTGCAAAGCGGTTGGGCGATTTGTCTTGGGCACTTGTTCCGTACGCCAAGCCAGGTGCGCAACTGACTGGTGCAGTATCGGAGGTCTGCGGGCAGTATCCAGCGGCCAATGTGCTGGTCTTGGCCAATCACGGACTAGTGGTCGGCGGCGATACGGTCGAGGAGGTCGATGTATTGCTTCGAAACGTATCAATGCGTTTGCGGCTTGAGCCGCGGACCGGGACCGGGTGCGACGCGGGTTTTGCGCGCCCGAGCGACGAGGTATGGGAACAGTACGGATATGTGCCCG
Organism: Burkholderia sp. MSHR3999; assembly: GCF_000833595.1. Taxonomy (NCBI): domain Bacteria; kingdom Pseudomonadati; phylum Pseudomonadota; class Betaproteobacteria; order Burkholderiales; family Burkholderiaceae; genus Burkholderia; species Burkholderia sp. MSHR3999. The sequence continues at coordinate 615,293 of NZ_JRFO01000001.1, forward strand.
CGGGCGCCTCTCACTGGCACACCATGGCGCAGGACAGAAACGTTCTCGAACTCGCACGCAATCATTGGGTGATGTACCCTGACCATGCCGTTTTTTTGGGCGCTGGCGCTACAATCATCCATCCTTCGATGTTGTACAAGGATGTCGAACGAGCTGTAGCCCATCGTCCGCCATGCGTCTTTGTCGAGGGACTAGGGGTGCTCGAGCGGCGCGATATGACGAAAGCGCAACGCGCGATGCTCCAGTGCTTTTATGACGTCGCGATGCGGATTGACGATGCGTCGGATGCTCAATCGCTGTCCGATGCCGACGTTTCGGATCTGCTGAACTGGGACGCCGAGAAATATCGTCAGCAAAACTCGCAATGACTTGTGCAGGCCACCGCCCATCGCACGAAAAGCGGGCATCGATATCGTGGAGCTCGCGGGTAGGAGTGTGCGGCGGTCCGCATTAGGGCCCGGTCGTACCCACGGGTCGAATGAAAGCAGCCAGATGATCAGGCTGCTCGATGAATCCCCGCCCCCAAGTTCCGCGTTGCCGTTGTTCAGCAGTTGAAGTTCCGAGGCCATTCGTTCGACTGTGTCGGGGGATAAGCTTGGCGTGTACCAGGTCAACGATCTGTTGTCGAAATTCCGGTGCATAGGGCGCTCGGTATTTGGACATGATCCGCACCTCCTTCCTGACAGGATAGATCGTGTTCACGAAAGCGGGTCATCTCCAGGATGTTGAAATAACTTCCGCCAACGTCATTGGAGCGGAAGTGGCAAACGTTGAAACAAGGAAACGGACAATACCGAGAGCGACGCAGTGCACGGAGTCCTTTCGCGTCTCGCGCGGGGAGACCCTGGGGGCGCCTAGCCGGTATACTCCGGGCTATTTGGCATTCAAGCGTCATTCAAGCATCGAATAGGCGCAGGCGCGCGTCCATGCGGTCGCGCGTCGCGCTAATGTGCGTTCTTCAACCGCTTTGTCTGGAACATCGCTGATGCATGTTGTGGTAACGGGGGCGAGCGGCTTTGTGGGCCGAGCCCTATGCCGTGCTCTGGTCGAAAACGGTCATCGAGTGACCGGCATCGTTCGCCGCACTGGCGCGGTGCCGGCCGGCGTCGAGGAGTGGGTGCATAGCGGTCCGGAATTCGCGGATATCGGGACACATTGGCCGGCCGCGCCCGGCGCGGTCGATTGCGTCGTGCATCTCGCCGCGCGCGTGCACGTGATGAAAGACTCCGCAGCGGATCCGGACGCCGCGTTTCGCGCGATGAACGTCGAGGGCACGTTGCGTGTCGCCGAAGCCGCGCATCGGCACGGCGTGCGCCGCATCGTGTTTGTCAGCAGCGTCAAGGCCATCGCCGAAACCGATGGCGGCCAGCCGTTGAGCGAAGACAGTGCGGCTCGCCCCGAGGGTCCCTACGGCCGTTCGAAGCGTGATGCGGAAGTGCTGCTTCGGAAGTTTGGCGATTCGACCGGCCTTGAGACTGTGATCGTTCGCCCGCCACTGGTGTACGGCCCCGAGGTTCGCGCGAACTTCCTGCGGATGATGGGCGCCGTTTGGCGCGGCATGCCGCTGCCGCTCGGCGCGATCACCGCGCGTCGCAGCGTCGTCAGCGTCGATAATCTTGCGGACGCGTTGCTGCGCTGCACGATCGATCCGCGCGCGGCGCACGAATGCTTTCACGTTGCCGACGACGATGCGCCTTCAGTTACCGGGCTGCTGCGGATGGTCGGCGACGCGCTGGGGCGGCCGGCGCGGCTCTTTCCGGTGCCGCTCGCCGCGCTCCGGCTGGCTGGTCGCCTGACCGGTCGCAGCACGGCCGTCGATCGCTTGACCGGCAGCCTGCAACTCGACACGAGTCGCATCCGTCGCGTGCTCGACTGGAAACCACCCTATACGACTCGCCAGGGTCTCGAAGCGACAGCTGCGTGGTATCGTTCGCGCGATACCCAGAACTAGCCGACATGCCTTTCCTGATATCCACGTGGCCCGCCGCGATCGCGCTGGCGCTGGCCGCCGCCGTCGCGTCGACGGCCATCTTGCGCGTGCTGCTCGCGACCGGCCTCGCGTGGCGGCTCGCCACCGACATTCCAAACGACCGTTCGCTCCATACGTTGCCGACGCCGCGCGTCGGCGGATGGGGTATCGTGCCTGTGTGCATCGTGGCGCTGCTGGCGCTCGCGCCGGGGCTGTGGCTGATCGCGGCTGCGGCAGCGGGGCTCGCCGCGATGTCACAGATCGACGACCGGCGCGGGCTGCCGGCCCGTGTGCGGTTCTCCGCGCACCTCGCGGCAGTCGTTGCGCTGATCGCCGTTTATCCTGCCGCTGCACCCTGGTGGGTGCTGGCCGGTGTGGGCTTCGTGATGGTCTGGCTGACGAACCTGTACAACTTCATGGACGGCGCCGACGGCCTCGCCGGCGGGATGGCGCTGTTCGGCTTCGGCGCATACGCGGTCGCGGCGCTGACCGGCGCGCATCCGTCCCCCGATCTCGCCGTGGCTGGCGCAGCCGTGGCTGGCGCGGCCTTCGGTTTCCTGCTGCTCAACTTCCACCCGGCGAGACTGTTTCTCGGGGACGCGGGCTCGATTCCGCTCGGTTTCCTGGCCGGCGCGCTCGGCTACTGGGGATGGCGCACCGGCGTCTGGCCGATCTGGTTTCCGGCGCTGGTGTTCTCGCCCTTTATTGCAGACGCATCAGTAACACTTTTGAGACGTCTGTTACGCGGCGAAAAGTTCTGGCAAGCGCACCGAGAGCACTATTATCAAAGGATGGTCCGATCGGGCGTAGGTCACGGTCGGACCGCTCTTTATTGGTACCTCATCATGCTCGCAGGCATAATTGTCGCCTTGTGGGCGAAGGGCCGCCCGGAACTGCAGCAATGGCTGTCATTCTTCGCATGGTACGGCGTCCTGGCATGTATCGGATTGGTGATCGACATGCGTTGGCGCCGGTTTCAGTCGGCCGCCAAAAACAATTCGTGAGGTTTCCCGCCGATGTTGCGATCCAAAGCATCGTGGCTGTCGCTAAGTGCTTTTCTGTTCGACCTGACGGCGGTTGTCGCCGCATGGTTGTTCGCTTATCTCGTCCGCTTCAACGGAAGCATTCCGCCGGATTTCATGAGCGGTGGCCTGACCGCGCTCATGTGGGTGTTACCGGTCTACGCGTTGATGTTCCATGCGTTCGGGCTCTATCGCGGCCTGTGGGTGTTCGCGAGCCTGCCTGACCTGATGCGCATCTCGAAGGCGGTGATCGGCGGTGGCGTGATCGTGATGATCGGCGCCGTGATGTTCCAGCCGTCGCCGATCATCCCGCGCTCGGTGCTGCTTGTGTCGCCGCTGATGCTGTTCCTGACGATGGGCGGCGCACGCGCGCTGTACCGCGCGACGAAGGAGTTCTACCTGTACGGCGGCCTCGTCGGGCAGGGCAAGCCGGTGCTCGTGCTGGGCGCCGGCACGGCCGGCGCGAACCTCGCGCGTGAACTGTCGCGTTCGGGCGAGTGGCGTCTGGTCGGCCTGCTCGACGACGACGTCACGAAGCAGGGCAGGGAAATCTATGGCTATAAGGTGCTCGGCTCGTTCAATGACCTGAAGCACTGGACCGACGCGCTGAAAGTCGAATACGCGATCATCGCGATTCCGTCGGCGTCGGTCGAAACGCAGCGCCGGGTTGCGACGCTGTGCGTACGCGCGGGCGTGAAGGCGATGGTGCTGCCGTCGCTGACCGCGCTGATGCCGGGGCAGGGCTTCCTGTCGCAGGTGCGCAATATCGACCTCGAAGACCTCCTCGGCCGCGACGCCGTGACGATAGACACCCCGCACGTCGAAGCCCTGCTGCACGGCCGCGTCGTGATGGTGACGGGCGCCGGCGGCTCGATCGGCTCGGAGCTGTGCCGGCAGATCCTGCGTTTCGCGCCTGCACAGGTCGTCGTATTCGACATCTCCGAATATGCGATCTATCGACTCACCGAGGAACTGCGTGAACGCTTCCCGGAGCAGCCGGTCGTGCCGATCATCGGCGATGCGAAGGATTCGCTGCTGCTCGACCAGGTGATGTCGCGCCACGCGCCGCACATCGTGTTCCATGCGGCCGCATACAAGCACGTGCCGCTGATGGAGGAGCACAACGCATGGCAGGCGCTCCGCAACAACGTGCTCGGCACGTACCGCGTCGCGCGCGCGGCGATTCGCCATGACGTCCGCCATTTCGTGCTGATCTCGACGGACAAGGCCGTCAACCCGACCAACGTGATGGGTGCGAGCAAGCGCCTGGCGGAAATGGCGTGCCAGGCGCTGCAGCAGACGAGCGGCCACACGCAGTTCGAGACCGTGCGCTTCGGCAACGTGCTCGGCAGCGCGGGCAGCGTGATCCCGAAGTTCCAGCAGCAGATCGCGAAGGGCGGGCCGGTGACGGTTACGCACCCGGAGATCACGCGCTTCTTCATGACGATTCCGGAAGCGTCGCAGCTCGTGCTGCAGGCGTCGAGCATGGGGCAGGGTGGCGAAATCTTCATTCTCGACATGGGCGAGCCCGTCAAGATCGTCGATCTCGCGCGCGACCTGATCCGCTTGTACGGGTTTTCCGAGGACCAGATCCGTATCGAGTTCACTGGGTTGCGCCCGGGTGAGAAGCTCTACGAGGAATTGCTTGCCGACGACGAGACGACGACCCGCACCCCGCACCCGAAACTCCGGATCGCGCGGGCCCGCGAGGTGCCGGACCACCTGCTCGACGAGCTGCTGCCGTGGCTGATGCAGCATCGCGTGCTCAGCGACGACGAGGTGCGGCGCGACCTGCGGCGCTGGGTGCCCGAGTATCAGTCGACCGTCGCGCCCGTGCTGCACAGCGTGCCGGTGCGTGCGGCGTCGAACGGCTAAATCCCGGACCCGCCGGTAGGCGGGACGCAGCAACAAAAAAGCGCCTCGTCAGGCGCTTAATAGGATGGTCAGCCCGATCCTCACCCAGCGGACTACGCTGAGTGAGGATTTTGTCCTTCTGGAGGGCCATCATGGACACGGTATCGCTAGTCGGCATCGATCTGGGCAAGCACTGCTTCCACCTGCATGCGCAAGACGCGTCAGGCAGGATGGTGTTCCGCAAGAAGCTCACGCGCAGCCAGATGTTCGCGCTGCTGGGCAATTTTCCGAGTTGTACCGTGGTCATGGAGGCCTGCGCCGGTGCTCACTGGATCGCCCGCCGACTTCAAGCGCTGGGCCACGAGGCCAAGCTAATTTCTCCCCACTTCGTCAAGCCGTTCCGGCAAGGCAACAAGAACGACTTCGCGGATGCGCAGGCGATCTGTGAAGCCGCTTCGCGCCCGAGCATGCGCTTCGTGAGTCCGCGTAACGAAGCGCAGCAGGTCGTATCAGCCTTGCACCGCGTGCGCGAGGCGCTGGTGCGGGAGCGCACCGGTACGATCAACCAGATTCACGCATTTCTGCTGGAGTTCGGTATCAGCCTGCCGCGTGGCATGGCGGTGATCCGCAGACTGCCGGCCGTACTGGAGACGCAAGCGTTGCCGCCCAGGCTGGTGGCCGTGCTCGAACGGCTGCAGGCGCATTTCAAGTATCTGGACGAGCAGATCGGCCAGCTCGAACACGAGCTGCTCACGCAATTGCACGAGGACGAGCGCAGCGAACGGCTGCTGGAGATTCCCGGCATCGGGCCAATCACCGCCAGCGTGTTGATGTCGGAATTGGGCGACGCCCATCAATATGGTTCGGCAAGGCAGTTTGCCGCTTCGATCGGTCTGGTGCCTCGACAGTACAGCACCGGCGGCAAACCAACGCTACTGGGCATCAGCAAGCGCGGCGACAAGGAACTGCGACGGCTGCTGGTGCAATGCGCGCGGGTCATCATGCTGGGTATCGAGCGCCGAACGGATTCCTTGGGCACCTGGGTCCGCAGCCTGTTGGCGCGACGGCACTCGAACGTAGTGGCTTGCGCGCTGGCCAATAAATTGGCGAGGATCGCGTGGGCCATCCTCGCCAAAGGGACACACTACAGAAGCGCGCCGGCGGCTCTTGCGGCCTGACGCTTCCGATCGCTTACGGCTTCAGTCGTCACACCTGGTTTTGCGACGCGAGATACGTGAAGGCATAAACGACTCAACGGCCGGGCAAGTAACCTGACAACAAAAACAGCATCTCGATGCTGAGCGCTTTTTGAGGTTTGCCCGGCGCGGCTCCCATCATGGGGCGGGATCATTCCCATCCGCGACCCCGGATAGATTCGAGCAAGTCCACTTTAGGTCAACACTGCCTCGCTTGCAAAAATCGGGCTGACCATAGATTTTTGTTGCAACCGGCAGGCCGCTCAATGGTGATGCCGCCGCACCTTCCTCACAACCATCCACCGCGGCGTTTTGAATCGCACGATGCTGATGTAGAGCCACACATAAGTCAGCGCGAACAGCACCACGAACGCAAACAGATGCACCGTATGCCGCCAGAACAGCGTCGCCGGAATCACCGCGACGAGGCAAAGCAGCCACAGATACGGCGACGTCAGCGAATTGCGCCGCGTCAGGTCGTGCGCGGTCTTCGCGCCGACCGCCCAGCGCATCAGGCGCTTGTAGACGAGCATGTGCAGGTGCACGCCGTCCGGAATCCCGGGCGACATCCCGCGCACGAACTTCTTCCGGTAGATCGAGAAGCAGGTCTCGAAGATCGGATACATGAACAGCAGCACCGGGTACCACGCGGACACTTCGCGGTTGCGCATCACCAGCAGGATCGCGAGTTCGGCGAGCATGAAGCCGATGAAATACGCGCCGCCGTCGCCGAGAAAGATCAGCCCGGCCGGGAAGTTCCACACGAAGAAGCCGAGCACCGCGCCCATCATGATGAACGACGCTGACATCACGACCGGGTCGCCGACCTGGAACGCGACGTACGCGAGCGACGCGAACATCATGAAGCTGACCATCGACGCGAGCCCGTTGAAGCCGTCGATGATATTGACCGCATTCGCGAGCGCCGCGACGGCCAGCACGGTCACGAACGCGGAAATCGCGACGTAGCCGAGCAGGAAATCGAGCGGCGGCACGCTGATGCGCTTGACCGCGATGCCCAGCAGCCAGAACGCGAGCGCGGCCGCGCCCATCGTGCACAGCAGCCGCGCGCGCGGCGACACGCGCTTGGTCAGGTCCTCGACGAGCCCCGACAGGAAGGCCGGCATCCCGCAACCGGCGATGCCGAGAATGCTGCCGGCGATCGTCGGATAGCGCCGGGACAGGATCAGCGCGGCAATGACGACGCCCGCGAGGATCCCGATCCCGCCGACGCGCGGCACGGGCCGCACGTGGAATTTCTGCACGCCGGCCAGATCGCTGTCGACCGAGAACTTCTCGTGCAGATGGGCGTAGCGCACGATGAAGAGCGTGACGAGCAGGGAAACGATGAAACCGGACGCGAAGCTGAGCATGGGATTGCTCGGAAATGGGACAGCGGATTATACAAAACCGTTCGGGTTGTTTTCCTGCCAGCGCCAGTGGTCGACGCACATTTCATCGAGGCCGAACTTCGCGCGCCAGCCGATGACGTCGGCGGCGGCCTGCGGGTTCGCGTAGCACTCGGCGACGTCGCCCGGACGGCGCGCGACGAGTTCGTACGGCACCGGCCGGCCGGACGCCTTCTCGAACGCGCGCACGACTTCCAGCACGCTGTAGCCCCGGCCCGTGCCGAGGTTCACGACGAAGCTCGCATCGCGCTTCACCAGCGCGTCGAGCGCCGCGATGTGCCCTTGCGCGAGATCGACGACGTGGATGTAGTCGCGCACGCCGGTGCCGTCCGGCGTCGGATAGTCGGAGCCGAACACGCGCAGCTTCGCCAGCTTGCCGACCGCGACCTGCGCGACATATGGCATCAGGTTGTTCGGGATGCCGGCCGGATCCTCGCCGATCAGGCCGCTCGCGTGCGCGCCGACGGGGTTGAAGTAGCGCAGCGTCGCGATCCGCCACGACGGGTCGGACAGCTCGAGATCGCGCAGCATCTGCTCGGCGATCAGCTTCGACTGGCCGTAAGGGTTGGTCGCCGACAGCGGGAACGATTCGTCGATCGGCGAGCGCTCCGGCACGCCGTAGACGGTTGCCGACGAACTGAACACGAACTGCTTCACGTTGCGCTCGCGCATCACCTTGAGCACCGTCAGCAGGCCGCCGATGTTGTTGCGGTAATACTCGAGCGGCTTCGCGACGGATTCGCCGACCGCCTTCAGCGCCGCGAAGTGAATGACGCCGGTGATCGGGTGCGCGTCGAACACCTTGCCGAGCGCCGCCTCGTCGCAGACGTCGACCTGATGGAACGCGGGCGTCTTGCCGGTGATCTGCGCGACGCGCCGCACGGACTCGGCCTTGCTGTTGACGAGGTTGTCGACGATGACGACGTCGTAGCCGTGATCGAGCAACTCGACCGCGGTGTGCGAGCCGATGTAGCCCGCACCGCCCGTCACGAGAATCGTTCCCTTCGTGGTCATGGTTTCTGTTCCTTCAGAGAGAGGCGCCCGTCAAGGCGCGTATGGTGATTGTGTAGCGTTCGACGACCTTCTGCTCGTCGAACTCGGCGACGACCTTCTGCCGGCCGCGCAGTCCCATCGCCGCGCGGCCGTCGGGGCCGAGCGCGATCATCTGCATGACGCGCTCGGCGAGGCTCGCGCTGTCTCGCGCCCGGCACAGCAGGCCGGTGTCGCCGTCGGCGACGACGTCGCGGCAGCCCGGCACGTCGGTCGCGACGATCGGGCGGCCCATCGCGGACGCCTCCATCAGCGTGCGCGGCACGCCTTCGCGGTACGACGGCAGCACGACGCAGTCGGCGGCGGCGATGTGCGGGCGCACGTCGTGCGCCTCGCCGAGGTATTCGACGACGCCTTCGCGCACCCACGCGTCGACGTCGTCGCGGCCGATCGCGCTCGGGTTGTCGACGCCGAGCGGGCCGAGCAGCTGGAAGCGCGCGCGCGGATGCTGCGCGCGCACGACGCGCGCGGCCTCGACGTATTCGCGCACGCCCTTGTCCCACAGCAGCCGGCCGATCAGGATGAACACCGGTGCGTCACCGGCCGGCAGCGGCGCGGGCGCGAACTCCTCGAGATCGACGCCTTCGCCGTGCAGGAGGCGCGCACGCTCGGGGTGCGCGAGCAGCCGTTCGTCGGAGAACGTCGCGAGGTCGTCGCGGTTGAGGAACCAGACCTCGCGCGGGAAGCGGAACGCGAACCGGTAGAGCCGCTTCGCGATGCTCGCCGCGCGGCTCTTCTGGATGAACACGTAGCCGAGCCCGGTCGTCACGGCGACCGACGGCACGCGCGCGAGCCATGCGGCGACGGAGCCGTAGATGTTCGGCTTGATCGTGTAGTGGAACACGAGATGCGGCCGCAGAGCACGGTAATGGCGATACAGCGCGGCGAGCGTGCCGAGATCCTCGCGCGGGCTCGTGCCCTTCGACGCGACGGAAAGCGGCACGTAGCGGCAGCCCATCTGTTCGAGCAGCGGCACCGTGCGGTCGTCGGGCGCGGCCACGATCACCTCGGCGCCGCGCGCGACGAGCGTGCGGATCAGCCCGTGGCGATACGTATAGATCGCCCAGGCCGTGTTGCAGACCAGCACGATGCGCAGCGGGGAAGAGGCAGCCATGAAAAAAACCAAAAAATAATGCGTCGAAAAAGCCGAATATGCGTCAAGCGGACGGCCGCGCGGCGAACAGCGTCTGCTTGATCCGCTGCAGCGTGCGGTACGGCGTCACGAAATGCAGCAGGTTCTTCGCGAGGCCGGCCCAGTCGTAAGGGTTCAGCGCGTTGAAATGGCGCAGCAGCAGCGCGAGCGTCGACATCAGCTGGCGGCGCCGCCTGGTCGCGCTGATCCCGCCTTCGTTGAGCTCGTAATAGAGCCCGAGCTCCGGCAGGTTCGCGCAATCGTAGCGTTGCATTAAGCGTAAAAAAAGGTCGAGATCCTCGGCGGCGCGGTACTTCGCGCGATAGTTGCCGACCTCGCGCACGGCGTCGACGCGCAGCATCACCGACGGATGCACGAGCGGCGAGCGCAGGAAGCGCGTGCGGCGCAGCGCGCGCGGATCGGCGGGCGGCGTCAGCATGAAGCGCGGCTCGCCGGCGCGCGACACGACCTGCGTCCACATGCCGACGCAGGCGACGCGCGGATGCGCGTCGAGGTACGCGCGCTGCTTCGCGAGCCGTCTGGGCGCGGCGAGATCGCCCGCGTCGATGCGGGCGGCATAGCGGAAGCCGCGCGCGGCGAGCGCGTCGATGCCGGCCTCGAGCGCGCGCTCGATGCCGCCGTTGCGCGGCATGCGCAGCACCTCGACCGTGAGGCCGGGCAGGTCCGGCACGGCCAGCGGCGGCGTGCTGCCGTCGTCGACGACCAGCACGTGCACCGGCGCGTCCTCGCGAAACGACTCAAGGGTCCGGACGACATCGTCGTGCGCGTTGTAGGCCGGCATCAGCACGGCCACGTCGCCGAGCGGGCCGGCATCGCGCGGCGCGGAAATAGGGGGCGTCATGGGCGCAGCTTGAAACGAATGTAATAAAAATTTACCGCGGCGGCGGCAAGATAGCCGCCTGCCAGCCCGACGAGCGCGCCGTACAGGCCGAGCCGCGGAATCGCGAGCAGGTTGACGAGCGCGGCGATCGCGAGCGCGAGCGCCCATTTCGCCAGCAGGACGAATTTTGCTTGATATTTGAGAACGATAAGATTGCCTATCGCCTCGATGCCGGCCGGCACGGACAGCCAGACGGCCCAGCGGAAGATGTCGACCGACGCTTCGTAGCCGGGCCCGAACACCTTGCCGATGATGAGCGGCGCGGCGGCATCGAGCACGAGCGCGCCGGCGGTCATCAGCGCGGCGGTCATCGCGATCAGCCGGACGATGTTGCGGCGCAGCCGCGCGACGTCCTGCACGCGGTAGACGAAGGCGGGCGCGATCGTCTGCGCGAGCATCAGCGCGAGCGTGATCCAGTTCTCGTTGAGCTGCTGCGCGGCCGCATAGCGGCCGAGATCGGCGAACGACACGTGGCGCTCGAGCATCAGGCGGTCGAGCTTGAGGAACAGGTACATGCAGATGAGGCCGAGCCAGAACACCGTGCCGGCGGTCGCGAAGTGCCTGAACGTCGGCCGGTCGACGTGCCAGCCGAGCGCGCCGCCGTTGCGCTGGCGGTAATACAGCAGCAGCGCGATGCCGATCGCGGCGGCTTCGAGCGCCCACAGCCATGCGAAGCGGGCGGGGCCGGCGGCGGCGCGCACGAGCAGCCAGACGAGGAGCGCCTTGACGAGCGCCGCGGCCATGCTGGTGACGAGCTGCGGCTTGCTGTACGTCATGCTCTGCAGCCACGCGTTGACGACGCCGACGAACGGCTCGCGGAACACCATCGTCACCGCGAGGCCGGCGAGCATCGCCCCGACGAGCGGGTCGAACGCGCCGGCGGCGATCGCGGCCCAGGTCGCGGCGAGCGCGGCGGCCGACACGGCGATGCGCAGCGCAAACGCGCTGCCGAGCACCGCGCCGAGCTGTCCGGCGCTGCGCTGCACGATGGTCGGAACGAGGATTTCCGCGCCGCACACCCAGGTGAGCGGCGCCAGCACGAGGAGCAGCGTATTCGCATACTGCCATTTGCCGAACACGTCCGGCCCGAAATAACGGGCCAGGAGGCCGCTGATCGCGATCGCGACGCCGATCTGCGTGAGCCGTTCGAGCCCCAGCCAGACGAGGTTCGCGACGGCTTTCGCGACGTCCGGGTTGGCGAGGCGCTTCAGCATGGCGCGCCGCGCCGGCGCGCGCGTCGGAAGGGCGCAACGGCGCCGGCAGGCGGGCGCGTTGCGGCGGCGGGACGGCTAGGCATTAAAATGGGCGGTATCCGCGTAATCAAAACGAGCGATTATAAGTTGGTTCGGGATCGCTCCCGCCATCGCGGCCCATCCGGGCAAGCCCCGGGCGCGAGGCCCGGCGCCGGCGACGAGGCGGCCAACGTTTTCCATGCAGGCAACCGAGAGTGAATCGATGATTTCCCAATCCATCTTCAAGGCATATGACATTCGCGGCGTGATCGGCAAGACGCTCGACGCCGACACGGCGCGCGCGATCGGCCGTGCGTTCGGCAGCGAAGTGCGCGCGCAGGGCGGCGACGCGGTCGTCGTCGCGCGCGACGGCCGGCTGTCGGGGCCCGAGCTCGTCGGGGCGCTTGCCGACGGCCTGCGTGCGGCGGGCGTCGACGTCGTCGACGTCGGCATGGTGCCGACCCCGGTCGGCTATTTCGCGGCCAGCGTGCCGCTCGCGCTGAAGGGCGGCGAGCGCCGCGTCGATTCGTGCATCGTCGTCACGGGCAGCCACAATCCGCCGGACTACAACGGCTTCAAGATGGTGCTGCGCGGCGGGGCGATCTACGGCGAGCAGATCCAGGCGCTGTACCGCCGCATCGTCGACGAGCGTTTCGAAACGGGCAGCGGCACCTACGAGCAGTTCGACGTCGCGGAGCAGTACATCGCCCGCATCGCCGGCGACGTCAAGCTCGCGCGGCCGATGAAGCTCGTCGTCGATGCCGGCAACGGCGTCGCCGGACCGCTCGCGACGCGCCTGTTCAAGGCGCTCGGCTGCGAGCTGGTCGAGCTGTACACCGACATCGACGGCACGTTCCCGAATCACCATCCGGACCCCGCTCACCCGGAAAACCTGCAGGACGTGATCCGCGCGCTGAAGGAAACCGACGCCGAGCTCGGCTTCGCGTTCGACGGCGACGGCGACCGCCTCGGCGTCGTCACGAAGGACGGCCAGATCATCTTCCCGGACCGCCAGCTGATGCTGTTCGCCGAGGAAGTGCTGTCGCGCAACCCGGGCGCGCAGATCATCTACGACGTGAAGTGCACGCGCCATCTCGCGCCGTGGGTGAAGGAGAAGGGCGGCGCGCCGCTGATGTGGAAGACCGGCCATTCGCTCGTGAAGGCGAAGCTGCGCGAGACCGGCGCGCCGCTCGCGGGCGAGATGAGCGGCCACGTGTTCTTCAAGGACCGCTGGTACGGCTTCGACGACGGCCTCTACACGGGCGCGCGCCTGCTCGAGATCGTCGCGAAGTCGGCCGACCCGAGCGCGCAGCTGAACGCGCTGCCGGACGCGATGTGCACGCCGGAGCTGCAGCTGTGGCTCGACGAGGGCGAGAACTTCCGCCTGATCGAGAAGCTGCAGAAGGAAGCGAAGTTCGACGGCGCGGACGAGGTCGTGACGATCGACGGCCTGCGCGTCGAGTATCCGGACGGCTTCGGTCTCGCGCGTTCGTCGAACACGACGCCCGTCGTCGTGCTGCGCTTCGAAGCCGAGACGCAGGACGGCCTCGCCCGCATCCAGGAAGACTTCCGCCGCGTGTTGACGGCCGCGAAGCCGGACGTGAAGCTGCCGTTCTGAACGCGGGCGGCGGCGCGTTCGCCGCTTCGCGTTTCCAGGGCCGCTCCCCCGAAAAGCGGCGCACGCGCAACGCGGGCGCCGCTTTTTGCCGGTCGGGGCGGCCGGGCGCGATAAAATCGCGTCTTTATGCCTGTCGCCGGCCGTCCGCCGGCGTTTTTTCAGCGTGCAAAAGATCCTGATCGTGCGCGTGTCGTCGCTGGGCGACGTCGTGCACAACATGCCGGTGATCGCCGATATCCGGCGGCGCCATCCCGATGCGCAGATCGACTGGCTCGTCGAGGAAAGCTTCGTCGACCTCGTGCGGCTCGTCGACGGCGTGCGCGACGTGCTGCCGTTCTCGCTGCGCCGCTGGCGCAAGAAGCCGTTCTCGGGCGCGACGTGGCGCGAAATCGGCGCGTTCCGCAAGCGGCTCGCCGCCGAGCGCTACGACCTCGTGATCGACTGCCAGGGGCTCATCAAGACCGCGTGGGTCGCGAGCTGGGCGCGCGGCCCGCTCGTCGGGCTCGGCAATCGCACCGACGGCGCCGGCTACGAGTGGCCGGTGCGTTTCTTCTACGACAAGCGCGTGCCGATCGAGCCGCGCACGCACGTCGTCGAGCGTTCGCGGCAGCTCGTCGCGGCCGCGCTCGGCGACCCGGCGCCGACGCCCGCCGAGCCGATCGACTTCGGCCTCGACACGCGCGCGGCGTCGCGCGCGGCGGCCGCGCTCGGGCTGAACCTGCCGGTGCCGTACGTGGTGTTCGTGCATGCGACGTCGCGCGCCGACAAGCAATGGCCGGACGCCGCGTGGATCGAGCTCGGCCAGTCGCTCGTGCGGCGCGGCGCGTCGCTCGTGCTGCCGTGGGGCAACGACGCGGAGCGCGCGACCAGCGAGCGGCTCGCGAAGGAGTTCGGCGCGGCGGCGATCGTGCCGCCGAAGCTGTCGCTGCCGGCGGTCGTCGGGCTGATCGACGGCGCGGCGGCCACCGTCGGGGTTGACACAGGTCTGGTTCACATCGCGGCCGCGCTGAAGCGCCCGACGGTCGAACTGTACAATTTCGCGACGGCCTGGCGGACCGGCGGCTACTGGTCGCCGAACGTCGCCAACCTGGGCACGGCGGGGCAGCCCCCGTCGATCGCGCAGGTGAAGTCGGCGCTCGCGGGCTTCGGTCTCCTGTAACCGCACGCATCCCAAGACCATGAGCGAATCCCAGATCATCGAAGTCTCGTCCGCCGACTGGCGCGGGCACAATCTGTCGGTGCCGCGCGAGCAACTGCTGGCCGCGGTCGAAGAAGGCAAGGTGCTGTATTTCCCGCACCTGCGCTTTGCGATCGAAGGCGGCGAGGAAGCGCTGCTCGATCCGGCGCTCGCCGATCCGAAACGCAAGAACATCAGCCTCGCGCCGAACGGCGGCGCGCTCGCCGGCGTGCTCGGCGACAGCGTCACGCAGTCGGCGGTGCGCGCGCTCGTCGCGCGCTTCCAGCAGCAGGCCGGCTCGCTCGTCGACGGCCTCTTTCCCGAATACCGCGGCAAGCTGCGCGTCGCGCCGACGAGCCTGCGCCTGATGCAGGTCGAGACGCGCCAGACGTCGTGGCGCAAGGACGACAGCCGGCTGCACGTCGACGCGTTCCCGTCGCGCCCGAACTACGGCGAGCGAATCCTGCGCGTGTTCACGAACGTCAATCCGGCCGGCGCGCCGCGCGTGTGGCGCGTCGGCGAGCCGTTCGAAGCCGTCGCGAAACGCTTCCTGCCGCGCATCCGGCCGCAGCTGCCGGGCTCCGCTTGGCTGCTGAACCTGCTGCACGTGACGAAGACGCCGCGCAGCGCATACGACCACCTGATGCTGAACCTGCACGACAGCATGAAGGCCGACCTCGACTACCAGAAGAACAGCCCGCAGGAGACGATGCCGTTTCCGCCGGGCAGCGTGTGGATCTGCTTCTCCGACCAGGCGTCGCACGCGGTGATGTCGGGCCAGTTCATGCTCGAGCAGACGTTCTTCCTGCCGGTCGACGCGATGGTCCGGCGCGATTGCGCGCCGCTCGGCATTCTCGAGCGCCTGACGGGCAGGGCGCTGGTTTGAACGCGCGCCGCAATCGAAGTCACGAGGTGGCCGCTTCATGCTGAGGGTGATCTATCGCGCGCTGTGGTGGCTCGTCGCGCCGCTGGCCGTCGTGCGCCTGGTCGTGCGCTCGCGCAAGGAGCGCGGCTACCGCGAGCATATCGGCGAGCGCTTCGGCTACGGGCCGGGCCGCGCGCCGGACGACCGCGCGCCGCTGATCTGGGTGCATGCGGTGTCGGTCGGCGAGACGCGCGCCGCACAGCCGCTGATCGACGCGCTGATGAAGGCGCGCCCGGACGCGCGCATCCTGCTCACGCACATGACGCCGAGCGGCCGTGCGACCGGCACGCAGATCTTCGGCGATCGCGTGCTGCGCTGCTACCTGCCGTACGACATGCCGGGCGCGGTGCGGCGCTTCCTGCGCGCATGGCGGCCGACGCTCGGCCTCGTGATGGAAACCGAGGTGTGGCCGACGCTGATCGACGAATGCCGCCGCGCGGATGTGCCGCTCGTGCTGACCAATGCGCGGATGTCCGCGCGGTCGTACAAGCGCGCGGCGAAGTTCGGCGCGGCGGCGCGCGACGTGTTCGGCGGCTTCTCGCGGGTGCTCGCGCAGAGCCCGGCCGATGCGGAGCGCCTGGGCGCGCTCGGCGCACGGCACGTGACGGTGCTCGGCAACCTGAAATTCGACATGACGACGCCGCCCGAACTCGCGGCGCGCGGGCATGCATGGCGCGACACGATCGGCGCGCGCCCGGTGTGGGTCGCGGCGAGCACGCGCGAGAACGAGGAAGCGCTGGTGCTGCAGGCGTTCGCGGCGGTGACGACACCCGGCGCGCTGCTGATTCTCGTGCCGCGTCATCCGCAGCGCTTCGGCGAAGTCGAGGCGCTCGTCGCGCGCAACGGGCTCAAGTGCGTGCGGCGTTCGGCATGGGCGGCGGATGCCGCCGCGCTCGCGGCGGGCCAGCCGGCGGCGGCGCGGTTGCCGGCCGACGTGTCGGTGCTGCTCGGCGATTCGATGGGCGAGCTGGGCGCGTACTACGCGGCGGCCGACGTCGCGTTCATCGGCGGCAGCCTGCTGCCGCTCGGCGGGCAGAACCTGATCGAAGCGTGCGCGGTCGGCGTGCCGGTGCTGATCGGGCCGCACGTGTTCAACTTCACGCAGGCGACCGCCGATGCGGTCGCGGCGGGCGCCGCGCAGCAGGTGCAGGACCCCGCGGATCTCGCCCGCGTGCTCGACGCGCTGTTCGCCGACAAGGCGCGGCGCATCGCGATGGGCGCGGCCGGCGCGGCGTTCGCGGCGCGCCATCGCGGCGCGACCGCGCGGACCGTCGACGTGCTGGCGGCGCTGCTGCCGGCCGCCGGGAACGGCGCGCCCGAGATGCAGGACGAGTAGGGCACGGCGCGGCGCGCTTTCGCTTCGGCGAGCGCGTGCCGCCGCCCTCGCTCAGATCTTCAGCAATCCGTTCTTCTCGATGAACGCGACGACGTCCGCGACGCCGTCGAGCGCCTTCAGGTTCGTCATCACGTACGGCCGTTCGCCGCGCATCTTCCTCGTGTCGGACGCCATCACGTCGAGGTTCGCGCCGACGAGCGGCGCGAGGTCGGTCTTGTTGATCACGAGCAGGTCCGACTTCGTGATGCCCGGCCCGCCCTTGCGCGGGATCTTCTCGCCGCCCGCGACATCGATCACGTAGATCGTCAGGTCCGACAGCTCGGGGCTGAACGTCGCCGCGAGATTGTCGCCGCCGGACTCGATAAAGACGATGTCCGCGTCCGGAAAGCGCGCGAGCATCCGGTCGACCGCTTCGAGGTTGATCGACGCGTCCTCGCGGATCGCGGTGTGCGGGCAGCCGCCCGTCTCGACGCCCATGATCCGTTCCTCGGGCAGCGCGCCCGCGACCGTCAGCAGGCGCTGATCTTCCTTCGTATAGATGTCGTTGGTGATCGCGACGAGGTCGTAGGTGTCGCGCATCGCCTTGCACAGCATTTCGAGCAGCGTGGTCTTGCCGGAGCCGACCGGGCCGCCGATGCCGACGCGCAGCGGCGGCAGCTTCTTCGTGCGGCGGGCGGACGGGGAGTAGGGTGCGTTCATGGCGGAGGCGTGTGGGTCAGGAGCGGAACAGCCGCGAATACTGGGTCTCGTGCCGCGCGGACAGGATGCCGAGCTGCGGCGCGAACGTGTTGATCCGGTCGGGCGGCGTCGCGAGCGCGCGCCGCACGGCCGCGTCGATCGCGCCGCGCAGCGCGACGATGATTTTCTGGCCGGCGAGCTGGCCGAGCGGCACCGCCTTCAGCGCGGCGGACGTCTGGTTCTCGACCCAGCCGAACGCATACGCGGCGAGCGTCGCGTCGGCGCGCGCGCCGTGTGCCGCCGCCGCATACGCGAACGCGGTCGGCAGCGCGATCGGCGTGATCGCAGCAAGCGTTTCGCGGCGCGCGGCGTCGCCCCATTCGAGCGACGTGCACAGCTGTGCGAGCGACCAGCCCATCTGTTCGGTCTCGCGGCGCAGCTCCGCCGATTCGCGGCTCGCGACGAACCATGCGTTTTCGCGGGCGAGCGCGTCGGCGTCGTGCGCATGCCAGCGCGCGAGCTGGTGCGCGAGAAACGGCAGCTCGCCGTGCGCGAGCACGTCGGCCAAGCCGCTCGCGATCCAGTCGCGCGCGCCGTCGGCGTCGCGGATCAGGTTCGCGTCGAGCGCCGCCTCGAGTCCCTGCGAATAGCTGAACGCGCCGATCGGCAGTGCGGGCGACGCGAGGTGCAGCAGCGCGACGAGTTCAGTGGTGTTCATGGCCGTGGCCGTGCGTGCATCCGGGACCATGCTGGTGATCGTGATCGTGATCGTGCGAATGCGAATGGCCGTGGTGCTCGCCGAACATCTGCTGCGCGAGCGCATAGTCTTCGGCGAAGGTCGCGTCGTGGCCGTGCCGGTGTCCGCCGCCGTATGCGCCGGCTTCCGGCTGGAACGGCGCGTCGACCTGCTCGACCTGCGTGCCGAGCCGGCGCAGCATGTCCGCGAGCACGGGATCGGCTTCGAGCAACAGGTAGCCGTCGCCGATCTCGACCGGCGTGTGGCGGTTGCCGAGGTGGTAGGCGGCGCGCATCAGCGTCAGCGGATCGGCCGCGCGCACGCGCAGCACGGTTTCGGGCGCGGCGGCGACGCGCACGAGCGCGCCGTCGTCGGCGACGAGCACGTCGCCGTCGCGCAGCACGGTGCCGCGCGGCAGCACGAGCGCGACGTCTTCGCCGGTGTCGAGCGTGGCCGCGAGGCGGCTCTTGCAGCGGGCGTCGTAGGCGAGCGTGAGCGTCGGCGCGCGCGCGACGAGCGACGCGGCAAGCTTCACGTTCGGGGCAATGCGTTTGTCGAGGGTGCGCATGGATCGGCAATGAATCGGAAATCGTCAGAACAGGAAATAGCGCTGCGCCATCGGTAGCACCGCGGCCGGCTCGCAGGTGAGGAGCTGGCCGTCGGCGATCACGTCGTAGGTTTCCGGATCGACGCTGATCGCGGGCCGCCACGCGTTGTGGATCATGTCGGCCTTCGTCACGTTGCGGCAGTTGCGCACCGGCACGATCCGCTTCGCGAGCCCGTAGCGCTCGGCGACACCGGCGTCGGCCGCCATCTGCGACACGAACGTCAGCGACGTGCGCGCGAGCGCGCCGCCGCGCGTCGCGAACATCTCGCGATAGTGGACGGGCTGCGGCGTCGGGATCGACGCGTTCGGGTCGCCCATCTGCGCCATCGCGATCATCCCGCCCTTCAGGATCATCGTCGGCTTGATGCCGAAGAACGCCGGCTCCCACAGCACGAGGTCGGCCCACTTGCCGGGCTCGATCGAGCCGACCTCGTGCGCGATGCCGTGCGTGAGCGCCGGGTTGATCGTGTATTTCGCGACGTAGCGCTTCGCGCGGAAGTTGTCGTGGCGCGCATTGTCCTCGGGCAGCGCGCCGCGCTGCACCTTCATCTTGTGCGCGGTCTGCCAGGTGCGGATGATCACCTCGCCGACGCGGCCCATCGCCTGCGAGTCGGACGACAGCATCGACAGCGCGCCGAGGTCGTGCAGGATGTCCTCGGCCGCGATCGTCTCGCGGCGAATGCGCGATTCGGCGAATGCGAGATCCTCGGCGATCGACGGATCGAGGTGATGGCACACCATCAGCATGTCGAGGTGCTCGTCGAGCGTGTTGATCGTGTACGGGCGCGTCGGGTTGGTCGACGACGGCAGCACGTTCGCCTCGCCGCACACCTTCAGGATGTCGGGCGCATGGCCGCCGCCCGCGCCTTCGGTGTGATACGTGTGGATCGTGCGGCCCTTGAACGCGGCGACCGTCGATTCGACGAAGCCGGCTTCATTCAGCGTGTCGGTGTGGATCGCGACCTGCGTGTCGGTGTCGTCCGCGACCGACAGGCAGTTGTCGATCGCGGCGGGCGTCGTGCCCCAGTCCTCGTGCAGCTTCAGCCCGATCGCGCCGGCGGCGATCTGCTCGACGAGCGGCTGCGGCAGGCTCGCGTTACCCTTGCCGAGAAAGCCGAGGTTGATCGGCCAGCCGTCGGCGGCCTGCAGCATCCGCTCCATGTGCCACGGGCCCGGCGTGCAGGTGGTCGCGTTGGTGCCGGTCGCGGGCCCGGTGCCGCCGCCGAGCATCGTCGTCACGCCGGACGCGAGCGCCTCGTCGATCTGCTGCGGGCTGATGAAGTGGATGTGCGTGTCGATGCCGCCCGCGGTCACGATCAGCCCTTCGCCGGCGATCACTTCGGTCGCCGCGCCGATCGCGATCGTCACGCCAGGCTGGATGTCGGGATTGCCGGCCTTGCCGATCGCGGCGATGCGGCCGTGCTTGATCGCGATGTCGGCCTTCACGATGCCCCAGTGATCGAGGATCACCGCGTTCGTGATCACCGTATCGGGCACGTCGGCGGCGACGCGCTGCGACTGGCCCATCCCGTCGCGGATCACCTTCCCGCCGCCGAACTTCACTTCCTCGCCGTAGATCGTGAAGTCGCGTTCGATCTCGATCAGCAGCTCGGTATCGGCGAGACGGATGCGGTCGCCCGTCGTCGGCCCGAACATCTCCGCATACGCGCGGCGGCTCAAGCGTAGTGTCATGTCTTGATGTTCCTGAAGAGCGGGGCGGCTTACAGCGGCCCCATCACCTTGCCCTGAAAGCCGTAGACGGCGCGTTCGCCGGCCAGCTCGACGAGCTCGACCGTGCGGGTCTGGCCCGGCTCGAAGCGCACCGCGGTGCCGGCCGCGATGTTGAGCCGGAAGCCGCGTGCGGCCGCGCGATCGAACGACAGCGCGTCGTTGACTTCGTGGAAGTGGTAGTGCGAGCCGACCTGCACCGGGCGGTCGCCGGTGTTCGCGACCGTCAGCGTGAGCGTCGCGCGGCCCGCGTTCAGTTCGTGCTCGCCGTCGTCGGTGAGGATTTCGCCGGGAATCATTCGGAGTGCCTCACGGAATCGGATGGTGGACCGTGACGAGCTTCGTGCCGTCGGGGAAGGTCGCTTCGACCTGGATGTCGGGGATCATCTCGGGCACGCCTTCCATCACGTCGTCGCGCGTGAGCAGCGTGGTGCCGTAGTGCATCACCTCGGCGACGGTCCTGCCGTCGCGCGCGGCTTCCATCAGCGCGGCGGTGATGAACGCGACCGCTTCCGGATAGTTGAGCTTGAGGCCGCGCGCACGGCGGCGCTCGGCCAGCAGCGCTGCCGTGAAGATCAGCAGCTTGTCTTTTTCGCGGGGAGTCAGTTTCATGAAGGCAAGCGTTCAGGAAAACGTAATTGTTTCTCGGTGCACTGCCGCCGTGCAGAAGCGCGATTTCATCGTAGCACCGCATCATCCGGCGTGCCGTGTGTATCGCATATGTAAGGAGCAAGCCGCGTGCCATGCACGCGGAACGGCGCCGGATGCGCGTTCGTGGTGCGCGGTGCATGCGCGGCGTGCACCGCCGGGCGCGGCGCTGCGCCGAAATGGGGCGTTCAGGCGGGCGGGGTCAGGTCTGCCAGAGCCGCAGCGGCTGCGCGGCGACGCCGTGCACGATCGGGCGCAGATGCAGCCAGCAGTCGACGAAGTGCCGTTGCAGCGCCTCCATCGACGTCGCGAGCGCGCGCACGAGCACGACGCCGGGCGTCACGCAGGTCGCGCCTGCGCGCAAGGTATCGTCGAACGGCATCCGTTCGGCGAGCGATTCCGCGAGCGCGGCGTCGCACGCGGCGCCGATCGCCCACAGCGTGCCGTAGACCGGGAAGCCCGCGAGCGCCTGCGGCGCGCCGCGCAGCGCGTCGTCGGCATCGAGCAGCGCGCGCTCGGTCCACAGCGGCCGGCCGGCGGCGTCGACGATGGCCGACGTCGACGCGACGCGGCCCGTCGTCCATGCTTCGCCGGCCGCCTGCCGGCCGAGCTGCGTCGCGTCCCAGCCGAGCGCGCTCGCGCCCGCGCCGAGCGTCAGCGTGAAGGCGAGCGACGCGTGCGCCGCGTCGAAGAGCAGGTTGTTCTGCGGCAGCCAGTCGAGCTTCGCGTTCTCGCCGAGCACGATGCCGATGCGCTGCGTCGCGTCGAGGCCGTTCGACTTGTACCACTTGGTCGCGCCGGGCGTCGTCAGCACCGCATGCGCGCCGTTGCCGAGCGCGATGTCGAGGTCGAGCCGGTCGCCGCCCGCGACGCCGCCCGGCGGATGGACGATCACCGCGTGGCAGATCGCGTCGCCTTCCGGATACAGCGGCCGCTGCACGCGCAGCGGGCCGTCGTGCAGGCGGTGGACGAGCGTCGTGCGCGCGCCGTGCCGCTCGAAGCCGAGTTCGAGACGGGCGCGCCAGGACTTGGCGACGGCGGGGCGGGACAGCGACACGTGGGAATCGGGGGCGGACATCGGCAGGCGGGGCACGGGAAACGGACGCGGGGAACGTGGATGCTACCGGAACAATAATCCATCTGCCGCACCCGCGATCCGGCGCCGCTGCTACACGGCGATCAACTCCCGCACGCCATTGCTTTCCATGTCCCGCGCCTCGCCGCCCGCGACGATCTCGCCGCGGCTCATCACCCAGTAATGGTCGGCGATCGAGCGCGCGAAGTCGTAGTACTGCTCGACGAGCAGCACCGTCATCTTCGTTTCGTCGACGAGCTGCCGCAGCGTGCGGCCGATGTCCTGGATGATCGACGGCTGGATCCCTTCGGTCGGCTCGTCGAGGATCAGCAACTGCGGTTCGCTCATCAGCGCGCGGCCGATCGCGAGCTGCTGCTGCTGGCCGCCCGACAGGTCGCCGCCGCGCCGCGCGCGCATGTCCTTCAGCACCGGAAACAGGTCGTAGATGCGGTCCGGCACTTTCGACGGCGCTTTCCGGCTCGCCGCGCCGACGAGCAGGTTTTCCTCGACGGTGAGCCGCGGAAAGATGTCGCGGCCCTGCGGCACATAGGCCAGCCCGGCCGCGACGCGTGCATACGGCGGCAGCGCGCCGAGCGGCGCGCCGCGCCACGCCACCGTGCCGCTCTTCGCGGCGACGACGCCCATCAGGCAGCGCAGCAGCGTCGTCTTGCCGACGCCGTTGCGGCCGAGCAGCACGGTCAGCTTGCCGTCGTCGGCGGAAAGCGTCACGTTGCGCAGGATATGGCTGCCGCCGTAATACTGGTTCAGCGAGTCGATCTTCAGCATCGCGTCATCGTCCGAGATAAGACTCGATCACCGCGTCGTCGCGCTTGACCTGATCGAGCGTGCCGTGCGCGAGCACCGCGCCTTCGGCCATCACCGTCACGCGCCCCGCGTCACCCGCGAGCGCCGCGACGAATTCCATGTCGTGCTCGACGACCATCATCGAGCAGGTGCCGCGCAGCGTGTTCAGCAGGTCCGCGAGCTCCATCGTCTCGTGATCGGTCATGCCCGCCGCGGGCTCGTCGAGCAGCAGCAGCGCGGGGCGCTGCATCAGCAGCATGCCGATCTCGAGCCGCTGCTTCTGCCCGTGCGACAGCTCGCCGGCCGCGCGGAACGCGTGCGCTTCGAGGCCGATCAGCGCGAGCGTCTCCTCGATCTTCGCCTGCGCGGCCTTGTCGAGCCGCGCACGCAGCGACGCGAGCCAGCCCTTGT
This sequence comes from Burkholderia sp. MSHR3999, assembly GCF_000833595.1. Taxonomy (NCBI): domain Bacteria; kingdom Pseudomonadati; phylum Pseudomonadota; class Betaproteobacteria; order Burkholderiales; family Burkholderiaceae; genus Burkholderia; species Burkholderia sp. MSHR3999. Next base: position 638,801 of record NZ_JRFO01000001.1, read on the forward strand.
CGGTCTGCATCGCGAGCTCGAGGTTTTCCCACACCGGGTGCTGCTCGAACACCGTCGGCTTCTGGAACTTGCGGCCGATGCCCGCGCGCGCGATCTCCGGCTCGCTCATCCGCGCGAGGTCGAGCGTCTGGCCGAGAAACACCTTGCCCGCGTCGGGACGCGTCTTGCCGGTGATCACGTCCATCATCGTCGTCTTGCCCGCGCCGTTCGGGCCGATCACGCAGCGCAGCTCGCCCGCGTCGATCGACAGCGACAGTTTCTTCAGCGCACGGAAGCCGTCGAAGCTCACTTCGATATCCTCGAGATAAAGGATCGTGCCGTGCGACGTGTCGATGCCGGGCGTCACGACGCGCCCCATCGACGCCGAGCCGCTGACCGCGAGCAGCTCGTCCTCGCTCGGCGGCGCGAACTGGTAGAGGGCGGTTCCGTTCATGCGCGTTTCCCCTTCGCGATGGCGGCTTCGACGAGCCCCATGATCCCGCGCGGCAGCAGCAGCGGCACGAGCACGAAGATCAGGCCGAGGAAGAACAGCCAGTATTCGGCGAAATACGCGGTGAAAAAGCTCTTTGCGCCGTTCACCGCGAACGCGCCGACGATCGGCCCGATCAGCGTGCCGCGTCCGCCGACGGCGACCCAGATCGCCATCTCGATCGAATTGCCCGGCGACATCTCGCCGGGGTTGATGATGCCGACCTGCGGCACGTACAACGCGCCCGCGATGCCGCACAGCACGGCCGACGCGGTCCACACGAACAGCTTGTACGCGAGCGGGCTGTAGCCGAGGAACATCAGCCGCGTCTCGCCGTCGCGCACCGCGGTGACGACGCGCCCGAGCTTGCTCGTGACGATCGCGCGCGCGGCGACGAACGCGAGCACGAGCGCAGCGAAGGTCAGCAGGAACAGCACCGTGCGCGTGCCGGGCGACGTGATCGGGAAGCCCGCGATGCGCTTGAAGTCGGTAAAGCCGTTGTTGCCGCCGAAGCCGGTCTCGTTGCGGTAGAACAGCAGCATCGCGGCGAACGTCAGCGCCTGCGTGATGATCGACAGGTACACGCCCTTCACGCGCGAGCGGAACGTGAAGAAGCCGAACACCCACGCGAGCATCGCGGGCACGAGCACGACCAGCAGCAGCGCGACCGCGAGATGCTGCGTGCCGCTCCAGTACCACGGCAACTGATGCCAGTCGAGAAACACCATGAAGTCGGGCAGGTCGCTGCCGTACTTGCCGTCGCGGCCGATCTCGCGCATCAGGTACATGCCGATCGCATAGCCGCCGAGCGCGAAGAACAGGCCGTGGCCGAGACTCAGGATGCCGCAGTAGCCCCACACGAGATCGAGCGCGAGCGCAGCGATCGCGTAGCACATCAGCTTGCCGGCGAGCGTCATCGCATACGCGGACAGGTGGAACGCGCTCGACTCGGGCGCGACGAGCGCGGCGAGCGGCACGCCGGCGCCGATCGCGATGCACAGCGCGACGAGCGCGAGCCATGCGCGGCGCGACAGCAGCGCGGGGCGCGGCGGCAGGCCGAGCGCGAACCCGGCCTGCACGCGCTCGGCGGCGGGCGGCGTGGCCGCGGCGGACGCGTTCGGCAACGAATCGGTCAATGCGGTCATGTCAGGCCTCCGCGCTGCGTCCCTTCAGGGCGAACATGCCCTGCGGACGTTTCTGGATGAACAGCACGATCATCACGAGCACCGCGATCTTCGCGAGCACCGCGCCCCAGAACGGCTCGATCGCCTTGCTGACGAGGCCGAGCCCGAAGCCGCCGAGCACGGTGCCGGCGATCTGCCCGACGCCGCCCAGCACGACGGCCATGAACGAATCGATGATGTAGTTCTGGCCGAGATCCGGGCCGACGTTGCCGATCTGCGACAGCGCGCAGCCGCCGAGGCCCGCGATGCCCGCGCCGAACGCGAACGCATACGCGTCGACGCGCGCGGTCTTCACGCCGACGCACGCGGCCATCCGGCGGTTCTGCGTGACCGCGCGCACGAACAGGCCGAGCCGCGTCTTCGTCAGCACGGCCCACGCGATGAACACCACCGCGAGCGCGAACGCGAGGATCACGAGCCGGTTGTACGGCAGGATCAGGTTCTGCATCACGGTCACGCCGCCGCTCATCCAAGACGGGTTCACGACCTGCACGTTCTGCGCGCCGAACAGCATCCGCATCGCCTGGATCAGGATCAGGCTCACGCCGAAGGTCGCGAGCAGCGTCTCGAGCGGGCGGCCGTACAGGTGCCGCAGTACGAGCCGCTCCAGCACGATGCCGACGAGCGCGGCAGCGGCGAACGACGCGGGCACCGCGACGAGCGGATACCAGTCGAACGCGGCCGGCGCGAAACGCTGCACCAGCGTCTGCACGACGTAGGTCGCATATGCGCCGATCATCAGGAATTCGCCGTGCGCCATGTTGATCACGCCGATCAGGCCGTAGGTGATCGCGAGGCCGAGCGCCGCGAGCAGCAGCACGCTGCCGAGCGACAGGCCCGCGAACAGGGTGCCGGCGATCTCGCCGCGGCGCTGCAATGCGTGCAGCGCGTCGAGCCCTTGCTGCGCGGCGTCGCGCACGCGCGCGTCCGGTTCCGTATAGCTGCCGTCGGCGTTCTTCGCGACGAGCGGGCGCAACTGCTCGATCATGTCGAGATCGCTGCGCGCGGCGACGAGCCGCACCGCGTCGAGACGCTTCGCCGGATCGGCATCGTGCAGCGCGGCGATCGCCCACAGCGCGTCGAGACGGCGCTTCAGCGACGGGTCGGTCTCGTTCGCGCGGGCGCGGTCGATCATCGGCTTCAGCGCGGGATCGGGCGACTTCAGCAGCGCGTCGATCGCGTCGCGCCGCGCCGCGACGTCCGGCGACGCGAGCGCGCGGCCCGACAGCGCGGCGGCGATCTTCGTGCGCAGCAGGTTGTTGAGCATCACCGGCTGCGCGTCGCCGGGCTGCGCGGCGGCTTGCGTCAGCGCGTCGTGCGCGGCGTCGCCGGTCTGGATCAGGATGCGGCCGTCGCCGGTCGCGAGCGCGTCGCCGGACGACAGCGCATCGAGCAGCGTCACGGCGTGCGGATCGGGGTCGGCGGCGAGCCATTCGATCGCGGCAGTCTTCGCGTCGAAGTCGTCGCCGGCGAGCGCGGCGGTGTCGGCGGCCGTCAGCGCGAAGGCCGCGCGCGGCGCGACGCCGGCGAGGGCGGTGCACGCAACGAGCGCGACGGCGGCGCGGCGGAGGAGTGTAGGCATCGGGAAGTCCTGGCAGACGTGGGGAAGAGGTCTCCTGCGGCGATGCCGGGGTGTCGGCGGGCGCGGTGACGGTTCGCGATCGCGGCCGAAGCCGGCGTGCCGCAACGGCGAACCGCCGTGACCGGGAGCGCCACGCGTTCGCGCGGCGCCCCTTGCCGCATCAGGCCAGCGCCGCGCGCTGCCGGCGCAGGAACGCCGGAATCGAGCTGACGACGTCCGGCTTGCCCTGGTTGCCCGCGATGAACGGGCTCCACGGCTGCGCGCGAATCGCGGTCTTGGTCTTCCACACGACGTTGAACTGCCCGTCGCCGCGGATCTCGCCGATCATCACCGGCTTGTGCAGGTGATGGTTGCCGTCCATCGTCAGCGTGAAGCCGGACGGCGCGGTGACGCTCTGGCCGATCATCGCGACGCGCACCTTGTCGACGTCGGTGCTCTTCGCCTTCTCGACTGCCTGCTTCCACATGTGGATGCCGACGAAGGTCGCTTCCATCGGGTCGTTGGTCACGCGCTTCGCGCCGCCGGGCAGGTTGTTCGCCTTCACCCACGCGGCGAACTGCTCCTTGAACTTCGTGTTCGACGGGTTCTTCACCGACATGAAGTAGTTCCACGCGGCGAGATGCCCGACGAGCGGCTTCGTGTCGATCCCGCGCAGCTCTTCCTCGCCGACCGAGAACGCGACGACCGGCACGTCGGTCGCCTTGATCCCCTGGTTGCCGAGCTCCTTGTAGAACGGCACGTTCGAGTCGCCGTTGATCGTCGAGATCACGGTCGTCTTGCCGCCTTGCGAGAAGTTCTTGATGTTCGCGACGATGGTCTGGTAATCGCTGTGGCCGAACGGCGTGTAGACCTCCTGAATGTCGGCCTCCTTCACGCCCTTCGATTTGAGGAACGCGCGCAGGATCTTGTTGGTCGTGCGCGGATACACGTAGTCGGTGCCGAGCAGGAAGAAGCGCTTCGCGCCGCCGCCTTCGGCGCTCATCAGGTACTCGACCGCGGGAATCGCCTGCTGGTTCGGCGCGGCGCCCGTGTAGAACACGTTGCGCGACATTTCCTCGCCCTCGTACTGCACCGGATAGTAGAGCAGGCCGTTCAGCTCCTCGAACACGGGCAGCACCGACTTGCGCGACACCGAGGTCCAGCAGCCGAACACGCACGCGACCTTGTCCTGCGTGAGGAGCTGCCGCGCCTTCTCGGCGAACAGCGGCCAGTTCGACGCGGGATCGACGACGACCGGCTCGAGCTTGCGGCCCAGCACGCCGCCGCTCTTGTTGATGTCGGCGATCGTCATCAGCGCGGTGTCCTTCAGCGACGTCTCGGAGATCGCCATCGTGCCGGACAGCGAATGCAGGATGCCGACCTTGATCGGGCCCGTGCCCGAATCGGCGGCGTGCGCGAACGGGCTCTTGCCTGCCAGCGCGAGCGCGCCGGCCATCGATCCGAACTTCAACAGACTGCGACGTTTCATCGGGTTCCCCTTGACGTGTTGGATGTGCGTGCGCCGCTGCGGCGCCGACCATCGGCATTACGCAAGGCATGTGCCAGCCGCGCGCATGCACGGCGGACGTGCGTCGCGCGGGCGGCGGCGCGGTGCGCGTGACGCGTCGTGCGGCACGAATGGCTCGTCGCGGTGCAGGCGCGCGGGCGCAAATGGTGCACGGTTGTGCTTCACCGTTGCGGTGCTTACACTCGGGTTTCGCATTGCTTCGCACCATGTCTTCGCACCACGCCGGCGCGCCCTGCCACCGCGCAGCCGCGCCGAACGATTCCACCGAGGAGCCGCCATGAGTCAGCAGCAAACGAACGCCCCCGATCTGTCCGCCTTCTGGATGCCGTTTACCGCCAACCGCCAGTTCAAGGATGCGCCGCGCCTGCTGGTATCGGCGAAGGGGATGTACTACACGTCGCACGACGGCCGGCGCATTCTCGACGGTACCGCCGGGCTCTGGTGCGTGAACGCCGGGCACGGGCGCGACGAGATCGTCGCGGCGGTGAAGGCGCAGGCCGAAGAGATGGATTTCGCGCCGACCTTCCAGATGGGCCATCCGAAGGCGTTCGAGGCGGCCACCCGGATCGCGCGCCATACGCCCGGCGACCTCAAGCACATCTTCTTCACGAACTCCGGCTCGGAAGCGGTCGATACCGCGCTGAAGATCGCGCTCGCGTATCACCGCGCGCGCGGCGAAGGGCAGCGCACCCGCTTCATCGGCCGCGAGCGCGGCTATCACGGCGTCGGCTTCGGCGGCATCTCGGTCGGCGGGATCGCGCCGAACCGCAAGGCGTTTTCGGGCGCGCTGCTGCCGTCGGTCGACCATCTGCCGCATACGCTGAACCTCAACGAAGCCGCGTTCTCGAAAGGGCAGCCCGCGTGGGGTGCGCACCTCGCCGACGAGCTCGAGCGGCTCGTCGCGCTGCACGACGCGTCGACGATCGCCGCGGTGATCGTCGAGCCGGTCGCCGGCTCGACGGGCGTGCTGATTCCGCCGAAGGGCTATCTCGAGCGCCTGCGCGAGCTGTGCGACCGGCACGGCATCCTGCTGATCTTCGACGAGGTGATCACCGGCTGGGGGCGCCTGGGCGCGCCGTTCGCCGCGCAGTTCTTCAACGTGACGCCCGACCTGCTGACGATGGCGAAGGGCACCAACAACGCGGCGGTGCCGATGGGCGCGGTCGCAGCGAGCGATGCGATCCACGACACGATCGTGAACGGCGCGCCGGCCGGCATCGAGCTGTTCCACGGCTATACGTATTCGGGGCATCCGCTCGCGGCCGCCGCCGCGTGCGCGACGATCGACCTGTACGAGCGCGAGAAGCTGTTCGACCGCGCCGCGCGGATGGCGCCGGTGTTCGAGCGCGAGATCCACACGCTGAAGGACGCGCCGCACGTGATCGACGTGCGCAATCTCGGCCTCGTCGGCGGCGTCGAGCTGAAGCCGCGCGACGGCAAGCCAGGCGCGCGCGCGTACGACGTGTTCGTCAGGTGCTACCAGAAGGGCGCGATGGTGCGCTATACGGGCGACATCCTCGCGTTCTCGCCGCCGCTCATCGTCGAGGAGGCGCAGATTGCCGAGCTGTTCGCGATCGTCGCGGAAGCACTGAAGGAAACGGAGTAGGGCGGAAAGAGAAACGGGCGCGCAGCGCGCGCCCGTCGGGCAATTCGTGCGGCCGGCCGGTCAGTCAGGTCAGTACCGCGGCACGGCCGGATCGACGTCGCGCGACCACGCGTCGATCCCGCCCTGCAGGTTGTAGAGCTTCGTGAAGCCGCGCGATTCGAGGAACATCGCGACCTGCGCGCTGCGCATCCCGTGATGGCACACGCAGACGATCTCGGCTTCGTCGTCCAGCTCCTCGCTGCGCGCGGGAATCTGCTGCATCGGGATCGACACGCTGCCCGCGATCTGCGCGGTCGCGATTTCCCACGGCTCGCGCACGTCGAGCACGACGGGCGCGGGGCGGGTCTTGTCGGCGAGCCAGTCCGCGAGCATCGCGGGCGTCAGGATCTGCATGATGGTGCTCAGAACTTGAAGCGCGACGGCTCGATCGCGTTGACGAGGTGGTCGACGTAGGTTTCGAACACGTCGGCGACGCGGTACTGCTTGTCGTCGATGCGCGTGATGACCTGCGCCTTCATCACCGGACGGCCGCCGACGAACGCCGACAGGCGGCCGCCGGTCTTGAGCTGCTCGAGCATCTCCTGCGGCACGACGGGCAGGCCGCCCGCGACGCAGATCACGTCGTACGGCGCCTTCGCCGGCCAGCCGCGCGAGCCGTCGCCGAGCACGACCTCGGCGTTCGTCACACCGTTGTTGCGCAGGTTGTCTTCCGCGAGCTTCGCGACCACCGGGTCGATCTCGACGGCCGTCACGTGTTGCGCGCGCGCCGCGAACAGCGCGGCCAGGTAACCCGAGCCCGCGCCGATCAGCAGCACGTTCTCGTGCTTCTTCACCGCGAGCTCCTGCAGCACGCGCGCCTCGACGCGCGGGAACAGCATCTTGTGACCGCCCGGCAGCGGCAGTTCGAGGTCGGCGAACGCCAGGTCGCGGTATGCGGCCGGGACGAAATTCTCGCGCTTGACGATCGACAGCAGGCCCAGAACTTCCAGATCCAGGACGTCCCATGGACGGATCTGCTGCTCGATCATGTTGAAACGCGCTTGTTCGATATTCATGGTGGTCATGCAGCCTGGTCGGCCGTCAGCGGAGATAGAAAAACTCGTCAATTGTACCAAACGGGACGGGCAGCCAGCCTTCAGAAGCCCTGCAATGCAGCTTATCGCTTGCTGTTCTTGATCTGTTCCTCGAATGCGAGGTCGAGCTTGCTGGCCTTGCGCGGTTTTTTGGGGCCAAGGTCGTCGACGAACTTGACGAATTCGTCGAGCGGCAACGGCTCGCAGCGTTTTTCGGCGGCGCCGCTCGAGCGGTCGACGAGATAGAACAGGCCGCCGGGCATCGCGACCGCCGCGAGGTGCGGGTTGCCGGAGCGGGTTTTCAGGCGTTCGACCGCGTGGGTCGCCTTGGTGGTGCGCATGGTGCGGGTTCTGCTGCGGACATGAGGCCCACACTGTATCAACAACCGGCCGCGCGTGCGCGGCCGGCGACCCGCTCAGACCGTGCGCGAGTAGCGCTGCTGCGGCGTGTGGGCGAGATACGCGTCGAACGCCATCGCGATGTTGCGCACGACCATCCGGCCGGCCGGATGGATCGTCAGGCGGTCGCCGGCGATGCTCAGCAGGGCGTCGCGCTCGAATTCGCGCAGCGCGTCCAGCTCGCGCGCGAAATGGTCGGCGAAGCGGATGCCGTGCGCGGCCTCGACGTGCGAGAACGGCAGTTCGAGGTTGCACATCAGCTGCGTGATCACGTCGCGGCGCAGCCGGTCGTCGGCGGTGAGCCGCACGCCGCGCGCGATGGGCAGCCGGCCCGCGTCGAGCGCCGCGCCGTATGCGGGCAGGTCCTTCGCGTTCTGCGCGTAGACGTCGCCGACCTTGCCGATCGACGACACGCCGATGCCGATCAGGTCGGTGTCCGCGCGCGTGCTGTAGCCCTGGAAATTGCGCTGCAGCGTGCCGTTTTGCTGGGCCGCCACCAGTTCGTCGCCCGGCCGCGCGAAGTGGTCCATGCCGATGTACACGTAGCCCGCCGCCGTCAGCATCTCGATCGCGAGCCCGAGCAGCGCGACGCGCGTCGCGGGCGGCGGCAGCGCGGCGTCGTCGATCTGCCGCTGCATCTTGAACAGGTGCGGCATGTGCGCGTAGCCGAACACCGACAGCCGGTCCGGCGCGAGCTCGATGATCGTCTCGAGCGTGCGGCCGAAGCTCGCCACAGTCTGGTGCGGCAGCCCGTAGATCAGGTCCACGCTGACCGACTGGTAGCCCGTCGTGCGCGCGGCGCTCAGCAGGTCGGCCGTCATCGCGAGCGGCTGGATGCGGTTGATCGCCTGCTGCACCGCCGGATCGAAATCCTGCACGCCGAGGCTCAGCCGGTTGAAGCCGATCGTGCGCAGGTGGACGAGCGTCGCCGGCGTGACCGTGCGCGGATCGATCTCGATCGAGAACTCGGCGTCGGCGTCCTGCGCCAGCGTGAAATGCTCGCGGGTCGCCGCCATCAGCTCGGCCGTCTCGTCGTCGGACAGGAAGGTCGGCGTGCCGCCGCCCCAGTGCAGCTGCGTGACCGGGCGCGCCGGGTCGAACAGCGCGGCCTGCAGCGCCATCTCGCGCTTGAGCTGGTCGAGATAAGGGCGCGCGCGGCGGCGGTTGCCGGTCGCGATCTTGTTGCAGCCGCAGTAGAAGCAGGCCGTGTTGCAGAACGGGATGTGGAAGTAGAGCGACAGCTCGCTCGACGACGCGCCCGGGTCGCCGGCCGCGCGCACGTAGTCGGCCGGGTCGAAGTCGTCGCGGAACTGCAGCGCCGTCGGGTACGACGTGTAGCGCGGCCCGTTCGCGCCGTACTTCGCGAGCAAATCGGGGCGGAACAAGGTGTCGGCTGAGCTCATCGCGGTCTCGCGCATTTAGATGCTTCCGAGTATATAAACGCGCGATTCGTCCGCATTGTGTAATAACGTCGCAGCCGGGGATGGCACAATGCGGGGTGCGGCGGCCGGCCTCGAGGCGCGGCGCCGCGTTGTTGCCGTCGTTCCGTTCGAGAGAGCCGAGTTGTCCGTCGAAATGCCCGTCCGCCCGGCGCCTGCCGAAATTCCGCCGCCCCATGCATGCCGCGAGGCTTGCGGCGCGTGCTGCATCGCGCCGTCGATTTCCAGCCCGATTCCGGGGATGCCCGGCGGCAAGCCGGCCGGAGTGCGCTGCGCGCAGCTCGGCGACGACCTGCGCTGCCGGATCTTCGGCCGGCCCGAGCGGCCCGCGTGCTGCTCGGGGCTGCAGCCGTCGGCCGAGATGTGCGGCGCGTCGCGCGCCGACGCGCTCGCGTGGCTCGCCCGGCTCGAAACCGCGACGCAGCCGTCACAGCCGCGCTGACATCGGCATGGGCCCCCCGATCGATCAGGCGCCCATTTCGGCAAGCATAGGAGATTCAGCATGACCGCCAGCCGCGCGCCCCGTCGGCGCCGCTTCCTCATCGCATGCACCGCCGCCATCGGCGTGTCGGCGTCGCTCGCCGCGTGCGCGTCGACGTTTCCGTTCATTCCCGACCACTACACGTTCTCGCGCGGCGACGCGCAGAAGGCGGTCGCGCGCAAGTTCCCGTACCAGAAGACCGTCGCGCAGGTGCTCGACGTGTCGCTCGCGAATCCGGTCGTCGGCCTGCTGCCGGACCAGAACCGCATCGCCGTGCAGGTCGACGCGCACGTCGTGAGCCCGTTCCTGCGCGCGCCGGTCAACGGCAAGTTCACCGTTTCCGGGCAGCTCGCGTACGACGCGCCGAGCCGCTCGGTCGTGATCAAGGCGCCGGCCGTCGACAACCTGACGCTCGACGGCGACGCGCAGATGTACGCGCAGCAGATCGGCGCAGCCGCCGGCATGATCGCCACCCAGTTGCTGACCGACTATCCGATCTACACGTTCAAGCCGGAACAGCTGCAATTCGCCGGCGTGAATTATGAACCCGGTACAATCACAATTCTTACAAACGGCATACGCGTGGCGATCGTCGAGAAGTGACGATGCACTGCGCGCGGCCGGGCGGGCCGCGGCGGGTGCGTGGCCCATTTCTTCGACCACTTCGAAACTGGGCCACGGATGGACTGGATACTGATCTGCAAGACACTGATCCTCGGCGTCGTCGAGGGGCTGACGGAATTCCTGCCGGTGTCGAGCACCGGCCACCTGATCGTCGCGGGCAGCTTCCTGAATTTCGACGATGCGCATGCGAAGACCTTCGACGTCGTGATCCAGTTCGGCGCGATCCTCGCCGTGTGCTGGGAGTATCGGCGCCGGATCGCGTCGGTCGTCGCCGGGCTGCCGAGCCGGCCCGACGCGCGGCGCTTCGCGCTCAACGTCGTGATCGCGACGATTCCCGCGGTCGCGCTCGGCCTGCTGTTCGAGAAGAAGATCAAGGCGGTGCTGTTTTCGCCGGTGCCGGTCGCGTTCGCGCTCGTCGTCGGCGGCGCGATCATCCTGCTGGCCGAGGCGCGGCAGCGCGAGCGCGGCGAGGCGCCGCGCGTGCAGTCGGTCGATGCGCTGACGCCGCTCGATGCGCTCAAGGTCGGCCTCGCGCAATGCTTCGCGCTGGTTCCGGGCATGTCGCGCTCGGGCTCGACGATCATCGGCGGGATGCTGTTCGGCCTCGACCGGCGCGTCGCGACCGAATTCTCGTTCTTCCTCGCGATTCCGATCATCTTCGGCGCGACGCTCTACGAAACCGTCAAGGACTGGCACGCGTTCACGGTCGATTCGATCGGGCTGTTCGCGCTGGGGCTCGCGGCGTCGTTCGTCAGCGCGTTCGCGTGCGTGCGCTGGCTGCTGCGCTACGTTGCGTCGCACGATTTCACCGCGTTCGCGTGGTACCGGATCGTGTTCGGCCTGTTCGTGCTGCTGGTCGGATACAGCGGCTGGCTGAACTGGGCGTGACGCGGGGCGGCGCAGTCTGGTCCTGACGCCTGACGCGCGGTTCGGCGAGCCCAATGACGGACGGCCCGGCCGGCAGATGCCGGTCGGGCCGTCGTTGCTCGTGTGGCTTGCGTGACGCGCTGTGCTCAGCCTGCGCGCTTGCGGAAGATCAGGTCCCAGACGCCGTGGCCGAGCCGGATCCCGCGCCGCTCGAATTTCGTCACCGGGCGGTAGTCGGGGCGGGGCGCGTAGCCGTCGGCGGTGTTCTCGAGCGACGGCTCGGCGCCGAGCACTTCGAGCATCTGTTCCGCGTAGTTCTGCCAGTCGGTTGCGCAATGCAAGTACGCGCCGGGCTTCAGGCGCGACGCGAGCAGCTTGACGAGCGGCGGCTGGATCAGCCGGCGCTTGTGATGCCGCGCCTTGTGCCACGGATCGGGGAAGAAGATGTGCACGCCGTCGAGGCTGTCCGGCGCGAGCATGTGCTCGAGCACTTCGACCGCGTCGTGCTGGATGATGCGGATGTTCGTCAGGTCCTGCTCGCCGATCAGCTTGAGCAGCGCGCCGACGCCCGGCTCGTGCACCTCGACGCCGAGGAAGTCGTCGTCCGGGCGGTGCGCGGCGATTTCGGCGGTCGATGCGCCCATCCCGAAGCCGATCTCGAGGATGCGCGGCGCGTTGCGGCCGAACACGGCGCTCCAGTCGGGCGTTTCCGGCGTGTACGGGACGACGAAGCGCGGGCCGAGATCGTCGAGCGCGCGGCGCTGGCCGGTCGACACGCGGCCGGCGCGGGTCACGAAGCTGCGGATGCGGCGGCGGTGCAGCGGATTGACCGCGTCGTCGCCGGCGGCGGCTTCGTCGGGGATGGCGTCGTCGTGCGGCGGCAGGCCGGCTTCGTTCGGGTCGTCGTGCATCATCGGTGACAGAGAAAGGCTCGGTTGCGGGCGAGGGCCCGTGGCGCGGTTGCCGCGCCGGCCGGACCGGCGCGCGGTACAAAAAAGCCGCCTTCGACGAGGCGGCTGACGCGCAGGCTGCGATGCAGCCGGAAAGTGGAGCGGGCGATGGGAATCGAACCCACGTCATCAGCTTGGGAAGCTGAGGTAATGGCCATTATACGACGCCCGCAGAACGGGTGATTCTACATGGAATTCGGTCGCGGTGGCAACGGGCGGTTTCGGGTTGGCGTGAAAAAGTATCCACATCCGGATGTTTTTGCTTGGATTGCTACTGTCGCCGCTGACGTGGCTGGCATGGCACCGCCGACCAGGTCATCCCTTAATGTAGTGGACGAACAGGGTGACGTCTTGCTGACTCGGATTGACACCCAGTCCGGAGCCCCTCTGAACGGCGAAATCATCGCCGGTGATTTGCTTCAGCAATCGGGCAAGTTCTTTGGCTGCAGGTAAAGCGGAAGGCGCATAGTAGAACACGGTCGAGCGCTGCGCGAAGAAAGACGGCCGCTCGGGGCCTGGATATGAGCTGGACGTTTCGTGCAGGCCATATCCAGCTTCATGCAGTTTTGCGTTCAAGTTGATTCTGACGTCATCGCTCATCCCGAGAGTCTGTAGGGCGACGAGGTAGTCGGACTTGAGCGGTGCCGATGTCGCAGTACTTATGGAGGATTGCGCATTTTTGATGAACGGTCTGTTCGTGTCGATGGTATGTACGACATCGGACTGCACCTGTTGCACAGTCGCTTTCAATTGGTTGTTCGCGTGCTCCAGCTTCACGAATCTCTCTTTAAAGGCTGGATCCGCCAGCTTGGCATTGGCGTCCGCGAGCGTTTTGACGAGTTCGTCATTCTTTTTCTGCAGATCGGTGATGGTTCCGTGCGCCATCTGCAATGAGTTGTCCGAGGCCTGAAGCCGTGCTTTCCATTTGAGCCCGATAAAGCTTCCTTCCACGAATCCTGCATTTGTCAATATTTCATTGAATTGCTGGGGAAAGACGATAAGCAGCGCTGCCAGCACGAACAGTGCAGCATCCCTGGACAAAGCGATGAGATCCTTGCTCACGGAGATGAATGTGGAGATGCGCTGCGATTTTTCAGTGACCATGGCTTTTCCGGGATATTCGATTGGAAGCGGCTGGATTGAACAGATATGCCGCGGCCTGGCTGCGAAGCAATCTGACGGTTGTCATGCTTGACATCACAATCGGCGAGGCGGTCCGGCGATTATCGTTTGACGATATGAATCCATTGATTTTTTTATCGATGAGGAAGTCCGTTTTTCGTTCAACTGCAACAGCTTTGGCTGCGGGGTAACATTCGCATCACGATCGGGCGATGCTTGCCAATAGTTGGAGCGCCACACAGTGCGCTACGCGCGCGTCATACGACAGCGCATTCGAGTCCATCGCGTTCACGACTCTCTTCTTCTTGTGACTGTCGGCGCTCGAGGCTCAAAAAGTCTCAGGGCCGACACGTCGACGTTTGAACCATAGGAGCCCCCCTTCGAAATGACAAGGTGAGACGTTGTGATTGAGCGTGGTTGCGCGCTCAGTTGCCCCGTCGCGCCGGAGCGACATCAACGCCTATTTCCTACTCTACATGCCTTAACGGGCACTGTGCGCTTAGTGCGCCGTTGTTTACAAGCTATTCTTTGCTAGGCGACGGTGAGAAATGGGGGCAAGATCTAGCGTCAATACTTTTCTTTTTCCCCGTGCCATCGGAATACCAAGGTGGCTATGTCGGGTCAACAATAACCCAACGCATCAGCCTGCTATGAGTGTAAAAATAGAACCAGATCTACCCGGAAAATCCGAAGCGAGCCAAATGTTATGGCTTGGTTCGGCGTATGCGAGTGCCGCTAAAGTCCTAGTGGAATCGATGGTCGAAGATAAGTTTGATAAAAATCATGAAAATGTGAGGGTAATTCTTCATCTTTGTAGGCATGCCCTTGAGCTTTTTCTAAAAGGGGCGATTGGCTTGAGTACCGGGGATATTCCTCGAAATACGCATCGACTTGCGTCGCTCTTTGAGCAATACAAAATTCTGTATCCCTCCGGAAAGTATCAATTTTCGTTCCCTTTTCCGGATCAGTTGTTTTTCACAGATGATATGTTTCCGGAAACAATCGAATCGTTTCATAGGGCGCACGATCAAAGATTTCGATATCCATCTGATTCTAAAGGTAATGTTTTTGATGGTTTCGAGATCTTTGATCTCAGTTCTCAAGCGGAAGTTATAGCGGATTTTTGGCAGAGGCTGCACCTTATTGGCACGGTCATAGCATGGGGTGATACCTTCGATGCTTAGGGTAATTTGTGAGGAGCATTACTTCCGGGAAATGCGGTACAGGTTGGTATTCTGTGCGGCAGTGTCGATGATCGATGCGCTAAAGGGAAGGTGGATATTGTTTACGGCGCTGCTTTGATGGGTATCTATATCGGCAGTTTCTTGATATTGGTGCTGGTATGAAAACTGGCATCGCCGCCAATCCCGCATGAACGGCGGTTCTTCGTGGATCGAGGAGAAAACGTGATGTGAGAACGCGCGTGATTAGTGGTTTTGATTAACGCGCTGGGGCTTGGGAAGCTGAGGTAATGGCCATTATACGACGCCCGCAGATCGGGTAGTTCTACAGGGTTTGACGTGCGGATGGCAAGCGGGCGGTTTACGGCGGTGGCAGCGAAACTGGCATGGCTGGATCATGGAGCGGTGGCATCGCCGAAAATGGTCGTCAAAGATCGGCCAAAAATGGTCCGTCAACGCAATTTGCTCGATGGGTTGAACCCCGCAAATAGCTGGGGCCATTCCGCCCGAGCCAGGGGGCAACGAGCTGGCAGCGCGCTTGCAGGCGAGTCGGTGTCGAAAATTGACGAGTCGGTGTCGGAAGCGTACAAGCCCCGGTAACGCTTCCGAACTAACGTGACGGACCACTTACCCGATCGTTTGGAGCTGACATGTCCGATTTCATCACCGTTTTGCGCGAAACCTGCCCGACGCCGGTCCTTGACGCGACCAAGTGGAAGCGCATCGGCGGCGATCCGCACACCGTGAACCTCAACGCTTACGTCTCCAAGGACGGCAGCAAGATCATGGGCACGTGGATCTGCACCCCGGGCAAGTTCGAGGTGAACTACGAGAAATGGGAGTTCTGCCACTTCCTCGACGGCTACTGCATCATCACGCTGGAAGGCGAGGACCCGGTGCACCTGAAAGCCGGCGATGTGTTCGTGATTGAACCCGGCATGAAAGGGACCTGGGAAGTGGTGGAGACGGTGCGCAAGTACTTCGTCTTCGCCTGAGCGGGCTTGTAGGTTCGGCCACGCATATCGTTGTCCGGATACCTTCCCGGTTCGCGGCCTCTGTCATTGCGGCCCTTGCATGTTGCAAGGGCCCATACACATCAAAACATCGTAACCGTGGCCGCGGTTAGCGTAGGAAGCAGCACCATGCGCATCACCGACATCCGCGAACACTCGATCCCGGTCTCCCGCTACACCGATCCGGCGATGCCGTCCGGCGGCCTGACGACGAGCGTCGTGGCCGTGGTCACCGACGTGTCGCGCAACGGCAAGCCGGTCACCGGCTACGGCTACGCGTCCGTCGGGCGCTTCGCGCAGGGCGGCCTCATCCGCGAGCGTTTCGCGCCACGCCTGTTGAACGCGCCCGACGCGGCGCTTGCCGACGAAGCCGGCACGAACCTCGACCCGTTCCGCGCATGGCAGGCGATGATGGCCGGCGAAAAGCCGGGCGGCCACGGCGAGCGGTGCGTCGCGGTCGGCGCGCTCGACATGGCGATCTGGGACGCCGCCGCGAAGATCGCCGGCCTGCCGTTGTATCGCTTCCTCGCCGACAGACTCGGACGAAAAGTCGCCGTTTCACCGCACGTGCGCGTCTACGCCGGCGGCGGCTATCGCTATCCGCACGACGATCTTGCGCGCCTGTCCGACGAGCTGCGGCGGATCGCCGACCTCGGCTACACGCACGCGAAGATCAAGATCGGCGGTGTCGATCCCGATCAGGACCGCGCGCGCATCGAAGCAGCCGCGGCGCAGTTGCCGAGCAGCCGGCATCTCGCCGTCGACGCGATGAACACCTACGACGCGCACACCAGCTGCGCCGCCGTCGCGATGCTCGCGCCGTTCGATCCGTGGTGGTTCGAGGACATCTGCGACCCGCTCGATTTCGCGCTGCAGGCGGACGTCGCCGCGCGCTACGATCCGCCGATCGCGGCAGGCGAGGCGTTGTTCTCGCTCGCGGAAGCGAAGTTGCTCGCTCTGCATGGCGGCTTGCGCAAGGACCGCGACGTCCTGGTATTCGATCCGGTCCACTGCTACGGCCTGCCGGGCTATCTGCAGATCGTCGGCCATTTCACCGCGCGTGGATGGCCACGCGACGCATTCTGGCCGCATGGCGGCCATCTGTTCTGCCTGCACGTCGTCGCCGCGCTGGGCTTGGGCGGTGCGGAAATCAACCCGTTCGCGTTTCGACCGTTTCGCGGACTGGCTGACGGCGCGATGGTCGCAGCCGGCCAGGCGTCCGTGCCGCAGGCGCCCGGTATCGGATTCGAGTTGCATCGAGAAACGTGGGCAGCATTCCGGACCGCATTCGGCGGCTGATCGAAGCGGTATGGGCGGGGTCAACGGATGCGAGCCGTGTCGGCCTCAATGACCGGTCAGCCGATCAGCGTCGCGAGCAGCGAGCCGGGGCCGGGCGCCATCCGGGCGATCGCGAAATCGTTGACGAACTGCGTGGCGGTCATCCAGTGATGGACGTCGGCGGCCTGACGCTGGAGATCGGCGATGATCGCCTGCCCGCCGCCGATCATCGCGAACGACAGCGGCGCGAACACGCCGCTACGCGCGCACGACCGCCACGCCCGCCGCCTCGATCGGCTTCGTCAGCGCGGCGTCGGTCGCTTCCTCGACGACGATCGTCTGCGCGAGCGCGAGCTCGCCGATCACGAACGGCGACGCCGCGTTGAGCTTGGACGACGACGCGAGCACGACCGTTTCCGCCGCGCGTCCCGCCAGCGCGCGCTTGATGCCCGCTTCCTCGAAATTGCCGGTGGTCAGCCCGGCCGCCGGATGAACGCCCGTCACGCCCATGAAATACAGGTCCGCATGCACGCGTGCGATCGCCTCCATCGCCGCCGCGCCGACCGTCACGATCGAATGCTTGAACAACTGGCCGCCGATCAGGATCACGTCGACCGACGGATGCGCGACGAGCGCGACGGCGACGCTCGGACTGTGCGTGACGATCGTTGCCCGCAGGTCCGCGGGCAGCTGGCTCACCAGCAGTGCCGACGTGGTGCCGCCGTCGACGATCACGACCTGCCCCGGCGCGATCATCCCGGCGGCGCGCCGCGCGATGCGGCGCTTCGCGGCCGATTCGAGATCCTGGCGCTGCGCGAACGGCGCGGTCGCGGGCGACGCGGGCAGCGCGCCGCCGTGGACCCGCTGCAGCAGGCCTTCCGCGGCGAGCTCGCGCAGGTCCCGACGCACGGTGTCTTCCGATACGCCGAAGGTCGCGCTCAACTCGCCGGCCAGCACCTGGCCGTCGCGGCGGAGCATGTCGAGGATGGCTTTCTTGCGTTGCGTCGTCAGCATGATTTGCACGAATTGTCTTGATATTGCACAAATGTGCACGTTACCATCAGCGCCGTCATCTGTCGAATGGAGGCTGTCATGGCTGCAACGCAGGACCGGGTGCGCATCGTCGATACCGTCGTGCTGTCGGACGACTGGTACGTGCTGAAGAAGGTGACGTTCGATTTCCGCCGCCGCGACGGCACCTGGCAGCGGCTCAGCCGGGAGACCTACGACCGCGGCAACGGCGCGACGATCCTGCTGCGCCACGCCGCGACCGGCAACGTGCTGCTGACGCGCCAGTTCCGGATGCCGGCGTTCGTGAACGGGCACGACGGGATGCTGGTCGAGACCGCGGCCGGCCTGCTCGACGACGCGACGCCGGAAGCGCGGATTCGCGCGGAAGCCGAGGAGGAGACCGGCTATCGCGTGCGCAACGTCCGCAAGGTGTTCGAGGCGTTCATGAGCCCGGGATCGGTCACGGAGAAGCTGCACTTCTTCGTCGGCGAATACGACGCGTCGCTGCGCACCGGCGACGGCGGCGGGCTGGCGGACGAAGGCGAGGACCTGGAAGTCGTCGAGATGCCGCTCGAGGCGGCGCTGCAGGCGATCGCGCGCGGCGAGATCGTCGACGGGAAGACGATCATGCTGCTGCAGTACGCGGCGTTGCAGGACGCGGCGGGAGGGAGCGAATGACGCCGCAACTCATCCTGGTGGCCGGCCCGTACCGCAGCGGCACCGGCGGCGACGCCGCCCGCATCGCCGCGAACCTCGCGCGGCTCGAGCAGGCGGCGCTGGCCGTCTATCGGCGCGGGCACGTGCCGCTGATCGCCGAATGGGTGTCGCTGCCGCTCGCCACGATGGCCGGGTCGAAGCAGGTCGGCGACGCGATCAGCGAGACGTTCCTGTATCCGGCCGCGCACCGGCTGCTGCACCGCTGCGACGCGGTGCTGCGGATCGACGGCGAATCGCGCGGCGCGGATGCCGACGTGGCGCTCGCGCGCCGTCTCGGCAAGCCGGTCTATCGCTCGCTCGACGACGTGCCGGCCGCGACGCCCGAAGCACGCGGCGACGGCGGCCCGTGACGCCACGGCGCAGGAGTCGCCACGCGCGGCGCGTCGGCGTATGATCGCGACGGCGCAAACCCTGCCGCCCCGCACCCGACCACCGAACCCTCATGCCGTCCCTCGATCCCGCCTGCGCCGGCGAACCGCCGCTGCCTGACTCCCTGATCGCCACCGCCGTTGCCGCGCTGTCCCGTGCCGATGCGCTGCTCGTCACGGCCGGCGCCGGCATCGGCGTCGATTCCGGCCTGCCGGACTTCCGCGGCACGGACGGCTTCTGGCGCGCGTATCCCGCGCTGCGCCACGAGCGCTTCGAATTCCACGAGATCGCCTCGCCGCAGGCGTTTCGCGCGCGGCCGCAACTCGCGTGGGGCTTCTACGGCCACCGCCTCGGGCTTTACCGGGCGACCGTCCCGCACGCGGGATTCGCGATCCTGCGCCGCTGGATCGACGCGATGCCGAACGGCGGCTTCGTGCTGACGAGCAACGTCGACGGGCAGTTCCAGAAGGCCGGCTTCGATCCGGCGCGGATCGTCGAGATCCACGGCTCGATCCACCGAATGCAGTGCCTGCGTTCGTGCACGGACGACACGTGGACGGCGGACCCGTTCACGCCGGTCGTCGACGAAGCGGCCTGCCGCCTCGTCGGCGACCTGCCGGCCTGTCCTCACTGCGGCGGCATCGCGCGGCCGAACATCCTGATGTTCGGCGACGCCGGCTGGATCGGCGCGCGCTACGACGCGCAGGAGCGCGCGCTGGAAGACTGGCTGGCCGGGGCCGGGCGCGTGGCCGTCGTCGAAGTCGGCGCGGGCACGGCGATTCCGACCGTGCGGCTGATCAGCGAACGGGTCGGCGCCGACGTGATCCGCATCAACGCGCGCGAAGCGCACGCGCGGCGCGCGGACGTGATCGGCCTGAAGGGCGGCGCGCTGGCGACCCTGACCGCGCTCGAGCGCGCGTGGCACGGCGGCTGACCTGCACCGCCCGCCGCCGGCTGCGCGCCTATGGCCGGGCGACGAGCGCCTGCACGAGCGACGGCGCGAGCGGCGAACCGAGGCCTGTCACGTAGTCGTAGCCGCCCGCGGCGGTGCAGATCGCGCCGCAACTGCCGTTGGCGCCGGTCGTCACGTCGTGATAATTGCTGCCGTAAGCGGCTTTCCCGGCCGCATACAGCGCGTCGTACGTGCCGCTCAGCCGTGCCTTGCCGGCCGCCGCGCGCAGCGAATTCGCAATCGCGACGAGCGCCGACCATTGCGGCGCGCCCGCGCTCGTGCCGCCGACCTGGAACCAGCCCGACTGCCCCTGATAGGTGACCGAATCGTAGACCGCGAACCCGCTGGACGGATTCGCGTCGTAGCTGACGTCAGGCACGCCGCGCTTGCCCGCGACCGGAATCGGCCACGCGGACTGTCCGGCGGGCTCGGCTTCGCCGCTGCTCACGCCGCCGCCGCTGCCGCTCCAGGCTGCCTCGCCGACATAGTTGCCGTACGGATCGGTGGACAGCGTCGTGCCGCCGACCGCGACCACGTACGGCGACGCCGCCGGGTATTCGGTGCCGGTGCCGCTGTCGCCGGACGACGCGACGAAGGTGACGCCCGGCGCGCCGAAGTGGCCGTCGAAGCCGGATTCGCCGCTGAACTCGTTGCCGCCGAAGCTCATCGACACGACCGACGCGCCGCGTTGCACCGCGACGTCGACCGCGGCCATCAGGTCGTTGAAGCTGGCCGACGCGGCCTCGACGAGCACGATCTTCGCCTTCGGCGCGATCGCGTGCACCCATTCGACGTCGAGCGCCATTTCGAGCGACCAGCCGGCGTCGCCCCGGGGCCGGCTGCCACGCGCGTACACCTTCGTGAAGCAGCCGTTGGACGTGGTGCAGGGAGGCAGCGAGAACGCGTTGCTGAACACGCCGAGATCGGATTCGATCCGCGGGTCGTCGTACGCGTCGACGATCGCGACGACCATGCCGTCGCCCTGGTTGGCGATCGCGTCGAAGCCGTATGCGTGGCGCGCGAGCGCGGGCGTGAGCCCGGCGACCGTGGCCGTGCTCGCGCGCGGCTTCGTGTGGAACGGCGGACGCGCAAACCCCTTCGGCGCGCGGTTGCCTTCGACGTAGGACGGCGGGCCGCCGCTTTCGGCGAACGCGACGGCCGACGTGAGCAGCGACATGCACAGCGCCGGAATCAACATGGACGACAGGCGGATATTCTTCATTTTCGAGTCTCCATGTCGAATGGAGTGGATGGGCGAATGAAGTCTAATAAATCGGCGGATTCAATTGCGTGAAATATCGGCGAAATTCGGGAATGTCTGATGAGGGAAAATACGTGGAGGGCCGAGGAGAGCGGCCCGTACGGGGCTGAAGCGAGAATTGTTCAATCGGGCTCGCGGTATTTGACGATCGGTCGTTAATCGATTTTTTAGAATGAATTTGTAATATCCAGCGTAATGCGCGGGAAAAGATGAATATCCGTCCGCGCGCACCCGAGGCATCATTCGGCAAACGCCGATCCGGCCCGTGCGCATTGCCGGCGCGGCGCGAATCCGCATACAGTTCAGCGTGTCCTGCAAGCGTCGCGCATCGGGCGTGGCGCCGCATCGTCAGCGAGGCATTTCCTTGTTCTATTCGATCGTCGCGATCTTCGTCGGGGCCGGGCTCGGCGCGCTGCTGCGCTGGTTCCTGAGCCTCGCGCTCAACGAATTCTTCCCCGAGGTGCCGCTCGGCACGCTCGCCGCGAACCTGATCGGCGGCTACGTGATCGGCGTCGCCGCCGTCGTGTTCACGATGCGCGCGGGATTGCCGCCCGAGTGGCGGCTGTTCGTGATCACCGGCTTCCTCGGCGGGCTGACGACGTTTTCGACGTATTCGGTCGAGGTGATGACGCACGCGCTGCAGGGCGAGTTCGGATGGGCGTTTGCGGTGGCTGCCCTACACTTGATGGGATCGTTCACGTTGACGGCCCTCGGCATGTGGACCGCGCGTGCGTGGCTGGCCGCGGCGTAAGCGCGGCCGGCATCGGAGGCGGCGATGGACAGGATTTTCTTGCGCTTCTACGTTCACGAGCAGCACCGCCTGCACTGGAAACCGCTGTGGGAATGGCTGCTCGAGGAAGGGCGGCGGATGGGCGTCGCGGGCGGGTCGGCGTTTCGCGCGATGGCTGGCTTCGGCGAGCACCGGGTGCTGCACGAGGACCGCTTCTTCGAACTGCAGGGGTCGCTGACGATCGAGGTCGAGTTCATCGTCACCGACGACGAGGCGCGGCGCCTGCTCGAGCGGCTCGGCCAGGAGAAAGTGCGGGCGTGCTACGCGATGATTCCGGCGCGCTTCGGCGTGATCGACACGCTCGGCGCGCCGGCGGCGCAGGGGCGGGAAGGCGCGTCTTAGATGCTGAACAGCATGAGCGCCGCGGCGGCGCGCGACACGATCATCAGCAGCACCTGCACGATCACGAACAGCAGGATCGGCGACAGGTCGAGGCCGCCGAGATTCGGGATCACGCGGCGCAGCGGATTGAGGAACGGCGCGGTCAGCTGGTAGAGGATCGGCATCGCCGGCGAGCGCGGGTTCAGCCACGACACCAGCGCCATCAGGATCGTCATCCAGATCACGAGATAGAGCACCCACTCCACGACGTGGAGCAGCGCGGCGACGACGATCGTCGGAATCAGCCCGAGCGGGTCGACGCCCGCGATCAAGACCAACAGCACCACGTATACGAGCGCCGTCAGCAGCGCGGCGACGATGCTCGCCCAGTCGATTCCGCGCACGCCGGAGATCACGCGGCGCAGCGGCAGCACCAGCCAGTTGGTCGCCTGCAGCACGGCCTGCGTGACGGGGTTGTACGGCGGCACGCGCACGGCTTGCATCCAGACGCGCAGGATCAGCGCGGCGCCGAACAGCGTGAAGAGGGTATTGAGCAGAAAACGGGCGATCTCGCCGAACATCGTTGGCTTCCTTTTTTATACGGTCGGGTAGCGTGCGGCCGCCAACGCCGGATGGCGGCGCATCGGCCGACACCTTATCACGCCTCGTCGTGCGACGGGGAGGGGCGCGCCGCCGCGCGCGCGAGCGACGCTTCCACGGCATCCGCGAGCGCAGGCAGGGCCGCGGGCGGGGCCGCGCGCTTCGCGGCGAGCGCGACGGCGCGGCGGGTCAGCAGCGCGTAGAGCGTCGCGTGATCGCCGCCACGCGCTTCCAGCAGCGCGAGCTGGCGTTCGACGACGCCGGTGTCGCCGCGCGACACGGGGCCCGAGAGCGCATTCGAGAGACCCTTGTCGCGCGCGGTCTCGATCGTGCGGGCCAGCATCGGCAGCAGCGCGCGCAGCGCGGCGTCCTCGTCGAAGCCGAGCGAGCGCCACAGCTCGACCGCTTCGGCGAGCCCGCACAGCGCGAAGCTCGCCGCATAGTGCGCGGCCGCGTGGTAAAGCATCCGGCCGCCCGCCGGGATCGACAGCGGATGGCAGCCGAGCGCGGCCGCGAGGCGCACGAGCGTCGCGTGCAGCGCGCCGTCGGCCTCGATCGTCACCGAGCAGCCGTCGATGCGGGTCAGGTCGGCGTCGCCGCCGCCGAACAGGTACAGCGGATGGAAGCCGCCCGTCGCTGCGCCTTGCCGTTTCGCCGGGTCCAGCAGGCCGACATCCGACGCGCCGCTGCAATGCACGAGCGCCTGCCGCGCGGCGCGCGACGCATCGAAGCGCAGGCCCGCGGCGCTCGCCGCGAGATGGTCGTCGGGGACGGTCAGGAAGATCAGGTCGGCCGCGTCGATGACTTCCTGCGGCGTCGCGACCGCGCGGCAGCCGTCGAGGCGTTCGGCGAGCGCGGCGGCGGAAGCCGGCGTACGGCTTGCCACCGCGACCACGGGAAAGCCGGCCTGCGCGAAACGCTGCGCGACGCAGCGCGCGAGGCGGCCGGCGCCGATGAAGCCGAGACGGGGCGTGACGGGGAGAGGCATGGCGGTCGACGAGGCAAAAAACGGGAAGCCGCCAGTATCGCAGGAATGGCGACGCGCTCGCGGCAGCCGCGTTTCAGCGCCACGCCGCGATCCGGCCCCGAGCGATGGCTTCGCGAACTGTCGGACTCTTGTCTCAAATTTGTAATCGTTGATTACGACGCTTCGCGCGCGGCGCGCACGGCGATCGGTAAGATTGACCTGACGAAACCGCTTCCGCTGTCCGGTCTGACGGATTGCCGCGATCGGCGGCGGCCTCCGGAGGCCCGTCGCGCCGCGCGGCGCGGGGCTCGCGCGCGGGCGCGATTGCAATTTGCAACAAATGCCCGACACGGGGATTCCGGGTTTTCGCTACATTGCATGCATGCGACGTGCATGCCCGCCGTTGCCGACAGGAGCGCCTGAAATGATCGCTCCAGCAGGAGAATCGAAGTGAAAAAGCTCGTTCCGTTCATCGCCGCCGCCGCGCTGGGCCTGGGTGCCGCAAGCGCCGCGCAGGCCCACGTGTCGATCGGGGTCGGCATCGGGATTCCGGTCGCGCCCGCGTATCCGGTCTATGCGGCGCCGCCGCCCGTCTATTACGCGCCGCCGCCTCCGCCTGTCTATTACGCACCGCCGCCGGTCTACTATCCGCCGCCCGCCGTGGTCGTCGGCGGCTACGGCGGCTACTATGGCCGCCCGTACTGGCGTCATCACGGCTACTACGGCCACGGCTACTGGCGTCGCTGATTGATTCCCGCGCGGCTCGACCGCGCGTGGTGAACGGCGCAGCGTCTCGTGACAGGACGCTGCGCCGTTTTTTGCTGGCGCGGCGCGCTGGGTCAGACCGCGTGGGCGATCAGGTCGCGATAGCCGCCGACGATCACGCTGTACGAGAAATACGCGAACAGCAGCGCCGACGCGACATGGCAGGCGCGCATCAGCCCCGCGCCCGCGCGCTTGCGGCCCTGGCTCGCGAGCGTGCACATGAAGAGGGTCCACGCGAGGCCGCCGAGGAAGAAGCCGGACAGGAACACTGACGCGGTCGCCGGCGTGGTCGCGCCGGCCTTCGCGATCAGTGCGCCGCCGACTGCCGCGAACCACAGGATCGCGCTCGGCGACGACATCGCGAGCAGCATCCCGCGCATGAAGCTGCGTCGCGCGCCCGCACGGGGCGGCGCCGTGTCGTCCGCGCCGTCGTCGCCTGGCGCCTTGGCCGGCGCCAGCGCTTCGCGCGCCATCTTCCACGTCAGGAACAGCAGCACCGCGCCGCCGCCGATCCACACCACCCAGCGCACCGCGTCGAACTGCAGCAGCACGGCCATCCCCGCGAGCGCGAGCGCCGCGTAGACGAGATCGCCGACGCACGAGCCGACGCCCAGCCAGAATCCCGGCCGGAAGCCGTGCGACAGCGTGAGCGACAGCATCGCGACGTTGACGAGGCCGATGTCGAGACACAGCGACAGCGACAGGAAGAATCCGTCGGACAGCATCGAGGCGGGTGGAAAGCTCATCGTTGTTCTTCTGGCGGTTTCGGGAGTCGGGCGGCGCGCGGCCTCACAGGCCGAGGTCGCGCCAGAGCTGATCGACGCGGGTCTTCACGGCCGCATCCATCTCGATCGGGCGGCCCCATTCGCGGGTCGTCTCGCCGGGCCACTTGTTGGTCGCGTCGAGCCCCATCTTCGAGCCGAGGCCGGCGACGGGCGACGCGAAATCCAGGTAGTCGATCGGCGTGCTGTCGACCATCACGGTGTCGCGCACCGGATCGACGCGCGTCGTGATCGCCCAGATCACTTCCTTCCAGTCGCGCACGTTCACGTCCTCGTCGACGACGACGATGAACTTCGTATACATGAACTGGCGCAGGAAGCTCCAGACGCCGAACATCACGCGCTTCGCATGGCCCGCGTAGCTCTTCTTCATCTGGACGATGGCCATCCGGTAGCTGCAGCCCTCGGGCGGCAGGTAGAAGTCGGTGATCTCCGCGAACTGCTTCTGCAGCAGCGGCACGAACACCTCGTTGAGCGCGACGCCGAGCACCGCGGGCTCGTCAGGCGGCTTGCCGGTGTAGGTCGAGTGATAGAGCGCGTCGCGGCGCATCGTGATGCGCTCGACCGTGAACACCGGGAACCACTCCTGCTCGTTGTAATAGCCGGTGTGGTCGCCGTACGGCCCTTCGAGCGCGTGCTCGTACGCGGCGGACGCGCTGTTCGCCGGGCGCGGCGGCGCGCCGGCGGGGGCGGGCCCGGGCGTGCCGTCCTGCGGATAGATGAAACCCTCCAGCACGATCTCCGCGCGCGCGGGCACCTGCAGCGCGTCGACGCCGGGCGTCAGGCACTTCGCGAGCTCGGTGCGGCTGCCGCGCAGCAGGCCCGCGAACTGGTATTCGGACAGCGAGTCGGGCACCGGCGTGACCGCGCCGAGCGTCGTGGCGGGGTCCGCGCCGAGCACGACGGCGACCGGATACGGCTTGCCGGGGTTGCGCAGCGCGAATTCGCGGAAGTCGAGGGCGCCGCCGCGATGCGCGAGCCAGCGCATGATCAGCTTGTTGCGGCCGATCAGCTGCTGGCGGTAGATGCCGAGGTTCTGGCGCGGCTTGTTCGGCCCGCGCGTGACCGTCAGGCCCCACGTGACGAGCGGGCCCGCATCGCCCGGCCAGCAGGTCTGGATCGGCAGCCTGGCGAGGTCGACGTCGTTGCCTTCCCAGACGATCTCCTGGCACGGCGGCGACGACACCGTCTTCGGCGCCATGTCCCACACGGCCTTCGCGAGCGACAGCAGCTTGCCGGCGTCCTTCAGGCTGCGCGGCGGATCGGGCTCCTTCAGCGCGGACAGCAGGCGCCCGAGGTCGCGCAGCGACGCGAGCGCGGCGTCGTCGCCCGCATCGACGCCCATGCCGAGCGCGACGCGCCGCGGCGTGCCGAACAGGTTGCCGAGCACCGGGAACGCGTAGCCGGGCGGCGCATCGAACAGCAGCGCGGGGCCGCCGGCGCGCAGCACGCGGTCGCACAGCTCGGTCATTTCGAGTACGGGCGACACCGGCTGCGTGATGCGCCGCAGTTCGCCGAGCGCCTCGAGGCGCTGGATGAAATCGCGTAAGTCTTTGTATTTCATGAACAAGGTCCGGGCCGCCCGCATGGTCGGGCGGCGATGGGCGGGCGCAGCGGCCGGCTGCGGCCCCGAATCGACCGACGATTTTACCCGGCCGGTCGCGCAACTGCCCGGCCGAGAAAAAAGTCGACGGCGCGCAAACCCCTTACGGCAAGGGGCTTGAGCTTCTGAAGGGGGCTTTATAATTACTTTTTGTTATGATTTTGACATTTTATAGTGTTGACGATCTATAAAACCCTGTTAGAATCCGCTGACATTGGTTGCAGGGTACAAGGCTTCAAGCCGCCAATCACCGATCCTTTGACGCAGCGCGTCACCGTCTGCCGAAACCTGCACGGCCTGTCCGACGGCTCTAGTCGTAGTCACAGCCAGCGCCTCCTGACGCTGGTTTTTTGCGTGAGTGCCACCGCGTTTGCCCGCCTTCATATGGATATGAAGGCGTCGGCCCTGTCTTGCCGTGGCCTCGAACGGTACTTATACCGTTTCTCCGATGCCTGCCGTCCAGACCAGACGTGCGGCGTCGTGATTCCGCGGCGCATTCTGTCTCGCCATCGAGCTGAGCGAGCCGCACGAATCATGTTCATGGGAGATCTGAATGAACGCTTGGTTATCGTGGCGTCCCAATGAGCAGCATGCACAAATCGTGCGCGATATGCTGCGTCGCGGGACGCGTGTCAGTCACCACTTATTCAGCGTCGTAGGCTGTCTCGCTGTTGCGATTGCGCTTGCCCTCTGGCTGCTGCCAACCGCGCGCGGCACGCTCGCCGCGAAGCTGATGCCGGTCGTGTCCGCGGCCGTGCAGGCCGGTCCGGCGCGTTTGCTGACCGGCCATCCGCTGCCGAATTTCGCGCCGGCCGGCGCGCAGCCGCAGCAGGACGACGGTCCGGAAACCGACGCGCTTGCGGTCGGTCTCGATGTCGCATCGGACGCTGTCGCGCAGAACGACGCGGCCGATGCGTCCCGCAACAGCCCGTCGCCCGTTACGCTCGCGAAGATGATCCCGGCCCAGCGCGTCGCCGCCGATGCGCGCGACGACCGCTCGCTCGCGTCGAACCGCCAGCAGGCGCTCGTCGCCACCTACCTGTCGCGCCGCTACCGCGTCGCGCAGGAGCCGGTCGGGCAACTCGTCAAGGCCGCGTTCCAGACCGGCCACGACATCGGCCTCGATCCGCTGCTGCTGCTGTCCGTGATGGCGATCGAGTCGGGCTTCAATCCGTATGCGGAGAGCGGCGTCGGCGCGAAGGGCC
Organism: Burkholderia sp. MSHR3999; assembly: GCF_000833595.1. Classification (NCBI taxonomy): domain Bacteria; kingdom Pseudomonadati; phylum Pseudomonadota; class Betaproteobacteria; order Burkholderiales; family Burkholderiaceae; genus Burkholderia; species Burkholderia sp. MSHR3999. Next base: position 666,919 of record NZ_JRFO01000001.1, read on the forward strand.
TGATGCAGGTGATGTCGAAGGTCCATTCCGACAAGTTCGAGTATTTCGGCGGCACCGACACCGCGCTGCAGCCGCTTGCCAACCTCCAGGTCGGCGCGCTCGTGCTGAAGGACTGCATCGCGCGCGGCGGCTCGCTCGCGAGCGGCCTGCGCCTGTACAACGGCTCGACGAACCCGGAGGACAACGCCTACGGCTCGAAGGTGATGGCCGAGCGCGGACGCCTGCGCGACGTCGCGCGCGGTCGCAGCGTGCCGATCAATGCGCCGCAGGCGCCGGCGAAGCCGATCGTCACCGCCGCGATGACGGCGGCGGGCGGTGCGAAGCGCGTCCACGCGACGCTCGAAGCGGCCCAGCCGCTGACGGCGAAGACGGCCGCGCCGAAGGCGCAGCAGCAGGACGATGCCAGCGTCGATACCGCGAAGCAGCCGCACGGCGATCACGCGGAGCTGGGCGCGTAACGCGAGCAGCATCCCCGCCGGAAACGAAAAAGCACCCACTGGGTGCTTTTTTCGTTTCTGCGTCGGCAAATAGCGGGTTTCTCGGCCGGGCTCGCCTTGACGTGCGCCGCCGCGCTTCGGCTCGCGCCCGCGCGGCGATGTGCGCGGCCGGTCAGCGCAGCCGGAACAGCGTCGCGAGCCGCTCGACCGCCTCCTCGAGGCGCGAGTAGGCGGTCGCATAAGACAGCCGGATATAGTCGCGCGGCGCATGGACGCCGAAGTCCATGCCCGGCACGAGCACGACGCCGGCATCGTGCAGCATCGCCTGCGTGAGCGCCGCGCTGTCGCCGGCCGCCGGATGCGCGACGCCGCCGCAATGGGCGTAGACATAGAACGCGCCGTCCGGCATCACGGGCACCGTGAAGCCGAGCTGCCCGAGCGCCGGCGCGATGAAGTCGCGGCGCCGCTTGAATTCGAGGCGGCGCGCTTCGTAGATGTCGAGCGTGGCCGGCTCGAAGCACGCAAGCGCCGCGTGCTGCGCGAGCGCGGACGGGCAGATGAACAGGTTCTGCGCGAGCTTCTCGAACGTGCCGACGAGCGCAGGCGGGACGACCAGCCAGCCGAGCCGCCAGCCGGTCATGCTGAAATACTTCGAGAAGCTGTTGACGGTGACCACGTCGTCGCCGAACGACAGCGCCGACACGGGCGGCGCGTCGTAGCTGAGCCCCTGGTAGATCTCGTCGACGATCGTGAAGCCGCCTCGGGCGCGCACCGCCTCGACGATCCGCTTCATCTCGTCGGGCTCGAGCGACGTGCCGGTCGGGTTCGACGGCGACGCGAGCAGCACGCCGCGCGTCCTGTCGCCCCATAGCCGCCGGACGTCGTCCGCGGTGAGCTGGAAGCGCGCGGCCGGACCGCTCGGCACGAGCACCGCGCGGCCTTCGGCCGCCGCGACGAAGTGCCGGTTGCACGGATACGACGGGTCGGGCATCAGCACCTCGTCGTCGCGCCCGACGAGCGCGAGGCACGCGAGCAGGAGTGCGGCGGAGGCGCCGGCGGTCACGACGATCCGCTCGGGGCTGACGGTGATGCCGTACGCGCGCGCATAGTGCGCGGCGATCGCCTCGCGCAGCGGCGCGATGCCGAGCGCGCTCGTATATTGCGTGACGCCCTGGCGCAGCGCCGCGGCGGCAGCCTCGACGACCGGCTCCGGCGCGGTGAAGTCCGGCTCGCCGATGCCCATGTGGATGACGTCGCGGCCGGCGGCTTCGAGCCGCTGCGCCTCTTTCATCAGTTCCATCACGTAGAACGGCTGGATCGCGTCGACGCGCGCTGCGAGCGTGACGAGCGAATCGGCGGTGGTATTCATCGGCGGGTCGGGGGAGGGGAGCGATAAAAAAAACGGGCGCATGCGCGCCCGTCGGAGGATCAGCCGTTGCGGCGCGCCTGCGTTTCGGCGGGGCGCAGCTTGGCGGCGAGCTTGTCGAGCACACCGTTCACGTACTTGTAGCCGTCGGAGCCGCCGAACGTCTTGGTCAGCTCGACCGCTTCATTGATGATCACGCGGTACGGCGTTTCGACGTGGTGCGTGAGCTCGAACGTCGCGATCAGCAGCACCGCCCGTTCGATCGGGGAGAGTTGGTCGATCGGACGGTCGAGGCACGGCGTGAGCGCTTCCGCGAGCGTTGCGTGCTCGCGGATCACGCCGTGCAGGATTGCGTCCAGCAGGTCCTTGTCGGCCTTGTCGTAACCCAGCGCGCCGCGCAGTTGCGCGTCGATCTCGCCTGAAGACGCGTTCGACAGCAGCCACTGATACAGGCCTTGCGTCGCCAGCTCGCGCGATTGTCGGCGGGCGCTCTTCTTCATGCGCGCTCCTCTTCGTCGTCTTCGTCCTCTTCTTCGTCTTCCTCGTCGCCGAGCTGGTCGAGCGCCATCGTCAGATTGGCCATCTCGACCGCGACGCGCGCCGCGTCACGACCCTTTTCGGTCATGCGCGCGACGGCCTGCTCGTCGGTGTCGGTCGTCAGCACCGCGTTCGCGATCGGCAGGTTGAAGTCGAGGCCGATGCGGGTGATGCCCGCGCCGCTCTCGTTCGACACGAGTTCGAAGTGGTAGGTCTCGCCGCGGATCACCGCGCCGAGCGCGATCAGCGCGTCGAACTGGCCGCTTTCCGCGAGCTTCTGCAGCGCGAGCGGGATTTCGAGCGCGCCCGGCACCGACACCAGCAGCACGTCTTCGCCGGAGACGCCGAGGCGCTCCAGCTCTTCGACGCACGCATCGGCGAGGCCGTTGCACACGGGCTCGTTGAAGCGGGATTGCACGATGCCGATACGCAGGCCGTCGCCTTCGAGATTCGGTTGGTATTGTCCGATTTCCATGATCTTTGTCCGTGGTGTGGATAAGCGGTTATAAGGCGAAAATGCCGTGACGGGTTACGCGTGCGGCGCCGAGCCGCAGGCCTTGGCTTCGCCGCCGGGCATCGGCACGAAGCCCGTGACTTCGAGGCCGTAGCCGGACATGCTGCCCAGTTTGCGCGGATTCGACAGCACCTGCATCTTGCCGACGCCGACATCGCGCAGGATCTGCGCGCCGATGCCGAACGTCTTGAAATCGACCGGCCGGCGCTTCAGCGCCGCGGCCTTCTCTTCTTCGTCGAACGCCTTGAAGACGTCGACCAGATGTTCCTTCGTGTCGCCGCAGTTGAGCAGCACGATCACGCCGTGGTCGCGTTGCGCGATCTCGCGCATCGCGGCGTCGAGCGTCCACGAGTGCGTCGAGGTGCCGGTCTCGAGCAGGTCGAGCACCGACAGCGGCTCGTGCACGCGCACCGGCGTGTCGACATCCGGCGACGGCGTGCCGCGCACCAGCGCGATGTGCGGCGAGCCGGTCGGCTGGTCGCGGTACAGCACCGCGCGGAACGTGCCGTGCGCGGTCTGCATCGTGCGCTCGGCGACGCGCTCGATGATCGACTCGGTGCGGCTGCGGTAGTGGATCAGGTCGGCGATCGTGCCGATCTTCAGCCCGTGTTCCTTCGCGAACTCGATCAGGTCGGGCAGGCGCGCCATCGTCCCGTCGTCCTTGATGATCTCGCAGATCACCGCGGCGGGCGTGAGGCCCGCGAGCGCGGTGAAATCGCAGCCGGCCTCGGTATGGCCCGCGCGCACGAGCACGCCGCCCGGCTGCGCCATGATCGGGAACACGTGGCCCGGCTGCACGATGTGCTCGGGGCGCACGTCGTGCGCGACCGCCGTCGCGATCGTATGCGCGCGGTCGGCCGCCGAGATGCCGGTCGTCACGCCTTCGGCCGCTTCGATGCTGACCGTGAAAGCGGTGCCGTATTGCGTGCCGTTGCGGTACGTCATCAGCGGCAGATGCAGCTGCTTGCAGCGTTCCTGCGTCAACGTCAGACAAATCAGGCCGCGGCCGTACCTGGCCATGAAGTTGATCGCTTCCGGCGTCACGAATTCGGCGGCGATCACGAGATCGCCTTCGTTTTCGCGATCTTCTTCGTCGACCAGGATCACCATCCGGCCGGCTTTCAGCTCGGCAATGATGTCGGGCGTGGAGGCGAGCGTCATAAGGGGGCGAGAAAGGAGAAAGTGCGTATTTTACGCCAGCCGGACCGGGTTTCGGCTGGCGCGGGCGGGGCCGGCCGCGGAACGGGTCCGGCACGGCCGCCGCGCCGCCCGGACCAGCGGCCGGGGCGCGTCACATGCGGCCGTCGCGGCCGCCGAGAAAATCGAGCTTGCCGAGTTCGACGCCGTTGTGGCGCAGGATGTCATACGCGGTCGTCACGTGGAAGAAGAAGTTGGGCAGCACGAAATTCAGCAGGTACGACTGGCCCGAGAATTCGAGCGGGCCGACGCGCATCTTGAGCACGATCTCGCGCGTTTCCGAGCCGTCGATCTGCGCCGCGTCGAAGCCGTTCAGGTAGTCGATCGTCTTCTGCAGGCGTGCGTGCAGCTCGTCGAACGTCTGCTCGACGTCCGGGTAGCTCGGGATCTCGACGCCCGCGAGCCGCGCGGCGCAGCCCTTCGCGGTGTCGGTCGCGATGTAGACCTGGCGCACGAGCGGCGCCATGTCCGGAAACAGCCGGGCGCCGATCAGCACCGACGGATCGATCTGCTTTTCGGCCGCGTGCGCCTGGGCTTTGCCGAGGATGTGCTGCAGGTTGGTCAGGCCGCGGATCAGGACAGGCACCGAGGCCTGGTACATCGAAATGGACATGGGCGTTTCCTCGAAGGGGACGATCGTGCGCGCGCCGGCGCGCGATGGCATGGTGCAGCGGGAGCGGTGCAATGGCCGCTGCAGCATCATAGCGCGCCGGCATCGCGCGTGCGCGACGCTGGCCGAACGGCCAGGGCCGGCGTGCGCAGGGCCGGACGGGCGAGTCGCGACCGGCAGTCCGTACCGGGTAGAATGCGCGCACCACCACCGCCTCGCCGGCGGACAGACCACAACGCCGGGCTGCGTATTGCCCGCGCCGACGGCCATCACGCCACCGGTTTCGCGCGCCGATGGCGGCGCGCGCGACGGCGCTTGGCGATTTCGATCGGATGCTCCCCGGACATGTCGACTCCCGCCGTTCTGCTGCTCGTCCTGCTGATCAATTGCGTCGCGACGTCGGCGGTGCTCGGCTCGCTGTGGCGCGCCGACGTGCCGGGCGTGCGCCGCTGGCTCGCGTCGCAGGCATTGCTCGCGATCGCGGTCGGCGCGCTGCTCGCCGCGCCGTCGTCCCCGATGGCCGTCCCGGTCGCCGTCGTGCCGTACGTGTGCGCGACGCTCGCGATCCTGCAGGGCTTCCGGCAATTCTTCGGCGTGCGGCCCGTGTATCGGACGGAGCTGGCCGCGGCCGCGCTGCTGGTCGCGGCGGTCGTCTGGTGTGCATGGGCTGGAGCGCCGTCGAACCTGCGCGTCGTACTTGTGTCCGTGATTGCCGTGTACGTCCGTGTCGCGATCGGCTGGCTCGCGTATCGCCGGCGGCCCGCGCACCGTCCGGCGTTCGCCTACGGCTTCGTGTGGGTGGTCGCGACTGCCGGCGCGATCGTCCAGTTCGCGCGCGGCGTCGCGTTCGCGCTCGGGCACGGCGGCGACGCGTCGCTGCTGCACGCGACGCCGTTGAACGTCGCGTTCGTCGCACTTGCCGTGCTGAGCCTGTCGTGCCTGTCGATGGGCGTCGTGATGCTGGCGCACGACCGCATCGCGGAACGCCTCGAGCGGCTTGCGACCGTCGACGGCCTGACGGGCGCGCTGATGCGCGGGGCCTTTCTCGAGCAGGCCGAACAGCGGTGCGGGCGCGCGGCGCGTGCCGGCTCGCCGCACTCGCTCGTCATCGTCGACCTCGACAACTTCAAGGCCATCAACGATCGCCACGGCCATGCGGCGGGCGACCAGGCGCTCGTGCATTTTGCGGCGGTGATGGCGGGGGGCATCCGGTCTCGCGACCTGTTCGGGCGGCTGGGCGGGGAGGAGTTCGCGGTGCTGTGCCCCGATACGCCCGCGGATGAAGCGGCGCGCGTGATCGATCGCCTGCGCGCATCGCTGGCGGGCGCCGCCGCCGGATCGACCCGTGGCGGCGTCAGGTTCACGTTCAGCGCGGGTGTCGCCGAGCGCGTTGCCGGCGAGCCGCTGTCGCAGTTGATGGCCCGGGCCGATGCCGCACTGTATGCGGCGAAGGCGGCAGGGCGCGACCGCGTGACCGTCGCCGCGCACGCGCAGCGCGCCGACGTGGCGGCCTGACGCGCGGCGGACGACGCCGGGTGAATCAGTCCTGCGGCGTGCCTGCCGAAGGCGACGTCGACAGCATCCGCTCGACGTAGCGCGCGATCATGTCGATTTCGAGATTCACCTGGCTGCCTGCCCGCAGGTGACGCAGCGTCGTGACCTCGACCGTATGCGGAATCAGGTTGATCGAGAACTCGCAGCCGTCGGCGCGGTCCGCAACCGAGTTCACGGTCAGGCTCACGCCGTTGACCGTGATCGAACCCTTGTACGCGAGATAGCGGCCGAGCTGGCGCGGCGCGACGATGCGCAGCTCGTGCGACTCGCCGACCGGCGCGAAGTGCGACACGGTGCCGAGCCCGTCCACGTGGCCCGACACGATGTGCCCGCCGAGCCGGTCGTGCGCGCGCAGCGCTTTCTCGAGATTGACGTCGCCCGGCTCCGCGAGGCCGACCGTGAGGTTCAGGCTCTCGCGCGACACTTCGACGTCGAACGCGTCGGCGGTCTTCTCGATCACCGTCATGCACGCGCCCTGGATCGCGATGCTGTCGCCGAGCGCGACGTCGGCGAGGTCGAGCCCGCCGGCTTTCACGGTCAGGCGCACGCCCGCGTCCGGCGATGAGCCGAGCGGCTTGATCGATTCGATGCGGCCGACGGCCGCGACAATTCCGGTAAACATCGTGACGATTCCGTTCAATGAGAGGCGGTGGGCGGCGCGAAGCGCGCCAGGATCCGCAGATCGTCGCCGATCCGCTCAATGCTGTGAAATGAGAGCCGCGCGCGCGCGTCGAGACTTGCCGGCGCGGCGAGATCGAACATGCCGGTCGCGTCGGCGCCGAGCAGGCTCGGCGCGAGGTAGACCAGCAGTTCGTCGACGCAGTGCTCGCGCAGCAGCGAGCCGTTCAGCTTGTGGCCCGCCTCGACGTGCAATTCGTTGATGCCGCGCGCGCCGAGCGCCGTCAGCATGCCCGGCAGGTCGACCTTGCCGTGCGCGTTCGGCAGCGGCACGATTTCCGCGCCGCGCGCCTTCAGCGCCGCCGCGCGCGCTTCGCCCGCGGCGTCGAGCCGGCCGCAGAAGATCAGGAGCGGCGCGCCTTCGAGCAGGCGCGCGTCGAGCGGCAGCTCGAGCCGGCTGTCGACCAGCACGCGCCGCGGCTGGCGCGGCGTGTCGATGCCGCGCACGGTCAGCTGCGGGTCGTCCTCGCGCACGGTGCCGATGCCGGTGAGGATCGCGCACGCGCGCGCGCGCCATGCATGGCCGTCGAGCCGCGCGTCGTCGCCGGTGATCCACTGGCTCTCGCCGGACGGCAGCGCGGTGCGGCCGTCGAGCGACGCGGCGGTCTTCATCCGCACCCACGGGCGGCCGCGCGTCATCCGCGACACGAAGCCGATGTTGAGTTCGCCCGCTTCATGCGCGAGCAGCCCGCAGCGCACGTCGATGCCCGCGTCGCGCAGCATCCCGAGGCCGCGCCCCGACACCTGCGGATTCGGGTCTTCCATCGCCGCGACGACCTTCGCGACGCGCGCGTCGATCAGCGCGTTCGCGCACGGCGGCGTGCGGCCGAAGTGGCTGCACGGCTCGAGCGTCACGTAGACGGTCGAGCCCGCGACATCGTGGCCGCGCGAACGCGCATCCTTCAGCGCCTGCACTTCCGCGTGGTCCTGGCCGGCCGGCTGCGTGAAGCCTTCGCCGATCACGTCGCCGTCCTTGACGATCACGCAGCCGACCCGCGGGTTCGGCGTCGTCGTGTACATGCCGCGCGCCGCGAGCGCGAGCGCGCGCTGCATGTGGGCGAAATCGGTATCCGAAAACATCCGCGCGGCCCCGGCTTACGCGGCCGCCAGCGCGGCGAACGCGCGGCGCGCGGCGCCGAGCGTCGCGTCGATCACCGCGTCGTCGTGCGTGCTCGATACGAACCCGGCTTCATACGCGGACGGCGCGAAATAGACGCCCTCGTCGAGCATCAGGTGGAAGAAGCGGTTGAAGCGCTCGATGTTGCTCTGCGTGACTTCGGCGAAGCTCGCCGGCACGCGCTCGGCGAAGTAGAGGCCGAACATCGCGCCGATCGAGTCGGCCGCGAACGGCACGCCGGCCGCGCGCGCCTCGGCGGCGAGGCCGTCGGCGAGGCGCTTGGTCTGCGCGGTGAGCGCGTCGTAGAAGCCGGGCGCCTGGATCAGCTGCAGCGTCTTCAGGCCCGCGGCGACCGCGATCGGGTTGCCCGACAGCGTGCCGGCCTGGTAGACGCCGCCGAGCGGCGCGAGGTGGGCCATGATGTCGCGGCGGCCGCCGAACGCGGCGGCCGGCATCCCGCCGCCGATCACCTTGCCGAGGCAGGTCAGGTCGGCCGTGATCCCGTAGTACGCCTGCGCGCCGCCGAGCGCGACGCGGAAGCCGCACATCACTTCGTCGAAGATCAGCACCGCGCCGTGCTTCGTGCACAGCGCGCGCAGCGCGTTCAGGAATTCCGGCGTGCCGCGCACGAGGTTCATGTTGCCGGCGACCGGCTCGACGATCACCGCGGCGATCTCGTCGCCGAACGCGGCGAACGCTTCCTCGAGCTTGGCGACGTTGTTGTATTCGAGCACGGTCGTGTGCTTCGCGATGTCGGCGGGCACGCCGGCCGACGTCGGGTTGCCGAACGTCAGGAGGCCCGAGCCGGCCTTCACGAGCAGGCTGTCCGCGTGGCCGTGGTAGCAGCCCTCGAACTTGACGATGCGGCTGCGACCCGTGAAGCCGCGCGCGAGGCGCAGCGCGCTCATCGTCGCCTCGGTGCCGCTCGACACCATCCGCACCTGCTCGATCGACGGCACGAGCTTGCAGATTTCCTCGGCGATCTCGATCTCGGCCTCGGTCGGCGCGCCGAACGAGAAGCCGTCGCCGAGCACCTTCTGCACGGCCGCGAGCACTTCGGGATGGACGTGGCCGACGATCATCGGGCCCCACGAGCCGATGTAGTCGATGTACTGCTTGCCGTCGGCATCCCAGAAGTACGGGCCTTGCGCGCGCGACACGAAGCGCGGCGTGCCGCCGACCGAGCGGAACGCGCGGACCGGCGAGTTGACGCCGCCGGGAATGGTTTGCTGCGCGCGTTCGAAGAGGATCTGATTGTTGGACATGAGCGAAACCTGCGAGAGAACGGCGCGGGCGGGCCGGTGCACGGGCCGCGGCGCCTGGGCGGAACGATCGTCCGATTGTACCGGAGACGCGCGCGGTGAGCCGGCGGGCGGCGTGCGGCCATTCGGCGCGTGGGGGATTGGGGCAACGGCCAAGGCCTGTTCACGCTAATAACGGGCTTGCGAACGTGCCTTGCCGGCCGTAGTGCAAGGAGGAAGGAGCGCCGTTTGGCCGAGCCAAACAAGCGACGCCCGACGCCGCAATACGGCCGGCAAGGCACGTTCCCGTGATTAAAAAATTCATTCCAGGGGCTGGCCGCCAGAAGGGCCGATCGCCGCGTCATGCTCCTTGCGAATACGCCCGGTATTCGCTTCGTCCCATTCCTCGCGCTCGGCCCTTCTGGCGGCCAGCGCAAGCCCGCTATTAGCGTGAACAGGCCTTAGCGCGCCGGCTTGCGCTTGCCGGTCAGCTCGGCCCAGCGCTTCTCGAGCGGGCCCTCGACCATCGGCTTGATCGACGTGCCGGAAGTCTGTGCGTCCCACGTCTGCACCGAGTACGGGTGCACGCGCAGCGCATCGCGCGGGATCGCGACTTCCTGGTGCGCGTCGACGAGCCAGTCGTAGACGAAGTCGATGCACAGGCGGTAGCCGCGCTTCGTCGACGGATCGGCCACCTCATACGGCGCGCGCGTCACGTAGCCGGAGCCGAACACGCCCTTGGGCTCCTTCGCGACCCGGTGCAGGAACACGCGGTCGCCCGGCAGGATGCCGCGCGCGAAGCCGCAGCCCCACACGTCGTGCACGGCCTCGCCGGCCTTCACGCGCGCGGCGACGTCGGGCAGCTCGGGCCAAGGCCATTTCTTGGGGCTCCAGATCAGCAGGAAAGCGGTCATCGGTTCGGTCGGGACGGGGATTGGTCAGACAAGGGAAGCAAGCTTAATCCAATCGGCGCGCGGCGGCGCACCGCGCGCGCGGGTTGGCGCCGAATCAGGTGGCCTGAAAAAGTTGCGCGTACAATCATGGGCTTGGCGGCGCCGCACCCGGCTGCCGCGCTTCCATCTTCACCGCCGCGCGCGCCCGATGCGCGCCGGCTCCTTTGCGGATTTCCATGCCTCACGTCGTCCGGCGCCGGCCCGATGCCCGGCTGATCCTGTTGCTCGGCGCGCTCGCCGCCTGCGGGCCGATCGCCACCGACATGTACCTGCCGAGCCTGCCGTCGATCGCGCAAGGCTTCTCCGTCAGCCCCGGCGCCGCGCAGCGCACGCTGACGAGCTTCATGGCCGGCTTCTCGATCGGCATGCTGCTGTACGGCCCGCTGTCCGACACCTGGGGCCGGCGCCCGGTGCTGCTAGGCGGCATCGCGCTGTTCACGCTCGCGAGCATCGGCTGCTTCGTGGCCGGCTCGATCGACATGCTGATCGTCGTGCGCTTCCTGCAGGCGCTCGGCGCCGGCGCGGCGTCGGTGCTCGCGCGGGCGATCGCGCGCGACGCGCACGAACCGACCGACGCGGCGAAGGTGCTGTCGATGGTGGCGATCGTCACCGCGGTCGGGCCGCTGCTCGCCCCCTTGCTCGGCGGACAGATCCTGCGCTTCGCCGGCTGGCGCGGCGTGTTCGTCGTGCTCGCGGCGTTCGGCGCGCTGTGCGCGGTGACCGCGTACCTGCGCGTGCCCGAGACCTGGCCGAAGGAGCGGCGCAAGAGCGCGGCGGTGCTCGCGTCGTTCGCGTCTTACGGACGCATCCTGTCCGATCCGGTCGCGTGGGGGCACATGCTGTGCGGCGGGATGGCGTTCGCGTCGATGTTCTCGTACATCACCGCGACGCCGTTCGTCTATATCGAGTACTTCCACGTGTCGCCGCAGCATTACGGGCTGCTGTTCGGCCTGAACGTGGTCGGCATCATGATCGGCAACTTCTCGAATACGCGGCTCGTCGGCCGGGTCGGCTCGCTGCGGCTCATCGCGGCGGCGTCGCTCGTGAGCTGCACCGCGTCGCTCGCGGTTGCGCTCGTCGCGCTGACGGGGTGGGGCGGGCTGTGGTCGATCGTGGTGTGCCTGTTCTTCGTCGTCGGTGTGGTCGGGATTCTGTCCGCGAACTGCACGACCGACCTGATGCACCGCTATCCGCACAACGCGGGCGCGTCGGCGGCCGTGTTCGGCGCGATGCAGCTCGCGCTCGGCGCGCTTGCGAGCGTTGCGATCGGCGCGCTCGCGGACGGCACGCCGTTCGCGATGGGCGTGACGATCGGCGTGACCGGCGTGCTGTGCTTCGTCGGGCGGACCCTGTTGCTGCGCTGGCATGGGCGGCCGGCGAGGGCGGGCGCCTGATTCACGGCCCCGGATAAAAAAACGCCACCGCGCGCGATGCGCCGGTGGCGTTTTTTCATGGAGCGGGCGATGCCGCCGCGCGCGTCAGTCCCGCGCGGCGTCCCGCGCCGCCGGCGACGCGCCGTGGCTCAGCCATTCGAGCACGTCGGCGGTTTCGTCGTCGTTCGCGCGCGCCTTCGCCTGCGCGACGGCCTCGGTCAGCTCCGCGTTCGGCGCCGCGCGGCGGATCGCGACGCCGACCGCGAGGATGTCGATCATCAGCAGATGCAGGATTCGCGAGATCATCGACAGCTGCGATTCGCGCATCTCGATGTGATCGGTCTCGAGCGCGACGGTCGCGCGCTTCGCGAGCGGCGTGTTGCTCGACGTGATCGCGATCACCTTCGCGCCGGCCTGCATCGCGACTTCGAGCACGCGCAGCAGCTCCGGCGCGCGGCCCGACTTCGACACCGCGACGATCACGTCGCCCTTGCCGAGCAGCGCGGCCGACGCGGCCTGCATGTACAGGTCGCCGTACGCGATGGTCGGAATCCCGAAGCGGAAGAACTTGTAGTGCGCGTCCTGCGCGACGATGTTCGAATTGCCGAGCCCGTAGAACTCGATGCGCCGTGCGCCGTTCAGGATCTCGATCGCGTTCTCGACGTGCTCGAAGTTCAGGTGCTCGCGCAGCTGCAGGATCGACGACACGGTGTTGTCGAGCACCTTCGCGCCGAAGTCGGTCGCGGTGTCGCCGAGATGCACCTGGCTGTGGCTCATCGGGATCGTGCCGGTGAGGCCCGTCGCGAGCTTCAGCTTGAAGTCGGACAGCCCCTGGCAGCCGAGCGAGCGGCAGAAGCGGATCACCGTCGGCTGGCTCACGTCGGCCTTGCGCGCGATGTCGACGATCGGGTCGTTGATGATCGAGCGCGGATGGTTCAGCGCGAGATCGGCGACGCGGCGCTCGGCCGGCGTGAGCGCGTCGCGCATCTGGCGGATCCGCTCGAACACGGCCGACGACGCGCCGCCCGAACGATTCGACAGCTGTTCCGCGAGGATCGCCGACACGCCGAGGAACGCCGGATATTCGGCGGTGATCAGGTAGGTCGGGATGTTCGCGAGATACGCTTCGAAGCGGCCCTTCGCCTCGAAGCGCGCGCGGAACGGCGAGCGCGTGAACAGCTCGCCGAGCTTCAGCGCGACCCCGCCGCCGATGTAGACGCCGCCGAGCGAGCCGAGCGTCACCGCGATGTTGCCGGCGAACGTGCCGAGGATCGAGCAGAAGCACTCGACCGTCTCGAGCGCGAGCGCGTCGCCCGCATGCGCGCGCTCGACGATCTCGGCGGTGTCGACGCTCGCCGCGACGCGCTTCTTGTCGCGCGCGGCGAGCGCGCGATAGACGATCTCGATGCCGGGCCCCGCGCACACGCGTTCGAACGATACGTGCGGAAACTTCTTGCGCGCGTACTGCAGCACGAGATCCTCGCGCTCGTCCTGCGGCGCGAACGACGCGTGGCCGCCCTCGCTGCCGAGCGCGATCCAGCGGTCGTCGGCCGGAATCAGCCCGGACACGCCGAGCCCGGTGCCGGGGCCGAGCAGCCCGATCACGCCGTTCTGGCGGCGCGTGCCGCCGCCGATCTGCACGCGCTGCGCATCGGTCAGGCCCGGCAGCGCCATCGCGAGCGCGGTGAAGTCGTTGACGACCAGCAGCGTGTCGAAGCCGAGCGCGCGGCGCGTCGCCTCGATCGAGAAGGTCCAGTCGTGGTTGGTCATCGTGACCTGGTCGCCGTCGACCGGGTTCGCGATCGCGATCGCCGCGTGGTTCACGCGGGCGATCTTCACGTCCTTCAGGTATTTGCGGATCGCGTCGGTGAGCGTCGGATACTCGGCGCCCGGGTAGACGCGAATCTGCGTGATCTCGCCCGGGCCGGTTTCCAGCGCGAAGCGCGCGTTGGTGCCGCCGACGTCCGCGAGCAGGCGCGGGCCGTCGGCATGCTGGCCCGCGGCGGCGACTTTACTTTGCGCACCAGTAGACATCGAGCTGGGTCCCCTTGTCGTTGGCCAGTTGCGAAATGGCGTTCTTCTGCGGCGACGAGGCGGCGGCCTCGAGCACCTCGCGTTTGCGGTTGCCCGCGATCAGCAGGAACAGCCGGTCGATGCGCTTGAGCGCATCGAGCGAAAAGCTCACGCGCGCATGCGGCGCGGCGCCCGGATGCACGGCGACGAACCGCTCGGCGGTCGTGATCGCATGGTCCCATTCGGGCGCGTCGGCGAAGATCGACGCGGTGTGGCCGTCCTCGCCCATGCCGAGCACCGCGACGTCGGGCAGGCGGTGCGCGGGGTTCGCGTTCAGCGCGGCGACGTGCGCGTCGAGCGCGGCGCCGGTGTCGACGAGCGGCAGGAACGTGGCGGGCGCGGCCGCATGCTGCAGCAGCGTGTCGCGCACGAGGCGCGCGTTGCTCGCGGCATCGTCTTCCGGCACCCAGCGGTCGTCGACCAGCGTGACGTCGACGCTGGCCCAGTCGAGCGCCGCGTGCGACAGCGTCTGCAGGAACGGGCGGGGGCTGGTGCCGCCGGACACCGCGAGCGTCGCGCGCGCGGGGCGGGCGAGCGCCGCGCGCAGCGCGTCGCCGACCGCCTGCGCGAGCGCGTCGCCTTGCGCTTCCTGGGTGTCGAAAGCGTGAATCTCGATCACATCTCCTCCGGACTGCTGTTGTCTGTTGAATCGTATGGTGTTTGGGTACGGCGGCGGGCGTCGCGTGCACAGCGCCCGCCCATTGCATCAGTTCTCTTCTTCGAGCCAGCAGGTGCCGTGCTGCGCGAGCATCGCGCTCGCCGCGGCCGGGCCCCACGTGCCGGCCGCATACGGCTTCGGCGGCTTCAGCGAGCGCGCCCATTCGTTCAGGATCGGCTCGACCCAGCGCCATGCGGCTTCCTGCTCGTCGCGGCGCACGAACAGCGCGAGGCGGCCGTTGATCACGTCGAGCAGGAGGCGCTGGTACGCCTCCATCTGGCCTTCCTTGAAGAACTGGTCGAACGCGAGGTCGAGGTGCACGCTCGCGAGGTTCATCCCTTCGCCGGGCTGCTTCGCGAGGCAGTACAGGCGAATCGTCTCGTTCGGCTGCAGGCGGATCACGAGGCGGTTCGCGCCGGGGCGCAGCGCGGTCGGCCCGAGTGCCGAGTGCGGCACCGGACGGAAGTTGACGACGATCTCCGCGACGCGGTCGGCGAGCCGCTTGCCGGTGCGCAGGAAGAACGGCACGCCGGCCCAGCGCCAGTTCTCGATCTCGGCCTTCAGCGCGACGAAGGTCTCGGTCTGGCTGTCGGGCTTCACGCCCGGCTCGGTCGCATAGGCCGGCACCTGCGCGCCCTTGATCACGCCCGCGTGATACTGGCCGCGCACCGCGACCTTGCCGATGTCGCGCGGATCGACGGGCTTCAGCGCACGCAGCACGCGCAGCTTCTCGTCGCGCACCGAATCGGAATCCATCGAGTGCGGCGGCTCCATCGCGACGATCGACAGCAGTTGCAGCAGGTGGTTCTGCACCATGTCGCGCAGCGCGCCGGTATTGTCGTAGAAATCGCCGCGCGCCTCGACGCCGAGCTCCTCGGCGATCGTGATCTGGATGCTCTCGACCCATTCGCGGCGCCACAGCGGCTCGAACAGCGCGTTGCCGAAGCGCAGCGCGAGCAGGTTCTGCACCGGCTCCTTGCCGAGGTAATGGTCGATCCGGTAGATCTGGTCTTCCGCGAAGATCTCGCCGACCGCGTCGTTGATCGCGTTCGACGAGCGCAGGTCGTAGCCGAGCGGCTTCTCGAGCACGATGCGCGCGCCCTGGTTCAGGCCGACCGACGCGAGCGCCTTGCAGATCGGCTCGAACAGCGACGGGCCCGTCGCGAGATAGAACACCCGGGTGCCGGGCAACGGGTCGACCGTGTCGCGCAGCAGTGCGTAATCTTCCGCGCGGCCGAGGTCGAGCTTCACGTACACGATGCGCTCGACGAAGCTTTTCCAGGCGGCCTCGTCGAACGCGCCGCGCGATGCCTTCGCCGCGTGCGGCTTCACATGTTCCTCGACCCACTCGAGATACTCGGCGAGATCAGCCGAGTGACGCGCGACCGCGACGATCCGGCCGCTCTGCGCCAGCATGTTCGCGCGGTGCGCCTCGAACAGCGCCGGGAGGATCTTGCGCATCGACAAATCGCCGGTGCCGCCGAAAAGTACGAAGGTAAAGCTGGAATCGGTATGCATGTGTCTCCGCCCGGGTTGGGGTGCTCTGAAGCGATCCGTAGTGCGATAAAAATATTTTTGACACTGAATTGTAGTTTAACTACAATCCGCCGCAAGGGGTAGCACCCGGACGAAGAAAAAATGAAGCGCGGTCGATGCAACAGCGCGTGCTTCGTCGCCGGGAGCACCATGTGCCGAATGTTATCGGACATTGATGACGCGCATCGTGCGCACGTCGTCGGCCCCGGGCTCGCGCCGCGTCGCGGCGGGCCAGAAACACAAGAGGAGACACGCCGTTGAATCTCAAGTCACGCTTTCTGTAAGAGCCCGGCCGGTCATCGGCCCCGTACGCGCGCAGCGTCTCGCGGCTCGATTTCCCCGTCGTCACCAAGAAGCCGGTTCCTGAAGGGAACCTCACGAGTTGATTCAGTCTGGAGGAGATAAGTAATGAAAGTTCGCGCGATCATGGGCGCGCTGTGCGCGGCAGGCCTGATGGCCGGCACCGCGGCGGCGCAGGCGGCCGAGAATGTGACGGTGCTGCACTGGTGGACCTCGGGCGGCGAATCGAAGGCCGTCGGCGTGCTGAAGGACGACCTGCAGAAGCAGGGCTACGTCTGGAAGGACTTCGCGGTCGCGGGCGGCGCGGGCGCCGCGGCGATGACCGCGCTGAAGACCAAGGTGATCAGCGGCGACGCGCCGTCGGCCGCGCAGATCAAGGGTCCGCTGATCCAGGACTGGGCCGAGCAGGGCGTGCTCGTCAACATCGACCAGGCAACCGGCGACTGGAAGCAGAACCTGCCGCCGGAAATCGACAAGATCATGAAGTACAAGGGCCACACCGTCGGCGCGCCGTTCTCGGTGCACCGCGTGAACTGGCTCTATATCAACAAGGCCGCGCTCGACAAGGTCGGCGCGAAGGCGCCGGCCACATGGCCCGAATTCTTCGCGGTCGCCGACAAGCTGAAGGCCGCGGGCATCCAGCCGATCGCGATGGGCGGCCAGCCGTGGCAGGACCTGACGCTGTGGGAAGACGTCGTGCTGTCGCAGGGCCCGGCGTTCTACAAGAAGGCGCTGGTCGATCTCGACCAGGCGACGCTGACGTCGCCGCAGATGCTCGACGTGTTCAACACCGTGCGCAAGATCCAGGGCTACTTCGACAGCGGCCGCAACGGCCGCGACTGGAACCTCGCGACCGCGATGGTCATCAACGGCAAGGCCGGCATGCAGTTCATGGGCGACTGGGCGAAGGGCGAGTTCGAGACCGCGGGCAAGAAGGCGGGCAAGGACTACATCTGCGCGCCGGTGCCGGGCACCGCGAACGCGTTTACGTTCAACGTCGATTCGTTCGTGTTCTTCCAGCAGAAGGGCCAGAGCGCCGCGACGCCGGGCCAGCTCGCGCTCGCGAAGACGATCATGACGCCGGACTTCCAGGAGCAGTTCAGCCTGCTGAAGGGCTCGGTGCCGGTGCGCCTCGGCGTGAAGATGGACAAGTTCGACGACTGCGCGAAGAAGTCGTATGCGGACGAGCAGACCGCGATCAAGTCGGGCGGCTTCGTGCCGTCGCTCGCGCACGGCATGGCGCAGGGCGACGCGACCGCCGGCGCGATCACCGACGTCGTGACGAAGTTCATGAACTCGCAGCAGGATTCGAAGAGCGCGGTCGCCGCGCTCGCGAAAGCCGCGAAGGTGAAGTAACGCACGCGACGAACGCCCGGCCTGCCTCGTTTCATCCGCCGGGCGTTCTTGCATGCGCAGCAAACGGGCCCGTCCGCCGGGCCCGCGCCGCACCCGACGCCGGCCGGATCGAGGCCGGCGTCACTCTCGTTCCAGGAGTCGAATCAAGTGGCTGCCCCTCTTAGCGGAAACGGATCCGGCGCTGCCGTCACGCGCACGTCGCCGATGTCGGCCTTCGCCGATCGCTGGATTCCGAAGCTGGTGCTCGCGCCCAGCGTGGCGATCGCCGTGGTGTTCATCTACGGCTTCATCCTGATTACCGGCTATCTGTCGCTGACCCGTTCGCGGCTGTTGCCGAACTACGAGTTCGACGGCTTCGGCCGCTACACGGACCTGTTCCAGAACGACGTGTGGTGGACCTCCGCCGCGAACCTCGGCTGGTTCGGCATTCCGTTCATCGCGATCTGCGTCGCGCTCGGTCTGTTCCTCGCGATCCTGCTCGACCAGAAGATCCGCAACGAAGGCGCGCTGCGCGCGATCTTCCTGTACCCGATGGCGCTGTCGTTCATCGTGACCGGCACCGCGTGGCAGTGGATCCTGAACCCGGGCCTCGGCCTCGAGAAGGTGATGCACGACTGGGGCTGGACGAGCTTCTCGTTCGGCTGGCTCGACGATCCGGACAAGGCGATCTTCTGCGTCGTGATCGCGGCCGTGTGGCAATCGACGGGCTTCGTGATGGCGCTGTTCCTCGCGGGCCTGCGCGGCGTCGACAGCGAGATCTTCAAGGCCGCGCAGGTCGACGGCGCGACGCTGCCGACCATCTATCGCAAGATCGTGATCCCGAGCATGCGCCCGGTGTTCTTCTCGGTGCTGCTGATCCTCTGCCACATCACGATCAAGACTTTCGACCTCGTCGTCGCGCTGACGGCGGGCGGGCCCGGCACGTCGTCGTCGCTGCCGGCGATGTTCATGTACACGTTTTCGTTCAACCGCGGCCAGCTCGGCCTCGGCGCCGCATCGTCGGTGATGATGCTCGCGACGGTGGTGGCGGTGCTCGTGCCGCTGATGTATATGGAATCGAGGAGCACCCGCAATGCAGCCTAAGATGCAAATCAGCCGGGCCGCGACAGGCCGGGCAGTGATCTACGCGGCGCTGATCCTGTTCGCGCTGTACTTCCTGTTCCCGATCTACGTGATGCTGTCGACGTCGTTCAAGGACCTCGACCAGCTGCGCACCGGCAACCTGCTGACGCCGCCGACGCACTGGACCCTCGAGCCGTGGGTGAAGGCGTGGAGCGGGGCCTGTACCGGCGTGCGCTGCGATGGCATGAAGCCGTTCTTCCTGAATTCGCTGCAGATGGTGATCCCGGCCGTGCTGATCTCGTCGCTGATCGGCGCGTTCAACGGCTACGTGCTCACGCACTGGCGCTTTCGCGGCGCGGACGCGCTGTTCACGATGATGCTGGTCGGCTGCTTCATCCCGTTCCAGGTGATCCTGCTGCCGATGGCGCGCCTGCAGGGGATGCTGGGCCTCGCGAATACGATTCCCGGCCTCGTGTTCGTGCACGTCGTGTACGGCATCGCGTTCACGACGATGTTCTTCCGCAACTTCTACGTGAGCGTGCCGGCCGAGCTCGTGAAGGCGGCGCGCATCGACGGCGCGGGCTTCTTCACGATCTTCACGAAGATCCTGCTGCCGGTGTCGCTGCCGATCTTCATGGTATGCCTGATCTGGCAGTTCACGCAGATCTGGAACGACTTCCTGTTCGGGATCGTGTTCTCCGGCGTCGACTCGATGCCGATCACGGTCGCGCTGAACAACCTCGTCAACACGTCGACGGGCGTGAAGGAATACAACGTCGACATGGCGGGCGCGATCATCGCCGCGCTGCCGACGCTGCTCGTCTACGTGATCGCCGGCCGCTACTTCGTGCGCGGCCTGACGGCGGGCGCGGTGAAGGGCTGAGCGCGGTTTCACACGAGACGACGAACCGGCCGCGCGACGCGCGGCGCATCGAAACGAACCCGACGCGGCGCGCGAGGCGCGCTGCTTGAGACAGAGGATTCACAGCATGGCAAGCCTTTCCATCCGTGACGTGTACAAGACCTACCCGAACGGGGTGCCGGTCCTGAAGGGTGTCGACATCGACATCGAGGACGGACAGTTCCTGATTCTCGTCGGCGGCTCGGGCTGCGGGAAGTCGACGCTGCTCAACATGATCGCCGGGCTCGAGACGGTCACGAGCGGCGAGATCCGGATCGACGGCAAGGTCGTCAACGACCTGTCGCCGAAGGACCGCGACATCGCGATGGTGTTCCAGTCGTATGCGCTTTATCCGTCGATGACGGTGCGCGAGAACATCTCGTTCGGCCTGAACATCCGCAAGGTGCCGAAGAGCGAGCAGCAGCAGATCGTCGATCGCGTGTCGCAGATGCTGCAGATCCAGCACCTGCTGGACCGCAAGCCGGGCCAGCTGTCGGGCGGCCAGCGCCAGCGCGTCGCAATGGGCCGCGCGCTTGCGCGCGACCCGGCGCTGTTCCTGTTCGACGAGCCGCTGTCGAACCTCGACGCGAAGCTGCGCATCGAGATGCGCGCGGAGATCAAGCTGCTGCACCAGCGCCTCGGCACGACGATCGTCTACGTCACGCACGACCAGATCGAGGCGATGACGCTCGGCGACCGCATCGCGGTGATGAAGGACGGCGTCGTCCAGCAGTTCGGCGCGCCGCAGGACATCTACGATTCGCCGTCGAACCTGTTCGTCGCGGGCTTCATCGGCGCGCCGCCGATGAACTTCATCAACGGCCGGCTGGTGGAGCAGGGCAGCGGCGTCGCGCTGGAGATCGACACGGGCGTCGCGCGCGGCGCGCTGAACCTGCCGTTCGACGCGGGCAAGCTGAAGGCGCACGTCGGCCGCGAGGTGATTCTCGGCCTGCGCCCGGAGCGCATCACCGACGTGCGCCACGCGCACAACGGCGACGCGTCGCACCTGCAGCCGCTCGACGTGCGCGTCGACGTGACCGAGCCGACCGGCCCGGATACGCACGTGTTCGCGCAGGTGAACGGCAAGCGCATCGTGAGCCGCGTGCACCCGGCCGCGAACCCGCAACCGGAGCAGACGCTGTCGCTGCTGTTCGACGTGTCGAAGGCGGTGCTGTTCGATCCGGCGTCGGAGGAGCGGATCGCGTGACGCGAATGAGCCGGGGCATCGACGACGTGTCTTGTTACGCCTTCGAATGGGAGGCGCGTCGATTGCCCGGTTTCAAGAGACACCCCCGAGTTCGACGCAGTTGTCAGGCCATTTTGCCCAGGTTCATATGGCCTGACGCGTTGAGCTCAAGGACTTGGCAGAGACAAAAAATACGATCCGATCGCGTGCAGTACCGGCATGAACAGGAGGCACGCGAACACGATCGGAAAATAAAACCTCGAGCGGCGCACCTTGGAAAACAAGCCGGCCACTGCGACGAGCAGGCAAAGAATCGCGAGTGTGCCAAACAGATCACTATCCGCGAGTACCGAAAATAAGGTACGCATGTTTGCTCCGCGGCTTACCGATTGAATGCTGCGAAATTCCAGCGATACAGCTGGAACTGTTTCAGAAAGTCCTTGACTTCCGCGCCCGTTGTCTCATTTCTGTAGTTCCAGCCATCCTCGCTTTGGGTGTAGCGGCCGTTTTCGACGCGCATGCCTGCGTAGCTGGCGCTTTGCGGGTCAGCACGATTCCGGCCGAATATCCGCACGATCGTTGTGAATGGGCGAACGATTACGCCGCTCGAATTGCCCTGCATGATCGAAATGGAAGATGGCGACGCGCTCATGACCAACTGGACGTGGTGCCCGGTACCTGCACGATCATTGGCCTGTACAAGTATGTCCCCGGGCAGGAGTGAGTCCGGAGTCTGAAGTCGTACGGTATTCGAGTCTGTTCGTCGCATGTCCGGTGCGCCGAAGGTCAACGAGACCATATCGGCGAAACCGTACATTGTCGAATCGTATCGTTGGTGCTCGGGTTCACCGTGGATCTCCATGTTCCGATAGCTTCGTACGCCCGTTGTCAGATTGACTGGCAGCCCGCGCGGCGATGCGAACTGGATGAGCAGCCGTAGCGCAAAATCCTCGCATGTGAACTGATTCGCGCGAATGTTCCCGTTGCGATCCCAGTACGTTTCCGTCTGAATCAGTCTTGCCAGTTGCGGGATTTCGCCTTGGTATTCGGCGATGTCGGCGTCAGTCCATTTGCGGACCGTTTTCCAGAATGTCTTGACGTTTTCCAGAATGTCTTGAATCTGACCGTGACAGGCTTCGGTGACGTGTCGCTCGTCGGCGTGGTTCTTCGCGCCTCGATCAGCTTGTATCGGTTGCCGTCAGGAGAAGTGTGAGTGCGTTCCGGCATGGCTACTCGGCGAGATAGATCTTGATGATTTCGACGTGCGGCATGGAGGCGAGTATGTGCGTTTGTCCATATGCGTCCGTTCTGCCGTATTCGAATGCTCCCGTATCACGTTGCAATGCGTAAGCGGCATTGCGTAGAGCGTTACCTGCAGCATCTCGAAGGACGAAGCGATCGTCATAGGCGGGCAGTGCAGTTGTCGCGCCGGCCTGCGTTGCAGCGGCCACGGTTCGCATTCCGGTGCCGCGCCCCGAGTTATCTATTTTCCATTTGCGCCCGTACTGGGAGATGACGCGAGGGGGGCGTTCACAACGGCATCGGACCCAATCCCCACTCAGGGCTTGAAGCCTTCCTCCGGAAGTGAAGTCGCGCATTCGCCCTTTGTCTGGAGAGCCGGGAGCCGCCTCGATCGTTCCGACGCTTTCGCAGGTGTTGCACCACGCCTGTTGTCCGAGGAACGCGATTCTCCGGCGTTTGCCGTCGTCACCCGTGATCGTTCCGCATTTACCTCCCTTGAGTACGTGGCCTCCGCTGTCCAACGGATCGTCTTCAACTACCGCATAAAGGATGTTCATGCCGCATTCCGTTCGCTTGCCGTCGTCGGGCGGAACGTAGCATGGCGCCATCGAGTCGCGAAAGGGATATGTAAAAGATTGTGTCTGATGGATCGCTTCAGTTTTGGATCGAGAGGCTGCATACGACAAGGGGCCGTTCAGCGGCGGCCCCTTGTGTACCAATGCGCTCAGTGCGGCAGCCGCACGTCGAACTTGAACGTGACGAGCCGCGCGACGAGGATGAAGCCGGTCGCCGTCAGCACGCTGTAGACCGAATCGACGTCCAGCCACATGAGCAGCAGGTAGAACCAGCAGCCGACGAACGCGCAGGTCGCGTACGGCCGCGAGTCGCGCAGGATCAGCGGGATGTCGTTGCACAGCACGTCGCGGATGATGCCGCCGACGACGCCCGTGATCACGCCCATCATCACCGCGATGAAGCGCGGCATCTCGGCGTCGAGCGCGATCGACGTGCCGGACACGCTGAAGATGCCGAGGCCGACCGCATCGGCGACGAGCAGCGTCCGTTCGGCCGACAGCCGCGACAGCATCCGCAGCACGAACGGCGCGCACAGCGACAGCGCGAAGATCACCAGCACGTAGTCGTCGTGCACGACCCAGTAGAACGGCCGGCGTTCGAGCAGGATGTCGCGCAGCGTGCCGCCGCCGAACGCCGTCGCGAGCGCGACGACGAACGTGCCGACCGAATCGAGCCGGTTCTTGCGCGCTTCGATGAAACCGGAGATCGCGAACGCGAGCGTCGCAATGGCCTCGAGTACCGTGATTGCGAGCGTCAGCCTAGGATGCGGCACGCGGCCCCCGCTCACCGGGCGCGGCCAGCGGCTGCAGCAGCACGAGCACCGCGCCCGCGCCGCCGTCGTGGCCGCGCGCCTCGCAGAATGCGATCACTTCCTCCTTCTGCACGAGCCACGCGCGCACCTTGCCCTTCAGCACCGGCTCCTTGCCGACCGAGCCGAGGCCCTTGCCGTGGATCACGCGCAGGCAGCGCAGCCCCTTCTTGCCGGACTCGCGGATGAACTCGGCGAGCGC
Organism: Burkholderia sp. MSHR3999; assembly: GCF_000833595.1. NCBI lineage: Bacteria > Pseudomonadati > Pseudomonadota > Betaproteobacteria > Burkholderiales > Burkholderiaceae > Burkholderia > Burkholderia sp. MSHR3999. Next base: position 690,396 of record NZ_JRFO01000001.1, read on the forward strand.
GTCGCGCGCTTCGTCGCGGCGCATCCCGTGCAGGTCGATCTGCGCCTGGACGATCCACGCGCCGCTCCTCAGCTTGCGCACGACGTCGCGGCTCACGCCGGGGCGGTGGTAATAGAGCGACTCGTCGCTGTCGAGCAGCGTCTCGGGATCGAACTCGTCGGACAGCGTCGCGTTCAGCACCGCCTCCTCGTCGCGCTGCGTCTGCTTCGGCACGGGCGCGGGCGGCTCGCGGCCGGACGCGGCGCGCGGCGGCGCGTTGAGCGGCCGGATCGCGCCGATCTCGTTGCGGAACAGGTTCGCGTCGGCTTCGGCCTGGCGCGCGGCTTTCGCGGTTTCGACGCGATCGCGCTCGCGGCGCTCGGCTTCGCCCTTGAGCGCGGTGCGCAGCGCACCGAGGCCGGCGAGGCCCTGGCCGCGCAGCGCGGCGGGCTCGGGCGCCGGCGGCGCGACCGGGGCGGGTTGCTGGGGACGGGCGGCGGCCTGCCGCTTCGCGGGGTCGCTCGGATGGGGCTGGTTCTTCGCCATGATTCACACACGCAAGGCAAACGCGCGCGGGCGCGCGGGCATGAAAAAAGCCGCTGCGTCGGCAGCGGCTTTTCGTCAAGCGTGCGTCGCGGCAGCGGACGCCATTGTAGCGCCCGGCGCGCGCGGCTTACTTGTGGTCGTGCAGGCTTTCGAGGTAGCGCTGCGCGTCGAGCGCGGCCATGCAGCCGGTGCCCGCGCTGGTGATCGCCTGGCGGTAGATGTTGTCCTGGACGTCGCCCGCGGCGAACACCCCCGGCACGCTCGTCGACGTCGCGTTGCCCTGCAGGCCGCTCTTCGTCAGGATGTAGCCGTCCTTCATCTCGAGCTGGCCCTGGAAAATGTCCGTGTTCGGCTTGTGGCCGATCGCGACGAACAGGCCCTGCACCGCGAGGTCTTCCGTCGCGCCGGTCTGCACGTGCTTGATGCGCAGGCCCGTGACGCCCGAATCCTCGCCCGTCACTTCGTCGAGCACGTGGTTCCACTTGATCTCGACCTTGCCTTCCTTTTCCTTCTCGAGCAGGCGGTCGACGAGGATCGGCTCCGCGCGGAACTTGTCGCGGCGGTGGATCACGGTGACCTTGTTCGCGATGCCCGTCAGGTAGAGCGCCTCTTCGACCGCGGTGTTGCCGCCGCCGATGACCGCGACGTTCTGGCCGCGATAGAAGAAGCCGTCGCAGGTCGCGCAGGCCGACACGCCCTTGCCCATGAACGCCTCCTCGGACGGCAGGCCGAGGTACTGCGCCGACGCGCCGGTCGCGATGATCAGCGCGTCGCACGTGTATTCGCCGGCGTCGCCGATCAGGCGGATCGGCTTCTCGTGCAGCTTCGCGGTGTGGATGTGATCGAACAGGATCTCGGTGTTGAAGCGCTCGGCGTGCTCGAGGAAGCGCTGCATCAGTTCGGGACCCTGCACGCCCTTCGCGTCCGCCGGCCAGTTTTCGACGTCGGTCGTGGTCATCAGCTGGCCGCCCTGCGCGATGCCGGTGATCAGCACCGGGGACAGGTTGGCGCGCGCCGCGTAGACGGCAGCCGTATAGCCGGCGGGGCCGGAACCGAGAATCAGGACTTTGGCGTGTTTGGGCGTGGACATGTGCGAAATCCGTAAAAGGCGGCCGCGGCGGGCGGGGTGAGCGCGCCGGACGGTCGGGGTAGACCGGGATGCCACCGTAGATGGGTATCAGACGCGCATTATAAAGGCCCTGTTGTTGCGCTGCCGAACGAGAGTTTCAATCGAGGCGATAGCGTTCGGCGGGCGGGGGCGACGGGGCGGTCGCCGGCCGGCGCCCATGTAACCGTCATTTACACTTGGCGGCGCGGCGCAGCGTTTACAATAAGCGGGCTCGAACGATCGGCGGGCGCGCGGCGTGCGCGGCCCGTCTTCTCTATACGGATTCATGGCAAAAGCTCCTTATTCCGCTCAGGCACAGGCGTTGCCGCACCGGATGTCGAAGCTCCTCACGGAGATCCGCTGGATTCTCCAGGTCGCGCTGTGCGCATTTCTGGTGATGGCGCTGCTGAGCTACAGCCGGCGCGATCCGAGCTGGACGCACGCGGCGCAGGTCGATCACATCACCAACTGGGCGGGCCGCGTCGGCGCGTGGACCGCCGACATCGTGCTGCTGCTGTTCGGCCTGTCGGCCTATTGGCTGCTCGTGCCGCTCGGGCGCCGCATCAACGCCACCTACCGCCGCATCACCCGCCACGAAGCGTTGCCTGACGAGCCGGAGCGGCCGGTCGGCTGGCTGACCGAGGTATTCGCGTTCGTGCTCGTGCTGCTCGCGTGCGACGGCATCGAGGCGCTGCGGATGTGGTCGCTGAAGGTGCAGCTGCCGCGCGCGCCGGGCGGCGTCGTCGGCGAGGCGGTCGCGGGTGCGATGTCGCACGCGTTCGGCTTCACGGGCGGCACGCTGCTGCTCTTGATCGCGCTCGCGATCGGGCTGTCGCTGTATTTCCGTTTTTCGTGGCTGTCGGTCGCCGAGCGCGTCGGCGGCTCGATCCTGTCCGCCGTCAACGTCGCGAAGCTGCGCCGCGAGGCCGAGCGCGACCGCAAGCTCGGCGAGGCCGCGGCCGTGCGCCGCGAAGGCAAGGTCGAGGAAGAGCGCGTGCGCATCGAGGATCACGAGCCGGTGACGATCGTGCCGCCGGTCGTCACGCCGGTGAAGTCCGAGCGCGTCGAGAAGGAGCGCCAGGTGCCGCTCTTCACCGACCTGCCGGGCGATTCGACGCTGCCGCCGGTCTCGCTGCTCGACCCGGCGCCGAAGGCCCAGGAGGCGATCTCCGCCGACACGCTCGAATTCACGTCGCGGCTGATCGAGAAGAAGCTGAAGGATTTCGGCGTCGAGGCGAGCGTCGTCGCCGCGTATCCGGGCCCGGTCGTCACGCGCTACGAGATCGAGCCGGCCACCGGCGTCAAGGGCAGCCAGATCGTGAACCTCGCGAAGGATCTCGCGCGCTCGCTGTCGCTCGTGTCGATCCGCGTCGTCGAGACGATTCCCGGCAAGAACTACATGGCGCTCGAGCTGCCGAACCAGCGCCGCCAGACGGTGCACCTGTCGGAGATCATCGGCTCCGAGGTGTACGCGGCCGCGTCGTCGGCGCTCACGTTGAGCCTCGGCAAGGACATCGGCGGCAAGCCGGTGTGCGCCGATCTCGCGAAGATGCCGCACCTGCTGGTGGCCGGCACGACCGGCTCGGGCAAGTCGGTCGGGATCAACGCGATGATCCTGTCGCTGCTGTACAAGGCGACCGCCGACCAGGTGCGCCTGATCCTGATCGATCCGAAGATGCTCGAAATGAGCGTCTACGAAGGCATTCCGCATCTGCTGTGCCCGGTCGTCACCGACATGCGCCAGGCGGGCCACGCGCTCAACTGGACGGTCGCCGAGATGGAGCGGCGCTACAAGCTGATGAGCAAGCTCGGCGTGCGCAACCTCGCCGGCTACAACAACAAGATCGACGAGGCCGCGAAGCGCGAGGAGAAGCTCCCGAATCCGTTCAGCCTGACGCCGGACGACCCGGAGCCGCTCGGCCGGCTGCCGAACATCGTCGTCGTGATCGACGAGCTGGCCGACCTGATGATGGTCGTCGGCAAGAAGGTCGAGGAGCTGATCGCGCGGATCGCGCAGAAGGCGCGCGCGGCCGGCATCCACCTGATCCTCGCGACGCAGCGTCCGTCGGTCGACGTGATCACCGGCCTCATCAAGGCGAACGTGCCGACGCGCATTGCGTTTCAGGTGTCGTCGAAGATCGACTCGCGCACGATCCTCGACCAGATGGGCGCCGAATCGCTGCTCGGGATGGGCGACATGCTGTACCTGCCGCCGGGCACCGGGTTGCCGGTGCGCGTGCACGGCGCGTTTGTCGCCGACGACGAGGTGCACCGCGTCGTCGAGAAGCTCAAGGAGCAGGGCGAGCCGAACTACGTCGAAGGGCTGCTCGAGGGCGGCACCGTCGACGGCGACGAGGGCTCGGCCGGCGCGGGAACCGGCGAAGGCGGCGGCGAGTCTGATCCGCTGTACGACCAGGCGGTCGAGATCGTCATCAAGAACCGCCGCGCGTCGATCTCGCTCGTGCAGCGTCATCTGCGGATCGGCTACAACCGCGCGGCGCGGCTGCTCGAGCAGATGGAACAGTCGGGGCTCGTGTCGGCGATGTCGTCGAGCGGCAACCGCGAAATTCTTGTGCCGGCGCGCGACGCGGAATGAGTCCGCGGCGCACGCAGGCCACCCAGGGAGAAAACCGCATCATGCAGCAACATCCGTTCGCCCCTTCCCTTCGTTCGACGCGGCGCTGGCTCGGCGCGGCGCTCGCCGGCGCATCGCTGATGCTCGCGGCGACGCATGCGTTCGCGGGCGGCACCGAGCAACTGAAGGCCTTCGTGTCGCAGGTGCGTTCGGCGAAGGGCGAATTCACGCAGCAGATCGTCAAGGCGCCGGCGAAGGGCGCGAGCGCCGCGCAGGCAGCGCCGAAGCCCACCGACAATTCGAGCGGCACGTTCGTGTTCGCGCGTCCGGGCAAGTTCATCTGGACCTACCAGAAGCCGTACCAGCAGGTGCTGCAGGCCGACGGCGACAAGCTCTACGTGTACGACCGCGACCTGAACCAGGTCACCGAGCGCAAGCTGGCCGGCGCGCTGGGCGCGAGCCCGGCCGCGATCCTGTTCGGCAGCAACGACCTCGACAAGAACTACACGCTGCGCGACGCCGGCGAGAAGGGCGGCATCGAGTGGCTCGAGATGCTGCCGAAGGCGCAGGACACGCAGTTCCAGCGGATCGGCATCGGCTTCAGGAACGGCGCGCTCGCCGCGATGGAATTGCATGACGTGTTCGGCAACGTCACGCTGCTGACCTTCACGAACATCCAGACGAACCCGCCGCTGAAGTCGGATACGTTCAAGTTCGTCGTGCCGAAGGGCGCCGACGTGATCAACGGCTGACCGGCGCCGCGCGCCGCAGTTGCCGACGGGCCTGCCAGCGATGGCAGGCCCGTGTCGTTTGCGGGCGCGGGCACCAGGCGCGGGCACCGGGCGCGGCGGTCGTGTCGCGCGGCTGTCATAATGTCGGGTCCGGCGGCCGCGTTCGGTCGCCACTGTATGATGGGGAGCGAGGGTTCATGTCCGACCTGTTTCAAGTCGAACCGCGCCGGCCGCTCGCCGAGGCGCTGCGGCCGAAGACGCTCGCCGAGGTGATCGGCCAGACGCATTTGCTGGGCGAAGGCAAGCCGCTGCGGCTTGCCTTCGAATCGGGCAAGCCGCATTCGATGATCCTGTGGGGGCCGCCCGGCGTCGGCAAGACCACGCTCGCGCGGCTCACCGCGCTCGCGTTCGACTGCGAGTTCATCGCGCTGTCCGCGGTGCTGGGCGGCGTGAAGGACATTCGCGAGGCGATGGAGCAGGCGAAGGACACGCTCAACCGCACCGGCCGCCACACGATCCTGTTCGTCGACGAGATCCACCGTTTCAACAAGGGCCAGCAGGATGCGCTGCTGCCGTTCGTCGAGTCGGGGCTCGTGACCTTCATCGGCGCGACCACCGAGAACCCGAGCTTCGAGGTCAACTCGGCGCTGCTCTCGCGCGCGCGCAGGTCTACGTGCTGAAGTCGCTGACCGACGACGAGATGCGCCAGCTGCTCAAGCGCGCGCAGGAGATCGCGCTCGAAGGGCTCGCGTTCGACGACAAGGCGCTCGACACGCTGGTCGGCTACGCGGACGGCGATGCGCGGCGTTTCCTGAACCTGCTCGAGCAGGCGCAGACGGCGGCCACGTCGGCCGGCGTGACGACGATCGACGCGGATTTCGTCAGCAGCGCGATGACGCTGAACGCGCGCCGCTTCGACAAGGGCGGCGACAACTTCTACGACCAGATCTCGGCGCTGCACAAGTCGGTGCGCGGCTCGAGCCCGGACGGCGCGCTGTACTGGTTCTGCCGGATGATCGACGGCGGCGCGGACCCGAAGTATCTCGCGCGGCGGATCGTGCGGATGGCGTGGGAGGATATCGGCCTCGCCGATCCGCGCGCGATGCAGATGGCGAACGACGCGGCCGAGACCTACGAGCGGCTCGGCTCGCCGGAAGGCGAGCTCGCGCTGGGCCAGGCCGTGATCTATCTCGCGTGCGCGGCGAAGAGCAATGCGGGCTACAACGCGTTCAACCAGGCGATGGCGTTCGTGAAGCAGGACAAGTCGCGCGAGGTGCCGGTGCATCTGCGCAACGCGCCGACCAAGCTGATGAAGGAGCTCGGCTACGGCCACGCGTACCGCTACGCGCACGACGAGCCGAACGCGTATGCGGCCGGCGAGACGTACCTGCCGGACGGGATGCGCGAGCCGCGCTGGTACAAGCCGGTGCCGCGCGGGCTCGAATCGAAGATCGCCGACAAGCTCGCGTGGCTGCGCGAGCTCGACCGCGAGGCGGGCAAGAAGGACTAGGGTCTGTTTACATACGGAACGCACATGCGAATGCCCGAAATCGCTCGTAGGGCAAGGAGCAAGGAGCGCCGTTTGGCCGAGCCAAACAAGCGACGCGCGACGCCGCCATACGGGCGATTTCGGGCATTCCCGTGGAATGAAATTTAAGTTTGGGGTTGCCACGAGAACGGCCGCTCGCCGCGTTGCGCTCCTTGGCGATACGTCCAGTATTCGCGGCGTCGCACGCCTCGCGAGCGGCCGTTCTCGTGGCAACGCATGTGCGTTCCGTATGTAAACAGACCCTAGCGGAGCGCGGGCCGCTCAGCGCTTGCGAGCGGGCCGCTTCTTCCAGTAGTCGAACGGCTCCTGATGGCAGTCGATGTCGAGTTCGGCGACGCGCGTATGCAGGCTCGACTGCGCGTCGGCGATCGCGAGGTTGTAGATCGCGGGGCCGATCTCCTCGACGAAGAAATGCAGCAGCGCGCCGGCCTGGATGTTGCCGATCGGCTCGTCCATGTTTTCTGTGAAATAACGTTGCAGCGACGCGATCGCGCGGTCGCGTACGTCCTTGTCCAGTTCGATGGCCATCGGTTCTCGGGTCCCATGCGTGGCGGTTTGCCGGCGGGCGACATGCGGCCGGCGCCACGAGTCTGCCACGGCCGGCGCGGCGTGTTCCGGCGTTGTCCATCCGGCCGATGCGGGCACGGGCCCGCGGTGCGTTAGAATTCCCGTCTTACACAACGAATTTCCTGTCCTCCCATGCTCGACATCCAGTTGCTGCGCAAAGACCTCGACGGCGTCGCCAAGCGCCTCGCCGATCGCGGCTACACCCTCGACGTCGCCGCGTTTTCCGCGCTCGAAGCGGAACGCCGCGCGATCCAGACCCGCACCGAAGAGCTCCAGGCGCGCCGCAACAGCCTGTCGAAGCAGATCGGCGCGATGAAGGGGCGGGGCGAGGACACGTCGGCGGTGATGGCTGAAGTCGGCGGCATCGGCGACGAGATGAAGGCGTCGGAGGTGAAGCTCGGCGAGATCCAGGCGCGCCTGTCCGACCTGCTGCTGCTCATGCCGAACCTGCCGCACGACAGCGTGCCGGTCGGCAAGGACGAGAACGACAACGTCGAGGTGCGCCGCTGGGGCACGCCGCGCCAGTTCGACTTCGACGTGAAGGATCACGTCGACGTCGGCACGCCGCTCGGCCTCGATTTCGAGACCGGCGCGAAGCTCGCCGGTGCGCGCTTCACGATGCTGCGCGGCGCGATCGCGCGCCTGCACCGCGCGCTCGCGCAGTTCATGATCGACACGCACACGCTGCAGCACGGCTATACCGAGACGTATACGCCGTACATCGTGAACCCCGAGATCCTGTACGGCACCGGCCAGCTGCCGAAGTTCGCGGACGACATGTTCCGCGTCGAGAAGGGGGGGGCGGAGAACACCGTCACGCAATACCTGATCTCCACGTCGGAAATCTCGCTGACGAACACCGTGCGCGAGTCGATCGTCGAAGCGTCCGCGCTGCCGATCAAGCTGACCGCGCATTCGCCGTGCTTCCGTTCGGAGGCGGGCTCGTACGGCCGCGACACGCGCGGGATGATCCGCCAGCACCAGTTCGACAAGGTCGAGATGGTGCAGATCGTCGAGCCGGAAGCGTCGTATGCGGCGCTCGACGAGATGGTCGGCCATGCGGAAGCGATCCTGCAGAAGCTCGGCCTGCCGTACCGCGTGATCACGCTCTGCACCGGCGACATGGGCTTTTCGGCCGCGAAGACGTTTGACCTCGAAGTGTGGCTGCCCGCGCAGAACACGTATCGCGAGATCTCGAGCTGCTCGAACACCGAGGCGTTCCAGGCGCGCCGGATGCAGGCGCGGTTCCGCAACGCGCAGGGCAAGCCGGAGCTCGTGCATACGCTGAACGGTTCGGGCCTCGCGGTCGGCCGCACGCTGGTGGCCGTGCTCGAGAACTACCAGAACGCCGACGGTTCGGTCACGGTGCCTGAAGCGCTGCGCCCTTACATGGGTGGCGTGGAGCGGATCGACGCGCCTGCGCAGGCGTCGTGAGGTTGCCCTGCAACCTGCTTCCGAAGGCCTCGCAAAAAAATTTGCAAAAAAGGCTTGATCGCTTCGAAGAGATCGTCTTATAATCTTTTCTTTCCCGGAAACGACCAACCGGGGAAATGCAGTAAAGGAAGGAGAGGTGGCAGAGTGGTCGAATGTACCTGACTCGAAATCAGGCGTACGGTTTCCCCGTACCGTGGGTTCGAATCCCACCCTCTCCGCCAAAATACGAAGCCCCTTGATCCGGAAGGATCAAGGGGTTTTTCGTTTGTGTCGATCTGATCGCACGGTACTCCTTCCCTGATCGGCGCATGCGCAGTCGCACCGTAAAGAAGCAGGCACCATTCTCGTTTGACTCGGCGCCGCTCGGGAATGCTCGAAAGCTGAATGAATTCCTCGGGGACAAGTTCCGCATCAATGCGAATGGCTGGGCGACGATGTACCTGCTGCAGGACGCGACATCGCCGAGCTGTACTGCGCTCCGCTTCGCGAGGATATATGCGTCGAATTCCGAGTTCGTGTTGCTGGATGGACCCTTCATCCATGTGTTCACGCTCGAGAAGCATCGCTTCAGGGACGCGAGCAAGGGGTTCGATTGCGGGGCCGCGAGGTCCGACGTGGAGCGCCTGATCTGCGGCGATCCCAAGCTGCGGAAGATGGATGCCGACGTCAATCACGGATTTGTCCTGATGCAGACGAAATACTCGAAGGAAATCTCTTATCAGGATCCTGTCCGGATGGATCAGATCAAATGGGTTTCCGGCGTAAGAAACAAATGCACGACGGTGGATTGTCTGCTGAAGGCGTATTCGTCACGAATCAGCTATATCAAGGGCAAGGTGTCGGACAGTTACTCGTCGTATCCGAACGACGAGAACGATTGAGTCACGTGGTCGAGATCATGAAGGAATTCAAGCGCCTTGCAGTATTGATGATTCTGGTGTTTTCGTTGTCGAGCGTCGCTTTCGCGCAAGATCGATACCTGATGACCGGAGCCGCGCGATTCGAAAAAACGAAGGACGCTCATGCACTTCCATTTCCTGTGAATCCGATTGATTCGAGCGTGCTGACTCCGAGCGATGGCGTCGTGAAGCTTCGGTATGGTGGGCATGAATGCTCGGTCAAGATTCAGAGGCAGATGAATTTCTATTTCGATCCGGTCATTGCACACGCCTTTGGGTCGATTGATGCGTTCGAGACATTCCTGAGCGATAAATTTCATATGAATCGCGAGCCTATGAATGAAATCTATCTGCTTGGGGACGCGAATACGCCGCTTTGCTCGGGTTTGCGATTCGCGACGATTTACAAGTCGGCAGACGATCTCGTTCTGGCGAGCGGAGCGTGGATGTATGCGTTCCAGCGCGAGACGCATCCTCCCATGAACGCGGAACGGAGCTTTGATTGTTCGAAGGCCCGGACGACTGTCGAGCGTCTTGTTTGCGCCGATCCTGATCTCGTGAAGCTTGACGAGATGGTGAACCGTGGATTTGTCGCGATGCAACTGGTCGAGTCGAAGGAAATTTCGTATCAGGATCCGGTCAGGAAAGACCAGATCAACTGGATCAGAAACGTCAGGAACAAGTGCGTGAACAGCCCTTGCCTCACTGACGCATACCGTGCGCGCGTTCAATACATCAAGGGCCGGATATCCAGTGCCTACCCGTCTTATCCGGAAAAAGAGTCTGGGCAGGACGGCGGTTGAGCGATGGGTGAAAACAGCGCGTCGTTCCCGACCTGGGCCGGCGCGCGCAGGCCTTGCGGCGAACGCTGCCTGTTCGCAGTCCACCACCATCCAACCGAAGCGACAGCCAGTCGCCCCCACCCGTTCGTCCACTTGCACGCGAAGCAATGCCCCCGGCCAATCGCTTTCGTCTACTTTAAGCCGCCGGCTTGCCCGCCGTTAACAGGTTTCGACAAATAGGCGTCCGTGCCGCGACGCCGCTCCCTCTCTGTCGATCCAAGGTCCCATGAAGCTAAGTTACAAGATTCCCCTCGCGTTCGCCGTCGCGCTGCTGCTGATGTTCTCCGGCGCGCTGTACGGCATTCACATCCTCAATCGCTCGATCGACACGTTCACGAACGACGTGCAGACGAACGTCAACAACGAGCGACTCATCTCGGCGACGCTCGTGCAGTTCAAGCTGCAAGTCCAGGAGTGGAAGGACACGCTGCTGCGAGGCAAGCAAGCCGACAAGCTCGACAAGTACTGGAGCGCGTTCCAGACGCGCGAGCGCGCGGTCAACGCGCTCGCCGCGCAGCTCGACAAGCAATTGCCGGCCGGCGAAAGCCGCACGCTCGTCGAGCAGTTCATGCGCGCGCACGCGACGATGGGCGACGGCTACCGGCGCGGCTTCGACGCCTTCAAGGCCGCCGGCTTCGATCCGACGGCCGGCGATGCGGCAGTCGCGGGCGTCGACCGCGAACCGGCCGAGCTGCTCGAGCGGGCCGCGAAAACGATCGCCGACGAAAGCGCGGCGGTGTCCGAGCGCGCGGGGCGCGATGCGCAGCATGCGACGATCGCGAGCATCGTGCTGATGCTGGTCGTGCTGGTCGTCGCGATGATCGGCGCGTTCCTGTTCAGCCGCGCGATCCTGCGGCCGCTCGACGCGGCGGTCGCGTGCGCGAAGGCGGTCGCCGACGGCGACCTGACGCACGAGTTCTCCGTGGCCGGCCGCGACGAGATCGCCGACCTGCTGCGCGCGTTGCAGACGATGCAGGCAAGCCTGTCGGGCGTCGTGCTCGAGGTGCGCGCACACGCCGAGTCGGTCGCGACCGCGAGCGCGCAGATCGCATCCGGCAATCACGACCTGTCCGCGCGCACCGAGGCGCAGGCGGCGTCGCTCGAGGAAACCGCGGCGAGCATGGAGCAGTTGACGGGCGCCGTGCGGCAGTCGGCGGACCATGCGCAGCACGCGGCGCAGCTCGCGAACGAGGCGTCCGACATCGCGTCGGCCGGCGGCGGCGTGATGGCGCAGGCGGTCGAGACGATGAGCGGCATCGCCGACAGCTCGGCGAAGGTCGGCGAGATCATTTCGGTGATCGACGGGATCGCGTTCCAGACCAACATCCTCGCGCTGAACGCGGCGGTCGAGGCCGCGCGGGCGGGCGAGCAGGGGCGCGGGTTCGCGGTCGTCGCGGCCGAAGTGCGCACGCTCGCGCAGCGCAGCGCCGCCGCGGCGAAGGAAATCAAGGCGCTGATCGATCAGTCGACGCAGCGCGTCGACGCCGGCGCGGCGCTGATCGGCCGCGCGGGCGAATCGATTCGCGAGATCGTCGGCGCGGTGGAGCGGGTCACGACGATCGTCGGCGAAATTTCGTCGGCGTCGCAGGAGCAGAGCGGCGGCATCCATCAGGTCAACATCGCGGTCACGCAGATGGACGACGCGACGCAGCGCAACGCGGCGCTCGTCGAGCAGGCGTCGGCCGCGACGCAGGCGCTTGCCGAGCAGGCGGGGGCGCTGCGGCACGCGGTGGCGGTATTCAAGCTGCCGGAAACGGCGGCCTGAGCGGGCAGCGGCGGCGCGGCAAGCCGCACCGTCGCGCGCAACGCGTCGACGGAGGGGCTCAGGCCGCCGCGCTGTACTGCGCGAGAACCTTCTCGCGGATCGACGGCTTGATGTTCGATTGCGCCATGTTGCCGCCGTAGTGCGCGACGACGCGCGGGTTCATCACGCGGTACCAGAGCGGCGGGACGTACGCGAGCAGGATCATCGTCGCGTAGCCGGCCGGCAGCTGCGGCGCATCGTCGAAGTGGCGCAGCGCCTGGTACGAGCGGGTCGGATTCGCGTGATGGTCGGCGTGCCGCTGCAACTGATACAGGAACAGGTTCGTCACGACGTGATTGCTGTTCCATGAATGCTGCGGCGTGCAGCGCTCGTAGCGGCCGTTCGGCAGCTTCATGCGCCCGAGCCCGTAATGCTCGACGTAGTTCACGACTTCGAGCAGCGACGCGCCGTACACCGCCTGGATCAGCAGGAACGGGATCACCACCTTGCCGGCCAGCGCGATCGCGATGCCCCACACGACGACGGTCATCGCCCACGCATGCAGCACCTCGTTGCGCCACGTCCACGGCGACTTCCCGAGCCGCGCGAGGCGCGTTCGCTCCAGATGCCACGCGGAGCGGATGCTGCCGGTCACGGTGCGCGGCAGGAACGCCCAGAACGATTCGCCGTAGCGCGCGCTCGCCGGGTCGTCGGCGGTCGCGACTCGTACATGATGGCCGCGATTGTGTTCGACGAAGAAATGGCCGTAGGCGACCGGCGCGAGCGTGATCTTCGCGAGCCGGCGCTCGAAGCGGCTGGTCTTGTGGCCGAGCTCGTGCGCGGTGTTGATCGAGATGCCGGTGGCCGCGCCGACCGACAGCGCGAAGCCGACGTAGTCGTACCACGCGAGCGTGTGCGTGCCGACGATCCAGACGCCCACGAAGAACGCGACGTATTCGACGAGCGTCGCGAGATAGACGATGAGCCGGTAGTAGCGGTCCTTTTCCAGGCGGGGCACGACGTTCTCGGGAGGATTGTCGCGATCGTCGCCGATCAGCGTATCGAGGATCGGGATCACGCCGAACGCGAACAGCGGCCCGAACCACCAGAACACGTGGATGCCCGTCGACAGCGCAAGCTGGGCGGCGAGGATCGGCAGCGTGATCGTCAGCGCGCCGAGCAGCCACAGGTAACGCTTGCCATCCGACCAGCCCGCGGCCGGTCCGTCGGTCGTAGCCATCGTCTCCCTCCTTGCTTGCATCCGCTCGTTGGTCCGCGCCGCATGGGGCGTGCGCGGCGCCGGGTCGTGGCCCGGTTCTGCCTGTTATACGACCCGTGCGCGCACTTTTCCAAACCCCCGCGCTAGGCAGGACGCTCCAAACGGCGGGGTTCCGCCGGCGCATCCGGGGAAGGGCGGTCGCGCGCCGATTGAAACGGGGCGGCACATCGCGCGCGGCGCCGGCGAGGCCGTGCGATCGTCAGACGAAACCGCGACGGCGGCTGTGCGCACGCAGCGCGTGCGGGCCGCGCAACAAATGTTGCGATGCAATAAGAATCGCCGGCGCGAGGGGGCTTTCGTTTGATTTCCGGTCGTCGCTGCGACGCGCGGGCAGCGCGGCAGCGACGGCTTGCATGCCGTCCGCGCGCGTTTGGTCCCGTCCGCGAGGGGGGCGCGCCGGGCGCGGGCGAGCGGCGAGCCGGCGGCCAACGTGCGCGGCCGGGCGTGCAGCGGCGATGCTGCACCTGCACAGCAACGTGCGGGCGGCGGCGCCGGAGGGCGTCCGCAACGCCTGTTGCCTTTCGATTTGCGCCGGCATTTGAAAATAACGATTTGACTCATGCCCCGCTTTCGGTTGAAGCTTATAGCTTGCTGTCCGAAGGGGGCTGTGCCTGCATGAGTTCGACCTTGACCGTTCGTCGTATCGCTGCCGACCAGGGCAACGTGTATCGCGAACTCCGCGCCGCGTCGCTGCGTGAGCCCTACGCACCCGGCGAAGCGCCGGAGGCCGAATTGCTGAACGTCGATGCCGACGCGGCGGCGGCCATTGCCGCGCAGCGCGCGACGTCCGATCAGTCGACGACGTTCCTGCTTTACACGGAAGGCCATCCGGCCGGCATGATCGGCGCGTATTTCGACAACACGCCCGAGCGCCGCGCCTTCGTGAGCGAGCTGTGGGTCGCGCATGCGGTCCGTCATCTGCGCGGCGGGCTGCTGCTCGTCGACACCGCGAGCGCGTGGCTCGCCGAGCGCGGCGCGCAGGAAATCTATGCATGGATCGCCGACGCGAACCGCAACGCGGTCCGCTTCTACGAGCGTGCGGGCTTCGGCAATACCGGCGAGCATGCGCCGATCGCGCGCATGCCGGGCGCGATGAAGACGCTGTTCGTGTCGCAGGCGACGCACTGACCGACGGGCCGCGCCCGCGAGGCGGGCCCGGTCTCGGTCCCGCGCGCACGATTGCGGTTCTCCGGCAATTCGCGCGCATCGGCGCGCCTTCCCTCCCATCCGGGCCGCGGCGGCCCGACGCCCGATTCCCGGCACCAGCGGCGCGACGCCTGTTGCACGACGCCCAAAAATAATGGCTGGCCGCGTGGACGCCTGTAAAATACGCAAAAATTTTTTGCAGAGTGTCCATGTCGCTTAAAAAATCGCCATTCTTCGAGCTGCGCAGCGGTTCGGTCGATACGTTGCTGTTTACCGTAAAGACGACCGATCTCGACGCGCTGCGCACCGAGCTGGTCAAGCGCTTCGAAGCGACTCCCGAGTTTTTTGCCGACGACGTCGTTGTGATCGACGTCCGTCGTCTCGCGGAAGGCGAGCGCGTGGCGCTGGGTGACATCCGTCAGATGCTCAACGACGTGCGGATGCGCCCGGTGGGCGTCGTCGCGCTGGCGTCGCAGAGCTGGGCCGGCGAGGCGGGCCTGCCGCTGCTCGAGGCGCGCGACCGTCGCGTGCCGTTGGCGAAGGGCGCGGGCGACACGGACGCTGCGCCTGCCGTCGAGGCGGCGGCCGTTCCGGCCGCTGCGCCCGAGCCGGTGCAGCCGCAGGCCGGCGGCCAGACGCTCGTGGTCGATCGGCCGTTGCGCTCGGGGCAGCAGGTTTACGCGAAAGGAGACCTCGTGGTGCTCGCGCCGGTCAGTCACGGCGCCGAGATCATTGCAGAAGGCAATATCCACATTTACGCGCCGTTGCGCGGCCGCGCGTTGGCGGGCGTGCACGGCAATCACGACGCGCGCATTTTCTGCACGTGTCTGGAGCCGGAACTGATTTCGATTGCGGGTATCTATCGAACCACCGAGAACCCGCTGCCTGCCGACGTGCTGGGCAAAGCGGTGCAGATCCGGCTCGAAGAGGAAAAATTGATGATCGAACCGCTGCGCCTGACGTGAAGCACGCGGCGCACGCCGGATCGATCGGCTCTCATTGACGAACACAGGGTATAGGGGAAATGGCAAAAATCATCGTGGTGACTTCCGGCAAGGGCGGCGTGGGCAAGACGACGACGAGCGCGAGCTTCGCGTCCGGCATCGCGCTGCGCGGCCACAAGACGGCCGTGATCGACTTCGACGTCGGCCTGCGCAACCTCGATCTGATCATGGGCTGCGAGCGTCGCGTCGTGTACGACCTCGTGAACGTGATCCAGGGCGAAGCGAACCTGAACCAGGCGCTGATCAAGGACAAGAAGTGCGAGAACCTGTTCATCCTGCCGGCGTCGCAGACCCGCGACAAGGATGCGCTGACGCGCGACGGCGTCGAGAAGGTGCTGAACGACCTCGCCGCGATGGATTTCGAATACATCATCTGCGATTCGCCGGCGGGCATCGAGGCCGGTGCGCTGCACGCGATGTATTTCGCGGATGAAGCGCTGATCGTCACGAACCCGGAAGTGTCGTCGGTGCGCGACTCGGATCGCATTCTCGGCATCCTGTCGTCGAAGACCAAGCGCGCGACCGAAGGCAAGGATCCGATCAAGGAGCACCTGCTGATCACCCGCTACAGCCCGAAGCGCGTCAACGAAGGCGAGATGCTGTCGCTCGAGGACATCAGCGAGATCCTGCGCATCAAGCTGATCGGCGTGGTGCCGGAGTCGGAAGCGGTGCTGCACGCGTCGAACCAGGGCTTGCCGGCCGTGCACCTCGACGGCACCGACGTTGCCGAAGCGTACAAGGACATCGTTGGGCGCTTCCTCGGCGAGGACAAGCCGCTGCGCTTCACCGAATACCAGAAGCCGGGCCTGCTGCAGCGCCTCTTCGGCAGCAAGTAACGGAGGCCGCCCATGTCCATTCTGTCGTTTCTCCTCGGCGAGAAAAAGAAGTCCGCGTCGATCGCGAAGGAGCGCCTGCAGCTCATCATCGCGCACGAGCGGGTCGGCGGAAAGCCGCCGGCCGACTACCTGCCGGCACTGCAGAAGGAACTCGTCGCCGTGATCTCGAAGTACGTGCAGATTTCGAACGATGACATCCGCGTGAGCCTCGAGCGTCAGGACGATCTCGAGGTGCTCGAAGTGAAGATCGAGATTCCGCAAGCCTGACCCGCGTTGTTCCCGTTCCGCGCGGCGGCCCCTGCCCGCCGCGCGCGTCTTACGCCCTGTTGCACTTTCGGGCACGCCGTAATACGGCGCCTGTCGGCCGTAACCCCTGCTCCCGCATTGAACGAATACGCTCGCGTTGCTTGTTCAATCAGGAGGTTGTAATGGCTGTCTCATCGATTCGTCGCGTCGTTCTCGCATTCGCAGCCGTGGCTGCGGGCGCGTCCGCTGTTGCCGCACCGCTCGCCGCGCGCGCGGATGAAATTCTCGTCGCCACGCCGGTCGTCACCCGGCCGGGCGAAGTCGTCATCGCCGAGCCGGTCGCCGGGCGCGCGGAAGAGATCGTCGTCGTCGCGCCGAACGCGCCGCCGCCCGTCCGCTATGAAGTCGTGCCGGCCGCGCGGGTCGGCTACGTATGGGAGCGCGGCCACTGGCGCTGGGATCATGGCCAATACGTATGGATCGGCGGCCACTGGGAAACCGAGCGCATCGGCATGCACTGGGTGCCGGGCCATTGGGACCAGCGCGGTCCGAACTGGTTCTGGACGCGCGGGCACTGGGCGTAACGGAGGCGTGCGATGAAAAGAACCGTATTCGTGATCGCGCTCGTCGCCGTCACGCTCGCCGGCTGCGTCGTCGTGCCGGCCCGTCCCGTCTACTATCGGCCGGCGCCGGTGGTGATCTACTGAGCGTCGCGCGGTCCGGCTTGCGTCGCGGCGGGGTTCGCCGCGACGGCAGCCGGACCGGTGCCGGTCGCTTCGTCGCCGGCAAGCCCGTCGCCATTCTCGTCACGCAGCGTATCGAGCGGATCGGCAGGTGCGGCGGCCGCGTCCTGCGGCGCGACGACGCCGGACGTTGCCGGGGCCGGCGCCGTCGTGGCGGTGGCAGCCGCGGCCGGCGGTGCGAGATAGCGCTGCGCGAGCGTCTCGTACAGCGGCGGCACGAACAAGCGCGAGACGCGGCTCGAGATCAGCGCGGTGGCCATCAGCGAAATGACGAGTGCATGGCCGTTGATCATCTCCATCACGATCACGAACGACGTGATCGGCGATTGCGTGACCGCCGCGAGGTAGCCGACCATCGCGAGCGCGATCAGCACCGGCAGGCTCATGTTGCCGAACACGACGTGCAGCAGGTTGCCGAAACCCGCGCCGATCGACAGCGACGGCGCGAAGATGCCGCCCGGGATGCCGGGCAGGTAAGACGCGATCATCGACACCATCTTCAGGAACGGATACAGCACGGACAATTGCTCGCGCCCGTCGAGCAGGCCGCGCGCTTCCGCATAGCCGCTGCCGAACGTCGTGCCGCCCGACACGAGACCGACCGCGGCGATCACGAAGCCGCACAGCGCGGCGAACGCGATCGGCCGCTCGCGATACAGCGCGAGCAGCCGCGCCGGCAGCCAGCGGCCGGTATTGAGCAGCAGCCAGCAGAACAGCCCGCCGGCGACGCCGGTCACGACCGCGGCGACGAGCACCGCGACCGCGAGCAGCTTCGGGAAATGCGCGCCGGCGTCGATCGTGCCGAAATACGTGTAGTTGCCGTTCAGCCCGAGCGCGACCACGCCGGCGATGATGATCGCGGTGATCAGCACGCCGCTCGCGCGCGCGGAGAAGCTGCGCGTCAGCTCCTCGATCGCGAACACGACGCCGGCGAGCGGCGTGTTGAACGCGGCCGACAGACCGGCCGCCGCGCCCGCGAGCACGAGCTGGCGCTCGATCTGCGCGGTCGAGCGCGGATAGAAGCGCCGCAGGTTGAACATCAGCGCCGCGCCGACCTGCACGGTCGGCCCTTCGCGGCCGATCGTGAAGCCGCCGAGGATCGCGAAGAACGAAAGCAGGATCTTGCCGAACAGGATGCGCAGCGTCAGCAGCCGCGCGCCGAACGCGCCGGGGCGCGCGTGCAGCGTCGCGATCACCTGCGGGATGCCGCTGCCTTCCGCGCCGCGGAAGAAGCGGCGGGTCAGCCAGACCGAGCCGGCTGCGATCGCAGGGGTCAGCAGCAGCGGCAGCCAGGGCGCATGCTGCCGCAGCGTGCGGAAGGTGTCGTAGCCCCAATCGATCAGCCGCGCATAGAGCACGGCAGTCAGCCCGACGGCGATCGCGCCAAGCCAGAACACGCCGTACTGGCGCCACAGGCGCCGGGTGCGGCGGGTGAGGGCGGGAAACAATGGCTGGGAATGTTGCATCGGCGCGGCCGCTGGCAAAGGACCGATTATAAAAAAGGAACCCGCGCCGTGACGTGTTTAACAAGCCGTCACAATAAAGATACATTTTGTTACAAATGCAAGTTAATTGTAGCCCTCATGCCGTCCGGGCTTCACTAGTATCCCTAAATTCCCCGCTCTCGCATTTCGAACATAAACGTGAACCGCATCCTCATCGTGAAAGTGACGTCGCTCGGCGACGTCGTCCAGACCTTGCCGGTGGTCGCCGACCTTCATTGCGCGTTTCCGGGCGTGACGGTCGACTGGGCCGTCGACGAATCGTGTGCGGAGGTGGTGCGCTGGCATTCCGGCGTGAGCAACGTGTTGTGCGCGCCATTGCGGCGGTTCAAGAAGCTGCGCGGCGGCGCCGACCTGAAGGCGATCTGGGCCTCGATCAGCGCGTTGCGCGCGCACCGTTACGATGCGGTCATCGACCTGCACGGCGTCTACAAGAGCGCGATCATCTCGGCGCTGGCGCGCGCCGCGCGCCGGGTCGGCTACCAGACGCAGGATCTCGGCGAATCGGGCGCGCGCTTCGCGTATTCGGACCATTTCGGCCCGCGGCCCGCATGCGATGCCTGGCACGGGATGCGCGTGAGCGCGGGCGAGGCGTTCGGCTATGCGCCGCAGGGCGCCGCCGATTACGGGATCGTCGCGCCCGACGACGCGTGCCTGCCGGCCGCCGTGACCGACGACGGACCGTTCATGCTGATGTTCCATGCCACGTCGAACGACGACAAGCGATGGCCGATCGAGCGCTGGGCGGCGCTTGCGACGCGGATGATGGCGCGCGGCATGCGCGTGCTGCTGCCGTGGGGCTCGCCGGCCGAGCACGCGGTCGCTCAGGAGATCGCCGCGCGTGCGCCCGGGGCAACCGTGCTGCCCGCGATGTCGGTGCGTCAGCTCGGCGCGGCGATTGGCCGGGCCGCACTGGTGGTCGGCGTCGACACGGGCTTCGTCCACATGGCGCACGCGCTGCGGCGGCCGACCGTGATGATCTTCGTGGCCACGTCGCCCGAGCACTGCGGCATCGGCGGCGCGCCGCATGCCGTGTCGATCGGCAAGGTGGGCGCCGCGCCGTCGGTCGACGACGCGCTGCAGGCAATCGATTCGGTCGGTCCGGCTTTCGGCGTGCCGATGCACGCGCAGGCGGCGGCCTGAGCGGCCGCGCGCCGGTGCACGCTCAGGCGAGCAGCGCCTCGAACGCGAGCACGGCGGCAATGGCCGCCGCATTCGCGACGAGCGCCTCGAACACGATGCCGAGCCAGGTTTTCGGGCGGAAGCGCAGCGTGAGCAGCAAGGCGCCGCCCAGCGCGAGCGACAGGATCAGGACGAGGTCGGCATTGGCGAGGCGGATGCTCATGGGGGCGGCTCCGTGGCGATGGCGGCGCGGCAGGCGGCGCGCCCGCAATCGAGTATAGGCGGCGCCGGCCGCGGCACAAGCCGGGTTGCCACGCAGCGTCAGACGAGCGACGTGTCGCGCGTCTCGCGCATCAGCAGCACGCCGATCAGGCTGAGCGCCGCCGCGACGGACACATAGCCGCCGACCCACGACAGGCCGCCTTGCGCGGCAAGCAGCTGCGCGATGTACGGCGCGATCGACGCGCCGAGGATTCCGCCGAGGTTGTACGCGACGCCCGCGCCCGTGTAGCGGACGTTGGTCGGGAACAGTTCCGGCAGCAGCGCGCCCATCGGCGCGAACGTCACGCCCATCAGGAACAGCTCGAGCGTCAGGAACAGCGCAACGAGCGGCATCGAGCCGCTGCCGAGCAGCGGCGCCATCGTGAAACCCGACAGCAGCGCGGCGATCGCGCCCGCGATCAGCACCGGCCGGCGGCCGAAGCGATCCGACGCCCAGGCCGACAGCGGCGTCGCGAGCCCCATGAACACGACCGCGAGGCAGAGCAGGCCGAGGAAGCTCTGGCGCGGGATATGCAGTGTCGCGACGCCGTACGACAGCGAGAACACGGTCGAGATGTAGAACAGCGTGTAGCAGACGACCATCGCCAGCGCGCCGAGCAGCGTCGGCTGCCAGTGTTGCGTGACGAGCGTCGCGACCGGCACGCGCACGCGTTCGTTGCGCTCGAGCGCGGCCTGGAACGCGGGCGTCTCGGCGATCTTGAGCCGCACGTACAGGCCGAGCGCGACGAGCACCGCGCTCACGAGAAACGGAATGCGCCAGCCCCAGCTGCGGAACTGCGCGTCGGACAGCGACAGCGCGAGCGCGAAGAACAGCCCGTTCGACATCAGGAAGCCGACCGAGGGCCCAAGCTGCGGGAACATGCCGAACCAGCCGCGCTTGCCTCGCGGCGCGTGCTCGGTCGCGAGCAGCGCGGCGCCGCCCCATTCGCCGCCGAGGCCGATGCCCTGGCCGAAGCGCAGTACGCACAGCAGCACCGGCGCGAGCGTGCCGATCGCGTCGTAGCCGGGCACGAGGCCGATCGCGGTGGTGGATAGGCCCATCACGAGCAGCGACGCGACGAGCGTCGACTTGCGGCCGATGCGGTCGCCGAAATGACCGAACAGGAACGAGCCGATCGGCCGCGCGATGAACGCGATGCCGAACGTGACGAATGCGGAAAGCGCTTGCGCGGTCGCGGAGCCGTGCGGGAAGAACACCGGGCCGATCACGAGCGCGGCGGCGGTCGCGTACACGTAGAAATCGTAGAACTCGATCGCGGTGCCGATGAAGCTCGCGAACACGATGCGCTTGTGGCTGACGGCGCCGGCCGCATTGGTTGCGTGCGCAACGGCCGGTGGGGATGCGGACATGGATGTCTCCGTTTTTTGGTCTTGATGAACGCCCGGTGATGCGCGCGGCCACGCAGGCGGATGCCTGCCCGGACCGTCGAGCGGGAGAAGGTGGCGGCTGGATGCGCGCCGCGGCGCGGATCGTCGCCCGCCGGTCGACGCTGGAGACGGATAGTCGCCGCCGTGATCGGCTCGCCTGCCGGGTGAGGCGCGAGCTCGCGTGCGGCGTGATGGCCGCGGCGAATGCGGAAAATTATAGCCAGCGCTGCCGAGCGCCGGCAATCGCGCACGGCTTCAGTCGATCGTTTGCGCCTGCGCCGACGCGGTGCTCTGCAGCTGGAACTTGCCGTTGTCGTTAAAGAGCCAGCTTTCCATCAGTTCCACCTGGCCGTTGCCGTCGAGCAGTTTCGCGGGCGGCGGCGGCAGCGGCGCCGAACGCCGCAGCGACGCGAGCGCGAGCGACTCGGCCTCGCTGTCGCCGTTGCTGCGGTACACCGATGCGTGCACGAGCTGGCCGCTGCGATCGATCGTGAACGCGAGCACGACGAGCGAGCGCAGCATCGCCTGCGGCGTGCCGCGCAACACGCCGGACGGATTGCGTTCGGCGACGTGTTCGGCAACTTCGGTGCGGTACTGGGCGAGTGTGGCGCTGCGTATGACCGACGGGATCGTCAGGACCGCGCGCGGGGGCGGCGGCGTGATCGTGCAGGCAGCGAGCATGGCGACGGCGGCCGCGGCGGCAACACGCAACCGGACGACGCCTGACAGGGGGATGGCGAACATGGCGTGGCGCCGGGGAACACGATAGACAAATGATAGTCGCGCGATCCATCGCGCGACATCGGGACAAACGTATATCGCGCGGCGCGCGTGGTTGCGACGGCTGATGACGCGCGCCGCATCTGCGCCGTGCCTGTCGGCTGATCGTCAGGCGACGCGTGCCGGCCCGCTCAATACCCGTGCGTGACGAGCGACAGGACCGACAGGTCCGGATGCGTGCCGTCGACGATGCTCTTGCCGATATGCACGGCTTCGTGGACGGCCTCGTCAACGGTCGAGTAGCTTTCCTCGCCGTCCGCGTGGAACGGCACGGCGTGGCCGGGCAGCGCGGGATTCGCGCCCGGATGGCAGACATAGCCGGTGTAGGTGAAGCGCGTGTCGTTGCCCGGCATCGAGGTTGGCACGACGTGGATCTCGAAGCCTTCGTAGTAATCGACGTGGCGGATCGGAGTCGACTGTTCGGACATGGCGGTCTCCGTGTGCGGCGCGGGCGGGTAAGCCCGTGCGGCATCGAATGCGCGGCGGCGTTCGTGTCGCCGTTCTGATCCGAATTCTAGGCGATGGCGACGCAACGGGGCAGGCAGGGAATACCGCCACGCGTCGTGCCGCATGCCGTGCGGCGGCGCAAACAAAAACCCCGTCATTCAGGGAATGGACGGGGTTTGGCGAACCTTGCTGGCGGAAGCGGTGAGATTCGAACTCACGGACAGTTGCCCGTCGCTGGTTTTCAAGACCAGTGCCTTAAACCGCTCGGCCACGCTTCCACGAGGCGGCATTGTAACCGAAATGCCGCCCCTGTCGACCGGAGTTGGCACTTCAGTGCTTACTCCGGTCCCATGCTTCGCGGTCATGCTCAATCGTCGCGCAGGAACAGTTCCTGCAGGTCGTTGAGGAACCGCTGGCCGAGCGGTGTCGGCGCGATCTGCGCGAAATCGCGCGCGATCAGCCCGCGCCGTTCCGCTTCCTTGAGCGCCGGCTCGATCGTGCTCATCGGCAGCCCCGTGCGCTCGGCGAAGCTGTGCACCGCGAAGCCCTCGACGAGCCGCAGCGTGTTCAGCATGAACTCGAACGGCAGGTCGCGCGCGCCGACTTCGCGTTCCTCCTGCACCGGCGTGCCGGCCAGCGCATGCTCGATGAAGGTCGCCGGATGCTTGTAGCGCGCCTGCCGCAGGATGCGGTTCGGGAACGACAGCTTCGTGTGCGCGCCCGCGCCGATCCCGAGATAGTCGCCGAAGCGCCAGTAGTTCAGGTTGTGCTTGCACTGGTGATGCGGCTTCGCATACGCGGACACTTCATAGCGTTCGTAGCCGGCCTCGGCCGTGCGCGCATGAATCCACTCCTGCATGTCGGCGGACGCGTCGTCGTCGGGCACCACGGGCGGAAACTTCGCGAACAGCGTGTTCGGCTCGAGCGTCAGGTGATACAGCGACAGATGCGGCGGCGCGAACGACAGCGCGGTCTCGATGTCGGCGCGGCATTCGTCGAGCGTCTGGTTCGGCAGCGCGAACATCAGGTCGAGATTGAAGTTGTCGAACGTGTTCGCGGCGACCTCGACGGCCGCGCGCGCCTGCGCGGCGTCGTGGATGCGGCCGAGCGCCTTCAGGTGCGTCTCGTTGAAGCTCTGGATGCCGACCGACAGGCGATTCACGCCGCTCGCGCGGAACTGCGCGAACTTCGCGGCTTCGAAGGTGCCGGGATTGGCCTCGAGCGTGATTTCCGCATCCGCGTCGAGCGGCAGCAGCGCGCGCACGTCGGACAGCAGGCGGTCGAGGCCGGCTGCGGACAGCAGGCTCGGCGTGCCGCCGCCGATGAACACGGTATGCACCTGCCGACCCCACACGAGCGGCAGCGCGTGCTCGAGATCGGCGCGCAGCGCGTCGAGGTACTCGGTCTCCGGAAACCGCTCGCCTTTCCATTCGTGCGAGTTGAAATCGCAATACGGGCACTTGCGCACGCACCACGGGAAATGCACGTACAGCGCGAGCGGCGGCAGCGACGTCAGCCGCACCTGCCCGGGCGACGTGAAGGTCGCGACGACGCGCGCGCCGATGTCCGCGGCCTGGCTCATGGCGCCCCCCGCGAACGAATGTGAGCGTGGGGGCGGTTCATTCTCCCTCCGCAAGCCGCGCGAGCAGCGCCTTGAGCGCGAGCGCGCGATGGCTGAGCGCGTTCTTCACCGGCGGCTCGAGCTCGGCCGCCGTCGCGCCGAGCGACGGCAGGTAGAAATACGGGTCGTAGCCGAATCCGTGCGCGCCGCGCGGCGCGTCGACGATCTCGCCGTGCCAGCGGCCTTCGGTGAACAGCGGTTCCGGATCGTCGGCATGACGCACGAGCGCGAGCACGCAGCAGTAGTACGCGCGGCGGTCGGCGACGTCGCGCAGCTGGTTGACGAGATGCGCGTTGTTCGCCGCGTCGCCTTTCTCGAGCCCCGCGCGTTGCGCGTAGCGCGCCGAATAGACGCCCGGCGCGCCGCGCAGCGCGCGCACGCACAGCCCCGAATCGTCGGCGATCGCCGGCAGCCCGGTGAGCTGCGCGGCATGCCGCGCCTTCGTCAGCGCGTTCTCGATGAACGTGCGGTACGGTTCTTCCGCTTCGGGCACCGCGAGGTCGCCCTGCGGAATCACCTCGATGCCGACGGTCGAGAACATCGCCGTGAATTCGCGCAGCTTGCCCGCATTGTTCGACGCGAGCACGATGCGCGACAGCAGCGGCGTGATGCGATCGTCAGACATGGCTCACACCCAGCGCGTCCTTCTGCAGCCGCACGAGCTGGCCGATCCCGCTTTGCGCCAGGTCGAGCAGCGCGTTCATCTCGTCGCGCGAGAACGGCACGCCTTCCGCGGTGCCCTGGACTTCGACGAAGCCGCCCGCGCCCGTCATCACGACGTTCATGTCGGTGTCGCAGCGCGAATCTTCCGGGTAATCGAGATCGAGCACCGGGGTGCCCTCGAACACGCCGACCGAAATCGCGGCGACGTGGTCGGTGATCGGCGAGCGCGCGAGCTTGCCGGCGGCGATCAGCTTCGACACCGCATCGTGCGCGGCGACGAACGCGCCGGTGATGCTCGCAGTGCGCGTGCCGCCGTCGGCCTGGATCACGTCGCAGTCGATGTGGATCGTGCGCGGGCCGAGCGCCTCCAGGTCGAACACCGCGCGCAGCGCGCGGCCGATCAGGCGCTGAATTTCCTGCGTGCGGCCCGTCTGCTTGCCGCGCGCCGCTTCGCGATCGCTGCGCGTATGCGTCGCGCGCGGCAGCATGCCGTATTCGGCGGTCAGCCAGCCTTGCCCGCGGTCGCGCAGGAATTCGGGCACGCGCTCGGCGACGCTCGCCGTGCAGATCACCTTGGTGTCGCCGAATTCGACCAGCACGGAGCCTTCCGCGTGCTTCGTGTAGTGGCGCGTGAGGGCGACCTTGCGGAGTTCGTCGGCGCGGCGGCCGCTCGGCCGGGAAGTGGATTGCGTCATGAGGGAAAGATGGCAGGGAGGAAACCCTGATTTTAGCGCCGAACGGCGGCGGCGCCGGGCGGGGTGGCCGGCAAAAATGGGATAATGCGCGTTTCCCGCCCCGCGCTTGCGAATGCGCCGGGCGCCTCGACTTATCCCCGGCCCGCGAGGGCATTCAGACGGCGAGACGAACCATGATCTACAGCATGACGGGCTACGCGAGCGCGACACGCGAACTCGCAGCGGCGACGGGCAACGGCGGCACCAGCGTG
The DNA here is from genome assembly GCF_000833595.1 of Burkholderia sp. MSHR3999. Classification (NCBI taxonomy): domain Bacteria; kingdom Pseudomonadati; phylum Pseudomonadota; class Betaproteobacteria; order Burkholderiales; family Burkholderiaceae; genus Burkholderia; species Burkholderia sp. MSHR3999. Next base: position 716,355 of record NZ_JRFO01000001.1, read on the forward strand.
TCGGTCGAATTGCGTACCGTGAACTCGCGTTTCCTCGACCTGAATTTCCGCATGCCCGACGACGTGCGCGCGTGCGAACCCGCGCTGCGCGAGATGCTGATGAACAAGCTGTCGCGCGGCAAGGTGGACGTGCGCATCAACCTGCAGCGCGGCGAGCAGAGTATCGGCGCGGGCGCGCTGAACCAGGCGGCGCTCGGCCAGCTCGCGGACCTCGAGCGCACGGTGCTCGAGTCGTTCCCGGGCGTCGGCCGCCTGCGCGCGGGCGAGATCCTGCGCTGGCCCGGCGTGATCGCCGAAAGCGGCGTGTCGGCCGACGCGATCCGCGACGCGGTGCTCGCGTGCGGCAAGGAAGCGATCAACGAGCTGGTCGTCGTGCGTTCGCGCGAAGGCGCGCAGCTCGCGGCGATGCTGCTGTCGAACGTCGCCGAGATGGAGGCGATCGTCGCGCGCATCACGCCGCTCGTGCCGGAGCTGATCGCGAAGCATCAGCAGAAGATCGTCGAGCGGCTGCAGGAAGCGCTCGGCATCGCGGCGCCGGAAGGCAGCGCGCCGATCGTGTCGCGCGAGGAAGCGGCGGAGCGCATCCGTCAGGAAGTGACGATGTACGGCATCCGGATCGACATCGCGGAGGAGCTGTCGCGGCTCACCGCGCACCTGAACGAAACGCGTCACGTGATCGAGAAGGGCGGCCGCGTCGGCAAGCGTCTCGACTTCATGATGCAGGAACTGAATCGCGAAGCGAACACGCTCGGCTCGAAAGCGGCGGCCAAGGAGCTGGCCGATGCGTCGATGGCGCTCAAGCTGCTGATCGAGCAGATGCGTGAGCAAGTGCAAAACCTGGAGTAACGCAACATGACCCAATCCACCCACGACGGCCACGCCGCGCATGCGCTGCACGGCGGCATCTATCCCGGCAACCTGTTCATGGTCGTCGCGCCGTCGGGCGCCGGCAAGTCCACGCTGGTGAACGCGCTGCTGTCGAAGGACACGGATATCTGCCTGTCGATCTCGTATACGACGCGCAAGCCGCGTCCGGGCGAGCAGGATGGCCAGCATTATCATTTCACGACCGTCGACGATTTCCGCGCGCGCCACGCCGCGCACGAATTCCTCGAGAGCGCGGAAGTGCACGGCAACTACTACGGCACCTCGCGCGTCTGGATCGAGGAGCAGATGAAGAACGGCCACGACGTGCTGCTCGAAATCGACTGGCAGGGCGCGCAGCAGGTGAAGAAGCAGTTCCGCAACGCGGTCGGCATCTTCATCCTGCCGCCGTCGCTCGACGCGCTCGAGGAGCGCCTGAAGAAGCGCGGCCAGGACGAGCCGAACGTGATCACGCGTCGCCTCCTCGCGGCCGGCAGCGAGATGGCGCACGCATCGGAAGCGGAGTACGTCGTGATCAACGAGAACTTCGATCGCGCGCTCGCCGAGCTCGAATGCATCGTCGCCGCGACGCGCCAGCGCTTCATTTCGCAGTACGCGCGACATACGGAGCTGTTCATCGAGCTCGGCATCCACCAGCCGCATGCGGAATGACGGCGAGGGTCGAGGGACATAAGGTAGAATAAGCACTATATTCAGAAGGAATTACCCAACATGGCTCGCATTACCGTCGAAGACTGCCTGAAGCAGATCCCGAACCGCTTCGAACTGGCGCTCGCCGCCACCTATCGCGCGCGGCAGCTCGCGCAAGGCCATACGCCGAAGATCGAAAGCCGCGACAAGCCGACGGTCGTCGCGCTGCGCGAGATCGCGGCCGGCCAGGTCGGCCTCGAGATGCTGAAGAAGGTGCCGGTCTAAGGCGCACCGCTTCACTCCAGCCATGTAGTCCACGCGCGCAACGATTGCTGACCGAGGAGGCGAATATGAGCACCACCCCATCGTCCGCCTCCGCGGATCCGACCACCGAAGTCACGGCACAATCGCCTGCGCGCCAGTACATCGACGCGGTCCTCGAACAGTCGTTCCGGCATCTGTTCGGGCCGACCGCCACACCGGAGCAGCCTCGCAAGCACGGCGTCGTTTCGATCGCGAAACTGACCGCCGCGCTTGCCGAGTACCTGGCGCCGGAAGAAATCAAAGAGGTCAAGGCGGCGTTCCACTTCAGCGACGAAGCCCACCTCGGTCAATATCGCCAGAGCGGCGAACCCTACATCACCCATCCTGTCGCCGTCGCGGAAATCTGCGCCGGCTGGAAGCTCGACGCGCAGGCGGTCATGGCCGCGCTGCTGCACGACGTGATGGAAGACCAGGGCGTGACCAAGAGCGAGCTGGCCGAGCGCTTCGGGCCGAAGGTCGCGGAGCTGGTCGACGGCCTGTCCAAGCTCGACAAGATGGAATTCCGCAGCCGCGAGGAAGCGCAGGCGGAAAACTTCCGCAAGATGCTGCTCGCGATGGCGCGCGACGTGCGGGTCATCCTCGTCAAGCTCGCCGACCGCCTGCACAACATGCGCACGCTCGGCGCGGTGCCGATGGAAAAGCGCCGCCGCGTCGCGCGCGAAACGCTCGACATCTACGCGCCGATCGCGCACCGGCTTGGTCTGAACAATACCTATCGCGAGCTGCAGGACATGAGCTTCGCGAACTTCAACCCGCATCGCTACGCGACGCTCGAGAAGGCCGTGAAGGCCGCGCGCGGCAATCGCCGCGAGGTGATCAGCAAGATCCTCGAGGCCGCGCAGCGTGCGATGGTCGACGCGAAGATCGACGCCGAGATCACCGGCCGCGAAAAGACGATCTACAGCATCTACCGGAAGATGCGCGACAAGCAGCTGTCGTTCTCGCAGGTGCTCGACGTATACGGCTTTCGCGTCGTCGTCGAGAATCCGCTCGACTGCTATACGTGCATCGGCGCGCTGCATGCGCTGTACAAGCCGGTGCCGGGCAAGTTCAAGGATTACATCGCGATCCCGAAGATCAACGGCTACCAGTCGCTGCACACGACGCTCGTCGGCCCGTTCGGCGCGCCGATCGAGTTCCAGGTGCGCACGCGCAAGATGCACGAGATCGCCGAGGCGGGCGTCGCCGCGCACTGGTTGTACAAGAACGGCGGCGCGGATCTCAACGACGTGCAGAAGCGCGCGCATCAATGGCTGAAGTCGCTGCTCGACATCCAGAGCGAGGCCGGCGATTCGAGCGAATTCCTCGAGCACGTGAAGATCGACCTGTTCCCGGATGCGGTCTACGTGTTCACGCCGAAGTCGAAGATCATGGCGCTGCCGCGCGGCGCGACGGCGCTCGACTTCGCGTATTCGATCCACAGCGATCTCGGCAACCAGTGCGTCGCCGTGAAGATCAACAACGAACTGCTGCCGCTGCGCACCGAGCTGAAGAGCGGCGACATCGTCGAGGTGATCACCGCGCCGTATTCGAAGCCGAACCCCGCATGGCTCGGCTTCGTGCGCACCGGCAAGGCGCGTTCGGCGATCCGTCACTACCTGAAGACGATGCGCCTGAACGAATCGGTGCAGCTCGGCGAGCGGCTCGTCGACCAGAGCCTGAAGGGCTACGGCCTCGCGCTCGCGGACGTCACGCCGGAAGTGTGGGAAAAGCTCGTGCAGTGGACGGGCAACAAGAGCCGCCAGGAAATCTTCGCGGACATCGGCCTCGGCCGCCGCGTCGCCGCGGTGATGGCCAAGCGCATCGAGGTGCTGATGAGCGGCCGCGATGCGGACGACGACCTGCCGAAGGCCGAGCGCCATGCCGCGCATCATGCGCCGCCGGTCGTGATCACCGGCACCGAAGGGATGTCGGTGCAGTTGTCCGCGTGCTGCCGGCCGATTCCGGGCGATGCGATCATGGGCTACATCGGCATCGGTCTGGGGATGGCGATTCATACGACCGATTGTCGCGTCGCGCAACGCATCCACCGGCGCGATCCGGGCCGCTGGATCGACGTCGAATGGGCGCCGCAGCCGGGGCGCCTCTTCGACGTCGCGGTAAAGGCGCTCGTGAAGAACACGAAGGGGATCTTCGCGCGCGTGGCGGCGGACATCACGTCGGCTGACGCGAACATCGTCCACATCGCGATGGACGAGGACCTCACGCATGAGTCGACGGTGCTGCGCTTCGTGATCCAGGTCAGCGATCGCGTCCACCTTGCGAACGTGATGCGGCGCGTGCGGACCAACCCGGACGTGATGCGGATCATGCGCGAGCGTTCGACCGACGACGGCGCGCATGCGCGTCACGACGGCGGGATGCGGATCGAGCGCGAGCGGCAGGATTACTGACGCACGGGTGCTTACGCAAGCAATGCGACGGCGGCCTCGGGCCGCCGTTCTTGTTTGTGCGTCGGCGATTTGATCCGGATTCGAATCGGCGGTGAGATCGAAGCAGGGAAGGAGCAAAGAAAAAGGGCCTTCCCGGAGGAAGGCCCTTCTGAAGTGGCGCGGCTGGCAGGATTCGAACCCACGACCCCTTGGTTCGTAGCCAAGTACTCTATCCAACTGAGCTACAGCCGCACGCAAAGCGGTACTACTTCAACTGTCGGAACCTTCTACGATGGGAAGGCCCCCAAAAAAATGGCGCGGCTGGCAGGATTCGAACCCACGACCCCTTGGTTCGTAGCCAAGTACTCTATCCAACTGAGCTACAGCCGCACGCAAAACGGTACTACTTCAAACTGACAGGGCCTTCGGTGCGGAAGGCCCTTGAATTGGGTGGCGCGGCTGGCAGGATTCGAACCCACGACCCCTTGGTTCGTAGCCAAGTACTCTATCCAACTGAGCTACAGCCGCACGCAGAAAAGGGATTATAGCAGGGTCGCGTAAAAAGGGAAGCCTTATTCGCAAATTGTTGGACATGGGCTTGCGGGCCGGTCCATCGTGTACCCTTGAAGTATCCGCAATCCACGTTTGAACATTGCATCATGAACAAGGCGTTTGTCAAAGAGTCGGACGGCGACGACGACGATCTCGACCAGGCCCAGACGGCGATCCCGGCAGGCTCGAAGAATTACATCACGCCCGCGGGGCACAAGCGCCTCAGGGACGAGCTGCTGAACCTGATCGACGCCGAGCGGCCCGAAGTCGTGCGGCTCGTGTCGTGGGCGGCGTCGAACGGCGACCGCTCCGAGAACGGCGACTACATCTACGGCAAGCGGCGGTTGCGCGAGATCGATCGGCGCATCCGTTTCCTCACGAAGCGGCTCGACATCGCCGAGGTGGTCGACGCGAGCCGGCAGGAGAACACCGACCAGGTGTTCTTCGGTGCGACCGTCGACTATGCGACGCCGGACGGCGAGGAACACACGATCACGATCGTCGGCATCGACGAGGTCGATCTCGACCACGGTCACGTGAGCTGGATCTCGCCCGTCGCGCGCGCGCGCTGCTGAAGGCGAAGATCGGCGACACCGTCACGCTGATGACGCCCGCCGGCCCGCAGCCGATCGACGTGCTCGACGTGCACTACCCGGAGCCGGGCACGGCTTGAACGCGTCTGCGCTGTCGTGCAACGAAAAAAGCGCCCCGGCTGGGGCGCTTCATCATCCTGCGGTGGCAAGCGTCCGGCGACGCTCCTCAGAAGCGGTGGCGCAGACCGGCCGTGACCGCGACCTGCTTGTTGTTCGATGAAGCCGTGCCGAGCCCATTGATATTCGCGCGGAGCGGCAGGCCATCCGAATTGACCTTCTGGTATTCGCCCTGCAGATAGACGTCGGTGCGCTTCGACAACGCGTAGGCGGCCTGCAGGTTGAATTGGTGCCATTTCGGCGACTGGCCGACGATGCGCCCGTCGGTGTACGTGTACGAGCCGGCGAGCGACAGTGCGGGCGTCAGCGCATAGCGGCCGTTGATTTCATAGTTGTTGAAGCGGGTGCCGCCGGACAGGCTCGTGATGCCGCCCGTCACGCCCGATTGGACGGCGTTGATCGCGACGCTGTCGGTCAGGCGCGTCTGCGTGAACACGAAGCCGGCCGTTGCCGGGCCGAACGAATAGTTCAGGCCCGCGCCCCAAGTGCGCTGACGGCTGGCCGCGAACGTCCAGTCGCCCGTGACTGCGCCGGGATCGCTGACTGCCTGCGCCAGTCCGTTCACGTTGTTGTTCAACTGCATGTACGCGGCCGCGACGTTGAAGCCCATGAAGCTGTACGACGCGCCGACGCTGTACGCGCGGTTGTTCGCGAAATTGCTCGAATTCGAGAATCCGTACAACGCGCCGAACTTCAGGCCGTTGTAGTCCGCGCTCTGGTATTTGACCGCGTTGTTGATCCGGAACGAGTTGTTCAGGTTGTCGTTGTCGAACGGGTGCGCGAACTGGGTGCCGCCATATTGCGTGCCGGTCAGCGACAGCGGGCCGAGATAATCGACGACGCTGTCGTACTGGCGGCCCAGCGTGACCGAACCGTACACGCTGTGCGAGAGCCCGACGAACGCCTGACGGCCGAATTCGCGGCCGTTCTGCTTGAGCGTGCCGTTATTGATGCCGAAGCCGTTTTCCAACGTGAAGATCGCTTTCAGGCCGCCGCCGAGATCCTCGGCGCCGCGCAGGCCCCAGCGACTGCCGTTGACCGAGCCGGTCGATTGCTGCCAGGCGCTGTGGCCGCCCTGGTTATTCGTGTAGGTGATGCCGGCGTCGATCAGGCCGTACAGCGTGACGCTGCTTTGTGCGTGCGCGGCGGTCGCGAACACGCCAGACAGTGCTGCAACAATCAGGGTCTTTTTCATTGATTTGTCTCCAAACCGGATGATGGGAAGCGAACCTGTTGCTGGCCCCGGCGTGGCGCGCGGTTTGCGCGCTGGCGCCGGACGGGCTTGATACCCTTTGTCTCAAAATTCAATTGCAGTGTAAGGAGCGGCTCCGAGCGGGGAGGGAGACACTTTAAGCAATACTGTATTTTGAATTTGGCAATGATGGGCGAGTGGCTCGAAAGCCCTGTCCATCAAGGGTTTGCTGCATTGCCGCGAGAACTCGGTGTGACACGTGAGCGCAGCGGGGCGTTGCGCGGCCGCGACAGGCGGCTATCCGGCGACGTCTATTGCACGAGCGTCATTATTGTCGCTTCGGCAATAGAGGTTTGTGCGGAGCATGGATAATGAAAGGATGTTATGTCGCTATACTGCGATCTCTGCTTTCCGAAGCAGACTTTTTCGTTGACGGAAAAGATCTCCAAACCTTTGTCGGCGCGACTTTCCAGTCGCGCTTTTTTTTCGTCCGTCGACTTCGCTATTGTTCGTACCAGCGGCGCCTGCGCCTGCGCGGCGGCGGCGCGTCCTTGGCTTCGGTGGGCGGCGGCGTGTACGTCCAGTCTTCCATCACGTAATGACGCGCATCGAGCGGCGACGCCAGCAGGTTCTGCCAGTGGTCGCCATGCCAGGTCGTATCGAATTCGGCCTCGCAAGGCTGTTCACGTGCAGGGTCGGCAAGGGCGCGGGACTTTCGGCGGACGTGGCCGAGCCGGCTCGCGAAGCGCTTGATTCCGTCCAGCCACATGGCTTTCTCCGTTGCGTCGGTGTGGCTTCAGCATCGCAACGTCGTTCGTGATTTGCAACCCGTAGAAATACCGAGCATTTTACCGATACGATTCGACCCCGGTAGGTTTTTCTCTGCGCGGATTATCGGTGAATCGTACCCGGTAACAATGACAGCGTTTGGTGCGAAATCCATTTGCAGAAGCGGATCAGGTACCGATTCCATTGGCAAATGGCGTCTTTTATAATGTGTCCAATAAAAATCCACTTGACGCACCAGGATTTTCCAATTTATAAAGTCAGCACTCCGTCCTCCGGGCGGCGTATGTAGCTGAAATCAGATGCGACGCTTCGGATTTCGGGAAACGGCTATAAAAATAGCTATTTTGATCAAATCGAGTGGGGAACGAAGGTATGGATACCGGTATCGTGAAATGGTTTAACGATGCTAAAGGTTTCGGTTTTATCACGTCAGACAATGGCGGTGAGGATCTGTTTGCGCACTTTTCCGAAATCAAGATGGATGGCTTCAAAACGCTGAAGGAAAATCAGCGTGTTTCCTTCGACGTGAAAGTCGGGCCGAAAGGCAAGCAGGCTGCGAATATCCAGGCGATCTGACGCGCCACGCATTGCCGATCACGTCCGAGCCCCCGCTTCGTCGGGGGCTTTTTGCTTTCAGGCGCGAAATCGGCGTGCATGGGCTCAGGCTGGCCGCGGACGGGCCTGCCGGTGCATACTCACGGAAGCGTCGCTTTCCTGTTCATTCATGTCCGATTCCCGTTCGACCGATCCCGCCTGCGAGCAACCGCTCGTCTTCGTCGACCTCGAAACCACCGGCGGCTCGTCCGCCGAGCACCGCATCACCGAAATCGGCGTGGTCGAAATCGGCCCGCTCGGCGTGTCGACGTGGACCTCGCTCGTCAATCCCGGGCAGCCGATTCCTCTGTTCATTCAGCAACTGACCGGTATTTCGGATGCGATGGTGCGCGATGCGCCGTCGTTCGCCTCGCTCGCGCCCGCGCTGTTCGAGCGGCTCGACGGCAAGCTGTTCGTCGCGCACAACGCCAGCTTCGACCGCGGATTCCTTCGCGCCGAGTTCGAGCGTATCGGGTTGGCATTCAATCCCGACGTGCTGTGCACCGTGCGCTTGTCGCGCGCGCTGTTTCCGCGCGAATCGCGGCACGGGCTCGACGCGCTGATACAGCGGCACGGACTCGTGCCGTCCGCGCGGCACCGGGCGCTCGCGGATGCCGACCTGCTGTGGCAGTTCTGGCGTCACCTGCATGAGACCGTGCCGCTCGAGCGGTTACGCGACCAGATCACCCGCACGACCCGCCATTTCCGTCTGGCGGGCGGACTGACCGAGGCGTGGCTCGACACCGCGCCGGCGGGATGCGGCGCCTATGCGTTGTTCGGCGAAGCGGACGAACCGCTCTATGTCGGGCGCAGCGTGCGGGTGCGGCAGCGGCTGCGCGCACTGCTGACCGGCGAGCGGCGCTCGTCGAAGGAACTGCGGCTCGCCCAGCAGGTGCGGCGCGTCGAGTGGCGGGAGACCGGTAACGAACTCGGCGCGATGCTCGCCGAAGCGCAGTGGGTCGCGCGGTTGCGTCCGACATTCAATCGTCGTCCGGCAGACGCGGCGCGCGCGGGTGCGGCGGCGCCGTGGCCGTTCGACGGTGCGGTCGCGTTCGAGGCGCACGGCGAGCGCCGGCTGTTCCACGTGATCGAAGGCTGGCGCTACCTCGGCGCGGTGGAGACGCTCGACGCAGCCGCGCGGCTGGCCGTCGACGAAGCGGCCGGGACGTTCGAGCCCTTTACCTATCGTCTGCTGCAGACGCACCTCGCGCGCGGCCTGCAACTGATTCCGCTGGCCGCATTCGCGCCTGCGGGTTAGGGCGCGGCGCGCGGATCACCGGCCCCGGCCTGACGGGTCAGCCGATCGCGCTTGCGCCGCCCGCCGCGCACACATGAGACAGCGCGGTGTTGAGCGCTTGTGCCTGGTTCGCGTCGTAGCGCGTCAGTGCCTTCCAGTTGGCGATGCTGCGCGCGAGCCGCATCTGGCAGTCGGGTGCGGCACGCAGCGGCTCGACCTGCGCTAGCCCGGTCAGCATCGCCTGCGTGAGCCGGTCGAGCTTCGGGCGTGTGCTGGTCGCGAGATCGGGCGGCGTGCCTTCGGGCGGCCGGGTCGCCCGCCACGTCGCGAACAGCGCGTTCTGCACGTCCTTGCTGGCCGTGATCTGATCCTCGAAGAACCGCCGGGCGAATGCCGGATCGATGCCGGCCTGCGTCGCGCGCTTCTCGACGGACGTGAGCAGCGCCGCTTCACGCGGGCGATCCTCGATCGGCTTGCCGTTCGCCCATTTCCAGCGCGCGACCGGTTCGGCGAGCGCGAGGCGCTGAGAGGCAAGTGCGACGAGATTGGTCAGCGCCGTATCGTCGCCGTCGGCGGCGGCGATGCGTGGCGAGGAGAAGAGGGCGAGGCCGAGTGCTGCCGCGGCGAGGCCGGCGCGAATTGCGTGCTTCATTGGAACGAGCGGAAACCGGGCGAGCCGGAAGTGGAAAAACAGAAGAATAGACGAAGACAGTCGCGCGGCGTGGCGACGCGACAGAAGAATCAGCGGACGAACTGATCCGGCACCGTCAGGTTGTTGCAACCCGGGTGCGATGCGTACGGCTGCGGGAACGCAGCGATGAACCCCACGATATCGGCTTGCGGCACGCGGCGGTTACAGAGCGGAACGCTCGTTCACTTCGGCGAGTACAGCTTGTGCTGCTCGTCGAAGAACGCCCGCACGTGCTCGGGCAGCTCGGCGAGGAACTCCACGCCAACGGGTTCCGGGTCCGGGCTCATCACTTGCTCCGGCGGCGGCATGCGGATCGGCTTTTCGTCCATGATCGTTTCTCCAACGGGTTCAATGATTATCAGCCTCGTGCTCAGATTTATGCCAGCAACGAATCGTTAGATTTTGTCTCTGTTGTATTCGCGGCACATGTGTTTACCCGCGCGCGCCGATACCCGCCATACGGTCTGCGGAATCGGCGATGGCCGGGCTGCTTGCTATACTTGCGCGCACTTTTTCCTGGACCGCGATGAAACGAACGACGCGATGGATCGGCCTCGTCTGGCTGGCGCTGGTACTGAACGTACTGTCGCCCGTCGTCGGCTACGCGCGCATGGCGTCGAGCGGGTCAGGGGGCCTCACGCTCGAACTGTGTAGCGCGGCAGGCGCCCGCCAGGTCGTGCTCACGCAGTCGGGCGACGATCGCAGCGCATCGTCGTTCGATCATGCGGGCGTGCCGCATTGCGTGTACTGCCCGGGCTTCGCCGCCAACGTCGCGCTCGGCGCAAGCCTGCCCGCGTTGCTGGGGTTCGTGCGGGCGTTCACGGTCCGCACGCCGGCCGCGTCTTTTCCCGTCGTCACGCGCAGGGGCATCCGTCTCGCCCAGCCGCGCGCACCGCCTGAAATCGTCCCGATCTGATTCCGCGCGCGCCTGACGGCGCGCTCCGCACGCGGCGCCGGCCGCGCGCCGCGCCGTTTCGTGCGCGCCGCGCCGCCGGCGTCCGGAGGCGTTCGATCACGTTTTCAGGAAACCTTCCATGTCATACATCGTTGCCGCGCGGCCGTCGCGCGGCCGGGTCGCGCTTGCCTGCGCGGCCGCTTTCGCATGGCCCGCCGCCTTTGCGGCGCAGCCGGACGGCGGGCGCGCCGACCCGATCCAGGCGCCGACCCCGCAGACAAGCCGCGCCGCCGTGCCGGCGCCGGCCGCAACCCCGCCCGCGCCGGCCGAGGCCGCGGCCGGCGACACGCTCACCGCCGTCAGCGTGACCGCGCAGCGGCAGCCCGTCGGCCCCGACACGCCGGCTGTCGTCGAATCGATCTCGCGCGACCGGATCGACGCGCACACCAACGTCAACACCGAGGACGCGCTGAAGTACGCGCCGAACCTGATGGTGCGCAAGCGCTACATCGGCGACCGCAACGCGGTGTTCGCGGGGCGTGACTTCAACGAGCTGCAGAGCGCGCGCGGGCTCGTCTATGCCGACGGCTTGTTGCTGTCGAACCTGCTCGGTTCGAGCTATGCGTACCCGCCGCGCTGGTCGCTGATCCCGCCCGACGACATCGCGCGGGTCGACGTGCTCTATGGCCCCTTTTCCGCGCAGTATCCGGGCAACGCGATCGGTTCGACCGTGCTGCTCACGACCCGTCGGCCGGAGCGGCTCGAGGCGTCGCTGTCGACGCAGTTCTTCACGCAGCGCTACCGCGACGGCTACGGGTTCGCCGACAGCTTGGGCGGCAACCACCAGACCGCGCGGATCGCGAACCGCGTCGGCCGGTTCTGGTTCGCGCTGTCGCTCGACCGCCTCGAAAACAACGGGCAGCCGATGCAGTATGCGAGCCCGAACGCGAGCTACAACCCGAAGCTCGGCCGCGCGGTGCCGGTCACCGGCGCCGCGACCGACGTCGGGCCGAACGGCAGGCCGCGCACCATCGTCGGCGCGCAGTCGATCGAGCGCACCGAGCAGATCAACGAGACGGTGCGGATGGGCTACGCGTTCACCGATCACGTCGACGCGACGCTCACGCTCGGCCACTGGGAGAACCACTACCGGCAGCACGGCGAGACCTTCCTGCGCGACGCGGCGGGCAATCCCGTGTACGGCGGCAACGTGTCGATCCGCGGGCAAAACATGACCGTTGCGCCGGGCGCGTTCGCGCCGCAGCGCGGCGACCAGGAGAACTGGCTGTACGCGCTCGGGTTGAACGCGCGGCTCGAGTCCGGCTGGCGGCTCTCCGGCATCGTGTCTGCGTACGACGTGTCGCGCGACGTGCTGCGCGCGGCGTCGACCGCGCAGGGCGGCCCGGGCACGCAGTTCCAGGGCGACGGCACCGGCTGGCGCACGCTCGACCTGAAGGCGGAAGCGCCGGAGGTGAAGGGACATACCTTCACGTTCGGCTATCACTACGACAACTATTTCCTGCGCAACGTCACATTCAACATGGCCGACTGGCAGGCCGGGCCGACCACGTCGCTCGCGAGCGTCTATCGCGGCGACACGCGCACGCAGGCGCTGTTCGCGCAGGATGCGTGGCGCTTCGCGCCGGGATGGCTCGCGACGCTCGGCCTGCGCTACGAGCGCTGGGACGCTTACGGCGGCGCGCTCGGCAACGCGAGCGGCACGTTCGGCTATGCGGATCGCAGCGCGGATGCGCTGTCGCCGAAGGTCGCGCTGCAGTGGGATGCGACCGACGTCTGGCGCTTGCGCCTGTCGTTCGCGACCGGCACGCGTTTTCCGACCGTCGGCGAGATGTTCCAGGGCTCGATCTCGAACAACGCGATCGTCAACAACAACCCGAACCTGCGGCCGGAAAAGGCGATCGACTGGGACTTCACGGCCGAGCGCGACGTCGGCGTCGGCGTCGTGCGCGCGAGCGTGTTCCAGAGCGACCTGCGCGATTCGATCTACAGCCAGACGACGGTGTCGGGCGCGTCGACGGTCACGAACACCTCGAACGTCGATCGCGTCCGCGTGCGCGGCGTCGAACTGGCGTTCAGCGGCCAGAACGTCGGGCTAAAAGGGCTCGACGTCGATGCGAACGTGTCGGCGAGCAATGCGCAGATCCTGTCCGACGCGGCGAATCCTGCATATGTCGGCTCGCGGTTTCCGCGCATTCCGCGCATGCGCGCGAATCTGCTCGCGTCGTACCGCTTCGACGAGCACTGGCTCGCGAGCGTCGGCGTCCGCTATTCCGGGCGTCAGTTCAACACGCTCGACAACAGCGACGTGAATCCGGGCGTCTACGGCGGCACCAGTTCGTTCACGGTCGTCGACCTGAAGGCGCGCTACCGCTTCGACCGGCACTGGGTCGCGTCGGTCGGCATCGACAACTTGACGGACCGCCGCTACTACGTGTTCCACCCGTATCCGGGCCGGACTTTCTTTGGAGAGCTGAAATGGTCGCTGTGAAATCGTTCGCGGCAGGCTGCGCGCTCTGGCTCGCGGCGCTGTCGGTCGCCGGCGCGCATGAGGCCGCGAAGCCCGCCGATCCGCATGCCGCACACATGGGCGCGCAGGCAGCGAGTGTGCCGCAGAAGCAGCCGCTCGCGACGGGCGCCGCGTTCGATGCGCGGCATCGGTTGTGGGTCGCGTGGGTGGAGGGCGAGCACGTGGTCGTCGCGCATTCCGACGACGCGGGCCGCACGCTGTCGGCGCCCGTCACCGTCAACGCGATGCCCGAGCCGATCTATACGAGCGCCGAGAATCGCCCGAAGCTCGCGCCGAGCCCGGATGGGCGCGCGATCTACGTATCGTGGTCGATGCCGCTCGACGCGCCGTACACGGGGATGGTGCGCTTCTCGCGCTCGCTCGACGGCGGCGCGACGTGGAGCGTGCCGATCACCGTGCACCGCGACCGGCAGATGATCACGCACCGCTTCGACATGATGGCGGTCGACCCGGCGGGCCGGATCTATCTGGCGTGGATCGACAAGCGCGACCTGGGCGCGGCGAAGGCGGCCGGGCAGGCATACGACGGCGCGGCCGTCTATTACGCAGTGTCACGCGACGGCGGCGCGTCGTTCGAGCCCGAGCGCAAGGTCGCCGACCACACGTGTGAATGCTGCCGGATCGCGATGGCGATCGATCCGGCTGGGCGCGTCGAGGCCGCGTGGCGCAACGTGTTCCCCGGCCAGATCCGCGATCACGCGCTCGCGGTGCTGCCCGCGTCGGCCGACGTAGCGGTCGCGCCGCGGCGCGCGACGTTCTCGAACTGGCACGTCGAGGCGTGTCCGGATCACGGTCCGGCGCTCGCGATCACGGCCGACGGCATGCGCCATCTCGCGTGGTTCGGCGTCGTCGACGGCCGCGCGGATGTGTTCTATTCGCGAATCGGCGCCGACGGGCAGCCGCTCGGTGCCGCCTGGGCGTTCGGCGCGCATCCGGCCGTGCCCGGCGAGCAGGCGTCGCATGCGGCGCTCGTCGCGCGTGGCGACGTCGTGTGGCTCGCGTGGAAGGCGTTCGACGGGGACACGATGCAGATCAAGCTGCGCCGCTCGGACGATCGCGGCGCGCACTGGTCCGACCCGCGCGTGATCGCGTCGACGTCGGGCGCGAGCGACAACCCGCAACTGCTCGACGACGCGGGGCGTGTCTATCTGTCGTGGCGCACGCGCAATGACGGTTATCGCCTGATCGCGGTGGAGGGTGGGCAATGAAGCGGCTGTTCGTGCTGGCGACCCTCGCGGTCTGGTGCATGTCGGCGCACGCGGGCGTGCTGCAGCCGCTGCGCGCCGCCGACGTCGCACGGCTGTTCGAGACCGCGCGCGAGCACCCGCTCGCGATCGAGATCTGGTCGCTCGACTGCGGCTACTGTCGCGAGAACGCCGCGCATCTCGTCGCGTGGCAGCGCCGTCACCCGGAGGTGCGCGTCGCGATGATCGCAATGGATGCGTACGACGAGAACGGCGCGGCGATCGAGCAGGCACTCGCGCAGATGAACGTGCCGTCGCAGGTCGCACAGTACGCGAACGCCGACGCGATGCCGGAACGCCTGCGCGCGACGCTCGATGCGGGATGGCGCGGAGAACTGCCGCGCACCGTGTGGATCGGCCGCGATGGCGCGCGCGACGCGCGCAGCGGACTGTTGACGCCTGCCGTGCTCGACGGCTGGCTGCGCGGGGCGGGGCGTCGTTGAGAGAAGGGCGCGCGGCATTCGCGCCGCGCGCCGGTGAAGCGCACGCGCGCCCGCAGGCGCGCGTAGAGTGACGTCGAGCGGGTCGTCAGGCTGCTCGCCTGAACAGCCGGATCACGAACAGCAGGATCACCGCGCCGACCACCGCGATGATCACGGAGCCGATAAAGCCGCTGCCGATATGGATGCCGAGCAACCCCGCGAGCCATCCGCCGATGACCGCGCCGACGATCCCGACGATGATGTCGACGATGAGCCCGAAGCCGCCGCCCTTGACGAGCACGCCGGCAAGCCAGCCGGCGATCGCGCCGATGATGAGCCACATTATCAAGCCATGAGTCATGGTGATCCTCTCCTGGTAACGAGTCGATATGACCGGACGTCATGCGGGAGCCGGCAACCCGGTATGGGTGGCACGTCGATCTCGCAGCGCCGCCCACGCAATGTAGCGCGATAGACGGGTCGGAATCGTTAAGTAATGTTATGCACCCCGATCCGGATTTTCCAAGGAATTTGTCAGCGCAAAGCAGTGCAGGTCGGGTGAAATGAGTCTGTAAGAAAGGAGGCGACGTGCGTACGGGCGCTTCTCGATTGGAAAGGAATGCGAAGCGATCGGCGGTGCGCGGACGATATCGGAGCGACTGAGCGGGGATCGTTAGCGGGCTGCGTTCGTTGCTTTTGTGGCATCGCAGCGGACGATGCTCCCGAATGCGGCGTTCGTCATCCAGATCAGGCCGTACGTCCCGTGTATGCCGGTGTTTCTCAGGCCGTAGAGGTCCAACGTCCATTCGGAAGCGCGCAGACCCCAGATCAGTGCGGCGTTGCTCGTCGCCGAGCCATCGACCGGGGCCGCCCATTTAGGCATGACATTCGAGGCAAAGAACGCCTTGTATGTTGTTCAAGGTGCCGTTCGCTGATTGGAGAGGGGGAGGCGACTTGTGTCGATGCCTGGAAAGTAAAAAGGGCCTAGCCTTGCGGCTAAGCCCTTGAATTACTTGGTGCCGGAGATAGGAGTCGAACCTACGACCTTCGCATTACGAATGCGCTGCTCTACCAACTGAGCTACACCGGCAGCAGAGAAATGAAATTATATGGTGGAATCTTCGATCTTGGCAATAGGTTTTGCGAAAAATTTTTCAGCTTTTTTCGGCTGCTTCGCACAACCCCTGTTTCGACAGGTCTTCCGATTTCATTTCACCGCGATGTGGCCCCGTAGAGCCGCATCGCGAGGCGCGATTGTACGTGCGTCTTGCCCGCACGTCCAGTGCTGCAGTGCAAATTAATTGCCTTCGGTGTGATACCTGGTCACGCGCTCGACTTCGTTCTTCGAGCCGAGGAACACCGGCACGCGCTGGTGCAGGCCGGTGGGCTGCACTTCCATGATGCGCTGCGTGCCCGTCGTCGCGGCGCCGCCGGCCTGTTCGACGATGAACGACATCGGGTTCGCCTCGTACATCAGGCGCAGCTTGCCCGGGCGGTCCGGCGTGCGCTTGTCGGCCGGGTACATGAAGATGCCGCCGCGGTTCAGGATCCGGTGCACGTCGGCGACCATCGAGGCGATCCAGCGCATGTTGAAGTTGTCGCCGCGCGGGCCGTCCTTGCCGGCGTTCAGTTCGTCGATGTAGCGCTTCACCGGGTCATACCAGTGGCGCGCGTTCGATGCGTTGATCGCGTATTCGCGCGTCTCCGCGGGGATCTGCATGTTGCTCTGCGTGAGCACCCACGAACCGACTTCGCGATCGAGCGTGAAGCAGTTCACGCCGTTGCCGGTGGTCAGCACGAACACCGTCTGCGGGCCGTACACCGCGTAGCCGGCCGCGACCTGCTGCGTGCCGGGCTGCAGGAACGACTGCTCGGTCGCCTGCTGGCCGTCCGGGCAACGCAGCACCGAGAAGATCGTGCCGATCGATACGTTCACGTCGATGTTCGACGAGCCGTCGAGCGGATCGAACACCAGCAGGTATTCGCCGCGCGGGTAGTTCGACGGGATCGGGAAGAACGTTTCCATTTCCTCGGACGCCATCGCGGCGAGGTTGCCGCCCCATTCGTTGGCGTCGAGCAGGATTTCGTTGGACAGGATGTCGAGCTTCTTCTGCACCTCGCCCTGGACGTTCTCGCTGCCGGCGGTGCCGAGCGCTTCGCCGAGCGCGCCCTTCTGCACGTTGTAGCTGATCGCCTTGCATGCGCGGGCGACGACTTCGATCAGGAGGCGGAGGTCGGCGGGGAGGTTGTTGGTCTCACGCTGCTGTTCGATCAGGAACTTGGACAGCGTGGTGCGGCGGGCAATGGACATGACAGACTCCGAGAGGCCAAATGAATCCTTGAATTGCGTCAATTTTACCCGCCGCGTCCCGGGCCCCACGGGCTTTTTTCGTCCGGTTACACGGCCGGGCGGTCAGAGCAGTTCGATTTCCGGCAGCGCCGCGGCGCACGTCGCGCGCATCGTCGACACGAAATCGGCCGCGTACGGCCGCGACGAAAACGCGGGCAGCGTGGCCGCGTACAGTTCGCCGGACAACGTCGTGCCGTCGCCGCGCAGCACCGGGCGCGCGCTCACGTAATGCTTGTCGAGATAGGTGGCGACCGCCCACAGCGGCAGCGCCGCGACCCCGCGCCGGCTCGCGACGAGCTGCAGGATCGCAACCGTCAGCTCCGACGTGCGCCGCTTCGGCGCGATGCCGGCCGGCACGAGGACCTGCCGCATGATGTCGAGCATCTCGTCCGGGACGGGGTAGGTGATCAGCGTCTCGGCGCGGAAATCGTCGGCGCAAAGCGCGGGCTTCGCTGCGAGCGGATGCGCGTTGCCGACGAGGCCGACGATCTGGAAGCGGAACAGCGGATGATAGTCGACTGCCTCGGCCGGGTCCGCCTCGGCGACGATCGCGAGATCCGCGCGGTCCTGGTGCAGCAGGCCGACCGGGTCCGCATGGAAGCCCGACACGATGTCGAGCTCGACTTCCGGCCAGCGCTGGCGGAACGCGTCCATTGCCGGCATCAGCCAGTCGAAGCAGGTATGGCACTCGACGGCGATCCGCAGCGTGCCGCCCGTGCCCTGCGCGAGGCGCGCGATATCGCGCTCGGTCTCCTCGATCGCGGGCACGACCTGCTCGGCGAGCGCGAGCAGTCGCTTGCCGGCCGGCGTAAACGTCAGCGGCGCCGATTTGCGCACGAACAGCGGCAAGCCGAAGTGCGCCTCCAGCGCCTTGAGCTGATGCGACAGCGCCGACTGCGTGAGGCACAGGAACTGCGCGGCGCGCGACAGGTTGCCGGTGTCGCGCAACGCGACCAGCGTCTGCAGATGACGGAATTCGAGCGGTGAGCGGATCATCGACGAGCCCGCTTCGCGATGCGATATTGAAATTTATTCATATTCAATCGAAAAAACTTTCGTTTGAGTAATGATAAGGCAAATCCGATACTCGCTGGACTATTGGAGGATCGAGATGAGCACTGCACACGTATTGGGTTTCCCGCGCATCGGCGCGCAGCGTGAACTGAAATTCGCGCTCGAGCGCTATTGGCGCGACGGGCAGGGCGCCGACGCCGAGCGCGCGCTGGTCGACACCGGCGTCTCGCTGCGCGCCGCGCACTGGGCCGCGCAGCGAGACGCCGGGCTCGACTGGGTGACGGTCGGCGATTTTGCGTGGTACGACCACGTGCTGACGACGCTCGCGCACGTCGGCGGGCTGCCGGCGCGGTTCGGCTTCGATGCGCGCAAGCTGTCGCTGGCCGACTATTTCGCGGCCGCGCGCGGCAACGTCGCGCAGCCGGCGATGGAAATGACCAAATGGTTCGACACGAACTATCACTACCTCGTGCCGGAATACTCGCCGTCGACGACGTTCGGCGCGGGCGTCGAATGGCTGTTCGACGAAGTGCGCGAAGCGCAGGCGCTCGGCCATCCGGTGAAGGTCGCGCTCGTCGGCCCGCTGACGCTGCTGTGGCTCGGCAAGGCGCGCGACGGGCTGGCCGACCGGCTGTCGCTGCTGCCGCGCCTGCTGCCCGCGTACCAGGCGCTGCTCGCGCGCCTGAAGGCCGACGGCGTCGAATGGGTGCAGATCGACGAGCCGATCTTCGCGCTCGACCTGCCCGGCGCGTGGCGCGACGCCGCGCCCGCCGCGTACGCCGAACTGGTTGCGCATGCGCCGCGCGTGCTGCTTGCGACCTACTTCGAATCGGTCGACGCGCACGCGACGCTGCTGAAATCGTTGCCGGTCGCGGGGCTGCACGTCGATCTGGTGCGCGGCGCCGCGCAGCTCGACGCGATCCTGGCCGGCTATCCGGCCGACAAGGTGCTGTCGTGCGGGATCGTCGACGGGCGCAACGTGTGGCGCAACGATCTCGACCGGTCGCTCGCGCGGCTCGCGGCGGCGCGCGCGCAACTGGGCGAGCGGCTGTGGATCGCGACGAGCTGCTCGTTGCTGCACGCGCCGGTCGATCTCGGCAACGAGCCGAAGCTGGACGCCGAGCTGAAGCAGTGGCTTGCGTTCGCGGTGCAGAAGGCGCGTGAAGTCGCGGTGCTGCGCGATGCGTTCGTGAAGGGGCGCGAGGTCGTCGCCGGCGAGCTCGACGCGTCGCGCGCGGCGGCGCAGGCGCGCCGCACGTCGACCCGCATCCACAACCCGCTCGTGCAGCGCCGCGTCGCCGCGCTGACGGATGCCGATGCGCGGCGCGCCGCGCGCTACGACGAGCGGGCGCGCCGCCAGCGCGCGCGCTTCCAGCTGCCGCTGCTGCCGACCACGACGATCGGCTCGTTCCCGCAGACAGTGGAGATCCGCAAGGCACGCGCGGACTTCAAGGCGGGCGCGCTCGACCATCTCGGCTACCTCGAGGCGATGCGCGAGCAGATCCGCATCGCGATCGGCAAGCAGGCGCAGTACGGGCTCGACGTGTACGTGCACGGCGAAGCCGAGCGCAACGACATGGTCGAATATTTCGGCGAGCTGCTGTGGGGCTTCGCGATCACCGCGAACGGCTGGGTGCAGAGCTACGGGTCGCGCTGCGTGAAGCCGCCGCTGATCTACGGCGACGTGTTCCTGCCGGAGGCGATGACGGTCGGCTGGGCGCAGTACGCGCAAGGCCTGACCGACAAGCCCGTGAAGGGGATGCTGACGGGGCCCGTGACGATGCTGCAGTGGTCGTTCGTGCGCGACGACCAGCCGCGTGCGACCACCGCGCTGCAGATCGCGCTCGCGCTGCGCCAGGAGACGGTCGACCTCGAGCGCGCCGGCATCGGCATGATCCAGATCGACGAGCCGGCGCTGCGCGAAGGCCTGCCGCTGCGCGAGCGCGACCGCGCCGCGTATCTCGACTGGGCGGTGCGCGCGTTCCGGGTGGCGGCGTCGGGCGTCGCCGACGACACGCAGATCCACACGCACATGTGCTATTCGGAGTTCGGCGACATCCTGCCGTCGATCGCCGCGCTCGACGCCGACGTGATCTCGATCGAGACGACCCGCTCGAACATGGAGCTGCTCGACGATTTCGAATCGTTCGCGTATCCGAACGAGATCGGCCCGGGCGTCTACGACATCCATTCGCCGCGCGTGCCCGGCCGCGACGAGATGGTCGCGCTGATCGAGCGCGCGCTGGTGCGGATTCCGGCCGAGCGGCTGTGGGTCAATCCGGACTGCGGGCTGAAGACGCGTGACTGGCGCGAAGTCGACGCGGCGCTGACCGCGATGGTCGAGGCCGCGCGGATCGCGCGTTCGCGGGTGGAGGCGCAGGCGCCGGCCGTGCCGGCCTGAAGCGGACCCGAACCCGGCCCGTCCGGCCGGGGGACGCAAAAAAGCCGGCGCCGCATCGAGCGGCGCCGGCTTTGTCGCGTTGGGCCGACGCGGAAACGGGTCGCGTCAGGCGAGCGCCTTCTCGACGATCTCGCGCACGTCGCGCGACTTGGCGCCGGCGGCGACCTGCTCGAGCGCAGCCTTCATCCGCTCGCGCAGCGCGGGCGTGAAGCGGCGCCACAGTTCGAGCGAGCGTGCGAGGCGCGCGGCGACCTGCGGATTGATCGCGTCGAGCGCCAGCACCTGCTCGGCCCAGAACGCGTAGCCCGAGCCGTCCGCCGCGTGGAACTGCGCGGGGTTCGCCGCGCAGAAGCTGAAGATCAGCGAGCGGGCGCGGTTCGGGTTCTTCAGGTTGAACGCCGGATGCGCGAGCAGCTTGCGAACCTTGTCGAGCGTCGGGTGCGCGGGCGTGCCGCGTTGCGCCGCCTGCATCGAGAACCACTTGTCGATCACCAGCGCTTCCTTTTCGAAGCGCCGGTAGAAGTCGGCGAGCGCGCGCTCGGCCGGCTCGTTCGCGCCGGCCGCGGCGGCCGACAGCAGCGCGCCCAGCGCGGCCGCGCGATCGGTCATGTTGTTCGCCACGTCGTATTGCGCGCTCGCGACGCGCACCGCGTCGGCCGGATCTTCCAGCTCGGCGAGGTAGGCGAGCGCGAGATTCTTCAGCGCGCGGCGGCCGGACGCGTCCGGCGTCGGTTCATAGGCGCCCGGCGTCTGCTGGCCGTCGTATGCGGCGAGCCAGTCGGCTCGCAGCGCGGTCGCGAGCTGGCGGCGCACGAACTGGCGCGCGCGATGCACGGCGGCCGGATCGGACTCGGCCATCTGGTCGGCGAGGTAGGTTTCGGACGGCAGCGTCAGCGCGAGCTCGCGGAACGCGGGCGACAGCGCGTCGTCGGTCAGCACGCGGCGGAACGCGGTGACAAAATTCTCGCCGAGCGTGAGCGGCTCGTCGGCGGCCGCGCGCGCGGCGAGCGTCAGCAGCGCGCGGGTCGCGAGGCGCTGGCCTGCTTCCCAGCGGTTGAACGGATCGCTGTCGTGTGCGAGCAGGAACGCGAGGTCGTCGTCGCTGTAGTCGTACTCGACGATCACCGGCGCGGAGAAGTTGCGCAGCAGCGAGGGCAGCGGCTCGCCCGGCACGTCGACGAACGTGAAGGTCTGTTCGGCGTCGGTGAATTCGAGCACGCGCGTCGTGCCGGCGGCGGCCGCCTCGCCGTCGAGGCGCAGCGGCAGGTCGCGGCCGTCGCGGCCGATCAGGCCGATCGCGAACGGAATCAGGAGCGGACCCTTCTGCGTTTCGCGCGCAGCCGGTGACGCGTCGCCGAAGCCCTGCGCGAGGGTCAGCGTGTAGCGGCGCGCGGCCGCGTCATACGCGGTCTTCACGGTCACGCGCGGCGTGCCGGCCTGGCTGTACCAGCGCTCGAACTGTGCGAGGTCGCGGCCGTTCGCGTCCGCCATCGCGTGGCGGAAATCGTCGCAGGTGACCGCGTGGCCGTCGTGGCGCTTGAAGTACAGGTCCATCCCCTTGCGGAAGCCGTCGCGGCCGAACAGCGTCTGGTACATCCGCACGACTTCCGAGCCTTTCTCGTAGACGGTCATCGTGTAGAAGTTGTTGATCTCGACGTAGCTTTCCGGGCGCACCGGGTGCGCCATCGGGCCCGCGTCCTCGGCGAACTGCAACTGGCGCAGCACGCGCACGTCCTCGATGCGCTTGACCGCGCGGGCCGCCGCGTTCGCGTCGTCGCCCGCGGCCATGTCGGCCGAGAATTCCTGGTCGCGGAACACCGTCAGGCCTTCCTTCAGGCTCAGCTGGAACCAGTCGCGGCAGGTCACGCGGTTGCCGGTCCAGTTGTGGAAATACTCGTGGCCGACCACCGATTCGATGTTCGCGAAATCGGTGTCGGTCGCCGTTTCGGGATTCGCCAGCACGTACTTCGTGTTGAAGATGTTGAGCCCCTTGTTTTCCATCGCGCCCATATTGAAGTCGCCGACCGCGACGATCATGAAGCGGTCGAGATCGAGCTCGAGGCCGAAGCGCTGCTCGTCCCAGCGGATCGAGTGGATCAGCGAATCCATCGCGTGACGGGTCTTGTCGAGGTCTTGCGGCTCGACCCACACCTGCAGCAGCTTCTCCTTGCCGGAGCCGGTCGTGATCTTTTCCTCGATCGCGACGAGCTTGCCCGCGACGAGCGCGAACAGATAGCTCGGCTTCCTGAACGGGTCTTCCCACTTCGCGAAGTGGCGGCCGTCGGGCAGCTCGCCGGAATCGACCAGGTTGCCGTTCGACAGCAGCACCGGGTATGCGGCCTTGTCCGCGCGCAGCGTCACCGTGTACGACGCCATCACGTCGGGACGGTCCAGGAAATAGGTGATGCGGCGGAAGCCCTCGGCCTCGCACTGCGTGAAGAAGTTGCCGCTCGACACGTACAGGCCCGACAGCGTCGTGTTCTGGTCGGGGGCGCAGGCGCTGTCGAGCGTCAGCTCGAACGCGTCGGGCACGTTCTCGACGGTCAGCCCGCGCTCGTGCGCGCGCACGGCCGCATGCGGCGCACCGTCGAGCGATGCGCCGACGAATTCGAGCGCTTCGCCCATCAGCTCCAGGTGCGGGGCGGGCGCGGTGTCGGGATTGCGGCGCACGCGCATCGTGTTCCTGACGATCGTGCGGGCCGGCGCGAGGTCGAATTCGAGCGCGACGGAATCGATGAGGAACGCCGGCGGCGTGTAGTCGGCGCGGCGGATCACGGTGGAGGAGGCGTTGTCGGACATGGTTGTCGAGGTCGGTGGAATCGGGATCGGGCGCGCGGCGCGGGCCCGGCGAATCGGCCCATTGTACAAAGGCTTGAGTTTGCGTGCCGTGCGAACTTTTTACCGTTTCGGACAGTCCGCGTATTATCGGCATCCCGACCGTTTCGCGCGACGCGACGGCCGGGTGACGGATTGACGAGGACGATCATGAGACGCGAACGGATTTTTCGCGGTGCGGGTTGGCTGGCGGCGCTGTGCGTGGCGCTGCTGGCGGGCTGCACCAGCTACGTGACGACGCAGGTCACGGCCTTCTCCGACTGGAGCGGCAGCGACGCGACACGCACCTATGCCTTCACGCGCAGCGACGCGCAGAAGAACAGCATCGAGCAGTCGACCTACGAGCCGATCGTTGCCGGCGAGCTGTCCTCGTATGCGTTCCGCCAGGTGCCGCAGGCGAGTGCACGCTACCTGGTCGGGCTGACCTACGGCGTCGGCAGCGACCTGGTGGCGGTGCCGACGCCGGTCTATTACGACCCCTGGTTCCCGGGGCCGTACTGGCGGCGCGGGCCGTGGGGCCCGTGGGGGCCCTGGGGGCCGTTCCCGGCCGGCTACGTGAACCAGACGTACCAGGTGTTCGACTACACGCTCGGCATCCGCATCACCGAGCGCGCGACGGGCAAGGAAGTCTATAACGTGACCGCGCGCACGACCGGCGACAACGGCGTGCTGCTGTATGCGATGCCGTTCCTCGCGCGCAGCGCGCTCGCCGATTTCCCGCTCGGCAACGGCGCGGTCAGGACGGTGCGGCTGCCGGTCGACAAGAAGGGCGGGCCGGCCGCGCCGGCGGCCAACGAGCGCGCGGTGTCGGCCGCGCCGGCGTCGGGCGCGGCGGCGGTCAAGTAGCAGGCGATGGCGGCGCCGCGCCGCGCGGGTCATGCCCCGACGCCGAACAGCGCGAGCACGCCGAGCACGACGAACAGCACGGCCGCGATGCCGTGCACGACCTTCGTCGGCAGGCGGTGCGCAAAGCGGTCGCCGAGCAGGATCGCCGGCACGTTTGCGAGCATCATCCCGAACGTCGTGCCGGCGACGACGCCGATGTAATCCTGGAAGCGCGCGGCGAGCGCGACGGTCGCGATCTGGGTCTTGTCGCCCATTTCGGCGAGGAAGAACGCGACCAGGGTCGCGCCGAACACGCCGAGCCGCGAGCGGTTCGCGTTGGCTTCGTCGGCGTCGAGCTTGTCCGGCACCAGGATCCACAGCCCCATCCCGATGAACGAGAACGCGAGCGCCCAGCGCATGATCGACGGCGTGACGAGCGCGCCGAGCCATTCGCCGAGCGCGCCCGCGAAGCCGTGGTTGACGAGCGTCGCGACCAGCACGCCGAGAATGATCGGAACGGGCTTGCGATAGCGCGCGGCGAGCACGAGGGAAAGCAGTTGCGTCTTGTCGCCGATTTCTGCGAGGGCGACGGCGCCGGTGGAGATCAGGAAGGCTTGGGTCACGTACGGGGGTTCCACGGGCCTGTCGTTATGCGTGCGAGCGACGATCCACGGCGCGCCGGGCCCTGATGCGGCGCACTGTGAACCATCGGTCTCGCCAGGCCTTCGGTGGCTGCGCCCGCCATGGCCGAACGGCCAAGTCTGTTGACGGACGCCTCCGTCACGATGCGCGCCGGTGGCGCGGGACATCGAGCGGAGCGGCTACTCCCCAATGAGGAGCGGATTCTAGCACGGTGCGCGCCGCGCGCAAAAGCGGTTCGGATACCGCATCGCGCGGCGCGCGCCGGCATTCGGTCAGGCGGCGCGGCGCGCGGTGCCGCGCTCGTGCACGCAGCGGCCGGCCGCGTAAGTACGGTACACGGCCCGGTCGTCGCCGAGCAGCGCGAACGCGAACAGCAGCTCCTCGAGCGATTCCGCGCGTTGCGTGCGGCGCGCGAGCAGCGGCGTCGCCTGCGGATCGAGCACGACGAAGTCCGCCTCGGTGCGTGGCGCGAGCGTGCCGACCGTGTCCGCGAGGTCGAGCGCGTGCGCGGCGCCCGCGGTCGCGAGCCAGAACATCCGCGTGGCGCTCAGGTGATGCCCGGACAGCCGCGCGACCTTGTGCGCCTCGTTCATCGTCTGCAGCATCGAGAACGACGTGCCGCCGCCGACGTCGGTCGCGAGCGCGACCGGCACGCCGTATTCGCCCGCCTTGTCGAAGTCGAACAGGCCGCTGCCGAGGAAGAAGTTCGACGTCGGGCAGTGCGCGACCACGGTGCCCGTCTCGGCCATCCGGCGGCGGTCCTCGTCGTCGAGATGGATGCAGTGGCCGTACACCGCGCGGCGGCGCAGCAGCCCGTAATGATCGTAGATGTCGAGGTAGCTGCGGTGGCCGGGGAACAGCTCGGCCGCCCATTTCACCTCGTCGACGTTCTCGGCCACGTGGCTCTGCACGAACACGTCCGGATGGCGGCGCGCGAGTTCGGCGCACGCCTCGAGCTGCGCGTCGGTCGACGTCGGCGCGAAGCGCGGCGTGAGCGCGTACATCTGGCGGCCGCGGCCGTGCCAGCGGCCGATCAGCTCCGCGCTGTCGTCGTACCCCGATTGCGCGGTGTCGCGCAGGAATTCGGGGCAGTTGCGGTCCATCAGCACCTTGCCCGCGATCATCCGCAGGTCGCGCGCGTCGCTCACCGTGAACAGCGCGTCCGCCGACTGCTTGTGCACCGTGCAGTAGACGAGCGCGCTCGTCGTGCCGCACGCGAGCAGTTCGTCGACGAAGAATTCCGCGACCTCGCGCGCATGGTCGGCGTCGCCGAACTGCCGCTCGGTCGGGAACGTGTACTTGTCGAGCCACGGCAGCAGGCCGGGCGCCGGCGACGCGATCATGTCCGTCTGCGGATAGTGGATGTGCGTGTCGATGAAGCCGGGCACGATCAGCTTGTCGCGCAGGTCGTGCACGAGCGCGTCGGGCGGCAGCGTCGCGGCGAGCCGCGCGTGCGGGCCGGCCGCGACGACCTTGCCGTCGTCGACGATCAGAAGGCCGTCGGTCTCGTAGTGCACGGCCTGGGCGGATTGCGCCGGGTCGCCGCTGAAGGTCAGCAGCCGGGCGCGGAAAGCGGTTTGCGTCATGACGAATGGTCCTGCGTGAAAAAAACGATCAGCGTGGTGCGAGCGGCGGCGCGGGGTGGGTTGCGACGGCCCGCGCCGCCTCGGATATCAATCGGAAAAGCGTTCCTCACGGTCGGTCGCCGTGACCGCGGCAGTCCGCATTCGTCGGTCGCCTCGTCAGGCGGCGTGCCAGTACGCGTCGAGGCGCGCGGTCAGCGCGTCGCGCTGCGCGGCGTCGACGAACGACGCCTCGAAGCCGTTGCGGATCACGGTGTGGACTTCCGCGTCCGTCAGGCGCAGCCCTTCGACGGTCGCGAAATAGTTGTCGTTGACGTAGCCGCCGAAGTAGGCCGGATCGTCGGAATTGATCGTTACCGCGACGCCCCGGTCGAGCAGCGCCTTCAGCGTGTGCTTCGCCATGTCGTCGAACACGCACAGCTTCAGGTTCGACAGCGGGCAGACGGTGAGCGCCATCCGCGAGCGGGCGAGACGCTCGACGAGCGCCGCATCCTCGATGCTGCGCACGCCGTGGTCGATCCGGTCGACCTTCAGCAGATCGAGCGCTTCGTATACATACGCGGGCGGGCCTTCCTCGCCCGCGTGCGCGACGAGCTTCAGGCCGAGCGCGCGCGCCTTTTCGAACACCCGCGCGAACTTCGACGGCGGGTTGCCGCGCTCGGACGAGTCGAGGCCGACGCCGATCAGGCGATGCTTGTACTGCTCGAAGAGCGGCAGCGCGGCGTCGAACGTCGCGAGCGCATCCTCTTCGGACAGATGGCGCAGGAAGCACAGGATCAGCCGGCTCGACAGGCCGCGCTGCTCCGCATCGGCGAGCGCGCGCTCGATCCCCGCGACGACCGTTTCGATCGGCACGCCGCGCTCGGTGTGCGTCTGCGGGTCGAAGAACAGCTCGGTGTGGACGACGTTGTCCGCGAGCGCGCGTTCGCAGTACGCAGCCGTCATGTCGTAGAAATCCTGCTCGGTGAGCAGCACGCTCGCGCCCGCGTAGTAGATGTCGAGGAACGACTGCAGGTCGGTGAACGCGTACGCGGCGCGCAGCGCGTCGATCGAGTCGTACGCGAGCTTCACGTCGTTGCGCTTCGCGAGCGCGAAGATCAGCTCCGGCTCGAGCGAGCCTTCGATATGGATGTGCAGCTCCGCTTTCGGCGCACGGGCGATTTTCTCTTTGAATGTCGGGGTCATGGCGTTTTTCTTGGTCGGTCAGAAAGTAGGGGAAGCCTGCGCGTGCGCTTCGACGGCCTGCAGCAATTGCGCGGCCACCGAGATCGCGATCACTTCGGGCGCCTTGTCGACGATGCCTTCGACGCCGATCGGGCAGCGCATCCGCGCGATCTGCGCCGGATCGACGCCGATCGCCGCGAGCCGGTGATCGAACTGCACGCGCTTCGTGTGCGAGCCGATCATCCCGAAGTACGCGTAGTCGCCGCGCCGCAGGATGCGCTCGGCCAGCGCGAAGTCGCGCGCATGATCGTGCGTCATCACGACGAAGTAGCTCTGCGGCGGCGCGGCGTCGACGGCGTCGCCCGGGTTGTCGCTCGCGTCGATCGTCAGGTTGCCGATCCCGGCGAGCGTTTCGGACGGCGGGAACGCCGCGTCGCGACGGTCGACCCAGCGCACGCTGCACGGCAGCGTCGCGAGCACCTTCACGAGCGCGGCGCTCACGTGCCCGGCGCCGAACAGCACGACCGGGAACGCATGCGGCGCGATCGTCTCGGTCATCAGCGAGACGCCGCCGGTTTCCCACAGCAGGCAGTCGGCGCGCGCGGCGGCCGGTTCCGGCTCGCTCAGGAGCGGCGCGCCCGGCGAGGGGCCGAATGATACGCTACGCACGGTCGCGGCGCCGGCCGCGACGCGTTTCGCGAGCGACATGATCCAGCCGAGATCGCCGACGTCGAGCCGCTCGAACGCGAGCACCACCGCGCCGCCGCAGCACTGGCCGAGGCTCGGGCCGAGCGCGAGCCGCTCGAGCTTGCGTGCGTGCGGCACGTGCGCGCCGTCCTTCAGCAGGTGCCGCGCGATTTCGATCGCCTTCCATTCCAGATGGCCGCCGCCGATCGTGTGGCGCGCGGTGTCGCGCGTCACGAGCATCTTGGTGCCGGCTTCGCGCGGCGCGGAGCCGTCGGTGTGCGCGACGGTGACGAGCACGGCCGCTTCGCCGTGCGCGAGCATGTGCTGGAGATCGCCGAGCCACGGTTCCATCAGCGCGCTCCCGGACGGTCGGCGCAGGATGCGCGGCGCGGGCGAGGTGCGCCGCCGAATGAGCCGCCGAATGCGGCGCGGACGCCATGAGGGTGACAGATGCGGATGGTTTGCGTTGTCATGATGAATCCGGTCGACATTGCGGATCAGGCGCGCGTTACGCAGGGGTCGAGACTGCCCGGCCTCGCGCACGTAGATCGCCATCCAGCACGCACGATATCACTGCAAAAAGGCCGGAAGATCGTTCGGCGTTGATGCGCGCTATCAGACGGCGATCATGTCGATCATAGGCCCGTCGCGGGACGTCGCGGGTCCGGCGGTCCGAGGCCGGGCCGGGATGCAGGCCCGGCGGGGCTGGGCGGGGTGCGACGGTGAAGCGGGGCGGGAGGCGGTCTGCCCGGAAAGGCGCGCCGCAAAGGGGTAGGTGTTTACGCGCGGCCGGCCAGGCGCGGCCGGCCGCGCCTGGCCAGTGAGATGCGGCCGGCAGTTGCGGCCGGCCGCGGCCGCGCGCGCGGAACCGGTCGCGGCTCAGCCCGCGAGCTTGCGGCGATTGCGCCAGAGGCTCGCGGCAACCGGGATCAGGATCGCCGCGAAGCCGATCAGCGCCCAGCCGGGCAGCAGGATGCCGAAGATCGGCGGATAGACCGTCTCGCACAGACCGGCGACCTTGAACATGCCGGGGAACCAGTGCGCGGGCGGCAGGCTGTCGACGATCGGCTGCAGCGTGTCGAAGCCGCAGCTGAAGCCGGGGTTCATCTGGATCGACAGGTGCCGCGCGGCGGTGCCGACGCCGGCGGCCGCCGAGATCGCGATCAGCAGTTCGAGCAGCCAGACGCCGCGCCAGTGGCGCATCCCGGCGGCGAGGAACGCGAAGATGCCGATCGCCGCGAAGAAGTAGCGCTGGATGATGCACAGCGGGCACGGGTCCTCGTTCTTCACGTACTGCAGATAGAGCGCGCCGGCGAGCAGGGCGATGCATACCCAGCCGAGCAGCATCAGCAGGCGGCGTTCACGGCGTAGCGCAAGCGTGTAGTCGTTCATGGTCAGCGAGGTCCCTCGTGGGTCGGTCCGGAAATCAATCGCGCGATTTTAGCGCGAACGAACTGGCACGAAACTGACAGCGCGCTCCGCTCATGCGTCAGCGGATCGTGTTCAGCACCGCTTCCACCGCCTGGCCGATCGCGAGCAGCGCGTCGTCGCGATGCGGCGCGGCGGCGAGCATCAGGCCGACCGGCGCGGCGTCGCGCGGATGGCACGGCAGCGACAGCGCGCACGCGTCGAGGAAGTTGAACGCGCTCGGGTTGCGCAGGATCAGCGCGTTGGCGCGCGCGAACGCGTCGTCGTCCGTTTCCAGCTCGGCGATGCGCGGCGGCACGACCGGCACCGTCGGCGCGACCAGCGCGTCAAAGCGCGACCAGACCGTGTGCGCGGCTTCGTCGAGCAGCGCGTGGCGCGCGGCGAGCAGGTCGAGGTAGTCGGCCGCGCTCGCGGGCTCGCCCTTCAGGATCCGCGTCAGCACGCGCGGGTCGTAGCGGTCGCGGTGCTGCGCGAGCAGCGGCCGGTGCCATGCGTAGGCCTCGATCGGCGAGAAGCCGAAGCGGTTGATGTCCGGCAGCCGGTCGAGCGCCGCGAAACGCACCTCGGCGACGATTGCGCCGGCCGCTTCCAGATGCTTGAGCGCGGCGTCGAGCGATGCGGCGACGTCGGCGTCGACGCCGTCCGTCACGTAGTTCGTCAGCACGCCGAGCCGCACGCCTTCGAGCGGGCGTGCGGCGGGCACGTGCGGCTCGAGGCCGGCGAGCATCCGGTCGACGAGCGCGCAGCACGCGACCGTCAGGCCGATCGGGCCGAACGAGTCGAGCGTCGTCGACAGCGGCACGCCGCCTT
The DNA here is from genome assembly GCF_000833595.1 of Burkholderia sp. MSHR3999. Taxonomy (NCBI): domain Bacteria; kingdom Pseudomonadati; phylum Pseudomonadota; class Betaproteobacteria; order Burkholderiales; family Burkholderiaceae; genus Burkholderia; species Burkholderia sp. MSHR3999. Next base: position 747,179 of record NZ_JRFO01000001.1, read on the forward strand.
GCCGCGGAATCCGGCTCGCGGTCGGCTTGAAGCCCGTGAGCCCGCACAGCGCGGCCGGGATGCGGATCGAGCCGCCGGTGTCGGTGCCGAGCGCGACGGCCGCCATGCCGTCGGCGACGGACGCGGCGGCGCCCGACGACGAGCCGCCGGCGATCCGCGCGTCGCCCGGCACGTCGCGGCGATACGGCGAGCGCGGCGTGCCGAAATGCGGATTCAGGCCGAGGCCGGAGAACGCGAATTCGCTCATGTTGGTGCGGCCGACCAGCACCGCGCCCGCGCGCTTGAGCCGCGCGACGGCGATCGCGTCGGTCGCGGCGGGCGGCGCGCCGTCGAGCACGCGCGAGCCGGCCCGCGTCACCTGGCCGGCGACGTCGAACAGGTCCTTCACCGACACCGGAATGCCCGCGAGCGGCGACAGCACGGTGCCGGCCGCGCGCAGCCGGTCGTGCGCGTCGGCGGCGGCGCGCGCGTTGTCGGCGTCGACTTCGGTGAACACGACCGCGCCCTGGCCGGCCGGATCGGCAATCCGTGCGAGCGCGGTGTCGACGAGCGCGCGGCTCGTCGTCCTGCCGGACGCGAGATCCGCGGCGAGCTGGGCGAGCGGAGGGAAGGGCGTGAAAGTGGTCATGGTCGGCTCAGGGGTGAAGATGTTGAAGAAGGGCGGCGCGGAACGAGTCGATATGGCGTTCGACGGCCGCGCGCGCACCGGCGGCGTCGCGCGCGGCGAGCCGTTCGAACAGTTCGCGGTGTTCGCGCTGGACGTCGGCGAGGTGGTCCGGTGCGGACAGCGTGACGAACCAGAAGCGCAGCGAGCGCTCGTGCAGCCCGCGCAGGATCTCGGCCAGCACCGGGTTGCGCGCGGCCGCGCCGATCGTCAGATGAAACGCGCGGTCGAGTTCCATCATGCCCTCGACGTCGTGCGCGTCGGCGCGGGTCTCGCCGTCGTCGAGCAGCGCGGCCAGGCGCGCGAAATCGTCCGGCGTCGCGTGGCGGGCGGCGAGCTCGACGCAGTGCGCTTCGTTGATGCGCCGCACGTCGATGATCGCGACGATGTCGTCGAGCGACAGCGGCTGCACCATCAGCCCCTTGCGCGGGATGACCGACAGCAGCCCCTCGAGCACGAGGCGATGCACGGCCTGATGGACCGGCGTGCGGCCGATGCCGGTGCGCGCGACGAGCTCGGCTTCGTTGAGCGCCGCGCCGGGCTTGAGGCGCATCGTGATGATGTCGCGCTGGATCAGCGCATACGCGCGTTCGGCGAGACTGGCGGACGAGGCCGGGGGCCGGTGGACGTGCGGGGCGTCGATCCGGGTGTTCATGCGGATGGCGGCGCGGCGGCCGGGCGAGGCGAGGGCATGCGGATTGTTCCGGCGCGTGGGCAATGAGCCGATATTATGGTGATATATCACTGGTGTCCAGTGCGCCGGCGGGCGGCGATTTCCGCGCGGGATGTGACCGGACCCCTGCAACATTGATGACAAGATGTTGTCGGCTCCCCAAGCGATCGGGCACTGAAGCATAATGAACCTTCGTCAATCCACCCGCGTGAGCGACGCAGCAGACCACCGTCATGAGCGAAAACACGCCTTCCTTCGCCGGCTCGGCCGGCACGTCATCTCCTTCTTCCGATCCCACCCGTCCGAATTCGGTGAACGCAGCGGCCGGCACGGCCGCTCAGACGTCCGAGGCACAAGGCGTCGTCGATGACGTCGCCGGGGCGGGCGCTTCGCCCGTCACCGGGGCGTCCGAGCCGGGTGCGCCGGGGGCCGCGGCCGGCGGCGCCGGCGCGACGGCGAACGAACGCAAACCGGGCGCGCCGCCGCCGGGATTCGGCGCGCCGCCCGACTTCGACACGCCGCGGCCGCCGCCCGCGAGCGCGCAGACCGCGCCGCCCGCCTACCTGAAGCAGAGCGACACGCCGTGGTCGGTGTTCGGCCGGATCATCGCGGCGCGTGCGCGCCGCCTGTTCGATCGCGCCGGCCAGCGCATCACGCAGCGCACGCTGCGCATCGGCGTGTCCGCGCGGATCTTCCATCCGGAGCCGGGTGCAAAGGGGCTGCGCGGCAAGACGCTGCAGTATCTGGAGGAATCGATCGCGCACTGGGTGATGTCGCGCGACGTGCTGGTCTTCATGATTCCGACCGTCGGTCATCAGGGGATGCTGCATCCGAGCAACATCCGCCTGCGCGACTATGCGAAGCATCTCGACGGCCTGCTGCTGCAGGGCGGCGCCGACGTGTCGCCGCAGACCTATGCGGCGTCGGACGCGCATCCCGAATGGCCGGGCGACCGCGTGCGCGACATGTACGAGCTCGAGCTGCTGCACGAATTCGTCGAGTCCGGCAAGCCGGTGCTCGGCGTGTGCCGCGGCTGCCAGCTGATCAACGTCGCGTTCGGCGGGTCGCTCTACCAGGACATCGCGACCGACGTGCCGACCGCGAACCCGCACGTGAGCGAGCATTACGACCAGCACCGCCACGCGATCCGGTTTCCCGACAGCTCGACGCTCGCGAGCATGTTCCCGGGGCGCCGCGAGGCGATCGTCAACTCGATTCACCATCAGGCGATCCGCGACCTGGGCCGTGACCTGAACATCGAGGCCGTCTCGGCCGGCGACGGGATCATCGAGGGCATCCGCTACCGGCGCGCGCCGTTCGTCGTCGGCGTGCAGTGGCACCCCGAGTTCCATCGCGCGGGCGGGGCCGAACTGCTCGATTGCACGCCGCTGCTCGACGCATTCCTGCGTGCCGCGCGCGAGACCCGCCTGTAAGACCGTCAAGCGTTGCAACGACGCGCCGCATCTCGCTAAATTCGAGATGCGGCGTCGGCGAATTGAACGATAATCGTGCGTTCCCGATTCGTCCGCCGGAGTCTGACGTTGGTCTTCCGAAATCTTTCCCCTGTCCGATGCGCAACGTGGATCGTTGCGATGGCCGCATGCGCGCACGCCGTTGCGGCGTGGTCCGCCGACGACACGGCGCCCGTCGCCGGCACCCGCCCGGCCGTGACGAGCCTGGGCGGCGAAGCCGCACCCGCGGCGGAGGGGGCCGCGCAAGGCAACGTCGCCGAGCTGACGCGGATGCTGCGCGACGGCCGGGTCGTCGAAATGCGCACCACGTACAACGGCAGCTACGGCGCGAGCCTGATGTTCGATCCGCAGGAAATGACGTACTACGTCGCGCTGTTCCAGGACAAGCACCTGTGGCGCGTGATCAAGTCGCAGGACAAGAGTCGCGCGGAAATGATCTATGCGAATTTCAGTCAGCAGACCGTACAGTTGTCGGACATCGAAATCCGCCGGACCGAACTGCAGGCGCAGAAGGCGTTTCTCGAGCGCGTGATCGCATTGTCGAACAGTCGCGCGCAGCAGCTGCAGGCGGACCTGGGCATCGCGCGCAGCCAGCAGGCGGAAGTCGCGCAGCGGCAGAAGTCGGCGCAGGAGCAGGCGCATGCGCTGCAGATCGAGAAGCGCGCCGCGCAGGCGCAGCTGCGCGAGCTGCAGCAGCAGGTGCAGCAGCTCGAGCGGCAGACCGAGACGGGGCTGCCGGCGCACAAGTAGCCGCGCGCCGGCCTGGAACTACAAGGATCGACGATCCTCGCCGGGCCTGACGACAAGGGCACACTGAACGAATCAACCCGATCGGCTTGCACGGATCGGGTTGTTTTTTTGCGGCACGCCGGTCAGTGCATGAATGCGTCCGGCGTGTCGGTCAGGCGCCGATGTGACAGCCGCGACGTCCAGTCGCCGTCGGCCGCAGCCGTTTGCGGTGCCCGCACGGCGGCGGGCTGTTCGGTTCGCAGCGCCTTTTCCAGCGCGATCAGCGTTCGCGGGTCGTCGAGATCGTCGAGCGGCGCTGACATGGACGCGCGCCGAAGCGCGGAGGCTGCCGCCGGCGGTGGTGCGGGCTGGACGCGTGCGGCGACCCGGTGGTGCGCGGCGGGCATCGCGGGCTGCGCGCGCGCCGTTGCCTGCCGTTCGCTCGCACGACCAGTCCGCGGTAGCGCGGCGGCGTGCGTCACGACCGGATGTTCGGTTTTGGCGGTCATCGGCGCGGCGTCGGCAGTGATCACTGGCTTGGCCGCTGCCGCTTCGGGCGCGGCGTGGACCGAAGACTCGGTGGCAGGTACGCGGGCAGCGGCGAGCGCGGGCTCCGGCGGCTGGGCGATGCGGCTGATGGCGGTGACGCCCGTTTGCGTGTTTCCCGGCACCCGCGCAGGATCGAAAGCCGGTTCGTGGGCAGCGATGAGCCAGCCGATGATGCCGAGCGCGCCGAGGGTCCAGCAGGACGCGAGCACGGCGCGCCGCGCAGGTGCGGCAGCGTCCGAATGCGAGCGAGGGTGGACCACGACGGGTTCGGGCTCCGCATTGCTCGACGGCGTCCAGTGGCAGGCGCGATGCGGAGCATCGACGTCGATGCAGGTAGTCTCGGTCCGAGCGGTGTACGGGCTGCCCGATCGGGCGTCCGACGTGCCGCGAAACGCCCATTCGCGCCCGAGCGGGATGCCGTCGAGCGGACGGAATCGGGGAACGGCAAGGTCGCCTTCAACGGGAACGAATGGCGATGGATTCATGGCGGCGATACGCGGTGCGGCACGGGCGTGGAGCGGATGTGGCGCTGGCGTCGAAGTAAATCCGAAATTGTGATCGCTGGGGCGCCGGCAGTCGATCGGACTGATCTGAATTTGGAGGCCGATGTTCTGACAACCCAGGGCAATCGCACGAAACGTATAGCGCTCTTGCCGTCTATCACCACGACTTCATCGCCCAGCGCCGGGCGGAGCCCTCGCAGTCTGGCTGCCGCTGTCGGACCGCATCGGCCGCCGCCCGGTGCTGATCGCGTTCACGCTGCTCATGCTCGTGACCGCCTATCCGGCCGTTCAGTGTCTGGTCGCGCAGCCGTCGTTCCTGCGGCTGCGCGTGGTCGAGCTGCGGCTATCGTTCCTTTATGCATCAAGCAACGGCGCGATGCCGGCCGACGTGCGCACGGCCGGCTTCGCGCTCGCGTACAGCCTCGCGACGACGATCGACGGGTTTACGCCCGCGATCTCGACACTGCCGATGGGCTCAGGCAGTGCGCAGCATGTCGGCGACTTCGCTCACGACGTCGCGCCATTGCCCCGGCGCGGGCTGGCGCACGAGCCGGGCTTGCGGATACCACGGGCAGTCGCGACCGCCGAACCAGCGCCAGTCGGCCGCGAACGGCAGCATCAGCCACAACGGCTTGCCGAGCGCGCCGGCGAGGTGCGCGGCTGCGGTGTCGATCGACACGACGCCGTCGAGCCGTTCGATCAGCGCGGCCGTCGCGGCGAAGTCGGTCAGCCGGTCGCCGAACGGGTGGACGCGCGGATGCGCGTCGAGGCGGGCCAGCTCGTCGTCGTCGACGGCCGGCTGCAGCACGATCCAGTCGATGTCGGGCAACGCGAACAGCGGCTCGAGCTCGGCCAGCGGCATCGAGCGATTGTCCCGTGCGTTGCGCCGCCCGGACCAGACGATGCCGAACTTGCGTCGTTGCTGCCCGCCGAGGGAGCCGCGAAAGCGCCGGCGGGCTGCGTCCGGGGTGTGGAGGTAGCGCGTGCCGGACAGGATGTCGTCCGGCTGCAGCCCGAGCGCGAACGGCAGGCTCAGCAGCGTGCAACCGATGTCCGCCGCGGGCGCCTTCGCCGCGCCCTGCGCGACGAGCGTGACGCGCCAGCGCGCGGCGGCCGGTTCGAGCAGCGCGACGAGTTCCGGCTGCACTTCGAGCACGACGTGCGCGCAGCGCGCGCGGGCGAGCGGCACGAAGCGGACGAACTGCAGCGTGTCGCCGAACCCCTGCTCCGCGCGGATCAGCAGCGTGCGCGACGCGATCGGCTCGCCCTGCCAGCGCGGCAGCGCGCCGAGCGGCGTCGCGCCGGGCGTGGCGTGGCGCGCCTCGTAGGCGGGCAGGCCGCGGGTGAAATCGCCGAGCGTCAGCAGCGTGACCGCGCGATGCAATTGCGCCAGCGTGAAGTCCGGCTCGACGCGCAGCGCCTGGTCGAACGCGCGCAGCGCCATCTCGTGCGCGCCGAGCGCGTGGTGCGCGGTGCCGAGGTTCAGCCATGCGAGGCTGAACGACGGATCGAGGCCGACCGCGCGTTCGTAGTAGGGCAGCGCGTCGCGATGGCGGTCCTGCGCGCTCAGCGCGTTCGCGAGGCCGAACAGCGCGAGCGGAAAGGACGGATGCAGCGCGAGCGTCGCTTCGAACGCCGCGGCCGCTTCGGCGTGGCGGCCGACCGCGTCGAGCGTGTTGCCGAGGTTGAAATGGGCGGCGACGAAGCGCGGCTGCGCGGCGATGGCCGCGTGGAAATGCGCGATCGCGTCGTCGGCCCGGCCCATCGCGGACAGCGCCATCGCGAGGTTGTTGTGCGCGCCGGCATGGCCCGGCCGCAGCGCCAGCGCGCGATGGAACGCGGCCAGCGCATCGTCGTGGCGGCCGAGCGCGTTCAGCGCGTTGCCGAGATTGTTGTGGATCGACGCGTCGTCGGGCGTGAGCCGCAGCGCGCGGCCGAACGCGTCGATCGCCTCGTCGTGACGCTGCAGCGCCGCATACGCGTTGCCGAGGTTGTAGTGCGCGAGCGGAAATTCGGGTGCGAGCGTCAGCGCGTTGCGAAAGCGGTCGAGCGCCTCCTCCACGCGGCCGAGCGCTTTCAGCGCATTGCCGAGATTGAGCTGCAGCGCGGCATCGTCCGGGCGCAGCGCGACCGCGCGGCCGACGAGATCGGCCGCTTCGGCGTGCTGCCCCTGCTGATGCCGAAGCACGCCGAACAGATGCAGCGCGTCGGCGTCAGCGGGATTGGCGGCGAGCGCGGCGCGGTAGCCGTGCTCGGCGTCGGCGAGGCGGCCCGCGCGATGCGCGGCGTACGCTCGGTCGAAGGCGGAATCCATGACGCGAAAACTGGCGGGAAACGCGCATTGTCCCATACCCGGCCAGGGGCCCCGGTCGGCCGTCCGGCATATGGTCCCGTCAGGCGGAGCGGCGTAGACTTGCAGGGTCGCGTGTCATCGAGGTTCTCATGGTCGACGAACTGCTCGATATCCCACCCGTGCTGGTCGTCGGCGCGGGGCCGACCGGCCTTGCCGCCGCGATGAGCCTTGCCCGGGCGCGCGTGCCGGTGCGCGTGATCGACCAGGCGGCGGAGCCGTCGCCGTATTCGCGCGCGATCGGCATCCAGGCGCGCACGCTCGAATTGCTGGAGCAGCACCGCGTGGTCGAACCGTTTCTCGCGAGCGGGCATCGCGCGCACGCGGCGGCGCTGCACGCGGACGGCCGCGTGATCGCCCGGCTCGATTTCGATCCGCTGCAGACGCGCTATCCGTATCTGCTTTTTCTTGACCAGAGCGTCACGGAGCGGCTGCTCGCCGAGCATCTCGAAAGCCTCGGCGTCACGGTCGAGCGCGGCCTTGCGCTGACCGCCTGCGACGCGGGCGGCGCGTCCCTCGACGTGACGATCCGCGATGCGCGCGGCGCGGAGGAGCGGCTCGCGCCGTCGTACCTGATCGCCGCCGACGGCGCGCACAGCACGGTGCGGCATCTGCTCGGCGTGGGCTTTGCCGGCCGGCCGTTCGAGCAGACCTTCCTGCTCGCCGATCTCGCGGCGATTCCCGACTGGCCGGACGACGAGATTCATCTGTTCACGACGGCGGAAGGCATCGCGGGCCTGTTTCCGATGGGCGACGGCCGCTACCGGCTGGTCGCGGACCGGCCGCGGGAGAACGGCGCGCTGTCCGACGAGCGCGGGCCGTCGCTTGCACAATGCCAGGAGATCGTCCGTGCGCGGATGGGGACGCCGATCGTCCTGAGCGACCTGACGTGGTCGTCCTATTTCCACCTGCATAGCAGGATGGTCGAGCGCTTGCGGCACGGGCGCGTGTTCTTCGCGGGCGACGCCGCGCACGTCCATAGCCCGGCGGGCGCGCAGGGCATGAACACCGGCATCCAGGAGGCGTTCAACCTCGGCTGGAAGCTCGCGCGGGTGCTGGGCGCGGGGGCGCCGGAGCGGCTGCTCGACACGTATCACGCGGAGCGCCATCCGATCGAGCGCGACGTGTTGCGGCAGACGAGCTTCCTGACGCAGATCGTCGAGGCCGATCGCGGGCCGATGAAGCTGTTGCGCGATCATGTCGTGCCGCTGCTGGCGTCGTTCGGGCCGATGCGCGACGCAGTGCGGCGCACGGTCAGCGAACTGGGGGTGCAGTACCGCAAGAGCCCGCTCACGCTCGAGCGCGTGCTCGACGGCGGCCCGCGCGCGGGAGAGCGGGCGCCCGATGCGCTCGTGCACGTGATCGACGGGCCGCTCGGGCAGGCGCCGGGCGTCGCGCGGCTGTTCGACCTGCACGAGCCGACGGGCTTCACGCTGCTGCTGCTCGAGGAGCCGCCCCAGGAGGGCGGGGCGGGCGCGCCGCCGCCCGCTGCCGAGGCCGCGCAAGCGCTTGCGCAGTCGCTCGAACGGATCATGCCGGGCGCGGTGCGCGTGTGGCGCGTCGCCGATACCGAAGGCGACGGCGCGGCAGGGCTGGCCGACGCCTACGGCCGGTCTCGTCCGTCGTTCTACCTGGTGCGGCCCGACGGCTACATCGCGGCGCGCGGCCGGCTCGCGTCCGACACGAACGCGCTGCTGCGCCACTGCGAGAGCTGGTTCGCCGGCGTGTCGCTGCCCGCGTAGCGGCGGCGATACGCCGGTCGGGCGTTCAGACGGGCGCGTCGGCAGGCGTCAGCGTGTCGCGATAGGCGGCAATCGCCTCGCGGACGATCGGCGCGGCGCGCTGCGCCGCGTCGCCGGCCGGATCGTCGAACGCCGCGAGCAGCGCGCGGCGCATCCGCGGTTCCCAGAAGCGCCGGATGTGGTCGGCGATACCGGCCAGCGCCTCGTCGCGATCCGGCATCGATGCAAAGAACTCGCCGATCTGGTTGGCCATGTCGATCAGGTGTCCGGTGTTCATGGCGTCCTCACTTGCCGGTCGTCACGGCCGCGGGCGGGGCTGCGCGGCGTTCGAGCAGGTCGAGCTGCTCGGCGTTGAAGCGCGCGTACGCGCGCTGCCAGTCGGACGGCTGCGCGACCGGCATCACCTGTACCGCCGTCACCTTGTACTCGGGGCAGTTCGTCGCCCAGTCCGAGCTGTCGGTCGTGATCACGTTCGCGCCCGATTCGGGGAAGTGGAACGTCGTGTATACGACGCCCGGCTGCATGCGCTCGGTCACGAGCGCGCGCAGCACGGTCTGGCCCGCGCGCGACTCGATGCCGACCCAGTCGCCGCTGCGGATCCCGCGGTCCTGCGCGTCGTGCGGATGAATCTCGAGCCGGTCCTCCTTGTGCCACTGCACGTTGTCGGTGCGGCGCGTCTGCGCGCCGACGTTGTATTGCGACAGGATGCGGCCCGTCGTCAGGATCAGCGGATAGCGCTGCGTGACCTTTTCCGGCGTCGGAATGAACTGCGTGATCATGAACCTGCCCTTGCCGCGCACGAACGTGTCGATGTGCATCGTCGGCGTGCCTTCCGGCGCATGCTCGTTGCACGGCCACTGGATGCTGCCGAGCGCGTCGAGCTTCGCGTACGACACGCCCGAGAAGGTCGGCGTGAGCCGCGCGATCTCGTCCATGATCTCCGACGGATGCGCGTAGTCCATCTCGTAGCCGAGCGCGCGGGCGAGCATCAGCGTCACTTCCCAGTCCGCGTAGCCGGCGAGCGGCGGCATCACCTTGCGCACCCGCGAGATGCGGCGCTCCGCGTTCGTGAACGTGCCGTCCTTCTCGAGGAACGACGAACCGGGCAGGAACACGTGCGCGTACTTCGCCGTCTCGTTCAGGAAGATGTCCTGCACGACGATGCACTCCATCGACGACAGCGCGGCCGCGACGTGCTGGGTGTTCGGGTCCGACTGCACGATGTCCTCGCCCTGGCAGTACAGCCCCTTGAAGCTGCCGTCGAGCGCCGCGTCGAACATGTTCGGGATGCGCAGCCCCGGCTCCGGCTGCAGCTTGGCCGCCCACGCGTCCTCGAACAGCGCGCGCACGCCGGCGTCGCCGATATGCCGGTAGCCGGGCAGCTCGTGCGGGAACGAGCCCATGTCGCACGAGCCCTGCACGTTGTTCTGGCCGCGCAGCGGATTGACGCCGACGCCTTCGCGGCCGATGTTGCCGGTCGCCATCGCGAGGTTCGCGATGCCCATCACCATCGTCGAGCCTTGCGCGTGCTCGGTCACGCCGAGCCCGTAGTAGATCGCGGCATTGCCGCCGGTCGCGTACAGCCGCGCGGCGGCGCGCACCTGCTCGGCCGGCACGCCGGTCACGTCCGCGGTCGCTTCCGGCGAATTCTCGGCGCGCGAAACGAACTCGCGCCACTGCTCGAACGCGCGCGTCTCGCAGCGTTCGGCGACGAAGGCCGTGTCGACGAGCCCTTCGGTGACGATCACGTGCGCGAGCGCATTGACGATCGCGACGTTGGTGCCGGGGCGCAGCTGCAGGTGATGCGACGCCTTCACGTGCGGGCCGTCGACCACGTCGATGCGGCGCGGATCGACGACGATCAGCTTCGCGCCTTCGCGCACGCGGCGCTTCAGGCGCGAGCCGAACACGGGGTGGCCGTCGGTCGGGTTCGCGCCGATCACGACGATCACGTCGGCCTTGGCGACCGACGCGAAGGTCTGCGTGCCGGCCGATTCGCCGAGCGTCGTCTTCAGGCCGTAGCCGGTCGGCGAGTGGCACACGCGCGCGCAGGTGTCGACGTTGTTGTTGCCGAACGCGGCGCGCACGAGCTTCTGCACGAGATAGGTTTCCTCGTTCGTGCAGCGCGACGACGTGATGCCGCCGATCGAGTCGCGGCCGTACTTCGCCTGCAGCTTGCGGAACTGCGTGGCGGCATAGGTGAGCGCCTCTTCCCAGCTCACTTCGCGCCACGGGTCGGTGATCCTCTCGCGGATCATCGGCTTAGTGATGCGATCCTTGTGCGTCGCATAGCCCCACGCGAAGCGTCCCTTCACGCACGCGTGGCCTTCGTTCGCGAGGCCGTTCTTGTGCGGCGTCATGCGCACGACCTGCGTGCCTTTCATCTCCGCCTTGAACGAGCAGCCGACGCCGCAATACGCGCAGGTCGTCACGATCGCGTGCTCGGGCTGGCCGAGCTGCACGACCGACTTCTCCTGCAGCGTCGCGGTCGGGCACGCGGCCACGCACGCGCCGCACGACACGCATTCCGAATCCATGAACGCTTCGCCTTCGCCCGCGGCGACGCGCGATTCGAAGCCGCGCGCCGCGATCGTTAGCGCGAACGTGCCCTGCGTTTCCTCGCACGCGCGCACGCAGCGGTTGCAGACGATGCACTTCGACGGGTCGTACGTGAAGTACGGATTCGACTCGTCCTTTTGATCGCGCAGATGGTTCGCGCCGTCGAAGCCGTAGCGCACCTCGCGCAGCCCGACGACGCCCGCCATGTCCTGCAGGTCGCAGTCGCCGTTGGCGGGGCAGGTGAGGCAGTCGAGCGGGTGGTCGGAGATGTACAGCTCCATCACGTTGCGGCGCAGCGCCTGCAGCCGGTCGGACTGCGTGCGCACCTTCATGCCGGCTTCGGCCGGCGTCGTGCACGACGCCGGATAGCCGCGCCGGCCTTCGATCTCGACGAGGCACAGCCGGCACGAGCCGAACGGTTCGAGCGAGTCGGTCGCGCACAGCTTCGGCACGTTCACGCCGGCTTCGATCGCCGCGCGCATCACCGACGTGCCGGCCGGCACCGTGACCGGCTGGCCGTCGATCTCGAGCGTGACGTCGGTATCGGCGTAACGCTGCGGCGTGCCATAGTCGGTGTCGTCGAACGGATCGCGCGCGCGCGCGCCTGCGCGGCGCTCTTGCACGCGCACTGGCCCGAGCCGCAGCCGCCTTGTCTGGAATTGAGCGCATCGAGGGACATGCAATGCTCCTTCTGGGTCAGGCCGCGGCCTTGGCCGGGCCCGGCGCGGCATCCTTGCCGGCGGCGAGCCCGAAATCTTCGGGGAAATGGTCGAGCGCGGACAGCACCGGGTACGGCGTCATCCCGCCCATCGCGCAGAGCGAGCCGGCGAGCATCGTGTCGCACAGGTCGCGCAGCAGCGTGACCTGGCGCTCCGACGTGTCGCCCCGGCGGATGCGCGCGATCGTCTCGACGCCGCGCGTGGAGCCGATCCGGCACGGCGTGCATTTGCCGCACGATTCGATCGCGCAGAATTTCATCGCGTACTCGGCGAGCTCGGCGAGGTTCGACGTGTCGTCGTGCAGCACGATGCCGCCGTGGCCGACCACCGCGCCGATCGCCGCGTACGCCTCGTAATCGAGCGGCACGTCCCATTGGTGCTCGGGCAGGTAGGTGCCGAGCGGGCCGCCGACCTGCGCGGCGCGTGCGGGCCGGCCGCTGGCGGTGCCGCCGCCGAAATCGAACAGCAGCTCGCGCAGCGTGACGCCGAACGCGAGTTCGACGAGCCCGCCGTGCCGGATGTTGCCGGCGAGCTGGAACGGCAGCGTGCCGCGCGAGCGGCCCATCCCGAAGTCGCGATAGAACGCGGCGCCGCGCGCGAAGATCACCGGCGCGGTCGCGAGCGTGATCACGTTGTTGATCACGGTAGGCTGGCCGAACAGCCCGGCGAGCGCCGGCAGCGGCGGCTTCGCGCGCACGACGCCGCGCTTGCCCTCGAGCGATTCGAGCAGCGCGGTTTCCTCGCCGCATACGTACGAGCCCGCGCCTTTCGCGACGTGCAGCTCGAACGCGTGCGCGGAGCCGAGTACGCTCGCGCCGAGCCAGCCGGCGTCGCGGGCGCGCGCGATCGCGGCTTCGAGCGTCGCGATCGCGTGCGGATATTCGCTGCGCACGTAGATGTAGCCGATCGTCGCGCCGGTCGCGATGCCCGCGATGATCATCCCTTCGATCAGGCAGTACGGGTCGCTTTCCATGATCAGGCGATCGGAGAACGTGCCCGAGTCGCCTTCGTCCGCATTGCAGACGATGTATTTCTGATTCGCGCTCGCGTGCCGCACCGTGCGCCATTTGATGCCGGCCGGAAATGCCGCGCCGCCGCGGCCGCGCAGGCCCGACTCGATCAGCGCGTCGCACGCGGCGTCGCCGTCGAGCGCGAGCGCGTTCTTCAGGCCGGCGAGGCCGTCGTGCCGCAGGTAGTCGTCGATCGACAGCGGGTCGGTCAGGCCGATGCGCGCGAACGTGAGGCGCTGCTGGCGCGCGAGATACGGCAGCGCGTCGACGAGGCCGACGCCGCTCGGGTGTGCGCCGCCGTCGAGCCAGTTGGCGTCGAACAGGGCAGGCACGTCGGCGGCCGACAGGTTCGCATAGCCGACGCGGCCGGCCGCCGTGCCGATCTCGACGAGCGGTTCGAGCCACAGCAGGCCGCGCGTGCCGTTGCGCACGAGGTCGATCGCGATGCCGCGCCGTTCGGCTTCCGCGACGATCGCGGCGGCGAGCGCATCGGCGCCGAGGGCGAGCGCGGACGAATCGCGCGGCACATAGATGCGGGTCGTCATGCGGTCTCCTGAGCGTGGGCGACGGCGTCGGCGAGCAGCGCGTCGAATTTCTCCGGGGTGACCTTCGCGTGCAGCACGCCGTTGACCGTCATCGACGGCGATTGCGCGCAGAGCCCCAGGCAGTAGACGGACTCGAGCGCGACGGCGCCCGGCGCGACGGCGCCCGCGTGCGACGCGTCGAACGTGCAGCCGGTGCGCGCTTGCGCGTGCGCCGCGAGCGCCTCGCAGCCCATGCTGCGGCACGCTTCGGCGCGGCACATCTGGATCGTCACGCGCGCCGGCGGCTCGGTGCGGAAATGGTGGTAATAGGTGAGGACGCCGTGCACTTCCGCGCGCGACAGGTTCAGCGCCTTCGCGAGCGGCGCGACGCAACCGGGCGGCACGTAGCCCGCTTCGTCCTGGATCGCGTGCAGCACGGCGACGAGCGACCGGCCGCCGTGCGCATGCCGCGCGACGAGTGCGTCGGGCGCTTCGGAAATCGGGGACATCTGTTATGCTCCTCCAAAGTCTCATATGCGCCGGTGATTCATATATTGCGCATGCTGACTTCGTTCTGTTGGATTTGGTTCAACGATAAGCGGAACATTGAGTGGTCGCAATAGGAAGTCATGGTGCATAAATGATTCGAGTCGAATGCGACGCAAATCTGATCGTGCGCGACAGCGAGGGGCGCAAGGCGAGCCTGTCGGACGTCGCGCCGCTGCTGGAGCTCGTCGCCGGGACGGGCAGCATCGCGCAGGCGGCGCAGGCCAAGGGGTTGTCGTACCGGCACGCATGGGGGGTGCTGCGCGCGCTGGAGGCCTGCGTCGGCGGCGCGCTGATCGAAACCGCGCGAGGCAAGGGCTCGGTGCTGTCCGAGCTCGGGCAGGCGGTCGTCGACGCGCAGCGCCTCGCGCGCAGCCGTCTCGACGGGAACCTGCGCGCGCTGGCCGCCGAAGTCGCGAGCGACCTGAACCGGCGGCTCGCGCAGCGCGACGGCGGCGTGCGGATCCACGCGTCGCACGGTTATGCGGTTGCGGCGCTCGTCTCTGCCCTGGTCGACGCACATGCGGCGGTCGACATCAAGTATCGCGAGAGCGTCGAGGCCGTGCAGGCGCTCGCGCGCGGCGAATGCGAGCTGGCGGGGTTTCATCTGCCGCGTGGCGAGTTTCGCGAACAATGCGCGCAGATCTACCGGCCCTGGCTCGACGACGCGCGCCACGTGCTGATTCACCTGACGCGGCGCAAGCAAGGGTTGTTCTTGCCGCGCGGCAACCCGAAGCAGGTGCGCGGCCTGTCCGACCTCGCGCGCGACGACATCCGCTTCGTCAACCGCCAGCCGGGTTCGGGCACGCGCATGCTGCTGGATCTCGCGTTGCGCCGGATCGGCGTCGATCCCGAACGCATCAACGGCTATGCGTCGGCCGAGTTGACCCATTCGGCGATCGCCGCGTTCGTCGCCAGCGGGATGGCCGATCTCGGCTTCGGCGTCGAGCCGGCCGCGCATCATTTCGGTCTCGATTTCATTCCGGTCGTCGACGAGGATTACTACTTCGCTTGCGAGCGCGAAGGGCTCGACGAGCGGCCGCTCGACGGCGTGCTGGCGTTGCTGCGCGATGCGCGCTACGTCGAGCGGGTCGCGCGTCTCGACGGCTACGATCCGGCCGCGTGCGGCACGGTGACGAGCGTCGCGGCGGGGCTCGCCGGCACGGACGCGTAGATGGCGCGCAGCGACAACGCACGGTAACGGGGCCGCGCGAGAGCGGCTCTGCAGCGGCTGCGGATTTGCGCTACGCTTGCCGCTCGATCAACGTTCCAACAAGCACGCCAGCCAGGCGTCGTCACGCCATGAAACTTTCCCTTCCCCTCGCCGCGGCAGCGTTGACCGCGGGGTTGCTGATCGCGGCTTCGCCGCTCGCGTTCGCGCAGAATTCGCCCGGCGTGCCCGGCGGCATTCTGAGCGACCAGTTCCGGCTGAATGAACATCCGCAGATGCCGTTTGCGGCGTCGGCGCCGTCGAAGAAATATCAGAGCGGCAAGAAATCCGCGCTGCGCCGCAAGGGCGACCTGGGTGATCCGAACGGCTGCAACCTGAAGTGCCCGATGGACGGCGAATGAAGCGGCGATGAGGGCGTCCGGGCGTCGCCCGGCGTGGTTTCGTTCCCGGGCGTACTGACATGTTTCATTCATTGCGAGCCCCGCGAGCATCCTGCTTCGCGGGGCTCGCGCGTTTCCGCGGTACCGGCGGCAAACGGAGCCCGCGAGAATCTGACGCTTGCGTAGTGGTTAACCCGTATTCTGGAAGTCTGTCTTCCCGAAACCTGCCTTATTCTTAAGCAACTGCCTACATAAACTTCAGGTGTCAGCGATGAACGAGGTGTTCATCGCGAAAACGGACAAATCTGGAGGTAGGTCATCATGAAATCGCTCGTTCAAGCCGTCGTCGTTGCTGCAGCCCTCGTTGCCCCGGTCGTGTCGTTCGCCCAGCCGGGTTCGCAGATTACCCGCGCGCAGGTGCGCGCCGAACTGGTTCAGCTCCAGCAGGCAGGCTACAACTCGGCACGCGGTGAAGATCCGCATTACCCGGAAGCGATCCAGGCCGCGACCGCGCGCGTCGCCGAGCAGCAGCGCAATGCCGTCGCGCAGGCGCAAGGTGTCGATGCGAGCGGTTACGGCGCGCAAGCGCAGGGCTCATCGGCGTCCGGTTCGCGCGCAGCGGGCGTGCGTCCGGCCACTGCCGACGAAATGAACTTGCTGTATCGCGGCAGCTAAGCCGCGCGTCACCCGGGACGGCGGGCGGAGCGTCAGGTGCGACGATCAGTCGCGCGGCGCGCCGAACGGTCGGGCCAGGGTGGGCTGTCGCCGCGTGCGCCTGTATGAGGCGCTCGCGGGGCGGCCCGATATCCGTCACCTCCTGCCGCCGGGTTTTCCGCGGCATTCCGCCCGGCCCATCGGGGCTGGGCGCTTTTTCCGAAGGAGGGCGGCACCGTGCGCCACGGATGCGTTGCACAGGCAACAAAAAACCCCGCAGGACGGTCGTCGTGCGGGGTTCGTTGCATCGCGAGAATTTGGTGGAGGCGGCGGGAATCGAACCCGCGTCCAGAAGCGCTCCACGACCAGTTCTACATGTTTAGTTCTGTCATTTGATTTAACCGCAGCGACGCGGACGAACACGCTGCGCTACGGCGATTCGCTAGGTTTTCGACCCGGGCGTCGCGACGCCGCCAAGGCTTAACTGACGTAAATGACCTCTGGCGGTATTGCTACCGGTCTTGCGACGCTAGCCCGTCAGTGAACTAGGCAGAGGACGGCGGCCCTTAGGCTGCCAGTGCGAACGTATCGTCGTTTGCAGTTACGTTTTTCCCATTGATTAACGAGGTGACGGGTCCTCGACATGCCCTAGCCGCTTCACAACCCCTGTCGAAACCAGGTCGCCCCCGCGGATAAGATCTAACATTATAGCCCAACATCGCGCAGCAGCTCGCGTAATTGCTGCGTCGTTTCGACAAGGTGCTGCGCTTGCCAGTCTCCCGGCGCGGCGCCGTCGCCGCAATAGCCATAGGCGGCCGCGACGGTCGCCATGCCCGCCGCGCTGCCGGCCTGAATGTCGCGCAGGTCGTCGCCGACGTAGACGATGCGTTCGGGCGAGATCGTCAGCTGTCCGGCCGCATGCAGCAGCGGGGCAGGGTGCGGCTTCGCGTGCGGCGTCGTGTCGCCCCCGACGACGCACGCCGCGCGCGGGCCGAGGCCGAGCAGGCCGACGAGCGGTTCGGTCAGGCGCATCGCCTTGTTCGTGACGATGCCCCAGCGCACGCCGCGCGCGTCGAGTTCGTCGAGCAGCGTGTCGATGCCGGGGAACAGCGTCGTGTGCACGCAAAGGTCGGTCGCGTAGTTGGCCAGGAACTCGTCGCGCATCGCGTCGTAGTCGGCCGATTGCGGGGTGATGCCGAATGCGCCGCCGAGCAGGCCGCGCGCGCCGGCGGACGCCAGCGGCCGCAGCGTGTCGAGCGGGGTTTCGGCCAGCCCGCGCGCGCGCTGCATCTTGTTGACGGCGGCCGCGAGATCGGGTGCGGTATCGGCGAGCGTGCCGTCGAGATCGAACAGCACCGCGTCGCAGCGCTGCAGGCCCGGGTCGTCAGGCGCGGCCCGCGTGGGCGAGAGGGAAGTCGTCATACCGGTCGAATCGTTGTCACGCACCGCGACGGCACGCGACGAGATAATTGATGTCGGTGTCGTTCGACAGCGCGAAGCGCTTGCCGAGCGGATGATACGTGATGCCCTTGATCTCCACGACGTGCAGATCGGTGGCGCGCACGAAGCCGGCCAGTTCCGACGGACGGATGAAGCGTGCGTAGTCGTGCGTGCCCTTCGGCAGCATTTGTGCGATGTACTCGGCGCCGATCACCGCGAACAGGTAGGACTTCAGGTTGCGGTTCAGCGTCGAGAAGAACACCCAGCCGCCCGGCTTGACGAGCGTTGCGCAGGCCGCGACGACATTGGCCGGCGACGGCACGTGCTCGAGCATTTCCATGCACGTGACCACGTCGTAGGTGCCGGGCTCGCGTTCCGCGATCGCTTCGGCCGCGATCGCCTCGTAGTCGACCGTCACGCCGCTCTCGAGGCTGTGCAGGTCGGCGACGCCAAGCGCTTCGGTGGACAGGTCGATGCCTTTCACCTGCGCGCCGAGCCCCGCCATCGATTCGGACAGGATGCCGCCGCCGCAACCGATGTCGAGCACGCGCTTGCCGGCCAGATGGGCGTGCGCGTCGATCCAGCCGAGCCGGACCGGGTTCAGGTCGTGCAGCGGCTTGAATTCGGCATTCGGATCCCACCACCGATGGGCGAGGTCGCTGAATTTCTGGAGTTCGTGCGGATCGGCGTTGGTCATGTCGGCAAACGGGCTACGGGAGGAGGGCGACGCATCGCTGCATCAAGCCCCGAGTATATAAGCGGGCGGACGGCGAGGCCAGCGAGCGCCCCGGCAGGCGTCAATGAAAAAGCCCCGCCGAGGCGGGGCTTTGAGGCAGTCGAGGACCGCGGCTTACTGTGCCGGAACGGTCGTCTTCTGCACTTCTTGCGTACCGACCACTTCGACTTCCACGCGGCGGTCCGGTGCGAGGCAGGCGATCAGCTGCTTGCGGTTCTTCTGGTTGCAGCCGGTCGTGACCGGGTTGCGCTTGCCCTTGCCTTCCGTGTAGATCTTGTTGGCCGGGATGCCCTTGCTGACCAGGTACGACTTCACGGCTTGCGCACGGCGCAGCGACAGACGGTCGTTGTACTTGTCCGAACCGATGCGGTCGGTGTAGCCCGTTGCGACGACCACTTCCGTGTTCATGCCCTGGATCTTGCCAGCCAGGTCGTCCAGCTTCTGCTTGCCCAGCGGCTTCAGCGTTGCCTTGTCGAAGTCGAACAGTGCGTCGGCTTGATACGTGATCTTCTGGCTCGAGATTGCCGGAGCTGCCGGTGCGACCGGGGTCGGTGCGGCTGCCTGGGTGACCAGTGCGCCATCGCACTTCGCATTGGCGGTGGCCGGCGTCCAGAATGCATCGCGCCAGCAAAGCTCGTTCGTGCCGTTCATCCAGACGTATTCGCCGGTACCGTTCACCCAGTTGTCATTCACGGCTTGTCGCGACGCCGGCACCGATTGTGCCGATGCGGATGCAGCCATAACTGCGGTAGCTGCAATGAACGCGAGCTTTGAAAGTTTATTCATATTTCTCCTCTCGAAATTGAGATTACCGCAGGTTTACTGCGAGCCTGTTGACGGTGACAAGTCATACATTGCTCGAAGTATAACATTGGTGCGGCACAAAAAACGCGGCGCCGCTCTGTGTAGACTTCGAGCAGCGTCTAACTTTCAGTGCGTTGGCATTTTGCCATATCGTTCCCTTCCCACGAAAAAAAATCCTCCCCACCCCAACATCGCCTCTCCGTTTGTGGCGCATGCGCAACACCGCCCTGCCGTAACTTTTAGAGATTGTCAAGTGTGCGGGTGCGAATTTGCGCGCGGGTGCGGGAATGTCTGCGTGTACATGTGAAATGGCCGGGCGGGGTGCTTTCGGGGCGCGAACGGGCATGCGGGCGGCCGCCGCGGCTTTCGCCATTCTTATATAGAGGGGGGGCGAATTTGCGGGAGAAGTGCGCATGTTAGAATCTCGCGTTGCGTTGCGCATGCAGCGCTCATGCGAAAGGCGTTCCCGTCTTCGCTCCGAAAAGATACGGATACATGGATCAATTCGCCAAAGAGACCCTGCCCACCTCCCTCGAGGAGGAAATGCGCCGTTCGTATCTCGATTACGCGATGAGCGTGATCGTCGGACGTGCCCTTCCGGATGTCCGCGATGGCCTGAAGCCCGTGCACCGGCGCGTCCTGTTCGCGATGCACGAACTGAACAACGACTGGAACCGGGCCTACAAGAAGTCGGCGCGTATCGTCGGCGACGTGATCGGTAAGTACCACCCTCACGGCGACAGCGCGGTCTACGAAACGATCGTGCGGATGGCGCAGGATTTCTCGCTGCGCTACATGCTGGTCGACGGGCAAGGCAACTTCGGCTCGATCGACGGCGACAACGCCGCCGCGATGCGTTACACCGAAATTCGCATGGCGAAGATCGGTCACGAGCTGCTTGCCGACATCGACAAGGAAACCGTCGATTTCGGCCCGAACTACGACGGCAGCGAGATGCAGCCGCTGATCCTGCCGTCGCGGATCCCGAACCTGCTGATCAACGGTTCGTCGGGCATCGCGGTCGGCATGGCGACCAACATCCCGCCGCACAACCTGAACGAAGTCGTCGACGCGTGCCAGCACCTGCTGCACAACCCTGAAGCGACGATCGACGAGCTGATCGAGATCATCCCGGCGCCGGACTTCCCGACGGCGGGCATCATCTACGGCGTCGCCGGCGTGCGCGACGGCTATCGCACCGGCCGCGGGCGCGTCGTGATGCGCGCGGCCACGCACTTCGAGGAGATCGACCGCGGCCAGCGGATGGCGATCATCGTCGACGAGCTGCCGTACCAGGTCAACAAGCGCTCGCTGCTCGAGCGCATCGCCGAGCTCGTCAATGAGAAGAAGCTCGAGGGCATCTCCGACATCCGCGACGAGTCCGACAAGAGCGGCATGCGCGTCGTGATCGAGCTCAAGCGCGGCGAAGTGCCGGAAGTGGTGCTGAACAACCTGTACAAGGCGACCCAGCTGCAGGACACCTTCGGCATGAACATGGTCGCGCTGGTCGACGGCCAGCCGAAGCTGCTCAACCTGAAGGAAATCCTGCAGTGCTTCCTCGCGCACCGCCGCGAAGTGCTCACGCGCCGGACAGTCTACGAACTGCGCAAGGCGCGCGAGCGCGGCCACGTGCTCGAAGGCCTCGCGGTGGCGCTCGCGAACATCGACGAGTTCATCGCGATCATCAAGGCCGCGCCGACGCCGCCGATCGCGAAGCAGGAGCTGATGGCCAAGGCGTGGGATTCGTCGCTGGTGCGCGAGATGCTCACCCGCGCCGAGACCGAGAACGCCACGGCGGGCGGCCGCGACGCGTATCGCCCGGAAGGGCTGAACCCGGCGTTCGGCATGCAGGGCGACGGCCTTTACAGGCTGTCCGACACGCAGGCCCAGGAAATCCTGCAGATGCGCCTGCAGCGCCTGACCGGCCTCGAGCAGGACAAGATCATCGGCGAATACCGCGACGTGATGGCGCAGATCGCAGACCTGCTGGATATCCTGTCCCGCCCCGAGCGGATCACGGTGATGATCGGCGAGGAGCTGACCGCCGTGAAGGCCGAATTCGGCGATGCGCGCCGCTCGAAGATCGAGCTGAACGCGACCGAGCTGAACACCGAAGACCTGATCACCCCGCAGGACATGGTCGTCACGATGTCCCATTCGGGCTACGTGAAGTCGCAGCCGCTGTCCGAATACCGCGCACAGAAGCGCGGCGGCCGCGGCAAGCAGGCGACGCAGATGAAGGAAGACGACTGGATCGAGACGCTCTTCATCGCGAACACGCACGACTACATGCTGTGCTTCTCGAACCGCGGCCGCGTGTACTGGGTCAAGGTCTACGAGGTACCGCAGGGCTCGCGCAATTCGCGCGGCCGCCCGATCGTCAACATGTTCCCGCTGCAGGACGGCGAGAAGATCAACGTCGTGCTGCCGGTCAAGGAGTTCTCGGCCGACAAGTTCGTGTTCATGGCGACGTCGCTCGGCACCGTGAAGAAGACGCCGCTCGAGGCGTTCAGCCGCCCGATGAAGAAGGGCATCATCGCGGTCGGCCTCGACGACGGCGATTACCTGATCGGCGCGTCGATCACCGACGGCGCGCACGACGTGATGCTGTTCTCCGACGCCGGCAAGGCGGTGCGCTTCGACGAGAACGACGTGCGTCCGATGGGCCGCGAGGCGCGCGGCGTGCGCGGGATGCAGCTCGAGGATGGCCAGCAGGTCATCGCGATGCTGGTCGCGGGCAGCGAGGAGCAGTCGGTGCTCACCGCGACCGAGAACGGCTACGGCAAGCGCACCCCGATCACCGAGTACACGCGTCACGGCCGCGGCACGAAGGGCATGATCGCGATCCAGACGTCCGAGCGCAACGGCAAGGTGGTCGCCGCGACGCTCGTCGACGCCGAGGACCAGATCATGCTGATCACCACGGCCGGTGTCCTGATTCGCACGCGCGTTTCGGAGATTCGCGAAATGGGACGCGCCACGCAAGGTGTTACACTCATCAGCCTCGACGAGGGTACGAAGCTCTCCGGCCTGCAGCAGATCGCGGAAGCCGAAGATGGCGACGGCGAGGCCGACGAGGCGTCGGACGGCGAAGCCTGAACAAGGATGTGACTCTCGAGCGGCCGCGGGCAGGCGCGCAACGCGAACAAGCGCGCCGCGTGCGGCGAAGTACCCATTCATATTTCCAAGAAGGGAGTGATGATGCAAAAGCAATTCAAGCGACTGGTCCTGCTGGCTGCACTGGTGCCGACGTTCGCGATGGCGCAATCGCTGTCGAACCCCGCGCCGGCTCCGGCGGCGGCTGCGCCGATCGACGCCGACAAGAAGGCTGCGATCAAGGATCTGCTCGACGCGATCGACGCGCCGAAGCTCGTGTCGGCAATCGGCAACAGCGCTGAAATGCAGGCGAAGCAACTGGTGCCGGCGATCCTGTCGGACGCGCTGTCGGAAAACAAGACGCTGAACGACAAGCAGAAGCAGGCTGCGGTCCCGACGCTGCAGAAGAACGCAGTGCCGAAGCTGGTCGACGGCGCGGGCAAGGTGTTCTCGACGCCGGCGTTCAGCAACGACGCGATGCAGGCTCAGTACGACGCGTACGCGAAGTACTACAGCACGTCGGAGATCAAGGACCTGACGACGTTCTACAAGAGCACGACGGGCCGCAAGTTCATCCAGGTGCAGGATCAGGTCGGCCGCGACGTGGTCAACGGCCTGATGCAGAAGTACATGCCGCAAGCGATCCAGGCGACGCGCGCGCAGGCTGACAAGGAAGTTTCCGCAGTCAAGCCGGGCAAGTAAGCCGTCGCGGTCCGCCCCCGGCCGCGCGGCCGGGTTTGGCGGGAGCCTGACGACAGTGCGATAATGGCCGTTTGCGCGTGAGCGCAAGCGGCCATTCCTTTTCTGGCGCGGTTCCTTTGCCGGCGGCGAGCCGGCCGCGTCCCTCCCGAGGTTTTCACGATGCGCGTCTTTAATTTCTCCGCCGGCCCCGCGGCGATGCCCGAGGAAGTGCTGCGGCAAGCCGCCGACGAAATGCTCGACTGGCATGGCAGCGGCATGAGCGTGATGGAGATGAGCCATCGCGGCAAGGAGTTCATGTCGATCCACGAAACGGCGCTCGCCGACCTGCGCGAGCTGCTCGACGTGCCGGCGAGCCACCGGATCCTGTTCCTGCAGGGCGGCGGCATCGCGGAAAACGCAGTCGTGCCGATGAACCTGCTCGGGTCGCGCAAGACGGCCGATTTCGTCGTGACGGGCTCGTGGTCGCAGAAGTCGTTCAACGAGGCGAAGAAGTACGGCACGCCGCATCTCGCCGCGACCGGCAAGACCGACGCCGGCTACACGCGCGCGCCGGCCCGCGCCGAATGGCAGCTGTCGGACGATCCGGCCTACGTGCACCTGTGCACGAACGAGACGATCGACGGCGTCGAGACGTTCGAGATTCCCGATCTCGGCGACGTGCCGCTCGTCGCGGACGTGTCGTCGCACATCCTGTCGCGCCCGATGGACGTTGCGAAGTACGGCGTGCTGTTCGGCGGCGCGCAGAAGAACATCGGGATGGCGGGCGTCACGCTCGTGATCGTCCGCGAGGACCTGCTCGACCGCGCGCTGTCGATCTGCCCGTCCGCATTCGAATGGAAGACGGTCGCCGCGAACAACTCGCTGTACAACACGCCGCCGACCTACGCGATCTACATCGCGGGCCTCGTGTTCCAGTGGCTGAAGCGGCAGGGCGGCCTGAAGGCGATCGAGGCCCGCAACATCGAGAAGGCGAAGCTGCTCTACGACACGATCGACGCGAGCAGCTTCTATTTGAACAAGGTCGAGCCGGCGGCGCGTTCGCGGATGAACGTGCCCTTTTTCCTGGCCGACGAAACGCGCAACGAAGACTTCCTTGCCGGCGCAAAGGCGCGCGGGCTGCTGCAGCTGAAGGGCCACAAGTCCGTCGGCGGCATGCGGGCGTCGATCTACAACGCGGTGCCGCTCGAGGGCGTGAAGGCGCTCGTCGAGTATATGAAGGATTTCGAGCAGCACCGCGCCTGACGGCGGCGGTGCTGGTCAACAGCACGGCAAAACGCATGGACGACGAACTGAATTCCCGCCTGAAACCGCTGCGCGACCGCATCGATGCGATCGACGCGCAGCTGATCGAGCTCCTGAACCAGCGCGCCGCGGTGGCGCTCGAGGTAGGCGAGGTCAAGAAGCACTTCAACGCGCCGGTGTTCCGGCCGGAACGCGAGCTGCAGGTGATCAACCGCCTGCAGGACATGAGCGCGGGGCCGCTCGCGAGCGAGCACATCAGCGCGATCTGGCGCGAGATCATGGCCGCGAGCCGCGCGCTCGAGCAGACGATCCACGTCGCGTTCCTCGGGCCGGTCGGCACGTACAGCGAACAGGCAATGTTCGAGTATTTCGGCCAGTCGATCGAAGGACTGCCGTGCCCGTCGATCGACGAGGTGTTCCGCTCGGTCGAGGCGGGCGCCGCGGCGTTCGGCATCGCGCCGGTCGAGAATTCGACCGAGGGCGCGGTGTCGCGCACGCTCGACCTGCTGCTGCAGACGCAACTGCTGATCAGCGGCGAGCTCGCGCTGCCGATCCACCACAACCTGCTCACGCAGAACGGCACGCTCGACGGCGTGAAGCGCGTGTGCGCGCATGCGCAGGCGCTGGCCCAGTGCCAGCAATGGCTGTCGGCGAACGCGCCGCAACTCGAGCGGCAGGCGGTCGCGAGCAATGCCGAGGCGGCGCGCCTCGCGGCGGCCGATCCGACGGTTGCCGCGATCGCCGGCGACCGCGCGGCCGCGCACTACGGCCTGCAGATCGCGTTCTCGCTGATCCAGGACGATCCGCACAACCGCACCCGTTTCGTGATCGTCGGCAAGCAGCCGGCGGGGCCGAGCGGCCACGACCAGACCTCGCTAATCGTGTCGGTGAAGAACGAGCCGGGCGCGGTGTTCAAGCTGCTCGAGCCGCTCGCGCGGCACGGCGTGTCGATGACCCGCTTCGAGTCGCGCCCGGCGCGCGTCGGTACGTGGGAGTACTACTTCTACATCGACATCGAAGGGCACCGGGACGACGCGTCGGTCACGGCCGCGCTCGCGGAACTTGGCCAGAAGGCCGCGTTCCTGAAGATTCTCGGTTCGTATCCGCGCGCGCGCTGACGGGGCGCGCGTCGCGGTGGTGCCGGCGCGCATCGCGCCGGAGTGGGCACGGCAGGCCGGTCGGCGCTGCCGAAGGCGGGGCGGACGACGTTCGGCGCATGGCGCCGGCCGCCGGTCCGCCCGGAATCTGGACTCACGCGTAGCGCGGCATCGGCCGCCACGCGCAACTTGGCTCTTGTCGTGTCAGGCTTTGCATTCAACAAACTGGTCATCTTCGGCGTCGGCCTGATCGGCGGATCGCTGGCCCGTGCGCTGCGCGAGCGCGCGCCGGGCGGCGCGGGCGAGATCGTCGGCGTCGGTCGCTCGGCGGCGTCGGTCGAGCGGGCGGTGTCGCTCGGCGTGATCGATCGCGCAGCGGCGCTCGACGACGATGCGCAATTGCGCGACGCGCTCGCCGGCGCCGATCTGGTGCTGCTGGCCGCGCCGGTCGCGCAGACGGGCCCGCTGCTCGCACGCATCGCGCCGTGGCTCGCCGGCGCGACGATCGTCACCGACGCGGGCAGCACCAAGTCGGACGTGGTGGCCGCCGCGCGCGACGCGCTCGGCGCGCGCGTCGCGCAGTTCGTGCCGGGGCATCCGATCGCCGGGCGCGAATCGAGCGGCGTCGAGGCTGCGCTGCCGGACCTGTACGTCGGCCGCAACGTCGTGCTGTGCCCGCTGCCGGAGAATCCGGCGGCGTCGGTCGCGCGGATCGACGCGATGTGGCGCGCGACCGGCGCCGACGTGCGGACGATGAGCGCGCAGCAGCACGATCGCGTGTTCGCGTCGGTGAGCCATCTGCCGCACGTGCTGTCGTTCGCGCTCGTCGAGCAGATCCTCGGCGAGGCGGACGCGGAACTGAAATTCTCGTATGCGGCGGGCGGGTTCCGCGATTTCACGCGCATCGCCGCATCGAGCCCCGAAATGTGGCGCGACATCTGCGTCGCGAACCGCGCCGCGCTGCTCGACGAGCTCGACGGCTACACGCGCGTGCTCGAACGGCTGCGGGCCGCGATCGACGCCGGCGACGGCGCGGCGCTCGAAACCGTATTCGCGCGTTCGCGCGCCGCGCGCTCGGCGTGGCAGGAGCGCGGCGGCAAGCACGCGCCCGGCGAGCCGGCCCCCGGACAGCCAGCCCAAACGATCAGGAAATAACAGGAAGCTCCCATGGAATATCTCGATCTCGGCCCGTACTCCAGCGCATCGGGCACCGTGCGCCTGCCCGGCTCGAAGAGCATCTCGAATCGCGTGCTGCTGCTCGCGGCGCTCGCCGAAGGCGAAACGACGATCACCAATCTGCTGGATTCCGACGACACGCGCGTGATGCTCGATGCGCTCGACAAGCTCGGCGTGAAGCTCGCGCGCGACGGCGACACCTGCGTCGTCGCCGGCACGCGCGGCGCGTTTACCGCGAGGACGGCCGACCTGTTCCTCGGCAACGCGGGCACCGCGGTGCGGCCGCTCACGGCGGCGCTGGCGGTCAACGGCGGCGACTACCGCGTGCACGGCGTGCCGCGCATGCACGAGCGGCCGATCGGCGATCTCGTCGACGGCCTGCGGCAGATCGGTGCGCAGATCGACTACGAGCAGAACGAAGGCTTCCCGCCGCTGCGCATCAAGCCGGCGTCGATCAAGGTCGACGCGCCGATCGTCGTGCGCGGCGACGTGTCGAGCCAGTTCCTGACCGCGCTGCTGATGACGCTGCCGCTCGTGAAGGCGCCGGACGGCCGGATCGTCGTCGAGGTCGACGGCGAGCTGATCTCGAAGCCTTACATCGAGATCACGATCAAGCTGATGGCGCGCTTCGGCGTGAGCGTCGAGCGCGACGGCTGGCAGCGCTTCATCGTGCCGGCCGGCGTCCGCTACAAGTCGCCGGGACGGATCATGGTCGAGGGCGACGCGTCGTCCGCGTCGTACTTCCTCGCGGCCGGCGCGCTCGGCGGCGGCCCGCTGCGCGTCGAGGGCGTGGGGCGGGCGAGCATCCAGGGCGACGTCGGTTTCGCCAACGCGCTGATGCAGATGGGCGCGAACGTGACGATGGGCGACGACTGGATCGAGGTGCGCGGCATCGGCCACGACCACGGCAAGCTCGAAGCGATCGACATGGATTTCAACCTGATTCCCGACGCGGCGATGACGATCGCGGTCGCGGCGCTGTTCGCCGACGGCCCGAGCACGCTGCGCAACATCGCGAGCTGGCGCGTGAAGGAGACGGATCGCATCGCGGCGATGGCGGCCGAGCTGCGCAAGGTCGGCGCGACCGTCGAGGAAGGGCCGGACTACCTGGTCGTCACGCCGCCGGAAAAGCTCACGCCGAACGCGGCGATCGACACCTACGACGATCACCGGATGGCGATGTGCTTCTCGCTCGTGAGCCTGGGCGGCGTGCCGGTGCGCATCAACGATCCGAAGTGCGTCGGCAAGACGTTCCCCGACTATTTCGACCGCTTCACCGCGCTCGCGAAAGCCTGACCCCGTATTTCCGATGAAATCCAACCGACCCTTTCACCCGACCCCGGTCATCACGATCGACGGCCCGACCGCTTCCGGCAAGGGCACCGTCGCGGCGCTCGTCGCCGCCCACCTCGGCTTTCACCTGCTCGACAGCGGCGCGCTGTACCGTCTCGCCGCGCTGGCGAGCATGCGCTACGACATCGCGGCCGAAGACGTCGATGCGCTCGTGAAACTGATCGACGATCTCCATATCACGTTCCGCGAAGGCTGCGCGCAGCTCGACGGCGCGGACGTGTCGAACGACATTCGCGCTGAAGCGGTCGGCAACCGCGCGTCCGCGATCGCCGTGCATGCGCCGGTGCGCACCGCGCTCGTCGCCCGCCAGCGCGCGTTCCGCAAGACGCCGGGCCTCGTCGCGGACGGCCGCGACATGGGCACGGTGATCTTCCCGGATGCCGTGCTGAAGGTGTTTCTGACGGCCAGCGTCGAGGCGCGCGCGGCCAGACGGCATAAGCAATTGATGCAAAAAGGTTTTTCTGCTAATATTGATAACTTGCTCCGGGATCTCCGTGATCGCGACGCGCGCGACAGCAATCGCGCGGCCGCGCCGCTGAAGCCCGCGGCAGATGCCAAGCTGCTCGATACGTCGGCGCTTTCGATCGACCAGGCGGTCGATCAGGTGCTGCAGTGGTACCGGGCGCTCGGCCAGCCCGCCTGAAAGGGCGGGTGCGGCAGTAGGTGCTCCGCGCGTGAGCGTGGAGCGTGTGTTGAACCCTTAACCCCGTGTGGCTTTCGCTCTGGCCCTCATAGCCGACCATTCCGGCCGGCGCGGCCCTGCGTTCCACGCACAATCCGATTTTTATGTCCGACCTGCAAACCTCCAACCCGAATACCGAATCCTTTGCGGCTCTGTTCGAAGAGTCGCTGACCCGCCAAGACATGCGCGCCGGCGAAGTGATCTCCGCCGAAGTCGTGCGCGTCGACCACAACTTCGTGGTCGTCAATGCAGGCCTGAAGTCCGAGGCTTACATTCCGATCGAGGAATTCCTGAACGATCAGGGCGAGGTTGAGGTGCAGGCGGGCGATTTCGTGTCCGTCGCGATCGACGCGCTCGAAAACGGCTACGGCGACACAATCCTGTCGCGCGACAAGGCGAAGCGCCTTGCATCGTGGCTGTCGCTGGAAAAGGCACTCGACAACAACGAACTCGTCACCGGCACGATCACCGGCAAGGTGAAGGGCGGCATGACCGTGATGGTCAACGGCATCCGCGCGTTCCTGCCGGGTTCGCTGGTCGACACCCGTCCGGTCAAGGACACGACTCCGTACGAAGGCAAGACGCTCGAGTTCCGCGTCATCAAGCTCGACCGCAAGCGTAACAACGTCGTGCTGTCGCGCCGCGCAGTGATCGAAGCGACCCAGGGCGAAGAGCGCGCGAAGCTGCTCGAGACGCTGAAGGAAGGCGCGATCGTCAACGGCGTGGTCAAGAACATCACCGACTACGGCGCGTTCGTGGACCTCGGCGGCATCGACGGCCTGCTGCACATCACCGACATCGCATGGCGCCGCGTGCGTCACCCGAGCGAAGTCCTGTCGGTTGGCCAGGAAGTCACCGCGAAGATCCTCAAGTTCGACCAAGAGAAGAACCGCGTCTCGCTGGGCATCAAGCAGCTGGGCGACGATCCGTGGGAAGGCATCTCGCGCCGCTACCCGTCGGGCACCCGCCTGTTCGGCAAGGTCACGAACATCACCGACTACGGCGCATTCGTCGAAGTGGAATCGGGCATCGAAGGCCTGGTCCACGTGTCGGAAATGGACTGGACGAACAAGAACGTCGCTCCGTCGAAGGTTGTCCAGCTGGGCGACGAAGTCGAAGTCATGGTCCTCGAGATCGACGAAGACCGTCGTCGTATCAGCCTCGGCATGAAGCAGTGCAAGCCGAATCCGTGGGATGACTTCAGCCGCAAC
Source organism: Burkholderia sp. MSHR3999 (assembly GCF_000833595.1). NCBI lineage: Bacteria > Pseudomonadati > Pseudomonadota > Betaproteobacteria > Burkholderiales > Burkholderiaceae > Burkholderia > Burkholderia sp. MSHR3999. Next base: position 776,963 of record NZ_JRFO01000001.1, read on the forward strand.
TTCAAGAAGGGCGACAAGATCACGGGCGCAATCAAGTCGATCACCGACTTCGGCGTGTTCATCGGTCTGCCGGGCGGCATCGACGGCCTGGTCCACCTGTCGGACCTGTCGTGGAGCGAAGCTGGCGAAGAAGCGGTTCGCAAGTACAAGAAGGGCGACGAAGTCGAGGCAATCGTGCTCGGCATCGACGTCGAGAAGGAGCGCATTTCGCTCGGCATCAAGCAGCTCGAAGGCGACCCGTTCAGCAACTACGTTGCAATGAACGACAAGGGCTCGATCGTTGACGGCGTGGTGAAGTCGGTCGACGCGAAGGGCGCGGTCATCACGCTGACGGGCGACATCGAAGGCTACCTGCGTGCGTCGGAAATCTCGCAGGATCGCGTCGAAGATGCACGCAACGTGCTGAAGGAAGGCGACAAGGTCAACGCGATGGTGATCAACATCGATCGCAAGTCGCGCGGCATCAACCTGTCGATCAAGGCGAAGGATTCGGCCGAGCAGCAGGAAGCGATCCGCGGCCTGCAAGCCGACACCAGCTCTGCCGCGACGGGCACGACCAACCTCGGCGCGCTGCTGAAGGCCAAGCTCGACGGCCAGAACCAGTAAGCCTTACGAGGTCTGCTGAAGTATGACCAAATCCGAGTTGGTCGCGCAGCTGGCATCGCGATTTCCGCAACTTGTCCTCAAGGATGCGGATTTCGCGGTGAAAACGATGCTCGATGCGATGTCCGATGCTCTGTCCAAAGGGCATCGCATCGAAATTCGGGGTTTCGGCAGCTTCGGTCTCAACCGTCGCCCGGCCCGCGTCGGTCGCAACCCGAAGTCGGGGGAAAAAGTGCAGGTGCCCGAGAAGTTCGTGCCGCACTTCAAGCCCGGCAAGGAGTTGCGCGAACGCGTCGACGGCCGCGCCGGTGAGCCGCTGAAGGCCGACGAGCCGGACGACGATCGCTGAACGTCGCCCGGCCCGCCCGGAACCCATCCGGCAAAGGCTGAAGAAGAGCGCCCCTTGCGGGCGCTTTTTTTATTTTTGCGGCACGTGTCTGATGCGCGCGGGCGCGTGCATGCATCGGATGCGCTGACGCAGAAACGCATCCTTTACAATACGGGTCGATTCGGCGCGGCGAAGGGGAGTCGCGTGCGCCGCGGCGAAATCTCAATCATCGAGAGGGCTTCATGAAATTTATCGTCTGGCTGATCCGGGTATTGGTGTTCGTGCTGTTGCTGGTGCTCGCGCTGGCCAATACGCAAACCGCGACGCTGAATTTCCTCGCCGGCTACGCATGGCAAGCTCCGCTGATCCTGATCGGCCTCGCTTTCTTCGGCGTCGGACTGATTGCCGGCCTGCTGTCCGCGGTGCCCGCGATCTTCCGCATGCGCGTCGAGAACGGGCGCCTGAAGCGCGATCTGCGCGCGGCGCGCGAAACTCCGGCCGTCATCGACCAACCGCCGATGCCGCCGGTCATTTAACGACCTTTCAAGCCGCGCGAAGGCTGCGCGGTTTTCGTTTCCGCTTCGATATTTCGCATGGATCTGGATTTCTGGTGGTTGCTCGCGATTCCGGTCGCATTCGCACTCGGCTGGGTGGCGTCACGCTATGACCTGAAGAGTCTCCTGTCGGAGAGCGCGAACCTGCCGCGCTCGTATTTCCGCGGCCTGAATTTTCTGCTGAACGAACAACCCGACAAGGCGATCGACGCGTTCATCGAGGTCGCGAAGCTCGACCCCGAAACGGTCGAGCTGCACTTCGCGCTCGGCAACCTGTTCCGTCGTCGCGGCGAAACGGATCGCGCGATTCGCGTGCACCAGAACCTGCTGAGCCGCACCGACCTGCCCGTCAACGAACGCGACCACGCGCTGTACGAGCTCGGCCAGGACTTCCTGAAGGCCGGCCTGCTCGATCGCGCGGAAGAAACCTTCCACATGCTGGTCGATGGCGACCGTGCACTCGGCGCGCAGCGTGCGCTCCTGACGATCTACGAGATCGAGAAGGACTGGAACAAGTCGATCGAAACCGCGAAGCGCATCGAGTCGATGGGCGCGGGTTCTCTCGGCACCGAGATCGCGCAGTTCCACTGCGAGCTCGCGCAGGAGGCGCTGCAACGCAAGAACGCGGCGGCTGCCACGGAGCAGCTGCGGCTCGCGCTGGCCGCGAATCCGCAGAACGTCCGCGCGACGATCCTGTCCGGCGACGCCGCGGCGGCGGCCGGCGACCATGCGGACGCGATCGACCACTGGAAGCGCGTCGAGTCGCAGAACCCGGCCTACCTGCCGCTCGTCGCGGACAAGCTGATGAAGGCTTATGTCGCGCTCGACCGGGCCGGCGAGGGCGCCGAGCTGCTGATGGACTATGTCGACCGCTACCCGTCGAACGACCTGCTCGACACCGCGTACCAGCACATTGCCGGACTGCGCGGCCAGGATGCCGCGCATCTGCTCGCGCGCACGCAGATGGAAAAGTCGCCGAACCTGTCGGGCATGCTGCACCTGCTCGACGCGCAGATCGCGACGGCCGACGAAGCGCGCCGTAAGGAACTTGAAATGATGCGTGCGCTGATCAAGCAGCGCACCAAGAATCTGCCACGGTATACGTGCCAGAATTGCGGTTTCCGGGCGCGGCTCTTCTACTGGCAATGCCCCGGATGCAGCGGCTGGGAAACCTATGCGCCGCGTCGCGTCGAACCTGCCGTGCCGAACTGATCGAGGCCGGCTGGGCGAACGCGATGCGGACGCCGCCGGGCGCGGCCCGGCGGCCAAGTTAGTCAATCACCGGGAACCATCACCGGAACATCTATGAAAATCACCATCATCGGCACCGGTTACGTCGGTCTCGTCACGGGTTCGTGCCTGGCTGAGATCGGCCACGACGTCTTCTGCCTCGACGTCGATCCGCGCAAGATCGACATCCTGAACAACGGCGGCATGCCGATTCACGAACCCGGCCTGCTGGACATCATCGCCCGCAACCGCGCGGCCGGACGGCTGCGCTTCTCGACCGACGTCGAGGCGAGCGTCGCGCACGGCGAGATCCAGTTCATCGCGGTCGGCACGCCGCCCGACGAGGACGGCTCGGCCGACCTGCAATACGTGCTCGAGGCGGCGCGCAACATCGGCCGCCACATGACCGGCTTCAAGGTGATCGTCGACAAGTCGACCGTGCCGGTCGGCACCGCGCAGCGCGTGCGCGGCGTGGTCGACGAGGCGCTGGCCGCACGCGGCCTGGCGGGCAGCGTCGCGCACCGGTTCTCGGTCGTGTCGAATCCGGAATTCCTGAAGGAAGGCGCGGCGGTCGAGGACTTCATGCGTCCGGACCGGATCATCATCGGCGTCGACGGCGACGAGACGGGCGAGATCGCGCGCGAGAAGATGAAGAAGCTCTACGCGCCGTTCAACCGCAACCACGAGCGCACGATCTACATGGACGTGCGTTCGGCGGAATTCGCGAAGTACGCGGCGAACGCGATGCTCGCGACGCGCATCTCGTTCATGAACGAGATGTCGAACCTGGCCGACAAGGTCGGCGCCGACATCGAGGCCGTGCGCCGCGGAATCGGCTCCGATCCGCGCATCGGCTATCACTTCCTGTATGCGGGCGTCGGCTACGGCGGCTCGTGCTTCCCGAAGGACGTGCAGGCGCTGATCCGCACCGCGAGCGAAAACGGCCAGCCGCTGCGCATTCTCGAGGCAGTCGAGGAGGCGAACCACGCGCAGAAGGCCGTGCTGCTCGGCAAGATCGAGCACCGCTTCGGCGCGGATCTGACCGGCCGCGAGTTCGCGGTCTGGGGCCTCGCGTTCAAGCCGAACACCGACGACATGCGCGAGGCGCCGAGCCGCCGCCTGATCGCCGAGCTGCTCGAGCGCGGCGCGACGGTGCGCGCGTACGATCCGGTCGCGATCGACGAGGCGCGCCGCGTGTTCGCGCTGGATCTCGGCGCGGGTTCCGACGCGCTGTCGCGCCTGCACTTCGTCGACACGCAGGACGTGGCGGTGACGGGCGCGGACGCGCTCGTGATCGTGACCGAATGGAAGGAATTCAGGAGCCCCGACTTCAACCGGCTCAAGGCGGAGCTGAAGGCGCCGGTGATTTTCGACGGCCGCAACCTGTACGAGCCGGAAGCAATGGCCGAGCTCGGCATCGATTACTACGCGATCGGACGTCCCCATGTCGACCCCCAGGCTGGCTCCCGTGGATGATCCGACGATGAGCGCCCCGCGCGAAGCGGCCCCGGTGCCGCGCGAACAACTGGCGGGCTCGCGTGTGCTGGTCGTCGGCGACGTGATGCTCGATCGCTACTGGTTCGGCAACGTCGACCGCATTTCGCCCGAGGCGCCGGTGCCGGTCGTGCACGTGCAGCGCCAGGAAGAGCGGCTCGGCGGCGCGGCGAACGTCGCGCGCAACGCGGTGACGCTCGGCGGCCAGGCGGGGCTCCTGTGCGTGGTCGGCTGCGACGAGCCGGGCGAGCGGATCGTCGAGCTGCTCGGCACGAGCGGCGTGACGCCGCATCTCGAGCGCGACCCGTCGTTGCCGACGACGATCAAGCTGCGCGTGCTCGCACGCCAGCAGCAGCTGCTGCGCGTCGATTTCGAGGCGACGCCGACCCACGAGGTGCTGCTGGCGGGCCTCGCGCGTTTCGACGCGCTGCTGCCGCAGCACGACGTGATCCTGATGTCGGATTACGCGAAGGGCGGCCTCACGCACGTGACGACGATGATCGCGAAGGCGCGCGCGGCCGGCAAGCCCGTGCTCGTCGATCCGAAAGGCGACGACTGGGAGCGGTATCGCGGCGCATCGCTGATCACGCCGAATCGTGCCGAGCTGCGCGAGGTCGTCGGGCAATGGAAGTCGGAAGACGACCTGCGCGACCGGGTCGCGAAGCTGCGTGCGTCGCTGGGCATCGACGCGCTCCTGCTCACGCGTTCGGAGGAGGGCATGACGCTGTTCTCCGACGCGGGCGAGCTGCACGCGCCGGCGCTGGCGCGCGAAGTGTTCGACGTGTCCGGCGCGGGCGATACGGTGATCGCGACGGTCGCGACGATGCTCGGCGCGGGCGTGCCGCTCGTCGACGCGGTCGTGCTGGCAAATCGCGCGGCGGGGATCGTGGTCGGCAAGCTGGGTACGGCCACGGTCGACTACGACGAACTGTTTCATTGAGCGCGGGCGCGCGGTGCGACGAACGCGCGGCGTGCGGCCTCATTTCTCTTTTCAGGCAGGACGATCATGACCCTCATCGTCACCGGCGCAGCCGGTTTCATCGGCGCGAATCTCGTCAAGGCGCTCAACGAGCGCGGCGAGACGCGCATCATCGCCGTCGACAATCTGACGCGCGCCGAGAAGTTCCGGAACCTCGTCGATTGCGAGATCGACGACTATCTCGACAAGACCGAATTCGTCGAGCGCTTCGCGCGCGGCGATTTCGGCAAGGTGCGCGCGGTGTTCCACGAAGGCGCGTGTTCCGACACGATGGAACACGACGGCCGCTACATGATGGACAACAACTTCCGCTACAGCCGCGCGGTGCTCGACGCGTGCCTCGCACAGGGCGCGCAGTTCCTGTACGCGTCGTCGGCGGCGACCTACGGCGGCTCGACGCGCTTCGTCGAGGAGCGCGAGGTCGAGGCGCCGCTCAACGTCTACGGCTACTCGAAGTTCCTGTTCGACCAGGTGGTCCGCCGCGTGCTGCCGAGCGCGAAGAGCCAGATCGCCGGCTTCCGCTACTTCAACGTGTACGGCCCGCGCGAGACGCACAAGGGCCGCATGGCGTCGGTCGCGTTCCACAACTTCAACCAGTTCCGCGCGGAAGGCAAGGTCAAGCTGTTCGGCGAATACAACGGCTACGCGCCGGGCGAGCAGACGCGCGACTTCGTGTCGGTCGAGGACGTCGCGAAGGTCAACCTGTTCTTCTTCGATCATCCGGAGAAGTCGGGCATCTTCAACCTCGGCACGGGCCGCGCACAGCCGTTCAACGACGTCGCGACGTCGGTGGTCAACACGCTGCGTGCGCTCGACAACCTGCCGCCGCTGACGCTTGCGCAGCAGGTCGAGCAGGGCCTGATCGAATACGTGCCGTTCCCGGACGCGCTGCGCGGCAAGTACCAGTGCTACACGCAGGCGGACCAGACGAAGCTGCGCGCGGCCGGCTACGATGCGCCGTTCCTGACGGTGCAGGAAGGCGTCGACCGCTACGTACGTTGGCTGTCCGGCCAGGTTTAAGCCGGCGCGTCGAATCCTTAGACTGGGTCTCACGGTCGGCGGCCGCCGGCCGTTTTTACTTGGAGATCCGGAACATGATCAAGCAATGGTTCGCTGCGGCGGCCCTGCTCGGCGCGATCGCGTCGGCGTGGGCGGCTGTCGACGTCAATACCGCGGGCGAGGATGCGCTCATCGGCATCAAGGGCATCGGGCCCGCGAGAGCCAAGGCGATCCTCGACGAACGCAGCGCGCACGGTCCGTTCAAGAACGCCGACGACCTCGCGGCGCGCGTGAAGGGCATGGGTGGTCACACGGTCGAGCGGCTGCAGCGCGAAGGGCTGACGGTCGGCGCGGCCGGCGCAGGCGCCACACCTGCGGCCGCCAAGCCGGCGGCCGCGCCGGCGCCGGCCAAACCGGCCGCGGCGCGCACCGCCCAGAAATAGCGCACCCGGGGTCGGGTTCGCGAGCCCGGTGAAACGGTTCCTTCAGGCCGTCATTGCGACGGGTTCCCGCGGCATGCCGCGGGTTTTTTGCGTGGACGACGTCCCGCCTGCGCGCTCATGCCGGTCCGGCGCTGGTATCCATCGCTGCAAAGGGGGTAGGCGGCGCGCACTTCTGCGCTGGTTTAAAATCCACCGATTGATCGGCCTCGCATTCACGGTACCTCCATGGCTTACAAAACTATCGAAGACACGATCGGCAACACGCCGCTGGTGCAACTGGTCCGCCTGCCGGACGACGAGATTCGCGCGCGCAACAACGTGATTCTCGCGAAGCTGGAAGGCAACAACCCGGCGGGGTCCGTGAAGGACCGCCCGGCGCTGTCGATGATCCGCAAGGCCGAGGCGCGTGGCCGTATCAAGGCGGGCGATACGCTGATCGAGGCGACGAGCGGCAACACGGGCATCGCGCTCGCGATGGCCGCGGCGATCCGCGGCTACAAGATGGTGCTGATCATGCCGGAGGACCTGTCGGTCGAACGCCGCCAGAGCATGGCGGCCTATGGCGCGGAAATCATCCTCACGCCGGTCAAGGGCGGGATGGAGCTGGCGCGCGATCTCGCGGAGCAGATGCAGCGTGAAGGCAAGGGCGTGATCCTCGACCAGTTCGCGAACCTGGACAACCCGCTCGCACACTATGAAGCGACGGGCCCGGAAATCTGGCGCGACACCGAAGGCCGCATCACGCACTTCGTGTCGGCGATGGGCACGACCGGCACGATCATGGGCGTGTCGCAGTATCTGAAGGAGCAGAACCCGAAGATCGAGATCGTCGGCGCGCAACCGGAAGAGGGCTCGCGCATACCGGGCATCCGCAAGTGGCCGGAAGCCTATCTGCCGAAGATTTTCGATCGCAGCCGCGTCGACCGCGTCGAGAACGTGGGCCAAGCGGCGTCCGAAGCGATGGCGCGCAAGCTTGCGGCCGTCGAAGGCATCTTCGCCGGCATTTCGTCGGGCGGCGCGTGCGAGGTCGCGATGCGCATCGCGCGCCAGGTCGAGAACGCGACGATCGTATTCATCATCTGCGACCGCGGCGACCGCTATCTGTCGACGGGCGTATTTCCCGCTTAAGCGAGACCGGACGCATCAAACGAAGAAGCCCCGCGATCGCGGGGCTTCTTGCTGATGGCCGGAGCGCTTACTGCGCGGCCTGTGGCGGGTTCGCGGCGGCGGGCCTGAGCGCGCCGGTCGCTTCCATCTGCGCCTTCACGCTCTCGCCGAGCTGGTAGACCGCGAGCGCATAGAAGAAGCTGCGGTTGTAGCGCGTCAGCACGTAGAAATTCTTGAGGCCGAGCAGGTATTCGGTCGCGCGTCCCGGCGACGGCAGATCGACCACGGTGACCGGCGTGTCCGCCTCGGCAGCGATATCGATCGCCGGCTCGTTGAGCGTCAGGCCCGCGCGCAACAGCTGCGACAGCGCCCAGTGCGGTTCCGGCTGCCCGTCCGCGGCGGCCTGCGCGATGCCCTGGCTGCCGATGTCGGGCGCGATCTGCCAGACCACCGGGCGATTGTTTTCCCAGCCGTGCTGCTTCAGGTAGTTCGCGACGCTGCCGATCGCGTCGGCCGGGCTGTTGCGCAGGTCGACGTGGCCGTTGCCTTCGTAGTCGACCGCGTATTCGCGGATGCTGCTCGGCAGGAACTGCGGGATGCCGATCGCGCCCGTGTACGAGCCGAGCACGGTCGTCGGGTCGAGCTGGCTGTCGCGCGTCCAGACGAGGAAGTCCTCGAGGTTCTTGCGGAACGTCGCCTGGCGGCTGTCGCGATTCGGCGTGTCCGGATAATCGAAGGTGAGCGTCGTCAGCGCGTCGAGCACGCGGAAGTTGCCCATGTAGCGGCCGTAGATCGTCTCGACGCCGATGATGCCGACGATCACCTCCGGCGGCACGCCGAATTCCTCGGACGCGCGCTGCAGCGTCTCCATGTTCGCTTTCCAGAACTTCACGCCCGCGTTGATGCGGATCGGCTCGATGAAGCGGGAGCGATACACGCGCCAGTTCTTCACCGTCGGCGACGGCGCGGGCTTCACGAGCTTGACCGCGGTCGCCGAGTAGCTCACGCGCCCGAACAGCGCGCGCAGGCTGGCCGGATTGAAGCCGTCGCGGCTCGCGATCTCGTCGATGAATGCATCGACCTGCGCGTTGTTCGCATAACGCTGCGGGACGATTTCTTCCTCGAAGGTCTGGCCTTGCGGCGCCGGCTGCTGCGGCTGGGCCTGCGCGACGCGCATGCCGGCGGACGCCGCCGGCTGCGTCTGCGCACCGGCCGGCGCAGCGGACAGCGCGGCGGCGAGGGCGACGGCAACGAGTGGGAGGCGAACGCGGTACGGCGCGGAGAAGGGTGCGGCAGGCTTCTTGTAATTCATGACGAACCGGGGCGGACAAGGCAAATGAGTTCGGCGCAGTATACCCGACGCATCCGGCGCGCCGGGGCGAAACGGCGCCCCGTTGTGGTAAGTTAGCGGCGAATTCGCGACAGACGATGGACCTCATTGATGGAGACCTGCGGCGCGCATGCGCCGCGGACGACGCTTATGGCAACCGCCTTCTTTACGCACCCCGACTGCATGCTGCACGAGATGGGGGAATGGCATCCGGAGTGTCCGGCACGCCTGTCGGCGATCCAGGACCAGCTGATCGCGAGCCGCATCGACGACCTGATCGCGCACGAGACCGCCGCGCCGTTCGCGAGCGAAGTGGCGCTCGCGCGCGTGCACACGCAGGCGCATATCGACTACATCCGCGGCATGGCACCGGCCGACGGCTATGCCGAGATCGATCCCGACACGCTGATGAATCGCAATACGTGGCGCGCGGCGCTGCGCGCGGCCGGCGCCGCGATCGCGGCGACCGACGCGGTGATCGAGGGGCGCTACGGCAATGCGTTCTGCAGCGTGCGGCCGCCCGGCCATCACGCGGAGCCGGCGCGCGCGATGGGCTTCTGCTTCTTCAACAACGTCGCGATCGCGGCGCGGCATGCGCTCGACGTGCACGGCCTCGAGCGCGTCGCGATCGTCGACTTCGACGTGCATCACGGCAACGGCACCGAAGCCGCGTTCGCGAACGACGAGCGCGTGCTGATGTGCAGCTTCTTCCAGCACCCGCTGTATCCGTTCTCGGGCGCCGAGCATCAGGCGCCGAACATGGTCAACCTGCCGATGCCGGCGCGCAGCAACGGGATGGCGATCCGCGAGGCGGTCGACATGTTCTGGCTGCCGCGCCTCGATGCGTTCAAGCCGCAGATGCTGTTCGTGTCCGCGGGCTTCGACGCGCATCGCGAGGACGACATCGGCGGCCTCGGTCTCGTCGAGGCGGACTTCGAATGGCTGACCGCGCAGATCGTCGAGATCGCGCGCCGTCACGCGCAGGGCCGCATCGTCAGCTGCCTCGAGGGCGGCTACAACCTGTCCGCGCTCGGGCGCAGCGTCGTCGCGCACCTGCGCGTGCTGGCCGGCATCTGACGCCGCGGGCGTCCGGTCAGCGCAGCGGCGCGCGCGCGTGCAGCCACGCGATCAGCGCGCCGATCACCCGGTCGCGCTCGAGGTCGTTCATCGTTTCGTGAAAGCCCCCTTCGTAGAGGGTGAGCGTGCGGTCGGGCGAGCCGACGCGCGCGCCGAATGCGCGGCTGCCGTTTGGCTCGGTCAGCTTGTCCTCGGTGCCGTGGTAGACGAGCACCGGCACGCGCAGCGCGCCGCGGCCCCGTTCGATGCGCGCCATGGCGTCGAGGATTTCCGCGCCGGTGCGCGCGGGCACCGCGCCGTGATGCACGAGCGGATCGGCGCGATTGGCCGCGACGACGGCCGGATCGCGCGACAGCAGCGCCGCATCGATCCGCATCGCGGGGAAGGTCGGCCACACGCGGCTGATGAAGCGGCTCGCCGCAAGCATCCAGCGCGGCACGTCGCGGCCCGGCGCGAGCGCCGGGCTCGACAGCACGAGGCCCGCGAGCGCGCGGCCGCGCGCCGCCGCGCGCTCGATCGCATACAGCGCCGCGACGGCGCCGCCCATGCTGTGCCCCAGCAGGAACAGCGGCGCGCCGCTTCGCGCGGCTTCGTCGACGAGCGCGTCGGCATCGTTCAGGTAGCCGTCGAACCGTTCGACCCACGCGCGCTTGCCGGGCGACTGGCCATGCCCGCGCAGGTCGACCGCCAGCACGTCGATGCCGGCCGCGTTCAGGCGTGCCGCGAGCGCGTCGTAGCGCCCCGCATGCTCGGCGAGGCCGTGCACGAGCGCGACCGTCGCGCGCGGCGCAGCGGCGCCGTCGCCGGCCGGCCAGCGGTACGACGCCAGCTCCAGCCCGTCGGCGGTGCGCAGCCGCCCCATCCGCGGCGCGTGCGCAGCGGGTGACCCGGATGACGCAGTGGCGGGCGCGGAGGCCGGGGTGGTGGTGGCGGTCATCTGGCGTGTCTCCTTCGATCGTTTGTCGTCGCGCTCCCGATCATAGACGCCGCGCCGTCGCCACGCGCCAGCGCTTTCCTCTAATTTCGCCTGGTTATGAAAAGATCGGAATCGATTATTAAGGGGAATGAGGGGTTTGCGGTAAAATCGCCGGCTATTCCGGATCCATCGGCGGCCGACTGGGCGGGCCTGCTCCCCAGCCGTCCGCCGTTTTGTTTACATGATCGAATTACGCAATCTGTCGCAGCGCTTCCCCGGCCCGAACGGCTGGGTCGAGGCGTTGCACAACGTCAACCTGACGATTCCCAAGGGCGAGGTGTTCGGCATCATCGGCCGCAGCGGCGCGGGCAAGAGCACGCTCGTGCGCACCATCAACCTGCTGACCCGGCCGACCGAAGGCAACGTCGTCGTCGGCGGGCGGGACCTCACGCTGCTGCCCACGCGCGAGCTGCGCGAAGCGCGGCGCGAGATCGGCATGATCTTCCAGCACTTCAACCTGCTGTCGTCGCGCACGGTGTTCGACAACGTCGCGCTGCCGTTGGAGCTGGCCGGCGCGAGCCGCGCCGACATCGAGGCCGCGGTGCTGCCGCTGCTCGATCTCGTCGGGCTGTCCGCGCAGAAGGACCGCTACCCCGCGCAGATCAGCGGCGGCCAGAAGCAGCGCGTCGGCATCGCGCGCGCGCTTGCGAGCCAGCCGAAAGTGCTGCTGTCCGACGAGGCGACGTCGGCGCTCGACCCCGAGACGACGCGTTCGATCCTCGACCTGCTGAAGCGCATCAATCGCGAACTGGGTCTGACGATCGTGCTGATCACGCACCAGATGGAAGTGATCAAGCAGGTGTGCGATCGCGTCGCGGTGCTCGACGCCGGGCGCGTGGCCGAGGAAGGCCGGGTCATCGACGTGTTCCTGCAGCCGCGCCACGAAGTGACGCGCGCGCTGATCGGCGACGTGATCGCGCAGGAGCTGCCGCCCGCGCTGAAGGCGCGCGTCGCCGAGCGCCTCAAGACGGGCAGCGGCCACCTGCTGCGCCTCGCGTTCACGGGGTCGGGCGTCGACCAGCCGATCCTGTCGGAGACGATCCGCCGCTACGAGCTCGATTTCAACATCCTGCACGGCCAGATCGACGAGATCCAGGGCCAGGCGTTCGGTTCGCTCGCGGTGCTCGCGGGCGGCGAGCCGGGCAAGGTCGGACAGGCGCTCGCGTTCCTGCGCGAGCAAGGCGTGGTGGTGGAGGAGCTTTCGTATGTTGAGTGAAATGTTCGACATGTTCGTGCAGTCGTTCTGGGAGACGCTGATCATGGTCGGCATCTCCGGCGTGGTCGGCGCGCTCGTCGGGCTGCCGCTTGGCGTGCTGCTGTACCTGACCGATCGCCAGGGCGTGTTGCAGAACCTCTCGGTGAACCGCGTGCTCGGCGGCTTCGTGAACGCGGTGCGCTCGACGCCGTTCATCATCCTGCTGGTCGCGGTGATTCCATTCACGCGGCTCGTCACGGGCTCGTCGATCGGCACCGCGGCGGCAGTCGTGCCGCTGACGCTCGCGGCCGCGCCGTTCATCGCGCGCCTCGTCGAGACCGCGCTGCGCGAAGTGGACCGCGGGCTGATCGAGGCCGCGCAGTCGATGGGCGCGACGACGTCGCAGATCGTGTTCAAGGTGCTGCTGCCGGAATCGCTGCCGGGCATCGTCGCGGGGCTGACGATCACGTTCGTGTCGCTCGTCGGCTATTCGGCGATGGCGGGCGCGATCGGCGGCGGCGGGCTCGGCGATCTCGGGATCCGCTACGGCTACCAGCGCTACCTGCCGGAAGTGATGTGGACGGTGGTCGCGATCCTGATCGTGTTCGTGCAGATCGTGCAGTCGTTCGGCGACTGGCTCGTGCGACGGCTCAGCCACAAGTAAAGCGACATCCGACGTGTTTGGGGGAATGACGATGCAACGACGGTTCATGCTGAAGTTCGCGGCGGCGCTCGGCGCGGCCGCACTGTTCGCGGGTGCGCAGGCGCGCGCCGAGACCATCAAGGTCGGCGTGACGGGCGGCCCGCACGCGCAGGTGATGGAGGTGGTGAAGAAGGTCGCGGCGAAGGGCGGCCTCGACATCCGGATCGTCGAATTTTCCGACTACGTGCAGCCGAACGCGGCGCTCGCCGCCGGCGACCTCGACGCGAACAGCTACCAGCACGCGCCGTATCTTGACGCGCAGGTAAAGGATCGCGGCTACAAGCTGATCAAGGTCGCGGAGACGGTGACGTTCCCGATGGGCATCTACTCGAAGCGCGTGAAAACGCTCGCCGAGCTGAAGCCCGGCGCGCGCGTCGCGATCCCGAATGATCCGACCAATGGCGGCCGCGCGCTGCTGTTGCTGCAAAAGCAGGGCCTGCTGAAGCTGCGCGCGGATGCCGGGCTGAAGGCGACGCCGCTCGACATCATCGACAATCCGAAGAAGCTGAAGATCGTCGAACTGGATGCCGCACAGATCCCGCGTTCGCTCGGCGACGTCGACGCAGCCGCGATCAACACGAACTTCGCAATGGAAGCGGGCTTGAAACCGAAACAGGACGCGATCGCGATCGAGGGGCCGAACGGTCCTTACGCGAACATCATCGCGATTCGCGACGCGGATCGGAGCAAGCCATGGGTCGCGAAGCTCGTCGCGGCCTATCACTCGCCCGAGGTGAAGCAGTTCATCGAGGGCAAATTCGGCGGCGCGGTGATCGCCGCCTGGTAACGCGTGGCGGACGGGGCGCCCGGTGGTGATTAGAGGCCGTGATCGAAAACCCGGGCTTTGCGTCCGGGTTTTTTCTCTTTTAAAATAGAACGACCGTTCGATATCATTGGCGCGTCGCCAAGAAGCGGTATCCTCGACATCCACGATGGATGGGTCCGCTTGGCCGCGCAGTCACGAGGCCTCGCTATAAAATGGGCCTCTGGTCGTATTCGTAACTTTGGAGCGTGTGCATGAAAATCCTGGTGCCAGTGAAAAGAGTGGTCGATTACAACGTGAAGGTCCGCGTGAAGTCGGACAACACGGGCGTCGACATTGCGAACGTGAAGATGTCGATGAACCCGTTCGACGAAATCGCCGTTGAAGAGGCGGTGCGCCTGAAGGAAGCGGGCGTGGCGACGGAAATCGTCGCGGTGTCGGTCGGCGTTGCGCAGGCGCAGGAAACGCTGCGCACGGCGCTGGCGATCGGTGCGGATCGCGCGATCCTCGTGGAGTCGAACGACGGCGTCGAGCCGCTCGCCGTCGCGAAGATCCTGAAGGCGCTGGTCGACAAGGAGCAGCCGCAACTCGTGATCCTCGGCAAGCAGGCGATCGACGACGATTCGAACCAGACCGGCCAGATGCTCGCTGCGCTCGCGGGCCTGCCGCAGGCGACGTTCGCGTCGAAGGTGACGATCGCCGACGGCCGTGCGACGGTCGCGCGCGAAGTCGACGGCGGCGCGGAAACGCTGTCGCTGACGCTGCCGGCCGTGGTCACGACCGATCTGCGCCTGAACGAGCCGCGCTACGTGACGCTGCCGAACATCATGAAGGCGAAGAAGAAGCCGCTGGAAACGGTGAAGCCGGACGACCTCGGTGTCGACGTCGCGCCGCGCCTGAAGACGCTGAAGGTGGTCGAGCCGCCGAAGCGCGCGGCCGGCGTGAAGGTGCCGGACGTGAAGACGCTGGTCGAGAAGCTGAAGACCGAAGCCAAGGTGCTGTAAGAGGGAGCGCAAGGAAATGACGATTCTGGTGATTGCAGAACACGACAACGCGTCGATCAAGGCCGCGACGCTGAACACGGTGGCGGCGGCGCAGAAGATCGGCGGCGACATTCACGTGCTGGTCGCGGGCCACAATGCACAAGCCGCGGCGGATGCGGCAGCGAAGATCGCGGGTGTCTCGAAGGTGCTGCTGGCCGACGCGCCGCAGCTGGCCGAAGGCCTCGCGGAAAACGTCGAGGCGACTGCGCTGAACATCGCGAAGGACTACTCGCACATCCTCGCGCCGGCGACCGCCTACGGCAAGAACATCGCGCCGCGTATCGCAGCGAAGCTCGACGTCGCGCAGATCTCGGACATCACGGCGGTCGATTCGGCTGACACGTTCGAGCGCCCGATCTACGCGGGCAACGCAATCGCGACGGTGCAATCGAGCGACCCGGTCAAGGTGATCACGGTGCGCGCGACGGGCTTCGATCCGGTTGCAGCCGAAGGCGGCAGCGCAGCGGTCGAGAAGATCGACGCGGCGGCCGACGTCGGCAAGTCGCAATTCGTCAGCCGTGAAGTGACGAAGCTGGACCGTCCGGAGCTGACGTCGGCAAGCATCATCGTGTCGGGCGGCCGTGGCCTGGGCAGCGGCGAGAACTACACGAAGGTGCTGGAGCCGCTGGCCGACAAGCTGCAAGCGGCGCTCGGCGCATCGCGCGCGGCGGTGGACGCCGGCTACGTGCCGAACGACTACCAGGTCGGCCAGACCGGCAAGATCGTCGCGCCGCAGCTGTACATCGCGGTCGGCATTTCGGGCGCGATCCAGCATCTGGCCGGCATGAAAGATTCGAAGGTGATCGTCGCGATCAACAAGGATCCGGAAGCGCCGATCTTCAGCGTCGCGGATTACGGCCTCGTCGGCGATCTGTTCACGCTCGTGCCGGAGCTCGTGAACGAGCTCGGCTGACGCGGCGTGACGCTTCAGCGGTAAGCACACGAGACGAGGGGCGCGACGAGCGCCCCTTTTTTACGCCATCAGCAGAAGAATAAGGAGGAGCACCATGAGCTACATCGCCCCCGTCAAGGACATGCTGTTCGTGCTGAAGGAACTGGCCGGCATCGACGCCGTCGCGCAGCTGCCGGGTTTCGAGGACGCGGGCTTCGACACCGCGCAGGCGGTGCTCGACGAATCCGCGAAGTTCTGCGGCGAAGTGCTGGCGCCGCTGAACGTCGACGGCGACCGCGATCCGAGCAGCTGGAAGGACGGCGTCGTGAGCGCGACGCCGGGCTTCAAGGACGCGTTCCGCCAGTTCGTCGAAGGCGGCTGGCAGGGGCTGCAGCATCCGGCCGAGTATGACGGCCAGGGGCTGCCGAAGCTGATCGCGACGCCGTGCATCGAGATGCTGAACGCGGCGAACCTGTCGTTCGCGCTGTGTCCGCTCCTGACCGACGGCGCGATCGAGGCGCTCCTGACAGCAGGCACCGACGAGCAGAAGCAGCGCTACGTGCCGAAGCTGATCTCGGGCGAATGGACCGGCACGATGAACCTGACCGAGCCGCAGGCCGGCTCCGACCTCGCGCTGGTGCGCTCGCGCGCCGAGCCGCAGGGCGACGGGTCGTACAAGGTGTTCGGCACCAAGATCTTCATCACGTGGGGCGAGCACGACATGGCCGAGAACATCGTCCACCTCGTGCTGGCGCGCACGCCGAACGCGCCGGAAGGCGTGAAGGGGATTTCGCTGTTCATCGTGCCGAAGTTCCTGGTCAACGACGACGGCAGCCTCGGCGCGCGCAACGACGTGCACTGCGTGTCGATCGAGCACAAGCTCGGCATCAAGGCGAGCCCCACCGCGGTGCTGCAATACGGCGACCACGGCGGCGCGATCGGCTACCTGGTCGGCGAGGAGAATCGCGGCCTCGAATACATGTTCATCATGATGAACGCGGCGCGCTTCGGCGTCGGGATGCAGGGCATCGGCGTGGCCGATCGCGCGTACCAGAAGGCGGCGGCGTTCGCGAAGGAGCGCGTGCAGAGCCGGCCGGTGGACGGTTCGGCGAAGCAGTCGGTGTCGATCATCCACCACCCGGACGTGCGCCGGATGCTCGGCACGATGCGCGCGCTGACGGAAGGCGCACGGGCGCTGGCCTATGTGGCGGCCGCGCACAGCGACATGGCGCATCGTCATCCGGACGAGGCGACGCGGGCGCGCCATCAGGCGATCTACGAGTATCTCGTGCCGGTCGTGAAGGGCTGGAGCACGGAGATGGTGAACGACGTCGCGAGCCTGGGCGTGCAGGTGCACGGCGGGATGGGCTTCATCGAGGAGACGGGCGCGGCGCAGTACTACCGCGACGCGCGAATCCTGGCGATCTACGAAGGGACGACGGCGATCCAGGCGAACGACCTGGTGGGCCGCAAGACGGTGCGCGACGGCGGCGCGGTGGCGAAGGCGCTGCTCGGCGAGATCGGTCGGACGGTCGATGCGCTGGCCAAGCTCGACGGCGCGGCGGCGGCATCGATGAAGGCGCAGCTGGAGAAGGGCGCGCGCTCGCTGTCGGCGGTGGTCGATTACGTGGTGGCGAACACGAAGCGGGACCCGAACGCGGTGTTCGCGGGCAGCGTGCCGTACCTGAAGCTGGCGGGCGTGGTGCTGTGCGGGTGGCAGATGGCGCGCGCGCTGGTGGTGGCGCAGGCGAACCGCGCGAACGATCCGGCGTTCTTCGATGCGAAGATCGCGATCGCACAGTTCTACGCGGAACACATCCTCGTGCAGGCGGGCGGGTTCGAAGCGTCGATCGTCGGCGCGAAGGGCGGCGAGGGCGTGCTCGCGTTGACGGAAGACCAGTTCTGACGCCGAAGGGGGATGCAATGCAACAAGGCGCCCGAGGGCGCCTTGTTGCTTGATGTGAGACCGGCCCGCGCGCTGCAGCGGGCCGGTGCAGCTTACGCGTAAGCGGGGCGCGGCTGGCCCGCCGTGTCCTTCAGGTAACGGTGCACCGACAGGTCGTCCGCCTGGATCGCCGGCTTCTTGCCGGAAATCAGGTCGGCGAGCAGCTGGCCGGAGCCGCACGACATCGTCCAGCCGAGCGTGCCGTGACCGGTGTTCAGGAACAGGTTCGACACCGGCGTGCGACCGACGATCGGCGTGCCGTCCGGCGTCATCGGGCGCAGGCCGGTCCAGAACGTCGCCTTCGACGTATCGCCGCCGCCCGGGAACAGGTCGTTCACGCACATTTCGAGCGTTTCGCGGCGCGCGTCGCGCAGGCGCTTGTCGAAGCCGACGATTTCCGCCATCCCGCCGACGCGGATGCGCTGGTCGAAACGCGTGATCGCGATCTTGTAGGTTTCGTCGAGCACGGTCGACACCGGCGCGGCCGCTTCGTCGACGATCGGCGCGGTGATCGAGTAGCCCTTGAGCGGATACACCGGAATCTTCATCAGGTTCGCGATGAAGCGGGTCGAGTGCGAGCCGAGCGCGACGACATAAGCGTCGGCGCGCACCATCTCGCCGCCGCACTGCACGCCGGCGATCTTACCGCCGGCGACCGCGAGCGCGTCGATCGGCGTGTTGTAGCGGAACTTGACGCCGAGCCCTTCGGCGAGCGCGGCGAGGCGCGTCGTGAACAGCTGGCAGTCGCCGGTTTCGTCGCCCGGCAGGCGCAGGCCGCCCGTCAGCTTGTGCGACACCGCGGCAAGCGCCGGCTCGGCGTTCTTCAGCTCGGCCGGCGACAGCAGCTCGAACGGCACGTTGGCGTCCTGCAGCACCGCGATGTCCTTCGCCGCGCCGTCGAGTTGCTGCTGCGTGCGGAACAGTTGCAGCGTGCCGCCCGTGCGGCCTTCGTACTCGATGCCCGTGTCGGCGCGCAGCGTCTGGATGCAATCGCGGCTGTATTCGGCGAGGCGGACCATGCGGCCCTTGTTCACCGAGTAGCGCTCGGCCGTGCAGTTGCGCAGCATCTGCCACATCCATTGCAGCTGGAAGCGGGTGCCGTCGAGGCGGATCGCGAGCGGCGCGTGCTTCTCGAACATCCACTTAACCGCCTTCAGCGGCACGCCGGGCGCGGCCCACGGCGCCGCGTAGCCGGGCGAGATCTGGCCCGCGTTCGCGAAGCTCGTGTCGAGCGCCGGGCCGGCCTCCCGGTCGATCACCGTGACTTCATGACCGGCGCGCGCGAGGTAATACGCGCTTGCCACGCCCACTACACCGCTGCCCAGAACGACGACTCGCATAGCTGCTCCAGATGGAAGGACCAGATCGAGGCCGGATGCACCCGCGGCTCCGTGTAACCTCTAGCTGATCTAGTTTTTTGCGCTATGGTATTGTCGAATGTGCAGTTTTTGTTATCGTATTTTTCGGCTTTTCAGCATAAACGAATGAGAACGCAACGCCAACCGGTACGCACGCTCGACAAGCTCGACCGGCGCATCCTCAAACTGCTCCAGAACGACGGCCGGATGGCGATGAAGGATCTCGCCGAGCAGGTCGGGCTGACCGTCACGCCGTGCATCGAACGCGTGCGGCGCATGGAGCGCGACGGGGTGATCACCGGCTATCACGCGCGAGTCGATCCGGCCCAGCTCGGCGCGGCGCTGCTCGTGTTCGTCGAGATCACGCTCGGTCACAAGGGCGGCAACATGTTCGAGCAGTTCCGCCGCGAGGTG
This sequence comes from Burkholderia sp. MSHR3999, assembly GCF_000833595.1. Classification (NCBI taxonomy): domain Bacteria; kingdom Pseudomonadati; phylum Pseudomonadota; class Betaproteobacteria; order Burkholderiales; family Burkholderiaceae; genus Burkholderia; species Burkholderia sp. MSHR3999. The sequence continues at coordinate 796,396 of NZ_JRFO01000001.1, forward strand.
ATGAAGATCGACGAGGTGCTCGAGTGCCATCTCGTGTCCGGTGATTTCGATTACCTGATCAAGGCGCGAATCGGCGAGATGGCCGACTACCGCAAGTTGCTCGGCGACATCCTGCTGCAGCTGCCGGGCGCGGTGCAGTCGAAGAGCTATGTCGTGATGGAGGAAATCAAGGAGACGCTGACGATTTCTGTCGACGAATAGATCGCTTGTCTCGTCCCCGGGGTTTCGCCCTTGGCACGCGGCATTCAATACTGTATAAATATACAGCATTGAATGCCGGTGACTGGGTGAGGCGATGGACGATCGATCCGACAATGAATTTCCGGTTGCGCCGCCCATGCCCCGCAAGGGGCGCGGGGCGGTCGACAACCTGCAGGGGCGGTACGAGACGGCGCTTCGCGAGGCGGTCGACGACGGCTGGACGCACGAGGCGGACGACGCCGATTTGCCGGCGCCGCTGCGCACGCAGGTATTCGAGGAGCGGGCGCGCAGCATCCTCACGCGCAACCAGTCGCCCGACATTCCGTTCAGCGTGTCGCTCAATCCGTATCGCGGCTGCGAGCATGGCTGCATCTATTGCTTCGCGCGGCCGACTCACAGCTATCTCGGCCTGTCGCCGGGGCTCGATTTCGAGAGTCGCATCTATGCGAAGGTCAACGCGGCCGAACTGCTCGAGCGCGAGATTTCCAGAAAGCGCTACATGCCGGAGCCGATCGCGCTCGGCGTCAATACCGATGCATACCAGCCGGTCGAGCGGGATCTGCGCATCACGCGCAGCGTGATTCAGGTCATGCACGATCACGGGCTGCCGTTCGCCGCGATCACGAAGTCGTCGCTGATCGAGCGCGATCTCGACCTGCTGGCGCCGATGGCGGCGCGCGGGCAGGTGATGGCGGCGGTCACGATCACGACGCTCGACGCGGAACTTGCGCGCACGCTCGAGCCGCGCGCTGCGACGCCGGCTCGCCGGTTGCGTACGATCCGCGCGTTGCGCGACGCGGGGGTGCCGGTCGGCGTGAGCATCGCGCCGTTGATTCCGTTCGTTACCGAGCCGGACCTGGAGCGGGTGCTCGAGGCGTGTGCGGAAGCGGGCGCGACGCACGCGAGCTACATCATCCTGCGGTTGCCTTGGGAAGTTGCGCCGCTGTTCAGGAACTGGCTGACCGCACATTTTCCGGATCGAGCGGAGCGCGTGATGAACCGCGTGCGCGACATGCGCGGCGGCAAGGACTACGACTCGGATTTCGGCAAGCGGATGAAGGGCGAAGGGATCTGGGCGGATCTGCTGAAGCAGCGCTTTCGTCAGGCGGTCAAGCGGCTTGGGCTGAACGAGCGCGCGAACGGCATTCTCGATCTGTCGCAGTTTAGAGGGGCCGGCCAACCGGAGCTGCACACCCGCGGGCCGGAGGGGGGAGGGGCGGCCACCTCTCGATCAAACGCGCGTGTGGCCGGATCGACGTTGCGCGACGACATGCAGTTGAGTCTTTTCTAGTTCCCGGCGCGCCACCGGATGGAGCGCGATGCCGGCACCCGACGCGCCGCTCCTGTTTGTTTATTGCGAGATCTGCTTGGCCGCTTCAACCTGCGACTCGAAATACGTCTGGAACGAAAGGGCGAGCGCGGTCATCAGCAGGAACGCGCCGATCAGCAACGAGAAGATCACGACGAAGATCACCGTCCAGCCCGAGCGGCTGTGCCTGCCGGTGTCCGCATTGAATTGCGCGTCCCACTTTTCGTCCGGACGCAGGCCGTAGACGATGGCCGCAAGGAAGGCCGCGAGCAGTGAAATCGCGCCGGGCAGCGCCAGCCACCAGCCAAGGCCGGCGGTGCGCTGGGTCGCAGCGAGCAGCAGGAAGCCGGGAATGCCGACGATCGTCGCGAGCAGATGGGCCCAGCCATACACGTCCCGAAAGCCGTACAGATAGAAGCGGTGCGCGCCGATCGAGCCGAACAGGAACGCGAGGGCGGCGGTAAGCGTCTTGGAGCGGAAGCGGTGGATCGGGGCGGTGCTGCTGCTGGACATGGATGGGCGGGCGTAATGTCGTTGGGATGGGGCGTTGGAATGGGCCGCCGCAGACGCGGCGCGGGCGTTCAGCCCGGCACGCATTCTACGATGCGGTGGTGGAGGCGGTCACCCCTGCTTTGCGTCAAGGTGCCGCATAGGTGATGCGGTAGATCGCGCCCGCGTAGTCGTCGCTGACGAGCAGCGAGCCGTCGGGCAACGCCAGCACGTCGGCCGGGCGGCCCCACACGGTGCCGTCGGGCCGCAGCCAGCCGGTCACGAACGGTGTTTGCCGCGCGTGGCTGCCGTCGGCGGACGCCACGACGCGCATCACGCGATAACCGACCTTGGTGCTGCGGTTCCACGAGCCGTGTTCGGCGATGAAGATGTTGTTACGATACGCGGCCGGAAACATCGAACCGGTATAGAAGCGCATGCCGAGCGAGGCGACATGCGCGCCGAGCTTCAGCACGGGGCCCGTGTAGTGGCGGCACGCGTCCTGGTTGCCGTATTCGGGGTCGGGCGTGTCGCCGCCGTGGCAATAGGGGAAGCCGAAGTCGAGGCCCGCGTGCGGCGCGCGGTTGAGCTTGTCGTCCGGCACGTCGTCGCCCATCCAGTCGCGGCCGTTGTCGGTGAACCACAGCTCGCCCGTGTCTGGATGCCATGCGAATCCGACCGTATTGCGCACACCGCGCGCGACCACCTCCCGGTGACTGCCGTCCGGATTCATGCGCGCGATGATCGCGAACCGGTTGCGATCGGCGAGGCATACGTTGCATGGTGCGCCGGTCGGCACGTACAGCCGGCCGTCCGGCCCGAACGCGATGAATTTCCAGCCGTGATGGTGCTCGGCAGGCAGCGCATCGGTGACGACCACAGGCTTCGGCGGCGCGGCAAGCTGGTCGTCGATGCGGTCGAGGCGCACAATGCGCGATACGGCCGACACGTACAATGCGCCGTCCCGGTAGGCGACGCCGACCGGCATGTCGAGCCCGGACGCGATCACGTAATGCGCGCTGATCTGGCCCTCCCGCATCACGAGTGCGTGCACGCGGCCTTCGCGGGTGCCGACATACAGGATGCCGCGCGGCGACCACGCCATTTCCCGTGCGGTCGGCACCGCATCGGTGAGCAGCGACACGTGGAAACCGGGCGGCACGACGAGTTCGCTCACCGGCAGGCCGGCGGCGAACGTCGTTGCGGAGGCGAGACAGGCGACGCCGGCAACGAGCGCCGCGACGCGGCGCTGCGCGCGGCGCGCCACGGCGCGAAGCGGCGGCATGGCGGCGGCGGACGGTCCTGGACAGGCCGATTGTATGCCCGGCGGTCGGGCGTTCGCGGATTTTTTGCGCGTAAGTGTTTGTTGTGCCTCTGGTTTCCAGCTATAATTGCACGTTTCAGTAGTTTCGAACCCGGTTTTCCCGAAGGATTTCATATGGTTATCATCCGTCTGGCTCGCGGCGGCTCGAAGAAGCGCCCGTTCTACAACATCGTCGCTACCGATTCGCGTAACCGTCGTGACGGCCGCTTCATCGAGCGCGTCGGCTTCTACAACCCGGTCGCTACGAAGGGCGAATCGCTGCGTATCGCTCAGGATCGCCTGACGTACTGGCAAGGCGTTGGCGCGCAACTGTCGCCGACCGTCGAGCGTCTCGTGAAGCAGGCGCAGAAGGCGCAGCCGGCTGCCTAACATGGCGCGGTGTGCCGGTCGTGCCGGCTGCGAGGTGCATTGATGGCGGGTCACGATTCCGGTAATGCAAGGCGCGGGCGAGCGTCGTTCGGCGCATTCGTCCGCAAGCCGGTCGAGCGCGGTACTGCCGCGAACGCCGGCGCGGCTGCCGAGCAGGGCGGCCGCGAAGCGGTGCAAGCCTGGCCCGACGACGCCGTCGAGGTCGGAGCGGTGGTCGATGCCTACGGCCTGAAGGGCTGGGTCAAGGTGATGACCCACGCCGACGCCGGTCGCGGTGGCGACGCGCTGCTCAACGCGCGCCGCTGGTGGCTGGAAAAAGGTGCGGAGCGGCATGCCGTCCGCATCACGCAGGCGAAGACGCACGGCGACACGGTCGTCGCGCATCTCGCCGGTCTGGGCGATCGCGATGCCGCGCTGGCTTTGCGCGGCTATCGCGTGTTCGTGCGCCGGGAAGATTTTCCGGCGCTGGACGCAGACGAGTTCTACTGGGTCGACCTGATCGGTCTCGACGTCGTCAACGAGCAATCGGTGGCGCTCGGGAAAGTGATCGGGATGATCGACAACGGCGCGCATTCGATCATGCGCATCGAATATCCGGCGACCGGGAAAGACGGCCAGCCGGCGCCTGCCGAGCGGTTGATCCCGTTCGTCGGTGTGTATGTCAAAACGGTCGATCAGGCGGCGCGTCGCATCGTCGTCGACTGGGAAGCCGATTATTAAATGAACCAGGTCACGGAGAGCGCGGTGCAGTTCGATGTCGTCACGCTCTTTCCCGAAATGTTCCGTGCGCTGACCGACTGGGGCATCACCAGCCGGGCCGTTAAGCAGGGCAGCTTCGGGTTGCGTACCTGGAACCCGCGTGATTTCACGACGAACAACTACCGCACGGTCGACGATCGGCCGTACGGTGGCGGTCCGGGCATGGTGATGCTGGCGAAGCCGCTCGAGGCTGCGATCGGCGCCGCGAAGGCGGCGCAGGCGGAGCAGGGCGTCGCAAGTTCGCGCGTGGTGATGATGTCGCCGCAGGGCGCGCCGCTCACGCACGAACGCGTCGTGCGGATGGCGCAGGAGCCGGGCGTCATCGTGCTGTGCGGCCGCTACGAAGCGATCGACCAGCGCCTGCTCGACCGCTGCGTCGACGAGGAAATCAGCCTCGGCGATTTCGTGCTGTCAGGCGGCGAGCTGCCGGCGATGGCGATGATGGACGCGGTCGTGCGCCTGCTGCCCGGCGTGCTGAACGATGCGCAGTCGGCCGTGCAGGACAGCTTCGTCGGCGGCCTGCTCGATTGTCCGCATTACACGCGGCCCGAGGAATACGAGGGCGTGCGGGTGCCGGACGTGCTGCTCGGCGGCCATCATGCCGAGATCGAGCGCTGGCGGCGCCAGGAAGCATTGAGGAATACGTGGCTGAAGCGTCCGGACCTGATCGACCGGGCGCGTCGCGACAAGTTGCTGAGCCGTGCCGACGAGGCGTGGCTCGCGAATCTCGCACGCGAAGCGAAGAACGCCTCCTGAGGCGGCGCTGGCGGGCGGGAATTGGCGGTGCCGTGCATGCGTGCGCGGTGCCTGATGTGAATCCATCCTCTATCGGGGCCGGGCCTGGAAACGGGCGGGCGCAAACGCCGACAAGATGGTTTTAGGAGTCAGTGATGAATCTGATTGCAAAGCTTGAGCAGGAAGAAATCGAGCGCGCGCTCGCAGGCAAGACGATCCCCGAATTCGCCCCGGGCGACACGGTGATCGTGAACGTGAACGTGGTTGAAGGTAACCGCAAGCGCGTTCAGGCTTACGAAGGCGTCGTGATCGCGAAGCGCAACCGTGGCCTCAACTCGGCGTTCATCGTCCGCAAGATCTCGTCGGGCGAAGGCGTTGAGCGTACGTTCCAGACCTACTCGCCGCTGCTGGCGAGCATCGTCGTGAAGCGTCGCGGCGACGTGCGTCGCGCGAAGCTGTACTACCTGCGCGAGCGTTCGGGCAAGTCGGCTCGAATCAAGGAAAAGCTGGTGTCGAAGGATCGCACCGCAGCTGCCCAGGCGTAAGAGCTGTAAGGAAAAAGCACCCACCCGGGTGCTTTTTTCATTCTGGCGCGACAATACGCTCATATCGACTCGAATCAAGAGAGCCCCCGTTGACTCGCCGCCTCATCATTGATCCAGAAGTGCTGCCGGTCGAAGGCACCAGTGCCGGCCTGCCGCCCATCGATCGCGAACGGATGACGCCATCCGGCATGCGCGACCGCTTTGCCCGTCAGCTCGAATGGACCACCGAACCCTCGGAATTCCGCATCCTGGATGGCGTCGATCCGCGCAGCGCGGCCGTGCTCGTGCCGCTCGTCGTCCGTGACGCCGGCCTGACCGTGCTGCTCACGCAGCGTGCCGATCACCTGAACGATCATGCCGGACAGGTCAGCTTTCCCGGCGGCCGGCGCGAGCCGTTCGACCCCGACGCAACCGCGACGGCGTTGCGCGAGGCGAAGGAGGAGATCGGGCTCGCCGGCGAGCAGGTCGAGATCCTCGGCGCGTTGCCCGACTACCTGACGGGCACCGGGTTTTGCGTGACGCCGGTCGTCGGCCTCGTGCATCCACCCTTCACGGTGCAGGCGGATACGTTCGAAGTCGCCGAGATCTTCGAGGTGCCGCTGGCGTTCCTGATGAATCCGGCGAACCACCAGATCCGCACATTCCGTTGGGACGGCGGAGAGCGTCGTTTTTTTGCGATGCCTTATCCGCGCGGCGACGGGAGCGGGGATTACTTCATCTGGGGCGCAACTGCCGGCATGTTGCGCAATCTGTACCGCTTCTTGGTCGCGAAATGAACACGCGCGCCGTTCCGCGCGCGCGGCCGGCCGCAGGCGTCGGCAGCCATGCCCGGCTTACGCTGTGCTATCGTTATGCAAAAAATGACATAACCCGAAGACGGCGCTACGCATGACTTTCTTTTCGGTTCTTCTCGCCCTCATCATCGAACAGGTCCGCGCGTTGTCGCCGAGCAATCCGGTGTTCGCCCTGTTTCAGTTTCATGCGGAAACCGTCGCGCATGGCCTCGACGCAGGCAAGCAGAAGCACGGCATCCTTGCCTGGCTCGCGGTCGTGCTGCCGTGGGTGCTGGTCGTCGCGCTGATCTATTTCCTGCTGTACAAGGTGAGCTTCGTGCTCGCGTTCCTGTGGAACGTCGCCGTCGTGTATTTCACGCTTGGCTTCCGCCAGTTCAGCCATTACTTCACCGATATCCATCTCGCGCTCAACAACGACGACGTGCCGCGCGCGCGCGAAATCCTGCACGAGTGGACGGGCATCGACACGGTCGACATGCCGGTCGGCGAGATCGTCCGCCATACGCTGATCCACGCGGTCGTCGCGTCGCATCGCCACGTGTTCGGCGTGTTCTTCTGGTACGTGCTGCCGGTCGGCCCGGCAGGCGCGGTGCTGTATCGCATTTCCGAATACCTGGCGCGCAGCTGGTCGACGCCGGCCGACGACCGCACCGCCGCCTTCTCGACGTTCGCACAGCGCGCATTCTTCGTGATCGACTGGGTGCCTTCGCGGCTGACTGCGCTGGGCTTCGCGATCGTCGGCAACTTCGAGGATGCGATCTACGCGTGGCGCAACCACACGCGCCAGTGGCCCGACCCGAACGACGGCGTGCTGTTGGCGGCGGGCAGCGGGGCGCTCGGCGCGCGGCTGGCCGGGCCGCTCGCCGAGCCGTCGAGCCTCGACGCGCTGGCGGTCGGTGACAGCGGCCCGTTGACGGTGGGCGACGATTGCACGCCGCGCACGCTGCAGTCGGCGGTCGGCCTCGTGTGGCGCGCGGTGATTCTGTGGATGATCCTGCTGCTGATGCTGACGATCGCGGTCTGGGTGTCCTGACGCAGGGCCCGGAACGGAACGCACAAGGCCGGCTCGACGCCGGCCTTTTTGCTGTGCGTCAGCCGTCGCGCGGGTCGCGCACGGCGCCGCAACGCCAGCAGGCGGTGAATTGCGCCTCGAGCGACTCGCCGCACTGCGGGCAACGCCAGGGCGTCGCGCCGGCGGCCGGCCCGCGCGATGCGGCGTCGAGCAGGCGCCGCGCAAGCGCTTCGTCGCGTTCGTCGTCGAGCCAGACTTCGGGCGTGCACGCATCGGCCGGCAGGCCGCCGAGCGCGCCCGGCGCATAGCGGTTGTGCAGCTCGCAGCCGACGCCGGCCGCCTCGAGGACGTTGGCCCAATGCTGCGCGGTCGCAAGATCCGGCGCCTTGAAACGCATCATCGCTCCCGTCGGTGATGGCCGGGCATCGCGCAGGGCAGGGCGGCCCGGCCGCGCAGCGCGCGCCGTCCGAACGTCAACGCACGACCTGGCTCGCCTCGTGCACCAGTTGCGCGTACAACGCGTGCCGCGACGGCGCGATGCGGCCGTCGGCGACGGCTTCCAGAATCGCGCAGCCCGGCTCGTGCAGATGATGACAATTATAGAAACGGCAGTCCGCGAGCAGCGGGCGGAATTCCGGGAACGCGCGCTCGAGGCGCCCTTCCGTCAGATGATAGAGGCCGAATTCCTGGAAGCCCGGCGAATCGATCAGCGCGCCGTCGCTGCCGGGCAGCGGGTAGAGCCGCGTGAACGTCGTCGTGTGCCGGCCGCTGTTCAGTGCCGCCGAGATCTCGCGCGTCGCGGCTTCGGCGTCCGGCACGAGCAGGTTCACGAGCGTCGACTTGCCCATCCCCGACTGGCCGAGCAGGATCGTCGAATGGCCCGCCAGATGCGGCATCAGTTGCGCGCGCGCATCGTCGGGCGCACCCTTGACCGACAGCTCCAGCACGTCGTAGCCGAGCGCGCGATACGGCGCGAGCCGCTCGCGGGCGACCGGCAGCGCCGCTTCGACGTCGATCTTGTTCAGCACGACGAGCGGCTTCAGGTCGTTCGCCTCGGCGGCGATCAGCGCACGCCCGAGCAGGTCCTCGCTGAAATAGGGCTCGGTCGCGAGCACGATCAGCAGCTGGTCGAGGTTGGCCGCGAACAGCTTCGACTTGAACTGGTCGGAGCGGTACAGCAGATTGCGGCGCTCGCCGATCTCGACGATCACGCCCTGGTCGGCGGACGTGCGCTCGTAGGCGATGCGGTCGCCGACCGCGACGTCGCTTTTCTTGCCGCGCGGGAAGCACTGCAGCATCGGGCCGCCTTCGTCGGGCGCGACGATGTAGTGGCGGCCGTGCGCCGCGATCACGCGGCCTTCGGCGCGTGCCGCGCCCGGGGCGCGCGGGGCCGGCTTGCGGGGGGAGGTCGGCCGGCTCATGCGCGCTGCAGCAGCCGATCGATCCGCTGCGACGCGGGCGGGTGCGAATAGTAGAAGGCCGTGTAGACCGGGTCGGGCGTCAGCGTCGACGCGTTGTCCTCGTACAGCTTCACGAGCGCGCTGACGAGATCCTGCGCGTCGGTCTGGCTGGCGGCGAACGCGTCCGCCTCGAATTCGTGCTTGCGCGACGTGAGGCTGCCGATAGGCGTCGCGAAGAACAGGAACACGGGGATCGCGAGGAAGAACAGCACGAGCGCCGCGCCGGCGTTGCTGGAGTCGAGCGACGGCGTGACGCCGAGCCCCGTATAGAACCACACGCGCTGCGCGAGCCAGCCGAGCAGCGCGAGCAGCGCGAGGCTCAGCACGAACGACACGAGCATGCGCTTCATCACGTGGCGGCGCTTGAAATGGCCGAGCTCGTGCGCGAGCACGGCCTCGATCTCCTCGCCGGACAGCCGCGCGAGCAGCGTGTCGAAGAACACGATCCGCTTGGACGCGCCGAAGCCGGTGAAGTATGCGTTGCCGTGCGCGGACCGGCGGCTGCCGTCCATCACGAACAGGCCCTTTGCCGCGAAGCCGCAGCGCTTCATCAGCGACTCGATGCGCTCGCGCAGCGCGTCGTCCTTCAGCGGTTCGAACTTGTTGAAGAGCGGGGCGATGAAGCTCGGGTAGATCAGCAGCACGAGCATCTGGAACGCCACCCAGACGATCCACGTCCACAGCCACCACAGGCTGCCGGCCTGGTTCATCAGCCACAGCACGACGAACAGCAGCGGCAGGCCGAGCGCGGCGCCGAGCAGCACGTTCTTCAGCATGTCGGTGAAGAACAGGCGCTTGGCCATCCGGTTGAAGCCGAAGCGCTGCTCGATGCCGAACTGGCGGTAATACTCGAACGGCACGTCGACCACGCTCGTGATCGCGAACACCGCCGCGACGAGCGCGACCTGCTGCCCGTAGCCGCGGCCGAGCCAGCCGGACAGCAGCGCATCGAGCGCGCCGACGCCGCCGAGCAGCGTGAGGCCGACCAGCACGGCCGCGCTGACGACGATCTCGAGCATCGTCAGCCGGGTGCGCTCGACCGTGTAGTCGGCCGCGCGCTGGTGCGCGGACAGCGGGATGGTCGCGCTGAAGCGGGCAGGGACGCGGTTGCGGTGCGCGGCGACGAAGCGGACCTGCCGCGACGCGAGCCACAGCTTGGTGACGACCATCGCGAGAACGGCGAGCGCGAACAGCAGGGTGAACGAAAAAGGTGACATCGAAGGCGCCAAAGGGTTCTATGCGAGAATTATATGTTCTTGCGGACCGGGCCCGCTGACGCGAAACCGGCCGCCGGGGCGGCGCCGCGCGCCGTCCGCCATTTTCCAGGATGACTCATGACCGATACCCCCGCTTCCGCCAGCCAGCCCGAACTCGTGCGCAACGAGTTGAACCTCGTCTGGCTCGACATGGAAATGACGGGCCTCGACCCGGATAACGACCGCATCATCGAGATCGCGGTCGTCGTGACCAATTCGACGCTCGAGATCGCGGTCGAAGGCCCGGTGTTCGCGATCCACCAGAGCGACGCGACGCTCGCGAAGATGGACGACTGGAACAAGAACACGCACGGCCGCTCGGGCCTGATCGACCGCGTACGTGCGTCGACCGTGACCGAGGCGGACGCCGCCGCGCAGCTCCAGGCGTTCCTCGCGCAGTACGTATCGCCCGGCAAGTCGCCGATGTGCGGCAACTCGATCTGCCAGGACCGCCGCTTCATGGCGCGCTGGATGCCGGACCTCGAGCGCTTCTTCCATTACCGCAACCTCGACGTCAGCACGCTCAAGGAGCTGTGCCGCCGCTGGCAGCCGGCGATCTACAAGGGCTTCCAGAAGCGCGCGATGCATACGGCGCTGGCCGACATCCACGAGTCGATCGACGAGCTGAAGTACTACCGCGAGCATTTCCTGATCCCGGCCACGCCGGCGCCGGCCGGCGAATCCGCGCCGGCCGCCTGAGCGGGCCGGCATTCTGCGCCGCGTCAGCGCGGCGCGCGCTGCGCGCTCTTCGGCCGGAACGCCGCGACCACCGCGGCGTTCGTCTCGATGTACGGGCCGCCGATCAGGTCGACGCAGTAGGGCACCGCGGCGAAGATGCCGGGCACGGTGGCCCGGCCATCCGCGTCGCGCAGCCCTTCGAGGGTTTCCTTGATCGATTTCGGCTGGCCCGGCAGGTTGATGATCAGCGCCGCGTGGTCGGCCGTCTCGCGGATTACCGCCACCTGCCGCGACAGGATCGCGGTCGGCACGAAATTCAGGCTGATCTGCCGCATCTGTTCGCCGAATCCCGGCATTTCCTTCGTCGCCACCGCGAGCGTCGCCTCGGGCGTCACGTCGCGGCGCGCCGGGCCGGTGCCGCCCGTCGTCAGCACCAGGTCGCAGCCGGCCGTGTCGACCAGCTCGACGAGCGTCGCCGAGATCGTTGCGGCGTCGTCCTGGATCAGCCGGGTCTCCGCGCGCCACGGCGAGCTCAGCGCGGCGGCGAGCCAGTCCTGCAGCGCCGGAATGCCCTTGTCCTCGTAGACGCCGGTGCTCGCGCGGTCGCTGATCGACACGAGGCCGACCACCAGCTCGTCGGGATGGTTACGCTTCGTCGCCATGATCCTCTCCGGAGGACTCGTCTTCCTCGTCGTCCGCGTCAGGTGCGCCGCTCGCGGTCTTGATCCACTGGAACAGCTCGCGGAAGTAGCGCGGCGGCTTGTTCTGCTGCGCCTCCCTGCGGGCATTGCGGATCAGCGTACGGCCTTCCTGCACGTCGGCGTCCGGATGCTGGCGCACGAATTCGGTCAGCGCGGCGTCGTCGGCCAGCAGCTGCTCGCGGGTGCGTTCGATCCAGTGCAGGCGGGCCGTCGCGGCCTTGTTCACGCCGCGCTGCGCGTCGAGCGCGGTGCGCAGCGCGGCCGTCTCGTCGTCGGTCAGCGAGCGCATCACGCGGCCGACGTACTGGAGCTGGCGGCGCTTGCCTTCGTGATCGGTGATGCGGCGCGCTTCGCGCACCGCATCCGCGAGATCTTCGGGCATCGGCATGCGCTTGAGCGCGTCCTTCGGCAGGTCGACGAGCGCCTGGCCGAGTTCCTGCAGCGCGTGCATTTCGCGCTTCAACTGGGATTTGCTGGGGCGATCGTAGCCGTGGCCGGCGTCGTCGTCGGCGTGCTCGATCGGCTGAATACGGGTTTTGCGTGTCATGGGCGGCATTGTATCGCGCCGCGGCCGCCCCAAGCTTCTCCATTGCGGTGTCCCGGACCTGAAATGAAACGGCCCCGGCGCACACTGATATGATCGCGGCATACGACATTTTGAACACGCGGGCCGCGAGCCCGCCACCGGATAAAACGAAGATGGCTGCCAATCTCGACACGCAAGCGCGCTATTTCCCGCATACGCAGGATCAGCTGAAAGAAATCGCCTCGGACATCCTCCGGCACGCGAAGACGCTCGGCGCGTCGGACGCCGCGACCGAAATCTCCGAAGGCGACGGCCTGTCGGTGTCGGTGCGCCGCGGCGAGGTCGAGACGATCGAGCACAATCGCGACAAGATGGTCGGCGTGACCGTGTTCATCGGCAAGAAGCGCGGCAATGCGAGCACGTCGGACTTCTCGCCGGCCGCGATCAAGGACACCGTCGCCGCCGCGTACAACATCGCACGCTTCACCGCCGAGGACGACGCGGCCGGGCTCGCCGAGGCCGAGCTGCTCGAGACGGCGCCGCGTGACCTCGACCTCTATCACCCGTGGGAGCTGTCCGCCGACGACGCGGTCGAGATTGCCCGCCGCGCGGAAGACGCCGCGTTCGCGGTCAGTCCGCAGATCCGCAATTCGGAAGGCGCGAGCGTGTCCGCGCAGCATTCGCAGTTCGTGCTCGCGACGTCGCGCGGCTTCCTCGCCGGCTACCCGTATTCGCGCCATTACATCGCCTGCGCGCCGATCGCGGGCAGCGGCCGCCACATGCAGCGCGACGACTGGTACACGTCGAAGCGCAGCGCGGCCGACCTCGCGGCGCCGGAAGCGGTCGGGCGCTACGCGGCCGAGCGCGCGCTCGCGCGGATGGGCGCGCGCCGCCTCGACACCCGCAAGGTGCCGGTGCTGTTCGAGGCGCCGCTCGCGGCCGGGCTGCTCGGCGCGTTCGTGCAGGCGGTGAGCGGCGGCGCGCTGTACCGCAAGACCTCGTTCCTCGTCGACAGCCTCGGCAAGCCGGTGTTCGCGCCGCACGTGCAGATCGTCGAGGACCCGCACGTGCCGCGCGCGATGGGCAGCGCGCCGTTCGACGAGGAAGGCGTGCGCACGCGCGCGCGCAGCGTCGTCAAGGATGGCGTCGTCGAGGGCTATTTCCTGTCGACCTACTCGGCGCGCAAGCTCGGCACGCAGACGACCGGCAACGCCGGCGGCTCGCACAACCTCGCGCTGCGCAGCAGCAACACGCAGTCGGGCGACGATTTCGACGCGATGCTGAAGAAGCTCGGCACGGGCCTGTTGCTGACCGAGCTGATGGGGCAGGGCGTGAACTACGTGACGGGCGACTATTCGCGCGGCGCGGCGGGGTTCTGGGTCGAGAACGGCGTGATCCAGTACCCGGTCGAGGAGATCACGGTCGCGAGCACGCTGCAGGAGATGTTCCGGCACATCGTCGCGATCGGCGCGGATTCGATCGTGCGCGGCACGAAGGAAACCGGCTCGGTGCTGATCGAGCAGATGACGATCGCCGGGCAGTAAGCGGCGTCGCGTGGCTCGCGCCGCGTCAGGACGGGCCAGCACTGACAAAAAAGCCCGACCGGCAAATCGCCGGTCGGGCTTTTTCATGGGCGCGCGTCAGCCGCGCTTTTTCTCGTAGACGACGAACGCGTAGCCGAACGTGTTCGGCGCGGCGGCCTGGTGCGGATCGCGCGACACTTCCCGCCAGTGCGCGGGATCGGGTGCGGGGAACGTCGCGTCGCCGTCGAAGTCGGCGTCGATCTCGGTGACGACCAGCTTGTCGGCGAGCGCGAGGCCTTCCGCGTAGAGCTGCGCGCCGCCGATCAGGAACGCTTCGGGCGCGCCGTCGCGCGCGGCGAGCGCGAGTGCGTCGGCGAGCGACGTGACGGTGTCGCAGCCGTCGAAGCGGCGCGACCCGTCGCGCGTGACGACGATGTTGCGGCGCCCCGGCAGCGGCCGGCCGATCGATTCGTGGGTCTTACGGCCCATCACGATCGGCGCGCCCATCGTCGTGCGCTTGAAGAAGGCGAGATCCTCGGGAAGTTTCCAGGGCAACTGGTTGTCGCGGCCGATGATGCCATTGCGGGCGCGCGCGACGATCAGGGTCAGCGTCGTCATGAACGTAGGGAAGGGGAAAGCCGGAACGGCGCCGATTCTACCGGAATGCCGGCGCGCATCGCGCGTCGAGTTCGGCTCGATCCGTGCGCCGCATCTATCCCCGGTGCTCGTCGCCGGCCGCCGCCGCCGCGCGCTGCTCCGTGTCGGACAGCTCGCGCAGCCCGTGCGCGCCCATCAGGCGGTACAGCGTGACGCGCGAGATGCCGAGCTCCGCGGCGGCTTCCGTGAGCCGGTGCCGGTGGCGCAGCAGCGCCGCCTCGATCGCGCGCTTCTCCGCGTGCTCGCGGGCCTCGGCGAGCGTCGACGACTGCTGGGCGGCGTACGGCCCGAGATCGAGGTCGGCAGCCGAGATCAGCCGGCTGTCGGCCATCACGATCGCGCGGCGGATCCGGTTGATCAGTTCGCGCACGTTGCCCGGCCACGGGTAGCTGTACATCGCCTCGATCGCACACGGCGTGAAGCCGCGGATCTTCCGCGCGCTGTCGCTGCGAAACTTCAGCAGCACGTGATGCGCGAGCAGTTCGATGTCCTTGCCGCGCGCGCGCAGCGGCGGCTCGTCGATGCGCAGCACGCACAGGCGATGGAACAGGTCGGCGCGAAAGGCGCCGTCGCGCATCGCCGCCTCGAGGTCGACGTGTGTCGCCGAGATGATGCGGACGTCGATCGGAATCGATTCGTGGCCGCCGAGCCGTTCGATCTTGCCCTCCTGCAGGAAGCGCAGCAGGCTCGCCTGGCTCTCGGGCGGCATGTCGCCGATCTCGTCGAGGAACAGCGTGCCGCCATGCGCGGCCTCGACGCGGCCGATCTTGCGCTGGTGCGCACCGGTGAACGCGCCGCGCTCGTAGCCGAACAATTCGGATTGCAGCAGGTGATGCGGAATCGCGCCGCAATTGATCGCGACGAACGGCGCCTTGCGGCGCGACGAGCGCTCGTGGATCGCGAGCGCGGTCAGTTCCTTGCCGGTGCCCGATTCCCCGGAAATGAACACGGTCGCATCGGTGTTGGCGACCTTGCGGATCGTGCGGAACAGCTTCTGCATCACATCGCAGGTGCCGACCATTTCGTCGTCGCCGGTTGCGGCGACGTCGGACGCGAGATCGAGGTCGCACAGCGTCATCATTCCGTATGCGTGGCCGACGAGGTAGTCGATCGTCGTGAGCGTCGGCGCGTCTTTCACGTAGTCGAAGCAGCACTGGCGGATCAGCTTGCGGATGTCGGGTTCGGCGAGCCGCGTGGAGTCGGTGAGCGCGATCCAGCCGATCTGCTGATGGCGCAGGATCGGCTCGAGCGTGGGGAGATCGCGCGCCACGAAGCCGTCGAGATCGACGATGCCCGCATGTGCGGCTTCCGGCTTCACGAGCCGCTGCGCGTCGTGTGCGCTTCTCGCGTGCAGCACGTCCCAGCGGCGCTCGAGCAGATGCGCAACGAGCGTCGCGTCAGGGTGGCGGGACAGATAGACGAGCGGCCGGACGGCATCGGGGTGGCCGTGAGCGGCGGCGCCGTCCGAGCGCGCGATCGTCAGTCGCGGCACGAAGCCCTGCGGGGCGGCTGAGGTGACGAAATGAGAGTCATGCACGATAACCTCGCTGCGTAAGCGCGCTTCGGAAAGAGGGCGAAGCGCGCAGGGCGGCGATCCAGGCCGGCGTGTCGGACGTGCGCCCGAACGCGGCTGGCATCTTCGTCGCCGAGAGTTTCTTCAAGGTATAGGGGCGGCCGGCGCGCGACACGACGGTCGGTGTGTGGCGCGCGGTGGCGCATGCGGTCGGTGCGAGACGCCCGGCCCGATGCCGGGCGAGCGCCGCAGGTTGGCATGCTGCTGGCCGGCGCGCAGAGGCCGCCGCGGCCAGGTCATCGCATGTTGTCGGGTTCGCCGCGAGCTGGTCCGGGATGACGCGTTCGCTCCCCGCGCGCAGGCGCAGCGCCGTGCGCGCATGGTGCAGCGGGTCAGCGGGCAAGCTGAATGCGGACGGCTGCTGTTGCGACACGTTCCCTCCCCCGGTTGGACGGCCTGGCCGCGAACCGACGGGTTCGGGGGCGGGCGTCCGGAATGGCATATCGAATACCATGCAATTTCGGTTCCACGGCTTGCGCGCCGTGCGTCATCTCCTGGTAAACCTGCTGTCGTGCAGCGCTGGCGGGACACTCGTCTGACGGAGCGTTACGCGTAAATCGGTTGTGTACGCAACCGGATATGAAATCGGCCGGAACCGATCATACGGTAACCGGCGAGCGACGGACGGCGTGCAATGTCTAGCGCGCCGTTCGCAAAATGCAGTGGAACGGTATGACGCAGTTCGCATCCGGGCCGCAGCGCCGTGGCCATACGCATCCGGGCCGTCGGGATTCGACGGCGCGAATGGGGCGGTGCGGTTCACGCGGATTGCCATGTCAGTCGTCCGCCGCAACCGTAGCGATCGTCTCCCGGACATGCCGATCTCGCATGGCGCGCGTCGGGCGGACATACGGATCATGCGCGGTCTCCGATGGTTCCGTCAGGACATTGTGTCGAGCACGTCGAGCGCGACATCGTCATGCGCCGAGCGTCGACGCAATGCGGCTGACCGGCCTCACCCGACATTCCGACGTGCCCGCTCGCGCCGGCTGGCGTGATCGCGCACAGGTGTCCGGGCGGGGGCGTATTTGCGTCGCCGGCATCATGTCCGGCTGACGGATCGGAATGTGGCGTGTGCTTCACGGTGTGCTCCGTCACGTGATGGCCTGATCAAGGAAGCGTGTAAAAACAGCATCGAGCGTGTAAAAAGAGTGCCCGCCGGGGGACGGAGCACAAAACCGTTTGCCGCAGCTCGGCGGGCGTCGGGTTTCGGCGCATTCGATCGCATTGCTTCTGACCATGTTGCGTGCGTCTGGCGGGCACGCCTGTCCGTCGCGCCGAGTGATCTCGAAAAATGATTCGTAATCCAATATGAATGATCGGCTTGCGTCTGCAACGTGCAACGCAAGCCCGACGTCCGGCACGCCGCACCCGGTGCCGGCGATTGCCGGCACCGGCCTGTCGGGAAGAGGACAGGGCAGCGCGATCATGACGGATCTCGTGGACGGTTCATTGAAAGAAGTGGTGGGCGCGACAGGTTTTCGATATCGAAGGTCGGTGGTCGTCACTTGCTCGGTGGCGCCGTGACGCGGCCCTGCAATGCATGCTGCGTGTTCACGGGCGCCGGAAGTGGCTTGGGCGGAGTAATCTCGTCCCACAGCGTGACCGTGCCGTTGCCCGGCGTGGACGACGGCGCGAGCGCGACGTCCGATGTGCTGGCCGGCTGGAGCGCAGGCCGGCTCTCGTCGACCTGCGTGTAACGCTTCATCCATGTAGCGTCGTTTGCCGGAGACGCGAGCATGGTGTCGGGTGCATCTCCCTGGGCGGTTTCCTGTGCGATCGCCGCGACCTGTAGCGACGCGGCTGTGAACGCGACGTCGACCCAGGCGATGGAAAGCCGATGAAGAGTTCGCATGGCGTGTCTCCGGTGTGCAGTGATACCAGCGAAATACATGCCACTGCGCCCGGATTGTTGTCGCGATTGCGCCCGCCTCGACGGTGCGGCGGCGCGCGCGGCGAAACGAGGGGAATTTGTTTCAGCTCTGAAACGAGGTGCCTTGGGAGTACTGCTGATTCAAGCGATTCGCTTCGCGGATGACAATCGACCTACGTGTCGATACGGAAACAGCCCGGGCCTGCGGTTATACGCAGAGGAATGGCGAACCTCCGGTTCGTTCGGGTTGCCCTTCGAGCACGCGCATGGCGTTGAAATCGGCTTGTTTCGATCGACGCCTGTAACTAAGCTGTCTTCACCAAAGAACAACCACACGCGAAGAGACCCGCGGCCGCTGTCCGCGATTTCGTGAGCGCCATCATGCGAGGTGTGGCGTTGCCTCGCATTGCATGGTGAATCGAGCCAGCCTGGGCATGGACCCGATTCGATTTTTGCATGCGACTTGGCATGCGCGGTAATCGTCAGACGGTTGATGAACGGGGGTGGGCATATGGAAGCCGAAGCGCGGCACGTGATCTATTTCTCCCGGGAGCCGAGCGATGCGTTGCGCGGGCACCTCGACGCGCGCGGCTGGCGCGTCGATCTCGCCGAAACCGTGCGCGACGTGCGGCGTGTCGTGCAGCACGGCGTCGCGACGGCCGGGCTGCTCGAATTCTCGACGGGTTTCAAGCCGGCCGACCTGCGCGAACTGGAGCCCTGCCTGACGATTCCGCATATCGGCTGGATCGCGGCGACATTGCGCGACCAGTTGCGGGACGCCGCGCTGCGGCACCTGATTCGCGACTATTGCTTCGATTACGTGACGATGCCGTTCGAGACGTCGCGCATCGTCGAGACGATCGGCCATGCGCACGGGATGGTCGCGCTGACCGATCCGGTCACGCCGCAGCCGGGCGCCGGGCGCGGCGAAGGCGAGATGGTCGGCACCTGCGAGGCGATGCTCGCGCTCTTCAAGATGATTCGCCGGGTCGCGACGACCGATGCGCCGGTGTTCATCTCCGGCGAGTCGGGCACCGGCAAGGAGCTGACGGCCGTCGCGATCCACGAGCGCTCGCCGCGCGCGCAGGCGCCGTTCATCGCGATCAATTGCGGCGCGATTCCGTCGACGCTGCTGCAGGCCGAGCTGTTCGGCTACGAGCGCGGCGCGTTCACCGGCGCGAACCAGCGCAAGACCGGCCGCGTCGAGGCCGCGCACGGCGGCACGCTGTTCCTCGACGAGATCGGCGACCTGCCGCTCGAAAGCCAGGCGAGCCTGCTGCGCTTCCTGCAGGAGGGCAAGATCGAGCGGCTCGGCGCGCACGCGTCGATTCCGGTCGACGTGCGGGTGATCTGCGCGACCCATGTCGATCTCGTGGCGGCGATGCGCGAAGGGCGCTTTCGCGAGGACCTGTTCCACCGGCTGTGCGTGCTGAAGATCGAGGAGCCGCCGCTGCGCGCGCGCGGCAAGGACATCGAAGTGCTCGCGCGGCACATGCTCGAACGCTTCAAGGGCGATTCGCATCGCCGCCTGCGCGGCTTTTCGCCCGACGCGATCGCGGCGCTGTACGGCTATCCGTGGCCGGGCAACGTGCGCGAGCTGATCAATCGCGTGCGCCGCGCGATCGTGATGTCGGAAGGCCGGACGATCACCGCGGCGGATCTCGAGCTGGGCGACTATGCGGTGCTGGCGCCGGTGTCGCTCGTCGAGGCGCGCGAGGCGGCGGAGCGGCAGGCGATCGAGCATGCGCTGCTGCGGCATCGCGGCCGGTTCGCCGACGCGGCGCGCGAGCTCGGCGTGTCGCGCGTCACGCTGTACCGGCTGATGTGCGCGCACGGGATGCGCGAGCGCGGCGATGCCGCGCTCGCCGGGTTCTCGGCGCCGCTGCCTGAGCTTCCGCGGCACGCTTGCTAGAATTGGCGGGTGCGGCCGCCCTCGCGGCCGAAGGAACCCGCATGAAACAGTATCTCGATCTCGTCCGCACCATTCTCGACACCGGCACCTGGCAGGAGAACCGCACGGGCATCCGCACCATCAGCATGCCCGGCGCGATGCTGCGCTTCGACCTCCAGCAAGGCTTTCCGGCCGTGACGACGAAGAAGCTCGCGTTCAAGTCCGCGATCGGCGAGCTGGTCGGCTTCCTGCGCGCGTCGCGCAGCGCCGCCGATTTCCGCGCGCTCGGCTGCAAGGTGTGGGACGCCAATGCGAACGAGAACGCGCAATGGCTCGCGAATCCGTACCGGCAGGGCGTGGACGATCTCGGCGACGTATACGGCGTGCAATGGCGCCGGTGGCCCGGCTACAAGGTGCTCGACGCGGGCGCCGACGCGCAGATCGCCGACGCGACCGGCCGCGGCTTTCGGATCGTCGCGCGTTTCGACGAGGACGGGGCGCCGAAGGTGCTGTTGTACAAGGCGATCGACCAGCTGCGCCAGTGTCTCGACACGATCATGCAGGACCCGGGCAGCCGCCGCATCCTGTTCCACGGGTGGAATCCGGCGGTGCTCGACGAGATCGCGCTGCCGGCTTGCCACTTGCTGTACCAGTTCCTGCCGAACGTTGCGAAGCGCGAGATCTCGCTGTGCCTGTACATCCGCAGCAACGACGTCGGACTCGGCACGCCGTTCAACCTGACGGAAGGGGCCGCGCTGCTGTCGCTCGTCGGCCGGCTGACCGGCTATACGCCGCGCTGGTTCACGTATTTCGTCGGGGACGCGCACATCTACGAGAACCAGCTCGACATGCTGCAGCAGCAGCTCGCGCGCGAGCCGTACGAGAGCCCGCGGCTCGCGATCGCCGATCGCGTGCCGGAGTATGCGCAGACGGGCGTGTACGCGCCCGAATGGCTGGAGAAGGTCGAGCCGTCCGACTTCTCGCTCGTCGGCTACCGGCATCATGAGCCGCTGACCGCGCCGATGGCCGTCTGAGCGCCGCGCGCTCGCGCGACGCTGATCCCGCTTCGCACGAAGGCCCGACCGGCTTGCGCCGGCCGGGCTTTTTTTCATCTGCGCGGGCGCTTACTGGCGATGGCGGTCGTCATGACCATTGTTGTGCGGCGCCTGCGGCGGAGGGCTGCTCTGGACGTGCGGTGCGGGCATCGACGGACGAGGCTCCATGCGCGGCGGCTGCGCCGGTGGCCGCGGCTCCATGCGTGGCGCCTGCATCTGCGGACGCGGTTCCATATGCGGTTCCATATGCGGCGCCTGCATCTGCGGCCGGGCTTCCACATGGGGCGGGGGCAGTTGCGGCCGGGGCAAGGCCTGCATCTGCATCGCCGGCGGTTGCTGTCGCGGCGTCTCGCGAGCGGGGGCCGGCGGGCGATATTCGTTCGCTCGCGGCGGCGCGACGTCCTGGCGCGGCGCGGGCGGCGCGTAGTCGCCACGCGGGCGCGGCGCCGGGGTCGCGTCGTCGGGCCGCGGCTGCCCGTGCTGCGCCGGCGTGGAGAAATCGGGGCGCGGTTGCGGCGTCGGGGCGGCGAGGTCGGCCCTCGGGTTCGGCAATGCGCGTGGCGTAGGCGCGGTTTCGGCCGGCCGCGCGGCCGGCGCCGGTGCGGCGTCAGGGCGCGGCGGCTGCATCGCGCTGCGCACCGGCGGCAGCGCGTTCTGTCCCGCCGGATGGGTCGCGGTCGGCGCGCCGGACGAGCCGGGCGCCGCGCGCTGCCGGTCGATCGGCGGGTGCGGCTGCATCCACGCGGGCGATGGCGCAGGCGCGGCCTGCGCGGCGCGCGCGCCGCCGCGCAGCTCGGGCGCGTTGCCGAACGATGGCGGATGCGGGACGTCGGGCGCCGGCGCCGCGGCGGCGTGTTGGCCCGCGGGCGCGTTCGGCGCGGCGCCGTTCATCAAATGCGGTGCACGCGCGGGCTCGCCGTTCGCCGGATGGCCGCCGTGCATGGCGCCCATCAGCGCAGCCGCGCCCAGGCCGGCGGCGGCAGCGCCGACCCCGGCCGCGGCGAGGCCGGACGGGCCGGACGGGCCCGCATGCGCGGCGCCGGGCTGGCCTTCGGCCTGCGCATGCGTCGGCTGCACGACCGGGCCGTGTGGATTGACGAGCTGCACGTTGCGCATCGCCCAGCCGCTCTCGTGCGGATTGCCGGGCACCTTGACCGGGCGCGGCGTGTAGTCGGGCGGCACGCTGGTTTTCACCACCGGTGCGCCCGCGCCGGGCACGCGTGCGCCTTGCTGGACCAGATGCTCGGCCGCCCGGTCGCGGAACGCGGGCGGCACGGCCGGGTTGCGCGTCGCGATGACCGGATGCTGCGCGACGGCGGCCGGCGGACGATAGGCGGCGTTGCGCAGCCCGCCGGTGAAGCTCTGGCGCACCGGCGCGATGCCCGGCGTACCCGGCGTCACGTGCGCGTTGCGCCACTGCTGCGGGTCGACGTGCTGCGCGAAGTGCGCGACCGGCTGGCCATGCACGAACGCGGTCGCGGGCACGGCCGTGATCGCGTGCGGCGCGCGGTAATTGATGTACGTGTTGTTGATGTTGGTGATGTTCGTCACGTTCACGGTCTTGTTCACGTTGACGTTGTTCACCACGATGTTCCGGTTCACGCGGTCGTAGTAATGCGGGCTCCAGCCGCCCCAGCCCGGATGCCAGCGTTCGCCCGGGCCGAGCGGGAACCACGCGCAGCCCGCCGCGGCGACGCCGCCGACCGTGAGCCCGATGCTCCAGTCGAAGCCGCCGCCCCCGCCGCCGACGAACGCGACGAGCGCCGGCGCATAGACGGGCGGCTCGCTGACGACGACCGGACCGGGCACCCACGCCCAGCTGTCGTCGACGTAGGCCCAGCGGCCGTAGTGATACGGCGCGAAGCCCCACGGTGCGTCATCGACCCAGGTCCAGCCCCACGGCGCCTGCCAGATCCAGTGGCCGTCGTGGTACGGCGCCCAGCCCTCCGGCACGTCGTTCGGCACCCACGTTGCGCCGTAGGTCGGGTTCTCGCGCCACGTGCCGTTCGCGTCGAGGTCCTGATAGCCGGGAATGTCGCGCGACACGTAGCGGGCCGACACCGAGCGGTCTTCGCCGGCATCGCGGCCGGCGGCCCATTGGTCGAATGGATCGAGGCCCGGCGTCGGCGCCTGCTGCGCGACCTGCAGGCTGGTGCCGGTGAACACGACCTGCTGCCCGGCCGACAGCGGGTACTGGCCGTTGTCGCCGTAGACGGTCGCGCTGCCGCGCCGCACGGTGACCGTCGTGCTCGCGCCGTTCGGCGCGACGTCGACGCGGTAGTCGCCGGGGCCGGCGATGCCGAGCGCGAGGTTGGGTGTGTCGATTTCATATGACGTGCCGGGCGGCAGCGAACGCACGTGCGTCGACACGGAGCCGAGGCCGACCTTCAGCTGCGTCGTCGTGTCGTCGAGATTCATCACCGACAGGCTCGTCGATTCGCCGAGCCGCACGGCGGTCGAGCCGATGTGCAGCTCCGAGCGCGCCCCCGCGTCGTTCCACAACTGGTCGCCGGTGGTCAGCGGCCGATTCACGGCGGCGTACGACCAGGTATCGGTGCCGGCCGGCTCGGTCGTCACGGCGCCCGACAGGTAATTGAGCCGCGCGACGCGCCCGGGCGGATCGCCTTGCTGCTGTTGCCGGGCGGCCGCGTACGGCGGCGCGCCCGTCGACTGCGCGAATGCGGGGGGCAGCGCGGCCAGCGCGGCGAAGGCGAGCAGGGTGACGCGTGTGGTGCGTTTGAGCGTGAACAGGGTGGCCATGATGAGCGTCTTTCGTCGTTATCCCGGCGCGTCGATTCGTGCCGTTGAATTCACAATATCCGCTCAGGCTGTTTCAGTGCTCTGTGTTTTGTAAGACCTCATGCCCGTCATGTAACAAAACTTGTCCGCCGCACGTGCGCGTCATGGGGCTGTAAGCCACGCGTCGAGCGCCTGCTGTCCGGGCACGGTCACGCGCAGCACGCGCGGCCGCTCGGTGCGCTCGACCCAGCCCTGCGCGCAGAAGCTGTCGAGCAGCGCCGCGCCGAGCGCGCCGCCGAGGTGCGAGCGGCGCTCGCTCCAGTCCAGGCAGCCGCACGCGAAGCGGCGCCGGCGCGTGCGCTGCTGCGCGACGTCGATGCCCCAGCGCGCGAGCGCCTGCGTGCCGAGCTCGGTTGCGT
Source organism: Burkholderia sp. MSHR3999 (assembly GCF_000833595.1). NCBI lineage: Bacteria > Pseudomonadati > Pseudomonadota > Betaproteobacteria > Burkholderiales > Burkholderiaceae > Burkholderia > Burkholderia sp. MSHR3999. The sequence continues at coordinate 820,284 of NZ_JRFO01000001.1, forward strand.
CGACCGCGTCGCCTTGCGTGTCCAGCCAGCCGCGCGCGGTGAGCGCGTCGAAGATGCGCACGGCGAGCTCGCCCGCCATGTGGTCGTAGCAGGTGCGCGCGTAGCGCAGCTCGGCGGGCACGGCGCGCGACGGCGGCGGAACCGGCCGGTGCGGCGCGGCCGCGCGGGCGACGTTCGCGAGCGCCTCGAGCGACGCGGCGATGTCGGCGGACGCGATCCGGTAATAGCGGTGCCGGCCGCGGACGTCGAGCGCGAGCAGCCCGCCTTCGGTCAGGCGCGCGAGGTGCGCGCTGGCGGCGGACGGCGACAGCCCGGCGACCAGCGTGAGCTCGCCGGCGGGGCGGGCGCTGCCGTCCATCAGCACCCACAGCATCGCGGCCCGCCCGGGGTCGGCGATCAGCGCGCCGATGCGGCTCAGGCCCGGAAAATGGTGGTCGTCGGAGTCGGTCATCTTGGCGCCTCGGAGAAGGGGGATGTCTCGCAGTGTAGGCGCTGATCGTATTCGATGTTTCGCGTCGGGCTGAAATGTCGAGTGCGGAGGGCCGGTGGCGGAGGGCCGGCCGCCCCGCGCGTACAATGGCCGGGCGCGGCGGCAGTGGGGCCGCCGCATGCGACACGATGCGACGATGAAGACGATTTTCTGCATGCTGGCGGCCGCGCTGGTCTGCGCGGCTTGCGCACAAGGCGGCGCGAGCGCCGCGGACGAACGCGGCAGCCATATCGAGATGTACGGCGTGATCGACCAGGGCGTGACGGTGCGTCGCTGACCAGGGGCGCATCGCCCGTCCGGCGTGACCCGCTCCCGCTCCCGCGCGCCGGGCCGGCCGGCGCGCCGCGGCGCATTGTCGCGGTGCACCGCGCAGTGCACCGTATAATGGCGCCGTTTGCCGTGCCCCCCGCCGCCTGGAGTCAACAAGATGTCCGCCTCGTCCCCCGCCACCGCGACTCTCGATCGCAACGAAACCGTTTTCCGCTTCCTCGCCGAGCCGTCGTCCGTGAACTTCGGCGGCAAGGTGCATGGCGGTGCGCTGATGAAATGGATCGACGAGGTCGCCTACGCGTGCGCGGCAGTCTGGTCGAGCCGCTACTGCGTGACGGTCAGCGTCGGCAACATCCGCTTCCAGCGTCCGATCATGGTCGGCAACCTGGTCGAGTTGAAAGCGCGCGTCGTCGCGACGGGGCGCACCAGCATGCACATCCACGTGTCGGTGCACGCCGGCGATCCGAAGGGCGGCGTGCTGCGCCAGACGACCGACTGCCTCGTCGTGTTCGTCGCCGTCGACGAGAACGGCAACCCGCTGCCGGTGCCGCCGTTCGTGCCGGAGACCGACGAGCAGAAGCGCCTCGCGAAGTACGCGATGGACGTGCGCGCCGCGCTCGACAAGATCGTCGAGATGAAGCCCGAAGAGGTCGCGAAGGGCACGGTCTGACGCAAGCGCCGCCGTGCCGGACCCGTCGCGCGCCGCGCGATGCCGGCGGCGCGCGACCCGCGCGTCAGCGCGTCCCGATCATCTGCTCGGGACGCACCCATTCATCGAATTCCGCGTCGGTCAGATAGCCGAGCGCGAGCGCGGCGGCCTTCAGCGTCGTGCCTTCCTTGTGCGCCTTCTTCGCGATCTGCGCGGCCTTGTCGTAGCCGATGTGCGGATTGAGCGCCGTCACGAGCATCAGCGATTCGTTGAGCAGCAGGTCGATGCGAGCGCGGTTCGGCTCGATGCCGACCGCGCAATGGTCGTTGAAGCTCTGCGCGCCGTCGGCGAGCAGCCGCACGGATTGCAGCACGTTGTGCGCGATCATCGGCCGGAACACGTTCAGCTCGAAATTGCCGCTCGCGCCGCCGACGTTCACCGCGACGTCGTTGCCGAACACCTGGCAGCACAGCATCGTCACGGCTTCGGACTGCGTCGGGTTCACCTTGCCCGGCATGATCGAGCTGCCCGGCTCGTTCTCGGGAATCGACAGCTCGCCGAGCCCGCAACGCGGCCCGCTCGCGAGCCAGCGGACGTCGTTGGCGATCTTCATCAGGCTTGCCGCGACGGTCTTCAGCGCGCCGTGCGCGAACACCAGCGCGTCGGCGGCCGCCATCACCTCGAACTTGCTCGGCGCGCTCACGAACGGCAGCTTCGCCAGGCGGCCGATTTCGTCGGCGACGCGCACCGCGAATTCCGGATGCGCGTTCAGCCCGGTGCCGACCGCGGTGCCGCCGAGCGCGAGCTCGTACAGGTGCGGCAGCGCCGATTCGACGTGCCGGATGCCCTGGTCGAGCTGCGCGACGTAGCCGGAGAATTCCTGGCCGAGCGTGAGCGGCGTCGCGTCCTGCAAGTGCGTGCGGCCAATCTTCACGATGTCGGCGAACGCCTTCGACTTCGCGTCGAGCGTCGCGCGCAGCGTGCGCAGCGCGGGCAGCAGGTGGTTGACGATCGCATACGCGGCGGCGACGTGCATCGCGGTCGGGAACACGTCGTTCGACGACTGGCCGCGGTTCACGTCGTCGTTCGGATGGACCTTGCGCGCTTCACCGCGCTCGCCGCCCATCAGCTCGCTTGCGCGGTTCGCGATCACCTCGTTGAGGTTCATGTTGGTCTGCGTGCCGGAGCCGGTCTGCCAGACCGCGAGCGGGAATTCGCGCGGATGCTGGCCCGCGATGATCTCGTCGGCCGCCGCGATGATCGCGTGCGCCTTGTCGGCGGCCAGCACGCCGAGCGACTGGTTCACGGCCGCCGCCGCGCGCTTCACGATCGCGAGCGCGTGGATCAGCTCCGGCGACTGCTTCTCGGTCGAGATCCGGAAATTCTGCAGCGAGCGCTCGGTCTGCGCGCCCCAGAGCCGGGCGGCCGGCACGGCGATCTCGCCGAACGTGTCGCGTTCCATCCGAACTGCTTCGTTCATGATGCACTCCTCTTCGAAAGGGGAAAGGCCGCGCGGCGCGCGGCGTCGGGCGTATCGTGGGCAGGCCGCGCCGCTCGTGCGCGGCGTCTCTTCGGCGGGCCTGGCGCAGGCCCGTGATCTGCGTGATCCGGGTGAACAGCCGCTAGCATAGCGCCGGCGGCGGTTTTGCGCCGTCGGGCGCGCTCACGCGCGCAGCGTGGCGAGCGACGCGCTCTTGCGGTGGAAGCGCCACGCCATCAGCGCGGCGACGCTCGCGAGCCCGGCCGCGAGCCCCCACCACAGGCCGCGCGCGCCGAGACCCGCGTGGAACGCGAGCCAGTAGCCGGTCGGAAAGCCGATGCCCCAGTAGCCGAGGGTAGCGGCGAGCATCGGCACGCGCGTGTCCTTCAGGCCGCGCAGCGCGCCGGAGCCGACCGTCTGCATGCCGTCGACGATCTGGAACACCGCGGCGATGCCGAGCAGCGACGCGGCGAGCGACACCGTGGCGGCATTGGCGGGGTCGTCGAGGCGCAGGTAGAGGCTGACGATCGTGTGCGGCGCGACGATCATCACGAGGCCCGACAGCGACATGAACGCGACCCCGAGCCCGAGCGCGACGAAGCCCGCGTGCCGCGCGGCCACGGCGTTGCCCGCGCCGGCCCAGTAGCCGACCCGGACGTTGGCTGCCTGGCCGATCGCGAGCGGCACCATGAACGATACCGACGCGACGTTCAGCGCGATCTGGTGCGCGGCGAGCGACGTCGCGCCGAGCACGCCGACCGTGAGGCCGGTGGCGAGGAACAGCGTCGATTCGACCCCGTACGTGATCGCGACCGGCCAGCCGATGCCGATCAGCTCGCCCATCATCGGCAGCTTCGGGCGCGATACGGTCACGAAGTGCTTGAACCGCTGGCGGCCGTGCAGCAGCCACACGAGCGCGAGCGCGCTGAGCCAGATCGTGATCGTCGTCGCGACCGCGGAGCCGAGAAAGCCGAGCCGCGGCAGCCCGAACGCGCCGTGGATCAGCCCGTAGTTCAGCACCGCGTTGACGCCGACGCCGCCGATCGATACCCACAGCAGCCGTCGCGCGGCGCCGATCGCGGGCAGGAACGAGCGCATCAGGCCGACGCCGATCAGGCTGCCGAGCGCGGCGAACCGCAGGATGCCCGTGTATTCGCCGACGTTGCGCGCGAGCGCCGGCGGCTCGTGGAACATCAGCAGGATCGGCTCGGAAAGCGACAGCGCGACGATCGCGGGGATCGCGAGCAGCACGGATAGCGCGAAGCCCGTCCAGTAGATGTGCGGCACGCGATGATCGGCTTGCGCGCCGCGCGCGTGCGCGACGCTGACGCTGATCGACGACAGGACGCCCTGCAGCACCGTGACGATGACGAAGAAGAAGTTCGCGCCGAGGCCGCCCGCCGCGAGCGAATCGGGGCCGAGCGACCCGAGCAGCACGGTGTCGGTGACGCTCATCGCCATCTGCGACAGTTGCGCAATGGCGAGCGGGGCGGCGAGGCGCGCGGTATCGGCGGCGTGACTGGACAGGGAGGGCGGCGCGGCGGCCGTCCGCGAGAGACCGGAATGCGACATGGAATGAACGCCTGCGCGGGTGCCGGCCCGCGCTGTGTTTATTTTGAGAGAGGCGCCTAGCTTACGGGTTTATTCGCACCGTGTCGAACGAGGGGCGATGGCCCTGTCGCGCGCAGGGTCGGGTGCGGCGTCGCGCGGCCGGATGCTTGCGCTACGCGCCGTGCACCGCGATGCGCGTGTCGCCGAGCAGCACGACCTGGCCTGCGCGGATCTTGCAGGTCTTGCGGAGTTCGACTGCGCCGTCGACCTTCACCGCGCCGGACGCGACGATTCCCTTCGCGGAGCCGCCGCTGTCGGCGAGGCCGGTGATCTTCAGGAGGTTGTGCAACTCGACGAATTCGCCGGTCAGCGTGAAATCCAGATTGGGCATGACGAGGAAAGCGCGCGGGGCGCGGGATGAATCGCCCCGCATCATACGGCACCGGAAGCCTGCGCGCGAGCGCGGCGATACGGCGTCGGCGCGGGATGTTAAAGAGTGTGAGCGATTCGTCAGCAAATGAAACGGTGGGTAACAGTCTGCGAGATCGGCGAACCCGTCCTGCGAACGCCGGGTCTCTAGGCGTACCTGTTGCATGTTGCGGCGGGGGACGCGATGGACCGCATCGATGCAGTCCACGCCAACAACTTCTTGAGGAGGATTGTCATGTCCACGATTCGTACGATGCTGATCGGTGCCGCGCTGACGGCGTTCGCGACCTCGGCTGCGTTTGCGCAGACGGCGGGCGCACAAGGCTCGGCAGGCGCCGGCGTGCAGGTTCAGACGCCGGCCGCCGGTGCGGGCATGCAGGGCGGCGCCGACGCGTCGGGCGGCGCGACCGGCGCAATGAGCTCGGCGACTGACGAGGCGAAGGACACCGCATCGTCGGCCGTCCACTCGACGAAGAAGCACGTCAAGCACGCCGCGAAGTCGGCGAAGGGGCACGCCAGCGCCGCGAAGGCGAAGGCCGGCGAAGCCGCCGACGGCGGCGCATCGGCCGGCGTGAAGGGCGGTGCGTCGGCCGAAGGCGCCACGCAGTAACGTCGTTCGTCCGCCGCGCGACGCTCGCCCCGGAAGGCGCGTCGTGGCGGCGGCATCAACCCGGCGGCCCGGTTCGCTTCGCGCGGCCCGGGCCGTTGTTCATGGCCGCGAGCGCGCGGTCACGGCCGGCGCTGTTCGGGCGTCTGGCCCTGTTGCGTGCGCACCGCGGGCGGCGAGAACACGCTGCGCAGCCACGCGGCGAGCCGCGCGAACACGTCGTACGGTTCCTCGACGAAGATTTCCGGCTTCAGGAGCCGCAGGTATTCCATGATCTGCTGCGCTTCCGCCTTCTGGAACGAGCCGTGCGCGAGCGCCAGCCGCAGCAGCCCGCGCAGTTCGCCGAGCTTGTCGCGCGCCGTGCTGCCGACGCTCATCTCACACGCGAGCTTGGCTTCGTAGATCCGCTGCCGCAGCGATTCCGCGAGCCGCCACGCGGGCGTCTGCATCTGCTCCTCGAGCGCCTGGATGTCCAGCACCGCGCTCTTGATCTGCGCGGCGAGCGGATCGATCAGGGTCGCATCGCCCTGCGCTTCGGCGACGATCGCCTTCGCCCAGTCGCGGCATGCCTTCGCCAGCTCGTCGGGCGTCCATTCCGAGCGCGACGCGAAGCCGAAGCCGAATTCGCCGGCCTGCCGCATCAGGATCGCGACCACGTCCGGGAATTCCTTGTCGAGCGTGCGCTTGGCCCACGCATACTGGCCGCCCTCCAGCATGCGCTGCACGGCGTGCTCGGTGAGCGGCACCATGTTGTCGAGCAGTTTTGCGCGCAGGAAATCCTCGAACGACGGCGTCGCGAACTGCGGGTCGAGTTTCAGCGACACGCGCACGAATGCGTCGTAGTCCTTGCGCAAGGACGCGAGCGTGTCGTCCTTGAGGGAAAGGGTGATCTGGCCCATGAATCGTCTCGGTGGCGGCCCGCGCCGGCCGGATGCCGGGGTCTCGCGCGCCGGCGCCGGCGCGTCGTCGACGGTCCGGCGCGCGCCGGGACCGACAGCGGGTCTTCAACCGTTTATCGGCCGGGCGGCGCGAAACTTGAGCGGGATGTGCGCTCGCGCATTCCGGGGCGCCGGTTCAGCCGGGCAGCCAGCCGTGCGGCAGCACCACGCCCTGCCAGAAGAAGAACATCGCGAGCCCGGCCGCGATCGTCACGAGCGGCCGGCGCGTCGCCGCCGACACGAGCACCGCGGCGAGCGCGCCGACGAGCTGCGGATTGCGCCACGTCAGCTCGGCCGCGCCGCCGTGCGGCGACACGGTCATCGGCACGATGATCGCGGTCAGCACGGTGACGGGCACGAAGCCGAGCGCCGTGCGCGCGAGCGGCGGGAACGTCAGCCGCTCGCCGAACAGGAACAGCGTCGCGCGGATTGCATAGGTGATGGCGGCCATGCCGAGGATCAGCAGCGCGTAGCTCACGATGCGGCCTCCGGGTGCGAGCCGGCGCGTGCGCGGTCCTGCAGCAGCGTCAGCGCGACGCCGACGACAACCCCCGCCGCGACCGCGCCCAGCAGGCCGAGCTTGTACGGCCAGCCCTGCCAGTAATACGCGAGCACGCCGGCCGTCGCGGCGGCCGAGAAATAGCGCAGCGTGCCCAGTTGCGGCACGACGATCGCGATGAAGGTCGCCGCCATCGCGAAGTCGAGGCCGAGCGACTGGAGCCCCGGGAATGCCGAGCCGAACCCCAGGCCGGCGAGCGTCCAGATCTGCCAGTTCACGTACATCGCGAGTCCCGAGCCGAAGAAGTAGTGCGGGCCGATCGCGCCCGGCGGGAAATGCCGATAGTGCGCGTACGCGACCGCGAACACCTCGTCGGTCATCAGCGCGCCGAGCGTCGCGCGCCAGCGCAGCGGCAGATGGGCGACGTACGGCGCGAGCGTCGCGCTGTACAGCAGGTGGCGCAGGTTAACGATCAGCGTCGTCGCAAGCACGACGACGAAGCTCGCGCCGCCCGCGACGAGCCCGAGCGCGATGAACTGCGCAGAGCCGGCGAACACGGTCAGCGACATCAGCGCGCCGTGCCAGCCGGCGAGCGGACCGCCGGCGACGAGCGTGCCGAAGATCACGCCGAACGGCGCTGCGCCGACCATCATCGGGATCGTGTCGCGGGCGCCGTCGAGCCATTCGTTCAGCGGACGGCGTGGGGATGACGCGGATGAGTGATTCACGATTGTCACGATTGCTCCTCCATATGCGGGAGGATAGCGGGCCGGCGAACGGGCGGCTTGTACGTTCTTGCGCTGCCGGGCAGGCGGCGCCGTTGCGTGCGTCGCCGGCGGCCTGCAGCGATGCGCCGGGGCGTCAGCGTGTCTGCCAGCGCCCCGGCGGCACGCCGAACATCCGCCTGAAGTGGCGGGTGAAATGGCTCTGGTCGACGAAGCCGCTGGCCGCGGCAACCTCGGCGACGGCCGCGCCCGCGCGCAGCGGCGCGAGCGCGCGCTGCAACCGCAACTGGTTGCGCCACGCGTGCGGCGGCATGCCGGTCGTGCGCGTAAACAGGCGCGCCGCATGGAACGGCGACAAGCCCGCCGCCTGCGCGATCTCGTCGAGCGTGACCGCGCCCGTCAGGTCGGCGGCAAGCCGCTCGCGCATCGCTTCGACGCGCGGTTCGTCCGCGACGAGCGACGCCGGCCGCAGATGCGCGTCCGCGTGGCGCACGATCAGCGTCGAGAATGCGTCGAGCATCGCCGTCTCGGCGGCGAGCGGGTCGTAGATCCGCGGCGCGTCGGGCATCGCGGTGGCGTCGGCCGGCGGCCCGCAGTCATGTGGCGCCGGCGCGCGTACGCTGCCGGCCTCCATCATCCGGTGCGCCCGCGCGACCCGGGCCGCAAGATCCGGATCGCGGATCACGTCGTGCGGAAACCACGGCGCATCCTGCGGGCGTCCGGCGATCGTGCTCGCGAGCGACCGGATGAACTCGACCGGCACGTAGCAGACCCGGTAGCGCCAGCCGTCGTCGGCCGCGCGCGAGCCGGTGTGCACTTCGCCGGGATTGATCACGGGGACGGTGCCCGTGTCGGCGACATGGCCGGCGCCGCGACAGACATAGCGTTCGGCGCCCGCTTCGATGACGGGGATCGTGTACGCGTCGTGCCAGTGCGGCGCGAACGTGTGGTCGCGATAGGTGGCCGTGACGAGATCCGCGTCCGGCAGGAGCGGGGTGCGCCAGTAGCGGGCGGAATCTCGGAGGCGGGCGGCGGACATGGCGGGCACTGGATCGGGCGAATCGACAGTGTAGTCCCGCGTGCCGGTTGCGGCTTACTTGACGGGGATCGGCGTGGCGGCCGGCACCGGCACCGCGGTCACGCTGTTCTTCGGGCTGCCGCTGACGACCCGGTCGCTGTAGGTCAGGTAGACGAGCGTGTTGCGCTTCTTGTCGACCACGCGCACGACATGAAGCGTCTTGAAGATGAACGACATGCGTTCGCTGAACACGTCGGTCTGCTGCTTGAGCGGGCCGGTGAAGCTGATCGGGCCGACCTGCCGGCACGCGATCGACGCCTCGCTCGGATCCTCGGCGAGGCCGAGCGAGCCCTTGATCCCGCCGGTGCGTGCGCGCGACACGTAGCAGGTCACGCCGGCGACGAGCGGATCGTCGTAGGCCTCGACGACCACGCGGTCGGAACCCGTCAGGCGGAAATTGGTGTTGACGCTGCCGACTTCCTCCGCGTGCGCGAGCGGCGCGGCGGCAAGCGTGGCGAGGAGGAGGGCGGACGGCGCGACGGCGGCAAGACGGCTCTTCATCGGCGAAATCTGAAGCGATTGCGGGACAGAGACTCTAGCACGCTCGGATCGCGTTATCGTGCCGACGCCGGAAAAACAAAAGGCCCGTCGCTTGACGGGCCTTTCGCTGTTTGGCTCCCCGACCTGGGCTCGAACCAGGGACCTACGGATTAACAGTCCGGCGCTCTACCGACTGAGCTATCGGGGAATAAATCGGTATCTTCTGCGTTTGGTGGCCATCAAAAAACCCGTCCACTTTCAACGGGCTCTTTGCATTTTTGGCTCCCCGACCTGGGCTCGAACCAGGGACCTACGGATTAACAGTCCGGCGCTCTACCGACTGAGCTATCGGGGAACAAACAGCAGAGAAACGAGATTCTATGGGGTGTTGGTTAGGCTGTCAACACCTTTTATGCCCGCCGCGCAAAATTTTTTTTCCGGCGGGCATGCGCGCGATCAGCGCTCGAGCAGGTGCAGCTTTTCCTGCACGTCCTTCCACTCGTCAGCGTCGGCCGGCGCCGGCTTCGTCTTCGTGATCGACGGCCAGTTCTTCGCCAGCTCGGCGTTCAGCGCGGTGAACTGCTGCTGATCGCCCGGAACGTCTTCTTCTGCATAGATCGCATTGGTCGGGCACTCGGCGACGCACACGGCGCAGTCGATACACTCGTCCGGATCGATGGCGAGAAAGTTGGGACCTTCACGGAAGCAATCCACCGGGCATACATCCACGCAATCCGTGTATTTGCACTTGATGCAGCCTTCGGTCACAACGTGAGTCATTAAAACGCTCCTGCTTGGCGGTCGGTATATATGGGGTGGCGTATGCGCCAAAAGCGGCATTGTAACTGATGCGCAAAACCCGTATCACGTGGCCGGCTTTCCAGCTTATACCGTTTCGTGATTAGTTTATGAGCGCCTGTCCGGAGCGGCCCGCGCAGGGCAGCGCGCTGCGGTTTCCCGATGGTCCGGCCCGCATTCGGGTAACATGGCCGGCAGACCGGGCGGCGCGCGGTGCGCCGGGGCCGGTTCCGAAATTGGCGGTGCCGTCACCATGATCATCACTTCGCTGCTCGACACGGATCTCTACAAGTTCACGATGATGCAGGTCGTCCTGCATCACTTCCCGGCCGCAAGCGTCGAATACCGCTTCAAGTGCCGCACGCCCGGCGTCGATCTCGTGCCGTACATCGACGAGATGCGCGACGAGGTGCGCGGCCTGTGCGCGCTGCGCTTTACCGACGTCGAGCTCGACTACCTGCGCCGGATGCGCTTCATCAAGAGCGACTTCGTCGATTTCCTCGCGCTCTTTCACCTGAACGAGAAATACATCTCGATCACGCCGTCGCCCAAGGGCAACGGCGAGATCGACATCGAGATCAAGGGGCCGTGGCTGCACACGATCCTGTTCGAGATCCCGGTGCTCGCGATCGTCAACGAGGTGTACTTCCGCAACACGCAACGCGAGCCCGACTACCGCGAGGGGCGCGGGCGGCTGGGCGAGAAGATCAAGCTGCTCGGCGCGAAGCCGGAATTCGCCGACTGCAAGATCGCCGACTACGGCACGCGCCGGCGCTTCTCGAAGGTGTGGCACGAGGAGGTCGCGCGCACGCTGCGCGACGGCCTCGGGCCGCAGTTCGCCGGCACGAGCAACGTGCTGTACGCGATGAAGCACGGCATCACGCCGCTCGGCACGATGGCGCACGAATACCTGCAGGCGTGCCAGGCGCTCGGGCCGCGGCTGCGCGATTCGCAGATCTACGGCTTCGAGATGTGGGCGAAGGAGTACCGCGGCGACCTCGGCATCGCGCTGTCGGACGTCTACGGGATGGACGCGTTCCTGCGCGACTTCGACATGTACTTCTGCAAGCTGTTCGACGGCGCGCGCCACGATTCGGGCGATCCGTTCGAATGGGGCGAGCGGATGATCTCGCACTACGAAGCGAACCGCTGCGACCCGCGCACCAAGGTGCTGGTGTTCTCCGACGCGCTCGACATCCCGAAGGTCATGCAGCTGTACGAACGGTTCCGCGGCCGCTGCAAGCTCGCGTTCGGCGTGGGCACCAACCTGACCAACGACCTCGGCTACGTGCCGCTGCAGATCGTGATCAAGATGGTCCGCTGCAACGGCCAGCCGGTCGCGAAGCTGTCCGACTCGCCGGGCAAGAGCATGTGCGACGACAAGGCATATCTCGCGTACCTGCGCCAGGTGTTCGGCATCGCGCAGCCGGTCGAGGACGACGCGTCGCAATAGTCGCCGGTCTTTTGGCCGTTCGGCCGAAGGTGCGTGGCGCGAGGGGCGGCCGGTATAATCCGACGGTATCGCCCGCCAACGTCACGAGGACCGTTCATGGACACTTCCGCTGCCCGTCGCCAGATCCTCGCGCGCATCCGCGCCGCGCAGGGGCGCGCGGCCGAGCCGGACGCGACGGAGCGCGAAGGTGTCGACGACTACCTCGCCCGTCATCCGCAAGGCCCGCGTCCGCCGGCGCCGGCCGACTTGGTCGCCGCGTTCGTCGACGAAGCGACGAAGCTCGCGACGACCGTCGACGAAGTCGCGACGCTGGCCGACGCACCCGCCGCCGCGGCCCGCTACCTGTTGGCGCACGGCCTGCCGATGCAGGCTGTCGCGTGGCGCACGCTGGCCGACCTCGACTGGGCGGGCGCGGGGCTGGCCGTCGAATGCCGCAAGCCGGCCGACGGTGATCTCGTCGGTCTGACCGGCTGCTTCTGCGCGACGGCGGAAACCGGCTCGCTGGTTCTGCTGTCCGGTCCCGATACTTATGCGTCGGCCGGCCTGCTGCCCGAGACGCACATCGCGATCGTGCCCGCGTCGCGGATCGTTGCCGGCCACGAGGACGCGTTCGCGCTGATCCGCGCGGAGCGCGGCGAATTGCCGCGTGCGGTCAATTTCGTGTCCGGCCCGTCGCGCACGGGCGACATCGAGCAAACCATCGTGCTGGGCGCGCACGGCCCGTACCGCGTCCACGTGATCGTCGTACGGGGCGCGTGACGCGCCCGCTGCATCCACCACTGTTCAACAAAGGAAGTTCCGCATGAAACGACATGCCGCCTGGGCGGGCATGGCGTCGGGGGCTGCGCTTGGCGCCGCTCCCGCGCTCGCATCGGCCGCGACGCTCGACGGCGCCACGCTGTCCGCCCTGTGGGGCGTCCCGTTCGCCGGGATCCTGCTGTCCATCGCGCTGTTCCCGCTCGTGGCTCCGGTGTTCTGGCATCACCACTTCGGCAAGATCGCGGCCGCGTGGGCCGTCGCGTTCCTGGTGCCGTTCGCCGTCGTGTTCGGCGCGGGCACCGCGCTCGGCACGCTCGTGCACGCGCTGCTCGAGGAGTACGTCCCGTTCATCGTGCTGCTCGCCGCGCTCTATACGGTCGCGGGCGGGATCTGCGTGAACGGCAACCTGCATGGCACGCCGAAGCTCAACACCGCGATCCTCGCGCTCGGCACGCTGCTTGCCAGCGTGATGGGCACGACCGGCGCCGCGATGCTGCTGATCCGGCCGCTCCTGCGTGCAAACGACAATCGCAAGCACGTCGTGCACGTCGTGATCTTCTTCATCTTCCTCGTCGCGAACGCGGGCGGCTCGCTGTCGCCGCTCGGTGATCCGCCGCTGTTCCTTGGCTTCCTGAACGGCGTGAGCTTCTTCTGGACGACGACGCATCTCGCGCTGCCGATGCTGTTCATCTGCGCGGTGCTGCTGACGATTTTCTTCGCGCTCGACACGTATTACTACCGCAAGGGCGGCGAGGAGCGGCCGGTCGCGCTCGACCCGACGCCCGACGGCGGCGGGCTGTCGATCGACGGCAAGATCAACTTCGTGCTGCTCGCGGTGGTGGTCGGCCTCGTGCTGCTGAGCGGGATCTGGAAGCCCGGCGTCACGTTCGACGTGTTGGGCACGCACGTCGCGCTGCAGAACCTGGTCCGCGACGTCGCGCTCGTCGCCGTGACGTTCGCGTCGCTCGCGCTGACGCCGCGCTCCGCGCGCGAGGGCAACGCATTCAACTGGGCGCCGATCGAGGAGGTCGCGAAGCTGTTCGCGGGCATCTTCGTGACGATCGCGCCGGTGATCGTGATCCTGCGCGCGGGCGCGGACGGCGCGTTCGCGCAGATCGTCCATCTCGTCACGGGGCCGGACGGCAAGCCGGTCGACGCGATGTACTTCTGGGCGACGGGCCTGCTGTCGTCGTTCCTCGACAATGCGCCGACCTACCTCGTGTTCTTCAACCTCGCGGGCGGCGACGCGCAGTCGCTGATGACCACCGGCGCGACGACGCTCGCGGCGATTTCCGCGGGCGCGGTGTTCATGGGCGCAAACAGCTACATTGGCAACGCGCCGAACTTCATGGTGAAGGCGATCGCCGAGTCGCGCGGCGTGAAGATGCCGAGCTTCTTCGCGTATCTCGGCTGGGCGGTCGTGATCTTGGTGCCGGTGTTCCTGCTGACGACGTGGCTGTTCTTCACGGCGTAAGCTGACGGTTTTCAACAAGGAGCGGGTGGCCGGCGAACGAGCCCCCCGCGGCATGCGGAGATGGCGATGCAGAAGATCCTGGTCGCGCGTCCGATCTTCCCGGACGTGATCGAACGGCTCGAGCAGTATTTCGAAGTCGACTGGAACAATGGCGATGCGCTCGCGCCCGACGCGCTCGCCGCGCGGCTGGCCGACAAGGACGGCGCGCTGACGGCGGGCGACCCGATCGGCGCGGCCACGCTCGCGGCGGCGCCGCGCCTGCGCGTCGTGTCGAACATGGCGGTCGGCTACAACAATTTCGACATGGCCGCGTTCAACGCGGCGAACGTGCTCGGCACCAACACGCCGGACGTGCTGAACGAATCCACCGCCGATTTCGGCTGGGCGCTGATGATGGCAGCCGCGCGGCGCATCGCCGAAGCCGAGCACTGGCTGCGCGCCGGGCGCTGGCAGAAGTGGGAATACGACGGCTTTCTTGGCCACGACATCTACGGTTCGACGCTCGGCATCATCGGCATGGGCCGTATCGGGCAGGCGCTCGCGCGCCGCGCGCAAGGCTTCGGCATGCAGGTGATCTATCACAACCGGTCGCGGGTCGCGCCCGAGATCGAAGCGGCGCTGAACGCCGAGTACGTGTCGAAGGAAGCGCTGCTGTCGCGCGCCGACCACGTCGTGCTCGTGCTGCCGTATACGAAGGACAACCACCACACGATCGGCGCGGCCGAGCTCGCGCTGATGAAGCCCACCGCGACGCTGACCAACATCGCGCGCGGCGGGATCGTCGACGACGCGGCGCTGGCGGCCGCGTTGCGCGACCGGAAGATCGCCGCGGCCGGCCTCGACGTGTACGAGGGCGAGCCGAGCGTGCATCCGGCGCTGCTCGAGGTGCCGAACGTCGTGCTGACGCCGCACATCGCGAGTGCGACCGAGAAGACCCGCCGCGCGATGGCGAACCTTGCCGCCGACAACCTGATCGCCGCACTGGGCGAAGGGCCGCGCGCGGGGCGTCCGCCGAACCCGATCAACCCGGACGTGATAGGGAAGACGCGCGCATGACGATCACGTTGTTGCTCGCGGCGGTCGTCGTGCTGGCCGCCGCACTGGCGGTGGCGGTCGTCGCAATCGTGCGGGGCGGCGGCCGCCACGACGACGTGGCGGTGCTCGGCGACCAGATCGAGGACGCCGCGCACGCGCAGGTGCGCGCGGTCGAGCGGCTCGAGCGCGAACTGCGCGGCGAGATCGTCGAGGGCGCGCGCGGCTCGCGCACCGAACTGGCGGGCAGCTTTGCGCGGCTGCAGCAGACGCTCGCCGCGCAGCTCACGAGCGTCGCCACCGTGCAGAACAACCAGATCGACGGTTTCGCGCAGCAGCTCGCGAAGCTCGTCGCCGGCAACGCGCAGCAGTTCGACGCGATGCGCGACAGCCTGCAGCGCCAGGCGCAGCAGGCGCGCGAGGAGCAGAGCGCGGCGCTGCGAATGTTCGGCGACACGCTGAACCGCCAGCTCACGCAGCTGACCGAAGCGAACGACCGCCGGATCGGCGAAGTGCGCGCGACGCTCGAACAGCGCCTGAAGGAAATCGAGACGAACAACGCGGCGAAGCTCGAGGAGATGCGGCGCACCGTCGACGAGAAGCTGCACGCGACGCTCGAGCAGCGGCTCGGCGAGTCGTTCAAGCTGGTCTCCGACCGGCTCGAGCAGGTGCATCGCGGGCTCGGCGAGATGCAGACGCTCGCAGCCGGCGTCGGCGACCTGAAGAAGGTGCTGACCAACGTGAAGACGCGCGGCACCTGGGGTGAAGTGCAGCTCGAGGCGCTGCTCGAGCAGATGCTGACGCCCGACCAGTACGCGAAGAACGTCGCGACCGTGCCGAAGAGCAGCGAGCGGGTCGAGTTCGCGATCAGGTTGCCGGGGCGCGACGCCGGCGCGAACGACGCGCCGCCGGTCTGGCTGCCGATCGACGCGAAATTCCCGCGCGAGGACTACGAGCGGCTGATCGACGCGCAGGAGCGGGCCGACGCGGCCGCGGTCGACGAGGCCGCGCGCGCGCTCGAGGCGCGCGTGCGGGCGGAAGCGCGCACTATTGCCGAGAAGTACGTCGCGCCGCCGCACACGACCGATTTCGCGCTGCTGTTCCTGCCGACCGAAGGGCTGTACGCGGAGATCCTGCGCCGCCCGGGGCTGACCGACCTGCTGCAGCGCGATTACCGCGTGACGGTGGCGGGCCCGACGACGCTCACCGCATTGCTGAACAGCCTGCAGATGGGCTTCCGGACCCTCGCGATCGAGAAGCGTTCGAGCGAGGTCTGGCAGGTGCTCGGCGCGGTGAAGACGGAGTTCGGCAAGTTCGGCGACGTGCTCGCGCGCACGAAGTCGCAGCTGGAGACGGTCACGCGTTCGATCGAGGCGGCCGAGCAGCGCACGCGCGTGATGAACCGCAAGCTCAAGCAGGTAGAGGCGCTGCCGGGCGATACGGCGGCCGGCCTGCTGGGCGCGGACGGTGTCGATCCCGACGACGCGTGACCGGCGTCGGCCACGCGAGCCGTCATTGAAACGAAAATGGGCGCGATGAGCGCCCATTTCTTTTGACGGCTGCTGCCGCGGCGGCCGGGTTCAGTGCCCGGCGAGCGTATCCAGCGCGTCGCCCGTCACGCGCACGATGCGCCAGTCCGGCAGCACGGTCGCGCCCATCTTCTCGTAGAAATCGATCGCGCGCTGGTTCCAGTCGAGCACCGACCACTCGAAGCGTGCGCAGCGGCGCTCGACGGCGAGCGCGGCAAGCTGCCGGAGCATCGCGGTGCCGAGGCCCGTGCCGCGCTGCGACGGCTGCACGTAGAGATCCTCGAGATACAGGCCGCGACGGCCCAAGAACGTCGAATAGTTGTGGAAGAACAGCGCATACGCGACGAGCGCACCGTCGCGTTCGGCGACGAGCGCTTCGGCCGCCGGGTGCGCGCCGAACAGCGCGTCGGCGAGATCGGGCTCGGTTGCGACGAACAGGTGCGTGAGCTGTTCGAATTCCGCCAGCTCGCGCATCAGCGCGAGGATCGCGCCGACGTCTCGTGCCTCGGCCGCGCGGATCAGCGGGCTGCCGCTCACGCTTCCTCCGGCGGGTCGGACAGCACGATCTCGATGCCGCCGAAGCGCGACGCAACCCAGTTGTATGCGTGGCAGGCGATCCACAGCAGCACGAAGCCGACCACCGCGTTCAGCAGCAGCGCACTCAGGATCGTGCTCAGTTCGACCATCCCGAAGCGGACGTATGCGACGAGAATGCCGAGCAGCACGATCGGCACGCTGAACGTCAGGTAGACGAGGATCAGCGCCTTGGCGGTCTGTCCCGCGGCGATCGACGAAATTTGTTTCTTCATGTGCGGATTGCCCCCGTAGTGATACCGATAAATGGAATTCAGATCAGGCCGTCGAACGGCAGGATGTCGACCGGCGCGCCGGCGTCGACCGCGCCCGCGTCATGGCCGAGAACGATGAAGCAGTTGGCGGCCGCGAGGCCGCTCAGCGACGCCGAGCTTTGCGAGCCGGCCGGCGCGACCTGCCAGCCGCCGTCGGCGGCGCGCGTGGCGACGCCGCGCAGGTATTCGGCGCGGCCGGGCCGCTTCTTCAGCGGCTGCGTGCTGAGCGCGGTGTACAGCGCGGGCGGCGGCGTCTGCGCGCCGGCCATCGCCAGCAGAGCAGGGCGGACAATCGCGTAGAACGTCACCGCGGATGCCACCGGGTTGCCGGGCAGGCCGAAGAACAGCGCGCCGCGTTCGCCGGCGGACGGCGGCGCGAGCGTCCCGCACGCGAGCGGCCTGCCGGGGCGCAGCGCGAGACTCGCGAACGTGACGTCGCCGAGGCGCGCCATCACGTCGCGCGTGAAATCCGCCTCGCCGACCGATACGCCGCCCGACGTGATCACCGCATCCGCGTGCGCGGCGACCGCGTCGCGCAGCACCGCTTCGAGCGCGGCCGGGTCGTCGCGGACGATGCCGAGATCGAGCGGTTCGGCGTTCAAGCGGGCGAGCATCGCGACGAGCATCCCGCGATTGCTGTCGTACAGCGTGCCGCGGTCGAGCGGCGTGCCCGGCGCGCGCAATTCGTCGCCGGTCGAGAACACGGCGACGCGCAGGCGGCGGCGCACGGTCACGTCGGCGTGGCCGAACGACGCGAGCAGGCCGAGGTCGGCCGGGCGCAGGATGCGGCCCGCGGCGAGCGCGCAGGCGCCGCGCGCGAGATCTTCGCCGGCCTTGCGGCAGTTCGCGCCGCGCGACACGTCGCGCGCGGCGAACCGGATCGCGCCGTCCAGCGCGGTCACGCGCTCCTGCGGGATCACGGTGTCGCATCCGGCCGGCACCGGCGCGCCCGTCATGATGCGGATGCAGCCACGCGCGGGCACGGCGCCGTCGAACGGGTGGCCGGCGAACGCCGCGCCCGCGATCGCGAGCGTCACGTCGCCATCCGGCGACGCGTGCGCGCATTCGCCGCCGTCGAACGCGTAGCCGTCCATCGCCGAATTGTCGTATGCGGGGATGTCGAACGGCGCCGTCACGTCGGCCGCGAGCACGCGGTCGAGCGCATCGCGCAACGGCACCGTGTCGCACGCGTCGACCGGCGCCGCGCAGCGGCACGCGAGCGCCTGCGCGTCGGCGAGCGACAGCGGCACGTCGTGGTCGGCTGCGGATCGGGAAGCGGACGAGGATTGCGTGGTCATGAGTCGGACTGCGCCGCGAGGCTTATCGGTTGGTGGCCGGGGTTCGTAGCCGGTTGGACGACGGCGGCGCGATTGCGCGGGGTCGCAGGCGGCGGGCGGCGCGCGGGAACCGGGCCGGCGCCGTCAGCGACGGGCGAGCGCGGCGAGCTCCTGCCAAGAGTTGGCATTGTAAAACGCACGCTCGTCATGAAACTCGACTTCGACCGCCTTGTGGCGCGCGTACCACGCACGCACCTTGCGGTCGCCGGCGTCGAGCCGCGCCGCGAGATCGTCGGCCAGCGACGTGCGCAGCAGCGCGAACGTCGGCTGCGGAGCGCGCTGATGCTGCGCGTCGACCGTGACCGCCATGGCGATGTCGGCGTGCTGCGCGACGAGCGCCGCGTGGAGCCGCGCGACCAGATCCTCGGGCAGGAACGGCGAATCGCACGGTGCGCACGCAACGAGCGGTGCGCGCGCCGCGCGCATGCCGGCGAGCAGGCCCGCGAGCGGACCGGGGAAGTCGTGCGTCGCATCGGGCACCACGCGCGCGCCGAACGGCGCGCCCAGTTCCGCATAGCGCTCCGGATGGCGGTTCGCGCTGATCAGCGTTTCGTCGACCTGCGGCGCGAGCCGGCGCAGCACGTGCAGCGCGAGCGGCGTGCCGTCCAGCAGTTGCAGGCCCTTGTCGACGCCGTCCATGCGCGTTGCGCGGCCGCCCGCGAGCAGCAGGCCGGCGATCGACGGGAGCGGGGCAGCGGCCATCGCGCGTCAGCCGCCGATGTAGGACATTTCGACGCGCTTGCCCGCGCGCTCGGCCGCCGTGTCGGCCATGGCGCTGCCGCGCAGTTGCGAGTAGCGGTCGGTGCGGGCCTGCCAGATGCGCGCGATCGCGGTGGCGATCTCGGCGTCGCTCGCGCCGTTGCGCACCAGCGCGCGCAGGTCGTGGCCGGCCGTCGCGAACAGGCACAGGTACAGCCTGCCTTCGGTCGACAGGCGCGCGCGCGTACAGTCGCCGCAGAACGCCTGCGTGACGCTGGAGATCACGCCGATCTCGCCGCCGCCGTCCGCGTAGCCCCAGCGCTGCGCGGTTTCGGCCGCCGTGTGGGCCTCGAGCGGCACGAGCGGGAAATGCTCGGCGATGCGTGCGACGACGTCGGCGGACGGCAGCACCTCGGCCATGTTCCAGCCGTTCGACGTGCCGACGTCCATGTATTCGATGAAGCGCAGCACGACGCCCGTGCCGCGGAAGCGCGCCGCCATCGGCAGTATCTCGCTGTCGTTGGTGCCGCGCTTCACGACCATGTTGACCTTGACCGGCTCGAGGCCGGCGGCCTGCGCGGCGAAGATGCCGTCGAGCACGTCGGCGCTCGCGAAGTCGGCGTCGTTCATGCGCCGGAACAGCGTGTCGTCGAGCGCGTCGAGGCTGACCGTCACGCGCGTGAGCCCGGCATCCTTCAGCGTGCGCGCCTTGCGGGCGAGCAGCGAGCCGTTGGTGGTCAGCGTCAGGTCGAGCGGGCGGCCGTCGTGGGTCGTCAGGCGCGCGAGGCGCTCGATCAGGAATTCGAGGTTCTTGCGCAGCAGCGGCTCGCCGCCCGTGATGCGGATCTTCTCGACGCCGTGCGCGACGAACAGCCGCGCGATCCGCTCGATTTCCTCGAGCGTCAGCAGCGCGCTATGCGGCAGGAACGGGTAATCCTTGTCGAACACCGCGCGCGGCATGCAGTACACGCAGCGGAAGTTGCAGCGATCCGTCACCGAGATGCGCAGGTCGCGCAGCGGGCGCGCAAGCGTGTCGTGCAGCAGGCCATCCGGGGTGTGCGCGGCGCCGGAGACGTCCGGCAACCCGCTGACGTCGGCGAGGGGAATGATGCGTCGGGACATGTTGAAAGCGGTACGAGCCAGACCTCTATTCTAGCCGCAAGCGCCGGGGCGGGCTGCGGGCGGAAAACCCTCGGCGCGGACGTGAAAAAGCCCGCCGAAGCGGGCTTTTTCGTGACGGCGGACGCGATCAGTGATGCGTCGTTTCCACCTGCTGCATCGGCGTCGTGTCGACCGGCGGCAGCGCCTTGCGCTCACGCGGCACGCGAGCCGGCCGCGGGAGCTGCGCGGCGGCGTCCTGCGCGGCGCGGAACTTGTCGGCGTCCGTGTTCACCCAGACGAGCCCGGCTTGCGTCAGCACCGACTCCAGGCTGGCCGAGGCGGGCGCCGCGGCAGCCGGTTGCGCTTGCTCGACGACCGGGGCGGCCACGGCAGCCTCGACCGGCGCCGCTTCGACGCGAACCGGCTCGGCTGCCACCGCCGGGGCGGTTTCGACCATCGCGACCGGGGCGGCCGGGGCGACTTCGGCGACCGGTGCAGGTTGCGGCGCTGCGACGGCCGCAGGCGCTTCCGGCACTTCCAGCGCATCGTTCGGCGAGACCGCGACCGGGGCGGGGCCGGCTTCGGCCGCAGCGACCGGCGCAGCGGTTTCAACCGGTTGCGCCGCGACGGCGGGTTCGACCGCGGTGACGGCCGGTGCGGGCTCGACGCGAGCCGGTTCCGGCTGCATGTCGGCAGTGGCCGGCTCTGCGTGCGCGACCGCTTCCGCAACGACGGCGCCGGCTGCCGCGACAGCCGCCGCGACTGCCGGTGCTGCCGCGTGCGGCGCTTCGGCGACCGGTGCTGCATGCGCAACGGGCTCCGCTGCCGGTGCGACAGCGGCTTCGCCTTCAGCGCCTTCCGCTGCGTGGGCGACGATCGCGCCGTCTTCCTCGCGCTCGCGACGACCGCCGCGGCGGCCGCGACGGCGGCGGCGGCGTTCCTCGCCGTCACGCGCGCCGGCTTCGGCGTCGGCCGTCACCTCGGCGCCCGGCAGGGCAGCGGCCTTGTCGGCTTCGAGTTCCGGATGGCTTTCGCCGCGGGTGACCGTTTCGAGCGTGGCCGCATGCTGGGTCGGCTTGCGGCGCTCGCCGCGCTCGCGACGTTCGCCGCGTTCCTGGCGCTCGCCGCGACCGGCTGCCTCGACGGCTTCCGGCTGCTCGACGCGCTCGCGCGGCTCGCGGCTTTCACGCGGCTCGCGGGTTTCGCGGCCCTCGCGCGCTTCACGCGGCTCGCGTTGGCCACGGCCTTCGCGGCCTTCGCGACCCTCGCGGCCTTCACGCGGCTCGCGTGCTTCACGGGCTTCCTTGCCTTCGCGCTCCGGACGCTGCGGCTGGCCGCCGCGGCCGGCTGCGGCCTGGTCGCGGCCGCCTTGCGGCTGCTGGGCGCCGCCGCGGCGGTTGCGATTGCGATCGCGATCGCCGCCGCGTTCGCCGCGCTGCTCGGACTTCTCGGTGCGCTCGCGCGCCGGGCGGGCGGCCTGCTCTTTCACGGGGGCCGGAGCCGGGGCGGGCGCGGGCGCCGGCTGCATGCCGAACAGGCCCTTCAGCCAGCCGATGATGCCGCCGCTTGCAGCGGCGACCGGGACGGGCGCGGGCGTCGGCTCGGCCGGACGCTGCGGCGCCGGGCTCGGCGCCGGTCGCTCGGGCGTGATGCCCTTGACCGCGGCTTCCTGCTTCGGCTTCACTTCGGCGGCGCGCTTGCTGTAGCCGGTTTCCGATTCCAGCTCGCGGGCGGCTTCCTCGGCCATCTTCCACGAGGCGCGCGGATCGTCCAGGCGCGCGTCGTCGTGACGCAGGCGCTCGAGCTTGTAGTGCGGCGTATCGAGGTGCTTGTTCGGGATCAGCACGATGCCGACCTTGAAGCGCGACTCGATCTTGTTGATTTCCTGGCGCTTTTCGTTGAGCAGGAAGGCGGTCACCTCGACCGGCACCTGGCAGTGGATTGCCGCGGTGTTTTCCTTCATCGCTTCTTCCTGAATGATCCGCAGGACTTGCAGCGCGGACGATTCGGTGTCGCGGATATGGCCGGTGCCGTTGCAGCGCGGGCAGGTCACGTGGCTGCCTTCGGACAGCGCCGGGCGCAGCCGCTGGCGCGACAGCTCCATCAGGCCGAAGCGCGAGATCTTGCCCATCTGCACGCGGGCGCGATCATGCTTGAGCGCATCCTTCAGGCGCTGCTCGACCTCGCGCTGGCTCTTGGCCGATTCCATGTCGATGAAATCGATCACGATCAGGCCGCCGAGGTCGCGCAGGCGCAGCTGGCGGGCGACTTCGTCGGCCGCCTCGAGGTTGGTGCGGGTCGCCGTTTCCTCGATGTCCGCGCCCTTGGTCGCGCGCGCCGAGTTCACGTCGATCGCGACGAGCGCCTCGGTGTGGTCGATCACGATCGCGCCGCCCGACGGCAGCGGCACCGTGCGCGAATACGCGGTCTCGATCTGGTGCTCGATCTGGAAGCGGGAGAAGAGGGGCACGTCGTCGTGGTAGCGCTTCACCTTCGACACGTTGTCCGGCATCACGATGTCCATGAACGCACGGGCCTGATCGTGGATCTCGGTCGTGTCGATCAGGATTTCGCCGATGTCCGGCTGGAAATAGTCCCGGATCGCGCGGATCACGAGGCTCGATTCCAGGTAGATCAGCATCGGCTCGCCCGAGCGGCCGCTCTGCGATGCGGCTTCGATCGCGCGCCACAGCTGCAGCAGGTAGTTCAGGTCCCACTGCAGTTCCTCGGCGCTGCGGCCGATGCCCGCGGTGCGGGCGATCATGCTCATGCCGTCCGGAATCTGCAGCTGCGCCATCGTTTCGCGCAGTTCCTGGCGCTCGTCGCCCTCGATGCGGCGCGACACGCCGCCGCCGCGGGGGTTGTTCGGCATCAGCACGAGGTAGCGGCCGGCGAGCGAGATGAACGTCGTGAGCGCCGCGCCCTTGTTGCCGCGCTCTTCCTTCTCGACCTGGACGATCAGCTCCTGGCCTTCACGCAGCGCGTCCTGGATGCGCGCGGAGCGCATGTCGACGCCTTCCTTGAAGTACTGGCGGGCGACTTCCTTGAACGGCAGGAAGCCGTGGCGGTCTTCGCCGTAGTTGACGAAGCAGGCTTCGAGCGACGGCTCGATGCGGGTGATGACGCCTTTGTAGATATTGCCTTTGCGTTGTTCGCGTCCGGCGGTCTCGATATCGATGTCGATGAGTTTTTGCCCATCGACGATGGCGACGCGCAGCTCCTCCTGCTGCGTCGCATTGAACAGCATGCGTTTCATGAACGACTCCAGGCGGCTCTGCTGCCGGCGCCTCGCGGTTGTCAGCCGCAAGGGCGGGAACGACGGCAGGCCGCGCCTTGTTGTGTTGTCACAAGCACGCTGGAGCGGGATCGATGGCGGGGAGAATTGCCTGAAGAGGCGCTTGGGTCCCGAACGACGGGGCCGGCGGCCATAGGGCACCTGCGAACACGGCTTCAAAGCACGGCGTCCACACTCCGCACGCTGCACAAGCGCGCTAAGCCTCAGACCGGGCACTGCCGCGGGCGCGCACAGAAAGTCGCGCGCGCCGACGGGCGGCAGATGCTGCGGCTTGGGCCGCAGCGGGGAGTATCGAATCCAGCCCGACTTTCCCGCCTGGGGTGTTCTTCCTTGGTTTGACGTCGCCAGTCCCCGCACGCTTCGCGGGGCCAAATCGGGCGCAACGCCGTTTTTCGCAACCGGCAGCCGGATCGGACGCGTCGCGCCGCCCGGCTGCCAATTAAATTCTTTTCAACCAACTTTCCGTTACCGCGGCGCCTTGCCGACCGAATCCGCCTGTGGGCGTGATCCCTGCCGGCGGCCGGCGCCGTGCGTGCAACTTGCTGCTTCTCTTTGTTCGGGGCGAGCAGCCAGCCCCCGGCGCAAGTAAAATGACGGTTTGCGCTTGCGCCTTGCCCAATCCGTCCGTGCCGGCCGATCAGGCCGCCCGCTACGTCAGGCTGGGCAAAATTATATTCAGTATGAATGAGTTAGGCAAAATATCCCAGAATTCGGTCGCAAGCGGCCAGGTCTCGATGGTCGAGATCGACGAAACTGCCGCGGGTCAGCGGATCGACAATTTCCTGTTGCGCGTCTGTAAAGGCGTGCCGAAAAGCCATATTTACCGGATCCTGCGCAGCGGGGAAGTCCGTGTGAACAAGGGTCGGGTCGACGCGCAGTATCGGCTCGCGCACGGCGATATCGTGCGGGTGCCGCCGGTGCGGATGGCCGCGGCCGATCTCGCGCGCGCCGACAAGTCGGTCGTGCCGCCCGCGCATTTCGACGTGCTGTTCGAGGACGACGCGATGCTCGTGATCGACAAGCCGGCCGGCGTCGCGGTGCACGGCGGCAGCGGCGTCGCGTTCGGCGTGATCGAGCAGCTGCGCCAGGCGCGCCCGCGGGCGAAATTCCTCGAACTCGTGCATCGTCTGGACCGCGAGACGTCCGGCGTCCTGATGCTCGCGAAGAAGCGTGCCGCGCTCGTCGGCCTGCACGAGATGATCCGCGAGAACCGGATGGACAAGCGCTATTTCGCGTGCGTGCACGGCGAGTGGCAGTCCGACTGGGGCCGCCGCCGCGCGGTGAAGGCGCCGCTGTTCAAGTACACGACCCCGGAAGGGGAGCGCCGGGTGCGCGTGCAGGACGATGGCCTGCCGTCGCACACCGTGTTCAACCTCGTCGAGCGCTGGCCCGACTATGCGCTCGTCGAAGCGGAACTCAAAACGGGTCGGACCCATCAGATTCGCGTGCACCTCGCGCATCTCGGCCTGCCGATCGCCGGCGACGCCAAGTATGGCGATTTCGCACTGAACAAGGCGCTGTCGCGCGCGAACGCGCAGCCGTCGCTGAAGCGCATGTTCCTGCATGCGCACCGGCTGCGGCTCGCGCATCCGCTGACCGGCGAGGCGCTGCAGTTCGACGCGCCGCTGCCGGACGAATGCCGGCGCTTCCTCGACCAACTGAGCGCATTGCGCGATACCGCTTGAACCGCATGGCACGACAGCAATTTGACCTGATCGTCTTCGACTGGGACGGCACGCTGATGGATTCGACGGCGCACATCGCCTTCAGCATCCAGGCGGCATGCCGCGATCTCGGCTTGCCCGCGCCGTCCGACGAGGCGGCCCGCTACGTGATCGGCCTCGGCCTGCGCGACGCGCTGCAGATCACGGCGCCGACCCTCGATCCGTCCGACTATCCGCGGCTCGCCGAGCGCTACCGCTATCACTACCTGATCAAGGACCAGCGCATCGAGTTGTTCGCCGGCGTGCGCGAACTGCTCGCGGAGCTGCGCGACACCGGCTACCTGCTGGCGGTCGCGACCGGCAAGGGCCGGGTCGGGCTGAACCGCGCGCTCGACCAGGCGAAGCTGACGAGCCTGTTCGACGCGACGCGCTGCGCGGACGAGACGTTCTCGAAGCCGCATCCGGCGATGCTTCAGGAACTGGGCCGGGAACTGGGGCAGGATCTGGCGCGCACCGTGATGATCGGCGACACGACCCACGATCTGCAGATGGCGGCCAGCGCGGGTGCGGCCGGCATCGGCGTCGCGTACGGCGCGCATTCGGCCGACGCGCTCGCCGCACTGGCGCCACGCTTCGTCGCGCCGGACGTCGAGGCGCTGGCCGGCTGGCTGCGGGAGTTCGCATGAGCGCAGCCGTTCCCGCCCCGGACGCGGTGCGCGTCTGCGCGTCGGACGCACTGGCCGACGGCGGCGCCGGCGTGCGCGTCGACGCGACGCTGCGCGGCGAGCAGGCCGTCGTGTTCTTCGTGCGCTACGACGGCCGCGCGTACGGCTACCTGAACCGCTGCGCGCACGTGCCGATGGAGCTCGACTGGGCCGAGGGCCAGTTCTTCGAATCGTCGGGCCTATACTTGATGTGCGCGACGCATGGCGCGATCTATGCGCCGGACACCGGCAAATGTGTCGGCGGTCCGTGCCGCGGCGGCCGCCTGCGGCCGGTCGAGGTCGACGAGCGGGACACGCCCGACGGCCGCGCGGTATTCTGGGTGCCCGACGCCGATCTGCGTCCCGCCACGACTGACTGACGACAACCACGCATGGCCGACCAACCGACGACTCCTCCCGATTCCTCCTCCCGCCCCGACGGCCGCGAACCGAACTGGGAGCGCGCGGCGCTCGAGCGGATCGCGCTCGCGGCGGTGAAGGAGCAGCGCGCGGCACGGCGCTGGAAGATCTTCTTCCGCTTCGCGTTCCTCGCCGTGTTCCTGCTGCTCGCGTTCGCGCTGATCGATTTCTCGAGCGATGCGAAGTTCTCGACGAGCGGCCGGCACACGGCTGTCGTGACGATCGACGGCGAGATCGCGGCCGGCGTCAACGCGAACGCCGACGACATCAACACGGCGCTCAACGCCGCGTTCGACGACGACGGCGCGGTCGGCGTCGTGCTGCAGATCAACAGCCCGGGCGGCAGCCCGGTGCAGGCGGGCATGGTCTACGACGAGATCAAGCGCCTGCGCGCGAAATACCCGGGCAAGCCGCTGTACGTGGTCGTGACCGACATGTGCGCGTCGGGCGGTTATTACATCGCGGCGGCGGCTGACCGGATCTACGTCGACAAGGCGAGCATCGTCGGCTCGATCGGCGTGCTGATGGACGGCTTCGGCTTCACCGGCCTGATGGACAAGCTCGGCATCCAGCGGCGCCTGCATACGTCGGGCGAGAACAAGGGCTTTTACGATCCGTTCTCGCCGGAAACCCCGAAGATGGACACGCACGCGCAGGCGCTGCTCGATCAGGTGCACGCGCAGTTCATCAAGGCGGTGAAGGATGGGCGCGGCGCGCGCCTGCACGAGACGCCGGACATGTTCTCGGGCCTGTTCTGGACCGGCGAGAAGGGCGTCGAGCTCGGGCTCGCGGACGGCTTCGGCACGACCGACTCGGTCGCGCGCGACGTGCTGAAGGCGCCCGACCTCGTCGACTACACGGTGAAGGAGAGCCTGACGAACCGCGTCGCGCGCAAGTTCGGCGCGGCGGTCGGCAATGCCGCGATGAAGGCGCTGGCTTCGGGCGCGCAGTTGAGCTTGCGCTAGGGGCGGTTCGCGCGCCGGGCGAGACCCGGCGCGGGTTCCGCCGTCAGTTCGCCAGCAACAGGAAGATCGCAGGGCGCTTGTGCAGATCGGGCACCGGCGCCTTTTTCCATTCCGCCGCGGTGCGGCTCGCGATGGTCTCGGTCGCGAGCGTCAGGTCGGCCGCGACGCAGATCAGCGTCGATGGCGCGCAGGTCGCGACGAGCGTGTCGAGCATCGCGTGATTGCGGTACGGCGTCTCGATGAAGATCTGCGTCTGGCGCGCCTTGCGCGACAGTTGCTCGAGCTCGCGCAGCCGCTTCGCGCGTGCGCCCGCGTCGACCGGCAGGTAGCCGTTGAACGCGAAGCTCTGGCCGTTCAGGCCGGACGCCATCAGCGCCAGCAGGATCGAGCTCGGCCCGACGAGTGGCACGACCTTCACGCCGCGCTCGTGCGCGCGGCGCACCAGCAGCGCGCCCGGGTCGGCGACGGCCGGGCAGCCGGCCTCGGACACGAGCCCGGCGTCCGCGCCGGCCAGCACCGGCGCGAGCAGCCGGTCGATCTCGCCGGCCGGCGTGTTGACGTTCAGCTCGCGGATCTGGATTTCCTGGATCGGCCGCGTCGTGCCGATCTTCTTCAGGAACGCGCGCGTGGTTTTCGCGTTTTCGCCGATGTAGTAGCCGAGCGTGCCGGCTTGCGCCTGCACGGCGGCGGGCAGCACGGCGGCCAGCATCGATGCGTCGCCGTCGCCGAGGGTGTTCGGCACCAGGTAGAGCGTGCCGGCCGTCATGCGCGGTCTCCGCGGGCGGCGAACAGCGGGTAGTGCGCGGCGCGCAGCATCCGCGTCAGCGCGATCAGCGGCAGCCCGACGAGCGCGGTCGGGTCGTCCGAGTCGATCGCGTCGAGCAGCGCGATGCCGAGCCCCTCGGATTTCGCGCTGCCGGCGACGTCGTAGGGCGTTTCCGCCCGCAGGTAGGCGTCGAGTTCGGTCTCGGGCAGCGTGCGGAAGCGCACGCGCGTCACGACGTCCTCGTTCTGCGATTCGCCGGTGCGGCTGTCGTACAGGCTGAGCGCGCTGTGGAATTCGACCTCGCGGCCCTGCATCGAGACGAGCTGTGCAAGCGCGCGCTCGTGCGTGCCGGGCTTGCCGATCTGCAGGCCGTCGAAGGTCGCGACCTGATCGGAGCCGATCACGAGCACGCCGTCCGGCGCGTCGATCGTGGCGGCAACCGCGCGCGCCTTCGCGCCGGCAAGGCGCAGCGCGGT
This sequence comes from Burkholderia sp. MSHR3999, assembly GCF_000833595.1. Classification (NCBI taxonomy): domain Bacteria; kingdom Pseudomonadati; phylum Pseudomonadota; class Betaproteobacteria; order Burkholderiales; family Burkholderiaceae; genus Burkholderia; species Burkholderia sp. MSHR3999. The sequence continues at coordinate 848,800 of NZ_JRFO01000001.1, forward strand.
TGCGGCCGGCGTCTCGCCGGGCAGCGGGGTTTCGTCGAGGTCGGGCGACATGACGTCGAACGGTACGCCGAGCCGCTCGAGCAGCGCGCGGCGGTAACGGGAACTGGAGGCGAGAATCAGCCGCGGCGAGCGGCAAAAGGTGTCCGGCATGGTCGGTTGGTGATGAGTCGTCGGGGCGCGACGCGACGGCGCGCGCGGGCGTAAGCTTAAGTGATTGACCGGAAAAGGTAAAACGGGTATGCTTTCCCGCTTTTCATCGGCAGGCTCCTGGTTGGGCGTCTGCCGGGTCTTCGGAAGTTCACGGCGCACGGCCGGATCGATACGCAGGAGCGCACATGAGCACCTCTTCTGGCAAACCTGCGGTTTCGCTCGATCCGCACGCGGTCGACCTGTTCGAATTCGCCCGCAGCGGGCGGCAGGCGGCCGGCGCGGTGCGCCTTTCGCAGCTGCCGCGCATGTTAAACGAAGTGCCGGCGGACGCGCCAGATCGCGACACGGTCTTCACCTGGCAGGCGGAAGGGTTCACCCAGAACGAGCTGCAGGACGACGGCGCCGAGGGGCAGCAGCCTTATCTGCGCCTTGCGCTGCACGGCCATGCGTGGCTCACGTGCCAGCGCTGCATGAGTCCGTGCGACCAGGCGTTCGACGTCGACATGACGTACCGGGTCGTCGCGACCGAAGAAGAAGCTGAAGAATTTCCGCTCGACGACGATGAAGCCGATGTGATCGTGGGCTCCCGCCAGTTCGATCTCGTCGACTTGATCGAGGAGGAGTTGCTGCTTTCGCTGCCGCTCGTGCCCAAGCACGAGGTTTGCCCGGCGGTTCACGAAAGCCTCGTGTCGGGTGCGAGCGGTCCCTCGGACGAATCGGACGAAGCGTCCGAAGAAGACGGGGACGAAGGCAAACAGCCGAATCCGTTTGCAGCGCTCGAAGCGCTGAAGAAGGGCGGGGACGGCAACAAGAAACACTGAGCAGTGTGGCGCGGGAAGGCGTAGGGCCGTGGGCCAGGGTAGTTAAGCGCCGGATCGGGCTGTGTTAGAATCCGGAAAATTTTTAGGAGTTAGTCATGGCAGTCCAGCAAAACAAGAAGTCGCCGTCGAAGCGCGGCATGCATCGTTCGCACGATTTCCTGACGGCAGCGCCGCTGGCAGTCGAGCCGAGCACGGGTGAAGTGCACCTGCGTCACCACATCAGCCCGAACGGCTACTATCGCGGCAAGAAAGTCGTCAAGACGAAGAACGACTAAGCGTCATGTCACGCGTGCTGCGATCGCCGTTCGCGTGACCACTGGTTCGCTTGACACTTTCCTGGCTCAACAAAAAGGCGGCATTCAACTGCCGCTTTTTTGTGCCTGAAATTCGTCGCATTCCATGACTGTAAAGCTCACAATCGATTGCATGGGAGGCGACCACGGCCCGTCCGTGACCGTTCCCGCGGCAGTCAAGTTCGTTCGCGCGCACCCCGATGCGCACCTGATGCTCGTCGGCATCGAGAGTGCGATCCGTGCGCAGCTCAAGAAGTGCAAGGCGCTCGACGACCCTGCGCTGACCATCGTGCCCGCCACCGAAGTCGTGGCGATGGACGATCCGGTCGAAGTGGCATTGCGCAAGAAGAAGGATTCTTCGATGCGCGTCGCCCTCAACCAAGTCAAGGAAGGCCAGGCCCAGGCCTGCATCTCCGCCGGCAATACCGGCGCGCTGATGGCCGTCTCCCGTTACGTGCTCAAGACGCTGCCCGGCATCGAGCGGCCCGCGATCGCGTTCGCGCTGCCGAACCCGACCGGCTACACGATGATGCTGGACCTCGGCGCGAACGTCGATTGCGAACCGCAGCACCTGCTGCAGTTCGCGGAGATGGGGCACGCGCTCGTGGCGGCGCTCGAGGGCAAGGAGCGGCCGACCATCGGCCTCTTGAACATCGGCGAAGAGGTCATCAAGGGCAACGAGACGATCAAGCGCGCGGGTGAACTGCTGCGCGCAAGCACGCTCAATTTCCGCGGCAACGTCGAAGGTAACGACATCTACAAGGGCACGGTCGACGTGATCGTGTGCGACGGCTTCGTCGGCAACGTCGCACTGAAGACGTCCGAAGGCCTCGCGCAGATGCTGTCCGACATCATCCGCGAGGAATTCGGCCGCTCGCTGCTGTCGAATCTGATGGCCGTGCTCGCGCTGCCGGTGCTGCTGCGCTTCAAGAAGCGCGTCGACCACCGCCAGTACAACGGCGCGGCGCTGCTGGGCCTGAAGAGCCTCGTGATCAAGAGCCACGGCTCCGCGGACGCCTACGCGTTTGAGTGGGCGATCAAACGCGGGTATGATGCCGTCAAAAATGGCGTCCTGGAGCGCCTCGCGCGCGCGATGGCGGATAATTCCGGATCGCTCGGCGACGCCGCCGGGCATGACGCGAGCGGCGCAGGCCACGCGAGTCCCGCCGCAGGCCAGCACGCCGAGCCCTCCGCTGCGCTATCCTCTAAAGCATAAATGGCCCAATCGACTCTCTATTCCCGCGTGCTCGGCACGGGCAGCTTCCTGCCGCCCGACCGTGTCACGAACCAGCAGCTGGCCGATCGCCTTGCGAAGGACGGCATCGAGACGAGCGACGAGTGGATCGTTGCGCGCACGGGCATCCATGCGCGCCACTTCGCCGCACCGGACGTCGCGACGAGCGACCTCGCGCTTGAAGCGTCGCGACGCGCGATCGAGGCGGCCGATATCGATCCGCAGTCGATCGACCTGATCATCGTCGCGACTTCGACCCCCGATTTCGTGTTCCCGAGCACCGCTTGCCTGCTGCAGAGCAAGCTCGGCATCAAGAACGGCGGCGCCGCGTTCGACGTGCAGGCCGTGTGTTCCGGCTTCGCGTACGCGATGGCGACGGCCGACAGCTTCATCCGCAGCGGCCAGCACCGCACGGCGCTCGTCGTCGGCGCGGAGACGTTCTCGCGCATCCTCGACTTCAAGGACCGCACGACCTGCGTGCTGTTCGGCGACGGCGCGGGCGCGGTGATCCTGTCCGCCTCCGAGGAGCCGGGCGTGCTCGGCAGCGCGCTGCACGCGGACGGCAGCTACGCGGACATTCTCTGCGTGCCCGGCCACGTCAACGGCGGCGTGGTCGCCGGCAACGCATTCCTTCACATGGATGGCCAGGCCGTGTTCAAGCTCGCGGTCAACGTGCTCGAGAAGGTCGCGATCGAGGCGCTCGCCAAGGCGAACCTCGCGCCCGAGCAGGTCGACTGGCTGATTCCGCACCAGGCCAACATCCGCATCATGACGAGCACCTGCCGCAAGCTGGGCCTGCCGCAGGAGCGCATGGTCGTGACGGTCGGCGAACACGGCAACACGTCGGCCGCGTCGATTCCGCTCGCGCTCGACGCTGCGGTGCGCGACGGCCGCATCAAGCGCGGCCAGCACGTGCTGATCGAGGGCGTCGGCGGCGGCTTCACGTGGGGCGCGTCGGTGTTCCGCTTCTAAGCCGTCACACGCGACTGCTGCGCGTGCCTGCTGCGCGCGCTCCCATCCGGCGCGCCGTGCGCGCGCGCCGTCCGAATCGATTCAATTGGGGACGATATGAAATTTGCGTTCGTTTTTCCGGGGCAGGGCTCGCAGTCGGTCGGCATGCTCAATGCATTCGCCGATCTGGCTGTCGTGCGCGAAACGCTCCAGGAAGCGTCCGATGCGCTCAATCAGGATCTCGGCAAGCTGATCGCCGAAGGTCCGGCTGAAGAGCTGAATCTCACCACCAACACCCAGCCCGTGATGCTGACGGCCGCGTATGCGTGCTACCGCGCGTGGCAGCAGGCGGGCGGCCCGGCGCCGTCGATCGTCGCCGGCCACAGCCTCGGCGAATACACGGCGCTGGTTGCCGCCGGTGCGATCGCGTTCAAGGACGCGGTGCCGCTCGTGCGCTTCCGCGCGCAGGCGATGCAGACGGCGGTGCCGGTCGGCCAGGGCGGCATGGCCGCGATCCTCGGCCTCGACGACGACACGGTGCGTGCAGTGTGCGCCGAAGCCGCGCAAGCGGGCGTCGTCGAAGCGGTGAACTTCAACGCGCCGGCGCAGGTCGTCATCGCCGGCAACAAGGCGGCCGTCGAAAAGGCCTGCGAGATCGCGAAGGCGAAGGGCGCGAAGCGCGCGCTGCCGCTGCCGGTGTCGGCGCCGTTCCACTCGTCGCTGCTGAAGCCCGCATCGGACCAACTGCGCGACTACCTCGCGACCGTCGACGTGAAGGCGCCGCAGATCCCGGTGGTCAACAACATCGACGTCGCGGTCGTGAGCGATCCGGCCGCGATCAAGGACGCGCTGGTGCGTCAGGCCGCGGGCCCGGTGCGCTGGGTCGAGTGCGTGCGGCACATCGCCGGCACCGGCGTCACGCACGTGATCGAATGCGGTCCGGGCAAGGTGCTCGCGGGCCTCACGAAGCGCATCGACGCCAACCTGACGGGCGCGTCGGTGTTCGATCCGGCGTCGCTCGACGAAGCGCTCAAGCTGGCGACCGCCTGACCCGGCGGCGCCTTTCCACCAGAGACGGATATTCGATCCATGGAAAAGACTCTCGATAAACAGGTTGCGATCGTGACCGGCGCGTCGCGCGGCATCGGCCGGGCGATCGCGCTCGAGCTGGCGCGCCTGGGCGCGACGGTAATCGGCACGGCCACGAGCGAATCGGGCGCGTCCGCCATCACCGCGGCCTTCGCGGAAGCGGGCGTCACGGGACGCGGCGCGGTGCTGAACGTCAACGACGCGGCGGCGGCCGAAGCGCTGATCGACGCGACGGTCAAGGAATTCGGCGCGCTGCACGTGCTCGTCAACAACGCGGGCATTACGCAGGACCAGCTCGCGATGCGGATGAAGGACGAGGACTGGGACGCCGTGATCGACACCAACCTGAAGTCGGTGTTCCGCCTGTCGCGCGCAGTGCTGCGCCCGATGATGAAGGCGCGTGGCGGCCGCATCATCAACATCACGTCGGTGGTCGGCTCGGCCGGCAACCCGGGCCAGGCGAACTACGCGGCCGCGAAGGCCGGCGTCGCGGGCATGACCCGCGCGCTTGCGCGCGAGATCGGCAGCCGCGGCATCACGGTCAACTGCGTGGCGCCGGGCTTCATCGACACCGACATGACGAAGACGCTGCCGGAAGAACAGCAGGCCGCGCTCAAGACCCAGATTCCGCTTGGCCGCCTCGGCAGCCCGGAAGACATCGCCCATGCCGTCGCGTTCCTCGCATCGCCGCAGGCCGGTTACATCACCGGCACGACGCTGCACGTGAACGGCGGCATGTACATGTCGTAAGGATTTTCGTTTACCATCCGCGCCGTATCCGGTTATTGGCGGATCGGCGCTTGATCGACCATCAAGCCAACGCGCGTTTTGGCCGGCAGCAAACCTGATAAAATGCGCGCACTTGTAAATCTGAACTTTCCCTCGGAGGGGTAATGGACAATATCGAACAACGTGTCAAGAAGATCGTCGCTGAGCAGCTGGGCGTCGCAGAAGCCGAGATCAAGAACGAAGCTTCGTTCGTGAACGACCTGGGCGCCGACTCGCTCGACACCGTCGAGCTGGTGATGGCCCTGGAAGACGAGTTCGGCATGGAAATCCCGGACGAAGAAGCCGAGAAGATCACGACGGTTCAGCAAGCGATCGACTACGCTCGCGCAAACGTCAAGGCGTAAGCGCCATCCGCGCTTTTCGCGACTGTCGCATTTGACGCGCCATCCTGCCGGCATCCTTGCCGGACGGAGTAACAGCCACAGGGCTTGCAGGGCTGGTTCCTGTGGCCGCTGTGGCTTTTGTTTTTGTCATCCAATGGAAAAGAGGTTACCGTGAGCCGCCGTCGTGTTGTCGTTACAGGCCTGGGGCTGATTTCGCCTGTTGGCAATAGTGTTGCCGACGGCTGGGCCAATCTCGTCGCCGGCAAGTCCGGCATCGCCACCGTCACCAAATTCGATTCGTCGAACCTGGCCGTGCATTTCGCGGGCGAGGTGAAGGGCTTCAACGCCGAGGAATACATCCCGGCGAAGGAAGCCCGCAGCATGGACACCTTCATTCATTACGGCATTGCCGCCGGCATGCAGGCGTTCAGGGACAGCGGGCTGGAAGTGACCGAAGCCAATGCGGAACGCATCGGCGTGATGGTCGGCTCCGGCATCGGCGGCCTGCCGATGATCGAGGAAACCCATCAGACCTACGTCGATCGCGGCCCGCGCCGGATTTCGCCGTTCTTCGTGCCGGGTTCGATCATCAACATGATCTCGGGCCACCTGAGCATCATGTTCGGCCTGAAGGGCCCGAACCTCGCGGCCGTCACGGCCTGCACGACCGGCCTGCACAGCATCGGTCTCGCCGCGCGCCTGATCCAGGCCGGCGACGCCGACGTGATGGTCGCGGGCGGCGCCGAATCGACGGTGTCGCCGCTCGGCATCGGCGGCTTCGCGGCGGCGCGTGCGCTGTCGACCCGCAACGACGATCCGGCGACCGCGTCCCGTCCGTGGGACAAGGACCGCGACGGCTTCGTGCTGGGCGAGGGCGCAGGCGTGATGGTGCTGGAAGAGTACGAGTCGGCGAAGGCGCGCGGCGCAAAGATCTACGCGGAAGTCGCGGGCTTCGGCATGACGGGCGACGCGTACCACATGACCGCGCCGAACATGGACGGCCCGCGCCGCTGCATGGTCGCGGCACTGCGCGACGCCGGCATGAACCCGGACGAGGTCCAGTACCTGAACGCGCACGGCACGTCGACGCCGCTGGGCGACAAGAACGAATCCGATGCCGTGAAGGCTGCGTTCGGCGACCACGCGTACAAGCTCGTCGTGAACTCGACGAAGTCGATGACGGGCCACCTGCTGGGCGGCGCGGGCGGCCTCGAATCGGTGTTCACGGTGCTGGCGCTGCACAACAACGTGTCGCCGCCGACGATCAACATCTTCAACCAGGATCCGGAGTGCGATCTCGATTACTGCGCGAACACCGCGCGTGACATGAAGATCGACGTGGCCGTGAAGAACAATTTCGGCTTCGGCGGCACCAACGGCACGCTGGTGTTCAAGCGCGCCTGACGCGGAATCGCTTGACGAATCCTGTCGGAATCACGGCCGGGTGCCCGCAGCGTTTCGCGCTGCGGGCCTCGGCCGTGTTGTACGTGGCGCTGGCCGTTTTCATCGCGGCGGCTGCAGTGGCGGTGCACCTGTTCGTCGCGCCGCGTGCCGGCGTCGCGGCCGGGGCGGGGGCGCTGGCCGTGACGGCGGCGCTGCTGGCCTTCGGCGTGGCCCGTGCTTGCGCGCGGCGACTGCCGGCCGAGGTGCAGGTCGATGCGCTCGGCGAGGTTGCGGCATTCGGTCGCGCCGGGCAATTGCTCGCGCGCGGCCGTGTGACCGGTTACGCTCACTGGAGCAGCCTGCTGCTCGTGCTGTCGGTCGGGCAGGGCGGGCGCCGCGCGCGTCCGTTGCTGATTCCGGCCGACGCGCTCGACGCGCCGGCGTTCAGCGCGCTGTCCGTGCTGGCGAGAACCGCGACGGCGGCGCGGCCGGCGTGATGGTGTGGCCGTTACGCATCGTAACCAGCGGCCGGCGCGGGAACGCTACAATAGCCCTCCGCGTTGCATCCCTAGTTAACGGATTTGTCAGGTGAGTGAAAAAGAAATCGATCAGGTTCTGGTCGAGCGCGTTCAGAAAGGCGACAAGGCGGCGTTCGAACTCCTGGTCTCCAAATACCACCGCAAGATCATTCGGCTGATCTCGCGCCTCGTGCGGGACCCCGCCGAGGTCGAGGATGTGGCCCAGGACGCGTTCATCAAGGCGTACCGCGCGCTGCCGCAGTTCCGCGGCGAGTCCGCGTTCTACACGTGGTTGTACCGGATTGCCGTGAATACGGCGAAGAACTACCTTGCGACGCAGGGCCGCCGGGCGCCGACCTCGACCGAGGCGGATGCCGAGGAGGCGGAAACTTTCTCCGACGCAGACCAACTAAGGGATATCAACACGCCTGAGTCGATGTTGATGAGCAAGCAGATTGCCGAGACGGTCAATGCTGCAATGGCCGTTCTGCCCGAGGAGCTGCGCCAGGCGATCACGCTGCGCGAGATCGAAGGCCTGAGCTACGAGGAAATCGCGGAAATGATGGGCTGCCCGATCGGGACGGTTCGCTCGCGGATTTTCCGGGCGCGCGAGGCAATCGCGACAAAATTGCGTCCGCTGCTCGATACGCCCGAAGGCAAGCGCTGGTAAGCGCTGCGGGCGGACCGGCGCGGTCGGGGTCCAGTTACGATAGAGTCGTGAAGTCACGACGGGGTGTGCAAGATGGGGAGCATCATGGGGTCGGTCAATACGCAGTCGCAGGCGTGCCCGCGCGGCGAGCGCCTTTCCGCTCTGGTCGACGGCGAAATGTTCGACGGCCCGGATCACGGGCAGTTTCTGGCTGAGCTCGACCGCGCGGATCGCGCTGCGTGGGCCCACTACCACCTGATCGGCGATGCGCTGCGCTCGGACGAGCTGGCGCTGGCGCCGGCGATGAGCGCGTCGTTCACCGCGCGCCTGTCGGAGCGACTCGAAGCCGAGCCGCATCTGCTCGCGCCGGCCGCCGCGCCGGTTTCCCGCAGGCTGCTGTCACTGCGCCGGCGCGTCGTGCCGGCCTTCGCGGTTGCCGCGGCCGCCGCGACGCTGACGTGGATCGTCGTCCCGCAGATGCAGACGGCCGGCGCGCCGGGCGCCGTCCAGGTCGCATCGACCGGTGCGCCGCAGCAGAACGGCCTGCAGCGCGTGACGGTCGCGCAGGCGCCGTCGCAGCAGGGGCTGCAGGAGGCGAACATCATTCGCGACGCAAGCCTCGACCAATACCTTGAAGCGCATCAGCAATTCGCGCAGCAGCCCGTCGTCACGGGCTCGATGCCGCTGATTCGCGCTGCCGTGACCACGACGACGCCAAGCCAATAACCCGATGCGGACATTGCGGTTGAATCACGCCATCTCCGGATGGAAGCGGCTGCCGGCCTTCCTGCTTTGCGCAGCCGCGTTGTTGTCCGTTCAATCCCTTCACGCCAACGCCCAGCAGCCGGACGATCCCGTCGCGACCCGCAAGGCCGCCGCGGACTGGCTCGACCGCATCCAGCAGGCGGCGCAGCAGCAGAGTTACGAAGGCACGTTCGTCTACCAGCGAGGCGGATACGTGCAGTCGTCGCGGATCACGCATGTCGCTTCCCGCGACGGCGAATTCGAGCGGATCGAGAGTCTCGACGGCAAGCCCCGCAAGCTGCTGCGGCATAACGACGAGCTGTACACGTTCGTGCCCGAGCGCAAGCTGTGCGTCGTCGAGCGCCGGCAGGCCCGCGACTCGTTTCCCGCGCTGCTCGGTGCGAGCGGCGAGCATGTGATGTCGGTCTACGACGCGAAGCTGCTCGGCAAGGATCGCGTGGCGGGGCTCGATGCACAGGTCGTCGAACTGGCGCCGAAGGACGGGTACCGCTTCACCTACAAGCTGTGGGCCGACGCCCGCAGCGGCCTGCTGCTGCGCTCGCAGACGCTCGATGCGAGCGATCACGTGCTCGAGCAGATCGCGTTCTCCCAGTTGCAGATGGGTGGCGCGGGCGCAGCCGACAAGTCGGCGATCATGTCCGGCATGCGCAGCCTGAGCGGCTGGACGGTCGTGCACCCGCCGGTGGCGCCGGTCGACATGGAGGCGCAGGGCTGGCAGCTCGCGCCGAGCATCGCCGGCTTCCAGAAGATTCGCGAGGTGCGGCGGCCGATGGCCGCGCGCGATGCGGGCGACCCGCCGATTCCGGTCGATCAGGCCGTCTTTACCGACGGTCTCGCGACGGTCTCGGTGTTCGTCGAGCCGGCCGAGAAGAATACGCGCAAGGAAGGCGCGGGCAGCACCGGCGCGACGCACGTGCTCGTCAAGCGCCGCGGGGGCTACTGGATCACCGTGCTCGGCGAAGTGCCGCCGGCCACGTTGCAGCAATTCGCGTCTGCCATAGAATACAAGGCTTCCAAGTAACGTTTTTCGTTCCCGACATGATGAAACTCACGCTGCGCAAATGGCTGGCCGTTGCGGCGGTGGCGGCTTGCCTGCCGCTCATGCCGCATTCCGCGCGGCGGCGGCCCCGCCGCCAGCCTTCCCGATTTCGCGGATCTGGTCGAAAAGGTCGGGCCGGCCGTCGTCAACATCCGGACGACTGCCAACGTACCGTCGGGCGGCCCGCGCGGCGCGCTCCCGCCGGGTTTCGACAATGGCGACATGTCGGAATTCTTCCGCCGCTTCTTCGGCATTCCGCTGCCGCAGGCGCCGGGCAACCCGAAGAACGCGCCTCAGCCCGACAATCCGCCCGACACCGAGCAGAACCGCGGCGTCGGCTCGGGCTTCATCGTGTCGGCCGACGGCTACGTGATGACCAACGCGCACGTCATCGACGACGCCGACACGATCTACGTGACGCTGACCGACAAGCGCGAGTTCAAGGCGAAGCTGATCGGCGTCGACGATCGCACCGACGTCGCGGTCGTCAAGATCCAGGCGTCGAACCTGCCGGTCGTCGCGATCGGCGATTCGAACAAGGTGCGCGTCGGCGAGTGGGTCGTCGCGATCGGCTCGCCGTTCGGCCTGGACAACACGGTGACGGCCGGCATCGTCAGCTCGAAGAGCCGCAACACGGGCGACTACCTGCCGTTCATCCAGACCGACGTGGCCGTGAACCCCGGCAATTCCGGCGGCCCGCTGATCAACATGCAGGGCGAGGTGATCGGCATCAATTCGCAGATCTACAGCCGCACGGGCGGCTTCATGGGCATCTCGTTCGCGATCCCGATCGACGAGGCGATGCGCGTGGCCGACCAGCTGAAGGCGACCGGCAAGGTCACGCGCGGCCGGATCGCGGTGGCGATCGGCGAGGTGACGAAGGACGTGGCCGACTCGATCGGCCTGCCGAAGACGGAAGGCGCGCTCGTCAGCAGCGTCGAGCCGGGTGGGCCGGCCGACAAGGCGGGCGTCCAGCCGGGCGACATCATCCTGAAGTTCAACGGCAAGCCGGTCGACACGGCGTCGGATCTGCCGCGCATGGTCGGCGACACGAAGCCGGGCGCGAAGGCGACGATCAACGTGTGGCGCAAGGGGCAGGCACGCGATCTGCCGATCACGATCGCCGAGACGCCGGCCGAAACGACTGCGAAGGCCGATCCGGGCAAGAAGCCGCCGCAGAAGCCACGCCAGAGCAACGCGCTCGGCTTGACGGTCAGCGACATTCCGGCCGACCAGCTGAAGGCGCTGAAGCTGAGGAGCGGCGTGCAGGTCGACGGCGTCGACGGTCCGGCGGCGCGCGCGGGGCTGCAACGCGGCGACATCGTGCTGCGCGTCGGCGACACCGACATCACGAGCGCGAAGCAGTTCGCCGACGTCACCGCCCAGCTCGATCCGCAAAAGGCGGTCGCGGTGCTGGTGCGGCGCGGCGACAATACGCAGTTCTTCCCGCTGCGTCCGCGCCAGAAGTAACGCGAGCGCGATGTTCACGCTCTACGGCCGCGGCTGGTGCCACCTGTGCGACGACATGCGCGACGCACTGGCGCCGGTGGCGACCGAATTCGGCGTGACGGTCGACTACGTCGACATCGACGCGGACGCGGCGCTCGTCGCCCGCTACGACGAGGACGTGCCGGTGCTGCTGCTGGATGGCGCGGAAGTGTGCCGTCACCGCTTCGACGAGATGCGGGTGCGGAACGCGCTCGCCGCGCGGCGCTGAGGCCCGGCGGCGGCCGGTCGCCAAAATGCCGCCCGGCGGGGGGCTTTTCGGCTAAAATAGGCTGTTTTTTCACCGACTTACACAAGGCGTGCTCCGCAGTCGTCGAGCGCGCCTTTTTCGCTTGATCGGCACTGAATGGATCATATTCGCAATTTCTCGATCATCGCGCACATCGACCATGGCAAGTCGACGCTCGCGGATCGCATCATCCAGGTATGCGGTGGGCTTGCCGACCGTGAAATGGAAGCGCAGGTGCTCGACTCGATGGATATCGAGCGCGAGCGCGGCATCACGATCAAGGCGCAGACTGCCGCGCTGTCGTATCGCGCGCGCGACGGCAAGGTGTACAACCTGAACCTGATCGACACGCCGGGGCACGTCGACTTCTCGTACGAGGTCAGCCGCTCGCTGTCCGCGTGCGAAGGCGCGCTGCTCGTGGTCGACGCGAGCCAGGGCGTCGAGGCGCAGACGGTCGCCAACTGCTACACGGCGATCGAGCTGGGCGTCGAGGTCGTGCCCGTGCTGAACAAGATCGACCTGCCGGCCGCGAATCCCGAGAGCGCGATCGAGGAGATCGAGGACGTGATCGGCATCGACGCGATGGACGCCACCCGCTGCAGCGCGAAGACGGGCCTCGGCGTCGAGGACGTGCTCGAAGCGCTGGTCGCGAAGGTGCCGCCGCCGAAGGGCGACCCGGCCGCGCCGCTGCAGGCGCTGATCATCGACTCGTGGTTCGACAACTACGTCGGCGTCGTGATGCTCGTGCGCATCGTCAACGGCACGCTGCGTCCGAAGGAAAAGATCAAGCTGATGGCGACCGGCGCGCAGTATCCGGTCGAGCACATCGGCGTGTTCACGCCGAAGTCGCGCAATCTCGAATCGCTGTCGGCGGGGCAGGTGGGCTTCATCATCGCCGGCATCAAGGAACTGAACGCCGCGAAGGTGGGCGACACGGTCACGCACGCGACCAAGCCGGCCGCCGAGCCGCTGCCGGGCTTCAAGGAAGTGAAGCCGCAGGTGTTCGCGGGCCTGTACCCGGTCGAGGCGAACCAGTACGACGCGCTGCGCGAATCGCTGGAAAAGCTCAAGCTCAACGACGCGTCGCTGCAGTACGAGCCGGAAGTGTCGCAGGCGCTCGGCTTCGGCTTCCGCTGCGGCTTCCTCGGCCTGCTGCACATGGAGATCGTGCAGGAGCGGCTCGAGCGCGAGTTCGACATGGACCTCATCACGACCGCGCCCACCGTGGTCTACGAGGTCGTGCAGAGCGACGGCACGACGATCATGGTCGAGAACCCGGCGAAGATGCCGGAGCCCGCGCGGATCGGCGAGATCCGCGAGCCGATCGTCACCGTGAACCTGTACATGCCGCAGGACTATGTCGGCTCGGTCATCACGCTGTGCGAGCAGAAGCGCGGCGTGCAGATCAACATGCAGTACCACGGTCGCCAGGTGCAGCTCACGTACGAAATCCCGATGGCCGAGATCGTGCTCGACTTCTTCGATCGCCTGAAGTCGGTGTCGCGCGGCTATGCATCGATGGACTACGAGTTCAAGGAATACCGTTCCGCGGACGTCGTGAAGGTCGACATGCTGATCAACGGCGACAAGGTCGATGCGCTGTCGATCATCGTGCACCGTTCGCAGTCGCAGTACCGCGGCCGCGAAGTCGCCGCGAAGATGCGCGAGATCATCCCGCGCCAGATGTACGACGTGGCGATCCAGGCCGCGATCGGCGCACACATCATCGCGCGCGAGAACATCAAGGCGCTGCGCAAGAACGTGCTCGCGAAGTGCTACGGCGGCGACATCACGCGGAAGAAGAAACTGCTCGAGAAGCAGAAGGAAGGCAAGAAGCGGATGAAGCAGGTGGGTTCGGTCGAGATTCCGCAGGAAGCGTTCCTGGCGATCTTGCGCGTCGAAGACAAATAACAGGACTGATCCTTTTATGAATTTTGCGCTGATTCTTTTTGTGCTCGTCGCACTGACGGGCGTGGCGTGGGTTGCGGACAAGATGGTGTTCCTGCCGCAGCGCCGGCGGGCGGCCGATGCGGCAGTCGACGCGTTCGACCAGCAGCAGTCGCGCATCGACAAGCGTTTCGCCGACGAGAACGCGGTGCAGACCCGTTCGAAGCTGCGCGACGAGAAGCTGCGCCAGCCGTGGTGGCTCGAGTACACCGCGAGCTTCTTCCCGGTAATCCTCGCGGTGTTCGTCGTGCGTTCGTTCATCGTCGAGCCGTTCAAGATCCCGTCGGGCTCGATGGTGCCGACGCTGCTCGTCGGCGACTTCATCCTCGTCAACAAGTTCGACTACGGCCTGCGCATGCCGGTCACGAACACGAAGCTCACGCAAGGCCGTCCGCTCGAACGCGGCGACGTCGTCGTGTTCCGCTACCCGAAGGACGAGTCGGTCGACTACATCAAGCGCGTGATCGGTCTGCCGGGCGACACCGTCGCCTACCAGGACAAGCAGCTGACGATCAACGGCAAGGCGGTGCCCGAAACGCCGCTGGCCGACTACTTCGACGAAGAGCGGCAGAACTACGCGAAGCAGTTCGAGGAATCGCTCGGCGGCCGCAAGAACGCGATCCTCAACAACCCCGCGGTGCCGCCGTTCGTGATGGGCGCATACGACTATCCGTATCGCGACAATTGCACGTACAACAGCCGCGGCGTGATCTGCAAGGTGCCGGCGGGCCATTACTTCATGATGGGCGACAACCGCGACAACAGCGCGGACAGCCGCTACTGGGGCTTCGTGCCGGACCAGAACATCGTCGGCCGCGCGTTCTTCATCTGGATGAACTTCGGCGACCTGAAGCGGATCGGCTCCTTCAACTGATCCCGATCGATGCACGCGCAATGCGCGGCGCCCGGGCCGCGCCGCGTATTGCCGAACTACTTTAAGAACCGGCGGTAACACCGCTTCGTCATGCCTTTTCGGGGCCGGCTGCGTCGTTTCGGCGCGACCGGCGCCCGCGTTATACTCCTGCACATGCCCCTATCTCAGTTGGAAAGCCGGCTGCGCTATGAATTTCGCAATGCGGAATTGCTGCGCCAGGCTTTGACCCATCGCAGTCACAGTGCCACGCACAACGAGCGGCTCGAGTTCCTCGGCGATTCCGTTCTCAATTGCGCGGTGGCCGCCCTTTTGTTCCAGCGTTTCGGCAAGCTGGACGAAGGCGATCTGTCGCGGGTGCGGGCGAACCTCGTCAAGCAGCAGTCGCTGTACGAAATTGCTCAGGCCCTGAATATTTCCGACGGGCTGCGGCTGGGCGAGGGCGAACTGCGCAGCGGCGGGTTCCGCCGCCCGTCGATCCTCGCGGACGCATTCGAAGCCATCATCGGGGCCGTATTCCTCGATGGCGGCTTCGAAGCCGCCCAAGGGGTGATCAAGCGGCTCTACATCCCGATCCTCGACCACATCGATCCGCGCACGCTCGGCAAGGACGCGAAGACGCTGCTGCAGGAATACCTGCAGGGGCACAAGATCGCGTTGCCGACCTACACGGTCGTCGCGACGCATGGTGCGGCGCACAATCAGCAGTTCGAGGTCGAATGCACGGTGCCGAAGCTGGACGTCAAGGTGTCCGGTTCCGGCGCGAGCCGTCGCGCGGCCGAGCAGGCCGCCGCGAAGAAGGCGCTCGACGAAGTGGTCGCGGCCGCGCCGATGCTGGCCGCGAAGCCGAAACGTTCGAAGAACGCACGCGCGGCCAAGCACGTGGAGCCGGAAATCGTGCCCGGCGTGAAAGGCGTGCAGGAAGCGCTCGACCTGCGCTCGCCCGAACGGAAGGAGCGCGCCGCGGCGCGCGCCGAAGCGAAGGCCGCGGCGGCTTCGGCAGGCGCGAGCAGCGTGGCGGAGGCGGTCGAGCGCGCGGCGCAGGCGCCGGTGGCCGCGATTCGCGCCGCGCATGTCGAGCACGGTGCGGACAAGGCCGAGCGGGCGGCGAAGCCGGCGACGGACAAGCCCGCGGACCGCGCCGATGCCGCGCCGAAACCTGCCGACAAGGCGGTCGAGCGAACCGATGCCGCGCCGCGTGCAGCCGACAAGCCTGCCGACCACCGCGCCGACGCGGCGCCTCACGCGGCCGAGAAGACCGAGAAGGCCGCCGAGCGCGCCGCGCCGCGCGTGCGCGACGTGACGCCCGGCCAGGATGCGTCGTCCGGCGAAACGAGCCTCGCCGCTGCGCCGGCGCGCGTGGCCGATGCCGGCCACTGAATTGCCCATCGATCGTGCCGCGCGCCGCGCGGCCGGTTCCGAACCTGTCTCCCAATCGATATGAACGCTACCGCTCCCACTGGTTTCCGCTGCGGCATGATCGCGATCGTGGGCCGTCCGAACGTCGGCAAGTCGACGCTGATGAACGCGCTCGTCGGCCAGAAGATCAGCATCACGTCCCGCAAGGCGCAGACGACCCGCCACCGCATCACCGGCATCAACACGACCGAAGACGCGCAATTCATCTTCGTCGATACGCCCGGCTTCCAGACCCGCCACAGCACCGCGCTGAACCGCTCGCTGAACCGCGCGGTCACGTCGACGCTGACGTCGGTCGACGCGATCCTGTTCGTGATCGAGGCCGGCCGCTTCGGGCCGGACGACCAGAAGGTGCTCGACCTGATTCCGCCCGGCGTGCCGACGCTGCTGATCGCGAACAAGCTCGACCGCGTGAACGACAAGACGACGCTGTACCCGTTCATGCAGAAGGTGAGCGCGCTGCGCGAGTTCACCGAGATCGTGCCGCTGTCGGCGAAGCACGTGGAAGACATCGAGCGCCTGATGGAGACGGTCAAGCCGTACCTGCCGGAAGGCGAGCCGATCTACGGCGAGGACGACCTGACGGACCGCAGCTCGCGCTTCCTCGCGGCCGAGATCCTGCGCGAGAAGGTGTTCCGCTGGACCGGCGACGAGCTGCCGTACACGAGCACGGTCATCATCGACAAGTTCGAGGAGGAAGGGCGGCTGAAGCGCGTCTTCGCGACGATCCTCGTCGAGCGCGATTCGCACAAGGCGATGGTGATCGGCAAGAAGGGCGCGAAGCTCAAGCAGATCAGCACCGAAGCGCGGATGGACATGGAAAAGCTGTTCGACGGCCCCGTCTATCTCGAGACCTTCGTCAAGGTGAAGAGCGGCTGGGCCGACAACGAAGCGGGGCTTCGTGCCTATGGGTACGAATGACGCGCTGGCGTCGACCGAACACGCGGTAGAGGCGAGCGCTGACGCGCCGCCGCCTGCCGCGCCCCCGCACCGCCGCGCAAGGCGCGGCGCGCGACCTCGCGCACGTCCGATTTCCGCGTCGCCGAGCAGCCGGCGTTCGTGCTGCACAGCTATCCCTATCGTGAAACGAGCCTGATCATCGACGTGCTGACGCGTGATCACGGCCGGCTCGCGCTCGTCGCGAAGGGCGCGAAGCGTCCGCATTCCGCGCTGCGCGGCGTGCTGCAGACGTTCCAGCCGCTGCTGCTGTCGTGGTCCGGCAAGTCCGAGATGCGCACGCTGACGGGGGCCGAGTGGGTCGGCGGGATGCTGCCGCTCGCCGGCGACGCGCTGCTGTGCGGCTTCTACGCGAACGAACTGCTCGTCAAGTTCTGCGCACGCGAAGATCCGCAGCCGCCGCTCTTCAATCATTACGTCGTGACGCTCACGCGCCTCGCGCATGGCGAGCCCGCGGTGCAGGTGCTGCGCTCGTTCGAGCGCGTGCTGCTGCGCGAAACGGGCTATGCGATGGCGCTGAACCGCACGGTCGCGCGCCGCGCAGTCGAGGCCGACCGCCTGTACGTGTTCGATCCCGAGCGCGGCGTGCGCGGCGCGGACGACGACGTGCCGTCGCACTGGCCGGTGGTTTCCGGGCAGACGTTGCTCGACATGGAGCAGGACGATTACCATCGAGCCCAGACCGTCGCGCAAAGCAAGACGCTGATGCGCTTCCTGCTGAACACCTATCTCGGCGGCACGCCGCTCGCGACGCGCCAGATCCTGATCGACCTGCAAAATCTATGAGCTTCTTCCTGACTTCGTCCACCACCATCGATCTCGGCGTCAACATCGACCACGTCGCGACGCTGCGCAATGCGCGCGGCACGAGCTATCCCGACCCGATCCGCGCGGCGCTCGCCGCCGAAGAGGCCGGCGCCGACGCGATCACGCTGCACCTGCGCGAGGATCGCCGGCACATCGTCGACGCGGACGTGCGCAAGCTGCGCCCGCTCCTGAAGACGCGCATGAACCTCGAATGCGCGGTGACGGCCGAGATGCTCGACATCGCGTGCGAGGTCAAGCCGCACGACGCGTGCCTCGTGCCCGAAAAGCGCGAGGAGCTGACGACCGAAGGCGGTCTCGACGTCGCGGGGCGCTTCGAGGCCGTGCGTGCCGCGTGCCGGCAACTCGCCGACGCCGGCGTGCGCGTGTCGCTGTTCATCGATCCGGACGAGACACAGATCCGCGCCGCGCACGAAGCGGGCGCGCCGGTGATCGAACTGCACACGGGCCGCTACGCCGACGCGCACGACGCGGCCGAGCAGCAGCGCGAATACGAGCGGATCGTCGCGGGCGTGCAGGCGGGCGCGCAGCTCGGCCTGAAGGTCAACGCGGGGCACGGCCTGCATTACACGAACGTGCAGCAGATCGCCGCGATCGACGGCATCGTCGAGCTGAACATCGGCCACGCGATCGTCGCGCATGCGATCTTCGCGGGCTGGGACAACGCGGTGCGCGAGATGAAGGCGATCATGGTCGCGGCGCGCGTCGCGGCGCTGCACGGCGCACGTTGAACGCTGACCGCATGGCGATCTACGGCATCGGCACCGACATCGTCCAGGTGAGCCGCATCGCGGCAGTGCTCGAGCGCACTGGCGGCCGGTTCGCCGAGAAAGTGCTGGGGCCCGACGAGCTGCGCGTGTTTCACGCGCGCCGCGCACGCTCCGAGGCGCGCGGCATCGCGTTCCTCGCGACGCGCTTTTCCGCGAAGGAGGCGTTCTCGAAGGCGATCGGGCTCGGCATGCACTGGCCGATGACGTGGCGCGCGCTGCAGACCCTCAATCAACCGAGCGGCGAGCCGTATGTCGCCGCGTCCGGCGAGCTGGCCGACTGGCTTGCGGCGCGCGGCATCACCGCCCGCGTGACGGTCAGCGACGAGCGCGACTACGCAGTGTCGTTCGTGATCGCCGAGACCAACTTGCCTGCGGCGGCCCCGCCGGTTCCACGATCTTCTTCCTGACGGATTCCCGATTCGATGAAAACGACTCCCGGCCCGGTCATGCTCGACGTCGTCGGCACGGCCCTGACGCGCGACGATGCGCGCCGTCTCGCGCATCCGAACACCGGCGGCGTGATCCTGTTCGCGCGGCACTTCCAGAATCGTGCGCAGCTGACTGCGCTGACCGACGCCATTCGCGCGGTCCGCGAGGACGTGCTGATTGCCGTCGATCACGAGGGCGGCCGCGTGCAGCGCTTTCGCACCGACGGCTTCACGGTGCTGCCCGCGATGCGCCGCCTGGGCGAGCTGTGGGACCAGGACGTGCTGCGGGCGACGAAGGTCGCGACCGCGGTCGGCTACGTCCTCGCCGCGGAGCTGCGCGCATGCGGGATCGACATGAGCTTCACGCCCGTGCTCGACCTCGACTACGGCCACTCGAAAGTGATCGGCGATCGCGCGTTCCATCGCGATCCGCGCGTCGTGACGATGCTCGCGAAGAGCCTGAACCACGGGCTCTCGCTCGCCGGCATGGCGAACTGCGGCAAGCATTTCCCCGGGCACGGTTTCGCGCAAGCCGATTCGCACGTCGCGCTGCCTACCGACGACCGGCCGCTCGACACGATCCTCGAGCAGGACGTCGCGCCCTACGACTGGCTCGGCCTGTCGCTGGCGGCGGTGATTCCGGCGCATGTGATCTACACGCAGGTCGACGCGCGGCCGGCCGGTTTCTCGCGGGTCTGGCTGCAGGACATCCTGCGCGGCCAGCTCGGCTTCACCGGCGCGATCTTCAGCGACGACCTGTCGATGGAGGCCGCGCGAGAAGGCGGCACGCTGACGCAGGCGGCCGAGGCTGCGCTTGCGGCCGGCTGCGACATGGTGCTGGTTTGCAACCAGCCGGATGCGGCCGAAGCCGTGCTGAACGGATTGAAGGCGCAGCCGTCGCCGGACTCGGTGCGACGCCTCAAGCGGATGCGCGCGCGCGGCAAGCCGGCCAGGTGGGACAAGCTGATCGCGCAGCCCGAGTATCTGCGTGCGCAGGCGCTGCTGCGCGACGCGTTCGCGTAAGCGCGCGAAACGAAACAGCCGCGCAACTCGCGGCTTCGGGAGGCCGGTCAGCCTGGCCGACGCGGCCCGATCAGCAGACGCTGATCGGGCTGTTTCATTCTTGGCGGCGCGATCCGCGCCGCGCTGCCTCAATCCATCTTCATTCGCTGCAGCTTGTTGTACAGCGTCTTCGGGCTGATGCCGAGCAGCGTCGCCGCGCGGTGGCGCGTGCCGCCGACCGCATCGAGCGTCGCGCGGATCAACAGGTCCTCGACGTCCGACAGCGGCGTGCCGACCTTGATCTGCACGCTGCTGCCGTTCAGCGCGGCGCCCGCCGAGAAGCTTGCTTCGCCGGCGCGCAGCGTGTCGATGAAGTCGCCGGACGCGTCGTACGCGAAGCGCACGCGCTCCTGCAGCTCGCGCACGTTGCCCGGCCACTCGTAGGACAGGCATTCGCGCACGAAACCCGGCGCGGCGCGCTTGTCGGTCGTGCTGCGGCCGGTCGCGCGCGCTTCGCGGTTCAGTTCGTCGATCAGCGCATCGGCGATCGACAGCGCATCGCCGTCGCGTTCGCGCAGCGGCGGCATCGAGATCGACGCCGCGTCGAGGCGCAGCCACAGATCTTCGCGCAGCGTGCCGTTCGCGACCGCTTCGCGCGCCGGGCGGCGCGTGGCGGCGATCAGCCGGAAGTCGCTCGCGACCGGGCTCGTGCCGCCGATGCGCATGAAGTTCTGCGAATCGAGCGCCTGCAGCAGCGCTTCCTGCAGCACGAGCGGCAGCGCGGTGATCTCGTCGAGGAACAGCGTGCCGCCGCTCGCCTGCTCGAACAGGCCGGATTCGCGCCGCTCGGCGCCGTCGTACGCGCCGCGCTCGTGGCCGAACAGCACGCTGTCGAGCGCCGCGCCGTGGCGTCCGACCTGCGCGAGCGTGCGGCAGTCGAACGCGACGAACGGCCCCTTGCGGCGGCGGCTCAGGTCATGCAGCGTGCGCGCGGCCAGCTTCTTGCCGGTGCCGGCCTCGCCCGAGAACAGCACGGCCGTCTCGGTGCGCGCGTTGTGCTCGATCATGTCGTACACGTGCTGCATGGCTTCGCTGCGGCCGACCAGCGCGCCGAAGCGGCCGAGGTGGCGCAGCGTTGCGCGCAGCGACTGCACTTCGTCGATCAGTTCGTAGGGCCGGGGAATGCGCGCGAGCAGGCTGCGCAGGCGCGGAATGTTGATCGGCTTGAGAAGGTAGTCCCAGATTCCGTGGCGCAGGCCTTCGATCGCGCTTTCGACGGTCGCGTTGCCGGTCAGCACGATGACCGGCAGCGAGCCGTTCGGCTGCTGCTGCGGCAGGTGTTGAAGCAGGTCGAACCCGCTGCCGTCCGGCAGGTTCAGGTCGACGAGGACGACGTCGGGGATCGAGCGGCCGAGCGCGGTGCGCGCTTCGGCAAGCGACGTGGCCGTGTCGACCGAGAAGCCGTCCGCGGCGAGAAGCGCGGTGAGACCGGACAGACTGTTGGGATCGTCTTCGACAATCAGGGCGTGTGGCATGGTGGACGCGTGTCGTGTCAAGAGAGGCGGGCCATCGGCCAAAAAATCCGCAGCCGCATTTCGAGATTAAAAACTGATTTTATGCCCCTGCGAACACCTAACGAAGATTATTTCTCCATCGCTGTAAAACAGTTACCGATGATACAAATTGAATATCTTTATGCGTCGCTTTTGTGGTGCATTCGGGTATCGGCCGGCGGTGTGCTGTTGGCGCCGACAAAACAAAAGCGCCCCGAAGGGCGCTTTGTTCGACGCGGAAACCGCCCGCCGATTACGCGCGGCTGCGGTATTCGTGCGTACGCGTGTCGATTTCGATCTTGTCGCCGGTGTTGCAGAACAGCGGAACCTGCAGTTCGAAACCGGTTGCGAGCTTCGCGTTCTTCAGCACCTTGCCCGACGACGTGTCGCCCTTGACGGCCGGCTCGGTGTAGGTGATTTCGCGCACGAGGATCGTCGGCAGTTCGACCGAGATCGCCTTCTCGTTGTAGAACACGACTTCGCACGCCATGCCGTCTTCGAGGTAGTGCAGCGCGTCGCCCATCATTTCCGCTTCGACTTCGTACTGGTTGTAGTCGGCGTCCATGAACACGTACATCGGGTCGGCGAAGTACGAGTACGTCACTTCCTTGCGGTCGAGCACGACGACGTCGAACTTGTCGTCGGCCTTGTACACCGATTCCTGGCCTGCGTTGGTCAGCAGGTTCTTCATCTTCATCTTGACGACGGCGGCGTTACGGCCCGACTTGTTGTATTCCGTCTTCGAGATGACCCAAGCGTCGCTGCCGATCTGCACGACGTTGCCTACGCGGAGTTCCTGTGCGGTTTTCATAAAAACACTGTCCTGATCAAATCAAATAAATAGGTGCCTGAGCGTTGCGCAACGGGTGACGGCGCCAAGCAGGTGCGTTCCGGGCGGGCGCCAAAAGCAAGCGCTTGCGTGGTCAGCCGTCGGATAACCGCTTATTTTAACTGAGATTTTGCATATTCGGCCAGCTTTCCGGCGAGATCGCCGACGGCCGCCAGCGCGTCGGCCCAATCGGCCGCATTCGCCTGCAGCGCCGCGCGGTGCTGCCAGAAATCGGCCCAGTCGGGCGTGCCCGCGCCGTTCCACGCATGCCAGAAGCGGGCGAGGGCGTCGCGCGGCGCGTCGGCGAGGCCCGCGCCGACGTGCGCGAGCGCGGCGTCGAGCTTCGGCAGGTGCGCGTCGTCGGCCTGCGGATAGATGTGCCACACGAAGGGCTTGCGCGCCCATTGCGCGCGGACGAACGAATCCTCGCCGCGCACGAAGTTCAGGTCGCCGATCCACAGCAGCGGATCGTAGTCGGACTGCGGGACGAACGCGAGCCCGTACGCGGTGAGATTGCCGCAGCTCGCCCGTGCGCCGGCGCCGAATGATTCAACCCCGGACTCGACCCCGAAAAAGCGCGCGACGGCGGGCGACACGCGCCCCTCCGGCACGAGCGCGACGACCGGCGTCGGGCCGTCGCGCCATTGCGCGAGAAGTGCGTCGACGGCCGGATTCTCGTACGCGAACAGGCTGACGACCGTCGTGCCCGGCGCGGGCGGCGCGTCGCCCGTCGTGCGCCGCCACCAGGCGGCACGCGCGTGGGCGTCGGCGTCGAAGGCCGCACGTCGCGCGTCGAGGTCGCGTTCCTTCAGCACGCCGCCGGTGCCGGCCGACAGGCCGGGGAAGAAGAACGTCTTGACGAGCGGGTAGCGCGGATGCGGCGACGGCCGCAGATGGAAATCGGCAACCCAGTCCTCGGCGCTCAGGTATTCGAGGTTGATCCACACGGGCCGGCGCTCGCGGCGCGCCATCGCCGCGAGATACGGGCCCGGCAGCTCGCACGCGAACGCCTCGATCACGACGTCGGCGATCTCGATCGCGTCGCCGACCTCGGCGTGCCAGTGCTCGATCACGACCCCGTCGGCGGTCTGCCGCAGCGCGTCGGGCTCGACGCCGGGCAAGAGGCGCGTGAACGTGCGCAGGTCGTCGACGATGAGCCGCACCTGCCAGCCGTGCTCGTGCGCGAGCTGGCGCGCGAGGCGCCAGCACACGCCGATGTCGCCGAAGTTGTCGACGACGGTGCAGAAGATGTCGCAGGCGACGGTTTCGTCCGGCGTGCGCGGGGTCGGGTCGTGGGGGCGGGGGGCGGTGCGTGGCATCGAAGCGGGCAGGTGGAATGCTCTAAACTGGCGATTCTAATAGACCCGTTCGCGCGCCTCGCGGCGCCCGGATCACGCATGACATCCCCAGAAGCCTCCGCAGCCCCGTTCGAACCGAAGAAGATCCTCGCGCAACTGCCGCACCTGCCCGGCGTCTACCGCTATTACGACGCGGCCGGCGCGGTGCTTTACGTCGGCAAGGCGCGCGACCTGAAGAAGCGCGTGTCGAGCTATTTCACGAAGACGCAGCTGTCGCCGCGCATCGCGATGATGGTCACGCGCATCGCGCGCGTCGAGACGACCGTCACGCGCTCGGAGGCGGAAGCGCTGCTGCTCGAGAACAACCTGATCAAGGCGCTCGCGCCGCGCTACAACATCCTGTTTCGCGACGACAAGTCGTATCCGTACCTGAAACTCACCGCGCATCGTTTTCCGCGGATGGCGTACTACCGCGGCGCCGTCGACAAGCAGAACCAGTATTTCGGGCCGTTCCCGAGCGCGTGGGCCGTGCGCGAGAGCATCCAGATCCTGCAGCGCGTGTTCCAGTTGCGCACCTGCGAGGATTCGGTGTTCAACAACCGCACGCGGCCGTGCCTGCTGCACCAGATCGGGCGTTGCACCGCGCCGTGCGTCGGCGCGATCGCCGAGGAGGACTATGCGCGCGACGTGTCGAACGCCGCGCGCTTCCTGCTCGGCCGGCAGTCCGAGGTGATGAAGGAGCTCGAGCAGAAGATGCACGGGTTCGCGGCAGAGCTGAAGTTCGAGCAGGCGGCGGCCGTGCGCAACCAGATGAGCTCGCTCGCGACCGTGCTGCATCAGCAGGCGATCGAGGTCGGCAGCGACAGCGACGTCGACATCCTCGCGGTGGTCGCGCAGGGCGGGCGCGTGTGCGTGAACCTCGCGATGGTGCGCGGCGGCCGGCATCTCGGCGACAAGGCGTATTTCCCGACGCACGTCGAGAGCGCGTTGACGCTTGCGGAAGGCGGGCTCGACGACGAGGCCGAGCCGGCGGTCGAGGCGCTGCCTGACCAGCCGGCGGAAGACGCGGGCGGCGCGCGCAATGCGCAGGCGTCGGTCGAGGCCGAGGTGCTCGATGCGTTCATCGCGCAGCACTATCTCGGCAACCGCGTGCCGCCGGTGCTCGTCGTGAGCCATGCGCCCGCGAGCCGCGACCTGCTCGACCTGCTGTCCGAGCAGGCCGGCCACAAGGTGTCGCTGGTGCGGCAGCCGCAGGGCCAGCGGCGCGCGTGGCTGTCGATGGCCGAGCAGAACGCGACCCTCGCGCTCGCGCGGCTGCTGTCGGAGCAGGGCTCGCAGCAGGCGCGCACGCGCGCGCTCGCCGACACGCTCAGCTACGAGAACGACGACCTCGCGCATCTGCGGATCGAGTGCTTCGACATCAGCCACACGATGGGCGAGGCGACCCAGGCTTCGTGCGTCGTCTATCACCATCACAAGATGCAGTCCGGTGAATACCGGCGCTACAACATCACCGGCATCACGCCCGGCGACGATTACGCGGCGATGCGGCAGGTGCTGACGCGCCGCTACGAAAAGATGGTCGAGCAGGCGGCGCAGGCCGCGGC
Source organism: Burkholderia sp. MSHR3999 (assembly GCF_000833595.1). NCBI lineage: Bacteria > Pseudomonadati > Pseudomonadota > Betaproteobacteria > Burkholderiales > Burkholderiaceae > Burkholderia > Burkholderia sp. MSHR3999. Next base: position 874,045 of record NZ_JRFO01000001.1, read on the forward strand.
CGCCGACGACGCGGCCGGCATCGACGGCGAGACGACGCGCCAGGCCGAGGCCGCCAGCCTGTTGCCGAACATCGTGCTGATCGACGGCGGCAAGGGGCAGGTCGAGATCGCGCGGCAGGTGTTCACCGAGCTGGGCCTCGACACGTCGATGCTGGTCGGCGTCGCGAAGGGCGAGGGGCGCAAGGTCGGGCTCGAGACGCTCGTGTTCGCCGACGGCCGCGCGCCGCTCGAGCTCGGCAAGGAGAGCGCCGCGCTGATGCTCGTCGCGCAGATCCGCGACGAGGCGCACCGGTTCGCGATCACCGGGATGCGCGCGAAGCGGGCGAAGGCCCGCCAGACGTCGCGGCTCGAGGAGCTCGAGGGGGTCGGCGCGAAACGCCGGCAGCGGCTGCTCGCCCGCTTCGGCGGGCTGCGCGGCGTCGTCGCGGCGAGCGTGGACGAACTCGCGAGCGTCGAGGGCATTTCGCGCGCGCTTGCCGAGCAGATCTACAGGCAGTTGCACTGACAAGGCGCCGCCGCCCGCCTCGCTTGTGGCAGGGCGGTCGACGCGGCACAATTGCGAATCCTTTACTGTCCCGGATGCCATGCCGTTCAATTTCCCGATTTTCCTGACGTGGGTGCGGATCGTGCTGATTCCGCTCGTCGTCGGCGTGTTCTATCTGCCGGACACGGTGATGGGCGGCGCGCACCGCAATCTCGCGGCGGCGCTGATCTTCATCCTCGCCGCGCTGACGGACTGGTTCGACGGCTACCTGGCGCGCAAATGGAATCAGACGTCGTCGTTCGGCGCGTTCCTCGATCCGGTCGCGGACAAGCTGATGGTGACGGCCGCGCTGCTGATCCTCGTGCAGATCGCGCGGGTCGACGCGGCGATCGCGCTCGTGATCGTCGGCCGCGAGATCGCGATCTCGGCGCTGCGTGAATGGATGGCACAGATCGGTGCGTCGAAGAGCGTCGCGGTGAATCAGCTCGGCAAGTTCAAGACCGCATGCCAGATGGTCGCGATTCCGATGCTGCTGTACTTCGGGCCGCTGCCGCTCGGTTTTGCGACGCTCGACACGCGCATATGGGGCGAATGGCTGATGTATCTCGCGGCAGTGCTGACGATCTGGTCGATGCTGTACTACATGAAGCTCGCGTGGCCGCAGATTCGCGAGCGCAGCCGCGTGTGACGCGGTCCGCCATGCCGGGGCGGAGAACTTTTTGGAAAAAGGGCGCGAAAAACCCTTGACACCCGGATGAGCCTTCGACATAATCTCGCTTCTCCGCTGCACGACGAAGTGAGTGCGGCGAAGCAGAAGCAGTATGCGGGAGTAGCTCAGTTGGTAGAGCGCAACCTTGCCAAGGTTGAGGTCGCGAGTTCGAGACTCGTCTCCCGCTCCAGGTTTTTTGGCGGCGCGTTGTACGGCAAGCGCTGCGGTTGCAGGACAATGCGGGAGTAGCTCAGTTGGTAGAGCGCAACCTTGCCAAGGTTGAGGTCGCGAGTTCGAGACTCGTCTCCCGCTCCAGGTTTTTGGCGGCGCGTTGTACGGCAAGCGCTGCAGTTGCAGGACAATGCGGGAGTAGCTCAGTTGGTAGAGCGCAACCTTGCCAAGGTTGAGGTCGCGAGTTCGAGACTCGTCTCCCGCTCCAGACACTGGGGAAGCCACGCTTCCCTTTTTATTTGATGGACCGACGGTCATCAAAGAAATCTGTCGCTTGCCGGCACGGCGAGTGAACAGTCCGCTTACGGCGCGATAGCAAAGCGGTTATGCAGCGGCCTGCAAAGCCGTGTAGGCCGGTTCGACTCCGGCTCGCGCCTCCAGAAAAAGCCCCGCTCTGTCGGGGCTTTTCTTTTTTCTCCCCTTCATTCGCTGCCGGACGCCAAACACGTTGCACGGACGGCACTCCGTCGAAAGTGCTGACGACCGTCAATACCGCCGGGACTTTATCGATCTGGTCAAAACGCCGCTATTTGTTGAAAGGCGGGGCGCATTCCGTGCAAATATTTAAATTATCGTGCATGAATATGCTTGCATGCATGTAATTGCCCTATGTTTGTCGAGTCGGCGGTGTTATATTTTTTCGCTATAAATATAACCGAGGGTAATTCGAATGCTAATAACCGGAATATCTCGCAAAACCCGTCGCTGGTCGGCCGCCGTGGCATTGGCGGCATTCGCGGGGCTGGTCGGTGTTGCGTCGGCCAACACGCAGCCGACGCAGCAAAAGCAGGCGCGCATGCCGCGCGTGCCGCAGAACCTGCCGGTCTCGCCCGAACAGGCCGAGTACAACCTGCCGCTCAGCGAGCAGGACCGCGCGATGCTGACCAGGCCTTCGCAGCAGAAGCTGCCGCTCAAGCGCAGCAAACGCAGCGCATCGGGCGCCGATTGCCGCGACATGGCGGTGATGACCCAGTATCGCGGCGCGGCACTCGCCGACTATATTGCCAATCTTCCCGATTATGAATGCCATTACGGCCTGTTTTCAGTCGATAAAACCTTGGCCGCGCAGATCTTTAATGCCGAAAACGTGCACGCCGTTGCGGGTCGTTTCGTGCAGGAGTTATATCGCTATGAAGCAAGCAATTTGATTCTGGTCAATTTGCTGATTTATCTGCGTTCCGCTTATTACCAGTATGACGTGTCGGGCATTGCGGATCCGATTCCGAATCTCGCGGTGCAGTTGCGCCCGTATATCAAGCAAAGCCTCGAGGGCGATGCGCTCTATCGTGAGAATTCGCGTGCGCCGAGCACCGCGAACGAGCTGATGAAGCTCATCACGAACATGAAGGACGAGGCGTACTACCTGCCCGCACTGAAGAACCGTGTTGCGCTCTATACGGCGAGCGCGGCGAATCCGCAGGCGGCGGCGCCGCTGCAGCAGCGGAGCGCGGCGGGCGGCTTCACCGGCCTGCTGACGGTGTTCTTCTACGCGCATCAGCGCACCGGCGCGCAGCAGCTGCTCGACAGCGATGCGGCCCTGCCCGAGACGCTCAATCGCTTCGTCACCGCGAACCGCGCGAGCCTGTCGAATACCAGCGCCGCGTATCAGCTCGCCGACGCGGCGCGCGAGACCTATCGCTTTCTCCGTTATCCGACGCAGAAGCCGCGCGTGAAGAAGATGATCCAGGACATGCTCGCGTCGACGAGCATGACGGGCGCGGACAGCGATCTGTGGCTCGCGGCGGCGGAAGCGGTCGACTATGGCGACTCCGGCAACTGCGCGGATTACGGCACGTGCGACTACAAGAAGCGTCTGGCCGACGCGGTGCTGACGCATCGTTACGCGTGCAACGCGAGCGTGCGTGTTCTCGCGCAGGACATGACGGCGCCGCAGTTGCAGTCGGTATGCGCGGCGGTCGCCCGGCAGGACGATTACTTTCACCGGATGATGAAGACCGGACGCAAGCCGGTCGCGGGCGATCGAAATGACACGATCGAGCTCGTCGTCTTCGACGACTACGCGAACTACCGCAAGTACGCTTCGGTGATCTACGGAATCAGCACCGACAATGGCGGCATGTACCTCGAAGGCGATCCGTCGGCGCCCGGCAACCAGGCGCGCTTCATCGCGCATGAGGCGTCGTGGCTGCGGCCCGAGTTCAAGGTGTGGAACCTCGAGCACGAGTTCACGCACTATCTCGACGGCCGCTACGACATGGCGGGCGACTTCACGGCGAGCACCGCGAAGCCGACCGTCTGGTGGATCGAAGGCGTTGCCGAATATCTGTCGAGAAAGAACGACAACCAGGAATCGATCGACGCCGCGCACACGGGCGCGTACCGGTTCTCGGACGTGCTCGGGACGCGTTACGCGTCGAGCGACTACGTCGCGCGTGCATACCGGTGGGGCTATATGGCGACGCGCTTCATGTTCGAGCGCCATCGCGCCGACGTCGACACGATCGTTGCGCGCTTCCGCGCGGGTGATTACGACGGCTACGAGAACTACGTCGGGTACATCGGCCGCCGCTACGACAGCGAGTTCGCCGATTGGGCGCGCAATGCAACGACGGGAGGGGAGCCGCCGCTGCCGACGGCGAGATGATCGAGCGCGGCCGCCTGAGTCCAGGTGCGGGGCGACGGGAATGCCCGGTTGGTCCGCATAGCCGCTCAGGCCGGTTTGACTCCCGCTCGCGCCTCCAGGAAAAGCCCCGCTCGGTTCGCAGTCGGGGTTTTTCTTTTTCCGCGCTGCTTTCGTTCCGCTACGACAGTCGGCATTGGCGATTGCGCGAACGACCATGTGCGCGCATTGCGATGGGTGTGCGTCCGGCTTGCATCTGCGCAAGCAGCAGGCCATCCGCCCCCTCCCCGAGACGTAAAAATCGGGCATGAACAGTTGATTTCACTTCGCTTGTATTGTTACATTCGCCTTTCGCGCTCGGGAGGACGGGGCGCGCCTGCGCGCGGCAATTTGCGAACAGAGGGCATGACGTGTCGACAGCACATGACTCGCAATGGCTGCGAGGCGCGTGCCCCACTATGACCAGAAGCAAAAACATGAATACGAAGAGAGGACCCCGGGGGGCGGGGGCGGCATTAGGGCGGGCTGCGATGCTCTGCTTGATGATCGCTGCGTTCGGCGGATGCAGTGACGCAAAGAACGATCGCACGGATATCCCCGCGACATCGCCGAGCGCGGAAGCGGCTGCCGGCAACGAGGTTCCCTCGCCGACATCTTCGGACGCCGCGCGTCCGGAAGCCGGCGTTTCGAGCCACCAATACGTGCTCCGCCAGGATGGCGCGTACGGGTATGAGCCGGCATTGAGCGAGGACGACATTCGAGCCGGCAAGGCCGTGAAGGCGTTGGTCATGATGCGCTATGTCGGATTCAGAGACGGTACGCATACCTTGCTGATCGTCGACGAAGACGATCCGGGCGTCGTCGGCCGGGTGACTTGCGCGGTGCCGTGCGAGTTCGCCAAATTCCAGACCGTAGTCGACGGCAAGGTAACGTCGACGGAGACGTTGCGTATGACGCCGGGTTCGCTCGTAGGGTCGATGTTCGAAGACGCGATTGCGGGCCGCCTGGTTCCCTACCGGAAGACCGCGGGTTCCCGACAGCGAGGCAAAGTTGCGAAGTCGGACGACGTCGATACCCGGGACGAGTAAGCGGCCGCATCGACCTTTCACAAACAGATCACCCAACCACCAATCGAGGAAACCAAAATGAACAATCTCGCACTGCAGTCCCGTTTGTCCATCGCCGACATCATTGGGCACGCCGTCATCTGGATCTTGCTGACCGTCGTGACGCTGGGCCTGGCACTGTTCGTGTACCCGTACTATCTGTACCGGTTCGTGATCAGCAAGACGGTCGCGCTCGATCGTGACGGCAAGGTTGCCGGGCGGCTCGAGTGCACCATCGACCTCGTGACGATCACCGGAAAAATCGTCATCTGGACGATCATCTCGATCGTCACGTTCGGCATCGGCTACTTCTTCTTCCTGTACAAGATCGTCGCGCATTGCATGGATCACACGCGACTCGTCAGCGCTCAGTAACAGGCGTTGAACGAGGAGGGCGCGGGCGGGAGCCGCGTCGCGCCCTCCGAGCAAGGAGGCGTGCAAATCGGCGCAGTGCCGAAGCACGCCAGAGGAACGCGGCCCCGGCTTTCGCGCTTCGCAACGCGTCATTGGCAGTTGCGCGCGCATTGCACGGACGCGAACGCGCAGCGACACCCGCGCAGATCAGCCTCGCGCCTTCTCCCACGCGTGCTCGACGAACACGCGGCACAACGCTTCCATCCCTTGCCGATCCTCGTCGTCGAAGCGCGCGGCGACCGGGCTGTCGACGTCCCATACGCCGATCAGCGTGCCGTCGCGCGCGACGAGCGGCACGACGATTTCGGATTCCGACGCCGCGTCACATGCGATGTGGCCCGGGAACGCGTGCACGTCGCGCACCACCTGCGTCTCGCGCGTCTGCGCGGCCGTGCCGCACACGCCTTTGCCGAGCGCGATCCGCACGCAGGCGGGCTTGCCCTGGAACGGGCCGACCACGAGCTCGGCGCCGTCGAAGAAATAGAAGCCGGCCCAGTTGAGCCGGTCGAGCGAGTGATAGACGAGCGCTGCGAAGTTCGCGGCGTTGGCGATCAGGTCGCGTTCCGATTCGACGAGCGAGCGGGCCTGCTCGACGAGCGTCGCGTATTGATCGGACTTGGAGGCGTGCGGGTCGTTGGACAGCGTGAACATGGCTGGAATGCGCAAGGGTGGTCGGAAGTGCGCGGAGCGCGCATGCGGCAGTCTACGGCACATGCCGCTGACGCGCAGCGCGCGTCCTCGCGCACGCGAATGCGCAAGCTGGCGCCGCGGGGTCAGTCGGGCTCGAGCTCGGCAAAGCGCTGCGCCAGGAAATCCAGCAGCGCGCGCACCGCCGGCAGCAATCCGCGGCGCGACGCGAACACCGCATGCACGATCTCGCGACGCGGCGCCCAATCCGGCAGCACGGCGGTCAGCGCACCCTGTGCGATCGCGTCGCGCACCATCATCGTCGGCAACTGCACGATGCCGACGCCGGCGACCGCGGCCGCGCGCAATGCGAGCATCCCGCCCGTGACGAGTCTCGGCTGGTGATGAATCTCCGCGCGGGCGCCGTCGGGCCCCTGCAGCTGCCACACGTGCGCGGCCTGCGGTGCGCCGAGCTCGAGGCTCGGCAGGCGGGCGAGGTCGGCAGGCACGGCTGGCATGCCGCGCTCGCGCAGCAGCGCGGGACTCGCGACCAGACATTGCCCGCGCTCGGCCAGCACGCGCAGCGCGAGATCGCTGTCTTCGAGCGGCGGCGGGCGCACGCGCAACGCGACGTCGATCCCTTCGCCGACCACGTCGACACGCCGGTTGGTCGCTTCCAGATGAATCTCGACGCGCGGGCACGCGTTCATGAACGCGGCGATCATCCCGCCGACGAGCGAGTCGAGCAGCGCGACCGGGCACGTGACCCGCACGATGCCGCGCGGCTCCTCGTGCAGCAGCGCGATAGCCTCGTCGGCGGCGTCGGCCTCGACGAGCATCGCGCGGCAATGCGCGTAGTAGGTCTGGCCGACTTCGGTCACCGTGAAGCGGCGCGTCGAGCGCTGGATCAGCCGCATGCCGACGCGTGCCTCGAGCAGTGCGATGCGCCGGCTCAGCTTCGATTTCGGCATGTTCAGCGCGCGGCCCGCCGGCGCGAAGCCGCCGTGGTCGACCACCTGCACGAAGTAGTAGAGATCGTTCAGATCCCGCTGGCTATCGTTCATCAAATAGAACGCTGAGTGTGATTTTCGCAGTCTACCGGATCGATCGTTCTGATTCTATATTCCTGTCCAGGATGCAAAACACGGGTTTCGCCGCAATTCGGAGAGGAAGATGAAGAAGATCCAGGGTGTGTACAGTGCGCCGCGCGGCCATTGGGTTGGCGACGGGTTTCCGGTGCGCTCGATGTTCAGCTACCAGTCGCACGGCGCGCATCTGAGCCCGTTCCTGCTGCTCGACTACGCGGGCCCGGCGACGTTCGAGCCGGGTTCGGCCTCGGCGCCGCGCGGCGTCGGCCAGCATCCGCACCGCGGTTTCGAGACGGTCACGATCGTCTATGACGGCGAGGTCGCGCACCGCGACTCGACGGGCGCGGGCGGCGTGATCGGCCCCGGCGACGTCCAGTGGATGACGGCCGCGAGCGGGATCCTGCACGAGGAATTTCACTCGGAGGCGTTCACGAAGCGCGGCGGGCCGCTCGAAATGGTGCAGCTGTGGGTGAACCTGCCCGCCGCGGACAAGATGGGCGCGCCCGGCTACCAGACGCTGCTGAGCGCGGACATCCCGGTGGTCGAGCTGCCGGAAGGCGCGGGTCGCGCGCGGATCATCGCGGGCGAACTCGACGGGCGGCGCGGCCCGGCCCGCACGCACACGCCGATCGACGTGTGGGACGTGCGGCTCGCGGCGGGCGGTCGTGCGCGGTTTCCGGTCGCGGAAGGGCGCACGCTCGCGGTGGTCGTGCTGAGCGGCACGGTGCTCGTGAACGGCGAAACGGTCGCGCGCGACGCGCAGTTCGTGCAGTTGAGCCGCGACGGCCGTGACGTCGAGCTCGAAGCGAACGGCGACGCGAAGCTGCTGATCCTGAGCGGCGAGCCGATCGACGAGCCGGTCGTCGGCTACGGGCCGTTCGTGATGAACTCGCAAGCGGAGATTCGCGTCGCGATCGACGATTTCAACGGCGGCCGCTTCGGCACGATGCCGGCATGACGGACGGGCCCCGCGCGATGCGGGACCCGTCGTCGTGCGTGCAGGGCGGTCGCGCGTCGCGTGCGCTTCGAGGCATAATCGGCGATTGCCGCGCGCCGGCCGGCGCGCCCGAAGCCCGAATCAGGACCGCACATGAACGCACCCGCAACCGCCACAAACCCGCCCGCCACCGATGCGCTCGAATGGCGCTGGAAAGCCTTCGACGCGTTGTCGGCGCGCGAGGTCTATACGATTCTCGAGGCGCGCAGCGCGGTGTTCGTCGTCGAGCAGAATTGCGTGTACCGCGACATCGACGACGCGGACCAGGCGGCGTGGCATCTGGCCGCGTACGACGAAGCGGGCCGGCTGGTCGGCTACCTGCGCGTGCTGCTGCCCGATGCGCAGGATCCCGACGTCCGGATCGGCCGCGTGCTGACGACTGCCGCGTTCCGCGGCGCGGGCCTCGGCAACGCGCTGCTGTCGCGCGCGCTCGGGCACATCCGCGCGCAATGGCCCGACACGCCGGTCAGCCTGCATGCGCAGGCCCATCTGCAGCGCTTCTACGGCGCGTTCGGCTTCGCGCCGAGTTCCGACGTGCACGACGAGGACGGCATTCCGCACGTGTGGATGCGCAGCGCGCGCGCCTGATACGGCGGCGCGCGCCGCGTCAGCGCGCGCCGTGCATGGAGCGCGCGACCGCCTGGCCGGCCTCGCGCTCGGCTTCACGCTTCGCCGCGCGTTCGTCCCGCAGGCGTCCGCGCGCGGACAGCCGCAGCCAGTGGCGCAGCGCGATCACCGCGCCGATCACGCTCATCATCGAGCCCGGAATCCACAGCAGCAGGCCGCCGATCTGCTGGTCGCGCAGCGGGCTCAGCCATGTGAACGCGCGTCCGCAGATCGAGTAGATCGGATACAGCTCCTGCGGCGTGAAGAAGATCATCGCGCCGAGCACGATCTGCGGCGGGATCGCCGCGACGACGACCAGGATCCGGCGCCCCGGCGCGAGCCGCGCGGGCGGCGCCGGGCGCGGATCGACGACGAGCCACCAGAACAGCAGGCCGTCGATCACCATGCTCCAGTTCATCACGCGATACAGGCGCCAGTCGAGCATCGCGACGAAGTGGATCGGCGACAGCAGCCAGAAATAGATCAGCCCGACGAACAGCACGACCGCGACGACCGGGTTGAACACGACGTCGAGCGTCGCGCGCACCGGCCGCCACGCGAGCGCGGGGCGCACGAAGCGCTGCCGCCAGCGGAACGGAATGCCCGCGCGGATCGCCGCGCCCGGATACGCGAGCGCGATGAAGAACGGCCCGAGATGATGCAGCACGAGGTGCTGCGCGCGATGCAGGAAGAACTCGTGCTCGAAGAAGTAGTCGAGCCGCGTATGCAGCGCGACGTACAGCGCCGTCAGCCCGAGCCAGAACGAGAACTGCCGCAGCGGCGTGACCCGGGCCTTCTTCACGCCGCGCGCGAACAGCACGCCGGCCGCCAGCACCGCGACGACCACGGTCGGCGACGGTTCCCACGGGTCGAGCCAGTACAGGAGATCCATCGCGCGGCGTTACTTCGCCTGGGCGGGCGATTTCACCGCGAACGGCGTGTCGAGCGTCTCGCCGTCGGAGAATTTCAGGCGCACGCGCACCGTGTCGCCGGGCTTGATCGCGTGCTTCGGCTCCTCGAGCATGAAGTGGTAGCCGCCCGGCGCGATGTCGACCTTGCCGCGCGCGGGAACCGTCAGCTTGTCGACCATCTCCATCTTCTGCGTCGAGCCGTTCGAGACGGTCTGGTGCAGCATCGCCATCCCATAGTCGGGGCTGTCGACGTCGACGAGGTCGACCGGCTTGTCGCTCGTGTTGACGAGCGTCACGTAGCCGCCCGCGGGCAGCTTGTTCGGCAGCCAGCGCACCCAGCCGTTCTGCGCGGAGATCGCGCCGGCGGCGTAGGCGTGCGCGCCGACGGACAGCGCGGCGAGGAGGGCGAGCGTCTTGAGTTTCGTGGTCATGATTCGGGATCAGGTGAAGGAAGCGGAGTCGAGGATCCGGCGCACATCGGCGGCGATGGCGTCGGGCTTGTCGCGGTCGGTCGCGAGCAGACGCGCGCGGCCGCTCGCGTCGAAGATGTAGACCGCCGAGCTGTGCGTCACTTCGTAGCCGCCCGACGGATCGCGTTGCTCCATCTGGTACGCGACCCGATAGCGCTTCGCGAGCGATTCGATCTGGCGGTCGGTGCCCGTCAGGCCGCGCGCGTGTTCGGCATCGAACGCGGCGACATACGATTGCATTGCCTGCGGCGTGTCGCGCGCGGGGTCGACCGACACGAACAGGATGCGCACGTTGCGCGCCTGCGGGCCGAGTTGCGCGAGGACTTCCATCAGTCGCGCCATCGTTTCGGGGCAGACGTCCGGGCAGTGCGTGTAGCCGAAATAGACGAGCGAGACGCGGCCGCGGAACGCGGACGCCTCGACCGGCCGGCCGTCGCCGCCCGTCAGCGTGAACGACAGGTCGGGCAGGTGGCCGGTGACGTCGGTCAGGCGCCAGGGGGGTTCGCCGCGCGTGCAGGCGGCGAGCGCCACGGCGGCGGCGAGCGCCGCGACGGTGCGGACGACGCGGGAGAGGCGCCGGCGCGGCGCGTAATGAACAGGCGGGACTGGCGGCATCCAGGGGCTCGATCGGACGGAACGGACGCACGGCCGGCGCGACGCCAAGCGTCGCGCGGCCGGCGGTTGCGACTGTAGCGCAATTCGCGCGCGAGCGTCCCGGCGAAACGCGCGCGACGCGCCGGGGCGGGGCAATATGTCGCAGCGGCCCGCAGCGGGACGCATCGCCCGCGCCGCACGCCGGTTTCGCCCATCCGGACGCGAAGGCGCGGTAAGATGCGCACAATTCCTCTCGTGCAGCGGCGGTCTTGCGGGCCGCCGCTCAGACTATCGACTCGATGCAATCCGTCCCGGCTTCCCTGTCCCTGACCGATACCGCGTTCTTTTTCGACTTCGACGGCACGCTCGTCGAACTGGCGCCGACGCCCGACAGCATTCACGTGCCGCCGTCGCTGCTCGCACTGATCGACGCGCTGCGGCGCCGCTCGCACGGCGCGGTCGCGATCCTGTCCGGCCGCGGCATCGACAACATCGACCAGTACCTGAAGATGCCCGACCTGCCGGTCGCCGGCCTGCACGGCGCGGAGCGGCGCGACGCCAACGGCGACACGCAGCGCGTCGGCTTCAACGACGCGCGCCTGTTGCGCATCGAGCGCGAGCTCGCGGACGTCGTCGACCGCTATCCGGGCATGCTGCTCGAAATCAAGGGCGCGGCGGTCGCGCTGCATTACCGCAATGCGCCCGAGCGCGAGGCGATTGCGCGCGAGGCGGCCGAGCGGCTCGTCGCCGACTATGCGGACGCGTACGTGCTGCAGCCGGGCAAGATGGTGTTCGAGATCAAGCCGAAGGGCGTCGACAAGGGGCGCGCGCTCGCGGCCTTCCTCGACGAGCCGCCGTTCGCGGGCCGCACGCCGGTGTTCGCGGGCGACGACCTGACCGACGAGAAGGGGTTCGCGGTCGTCAACGCGCGCGGCGGCCTGTCGATCAAGGTCGGCGCGGGCGAGACGTCGGCGCGCGTGCGGCTCGACTCGGTCGACGCGCTGCACGCTCAGATCCGCCGCTGGCTCGACGTGGAGCCGCAGCACGCATGAGCCGTCTCATCATCGTTTCGAACCGCGTCGCGCCGATTTCCGAAGGCGAGCCGGCGGCGGGCGGGCTTGCCATCGGCGTGTATGACGCGCTGAAGGAAACCGGCGGCATGTGGTTCGGCTGGAGCGGCGAGGTCGTCGCGTCCGGCGCGCCGCAGATCCGCGTCGAGGAGCACGGGCCGGTTACGTTCGCGACGGTCGGCCTGGCGCGGCGCGACTACGACCAGTACTACCGCGGCTTCTCGAACGCGACGCTGTGGCCCGCGTTCCACTACCGTGCGGACCTGATCCAGTACGACCGCCACGAGTTCGAAGGCTACGGCCGCGTGAACGTGTGGCTCGCGCAGCAGCTCGTGCCGCTGCTGCAGGACGACGACGTGATCTGGGTGCACGACTATCACCTGATCCCGTTCGCCCGCGCGCTGCGCGCTGCCGGCGTGAAGAACCGCATCGGCTTTTTCCTGCACATTCCGTTTCCGGCGGCGCAGGTGCTCGTCAACGTGCCGCCGCATCGCGAGCTCGTCGAGGCGCTGTGCGCGTTCGACCTGCTCGGCTTCCAGACCGAGCCCGACCTGCGCGCGTTCTGCGACTACGTCGAGTCCGAAGCGGACGGCGTGGTCGAACGCGACGGGCGCGACGTTCGCGCGGTGACCGTGCGCGCATTCGGCCAGACGCTGCGCGCGGCCGCATATCCGATCGGCGTGCATCCGGACGAGATCGCGTCGCTCGCGCAGGCGGGCGAGCACGGCAAGGCGGTGCGCACGCTGGCCACGTCGCTGCGCGGCCGCAAGCTGATCATGAGCGTCGACCGGCTCGATTACTCGAAGGGGCTCGTCGAGCGCTTCCGCGCGTTCGAGAAGCTGCTCGAGCACGAACCGTCGCACCGCAACCGCGTGTCGTTCCTGCAGATCGCGCCGTCGACCCGCGCGGAACTGCGCGCGTACCAGGACATCCGCCTGCAGCTCGAAGCGGAGTCGGGCCGCATCAACGGACGCTTTGCGGAGCTCGACTGGGCGCCGATCCTCTATATCCATCGCCAGTACGACCGCCAGCTGCTCGCCGCGCTGTACCGGCTCGCACGGGTCGGCTACGTGACGCCGCTGCGCGACGGGATGAACCTCGTCGCGAAGGAATACGTGTCCGCGCAGAACCCCGACGATCCGGGCGTGCTGGTGCTGTCGCGTTTCGCGGGCGCCGCGCGCGAGCTGACGGGCGCGCTGATCGTCAATCCGATCGACATCGCGGGGATGGCCGAAGCGCTGTCGCGGGCGCTGTCGATGCCGCTCGCCGAGCGGCGCGCGCGCTATGCGGACATGATCGCGCAGCTGCGCGAGAACAACGTGTCGGTGTGGCGCGACAACTTCCTGCGCGACCTGCAGCGTGCCTGAGCCGCCGCCCGGTGCGGCGACGGGAATGAAAAAAGCCGCAGTGCGTGATGCACTGCGGCTTTGTTTTCGGGCGGGCGCGCCGCGCGTCAGGCGACGCGCTCGCCGGCCGCCGGGCCGCCGTCGGGCGCCACGTGTTGGCGGCCGTGCTGTTTCGCGAGCAGGTCGCGATACAGGCCGGGGCGGTTGCGCAGGACTTCCGGTTCGCCGTCGTCGATCACCTTGCCGCTGCTCATCACGATGATCCGGTCGAAATTGCGCAGCGTCGACAGGCGGTGCGCGATCGCGATCACCGTGCGGCCGACCATCAGGCGGTCGAGCGCGCTCTGGATCGCTTCCTCCGACGCGCTGTCGAGCGCGGACGTCGCCTCGTCGAGCAGCAGGATCGGCGCGTTCTTCAGGATCGCGCGCGCGATCGCGATGCGCTGGCGCTGGCCGCCCGACAGCTTGACGCCGCGGTCGCCGACGATCGTGTCGTAGCCTTCCGGCATCGCCTCGATGAACTCCGCGCAGCGCGCGTCGCGCGCGGCGGCGAGCACCTCGTCGCGCGACGCGTCGGGGCGGCCGTACGCGATGTTCTCGTAGATCGACCGGTGCATCAGCGAGATGTCCTGCGGGACGAGCGCGATCGCATGGCGCAGGCTGTCCTGCGTGATCGACTTCACGTCCTGGCCGTCGACCTTCACGACGCCGTCCTGCGTGTCGTAGAAGCGCTGCAGCAGCGCGAGCACGGTCGACTTGCCGGCGCCGGACTTGCCGATCAGGCCGACGCGCTGGCCCGGCTCGATGTGCAGCTCGAAGTGGTCGAGGATCGGGCGGCGGTGCGGATACGCGAACGTCACGCGCTCGAAGTCGACGCGGCCGCCCGATGCGGCGAGCGGCACCGCGTCGGAGCGGTCCGGCATCCCGTGCGGCTCGAGCAGCGTCTTCACGGCTTCGGCGAGGCGCGCGACATGCTGCGTGACGTCGACGAGCGCCACCGCGAGGTCGCGCGTGCCGTGCAGGATCGTGAAGCCGAGCGAGCTGACCAGCACGATGTCGCCCGAGGTCGCGCGGCCCTGGTCCCACAGCCACAGCGCCCAGCCGAGCAGGCCGGCGGACAGCATCGCGGTGATCACCGCGTGCAGCAGCCGCAGCTTTTCAAGATAGAGCAGGCTCTGCTGGCGCGCGTCCATCTCGGCCTTGACCGTCGCGCCGAAGCGCTTCTGCTCGCGCAGCGTCATCCCGAACGCGCGCACGAGGCCCATGTTGCCGATCACGTCGACGAGCTCGCCGTCGACTGCGGCGGCCTTCGCCGCGAACGCGTGATGGCGCGCGGAGCCGCGTCCGGCGAGCCTGAACAGCACGACGGAGAGCACCGCCGAGCAGCCGAGCAGGCCGGCCGCCATCATCGGGTTGACGACGATGATCATCAGGATCGCGCCCATCACCGCGATGCACGGCGGCAGCACGTTCCACGCCATCGTGTTCTCGGACGTATAGACGGCGTTCGACGTCGCGGTGATGCGGCTCGCGAGCGTGCCGGGCTGCTTTTCCGCGTAATACGTCGGCGAGTGGCCGATCAGGTACTGGAACAGGTCGCGCCGCAGGTCGCCCGTGACCGCGACGAACGTGTGCGCGGCGAACCAGCCGCCGACGCGCCACAGCAGGTTGTCGGCGGCGATCAGGCCGACGAGCAGCGCGAACGCGCTCCACAGCGGGCCCGGGTGGTGGCGGCCGGTCGCGAGGACGTCGATCAGGTGCTTGATCGCGTATTGCGAGCCGAGCGCGCAGCCGACGGCGGCCAGCACGCTGAAGAGCACGACGAAGTGCGCGACCGGATGCAGGCGGATGTAGCGGAACAGGAACGCGAGTGGCCGGTGCGCGTAGCTCGACAGCTTCGCGTTGTAGGCGTTGCGCTGGGCAGGGGTGAGAGCTTCCAAAATATGCGTGCGGTGAATCGGTGGTTGAACGTTGCAGCCGGACCGGATGCCGACCTTCGGCCAGGCGCAACGTAATCCGGCATTGTAAACAAGGCCGTGCCTCGCGCTGCGCAAATCTTGCCGACGGCAGGAGGCGCTGAGTTAATTTTGGGATAAAATTCGTCATTCCGCGCCTTGCGATGGGTGCCGCGTTCGCGGTCCCGGTCGTGCGGACGGCGGCGAGGAATGTCAAAAGGGCCTTCCACTCTAGAACGGACGCCGAAGTCCGCGGGTTGCAAAGTGTTGCCGCTTTGTAACAAAGTAAAGTGTTTGAAATGTTGTGCGCCGTATCGGGATTAACCCTAGATAATCGGCTCCGGGTTCGCGCCTTGGTATTTTTACGAACCCCTGTCAACGGGTCTTCGTTTCAAACGTTCTATGCCTGTCGCGTCGCCGACGCTCCTTGAGCAGCGCGGGTTCGACGCCGCCAGCAGGCCGAATCGTCCGAATGTCGGATGAAATGCGTCCAGCCAGGATCGCCGGCAGGCTGCTGACCCAATGCTTGGTTTATTGCCGATTTTTTAGGAGTTACGCATGCGAATCGCCCAAATCGCTCCGTTGCACGAAGCGGTTCCCCCGAAGCTGTATGGTGGTACCGAGCGAGTGGTGTCCTACCTGACCGAAGCGCTCGTCGAGATGGGGCATGACGTCACGCTCTTCGCGAGCGGCGATTCGCAAACCTCCGCGAAGCTCGAAGCCTGCTGGCCGCAGGCGCTGCGCCTCGACCCGACGATCCGCGACGTGATGGCCCCGCACATGCTGCTGCTCGAGCAGGTGCGCCGCCGCGCGGAAGAGTTCGATGTCCTGCACTGCCACATCGACTACTACCCGTTCTCGCTGTTCTCGCGCCAGCCGGTCCCGCATCTGACGACGATGCACGGCCGTCTCGACCTGCCGGAGCTGCAGCCGATCTTCAACGCATTCAGCGACGTGCCGGTCGTGTCGATCTCCGACAACCAGCGCATCCCGCTGCCGCAGGCGAACTGGCTGTCGACCGTCTACCACGGCCTGCCGGAAAACCTGCTGACGCCGATCCCGAACGTGAAGCCGAGCTACCTCGCGTTCCTCGGCCGCATCTCGCCGGAGAAGCGCGTCGACACGGCGATCCGCATCGCCGAGCAGGCCGGCCTGCCGATCAAGATCGCCGCGAAGCTCGACAAGGCCGACCGCGCGTACTACGAAGAGAAGATCAAGCCGCTGTTCGCGCTGCCGCACGTCGAGTACATCGGTGAAATCAGCGAAGCCGAGAAGACCGAGTTCCTGGGCAACGCGCACGCGCTACTGTTCCCGATCGACTGGCCGGAGCCGTTCGGCCTGGTGATGATCGAGGCGATGGCCTGCGGCACGCCGGTGATCGCGTTCAAGCGCGGCTCGGTGCCGGAAGTGATCGAGAACGGCGTGTCGGGCTTCGTCGTCGAAGACGAGCTGTCGGCCGTCGCGGCGCTCAAGCGCCTGGACACGCTGCCGCGCGAGAAGGTCCGCGCCGCGTTCGAAGCGCGCTTCTCGTCGAAGGTGATGGCGCAGAACTACGTGAAGGGCTACGAAGAGCTGCTGCGCCAGAAGCGCCGCACCGTGCTGCGCGAAGTCAACGCAGGCTGAATCCGGCCGGCCGCCTCGCGGCGGCCGGCTTCACGGCGACGCCCCGTCCGGGTTTTCCGGCGGGGCGTCGTCGCATTCGCGGCGCCGATGGCCAATGTGTTGTATTCTCGCCGCGCCCGGCGGCCGCGACGGGCCGGAACGCGCCCGCGCACGCCTGCTGTTCGTCTGTCCAGCCGGTAATGTCCCTATAATGGCCGTGCCGTAAAATCCGGCCCCGCAGATCATCGAGAGGAGAGCAGTCTTGGCGAGAACGAAACCCACGCGCGCAGCCCCGGCCCCCGGCGCCGGCGTGATCTTCGCGTTGCGCGCGATCGGTCTCGTGCTGCTCGCCCGGTGGCTGTTCTCGATGTCGCAGATGGGCTATCGCGAGTCGTTGTCGGCGATGGCGTCGTCGCCATGGGCATTCGTCTACCTGGTGCTGATCTTCCTGCTGCTCGCGTTGCCGGGCGCGGTCGCGCGCGCCGAGCGCCCGTTCCATCCGCTGCCGCAATGGCTGCGCCAGGCGCTCCGCTTCTTCGCGCTGATCGGTTTCCTGTTCGCCGTCTGGTCGATCGGCGTCTACGTGTGGGCGGCCGGCTGGCGCCGGGCGATGCATGCGGTGACCGCGACCAACGGCTGGCTCGTCGCCGCGCCGGCGCTGTACGCGGCCGTCGTCTGGATCTGCCGGCCGCGGCCGCTGTGGCGCACCAACGTCGCCGCGCGGCGGTTCGCGGTCGGCCGTTACGCGATCTCCCTCGATACGCTGACCCGCACCGTGATCGTCTGGATGGAAAGCCGCAAGGTCGGCCAATACGACGCGCGCGAGCTGTCGGTGCGCTGGCCCGGCCACTCCGGCTCGGCGAGCCGCCAGGTTCAGGGCGACCCGCCACAGGATTGCGCGCCGCCCGTCGCGCTGCCCCGCGGCAGCTGGTTCCAGCGGCCGAAGGTCGAGCTGCTGTGGGATTCGCCGGCGGCCGTCGGTCATAACCGGCAGATCGTGATGCGCGCGCCGCTCGCGACCGAGGGCGACCGCGTCGCGGTGCTCGCGCTCGACGCGGCGCTCAAGCAGATCGTCTGATATGTCCGGCGCGGTGCGCCGCGTCATTGCGTCGGCGCGGGCGACAATGCCAGCCCGCGCTTGAGCCGTCGCCGCAGGCCCGCCCGCCGCTCAGCGCGCGAGGCAGGGGCGCTTGTTGTCGAACGTCCACCCCGGAATCAGGTACTGCATCGCCGCCGCATCGTCGCGCGCGCCGAGGCCGTGCTGCTTGTAAAGCGCGTGCGCGGCCGCGACCGCATCCATGTCGAGCTCGACGCCGAGGCCCGGCCGCTGCGGCACGTCCACCAGCCCGTTCTCGATCTTCAGCGGCTCGCGCGTGAGCTGCTCGCCGTCCTGCCAGATCCAGTGCGTGTCGATCGCCGTGACCTTGCCGGGCGCGGCGGCCGCGACGTGCGTGAACATCGCGAGCGACACGTCGAAGTGGTTGTTCGAGTGCGAACCCCACGTCAGGCCCCAGTCGCGGCACATCTGCGCGACGCGCACCGAGCCCTGCATCGTCCAGAAATGCGGATCGGCGAGCGGGATGTCGACCGCATGCAGCTGCACCGCGTGGCCCATCTGCCGCCAGTCGGTCGCGATCATGTTGGTCGCCGTCGGCAGCCCCGTCGCGCGGCGGAATTCCGCCATCACTTCGCGTCCCGAGTAGCCGTTCTCCGCGCCGCACGGGTCTTCCGCGTACGCCAGCACGTGGTGGAGGTCGCGGCACAGCCGCACGGCTTCGTCGAGCGACCACGCGCCGTTCGGATCGAGCGTCACGCGCGCGCCGGGGAAGCGCTCGGCCAGCGCGGTCACGGCCTCGATCTCGCGCGCGCCTTCGAAAACGCCGCCTTTCAGCTTGAAGTCGTTGAAGCCGTAGCGCGCATGCGCGGCCTCGGCGAGCCGCACGACGGCCTCCGGCGTCAGCGCGGGCTCGTTGCGAACGCGCGTCCAGTCGTCGGTCGCGCCGCTGCTGTCGCGGTAGGGCAGCGCAGTCCGCGTGCGGTCGCCGACGTAGAACAGGTAGCCGAGCATTTCGACTTGCTCGCGCTGCTGGCCTTCGCCGAGCAGCGCGGCGACGGGCACGCCGAGGTGCTGGCCGAGCAGGTCGAGCAGCGCGGCTTCGAGCGCGGTGACCGCATGGATCGTCGTGCGCAGGTCGAAGGTCTGCAGCCCGCGGCCGCCCGCGTCGCGGTCCGCGAAGCGGCGGCGCACGTCATTGAGCACCGCGTGGTAGTTGCCGACCGGCTGGCCGACGACGAGCGCGCGCGCGTCGTCGAGCGTGCGCCGGATGCTTTCGCCGCCCGGCACTTCGCCGACGCCGGTGCGTCCCGCGCTGTCCGTCAGGATCACGAGGTTGCGGGTAAAGAACGGGCCGTGCGCGCCGCTCAGGTTGAGCAGCATGCTGTCGTGGCCGGCAACCGGGATCGCTTGCAGGTCGACGATGCGCGGCGTGTCGTGTCGGGGCGGGGAAGTGGCGGCGTTCATGGGCGGCGATGGTAAATGGGTGGGGGCGCCGCGTCCCGCAAAAGCTTTGCCGGGTGCGGCAGGAGGTGCGATCATTCGACAACCGACGTGCGCGGAACGGCAACGACCGCGGCATTGGCATTGGAGCGATGAATCCACGATAGCGGTGCGAATCGTCCGATGCCAGCGTGGGTCGACAGGAGGCAGCAGATCGAGCAATCATCAGTCGTCGGATGACTTGTGACGCAGTATAATGAATCGACGGCTTTCGCTCAAACCCCGCGTAAACCCTCGGCTTACCGATACGATATTCAAAAAGGAACCGGCCCATGTCCGTGCCTACGCTTCCCGCAGCGCCGCGTCGTCGCGCGCGCAGCCTCGCACAAGATGTCGTCGACGCGCTGACCGCGCAGATCGAAAACGGCACGCTGCGTCCCGGCGACAAGCTGCCGACCGAAACCGAAGTGATGGCGACGCAGGGCGTGAGCCGCACGGTCGTGCGCGAGGCGATCTCGCGGATGCAGGCGAGCGGCCTGGTCGAGACGCGTCACGGCATCGGCAGCTTCGTGCTCGAGCCTTCGCGCCGCCAGGCGCTCGGCATCGATCCCGCAACGATCACGACGCTGCGCGACGTGCTCGCGGTGCTCGAGCTGCGCATCAGCCTCGAGAGCGAGTGTGCGAGCCTCGCCGCGCAGCGGGCGAACGACGCGGACCTCGCGGCGCTGCGGCGCGCGCTCGACGCGATCGCGTCGGGCTCGGGCGGCGGCCGCGACACCGCGCAGCTCGACTACCAGTTCCACCTGCAGATCGCGCAATCGACCGGCAACCGGTATTTCGTCGACATCATGACGCAGCTCGGCGCGTCGATCATCCCGCGCACGCGGGTGAATTCCGCGCGCTTCGCGGGCGACGACCTGGAGCGCTACGTGGCGCGGCTGAACCACGAGCACGAGGACATCTACGAGGCGATCGCGCGCCACGACCCGGAAGCGGCGCGCGCCGCGATGCGCACGCACCTGACCAACAGCCGGGAGCGGCTGCGCCGCGCGCACGAGGCGGCCGAAGCGGGGCGGGACGCGCACGCCGAGTAGGCCGCCGGTCCGCCGGCGCGCGCCGTCAGGGCTCGGCGCGGCGGCGGTTCTGCCAAATATCAGTCATCGTATGATTGCATCGCGCATCACACCGGATGACCACGCCCGCGCCGCCGACGCAAGGCCGGCGCGGGCGTTCCGCGCTCAACCGCCCTTCGTTACGATCGTCTTCCAGGCGCCGCTCTTCACCTGGTAAAGCGTCGACATGCCGCTCTTCAGCGAGCCGTCGTTCGCAAACGAGATGCGACCGGTGATCCCCTCGAAGTCGATCTTCTTGAGCGCCGGCCGATAGACCTTCGGATCGGTCGAGCCGGCCGCCTGCATCGCCTTGATCGCGGCCCAGGTCGCGTCGTAGCCGAACTGCGCGTACGACAGCACGTCGACCCCGAAGCGCTTTCTGAAGCGCTGCTCGAAATCCTTCCCTTGCGGCAGCTCGTCGAGCGGACGGCCGTACTCCCACGCCATCGCGCCTTCCGCGGCGGGGCCGGCGATCTTGATGAACTCGTTGTCCTTCACGCCGCCGCCGCCGACGAACTGCGCGTTCAGCCCGAGCTGGCGCATCTGCTTGATGAAGTTCGCGGCGAGCGAGTCGAGGCCGCCGAAGAAGATCAGGTCGGGGTTCTTGCCTTTCAGGCTCGTGATCTGCGCGCGGAAGTCGACCGCCTGGTTGCTCGTGAATTCGCGCGCGACGATCGCGCCGCCGGCTGCCTTCACCGCCTTCTCGAATTCGTCCGCTTCGCCCTGGCCGAACGCGGTGCGGTCGTCGACGATCGCGATGCGCTTCGCCTTCGTCACGTCGACCGCGTACCGGCCCGCGTTGCCGGCGTTCTGGCCGTCGGTCGCGATCACCATGAACATGTTGGCGAGCCCGCGCGACGTGAGCGTCGGGTTGGTCGCGGCCGGGTCGATCACGGGGATGCCGGCCTTGTCGTAGACGACCGACGCCGGAATCGTCGTGCCCGAGTTGAAGTGGCCGACCACGACCGACACGTTCTGGTCGACGAGGCTTTGCGCGGCCTGCACGCCGATCCGCGGGTCGGCCTGGTCGTCCTGCACGACGAGATCGAAGCGCGCCGGCTTGCCGGCGATCTGGATCTTCTGCGCGGCGGCGTCGTCGAGCGCGAGCTGGACGCCGTTCTGCAGATCCTTGCCGTAGCCGGCGTTGACGCCGGTGAGCGGCGCGGCGAAGCCGACCTTGATGTCGGTGTCGCCGGCCGCCTGCGCGGCCTGGTGCGAGAGGACGGCAAGCGCGGTGGCGAGCGAGAGGGACAGCAGCGATGGGCGGAATTTCATAGTCATTCCTTGGACGGCGAGACACGAGAACGCGCGCAACGGCGCGCGCGGGCGACGCTTCTGCGGGCACGACCGAAGGCAGGCCCGAGCGTCTGACGACGAGTTATAGGGGGCCAAATTGGACGAGTCTTGTCGATTCGACGCACGAAACGTGCGGATTTCCGCACAGCGTCGGTGCGACAAGGGAAAGCGGCGATGAGGGAATTCCCGCGCCGGGCGGCGGCGGGGCGGGCGCGGCAGCAGATGCCGCGCCCGCAGCGGTGGGAAGGGGGCGCCGGCCGCATCGAACGGCCGGCGCAGGGTGACGGCGTCGGCGCTGGCGTTACTCGGCGGTTACTCGGCGGCCCCGACCGCGGCCTCGACCGCGTCGTCGGCGGCGGACGCCGATGCCGGCTCGGTGCGGATCAGCGGATCGCTCGTGCTCGGGCGGCCCGTCTCGACGTGGCCGGCGAAGCGGCGCACGAAGCCGAGCGGCTTGCCGTCGCTGACGGTCAGGTCGTACCAGCCGTGGCTGCCGCGCAGGTCCCAGTAGTCGTCGACGCGCGCGCCGGGCGCCAGGTCGAACACGCGCGGATGCGCGTGGCCGTAGGCGCTCGTCACCTTGAGGCGCACCGCCCGGTGGCCGCGGTTCATCAGGCGCAGCGTGATGTTGCCGTTCGCGACGTCGTAGCCGTAGATCACTTCCGGATTGACGCTCGCCGGCCCGACCGCCGGTGCGGCGGGAGTGCGGAAGTGGCAGTAGAAACCGTTCGGGCCGTACACGTCGAGGTCGTACAGGCCGAGCGACGGCGCGGGGCTCCACGTGTCGGAGAGGCGCTTGCCGGCTTCCACCGTGTAGGTCCACGGGCCGTCGACGCGATTGCGCGCCTGGACCTGGAACGCCGCGCCCGCGCGGCCGGTGTTCGCGAAGGTCAGCCGGAACTGGCCGCTCGCGTTGTCGATCCGGCCGTATGCAAACAGCTCGTAGGGCAGCGCGCGCGCCGGCCGCAGGCCGGCCTCCTGCTTCGGCAGCTTCTGCGCGAGCGGCGGGATCGGGATGTAGTCGGGATGGCGGTTGCGATCGGGCGGCGCGTAGCCGCTCGTGTCCGGCAGTTGCGGCCAGCTCGCGTCGGTCGACGCGAAGTCGAACGCGGACGTCAGGTCGCCGCACACCGTGCGCCGCCACGGCGACACGTTGCCGGCCGTCACCGCGTACTGCGCGCCGAAGCGCGCCTCGATGAATTGCAGCAGCGACGTGTGATCGAACGTCTGCGAGCAGACCCAGCCGCCTTTCGTCCACGGCGACACGACGAGCATCGGCACGCGCGGGCCGAGGCCGTACGGGCCGGCCATGTGCGACGCGTCGCCGGGGAACGCCTCGTTGGTGGTCGCGACCGTCGACAGCCCGTTCTCGCGCGACTGCGGCGCGAACGGCGGCGGCACGTGGTCGAAGAAGCCGTCGTTCTCGTCGTAGGTGATGAAGAGCGCGGTCTTGCTCCACATGTCCGGGTTCGACACGAGCGTCTTCAGCACCTGCTCGATGTACCACGCGCCGTAGTTGGCCGGCCAGTTCGGGTGCTCCGAATACGCTTCCGGCGCGCAGATCCACGACACCTGCGGCAGCGTGCCGTTCTTCACGTCCTGCTGCAGCACGTCGAACAGCGTGCCGCCCGCGCTGATGTTGGTGCCGGTGCGCGCCTTCTCGTACAGCGGCGAGCCGGGCTGCGCGGTGCGGTACTGGTTGAAGTAGAGCAGCGCGTTGTCGCCGTAGTTGCCGATGTACGGGTTCTGCGTCCAGCCCCACGAGCCGTTCGCGTCGAGGCCCGTGCCGACGTCCTGGTAGATCTTCCACGACACGCCGGCCTGCTCGAGCACTTCCGGATAGGTGCTCCAGCCGTAGCCCTTCTCCTCGTTGCCGAGCACCGGGCCGCCGCCGACGCCGTCGTTGCCGACGTAGCCCGTCCACATGTAGTAGCGGTTCGGGTCGGTCGAGCTCGGGATCGCGCAGTGGTACGCGTCGCAGATCGTGAACGCGTCGGCGAGCTGGTAGTGGAACGGGATGTCGTCGCGCTTCAGGTACGCCATCGTCGTCGTGCCCTTGTTCGGCACCCACTGGTCGTAGCGGCCCTTGTTCCACGCGGCGTGCATGTCCTGCCAGCCGTGCGGCAGGTCCTGCAGGAACTGCATCCCGAGCTTGTCGGCGCGCGGATGGAACGGCAGCAGCTCCGCGAGGCCGACCGGCTGGTGAAACACCGACTTGCCGTTCGCGAGGCGCAGCGGGCGCGGATCGCCGAAGCCGCGCACGCCGCGCAGCGTGCCGAAGTAATGGTCGAACGAGCGGTTCTCCTGCATCAGGATCACGATGTGCTCGATGTCGCGGATCGTGCCGGTGCGGCGGTTCGCGGGAATCGCGAGCGCGTCGCGGATCACGGGCGGGAAGAGGTTCAGCGCGGTAGCGCCGGCGGTGCCGGCGGCGACGCGCAGGAAGTCACGACGGGTCGATCGGGTCATGGTCGGTATCGTGCGGAAAAGGTGGGCGCCGGATGGCGGGGAGTGATGCAAGCGTGCTGCCCCGGCGCGCGAATGCGGGAGCGTGCCGGGCCGTGCCGCCGCGAGCATAGCGGCGAAACGGTGTCATTCATGTGAAGCGGTGGAAACGTTTGCGCGCTCGGGCCGGGCGGCGGGGCGGGATGGCGTGCCGACGGGCGCGGCGTCGCGGCCGGTGTATCGGGACGAACTGCGGGACGAACCGCGGAACGAATCGCGGTGCGGACCGGCGACGGGCGATGCGCGTCGGGCGTCGTCACGCGGCGCGCGCCGTCAGACGTCCGTGACCCACGCGCCGAACCACTCGCTCGGGCTCGCGATTTCGTCCTGCGCGGCGATCAGTTCCAGCTCGTAGCGGCGCGCGTCATAGGTGGCCTTGACGACCGCGTGCACGGCCGCGAGCGTATGTTCGAACGCCGCGCGCACCGAATCGCCGCGCAGCCGCCGCGCGACGAAGACCGCGCTCGTCAGGTCGCCGACGCCGACCGGATGGCGCGGAAACGCATACAGCGGGCGCTGGCCGATCCAGGCCTCGGTGGCGGTGACGGCCAGCATGTTGAAGCGGTCGGCCGGGCTGTTTCGGTCGTGCAGGTGCTTGACGAGCACGATCTGCGGGCCGCGGCGGATCAGTGCGCGGCACGCGTCGACCGCTTCGGCGACGGTCTCGATGCGCCGGCCCGCCAGCTTCTGCAGTTCGGTGTGGTTCGGCGCCATGCCGTCCGCGAGCGCGGGCACCTCGTGGACGATGAACTCCTCGACGCCCGGCTCCGGGCGAATGCCGCCCGTCTGGCCCATCGCCGGATCGCAGAAGTACCATGCGTTCGGATTCGTCGCCTTCACCGCGCGCACGATCTCGACCGTCGCGCGGGCCTGCGCGGGCGAGCCGAGGAACCCGGAGAGCACCGCGTCGCAGCGCTTGAGCGCGCCGATCGCGGCGATGCCGTCGACGAGCTGCTCCATCTTCGCGGCGTCGATCGCGCTGCCCGCCCAGTGGCCGTACTGCATGTGATTCGACAGCTGGACGGTGTTGAGCGGCCAGACGTTGACGCCGAGGCGCTGCATCGGAAACACGGCCGCGCTGTTGCCGGCGTGGCCGTAGATCACGTGAGACTGAATGCTGAGGACGTTTTTCATGGGAATTCGCCTGCACGCGGGCCAGGTTCACGTCACACGATACCCGAGTTCGTCGTGGGCGAGAAAGCCGCCCGGCAACGGAGTGTTGCGCGCCGTCGTCAACGCGACCCGCGTAGAATCGCGGGGCGCGGCGCCGTCCGGTGATCCGCGTGCGTCTCCACTCATCGTGTTCGCCATGGTTTCGATTTGCAAGATGTTGTCCGCCGCCCGCACCGCCATGCTCGGCGCCGGCCTCGCCGCCGCGTGCGCGGCGTCGGTCGCGGCGCCGGCGCCGGCGCCCGCCGGCAACGACGGGCCCGCGTACGGCGCGCGGCTCGAAGGCTTCACGTATCCGGAGCCGCTGCACCGCTATTCGTTCGTGTCGCAGCGCGAGACCGTCGAGATGGTGTACATGGACGTGCAGCCCGCGCATCCGAACGGGCGCACGGTCGTGCTGCTGCACGGGAAGAATTTCTGCGCGGCGACCTGGGAGGAGACGATCACGGTGCTGAGCCATGCGGGCTATCGCGTGATCGCGCCCGACCAGATCGGCTTCTGCAAGTCGTCGAAGCCCGAGCGCTACCAGTACAGCTTCCAGCAGCTCGCGCGCAACACGCATGCGCTGCTCGAATCGATCGGCGTGAAGTCGGCGACGCTCGTCGGCCACTCGACAGGCGGCATGCTCGCGATGCGCTACGCGCTGATGTATCCGAAGGCGACCGAGCAGCTCGTG
Organism: Burkholderia sp. MSHR3999; assembly: GCF_000833595.1. Classification (NCBI taxonomy): domain Bacteria; kingdom Pseudomonadati; phylum Pseudomonadota; class Betaproteobacteria; order Burkholderiales; family Burkholderiaceae; genus Burkholderia; species Burkholderia sp. MSHR3999. Next base: position 900,092 of record NZ_JRFO01000001.1, read on the forward strand.
CTCGTCAACCCGATCGGGCTGGAAGACTGGAAGGCGCTCGGCGTGCCGCCGCTGTCGGTCGACTACTGGTACGCGCGCGAGCTGAAGACGAGCGCCGACGGCATCCGCCGCTACGAGCAGGCGACGTACTACGCGGGCAAGTGGTCGCCGTCCTACGAGCGCTGGGTGCAGATGCTCGCGGGGATGTACCGCGGGCCGGGCCGCGACGCGGTCGCATGGAATTCCGCGCTGCTCTACGACATGATCTTCACGCAGCCGGTGGTCTACGAGCTGGGCGCGATCCGCGTGCCGACCCTGCTGATGATCGGCGACAAGGACACCACCGCGATCGGCAAGGACGTCGCGCCGCCCGACGTCCACGCGAAGCTCGGGCGCTATCCCGAACTCGCGAAGCGCGCGCAGGCGGCGATTCCCGGCGCGCAGCTCGTCGAGTTCGCGGCGCTCGGCCACGCGCCGCAGATCCAGGATCCGGACGCGTTCCACAAGGCGCTGCTCGACGGGCTCGCGCAGGCGCATCCGCAGTGACGGGGGCCGCCCCGCGGCGCGACGGCAGGCGTGCTGCCTGACGTGCTGCGCTAGCGCGCCTCGCTCGCGAGCTCGTCGCGAATCTGCGCGGCGAGCTCGAACGAGCGCAGCCGCGCCGCGTGATCGTGGATCTGCGCGGTGATGATCAGCTCGTCCGCGCCGGTCTGCGCGATCCGCTCGCGCAGCCTGTCGCGCACGGTGTCGCGCGAGCCGACCGCGGCGAACGACAGCGAATGCGCGACGCTCGCCAGCTCCAGCTCGGTCGCCTCGAGCACGTCGACGGGCGGCGGCAGCTTGCCCGGCGTGCCGCGCCGCAGGTTCAGGAACTGCTGCTGCAGCGACGTGAACAGGCGGCGCGCCTCGTCGTCGGTTTGCGCCGCGAACACGTTCACCCCGACCATCGCATACGGTTTCGGCCACGCGGCCGACGGCCGGTATTGCGCGCGATAGACCTCGAGCGCGCGCATCAGGTAGTCCGGCGCGAAGTGCGACGCGAACGCGAACGGCAGGCCGAGCATCGCGGCGAGCTGCGCGCTGAACAGGCTCGAGCCGAGCAGCCAGACCGGCACGTCGAGCCCCGCGCCGGGCACCGCGCGCACGCGTTGGCCCGCCGCCGGCTCGGCGAAGTAGCGCAGCAGCTCGGCCACGTCGTCGGGGAACGCGTCGGCGCTGCCGAGCAGGTCGCGGCGCAGCGCGCGCGACGTGGTCTGGTCGGTGCCGGGCGCGCGGCCGAGGCCGAGATCGATCCGGCCCGGATACAGCGACGCGAGCGTGCCGAACTGCTCGGCGATCACGAGCGGCGAATGGTTCGGCAGCATGATGCCGCCCGAGCCGACGCGGATCGTCCGCGTGCCGCCGGCGACGTGGCCGATCACGACGGCGGTCGCCGCGCTCGCGATGCCGGGCATGTTGTGGTGCTCGGCGAGCCAGTAGCGGTGGTAGCCCCAGCGCTCGGCGTGCTGCGCGAGGTCGAGGGTGTTGCGGAACGCCTGCGCGGCGTCGGCGCCGGCCGGAATGGGGGCGAGATCGAGTACGGAAAACGGAATCATCGGATGGGCCTTCGAACGTGAGGGCGCGCGGTGATGCGCGCACGCAACAGATGCGGAAGATTTTGCCAAAGGGTTCCGGATCGCGCTGGCGACGCGCCGATATCCCTGCGGGCATCAGGGGCGGCCGGGCGGTGCGCACCGATTGTTTCCGCAATCAACGTAATCATCGAAAAATTACGAAATTTTACGGAGATTGGATGCGAATTTGTGCGTAGACACAAAAAACCACGAAAGGCCAAGATTTAAAGACTGCAATACGCCTGCAAACCGCTTACGCTAGGGTTTACGAGGTTGCATCGGAAGAATGTCGGCTGTCCGGATTTTGATGATTTCGCATCAGTCCGTTTCATGGCGTGTTCGAGCGCGGGGTTTCGCCGGCTGTTAAAATCCGCCGATTGTCCATCTCGCGCTCACGGTTGCCGTTCGCATTTTCTGCGTTTTGCCCGCGCGTTGCGCAGGAGCGCCTCTCGAGCGGGGCAGGGCTGCTTTCGAGCATCGCATGCCCCTGATACAGACGCTGCAGGAACAAGGAGTCGGGTCGTGCCCGCGTTCGTCCCAATCGAATCATCCATCATCGCTTGCCCGTTCGATCAACGCCGCGGCACGGCCGCCGCAGGGCGGCGCGCATGACGTCGTCGGCCGTATCGCTCATCGAGTGGCTGCTGGTCGCGTTCACGCTGGCCGCGGCCGGGTATGCGCTCGTCGCGGCCTTCGCGCCGCGTCCGCGCACGCCGCGCACGGCCGCGCGCGACGGCTTCGCGCCCGTCAGCGTGCTGAAGCCGCTGTGCGGCGCGGAGCCGCACCTGTACGAGAACCTCGCGACGTTCTGCGAGCAGCGCCATCCGCGCTACGAGGTGCTGTTCGGCGTCGCGTCGGCGGCGGACCCGGCGGTGGCGGTCGTCGAGCGGCTGCGCGCGGACTACCCGGAGTGCGACATCACGCTCGTGATCGACGCGCGCGTGTACGGCAAGAACCTGAAGGTCAGCAACCTGATCAATCTTGCCGAGCGCGCGAAGTACGGGCGGATCGTGATCGCCGACAGCGACATCGCGGTGAAGCCGGATTATCTCGAGCGCGTGACGGCGCCGCTCGCCGATGCGTCGGTCGGCGTCGTCACTTGCCTGTATCATGCGCGCAGTGTCGGCGGGTTCTGGACGCGCATCGGCGCGCAGTTCGTCGACGCGTGGTTCGCGCCGTCGGTGCGGATCACGCACCTCGGCCGCTCGAGCCGCTTCGGCTTCGGCGCGACGCTCGCGCTGACGCGCGACACGCTCGACCGGATCGGCGGCTTCAAGGCGCTGAAGGACGAGCTGGCCGACGATTTCTGGCTCGCCGAGCTGCCGCGCCGCCTCGGGCGGCGCACGGTGCTGTCGGAGGTCGAAGTCGCGACCGACGTGATCGAGGCGGCGTTCGGGCCGCTCTGGCACCGCGAAACGCGCTGGCTGCGCACGATCCGGTCGCTGAACCCGGCCGGTTTCGCGTTCCTGTTCATCACGTTCACCGCGCCGTGGCTCGCGATCGGCGCGGGGCTTGCGCTGCGTCTCGACGGCACGTTCGCCGGCACGCTGGCGGGCGCGGCGACCGCGGCAGGCGCGTTCGGGCGGCTCGTGCTGCACGCGCGCGGCGAGGACGGCTGGCGCGCGTTCTGGCGCGATTTGCCGCTGATCGCGGTGCGCGACACGCTGCTCGCGCTCGAGTGGCTCGTCGCGGCGTTCGGCACGCAGGTCGTGTGGCGCGGCGCCAGGATGACGGTCGTCGGCGGCGAGCGCGCGACGGCCGTGGAGGGCGGCGACGGCCGCTGAACGGCACGGCGCAGGCTGGCCAACCATGACGAGAGGCGGGCGCCCGGATGGGCGGCCCGCGGTTTTTTTACTAGATTCTTGAAACGAACTCGAACTATGCAGGCTACCGGAGCATTGATGAAAACCCTGTTCTTGCAGGCCCCTTCGTACGACGGCTTCGACGGTGGTGCCGGCTCGCGCTACCAGGCGAAGCGTGAAATCCGTTCCTTCTGGTATCCGACGTGGCTCGCGCAGCCGGCCGCGCTCGTGCCGGGCAGCCGTGTCGTCGATGCGCCGGCCGACGGCCTGTCGGTCGAGGAAACGCTGAAGATCGCGAACGACTACGACCTCGTGATCATCCACACGAGCACGCCGTCGTTCCCGACCGACGCGATGTTCGCGCAAGATCTGAAGAAGATGAAGCCGTCGATGCTGGTCGGCATGGTGGGCGCGAAGGTGATGGTCGATCCGCACAACTCGCTCACGGCGACCGAGGCAATCGACTTCGTGTGCCGCGAGGAATTCGACTTCACCTGCAAGGAAATCGCCGAAGGCAAGCCGTTCCCCGAGATCAAGGGCTTGAGCTGGCGCGCGAAGGACGGCTCGATCGAGCACAACGAAGCACGTCCGATCCTCGAGAACATGGACGAACTGCCGTTCGTCGCACCCGTCTACAAGCGCGACCTGAAGATCGACAACTACTTCATCGGCTACCTGAACTACCCGTACGTGTCGATCTACACGGGCCGCGGCTGCAAGTCGCGCTGCACGTTCTGCCTATGGCCGCAGACGGTCAGCGGCCATCGCTACCGCACGCGCTCGGTCGAGAACGTGCTCGCGGAAGCGAAGTGGATCCGCGACAACATGCCGGAAGTGAAGGAACTGATGTTCGACGACGACACCTTCACCGACGACCTGCCGCGCGCCGAAGCCATCGCCATCGGTCTGGGCAAGCTCGGCATGACGTGGTCGTGCAACGCGAAGGCGAACGTGCCGTACAAGTCGCTCAAGGTCATGAAGGAAAACGGCCTGCGCCTGCTGCTGGTCGGCTTCGAATCCGGCGACGACCAGATCCTCGTGAACATCAAGAAGGGCGTGCGCACCGATTTCGCGCGCCGCTTCAGCGCGGACTGCAAGAAGCTCGGCATCAAGATCCACGGCACCTTCATTCTCGGCCTGCCGGGCGAGACCCAGGAAACGATCAAGAAGACGATCGAGTACGCGAAGGAAATCAATCCGCACACGATCCAGGTGTCGCTCGCCGCGCCCTATCCGGGCACGACGCTCTACAAGCAGGCCGTCGAAAACGGCTGGATGGAAGAGAACAAGACCATCAACCTGGTGAGCAAGGAGGGCGTGCAGCTCGCGGCGATCGGCTATCCGCACCTGTCGCGCGACGAGATCTATCACCACCTCGAGCAGTTCTATCGCGAGTTCTACTTCCGTCCGTCGAAGATCTGGGAGATCGTCCGCGAGATGCTGACGAGCTGGGACATGATGAAGCGCCGTCTGCGCGAGGGCGTCGAATTCTTCCGTTTCCTGCGCGCGCACGAGGCCTGATTCGTGACGACGCAGCGGGCGGCGCGGGCGCTCATCTTCACCGCGGACGACTTCGGGCTGCATCCGCGCGTCAACGCGGCGGTCGAGCGCGCGCATCGCGACGGCGTGCTGAACGCCGCGAGCCTGATGGTCGGCGCGCCGGCCGCGGCCGATGCGATCGAACGCGCGCGGCGGCTGCCGTCGCTCGCGGTCGGTCTGCATCTCGTCCTCGCGGACGGCCCGGCCACGCTGCCCGCCCGTGAGATCCCCGCGCTCGTCGGCCCCGACGGCCGGTTCGGCGACGCGATGGCGAAGGACGGCTGCCGCTTCTTCTTCCTGCCGCACGTTCGTGCGCAGCTGCGCCGCGAGATCCGCGCGCAGTTCGACGCGTTCGCGGCGAGCGGCCTGCCGCTCGACCACGTGAACGCGCACAAGCATTTCCATCTGCATCCGACCGTGCTGTCGATGATCGTCGAGATCGGCCGCGACTACGGGCTGCGCGCGGTCCGGCTGCCGTACGAGACGACCGCGCCCGCGTGGCTCAAGCCGTGGATCGGGCTCGTGCGCGCGCGGCTCGACCGCGCGGGGCTTGCGCACAACGACTACGTGGTCGGCATCGAGCACACGGGCGGCATGGACGAGGCGGTGCTGCTCGACGCGCTCGCGAGCCTGCCGCCGGGCGTCGGCGAGATCTATTGCCATCCGGCCGAGGCAGGCGACGGCCCGATCACGCCGACGATGGCCGGCTACCGTCCCGTCGACGAACTGGACGCGCTGCTGTCGCCGCGCGTCGCCGCCGCGCTGAAGGCCGCGGGCGTCGCGACGGGCGGTTTCGCCGACGTGTTCGGCCAGACCTCGCCGTCGCGCGCGCCGCGCGCGGCGCGCCAACCGGGAGCGCAGCCGTCGTGAGCAAGTGGATCAAATGGCTCGGCTGGCCGATCGGCATCGCGATCCTGCTCGCGCTGGTGCTGCATGACGGCGTCGGCGACGTCACGCAGATGATCGGGCGCGCCGGGTTCGCGCTGCTGTGGCTCGTGCCGTTCCACGCGCTGCCGCTGCTGCTCGACGCGTATGCGTGGCACCTGCTGCTCGACAAGCGCAGCTCGCTGCCGTTCCTGTGGTGGGTCGCGACCGTCCGCGAGGCCGTGAACCGGCTGCTGCCGGTGGTCGGCATCGGCGGCGAGATCGTCGGCATTCGCCTCGTGCGCTGGCGGACCCCGGACGCGAGCCGCGTGACCGCGTCGGTGATCGTCGAAGTGCTCGTGACGATCGTCGTCCAGTATGCGTTCGCCGCGCTCGGCCTCGTGCTGCTGCTCGCGACGACGCGCGACGTCGATGCCGGGACGATCGGCCTCGCGCTGCTGCTGTCGCTGCCGCTGCCGGTGCTCGGCGTCGTGCTGATGCGGCGCGGCGGCATCTTCCATGCGATCGAGCGTTTCGCGGGCCGCCTGCTCGGCGATTCGCACCGGCTGCTGCAGGGCGTCGACGGCCGGCGCCTCGACGCGGACATCGACGCGCTGATGTCGCGCGCGGGCCTGCTGTTCAGCGCATTCTTCTGGCAATTGGCCGGCTATGCGGTCGGCGCGCTCGAGATCTACTGGGCGCTCGAACTGCTCGGCCATCCGGTGTCGATCGGCGGCGCGCTCGCGATCGAGGCGATGACCCAGGCTGCGCGCCACGCCGCGTTCATGGTGCCGGGCGGCCTCGGCGTGCAGGAGGCGACCGTCGTGCTGCTCGCGCAGATGTTCGGCGTCGACCGCGATACGGCGCTGTCGCTCGCGCTCGTGAAGCGCGCCCGCGAGGTCGTGTTCGGCTGCCTCGCGCTCGGCTCCTGGCAGCTCGCCGAGCTCGCCCATACGCGGCGCCGGATGACGGCGAGCGTGCCGCCCGCGCCGCAGGCGCAGGCCGCCGCGCGCGAAACCGAACCGACGCACTGAACGAGACGGGCCGCGCGCCCGTCTCGCGCTTTTGGCGGCGCGCGGGTATGCTTGCCGCGTGTTTTCCACGACGCGCATTTCCATCGATGACTTTCCGTTTCCGGCTGTTCCCCGTCGCCATGCTGGCTGCCGCGCTGGCGCTGTCCGCGTGCGACGACAAGCAAGGCGAGCTCAACGTGCAACGCATCCGGGACTTCTTCAAGGCGATCAAGCCGGCTCAATTGCTGCTGAAGGGCCTGAAGCCGGGCGAATCGACCGAGGCCGACATCCGCGCCACGATGGGCCCGCCGGAGACCGAGCGCGTGTTCACCGACGGCTCGAAGCGCTTCGAGTATCCGCGCGGCCCGATGGGCAACCAGACCTGGTTCGTCGATATCGACGCGAACGGGCGCTACATGGGCGCGACCCAGGTGCTGACCGCGGCCAACTTCGCGAAGGTGGCGCCCGGGATGAGCGAGGACGAGGTGCGGCGCCTGCTCGGCAAGCCGGGCGAGATCGCGCAATATCCGCTCAAGCCCGAAACGGTGTGGAGCTGGCGCTGGCTCGAGGACGGCGTCAACCAGGACGCGTTCTTCAACGTGCATTTCGGCCCGGACGGGCGCGTGTACACGACGTCGCGCTCCGACATCCTGAAAGGGCGCTGAGCGCGGCGCGCCACTCGCGACCGTTTCGTCATCCATCGTCCGCCTCCGTCGCTATATCGAAAAAGCGACCGGAATATTGCAAAAAGTCCGCTTCCCGGCCTGTTGCCCGACTGTCCGGAAGCGGACTTTTTCGTTTCGAAACAGGCAACTAGCACGCAATTGCGAATAGTGAAGCGGATTGTTGCGACGCAGCAACCGGGCGGGCAGTAATTTGAGACAACTATTTTCGCTTGCGACTATGCGCGTCAGCCCGGCGCGGACAGGAAATGGTGCCGGCTTTCATTCACGTTCTGGAGACGCGCGTGTTTCTTTACGGCTTTGGTCCCGTCCTGTGGGCGGGCACCGTGCAGACGATCGAGCTGTCGGTGCTGTCGCTCGCCACCGCGGTGGTGCTCGGGCTGATCGGCGCGGTGGCGAAGCTGTCGCACAACCGGGTGCTGCGTTCGCTCGCGACCGGTTATACGACGCTGATCCGCTCGGTGCCCGATCTCGTCCTGATGCTGCTGCTGTTCTACAGCATCCAGATCTGGCTGAACCAGTTCACCGACCTCGTCGGCTGGGAGCAGATCGACATCGATCCGTTCGTCGCGGGCGTGCTGACGCTCGGCTTCATCTACGGCGCGTATTTCACGGAGACGTTCCGCGGCGCCTTCCTGTCGGTGCCGCGCGGCCAGCTCGAGGCGGGCGCGGCCTACGGGATGAGCGGGATGCGGGTGTTCGCGCGGATCATGTTTCCTCAGATGATGCGCTTCGCGCTGCCGGGCATCGGCAACAACTGGCAGGTGCTCGTGAAGGCGACCGCGCTGGTGTCGATCATCGGGCTCGCCGACGTCGTGAAGGCGGCGCAGGACGCGGGCAAGAGCACGTTCAACATGTTCTTCTTCATCCTCGTCGCGGCGCTGATCTATCTCGCGATCACGACCGTTTCCAACCTCGTGCTGATGCAGCTCGAGAAGCGTTATTCCATGGGCGTGCGCCACGCAGAACTATGATCGAGATTCTCCAGGAATTTGGCCAGGCGTTCCTTTACTGGGACGGCCAGCGGCTGTCGGGCCTTGCGGTGACGCTGTGGCTGCTCGTCGCGTCGATTTCGCTCGGCTTCGTCTGCGCGGTGCCGCTGGCGGTCGCGCGGGTGTCGAAGAAGAAATGGGTGTCGATGCCGGTGCGCTTCTACACCTACGTGTTCCGCGGCACGCCGCTCTACGTGCAGCTGCTGCTGATGTACACGGGCATGTACAGCCTGGAGTTCGTGCGCTCGCACTCGCTGCTCGACGCGTTCTTCAGGAGCGGCTTCAACTGCGCGATTCTCGCGTTCGCGCTGAACACCTGCGCGTACACGACCGAGATCTTCGCGGGCGCGATCCGCGCGATTCCGCACGGCGAGGTCGAGGCGGCGCGCGCGTACGGGATGACGCCGTTCACGATGTACCGCCGCGTGATCCTGCCGTCGGCGCTGCGCCGTGCGCTGCCGCTGTACAGCAACGAGGTGATCCTGATGCTGCACGCGACGACGGTTGCGTTCACGGCGACGGTGCCGGACATCCTGAAGGTCGCGCGCGACGCGAATTCCGCGACCTACATGGCGTTCCAGTCGTTCGGCATCGCCGCGCTGATCTATCTTGCGGTATCGTTCGCACTCGTCGCGGCGTTTCGCCGTGCGGAGCGCCACTGGCTCGCGTATCTCGCGGCCGGCCGTCATTGATTTCACTTCGAGGAGAGCCAGTTGGCCGAGATCACTCAAACGGGCGCTGCCTGCAAGCTTGCGGCGCTCGACATTCACAAGCGCTACGGTGACAACGAGGTGCTCAAGGGCGTCTCGCTGAATGCGAAGGCCGGCGACGTCATCAGCATCATCGGCGCGAGCGGCTCGGGCAAGAGCACGTTCCTGCGCTGCATCAATTTCCTCGAACGGCCGAATGCGGGGCAGATCGTCGTCGACGGCGAGGCCGTGCGCACGAAGACCGACAAGGCCGGCGCGCTCGAGGTCGCCGACCACAAGCAGCTGCAGCGGATCCGCACGAAGCTCGCGATGGTGTTCCAGCACTTCAATCTGTGGGCGCACATGAACGTGCTCGAGAACGTGATGGAAGCGCCGGTGCACGTGCTCGGCATCCCGAAGAAGGAAGCCGAGGAGCGCGCGCGCGAGTATCTGGAGAAGGTGGGCCTGGCGCCGCGGGTCGAGAAGCAGTATCCGTCGCACCTGTCGGGCGGCCAGCAGCAGCGCGTCGCGATCGCGCGGGCGCTGGCGATGCATCCGGACGTGATGCTGTTCGACGAACCGACGTCGGCGCTCGATCCCGAACTCGTCGGCGAAGTGCTGAAGGTGATGCAGAAGCTGGCCGAGGAAGGCCGGACGATGATCGTCGTCACGCACGAGATGGGCTTTGCGCGCAACGTGTCGAACCACGTGATGTTCCTGCACCAGGGGCGGACCGAGGAAGAGGGGAATCCGTCGGAGGTGCTCGTGCGGCCGCAGAGCGAGCGGCTCAAGCAGTTCCTGTCCGGAAGCCTGAAGTAACGTCACGCAGGTCGCATACGTGGTATCGGTGCTCCGTCCCGCAGGCGCCACCCGCACGACGCAGGTGGCGATCGTCGCCTTGCCGCCCGTGTCGATGTCGGGCGTGGGTCCGATCGTCGACGCGCTGAATCTCGCGAACGAGATCGACGGGCGGCTGCTGTACCGCTGGCAGGTGTGTTCGTGGGACGGGCGGCCGGTGCCGCTTGCGGGCGGCGCGCAGTGGCATGCCGACGCGGCGTTCAACGATGCGATTGCATGCGACTGGCTGATCGTCGTCAGCGAGCGTTTCCAGCAGTTCGCCGACTACCGGCTGTTTCTCGCGAGTCTCGCGCGGGTCGGGCAGCGCACGCCGCTCGTGACGGGCATCCATCACGGCGTGTGGTGGCTCGCGATGGCGGGGCAATTGTCCGGCTACCGGGTGAGCGTGAACTGGGAGACGTACCAGCAGTTTGCCGAGCAGTTCGAGCGGTCGATCGTCACGCAGCAGATCTTCGAGATCGACCGGGACCGCGCGACGTGTGCCGGCGGGCAGGCGACGGTTGATTTCATGCTCGCGATGATCGGCCGCGAGCACGGGCCGGAGCTGGCGGAAAGGATTGCCGATGCGCTTGGCGCGGGCACTTTGCGCAGTGGCGAGGAGCGGCAGCGGATTCCCTTTGTGACCGCGCCGGGCGAGCGGCATCCTCGTTTGAACGATGCATTGCTGCTGATGGAAGCCAACATCGAAGATCCGTTGACGACGGATGAAATCGCCGGGTTGGTCGGCGTGTCGCGCCGACAATTGGAGAGGCTCTTTCGGCAGTATCTTGGCGCGATGCCTTCGAAGTATTACCTCAATTTGCGGTTGCTCAAGGCTCGCACGCAGTTGCAGCGGACCAGCAAGTCGGTCGTTCAGGTCAGCCTCGCCTGTGGGTTTTCTTCTGCCGCGCATTTTTCCAACGCGTACCGCGAGCGGTTTGGTGTGACGCCGCGGGAGGATCGGCGCGCGTGGCTCGAGAAGCAGACGGGCGGGGAGCCTCGTGGAGGGGCGCTCGTCGAGCGCGTGAACAAGGACTGAGTTTGTTCGGTGGACGGTCAGCGCTTTTCGTGAAGCACCTGTAATGTTTTCGGTCTATTAGCGTCGCCCCTGCGCGGGGCGGCGGTTACTTTTCTTTGTCTTGCCAAAGAAAAGTAACCAAAAGAAAGGCGCTCGAATGACGCAAGGCTTCCCGTGCCATGGTCATCAGAGTGGATCGCGCAAAAGTGTCCGCGCCAGTCACGACACCGGAGTGGTTCGAGCAATGGATCTGACGCGCCGCACCACCAAGCAGAGCGGTATACCGCCCGCCAGCTCCGTCCTCGCTACGCTCGGCCGACAGGTCCACACCTGCTGAACAGATGATTGGTTGATTGGCGTTGGCTATCGCGGGCGATGCATGTGTAGCGCGAACCATGAAGTACCTCGCAGCCGAGCGCAGCGAGGATGGAACTGATGAGTGGTATACCACTCCGTTTGGCGGTGCGACGTGTCAGATCCATTGCTCGAACCACTCCGGCGTCGTGACTGGCGCGGACACTTTTGCGCGATCCACTCTGATGACCATGGCACGGGAAGCCTTGCGTCATTCGAGCGCCTTTCTTTTGGTTACTTTTCTTTGGCAAGACAAAGAAAAGTGACCCCCGCCCCGGGGAGGGGCGACGCTAACAGACCGAAAGCATTACAGGCAATTCACGAAAAGCCCAGGCAGACCACCCAAAAACGCGCCAGCACCCCCAACCCGATAGAACCCGTCGCAATTCTGCAAGACGCTTGCACGACCCTTACCTAAACTTGAACCTATTGTTCAAGACCTCTACCGAAAGGAACAGCCATGACGAACCTGACCGTGAACCGCCAGACTTTCGACGAAGTGATGGTGCCGGTGTTTTCCCCCGCACCGTTCGTGCCGGATCGCGGCGAAGGCTCGCGCGTGTGGGACACGGCAGGCCGTGAATACGTGGATTTCGCATGCGGCATCGCCGTGACGTCGCTCGGCCACGGCCACCCGGAACTGCTGAAGGTGCTGGACGAACAAAGCCGCAAGCTCTGGCACATCGGCAACGGCTACACGAACGAGCCGGTGCTGCGCCTCGCGAAACGCCTCGAATCGCTGACCTTCGCCGACCGCGCATTCTTCGCGAACTCGGGCGCGGAAGCGAACGAAGCGGCGCTGAAGCTCGCGCGCCGCGTCGCGTTCGAACGCCACGGCGCCGATAAATTCGAAATCATCTCGTTCGTGCAGTCGTTCCACGGCCGCACGTTCTTCACGGTCAGCGTCGGCGGCCAGCCGAAATACTCGGAAGGCTTCGGCCCGGTGCCGGAAGGCATCAAGCACCTGCCGTTCAACGACATCGCAGCCGCCAAGGCCGCGATCGGCCCGCAGACCTGCGCGGTGATCGTCGAGCCGGTGCAGGGCGAAGGCGGCGTGATCCCGGCCGATCCGGCCTTCCTGAAGGCACTGCGCGAAGCGTGCGACGCCAACAACGCGCTGCTGATCTTCGACGAAGTGCAGACGGGCGTCGGCCGCACGGGCCACTTCTACGCATACATGGACACGGGCGTGACGCCCGACATCCTGACGACCGCGAAGGCGCTCGGCAACGGCTTCCCGATCGGCGCGATGCTGACGACGAAAGAACTCGCCGCGCACTTCAAGGTCGGCGTGCACGGCACGACCTACGGCGGCAACCCGCTCGCGTCGGCGATCGCCGACAAGGTCGTCGAGCTGATCGGCGAGCCGGCGCTGCTCGAAGGCGTGCGCGAACGCAGCGTGCGCCTGAAAGGCGCGCTCGAACGCATCAACGCGCGCTTCGGCATCTTCAAGGAAGTGCGCGGCAAGGGCCTGCTGGTCGGCGCGGAACTCACGGCCGCTTTCGACGGCCGCGCGAAGGACTTCGTGAATGCGGCTGCCGAGCAGGGCGTGATCATGCTGATCGCAGGCCCGAACGTGCTGCGCTTCGTGCCGTCGCTGGTGATCCCGTTCGACGTGCTCGACGAAGGCCTCGCGCGCTTCGAGAAGGCGGTCGAACAGGTGCTCGCCGCGCAGGAAGCCAACGCGCGCTGATCGGCGCCTCCATCGCAGACAGGAACGACGATGCTATTTGTTCGCCCCGGCAAACTCACGGATCTCGATGCGCTCGCGCAGATGGCGCGCACCGCGCAGCCGGTCCTGCACTCGCTGCCGCACGACCGCGCGGCGCTCGAGGCGCGCGTCGCGCTCTCGGAGGATTCGTTTCGCGCGGACGTCGACTTCCCCGGCGAGGAGTTCTATCTCTTCGTGCTGGAAGACACCGAGACCGGCAAGCTGCTCGGCACCGCCAGCATCGTGGCGGCGGCCGGCTACTCCGAGCCGTTCTACGCGTTCCGCAACGACGCGCTGATCCACGCGTCGCGCGAGCTGCACGTGAACCGCAAGATCCACGCGCTGACGATGTCGCACGAGCTGACCGGCAAGAGCCGGCTCGCGGGCTTCTACGTCGATCCGTCGCTGCGCGGCGACGCGGCCGCGCACCTGATCTCGCGCGCGCGGATGATGTACATCGCCGCGAACCGCCGCCGCTTCACGCCCGAAGTATTCACGCTGCTGCTCGGCGTGAGCGACGAGCACGGCGCATCGCCGTTCTGGGAAGCGGTGGGCCGCAAGTTCTTCGGCCGCGATTTCGAGGACGTCGACATCGCGTCGGGCGGCCGCAGCCGCACGTTCATCGCCGAAGTGATGCCCGGCTACCCGCTGTACGTGCCGCTGCTGCCGGAAGCCGCGCAGCGCGTGCTGGGCGAGCCGAACGCGAGCGCGCTGCTCGCGTACGACATCCATCTCGAGGAAGGCTTCGAGCCGGACCGCTTCGTCGACATCTTCGACGCGGGCCCGGTGCTGACCCAGCAGATGGACCGCACCGCATGCGTGAAGCATGCGGCCGAACGCACGGTGCGCGAGGCCGCGCACCAGCAGGGCGACGCCGCGTACCTCGTGTCGAGCGGCAGCGGCGAATCGTTCCGCTGCGTGCTCGCGGACCTGCCGGCCGATGCCGGCAAGGGCGCGCCGCTCGCCGGCGACGTGCGCGCGGCGCTGAACGTGAAGGATGGCGATGTCGTGCGCTGCGTGCCGCTGCACCAGCGCGACGATGAAGAATCGAAGGGAGACGCAGCATGATCGTCGTTCGGGTCGTACAAACGGGCGACGTGGACGCGCTCGTGTCGCTCGCGAAGGAAACCGGTCCGGGCCTGACCACGTTCAAGCCCGACCGCGACGCGCTCGCCGCGCGCATCGAACGCACCCGCCGCACGCTCGAAGGGCGGGCCGCGCCGTCGGAAGCCGGCTACTTCTTCGTGATGGAAGACTCGGCGACGGGCGACATCGCGGGCGTGTGCGGTATCGAATCGCAGGTCGGCCTCGAGCAGCCGTTCTACAACTACCGCGTGAGCACGGTCGTGCATGCGAGCCAGGAGCTCGGCGTGTGGACGCGGATGCATGCGCTGAACATCTCGCACGACCTGACCGGCTACGCGGAAGTGTGCTCGCTGTTCCTCAGCCCGCGCTACCGCACGGGCGGCGTCGGCGGCCTGCTGTCGCGCTCGCGCTTCATGTTCATCGCGCAGTTCCGCGAGCTGTTTCCGGAACGCATCTGCGCGGAGCTGCGCGGCCACTTCGACGACGACGGCACGTCGCCGTTCTGGCGCGCGGTCGGTTCGCACTTCTACCAGATCGACTTCAACGCCGCGGACTACCTGAGCTCGCACGGCCGCAAGTCGTTCCTCGCGGAACTGATGCCGCGCTATCCGGTGTACGTCGACCTGCTGCCGCAGGACGCGCAGGACGCGGTCGGCCTCACGCATCGCGACACGCTGCCGGCGCGCAAGATGCTCGAGGCGGAAGGGCTGCGCTATCAGAACCACGTCGACATCTTCGACGCAGGCCCGGTGCTCGAATGCCACATCAACGACCTGCGCACGGTGCGCGAGAGCGTCGTCGTGCCGGTCGCGATCGGCGTAGCCGACACGCGCGCTGACGCGCCGAAGTCGCTCGTGTCGAACACGTCGCTCGGCGACTTCCGCGTCGGCGTCGCGCCGGGCGTGGTCGCGAACGGCGCGTTCGTGCTGTCGGCCGACGATGCCGCCGCGCTCGACGTGAAGGCGGGCGATCCGGTCCGCGTGCTGCCGCTCAAAGTCAAACAGGGATAAACGAATCATGACGGAACTCTTCATCGACGGCGCCTGGGTCGCGGGCTCGGGCCACGTCTTCGCTTCGCGCAACCCGGGCACCGACGAGATCGCATGGCAGGGCGCGAGCGCGTCGGCCGCCGACGTCGACCGCGCGGTCGCGAGCGCGCGCCGCGCATTCGCCGGCTGGTCGGCGCTCGACTTCGAAGCGCGCTGCGAGATCGCGAAGCGCTTCGCGGCGCTGCTCAACGAGCGCAAGGAAGCGCTCGCCGCGGCGATCGGCCGCGAGACCGGCAAGCCGCTGTGGGAAGCGCGCACCGAGGTCGCGGCGATGGCCGCGAAGGTCGGCATCTCGATCCAGGCCTACCAGGAACGCACCGGCGAGAAGCGCCAGGACATGGCCGACGGCGTCGCGGTGCTGCGCCACCGTCCGCACGGCGTCGTCGCGGTGTTCGGGCCGTACAACTTCCCGGGCCACTTGCCGAACGGGCATATCGTGCCGGCGCTGATCGCGGGCAACACGGTCGTGTTCAAGCCGTCCGAGCTCGCGCCGGGCGTCGCGCGCGCGACCGTCGAAGCATGGAAGGACGCGGGCCTGCCCGACGGCGTGTTGAACCTCGTGCAGGGCGAGAAGGACACCGGCATCGCGCTCGCGAACCATCGCCAGATCGACGGGCTGTTCTTCACCGGCAGCTCGGACACGGGCACGCTGCTGCACAAGCAGTTCGGCGGCCGTCCGGAGATCGTGCTCGCGCTCGAGATGGGCGGCAACAACCCGCTCGTGATCGGCGAGATCGAGGACGTCGACGCGGCCGTGCATCATACGATCCAGTCGGCGTTCCTGTCCGCGGGCCAGCGCTGCACGTGCGCGCGCCGCATCTTCGTGCCGCAGGGCGCGGCGGGCGACCGCTTCCTCGCGCGCTTCGTCGACGTCACGTCGAAGATCACGGCGGACGTGTTCGACGCCGATCCGCAGCCGTTCATGGGCGCGGTGATCTCGGCGCGCGCGGCCGCGAAGCTCGTCGATGCCCAGTCGCGTCTCCTCGCGCAAGGCGCGAAGCCGATCATCGCGATGGAACAGCGCGACCCGCGCCTCGGCTTCGTGAACGCGTCGATCCTCGACGTGACCGGCGTAGCCGACCTGCCCGACGAGGAGCACTTCGGCCCGCTCGCGCAGATCATCCGCTACGCGACGTTCGACGAAGCGATCGAGCGCGCGAACGACACCGCGTTCGGCCTGTCCGCGGGCCTCATCGCCGACGACGCGCGCGCGTGGGAGCACTTCCGCCGCATGATCCGCGCGGGGATCGTCAACTGGAACCGGCCGACCAACGGCGCGTCGTCCGCCGCGCCGTTCGGCGGCGCGGGCCGCTCCGGCAACCACCGCCCGAGCGCGTACTACGCGGCCGACTACTGCGCGTATCCGATGGCGTCGGTGGAGAGCGCCCAACTGACCCTGCCCGCGAGCCTGTCGCCGGGCCTGCATTTCTGATCGAGGGAACGACGATGAACGCACAAGAAGCCAATTTCGACGGACTCGTCGGCCCGACCCACAACTACGCCGGGCTGTCGTTCGGCAACGTGGCGTCGCTGAACAACGAGAAATCGGCCGCGAACCCGAAGGCCGCCGCGAAGCAGGGCCTGCGCAAGATGAAGCAGCTCGCCGACCTCGGCTTCGCGCAGGGCGTGCTGCCGCCGCAGGAGCGCCCGTCGCTGCGCCTGCTGCGCGAGCTCGGCTTCTCCGGCAAGGACGCGGACGTGATCGCGAAGGCCGCGAAGCAGGCGCCCGAGCTGCTCGCCGCGGCGAGCTCCGCGTCGGCGATGTGGACCGCGAACGCGGCGACGGTGAGCCCGTCGGCCGATACCGGCGACGGCCGCGTGCACTTCACGCCGGCGAACCTGTGCAGCAAGCTGCACCGCGCGATCGAGCACGAGTCGACGCGCCGCACGCTGTCGACGCTGTTCGCCGATCCGACGCGCTTCGTCGTGCATGAAGCGCTGACCGGCACGCCGGCGCTCGGCGACGAAGGCGCGGCGAACCACACGCGCTTTTGCGCGCAGTACGGCCAGCCGGGCGTCGAGTTCTTCGTGTACGGCCGCTCGGAATACCGCCGCGGGCCGGAGCCGAAGCGCTTCCCGGCGCGCCAGACCTTCGAGGCGAGCCGCGCGGTCGCGCATCGTCACGGGCTGCGCGAGGACGCGACGGTCTATGCGCAGCAGGACCCGGACGTGATCGACGCGGGCGTGTTCCACAACGACGTGATCTCGGTCGGCAACCGCGACACGCTGTTCACGCACGAGCGCGCGTTCGTCAACAAGCAGGCGGTCTACGACACGCTGACGGCGGCGCTCGACGCGCGCGGCGCGCACCTGAACGTGATCGAGGTGCCGGATGCGGCGGTGAGCGTGTCCGATGCGGTGACGTCGTACCTGTTCAACAGCCAGCTGCTGTCGCGCGCCGACGGCTCGCAGGTGCTCGTCGTGCCGCAGGAATGCCGCGAGAACGCGAACGTCGCCGCCTACCTGGACAGCCTCGCGGCCGGCCACGGCCCGATTCGCGACGTGCTGGTGTTCGACCTGCGCGAGAGCATGAAGAACGGCGGCGGCCCGGCGTGCCTGCGGCTGCGCGTCGTGCTGAACGACGCGGAGCGCGCGGCCGTCACGTCGAACGTGTGGATCAACGACACGCTGTTCGCGTCGCTCGATGCGTGGATCGAGAAGCACTACCGCGACCGCCTCGCGCCGGACGACCTGGCCGACCCGGCGCTGCTCGACGAGTCGCGCACCGCGCTCGACGAACTGACGCAGATCCTGCGCGTCGGGTCGCTGTATGACTTCCAGCGCTGAGGCCGGCATGCGCGACGCGGCCTGGCTCGACGACTTCCTCGCGTTCACGCTGGCCGGCGACGCGCCGGCCGCGCGTGACGGCGTCTGCGCCGGCGGCGCGGTGCGCTGGCAGTGGCAGGGCGAGGGGCTGCTCGCGCTCGAGCCGGGTGCGGCGGGCGTGGCAGACGTGGCATCGAGCCGTAGCGTGCTGGTATCGGCCGGCGTGCACGGCGACGAGACCGCGCCGATCGAGCTGCTGTCGATGCTGGTGCGCGACGTCGCGGCCGGCACGCTGCCGCTCGCGTGCCGGCTGCTCGTCGTGTTCGGCAATTCGCCGGCGATGCGCGCGGGCGGGCGCTATCTCGACGACGACCTGAACCGCCTGTTCAGCGGGCGCCACGCGCAGGTGCCGGACAGCCGCGAGGCGCCGCGCGCCGCGCAGCTCGAGGCGGCCGCCGCGGCGTTCTTCGCCGCTGCGCCGGACACCCCCGGCGCACGCTGGCACGTCGACATGCACACGGCGATCCGCGCGTCGGTGTTCGAGCAGTTCGCGCTGCTGCCGCATACGGGCACGCCGCCGTCGCGCGCGATGATCGAATGGCTCGGCGATGCGCGCATCGCGGCGGTGCTGCTGCATACCGCGAAGGGCCATACGTATTCGCATTTCACGGCCGAGCATTGCGGCGCGCTCGCGTGCACGCTGGAGCTCGGCAAGGTGCGGCCGTTCGGCCAGAACGACCTGACGCGCTTCGCGGCCGCCGACCTGGCGGTGCGCCGGCTCGTGTCGGGCGCGTGGGGCGGCCATCCGTGGGGCGGCCATCCGCGGGGCGACGAACGCGCATCGTTGCCGCGCGTGTTCACGGTGATCGACCAGATCACGAAGCAGAGCGACGCGCTCGAGCTGTTCGTCGCAGCCGACGTCGCGAACTTCACGCCGTTTCCGCGCGGCACGGTGCTCGCGCAGGACGGCGCGTACCGCTACACGGTGCGGCACGACGAGGAGCGGATCGTGTTTCCGAACCCGTCGGTGAAGCCGGGCCTGCGCGCGGGCCTGCTCGTCGTCGACACCACGCGCGAGACGCTCGCCGCGCTCGTCTGACGCGCGGGGCAGCGACGGCTGCCTTGCGCATTTGCGACATCGTCTTGCAAGTTCCGCATGCGCGCCGCGTGGCGGCGTGCACGCAGTGCAGCAGGCCGCGCGACCGGCCGCTTTGCCGTGACGGCGCGCGGGGATTGGTACAATCGCGGCCTTGCGGCTGTTGCGCCGCATCACGGCGACGCATCGCGATTGTCCGGGCGTTGAGGCCCTGCAATGATGCATGCGCACGTTGTTCCAGAACTATCCGTTCGTATCGAGGAGATTCCCTGATGAAGTTGGATTGGCGAAAAGTGGCCGCGCACGCGGTGGTGACGGCGGTGGCCGTGGCGGCAGGCAGCGCGTTTGCGGCGGATCTGAAGGAGATCCGCTTCGGCGTCGAGGCATCGTATGCGCCGTTCGAATACAAGACGCCCGACGGCAAGCTGACCGGCTTCGACATCGATATCGGCAACGCGGTGTGCGCGAAGCTGAAGGCAAAGTGCGTGTGGGTCGAGAACGACTTCGACGGCCTGATCCCGGCGCTGCAGGCGCGCAAGTTCGACGCGATCAACTCGGACATGACGATCACCGACCAGCGCAAGCACGCGATCGCGTTCACCGATCCGATCTACACGATCCCGAACCAGCTGATCGCGAAGGCGGGCAGCGGCCTGCAGCCGACTCCGCAGTCGCTGAAAGGCAAGCGCGTCGGCGTGCTGCAGGGCACGATCCAGGAATCGTACGCGAAGAAGAAGTGGGCGCCGGCCGGCGTCGACGTCGTGCCGTACCAGACGCAGGATCTCGCGTATGCGGACCTGAAGTCGGGCCGCCTCGACGCGACGTTCCAGGATTCCGAAGCGGGCGCGAAGGGCTTCCTGTCGAAGCCGCAGGGCGCGGGCTTCGCGTTCGCGGGCGGCACGGTCAGCGACGCCGAGATCCTCGGCACGGGCGTCGGCTTCGGCCTGCGCAAGAACGACGCGGCGCTGAAGACCGCGCTCGACCAGGCGCTCAAGGACCTGAAGGCGGACGGCACGATCGACAACCTCGCGAAGAAGTACTTCAGCGTGCCGGTGACGCTGAAGTAAGCGCGCGGTCCGATCCGCCGTACAATGCAAACCGGCCGCTGATGCGGCCGGTTTGCTTTTGGGGGAGGGGTTTTCGGTGCCGGCCCGCCGGGCCGCTCAGTGCTTGAAGAACCGCGCCAGTTCCCGCGCCATCTCGTTGAGCACCGCCATTTCCTGCTGCGTGATCTTCCGCGCCGGCTGCGCGCCCGCCCAGTCGCCATACAGCAGCGCGACCGCACCCGCGCCGACGCGCACCGGCAGCAGCACGAACGCGTGCGCGTCGTCGAACGCATCCAGATACCACGCCGGCAGGCGCTTCATCATCTTCGGCTCGCGCGCCTGCTCGATGAAGATGCCGACGGAATTGGTGATCGCGAGGTGGAACACGTCGGGCTCGAAGCGCTCGTCGAAGCGCAGCTTGTCGAGCGCCGCGTCGACGCCGGCGCCGAAGCCGAGGCGCGCGGCGAACATGCCGTCGTCGTGCCGCACGAACATCACCGTGCGGGTGAACGCGAGCCCCGCGAGCAGGCTTTCCGACGCGAGCGCGAGCACCGGCGTCAGCACGTGCTCGGACGGCAGCGCGCGCAAGTCCGAGAGGCCCGCCTCGAGGCAGGCCTCGGGCTCGCCCTGCGCACGCGCAATCGCGTCCGCGTTCGCGCGCAGCTCGACGATCTCGCGCATCACGGTATCGCTCGCCTCTTCGCGCACCAGCCGGTCGGCGATCTCGACGAGCGCGTCCGGGCCCGTTTCGAGCACCGCGCCGTAGTGCTGCGCGAGCGACGCGATGCGCGCGTCGCGCTGCGGGCTCGCCGGCATCGCCAGCGCACCCGCGACGTCGGTCGAGCAGCGGCTCACCGCGCGCAGCCACGCGATTTCGCTGGCCGGGCTGTCGTCGTCGGCCGTGTCGCGCGCTTCGCCGTCGACTTCCACGAGGTCGTGGCCGTCGTCGTCGGTCATGCTCGCGCGGATCACGTCGGGCAGCCGCCAGCGGGCCGCCGCCTCGAGGCCGATCTCGTCGAAGCCGACGCCGAGCACGTCGATGCAGGCCGCGGCCTCGTCGCCGTGCAGCTCGGCGGCGCGCCGGCGGATCCGGTCCCATTCGCTGTCGAGGTAGCAGACGACCAGCAGCTTGCCGACCTGGCGCATCAGCGTGCAGACGACCGCTTCCTCGCCGGCGCGCAGGTCCACATGCTCGGTCAGCTTGCGGGCGACGCAGCCCGACAGCAGCGCGCGGTTCAGCTCGAGCTTCGCGTCGATGCGGCGCGACGTGCTCTGGTGGAAGTGATCGACGAGCTTCAGGCCGACGACGAGGTGGCCGACCGCGTCCATGCCGAGCACCATCAGCGCGCGGGTCACGGTCGTGATGTTGCCGCCGAACGCCATGTACATCGCGGAGTTGGCGAGCCGCAGCACTTTCTGCGTCAGGGCGAAGTCGGACAGCACGACGCGCACGAGCGCGGTGAAGTCGAGATCGTCGTTCTTCATCGCGGCCATCGTCGCGCGCAGCGATTCCGACAGCAGCGGGAAGTCGCCGCGTTCGTTCATCCGGTCCCACAGCTTGTCGAGCAGCGTTGTCCGGGGCAGGTGTTCGGTGATTGACATACGGATCTGTTCGGTTCGCGTGGGCGGCGCGTCAGGCCGCCTCGTGCAGGCGGAGCTGCTGCGCCTCGAAGCGCTGCGCCAGTTCCTCGGACGGCAGCGCCTGGCAGACGAGCCAGCCCTGGATATGGTTGCAGCCCATCTCGGTCAGCAATTCGCGCTGCGCCTCGGTCTCGACGCCTTCGGCGACGAGTTCGAGATCGAGCGTCTGTGCGAGGCCGACGACGGCCGACACGATCGCGCGATCGTTGCGCGACGTCAACAGGTTCTCGACGAAGCTGCGGTCGATCTTCAGCTTCGCGAGCGGGAAGCGCTGCAGGTAGGCGAGGCTCGAATAGCCGGTGCCGAAATCGTCGATCGCGAAGCGGATGCCGAGTTCGGTCAGCTCCTCGAGCAGCCCTTTCGCGCGCACCGGATCGTGCATCAGCAGGCTCTCGGTGATCTCGAGCACGATCCGGCGCGGATCGATGCCGGTCAGCGAGATCGCGTCGCGCACGCTCTGCGTGAAGCGCGGATCACGGAACTGCTGCGGCGATACGTTGACGGCGACGTACTGCAGCGGGAGCTCCTGGCGGTCCCACGCGACGAGCTGCATGCACGCGGCCTTCAGCACCCAGTTGCCGAGGTAGTTGATGAGGCCGATCGATTCCGCGAGCGGAATGAAGGTCGCCGGCGGCACGAGCCCGTGCACCGGATGGCGCCAGCGGATCAGCGCCTCGACGCCGACCACCGCGCCCGACTGGCTGCGCGTGATCGGCTGGAAGTGCAGCGAGAATTCGCCGTTGCGCACGCCGTCGTAGAGGTCGGCCTCGAGCTTCAGGCGCTCGGCGTCGGAGCGATCGTCGAGCGGCGTGTGGAACGCGAGCGCGTTGCCGCCCGACGCCTTGGCCTGCTCGAGCGCATGGTCCGCGCGGCGCAACAGCGGGCTGTGGTGCTGCGCGCGATGCGTCGCCGCGCGCTCGTCCGGATAGAGCGCGATGCCGATGCTCGCGGACAGGTGCACGGGCTGCCCGTTGTACACGTAAGGCTGCCGCACCGCGGCCTGCAGCCGGCGGCCGAGCGCGCCCGCGATGTCGCTTGCCCGCGCGCGGTCGGCGGCGGTGAACACCACCGCGAACTTGTCGCTCGCGACCCGCGCGAGCTGCTCGTCCGGCGTCACGAGCGCCTGCAGCCGCTGCGCGGTTTCGCGCAGCAGCGCGTCGCCGGCGTCGTAGCCGAGCGCGCGGTTGATCCGCTGGTAGTCGTCGAGGTCGAGCAGCACGAGCGCCGCGCAGGTGCCGGACTCTTCGGCGAGCTGCTGCGCGCGCATCAGCGCGGGCACCAGCGCCGACAGGTTGTCGAGCCCCGTCATCGGGTCGTGATGCATCTCGTAGGTGAGGCGCGCCTCGAGCGCGCGCCACGACGACACGTCGAACGCGGCGACCGCGAAGCCGTCGACGCCGTGGTGGCGGCTCTTCACCGCGCGCACCTCGACGTCGAGCGGATAGGTCAGCGACTTGACGATGCACATCGTCGCCTTCTCGACCTGGCCGGAACGCGCGGCGCGCGCGAGCAGGTCTTCGAGCGCCGCGGTATCCTGTTCGGCGATCAGGTCGCGCAGCGTCAACGTGTGCAGGTAGTCGCGGTGATAGCCGATGAAGCGCAGGCTCGCATCGGAGACGTACAGAAAGCGCAGCTCACGATCGACATGGGCGAGGAAATCCACCGGGCCGACCGTCTGCTCCAGCCAGTTGCGCACGGTGTCGTCGCGACGCGGCGCGCCGGCGCGCGCGGGCATCAGCGCGCCGCCCGACCAGGCGAAGCGGCGCAGCGTATGCAGGGCGCTGCGCCAGGAGCCCTTGCGTGGCGTCTGTTTCCTGTTGGCTTCCATGTTTCTCGCTGACGTGAAGGGCTGGAACCGGTTGTCCGCAACAAATAACGGCAAATCACGCGGAATCTTTAATTCATGCGCGGCCCGCATGGAAGCGGTTCCGCGCGACCGGATCAAGTGCAGATGTTCATCGGGCGAACATTTGCGAACACGTATCGAGGCTGACTTTATAAGAAATGAGGACGCAGATGAAGCGAAAACTGACGGTGATGTGCGCCGCGGCGGCGCTGGTGGCGGGTCATGCGCTGAACGCGCAGGCGGAATTGAAGCCGGGCGATGCCGCGCCGGATTTCACGGCGCAGGCGTCGCTGGGCGGCAAGACTTACACGTACGCGCTCGCCGACGCGCTGAAGAAGGGGCCGGTCGTGCTGTACTTCTACCCGGCCGCGTTCACGAAGGGTTGCACGATCGAGGCGCATGCGTTCGCGGATGCGGTCGACCGCTACGCCGCGTACGGCGCGACCGTGATCGGCGTATCCGCCGACAAGATCGACACGCTGACGAAGTTCTCGGTCAGCGAATGCCGCAGCAAGTTCCCGGTCGCCGCCGACCCCGACGCGCGGATCATCCGCGCGTACGATGCGAAGCTGCCCGCGCTCGATCGCGCGAACCGCGTGTCCTACGTGATTTCGCCGGAAGGGAAGATCCTGTACGAGTACACGAGCCTGTCGCCGGACAAGCACGTCGAGAATACGCTCGGCGCCGTCAAGGCGTGGGCGGACGCGCACCCGAAGAAGCAGTAACGACGGCGATGGCGGCCGCCGGGGCCGCCAGGGCCGTGCCGACGGGCGTCACGCGCGCAGCGCCTGCTCGATCGGCACGCCGCCGCCGACGAAGCCGATGGTCTTGCGCGAGATGCCGAGCTTGATCGCCTCGATCGCGGCCCAGGCGACGTCCTGGCGCGACACGGGCGGCGCCGGGTCGAGGCGCTCCTCGGTCAGTGCGATC
The DNA here is from genome assembly GCF_000833595.1 of Burkholderia sp. MSHR3999. Lineage (NCBI taxonomy): Bacteria > Pseudomonadati > Pseudomonadota > Betaproteobacteria > Burkholderiales > Burkholderiaceae > Burkholderia > Burkholderia sp. MSHR3999. The sequence continues at coordinate 924,646 of NZ_JRFO01000001.1, forward strand.
TTGCCGACGCCGGGCTCGTCCGCGAGCGGGCCGGGGCGCAGGATCACGTAGTCGACCCCCGACGCGATCACGTGGTCGTCGCCTTCGCGTTTCATCTGCGAATAGTGGCGCAGCGCGTCGGGGCTGCGCTCGGGCCAGTAGGCCGTCAGCGAACTGATCACGACCAGCTTCTGCACGTTGCAGGCCAGCGCATAGTCGGCCGCGCGGGCGACCGCGTCGCGATCGACCTGCTCCTCCTCGGCCGCGCCGTCCGACTCGGCCGACCCGGCCGCGTAGATCGCGTGCGTGACGCCCTGGAACGCGTGCGAGAAGTCGCCCGCCAGGTCGGCCTCGATCACCTTCGCGCCCGGCAGCGTGTAGCCGTGCCGGCGCACGAGCGCCGTGACCTCGAATTCCGGCTGCTTGAGCAGCAGATCCGCGCAGGCCTGGCCGGTGCGGCCGGTCGCGCCAATCAGCAGTACCTTCGTCGTCATGAAACCGCTCCTTGCTCGATGCGTCGCCGGTCCAGATGGGGACGGACGACCGATACTCAAGTGTATGTCGAATTGGCCCGGCAGCGGGCGGGGAAATGGGGGCGTACCGGCGAGGGCATACCGGCGAGGGCGTACCGGCGGGGGCATGCCGGCTTCTGCGGAAGCGACTCGCGAACCGGCTATCATGTGCGCCATGCATTTTTTGCCGCAACGCGACGACGCGTCGGCCAACCGGTTGGAGTACACATGGCATTACCCCTGGATAACGTCAGCATGGCGGTGTTCTGCGACTTCGAGAACGTCGCGCTCGGCGTGCGCGACGCGAAGTACGAGAAGTTCGACATCAAGCCGGTGCTCGAACGGCTGCTGCTGAAGGGCAGCATCGTCGTCAAGAAGGCCTATTGCGACTGGGATCGCTACAAGGGCTTCAAGGCGTCCATGCACGAGGCGAGCTTCGAGCTGATCGAGATTCCGCACGTGCGCCAGTCGGGCAAGAACTCGGCCGACATCCGGCTCGTCGTCGACGCGCTCGACCTCTGCTACACGAAGTCGCACGTCGACACCTTCGTGATCATCAGCGGCGACTCGGATTTCTCGCCGCTCGTGTCGAAGCTGCGCGAGAACGCGAAGAAGGTGATCGGGGTCGGCGTGAAGCAGTCGACGTCGGACCTGCTGGTCGCGAACTGCGACGAATTCATCTTCTACGACGATCTCGTGCGCGAGCAGCAGCGCGCGCTCGCGAAGCGCGAACAGCAGCGCGCCGGCAACGGCGGCGCGAAGCGGCCCGACGAGCCGTCCCGCAAGCCGGAGCTCGAAGCGCGCCGGACCGAGGCGATCGCGCTCGCGGTCGAGACCTTCGACGCGCTCGCGTCGGAGCGCGACGACGTCGGCAAGATCTGGGCGTCGGTGCTCAAGAGCGCGATCAAGCGCCGCAAGCCGGACTTCAACGAGTCGTATTACGGCTTCCGCGCGTTCGGCAACCTGCTCGACGAAGCGCAGGCGCGCGGCCTGCTCGAAGTCGGCCGCGACGACAAGTCGGGCGCGTTCGTGTCGCGCGCGCGCCAGGCCGCGGCGGCGGAGCCGGCGGCGCCCGTCGATGCGCCGGCGGCGCAGGACGATGCACGGGCGGCTGAACCGGCGCGCGCCGAACGCGAGCGCCGCCACGGGCGGCACGGCGCGGCGCACGCGCAGGAAGCGGCGGCGCCGGTCGTGGCCGAAGCGGTCGAGCGCGACGTGGCGCACGCCGCCGCGCCGGAAGCGGCGGAGCACGCGGACGCGGCCGGCCCGGCAGGTCCGGGCGAGGCGCACGATGTGAAGAAGGACGGCCGCAAGCGTGCGCGCAAGAGCGCGGCAAAGAAGGCCGGGACGAAGAAGGGCGACGCGAAGAAGGCTGACGCGAAGCAAGCCGACGCGCGGCACGGCGACGAGCAACACGGAGAGGCGAAGCATGCCGACGTGAAGCACGGCGACGGGAAGCATGCGGAGCGGACCCACGCGGATGCGCCGCAGGTCGAGATGAACTTCGTCGACAGCGTGCATGCCGACGCGACGTCGGCAGGCACGAAGGCGGCTGACGTCGCCGTCGTGGAGCCGCAACCCGAAGCGGCCGCGCCGGCCGAAGCGGTCGCCGACGCCAAGCCGAAAAAGCCGGCCCGCAAGACGGCGCCGCGCGCGCGCGCCGTCCGCGCAAGACCACGCCGGCCGCCGAGTAAGCGCCTAGCCGCCCAGCGAGTAAGGCTGGGTCATCACTTCGAGGAAATGGCCGTCGGGATCGTCGAAATACACGCCCCGGCCGCCGTTGTGCCGGTAGATTTCACCGGCGCGCTGTTTCGACGGATCGGCCCAGTGCGGCAGCCCGCGGTCGCGAATGCGCGCGAACACGCGGTCGAAAGCGGCTTCGTCGATCAGGAACGCGTAGTGCTGACTCCTGATCGCGCCGTCCTGCTCGTAGAAATCGAGCGACACGCCGTTGTCGAGCTGGACGACCAGCATCGGCCCGAACGGGACCGGCGGCGGCAGCTCCAGCAGTTCCGTCAGGAACCGGGTCGACGCGAGCTTGTCGCGGCACCAGACGATCGTATGGTTCAACTGGACGTTCATGGTGTGTCCCCATGACACGCGCGCGCAAGCGCGCATGCCCACACGATAGTCGATGCTCGCCCGCGTGCAAGGCCGGGCGCCGTCAATTGCCCGCGACCGTCGCGCCGCCCGACGAACCCCGGCCGCGGCGCTTCTCGGCCCACACCCGCAGCCGGTCCATGTACAGGTAGACGACCGGCGTCGTATAGAGCGTCAGCATCTGCGACATGATCAGGCCGCCGGCGATCGCGATCCCGAGCGGCGCGCGCAGCTCGGCGCCGTCGCCGCTGCCGAACGCGAGCGGCACCGCGCCGAGCAGCGCGGCCATCGTCGTCATCATGATCGGCCGGAAGCGCAGCAGGCATGCCTCGTGGATCGCGTCGAACGACGACATCCCGCCGTTGCGCGTCGCGTCGATCGCGAAGTCGACCATCATGATCGCGTTCTTCTTCACGATGCCGATCAGCAGGATCACGCCGATCAGCGCGATGATGCTGAACTCGGTCCGGAACAGCAGCAGGCCGAGCAGCGCGCCGACGCCGGCCGACGGCAGCGTCGACAGGATCGTGATCGGGTGGATGTAGCTCTCGTACAGCACGCCGAGCACGATGTAGACGGCCATCAGCGCGGCGAGGATCAGGATCGGCTGGTCGTTCAGCGATTGCTGGAACGCCTGCGCGGTGCCCTGGAAGCTGCCGTGGATCGTCGGCGGCATGCCGATCGCGGCCATCGTCTCGTAGATGACCTGCGTGGCCTGCGACAGCGACACGCCGGGCGGCAGGTTGAACGAGATCGTCGTCGCGACGAACAGGCCCTGGTGGTTCACCGACAGCGGCGTCGTGCTCGGCCCGAACGTCGCGATCGCCGACAGCGGGATCATCGTCGACTTCGACGTCGACACGGCCGCGCCCGACGACGCGCTCGACTTGCCGCTCGCCGCGATCGAATTGAGCGCCTGGTTGCGCGCGGAATCGGCCGCGATCGCGGCGGCGCTCGGCGCGGCGGTGCCGGCGCTCGACGTGCCGGCCTTCGTCGCGACGTAGGTGCCCGCCGCCGAGTTGGTGGTCTGCGCGCCGCTCGCGCTGCCGCCGGACGTGCTGACCCACACCTGGTTCAGCATCTGCGGGCTCTGCCAGTACTTCGGCGCGACTTCCATCACCACGTGGTACTGGTTCAGCGGGTTGTAGATCGTCGAGACCTGGCGCTGGCCGAACGCGTCGTACAGCGTGTTGTCGATCTGCGCGGGCTTGATGCCGAGCCGCGCGGCGCTCGCGCGGTCGATCGTCACCATCGCCTCGAGGCCGCCCTGCTGCTGGTCGGAGTTCACGTCGATCAGCTCGCGGCGCTTCTGCAGCGCCTCGGTCAGGAGCGGCCCCCACTTGTACAGCTCGGCGCTCGAATCGCCGAGCAGCGTGAACTGGTATTGCGCGTTGCTCTGCCGGCCGCCCACGCGGATGTCCTGCGCGGCCTGCAGGAAGGTGCGCGCGCCCGCGACGTCGGCGAGCGGCCGGCGCAGTTCCTGGATCACCTGGTCGGCCGACAGCTTGCGCTCGGTGCGGTCCTTCAGCGTGACGAACATGAAGCCCGAGTTGGTCTGCGAGCCGCCCGTGAAGCCCGCGACGCTCTTCACGTTCGGGTTGGCCTGCACGATCCGCATCATCTCCGAGAACTTCAGCTTCATCGCCTGGAACGACGTGCTCTGGTCGGCCTGGATGCCGCCGATCATCAGCCCCGTGTCCTGCTGCGGGAAGAAACCCTTCGGCACGACGATGTACAGGTAGACGTTCAGGCCGATCGTCGCGAACAGGATCGCGAGGATCATCAGCGGATGGCGCAGCGCCCACGACAGCGAGCGCTCGTAGCCGCGCTGCATGCGCGTGAAGCCGCGCTCGAGGAAGCGCGCGAGGCGGCCTTCGTCGCGCTTGTCGTGCGCGTCGGGGAGCAGCCGCGCGCACATCATCGGCGTGACGGTGAGCGACACCGCGAGCGACACCGCGATCGCGAGCGACAGCGTCAGCGCGAATTCGCGGAACAGCCGCCCGACGATGCCGCCCATCAGCAGGATCGGCAGGAACACCGCGACGAGCGACAGGCTCATCGACAGCACCGTGAAGCCGACCTCGCGCGCGCCGTCGAACGCGGCCTGCAGCCGCGGCGTGCCGTTCTCGATGTGGCGCGAGATGTTCTCGAGCACGACGATCGCATCGTCGACGACGAAGCCGGTCGCGACGATCAGCGCCATCAGCGACAGGTTGTCGATCGAGAAGCCGAGCAGGTACATCGCGCCGAACGTGCCGATGATCGAGATCGGCACCGCGACGCTCGGGATCAGCGTCGCGCGCCAGTTGCGCAGGAACAGGAACACGACCATCACGACGAGGCCGACCGCGATCAGCAGCGTGTGCTCGGTGTCGCGCAGCGACGCGCGGATCGTGGTCGAGCGGTCGAGCACGGGCGTCACCGTGATGTCGGCCGGCAGCGACGCGGTGAGCTGCGGCAGCGCCGCGCGCACGCGGTCGATCGTCTCGATGATGTTCGCGCCGGGCGAGCGGTAGAGGATCACGAGCACCGCGCGCTTGCCGTTCGCGAGGCCGAGGTTGCGCAGGTCCTCGACCGAATCGACGACCTCGGACAGGTCGGCGAGCCGCACGGCCGAGCCGTTGCGGTACGCGACGACGAGGTCGCGGTATTGCGACGCCTGCGAGGCCTGGTCGTTCGTGTAGAGCTGGTAGCGCTGCGGGCCGAACTCGATCGCGCCCTTCGGGCTGTTCGCGTTCGCCGACGCGAGCGCCGCGCGCACGTCCTCGAGGCCGATGCCGTAGTGGAACAGCGCCTGCGGTTCGAGCTCGACGCGCACCGCCGGGTTCGCGGAGCCGCTCACCGACACCTGGCCGATCCCGTCGATCTGCGACAGCGACTGCTGCAGCACGGTCGACGCCGCGTCGTACAGCTTCGCCGGCGACGAGGTTTCCGACGTCAGCGACACGACCATGATCGGCGAGTCGGCCGGGTTGACCTTGCGGTAGGTCGGGTTGCTCTTCAGCGCGGCCGGCAGGTCGGCGCGCGCCGCGTTGATCGCCGCCTGCACGTCGCGCGCCGCGCCGTCGATGTCGCGGTTCAGCCCGAACTGCAGGATGATCCGCGCGTTGCCGACCGTGCTGGTCGACGTCATCTCGGACACGTCGGCGATCGAGCCGAGATGCCGCTCGAGCGGGCTCGTCACGCTGGTCGCGACGGTCTCCGGGCTCGCGCCGGGCAGCGACGCCTGCACGAGAATCGTCGGGAAGTCGACCTGCGGCAGCGGCGACACCGGCAGCTTGATGAACGCGAACAGGCCCGCGAGCGCGACCCCGAGCGCGAGCAGCGTCGTCGCGATGGGGCGGGTGATGAAGGGGCGGGACAGGTTCATCGGTCAGGCATCCGTGCGCGGGCCAGCGGCGGGGCCGTGGCGTTCGAACCAGCCGCGCACGCGGCGCGCGAGCGAATCGAAGCCGAGGTAGATCACGGGCGTCGTGAACAGCGTCAGCACCTGCGACACGATCAGGCCGCCGGCGATCGCGATGCCGAGCGGCTGGCGCAGCTCGGAGCCGGCGCCGGCGCCGACGATCAGCGGCACCGCGCCGAGCAGCGCGGCGAGCGTCGTCATCAGGATCGGCCGGAAGCGCAGCAGGCACGCCTGGTAGATCGCCTCGCGCGGCGGCTTGCCTTCCGCGCGTTCGGCCTCGAGCGCGAAGTCGATCATCATGATCGCGTTCTTCTTCACGATGCCGATCAAGAGCACGATGCCGATGATGCCGATGATGTCGAGGTCGTGCCCGGTCATCATCAGCGCGAGCAGCGCGCCGACGCCGGCCGACGGCAGCGTCGACAGGATCGTGATCGGGTGGATGTAGCTCTCGTACAGCACGCCGAGCACGATGTACATCGTGACGATCGCCGCGAGGATCAGGAACAGCTGGTTCGACAGCGACGCCTGGAACGCGAGCGCCGCGCCCTGGTAGCGGGTCTGGAACGACGCGGGCAGGCCGATCTCCTGCTCGGCCGCGCCGATCGCCTTGACCGCCTCGCCGAGCGACGCGCCCGGCGCGAGGTTGAACGAGATCGTCGTCGACGGGAACTGCGACAGGTGCGACACGAGCAGCGGCGACGGCCGCTCGCGGAACGTCGCGATCGATGCGAGCGGCACCTGGCCGCCGCCCGCGGACGGCAGGTACAGGTTGTTCAGCGAGTCGGTGTAGTGCTGCATCTGCGGCTCGGACTCGAGGATCACGCGGTACTGGTTCGACTGCGTGAAGATCGTCGACACGATGCGCTGGCCGTATGCGTCGTACAGCGCGTTGTCGACGGTCGCGGGCGTGATGCCGAAGCGCGCGGCGCTCGCGCGGTCGATCTCGATGTACACCGACTGGCCGCCGTTCTGCAGGTCGGTCGCGACGTCGGCGAGCGACGGCTCCTGCTTCAGGCGCGACACGAGCTTCGGCACCCAGGTCGCGAACTCGTCGGCGTTCGGGCTCGTCAGCATGAACTGGTACTGCGTCGGGCTGACCGTCGAGTCGATCGTCAGGTCCTGCACCGACTGCATGTAGAGCGAGATGCCCGGCACGTGCGACACGCGCTGGCGCAGGTCGCGGATGATTTCCGCCGCCGTCTCCTTGCGCTGGCCGCGCGCCTTCAGGTTGATCAGCATCCGGCCGCTGTTCAGCGTGATGTTGGTGCCGTCGACGCCGATGAACGACGTCAGGCTCTCGACGTTCGGATCCTTCAGGATCTCGGCGGCGAGCTGCTGCTGGCGCTCGGCCATCGCGCCGTACGAGATCGACTGCGGCGCCTGCGTGATCGCCTGGATCACGCCGGTGTCCTGCGGCGGGAAGAAGCCCTTCGGGATCAGCACGTACAGCAGGCCCGTCAGCACGAGCGTCAGCACCGCGACGACGAGCGTCGAGCGCTTGCGGTTCAGCACCCATTCGAGCGCGACCGCGTAGCGCGCGATCACCCGGTCGATCGCCTGGTGCACGCGCGCCTCGAAGCGGTGGCTCTCCGGCGGCGGCGAGTGGCGCAGGAGCTTCGCGCACATCATCGGCACGAGCGTGAGCGACACGATCGCCGAGATCACGATCGTCACCGCGAGCGTGATCGCGAACTCGTGGAACAGCCGCCCGACCACGTCGCCCATGAACAGCAGCGGGATCAGCACGGCGATCAGCGACACCGTCAGCGAGATGATCGTGAAGCCGATCTGCTTCGAGCCCTTCAGCGCGGCCTCGAGCGGCGGGTCGCCGTCCTCGACGTAGCGCGCGATGTTCTCGATCATCACGATCGCGTCGTCGACGACGAAGCCGGTCGCGATCGTCAGCGCCATCAGCGACAGGTTGTTCAGCGAGAAGCCCGACAGATACATCACCGCGAGCGTGCCGATCAGCGACAGCGGCACCGACAGGCTCGGGATGATCGTCGCGTAGACGTTCGCGAGGAACAGGTACATCACCAGCACGACCAGCGCGACCGCGAGCATCAGCTCGAACTGCACGTCGCGCACCGCCGCGCGGATCATCGTCGTGCGGTCGGTGACGATGCGCACGTCGAGCGCCGCGGGCAGCGACTCCTGCAGCTTCGGCAGTTGCGCCTTGATCGCGTCGACCGTCTGGATCACGTTCGCGCCGGGCTGGCGCTGCACGTTCAGGACGATCGCGGGCTCCGCGTCGACCCACGCGCCGAGCTTGGTGTTCTCCGAGCCGGCGACGATCTTCGCGACGTCGGTCAGCATCACCGGCCGGCCGTTCTTGTACGCGACGACGGCGTCCTGGTACTGGTCGGCGCTCGTCAGCTGGTCGTTCGCGTTGATCGTGTATGCGCGCGTCGGGCCGTCGAAGTTGCCCTTCGGCGTGTTGACGTTCAGGTTCGAGATCGTCGTGCGCAGGTCGTCGAGGTTCAGCCCGTACTGCGCGAGCGCGGTCGGGTTCGCCTGGATCCGCACGGCCGGGCGGTTGCCGCCCGACAGGCTGACGAGGCCGACGCCCGCGACCTGCGAGATCTTCATCGCGAGCCGCGTGTCGGCGAGATCCTGCACCTGCGTGAGCGGCAGCGTCTTCGACGTGACCGCGAGCGTCAGCACCGGCGCGTCGGCCGGGTTGACCTTCGCGTAGATCGGCGGCGCGGGCAGGTCGGACGGCAGCAGGTTGCCGGCCGCGTTGATCGCGGCCTGCACTTCCTGTTCGGCGACGTCGAGCGGCAGGTCGAGCGCGAACTGCAGCGTGATCACCGACGCGCCGGCCGAGCTCTGCGACGACATCTGGTTCAACGACGGCATCTGCCCGAACTGCCGTTCGAGCGGCGCGGTCACCGACGACGTCATCACCTCGGGGCTCGCGCCGGGATAGAAGGTCTGCACCTGGATGGTCGGGTAGTCGACCTCGGGCAGCGCCGCGAGCGGCAGGAAGCGCAGCGCGACGAGGCCGGCCAGCATGATGGCCGCCATCAGGAGGGCGGTGCCGACCGGCCGGAGAATGAAGATGCGGGACGGATTCATCGGACGGCCCGCGCGTTACCGTGCCGGCGCTTGCGATGCGCCGCCGCGATGCTGGCCGCGGTGCCCGCCCGTCGTGCCGGATGCGCCGGCGGCCGCGCCCGCGCCGTGCGCGCCGGATGTTCCCGACGCGCCCTTCGGCTTGTCGGCCGGGATCGTGATCGTCGAGCCTTCGCGCAGGCGGTCGGACCCGTCGGTGACGACCCGCTCGCCGACCGCGACGCCGTCGACGATGCTGGTGCGCTCGCCGTCGACCGGGCCGACCTTGACCTTGCGCACCGTCACCGTGTTGTCCGGCTTGACGACGTAGACGAACTGGCCGATCGAGCCCGTCAGCACCGCCGACGTCGGCACGATCGTCGCGTCGCGGACCGTGTCGACGAGCAGCCGCGTGTTGACGAACTGATTCGGGAACAGCAGCCCGTCCTGGTTCGCGAACGTCGCGCGCAGCTTGACCGTGCCGGTGGCCGTGTCGATCTGGTTGTCGAGCGTCTCGAGCGAGCCGGTCTCGAGCGGCACCGTGTTGTTGCGGTTGTACGCGGTGACCGACAGCTTGCTGCCCGCGTTCATCTGCTTGAGGATCTGCGGCAGGTTGTCCTCTGACGTCGTGAAGATCACGCTGATCGGCTGGATCTGCGTGATCACGACGATGCCGTTCGTGTCGCCCGGCGTCACGTAGTTGCCCGGGTCGACCTGGCGCAGGCCGACGCGGCCCGACACTGGCGCGGTGATGCGCGCGTAGACGAGGTTCAGCTTCGCGGAATCGATCGCCGCCTGGTCGGTCTTCACCGCGCCCTCGTACTGCTTGACGAGCGACGCCTGCGTGTCGACCTGCTGCGACGCGATCGAATCCTGCGCGAGCAGCGTCTGGTAGCGCTTCAGGTCGAGGCGCGCGGTCGCGAGCAGCGCGGCGTCGCGCGCGTGCGTGCCTTCGGCGTTCTCGAGCGCGTTCTGGTACGGGCGCGGATCGATCTGCGCGAGCACGTCGCCCTTCTTCACGAGCTGGCCTTCCTGGAACGCGACCGACTGCAGGTAGCCCGACAACTGCGTCTTGACGGTCACGTTCGCGAGCGGCGTCACGGTGCCGAGCGCGGACAGCACGACCGGCATTTCGCCGCGCGTCGCGGCAGCGACCTGCACCGGCTGCGGCACGTTCGCCATCGCGGCCGGGCCGCCGCGGCCGTGGCGGCCGCTGCCCGCACTCGCACCCGTGCCGGACTTGCCGTCGGGGTCGCCGCTCCACGGATGCCACCACAGCAGGCCGCCGGCCGCGACGAGCGCAAGCGCGCCGAGCATCAGCTTGCGGCGCGGGCGGCGCGCGGGGGGGAGGCGGGCGCAGGGTCGTACGCGGGGGGCGTGGGCTTTTGCTGGTTGTCCATCGGTTCGGTCTGAAAGACGGCGTGCCGCGAGGCGGGCAGCGCATGTGCATGCGGCGTCAGGGGGAGCCGGCCGGGCTCCGTCCTGCGCGGGAAAAGAGCGGTGCGCACCGCGAGGGCGGCGCGACGATGGGCATGATGCTACGTCCCGTCCCCGTTACAGTCCAGCGGACTATCTTTCAACGGGTTACGTTGGTTACAGACGGCGACGGACGGCGCTCGCGCGCATGACGTGCACGCGGCTTGCACGTCAAGCGACGCGGCGCCGGGCGGGCGCGCCGCCGATCTCGCGGGTGATCTTCGCGATGCATTCGTGCAGCGCCGGCACCACGTGCTCGTCGAGCCATTCGGGCGGGCACTGGTGCGACGCACCGCCGCAATTGACCGAATAGCACTGGCCCGACGGGCCGACGAACCCGGCGGCGACCGCGCTCAGGCCCTCGCGCCATTCGCCGATCGCGATCGTGTAGCCCTGGCGCTGCGCGTCGTCGAGCGCGGGGTTGAGCCGCGCGAACACGTGCGGCCAGTCGTCGCCCGCCGCGGCCCGCAGCGCGTCGATCAGCCCGCGGCGTTCGTCGTCCTCGAGCGCGGCGAGATACGCGCGGCCGACCGCGGTGCGCGCGATGTCCATCCGCGAGCCGATCTCGAGACGCGTGACGAGCACCGCCGAGCGCGGCCGGATCACGTCGATCGCGACCATGTCGAGGCGGTCGCGCACCGCGAGGTGCACGGACAGCGACGTGCGCTCGGCCAGCTCGATCATGAACGGCCGCGAGCGCGCGCGGATGTCGAAGTTGCGCAGGAAGCCGTGGCTCAGCTCCAGCACCGACGCGGTGAGCACGAACCGCTCGCTGTCGGGCAGCTGGTACAGGAAGCCGGCGCTGACGAGCGTCGCGGTGATCCGCGACACGGTCGGTTTCGGGATGCCGGTCAGTTCGGTCAGCTCGCGGTTGCTGACCGGCGCGTCGGCGGCGGCGATGCGCCGCAGCACGGCCAGACCGCGCGCGAGCGCGGTGATTTCGTCGGGCGACGATTCGCGTTCGCGGGAAGCAGGAGGATTCACGGGTGTCGACACGGGGCGTTCTCTCTATTTCCGAAACTGGATTTCAATTTTGTTGGAATTGTAGGATGATTGTCAAAGGATGCATGTTATTTGGGTCAACCGGTCATGAGATGGGATTTTACGGGTTCCCCCTTGGTTTATTAGGAAAACTCCTGATCCTGCATCGCGAAAAACCGCATCGTTGGATGCAAATACCGCTTGACTTGTCCGGCGGAAACGGAAAGAATGTCTCACGTTTTCGAAACATCGTTTCGCAGTTTAACCGGCAACGATGTTTCGCGCAGTCTCTCAGGTTCTAGCACGGCCCTCGGAATGGCTAGAACTTTTTTAGCGCCACGGTCTCCGTGGCGCTTTTTTTTTGGTTCATCGCAGGAAACCGTGGAGCCTTGGAGAGCGATTGCGTAACCTGACATCTGACTTTAAGGATGTCAGGAGGAAGAATTGCTCGATCGCAAGGCACTGCAAGCACTGGGCTGCTGGACAGGCTATCGGCTAGAGCGGGTGGAGTGGCCGCAAGGCGAAAACCGCACGCTGTCGCTCTACCTGAAGCCGGTCAGCAAGGTCATGTACTGCGAGCAATGCGGCGCGCGTTGCCAGCAGATTCATGAAACGACCGTTCGGCGGGTACGCGATCTGCCGCTGTTCGAGTACCGGGTCGTGCTGCACGTGCCCCGACGCTGGGTCTGGTGCGAACGCTGCGGCGGCCCACGGCTGGAGAAGCTGGACTGGCTGGGCCGCTACTGCCAATCCCTTCTAGTTGACATGCCCGTCAAGTGGCCGGTATCACCGTGTCAGCATAATCTGCGCGGTGGGGTGTTGGGAGGCAGAGGTTACGTGGCGTACCGATACGAATCGGCTGCTGGTTCCACTTTTTCTGCCGGGAGAGCAAATACTCGTTGACCGTCAAGCGGTACGTTACCTTGCCTATGACGCGTTATTGCTCGATTGGATTTTCGTTTACCAATGGCACTGAGGGCTCGCTTGAGGTGTCGTTCCTGGAGCGTAGTCGACGGGCCAGCGTGCGTGCACGCAGGTCGATGCCGAAACCAAAGGCGATGTTTGTCTCGACGATGAGAACGAAAAACAAGAACACCGCGATAGCTCGGCGTTGATACTTTATCCCGTCGTTTACCGTGTCCCTGAGCGCACCGTCTGCAATGCCCTTGCAAATGGCTGTCGTCTCATCATTGGTCAAGCCGGTGAGGGTGGTACCGGGCAGCGGGAGCTTTGCACACGACTGAGCATCGAGTCGCCACGAATTTCCTAGAGTGCCCTCGACACTCGCTCCGTCACTCCATAGCCATGTCTTCGAGACATGCATGGTGAGTAGTGTTGTTTTCGAGGTGCTCGCCTTGTCGAAGGTCACCATCAAGCCCACCATTATGAGCAAGGCTAGGGCAGCGCGCGTGACAAGATGTCGCGTCCGCGGGGCTTCGAGCGGCTCGTCTTTGGATGGATCGATACGGGCGCGAACCTGTTTAACCTCTATCGGAGTGAGGTGATGACGTTCCATCCAGGACAGCAATCGATGCAGATCTTGAACTGATCGGGCCGTTACGCCATACACCAAACGAAAACGTGTCAAGTCAAGCTGATTCTGTCCGAAAGACTTCAGTTTCTCGTCGTTGAAATCTTTGTCGCCGACGAAAGTACTCCACACCTTTTCTCGAATGATCTGGGTGGAGTTTAGTCGGAAGATCGCATAGCCAGCGAAGCCAACGAGACCAAGGATGGAAAGAAGATAGGTGACAAGCGGAACGATTGCGGCTCCCCAGATGGTATTCATAGCAGATTTTCGTAACTATCAGGCGGTGGTTTTAGGGAAAAAGGAAAGCGATTGACGGCCTTCCCTTTACAGATGGCGCATGGTCGTGAAGGGCGCTCGGCAGCGATCAGCCGCAACTTGGTTCGCGGTCCGCCCGTGCTTCATCGATTCGAGCCATTTCCATCTTGGTCGCGAAATGGTCGCTGCCATGTGCAGTAGCGACATCTCGCCGCGGGACTGTGACTGGCATTGCAATGTTCGATTGGGCACCGCAAAGTGGTTGTGTGTCGAAGGGCTATTCCGATGGTTCACAATGGATAGCACCTCCACTTAAAGGCGGCGCAAGAAATCCGCCAAATCGTCCCGTGCGGACTGATCAAGCGCTGCGTCCCACATTGGAAGGTTTTGTGTGATCCCGGCCTCGAGCGCCTGGCGAAGCAGGGTCGCGCCTACCAAGCGCCCCGCGTCTAAGGTGGCAGTGTCCGATGCTTCAGACCTCGCGATTTGCCAGAGACGCGCATATTCGGCAGTCGGCTCTAACTGATCGGCTAGGAAGTCGGCGAGGTCACTGACCGGAAGGGCGCCAAGCTCGACAAGCGCCGCGCCCAGCTGAACCGTGACCCGAGTTATCGGTGGCATCGCGCCATTGAATATGCTCGCGTTCGGGTCAATGCGTTGCGTCTCGAACACTGCGGCCGCAATCGCGCGCCAGAAGTTCGCTGCGTCGACATGTGTTGGCTGTGAGGAGTTAAGTCCAATCAGGCCCCAGACCAGAGCGGGATACGCTGGATTGTCGAGGCCACGGTGCGCCGGGTAGCTCAACTGCTCTCGCAGTTCGTAAGTATCACGCCATAGAGTCCGGAACCACTGGTTCATGTCGGGCAGATGAGAAAGCACGCGGCCGACGACTGTCGCTTCCGGCGAACTCGTGGCGAGCCCTGCGGATCGACCGGTGGCGTTCACCAACCCTTGCCGAACCGCTCCTGCGAGAATCTCGGCCGCCGCGCCCGCGTCACCGTGTGCGTCCAGAATCGAGGCTTCGGTCAAGACGCGATCAACTCCCCAGAGCGGCTCTTCCTGACGTACCCAGTCAAATACGGTTTCGCCGAGAGGTGTGATACGACTGGATAGTTGCGCGAGTAGCGTATCCCGTAGGGCTCTCTGTGTAGTCACGTCCGCCTGTGCGCGACCTGCTCGCCGCGGGGAATCTTGCCAGATGATACGTTGCAGCCATGCTCGGCCGATCCAGTTCCCGTCGCTACGGGAGAACACGCTATCGAGGATGTTGCCGAGTTCGATCTCTACAGTGTTCATGTCCTGTGCCCCGACCGTTGCGAGCCGTGCCTCGGTCACATCGAGCAGGACGAAGACGACCACGGGTCCGAGGGGCGCCCCGTCGCCCGAGAAAACATCGGGGGACACGCGCACGAGTGCCGCGACCAAGGCAAGGTCGATTTGCGACAGGGGCATGCCAAAGGCATGCTGAAATAGTGCGGGAAAGCTAGCCAGCATCTCCATGTAGCGATCTGGCCAAAGCGTCGCAGCAACCCGATGTGCCCACCGGTCACCGAGCAGCATACTGTCATGCCCAGGCCAGAGGTGTCGCGACGTCAACGGTTGAGTGGCGGTCGCTTCGACATAACCCCGAAGCCGCTCGTTAAAGCGAGAGTTCCATGCTGACTGCAGGCGCGAGCGGAGGGACTCCAGAAGTGAGTAATTATCGGTCGCATTCGCGATGCGGCTACAGATCGTGGACACCAATTCGACGTCGCTGACTTCACCGAGAGACTGCAACTCCTGGACTACGGGGAGGATGCTGCGCTGATTGGTGTCGACGGCGATCTCAATTGCGGCTTGGCCCATGAGCCATCGCAAGTGAGGATCTAAATGAAGAGGTTGTCCTGGACCTGCTGCGGTGACGATGGCATCGCGCCAGTCCATGAGACCTGCGGCGGCTAAGTGCTCCGCCAGAGTGTCGGGTGTGCCCGATCCGTCGATCGGCTTCGGCTCGAGGTTTCCAAATTCATTCGTCCGATCCGGCAGGCGAAGCCAATCGAGTGTTATGGCCAGAGCCGCTGCACCGTCGACTGGGGGCGGAAGTGCTCTGCCGTCGTCACTCATGGCCAGCCTCCTGGGGCTGCGTGTTGCGTGACCGTTCGAGCCACTTTGCAAGGCGGCGCAGCAGGTAACTAACCTCTCGCCTCAGCGACCACGGCGGGACGGGACGATTTGCCCAATAGTTTTCGAAGGGTTCGGCTTCGGCGAATGCCTCCGCAAGCACCTCGCGTGTTTCGGCGGGTTCAGCGACTAGTGTCATCAGGCTGATCTCCCCTTTGCCCATCTGGTTGAACGAGTGACCGGAGTGCCAAACCACATCGTCGACCTGCAAGAAGCGATCATGTAGACGGCGGATCTTCGAAACCCGAATGTCGATATTCCCAAACTCCTGTGCGGGGTCCCGCAGTTCAGCAATTTTTTCGAGCATCTGGTCACCGAATAACTTGCCGCTTTCATCAGCGTGGCGGCTGCGGTTTGGCCGTGGATTGATTAGACCGCGGATGGCAACACCTTGGTACGACGCGGCCGTTGCGAACTCTTGAAGGTCGTCAGCATCGAGATAAGGATCGACGAAGAGAACTTGAGATCGAGCTGAGGCAATGAGCTCTCGGATCCACAAAACCGTCCCTTCTCGGTCGTTTTCGAGGAGGCGGGCGTTGCGATGGATTAGGCGCGCTTCAGTCGGTCGAAAATCTCCGAAGCGTTCTGCGCGCGCTCGCTGCAGATCCTCTAGTTGACGGAGTGCCGTCGGCGGTGGAGTAGCCGATGGCTTATGAGGAGGGCGAACGTGGACTATTCGCGGTTGGGCGGATGGTGTACGCCTTGGGGGTGCAACCTCCCGCACGGATCCCTGTGGTGTGTGGCTGATGTTGATGCTGCGAAAAAAGGAAGCCGGAGCGTCGTGATCAAGAAGGCCACGAAGTTGACAAGATAGATCGTGACGGACAGTCGCAACCTGAGAGTGCGCTGGGGCACGAAAGCGGCCGAGAGCATTGGGAGTACCTTCGGCGCGCCAGGCCGGTGCGCCCGCGCGTACCTCTTCGACGATAAGTCGAAGGGTCGAGAGATTGGCGCCGCGACGTGGTGTTCCGCCGACTTCGATGGTTTCGCCCGCTGCCGATCGCTCCGCGATGCGGGTGCCGCAGTAGCGAAGAAGGGGGTTCGGAGCGATCAGTACACCAGATCCAAGCCAGTCGTCGTAGGCTAGCAAGTCGAAGTGAATTTTCTGGCGCAACCATTCCCGGGCACGGACGAAGGCTTCGATCTCGGTCGAACCGTTTCGCATTGCCACCACAGGTTCGGACAGTGCCGCCATCGGCACGAGACGATGCAGCCGGGGTTTATCATGCCAAACTGGAGAAAAGGGTGGCGGATCAGGTAAGACGGTGAACCCATTGTAATCCGGCTCAGGAGACAAGGGCGGGGCCGCGATCCGGAAGGTTTTGCCAGGGACGACGGCTTGACCTTGCTTGAGCGTCTCGTACCACGCGATTGCGTCCGCTAGCGGCAGAACGGTTCGACCAACACAGAGTCGATCAAGTCCGAAGTTTTGTGACCATCCACCGTCCAGGGGCGGCGGTGGAACTGGCATCTCTGCAGGCAGGAGTTCAACGGAGGCGAACAGCAGGTGATTGACCCGCTCTCGAATGAGGGTAACGAGGCGAATAACTCCAACGGAGTAATCGCCCTCAATGAGAGTCGGCCATTCTCCTGATGTTGATCCCAGCACATCGGAAATAGATTCTTGCATTGTGCCCAGCCTTGTGATTCACCTAAATCAATCTCGTGAAGCTTTCGCGACACAATAGAGAAGCCGGTACGGATGAGTTCATAAACGACGAGTCGAAATCAGCCTGATGACGAATCCGATTATGCTACTTGAACCGCACCGGGAATCGTGGAGGCTGGTTGGTTTAATTTAATGCAGGCCCATCAGCGGCATATCTGAGTTGCCTGTAGTAGTTTGCCTCAGCCTCCGCGGGCGGGATATAGCCGAGCGGTTCCATCAGCCGATGATGGTTGTACCAGGCCACCCACTCCAGCGTTGCCGAACCTGTCCGCATTTTTGTGGGTGAGGCGGTTGAACAAATCGTTAGCCACGCGCCTGCGTGAATCGCTCACCGAACAGGATAGCAAACTGGTTCATGGCGGATTTCCAGTCGAAGGCCGACCGCACGGTCTTGGCCAGCACGTTGCGCAGCGCCAGCCAGAGCAGCTTGATGGCAGCCTCGTCATTCGGGAAGTGGCCGCGGGTCTTGATGATCTTGCGCAACTGCATGTTCAGGCTTTCGATGGCGTTGGTCGTGTACACAACCCGTCGAATCTCCGGCGGAAACACGAAGAACGGTGTGACGTGCTCCCAGGCGCGCTGCCACGATTGCGCGATGGTCGGGTATTTCTCGCCCCAGGGGCCGTCGGCGAAGTCCTGTAGCGCCTGACTTGCCGCCCCTTCGCTGGCCGCCGCGTAGATCGGGCGCAGTGCCTGCGCCACGGCTTTACGGTCCTTCCAGCCAGCATATTCCAGGCTGTTGCGGATCAGATGCACGATGCAGGTCTGAACCGCCGTCCTAGGATAGGCGGCGCCGATGGCCTCGGTCAGCCCCTTCAGGCCGTCGACCACGGCGATCAGGATGTCCTGGCAGCCGCGCGTCTTCAGTTCGTTGAACACCTTGAGCCAGAACTTGGCGCCCTCGGTCTGCTCGATCCAGAGGCCCAGCACGTCGCGCTGGCCGTCGGCCTGGATGCCCAAGGCCAGATAGACCGCCTTGTTGCTGACCACGCCGTCGTCGCGGATCTTGACCCGCAGCGCATCGAAGAACACCACCGGGTACATCGTTTCGAGCGGGCGGCTCTGCCAGCTCAGCGCCTCGGCCATCACCTCGTCGGTGACCGAGCTGATGAAGTCGGGCGACACTTCGGTGCCGTAGTGCTCGGCCAGAAACCCTTGAATCTCGCGCACGCTCATGCCGCGCGCGTACATCGCGATGATGCGCTCGTCGAAGCCGGTGAAGCGGCGTTCGTGCTTGGGAATCAGGATCGGCTCGAAGCTGCCATCGCGGTCACGAGGCACCTCGACCCGGACCGGGCCGCGATCGGTGATGACGGTCTTGCCGCTGGCGCCGTTGCGTTCGTTGGCCTGGCCGGGCGGCTTGGACTGGCCCGGCTGATAGGCCCAGATGCAGATTCATCTCGGCGCCCATTGCGCGTTCGATGAGCGCCTTGTTGAACGCCAGCATCAGGTCCTGCACCTCAGCCGGCGTCATTGGCCCCTTGACAAGTTGGTCCAGCAGTTCCTTGGGCAGTTCAGGCAGCGGCCCTCGGGCCGCTGCCTGCGAGGCCACCGTTCGTCTCTTCTTCTTCATCGGCATACCCATGATTTTTAACCCTCATGATATGCCTCGCCCACAAAATGACGGATAGGTCCGCGTTGCCAGTTCGACGGATTCCCTCGTTATCCAAGTGGCGCGCCGATGAATCAGTTCTGTCTTGTACAGCCCGTTGATCGCTTCAGCCAGTGCGTTGTCGTAGCTGTCGCCGCGGCTGACGACCGACCGCTCGATGCCCGCTTCGGCGAATCGTTCGCTATACCGAATACTGACGAATTGCGACCCTCTGTCGGAATGGTGAACCAACGTCCCGTCATTGCCCGGCTGACGAGCATACAGCGCCTGTTCAAGTGCATCCAGCACGAAGTCCGTGGTCATCGACGAACTGATCCGCCAGCCGACGATGCGGCGAGCAAACACGTCGACCACGAACGCCACGTACAGCCAGCCCTGCCACGTCGAGACATCGGTGAAGTCCGACACCCAAAGCTGATTCGGCCGGTCGGCCTTAAACTGCCGGTTGACTCGATCCAGTGGGCGCGGTGCGCTCATGTCGGGGATCGTCATGCGAATCCGTTTGCCGCGAACCGCGCCACGCAAGCCCTGCCGTTTCATCAGCCGCCCGACCGTGCAGCGCGCCACCGCAATGCACTCCCGGTTCATCTGCTTCCAGACCTTCGGCACGCCATAGACCTGCATGTTGGCTTGCCAGACGCGCTTGATCTCTGGTCGCAGAATCTGATTGCGTTTCGCGCGGGCACTGCGTTCGGACGGATCGCGAAGCTGTGCCGCATGGCGTCGGTAGCCCGACGGGGCAATCCGCAGGACCTTGCAGATCGGCTCGACCCCGAAGGTGTCGCGATGCTGATTGACCCAACAGCCATTCTTCCCCACAAGCTTTGATGTGCGCCAATAGTGCGCGCCCGCCACAGGCGAAAAAAAAGCGCGACGCCCGCAAGGGGCATCGCGCATGAAGCGGCGTAGCGCCACGAATGAAACGTGATGAAGCAGGGGGCGGTTCCCGTCGGCGACGGGAACCGGTGCAGGGCGTCAGGCCTTCGCGAGCTTGATGCTGGTCGGCTCGGCCGTCAGGTAGCCGACGCTCGCGCCGAAGCGGTCCTTGAAGTTCGCGCGCACGAGCGGATCGAGGGTCGGCTTGACCTTGTCGTGCAGCGGCGACTCCCAGTCGCCCGCGTGCTGGAAGTTGCTCATGATGTAGGTCCAGCCGTTGATCTCGTCGACCGCGTGCAGGCCCGTCGATTCGGCGCCGGCCGGGCAGGACAGCACGCGCGTGAGCGCCTTCGTGTCGACGTTGTACGCCCACAGGAAGTTGTTCACGTGCATGCCCGAGTCCTCGCCGATGAAGAGCGTGCGCAGCTTCTCCGAGAACTTCAGGTTGTCCGGGTTCGCGATCTTGTCCGGGTTCGCGAGGTTGCCGAGCGCGTCCGCGGCGGCGAGGTCCTCGCCGACCAGCGCGGCCGGCGCGCTCATGTCGACCGGCACCCAGTCGCTGTCGATCGCGGCGCCCGACGCGTCGCGCTGGCCGCCCTTCAGGTTCAGCGCATAAACCGCGCCCGCGGCGATCTTCTTGTCGAGCGCGACGTCGCGCGACACCGCGTTGCCCTTGACCATCGACGTCTCGATCCGCGACATCGCCGTGTAGACGATCTGGTCCTTCGCGTTCACCGTCGTGCCTTCGAGCTTCGTGAACGCCATGCTGCCGCCGAGCAGCGCCGCGTAGCGGTGCGTCTCCAGGAACGCGGCGGCCTTTTCCATGCCCGGCTTGACGCGAACCCAGTTGAACTTGCCGCCGAAGTGGACCTTCGTGTAGCTCGCGTCGGCCGGATCGGCCGTCGCGACGTCCATGATGTCCGACGCCTTCAGCGTGTTCGCGAGCGCCTCGATCTCGGCGCTCGTCGCGTGGCCGATCTTGAGCCATGCGAGCGTCGC
Source organism: Burkholderia sp. MSHR3999 (assembly GCF_000833595.1). NCBI lineage: Bacteria > Pseudomonadati > Pseudomonadota > Betaproteobacteria > Burkholderiales > Burkholderiaceae > Burkholderia > Burkholderia sp. MSHR3999. The sequence continues at coordinate 945,259 of NZ_JRFO01000001.1, forward strand.
GGAGCCGGCGCCCGCCGACGACGTCTGCGTCCACTTCGCGACGTACAGCGTGCCCGCCGACAGGTCGGCCGCCTTGTCCGCGACGAACATGAAGAGGCCGCCGTTGGTCGCGTCGTCGCCCATCATCACGGTGCGCTGGTCCGGCATCACCTGGATCAGCTCGTGCGAGATGCGGCCGAGGCAGTAGTGCTTCTTCACGGTGCCGGTGCCGTCCGGGTTCACGGTGATCTCGGGCAGGTGGCCGTAGTGATACGGGTTGGCCTTCGTCTCGTCGCCGAACGTGTTCCGGCTGAATGCCTTGAATTGCGCGTCGGTCGCGGCCTTCGTCGCGTCCGGCTCGTATTCCTCGCTCGACAGGTGCGTGCCCCACGGCGACAGGCTCGCGCCGCAGGTGATCCACAGGCCGTGCGCCTTCGACGTGTCGACGTTGTGGTACTTGACGAGCTTGAGCGCGCCGCTCGCCGGGTCCTGGTCGAGCGTGAGCACCGCGATCGGCGACGGCAGCTGGCCGTACTGCGACACGCTCGCCTGGTCGCGCGTCGTGTATTCGAACTGCACGACCGCGAACACCGTGTTGCCCTTCACGCCGGGCACGTTCGCGTTCTTCAGCGTCAGCAGCGAGCTGCCGTCCGGGCAGTCGGAATAGAACTGGCGCTCCTTGCCCGCGACCGAGCGGTCGATGATCGGCTGGTTGTTGATGTCGTAGTAGCCGCCCGCGAGCGTCGTGCCGCCCTTGCCGTCCGGCACCAGGTCGCCCGTTGCGAAGAACGGCCGGTAGGCGAGCTTGAAGTTGCGCGACGTGCCGTCGGAGAAGGACACCGACAGCGTCGAGCCCACCGTCGTCGTCGCCATGGCCGCCGGGTTGTCGAGCGTGGGCGCCGCCATCGATGCGAAGCTCGCCGCGGCGAATGCCGCGGCGGCCGGTGTCGCGGCCGCATTGTCGTCGCCGCCGCAGCCCGTCAGCAGGGCGGGCAGCGCGAGTCCGGAAAGGGGAAGCATGGGTGCGCCGGCGAGAATCTTCAGGGCCTGGCGACGGGAAGCATTGGGCAACGCGGGCATGTGGAGTCCAGTTTCGGTTGTTGGAAGCGTCGTCGCCTTCGCGTGGCTTGCGATCGCAAGCCACGCGAAGGCGAATTGAAAACTGGACTGAAGTGTAGGGACGCCAGATGAAAGTTTTTTGAATAGAAATTGTAGGGTGGTCGAGCATTCGCTCGAATCTCAGTCGCGCTCGGGCGTCGCCGAAATGCGGTGGATCGACAGGTCGGCGCCGTCGAATTCCGCCTCGCGGTCGAGGCGCAGGCCGACGGTCGCCTTCAGCGCGCCGTAGACGAGCGTGCCGCCGGCGAGCGCGATCGCGATGCCGCCGAGCGTGCCGATGACCTGCGAGCCGAACGCGACGCCGCCGAGGCCGCCGAGCGCGGGCAGCCCGAACACGCCGGCCGCGATGCCGCCGAGCGCGCCGCACATCCCGTGCAGCGGCCACACGCCGAGCACGTCGTCGATGCGCCACTTGTTCTGCACGCAGGTGAACATCGCGACGAACAGCGCGCCGGCCGCGGCGCCGGTCGCGAGCGCGCCGATCGGGTGCATCACGTCGGACCCCGCGCAGACCGCGACGAGCCCCGCAAGCGGGCCGTTGTACGTGAAGCCCGGATCGTTGCGGCCGGCCAGCCACGCGGCGAGCGTGCCGCCGACCATCGCCATCAGCGAATTCAGCGCGACGAGGCCGCTCACCTTGTCGAGCGTCTGCGCGCTCATCACGTTGAAGCCGAACCAGCCGACCGCGAGCACCCAGGCGCCGAGCGCGAGGAACGGGATGTTTGACGGCGGGTGTGCGGCGATCCGGCCGTCGTTGCCGTAGCGGCCGTGGCGCGCGCCGAGCAGCAGCACGGCGGGCAGCGCGACCCAGCCGCCGAACGCGTGCACGACGACCGAGCCCGCGAAATCGTGGAACGGCGCGCCGAACGCGTGCGCGAGCCACGCCTGGATGCCGAAGCGCTCGTTCCACGCGATGCCTTCGAAGAACGGATAGACGAAGCCGACGATGATCAGCGTCGCGACGAGCTGCGGGTTGAATTTCGCGCGTTCGGCGATGCCGCCGGAGATGATCGCCGGAATCGCCGCGGCGAACGTCAGCAGGAAGAAGAAGCGCACGAGCGCATAGCCGCTGTGTTGCGACAGCGTGCCGATGTCGTCGAAGAACTCGACGCCGTACGCGATCGTATAGCCGATGAAGAAGTACGCGATGGTCGACACCGAGAAGTCGACCAGGATTTTCACGAGCGCGTTGACCTGGTTCTTCTTGCGCACCGTGCCCAGCTCGAGGAACGCGAAGCCCGCGTGCATCGCGAGCACCATGACGGCGCCGATCAACAGGAACAGCGTGTCGACGCCGGATTTCAGACCATCCATTCCGAGGCTTCCTTGCTCAAAAAGAGGGCGAGGAACGCAAAAATCGAGCCAAGCTGGTGAACGGCTGCGTGGAATTGGTGCGGCGCGCGCTGCCGGATGGGGCGCCGGCGCGATGCGCGCGCACCGGGGAGCGGCGGCTGCCCGGGCGTGGCGGCGTCGATCGCACGGGCGTGGTGCGGAACGTTCCGATCTGGTGCGGACGAGGCGCGCGATGGTGCGCGATCGTGCGGCATCGCGCACCGGCCTGGCGCGTCAGGAGCGCCGGAAGAACAGGCGCGGGCGGCGCAGCCGCACGGCGCAGACGCACCAGTACGCCGCGACAGCCGCGAGCCCGAGCGCGGCGAATGCGATCGCCGCGAAGCCGACCTGGGACGCGTCGGCGCTGTCGGCGGCCAGCATTTCGCGCGCGACGATCAGCGCGGCCGTCCAGAAGCCGAGAATGCCCTGCGTGAGCAGGCGCGCGGATTCGATGCGGCGTGCGCGGCCGATTTCCGGCGGGTGGCGCGAGCACGGCGCGCGCAGGCACAGGAACCAGGCGACGGCCAGCATGGCCGCCAGGATGATGAGCCAGTCGACGAGGAAGTCCATGAATTGCGGATCGCGGGCGATGCGGGTCGGAGGGACTTCACTTTAGGGCGATCGCTCGCACGATTGAATCGGATAAATCCGAAATTGAAAGCCGTTTTTAACCCGGAGTGAGCGAAATGCGGCTCGCATCGGCGGTATCATCGACGTCGTTTCAACCAGAAAGGCCGCGCGGCGCGTGGCCGGAGAATGCAGATGAAGGTAAGTGAATGGCGAGTGAGCGGGCGCGGGCCCGCGCTGGCGGTTGCCGCCGCGTGCGCGGCGCTGCTGCTCGGAGGATGCGAGAAGTCCGGCGCGCCCGCGCAACCCGACACGGCCGCGAGCGCGGCTGCCGACGCGGCGAAGCACGCGACGCAGGCAATCGACCAGATGACGAGCGCGGCGAAGGCCGGCATCGCGTCCGCGGCGTCCGCCGTGCCGCCGCTTTCCGCGAGCGGCCTCGCGTCCGCCGCGCAGGCGCAGATCGACGCGGCGGCGTCCGCGGTCGTCGCGCACGCCGCGTCCGAAGCCGGCGCGAAGCTCGCGGAAGCCGGGCGCAAGCTCCAGCAATGGAGCCAGCAGGGCGCATCCGCCACCAAGCCTGCCAGCGGCCAGTGAGCGGACGCTTGCACGATCCGCAAAATGTAATTATCATGGTTACACATTGTCGCCGGCAGCCGGTTCGGACCGGCGGCGCTCGAGTGAGCAACGAATGAATACCAGCAGCCGATTCGCGTTTGCCGTTCACGTGCTCGCCTTGCTGTCGATGCAGGAGGGCGTGCCGCTGTCGTCCGACATCATCGCGGGCAGCGTGAACACGAATCCGGCGCTGATTCGCCGGCTGCTGTCGATGCTCGCGGCGGCCGGGCTTACGACGTCCCAGCTCGGCGCGGGCGGCGGCGCGCTGCTGGCGCGCGAGCCGGACAGCATCACGCTGCTCGACGTGTACCGGGCGGTCGACGACGCGCAGCTGTTTGCGCTGCATCGCGAGGCGCCGAATCCGGCGTGTCTCGTCGGGCGGCACATCCAGGGCGTGCTGACCGACTACATCGGCGACGCGCAGCGCGCGATGGAAGCATCGCTCGCCACCCGCACGCTGACCGACGTGACGGCCGACGTGCTGAATTCCGAGCAGCTTCGGCTCGATCGGGCCGGCGCCGGCGGATGAGCGAATGATGGAGCAGTGAGCCGGCCGCGCCGCGCGTGGCCGGTGCAACGGGGTGGATCACCCCATTTTTTTCGGTCTTATATGTAATTAACTAAGTTACATATGTTTCTTTCTGGAGAATCGACATGACGCAACGTACCTTGAACATCGCCCTGTTCGGCGCAACCGGCATGATCGGCTCGCGCATCGCCGCGGAAGCCGCGCGGCGCGGGCACCGTGTGACGGCGCTGTCGCGCACGCCGGGCGCGGGCGGCGACGGCATCACCGCGAAGGCCGCCGACCTGTTCGATCCGGCGAGCATCGCGGCCGCGCTGCCGGGCCACGACGTCGTCGCGAGCGCGTACGGCCCGAAGCAAGACGATCCGGCGAAGGTGATCGCGGCCACCGAGGCGCTCGTCGCCGGCGTGCGCCAGGCCGGCCTGAAGCGGCTCGTCGTGGTGGGCGGCGCGGGCTCGCTCGAAGTCGCGCCGGGCAAGCAGCTCGTCGACGCCGAAGGCTTCCCGGACGCGTACAAGGCGGTCGCGCTCGCGCACCGCGATGCGCTCACGTACCTGCGCAGCGTCGGCGATCTCGACTGGACGTTCTTCGCGCCGGCCGCGCTGATCGCCCCGGGCGAGCGCACGGGCACGTTCCGCACCGGCGTCGGCAAGCTGATCGTCGACGCGAACGGCGACAGCAAGATTTCGGCCGAAGACTACGCGATCGCATTCGTCGACGCGCTCGAGCAGGGCAGCTTCGTGCGCGAGATCGCGACCGCCGCGTATTGAGCGGCAGACGGCGGCGCGGCCCGTTTTGGCGGGGGCGCCGCCGGTTGACGCTACACTAGGCGATCCGTGCTTCCCCAGACAGGATCGCAATTTGCTTTCGTTCTCCTTGCAATTTCTGGGCTGGGCAGTAACGGCCTGTTGTGTCGTTTTGCTGTCCTGCCTTGTCACAGTGCGCCGGCCGGTCCGGCCCCTTGTTGCGCCTCGTCTCACGACGTGCGCCGTCGCGCTCGGTCTCGTGTTCGGGGTCGGGTTCGCACAGCCCGCGCCGGCGGCGACCGTGCCCGGGCTCGCGACGTTCCAGAAGCTGATCGCGCCCGCGGTTGCCGAGGCGCCCGCGTCGGCGGCCTCCGGCGCGGCGGCCGCGTCGGGCGCCGCGGCGGCTTCCACGCCGTCGCCGGCGAGCGCCGCCGAGATCGCCCAGTCGTTCAATTCCGTGATCCGCATGCTCGACAACGATCGGCAGCGGACCGCGCTCGTGTCGCAGCTCAAGGCGTTGCGCGACGTCGCGCAGACCGCGCAGGCGGCTTCCGCCGCATCGGCCCCGTCGGCGGCGAACGCTGGCCTGTGGGGCGCGATCGCGTCCGGGATGGCGTCCGTCGAATCGAGCATGAAGCAGGGCGATTCGCCGTTGCACTACTGGGCGGGGCGCTTCACGGCGGCCGGCAACGAGTTCTATACGATCGTGAGCGGCCACGGCCCCGAATCGTTCGGCATGACCCTGCTCGATTGCGCGCTGCTGCTGGTCGGCTGGGGGGCGTGCGCGGTCGCGCTGATTGCCGTGCAGCAGCGGCTCGCCGCGCGCCTGGGCGTGGCCGTCAGGCTGAATCCGAACCCGAGCGCGCACGAGATGCTGATGTTCGCGCTGCGCCGGGTCGGCCCGTGGATCATCGCGTTCGTGCTCGTGCTGTCGATCGCGCGCAACCTGCCGGAATCGCTCGGCCGCACCGTCGCGCTCGTGATCGCGTATGCGATCGTGGCGGGCTCGGTGTTCGCGGCGCTGTGCCTGATCATGTTCGCGCTGTTCAGCGCCGGCCACCGCCGCGCGGCGGGGCGCGTGCTGATCGAGCGATCGTGGCGCCTGCTGCGCGTGATCGGCGCGTTCGGCGCGCTCGGCGACGCGGCGCTCAACTACGACGTCGCGCATCTGCTCGGCACCAATCTCGCGGGCCTGATCGCGACGGTCGCGAACATGATCGCGGCCACGCTGTGCGCGTATTTCGCGCTCGCGTTCCGGCGCCCGGTCGCGCACCTGATCCGCAACCGCAGCTATGCGCTGCGCACCGGCCATCGCGCGACGACCGAGATGGCCGAATTCGCCGCGTGGATCTGGCCGGTGCCGGTGCTGCTGCTCGCGTTCGCCGCGGTATTCGGCACGCTGGCGGGCAGCCGCACGTCGTCGAACCTGCTGCAGACGTCGATCGTCACCGCGCTGCTGCTGGTGCTCGCGTTTTTCCTGTCGGCGGTCGTACTGCGCGTCACGCGTCCGAACCCCGCGCACCGCCGCGTGCGGCGCAACCAGTCCGCGTACGTCGCGCGGCTCGTGCGCTTCGCCGGCTCGCTGATGACGCTGTTCGTCTGGCTCGGCTACGTCGAGCTGACGTCGCGGCTGTGGGGCATCTCGATCGCGCGCGTCGTCGAGCATAGCGTGGCGGCGCGCGGCATCGCGCAGGCGATGTCCGCGATCGTCATCACGTGGTTCGTGTCGTGGCTCACGTGGATCATCGTCGATACGGCGATCCTCGAGGCGCTCAATTCGGCGGCCGCGCGCCGCGGCCGCAATCCGAGCGTTCGCGCACGCACGATGCTGCCGCTCGTGCGCAACGTGGTGTTCGTCACGATCCTCACGATCGCCGCGGTCGTTACCGCGGCGAACCTCGGCATCAACGTCACGCCGCTGCTCGCGGGTGCGGGCGTGATCGGCCTCGCGGTCGGCTTCGGCGCGCAGTCGCTCGTGTCCGACCTGATCACCGGGCTGTTCATCATCGTCGAGGACACGATCTCGGTCGGCGACTGGATCGACGTCGACGGCGGCCACGCGGGCACCGTCGAGCACCTGTCGATCCGCACCGTGCGGCTGCGCGACGGGCAGGGCGCGCTGCACGCGATTCCGTTCTCGCAGATCAAGATCGTCAAGAACCTGTCGCGCGACTTCGGCTATGCGGTGTTCGAGGTGCGCGCGCCGCTGTCCGCCGACGTCGACGAGATCACGCACCTGATTCGCGACGCGGGCGCCGACCTGTGGAGCGACTTCACGGTGCGGCGCCTGATGCTGGGCGGCGTCGAGGTGTGGGGGCTCGACCGCTTCGAGCCGAACTGGCTGATCTTCAAGGGGCAGATTCGCACGCAGCCGCTGCAGCAGTCGACCGTGATGCGCGCGTTCAACGCGCGCGTGAAAGCGCGGATGGAAGCGGCAGGCATCGCGATTCCGGTGCCGCAGATGCAGGTGGTGTCGCCGTCGCCGCGCGGCACGGCGGAAGACGGGACGGTCGAAGGGCCGGTCGTCGGGGCTGGCGAGGCCGGGGCGGCCAATGAACCGTTGGCGTCCGGGCCGGCAGCGGCGGCGGCAGCGGCGGCGGCAGCGGCAACGGCGCGGGCCGCGCGCGACGACGGCGGCGTGTGAGCCGCCGCGATGGGCGGGTGACTTCCGCTACGCCCTGACCAGGATTCGCGTGTACGCGCGCCGCACTCGCATGTCGGTATTTATACCGTTCGACGCCGAGAAGCGGTTTTTCATATTGTTCCCCCGAACGAAGTGTGCATAGAATAAATTTCTATACACGAGGAACCGGGGAAATGGATGCCATCGATCGCAAGCTGCTGGAGCTGTTGCAGGCGGATGCCACGCTGCCGATCGCGGAGCTTGCGCAGCGCGTGAACCTGTCGCAGACGCCGTGCTGGAAGCGCGTGCAGCGGCTCAAGGAAACCGGCGCGATCCGCGCGCAGGTCGCGCTGTGCGATCCGCGCAAGCTGGGGGTCGGCACGACGGTGTTCGTCGCGGTGCGGACGAACCAGCACACCGAGGAATGGGCGCAGCGCTTCACGCAGGTGGTGCGCGACATGCCGGAAGTCGTCGAGGTCTACCGGATGAGCGGCGAGACCGATTACCTGCTGCGCGTCGTGGTGGCCGACATCGACGACTACGACCGCGTCTACAAGCAGCTGATCCGCTCGGTGCCGCTGTTCGACGTCAGCTCGTCGTTCGCGATGGAGCAGATCAAGTACTCGACCGCGCTGCCGGTGCGCGCGGACGACGGCGCTTAGCCGTTCGCGCTGACGGCCGCGCTTCGTTACTTCGGCGCGATCGGCCGGGCGGCGCGTCAGCAGCCGCGCGCGAGCGCGCGCCGGCGCTCGTCGGCGAGCGCGTCGTCGCGCACGAACGACGCGACGAACGCGTCGGCCGGCTCGTGACGCAGCACATACGGCGTGTCCCACTGCGCGAGGCGGCCTTCGTGCATCACGCCGATCCGGTCGCCCAGCGCGACGGCTTCCGCCTGGTTGTGCGTGACGACGATCGCCGTGTGGCCGGTTTCCTTCAGGATGTCGCGCACCTCGAACGCGAGACGTTCGCGGGTATCCACGTCGAGATTCGAGAACGGCTCGTCGAGCAGCAGCAGCTCCGGCGACGGCGCGAGCGCGCGGGCGAGCGCGACGCGCTGCTGCTGGCCGCCGGACAACTCGTGCGGATACGCGCCGGCGGCATCCGCGAGGCCGACGAGTTCGAGCATCTGCGCGACGCGCGCGCGCCGCGCGGCCTTCGGCTGCCGCCGCAGCCCGAACCCGACGTTGCCCGCGGCGCTCAGGTGCGGGAACAGCGCGTAATCCTGGAACATCATGCCGATGCGCCGCCGCTCGGGCGGCACGTCGAGCGTCGGCGTCGCAATGGGCGCGCCGTCCAGCAGGATGCGGCCCGCGCGCACCGGCTCGAAGCCGGCAATCGCGCGCAGCACGGTCGTCTTGCCGCAGCCGGATGCGCCGAGCAGGCAGCCGATGTCGCCGCGGGCCAGCGCGAGGCTTAGCCCGTCGACCACCGTGCGGGGGCCGTGCGGCGTGTCGTAGGCGAGGGTGAGGGCGTCGAGTTCGAGCAGGTTCACGGTGTCAGGCTCCGATCTGGTGGCGGGTGCGGGCGAGCAGGATCACGGGCACGAGCCCGGCGAGCACGATCGCGAGCGCGGCAACCGCGCCTTCCTCGTAGGTGCCGCGCGCAGCCTCCGCATACAGCCAGGTCGCGAGCGTGTCGAAGTTGAGCGGGCGCAGCAGCAGCGTCGCGGGCAGTTCCTTCATCGCGTCGACGAACACCAGCAGCGCGCTCGTCGTCAGCGCGGGCCGCAACAGCGGCAAGTGCACGCGCCGCAGCGTGCCGCCCGCGGTTTCGCCGAGCGAGCGCGCCGCCTGTTCGAGCGACGGCGGGATGCGTGCGAGGCCGGCTTCGATGCTGCCGGCCGAGATCGCGAGGAAGCGCACGGTGTACGCGATCACGAGCGCGGCCGCGGACCCCATCAGGATCAGCCCGTCGCGGCCCAGCGCCGCGCCGATCGCGCGGTCGGCGGCCGCGAGCGGCAGCAGCAGGCCGATCGCGAGCACCGTGCCCGGCACCGCGTAGCCGAGGCTCGCGATCCGCGCGCCCACGCGCGCCGGGCCCGTGCCCGCGCTGTCGCGCTGCGCGCGCGCGGCCCATGCGACGACCAGCCCGCAGGCGAGCGTCGCCGCGGTCGCGGCGAGCGCGATCGTCAGCGTGTTGGCGAGCCCCGTCAGCAGCTGCGCGGACACGCCGCCGACGAGATGCAGCCGCTTGCCCGTTTCGACCGCGAGATACGCGGCCGGCGCGCCGAAGCCGAGCAGCACCGGCAGCCAGCCGAGCGCGGCGATGCCCCACGCGGCCGGGCCGCTCAGGCGGCGCGGCGCGAGCGGGCGCATGCGCCGCCCGTGCGCATAGCGCTGGCGGCGGCGCCCGTAGCGCTCGAGCACGATCATGCCGACGACGATCGCGAGCATCGCGAGCGCGATCTGTGCGGCGCCGGCGAGATCGGAGCGCGTGATCCAGGTGGTGTAGACGGACACGGTCAGCGTCTGCACGCCGAGAAATTCCGAGGCGCCGATGTCGTTCAGCGTCTCGAGCAGCGCGAGGCTGACGCCGACCGCGATCGCCGGCCGCGCGAGCGGCACGACGACCCGCCAGAACGTCGCGATGCGTCCCGCGCCGAGCGTGCGCGCGGCTTCGAGCAGGCTCGCCGACTGCGTGACGAACATCGCGCGGGTGCTCAGGTACACGTACGGATACAGCACGAAGCCGAGCACGAAGATCGCGCCGGGCAGCGAGCGCAGGTCGGGCAGGCGGAACTGGCGCGGGCTGTCGAAGCCGAGCAGCCAGCGGATCGCGCCCTGCACGGGGCCGATCGGGTGCAGCAGGTCGAGATACGCGAACGCGACGATGTAGGTCGGCACCGCGAGCGGCAGCAGCAGCGCCCAGGTCAGCGCGCGGCGCCCCGGGAAGTCGTACGCGGTGACGAGCCATGCGCAGCCGGTGCCGACCAGCGTGACGATCGCGCCGACGCCCGCGAGCAGCAGCAGCGTGTTCGCGAGCGCCTGCGGCAGCACGAATTCGGCGAGATGCCGCCAGTGCGCGAGGTCGGCATCGAACGCGGCGCCGACGAGCGTGGCGAGCGGCGCCGCGACCGCCGCGGCGATCGCGAGCGCCGCGGCGAGCCACACGCCGCCCTTCAGGCGCGGCGTGCGCCGCACGCGGCGCGCGGGCGCGAGCGGGGCGTCAGTTGTCAAAGCCGACCTTGTCGACGAGCTGGCTGGCCTGCTTGCGGTACTTCGCGATTTCCGCGAGCGGCAGCGGATCGACCTTCAGCGTGCCGAAGCTCGCGATGACCGGATCGAGCTTCACGTTCGCGCGCACCGGATACTCGTAGTTCGCCTGCGCATACAGCGTCTGCGCGTCGGGCGACACGAGGTATTCGAGCAGCTTGACCGCGTTGGCCTTGTGCGGCGCGTGCTTCGCGACCGCCGCGCCGCTGATGTTGACGTGCGTGCCGCCGCTCTTCTCGTTCGCGAAGGTCGGCCGCACGACCTTGATCGCGTCGCCCCATTTGCGTGCGTCGGTGCCCGGCTCGGCGTGCTTCATGTGGCCGACGTAGTACGCGTTCGCGAGGCCGACGTCGCAGATGCCGCCGAGGATGTCGCGCGCGACGTCGCGGTCGCCGCCCGTCGCCTTGCGCGCGAGGTTCGCCTTCACGCCGCGCAGCCATTTCTCGGTCGCGGCCTCGCCGTCGTGCGCGATCATCGCGGCGACGAGCGCCGTGTTGTACGGGTGCTGGCCGGAGCGGATGCAGACCTTGCCCTTCCACTTGGGATCGGCGAGATCCTCATAGCGGAACGCGTCGACCTTCAGGTCCTTCTCGACGTACAGCACGCGGTCGCGCAGCGACAGCGCATACCAGTCGCCCTGCGCGCCGCGCAGGTTCGCGGGAATTGCGTCGTCGAGCGCCTTCGAGCGCACCGGCTGCGTGAGCCCGCCGTCGACGAGATCGAGCAGGTTGCCGACGTCGACCGTCATCAGCACGTCGGCCGGCGACTGGCCGCCTTCCGCCTTCACGCGCTCGAGCAGGCCGTCCTTCACGAACACCGTGTTGACCTTGATGCCGCTCTGCTTCGTGAACGCGTCGATCAGCGGCTGAATCAGCTTCGGCTCGCGGGTGGTGTACAGGCTGACTTCCTCGGCGGCGTGGGCGAGCGGTGCGAACGCGGCGGCGGCGAAGGCGATGGCGCCGACGAGCGGAAGCAGGCGGGTGCGCGAGTGCGACATGGGAGCTCCGTGAGGCAGGCGGACGAAGAGGGCGCGCCGGGCCGCGCCTGCCGTTCGATCGGCCCGGAACATTACATAATGAAAGACTCAGGATTCTAGATCGAAATGGGAACGATTATCAAATGAAAGCTTGGGCGGGTGCGGAGAAGGGAGGGCGGCGGGAGTGGGGAAATGCGCGGCAACGCGCGCGCAAGCGCGTAGAATGCCCGCTTCGATGAATTTGACGGAGCCGGGCCGGACTATGAGCGATCAGCGCAAGAAGAACCCTGTACGCAACGTGAGCATCCTGATCGTCGTGGCCGTGCTGCTCGTGATCGGCACGATCCTCTATAACGCGATCTCGGAGAAGCGCGCGTACGACGACGCGCACCCGGCCGTCGCGTCGAGCGCATCGGCCGCGCACTGACGCGGCGCGTGCGCCCGCCGAAGCAGGGCGCCGCGTGTGTGCGTCAACCGTGCGTCAACGTGACGCAGCGGCGAATTTCGGCCGGAGCCGCGTGAAGAAGACCGCCGCGAGCAGCACGAGCCAGGCGGCGCCGACCACCAACGCGATGCGGGTGTCCTCGAACCAGCCGAGCATCGCGATCACGAAGCCCATGAACGCGATCGTCAGCGCCGGCGCGACCGGCCACAGCGGCACCTTGAACTTCAGCGCCGCGACTTCCGCGGCCGACAGGCGCCGCCGCATCGCGACCTGCGACAGCAGGATCATCAGCCACACCCAAACGGTCGCGAACGTCGCGATCGCCGCGACCATCAGGAACACGTCCTTCGGCATCAGGTAGTTGAGCAGCACGCCGACGAACAGCGCGCCGGCCATCACGAGCACCGTGACCCACGGCACTCCGTGCCGCGACGTCTTCGTCAGCACGCGCGGCGCCTGGCCCTGCCGCGCCATCCCGAACATCATGCGGCCCGCGCCGAAGATGTCGCTGTTGATCGCCGAGATCGCCGCGCTGATCACGACGAGGTTGAGGATCGTCGCCGCCGATTTCACGCCGAGCGCGGAGAAGATCTGCACGAACGGGCTGCCGCCGTTGCCGACGGTCGTCCACGGGCTGATCGACATCAGCACGACCATCGTCAGCACGTAGAACAGCAGGATCCGCGCCGGCACCGCGTTGATCGCGCGCGGGATCACGCGCTCCGGGTCCTTCGCCTCGCCGGCGCTCATCCCGATCACCTCGATGCCGCCGTACGCGAAGATCACGACCGACAGCGACGCGACGAGCCCGCCGATGCCGTTCGGCAGGAAGCCGCCGTGATTCCACAGGTTCGCGAACGACGGCGCGTCGGCCGCGTGGCCGATGCGCATGCCGGTCGCGAGGATCGCGACGCCGCCGCCGATCATCGCGACGATCGCGCCGACCTTGATGATCGACAGCCAGAACTCGAGCTCGCCGAACACCTTCACGTGGCACAGGTTGAGCCCGCAGATGATCGTCACGACCGCGAGCACCCAGATCCACTGCGGCACGCCCGGAAACCAGAAGGCCATGTAAATGCCGAACGCGGTGATGTCCGCGATCGCGACGATCACCATTTCGAGCGTGTAGGTCCAGCCGGTGACGAAGCCCGCGAACGGGCCGAGGTTCTCGGTCGCGTAGTGGCCGAACGAGCCGGCAACCGGCTCGCGCACGGCCATCTCGCCGAGCGCGCGCATCACCATGTAGACGGCCGCGCCGCCGAGGATGTAAGCCAGGATCACCGCCGGGCCAGCGAGCTGGATCGCGGACGCCGAGCCGTAGAAGAGGCCGGTGCCGATCGCCGAGCCCAGCGCGAGAAAGCGGATGTGCCGCGCGCTCAGGTGGCGCTGCAAGTTCTTCATCGAGTCTCCGATATCGTTTTGCGACGGACCGGTCGAACGGGCCGGTCCGGTCGTCTCAAGTTGTCTATACAACTTAGTCGTGGACGAATGATAACAAGCGGGGCCGGGTGGCTGGAATCGGGTATTCCCTGACTGGCGTACCGGACGGAATGGCTTGCGGCGTGCGCGCGGGGCGGGCAGGTCATGCGTGGGGCTTCGTTTTATCGGGAAACGCCGCGGGCCGGCCCGCGGCGGCAAACGTCATGCGGGCAGGCGGATGACGCTCGCATCCTTGCGGATCAGCAGCGACGACGCGAGCATCTGCTTGCACTGGTGCGCGAGCACCTTCAGGTCGTGCGTGAGCTCCGCGCCGACCGCGTCGGACTGCTCGGCGGCGACCACCATCGCGTCGAGCTCGCGCGTGATCTGCTTGGTGGCCTCGAGCTGGTGCGCGGGCGGCGGTTCGCCGGCCTCGGCCTTCTCGAGGTTCTCGAGGATCGCGGTGAGCCCGCGTTCGAGCGTGTCGCCGTGGCTTGCGCCCGGCCCGGCCGCGCACGCGTTGCGGATCAGCGGCGCGGCGGCCGTGATCTGCGCGCCGAGCACGTGCGTCTGCACGAGCAGGTCGTTCAGCTCCGGCACGAAGCGCTGGTGCGCCTTCGGCTCGATCATCATCCGCTGGAACGCCTGGCCGAGGTTCGCGAACGCGATGTGCACGTTCTTGCGGGCGAGGCGGTACGGATAATCGTCGTCGAGGCCGGCGGCCGGCGTCTCGACCGCCGCGGCGACGACCGGCACGACGGCCGCGCCGTCGGCGGTCGGCACCGCCGGCGCGGACGTGCCGCGCCCGGCGCGCCACGCGGCCTGGAAGTACTTGCGGGTGGCCGTCAGCATGTCGGCGACCTGCTTGCCCATCAGCCGGTATTCCCAGTACGGGAACAGCCGGCTCGCGGCGATCGCGATCATGCAGCCGACCACGGTGTCGATCGCGCGCTCGCCGATGATCGCCATGTTGCCCGGCGCGAGCAGGTGGAACATCAGCAGCACGTATGCCGACGTGAACACGACGCTCGCCGCGTAGTTGAACAGCAGCAGGCTGTAGCTCATCACCATCGAGCCGAACATGATCGCGATCAGCAGGTGCGCATCCTTGACCGTGTAGATCAGCGCGACGCTCGCCGCGCAGCCGATCAGCGTGCCGACGATACGCGCCGTGTTGCGCTGCTTGGTCAGCGAGTAGCCGGGCTTCAGGATGATGATGGTCGTCATCACGATCCAGTACGCGTTGGTGAGCGGCAGGAGCCGCCCGAGCCAGAAGCCGACCGCGACCGCGATCGTCACGCGCAGCGCATGGCGCAAGCTCGGCGAGCGCATGTTCAGGTTCGAGAAGATCAGCAGCGGCGACACGCTGCGGCGCTGCAGGAAGCGCGTGAGCGCCTTGTCGATCCGCAGTTCGGTCTGCTGCGGATCGGCGCGGCCCGACAGGTTGCGGCGCATCCGGTCGATCAGGCGCGTCGCGCTCCAGATGCGCCGGAACGTCGCGAGCACCGCCGCGTACGCTTCCGCGTTGGTGGTCGGGAAGTTCTTCTTGCGCATCAGCTCGATTTCATACTCGATCGCGCGCAGCTCGGCCTTCACGCTGATCCGCGAATGCGGCGCGCGGTTCTCGAGCACGGCGAGGCCGATCTGCTCGAGGTCGATGGCCGCCTTGCGGATCAGGTCGCGGTAGAAGATGATCAGGTCCGAGCCGCCGAACGTGTTGCGCACGAGCGGATAGTCGGTGTGCGCGCCGACGAACAGCTCGTGCAGGTCGACACTGTTGATGAACAGGTTGTACATCGTCACGCGGCCCGGGTCGAGCTTCCCGCGCCGCAGCTTCGGCAGGTTGCGCAGCACGATGTCGCGCGCGGTTTCCTGCGTCTCGACCGCGGTGATCTGCTTCGCGACCAGGTTGCGATAGCACTCGTCGAGATCGGCGTCGAGGTCGTAGAATGCGGCGCGCGCGAGCAGGTAGTCGGCGCACGCGAACAGGCTCTCGGCGAGCGCCTGCTGCTCGATCCGGCGCGCCTGCCAGCTCGACACGACGGTGGCCCAGTACGTGTACCAGAGGCCGCCCGCGAGAATCCAGCCCGCGTTGACGAACGCCTGCAGCGGCGTGAGCTTCTCCTCGAGCGTCATCACCATCATGAACAGCGTCGCGAAGCTGATCTGCGGCCAGCGGTTGCCGTACACGACGATCAGCGACAGCACGAACGTGAGCGGCACGATCGTCAGCCACAGCGCGAAGATGTTGGGCGTCGCGAGGCCCGTCGCGAGCGCGGCGAGAAAACCGATCACGCTGCACGCGAGCATTTCGTTGTGCTTGTGCTTGAGCGGGCCCGGCATGTCGACGACGCAGGCGCCGAGCGCGCCGGTCGAGATCGTGAAGCCGATCTCGCGGTTGTTGAACACGATCAGGCACAGCACGGCCGGCAGCGATACGCCGATCGCGATGCGCAGGCCACCGAAAAAATACTGGCTGTAAAGAAACTTTCTGATTTCGACGGAATAGCGCATCGATGGTCGGAATGGCTGACGACGAGACGACGCCAGGGCGGCATCGAGACTGGCGACGAGTCTATCGTATTTCGCGGGGCCCAAGCCCCTGGCCGTTCGACGGATACGCTTTGCGGCGGCCCTTTGCTATCCTTGGTGCTTCCGTTCGCCCGGCCCGGCCGGCGCGACGTCCCGACGCCTGTTTCATGCTCCATCTCTTCTATTCGAACCGTCACGAAACGCTGGCCGACGCGCTGCTCGACGACCTGGCCGCGTTCCCGGCCCGCAACGCGCCGTGGGCGCCTCAGCAGATCATCGTGCCGAGCGCGGCGCTGCGCCGCCGACTCGAGCTCGACATCGCCGAGCGCCACGGCGTGTGCGCGAACGTCGAGTTCACCTATCTCGCGCAGTGGCTGTGGGCGCAGATCGGCCGCGTGATGACGGTGCCGGAGCGTTCGCCGTTCGCGCCCGACCGCCTCGTGTGGCGCTGCTACCGGCTGCTCGCGCAGGCGAGCGGCGATGCGCCCTGGCTTGCGTCGCCGCGGCTCGCCGGATATCTGTCCGCGTCCGACGACGCGATGCGCTACGAGCTCGCGCAGCGCGTCGCGACGGTGCTCGATCATTACCTGACCTATCGTCCCGAATGGCTCGCCGCGTGGCAGGCGGGCGAGTCGGTGCTCGCGGGCGACGGCGCGCCGCGCGGAATCGGCGACGCGGCGCGCGACGACGAGCGCTGGCAGGCGGCGCTGTGGCGCGCGCTGCTCGCGGAGCTGAGCGACAGCGGCACGCCGCCCGCGCACCGCTTCCTCGGCGACGCGCGGCATCTCGATCTCGACACCGTCGCGCGCGCGGACTGGCCGGAATCGGTCAGCGTGTTCGCATTGCCGACGATGCCGCCGCTGCACGTCGCGCTGCTGCGCGAGCTGTCGCGGTGGATCGACGTGCGCATCTACGCGCTCAATCCGTGCCGCGAATTCTGGTTCGACATCGTCACCGCCGCGCACGCCGAGTCGCTCGACGCGGCGGGGCGGCTCGACTACCAGGAAGTCGGGCACCCGCTGCTCGCCGAATGGGGCCGCCAGACGCAGGCGCAGCTGCACATGCTGCACGAGCTGACCGAAAGCGCGGCGTCGAGCGATGCGTCGCGCTACGTCGGCAATCCCGCGCCGACGTGGCTTGCGCGGATCCAGAACGCGATCCTCGACCTGCAGCCCGAGGCGGAGCTCGGCGAGCCGCCGGCCGAGCATGGCATCGAGGTGCACGTGTGCCACAGTCTCGCGCGCCAGCTCGAGGTGCTGCACGACCGCCTGCTCGCATGGTTCGACGCGGACGACAGCCTGCGGCCGTCCGACGTGCTGGTCGCGGTGGCCGATCTCGCCGCGGCGGGGCCGCTGATCGACGCGGTGTTCGGCACGTCCGGCGCCGGCAGCGCGCGCATCCCGTACCGGATTTCCGGCCTGCCGCCGTCGCAGGCGAACCCGGTCGCGCGCGTGCTGCTCGACTGGCTCGCGCTGCCCGAACGGCAGGTCGGCGCGCCGGAGCTGGTCGAATGGCTGCGCGTCGATGCGGTGGCCGCGCGCTACGGCATCGACGCGGCCGCGCTCGAAACCGTGCAGACCTGGCTTGCGGCCGCCGGCGCGCGCCGCGGGCTCGCGCCGCAAGCCAGCGACGATGCGCTGGTGCCGTCGCCGCGCCATACGTTCTCGGATGCGCTCGCACGCCTCTTTCTCGGCTACGCGATGCCGGACGGCGCGGCGCCGGTCGGCGGCTGGCTGCCGATCGAGGCCGCGACCGGCAGCGAGGCCGAACTGCTCGGCCGTCTCGCGCGCTTCACCGACGATCTCGACGGGTTCGCGCGGCGAGTGTCGGAGCCGCACGCGCCGCGCGCGTGGAGCGAGCTGTTCGCCGATACGCTCGCGCGCTTCTTCGATTCCGGCGCCGCTTATGCCGACGCGCTCGCGGGCGTGCGCGACGCGCTCGACGCGATGCTCGCGGCGATGGCGGAGGGCGCGCCCGAACAACGGCTGCCCGCGGCCGTCGTGCGCGCGGGGCTGGCCGCCGCGCTCGACGATCCCGCCCGCGGCGGGGTGCCGTGGGGCGGCGTGACGTTCTCGTCGCTGACGAGCCTGCGCGGGCTGCCGTACCGGATCGTGTGCCTGCTCGGGATGGACGACGGCGTGTTGCCGAGCCTCGCGCGCGCGGACGAGTTCGACCTGATGGGGGTGCTGCCGAAGCTCGGCGACCGGCAGCGGCGCGACGACGAGCGCAACCTGTTCCTCGACCTGGTGCTCGGCGCGCGCGACCGGCTGATGATCGCCTACACGGGGCGCAGCATCCGCGACAACGCGCCGTTGCCGCCGGCCGCGCTCGTCGACGAGCTGCTCGACCATCTCGCGCTCGTCGCGGCAGGTCCCGACGCCGCGCCGGACGCGGTCGACGCCGCGCGTCGCGCATTCCTCGTCGAGCATCCGCTGCAGCCGTTCGCCGCCGCGTATTTCCGGCCGGACGGGCCGCTGTTTTCCTATGACGCGGAACGGGCGTCGCTCGCCGCGCTGCTGGCCGCCGAGCCGTCGCGCGACGGCGCGCGCGCCACGGCGTTCTTTGTGCAGCCGCTGCCGGCCGAGCCCGTCGAGCCGGTCGCGTTCGCGGACTTCGAGCGCTTCTGGCGTCACCCGGCGCGCGCGCTGCTGCGCGAGCGCCTCGGCATCGTGCTCGCGGACGCGCAGGCCGAACTGCTCGACACCGAGCCGTTCGCGCTCGACTACGCGGGCAGCGACGCGCTCGCCGAGCGCGTGCTGCCGCTCCTGATCGAATCGGGCGACGCGCGCGCGCGCGACCATGCGCTGCGGATCGCCGACGCGAGCCCGGAGCTGCCGGGCGGCGCGACCGGGGCCGTCTGGCGTGACCAGGCGCTCGGCTCGCTGACGCAACTGGCGACGAACGTGCGGCAGGCGCTCGCCGACGGCGCCGAACGCCTGCCGTTCTCGATCGAGGTCGCGCCGGCGTGGCCCGCAGCGGAGCAGGCGCTGTTCGGCCCGTTCGACGCGGCGCTGTCGCGCGACGCGGCGGCCGCGCCGCTCGCGCTGCACGGCACGCTGAATCGCGTGACGGCCGCGGGGCAGGTCATCTTCCGCTATGCGCGGCCGAGCGCGCGGGACTACCTGTCCGCGTGGCTCGCGCATCTCGTCTACTGCGCGGCCGTGCCGGACGGGCCGCGCCGCACGCTGTGGTTCGGCAGCGGCGGCGCGTTCGAGCTGACGCCCGTCGCGGCGCCGCTCGAGCGCCTCGCGCCGCTCGCCGCGCTGTTCAGGGCCGGCCGGCGCATGCCGCTGCGCTTCTTTCCGCGCAGCGCGTGGGCCTGGGCGACCGATAGCGAAGCGAAGGCGGCAAGCGTGTGGATCAACGACCGGGTCGTGAGCGAAGCCGACGATCCCGCGCTCGCGATCGCGTGGCGCGGCGCGAATCCGTCGCTCGACGAGCCGTTCGGCACGCTCGCGCGGCTCGTGTTCGAGCCGCTCGTCGAACACCTGAGGGAGGCGGCATGAGCGGCGCATCGCATCCGCACGCGTCGCTCGAGCTCGACGTGTTCGCCTGTCCGCTGGACGGCGTCAACCAGATCGAGGCGTCGGCGGGCACCGGCAAGACCTGGAACATCTGCGCGCTGTACGTGCGCCTGCTGCTCGAGAAGGATCTCGGCGCGGACCAGATTCTCGTCGTGACCTTCACGAAGGCCGCGACCGCGGAGCTGCACGAGCGCATCCGCGGCCGGCTCGCGCAGCTCGCGCACGCGCTCGACACCGGCGACGACGGCGGCGATCCGTTCATCGCGCGGCTCGTCGACACGACGCTCGGCGACGGCGGCGTGCTCGATCCCGAGACGGCGGCGAAACGGATCCGGCGCGCGCTGCGCGCGTTCGACCAGGCGGCGATTCACACGATCCACGCATTCTGCCAGCGCGCGCTGCAGGAGGCCCCGTTCGCGGCCGCGATGCCGTTCGCGTTCGAGATGCAGGCCGACGATGCGGCGCTGCGCTTCGAGCTCGCGGCGGATTTCTGGCGCACCCGCGTCGAACCGATGGCGGCGCGCTGGCCGGGCTTCGCCGCGTGGCTCGTCGAATCCGGCGCGGGCCCGGCCGCGCTCGACGCGCAGCTCGCGCGCCGGCTGAAGAAGCCGCTCGCCGCGTTGCGCTGGGACGGCGTCGCGGAGCCGGACGAAACGGCGGAAGCGGCCGCGGCGGAATGTTTCGCGGAGGCGGCCCGGATATGGGCGGCCGAGCGCGACGCGCTCGACGCATTGCTGCGCGCCGCGCAGCCGGCGCTCAACCAGCGCTCGCACAAGCCGGAGGCGATCGCCGATGCGCTCGACGCGTGGGCCGCGCATTTCGCGCAAGCCGATGCGACGGCCGCGCTGCCGAAGGCCGCGCTGAAGCTGACGCATACGGCGCTCGTCAAGGCGACGAAGAAGGGCGGCGCGACGCCCGTGCATCCGTTCTTCGAGATCGCGGACGCGCTCGACGCGGCGGTGGCCGCCGCCGAGGCCGTGCAGCGCGCGCGCTGGCTCGCGCTGATCGCCGCGTGGCTCGACGACGCGCCGCGCGAGCTGGCCGAACGCAAGCGCACGCGGCGCATCGTGTCGTTCGACGATCTGCTCGCGAACCTGTATCACGCGCTGCACGAGCATCCGTGGCTCGCCGACACGCTGCGCGCGCGCTATCCGGCCGCGCTGATCGACGAGTTCCAGGATACCGATCCGCTGCAGTTCGCGATCTTCGACCGGATCTTCGCGCCAGGCGGGCCGCTGTTCCTGGTCGGCGATCCGAAGCAGGCGATCTACAGCTTCCGCGCGGCGGATCTGCATACGTACCTGGCCGCGCGCGCGCGGGCGAGCGCATGCTACACGCTCGCGGTCAACCAGCGCTCGACGCCGGCGATCGTCGATGCGTGCAACCGCTTCTTCCAGTCGAACCCGCGCGCGTTCGTGCTCGACGGGCTCGACTACTACCCGGTGCGCGCGGGCACGCGCGTGCGCGCGCCGCTGGCCGACGAGACGGATGCGGGCCCGGCGGGCGACTTCCGGATCTGGACGCTGCCGGACGGCGACGGCGTGTGGCTCAAGCGCGATGCGCAAGCGTATGCCGCGCAGGCGTGCGCGGCGGAGATCGCCCGGTTGATGCGCGGCGCGCGCGACGGCCGCGTGCGGCTCGGCGACACGCCGCTGTCGCCGGGCGACGTCGCGGTGCTCGTGCAGACGCACAAGCAGGGCAGCCTCGTGAAGCGCGAGCTCGCGCGATGGGGGATCGGCAGCGTCGAGCTCGCGCAGGCATCGGTGTTCTCGACCGGCGACGCCGAGCAGCTCGAGCGCGTGCTCGCGGCGATCGATGCGCCGGGCGACCTGCGGCGGCTGCGCGCGGCGCTGGCGTCGGACTGGTTCGGCCTCGATGCTCACGCGCTGTGGCGGATGGAGCAGGGCGGCGATGATGCGCCCGGCGCGGACGCCGCCACTGTCGGCGCCGCCAACGGCGCCGATGCGATGAGCTGGGTCGAGCGCTTTTCGCGCTACCGCCTGGTGTGGCGCGAGCGCGGCTTCGCGGTGATGTGGCGCACGTTCACGCGCGAGCTGCGGATCGCCGAGCGGCTGATGGCGGGCGCCGACGGCGAGCGCCGCGTGACGGACGTGAACCATCTGGCCGAGCTGACGCAGGCGCGCGCGTCGGCGCAGCCGGGCATCGCGCCGACGCTGCGCTGGCTGGCCGCGCAACGGCTCGACGGCGGCGGCGAGGATGCGCAGCTGCGCCTCGAATCCGATCGCAACCTCGTCCAGATCGTGACCGTGCACAAATCGAAGGGGCTCGAATACGCGATCGTGTTCTGCCCGTTCCTGAACGACGGCGCGCTGCGCGAACCGTTCGCGTCCGGGTTGCCGGACGCGCGCGAATATCACGACGAAGCGGGCGATGCGGTGCTGCACTACGGCTGCGACGACGCGGCCGCCGACCATGCGGCGCGACAGGCGTTGCGGGAGCAGGCGGCGGAGCGCGCGCGGCTCGTCTACGTGGCGCTCACGCGCGCGGTCTACCGCTGCTATCTCGTCGCGGGGCCGTACCTGTCGTCGCGCTCGACGCGCGAATCGCGGCGCAGCGTGCTCAACTGGCTCGTGGCCGGCGGTGGCGGGTCGTTCGACGCGTGGCTCGACGAGCCGCCCGACGATGCGGCGCTCGAACAGGCGTGGCGCGCGCTCGCGGGCGGCTCCGTGAGCGTCGCGCCGCTGCCGGTGCCCGCGCGCCGCGAGCGGCTTGCGGCCGGACACGACGCGAACGAGGCGCTGGCGGCGCGCCTGGCGTCGCGCTTGCTGCGGGATGCGTGGCGGATGGCGAGCTTCAGTTCGCTGACTGCGTCGATGGCGCGCGAGGAGGCGGGCGTCGCGGCCGTGCCGGAAGACGATCTGCGGCCCGATCACGACGCGCTCGCGGCGCTCGCGCCGGATGACGATCCGGGTGATGCGTGGCCGGAGGCCGCGCCGCCCGACGACGACATCCTCGTGTTTCCGCGTGGCGCGGCGGCCGGCGAGTGCCTGCATCGCCTGTTCGAGCTGAGCGATTTCACCGATCCGGGATCGTGGCACGCGGCCGCGCTCGGCGCGCTGCACGACCGGCCCGTCGAGGCCGAGCCCGAGCTCGGCGAGCGGCTGCCCGCGATGATGGCGCGGCTCGTCGACGACGTCGTGCGCACCGAGCTCGTGCCGGGCATGCGCCTGGCCGGGCTCGATCCGGCCAAGCGGCTCAATGAAATGGGCTTCCTGTTCGCGGCGCCGTCGCTGGACCTGAGCGCGCTGCGCCGGCTGCTGGTCGCGCACGGGTATCCGGACGTCGCGCTGGAGGCGGGCGTGCTCGCCGGTTACATCAAGGGTTTCATCGACATGATCGTCGAACATGACGGCCGGTTCTGGATCGTCGACTGGAAGTCGAACCATCTCGGCAATACGCCGGATGCCTACGGCCCGCGCGCGCTCGACGCGGCGATGGCCGATCACGCGTATCACCTGCAGGCGCTGCTCTATACGGTCGCGCTGCATCGCTACCTGCGCGGCCGGCTGCGCGACTACGACTACGACACGCATATCGCGGGCTACCTGTACCTGTTCGTGCGCGGCGTGCGGCCCGGCTGGCGCAGCGGCGGCGCGCCGGCCGGCGTGCATGCGCGGCGGCCCGCGCGCGAGCTCGTCGACGCGCTCGACCGGATGATGGAAGGGGGCCGCGCATGAGCACGCCCGACGATACGCTCGAGTTCACCGGCGGCCTCGTCGCACGCCTGCCCGAGCCCGCGGATTTCGGCATTGCGCTCGCGGAAGGCTTCGCGCGCCGGATCGGCGATCTCGCGCGCCGCGCGGGCGCGCCGGCCGCGGCGGCGCGCTGGGCCGCGCGCGCCGCGTTCGCGGCCAGCCGCGCGACCGCGGGCGGACACGTGTGCGTGTCGCTCGGCGCGCTCGCGCAGCGTTACGACGAACCGCTCGCCGACGTCCGCGCGGCGCTCGCGGCGAGCGGCGTCGCCGCGTTCGGCGCACTCGAGCGCGGCGAGGAGCGGCCGCTGATCGTCGACCGGCACGATCGTCTCTACCTCGCGCGCTATTTCGCGTACGAACGGCGGCTCGCCGAAGCGCTGGTCGCGCAGGCGAGCGCGGTGGCGGCTGACGACGCGCCGGCGCCCGACGTGCTGCGCGAGCGCCTCGCCCGCTACTTCGGGCCGGCGACCGGCGAAACCGACTGGCAGCGCGTCGCGGCGATCGTCGCGCTGACGGGCCGCGTGACGATCGTCAGCGGCGGTCCCGGCACCGGCAAGACGACCACCGTCGTCGGCGTGCTCGCGTGCCTGCTCGACGCGCATCCCGGCCTGCGCATCGCGCTGGCCGCGCCGACCGGCAAGGCCGCGCAACGGATGCAGGAAGCGCTGCACGCGCGGGCCGGCGACTTGCCGCCCGAACTCGCCGCGCGCCTGCCGAACACGTCCTACACGCTGCACCGCCTGCTGGGCGGCGGCGGGGCGGCGGGGTTCCGTCATCATCGCGACAACCCGCTGCCATACGACCTGATCGTCGTCGACGAAGCGTCGATGATCGACGTCGCGCTGGCCGCGCATCTGCTCGACGCGCTCGCGCCGGGCGCGCGGCTCGTGCTGCTCGGCGACAAGGACCAGCTAGCCGCGGTCGAGGCGGGCGCGGTGTTCGCCGAGCTGAGCGCGCGGCCGTCGTTCAGCGCGGCAGCTTGCGCGCGCATCGCGCACGCGCTCGGCATCGACGAAGCGGCGTTCGTCGCGGCGCTGCCGACGCCGGCCGATGCCGAGCCTGACGCAGCCGCGGCGGCGGCTGCGATCGGGCGCACGCCGGTCGCGCCGCCCCCGGCCGGCCCCCGCCAGGCGTCGCTGTTCGATGATGAGCCACCGGCGGCCGTGGCGACGGCCGACGAAGCCGCAGGCGACGCCGACGACGCGCCCGCATGGATCGAGGCCGACGAACTCGCGTGGCTCGACGCGGCCGCGTTGCCGCCGCTCGATGCCGGGGCCGCGCAGCGCGTCGCGGCGATGATTTCCGTTGCTCCGGAGGACGTCGAGGCCGCTGAAGCGATCACACCGGCGCCGCTCGCGGATTGCGTCGTGTGGCTCGAGCGCAATTACCGTTTCGGGCTCGATTCGCCGATCGGCCGCCTGTCGCTGGCGATCCGCCGCGGCGACGTGACGGAGGCGCTCGACGCGCTGCCGGCGAGCGACGCGGCCGCCGCGTCGTTCCACGAGGATGCCGGCGACGCGCTCGCCGCGACGACCGTCGAACGCCTTGCGCGGCGCTTTTCCGCCTATCTGGACGCGTTGCGGGATGCGCTCGCCGCCGCCGTGCCGGACCCGTTGCCGCTGTTCGACGCGCTCAACCGCTTCCGGATCCTGTGCGCGACGCGTGGCGGGGCGCGCGGCGCCGAACACGTCAATGCGCTCGTCGCGGCGCACGTGCGCCGCGCCGCGCACGTGCCGCTCGCAGTCGGCGCGCACTGGTTCACCGGGCGGCCGATCATGGTGACGCGCAACGACTATGCGCTCGGGCTGTTCAACGGCGACATCGGCATCGCGCTGCCCGACGCGCAGGGCGTGCTGCGCGTGTGGTTCAAGCGGGCGGACGGCACCGCGCGCGCGGTGTCGCCGGCCGCGCTGCCGCCGCACGAGACCGCGTTCGCGCTGACCGTTCACAAATCGCAGGGCTCGGAATTCGACGAAGCCGCGCTCGTGCTGCCGGCGACGTTCGGCCGCGTGCTGACGCGCGAGCTGGTCTACACGGCGGTGACGCGGGCGCGCACGCGCGTGCAGGTGATCGGCGGGCGCCGCGTGCTCGCGCAGGCGATCGCGACGCGCACGCAGCGCGATTCGGGGCTGTCGGCGCGCATCGCCGAGGCGCTCGCGCGGCGCGCCACGGAGGCGTCGCGATGATGATCCGCTATGCGCTCGATCCGGCCGAGATCGAATGGACCGCGGTGCGTGCGCAGGGCGCGGGCGGACAGAACGTCAACAAGGTGTCGAGCGCGATTCACCTGCGCTTCGACATCCGTGCGTCGTCGCTGCCGCCGCTGCTCAAGGAGCGGCTGCTCGCGCTGTCCGATCAGCGCGTCACGCGCGACGGCGTCGTCGTGATCAAGTCGCAGGAGCACCGGACCCAGGAGCGGAACCGCGAAGCCGCGCTGGCGCGGCTCGACGCGTTGATTCGCAGCGTCGCCGTCACGCCGCGCGCACGCGTCGCGACCCGGCCGACGCGCGCGTCGAAAGAGCGGCGGCTGGAGCACAAGGCGCGCCGCAGCGTCGTGAAGTCCGGGCGGGGGAAGATCGTGGATTGACGCGCGTCGTCAGCGCATGATCGTGCCCGCGCTGTCGAGCACGAAGTCGACGCAGAACACGACGAGCCGATCGTGCACGCGGGTCGCGACGGCGGCCGTATAGCAATCGCGGCCTTCCGTCAGCGAGAAGTGCGGCCCCATCAGCGCGACGCGGCCCGGCGCGGCGATCGCGCGCTGGAAGTACGGGCGCCGCGACCAGTTGCTGTGCGTTTCCGGGAAGAGCGGCGCAAGGCGTGTGGTGACCGGATTGCGCTCGTCGGGCTGCGCGCTGATCGACGGCAGGAATTGTTCGCCGATCTCGTTCGTGACGAACACGCGGCGCGCCGACGGCATCACGAGCACGCGCTGCGCGGCGTTGTGCAGGTCGCCGCTCGCGGCGAACGCGGCCGCGCCGGCGAGCACGAGCCGTTCGATCGCATCGAAGCCCGGCTGCGCGGCGCTCGTCTGCGCGTGGCGGCGGGCGATGAAGCGCTTCCACGCGGCATCGAGCAGCGCGGGCGCCGCCGCGCTCGCGCGGGCGATCGACGGGTCGGGCCGGCCGAGCTGGAAGCCCTGCACGAAATCGATGTCCGCTTCCATCAGCGCCTGCAGCGCGTCGTCGCTCTCGACGCCTTCCGCGAGCACCATCGCGCCGGCCTGATGCAGCATCGACACGAGGTGATGCATGATGCGGCGGTCGTCGGCGGACCATGTCGCGCGCTCGACGAGCGAGCGGTCGAGCTTGACGATGTCGGGCTTCGCGCGCCACACCCGGTCGAAATTCGAGAAGCCGGTGCCGAAATCGTCGATCGCGATCAGGAAGTCGCGGTGCTGGATCATGTCGATCGTGCGGGCGAGCGCGGCTTCGTCGCGCGACGGCTGCTCGACGACCTCGAGCACGACACGGTTCGGCGGCAACGCGAAATGCTTGCACAGCAACTCGACGAACTCGCGCTGCACGAGGCCTGAATCGAGCACGCGCGGCGTCACGTTCAGGAACAGCCAGCCGTCGCCGATGCCTTGCGCGACGAAATTCGCGGTATGCAGGCAGCGGGCGAGCCGGTCGAGCAGCAGCGCGTCGGCGTCGCCGTGCGCCTTGTCGAACAGCGCGCCGGGCGACAGCGTCTCGCCGTTCGCATCGGCGGCGCGCAGCAGCGCTTCATAGCCGACGACGCGCTTGTGCGTGATCGACAGCACCGGCTGGAACACGCTGCGCAGCGTCACGCCGCGATAGTCGGTCACCCAGCCGCTGGGCGTCGGCGTGAGGCGTTCGAGCAGGGATTCGAGTGAAAGGCCACGGGTCTGCGGCATGTCAGCGGCGCCCCGGGACGAGTGGCAGCGCAGTGTCGCGGCGGGCCGCCGAAGCGGCCGCGCGCGCAGGCAGGCGCGGTAGAACGAGGTCCATCTTGGCCGCCTCCTGCGGATAAGTGTTCCGAGTGTAGCGGGATACGCCCGGTTGGCGTATCAGGGTAACTCCACACGCTCTGCGCGTACAACCCGGTCCGGCGGGAAGGCGCGCGGCGGCATCGACATGGATCGGCGAAAACCGTGATGCGGGAGCGGCGGCGCGAATGCAAAAAACGCGCCCATGCGGGCGCGTCCGGTTCGCATCCGGGCGGGCATCGCGCCGGGCCGACGCCCGCGCGTTCGTCAGGTCGCCGGCCGCATGCCCGGCAGCCGCTTGATCACGCCGGTCGCGAGCGCCGTGCCGGCAAGCACGATCGCACAGCCTTCGAGCATCACGGCCGACACGTGTTCGCCGAGGAACAGCGCGCCCCACAGCAGGCCGAACACCGGAATCACGAACGTCACGGTGATCGCGCGGGCCGGCCCGACGTGCGCGATCAGATAGAAGAAAATGAAATATGCGATGCCCGTGCACGCGATGCCGAGGCCGAGGACGGCGCCCCACGCGTGCGCGCCGACCGGCGCGGCCGGCCAGGTCGCGATCGCGAACGGCAGCAGCAGCACCGTCGAGCCGATCATGCTGCCGGTCGCGTTGACGAGCGGGTCGACGCCGGTCAGCTTGCGCTTCGTGTAATTGGCCGCGATGCCGTACAGCAGCGTTGCGCCGAGCGCCGCGGCTGCGGCGAGCGCGGTCGCGCCCGCGCCGGCACCGCCGCGCGCGCTCGCAACCTGGTCCCAGACGAGCGTGAGCACGCCGGCGAAGCCGATCACGAGGCCGAGCGCGCGCGGCAGCGACAGCTTGTCCTTCAGCCACAGGTACGCGACGAGCGCGCCCCACAGCGGCGTCGTCGCGTTGATCACCGACGTCACGCCGGCCGACAGCGTGAGTTCCGCGAACGCGAACAGGCAGAACGGCGCGCCGGAGTTGAGCGCGCCGACGACGAACAGCGGCCATGCATGGCGGCGCAGTTGCGCGCCGAGCGTGGCGGGCGCAATGCGCGTCAGCGCGAGCCCGAGCAGGAACAGCGCGCCGATGCCGACGCGCAGCACCATCAGCGGCGCGACGCCGAACTCGGCGACGCCGATTCGGATGAACAGGAACGACGCGCCCCACAGGGCGGCGAGCACGGTCAGCAGGCAGGCATTTTTGGGTGACATCGGTCGTGACGCGGAAGCAGGGAAGGGGATGCGTTGCATCTTACACCGCGCATCCCGGCCGACGTTTCACGATCGGATGAAATGACAAGAAGCGGCAGATCGGCGGCGGCTCGCGAGCCGTCGCGCGCGGCCGTCAGTGGTGATGATGCCAGCCGCCGCGCCCGCCGAAGCCGAAATTGAGCGATACCGCCGGCCCCCACCAGCCGCCCCAGGCCGGCGCATAGGCGGGCGCCGGATAGTAGTAGGCGGGCGCGGGCTCGACGTACACCGGCGCGGGCTGGACGGGCGCCGCCGTGTAATAGCCGGACGGATAGTAGCCGTACGGGTAGTAGCAGCCGGCGAGAGACGCGCACGCGAGCGCCGCTGCGACGAAGGTTCTGGTCATGATGTCTCCCCGGCGAGACAGGCGAAGCGCCGATGCTTCAGCTTAGGCTGCGTGAGCGTGACAGGGTATGCAAAACGGTAACGGATCATTTCGCGTACCGGTACGGAAACCGCTGCGGGAACCGCGGCGGACATCGCATTGCGCAATGCACAAGATGCTACGTACTCCGCATCGCACCGTCCTCCACGCGGCCCACGCCGCCGGCGCGCATGCGAAAACGGCGCTGCCGCAGGCGGGTAGCGCCGTCCGGTCCGGCTCAGCCCGCGCGCCGCGAGGGCGCGGCGGGCTTACTTGCCGATCTGGTTGCCGATGATGCCGCCGGCGGCCGCGCCGCCGAGGGTCGACAGCGCATTGCCGCCGATCGCCGCACCGGCGACACCGCCGACGCCCGCGCCGATGGCCGTGTCGCGTTGACGTCTCGTCATCGAGTCGCACGCCGTCAGGCTGGCCATCGTCGCGACGAGCAGTGCGTACACCCCAATACGTCGGATCGATTTCATGGTCGTTGTCCTTGATGTTGTGAACGGAGGACGCGCGACCGATCGGTGGCCGCGCTTGAAACCAATCTACGCGCCGCTCCGGGCGGCTGCTGTAAGGACTTGTTAGAGCGTTCGCGCTTTCGTAATGATTTGTTTCCCGGATGCCGGCGGGTACGCAACGTGCGCAAAAAAGCCCGCTCGAAAGCGGGCTTCGTGCATCGCGGAGCGATCCGGCGCTTATTGAACGCCCATTGGGACGCTCATTGCCGGTGATAGATCTCGGCGCCGGTCTTCACGAACTCGACGGCCTTGACCTCCATCCCTTTCTTCAGCGCTTCGGTTTCGGACACGCCTTGCTGCGCCGCAAACTCGCGCACGTCCTGCGTGATCTTCATCGAGCAGAAGTGCGGGCCGCACATCGAGCAGAAGTGCGCGACCTTCGCCGAATCCTTCGGCAGCGTTTCGTCGTGGAATTCGCGCGCCTTGTCCGGATCGAGGCCGAGGTTGAACTGGTCTTCCCAGCGGAACTCGAAGCGCGCCTTCGACAGCGCGTTGTCGCGCACCTGCGCGCCCGGGTGGCCCTTCGCGAGGTCGGCGGCGTGCGCGGCGAGCTTGTACGTGATGATGCCTTCCTTCACGTCGTCCTTGTTCGGCAGGCCGAGGTGCTCCTTCGGCGTCACGTAGCACAGCATCGCGGTGCCGAACCAGCCGATCATCGCGGCGCCGATGCCCGACGTGATGTGGTCGTAGCCCGGCGCGATGTCGGTCGTCAGCGGCCCGAGCGTATAGAACGGCGCTTCCTTGCACCAGTCGAGCTGCAGATCCATGTTTTCCTTGATCAGCTGCATCGGCACGTGGCCCGGGCCTTCGATCATCACCTGCACGTCATGCTTCCACGCGATCTGCGTGAGCTCGCCGAGCGTCTTCAGCTCGCCGAGCTGCGCTTCGTCGTTCGCGTCGTAGATCGAGCCGGGGCGCAGGCCGTCGCCGAGCGAGAAGCTCACGTCGTACGCCTTCATGATTTCGCAGATCTCTTCGAAGTGCTCGTACAGGAAGCTTTCCTTGTGATGCGCGAGGCACCACTTCGCCATGATCGAGCCGCCGCGCGACACGATGCCCGTCATCCGGTTCGCGGTGAGCGGCACGTACTGCAGGCGCACGCCCGCGTGGATCGTGAAGTAGTCGACGCCTTGCTCGGCCTGCTCGATCAGCGTGTCGCGGAAGATCTCCCAGGTCAGGTCCTCGGCCTTGCCGTTGACCTTCTCGAGCGCCTGGTAGATCGGCACCGTGCCGATCGGCACCGGGCTGTTGCGGATGATCCACTCGCGCGTTTCATGGATGTGCTTGCCGGTCGACAGGTCCATCACCGTGTCGCCGCCCCAGCGGATCGCCCACGTCATCTTGTCGACTTCCTCGCCGATCGACGACGTGACGGCCGAGTTGCCGATGTTCGCGTTGATCTTCACGAGGAAGTTGCGGCCGATGATCATCGGCTCGGACTCCGGGTGGTTGATGTTCGCGGGGATGATCGCGCGGCCGCACGCCACTTCCGAGCGCACGAATTCCGGCGTGATCTCGGTGAGCGCATTGGGGCCGAATGCGGCGGCGCCGAACGCCTGGCCCGCATGCTGGCGGCCCATCATCGCGGCGAGCTTCGCGCCGTTCGGGCCGCTCGCCTTCAGGCTTTCCAGGTACTCGGCGCGGCGCTGGTTCTCGCGGATCGCGATGTATTCCATTTCCGGCGTGATGATGCCCTGGCGCGCATAGTGCATCTGCGTGACGTTCTTGCCGGCCTGCGCGCGGCGCGGATGGCGGTGCAGGCCCGGGAAGCGCAGGTCGGCCGTGGCCGGGTCGGCCGCGCGTTCGCGGCCGTACTCGCTCGTGAGGCCCGACAGCGTCTCGGTGTCGCCGCGCGCTTCGATCCAGCGCTGGCGCAGCGCGGGCAGGCCCGCGCGGATGTCGATCTTCGCTTCTGGATCTGTGTACGGGCCCGACGTATCGTAGACGTAAATGGGCGGATTCTTTTCACCGCCGAAGCCGGTCGGCGTGTCGGACTGCGTGATCTCGCGCATCGGCACGCGGATGTCGGGCTGCGACCCCGTCACGTAAATCTTGCGCGAATTCGGCAGCGGCGCGACGGCAGCAGCGTCGACGTGCGCGTCGGCGGACAGAAACTTCGGATTGGCGTTCATGCGATCTCCTGATGTGGGGCGCTCGCTAAGCAGGAGACGAGATTCGTGAGGCGGCGGGTTTCGTCAGAGGGATGGCGGCGAAGCCCGTACGCTTCCCTGCGCTGGCATTATCCAGATCAGGTTCAAAGGGTATTTCTCACCCGCAATTGCCGGTTCATTGACCGGGCGCATTGCAGGACCCCCGCGTTAGCAAGCGCACACGATACACCGGCTTCGCGGCGGTTTCAACCGGGGACAGATCCGTGCCGGATGCACGGCCGCAGCATCGCGCGGCGCGTGGCGGCGGCACGGCGCGCGCCGAGCAAGGGGGCGGCGGCCGCGCGGACACGACGGCGCAGCGCAGCATCGCGCGGCTGCGCGCGTCGCAAAAAAAATTTCGCGACGGCCTGTCATATGGCGCCGCGTCGTCCGTCTATTCGGCTCCTTAAACCCATGTACTGGAGTGATGTCATGAAGAAAACACTGATGGCAGCCTGCGTCGCCGGCCTTGCGTTCGCGGTGACGGGCGCTTATGCGCAGAACGACGCGATGTCGAAGGACCAGGCGCCGATGTCGAAGGACGCGATGGGCCACGAAGCGATGTCGAAGGACGAAGGGATGCAGAAGGACGGCATGAAGAAGCACGCGATGAAGAAAGACGCGATGAAGAAGGGCGCCATGTCGCACGACGAGATGGGCAAGCCGAAGCAGGACGACAAGATGAGCCCGTCCAACTGACGGGATGGTTCGCGCGCGGCACGTGCCGCCCGCCCGGTCATGCGTTCGCGACAGCGGGCGCCGCCCGGCCGGCGCGGCAGCCGCGCCACTGGAGGAGTCGTCATCATGCAAACCGTTCACGCCACCGGGCCGGCGGCCGCGACGCCGCCCGCGCGCTCGATCCACCCGCCGTGGGTGCGCGTGTGCCACTGGCTCAACGCGCTCGCCGCGATCGTGATGGTGCTGTCCGGTTGGCGCATCTACGATGCGTCGCCGATCTATCCGCCGTTCGTGTTCCCGCACGGCATCACACTGGGCGGCTGGCTCGGCGGTGCGCTGCAATGGCATTTCGCGGCGATGTGGCTGCTCGCGGGCAACGGGATTTTCTACCTGACGATGGCGATCGCGACCGGGCGCCTCGCGCGCAAGTTCTGGCCGGTCACGCCGGCCGCCGTGTGGCGCGACTTGCGCGCCGCGCTGCACGGCAAGCTGTCGCACGACGACCTGAGCGTCTACAACGCGGTGCAGCGCGCGGCCTACCTGACCGCGATCGTCGATCTCGTGGTGCTGGTGCTGTCCGGTCTCGTGATCTGGAAGTCGGTGCAGTTTCCGCTGCTGCGCATGCTGCTCGGCGGCTACGACAGCGCGCGCGTCGTGCATTTCTGGGCGATGTCGGTGCTCGTCGCGTTCTTCGTCGTGCACGTCGCGATGGCGCTGCTGGTGCCGCGCTCGCTGCTCGCGATGCTGCGCGGCCGCTGAGCGGCCCGCGCGACCAAGGAGATCATCATGTCCGAACCCGAAGACACGCGCGCGCGTGCGCGCTGGACGCTCGACCGGCAATCGCTCGCGCTCGACGTGCGGCGCGAGCTCGCGATGCCGTCGCGGCGCCTGTTCAATCGCCGCATCCTGACGCTCGGCGGCCTCGCGATGCTGTCCGGCTGCACGCTGCAGGACGATGCGTCGGTCAACGCGTTTCTCGAGAAGGTGTCGCGGATGAACGACCGTGTGCAGGCATGGCTGTTCAGCCCGGACCGGCTCGCGCCGACCTATACCGAAGCGGACCTGACGCGGCCGTTCCCGTTCAATGCGTACTACGGGATCGACGAGGTGCCGCACGTCGATGCGGCGACGTACCGGCTCGCGCTGTCCGGCCGCGTGAGCGGCAAGCGCGTGTGGACGCTCGACGAGCTGTATGCGCTGCCGCATGCGGAGCAGATCACGCGGCACATCTGCGTCGAGGGATGGAGCGCGATCGGGCGCTGGGGCGGCACGCCGTTCGGCGCGTTCCTGCGGCGCGTCGGCGCGGATACGAGCGCGAAGTACGTCGGCTTCAAATGCGCGGACGATTACTACGAGAGCATCGACATGCCGACCGCGCTGCATCCGCAGACGCTGCTGACGTTCGAGTACGACGGGCGTCGCCTGCCGCCCGAATTCGGCTTTCCGATGAAGCTGCGGATGCCGACCAAGCTCGGCTACAAGAACCCGAAGCACATCATGGAAATCTTCGTGACCAACACGTATCCGGGCGGGTACTGGGTCGACCAGGGGTACAACTGGTTCGGCGGGTCGTAAGCGCCGCGCGGCGCACGGTGTGTGCCGCGCGCCACGTGCGCCGGTCAGAAGGTTTCCCAGTCGTCCGCGCCGCCTGCCGCGGCGAGCGCCGGTGCGGCTGGCGAAGCCGCGGGTGCCGGCGCCGGACGGGCGGCGACGCGCCGCGCGACCGGGCGCGCAGCCGCTGCGCGCGGTGCGGGAGCGTGCGCCTTGACTGCCGCGGCCGGCGCGGCCGCGCCGCCGTCGGCGAGCTTGAACACCGCTATCGCGCGCTTCTGCTGCCCGGCCTGCTGTTCGAGCGATTGCGCGGCGGCGGACGCCTGTTCGACGAGCGCCGCGTTCTGCTGCGTGACTTCGTCCATCTGGCCGACCGCGATGTTGACCTGCTCGATCCCGCGGCTCTGCTCGTCGGACGCGGCCGAGATCTCCGCGTTGATGTCGGCGACGCGGCGGATCGCCTGCTGCACGTCGCCCATCGTGCGGCCGACCGCTTCCGCCTGCGCCGAGCCGTCGCGGACCGTCTCGACCGAGCGCTGGATCAGCTCCTTGATTTCCTTCGCGGCGCTCGACGCGCGCTGCGCGAGGCTGCGCACCTCGCCCGCGACGACCGCGAAGCCGCGGCCCTGTTCGCCGGCGCGCGCGGCCTCGACCGCGGCGTTCAGCGCGAGGATGTTGGTCTGGAATGCGATGCTTTCGATCAGCCCCGTGATGTCGGCGATCTTCGACGAGCTCGCGCTGATTTCGGTCATCGTCACGAGCATTCGCTGCACGACCTCGCTGCCGTTGTCGGCGACCTCCGACGCATTGGTCGCGAGCGTCGTCGCCTGGCGCGCGTTTTCCGAGTTCTGCTTGACCGTCGCGGTCAGCTCTTCCATGCTCGCGGCGGTTTCCTCGAGCGACGCGGCCTGTTCCTCGGTGCGCGACGACAGGTCCATGTTGCCGGCCGCGATCTCGCTCGACGCGACCGAGATCGATTCGCTCGACGCCTTGATCCCGCGCACGATCTCCGCGAGATGCGTGTCCATCTGGCGCAGCGCGACCAGCAGGCGGCCGAATTCGTCGTTCGTGCGGATCTCGATCGCGTTCTCGAGATGGCCTTCGGCGATGCGCTGCGCGGTGTTCATCGCGATGCCGAGCGGCTGCGTGATCGCGCGCTGCAGGTACTGCCATGCGCCGATCGCGGCAGCCACGCCGATCGCGACGATGCCGAGCAACGCCCACAGCAGCGTGTGGAACGTGTCGTTGCCCTGGTCGGCCGAATCCTTGACCTGCTTCGCGTTGATCGCGATGTCCTCGTCGATGCTGTCGGTGAGCGCGGTGCCGAGCGGGCGGATCTTGTCGATCGCCGCCGCCGTTGCGTCGGCGTTGCCCGATTCTGCCGCGCCGAGCGCGGTCGACGCGAGCGCGCGGAAATCGCCGAGCTGCCCGGCGATGCGGTCCGCGAGCTTGCGTTCTTCGGCGGCCGTCACCTTCGCCGGGTAGTAGTCGTTCCACGCGGCCAGCATCTTTTTCTCGCGCTCGCGGATGCGGTCGGCGAGGTTCTTCACGTCGGCCGCGTCACGCGTCGTGACCAGTTGCGCCAGGCCGAGGCGCATCTGCAGTGCGCCCGCCTGGGTGCTCGCCAGGTCCTCGATCGGCACGGTGCTGTCGGTGTACATCGCACTCATGTCGGAACTCAGCCTGGCGAGCCCCCGTATTCCTCCTAGTCCGATTGCGATCATCACGATCACGCAAGCGCCGAATGCGATCGCGATCTTGAGCTTGATGGTGCCTGTCAGCTTGTTCATACCCAGCTACCCATTTGAGAAAGACCTTGTTGCTTCCCGGGCCCGCATCGACGCATTTGTCAGTTTATTAAGCTGAAATCCCATCATGTGGGCGGGGGTGATGGCCGGGTATACGGCAACGGGAATCGGTTCATTAGGAAAATTGAACCAACAGGATCAAATATTCGATGTCGCGAGCAAACGTCAGTCAACAGTCTTTCATAAACTGTCGAAACGACTTTCGAATATGTAATGTCATGTCTTGGCGCACGTTCGATCGAGTAAGCTGTCGACCCGGAACGCGCGCGCCGCGCGTCAAGCCGATTCGCGCACGTGCATTTCGACGCGCAGGCCGGCGGCGGTCGCCATGTTGACGAGGGTGTCGAGCCCGAACAGGTTGATCTTGCCGCGCATCAGGTCGGACACGCGCGGCTGAGTGATGCCGAACAGCTTCGCGGCCTGTGCCTGGCTGATTTCCATCCGCGTGATGTGGTGCTTGAGCGCCATCATCAGCTCGGAACGCAGCTTCATGTTCTCGGCTTCCGCCGGGGTGTCCTCGATCGCGTCCCAGACGCTGGAAAAGTGTTGCTTGGTCATCGCTTCAACTCCATCAACATGTCGCGGTAACGCCAGGTGGCCAATGCCACGTCTGCGTGGCGGGTTCGCTCCGTTTTCTTCTGGAAGCAATGAAGCACGTATACGGTGTCGGCGAAGGTCGCGACGTAGATGATCCGGAATGCGCCGCTTGCATCGCGCACGCGAATCTCGCGCGCGCCGCGGCCCACCGTGGTCATCGGCTTCCAGTCGTCAGGTGCCTGGCCTCGCTGCACCTGGTCGATCTGGTGACCGGCCTCGCGCCGCGCGGCCAACGGAAAGGCACGCAAGTCGTCGAGGGCGCTCCCGAGGAATACGACGGGCCTGGGAGCAGGCATGAGTGAATTATACAAAATTTTGTATTGATTGAAAGCGTGGAACGAGTCGGATGAATGCCGCTCCGTCATGAAGCAGCATCGGCGTGCGTGCGACGCGCAAGCGCACCGCATCGTGACGATAGCCTCGGCGCAGTCGATAAAGTGCGTTGTTGGCCGAAGGGGAGAGGGGCGGGTTCGACACCCGCATCCGGCCGCCGGACGTGGCGATTCCGGCCGCAGGGATGCCGGATGACGGTGCGTCGCGACCGAAAAAACTGTCGCGCCGAAACGTCAGTCGATTGCCTTTCAGTCAGGTCTGAAGTTGCTTTCGAATCCTTGATGCCATAATGCCGAGCATGCGCTACCGCTGCGGCGGCGCGCGTTTTCTGTCCCTCTGCCGCCGGCTCCGCCGGCTTACTTCGTCGCCGTTCGCATCGTCATGTCGTTC
The DNA here is from genome assembly GCF_000833595.1 of Burkholderia sp. MSHR3999. NCBI lineage: Bacteria > Pseudomonadati > Pseudomonadota > Betaproteobacteria > Burkholderiales > Burkholderiaceae > Burkholderia > Burkholderia sp. MSHR3999. The sequence goes on from NZ_JRFO01000001.1 coordinate 982,158, forward strand.
CGCACGTTCGCTCCCGCCGTCCTGGTCCTGCCCGGGCCGTTTGCCGGTCCTTCCGGCGTCCTTCAGCGGAGCACGCGGCGCGCCGTGCGGGCAGGCTGAACGATGACGCCGCTCGACCGTCTCCTCGATTTCTTCGCCCGCCACCCGATCCGCCTGCCGCAAAGCCGCGGCGGACGCGTCGTGCTCGCGCTCGTATTCATCTACTTCGTGTGGGGCTCGACCTACAGCAGCCTGCACTTCGCGCTGCAGTCGTTCCCGCCGCTGCTGCTGTCGGGGCTGCGCAACCTGCTCGGCGGCATCGGCCTGTTCATCTTCGCGCTGCGGCGCAAGCCGGAATGGCCGACGCTCGTCGAGATCCGCAACACGGCGATCGTCGGCACGATGCTCGTCGCGCTGTCGTCCGGCACGATCGCGCTCGGGATGCGCACGGTCAGCAGCGGCTCGGCCGCGGTGATGGTCGCCACGGTGCCGCTGTTCGCGACCGTGATCGCGGCCGTCGCGGGGCGGCCCGTGACCAAGGGCGAATGGGTGGCCGTCGCGCTCGGGATGGTCGGCATCCTCGTGCTGAATTCGGGCGGCGCGGCGGCCACGAACTCGGCGCTCGGCACGATCTGCGTGCTGGCCGGCGCGCTGTTCTGGGCGGGCGGCGCGCACCTGTCGACGCGGCTCAAGCTGCCGTCCGACCTGTTCCTGTCCACGTCGCTGCAGATCGGCCTCGGCGGCCTGATGTCGACGCTCGCCGCGTGGCTGCTCGGCGAGCGCATCGAGCACCTCGCGGCGGGGCCGGTGCTCGCGTTCCTGTACCTGATGGTGTTCTGCACGATGGCCGCGTACGTCGCATACGGCTACTTGATCCGTCATACGAGCCCGATCATCGCGAGCAGCTGCATGTACGTGAACCCGATCGTCGCGGTCGCGATCGGTGCGCTGATGCTCGGCGAGCCCGTGACGATGGCGACCGTGATCGCGACGGTCGCGATCCTCGGCAGCGTCGGGCTGTCGTTCGTGTTCGACCCGGCGCGGCGGCGCGTGTCGCAGACGGCGTCGGCGAGCGTCTCGACGCCCGTGACCGCGTCCACCGCATCCGCACCGGAGTCCGCCACGGCGCCGGCGCCTGTAAAGACGTCGACGTCAGCGCCTGCATCGACGCAGCCGACGATGCCGACGTCCGCACCCGAGCCGACGCCGGCGGCGACCTATGCGTCAGCGCCCGCGTCGAGCGTCAAGCCGGTGCCCGGCGCCCCGGCGGCCGACGCATGACGGCGACACGCGCGGCTGCGGCTTAGCCGCCGCGCTTGCCGCCCCGAAGATGGCTCGCGCCGGCGAGCGCGGCGAACGCCAGCCCCGCCGCGCACATGCCGGTCCAGCCGAAGGCGCGCCACGCGGCGACGCCGGCCGACGAGCCGAGCGCGCCGCCGATGAAATAGCACACCATGTACACCGTGTTGACGCGGCTGCGCGCGTCGGGCTTCAGCGCATAGATGCGCGACTGGTTCGAGATCTGCGCGGCCTGCACGCCGACGTCGAGCACGATCACACCGATCACGAGCCCGGCGATGCTCGCGCCGGACAGCGCGAAGATCACGAACGACAGCGCGACCAGCGCAATCGCGAGCGAGATGATCGCGCGCGGCCCGCGCTTGTCGGCGACGCGGCCCGCATAGGGCGCGGCGAGCGCGCCCGCCGCGCCGACGATGCCGAACAGGCCCGCCGCCTGCGGCCCCAAATGGAACGGCGCGCCGGCGAGCAGCAGCGTGAGCACCGGCCAGAACGCGCTGAACGCCGCGAAGATCGCGGCGCCCGTCAGCGACGCTTCGCGCAGCCCGCGCAACTCGGCCGCGAGATGCCACATCGAGCCGAGCAGCTTGCCGTACGGCAGCGTCGACGTCGGCGAGCTCTTCGGCAGGCGCAGCACGATCACCGCGGCGAGCGCGACGAGCGCCGCGACCGACGCGCCGAACACCGCGCGCCAGCCGAAGTATTCGGCAACGAAGCCGGCGGCCGTGCGCGCGAGCAGGATGCCGATCAGGAGGCCGCTCATCACGGTGCCGACCGCTTGCCCGCGCGCGGCGGGCGGCGCGATTTCCGCGGCGAACGGCACCGCCTGCTGCGCGATGGTCGCGAGCACGCCGATCGCGAGGCTCGCCGCGGCGAGCACCGTGAGCGATGGCGCGGCGGCCGCCGCGACCAGCGCGATCGACAGGCCGGCGATCTGCAGCAGGATCAGCAGGCGGCGGTCGAAGCGGTCGCCGAGCGGCGCGAGCAGGAACATCCCGGCCGCATAGCCGAGCTGCGTCGCGGTCGGTATCGCGCCGATCCACGACGCGTGGTCCGGAAACGCCGCGCGGAAGCTGTCGAGCAGCGGCTGGTTGTAGTAGATGTTCGCGACCGATACGCCCGCGATCGTCGCGAGCAGCAACAGCAGGCTGCGCGAATAGTGGGGCGAGGCGGCGTCGGTCGGACGGTCGGGGGCGATGGAAGACATGGCGATACGGGGCGCTCGGATACGACGTGACCCGCGCGGGCGCGGCGGCTGGCGCCGGCGTGCGCCGGGCATCGGTCGGGGCAGCCGATGATACCGGAGCCGTGCGAAACGTGCCGGCCGCGGCTTTGCGCGGCCGTGCTCAGTCGACGAGCTCGCCCGTCGGCTCGTAGAACGGATACGGGCCGTCGCCTTCGTCGACGTATACGTGATGCGTGATCACGCCGGCATCCGGCGTATGGCGATGCACGGCGAACGCGGGCGGCTCGAGCCGGAAGGCCGACGGCGCGTGGTCGCGCAGGTCGAACGCGACCTGGTGCGCGGGCGCCGGCACGGCCGACGCGATCGTGCCGCCGAAGCGCGCGAACATCGTCCGGTGCACGTGGCCGCACAGCACGCGCTCGACGTTCGGGTAGCCGCGCAGCAGCGCGTCGAGCTTCGCGGCGGCGGCGGGCGCGAGCCGCAGCGCATCCATGTGGCCGATTCCCGATGCGAACGGCGGGTGATGCAGTGCGACGATCACGGGCCGGTCGCGCGCGGCGTCGAGCTGCGCTGCGAGCCATGCGAGACGCGCGTCGCACAGGTCGCCGGCGCTCGCGCCGGGCACCTGCGAATCGAGCGCGAGCACGCGCACCGCGCCGACGTCGAACGCGTACTGCACGAACTCGCCGTCCTGCCATTCGGGGCGATCGGCGAACGCGCGGCGCAGGGCCGCGCGGTCGTCGTGGTTGCCGACCATCAGGTAATAGGGAATCTCGAGCGGTGCGAGCAGGTCGCGCAGGTGACGGTATTCGTCGTCGCGGCCGAAATCGACCAGGTCGCCGGTGACGAGCACCGCGTCGGGGCGCGGTTCGAGCGCGTTCAGGCGCGCGATGCAGCGCGCGAGCGCGGCGGCCGTGTCGACGCGCTGATAGGCGAGCTGACCGGGCCGCTTGATGTGGAGATCGCTGATTTGGGCAAGCAACATCGTCGTTCCTCGGATCGTGTTTTTGTCGAAAGTGGGGTGCGTCACGCACCGAGCGCGATCAGCCCGTCGGCCGCGATCGCGATGCCGACGGCCGTGCCGCGCGCGAGCTCGATGCGGCCCGGCACGTCGATCACGAGCGCGTCGGGCGCCGCGTGCTCGATCGTGAGCCGGGTACGCTCGCCGAGGAACGCGCAGCCGCTGACCGCGCCGCGCAGCGGCGCGTGCGCGGGATCGGCGAGCTGCGCGTCTTCCGGCCGGAAGAACCATTCGTCGGCGGCGTGCGGCGTGACGAGCGCGCCGCCCGTCGTCACGAGCGCACCATTTTTCCATTCTCCCGCAATACGGTTCAGCGTGCCGATGAACTGCGCGACCGCGCGGTTCGCGGGCCGGTAGTAGATGTCGCGCGGCGTGCCGATCTGCTCGATGCGGCCCGCGCTCATCACGACGATGCGGTCGCCGAGCTCCATCGCCTCGGCCTGGTCGTGCGTCACGTAGACGGTCGTCACGCCCAGCTCGCGCAGCAGCGCGTTCATCTCGCGGCGCAGCGCGTCGCGCAGCTTCGCATCGAGCGCGGTCAGCGGCTCGTCGAGCAGCAGCACGCGCGGCCGCACCGCCAGTGCGCGCGCCAGTGCGACCCGCTGGCGCTGGCCGCCGGACAGCTGGTCGATCGGCTTCTCCGCGTGCGCGTCGAGCCGCATCATCGCGAGCAGGTCGTCGACGCGCTCGCACAGCACGCGCGGCTCGGTCTTGCGAATCCTGAGTCCGTAGCCGACGTTGCCGCGCACCGTCAGGTTCGGAAACAGCGCGTAGTTCTGGAACACCATGCCGACCTGGCGGCGCTCGATCGGCAGCCGGGTGACGTCGTCGTCGCCGAACAGGATCACGCCGCCCGCATCCGGCGTGTCGAGGCCGGCGATCAGGCGCAGCGTCGTGGTCTTGCCGCAGCCCGAGGGCCCGAGCAGCACGAGCGTCTCGCCCGCGCCGATCGACAGGTCGAGCGGCTCGAGCACGCGGGTGCCGCGGAAGGTCTTCGCGCAGCGGGTCAGGGTGATCGGGATCGAATCGAGTTTCATATGGGCCACGGGTTCAGCCGGTTCAACGTTTCGCGCGCTTGACCGCGCGCGTGCCGGACGGATCGACGCCGAGCCACTGCATCGCGACGAGGAGCGGCAGCGTCATCAGCAGGAACAGGATCGTGTACGCGCTGCCGACTTCGAGGCGCAGCGACGCGTAGGTGTCGGCGAGCCCGACCGGCAGCGTCTTGGTGTCGGGCGTGTGCAGCATCCACGTGAGGTTGAACTCGCCGATCGACAGCGTGAGCACCGCGAGCGCGCCCGCGACGATGCCAGGCCGCAGGTTCGGCAGCACGATCGTGACGAAGCGCGTGACGAACGACGCGCCGAGACTCGCCGCGCCTTCCTCGAGCGTGCGTAGGTCGGCGCCCGCCGCGACGGCCGCGACCGCGCGCACCATGAACGGCAGCGTGAACACGACGTGGCCCGCGACGATGAACCACAGGCTCATCCGGAACGCGGTGAAGCCGCCGTAGACGACGAGCAGCGCGAGCGCGGACGCGAGCCCCGGCAGCGCGACCGGCAGCACGAGCGCTTCCTCGATCACGCGTGCGAAGCGGCCCTTGCTGCGCGCGAGCGCGTAGCCGGCCGGCACGCCGACGGCGAGCACGATCGCGAGCGTCGCGAACGCGACGACGAGCGACAGCACGACCGAGCCGTGATACTGCTGCCACACCTGTTCGAGCCAGCGCAGCGTGAGGCCGCTCGACAGGCCGCGGAAGTAGTTGACGGTCAGCCCCGCGAGCACCGACATCACGACGGGGACGATCAGGAATGCGCCCAGCAGCAGCGTGACGAGCCATTGCAGCGCGGCGATCGCGCGTGCGCCGGACACGCGCGGCGCGCGCCGCGCGGCGCCGTTCGCGCGGGTGGGGGCGGGCGACGGCGCGGAGGAATCGGAAAGCGAATGCATCGAATGGACCTCAGGCGGCCGCGGCCGCGGTGTGGCCGGTGAACTGGCGCGCGAGCGCGAGCACGGCCCACGTGACGACGCCGAGCACGATCGACAGGCCGGCGGCCGTCGCGATGTTCGCGTTCAGCGTGAACTCGGTATAGATCGTCATCGGCAGCACGTTCAGGTCGGTCGCGAGCGTGAACGCGGTGCCGAAGGCGCCCATCGCGGTCGCGAAGCAGATCGCGCCGGCCGCGATCAGGCCCGGCGCGAGCGCCGGCAGCACGATGTCGCACAGGATGCGCCACGGCGACGCGCCGAGCGAGCGCGCCGCTTCCTCGAGCGACGGATCGAGCTTCGACGCCGCGGCGATCACGGTGACGATCACGCGCGGAATCGAGAAGTACAGGTAGCCCGCGAACAGGCCCGCGACCGAATAGGCGAACACCCACTTGTCGCCGGCGAGCTTCGCGGACAGCATGCCGATCAGCCCTTGCCGGCCCGCGAGCATGATCACCATGAAGCCGACGACCACGCCGGGAAACGCGAGCGGGAAGGTGAGCAGCGCGAGCAGCACGCGCTTGCCGGCGAACTCGCGGCGCGCGAGCAAGAGGCCTGCGATCGTCGACAGCGCGAGCGTCGCGAGCGTGACGGCCGCCGACAGCGCGATCGTCTCGCCGAGACTCCTCATGTAGCGCGCGTTGCCGAGCAGCGCCGCGTATTGCGTGAAGAACGCGCCGTTGGCCGATACCTGCGCGAGCGACGCCATCGGCAGCAGCCAGAATGCGGCGAACACCGCGAGCGCGGGCGCGACGAGCGCGATGCGCCAGCGCAGCGGAAAAGTCAGGTCGAGCATCGGTCGCGTCCCGCCATCACTGCATGATCTGCAGGTATTGCTGGCCGAACGCCTGCTGGCCGGCGGCCATCTTGCCGAAGTCGACGGCCTTCGCGCGCGCATAGTCGCTCGCCGGCAGGAACTTCGACGCGACGTCGGCGCTCATCGCCTGCGCGCGCACCGGGCGCAGATAGGCGTTCGCCCACAGCTTCTGGCCTTCGTCGGACAGCACGAAATCCAGCACCTTCCGGCCGTTCGCGTCATGCGGCGCGCCCTTCACGAGGCTCATCACGTACGGCACCGCGATCGTGCCTTCCTGCGGAATCACGAACTCGACGTTCGCGTGATCCTTGTACTTCGCACGATAGGCGTCGAAGTCGTAGGAGAGCAGGATCGGGATCTCGCCCGACAGCACGCGCGCGTACGCGGTCTGCTTCGGCACGATCGGCGCGTTCGCCTTGAGCTTGCGGAACCAGTCGAGGCCCGGCTTGAAGTTGTCGAGACTGCCGCCGAGCGCCTGGTTGACGGCGACCGCGCCCGCGTAGCCGACGAACGCGCTCGACGGATCGAGATAGCCGACCATTCCCTTGTATTCGGGCTTCAGCAGGTCCGCCCACGAGCGCGGCACCGGCTTGCCTTCGAGTGCGTCCTTGTTGACGAAGAAGCCGAGCGTGCCCGAGTGGATCGCGAACCAGTAGCCCTGCGGGTCCTTCAGGTTCGCCGGGACGTTGTTCCAGTGCGCGGGCTTGTACGGCGCGATCACGCCCTTGTCCTTCGCCTGGAACGCCGACGACACGCCGAGATAGACGACGTCCGCGACCGGGCTCTTCTGTTCGGCGATCAGCTGCGCGATCGCCTGGCCCGAGTTCTTGTTGTCGAACGGCACGCGCACGCCGGTCTTCTGCTTGATCGCCGCGATCTGCGCGGCCCAGTCGGCCCATTCGGGCGGGCAGTTGTAGCAGATCGCGGTGTCTTCCGCGTGCGCGGCGGGTGCGCCTGCGAGAAGCGCGGCGCAGGCGAGCGGCGCAAGCGGTTTGATCAGCGCGCGCAGCAGGGACGTCAGTCGAAATGTCACGGTGTGGTCTCCGGGTGAGCGGGTGGGGCGCGGCGGGGGCGCGTGTCGTGTGGTCGGTGCGTTCAGTGCAATCAGGCTTCGCGTGCGCGCAGGTCGGCCGGCGTGATCGTCGCGACCGTTGCGCCTTCGCGGACCGCGTGCGGCAGGATCCGCGACGTGCGTTCGATGGCCTCGCCGCCGATGCTTTCGACGAGGCGCAGCCACGCATGACGGCCGATGTCGCGGTTCGGTGTCGCGACGCTCGCGAGCGGCGGCGCGAGCAGCTCGCCGATCGCGATGCCGTCGAAGCCGAGCACCGAGATGTCGTCGGGCACCGAGAAGCCCGCGCGCCTGAGGCCGCGCATCACGACCATCGCGAGCAGGTCGTTGCTGCAGAAGAGGGCCGTCGGACGCGTCGCGCGCGCGGTCAGGTGCGCGAGCACCGCGTCGGGCAGCTCGGGCGCGTTGAAGTCGACCTCGACGGGCGGCAGCGGCGCGACGCCGCTTTCCTCGAGCGCCTGCGCACAGCCGAGATGACGCTGCCGCGCGCGGTCCGACGCGGCGAGCGAGCCGGCGAGCATCAGCACGCGGCGATGGCCGCGCGCCGTCAGCATGCGCACGCCGTCGTAGGCGGCGCGGCGGTTGTCGACCGACACCGACGGGCGGCGCTGCGTGTCGTTGTGCATCAGCACGTAATGCGGGCCGTCGCGGTCGAGCATGTCGAGGAGCGGATGCGCGTCGGCATCGGCGACGGTCAGGATCAGCCCTTCGACGCGCTGCTCGCGCAGCGTTTCGATCGCGTGGCGCTCGCGCGCCTCGTCGTACTCGGTCGTCATCAGGATCAGCTTGAAGCCGGCCGCGGTCGCGAGCTCGTCGATGCCTTGCAGGCAGTCGGCGAACACCGGGTTCGCGAGCGTCGGCAGCACGACGCCGACGAGCCGCGTGCGCTCGCCGCGCAACTGGCGGCCGAGCGGGCTCGGGCGGAACTTCAGCGTATCGATGGCCGTGCGGATCGCGGCGAGCGTCGCGGGGCTGACCGTATGCGGCGCGTTGAGCGCGCGCGACACGGTGGCGATCGAGAAGCCGGCGAGTGCGGCCACATCCTTGATGGTCGGGGTCATGAAGAAAGCACGATGTAAACGTTTTCGGCGAGGAAATTATCGAGAACGTTTATGACCGTCCGATGACGCGTGATTGGGGGCGAATCGGCGGGCGCGCGTGCGCAATCGTGTGAAGGATGCGGCGTGGGGGCAGCGCACGTATTGTATCGGCGGATGGCGTTGTTCGCGCTGGAGCGGATGCACTCGACGGGGTCAAATGCGGACCGCGCGCGCGAGCAGTGGTAGAATCCCGTCCGCCCTTGCCGGGGTGATGAAATTGGTAAACATAGCGGACTTAAAAGTTTGAGTGCCCGGCCGGAAACGGCCGGTGCAGAACCCTTCAAATTCGGCGAAACCCCTGATGCACGGCATCGAGGCAACGCCGAGCCAAGCCTCGCGGCGCACGCGAGGAAGGTGTAGAGACTAGACGGGGGGCGCCTAAGGCGCACGGGCCACCAAGCGAGCCCGCGCGCGATGGCGAAGGCATAGTCCAGCGCACGAACGGCGTCGCCCAGACGAGGCCGGCTTCGAAAGAAGCAGTGTGACGAAAATCCGCCGCCTTAACTGGCTTGCCGGTTCGAGTCCGGTCCCCGGCACCAATGGTTTATCCCGCTGCATCTCACGCAATCTCGGAACCCCGCTCAGAACCCTTGTCTGGCGGGGTTTTTCGTTTCATGGCGTTTCGTTGGTGCGCATTGCATCCCGACCTCGACAAGGGCGAATGGCGGTATCTCGTCACGAAAACGAGGACTGGGCATCGGGTGCCGCATCTCGATGCAAGCAATCGCAATCTTGCGCGAGCTACACGCGCCGCTTGATCTGCTGGAACACCTTGCTGCGGACTCGGCAATCTTTATGAAACCGTCTCTAAAGGAGATGAGCGATGAAGCCGAGTAGAATAACGGACGCCCTGCATCTGTCAGCGTGGGGTGCTGTCTTTATGCGCGCAAGTTGTCTTTACGCTGCGGAAATTCCCGAAGAGGCGCAATCGCTCGCGCAGTCGAAAACCGACGCGCGGCACACGTTGATGCCGCCGTTCACCAATACTGATATATGAGCACGTATGTGCGGCTGAAAATCGAGCATCGATGAAGTCTGAAAACGAAACGTCAAAAAGAGGGGGTGCTTCATGAACGTTAGAGAGCTTCAAAACAAAAGGGAGCGTGTGTATCACTGGCTCATGGTTGTAATTGGAGTCGTTCTCTGGGTGGTGATTGCGAAATTGGTGGGGGACTACTGGGAGCACCCGAAATTCGGGGGGACGATTCATATGTACGTTGGATACGCTGTCGCGTTTATAGCGTTCCGTTGGATTGCCGGGGTGATGTACCGCGCGATCGCATTTGGAAACATGGTGCTGCTTGGCCCATCCCAGTTTCCTCAGATCCATGCGATGGTGGTGGCCGCAGCGAAGGAGGTTGGCCTCAGTGAGCCGCCGAAAACGTTCATATACAACTCAAATGGGTTGTTTAATGCATTTGCCCGACGTATCTTGGGTGGTCGCTATGTCTTTCTGACATCGGCGCTCGTCCAGGCAAATAACGATGCCCAGGTGCGTTTCGTGATCGGGCACGAAATTGGGCATCATGCGGCCGGGCATCTGAACCCATGGATGAATTTCGTCAAACTCCCGGCGCACATCGTTCCATTTTTGGGCAAGGCGTACTCGCGGGCGAGAGAGTACACCTGCGACAGCATCGGGGCGTACCTGTCGAAAGATGCCCATGCATCCCGAAGTGCGTTGCAAATGCTTGGATGCGGGTGTCAAAGACTGAATGAATCGATGAATTGCGAGGTGTTCGCTGCGCAAGAGGATAGCGTACCTCCGATTTCCGGATTTCTTGTCGAGATTTGCAGGACTCATCCGCGTCTGACGCGACGTGTTTCGGCAATCGATGCGTGGTCAAGATATGCTGGCGACGTGGGCGATGGAGAGCCGACCTTCAATCTGGAAAAACCCGCAATTCAGCAGTAGTTGCAGGCGTTTGAGCTCGAGAAAGCCTCGACCGAGCTTGTTGACGACTTGTCGAAGCGTGCATGAAACCCGCGAACGGTCGACGTCTCGCGGGTTTTTTGTTTTTGTGGCGTTTCACCGTTCAAACGTTCTTCCCGTAACGGGAAGCGGACGTCTGCCTCATTCATCGGATCGCGGCCGTGCCTTAGCCTTGGTGCTCACACCAACGGAGGCAATCATGACCGCTGCAGAAGAAGCTTCAAAGGAACTCCTGTTCATCCTCAAGGCGCTCGGTTCAAGAAGTTGTACCGTCATGGACGCCGATGACATTCCCGAAATCAAGGGGGCCGGCGCATATACGCTTTGGCTCCGGCTCAATTCCGGCGGCGAGATGGTGCCGACATACGTCGGATGTACCACCCGATCGATCGGCCAGCGATTGAACGAGCACGTGTCGTTCGAAAAAGGCAAAATCCGTGAGCTGTTATCCGGCGTCACGTTGGAGCATGGCTTCCCCAAGGGAGCAAAGAGCCTGGATGGCGTTCACGTCGAGTACATCGAGACAGATCGACTGGCCGCGGCGATGGTCGAAGCCATCCTGCTCGACTCGTTCGATTTTGCCCAGAATACCGCCGGAAATGGCCCGAGTCGCGCCATCAAGGCAGATCCGGGAATCGGCGCGAAACCGGAGGTCACGATAGAAAAGCTGAAGGACACCGGGCTGATCAAGTCATTCATTCAACAATTCGAGACGGCCCGGAGCGTCATCGGGGATTTCTGCATTTCGTTGGATGGTGCGGTGGGGCGTCATTAGGCTTTCCCCGCACGTTCCCGGCGACCCGCCGGCCGATGAGGCCATCCCGCGCTTCTGCTTTTGAGCAGACCGCCAGATCATCACGTCGTTTCGCCTATCTGCTCAATCGACGCCGCCGGTAACGTTTTCAGTTCAGGGCATCTACCTAGGACGCGACGCACCATATTCATTACTCGCGAGATAGAATATTTATTCCGTGCCTGCATTGAGTTTCCGTGAGAGATAGTCGGAATCTGCTCGATTTATCGCGGATGTTGCGAGTTGTCGTATTGCTGCCAACACGGAAAAGTAGGAGTGCGATTCGTCAGCGCATATGCAAATGTCCAGGCTGTTTCAATGCAAGGATCCTGTGCTCACCATGCTAAGTCCGCACGAAATCACCACATTGTTGATGGTCAGGAATGCGCCGGACCAGATCGGCTCCGACCGTGAGGAGCTTCTGACGTTACTGGAGCGTCAACTGATCGCCATCGATCCGATGGTTTCGGATATTCGGCGGATTCAGGTGACCGCCGAGGGGCACGCAGTCCTGAACGCGGTCTCGCGAATTCGCTAGGCGAAGCGGGCAGTTCGGCAAGGCCGGCTTCGGTTGTTCGAGGAGGCGAGCGTCGATCGTCGCCTGGATTGGACGCAATGACGGAGGCAACCATGGACGGATCATGGGTCGGGATTGTGGTCGGAACGTTCGTGCTGGCTCTCGTGGCGAGTGCCGCGGCGAACCACTATCGCCGCGCGCATCGTCGCGCGGAATTGCTCAGGAATCTGGATCACCACGACTGGTGCCGATGGACACACGCCCATCGGGGGAGTTCAAGGGCAGTGAAACGATGAAGCGGTAGACGCTCGCCCCAGGATTCAACGCGTAGAAGCCCCCGCGCGATCGCGCGGCGGGCGCAGCACGCATGCGCCGGCCATCAAGGCCGCATCCGCAGCGTCACGTCGGCATTCGGCGTCGCGCCGACCTTCTCGAGCGCGGTGACGGCCGCATCGTTGCCCTGCAGGATCGCATTCTGCAGCGCGGTGCGGCCGAGTGCATCGACGTGGTCTGGATTCGCGCCGCGCGCGACGAGCACCGGCAGCAGGTCGAGCCGGCCGAACAGCGCCGCGAACGACAGCGCGGTTTCGCCGGCATGGTTGGTCTGGTCGATCGGGCAGCGGGTATCGATCAGCCGTTGCGCGATCGCGGTCTCGCCCTTGAACAGCGCGCCCATCAGCGCTGTGTTGCCGTGGCGGTCGCCGACGCACGGGTCCGCACCGGCCCGCAGCAGGTAGTCGAGCGTCTGCGGCTGGTCGCGGTAGGCCGCGAGAATGAGCGCGGTGTAGCCTTCGCGCGTCGTCGCGTCGATCGGATATTGCGCGTCGACGAGCGCCTGCAGGATGTCGATGCGGCCGAGGCGCGCGGCGGCGAACCATGCGTCGTCGTAGCGGCGCAGGTCGGCGTGCGCGTCCGGATGCGGAACGGCGGCGGGCGGCGCGGTCTGCGCGCACGCGGCGAGCACGGTGGTGCACGCGATCGCGAGCGTGCGAAAGAGGGCGGTTCGGAATCGATTCTTCATCAGCAGTCAGCGCCGCGTGTCGCCACGCGGCGCGATCGGACGGATTGGAAAGCGAAGGCCGCATTGCGGCCTTCGCTGCGTCGTGCCGATCAGTCGATCAGTTCTCGACGAGCTTGTCGGCGAGCGACTTCACGCGCGCCACGTCCGCGTGCGTCGCGCGCGCGAGGCGCGTGCCGTAGTCCGCATCGGCCTTGTAGAAGTACGACAGCATCGCGTACTTGTTCGCATCGTTCGTCACGCGATTCAGATCGCCCGACAGCGCGGTCACGAGATCCTGCCGGCTCTGCGCGGGCAGCGCGCGGTAGTACTCGCCCGCCTGCCGGAAGTTCAGCGTCTTGTGGATCGCGGCCTGCTGCGTCGCGCCCGACAGCGGCGTCGCGACGGACTTGTAGCGCGGGTTCTGCGCGAGTTCATTCAGCGTCGACGGCTCGTAGTTCACTTCACCCTTGCGCTCGCCGACGTTCATCGCGCCGTCCTGGTTGTTGTTCGTGACAGGCACGCGCGGGCGGTTGACCGGCAACTGGTTGAAGTTCGCGCCGAGGCGATACATCTGCGTGTCCGCGTACGAGAACATTCGGCCCTGCAGCATCCGGTCTTCCGACGGCTCGATGCCGGGCACCATCCGCGACGGCGCGAACGCCGATTCCTCGGTCGACTCGAAATAGTTGTCCGGCACGCGGTTCAGCGTCATCGTGCCGATCGTGCGTTCGGGAATGCCGGCCCAGACCTTCGTATCGTCGAGCGGGTTGTAGTCGAACTTGTCGAGGTCGGACGGATTCAGCACCTGGATCGTGAGATCCCACTTCGGATAGTTGCCGGCCTTCAGCGCGCCGTACAGGTCGTTCGTCATCAGGTTCCAGTCCGCGCCGATCGAGCCGGGAATGTCCTGCGGACGGAGCCCGTGCATGCCTTGCCGGCTCTTCCAGCGGAACTTCACGTAGGTCGTCTTGCCGTCGGCATTGACGAGCTTGAACGCGTGCACGCCGTAGCCGTCCATGTGCCGGTACGAGTCGGGCATGCCTTCGTCCGTATACAGCCGGGTCAGCATGCTGGTCGCCTCGGGCGCGTGCGCGAAGAAGTCGAACGCGAGGTTCGGGTCCTGCACGCCGGTCACCGCGCTGGGCTTGTTCGCATGGACGAAGTCGGGGAACTTGATCGCGTCGCGGATGAAGAAGATCGGCAGGTTGATGCCGACGAGATCCCAGTTGCCCTGCTCGGTATAGAACTTCACCGCGAAGCCGCGCGGGTCGCGCGCCTGCTCGGGCGAGCCGCGATAGCCCATCACGGTCGAGAAGCGCACGAACACCGGCGTCTTCGTGCCGGGCGTGAAGACCTTGGCCGTCGTCAGGTCGCTGAGGTCGGCGCTCGGCACGAATTCGCCGAACGCGCCGGTGCCGCGCGCGTGCACGACGCGCTCGGGGATGCGCTCGCGATCGAAGCGCTGGAGTTTCTCGATGAGATGCGAGTCCTGCAGCAGCGTGGGGCCGTTCGGTCCGGCCGTCTGCGAGTTCTGGTTGTCGCCGACGGGCGAGCCGTTGTCGCGCGTGAGTTCGGCGGCGTACGGAGAGGCGCTCAGCGCGACGCAGGTCGCGGCGATCACGCCTTGCAGAAGCCGGTTCGCGGTGTGTGACATGTCGTTGATGTTCCTTGACTGAGGTGGGTTGCGAAGCAACGCCGCCAATGTAAAAGGTTCGTCAGACGATTCGCCAATTGAATCTCGTTAAGGACGCGATAGGCAAAAGTCGCAATCGGGCAGAACGGCGTCGCATCCGCAATGCAGGCACGCGGCCGCGCGACCGATAGCCCTGTGGACGGCGTGCGTTGGCACGACCGGTCATCGAGTCTGTTCCGATTCCTCTTGAGACGCTTCGCGCGTGCCGATGCCGCGCGCGAGCCTGATTGGCGAACATGTTCAGAAACGTCACGATTCGCGGCGGACTCGCCGCCACCATTGCCGGCTGCACGTTCCTGCTGATGTCGGTCATTGCGGCAGCCGTGCTGGCGCTCGTCACCAGCAACGCGGCGATCGACGCGATGTACCGCGACGACACGGCCGCCGTCGTGCACCTGAAGACGAGCTCCGAGCGATTGCTGATGTTCCGGTTGGGCATGGCCGACGTCGAGCAGCTGATCAGCGCGGGCAAGCCGGCCGCTGCCGAGATCAAGCGGCTCCATGCGCTGCTCGACGCGAGCAACCGCGAGCTGGCGGCATACCGGTCGCTTCACGAGCCGGACGCGCCGGAGCGCAAGCTGCTCGATGCGCTGGCCGGCAAGCGCGACCGGCTGTTGTCGCAGGCGTTCGCGAAAGGCCTCGGGCAGCTCGACAACGAGAACTTCGTCGATTTCCTGAGCACCCAGCGCGAGATGCCGGCCGCGTGGTTCGACGAGTATCAGCAGGCCCTGACCGCGCTCGAGGAATTCCAGGTGCAGCGCCAGCGCGCGCGTTTCGAGCATGCGGCCGCTCGGTTTCACATGACACTGTGGGCGTTCGGCGCGGCCGGGCTGATCGCGCTGGTCGCGGGCATCTTCGCCCATCGCGCGCTGACGCGGGCGATCGTGACGCCGATCGATGCCGCCGTCGCGTCGTTCGCGAAGATCGCGGCGGGCGATCTCACCGGGCGGGCCGCGGCCGGGGGCGGCAACGAGATGGATCGCCTGCTCGATGCGCTGAACGAGATGCGGCAGGGACTCGTGGCGGTGGTGCGTCAGGTCAGGAGCGGAACCGACGCGATCAGGCTCGATGCGCGCGCGATCGCGCACGGCAACCGCGACCTGTCGATGCGCGCCGGCGATCAGGCCGAGTCGTTGCAGCAGGCCGCCGCGAGCATCGAGCAACTGACGGCGACCGTGCGCCAGAACGCGGACAACGCGCACGATGCGAGCACGCTGGCGACGCGCGCGTCGGACATCGCGACGCGCGGCGGCGACGTCGTGCGTCAGGTCGTCCGGACGATGGACGCGATCGCCGACAGCTCGATGCGCGTCGTCGGCATCGTCGGCGTGATCGAGAGCATCGCGTTCCAGACCAACATCCTGGCGCTGAATGCGGCGGTGGAAGCCGCCCGCGCGGGCGAGGAGGGCAGGGGTTTCGCGGTGGTCGCGAGCGAAGTGCGGCTGCTCGCGCAGCGATCGGCCGCCGCGGCGAAGGAAATCAAGGAGCTGATCGCCGCGTCGACCCGCAATGTCCACGACGGAAGCGAACTGGTCGTGCGCGCCGGCACGACGATGGACGAGATCCTGAAAGCGGTGGCCAGTGTGAACGCGATCATGGCCGACATCAGTCTCGCGTCGCGCGAGCAGACGACCGGCATCGAACTGGTGAACGCGAGCGTCACGCAAATGGAGGCGACGACCCATCACAATGCCGCGCTCGTCGAGTCTGCGTCGACGGCGGCCGCATCGCTCGAAACGCAAAGCGAGCGCCTGTACGCGGCCGTGTCGCTGTTCCGCGTCGATGACGCCATGCCCGCCGGCTGACGGCGACCGTCGTCGACGAATGGGACAGGCTGAGCGACTCGATGCGTGCCGGCGCGTGCGCTATTTCGACGCCCGCCTCGCCGGCGTCCGGAACTGATCGGCCAGCTCGCGCCGGAACACGTCGAGCACCTCGTTGTCGTCGGCGTTCTTCGACGTCGCGAGCTGGAACTCGATCGCGTAGCTCATCCTGTTCGCGAGGAGCCTGCGCATCTTTCCGGCCGCCTCCCACGGCGCCGCGATATGGTCGGGAAGAAAGCCGAGATGCGCGCCGGACAGCACGAACACGACGTCGGCGTCGACGTTCTCCGAGAACGCGGTGGGCGGCCGGCCGCGCAGCCGCGAGGCCGGCGTGCTCATCCGGTACAGGCGCGCGACGGTGCTCGCCTGCGCGATGTCGTCGATGCCGACCGTCGGCTTCGTGAAGAGCGGATGCGCGGCGCCGCAGAACAGCGCCTGCTGCTCGACGAACAGCGGCGCGTAGTTCAGCCCGGCGTGGCGTCCCGAGAAATAGCCGATCGCGAGCTGGACCTCGTCCTTGACGAGCTTGCCTTCGAGCTCGTCGGGCGGCAGCGCGGCCATTTCGATCAGCACGTCGGGCGCGCGCTCGCGGAAGCGGCCGACGGCCCGCGCGATCGATTCGACGACGTCCGGCGCGAGCCGCTCGGACATCCCGATGCGCAGTTCGCCGAGCAGCGTGTCGGACACCTCCTGCGTGTCGCGCGTGAAGGTGTCCAGCGCCTGCAGCAGCCGGCGCGTGGACTGCAGCACGCGCTCGCCCTTGGGCGTCAGCCGGAACCCGCTCTTGCCCCGTTCGCACAGCCGAAACCCGACGCGCGTCTCGAGCTTCGCCATCTGCGTGCTGATCGTGGACTGCGCCATGCCGAGCCGGCCTTGCGCCGCGCTGAACCCGCCGCTCTCGACGATCGTCACGAACAGCCTGAGCAACTGCAGGTCCATGTCTCTCAATTGGGTGAGCATGGTGATACATCGCGATTCGTTAAAGTCAACTTATGATAGTTCATGTTTTTCGTTGGATGGCGGCGCTGCAGAATCCGGGTTGACGTCGCATGCGCGACCCGCCTCCGTCCGATGAAAGGAACCCGCCCGATGAGCAGCAACGATCTCGCCTTTACCCGTTCGAGCCTGTACGGCACCCAGGTCGAAGCCAATTTCGCCGGCGCGACGAGCTTCATGCGCCGCCGCTACAGCCGCGATCTCGCGGGCGTCGACCTGGTCTTCACCGGCGTGCCGTTCGATGCGGCCGTCACGCACCGGCCCGGCACGCGCTTCGGCCCGCGCGGGCTGCGCGTCGCGTCGACGGGGATCGCGTGGGAGCGTCCGTGGCCGTGGGAATTCGACCCGTTCGACGTGCTGGCGGCGGTCGACTACGGCGATTGCGCATTCGACGCCGGGCGGCCCGAAACGGTGCCGGACGCGATCGAGCGGCACGCGGACGAGATCCTGAAGCACGGCTGCGCGATGCTCACGCTCGGCGGCGACCACTTCATCACCTATCCGCTGCTGAAGGCGCATGCGAAGCTTCACGGGCCGCTGTCGCTCGTGCATTTCGACGCGCATACAGACACCTGGCCCGATCCGGACGGGAAACGGATCGATCACGGCACGATGTTCTTCCACGCGGCCAACGAGGGCCTGGTGGTGCCCGGGCGATCGGTGCAGGTCGGCATCCGGACGACCAACGACGAGCCGATGGGGTTCGACATCGTGGACGCGCGGCAGGTGCATCGCGCGACGCCCGAGGCGGTTGCCGCGCGCATCCGCGAACGCGTCGGCGATCATCCGGTCTACCTGACGTTCGACATCGACTGCCTCGATCCGGCCTTTGCGCCGGGCACGGGCACGCCGGTGTCGGGCGGCCTGTCGAGCCATCAGGCGCTCGAGATCCTGCGTCACCTGCGCGGCATCAACCTGGTCGGCATGGACGTGGTCGAAGTGTCGCCGCCGTACGATCACGCGGAGATCACGTCGCTCGCGGGGGCGACGATCGCGATGGAGATGGTGTGCCTCTACGCGTGGCGGCATCGGCAGGCGCGACCGCAAGGTTGAGGGCATGACGGACCTCACGTATCGCAAGGCCGTGCCGCAAGACGCGGCCGCGTGCATCGCGATCCGCGGACGGACCCGCGAGAACGCGTTTTCCGAAGCGCAGCTGCGGGCACTGGGCATTACCGTCGACACCTGGGGCGCCGGGATCGCGGACGGCAGTTGTCCCGGCTACGTGTGCTGTGCGGGCGGCGCGATCGCCGGCTATTGCTTCGGCGAACGCGACACCGGCGAAATCGTCGTGCTTGCGCTGTTGCCCGAGTACGAGGGCGCGGGTGTCGGCAAGACGCTGCTGCGGCTCGTGGTCGACGACTTCCGGGCGCGCGGGTTCGTGAAGCTCTTCCTCGGCTGCTCGACCGATCCGGCGGTGCGCTCTCATGGCTTCTACCGCCATCTTGGCTGGACGCCGACGGGCGAGCGGGATGCCGCCGGCGACGACATCCTCGAGCTTCGGCTCGATTGAGCCGGCCTGGCCGGGCGCGGGGCAGCATGCCGCATATGACGAAAGACGGGGCGCGACGGCCGGCGCGCGGCGTCCTAAGATGAATGCATTCCCCTTCCGCAACGGGCCCCTTCCGTGTGCACCAACTACCGCGCGCCGGACGAAGATCCGGGCATCAGCGAACTGAAGCTCGGCATCGGCGACCTGTTTCGCCGCGATCCGTGGGAGCCCGACGTGTATCCGGACTACGCGGCGCCGATCGTGTGCGCCGACGGCGACGGCGTCGCGGCCGTGAAGGCGGTGTTCGGCTTCTGGCCGAAGTTCATGCAGCCGGAGCGCGTCGACGACGACGGCCGCAAGCAGAAGAAGCTCGACACGATGAACGCGCGCGCCGAGACGGTCGGGACGTCGCGGCTGTACGGCAAGGCATGGCGCGACGGCCAGCGCTGCCTGGTCCCGGCGTGCTGGGTCTGCGAGCCGTGCTACGAAACGGGCCGCAACGTCTGGCACCGGATCGGCGTCATCGGCTGGCAGACGTATTGTGTCGCCGGCATCTGGCGGCGCTATGCGCGCGACGACGGCCAGCCGGTGATCGGCATGGCGATGCTGACGGTCAACGCCGACGGTCACCCGGTGTTCGCGCGGATGCACCGGCCCGGCGACGAGAAGCGGGGCGTCGTGATCCTGCGCGGCGGCGACTACGACGAATGGCTGCACACGACGAACGCCGACGCCGCGCGCCTGATGCTGCAACTGCTGCCGGCCGGCGAGATGGCGGCGGAGCCGAATCCGAAATAGCGGCGGCGGCGTTCTCAAGGTCCGTTCGGACGATTTCGATATTCGGCCGATCTCGGGTAATTCCTGATTCCCTACAAGTTGTATATACAAAATGATCCGCAGGCAATATCGGCACGCGTGCGTGTCGACGCGCCAGCGTGCTGACCGTGCGTGCATGGCGCAGGCCGGCGATCCACGGCGTTCGACCGAGTTCCACCGCGACGAGTCGTTAAGGGCGGCTCGGCAGGTGCGTTGTTTCGATGGATGTGTTTGCGATCCTGAGCAATTTGGAGATAACTCCGTGTCAACTCATTCCAGCGGGAAAGCCGGCGGCAGCCTGATCGAAGTCCGTTCGATCGATTTCATCCCCGACGCCGAGCGCCACGGCGGGCTGCTCAGCCAGTTCACGCTCTGGCTGTCCGCCAACATGCAGATCACGGCGATCGTGACGGGCGCACTGGCGGTCGTGCTCGGCGGCGACGTGTTCTGGTCCCTGGTCGCGCTGCTGCTCGGGCAGCTGATCGGCGGCGCGGTGATGGCGCTGCACGGCGCGCAGGGGCCGCAGCTCGGCCTGCCGCAGATGATCTCGAGCCGCGTGCAGTTCGGCGTGTACGGCGCGATGATCCCGATCGTGCTCGTGTGCCTGATGTACGTCGGCTTTTCCGCGAGCGGCTCGGTGCTGGCGGGGCAGGCGGTCGCGCAGCTGCTGCACGTCGACGACGCGACCGGCATCCTGCTGTTCGCCGCCGTGATCGTCTGCCTGACCGTGTGTGGCTATCGGGCGATCCACTTCGTCGGCCGCATCGCGAGCGTGATCGGCATCCTCGCGTTCGTGTACATGTTCGCGCAGCTGTTCGCGAATCACGACGTCGGCGCGCTGCTCGCGAACCGGCATTTCTCGCTCGCGAGCTTCCTGCTGTCGATGTCGTTGTCCGCGTCGTGGCAGATCGCGTTCGGGCCGTACGTCGCCGACTATTCGCGCTATCTGCCGCGCTCGACGTCGTCGGTGCGCACGTTCCTCGCGGTGGGCCTCGGGTCGGTGCTCGGCGCGCAGGCGGCGATGGTGTTCGGCGTGTTCGCCGCGGCGCTGGCCGGCAGCCGGTTCGCGCATCACGAGGTCGCCTATATCGTCGGGCTCGGCTCGACGGGCGCCGTCGCGGCGCTGCTGTACCTCAGCATCGCGTTCGGCAAGGTCACCGTGACGGCGCTCAACGCATACGGCAGCTTCATGTCGATGGCGACGATCGTCAGCGGCTTTCGCGGCAAGGGCGCGGTGTCGTCGAAGAGCCGCCTCGCGTACATCTTCGGGATGATCTGCGTGTCGACGCTGCTCGCGCTGGCCGGCCGCCACTCGTTCCTGAAGGAATTCACCGCGTTCATCCTGTTCCTGCTCGCGTTCTTCACGCCGTGGAGCGCGATCAACCTCGTCGACTACTACTGCTTCACGAAGTCGCGCTACGACGTGCCCGCGCTGTCCGATCCGGACGGCCGCTACGGGCGCTGGAACGTGATGGCGATCACGATCTACGTGGTCGGCGTGCTCGTGCAGCTGCCGTTCATGTCGACGCACATCTACACGGGCCCGCTGGTCGATGCGCTGGGCGGCACCGACATCTCGTGGATCCTCGGGCTGCTCGTGCCCGCCGTGCTGTACTACATCGGCGCGCGCGCGTCGCGCCGCCAGATTCCCGAACGGCTGATCCTCCCGCTCGAACGCGGCGAGATCCAGCACTGATTGGGAAGGGGAAGGGCGTCCGGCCGGGACGGAGCCGGGCGCTGCGATGCGTGTTACGTGTTACGCGTTCGTCGCGAGCGACGCGCGCCGACGTTGCACGACCTGCAGCGCGACGAGCGCAAGCCCGGCGAGCGCGATCAGCGCGCCGGCCAGCGGCACCGCCGCATAGTCGAACCCGCCCGAGATCGCCGCGCCGCCGGCCGCCGCGCCGAGCGCATTGCCGAGGTTGAACGCGCCGACGTTGACCGACGACGCGAGCCCCGGCGCTTCGGACGCGGCGCGCATCACGCGCATCTGCAGCGGCGGCACGACCGCGAACGTCGCGACGCCCCACACGAGCAGCGCGACCGCCGCGCCCGCCTGCGTCGCGGCGAGCGCCGGGAACGCGAGCATCACGGCGATCAGCAGCAGCAGGAAGCCGATCAGGCTGCCGTCGAGCGAGCGGTCCGCGAGCCGGCCGCCCGCGATGTTGCCGATCGTGAAGCCGATGCCGATCAGCACCAGCATCGCGGTCACGAAGCCGGGCGTCGCGCCCGTCAGGTTCGCGAGCGTCGGCGCGACGTAGGTGTACAGCGTGAACATCGCGCCGGCGCCGAGCACCGTCGTCGCGAGCGCGCCGAGCACGACTGGGCGCGTGAGCACCGCGAGTTCGGCGCGCAGGTTCGGCATCTTGCCGGCCTCGCCCCTGGGCAGCGCGGCGAACAGGCCCGCGATCGCGATCAGGCCGAGGCCCGCGGTCGCCGCGAACGACATCCGCCAGCCGATCGCGTGGCCGAGCCACGTCGCGGCTGGCACGCCGCCGACGTTCGCGATCGTGAGGCCCATGAACATCGTCGCGACCGCGCTCGCCTGCTTGTCGCGCGGCACGAGGCTCGCGGCGACCACCGAGCCGAGCCCGAAGAACGCGCCGTGATTCAGGCTCGTGACGAGCCGCGCGAGCAGCAGCGTCGTGTAGTTCGGCGCGATTGCGGACAGCAGGTTGCCGATCGTGAAGATGCTCATCAGCGCGATCAGCGCGGAGCGCCGCGGCCAGCGCGCGAGCAACAGCGTCATCAGCGGCGCGCCGGCCATCACGCCGATCGCATACGCACTGATCAGCATGCCGGCGGTCGGGATCGACACGTGGACGCCGTCGGCGATCACGGGCAGCAGGCCCATCGGCGAAAACTCGGTGGTGCCGATGCCGAACGCGCCGGCGGCAAGCGCCAGCAGCGGCAGCGCGGCGCGGCCGGCCGTGCGTGACGTAGAGGAGGTTGGGGGATTCACGTAAGGGGCTCCGGGGGGGCGGGCGGCAGCGGGGGCGGGCATCGCCGGGTCCGGCCGGCCGTTGATGGCAGGACGGAGTGTGCCCGCTTTACTTTTGCGGAAAAAGCCGCGTTCGATCGAAATTATTTTGATTCTGAATCAACAATGAAGGCCGGGCCCGCGCCCGCGCCCATAAAAAAGCCTCGGAAACGGGCGGACCGTGACCGAGGCGTCAAGGCATCCTCTCATAGGCACGAGGAATGGATGCGCGCGCAGTATATTTCGAGATATAACAATTGGAAATAGCGCGCGATGGCCGATTTTCGAGGAATATTTCAAATTCCCGACAACCCGGTTGCCGGCGTCGTGAAACTGCAAATCGGACGATATCGCGGCGGCCGTCGCGTGACCGGATCGATCCGCGTCGGGCAGGTTCCGGACGACCAGGCCGGATGGTGCCAACTCGGCATGCGACACGCCCGCCGCGCCTGCGCGTTTCGTTTTTGAAACATACCGGCGGCGCAGCGGGCGGTTGGCAGCACTGCGCCGAACCGTAAGAAAAATGTCGGCTTCGTCGGCTTGGCGCGGTGCTGGGCCGGGCGGGACGAACGCGCGACGCGGACGGCAGCGTGGCGTTTTTTTTCGCCTCTTTCGAGCGTGCGCCTGTTTCATCCCCGTAACCGATCGTATGGGCCGACTGCGCACGGCGGCGCTGTGCGCGTCCACGGCGCATGCGGCATGCGGTTGCCGATCCGGTGGCATGGAACGTGCTCCCTCATCGAGCGTAACGACAGGTACCGAACGGAGGGCCGCAACGGATCGACATCCCGGCGACGACAGGCTTCCGGCGACGCGAACACGGAGGCAGGCGAACGACGGGCGAGAACATGAACG
Source organism: Burkholderia sp. MSHR3999 (assembly GCF_000833595.1). Lineage (NCBI taxonomy): Bacteria > Pseudomonadati > Pseudomonadota > Betaproteobacteria > Burkholderiales > Burkholderiaceae > Burkholderia > Burkholderia sp. MSHR3999. The sequence continues at coordinate 1,005,519 of NZ_JRFO01000001.1, forward strand.
GGGTGCCGTCGGAACGGCCATCCGCCCGCGAGAGGCGATGCCGTGCGACGGCGTGCGATCGATCGACGCGCAATTCCTGCGCTCGGGGCGGGTGCGGCGGCGACGCGCTGTCGGGCAGCGCGTCGTCCGGCCGGTGGGAGAAAGACAATGAGGGATTTCGTGGTCGCAGTGCTGTGGCTTGGCCCGTTGTCGGTGCTGCTTTACCTGTCGGACGTCGACGTCCGGCAGGTCGTTGCGCAGATCCCGGACTACCTGCGGCATCTGGTGGCGATGTTCTTCAGCTGACGAAGGGCGGGACGGATCGGCCGTGGGCCGGACGGTACCGAGGCGCACGGGTGGTCCGCGCGCCGCGGCATCGTCGCGTTCACGCGCCGGCCGTCGCGTGCAGCGCCGCGAGGAACTGCCGCACGACCGGCGAGACCGCATGGCCGTCGTACACGAATTCGACGTCGAAGCGCTCGGCGAGCGTGTCGAGCGCGACCAGCCGCACGGTGCCCGGACACGACGGCGCCGCGCTTTCCGGCACGAACGCGCAGCCCATCCCGGCCGCGACGAGCCCGATCAGCGTCGGGACGTCGCTGCCGACCTGCGCGATCCGCGGCGTAAAGCCTTCTCGCTGGCACCGTTCGATCAGGAACCGGTGATGCGCGGCGGATCGTTGCGGATCGAACCACACGAACGGCGCGTCGGCGAGCTCGGCCAGCCGGGCCGGCGCGCGCACGCGGCGGCCCGGCGTGGACGGCATCGCGAGCACGAACCGGTCGCTCAGCAGCCGCGCGCCCGCCAGTTGCGGCGCTTCGTCCCGGCGCCACGCCATGATCCCGCCGTCGAGCTCGCCGCGCGCGATCGCGGCCGCCTGTTCGGCCGACAGCATCGGCGCGATCGACAGCTTCACGTGCGGGCATGCATCCCGGAACGCCTTGAGCACGTTCGACACCACCGGCAGCGGCAAATAGTTCGGCAGCACGCCGAGCCGCAGCTCGCCGAGTTCGCCGGCCGCGCTGCGCAGCGCGCGCTCGCGGCTGTCGCGCAGGTCGGCGAGCAGGCGCGTCGCATCCCGCAGAAAGCTCGCGCCGGCCACCGTGAGCGAGACGCCGGTCGCGCGGCGGACCAGCAGCGGGGTGCCGATCGCGTCCTCGAGCTCGCGGATCTGCCGGGACAGCGCGGGCTGCACGATCCCGACCGCGCGGGCGCCCGCCATCACGCTGCCGGCTTCCGCGACCGCGACGAAGTAGCGCAGATGGCGTAATTCGACTTGTCGCATGCGGCTCCTGTCCGTCGATGAAGATATGCCTGCCAAGCATAGCAGTCGGCATCCGATGGTATTGGAAGGCATGGCGCGCGCGACGTAGCATGGACGGCGTCATTTCACCCGTGCGCGCCTCATTCCCATGCCGCTTCATGTCCAGACCCCCTATCTTCGATCGCATGCCGCATCCCGCCGGCTCGGCAAGGACGTGCTGCTCAAGATCGAGGCGATGCAGCCGTGCGGCTCGTTCAAGCTGCGCGGCGTCGGCGCGGTCTGCGACGCGCGGCGTGCCGCCGGCGCCCGGCGGTTCGTGTCGTCTTCGGGCGGCAACGCAGGCATCGCGGTCGCGTATGCGGGCCGCGAACTCGGCGTGCCCGTGCTCGTGGTGGTGCCGGAAAGCACGTCCGCGCGCGCACGCGAGCTGATCCGCGTCGAAGGCGCGGAGCTGGTCGTGCGCGGTGCGTCCTGGGCGGAGGCGAATGCGTTCGCGCAGTCCGTGCTCGGCCCGCACGACGCGTTCGTGCACCCGTTCGACGATCCGGTGCTGTGGCAGGGCCACGCGACGATGATCGACGAGATGGCCGCGGCCGGGCCGAAGCCCGACGCGGTCGTGCTGGCGGTCGGCGGCGGCGGGCTGCTGTGCGGCGTGCTGGAGGGGCTTGCGCGCAACGGCTGGGGCGACGTGCCGGTCGTCGCGGTTCAGACCGAAGGCGCGGACTGCTATGCGCGCTCGGTTGCGCTGGGGCGGCCCGTCGAATTGCCGGAAATCACCAGCGTCGCGACGTCGCTCGGCGCGAAGCGGCCCTGCGACGCCGCGCTCGCGTGGGCGACGCGGCATGCGATCGACACCGTCGTCGTGTCCGATGCGGCAGCGGTGGCCGCGTCGCTACGGTTCCTCGACGAGCACCGGATCGTGGTGGAGCCGGCTTGCGGCGCCGCGCTGGCCGCGCTCGACACGGCAACGCCCGCGCTGGCCGCCGCGTCGCGCATCGCGGTGATCGTCTGCGGCGGGGTGACGGCGACGGTCGAGCACCTGCACGCGTTGAATAGCCGGGGGCGCGAAACGGGAAGGGGGCGGTGAAGGGTGTTTGCGTGACGCCGCGCCGCACGTGCGGCGGCGCGGGCGTCGACCGGACGTGACTCAGCTTGCGCGGCGTGCGCCCGACGACACCGGCGCAGCGGCCTCGATGGTCGTGACGGGCGAGGGGGCGGGCGCCTTGTCGGCCGGCGTGGTCGAGACCGGCGCGGGGACGGGGGGCTGAGCGGGCGCCGAGGCGGGAGCGGACGCAGGAGCGGCAGCCGATGCCGGAGCCGGAGCTGGCGTGGACGCCGGTGCGGCCGCGGATGCGGGAGCCGGCTTGGACGCAGACGTGGCCGCCGATGCGGAAGAGGAGGCCGATGCAGGCACGGCCGTCGCCGCCGGTGCGGAAACCGGGGCCGACGCGGGCGAGCCGGCAGAGGCCGGCGCGACTGCCGAAGCCGCCGCGGCCGCCGCACCGGATGCCTGCCCCGGAGCGGCCGCCCGCACCGCCGGAACCGCTGCCGCGGAACCCGGCGCGCCGGACGCCGGCGCGGCAGCGGACGCCGGCACCGGCGGCGCGGCCGGCGTCGGCACGGCCGGCGTCGTCATCTTGATCGGTTCGCCCTGCGGCGTCGGCGCGGGCTCGGGCAGCGGCGCGACGTGCTCCTTCTCCGCGGCCTTGACGGTCGCGCGGTCGCGGCGGGCCGGATCGACCTTCAGGAAATGGTCGACGAGGTTGAAGAAGCGCTCGTAGAACACGCCGGCCGGAATCGTCTCGCTCGCGGTCTTCACGAGCGCGTCGTCGCTCGAGCCGATCGGCAGCGACAGCGAGCCGAACACGCTGAGGCCGACGCTCGCCGACGTGTTGGACTTCTTGAGCGTGTAGCGGTCCTGCACCGCGTTCACGTACGCGATGCTGGACGTGCCGTCCGTGTTCGCGTCGGCGCACACGACGTGAAACTCGATCACGACGTGCATGTCGTTGCTGGGCTGGAAATTCTTGCTGCCGTCGATCGCGTCGGAACGGGACGACGACGCGACATAGCCCTGGCTCAGCAGCGCGCGGCGCGCGGCTTCGCAGGTCGCATCGGATTTCGCGTGAAACGTGTGCGAGTACGGGCTGCTCGTCACGTCGAACTGCTCCTGCTGATAGATCGGCTTGGGCGGCGACGAGCACGCCGCCAGCACGGCCGCGGCCGCGAGCGCGCACGAAACGGGGAACAGGCGAATTCGGTTGTGCATGGCGTCTTTCAAAAGGCTCGGCCGGTTGCCGCGCCGGGACTGCGCGCGCATTGCGCGAAGGTCGGATGGTTGCCGGGCGCGCAAGCGCGCGGCCGGCAGAACCTGTCAGGCAGGCGCGAGGCAATCTCGCGAGGCCGGGGCGCTATTATAGTTTCGTTTCACGTCGCGCTTGCGTTAGGGCCGCGCATCGCGCGCAACGGCCAGCAAGCGCGCCGTCAGCGGATGCTGCTCGCCGCGCCGCGAGCGGATCGCGTGGATCTCCTCGGTCACGTCGCCGGCGCGCCCCAGCCGCCGCACTCCCCTCAATAGCGACGCATCGTTCGCGCCCAGTTCGCTCAACGGAAACACGCCGAGGCCGCGCGCCGCGAACACCGCCATCAGTGCGCTGTCCTCGAATTCGCCGGCGATGCGCGGCACGATGCGTTCCGATTCCAGCCAGCGGTCGAGCCGGTCGCGCAGCGCGGAATGCGCGGTCGGCAGCAACAGCGGCAGCTCGGCGAGGCACTGCGGAAAGCGCTGGCGCGCGGCCTGCGTGACGAGCGCCGCGGGGCCGTACCAGTCGACCGGCGACGCGACGAGCCGCTCGCTCGTCACCCGCAGGTTCGCGTTGGGCGGTGCGCCCTGGCCGGCGAGCACCAGGTCGAGATGATGCAGCGCGAGCTCCGCGAGCAGCGCGTCGTGCTCGCCTTCGTGGCACAGGAGCCGCAGCGCGGGCGTGTCGAGCACCGGCGCAAGGATGGCGTGCGCGGCCAGCTTCGAGATGCCGTCCGACAGCCCGACCGCGAGCCGCACCGTCGGCTGGCTCGCGGCGGCGCGCACCTCGTCGGGAATCCGCCGTCCGAGCTCGAAGATCGCCTCCGCGCGCGCGAACGCCGCGCGGCCGGCGTCGGTCATCGCGACGCCGCGTCCCGCCGGCCCGAGTAGCTGATGGCCGAGCGACTTCTCCAGCTCGCGCACCTGCGCGCTGATCGTCTGCACCGCCATGTCGAGCCGTTCGGCCGCGCGCGCGAAGCCGCCTTCCTTCACGACGACCCAGAAGTAGTACAGATGTCGAAAATTCAGCATCGGATCGATATTTCGGAAAAACCGAACCAAAAGTCAGATTGTCGCTGATTTTTTCGAAGCATGCGGATGCCGATAATCGGGTTTTCCACCTTCGTTTTCCCGAACCTCATGGACTATCTGCTGACGCTTGCCGCCGATCCCGCCGTATGGGCCGCGCTCCTGACGCTCGTCGTGATGGAAGTCGTGCTCGGCATCGACAACCTGATCTTCATCTCGATCCTCAGCAACAAGCTGCCCGAAGCGCAGCGCGCCCGCACGCAGCGGCTCGGCATCGGCCTTGCGCTCGTGATGCGGCTCGCGCTGCTCGGCACCGTCGCGTGGATCGCGCGCCTGACCGAGCCGGTGTTCTCGCTGTTCGACCATGCGTTCTCGTGGCGCGACATGATCCTGCTGGCGGGCGGCCTGTTCCTCGTCTGGAAGGCGACCATCGAGATCCATCATCACGTGTCGCGCGACGGCGGCGCCGCCGGCGCGTCGAACGGCGCGCCCGGCCTGACGATGTGGGCGGCGGTCGGCCAGATCCTGATGCTCGACATCGTGTTCTCGATCGACAGCATCGTGACCGCGATCGGCATGACCGAGCACATCCCGATCATGTTCGTCGCGGTGATCGCCGCCGTGACCGTTATGCTGTTCGCCGCGCAGCCGCTCGCGCGCTTCATCGACCGCAACCCGACGATCGTGATGCTCGCGCTGTCGTTCCTCGTCGTGATCGGCATGACGCTGATCGCCGAAGGCTTCGGCTCGCACGTGCCGAAGGGCTACATCTACGCGGCAATGGCGTTCTCGGCGTTCGTCGAGGGCATGAACATGCTGGCGCGGCGCGCGAAGGCGAAGCGTGCGGCGCAGGCGTCCGGGCGCTGAACGCGCGGCAATGGCGTCGCGCCTGGCGGAACTGGCTGGCGCAGGCTCGCGCGAGCGGGATCGAACCGCTCCAGCGCTTTGCTAACAAACTGGCCGACTACTGGCGCGGCATCCTCTCGCGAGTACGCTGGCCGATGCACACCGGCCAGCTCGAAGGCATCAACAACCGCATCAATGTCATGAAGCGTATGGCCTACGGTTACCGCGACAGTGCCTACTTCTTCCTCAAGATCAAGGCCGCCTATCCCGGTAATCCGTGAAGAACCAAAAAATGCCCCGTCAGGCCGTGTGCCTGACGGGGCATGTCACGTGCGGGCCGCGTGCGGCGTCACGCGTTGCCGGCCGCGACCTCGATGCGGCGCGGCTGCGCTGCTTCGCGCCGCGGGATCGTCAGCGTCAGCACGCCGTCGCGCAGGTTCGCGGCGATGTTCGACGTATCGAGATCCGGGCTCAGCGTGAACGCGCGCGCAAAGCGCGGCGCACGCAGTTCGGCGTGCCGGACCCGCAGCTCGGTGGGCAGGTCGATGTGCACCTGCGCATCGATCGACAGCGTGTTGTCATGCACCTTCACGTCGAGGTTTTCGCGCGGCACGCCGGGCAGATCCGCGCGCAGCGTGACGCCGCGGCGGTCCTCGACGATGTCGACGGCCGGCGCGATCGCGGGCGCACGCGCGGCCGTGGCAGCGGCTCCGGGTTGGACGTTGGGCGATTGACGTTCGGTGACGGGCTGGCTGATGTTCATTTCGCTCTCCTCGTGATCAGTGGACCGCGATCGCGCGCGGCTTCGACGTTTCGCGCCGGCCGATGCGGATCAGCAGGCAGCCGTTCTCGTAGCGCGCGCTCACGTTATCCGGATCGGCGTTGCGCGGCAGCTCGACGACGCGGCGGAACGCGCCGTGGAAGCGCTCCTGCGCATACGTGCGCACGTCGTCCCCTTCGCTGCGCGGCGCCGGCTTGCGTTCGCCGCCGATCGTCAGCAGATCCTTGTCGATCGACACGTCGAAGTCCGTCGCGGCCATGCCCGGCGCGAACACGACGATCTCGATCGCATCGTCGGTCGCGCCGACGTTGAGCGCGGGGAACGCGCCTTGCCGCGCCGCGCGGATGCTGGACGGCGATTCGCCGAACAGGTCCGTCATCTGGCGCTGCATGCGGGCCAGTTCATTGAAGATGTCGTTGCCGAATGGGAAACCGCTCATGTTCGTGTCCTCCGTAACAGACGGGCTTCATGCCTTCGAAATGCGCCGCGCAGGGTGCGCGATTGCGCTCACGGCACGTAATTAGTGGCCGCCGCCGCGCATTTCAAGTGGCCGGCGTCAGGTGCGCGCGCACGATTCGATGCGACAATCGCCGCGCCATCCAACGAGACAAAGGGGCCGAAGCAACATGAACGAGAACATCGGACGCATCGCCGTCGTCGGCGCCGGCGTGATCGGCGCGAGCTGGGCGGCCTTCTATCTGTCGAAGGGATTCGACGTCGTCGCGACCGATCCGGCGCCGGACGCCGACACGCGGTTGCGCGACGCGCTCGCCGCGTTTCTCGGCGACGAGGCCGCGGCGCTGACGCAGCGGCTCACGTTCGACGCCGACCTTGCGCGCGCGCTCGACGGCGTCGATTTCGTGCAGGAGAACGGCCCCGAGCGGCTCGACCTGAAGCGCGCGCTGTACCGGCAGATGGACGACGTGCTGCCCGCAAGCGTGCTGATCGCATCGAGCTCGTCGGGTCTCAAGATGTCCGACATCCAGACCGCGTGCGCGCAGCATCCGGAACGCTGCCTGATCGCGCATCCGTTCAATCCGCCGCACCTGATCCCGCTCGTCGAGCTGGTTGGCGGCGCGGCGACCGCCCCGGACGCGATCGCGCGCGCGAAGGCGTTCTACGACGCGCTCGGCAAGGAAACCATCGTCCTCAACAAGGAAACGGCCGGCCACGTCGCGAACCGGCTTGCGGCCGCGCTGTTCCGCGAGGTGTACCACCTCGTCGGCGAGGGCGTCGTCAGCGTCGCCGACGCGGACAAGGCGGTCGCGTGGGGCCCCGGGCTGCGCTGGGGACTGATGGGCCAGTGCCTGACCTATCACCTCGGCGGCGGCGCGGGCGGGATCGCGCACTTCCTCGAGCACCTGTCCGGCCCGATGACGAGCTGGTGGGACGATCTCGGCACGCCGTCGTTCGATCCGGACGTCGACCGCAAGCTGATCGACGAACTCCGCGCGATCCAGGGCGCGCGCTCGATGCAGGAACTCGCCGCCGAGCGCGACCGGCTGCTCGTCGAGCTGATCGACGCGCGGCGGCGCAGCTTCCTGCCCTGAGCGGTTGTCGCGCGCGCGGCGCTGGCGCTACTGCTGCGACGCCGGCTGCTGCGCCTGCATCGCCCACGCGGGCCGCACCGCGTCGAGCCGTTCGCGGTTGCGCGCGCGGGTCGCGTCGCTCGGCGGATAGTCGGCGTCGGTGGTCGGCAGGTCGCCTTCGAGATAGGCCTGCTTCAGTTCGGCGAGGACTTCCGCGCGGGTCTTGCCCTGCGCGGGCGGGGTCGCATCGGTCTGGGCGAAGGCGGGGGACAGCAGCGCGGCGGCGGCGGCCGCGACGACGAATCGCATGAGGTTCATGGGGCGCTCCGAAAGAGGGGACGGGACAACGGACGGGCGGCGCGGGGCCGTGCGTTCCGATGGGTCCCATTGTCGCGAGCGGGTGCTGCGCGGACGCTGACGCGTCCCGGGCAGGATTGTCAGCGGGCGGCGGACGTGGAGCGGGCCGCCCGGCCGGCGCGTTGCGACCGCACGTTACAGCCCGGCCGCGGCGGCGACCAGCGTTGCCTCCAGTGCAAGCGTCGAGCGCGACGCGGCGGCGGGGCGGTCGATCACGTATTCGAGCTCGCCGAGCTCGGGCAGCCCCGCGTCGAGCCGCGCGAGCCCGGCCGGAATCACGTAGCCCGCGAACGCGCTGACGCCGAGCCCCGCGCTGGCGGCCGCGCGCAGCACCGCGACGCTGCTGCTCACCACCGCGATCCGGTACGGCCGGCCGATCGCGTCGAGCGTTTCGAGCACGCGGCGCCGCGACACGCTCGGCTCCGGATGCAGCGCGAGCGGCAGCACCGTCTCGTGGCCGGTGATCCGCGATTCGGGGCCGGCGCACCAGTACAGCGGCTCGCTGCGGATCACGCGGCCGCGCCGGCTGCCGGCGATCCGCTTCGCGAATACGAGGTCGTGCCGGCCTTCGTCGAGCGCGTCGAACAGGTCGCCGGACAGCCCGGTCGCGATCGCCAGCTCGACGTCCGGGTTGCGCTGCACGAAGCTCGCGAGCGCGGCGGTCAGGTGCGCCGACGCGAAATCCTCCGACATCGCGAGCCGCACCTTGCCCGACAGCGGCGGCCCGCACACCGACGTGACGGCCTCGTCCATCAGCTCGAGGATGCGCACCGCGTAGCGCAACAGCGCGTCGCCGTGCTGCGACAGGCGCACGTTGCGGGTGTCGCGCTCGAACAGCGGCCGGTCGAGCAGCTCCTCGAGGCGGCGGATGTGCTGGCTGACGGTGGACTGCGACAGGCTCACGCGCTCGGACGCGGCGGTGAAGCTGCCGGACTGGGCGACGGCGACGAAGCTGCGCAGCAGCTCGGGCGGTAACGGACGCATTGCTAAACCCACTGAATCGGTTTCGACAACTTCATAAATGGCCGGATTTTGCGGCGCTAGTATCGGCTCACGCCCCACGCCGGCGGCTGCTTCGGGCAGTCTACGGCATCCGGGCGCGGACCCGAAGCCGCATCATCCCATCGACCGCCCGAGAATGCGCTCGCACGACGAGCCGCCGGGGCCGCGGCGCACCGCCGCGGGAGACACCTGGAAGGAGACGAGACTCATGATCATCTACGGAACCGCGCTGCTTGCGTTCTGCCATCTGGCCGGGCTGTTCCTCGGCGACCTGCTGGGCGCCGCGATCGGCGTGAAGACCAACGTCGGCGGCGTCGGCATCGCGATGCTGCTGCTGATCGGCCTGCGTCTTTACCTGCACCGCCGCGGCTGGCTGCCGAAGGAGACCGAGGCCGGCGTCGGCTTCTGGGGCGCGATGTACATCCCGGTCGTCGTCGCGATGGCCGCGAACCAGAACGTCGTCGCCGCGCTGAAGGGCGGGCCGGTCGCGCTGCTGGCCGCCGTCGGCGCGGTCGCGATCTGCGCGGGCTGCATCGCGGTGCTCGCGCGCACCGGCCGCGACGACACGGCGTTCGCCGTCGTCCCGCAATTCGACCAGCAATGACGGAGGCCGCGATGCTGCAGATGCTCGAAAGAACCGTTGCCCATAACGGCCTCGTCGCGTCGTTCGCGCTCGTCGGCCTGGTCATGTGGATCGCGTCGATCGCGTCGCACAAGCTCACGTTCGGCCGCGTGCACGGCTCGGCGATCGCGATCCTGATCGGCCTCGCGCTCGCGTATGTCGGCGGTGCGTTCACCGGCGGCGCGAAGGGCATCGCCGACGTGCCGCTGTTCGCCGGCGTCGGCCTGATGGGCGGCGCGATGCTGCGCGATTTCGCGATCGTCGCGACCGCGTTCGAAGTGCAGCCGACCGAGGCGAGGAAGGCCGGAATGGTCGGCGTGCTGTCGCTCCTGCTCGGCACCGTGCTGCCGTTCATCGTCGGCGCGTGCGTCGCCCGCGCGTTCGGCTATACGGACGCGGTCAGCATGACGACGATCGGCGCGGGCGCCGTCACCTACATCGTCGGGCCGGTCACCGGCGCCGCGATCGGCGCGAGCTCCGACGTGATCGCGCTCAGCATCGCGACCGGGCTCGTGAAGGCGATCATCGTGATGGTCGGCACGCCGCTCGCGGCCGGTTTCATGGGGCTGAAGACGCCGCGCTCCGCGATGATCTTCGGCGGCCTCGCGGGCACCGTGAGCGGCGTGAGCGCGGGCCTCGCCGCGACCGACCGCCGGCTCGTGCCGTACGGCGCGCTGGTCGCGACGTTCCACACCGGCGTCGGCTGCCTGCTCGGGCCGTCGGTGCTGTTCTTCGCGACGCGCGCGCTGGCCGGCGCGTGACGCGACGCGCATCCATCGCGGCGGCCTCTGGGTCGCATTGGACATCATCATCAATCGACGGCGGCGGCCGGCTTAGAATGCCGCTGAACCGAATCACGAGCAGGCTTGGCAGGAGAACTCTATGACGGGATGGAATCACGCGCGACTTGCGCGCGATGCCCGCCTCGCGGCCGGCGCGCACCTCGCGCGGGGCAAGCGGGTCGACGCGCGCGACGCCGTGGCATTGCTGGAAGCCGTGCTGCGGCCGGGCGACCGGGTCTGCCTCGAAGGCGACAACCAGAAGCAGGCCGACCTGCTCGCGACGGCGCTCGCCGACGTCGACAGCGCGAAGGTGCACGACCTGCACATGGTGCAGTCGGGCGTCGTGCTGCCCGAGCATCTCGACGTGTTCGAGCGGGGCATCGCGAAGCGCCTCGATTTCGCCTATTCGGGCCCGCAGTCGCAGCGGATCGCCAAGCTGCTGTTCGGCGGCAAGATCGCGCTCGGCGCGGTGCACACGTACCTCGAACTGTTCGCGCGCTACTTCATCGACCTCACGCCTCAGGTCGCGCTGATCGCCGCGGTCAGCGCGGACGCCGACGGCAACCTGTACACCGGCCCGAACACGGAGGACACGCCGACCGTCGTCGAGGCCACGGCCTTCAAGGACGGCATCGTGATCGCGCAGGTCGACCGCATCGTCGACAAGGTGCCGCGCGTCGACATCCCGGGCGACCGCGTGCATTTCGTCGTCGAAGCCGGGCGGCCGTTCTACGTCGAGCCGCTGTTCACGCGCGACCCGGCCGCGATCACCGAGACCCAGATCCTGACCGCGATGCTCGCGCTCAAGGGCATCTACCAGCCGTACGGCATCAAGCGCCTGAACCACGGGATCGGCTTCAACACCGCGGCGATCGAGCTGCTGCTGCCGACCTACGGCGAGAAGCTCGGGCTGAAGGGCAAGGTCGGCACGCACTGGGCGCTCAATCCGCACCCGACGCTGATTCCCGCGATCGAATCGGGCTGGGTCGAGCAGATCCACTGCTTCGGCTCCGAAGTCGGGATGGACGACTATATCCGCGCGCGCTCCGACGTGTGGTTCACGGGCGCCGACGGCTCGCTGCGCTCGAACCGCGCGTTCTGCCAGACGGCCGGCCTCTACGCGTGCGACATGTTCATCGGCTCGACGCTGCAGATCGACCTGTCCGGCCATTCGTCGACGGTCACGGCCGAGCGCATCGCCGGCTTCGGCGGCGCGCCGAACATGGGCAGCGACGCGCGCGGCCGGCGCCATCCGAGCGAGCCGTGGCTGAAGGCGGGCGAGGAGGCCGACCCCGACACGCCGGCGGCGCTGCGGCGCGGCCGCAAGCTCGTCGTGCAGATCGGCGAGACCTTCGGCGACAAGAACGTGCCGATGTTCGTCGAGAAGCTCGATGCGCTGAAGCTCGCCGACAAGCTGCAGCTCGATCTCGCGCCGATCATGGTGTACGGCGACGACGTCACGCACATCGTCACCGAGGAAGGGATCGCGAACCTGCTGATGTGCCGCGACAGGGACGAGCGCGAGCAGGCGATTCGCGGCGTCGCGGGCTATACGGAAGTCGGCCGCGGCCGCGACCGGAAGATGGTCGAGCGGCTGCGCGAGCGCGGCGTGATCCGGCGCCCGGAGGATCTCGGCATCGATCCGCTCGACGCGGACCGCCGCTGGCTCGCCGCGCGCTCGATCAAGGATCTCGTGCACTGGTCGGGCGGGCTGTACGCGCCGCCGGCGCGGTTCCGCAACTGGTAAGGAAGAGGGCAATGGAACAGTTGAACTATCGCTTCACCGCGCGTGCGCGCGCGAAGGGCGAACTGACCACGGCGCTCGTCGGCGTGGTCGCGTCCGGCAATCTCGAAGTGCTGGTCGAACGGGTGCTGCCGGGCAACGCGTGCGAGATCGACATCCGCACCGCGGCGGTCGGCTTCGGCGCGGTCTGGCAGGCGGTGGTGGCCGATTTCGTCGAGCGGCGCGCGCCGGGCGGCCTGAAGCTGTCGATCAACGACGGCGGCGCGCGGCCCGATATGGTGTCGCTGCGGCTCGCGCAGGCCGTGCGGGCGATCGAAGGGGAGGCGGCATGAGCGACGTGATCCACGACGCGAGCGCGTTCGTCGCGAACGCGTCGAGCTGGTACGAGGCGTCCGCGCGGCAGCGCGTCGACGGCCTGCTCGACGCGGGCAGCTTCACCGAATTCCTCGGGCCGGCCGAGCGCGTGACGAGCCCGCACCTGCCGCTGTTCGACCTGCCGCAGCAGTTCGACGACGGGATGATCGTCGGGCGCGGCCTGCTCGACGGCAAGCCGGTGCTGGTCGCCGCGCAAGAAGGCCGTTTCATGGGCGGCGCGTTCGGCGAAGTGCACGGCGCGAAGCTCACGGGCCTGCTGCGCGCCGCGCGCGAGCTGGGCACGGCGCCGGTGCTGATCCTGTTCGACACCGGCGGCGTGCGGCTGCAGGAAGCGAACGCGGGCGAGCTCGCGATCGCCGAGATCATGCGCGCGCTGGTCGACGCGCGCGCGGCCGGCGTGCCGGTGATCGGGCTGATCGGCGGGCGCGCGGGCTGCTACGGCGGCGGCGGGCTGCTGGCCGCATGCTGCTCGGCGCTGGCGGTGTCGGAGCAGGGCCGCATCAGCGTGTCCGGGCCGGAAGTGATCGAGACCCATCGCGGCGTCGAGGAATTCGACGCGAAGGACCGCGCGCTGATCTGGCGCACGATGGGCGGCAAGCACCGGCGGCTGATCGGCGGCGCGGACCGCTACGTCGCCGATACGCCCGACGCGTTCCGCGCGGCCGCGCTCGAGCTGATCGGCCGCGCGCCGGCGTTCGACGCGGCGATGCTGCGCGCGGAGCAGGCGCGGCTCGAAGCGCGGGTCGCGCGATTCGGCGCGTGCGCCGACGCGCTCGACGTGTGGCGCACGCTCGGCGCGAGCGCGCCGGAGGACATTCCCGGCATGCCGGACGCCGCGTTCGCCGCGCTTGCCGACCAACTCCAGGAGCCCTCGCATGACGCTCGATGAAGTCCTCATGTCGCTGTTTCCGCACGGTCACGCGATCGTGCGCGACGGCGGCCTGCTGTCCGGCCACGCGGAGCTGGCCGGCACGCGCGTCGACGTGATCGGCGTCGCCGACCGGCTGCCGTTCGGCATCGACGAGGCGCTGCGGCTCGCGTCGCACGTGCTCGCCACGCTGGAGCGCGGCGGCGCGACGCCGATCCTCGCGCTGGTCGACAGCGACAGCCAGCGGATGAGCAAGCGCGACGAGCTGCTGGGCCTGAACGAAGGCCTGTCGCATCTCGCGAAGTGCCTGATGCACGCCGACCTCGCCGGGCACCGGACGATCGGCCTGCTGTACGGCCACACGGCCGCCGGCGCGTTCATCGCGACCGCGCTCGCGACGCGCGTGCTGCTCGCGCTGCCGGGCGCCGATCCCGAAGTGATGGACCTGCCGTCGATGGCGCGCGTGACGAAGCTGCCGCTCGACGTGCTGAAGGAAAAGGCGCGCTCGACGCCGGTGTTCGCGCCGGGGCTCGACAACCTCGTGAAGATGGGCGCGGTCGATGCAGTGCTCGATCCGGCCCGCGGGCTCGATGCGCAGGTTGCCGAATGGCTCGACCGGCCGGCCGACCGCGTCGACCGGCGCGCCGCGCGCGGCCGTCCGGTCGCGGCGGACGTCGCGCAGCGCGTCCATGAGCTCGCGCGTGCCGCACAGTGACGCGCCGCTGCGGCGCCACACCCTCGTCACGCTGACGGCGGCGGGGTGGGCGGCGCTGTTCGCGCGCGACGCGGCGCTCGCCGCCGACGCGCCCGTGCGCCGATGGGCGGAACGCGGCTGGCCGCTCGTCGTGCGTCGCGCGCTGCCCGGTGAAATCGACGGCAGCGGCGTGCCGCTCGGCATCCCGCTGCCGCCGTCGGCGGGCAAGCGGCGCATCGCGGTCAGCGTCGGCGCGGATGCGCTCGCATCGGTCGGCGCGCCGCCGGCGATTGCGGCGGTGCTCGGCGCCGCGCCCGCCGCGTGGCGGCAGCCGCTGCTCGACCTGGAGGCGCTCGGCGCGCGCTGTGGCATAGAGGGGCGCGTGTTCGGCAGCCTCGCGTGGCAGGCGCTGACGGGCGAGCCTTACCTGACTGGCGCATCGGATCTCGACGTGTTCTTCCCGCTGCCGGGCGCCGCGCACGCCGCGACGCTGCTCGACGGACTCGCGGCGATCGACGCGCGCGCGCCGATGCGCGTCGACGGCGAACTGCTGCGCGACGACGGCGCGGGCGTCAACTGGCGCGAGCTGCACGCCGGCGTGCCGGACGTCGCGATCAAGACGGCCGGCGGCGTCGCGCTCGGTCCTGCCGCCGCCTTCCTCGCCGGGAGCGTGCAATGAGCGCCGTGGCGCTGCCGGCGGCGCCATCCGATGCCGGGCGCATCGCGGCGCTCGCCGAGCGCAGCCTGCTGCTCGAGATCGAGACCTATCCGAAACCGGGGCTCGTCAGCCACGTCGATGCCGGCAGCCATGCGGACATGGACGCGTCGACGTTTGCGCGCAGCGCGGCCGTGCTGCGGCCGTATTTCGCGGAACTGGCCGACGCGGGAGCGCGCGACGCGGAGATGGCCGCGCTGCGCAAGATCGGCCTGCGCGCCGAGCACGCGATGCTCGCCGCGACGGGCGGCGTCAACACCCATCGCGGCGCGATCTTCGGGCTCGGGCTGCTGTGCGCGGCGGCGGGCCGTCGCGGCCGGCCGGGCGCCGCGCCGCAGGGCCTGACGCTCGGCGCGTCGGTCGCGCGCCGCTGGGGCGCCGACATCGTCGGCGGGCCGCGGCTGCCCGGCAGCCACGGCGAGCGTGCGAGCCGCCGCTACGGCGTCGGCGGCGCGCGCGGCGAAGCGGCCGGCGGGTTCGACAGCGTGTATCGCGTCGGGCTGCCCGCGCTGCGCCGCGCGGCGCGCGACGTGCCGGACGATCCGGAGGCGGCGCGCGTCGACGCGTGCTTCGCGCTGATCGCCGCGCTCGACGATACGAACCTGCTGCACCGGGGCGGGCAGGCGGGCCTCGCGTTCGCGCGGGCGACCGCGCGCGCGTTCGTCGCGCGCGGCGGCGTGCGCGCGCCCGACTGGCGCCGCCGCGCGGCCGCCGCGCATCGCGCGTTCGTCGCGCGTCGGCTGAGCCCGGGCGGCGCGGCCGACCTGCTCGCGATGAGCGTCTTCGTCGATGCGCTGGAGCGCGACGAGGCGGCGCGATGACGCTCGCGATCCTGTGTTCCGGGCAAGGCGGCCAGCGCGCGGACATGTTCGACCTGACCGGCGCGGGCGTCACGCAGCAGACCGACGCGCTGTTCGCGCACGCGGGCCGGCTGCTCGGCGGCGATCCGCGCACGTGGGTGCGCGACGCCGCCCCGTTCGCGCTGCACGAAAACCGCGCGGCGCAGATCCTGTGCACGCTGCAGGCGCTCGTCGCCGCCGCGCTGCTCGAAGCCGCGTGGCCGCGCCGGCGCTGCATCGCGGGCTACAGCGTCGGCGAAGTCGCGTCGTGGAGCGTCGCGGGCCTGATCGATCCGCACGATGCGCTCGACCTCGCCGACGCGCGCGCCCGCGCGATGGACGCCGCGAGCGGCGGCGACGAACGGATGGCGTTCGTGCGCGGCCTGCCGCGCGACCATCTCGCGCGCTTGTGCGCCGACCACGGCGCAGCGATCGCGATCGCCAACCCGGGCGACGCGTTCGTGATCGCCGGCCGGCGCGACGACGTCGACGCGGCGGCCGCGGATGCGCTGCGCGACGGCGCGCTGCGCGTGGCGCCGGTAGGCGTGCGCATCGCGTCGCATACGCCGCGGCTCGCGGCGGCGGTGCCGGCGTTTCGCGCGTCGCTGGCCGCGGTGCGCGTGCGGCGGCCGCTGCCCGGTGCGCGACTGTTTGCGGGCATCGACGGCACGTCGGTGCTCGACGCCGCCGACGGGCTCGACAAGCTCGCGCGCCAGAGCGCCGAGCCGGTCGAATGGGCGGCCTGTCTCGCCGCTTGCGTGGAGGCCGGCGCGACGGCCTTTCTCGAACTCGGCCCGGGCCGCGCGCTCGCCGAGATGGCGGCCGGCGCGTATCCGGCGCTGCCGGCGCGCAGCCTCGCCGATTTCCGTTCGATCGACGGCGCGACGCGCTGGCTCGCGCGCGTCGCGGCAGGCTGAGCGCGCCTGCGCGCGCCCGCTCACGGCG
Source organism: Burkholderia sp. MSHR3999 (assembly GCF_000833595.1). Lineage (NCBI taxonomy): Bacteria > Pseudomonadati > Pseudomonadota > Betaproteobacteria > Burkholderiales > Burkholderiaceae > Burkholderia > Burkholderia sp. MSHR3999. Next base: position 1,022,192 of record NZ_JRFO01000001.1, read on the forward strand.
GGCCGTGTTGCGCCGGCGCAGCAGCGTTGCAGAGCGCGCTTGCCACGCGTATTGGCGTCGCTAAAATGGCGCCCGCCATGAGACCCGCCGCTTTCCTCGTCGCCGCGCTGTGCTGCGCGGCGACCGCCCACGCCACCCCGATTCCGTCCGACGCCGCGTCGGTCGGCGCGTATTTTTCGTATGACGACGCCGCGGCCGACGCGACCGTCGACCTGATCCGGCACGCGCAGCGCCGCGTGCTGCTGGCCGGTTACGCGTACGTGCCGCCTGCGGTGGCCGGCGCGCTGCACGACGCGCGCGGGCGCGGGCTCGAGGTGCGGGTCGTGCTGGTGCGCACGGCGCGCGCCGGCAAGTACAGCGGCGCGGGCTTCCTGAAGGGCGCGGGAATCGACGTCGCGATCGACATGCGGCGCGACGCGCCGGCGCCGCGGTTCGTGATCGCCGACGACAGCGTCGCGCTGGCGACGCTGTCCGACAGTGCGCCGGCGCACGCCGAAACGGTGAACGTGTTCGAGCGCGCGCCCGAGCTCGCGCAATCCTATGCGCAATCGTTCTGGCGCCTGTACCGGCGCGCGGGCGGGCTCTGACACGGCGCCGCCGCGTATACCCGTCGGCGTGCTTGAATTGGCGGATCGCATGCACCATGCTCATTGACGTAACGTCGGTGTGATCACAGCGCATGCGCGACCGGGCGCCGGCGAACGAAAGGGGCGGATCGTGATGGATCGTTTTCTCGATCGCGCCGATGCGGGCCGCCAGCTCGCCGATGCATTGCACGAGTACGCGGGGCGCACCGACGTCGTGGTGCTCGCGTTGCCGCGCGGCGGCGTGCCGGTCGCGTTTCCGGTTGCCCGCGCGCTGGATGCGCCGCTCGACGTGCTGGTCGTGCGCAAGCTCGGCGTGCCGTACGACCCCGAGCTCGCGATGGGCGCGATCGCGACCGGCGGCGCGATCTATCTGCAGCGCTCGGTGATCGGGTCGATGGACGTGTCGGACGCGCAGCTCGCCGACGTGATCGCGCGCGAAACCGTCGAGCTGCAGCGCCGCGAGGCGCTGTACCGCGGCGCGTGGCCGCCGGTGCCGGTGGAAGGGCGCACGGTGATCGTCGTCGACGACGGCATCGCGACCGGCGCATCGATGCGTGTCGCGTTGCAGGCGCTGCGCGAGCGCCGCCCGGCCCGCGTGGTGGCCGCGGCGCCGGTCGCGCCGGCCGGTGTGCAGCGCAAGTTCGACGATCTGGCCGACGCGTTCGTCGTCGTGTCGCGACCGCTGTCGTTCTTCGGGATCAGCCAGTTCTACGCGCATTTCGAGCAGACGAGCGACGATGAGGTGCGCGTGCTGCTCGACGCGGCGCGCCGCGCGCCGGAAGGCGGGGTGGCGTCTGATTGATGTCGGCTTGGTGCCCGCTTCGTGCCCGCTTCGTGCCCGCTTGGTGCCGGCTCAGTGCCGCGTCGCGCGCGGCTTCTCGGCCTGCGCGAACACGGCCTGCAGCGCCGGATGCACATCGTCGAGCCAGCGCGCGCCCGTGAACAGCCCGTAGTGATCGCATCCGTCGACGTCGAGCCGATGCCGCTCGCCCGGCGCGAGACTTCGACAGAGCGCATGCGCGGCATGCGTCTGCCCGGCGCCGGTGACCGCGTCGCGGGTGCCTTCGACCGTCAGCAGCGTCGTGGCGCGCAGCGCGGCCGGGTCGACGGGGACGTCGTGCACGCGCCAGGTGCGCTGCGCGAGGCACGCGCGCTGGAACACGATGTCGACGGTATCCAGAAAGTATTCGGCGGGCATGTCGAGCAGCGCGGTGTATTCGTGCAGCGCGCGCCGCGCGTCCGTCATCGCGCGCACGTCCAGGCGCCACGCCGCCTGCGTGTAGCGGTCGAGCAGCGACAGGTAGCGGTGCGGGTAGACGATCGCGATCTCGGCCTGCTGCAGGTAGGTCGGAAACACGTGCCGGCCCTGCCCGGCGAACCCGGCCGGCACGACGTCGATCAGACGGCGGCGGCACCAGTCGAGCGAGTGCGACGCGGCCGCGATGCCGAGTGTGCTCGGATTGCGCCGCGCGTCGAGCGGCCCGCCGACCAGCGTGACGCTCGCCGGCGGCGCGAGCCCGCGCTGCGCGCGCAGCGCGAGGGCGCCCAGCGCCGGGAACGTGGCCTGGCAGACGGCGACGACGTGCAGCGGCCGGCCGTCCTGGGCGAGCGCGTCGACGAACGCATCGAGCATCGCCACGTATTCGTCGAGGCCGAAGCGGCCCGCAGCGGGCGGCACGTCGCGCGCGTTGGCCCAGTCGGTGATGCAGACGTCGCCGTCGTCGAGCAGCGCCTCGACGGTCTCTCGCATCATCACGGACGCATGGCCGGCGAGCGGCGCGCACAGCAGCACGGCGCGCGCCGCCCGCCGGTCGTGCGAAAAGCGGCGCAGGCCGCAGAACGGCGTCTGGGCGACGAGGCGCTCGGCGACGTCGCCCGCCCCGAAAGCGAACGGAGGCGGTTCGGCCGGCGGGCCGAGCAGGGGCTCGAACAGGTCGGCGTAGCAAGAGGACGCGGCGTGCGGCAGCGTCGCGGCCGGCCACGCGTCGAATGCGTCCCGGGTGGCCGCGCGCCACGCGCGCAGCCATTGCCGCTGCTGTTCGAACAGGGCATACCACATGGCGGACCTTCCGGTGGCGATGGGCGAATCTGCATTATGGTCACTGTTCGCGCGCCGCGGGGGGCGCGTTTGTACCGGGTTCGCGTTGCACGGCCGGCGCCGGCCTATGCGCAGGCACCGCACGCTGCTACAGTCGTCGGTCCCATTCCCTCAAGCGGAGTTTTTGCGATGAAGCTGATCGGCATGCTGGATTCCCCCTTCGTGCGGCGCGCCGCGATCTCGGCGAAGCTGCTCGACCTGCCGTTCGAACACCAGTCGGTGTCGGTGTTCCGGCAGTTCGACACGTTCAAGACGATCAACCCGGTCGTCAAGGCGCCGACGCTCGTCACCGACGACGGCGCGACGCTGATCGATTCGTCCCTGATCGTCGACTATTTCGACCACCTCGTCGCGCCGGAGCGGCGCCTGCTGCCCGAGGCGCCCGACGCGCGGCTGCGCGCGCTCGTGCCGGTCGGCTTCGCGCTGGCGGCGGCCGAGAAGACGGTGCAGGTCGTCTACGAGCACGGCCTGCGTCCGGCCGAAAAGCAGCACCAGCCGTGGCTCGACCGCGTGCTCGGCCAGCTCGAGGCGGCGTACGGCGAGCTCGAAAAGCAGGTCGCGAGCGTGGAAGGCTGGCTCGGCGGCGCACGCGTGATGCAGTCCGACGTGACGGTCGCGGTCGCGTGGCGCTTCACGCAATTCATGGCGGCCGACTATCCGGCGCTGGCCCGCATCGATCCGGCCCGTTTCCCGGCGCTCGCCGCGCATTCGGCGCGCGCGGAGGCGCTGCCGGCGTTCGTCGAGACGCCGCTCGCCTAGTGGTTCCCCCGCCGGGTTCGTCCGCCGCGCGGCTGATCCGGCGATGGTCACGCCGATTGTTTCCCACAGCCGACAAGTGACTTCGTTTTCAGGCGATTTATCCGGACCTCGGCCGTCCCTAGAATTCACTCCATCCGATGCCGCATTGCCTGATGGAGTTGACGATGAAAGCCCTGATCGAATCGAGCCTGTACCACCCGTCCGTCGTGCTGCCGCTGGCCGCGTTGACGCAGCTGATGGTCGAGCGCGATTTCAATCTCGGGCAGGTCGGCCTGATCGTCGCGGCGCGCGGCGCGCAGGCGGCGGTGTCGCGCTCGCGCGCGCTGATCTTCTGCCGTCATTGCGACGCGCACGCATGAGCGCGGCGGCGCGGCAAGCATGAAAAAGCCCGGCCGGCGCAGCGCCGGTCGGGCGTTCGGGCCGGGCGACCGGCCGTTCGATCGGGCCCCGGCAATGCCGGGGCCCGTCGTTTTGGGCAACGCGCTTACGCGCGCGCGGTGGCGGCCACGCTGTACAGGCCCGCGTCGTCTTCGTCGTCGCGCAGCTGGCGCGCGAGCTGGTGCGCTTCGCGGCGCGTCGCGACGGCCGGCGGCGAGCCCTTGAGCGGCTGGCGGGCGGTTTCGGCCAGCGCCAGCACCGACACGATGCCGATCACCGCGGCGCCCATCATGTAGTACGCGGGCATCATCAGGTTGCCGGTCGTGTCGACGAGCCACGCGGTCACGAGCGGCGTCGTGCCGCCGAACAGCGACACCGACACGTTGAAGCCGATCGCGAGCGCGCCGTAGCGGATTTCGGTCGGGAACAGCGCCGGCAGCGCCGACGGCATCACGCCGGTGAAGCACGACAGCAGCACGCCGAGCATCAGCAGGCCGCCGAACACGGCCGCCGTGGTGCCCGTGTGGATCAGCATCATCGACGGGATCGACAGCGCGAGCAGGCCGACGCAGCCGGCGAGCATCACGGGCTTGCGGCCGACCTTGTCGGACAGGCGGCCGGCGGCGAGCGTCATCGGCATCATCAGCACCATCACGAGCAGCACCAGCACCAGGCTGTGCGATTCGTCGAAATGCAGCGTCGACGACATGAAGCTCGGCAGGTACGACAGCACCATGTAGTCGGTCACGTTGAAGATCAGCACGAGGCCGACGCACAGCAGCAGCGCGCGCCAGTTGGCGAGCAGCGTCTCGCGGAAGCGCGCCTTCGGCACGGCCTTGTCCTGCGCTTCGCGGGCCTCGGCCTGGCGCTTGAACGCCGGCGTTTCCTCGAGCTTCATCCGGATGTAGAGGCCGATCAGGCCGAGCGGGCCCGCGATCAGGAACGGCACGCGCCAGCCCCACGACAGCAGCGCTTCCTGCGACAGCGACGCCGTCAGCAGCGCGACGACGCCCGCGCCCAGCACGTAGCCGATCAGCGTGCCGAACTCGAGGAAGCTGCCCATGAAGCCGCGGCGCTTGTCGGTCGAGAATTCGGCGATGAAGGTGGCGGCGCCGCCGTATTCGCCGCCGGTCGAGAAGCCCTGCACGAGGCGGGCGACGAGCAGCAGCACGGGCGCCATGATGCCGATCGACGCGTAGCTCGGGATCAGGCCGATCGCGAAGGTGCCGACGGCCATCATGATCATCGTCATCGCGAGCACGCGCTGGCGGCCGATGCGGTCGCCGAGCGGGCCGAACACCATGCCGCCGAGCGGGCGCACGAGGAACGCCGCGGCGAACGTGCCGAAGGTCGCGAGCAGCTGCGCGGACGGGCTGCTGGACGGGAAGAACACCTTGCCGAGCGTGACGGCGATGTAGCTGTAGACGCCGAAGTCGAACCATTCCATCGCATTGCCGATGGCCATCGCGCTGACGGCGCGCTTGAGCAGGCTCTGGTCGACGACGGTAATGTCGTCGGCGGCGAGTGGGGCGCCGTCGGACGACGAAGCGGAAGAAGAGGCAGCGGTCGGGCTGACGTGTGTTGCGGTCAAGGTCATGCACTCCTTTGACTGCGCCGGACGCGGGCGTCCGACACGGTTTGCCGGCGAGCGCGGTGTCGCACGCGGCGCGTCGGGGCAGGCCATTAGGCGCTTACTGCGAAAGGGGCTGCTTCGACGCGGGCCCGGCGGGCCGTTGCGACATGGCGCTCATGAAGAAGGAGCCGCGTGATGCGTGCGGCAGACGCCTGGTAAGGGCGGCGAAACGAGAAAAACAGGCCCGACGGGCGCGCTTTCCTGTGGATGCAATTCCGAGCGAAGCGCCGGCCCGCAGCGTGCGGACGGATTTCTCTCAAAATCGAAATGACAGAGATTGAATGTTGAAACAGGCGACATGATAGCACGATGGCGGATGATCGTGCAAATTGCCGCGAAATGCCCGTGTGGTGGGGCTCGCTCGGGTATGATCGGCGGCGCGCGACGGGGCCGAAACGACCCCGCCAGAAGGGCCAAACGACGAGGATCCGGGATGTCTGAACTGATGAAAGTCGCGGCGCTGTTCGCCGCCACCGCGCTGGCCGAAATCATCGGCTGCTACCTGCCATGGCTCGTGCTGAAGGCCGGGCGGCCGGTGTGGCTGCTGGCGCCGGCGGCGGTGTCGCTCGCGCTGTTCGCGTGGCTGCTGACGCTGCATCCGAGCGCGGCGGGGCGCACCTATGCGGCGTACGGCGGCGTGTATATCGCGGTTGCGCTCGCGTGGCTGCGCGCGGTCGACGGCGTCGCGCTGACCCGCTGGGACGCGGCCGGCGCGGCGCTCGCGCTGGCCGGGATGGCCGTCATCGCGCTGCAGCCGCGCGCGTGAGCGCACGGCCGCGACGCGCCGGCATCACGCTCTGGCGTCAGGACGCGTCGCCGGCCGCAGGCGTGCGGCGCCACACGCAGGTGCCCTTGACCGACTTGTCGAGGCCGTCGAGCTGGGCCTGATGCGCGGCGAGTTCGTCGTCGCTCGCGGCCAGCACCGGCAGGTCGAGCGACGCGAGCGACACGCGCTGGCCGTTCGCCGCGCCGCCGTCGGCTGAGTCGTCGTCGAGCATGTCGATGACGAGGCTGTCCTGGCCGCGCGTCATCGCGAGGTACACCTCGGCGAGCAGCTCCGAGTCGAGCAAGGCACCGTGCAGCGTCCGGTGCGCGTTGCTGATGCCGAAGCGGTCGCACAGCGCGTCGAGCGAGTTGCGCTTGCCGGGGAACATCTGCTTGGCCTGCACGAGGGTGTCGATCACGCCTGCGCAATGCTCGGTGAACGGCGGCAGGTCGAGCCGCGCGAATTCGGCGTCGAGAAAGCCGAGGTCGAACGGCGCGTTGTGGATGATCAGCTCGGCGCCCTTGACGAAGTCGCGGATCTGATCGACGACTTCCGCGAACTTCGGCTTGTCGCTGAGGAATTCGGTCGTGAGGCCGTGCACCGCCAGCGCGCCCGGATCGCTGTCGCGCTCGGGGTTCACGTAGAAGTGCAGGTTGTTGCCGGTGAGCCGCCGGTTCAGCAGCTCGACGCAGCCGATTTCGATGAGGCGGTCGCCCGCGCGGGGGTTCAGGCCGGTGGTTTCGGTATCGAGAATGATCTGGCGCATGTCGGAAAAATCAGCAGAAACGGGAGTGCGGTCAGGCCGCGAGCGATTCGACGCCGCGGTTCGCGAGCGCATCCGCGCGCTCGTTCTCCGGGTGGCCGGCGTGGCCCTTGACCCAGCGCCATTCGACCTGGTGCTGCGCGACGAGCGCGTCGAGCCGCTTCCAGAGATCGGCGTTCTTCACGGGCGTCTTCGCCGCGGTGACCCAGCCTTTCTTCTTCCAGCCGTGGATCCACTCGCTGATGCCTTTCTGCACGTATTGCGAATCGGTGTGCACGACCACGCGGCATTCGCGCTTCAGCGCTTCGAGCGCGGCGATCACGGCCATCAGCTCCATGCGGTTGTTGGTCGTGTTCGGCTCGCCGCCGAACATTTCCTTTTCGCGGTCGCCGTAGCGCAAGAGCGCGCCCCAGCCGCCGGGGCCGGGGTTGCCCTTGCAGGCGCCGTCGGTATAGATGTCGATGGTGTCGGTAGTCATGACTGTTCTTGATGGGTGGTCGGGGAGGCCGCCGGCGTGAGGCCCGGCGCGAGCACGGGCTTTTTCACCTTGATCGGGCCGACGAGCCGCATGCCGCGCACGCGCTTGACGGCCGTCACCATGTAGACGGCGCCGAAGATCGGCCACCAGCGGTCGCCCGCGGCTTCCATGAAGCCGTAGCGGGCGAGCCATTGGTCGGAGGCGAGCGGCGGCCGGTAGCAGCCGAAGCGGCCGCGTTCGAGGTCGAAGCCGAGCAGCTTGATCCAGTCCTTCAGCCGGATGAACGCGATCTGGTCGCGCGTGGCCGGCACGAACGGCCGGTTCGCCATCTTGCCGAACGACTGCCGCATCCCCCACAGGCTGAGCGAATTGAAGCCGGTGATCACGAGCTGGCCTTCCGGCATCAGCACGCGCTCGGCCTCGCGCAGCAGGCGGTGCGGATCGGACGTGAACTCGAGCGTATGCGGCATCACGATCAGGTCGACGCTCTGCGACTCGAACGGCAGGTCGAGCAGGTCGCACCACGTGGTGCTGCGGTCCGCCGGCGCATGTTCGGGCGCGTGCGCCTCGCGCGCCCACGGATACTGGTAGGGCGCGCTCGCGCCGCTCGCCGGATCGAGCACGAGGCCGCGATACGGCATGCGGTTCTCGCGCAGCGCGTCGAGCTGCGGCAGCCCGAGCTGCAGCGCGTGGAACCCGAACACGTCGGACACGACGCGGTCGAGCTGCGCCTGCTCCCAGCCCAGCACGTAGCGGCCGGGAGGCGAGTCGGTCCAGGCGGGCCAGTCTATAATTTGTCGATCAGACATAGCGATGATTGCGCGCCCATGAACGAGCTGGAATACATGCCGGTACCGGCATTCGAGGACAACTACATCTGGCTCGTGTCGGACGGCAGCGAAGCGATCGCCGTCGATCCGGGCGAAGCCGCTCCGGTGCGCCGGGCTCTCTCCGAAAGAGGCTGGCGGTTGACCGCTATTTTACTCACCCACCACCATGCCGACCATGTCGGTGGTGTCACCGACCTGATCGATGGCCGGCCGGACGATGCGCCGCTTGCCGTTTACGGCCCGGCCGGCGAGGAAATCGGCGTCGTCACGCACCCGCTGCGCGGCGGCGACCGGGTGACGCTCGACGCGCCCGCGCTGGCGTTCGACGTGCTCGACGTGCCCGGGCATACGCGCGGCCATATCGCGTATTTCCAGCAGGCAGGGAAAGGCGCCGCGGCGCCGCACGTGTTCTGCGGCGACACGCTGTTCTCGTGCGGCTGCGGCCGCCTGTTCGAGGGCACGCCCGCGCAGATGCTCGCGTCGCTCGACGCGCTCGCGGCGCTGCCGGGCGACACGCGCGTGCACTGCGCGCACGAGTACACGCTGTCGAACATCCGCTTCGCGCTCGCGTGCGAGCCGGGCAACGCGGCGCTCGCGGCGTGGCGCGACGAGGCGGCCGCCCGGCGGGCGCGCGGCGTGCCGACGCTGCCGACCACGATCGCGCACGAGCGCGCGGTGAATCCGTTCCTGCGCGCGGACAGCGCGGAGATCCACGCGACGCTGGAAGCGCAGCTGCATGAATCGGTTCCGGATCGCCTGACTGCGTTCAGGCTGCTGCGGGAGTGGAAAAACCGGTTCCGATGACAGTTTTCCGGAGGACTCCAAAGCTCATCCGGAGTCTGTAAAATTTGCTCCAAATGTCGGATTTCGCTGAGTTTTCGGTGTTTTTATTGACGTGAAGCACGCACTTCCGTAGTATCGCCTGCAATTTTCAGCCGTCGGAAGCCGAGATTTTCATGCGACTTTTATTGAGCGCGATGCTGGTCCTGCTGCTCGCCGCGTGCGCGAGCCAGGGACCTGTCGCCAATTCCGCCGCCGATGCCGAGGCGACGTCCACCTACCTGCGCAAGTCCGCCACCGCCAAGGAAACCGTCGACGTCGACAAGCAGTCGGTCGGCGATTTGACCAGCGCCGACTCCGATCTGTGGGCGCGCATCCGCCGCGGTTTCCAGATGCCCGACCTGCAGACCGACCTCGTCGACATGCAGACCACCTGGTATACGCAGCGCCCGGATTACGTGCAGCGCATGACCGAGCGTTCGCAGAAGTACCTGTATCACATCGTCGAGGAGCTCGAGTCGCGCCACATGCCGACCGAGCTCGCGCTGCTGCCGTTCATCGAGTCGGCCTACAACCCGCAGGCGCTGTCGGTCGCGAAGGCGGCGGGCATGTGGCAGTTCATGCCGGGCACCGGCCGCACGTACAACCTGAAGCGGAACATGTGGCAGGACGAGCGGCGCGACGTGCTCGCGTCGACGAGCGCGGCGCTCGACTACCTGTCGCGCCTGCATGACATGTTCGGCGACTGGTATCTCGCGCTGGCCGCGTACAACTGGGGCGAGGGCAACGTGCAGCGCGCGATCGCGCGCAACCAGGCGGCCGGCCTGCCGACCGACTACCTGAGCCTGCGGATGCCGAACGAGACGCGCAACTACGTGCCGAAGCTGCAGGCGGTCAAGAACATCATCGCGAATCCGCAGCAGTATGGCCTCGCGCTGCCGGACATCCCGAACCACCCGTATTTCGTGACGGTCACGACGTCTCGCGACATCGACGTGACGGTCGCCGCGAAGCTCGCGAACCTGCCGCTCGACGAATTCAAGTCGCTCAACCCGTCGTTCGCGAAGCCGGTGATCCTCGGCGCGACCGAGCCGCAGATCCTGCTGCCGTTCGACAACGCGTCGGCGTTCGAGAAGAACCTGAAGTCGTACGGCGGCCAGCTGTCGTCGTGGACCACCTATACGGTCACCGAGCGCGCGCGTCCGGCGGCGATCGCCGAGAAGATCGGCGTCGACGCGGATACGCTGATGTCGGTGAACAAGATTCCCGCCGGCATGCGCCTGAAGCCGGGCTCGACGATCGTCGTGCCGCGCGGCGACGACGATGACGAGGACATCAGCGCGGACGTCGCCGAAAACGGCGTGCTCGCGATGGAGCCAGACGTGCCCGACACGCGCAAGATGCTGATCCGCGTGCGCCGCAAGCAGTCGATGGCGGCGATCGCGAGCCGCTACGGCGTGTCGGTCGGCCAGTTGAAGGCATGGAACCGCACGCATCGCGATCTCGCGATGCCGGGCCAGGCGCTCGTGCTGCACGTGCCGGTCGGCCGCTCGGTGCCGGCGGAGCCGGGGCCCGAGAAGATCGCGACCTCGGTCGGCGGCGCGCACGTCGAGCGCGCGAGCCTGTCCACCGGCGGCAAGGCCGCGCGCGGCGCGAAGCGCGGCGCCGCGAAGCCGGCGGCGAAGGCGAAGGCCGCGCCGAAGGCGGCCGCGGCCCACAAGGGCAAGAAGAAGTAAGCACGCGCGCGGGCAGTCGCCCGCGCGGCCCGGATGCCGTATCATCCGACGAAACGCCGTCACCGAGGTGACGGCGTTTTCGTTTGTGCGCGGCGCATGGCCGCGCAACATGAAAAAGGACCAAGGGAGAGGCGATGTCGTCGGTGCAGGTTAGGGTGCTCGGGCTGTTCGCGCTCGGGTATTTCGTGTCCTATGTGTTTCGCGGCGTCAATCTCGGCTTCGCGCCGTTCGTCACGCACGACCTCGGGCTGTCGGCCGCCGATCTCGGCCTGCTCACCAGTCTCTATTTCCTCGGCTTCGCCGGCGCGCAGATCCCGGCCGGCGTGCTGCTCGACCATTTCGGCTCGCGCCGCGTGGCGGCCGGCATGCTGCTGTTTGCGGCCGCGGGCGCCGCGGTGTTCGGCGCCGCGCACGGGCTCGGCGCGATGATGGTCGGCCGGCTGCTGATCGGGGTCGGCGTATCGGTGTGCCTCGGCGCGGCGTTCAAGGCGCTCGCCGAGCATTTCCCGATCGGCCGGCTGCCGCTGGTCAACGGGCTCGTGATGGCGGTCGGCGGGTTCGGCGGCGTGGTGGTCGGCTCGCCGCTCACCTGGCTGCTCGGCTGGGCGAGCTGGCGCGCGGTGTGCGCCGGGCTCGCGGTGATGACGCTCGCGGTCGCGGCCGCGATCTGGCTCGGTGCGCCCAATCCGAAGCAGGGCCGCCATCAGGGCGGGCTCGTCAGCCAGTTCAAGGGCACCTGGCACATTCTGTCGAGCCGCGCGTTCTGGAAGATCGGGTCGTTCTCGATCGTCACGCAAGGCGTGTTCTACGCGATGCAGTCGTTGTGGGTCGGGCCGTACCTGCGCGATGTCGCCGGGTTCGATGCGCAGCACGCGGCGCGCCTCGTGTCGGTGCTCGGCTTCGCGATGATGGCCGGCTGCGTCGGGTTCGGCGCCGCCGCGCGTGCGCTGGAGCGGCGCGGCGTGTCCGTCTATGCGTTCTGCGGCGTCGGCATGGCGCTGTTCGTCGCGACGCAGGTTGCGATCGTCGTGCGCGCGCCGCTGCCGGCGGCGGCGCTGTGGGCCGCGTACGGAATGTTCGGCGGGGTCGGAATCCTGACCTACGCGGTGATGGCCGGCCACTTCCCGGCGCACCTGATCGGCCGCGCGAACACGACGCTCACGCTCGTGATCTTCGTGCTGATCTTCGCGTTCCAGATCGGCGTCGGCGCGATGCTGTCGCACTGGCCGGCGGTCGATGGCCGCTATCCGGCCGCCGCGCACCTCGCCGCGTGGAGCGTGCTGCTCGTGCTGCAGGTCGCAAGCGCGGTCTGGTACGTGTGGCCCGCACCGATCGCCTCTGGTCAAGCGAGCCGATAGAGGGGTACGCTGGAGCGTGGCGCGGTTCCGCAATCGGGGCCGCAGCGCGCGTGACGGGCGCCGGAGGCCCGGGCCAATGAAAAAGAAAAAGGGCGCGTGATCGGTCCGCCGAGCCGCATTGCGGATTGCCATGCCATGGAATCGGCGGCCTGCGGCGTTGAAAACAGGTCCATTTTCACGCTATAATTTGAAAGTTTGTGCTGATCAACCTCGCACCCTAGCGCCTACCTCACTCATCCCGTTCATCCGCTGCACGCCGCCTGTCGGGCGATGCCGCGAGCCCTCGCGCGCTGCGCGCCGGTTTCGCGACTCGACACCGCCGGGTGCGTGATGCAAGCCAACGCGCGCGTCCACGCAGCGCGACGCTTGCGCGGCAGGGTAAACAGGTCGGCAGCAGGGTGTTCCCCAAGGAGCCTCCCGTGTTGCCGTCTTTTTCTCCCGCTTTGCTTGCACTCGCCGACGGCACGGTCTTTCGTGGTCATTCGATCGGTGCCGCTGGCCACACGATCGGCGAAGTCGTGTTCAACACCGCGATCACCGGCTATCAGGAAATCCTGACTGATCCGAGCTACGCGCGTCAGATCGTGACGCTCACCTATCCGCATATCGGCAACGTCGGCGTGAATGCCGAGGACGTCGAGGCGACGAAAGTCCATGCCGCCGGCCTGATCGTGCGCGACCTGCCCGATCTCGCGTCGAACTTCCGCATGGATCGCACGCTGGGCGACTACCTGCGCGACGAAGGCGTCGTCGCGATCGCCGGCATCGACACCCGCAAGCTGACCCGCATCCTGCGCGACAAGGGCGCGCAAAACGGTTGCATCCTCGCCGGCTCGACCGACGAGGCGAAGGCGATCGAGCTCGCACGCTCGTTCCCGGGCCTCGCCGGCATGGATCTCGCGAAGGTCGTGTCGACCGCCAAGCCGTTCGAATGGAAGCAGACCGAGTGGAAGCTCGGCAGCGGCTACGGGATGCAGGAGGCGCCGAAGTATCGCGTCGTCGCGTACGACTTCGGCGTCAAGTACAACATCCTGCGCATGCTCGCGGAGCGCGGCTGCCACGTGACGGTGCTGCCGGCGCAGGCGAGCGCGGCGGAAGCGCTCGCGCTGAATCCGGACGGCGTCTTCCTGTCGAACGGCCCCGGCGATCCGGAGCCGTGCGACTACGCGATCGCGGCCACGAAGGAATTCATCGAGCGCGGCGTGCCGACCTTCGGCATCTGCCTCGGCCACCAGATCATGGGCCTCGCGGTCGGCGCGAAGACGCTCAAGATGAAGACGGGCCACCACGGCGCGAACCACCCTGTCAAGGATCTGGCCGACGGCCGCGTGGTGATCACGTCGCAGAACCACGGGTTCGCGGTCGACGCCGATTCGCTGCCGGCCAACGCGCGCGCCACGCACGTGTCGCTGTTCGACGGCACGCTGCAGGGCTTCGAGCTGACCGACAAGCCGGCGTTCTGCTTCCAGGGCCACCCGGAAGCGTCGCCGGGCCCGCACGACATCGGCTATCTGTTCGACCGCTTCACCGCGCTGATGGACGCGGCGAAGCAGCGCAGCGCTTAACTGACCCACGCGCGGGAGGCTCGCATCATGTTCGGTCATGCACTCGGCATCACGGATCTCTGGACCTACGTCATCGGCGTGGTCTTCATCATCCTGTTGCCGGGGCCGAACTCGATGTACGTGCTGTCGCTCGCGGCGCAGCGCGGCGTGCAGGCCGGCTATCGCGCGGCCTGCGGCGTGTTCGTCGGCGACGCGGTGCTGATGGTGCTGTCCGCGGCGGGCGTCGCGTCGCTGCTGAAGGCGAATCCGCTGCTGTTCTCGGTCGTCAAGTACGGCGGCGCCGCGTATCTGCTCTACGTCGGCGCCGGGATGCTGCGCGGCGCGTGGCGCAGGCTGCGCGCGCCGGCCGGTGCGGTGGCCGACGCGCCGCGCGCGGTCGACGGCGACCGGTCTTTCGACGAGCCGTTCCGCAAGGCGCTGGTCGTGAGCCTCCTGAACCCGAAGGCGATCCTGTTCTTCATCTCGTTTTTCATCCAGTTCGTCGATCCGGCGTTCCCGCATCCCGCGGTGCCGTTCGTCGTGCTCGGGGCGATCGCGCAGTGTGCGAGCTTCCTGTACCTGAGCACGCTGATCTTCGCGGGCGCGCGGCTCGCCGCGCATTTCCGCCGCCGCCGCAAGCTCGCGGCGGGTGCGGCGAGCAGCGTGGGCGGGCTGTTCATCGGTTTTTCGGTGAAGCTTGCGCTCGCGACGATGAACTGAGCACGCAGCCCGGCGAGCGAATGCCTTCGCGCTTGCTCGTCGGGTGTCGGATCAATAAGAAGAATCGACCAACATTCCGGGGAAACCATTTTGACTGACACGCCAGGAAGCAATCCGTTGAACGACAGCACCGCACCGATCGATCCGACTGCCGCACTCGCGGCGGTCGTGCCGCGCAGCGATACGGACGGCGCGGTCGCGCGCATCCGCACGTCGATCGACATTGAGTCGTCCACCGCCGTGCTGTCTTTCGGCGACGATGCGATGCGCGAGCTCAGCGCGTATTCGGATCGCATCCTGGCGGACGTGAAGGGCAAGGATGTCGGCGAGGCAGGGGCGCTGCTGTCGAATCTGCAGGACCAGATCCGCTCGCTGGATCCGGAATCGCTGCAGAAGCAGGGCTTCGTCGCGCGGATGCTCGGCACCGCGCAGCGGGCGGTCGAGCGCTTCGTGCGTCGCTACGAGGATGTGGCCGGCCAGATCAACGAGGTGGCGCTGAAGCTCGAGATGTGGCGAGAGGCGATGCGCCGCGACATCGCGATGCTGGACGACATCCACGCGAACGGCGTCCAGTACGTGAAGAACCTGGACACCTACATCGCGGCGGGCGAGCAGTACGTCGCCGAGTTCCGGCAAGACCGGCTGCCGGAGATGCAGGCGGCGATGGCCGGCCTTTCGGACGACGAACGCGCGCTGCAGCAGGAGAAGGTTCAGGATCTGGTGCGCAACATCGATCGGCTCGAGCGCAAGGTGCATGACCTGAAGCTCGCGCGGATGGTCGGGCTGCAGCGCTTGCCGCAGATCCGTATCGTGCAGAACGGCGACGCGCTGCTGATGGACAAGATCCACACGGCGATCCACACGGCGATTCCCGCGTGGAAGGCGCAGTTCGTCACCGCGCTCGCGCTCGAGCGACAGAAGCAGGCGTACGAGACGCAGCAGGCCGTGGTCGACATGACGAACGAGCTGCTGCGCAAGAACGCCGAGCAGTTGCACCGGAGCGCGACGTCGATCGAGCAGGCGAGCCAGCGCAGCGTGATCGATATCGAGTCGGTGCGGCATGCGAATGAGTTGCTGCTGCGCACGGTCAGCGACGTGATGGAGATCCAGGCGGAAGGTCGCAAGAACCGCGCGGCGGTCGAGGTCGAGCTGAAGAAGCTCGAAACCGATCTGCGGACCTCGCTCGCGCGTCAGGCGGCGGAGGCGTAATGCTGCGCTGGAACACAGGCGCCCGATTGTCCGTGCCCCCGCAGCCTCCTCGCTCCGGGCGGTTCGTTTTCTGGGTCCTGTTTTGGGGGGTGTTTCAAGGATTAGCGGCGTTAAGTTCAGTTTTAGTGGGAGGCGGGATCGGGCACGCGGCGGCGGACCTTGTTGCCAACCTGGGCCTGGTGGACAAGCTCAACGACGTCAACGAACATGCGGTGTCCGGGTGGACGGCGGGTCTGGCGCTGATCGTGGGCGCGTGCATGTCGATCTGTGCGATGTGGTCGATCGGCACACTGCGGTTTCGCGTGGTGTATCTGTTGATACCCATCGATCTTTCGTTCATGTTCGTGAGCGCGTGCGCAAATTTTTTGCCGTCGGTGTCGATGAGCGCAATATGGATGGTCTTGCCGGTCGCCCTGGTGGTTCGGACGTGCCGCAGCATGTTGACCATGCCGAACGTGAACACGGTCTTGGCGAATCTTCGCCATTATTACCCTTGGTTTCCCGCACAGAAGTACTGGATTCGGGAGTACGTCCTGCAGCAGTGGGTGACGTTGCCGCTCACGTCTCTCTCCGAGCTTCAGGCGGCAGAGCCTAAACCCGAACCCGAGCCCAAGACGGACCCGGCCGTGCGGCCTGCCGGGTATTCCGCGGAGATGTTCAAGGCGCACCTGTCCGACATGCGCGAGATGCGTCCGCGACTGCGCGGCAGCATGGTCGAGGACGAGTGGAGCAAGCTGATGGAAATCAGCCAGCGCATTTGGGAGATGGCGAACGCCGAGCCGGAGAAGTACAGTTTGCTGAACCATTTTCTCGCGGTGCAGATACCGACCGCGATCACGCTCAGCCAGTACTTCGTCAAGCTCGGCGGATTGACCGAATCGAATCCGACCCGAACGGAACGCATGCGTGAAATCGAGGCGGGCCTTCAGGGGCTGTGCGGACAGTTCGAGAAGGTGCAGAACCAGATGGTGGAGAGCGATCTGGCAGGACTCCAGACGACGCTTCGCCTCTTGCAGCAAGATTTGAAGCAGGCAGAGCAGCGGGAGGCGCGTGCGCCTTCCCTGTAAAGCCGGCGGCCGGCGAACCGGCTGCGACGTGCAGCATTAACGTTTATTTATTGATTGACAGAGCCATGCCAAAACGCACAGACATCAACAGCATCCTCATCATCGGCGCCGGCCCGATCATCATCGGCCAGGCGTGCGAGTTCGACTACTCGGGCGCGCAGGCATGCAAGGCGTTGCGTGAGGAGGGCTACAAGGTCATCCTCGTCAACAGCAACCCGGCGACGATCATGACCGACCCGAACACGGCCGACGTGACCTACATCGAGCCGATCACGTGGGAAGTCGTCGCGCGCATCATCGAGAAGGAGCGCCCGGACGCGATCCTGCCGACGATGGGCGGCCAGACCGCGCTGAACTGCGCGCTCGACCTGCATCACCACGGCGTGCTCGAGAAGTTCGGCGTCGAGCTGATCGGTGCGTCGCCGGAAGCGATCGACAAGGCGGAAGACCGCCAGAAGTTCAAGGACGCGATGACCAAGATCGGTCTCGGCTCCGCGAAGTCGGGCGTCGCGCACTCGATGGAAGAGGCGACCCAGGTGCACGCCGAGATCATGGCGGCCACCGGCGGCAGCGGCTACCCGGTCGTGATCCGTCCGTCGTTTACGCTCGGCGGCTCGGGCGGCGGCATCGCATACAACCGTGAAGAGTTCGAAGAGATCTGCCGGCGCGGCCTCGACCTGTCGCCGACGCGCGAGCTGCTGATCGAAGAGTCGCTGCTCGGCTGGAAGGAATACGAGATGGAAGTCGTGCGCGACCGCGCCGACAACTGCATCATCGTCTGCTCGATCGAGAACCTCGACCCGATGGGCGTGCACACCGGCGACTCGATCACGGTCGCGCCGGCGCAGACGCTCACCGACAAGGAATACCAGATCCTGCGCAACGCATCGCTCGCGGTGCTGCGCGAGATCGGCGTCGACACCGGCGGCTCGAACGTGCAGTTCTCGATCAACCCGAAGGACGGCCGCATGGTCGTCATCGAGATGAACCCGCGCGTGTCGCGTTCGTCGGCGCTCGCGTCGAAGGCGACCGGCTTCCCGATCGCGAAGGTCGCGGCGAAGCTGGCCGTCGGCTACACGCTCGACGAGCTGAAGAACGAGATCACCGGCGGCCAGACCCCGGCGTCGTTCGAGCCGACGATCGACTACGTCGTCACGAAGATCCCGCGCTTCGCGTTCGAGAAGTTCCGCGAAGCGGATTCGCGCCTGACGACGCAGATGAAGTCGGTCGGCGAAGTGATGGCGATCGGCCGCACGTTCCAGGAGTCGTTCCAGAAGGCGCTGCGCGGCCTCGAAGTCGGCGTCGACGGTCTCGACGAGAAGTCGACCGACCGCGACGAGATCGCGATCGAGATCCACGAGCCGGGCCCGGACCGCATCTGGTACGTCGGCGACGCGTTCCGCATCGGCATGACGGCCGAGGAGATCTTCGCGGAAACCGCGATCGACCCGTGGTTCCTCGCGCAGATCGAGCAGATCATCCTGAAGGAAAAGGCGCTCGCGGGCCGCACGGTCGCGTCGCTGTCGTTCGACGAGCTGCGCTACCTGAAGCAGAGCGGCTTCTCCGACCGCCGCCTCGCGAAGCTGCTCGGCGCGACGCCGGCCGACGTGCGCGCGCGCCGTCTCGAGCTGAACGTGCGCCCGGTCTACAAGCGCGTCGACACCTGCGCGGCCGAGTTCGCGACGAAGACGGCCTACATGTACTCGACCTACGAGGAAGAGTGCGAGGCGCAGCCGACGAACAACAAGAAGATCATGGTGCTGGGCGGTGGCCCGAACCGGATCGGCCAGGGCATCGAGTTCGACTACTGCTGCGTGCACGCGGCGCTCGCGATGCGCGAGGACGGCTACGAAACCATCATGGTCAACTGCAACCCGGAAACGGTGTCGACCGACTATGACACGTCCGACCGCCTGTACTTCGAGCCGCTGACGCTCGAGGACGTGCTCGAGATCGTCGACAAGGAAAAGCCGGTCGGCGTGATCGTCCAGTACGGCGGCCAGACGCCGCTGAAGCTCGCGCTCGATCTCGAGGCGCACGGCGTGCCGATCGTCGGCACGTCGCCGGACATGATCGACGCGGCCGAAGACCGCGAACGCTTCCAGAAGCTGCTGCAGGACCTCGGCCTGCGCCAGCCGCCGAACCGCACCGCGCGCGCCGAAGACGAAGCGCTCGCGCTGGCCGCTGAAATCGGCTATCCGCTCGTCGTGCGCCCGTCGTACGTGCTGGGCGGCCGCGCGATGGAAATCGTTCACGAGCCGCGCGACCTCGAGCGCTACATGCGCGAGGCCGTGAAGGTGTCGAACGATTCGCCGGTGCTGCTCGACCGCTTCCTGAACGACGCGATCGAGTGCGACGTCGACTGCATCTGCGACGGCGAGGCCGTGTTCATCGGCGGCGTGATGGAGCACATCGAGCAGGCGGGCGTCCACTCCGGCGATTCGGCATGCTCGCTGCCGCCGTACTCGCTGTCGAAGGCGACCGTCGACGAGCTGAAGCGCCAGACGGCCGCGATGGCGAAGGCGCTGAACGTGGTCGGCCTGATGAACGTGCAGTTCGCGATCCAGCAAGTCCCGCAGGCTGACGGCTCGAAGGAAGACATCATCTACGTGCTGGAAGTGAACCCGCGCGCGTCGCGCACGGTGCCGTACGTGTCGAAGGCGACCAGCCTGCCGCTCGCGAAGATCGCGGCGCGCGCGATGGTCGGCCAGAAGCTCGCGCAGCAGGGCGTGACGAAGGAAGTCGAGCCGCCGTACTTCAGCGTGAAGGAAGCGGTGTTCCCGTTCGTGAAGTTCCCGACCGTCGACCCGGTGCTCGGGCCGGAAATGCGTTCGACCGGTGAAGTGATGGGCGTCGGCCAGACGTTCGGCGAGGCGCTGTTCAAGTCGCAGCTCGCGGCAGGCTCGCGCCTGCCGGAGTCGGGCACGGTGCTGCTGACCGTGATGGACGCGGACAAGCCGAAGGCGGTCGAAGTCGCGCGCATGCTGCACGACCTCGGCTACCCGATCGTCGCGACGAAGGGCACGGCCGCCGCGATCGAAGCGGCCGGCGTGCCGGTGAAGGTCGTCAACAAGGTGAAGGACGGCCGTCCGCACATCGTCGACATGATCAAGAACGGCGAAATCGCGCTCGTCTTCACGACGGTCGACGAGACCCGCCAGGCGATTGCCGATTCGCGTTCGATCCGGATGAGCGCGCAGGCGCACAAGGTCACTTACTACACGACGATGTCGGGCGCGCGCGCGCGGCCGTCGAAGGCCTGCGCTACCTGAAGAACCTGGAAGTCTATGATTTACAAGGTCTTCACGCTCGCCTAAACTAAGCGGTCAGTTACCTGTCGAAGCAACACGTGCCGCGATTAAGCGGCGTTCCCGGTGTATCGGGAATGCGCTTAATCGCGGTGATTTTTTTTATAGCCGTTTTATTGATTGAGCCGTTTATGAGCACCATTCCGTTGACAAAGCGTGGCGCAGACCAACTGCGCGATGAATTGCAGCGCCTCAAGTCCGTCGAGCGGCCGGCCGTGATCAATGCGATTGCGGAGGCGCGCGCGCAGGGCGACCTGTCCGAAAACGCCGAATACGACGCAGCCAAGGAAAAGCAGGGCTTCATCGAGGGCCGCATCGCGGAAATCGAATCGAAGCTGTCGGCCGCGCAGATCATCGATCCGTCCTCGCTGGATGCCGACGGCCGCGTGGTGTTCGCGGCGACGGTCGAGCTCGAGGATCTCGAATCGGGCGACACCGTCAAGTACCAGATCGTCGGCGACGACGAAGCGGACCTCGATCACGGCCTGATCTCGGTCAGCTCGCCGATCGCGCGCGCGCTGATCGGCAAGTCCGAAGGCGACGTCGCGGCCGTGCAGGCGCCGAGCGGCGTGCGCGAGTACGAAATCATCTCGGTCAGCTACATCTGACGTGGAGCGACACGATGCCGCATCGCGTGTTCCGTCTGCTGTCGGCCGTCTGGGTCGGCAGCCTGCTGACGATCGGGTATGCGGTCGCGCCCGTGCTGTTTCGTTCGCTGGAGCGCATGACGGCCGGCTCGGTTGCCGCCCAGCTGTTC
Organism: Burkholderia sp. MSHR3999; assembly: GCF_000833595.1. Taxonomy (NCBI): domain Bacteria; kingdom Pseudomonadati; phylum Pseudomonadota; class Betaproteobacteria; order Burkholderiales; family Burkholderiaceae; genus Burkholderia; species Burkholderia sp. MSHR3999. The sequence continues at coordinate 1,042,963 of NZ_JRFO01000001.1, forward strand.
CGCATCGAGGCGGTCGTCGGTGTGGTGTGCGGCGTGCTGCTGCTCGTGCTGTCGAACCAGCAGGTGCGGCGCGGCTGCGACGAATACCGCCGCGTGCGCTGGATTCTCGCGGCGATGGTCGGCTGCGTGCTGATCGGGTATTTCGCGCTGCAGCCGTTCATGAACGCGCTGCGCGTGGCCGCGATGGACGCGGGCACCGATATCGCGAACTCGCCGTATGCGAGCCGGTTCGGGATGCTGCACGGCGTCTCGAGCCTGTTCTACCTGGTCGAGAGCGTGCTCGGGCTGATGCTGATCTGGCGCTTGCCGGCGCGCGACGCGTAAGCGTCGCGGGCCGGGCGCCCGGGCGGGCTTACTTGTCCTGGAACGGCCGCTTGGTGCTCGCCTGGCGCTTTTTCGCACGCTTGACGGTGCCGCCGGCGGTCACGCGCTCGTTGCCGCGCACCGTTACCTTCTGCGGCTTCGGGCGCCGCACCGGGCTCGCGTTCGGCGACACCTTGACGACCTTCACGGTACGCGGCGCGCGGCCCTTCTTGTCGGCGGCAGCTTCGGCCGCGCTCGGCAGGGTGCCGCTGCGGCGGCCGCGAGCCGGCGCCGGCGCGGCTTCCTCGGGCCTCCAGATCACGAGCAGCTTGCCGATATGCTGGATAGGCGCGGCGTTCAGCCGGTCGCAGATTTCGTCGTAGATCGCGATGCGTTCGTCGCGCTCGTCGCCGAACACGCGAATCTTGATCAGCTGGTGCGCGTCAAGGTGCACCTTGATTTCCTTCAGGACCGCGTCGGTGAGCCCCTCGGCGCCGATCAGCACGACGGGCTTGAGCGCATGGGCTTCGGAGCGCAGCGCGGAGCGCTCGGCGGGAGAAAGCGAAAGGGCTGGCATGGAATGTCGAATTCAAAAATAAGGGCGCGCAACACCGGCATCCGCCGTGTGAGCCGCGCGCCGAAACCACGTAAAATCGCGGCTTGGGCCTGATTGAGGCCGCAGCCGCGCGAAGAAGACGCGTATTATCCGCCAAAAGCGCGGCTTCACGAAGCAAATGGCAGTAATCTCTCTCTCGAATGGCAAAGAACCGCTTCAACCAGCACTGGCTGCACGACCACATCAACGACCCGTACGTCAAAATGGCGCAGCGGGAGGGCTATCGCGCGCGCGCGCCGCTTACAAGCTGAAGGAAATCGACGAACAGGACAAGCTGATTCGTCCCGGCCAGGTGATCGTCGATCTCGGCGCGGCGCCCGGCAGCTGGAGCCAGTACGCGCGCAACAAGCTCGCGCAGGGCAAGAAACGCGACGCGGTGCGCGAAGGCGGGATCGACGGCACGATCGTCGCGCTCGACATGCTGCCGATGGAGCCGATCGCCGACGTGCACTTCATTCAGGGCGACTTCCGCGAGGATGAGGTGCTGCATCAACTGGAGGCCGTCCTCGAAGGCCGGCCGGTTGACCTTGTAATTTCCGACATGGCCCCCAACCTGTCAGGGGTCGCCTCCGCGGACGCGGCGCGCATCGAGCACGTGTGCGATCTCGCGCTCGAATTCTCGCAGAATCATCTGAAGCCGGACGGCGCGCTGCTGGTGAAGTGCTTCCACGGCAGCGGCTACAGCCAGATTGTCGAGAAATTCAAGCAGCAGTTTAAGATTGTCGCGCCGCGCAAGCCCAAGGCGTCCCGCGACAAATCGTCCGAAACGTTCATCTTGGGGCGGCACCTGAAGCATCCGCGCTGACGCGGAGCCGGGGAGCCGCAAACGGGCTCCGGCCCTTGCCAGACAAGCCGTTCGCTATCGCGACGGTTGTCAATGCTTATGGCAGGGGTGGTCGGACTGGATTAGAATGCCTGAGGAGCGCCGCAAGGAAAATGTAGGCGCTCGTCTACGAGTGAAGGAGTGGTGCTTTGAACAACAATATGTTTTCGAAGGCAGCAGTGTGGCTGGTGATCGCACTGGTGCTGTTTACGGTGTTCAAGCAGTTCGACAAGCCCCGCGTCCAGGAAGGCGTGTCCTATTCGCAGTTCATGGACGACGCCAAGAACGGCAAGGTCAAGACTGTCGTCGTGCAGGGGCGCAACCTCACCGTCACTCCGGCTGATGGCCAGAAATACCAGATCGTGTCGCCCGGCGACATCTGGATGGTCGGCGATCTGATGAAGTATGGCGTGCAGGTCAGCGGCAAGGCCGACGACGAGCCGAACGCGCTGATGTCCGCGCTGTACTACCTCGGGCCGACGATCCTGATCATCGGTTTCTGGTTCTACATGATGCGGCAGATGCAGGGCGGCGGCAAAGGCGGTGCGTTCTCGTTCGGCAAATCGCGTGCGCGGCTGATCGACGAGAACAACAACGCGGTCAACTTCTCCGACGTCGCGGGCTGCGACGAAGCGAAGGAAGAAGTGTCCGAGCTCGTCGACTTCCTGCGCGATCCGCAGAAATTCCAGAAGCTTGGCGGCCGCATTCCGCGCGGCGTGCTGCTGGTCGGCCCTCCGGGCACCGGCAAGACGCTGCTCGCCCGCGCGATCGCGGGTGAAGCGAAGGTGCCGTTCTTCAGCATCTCGGGCTCCGACTTCGTCGAAATGTTCGTCGGCGTCGGCGCGGCCCGCGTGCGCGACATGTTCGAGCAGGCGAAGAAGCATGCGCCGTGCATCGTGTTCATCGACGAAATCGACGCGGTCGGCCGTCATCGCGGCGCCGGCATGGGCGGCGGCAACGACGAGCGCGAGCAGACGCTGAACCAGATGCTCGTCGAGATGGACGGCTTCGAAGCAAATTCGGGCGTGATCGTGATCGCCGCGACCAACCGTTCCGACGTGCTCGACAAGGCGCTGCTGCGTCCGGGCCGCTTCGACCGCCAGGTCTACGTCGGCCTGCCGGACATCCGCGGCCGCGAGCAGATCATGCGCGTCCACCTGCGCAAGGTGCCGATCGCGAACGACGTCGACGCGGCAGTGATCGCGCGCGGCACGCCGGGCTTCTCGGGCGCCGATCTCGCGAACCTCGTCAACGAGGCGGCGCTGTTCGCCGCGCGTCGCGGCAAGCGCATCGTCGAGATGCAGGACTTCGAGGACGCGAAGGACAAGATCTTCATGGGTCCGGAGCGCAAGTCCGCGGTGATCCGCGAGGAAGCGAAGCGCGCGACCGCGTACCACGAGTCGGGCCATGCGGTGATTGCGAAGCTGCTGCCGAAGGCCGATCCGGTGCACAAGGTCACGATCATTCCGCGCGGCCGTGCGCTGGGCGTCACGTGGCAGCTGCCGGAGCACGACAACGAGACGTATTCGAAGGACTACCTGCTGGACCGTCTCGCGATCCTGTTCGGTGGCCGCGTGGCCGAGGAGCTGTTCATGAACCTCGTCAGCACCGGCGCGTCGGACGACTTCAACAAGGCGACGCAGACGGCGCGCGCGATGGTGGCCCGGTTCGGGATGACCGACGCGCTCGGCCCGATGGTCTATGCCGACGACGAGAGCGATGCAAGCCCGTTCGGCCGCGGCTTCACGCGGACGATTTCGGAAGCGACGCAGCAGAAGGTCGATGCGGAAATCCGCCGTGTGCTGGATGAGCAGTACGGCCTCGCTCGCCGCCTGCTGGAGGAGAACCGCGACAAGGTCGAGGCGATGACCGCCGCGCTGATGGAGTGGGAGACGATCGACGCCGATCAGATCAACGACATCATGGAAGGCCGTCCGCCGCGCTCGCCGAAGAGCTCGCCGACCATCGGCGGCGATGCATCGTCGGGCGGCACCGGCGCCGAGGTCAAGCCGGGCAACGCGCCGGCGCCCGCGTCGCCGGCCTGAGTCCCGCTGTCGTACCGTTGACGGGCTGGTGTGGCTTTCACACCGGCCCGTTTTGCATTCATTCCACGTTTGTTGCTCCTCGTGTCCGATCCCGTCTCCCCCTCGTTCATTCCGGCGCCGCTGCAGTGCGGCCGCTTCACGCTGACGTTCGAACGCCCGCTCGTGATGGGCATCCTCAACGCAACGCCCGACTCGTTCTCCGACGGCGGCCGCTTCCTCGCCCACGACGATGCGCTGCGCCAGGCCGAGCGGATGCTCGCCGAGGGCGCCGACATCCTCGACATCGGCGGCGAATCGACCCGCCCGGGCGCGCCGCCGGTGCCGCTCGACGAGGAGCTCGCGCGCGTGATTCCGCTGGTCGAGGCATTGCGTCCGCTGAACGTGCCGCTGTCGATCGATACGTACAAGCCGGCCGTGATGCGCGCGGCGCTGGCCGCCGGCGCGGACCTGATCAACGACATCTGGGGCTTTCGCCAGGCCGGCGCGATCGACGCCGTGCGCGACGGCAACTGCGGCTTGTGCGCGATGCACATGCTCGGCGAGCCGCAGACGATGCAGGCGCACGAGCCTGACTATCGAGACGTGGTCGCCGACGTGCGCGATTTCCTCGCCGAGCGTGCGCAAGCGTTGATGGACGCCGGCGTCGCGGCGGAACGCATCTGCGTCGACCCCGGTTTCGGGTTCGGCAAGGCGGTGATCGAACACAACTATGCGCTGCTCGCCGCGCTGCCCGACACGACGCCCGCGCGGCCCGATGGCCGGCCTTACCCGATTCTCGCGGGGATGTCGCGCAAGTCGATGCTCGGCGCGGTGATCGGCGGCAAGCCGCCGATCGAGCGCGTTGCGGCGAGCGTCGCGGCCGCGGTGTGTGCGGTGGAGCGGGGCGCCGCGATCGTGCGGGTGCATGACGTCGCGGAAACGGTCGATGCGCTGAAGATCTGGAGTGCCGTGCGCGGGGCCGCGCGGCATCGATAAGTCAAAACAGGAGGAACATTCATTATGGGACGTCGATACTTCGGTACGGACGGCATTCGCGGCACCGTCGGCGAAGCGCCGATCACGCCCGACTTCGTGTTGCGGCTCGGCTACGCGGCGGGCAAGGTGCTGGCCGGCTCGGCTGACGTCGCGGCGGGCGCGCGCCCGACCGTGCTGATCGGCAAGGACACGCGCGTGTCGGGCTACATGCTCGAGGCGGCGCTGGAGGCGGGCTTCTCCGCGGCCGGCGTCGACGTGATGCTGGCCGGCCCGATGCCGACGCCGGGCGTCGCGTACCTGACGCGCGCGCTGCGCCTGTCGGCGGGCGTCGTGATCAGCGCGTCGCACAATCCGTATCACGACAACGGCATCAAGTTCTTTTCCGCGGACGGCAACAAGCTGCCCGACGAAACCGAAGCCGCGATCGAGGCGTGGCTCGGCAAGCCGCTCGAATGCGCGCCGTCGGACGGGCTCGGCAAGGCGCGCCGCCTCGACGATGCGGCCGGCCGCTACATCGAGTTCTGCAAGAGCACGTTTCCCGCGGCGTTCGACCTGCGCGGGATGAAGCTCGTCGTCGACTGCGCGCACGGTGCCGCGTACCAGGTCGCGCCGCACGTGTTCCACGAGCTGGGCGCGGACGTGATCCCGATCGGCGTCGCGCCGAACGGCTTCAACATCAACGACGGCGTCGGCGCGACCGCGCCCGATGCGCTGGTGCGCGCGGTGCGGGCGAATCACGCGGATCTCGGCATCGCGCTCGACGGCGACGCGGACCGCCTGCAGGTCGTCGACTCGACCGGGCGGCTGTTCAACGGCGACGAGCTGCTGTACGTGCTGGTCAAGGACCGGATCGCAACTAACGGTCGAGTTGAAGGGGCGGTGGGAACGCTGATGACGAATCTCGCCGTCGAAGTCGCGCTGCAACGCGAGGGCGTGCAGTTCGTGCGTGCGGCGGTCGGCGACCGCTACGTGCTCGAGCGGCTGCGCGAGCACGGCTGGCAGCTCGGCGCGGAAGGGTCGGGCCACATCCTGTCGCTCGACCGGCATACGACCGGCGACGGCATCGTGTCGGCGCTGCTGGTGCTCGCGGCGCTGAAGCGCAGCGGCCGCACGCTCGCGCAGATGCTCGAGGGTGTCACGCTGTTCCCGCAGAAGCTGATCAACGTGCGGATGAAGCCCGGCGCGGACTGGAAGGGCAATGCGTCGATCCGCGCCGCGATCGACGGCGCGGAACAGGCGCTGGCCGGCAGCGGCCGCGTGCTGATCCGTGCATCGGGCACCGAGCCCGTGCTGCGCGTGATGGTCGAGGCGGAGCAGGCGGCGGACGCGAGCCGTCACGCCGAGGCGATCGCCGACGCGGTGCGCGCCGCGACTGCCTGAATCCGGCCGGCGGCCGGCGCATGTGCGTACGGCCGCCGGTTGCCTGTCGGCCGTGCGGCGCACGCCGGCCACGGTTCGGCTCCTCCATCCGGCGGCGACGTCGGCGCCATGAGCCCGACGTCGCGCCGAGGTCCACTTCCGACCCCTGAATCCCCGGGCGCGGCGCGTCCAGTCCGGATGTGTCCCGTGCGAGCGGGGTACAATCCGCCCGCCCGATCGACCGCTGTCGAAGCGGGACCGGACGCACATTTTCCGCCTTTCCCTTCCCGGCATTTATAGCCTATTCTCCCGGTGCCGGCGCTGCCCGCGCCCGTCCGTCTCACCCTCCCGTGTTGCCTTTCAAGTAGTCATGTTACTGTCACGCCAGTTTCATCGATTGTCACATTACCGTCATGAGGAGCCCCTAACCTTCGCGGTGCCGTAGTCATCCGCTCACACACTGGAGGTCTCATGAAATTGATGCAAACCGCGATTGCCGGCCTGGCTGGCGCACTTTTCGCTGTTGCTGCGCACGCTGCCGACATCACGGGCGCAGGCAGCACGTTCGCGATGCCGATCTACACGAAATGGGCTGCCGATTACCAGCAGGCCGGCGGCGCGAAGATCAACTACCAGGGCATCGGCTCGTCGGGCGGCCTGAAGCAGATCAATGCGAAGACGGTCGATTTTGCCGGTTCGGACGCGCCGCTGAAGGACGACGAACTCGCGAAGGACGGCCTGTTCCAGTTCCCGACGGTGGTCGGCGGCGTGGTGCCGGTCATCAACGTGCCGGGCGTGAAGGCGGGTGAACTGACGCTGTCGGGCCCGGTGCTCGGCGACATCTACCTCGGCAAGATCAAGAAGTGGAACGACCCGGCGATCGCCGCGCTGAACCCGAAGGTCAAGCTGCCGGATACCGACATCGCGGTCGTGCGCCGCGCGGACGGCTCGGGCACGAGCTTCATCTGGACGAACTACCTGTCGAAGGTCAACGACGAGTGGAAGTCGAAGGTCGGCGAAGGCACGACGGTCAACTGGCCGACCGGCACGGGCGGCAAGGGCAACGACGGCGTCGCGGCATTCGTGCAGCGTCTGCCGGGCGCGATCGGCTACGTCGAGTGGGCGTACGCGAAGAAGAACAGCATGGTCTACACCGCGCTGAAGAACTCGACGGGCACGGTGGTCGAGCCGAAGACGGAAACCTTCAAGGCCGCCGCCGCCGGCGCGAACTGGTCGAAGTCGTTCTACCAGATCCTGACGAACCAGCCGGGCAAGGAAGCATGGCCGGTCGTCGGCGCGACGTTCGTGCTGCTGCACGCGAAGCAGGACAAGCCGGAGCAGGGCGCGGAAACGCTGAAGTTCTTCAGCTGGGCGTTCAAGAACGGCGAGAAGGCGGCTGACAGCCTCGACTACATCTCGCTGCCGCCGGCGGTCGAAGCGGAAATCCGCAAGCAGTGGAAGGTCAAGGTGACGGATACGGCGGGCAAGCCGATCGCCACGGAGTAAGCGTCACAGCGGTTCGCTGCCCGGTCGCGCAGGCCGGGCAGTGTCGTGCAGTAAGGCCGGGCGTCAAGGCGCCCGGCATTCAGAAGCAGGCGCCCATGTCTGATATTCCATACGTGTCCTCCCGGTCCGCCGGCAATGCGCAGCAGCACGCGCCCGGCCGCCTCGGCGACATCCTGTTCGGCGGCCTCGCCCGGCTCGCCGCCATCGTCACCCTGCTGCTGCTCGGCGGCATCATCGTCTCGCTGATCATCGCGTCGATGCCGACCATCCAGAAGTTCGGCCTCGGCTTCCTGTGGCAGTCCGAATGGGATCCCAATTCGGATGTCTACGGCGCGCTCGTGCCGATCTACGGCACCCTCGTCACGTCGGTCATCGCGCTGCTGATCGCGGTGCCCGTCAGCTTCGGCATCGCGCTGTTCCTCACCGAGCTGTCGCCGGTCTGGCTGCGCCGCCCGCTTGGCATCGCCATCGAGCTGCTCGCCGCGATCCCGTCGATCGTCTACGGGATGTGGGGGCTGCTCGTGTTCGCGCCGATCTTCGCCACCTATTTCCAGAAACCGGTCGGCCGCCTGTTCGACGGCGTGCCGGTGCTCGGCGCGCTGTTCGCCGGCCCGCCGATCGGCATCGGCATTCTCGCCGCCGGCGTGATCCTCGCGATCATGATCATCCCGTACATCGCGTCGGTGATGCGCGACGTGTTCGAGGTCACGCCCGTGCTGCTGAAGGAATCGGCGTACGGGATCGGCTGCACGACCTGGGAAGTGATGTGGAAGATCGTGCTGCCCTATACGAAGACCGGCGTGATCGGCGGCGTGATGCTCGGCCTCGGCCGCGCGCTCGGCGAAACGATGGCCGTGACGTTCGTGATCGGCAACACGAACCTGCTCGACAACGTGTCGCTGTTCTCGCCCGGCAACAGCATCACGTCGGCGCTCGCGAACGAGTTCGCCGAAGCGTCGCCCGGCCTGCATACGGCCGCGCTGATGGAGCTGGGCCTGATCCTGTTCGTGATCACCTTCATCGTGCTGGCCATCTCCAAACTGCTGCTGCTGCGTCTCGAGAAAGGAGAGGGCAAGAAATGAGCGAGCCCGTACTGAACTTCCCCGGCCCGGACGGCGCCGTGCTCGACGCGATGCGCAGCCGGCTCCAGCGCAAGCGCAAGATCGTCAACGCGATCGCGCTCACCGCGTCGCTCGGCGCGATGGCGTTCGGCCTGATGTGGCTCGTGTGGATCCTCTACACGACGCTGCACCTCGGCATCGGCGGCCTGTCGGTGCAATTGTTCACCGAATCGACCCGGCCGCCGAACACCGCGGGTGGCGGCCTCGCGAACGCGATCGTCGGCAGCCTGCTGCTGGTCGGGTTCGGCACGCTGGTCGGCACGCCGATCGGCATCCTGGCGGGCGTCTACCTCGCCGAATACGGCAGGACCAACCCGCTCGCGAGCACGATCCGCTTCATCAACGACATCCTGCTGTCGGCGCCGTCGATCGTCGTGGGCCTGTTCGTCTACGCGCTCGTCGTCGCGAAGTCGGGCCGCTTCTCCGGCTGGGCCGGCGTGATCGCGCTCGCGCTGCTGCAGATCCCGATCGTGATCCGCACGACCGAGAACATGCTGAAGCTCGTGCCGAACGCGCTGCGCGAAGCGGCCTTCGCGCTCGGCACGCCGAAGTGGCGGATGGTGCTGAAGATCACGCTGCGCGCGTCGGTGGGCGGCATCATCACGGGCGTGCTGCTCGCGGTCGCGCGGATTGCCGGCGAAACGGCGCCGCTGCTGTTCACCGCGCTGTCGAACCAGTTCTTCTCGTGGGACATGAGCCAGCCGATGGCGAACCTGCCCGTCACGATCTTCAAGTTCGCGATGAGCCCGTTCGCGGAATGGCAGTCGCTCGCATGGGCGGGCGTGTTCCTGATTACCCTCGGCGTGCTCGGACTCAACGTCCTCGCGCGCTCGATCTTCTCGAAACAGTAACGGCGGAGCAATCCGATGAACATGGCAGAAAGCCACCTGAATCCCATCGAACGTGTCGCCGCGCCGGCCGGGACGCACGCCGCGACGGACGGCCGTCCGCTCGCGCCGCTGAACGCGAAGATCGAGGTCAACAATCTCAACTTCTTCTACAACAAGTTCCATGCGCTGAAGAACATCAACCTGCGCATTCCCGAAGGGAAGGTGACGGCGTTCATCGGCCCGTCGGGCTGCGGCAAGTCGACGCTCCTGCGCACGTTCAACAAGATGTACGCGCTCTATCCGGAGCAGCGCGCCGAAGGCGAGATCCTGATGGACGGCGAGAACCTGCTGACCACCAAGCGCGACATCTCGCTGTTGCGCGCGCGGATCGGCATGGTGTTCCAGAAACCGACCCCGTTTCCGATGTCGATCTATGACAACATCGCATTCGGCGTGAAAATGTTCGAGAAGCTCACGCGCTCGGAAATGGACGACCGCGTCGAATGGGCGCTGACGAAGGCCGCGCTGTGGAACGAAGTGAAGGACAAGCTGGGCCAGAGCGGCTACGGCCTGTCCGGCGGCCAGCAGCAGCGTCTGTGCATCGCGCGCGGCATCGCGATCCGTCCGGAAGTGCTGCTGCTCGACGAGCCGTGCTCGGCGCTCGACCCGATCTCGACGGGCCGCATCGAAGAGCTGATCGCGGAGCTGAAGAGCGACTACACGGTCGTGATCGTCACGCACAACATGCAGCAGGCGGCGCGCTGCTCGGACTATACGGCCTACATGTACCTGGGCGAGCTGATCGAATTCGGCGAGACCGAGAAGATCTTCATCAAGCCGGTACGCAAGGAAACGGAAGACTACATCACCGGCCGCTTCGGTTGATGACGGAGAACAACAGCCATGTCGGATAAACATTTGTCGAGCCAGTTCGACGCCGATCTCAATGCCGTGTCGTCGAAGGTGCTGGAGATGGGCGGGCTCGTCGAGGCGCAGATCACGGGCGCGATGCACGCGCTGAACGAATTCGACCGCGCGTCGGCCGAGAAGGTGATCGCGAACGAAGAGATCCTGAACACGATGGAAGTCGAGATCGACCAGGAGTGCGGCAACATCATCGCGCGCCGCCAGCCGGCCGCGCGCGACCTGCGCCTCCTGATGTCGATCTCGAAAACGATCACGAACCTCGAGCGCGCCGGCGACGAGGCGGAGAAGATCGCGAAACGCGTGCGCCGCCTGATCGACGAGCCGGCCGCGCGCGGCGTCAACATCGCCGAGATCAAGGTGTCGGGCGAGATGGCCGTGACGATCCTGCGCCGCGCGCTCGACGCGTTCGCGCGGCTCGACACGGTCGCCGCCGCGCAGATCGTCAAGGACGACAAGGAGATCGACCAGGAATTCCGCGCGTTCGTGCGCAAGCTCGTGTCGTACATGCAGGAAGATCCGCGCACGATCTCGGTCGGCCTCGAATACCTGTTCATCGCGAAGGCGATCGAGCGGATCGGCGACCACGCGAAGAACCTCGCCGAATTCATCATCTACATCGTGAAGGGCACCGACGTGCGGCACCAGCCGCGCGACACGCTCGATCGCGAAGCCAACAGCTAACACGTCAAGGTACAAGGCGAACAACGAGGTGCCGATGCCCAGCAACATTCTCGTCATCGAAGACGAACCCGCGATATCCGAGCTGATCTCGGTGAATCTCCAGCATGCCGGACACTGCCCGATCCGCGCGTACAACGCGGAGCAGGCGGCGAACCTGATCAGCGACGTGCTGCCCGATCTCGTGCTGCTCGACTGGATGCTGCCGGGCAAGTCCGGCATCGCGTTCGCGCGCGACCTGCGCAACAACGAGCGGACCAAGCACATCCCGATCATCATGCTGACCGCGCGCGGTGACGAGCAGGACAAGGTGCTCGGCCTCGAGATCGGCGCGGACGACTACGTGACGAAGCCGTTCTCGCCGAAGGAGCTGATGGCGCGCATCAAGGCGGTGCTGCGCCGCCGCGCGCCGCAGCTGACCGAGGACGTCGTGTCGATCAACGGGCTGCGTCTCGACCCGGCCACGCACCGGGTCGCCGCGCACGCGGACGGCAGCGAGATCAAGCTCGATCTCGGCCCGACCGAGTTCCGCCTGCTGCACTTCTTCATGACCCACCCGGAGCGCGTGCACAGCCGCACGCAGCTGCTCGACCAGGTGTGGGGCGATCACGTGTTCGTCGAGGAACGCACCGTCGACGTGCATATCAAGCGATTGCGTGCGGCCCTCAAGCCGGCGGGTTGCGACGCGATGATCGAAACGGTCCGCGGCAGCGGCTACCGGCTCGCGAAGCACGCGTGAAGCACGTGGGCGGCGCATCGCGCGTCGCGCAGGCATTTCAACTTTTCGGACGCTGAATCATGAACATCATCTGGGCGCGCTTTCTGGTGTCGCTCGTGTTGCTCGTGCTGATCAGCGTACTGGTCGGCTTCTTCGCCGGCCCGACGGCCGCACTCGTGTTCGCGGCCGTGATGCTGGCCGCACAGGGTTTTTTCAGCACGTTTCATACGCAGCGCCTGTGGCGGCTGCTCGACGCGCCGGTATACGGCGAAGTGCCGAGCGCGCCCGGCATCTGGGGCGAGATCTACTACCGGCTGCACAAGCTCGCGAAGCAGTGGCATGCGCAGGTGCGGCAGGTCGAGCAGCAGCATTCGCGCTTCATCCAGGCAATCCAGGCGTCGCCGAACGGCGTCGCGATGCTCGACGAGCACGACACGATCGAATGGTGCAACGCGATCGCCGAAGTGCATTTCGGCCTCGATGCGAAGCGCGACCTGCGCCAGCACGTCACGAATCTCGTCAGGCATCCGGACTTCGTCCGCTACCTGAATTCGCAGCACTACGACGAGATGCTCGTGATGCACGGGATGGGCGACGCGCGGCAGAACGTGCTCGCGGTGCAGGTGTTCCCGTACGGCGAGAACCGCAAGCTGCTGCTGACGCAGGACATCACCGAGCTCGAGCGCACCGACGCGATGCGGCGCGACTTCGTCGCGAACGTGTCGCACGAGCTGAAGACGCCGCTCACCGTGCTGTCGGGCTTCCTCGAGACGATGCGCGAACTGCCGCTGAACGAGGAAGACCGTGCACGCTACCTCGACCTGATGGAGCAGCAGGCGTCGCGGATGCGGCACATCGTCACCGACCTGCTGGTGCTCGCGAAGCTCGAAGGCGACGGCAAGCCGGCCGCCGATCGCGCGATCGACATGCGTTCCGTGTTCGACCATCTGAAGGAAGACGCGCAGTCGCTGTCGAACGGGCATCACGACATCTCGTTCACGCTCGACGACACGCTTGCGGTCGCCGGTGCGCAGACGGAAATCTTCAGCGCGTTCGCGAACCTCGTGATCAACGCGATCCGCTATACGCCGGAGGGCGGCAAGATCGTCGTGTCGTGGCGGCGCGAAGGCGCGCAGGCGGTGTTCTCGGTGACCGACAGCGGGTTCGGCATACCGGCGGCCGACCTGCCGCGGCTGACCGAACGCTTCTACCGCGTCGACCGCAGCCGGTCGCGCGACACGGGCGGCACCGGCCTCGGGCTCGCGATCGTCAAGCACGTGCTGCAGCGGCACGACGCGCATCTGTACATCCAGAGCGAGGAAGGGCGCGGCAGCACGTTCACCGCGCGCTTTCCGGCGCTGCGAACCGTTACCGTGAGGCCGGCGGCGTTCGAGGCCTGACCCGGCGGAGCTAAAAAAACCGCAGCCCGTTTCCAGGCTGCGGTTTTTTTTCATGCTCGCGCGGCGCGAGGCCGCGCGCCGCGCGTTACGAGCAGAACTTCGCGAGCAGGCCGAGCTGCGCGTTGCGTATCGTCTTGCCCGCGCGGCGGCGGCGATAGTGGCCGTCGCTTTGCATCAGCCATGCCGACTGGTTGTCGCCGAGAAACACCGACAGGCCTTCCGTGATCACGCGGCGCTTGAGCTTGCGCTCGCGGATCGGGAACGCGACTTCGACGCGGCGGAACAGGTTGCGGTCCATCCAGTCCGCGCTCGACAGATATACGTCTTCCGCGCCGTTCGCGTGGAAATAGTAGATCCGATGATGCTCGAGGAAGCGGCCGACGATCGAGCGCACCGTGATGTTGTCCGACAGCCCCGGCACGCCGGGCTTCAGCGCGCAGACGCCGCGCACGATCAGGTCGATCTTCACGCCCGCCTGCGACGCTTCGTACAGCGCGGCGATCACCGACGGCTCGAGCAGCGCGTTCATCTTCGCGACGATGCGCGCGCGCGCTTGCCGGCGCGCGCGTTCTCGGTTTCGGCGCGGATGCCGTCGATGATGCGCGGATGCAGCGTGAACGGCGACTGCCACAGCTCGTGCAGCGTCAGCTCGCCGCCGATGCCGGTCAGCTGCTGGAACACGTGATGCACGTCCTCGCAGATCTTCTGGTCGGCCGTCATCAGCCCGAAGTCGGAATAGAGGCGCGCGGTGCGCGGATGGTAGTTGCCGGTGCCGAGGTGCACGTAGCGGCGCAGCGACGCCTTGCCGCCCTGCACGACGCGCCGCACGATCAGCATCATCTTCGCGTGGCACTTGTGCCCGACGACGCCGTACACGACGTGCGCGCCGACGGCTTCGAGCTGCGACGCCCAGTTGATGTTGGTTTCCTCGTCGAAGCGCGCGAGCAGCTCGACGACGACGGTCACTTCCTTGCCGTTGCGCGCGGCTTCCATCAGCGCGTCCATCAGCGGCGAATCGGTGCCGGTGCGGTAGATCGTCTGCTTGATCGCGACGACGCTCGGGTCCTGCGCCGCCTGCTGCAGCAGCTCGAGCACGGGCTGGAAGCTCTCGTACGGGTGATGCAGCAGGATGTCGCCTTCGTCGATCGCGTCGAACATCGTCGGCGCATTCGCGATTCCCGGCGGGATCGACGCGGTAAACGGCGCGAATTTCAGGTCCGGCCGGTCGACGAGATCGGGGATCTGCATCAGCCGCACGAGATTCACCGAGCCGATCACCCGATAGCAATCCTTCTCGCCGAGCCCGCCTTCCTCGAGCAGGCGCCGCACGATGTGCGGCGGCGTGTCGGCGGACACCTCGAGGCGCACCGCGTTGCCGAGGTGGCGCGCGGGCAGTTCGCCCTGCAGCGCGACGCGCAGGTTCGTGATTTCGTCTTCGTCGACGAACAGTTCGCTGTTGCGCGTGATGCGGAACTGGTTGCAGCTCTTCACGACGAGCTGCGGGAACAGCTCGCCGACGAAGCGCTGCATGAACGAGCTCAGCAGCACGAAGCCGTGCTCGAACCCGGACAGCGGCTGCGGCATGCGCACGACGCGCGGCAGCGCGCGCGGCGCCTGCACGATGCCGAGCACGGCCTGGCGGCCGAACGCGTCGCGGCCCTCGAGCTCGACGACGAAGTTCAGGCTCTTGTTCAGCACGCGCGGAAACGGGTGGGCGGGATCGAGGCCGATCGGCGTCAGCACCGGCAGCAGCTCGTCGAAGAAGTAGCGCCGCGCCCACTCGGTCTGCTCGTCGTTCCACGAATCGCTGCTGTGGAAGTAGATGCCTTCCTGCTCGAGCGCCGGCAGCACCGTTTCGTGCAGCATCGTGTACTGCCGGTGCACGAGCCGCTGCGCGCGCTCGACGACGAGGTCGTAAGCGTGTTGCAGCGACATGCCGTCGGGCGTGATCGCGCCGGGATTGTCGCGGATCTGCTCCTGCAGGCCGGCCATCCGCACTTCGAAGAATTCGTCCAGGTTGCTGCTCGTGATGCAGACGAAGCGCAGGCGCTCCAGCAGCGGGACATGCGGGTCGGCCGCCTGTGCGAGCACGCGCTCGTTGAATCCCAGGATGCCGAGTTCACGATTGAGAAGCGGGTAGCGGGCGGACATCGGCAGAGTTGGGGGCTGATCGGACAGCGACTCGAAAGGACGCTCGGAAACTCTCACGGTGAGATGACGTGCTGATGACACGGGTCGTTAGGTATCGGCAAATTCTACGCCGGAAACCTTTCGTCTCATAAATGTTTCGCCTATATACAATGCTGCGATGGGCATGCCCGGCGAACGTGACACCGGCACGCGTTCCACGCTTAAAATGTCGCCTTTGAATCACTGCATCGCGGCGGCGGTTGCCGCCGGCGCATGCGCACGGAGCCCCTTCTGATGGTTACGAACCCCCACTTGCTGGCTGCCGTGGATCTCGGCTCGAACAGCTTCCGGCTGATCGTCGGGCGCATCGAGGAGACGCCGGCGGGCAGCCAGATCTATCCTGTCGACGCGCTGCGCGAGCCGGTGCGGCTGGCCGCGGGCCTGTCGAGCGACAAGATGCTCGATCGCGCGTCGCAGGAGCGTGGCTGGGAGGCCCTCAAGCGATTCGGCGAACGGCTGCGCGATTTCCATCCTGATCACGTGCGCGCGGTGGCGACCAACACGCTGCGCGTCGCGAAGAACGCGGGTGAATTTCTCGTCGAGGCCGAAGCGGCGCTCGGCTTCCCGATCGAGGTGATCGCGGGCCGCGAAGAGGCGCGCCTGATCTATGCGGGCGCCGCGCATTCGGTGCCGGCGAGCGCCGGCAAGCGGCTCGTCGTCGACATCGGCGGCGGCTCGACCGAATTCATCATCGGCTCGCACTACACGCCGCTCGTGATGGAAAGCCTGTACATCGGCTGCGTGAGCCACAGCCGCGCGTTCTTTCCGGCCGGCAACGTAGACGAATACACGATGCGGCAGGCCGAGCTCGCGGCGAAGCGCGAGATCCAGATCATTTCCAGCGAGTACAAGAAGGCGGGGTGGGACCAGGCGATCGGCTCGTCGGGCACCGCGCGCGCGCTCGCGGAGCTCGTCGAGGCGAACGGCTTCAACGATCCCGGCGTGTCGCACGGGATTTCGCGCGGCGGGCTGGAGCGCCTGAAGCGCGCGCTGATCAAGTCCGAGAACGTCAACCGGCTGAAGCTCGTCGCGCTGAAGCCCGACCGCGTGCCGGTGCTCGCGGGCGGGCTGGCGATCATGCTCGCGGTGTTCGAGGAGCTCGGCATCGACTACGTCGACACGACCGACGGCGCGCTGCGCCTCGGCGTGCTGTACGACCTGCTCGGCCGCGCGCAGCACGAGGACATGCGCGCGGTGACCGTCGAGGGCTTCACGCGCCGCTACGGCGTCGATCGCGCGCAGGCCGAGCGGATCGCCGCGCTGGCGGTGCGCTTCTACGACCAGCTCGAGGACGAGCCGGACGACGAGCGCCGCGAGGAAAGCCGGATGTTCCTCGGCTGGGCGGCGGCGCTGCACGAGATCGGTCTGTCGATTTCGCACAGCGCGTATCACAAGCATTCCGCGTACATCGCGAGCAACGCGGACATGCCGGGTTTCTCGCGCACCGACCAGGCGCGGCTCGCCGCGCTCGTGCTCGGCCATGCGGGCAAGCTCGGCAAGCTGTCGCAGGCGCGCGAGGTCGAATGGCCACTGCTGTTCTGCCTGCGGCTGGCCGCGCTGCTGTGCCGGCGCCGCACGGATGCGGGGCTGCCGGACATTTCGGTCACGCAGATGAAGAAGGGCGGCTACGAGGTGCGCCTGCCGGGCGCGTGGGTCGAGCAGAATCCGCTGACCGACTACAGCCTCAGCCAGGAGGCGGCGGAATGGGAGAAGGTCGGCATCCCGTATCGCGTGGTGTACACGGGCGCGTGACGCGGGCGGCGCGGCCCGGGGCGGCGCCCGCCGCCGGTTGCGTTCAGTCCGACGCGCAGACGATCGCCGTCAGGAACGGGAACGCCTGCTTGACGGTCGCGTCGCTGCCCGCCTTGCGCACGGCCGCCTCGACCGAGCTCTTCATGCCCTTGACCACGACCCCGTATGCCCATTCGCCGATCGGCGTGCCGCTGCCCTGGCGGAAGATCGGGTCGTTCGCCTGGTAGCCGAGCACGACGTAGACGCCGAAGCCGTAGGCGGTCAGTTCGTGCTCGGTGTGGAACGCGTTGACCGAATTCGACTCGACGTGCATCGGCTCCCGCTCGATATCGCCGGCGGCCAGCAGCGGCGCGACGAACTTGTGGCCGTTCGAATGACAGTCGAGCGCATCGTCGAGCGATTTGGCGGACGCGATGCCCGGTGCCGCCAGCGTCAGCAGCGCGCCGAAGAGGGTGGTCTGAAGGAGGTATTTCATGCGATTGGGTCGGTTGTTGCCGGCTATTATCGCGTGATCCCGCGCATGGCGTGGCCGGGTTCCCGGCGCGGACCGGGCGGGAGGCCGTGAAAGGATTCGAGCCAGCGCCTCCGTGATCGAAATCCGTTTCCTTTGCAAACCTTTCGCTTTCTAAATAATTCCAATTTCCTTTCACTTCTGTCGAATCGGAAGATAATCCTGCGCCGGCTTTGGAACGCCGCATCCGGCACGGACTTACCGAATTTCATCAGACAATTAAAGCGCACTGAAATCTGGATCGCTGCAGACTTCAGAAATACGCAGGCTCGCCGTAAAAGCGTTGAGGCGGTTTGAAGCATCAGGAGTGCGGCGCGATTCGAATTTGATAAATCGCTTTAACAATTTGCCGTGAATTGGATGCCGATCGTTGTTTTTCCCGGGGGATTCTGCTAAAGTCCTCGCCGCGCGGAGGCCGGCGTATTAGGTATGCGAAGTAAATAATCCTGATAAACCGGTTGTTGATATCAACCCGGTATTTTCGGTGGCCCGGTTCCCATTGACGGGGGACGGACGGGCGCATCGGGATACGGTCGACTTCATCCTGCCCGACGTGCCCGCGACGAAGCGCCGTGCGCTTTCCTGAGCGGGGCGGTCGATACAAGAAACGCCTTCCGAGAAACAAGCCTCAACGAGAACAACTAATGGCCGATTTGCATTGGACCATGCCAATCGCCAGATGGACGTCGATTTCGACCGCGGGGGTGCCGGGTGTCGAATTTATCGATCCGATGGTGCGCCGCCGATTGAGCCGCTTGTCCCGGCTCGCGTTGCAATCCGCTCACGATTGCACGGGTGAACATCGCGCATTGCGCGTCGTGTTCGCGTCCCGTCACGGCGAATTGGCGCGCACGACGGGCATTCTCGAAAGCATCCAGGCCGCCGACCCCGTTTCCCCGACCGCCTTCAGTCTTTCCGTCCTCAACGCCGTCACGGGCGTGTTCGGCATCGCGCGCGGCGACCGGTCCGCCGCCAGCGCGATCGCGGCCGGGCCGGAGACGCTCGGCTATGCGTTGCTCGAAGCGTTCGCGCAATACGAATCCGACGCGTCGTCGCCGGTGCTGGTCGTCTACGCGCACGAACCTGCCGATCCCGTCTATGGCGAGGTCGACGACGATCCCGAAAGCGAAGCGCTCGCGATCCTGCTCGATCGACGTTCGGCGCTCGGCCATTTGACCTGCGACGTGACGGCGCGCGCCGACAGCGCCGGCGGGGAGGGCACCGACGCCACGCAAAGCGCGGCGGTACGGCGCTGCCTGTCAGGGCAGAGCGGGCAGAGCGGGCAGGCCGGACACGCGGACGCGACGTGGCAGCACGGCGACTCGGTCTGGCGATGGAGCTGGCATGCGCACGCGGCTTGACTACGGCTGGCGGCTGTTCGCGACGGGCGCGTGCCTGGGCTTCTTCGCGCTGTGCGGCTCCGCGTTCTCGCTGCTGGCGATCGTCGCGGGCACGCTTTGGCCGCACCGGCGCTCGCGGCAACGGGGCGTGACGCTCGTCATCCATCACTTCTTCCGCATGCTGGTCGCCGTGCTGCAGCGCATCGGCGTGATGACGCTCGAGGTGTCCGGCTCGGCGCGATTGCGCGAAGGCGGGCCGTCGATCGTCGTCGCCAACCACCCGACCTGGCTCGACGTGATGGTGTTGCTGTCGCTGACGCCGAAGGCCTGCTGCGTGGTCAAGCGCGGCCATTGGGGCAACCCGTGTTTCTGGGGCATCGTGCGCGCGGCCGAGTACGTGAGCAATGCCGACGCGGTCGAGCTGGTCGATGCCGGCGCGCGGCAACTGGCGGCCGGCTACACGATGATCATTTTTCCCGAAGGCACGCGCAGCCCGGGCGCCAATCGCCTGCATGCGTTTTCGCGCGGCTTCGCGCACATGGCGCTTCAATCGCGCAGCCGGATCCAGCCGGTCCTGATCGATTGCGATCCGCCGGTATTCACGAAGGAGCTGCGCTGGTATCACGTGCCGTCGCGGGCGTTCCGCATGCGGATCACGGTGCTCGAGGCGATCGACATGGACCGGCTGATTCCCGAGGACCAGTCGCCGTCGATCGCGGCGCGCAACATCGCGCACGCGGTGGAATCGCATATCACCCAACACCTGTTCCAGCATGGATACTTTAAAACTGCAAATTAAGCAGCTGCTGATCGAGATGCTCGATCTCAACGACATGACGGTCGACGACATCGACGACGACGCGCCGCTGTTCTCGACGGACGGCGTCGGGCTCGACTCGGTCGACGCGCTCGAAGTCGGCATCATGCTGCGCAAGAAATTCCAACTGACGATCGCCGCGAACGACGAGCGCACGAAAGCGCATTTCCGCTCGGTCAATACGCTGGCCGCATTCATCGCGAGCCAGCAGGCGCATCAGCAATCGAACCAGGCCGTTCCGGCAACCGGGGAGTGACACGTGACCGACGCAGAAATCCTTGAGCGCATCCGCGCGATCTTCAACGAGAATTTCGCGATCGAGCCGGAGCGCGTGACGCCCGACACGCATCTGTTCGAGGAACTCGATCTCGACAGCATCGACGCCGTCGACCTGGCCATCAAGCTGCAGGAGATGACCGGCCAGCGCATCAAGCCGGAAGAATTCAAGTCGGTGCGCACCGTCGGCGACGTGATCGCCGCGGTTCACGCGCTGCTCGCCCGCAAGCAATGACGCCGGCGGCGCGCATGCGTGCGACCGGCCCCGTGCTGCCGCGCTATGCCGGCGCCGTGGCGCGGGCGGCGCTGGCGATCGCTTATCCGCTCGCGATCCTGTGCGCGTGGCACGGGCTGGCGCCGCGCTACGTCGGCTGCCTGCTGCTCGCGCTGCTGTGGCTGCAGCGCACGGTCGGGAGGGGGCCGTTCGCCGCTGCGCTCAACCGGCTCGCGACGCTCGACTGGTGCGTCGCGGCGGCACTGACCGGCATGTCGGTCGCGATAGCCGTGACCGACAGCGCGCGGCTGCTGCATCTGTATCCGGCCTGCGTGAGCGCCGGCCTGCTCGCCGCGTTCGGCGCGACGCTGTGGCGCGGCCCGTCGATGATCGAAAAGTTCGCACGGCTGAACCATCCCGATCCCGCGCCGGCCGTCGTGCGCTACACGCGGCGCGTCACGCAGGTCTGGTGCGCGTTCTTCGTGCTGAACGGCGCGTTCTCCGTCTATACGGCGCTGTACTGGAGCCATGCCGCGTGGGCCCTCTACAACGGTGCGATCGCCTATGTGCTGATCGGCGCGCTGATCGCCGGCGAATGGGTCTGGCGCCGGCTGTTCGTGACGGCCCGGCAGGCCGGGGCGGGGGCCGCATGATCGCGCTGCACGACCTCCTGTCCGCCGATGCCGACGCCGACGCACGCACGGTCGTCTGCCGCGACGGCGACGCGCGCATCACGCTGGCCGAGCTTCGCGCCCGCGCGGACGCGATCGCGCGCGTGGTCGAGTCCTCGGGCGCGCGCCGCGTCGCGATCTCGACCGACGATCCCTACGAATTCGCCTGTGCGCTGTTCGCCGTCGCGGCGACGGGACGCGAAGCGGTGATCCCGGCGAGCGCGGCGCCCGGTTATCTCGGCGATCTCGCGCATGCCTACGACATGCTGCTCGACGACGACGCACTTGCGGCGTGCGCGCCCGGCCGCGCGGAGCACGGTGCGCCGGTTCCGTCGCGCGCGATCGACGCGGATGCCGCCATCACGCTGTACACGTCGGGCAGCAGCGGCCAGGCGAAGGCGCTGCGCAAGTCGCTCGCCCAGTTCGACGCGGAAGTGCGCACCTTGCAGCGGGAATGGGCCGAGCGGGTCGGCACGGCGGTGACGCTGTCGAGCGTCCCGCATCATCACATTTACGGGCTGCTGTTCAGGATCATGTGGCCGCTGGCGGCGGGCCGCGCGTTCGACCGTGCGCTGTCGCTCGACCCGCAGCAGCTGCAGCGGCGGCTGGCCGCATACGGCGACGGCATCGTGGTGTCGACGCCGTCGCATTTGATGCGCTGGCCCGCGCTGCCGGGATTCCCGATGCCGGGCATCGCGCCGCGCGTGTTCTTTTCGTCGGGCGGCCCGTTGTCGGCCGACGCGGCGTCGGTGTACGCAGCGGCGTTCGGCGCCGCGCCGCTCGAGATCTTCGGCAGCACCGAGACGGGCGGCATCGCATGGCGGCGCCAGGACCGCACGCAGGCATGGCAGCCGATGCCGGGCATCGACGTGCGTTGCGACGACGACGGCGCATTGTGCGTTCGCTCCGCGCATCTCGGCCACGACCGCTGGCACCGCACCGACGATGCGGCGCGCTTCGACGCGCATGGCCGCTTCGAGCTGACGGGCCGCCGCGATCGCGTGGTCAAGCTCGACGGCAAGCGCGTGTCGCTGCCCGAGCTCGAGGCGCGCATCGTCCGGCACGACTTCGTCGAGCAGGCGGCCGCGACGGTCGTCGAGGGCGCGTCGCGCGCGCGCGTCGGCGTGGTCGCGGTATTGAGCGAAGCGGGGCGGCATGCGTTGCGCGCGGACGGCCGCGTCGCGGTCGCCGCCGCGTTGCGCCATGCGCTCGGCGCGTACTTCGACGCCGCCGCGTTGCCGCGGCACTGGCGTTTCCGGCACGCGATGCCGTTCGACGCGCGCGGCAAGCTGCCGGCCGCGGCGATCGCCGCCGCGTTCGCGCCGACGCCGGAAGGCTTCGAGCTGCTCGCCGAACGGCACGACGACGACGGATGGCACTACGAACTGCGCGTGCCCGCCACGCTCGCGCACTTCGACGGCCATTTTCCGGGCATGCCGATCCTGCCCGGCGTCGTGCAGATCGATTGGGCGGTGCGGCTCGCGCGCCGCGAGGTCGCGGCGCTGCGCACGGTCCGCTCGATCGATCATCTGAAATTCAAGGCTCCGGTGCCGCCGGGCGCGGTGCTCGCGCTGCGCATCGCGCACGATCAGGCGCGCGGCTGCGTGAAGTTCGCGTTCCGGCGCGGCGAGCGCGAGTGCACGTCCGGCACGATCGTGTACGGAGCGAGCGCATGATGATCGACGTCTGCATCGTCATTCCGATCTACAACCATCGCGACGCGATCGGCGGGACGCTCGCGCGGCTCGCCGTGCACGGGCTGCCGATCATCGTGGTCGACGACGGCAGCGATGCGGCGACGCGGCAGACGCTCGCCGCACTCGCCGCGCAATACGCGGGATGCATGACGCTGTTGAGCCTGCCCGTCAACGGCGGCAAGGGGGCCGCGGTGATGGCCGGGCTGCGCGCGGCGCGCGCGCAAGGCCATACGCATGCGATCCAGATCGACGCGGACGGCCAGCACGATGCCGCCGACGTGCCGGCGTTCGTCGCCGCCGCGCAGGACGCGCCGGACGCGGTGATCCTCGGCCGTCCGCGCTTCGACCACAGCGTGCCGAAGGCGCGCTTGTACGGCCGCTATCTGACGCACGTCTGGGTCTGGATCGAGACGCTGTCGCTCGACATTCCCGACGCGATGTGCGGGTTCCGGCTCTATCCGCTCGACGCCGTGTGCCGGCTGATCGATGCGGTGTCGATGCCGACCCGCATGGACTTCGACAGCGAGATCCTGGTGAGGCTTCACTGGCGCGGCCTCGCGTTCCGCACGATTCCGACGCGGGTCGTCTATCCGGCCGACGGCGTGTCGCATTTCGACGTGCTGTGGGACAACGTGCGCATCAGCGCGAGCCATACGCGGCTGGTGGCCGGGATGCTGGTGCGCGCGCCGTGGCTGCTGGCGCGCCGGTGCGCGCGGCCGGGCGTTGCCGCCGGCGGCCGCGCGCGATCGTGGTGGCGCACGCCGGAGCGCGGCAGTCGCGCCGGCATGGCGTTGCTGGCGTGGAGCTGCCGCTGGTTCGGCACGCGCTTCACGTCGCTCTGGCTGTACCCGATCGTCGGCTATTTCGCGTTGACGAATCGCGCGGCGCGCGCCGCGTCGCATGCGTATTTCGCGCGTCTGCGCGACGCGTGTCCCGCCGTGGCGACGCCGAAGCCGGGCTGGCGCACCGCGTATCGGCACATGCTCGCGTTCGCGCAATCGGGATTCGACAAGTTCGTCGCGTGGTCCGGCCGGCTCGATCGTCTCGCGGTGCGGTTCGACGATGCGGCGGCGTTCGACGCGCTCGCGGCGAGCGGACGCGGCGCGCTCGTGATCGGCGCGCATCTCGGCAACCTGGAGATGACGCGCGCGCTGGCGCTGCGTGACGCGCACGCGAAAGTGACCGCGATCGTCTACACGAGCCACGCGAAGCGCTTCAACAGCGTGCTCGCGCAGGCGAACGCGGCGTTCGGCGAGCAGCTCGTCGAGGTGGCGGATTTCGGTCCCGACACCGCGATGATGATGCAGGCGCGCATCGACGCGGGCGAACTGCTCGTGATCGTCGGCGACCGCGTGCCGCCGCACGATGCGGGCAAGACCGTCGACGCGCGCTTTCTCGATGCGCACGCGCCGTTCGCGCAGGGGCCGTACATCCTCGCGCACGCGCTCGGCTGCCCGGTCTATCTGTTCTTCTGCCTGAAGGAAGGGCGCGAATACCGTCTGTACTTCGAACCGTTCGCCGAACGCATCGAGCTGCCGCGCCGCGAACGGGCCGCGCAGGTCGCCGTCTGGGCGCAGCGCTATGCGGCGCGGCTCGAACACTATTGCCGCAAGGCGCCGTATCAATGGTTCAACTTCTTCGATTTCTGGGCGCGGCCCGATGGAGGGCCGCGTGGCCGAGCATGATGTGAATGACGCGATTCGGGCGGCCCGACGCGAAGCAGGCCGCGCGGCCGTCGTGATCGGCGGCCGGCACCTGACGATCGAGGACGTGATCGCGATCGCACGCGACGGCGCGAGCGTCGCGCTCAATGCGGACCCCGCGTGGCAGGCGCGCATCGAGCGCGGCGCGGCGTGGCTGCGCGACCATCTCGCGAACGGCGGGACCGTCTACGGCGTGACGACCGGGTATGGCGACGCATGCGTCGTCGACGTGCCCGCGGCGCTCGTCGACGCGCTGCCGCTGCAACTGACGCGCTATCACGGCTGCGGGATGGGCGCGTGGTTCGATGCGCAGCAGACGCTCGCGATCGTCGCCGCGCGGCTCAATTCGCTCGCCTATGGTTACTCCGGCGTGCGCCTGATGCTGCTCGAGCGCCTGGCCGACCTGGTGAATCACCGGATCCTGCCGCGCATTCCGTCGGAAGGGTCGGTCGGCGCGAGCGGCGACCTGACGCCGCTGTCGTACGTCGCCGCCGCGCTGGCCGGCGAACGCACGGTGATCCACGACGGCGGCGAGCGCGACGCGCGGGCCGTGTGGCGCGCACTCGGCCGCGAGCCGCTGACGCTCGCGCCGAAGGAAGGGCTCGCGCTGATGAACGGCACCGCCGTGATGACGGGCCTCGCGTGTCTCGCGTTCGCGCGGGCCGACTACCTGACGCGGATCGCCGCGCGCCTCACCGCGCTGACGACCGTCGCGCTCGACGGGCGCGCGGCCCATTTCGACGCGCTGCTGTTCGATGCGAAGCCGCACGTCGGGCAGGCCGAGGCGGCCGCGTGGATTCGCGCGGATCTCGCGGGACGCGACGAATCGCCCGCCCGCCGGCTGCAGGATCGCTACTCGGTGCGCTGTGCGCCGCACGTGATCGGCGTCGTTCGCGACGCGCTGAGCTGGGTGCGCCGCGACGTCGAGAACGAGCTCAACAGCGCGAACGACAATCCGCTGGTCGATCCGGACGACGGCCGCGTGCTGCACGGCGGCAACTTCTATGGCGGGCACATTGCGTTCGCGATGGATGCGCTGAAGACCGCGGTCGCGAATCTCGCCGACCTGATGGACCGCCAGCTCGCACTGCTCGTCGACGACAAGTTCAGCAACGGCCTGCCACGCAACCTGACGGGCGCGGCGCCGGATCGCGCGCCGATCAACCACGGCTTCAAGGCCGTGCAGATCTCCGCGTCGGCGTGGACCGCGGAAGCGCTCAAGCACACGATGCCGGCGAGCGTGTTCTCGCGCTCGACCGAGTCGCACAACCAGGACAAGGTCAGCATGGGCACGATCGCCGCACGCGACTGCCTGCGCGTGCTGGCGCTGACCGAGCAGGTCGCGGCCGCGCACGTGCTCGCGACCGTCCAGGCGGTGCGCCTGCGGATGCGGGAGGATGCCGGCACGCATCTGTCCGCGCCGTTGCGCGCGTTCGTCGACGACGTGAACCGGGGCTCGCCGCTCGTCGTCGAAGACCGCCCGCTCGAAGCCGAGCTGCGCGCGCTGACCGCGCGGCTCGCCGCGTGCGACGCGATCGGCGGGGAGGGCGCATGAGCGCGCCGCGCCCCCCGTTGACGGCGACGGCCGCCGTCGAAGTGCCGTTCCACGACGTCGACGCGATGAACGTCTGCTGGCACGGCCATTACCTGAAGTATTTCGAAGCCGGACGCGCGGCGCTGCTGCGCGCGATCGACTACGACTATCCGGCGATGCAGGCGTCCGGCTATCTGTGGCCGGTCGTCGAAGCGCACCTGAAGTACGTGCGGCCCGCGGTCTATGGCCAGCGCGTCGATGTGCGCGCGACGCTGCTCGAATTCGAGAACCGGCTGAAGATCGGTTATGAAATCGTCGACGCGCAATCGGGCGAGCGCCTGACGAGGGGGCATACGGTGCAGCTCGCGATCGACGGCAAGACGCACGAAACGCAGTTCGTGTCGCCGGCGGCGCTGATCGAACGGGTGGAGGCGCGATGGAAATGAGCGCGCGACTTCGCGGCCTGTGCGCCTTGGCCGGGATGGTCGTCGCCTGCGGGGCCGCCGCGCAGGCCGGCGCACCGGCACCCGCGCCGGCCGCCACGCAGCGCCAGGCGAACGCGGCGCTCGTGGCCGACATCGCCGCGCGGCTGACCCGCGTCGGCGCCATTCGCGCCGACTTCACGCAGACCCAGACGCTCGCGGCGATGAAGCAGCCGCTCGTCAGCACGGGATCGATGCTGTTCGACCGCGCGTCCGGCGTCGTGTGGCGGATCGACACGCCGTACAAGGCGACCTACGTGATCACCGACGGCGGCATGCGCGAGGTGGGTGCGGACGGACGGCTCGTCGCGGCGGGCGGGAGCGGCCGCGGCGTCGCCCAGGTGTCGCGGATGATGCGCGACATGCTCGGCGGCGATTTGTCGGCGCTCTATGCGCAGTTCGACGTCGACGCGACCGGCACGCGCGAGCGCTGGCGGATGACGCTGCGGCCGAACCAGCCGCAGCTCGCGCAGGCGATCCGCGTGCTGGAGATGAGCGGCGGCGCGTATCTGGGCGCGCTCAGCATGACGTTCGCGAACGGCAACGTGACGAAACTCGAATTCGCGCGCGCGACGCCGGTGGACGCGCCGGCGCCGGCCGAGCGCGCGTGGCTCGGAGCGCGCTGATGAGCACGACGCGCGACGCGATCGACGTGCCGGCCGGGCGCGCCCGGCGGCTGGCGCTGCGCGCCGCGTGGCTGCTGGTCGCGCTCGTCGCCGGGCTCTATTGCCTGTGGCGCTTCACCGGAGCGTCGCCGCTGCAGACGAACCTGCTGGCGCTGTTGCCCGCGACCGAGGCGAATCCGGTCGCCGAGCAGGCGGTCGACCGGTTGTCGGCGGCGCTCGGCGAGCGCACCGTCTATCTGGTGACCGACCGCGACGCGGCGCGCGCGAAGGCCGCCGCGAAGCAGTTCGGCGCGCTGCTCGCGAAGAGCGGCGCGTTTCGCTCGGTCACGGTCGAGGTGCCGCCGTTCGATCCGTCGCAGATCGCGGCGACCTATCTGCCGGCCCGCTTCGGCTTGCTGACGGATGCCGACCGCGCGTCGCTCGAGCGCGGCGACGCCGCGCTCGCCGATGCACTGACGCGGCGGCTCTATGGCCCGCCCGTCGACGGCCTGCCGACCGCCGTGTCGGACGATCCGTTCGGCTGGCTCCAGCACTGGCTGGCGGACCTGCCGCTGGGGACCTCCCGCCTCGCGCTGGAGGACGGCATGCTGGTCTCGCATCGCGACGGCGCGACGAGCGTGCTCGTGATGACGTCGCTCGCCGGCTCGGCCTACGAGTCGGCGATCCAGCAGGCCGTGCGCGGCGCGACGGCCGCGTCGGAACGGTCGCTCGCCGCCGCGTATCCGGACGTGCGGATCGCCCGTACCGGGGCCGTGTTCTATGCGCAGGCCGCACGCGCGAGCGCGGAGCGCGACGTGCACGTGATCGGCGCGGTGTCGCTGGGCGGCATCGCGCTGCTGCTGCTGAGCGTGTTCCGCACGCCTCGCCTGCTGGTGCTCGCGTTCGCGTCGACCGCGTTCGGCATCGTCTGCGCACTCGCGGCGACGCTTGCCGTGTTCGGCAAGCTGCACCTGCTGACGCTGGTGTTCGGCGTGAGCCTGATCGGCGAGGCGGTCGATTATTCGATTCAGTACTTCGTCGTGTACCTGTCGTCGGGCGCGCAATGGGATGCGCGACGCGGCGCGGCCGCCGTGCGGCCGGCGCTCGCCGTCGCGCTGGCGACGAGCCTGCTCGGCTACGCGATCCTGACGTGGGTGCCGTTCCCGGCGCTCAAGCAGATCGCGTGCTTCGCGATCGTCGGCATCGCGGCGGCGTTCGCGGCGGTGACGGGCTTCCTGCCGCTGATGCTGACCCGGCCGCCGAAGCGCACGCCGTCACGCGTGTTCGCGTGCGCCGCGCGTGCGCTCGCGTGCTGGCAGGCTGCGCTGTCGGGCCGGCGCGCGCTGGCCGCGGCGTTCGGCGTCGCGCTGGTCGCGGCGCCCGGCTGGTTCTTGCTGACGAGCGACGACGACATTCACCTGCTTGCCCAGCGCGATCCGGATCTCGCGCGCCAGGAGCGCGAGATCCGCGATGCGATCGGGCTGGCGAACACCGTGCAGTTCTTCGTGATCCAGGGCAGCACGCCCGAGGACGTGCTCGAACGCTCCGAAGCGCTGGTGACGGCGCTGGATGCGCAACGCGTCGGCCGCGTGCAGTCGCTCGCGACCTTCGTGCCGTCGGCGAAGCGGCAGGCGCAGAACCGCGCGGCGCTGGCCGCACGCGCGTTCGCCGAGCCGGCGGCGCTGCGCGCGACGCTCGCGCGCGCGGGATTCCGCGACGACGTCGCGCAGGCGTGGGTCGATTCGTTCGCGCGCGATGCGCACGTGACGCTCGACGTCGAGCGCTGGCTGGCCGCGCGCTGGTCCGCGCCGTTCCGGCATCTGTGGCTCGGCAGCGTCGGCGCGGGCGCGCCGGAATACGCGGCGCTGGCGATTCCCGAGCAGGTCGACGCGGCGGATACGGCGGCGCTCGACGCGCTCGCGCATCGACTGCCCGGCGTCACGTACGTCGACAAGGCGGCGGGCGTGTCGAAGCTGTTCGGCGCGTACCGAATCGACAGCGGCTGGTGGCTGGGCGGCGCGCTCGTCGTGGTCGCCGCGCTGCTGATGTGGCGCTACGGCGTGCGCGGCGGGATCGCGACGACGCTGCCGATCGTGCTCGCGATCGGCCTGACGCTGGCGGTATTCGGTTATCTGCGCATCCCGCTCACGTTGTTCAACTGGCTCGCGCTGATGCTCGTGCTCGGCGTCGGCGCGAACTATGCGGTCTTCCTGCGCGAAGGCTGCATCCGGGAAGTCGCGAACCTGGGCGCGGTGTGGACCGGCGTGCTGCTCTCCGCCGCGACGACGCTGCTGTCGTTCGGCATGCTGGGTGCGAGCGCGATGCCCGCGTTGCGCGGCTTCGGCACGACCCTCGCGATGGGGATCGTGTTCTCGGTGCTGTTCGCGCCGCTCGCCACACCCTCCCCGAAGGAAACCACTGCATGAAACACGCGCACGTCTATCTGCATGCGCTCGGCATGGTCAATGCGCTCGGCGGCACCGTCGACGCGGTCGACCTCGCATTGCGCGCCGGCGTTTCGCCCGGCATGGGGCCGTGCGCGGAAGCGCCCGGCGGCGCATGGGCCGGGCGCGTCGGCGCGCCGCTCGACGTCGCGCCGCCCGAGCCGCTCGCGCACTTCGATTGCCGCAACAACCGGCTGCTGCTCGCCGCGCTCGCGCAGATCGCGCCGGCCGTCGATGCGGCGGTGGCGCGCTACGGGCCGCGCCGCATCGGCGTCGTGATCGGCACGAGCACGTCCGGCATCCGTGCGGCCGAGGAGGCGCTCGCGCAGCGCGCCGCGTCGGGTGCGATGCCGCCGGCGTTCGATTACCGGCAGATGGAAATCGGCACGGCCGCGCCGTTCGTGCGCGCGGCGCTCGGCGTCGCCGGGCCGGCGTATACGTTGTCGACCGCGTGCACGTCGAGCGCGAAGGCGTTCGCGGCCGCGCGCCGGCTGCTGCGCCTGCGCCTGTGCGACGCGGTCGTCGTCGGCGGCGCGGATTCGCTGTGCGCGCTGACGATGCAGGGCTTCGCGTCGCTCGAGTCGGTCAGCCCCGCGCGCACGAACCCGATGAGCGCCAATCGCTGCGGGATCAACATCGGCGAAGGCGCGGCCGTGTTCGTGATGAGCCGCGACGACGGGGAGATCCGGCTGGCCGGCGTCGGCGAATCGAGCGATGCGCATCACATCTCCGCGCCGGACCCGGAGGGGCGCGGCGCGGAGGACGCGCTGCGGCAGGCGCTCGCGGATGCGGGCGTGAGTCCGTCGGCGCTCGGCTACGTGAACCTGCACGCGACGGCGACGCGGCTGAACGACGAGATGGAAGCGCGCGTGATGGCGCGCGTGTTTCCCGGCGGCGTGCCCGCGAGCGGCACGAAGCCGCTGACGGGGCACATGCTCGGCGCGGCGGGCGCGACGGAACTGGCGTTCGCGTGGCTGGCGCTCGCGCGCGGGACGCCGCTGCCGGTTCACGTGTGGGACGGCGTGCCGGACCCCGCGCTGCCGGCGCTGGATCTCGTGCAGGAAGAACGCCGGCTCGCCGGCCACACCGGAAGCCGGTACGTGATGAGCAATTCGTTCGCATTCGGCGGCAGCAATGCCAGCCTGATCCTGGGGCGCTGACATGCAGACCGGTTCGTTGATGGAAACCTTGCACGACGGCGCGGAGATCGCCGTGTGCGACGTGCGGGACGTGCTGCCGCATCGCGGCACGATGCTGTTGCTCGACACGATCGAGCGCTGTTCCGAAACCGCGATCGAGGTGAGTGCGACCGCGCGCCGCGACGCGTGGTACGCGGACGACGACGGCGCGATGCCCGCGTGGATCGGCATCGAGCTGATGGCGCAGGCGATCGCCGCGCACGTCGGGCTG
Organism: Burkholderia sp. MSHR3999; assembly: GCF_000833595.1. Lineage (NCBI taxonomy): Bacteria > Pseudomonadati > Pseudomonadota > Betaproteobacteria > Burkholderiales > Burkholderiaceae > Burkholderia > Burkholderia sp. MSHR3999. Next base: position 1,073,910 of record NZ_JRFO01000001.1, read on the forward strand.
CTGGCGCGGCACGCGGGCGGCCGCGCGAAGCCGGGCGTGCTGCTCGGCGCGAACCGCTACAGCGCGCATCGGGCCGCGTTCGATGCGGGGGCGACGCTGCGGATCGCGGCGCGCGAACTGCTGCGCGGCGACGAAGGGCACGGCGCGTACGAATGCGCGATCCATGCCGACGGCCAATGCTGCGCGGAAGCGATCGTCAAGGTGTACCAGCCGGACGATTTTCAGTCTTTTATCGAAGGGAGCTTCAATTCATGACTCGGCGAGTTCTCGTGACCGGCGCGAGCCGCGGCATTGGCCGGGCCGTCGCGCTGCGACTGGCGGCGGACGGCTTCGCGGTGACGGTGCATTGCCGCAGCGGCCGCGACGCGGCGCAAGCCGTGGCCGCCACGATCCGCGAACAGGGCGGCGCGGCCGATGTGCTGCAGTTCGACGTGCGTGACCGCGCGGCCTGCCGGCAACTGCTCGAGGCCGACGTGGCCGCGCACGGCGCGTACTACGGGATCGTCTGCAGCGCGGGCGTGACGCGCGACGGCGCGTTTCCGGCGCTGTCCGACGAGGACTGGGACGTCGTGATCGAGACCGGGCTCGACGGCTTCTACAACGTCGTCCATCCGCTGACGATGCCGATGGTGCGGCTGCGCAAAGGCGGCCGCATCGTGACGATCGCGTCGGTGTCCGGCGTGATGGGCAATCGCGGACAGGTCAACTACAGCGCGGCGAAGGCCGGGTTGATCGGCGCGACGAAGGCGCTCGCGGTCGAGCTTGCGTCGCGCAACATCACGGTCAACTGCGTCGCGCCCGGTCTCGTCGATACCGGAATGCTCGACGACGTGCCGCTCGAGCATGCGTTGAAGACGGTGCCGATGGGGCGCGTCGGGCAACCCGACGAAGTCGCGTCGGTGGTCGGCTTCCTGATGTCGGACGGCGCGTCGTACGTCACCCGGCAGGTGATCGGCATCAACGGCGGGATGATCTGATGAAGCGGGTGGTCGTGACGGGAATGGGCGGCGTGACCGCGTTCGGCGAGACGTGGCCGGAGATCGACGCGCGCCTGAAGGGCGCAGCCAACGCCGTGCAGCGCATCGCGGCGTGGGATTGCTACGAGTCGCTGCACACGCGGCTCGCGTGCCCGCTGCCGGGCTTCGTGCAGCCCGCGCATTATCCGCGCAAGAAGACGCGCTCGATGGGGCCGGTGTCGATGTATGCGGTGCGGGCGAGCGAGCTCGCGCTCGCCGACGCCGGTCTCGCGGACGATCCGTCGATCAAGGACGGCAGGATGGGCGTCGCGTACGGGTCGTCGTCGGGCTCGGTCGAGCCGATCCGCGCGTTCGGCGCGATGCTCGAAACGGGTTCGATGCGCGACGTGACGTCGAACAGCTACGTGCAGATGATGCCGCACACGACGGCCGTCAACGTCAGCCTGTTCTGGGACCTGAAAGGCCGGATCGTGCCGACGTCGTCCGCGTGCGCGTCGGGCAGCCAGGCGATCGGCTACGCGTACGAAGCGATCGCGACCGGCAAGCAGACGCTGATGCTCGCGGGCGGCGCGGAGGAACTGTCGGGCCCGGCGGTCGCGGTGTTCGACACGCTGTACGCGACCAGCACGCGCAATGACGAGGCCGGGCTGACGCCGCGCCCGTTCGACGTCGATCGCGACGGGCTCGTGGTCGGCGAGGGGGCGGCTACGCTCGTGCTCGAGGAATACGAGCACGCGCTCGCGCGCGGCGCGACGATCCATGCGGAGGTGGTCGGCTTCGGCTGCAATTCCGACGGCGCGCACATCACGCAGCCGACGGCCGAGACGATGGCGATCGCGATGCGGCTCGCGCTGCGCGACGCCGGGCTCGATCCGGCGGCGATCGCGTATGTGAACGCGCACGGCACGTCCACCGATCGCGGCGACGTCGCCGAGAGTCATGCGACCGCGTCGGTGTTCGGCGAGCGCATGCCGATCAGCTCGCTGAAGAGCTACGTCGGCCACACGCTCGGCGCCTGCGGCGCGCTCGAGGCGTGGTGGACGATCGAGATGATGAAGCGCAACGCGTATGCGCCGACGCTGAACCTGGAGAACGTCGATCCCGCGTGCGCGGCGCTCGACTACATCGTCGGCGCGCCGCGCGCGATCGATGCCGAGTTCGTGATGAGCAACAACTTCGCGTTCGGCGGGATCAACACGTCGTTGATCTTCCGGCGCATCGCCGCGTGACGGCCGCCCGCCCGATGCCTGCGCGCGTCGTCGTCACGGGGCTCGGCATCGTGTCGTGCCTCGGCAATTCGCTCGACGGCGTGTCGGCGGCGCTGCGCACGGGGCGCTCGGCGCTCGCGCGCGTCGATGCATGGCGCGCGAGGGGATTCCGCAGCCAGGTCGCGGGCGTCGCCAGTGTCGCGGCGGAGCCGCCGTTCGCGCGCAAGCACGAGCGCTTCATGGGCGACACCGCGCGCTTCGCCGCGCACGCGGCGGCGAAGGCGATCGACGACGCGGCGCTCGATCCCGCGCGATTGCGTTCGCCGCGCGCGGGCGCGATCGTCGGCTCCGGCATCGGCTCGATGGCCGCCTATGACGACGCGATGGCGATTGCCGCGCAGCGCGGCATCGACAAGACGCCGCCTTACGTCGTGCCCAAGGCGATGAGCAGCACCGCGTCGGCCTGCGTCGCCCAGCTGTTCGGCATCGAAGGCGTCGCGTATTCGCCGTCGTCCGCGTGCACGAGCTCGGCGCTCGCGATCGGGCAGGCGATGCAGCTGATCCGGTCCGGCTGCCAGGACGTCGTGCTGGCGGGCGGCAGCGACGCGCTGCACGACAACATGACGCTGATGTTCGATGCGATGGGCGTGTTGTCCGGTCGATTCAACGATACGCCGGAACAAGCGTCGAGACCTTACGGCATCGGCCGCGACGGCTTCGTGATCGCGTCGGGCGCGGGCATCCTCGTGCTCGAATCGCTCGAGCACGCACGCTCGCGCGGCGCGCGGATCCACGCGGAGCTGGTCGGCTTCGGCCAGTGCACCGACAACGCGGGCATGGCGGCGCCGCATGCGCCGGGGATCGCGCGGGCGATGCGCATGGCGCTGGAGGGCGACGCGCGGCGTCCCGACTACGTGAACACGCACGCGCCGTCGACGCCGCTCGGCGACGTCGAGGAACTGGCGGCGCTCGCGGACGTGTTCGGCGACGACGTGCCCGCGTTCTCGTCGACGAAGGGGATGACCGGCCATCCGCTCGGCGCGAGCGGCGCGCACGAGGCGATCTACACGATCCTGATGATGCGCGATGGCTTTATCGCGGGCACGGCCGTCGACGGGACGCCCGATCCCGCGGTCGGGCGCATGCCGCTCGTGCGCACTGCGCGCGATGCGCGGATCGCGCGGGCGCTGTCGGTCTCGTTCGGATTCGGCGGCAGTTGCGCGAGCCTGTTGTTGGACGCCTGGAAAGGCGATTGAAGTTGAACGTCACTGAGCGATGAGGACAAGCACGATGAAGCATACGAGACATCTGGCCGGCATGTTGATCGCGGCGGCCCTGCTGGCGGGCTGCGGCGGCACGGTCGTCCGCACGCTGCCGCTGCCTGCGGAAGCGACCGCGCACGATGCGACCGGCGTGAAGCTGTATTTCGGCGCGCAGGCGCATCCGGCGGTGAAGACGGCCATCGGATCGCGCTCGGAATCGGTGCGCGTGACGCGCGGGACTGGAGCCGAGCAGCCGACGTGCGATCAGGCGCTCGCCGAAGCGCTGGGCCGCCTGCGCGCGTATGCGAAGAACCACGGCGGGAATGCGGTCGTCAACGTGACGACGCGCTTTCACGAGCAGCGTTCCGATTCGGTGGCCCGGTACACGTGCGGCGTGAGCCCCAGCGCCGGGTCGCTCGCGGTGGCGGGCGACGTCGTGGTGCTCGACGCGCGGTAACGCGCGCGGGGCAGGGCGATGCTGACGACGCCCTGCGGTGCATGCGCCCGCCCGGAGGCGGGCGGCTGTCACGCGGGCTTGCGCGCGACCACGTTGACGAGCGTTTCGCGGCGCTTGCCGGGCTTGGGGGTGTAGAGGCCGATGCGCTCGAGCAGGCCGAAGTCCTTCGCGCGGCTCCACCACAGGTACGGCAGCGATACGTTCCGCTCGTCGAACGAGAAGCCGCCGTCGCGCAGCATCGCGAGATAGCCGTCCGCGCTCTTCTGCACGTGCATCGGGTGCCGGAACAGCAGCCGGATGACCCACGACTTGATGTAGGCGTCGGTCGATTCGGCGAACAGCAGCAGGCCGTTCGGCTTCAGCACGCGGCGAAACTCGGCCAGTGCGCGCTCCTGCTCGACGAGGTGGTGGAAGGTCTGGTGACAGAACACGATGTCGACGCTCGCGTCGGCCAGCGGCAGCTGCGCGCAGTCCGCGCGGTGCAGGTCGACGGTGGCGCCGCAGTGGCGGGCCGCCTCCGTCGCATGGGCGAGCGATTCGTCGTGGCATTCGATGCCGATGATCTTGCGCGGCGAGAACGCATCGTTCAGGAGCCTGAACGACTTGCCCTGGCCGCAGCCCGCGTCGAGGATGACCGGGGCGGCCGGCAGCGGCGTCGTAATGAGCCGCTTCAGGTCGTTGATGGCCACCCGCAGCACGTGATGTTCCCAGGTGTGCGTGCGCAGGAACCAGACGCCGAAGGCCGTTTCGGGAACGTAAGCTGCAGCGTGCGGGCGGGATGACGACATGAACCCCTCGTTCGTATGTGTTTTTTCGGGCGTTCATTGTAATTGGCATTACGGACGTGCGGCGCGCAAAGCCGTCACGTCCCATCGAATCAAACGGGCAGGCAACATATGAATGAGATGAAATCGGAGCAATTGAACGTCGACGTCGCGATCATCGGCGCCGGGCCTTCCGGCGCGGTGGCCGCGGGGCTGTTGCGCAAGGCGGGACGGTCGGTGCTCGTGCTGGAGCGCCAGCATTTTCCGCGCTTTTCGATCGGCGAGAGCCTGTTGCCGCAAAGCATGCATTACCTCGACGAGGCGGGCATGCTGCAGGCCGTCGTGGAGGCGGGCTTCCAGTTCAAGAACGGCGCATATTTCGTGCATCGCGATCGCATGTCGTCGTTCGATTTCCGCGAGAAGACGACGCCGGGCTGGGGCACCGCGTACCAGGTCGAGCGCGCGGCCTTCGACGACCTGCTGATCCGCTGCGCGGCGCAGCAGGGCGCCGACGTGCGGTTCGGCCATACGGTGCGTGCGTTCATGCCGGGCGACCGGCCGCAGCTCGACGTCGTCGACGAAGCGGGGCGCGACTATCGCGTGCACGCGTCGTTCGTGCTGGACGCGAGCGGCTTCGGCCGCGTGCTGCCGCGCCTGCTCGATCTCGAGGCGCCCACGCGCATGCCGACGCGCGCGGCGCTGTTCTCGCACGTCGAGGATCGCCTGCCGGCGGGATCGACCGATCGCGACAAGATCTGCATCGCGGTGCATCCGGAGCGGCGCGACGTGTGGTTCTGGATGATTCCATTGACGAACGGCCGCTCGTCGGTCGGCTGCGTCGCCGAAGCGGCGTTCGTCGACGTGCCGGACGCGCAGCGCGAAGCGCTGTTGCGCGAGCTGTTGCAGACCGAGCCGACGCTTGCCCGTCTCGTCGGCGAGAAGCCGTTCGTGATGCCGGTGCGCCATATCGGCGGCTATGCGGCCAACGTCGAGCGGCTGCACGGCCCCGGCTATGCGCTGCTCGGCAATGCCGGCGAGTTTCTCGATCCGATCTTCTCGTCGGGCGTCACGATCGCGATGCGCTCGTCGCATCTGGCGGTGCAGGCGCTCGAACGGCAGTGGCGCGGCGAAGCGGTGGACTGGCAGCGGGATTACGACGTCGCGCTGCGCAAGGGCATCGATACGTTCCGCGCGTTCGTCGAGAAATGGTATTCGGGCGACCTGCAGGACATCGTCTTCCACGACGACAAGGCGCCGGAAGTGAAGCGCATGGTCTGCGCGATCCTCGCCGGCTACGCATGGGACGAGTCGAATCCGTTCGTGCGCGATCCGGTTCGGCGTCTCGAGGTGCTGGCGGAAATCTGCCGTCCGGCCCCGCATGGCGACGCGACGCCGTGAGCATGCGTGAGCCGGGCATCATGATCCCGGGTCATCCGACAGACACACAATTCATCAAGCTAGCTATGAAGCGCCTTTTCCTCATCGGCCTGTGCCTCTCAACCAGTTCCGCTTTCGCGGCAAGCCAGATCCTGCTCGAAACCCCGGTGACCTACGCGCCGGATGCCGGTGTCGTCCAGCGGGTCAAGGACGAATGCCACATCGAAGACATGCTGACGCGCCACGTCGGCGACGTACTTCGCAAGATCAACAGAGGCGGCGACGGCACCGTGGCGTCGCAGGCCGAGGCAGGGGATGCCAAGGTTCTCAGGCTGCAGATCACCCATGTACTGGGCGTCGGCGGTGGCGCATGGAGCGGACCCAAGGCCACGACCGTCACCGCGGATCTGATCGAGGACGGCAAGGTCACCCGTCATACCAAGATCAACCGTTGGTCGGTGGGTGGCGTGTGGGGCGCGTTCAAGGGAACGTGCTCGATCCTCGAACGGACGACCGTCGTGATCGGCAGGGACCTCGGCCGCTGGGCGCGCAACCCGTCGTATGAGATCAAGGAGGAGGCGCCGCCCCAAGTCGCTGACGAGCCGGGTGCGGGCAAGGATTTCTGCACGCCGGGCGAAAGCATGCCGAATGCGTCCGGCAGTTCGCTTACGCTATGCGTGAAGAAAGGGCATTTTGCTCACGACCAGTATGAAGTGAAGGTCGATGGGGCGGTTGTCGTGAAGGGCATCGACGACGAGACGACCGGCGGGGTCAATGGCTCCTATGGCGGGAGGCCGGTCAACCTGACGTGCACGCCCGTTCTGTCTGCGCCGGAGGAAGTCACCGAATCCCAGATCGAGTCGATGCGAAGCATGGACCCGCAAGCGACGCGTGAGCAGTTGAAGCAGCGCTATGTGAGTCTCAATACGGTGGAGACCGCACGTCACTGCGTCGTTCGTGTTGATTCAAGGAATGTGCTGTCGACCGATATTCACTTCGATTGATGTCGTTGGGAGGGGGGCCATCGTATTCGAATCGTGACGCCAACACCAATTTCGGTCCGGATTTCCTGAAGCGGATCAACTTTCACGCACTTCTTTCGCGAATATTGTCGATGATGAAGTTATCCAGGCTCGCTGCATGCGCACTGATCTTCACCGCGACCCTCACCAACGTGGCGTATGCCCGCGATTTGGACAAGAGCGACCCTGACCGCGCCCATATACTGGCAGCAACCGACCAAGATTCTGGTCCGTTGGGGGCAATGTTGGGATCAAGAATCCAGAAATGGAAAAGGGGTTACGGCGATTAACCGTAACCCCTTGATTTCCTTGGTCGGAGCGATAGGATTCGAACCTACGACCCTCTGATCCCAAATCAGATGCGCTACCAGGCTGCGCTACGCTCCGACGAGCCAGAGATTCTATCGTTGAATAGCGTGCCAAGTCAATCGCACGATGCATGTTCGAGTGCCGTGGTGGTGCAAACCCGTCACGCACCGCGGAGAAAACCATGATGAACCTGATCCTGTGGCGCCACGCCGAAGCAGAAGACTACGCGGCGAGCGACCTCGCGCGCCAGCTGACCTCACGCGGGCGCAAGGAGGCGCAGGCGATGGCGAAATGGCTGCGCGGCCGGCTGGAGGCCAGCAGCGTGATCCTCGCGAGCCCGGCGGCGCGCACCGTGCAGACGGTCGAGGCGCTGACCGACCAGTACCGGACCGTCGACGCGCTCGCGCCCGGCGCGGACGTCGACGACGTGCTCGCGGCCGCCGGCTGGCCGGACGGCATCGCACCGACGGTAGTGATCGTCGGCCATCAGCCGACGCTCGGCAGCGTCGCCGCGCGGCTGGTGGCCGGCAGCGACGATAGCTGGAGCGTCAAGAAAGGCGGTATCGTATGGCTCGCGAGCCGCACGCGGAACGGCAACCGGCAGGCAGTGCTGCGCGCCGTCATGACGCCCGATCTGGTTTGAAGGGTTTGATCATACGTTTTCGCAAGCTTTCTGCTAAAGTCAGTTCGGCGACACGTCACTGAACGGACACGGACTTGCCACGTAACGGTCACAGCCGATTACTAAATTGGCGGGCATGTCGTCTTATTCCTTACGATCAGGAAAGCCTAATGCGAGAACTGCCGACGCCTACGCTCCCCTTTGCCTCGCTGCCCCTCGACTCGGCGCGGCGCCACCTGCCGCGCGCCGCTGAAACCGTCACGGCGGAGTTCCGCCTGCGCGCCGCGTGGGCGCGCACGGAAGACGAGCTGCGCGAGGCCCAGCGCCTGCGCTACAGCGTGTTCGCCGAAGAGATGGGCGCGCAGGTCAGCGGTCCCGCCGGTCTCGACGTGGATCCTTTCGACGCCTATTGCGACCACCTGCTGGTTCGCGATCTCGACACCCTGAAGGTCGTCGGCACGTATCGCGTGCTGCCGCCGCACGAGGCCGCCCGTGTCGGCCGCCTGTACGCGGAAGGGGAATTCGACCTGTCGCGCCTGACGCACCTGCGCGGCAAGATGGTCGAGGTCGGTCGCTCGTGCGTGCATAGCGACTATCGCAGCGGCGCGGTCATCATGGCGCTCTGGGGCGGCCTCGGCGCGTACATGATGCAGAACGGCTACGAAACGATGCTCGGTTGCGCGAGCGTGTCGATGGCGGACGGCGGCCACTACGCAGCGAACCTGTACCAGTCGCTGCCGGCCAGCGCACTGACCGACCCCGAATATCGCGCGTTCCCGCACACGGCGCTGCCGGTCGACGAGCTGCAGACCGGCGTCGCCGTTGCGCCGCCGCCGCTGATCAAGGGCTACCTGCGGCTCGGCGCGAAGATCTGCGGCGCACCCGCCTGGGATCCGGACTTCAACTGCGCGGATTTCCTCACGCTGTTCCGCCTGTCCGACATCAACGCGCGCTACGCCCGCCACTTCCTGGGCTGAGCATCGATCGACGTGCGCCCGCGCGGCGGGCGCACGCATGAACGCCGCCGGCGGCAGACCGCACGGCGGCGTTCGTTTGTCCGCTTGTTCTTTCAGCGAAAGTGACGGCGAGTCCGGCTCCCCATCGTTTGGCGCGACACAGCGCACCCTCCATGCCCAAACGGCACGGTGCAGGACGACCTCGCTTCCGCGCAGGTCGAGACGGGAAGGGCGGCGGGACGGCTTAGTGCTTGCGCCGCCAGTCGAGCAGGTGGTGCTCCGCCATCCAGTGGTGGATCATGCCCTCGCCGCCGTGAGTGCGCTTGTATTCGCGCGCCTCGAAGTACGAGAGGGCGACCAGCACCATCACGCCGATGAACAGGCCGATCAGGCCGGCGATTTCCTCAGACGACATGGCAGCCTCCTTTCAACGGCACAGCGCCATCAGTACATAGTAGGACATGCGCGTCGCCACTTCGAAGGCGGAAATCCGTTAGACTCGGCCCGACCCGAGCGCGCCGCAGGCGCGCGTTCCTTTCCGGAGCAAGACCTGATGACCCGTTTCGCGCTGGCCGTGCTGGCCGCATCGATCCTCGCCGGCTGCGCGAGCGACCCCCGCCAGGCCCGCCGCGGCCACCCGCCGCAGGACCCGGCCGATTATCACGGCGTGCCGACCGACATGACGCCGCCGTCGATGCTGGCCGAGCCGCCGTCCGCCACGCAGTAACGCCTATGCGGCGGATGTCGGCGCCGCCCGCGCGTCGCCGCCGATCCGCGCCGACAAGCCGGGCAGGTAGCGCGCGAGCGTCGCGCCGCGCGCGGCCATGAACAGCAGCAGCGCGAGCCAGAGCCCGTGATTGCCGAACGGGCCGACGAGGGTGAGCGCGGCGGCGGCGAATACCGCGAACGACACGACCATCGCGCGCAGCAGCGCGCGGGTCTGCGTCGCGCCGATGAACACGCCGTCGAGCAGGAATCCCCACACGGACACGACGGGCGAGAGCGCGGCCCACGGCAGATAGCGATCCGCAACCGCGCGGATCGTCGCCTGGTCGGTCAGGCGCGCGACGATCCAGCCGCCCGCCGTCCAGTAGACGAGCGTGAACGCCAGCGCGCCGAGCGCGGACCAGAACAGCGTGACGCGCACCGCCTGCCGGAACGCCGCGCGATCGCGCGCACCGGCCGCCGCGCCGACGAGCGCTTCGGCCGCATGCGCGAAGCCGTCGAGGCCGTACGCCATGAAGGTCTGGAAGTTGAGCAGCAGTGCGTTCGCCGCCAGCGTCGCGTCGCCCTGTTGCGCACCGAGGTGCGCGAACCAGCCGAACGCGGTCAGCAGGCACAGCGTGCGGATGAAGATGTCGCGATTCAATGCGACGAGGCGCATGAGCGCGGCGCGATCGACGAGCGCGCGCGCCGCGAGCGGCGGCAGGCCGCGCGGCCGCAGCCGCCACAGCATCCAGGCGCCGAGCGCGAAGCCGCACGCGTCCGCGGTGGCGGTCGCGGCACCAATGCCGGCGATGCCCCAGCCGAAGCCGTACACGTACAGCAGCACCGCGCCGATGTTCACCGCGTTGATGAACACCTGCGCGACGAGCGCGAGCCGGACCCGCTGCACCCCGAGCAGATAGCCGAGCACGACGTAGTTCGCGAGCGCGAACGGGGCGCTCCAGATCCGCGCGTGGCCGTACGTCAGCGCCGTGGCGCGCACCGCATCGCTGCCGCCCAGCGCGGTGAGCGCGATCGACAGCAGCGGCGCCTGCAGCGCCAGCACCGCGGCGCCGAGCGCAAAGGCGGCGATCAGCGCGCGCAGCACGTTCAGCCGGATGCCGTTGTCGTCGCGCGCGCCGTGCGCCTGCGCGACGAGGCCCGTCGTGCCCATCCGCAGGAAGCCGAAGCCCCAGAACACGAAATTGAAGACCAGCCCGCCGAGCGCGACGCCGCCGAGATACTGCGCGCCGTCGAGGTGGCCGGCGACGGCCGTGTCGACCGCGCCGAGAATCGGCTGGGTCAGGTTCGCGAGGACGATCGGGAAGGCGAGCGCGAGCACGCGCCGATGCGACACATCGGTCGGGTGCGCGCCGGCCGCGGGCGACAAGGCGGAGTCGGACATGGCGAACGCGTCAGGCGCGTTCCTGCACGCAGATCCACGGCGAGACGACGACCGCCCACAGTTCCGGATTGCGCGCCGCGTAGTCCTGTGCGGTGTCCGCCTCCATGCGGGCGACGTGGCCGGCGGCGAGCCAGCGGGTGACCTGTTCCTTGTCGTCGCGGGCGATCGCCTCGGCGACGCTCACGAGATCGAGATCGCGGGCCACCGCGAGCAGCTTGCCCTGCGCGAAGAAGCGCTCCAGATCGCACCAGTCGATCTTCGCGGTTTCGCCGAGGAGTTTGACGTAGAGCGGGCTATGCGACGCGCCCGCGGCGGATTCGTGTTCGGAGGACATGGATTTCTGCAAAAAACTGCGTGTGCGCCACTATAAACCATCCGGTCGCGGGCTCAGGCGTCGCGCAGCGCGCGCCGCACGATCTTGCCGGTCGCCGTCATCGGCAGGCCGTCGACGAACGCGATCGCGCGCGGATACTCGTGCGCCGCGAGGCGCGTCTTCACGTGCGCCTGTAGCGCCTGCACGAGCGCGTCGTCGCCGGCGTAGCCCGGGTTCAGCACGACGAACGCCTTGACGATCTCGGTGCGCGTCGCGTCGGGCACGCCGACGACGGCCGCCATCCGCACCGCGGGATGCGTGAGCAGGCAGTCCTCGATCGGGCCGGGGCCGATCCGGTAGCCCGCGCTCGTGATCACGTCGTCATCGCGGCCGACGAAGCGCACGAAGCCGTCGGCATCGAGCACGCCCGTGTCGCCCGTCAGCAGGTAATCGCCGGCGAACTTGTCGCGCGTCGCGTCGGGGTTGCGCCAGTATTCGAGAAACATCACGGGATCCGGGCCGCGCACCGCGATGCGGCCTTCGACACCGGGCGGCAGCGGCGCGCCATGCGCGTCGACGATCGCGACCCGGTGGCCGGGCACGGCCTTGCCGATCGCGCCCGGCCGCGGCGCGAACAGCGCCGCGCACGACGAGAGCACCATGTTGCATTCGGTCTGCCCGTAGAACTCGTTGATCGTGACGCCGAGCGCGTCGCGCCCCCAGGCCGTCAGCTCGCTGCCGAGCGATTCGCCGCCGCTCGCAACCGATTTCAGCGCCAGCGCATAGCGCTCGCGCGGCTGCGGCACGGCGCGCATCAGCTTCAGCGCGGTCGGCGGCAGGAATGCGTGGGTGACGCCGTGACGGGCCATCAGGTCGAATGCCGCCGCGCCGTCGAATTTCTCGAACCGGCGCGCGAGCACCGGCACGCAGTGGTGCCATGACGGCAGCAGCACGTCGAGCAGGCCGCCGATCCATGCCCAGTCGGCGGGCGTCCAGAACAGGCGCGCGTCGCGCGGAAAGCACTGCTGCGACATCTCGACGCCGGGCAGATGGCCGAGCAGCACGCGGTGCGCATGCAGCGCGCCCTTCGGCTTGCCGGTCGTGCCGGACGTGTAGATGATCAGCGCCGGATCGTCGGCTGCCGTATCGACCGGCGAGAAATCGGCGGATTCGGCGGCCAGCGCCGCGTCGTAGCGCAGCACGCCGGCTGTGTCGGGCGCGTCGTCGCCGATGCAGTAGAGCGTCCGCAGCGCCGGCAGCCGCGCGCGCAGCGGCGCGATCTTCGCGTAGCCGGCGGCGTCGGTGACGAGCGCCGCCGCGTCGCTGTTCGCGAGCCGGTATTCGAGCGCGTCGGCGCCGAACAGCGTGAACAGCGGCACTGCGATCGCGCCGAGCTTGTACGCGGCGAGATGCGCGACGGCCGTTTCCGGGCCCTGGGCGAGGAAGATGCCGATCCGGTCGCCGCGCCGCAGGCCGGCGCGCACGAAGCTGTTCGCGAGCCGATTAGAGGCGTTCCTCAGATCGTCGAACGTCAGCCTCGAGACGCCGCCTTGCGCGGTTTCGTGGATCAGCGCAAGCCGGCCGCTGCCGTCCGCCCATTTGTCGCAGGTGTCGACGGCGATGTTGTAGCGGGCCGGAACGGCCCATGCGAAGCGGGACAGCAGCGTGTCGTAGCAGTCGGCGGCGGGCAGCATCGGGTGTCTCCGTGGCGCGGATCGTGACGGCCGGGGGCGGACTTGCACCGGCCTTCATGCGTCCTGGATCACACTGTAAGCGATCTTCGGGACGATGCCGATTCGCCCGGCATGCGCAGCTCAATGCACGATTCCGAAATGACGCATAAGATCGCTGCTGATACTTGTCATGACCACGGATATGCTTCTGATAGCTGCGGGGTTCAGTCTGATCGGAATCGGGGCGCTGGTGGCGTTCGCACGCCACGTCGACCCGTTATCCGGCCACTTGTCCGGTCGCGTGTTCGACCGGCTGCGCAAGCGCTGATTCGTCCCTTCCCGAACATGCACGCGCCCGACCGCACCTGATGCGCGCCGGCGCTGGCGGTCGCGCCGTCAGCGCGCCGGCAGGTAGCGCGACGGATCGATCGAACGGCCGCCGTAGCGCAGTTCGAAATGCAGCGCGACGCGATCGCTGTCGGTGTTGCCCATCTCGGCGATCGTCTGCCCTTGCGTCACCGACTGGCCTTCCTTCACGAGCAGCGCGCGATTGTGCGCGTACGCGGTCAGGTAATCCGCGTTGTGCTTGAGGATGATCAGGTTGCCGTAGCCGCGCAGCCCGTTCCCCGCGTAGACGACGACGCCCGGCGCCGCCGCGTTCACCGCCGTGCCCGCCGAGTTGGCGATGTCGATTCCCTTGGACTTCGCGCCGTCGAAGGTGCGCACCACGTTGCCGGCGGCCGGCCAGATCAGCGCGATGCTGGTGGCCGGCTTCACGGGCGATTGGGCCGGCGTGGACGGCGCAGGGCGGCTGCGTCCCGCGCTGCCGGTGCCGACGCTCGCCGACGACGATGTCGTCGTGCCGGGCGGCGGCGCGACGCGCAGCACCTGGCCGACTTCGATCGCATCCGGGTTCGAGATCTGGTTCCAGCGCGCGATGCTTTGCACCGACTGGCGGTTGTCGCGCGCGATCTTGTAGAGCGTGTCGCCGCGCTCGACGCGGTAGAACCCGGGGCCGACCGGCGCGGAGCCGCAGGCGGCGAGCAGGGCGGCGAACGACGCCGCGATGAATCGCTTCGTGGTTGTTCCGAACATTGAACCTCGCAAAACCCTGCCGCGCGCGGGCGCGGCAGGTGACACAAAACATCAGATTTTAACGGGTTCGACCTGCGGCCCGCAGTTTGGCGCCGCCGGGCATCCGTTCGGTGCGCGAAATGTCAGGCCGCAAGCGGGCTGACGCGAATCCGCAGCGCCGCGCTTTCGGTCGCGCCGGGCGCGAGCATGCGCAGCCCGAGCCCGTTGTGGATGGCGTCGGGCAGGCCGAGCCACGGCTCGACGCAGTAGAAGTCCGAATCCGGCTTCTCCGTCCAGGTCGTGACCGCGTACCACGGGATCGAGCCCGGCACGTCGAGCGCGATCTCGATCGTGCGGCGGCGGCCCGGCATCACGATCCGCACGGGGGCGGACGGCGCGCCGTCGAGGCAGTGGAAGCGGTCGTGAATGCGCGCGTCGTCGAGCGCGTAGCGCGCTTCGCCGGGCTCCGGCGCGCTGATGGCGCCGTCGGGGCGCTGTTCGCGCCGATGCGTCGGCGGCAGTTCGAGCGTCGTCTGGGCGCGCTCCGCGTGCGGCAGCGCGAAGTAGAAGTGATGGCCCGCGTAGTACGGCAGCGGCGCGTCGCCGCGATTGGTCGTCGTCAGCGCGACGTCGAGCGTGTGCGAATCGACGAGGCGGTAGGCCGCTTCGAAACGGAAGTCGAACGGGTAGCCCGCCTTGAGCGCGTCGTTCGCGTCGAGCGTCATCGCGAGCGCCGTGCCGTCGGCGTACGGCTGCGCCGCGAACGGCAGGTCGCGCGCGAAGCCGTGCATCGGCAGGTCGCGGACCACGCCCGACGCGTCGCGCCAGCGGCCGAGTTCGCCGTCGACGCGGTGCCGGCCGAGAAACGGGAAGAGCAGCGGATTACCGCCGCGCACGCGCGCGAGCTGGCTCCAGTCCGCGGTGTCCGGCCAGAAGATGACGGGTTCGCCGTCGACGTGCCACGACAGCAATCGTCCGCCGAATTGCGGGGCGATCCGGACGAGAGACGCGCCGGCGTGAAGTTCGTGAATCTCGTGTTGCTGGAAGATCGGCATGGGGAATCGGGAGTGGATGGGGTTGGAAGACGGCCTGCCGCAGGGCGGCGCGCTCCATTATCGGGCCGCGCGGGCGTCGGGGAAAACCCTTCTGGGGAAATTGCGAGCTTTGCAATTTGTAATGCGTCTGGATAATGGCCTGAACCGGTCATGTTGCCGGGTCATGACACTTCGAGGAGGGGGCCATGGATCTGGCAATGGCAATGGGTATCGCCCTGTTTGGGATGTTCACCGGCAGCACGGTGCTGTTTTTCTACCAGCTCGGCCGCTGACGGCAAAATCTGCCGAATTTCGTAAGCCCGCCATTCAGATGGCGGGCTTTTTGCTTTCTGATTGCTTACGAATTGCAAGCGTTTGTATGCATCTCAGCAATATCCTGCCAAATGCCTTGGCGCAGTAATGTGTGCTCGGCATAATCGGGGCCGCGCTTCCGGGCGGCCCACCGCGTCGTCCGGAATTCCTTTCCGCTTTTGATCTGTTTTTTTAGAGGACCGACGCGTGAGTCTCTCGTTTCTGGCATTCCTGAGCGTCCTGCAGGGCGTGACTGAACTCTTTCCCGTCAGCAGTCTCGGCCATACGTTGCTCGTGCCGGCGTTGTTCGGCATGCATATCGACAAGCACGCGCCGCAGTTGCTGCCGTTTCTCGTCGCGCTGCACCTCGGCACCGCGCTGGCGCTGCTGTGGTATTTCCGTACGCGCTGGATCGAGCTGATCCGCGGCTTCTTCGCGTCGCTCGGCGGTCGCAAGAACGATGAGGGGCACCTGATGTGGGCGCTCATCATCGGCACGATTCCGACGGGGCTCGTCGGCCTGCTGCTCGAGAAGCGCATCGAGCGCGTGTTTCACGATCTGCGGATCGTCGCGATCGCGCTGATCGTCAACGGCGCGCTGCTGTGGATCGGCGATCGCATCCAGCGCAGTCGCGCGCATCAGCCGCCCGAGAAGCTGACGTTCAAGCAGGCGTTTTTCGTGGGGCTTGCGCAGGTGGGCGCGCTGATTCCGGGTTTTTCGCGCAGCGGCCTGACGATGATCGCCGGCAACGCGGCGGGGCTGACCGCGGAGAAGGCGGCGGAATTCTCGTTCCTGCTCGGCACGCCGATCATTTTCGCTGCGGGCGTGCTCGAGCTGCCGAAGCTGTTTCATGCACGGGACCAGCTTGCCGACGCGCTGCTCGGCGGCGTGCTGACGGCGGTTGCGGCCTACCTGAGCGTGCGTTTCCTGATGCGCTATTTCGAAGGGCGCGGGCGGCTGGCGTCGTTCGGCATGTATTGCGCGATCGCGGGGGTGTTCTGTCTCGGCTGGTTCATGTTCCATCCGCAGCCGGTGTGACGCGGTGGGGCGATCCTTCATGACTTTCATGGGGATCGGGTATAATTTCGGGCTCGGTTCTCGCCGGGCCCGTTTTGTTGTCGAGGGTGCTTTTTTCCTCTTTTGCGCGGGCGGCCGGCGTCGAGCCCGTGTCTTCTTCCCCAGACCGCCCTTAGCTCAGTTGGATAGAGCAACGGCCTTCTAAGCCGTAGGTCACACGTTCGAATCGTGTAGGGCGGGCCAGTAAAATCAATGGTTAGCTGATTACGTAAGGCTGATCTCCCATCTTCCCGATCTTCGTGTGGGCGCCATGTAGGTGATTCGGAGCAACACGAATCTGAATCAGTCCATGTCAGTGTAACGTCGCGCGCGATTTGACACGGTTTAGCGACCTGTTTGTCACGGGGAACTGCTAGCTTTCGCGGTCGGTTTGTCACCGTTGAGCGCAAAATGAAGCCGCCCGAGGGCGGCCCGAAATTGGCGGTTCGGTCAATCCTACGGTAGGAGCGCCTTGACGCGGTCATACAGGGAAGGCGGAAGGTACACCGAGGACGCCTCGTCACCGCCGCGCGAAAATGACACCGTATTCTTCCACCAGGACAATTCCGGCACGGGCGTGCTGAAGGATCGTTCCACCAGGAGTTGGCCCGACTTGGCGTCGTAGACTCTGCCGACATAGTCGCAGTCATCGGGTCCTCTCCACTGGACCAGGCATCGCTCTGCAACGTATCGCCCGTCCGGAGACGTACTCTTCACGCACTCGTCGGCCTTTGATCGACGATCGACGTCCCATGCATAAGCGAGCGCGGCAACTGCCGCTACTACTAGAACGAGCCAAGTCGCCGCTTTTGCAACTTTTGTCATAACCAGACCTTCATCGGCGGGTAGATCGGAACGAATCGGTAGTCCGAGTACACGACAAAGTCCCCACCACGCTGGTGCTTTATCGCCCACTCTCTGAAGTCGCTATTGTGGACTGGGTAGTAGACGTTGCCTTTCACTGACGGATCGCCCATGGTGACGGCATAGGCGCGATACAACTCGGGCCTATTCAGATATCCAACGAAGCCGTTGTAGTCCAGGACGATGATTCCGTCCTTGCTCCAATGCCCCAGATATTGAGATATTTGGCCCGCCTTGTCGGTAAAGTCATAGCTGTCCTTGATGTAGACGTAGATGCCTGACACTTCCGCAAACCGACCATCGACATCGAACGTGACGTACGCGGGGGCGGCGTAGAGGTTGAACGACCCTAGCGCACCGTTGAGGTCGTCGGGTACACCGTTGCTGTGGAATCTCGCATCGATGTCTTCCGTAATCTTCTGAGCCAATGTGCTTCCGACTCTCGCAAACGTGAACTGAAAGTGCCTGTGAAGGTTCCGCAGGTTCTCTCCGCACATCACCCAGACGTCCAATTTGACACCTGGACGCTTGTAGCGTCCAAGGATTTTACCCAGCTGTTCCTTGGCCTTCGGTGTGCGAATCGCCGAACTGATGAGGTAGTCGTACTGCTCTCTGGCGCGTCGAGGCTTTAGCGCCCAATCCAGCTTGACCGTCGTCATGTCATACATGCTTGACGGATATGGTTCGCCCCGCTGATTGATCTCGGCCTTTGTGTCGTCATCGGTCCGCCCGTAGTTCAACTCCCCCGCAAACCATCGCTCCATGAGCTTTGCCGCCACGGGCATCATTTCCTTGCGCATTGCGCCGGGAATCTCCTGAATATCGAAAGGCGGAACCTGCGGTTGCTTTGGCGTGGGGGCCGGCTTGGGTGGCTTCGGCGGATCGGGCGTATTGAGCCAGGTTTTGAAGCGCGAATGCGCGTCCATCATCGCCAGCAATGTGTCGCCAACCTCCGGTTTTCTCCTTGGAGGCTTGGGTGGCGCTGGCGGACTTGGTTGAACGCATAGAGTGTCCGGGGGAGGACGGTCCAGCGACAGGGCCACGTCGGGCACAATCCAGCAGGCGTCGTCGTGCCGTTTCCACCGCCACAGTAGCTTGTTGATCGAGTAGTACGGAAACTTCGGGTTTGTCATCGACACTGGCGCGTTCCTCTATATCGTCGTGGTCGTCGCACCTTGCGTCGTTGGGGTTGCTCCCCTGCGGCGCAGGTATGCCGAGCCTACTGCACCGCAAGGAAACGTATGGTCAACAAGGTTTAAATTGTCGGACGATAGCGCGCTACGCTCGATACGCTAAAAGAGCCCACCGGTTTGGGTGCCAGGCTCCCAGTTCGTGATCACCAGCTCGCGGGCGGCGGCCGACGGGCCACCATGCACATTGTTCACGCTGTACTTGATCGATAGGCCGAGCATCGGCAAGCCTTCGAACACTCTCCGGATGTCAGGATGGTCGTTGATGCTCACCATCACCTTCCCTTTGCACGTGCGCATGAACGCGGCCATTCGCTCGTAGTTCTCGAATGGGAACGGCACGCCGTAACCCTCGGTCTCCCAATACGGTGGATCGCAATAGAAGAAGGTGTGCGGCCGATCGTAACGCTCCATGCATTCGAGCCATGAGAGGTTCTCGATGTGCGCGCCTGCAAGCCGCAGATGCGCGGCCGAGAGGCTCTCCTCAATTCGCAGCAGGTTGGGAGCCGGCGCGGTGGTCGCGGTACCGAACGTTTGCCCTTCGACCTTCCCGCCAAACGCGTGATGCTGGAGGTAGTAGAAGCGCGCAGCACGCTGTATATCGGTGAG
Source organism: Burkholderia sp. MSHR3999 (assembly GCF_000833595.1). Classification (NCBI taxonomy): domain Bacteria; kingdom Pseudomonadati; phylum Pseudomonadota; class Betaproteobacteria; order Burkholderiales; family Burkholderiaceae; genus Burkholderia; species Burkholderia sp. MSHR3999. The sequence goes on from NZ_JRFO01000001.1 coordinate 1,093,099, forward strand.
GGTTTCCGGGACCGACTGCTGATGCCACTTGAACACCTGCCGGCTCGAAATCGCATACTTGAACTGCCGCACGAACTCTTCGAGGTGGTTCTGCACCACGCGATACAGATTCACCAGATCGCCCTTGATGTCGTTCAGCACCTCGACCTGCGCCGGCATCGGCCGCAGGAAGTACAACGCAGCGCCGCCGCAAAATACCTCGACGTAGCATTCGTGTTGCGGAAAGAGTGGAATGAGTTGATCGGCCAGGCGGCGCTTGCCGCCGAGCCAAGGAATGATGGGTAGTGCCATTTGTGTTGCGAAGTATTTTTGCTGGTTAGAATAGTCCAACCTCCGTGAGCGGGAGGTGACAGGGCCTTGGCCTGTACTACCGTGATGGTGTACGGCGGCCAGTGCGGCGGTGCATCCGTTCGCGCTGGCCGTCCTGTTTTTTTCAAGCGTCGTGCCGTTTCCGCAAACGTCGACACCCAGTGCTGCGTTATGCCGTCGTGTTGTCGATGCCCAAATTCAACTTGGTCAGTAAGTTGATGATCGATGCAACCGCCGTATTGCCGCCACGTGAGCCGGTGATCGACGTCGGCGCATTGATCAGGCCCCCGCCGAACAGTGCGATCGCCTGCACGGAGAGTTTCGGCGTATCGACGATCCCTGACGCACGGTTCACCCACATCGGGTTATCGATGACGTTGCCGTTGTCGTCATAACGCGAAAGAATCAGGTCCGACCCGGCATTGTTGCCTGTCTCTCCCGCGCTATTGCGAGCGAGCGTCCATCGCAGCTTGCCGGCGGTGCGGAACGAGAACTCGGCCATGTTGCCGGCCACCGAATCGACCGTCAGTGCAGCATCGCCCGAGATCGGTGAGACGAGCGCGCCACCTGACGTGTGCATGCCTACGCCCGTATTGTCGACCTCAAGGCCGACCGCGCTGCCGGGGTCGACGAAGCTTCCGGCGCTCGCGAAATTGCATCCGATGAAGCGGTTGGTATTGCCGTTCGTCGCCACGATCGCATGCCCCTTCGGGCCGACGCCGTTGTCCCATACGAACTGGCCACCGATCCACGTGTTGCGCGCGATGCTGGCCGCGTCGATCACCACGCAGTTGTTGACCACTTCGAGGTCCAGCGCGATGAACGAGTTGCCGTTCACGTAGCCGCCGGTCATATGCATGGCCGTCTCGGCATTACCGAAGCTGCCGAACATGCGCGAGAACTGTAGGTATCGAAGCCGCAATGCGTCGCCGCGTCCCGCGTTGTTGCCCACAAGGAACAGGTCGCTGTTGTAGACGCCGTTCAGTTCGATCGCGCACGCGTTGCTGGTCGGGTTCAGGTTCGACACGCTGACCTTGATCTCGAACTCATTGAACGCATCGGAACCATCTTCGAGGCCGACCTGGAGCGCCGGCCCGGAACACGTGGCCTTGATGCCGATATCGCTGAACCCGCCGTGAAACGCTGCTTTCTGGCCGGTCGAGTCGGTCATCAGCCATGCCGGCGACGCGATCACACTCGACAGATCGAACACTGACCGGTTGATGCCCGCGCCCCGGAACTTCGCCCCCGGCTTCCATGCAACGCCCCAGTCCATGACGATCTGCTGCGTGATGAGGTACGTCCCGGCCGGCGCATACGCTTCCACGCCCGTCGCGAGCACGAAAGCAATCCAGGCGCGCACGGCGACCGTGTCGTCGTGCACGCCGTCGCCCTTCGCGCCGAACTGCTTCACGGAGATCGGCCCCGTGATCTGCAGATGCCAGCGGCCGACGCCGCCTGCAGCGGCGAGTACCGTTGCACCATCGACGGTTGCCGTCGACGTCGACAGATACTGGTACGGACCACCCCCGCCATCACCGATAGCGCTGAAGCCGGTGGCAAAGGCGCGCGTGTATTTTGCGACGTCCAGTCCACTGACCTCTGCGACCGAATCCGCTACGTAGCTGATTCGGCGTTGAATCTGCGTTGCAAGCGTGCCGCCATCCCATCCGATCAGTGCCGCACCAGGTGTCGCCTTGCTGCTATCGGTGAGCTGGCCGAGCGGCACGGCGTGACCGCTATGCGTTGCCGGCGCGGTCTGCCGGCCACCGCCCGAACAATCATCGAGCAGCCAGGCGCCGTTTCCTTGATTGAATGCCGCATGGACGATATAGGTCAAATCCGCGACGCCCGGTGAGACCAGCTCGCCACCCTGCAGGAGCAGGTGATTCATGCTGTAGATTGGCTTTGGCGGCAACCCGTCCGGTGCGTATGTCGACGGGCCGTCGTTGCCGTTTTCGATCTGCACCAGCTGCCGAACGCCGTGCACCAGTGTGTCGGCAGTCAGTGGCGTCGGATTCGATGCCGCGTAGGCGTTCTTCACGCCGCTGTCGGTGAGAATAGACCGCCGAACGTTGAGCGCGTGAATGGCATCACGCAGCTGCGTGTAACGGGTCGGATCGAGCGCGACACCCGTGCTTTCGACGACGGATGCCACCTCCTCCTGAAGTGCGTTGAGCCACGCAGCCATCACGAACGTTCCCAGCAGACCTTTCGTCGGGTCGCCGTCGTGAAATCGGCCGTCGAGGCTGTCGATGCGTTGCATGGTCAGATTCCTGTATAGGCGAAGTAGACGTAGGTGAATGCAGGCTTCAGATCATTGAAAGCCTGTTCGATGACTGGATCGCTGAAATACCGCAGCGAGTCGCCAGCACCGCTGGTGCCGGCATAAAAGCGTTTGTCGATGGGCGGTGAACCGGACACGATGACTTTCCAGACCCACACAATGTCTCGTATCCAGATCGGATCTCCGGCGCGGCTCACGCCCGCTGTGAAGGGCTGCGGTTCCTCGATTTCGATTGTGTAGCCCATGCGTCTGGCGAGTCCCTTGAAATAGGGAATCGATAGACCACCAGTCTCCGCAAGCTTCTGCACAACAGCGGTCACGCGCTCATCCTGCGTCGCGTTTGCCGGAGGTGTGATGTCGATGACACGTTCCCAATCGGCAATCAGCTCGCCCGCGTAGAACGGTGTAACGGCACCGAGTACCGACTCGGCGCTCGCTTGCGCGTCATCGAGCGCATGCCCATCCGCTTTGAGCTGCGCGGCAAGGCTCTTCGCGTTCGGGTCGTAGCTGACCGGCGGTAGCAGAGTCCGCAGGAGATCGACGTGCTTCATGCCATCCGCGCGACATTGAGCGCGCCGAGCTGGCACCACTCGACTACGGTGGCGTCGACAACGGGCGTGATGTTCGTGGCCGGCGTGACGACCAACCGATCCGTCACACCCTCGGTATCCGTCACGACGCCTTCAACGCGGCTCTTCACATAGATCGCTCCCGGGGGCAGCGCCGCGAAGTAGGCCGCGATTGCCGTTTGAACGCGTGGCCTGAAGATGTCGATCGTCCCCGTTGAAAACGCCACACGCACGTCGTGATCGATCGGCACGATAGTCGGTGCGAGCACCAGACAGTTTTTGGCGGTGACAGGGCGCTGGCTGTCGATCGCCGCCTGTACGGCCGCGATCGTCGATGCCGACGGCAGCCCGCCCGACGATGTAATGACGACGTCGCATGTGCCGAGACCGCGTCGCAACGGGTACACGTAGGCCGCCGTCACGCCGTCGACGTTCATTGCCCATCGACGGAAGTCCCACTTGTTGCCGCCAGCCGGCGGTCGGCGAATCACTTCCAGCAGCCGAGCGAGCAGCTCGTCGTCGGTTTCATCGTCGGTGCCGCCGACCATCTTGACGACAGATGCGGCGCTGCTCACGCCGTTCGGCGCGGACAGCAGCGTGAGCGCTGCGCCTGCGGTCGCGTTGCCGGCACTGCCGGCCGTCACTGCCTGGGCGGCCAGCGTGAGCGTGCCGTCGACGCCGATGCTTCCGGTGGCCGTCGTCTGGTATTGCTGAGCCCCAAGTGTCTGCGCGACGATCGTGCCGTTCACCGGTGCGCCTGGCGCGCCGCTGATCTGGATGCTCCCACCGGCGGGAACCGCTGACTTCTTCGACAGGCCGCGTATGCGCGCGTGCAACAGAAGAATGTCCGGATCACACGTGTCCGGAAAAATCTGCTTCGCGATCCACTGCTGATGCTCGTAGAGCCCTTCGATCGCGCTCGATGTGGCGTTCGCACGGATCGCAAAATCGGAATCTGCGCCGGTATCCGCTTCGGGCAGATCGGTCTCGATGTCGCGGATGATCCCCGCTTGAATCTGGTCGAAAGTTTTGACGGTGAACGACATCACAGCACCTTGACGCGGTGTTTGAAATGGCTTGGCTTGCCGCTCGCGTCGACAACTTCGATCGACAGCAGCAGCCATCCGGGCGTCAGGCGCGTCGAGGTGACCTCGATAGACTGCGCGCGATGGTCGTTGAGCAACGGTTGAAGGGCTTGCTCGGCGTACTGAACAGCCAGGCGCGGCACGCGCGCAACGTCCTTCTCCCGCTCAAGCTCATGCAGACGCGAGCCGAGCGTCGGGTCGGCCCAATACGAGCCGAGCGGCGTCTCTAGTCGCAGGTAGACCGCGTTCGACAGGTTCGTCGTGAAGCTGCCGGAATAGTCGCGTGTGGAAGGATCGAGTGCGGGGTCCATACGGGAATTGTCCCGGCATGGACCCGTGTGACATCAGCTGAACGATGTCAGGAGGTAACTGCTCAGAGGGGCGGTGTCGTGACGCCGCCGTTGCTGTCCTGGTGTTCGTGGTGTACCAGGCTCTTGCCGCCTGCGACCACATCTTCCGTTATATGAGCCTCGCCGTCGATCGCGACAGCAGCTCCGCCGCCTTCGCCGGCCTTGGCGGTCATGCCGCCGTTGGCAGCAAGTGCGCCGGCCACGGTGACTTGCTGGCTCGCGTTGACGGCCGGCGTGTTGGCGTTCACCTCCTCGGAGGCGTCGACGTTCAGCTGGCGCGTCTTGATGTTCACGACGTTGTCCGCGTTGATGTTCAACGTCTGCGTGTTGATGTCGATGATGCGCCCGTGCCGCAGCACGATACTGTCGCCCTCGCTGGTATAGATCGCCACCTCACCGGACGCGAGGCTCTTTCTCCGAGCCGAAGCGTGCTCCGTCGCGACGATGACACCGTGTGCGGTCTTGCCACCAACCGGGATCACGATCGCCATCGTGCCGGCCGGCGGATTCGAAGTGAATCCGTAGTGCTGGAACAGCTCATTGTCCTGCAGCGTCTCGCCCGCGACCCCTTGGCCTTGTATGAGCTGCACACCGCTGTCGCTCCCAACAATCGAGATTACCGCGCGGAATGCGAGGCGGATCTTCGACATGGCGATCTTGATGCGTCCGTCAACCTTGTCCCACATTGATGATGTCCTCCGGTCCTTTTTTCTTGCCGCGACGGTGTTTGCGATGGCTTTGATGTGGGTGCGCGTCAAGCGTCCACACGCCGTCCTCTTTCAAGGTGAGCGTCGTCGTGGCACCGCCCGCGCGCGCCTTGCTGAAACGGCGGCCGATCAGGAAGAAAACAGCATCGATACCGTGCCGCTCCGAAATGACGTGAATTCGCTGGCCAGGCTTCCAAAGCACGCCGTCCGACGTTCGATGTCCCTTGACCTTCGCGGTCAGGGTGAAGCCGTGCAGCCGGGAATCCATCAGCAACTTTCGCGCGCGAGAGATCGCCATCGCGACACTCATGCATTCGTGGTCGATCACTACGTGGGGGCGATAGACCGCCACACTCGGATCTTTCGCGACGCCCTTGATCGCATTCTTGCCACTTTCGTGAGCCGTGCCGTGCATCTGCCCGAGCACGGTGACCTCGGAATAGCGGCCGGCCATCGAGCGCTGCCGTCGCAGCGAGATGACGTTGTTACCTTTACCGCTCCGGCGCATGATCAGCGTCGCGACCGGAGGGGTGGTGTAATCGGGGCCGCCGACGACGAGCGTTCCGTCCGGCTCGAACCACGGCCAGAGACCATTCGCCTCCGCTGCGTGCGCGAGTGCGTTCCAGGCGCGATCGCCCGGCTCGATGTTGACCTTCTCGTTTGTGTAGGTGTTCGCTGCGCTGATCCGGATCTTGCTGATACCGAGCGGCTTGACCACGTTTGCGATGACCTGCGCGAGCGTAGCCTGTTTTGCCACGAACACGGGCGCACAGCAGTCGAGCAGGACGCCCGCGCCGTCGCGGCCGGACAAGACCAGCGTGTCCCGATCCTTCGCTGTCTCCTCGTCGATCTCGTCAATGCGGCCGACGAGCACGGTGTCCTTGCCGATGCGAACTTCAACGGGCGCACCCTCGATTACCGAATCGGGCAGCGCGCCCTGCGAGGTGCTTCCGTCCGGCGGCGACAGATCGACACGCCACGCGTCGCCCGGTGTGATCAGGTGTGAGTCGATCTGGTACGAGGTCCAGTCGCGGTGCACATGGCCACCGATCAGGAGGCTCACCTTGTCCTGGTCGGTATCCGTCACGGCGCTATTTACTGTAGGCATTGAGCACGTCTCCGGGCATCAGGAAATTCGGATTAGTGACCTGCGGATTCAGACGCGCGAGTTCGGCCGAACGCGTGTAGTCGCCATACCAGCGGAACGCGGTCAGATGCAGGTTGCCGAATACCGTAACTGTTCGCGCAATCAGCGGCGGCCGTTCGTCGATCACCGCGATCGCGGCGGTCTGGATCGCCAGCGCGATATCTTTCAGGCCCTCGGCGATCGGCCGATAGGTATCGAGCGGGTAGAGCTGCCGGTGCATGTCAATGGCTGCCTGGATGGCCGACCGGGTTGTGTCGACGATCAACTCGATTTCGGTCGGCGCAAGCGTGGCGTCGGCCGCCTCGTCTGCGAGAATCGACGACGCGGTATCAGCGAGCTGCGCGGCGGCCGCCAACTGCATAAATGCCTGAGCAACGGCGACATCATCGGCGTTCGCGTTCACGCCGAGCGAGACCGTACTACCATCGGCTGTCACGCTGGCGTCACCATAGAGTGCAGCCGAATTCGTAAGCGCGACCACGCCGGCCTGAATCAAACCGGCGCTGCTCGACACGGTTGCGTCGCCGGTGCTGATGCCTGCTGGCAGCGCAACGGCGTTCGTCATCTGTTCGCTGAAGCTCTTCCAGTCCGACACGATCGCGCCGACACCAAACGTATGCTGATCGGAGAGGCCCGAGAGGTAGCTCAATACGTCCGATGCGAACGCCAGCGGATACTCAATCAGGTCCAGTGTCGAAGCGACGACACTCGGCACGAGACTGCCGAGCGCGCCAAGCGTGCCGGTCATCAAGTCCCGAAACAGGTTTAGCCGCGGCATATTGCTCTGCACCAGCTTTAACGCATCAATGGTCGCTGCGAACGCAGTGCTGGCGATGGAGCGCGCAGTGTCCGTCAGCGCGCTGACCGCCTCGGCCTTCTGCTCGGGCAGCTGCTGAACAAAGAACGGATTGCCCGGCGTCGCCTCGACGAACGCGATCTCGACGGTGCAATAGTCGGGATTCTCGGCATCGTGCGAGATCGCATAATCTTCAACCTGGGCCTTCGGGATGCTGCCGAAGACAGGATGAACGAGTTCACCGTAACCCGACTTGTCGAGCACGTCGATGAACGCCTTCAGGCTCGCCTCATAGTCGTCACCCCAGAATACGGCGGTGAGGTGCGTATCACGCGGACCCCGGCCAAGGTCTTCGACGTCAGCGCCGTCGAGATACGGGTACTCGTGCTTCGCGAGGCCGCGCTTTGCCGCATCGCGTGTACGTACACAGTCGAACGTCACGCCCCGAAAGGATGCATCCTGCAGCAGATCTTTCCAGCTCATGTCAGTGCCTCAGTGCCGCCTGCGCGTTAATCTGATTGACGGCCTCGGCGACGACGTGGCCATCCATCTGGACCTTCGTGGTGATGTTGATCGGTTGCGCCTGCTTGTTCGATTCGGCCTTGAACAGCGCGTCACCGATCAGCTTGCCGAGCTTCTCTCCGAGCAGGTCGCCGCCGAATCCGCCGACCAGGCCGCCGACCGCGCCACCGAGCGCGGTACCGACGACGGGTACCACCGAGCCGATCGCCGCGCCGGCAGCCGCGCCTGCCATCCATCCGCCGATTCCGCCCGCCGTACCGCCCGCGACACGCGCGTATTCGCTTTTCTTTTGGGACGCGCTCAGACTTTCGTCCTGGCTAACGCCGTATGCCTCGATGCCGCCAAAGAGCAACGACAGCGCCGATGAACCGGCCGGCTTCAGCGCACGCGCCAGGAGGCCGCCACGTCCGCCAGCTGCACGCGCGGCAGCCGCCACGCCGTCCTTAGCCATCTCGCGTTCGACGGCTCCGCCACCGTGGCCGGTAATGAAGCGCATCATGCCGACGGCCATCATCACGCTCGTCAGCCCCTCAAATGCGACCTTCGTGCCCATGATCGCGGTCATCAGTCCCGGATACTTTCCGCCGTACTGGGTGATAACGTCGGACACCTTCCCGATAGCCTTATCCAAGGGGCGCACCGCGTCCATTTCACCCATTTCGCCAAGCGATTTCGCACGTTCGGCCTTGAACGCGTCGGTGCTCTGCATCACCTCCGCATCCTTATCTCCGATGCCTTTCGCGTTCAGCGTCGCGGCCTTGATCGCGTTAAATTTTTCCTTGTTGTTCAGATAGCCCATCAGCGCGAGCATTTCCTGGCGGTTGCGAACCACCTTGCTGATGGCGGAACCCTCGATGATCTGCTCCATACTCGTATACAGCTCCTGACGTTCACCGTCATTCTTTGCCGTGGCGAGCTTCTTCTTGATGATCTGGTAGTTCTTGTCCTTCGCCATCACCTCTTCGAGGATTTCACCAAATGCGACCAGGGCGCTCTTGCCCTGGGCGCGTGCATTGGCGAGCTTGACGCCGAGCGTGCGGCCAAGCTCACGCTTGACAGCATGTGCCGTGTCCGCGCTGTTGAGCTTGTTGAGCAGGTCCAGCGCGTTGTTGCCCGCTTCGTCGGCGGTGCCGGCAGTGGTCATCGACACTTCGTTCAACGCGATCAGCTCCGACAGGCCGTTCATGCCGCCCATGCCCGAATTGCGCGCGGCCGCCATCTGCTGCGGCAACCACTTCGCCATCTGCCGGAGGTGGAAGCCGCCCATGTGGCCGCCCATGATCGCGGCGTCGAGCGCTTGCGGAATCTGGTCTTCTTTCAGCCCGAATGTCTGGATGCCACGCATGGCAATGTCGCCCAGCTCGGTCGTGTCGGCACCCTCGGCAGTGGCGTACCGTTGCAAGACCGGCATCAGCCTGAACGCCTGTTCGTGCGTAATCGCGTTCTGACCGAGCAGCTGCGTCATGGCCGCCGCGATCTCGTCAGGCGTGCCACCGCCCGCGCGAATCGACTCGCGGACGACGTTTCGCAGCTCCTGCATGCCCCGGATGCGTGCCGGCGCGTCTTCCTCGTTGAACGCCGTGTTGGCCATCAGGGCGATGTTGCGGTCGAAATCCATCGTCCTGCCGACAGGGGCCGCGACGGCGTGCGCGGCGGCAATGCCACCGAGCACGGCTTCGCCGGCGCGCACGAATTTCCCCGCGCCGGACTGGAGCAGCTGGATGCCGCGCTCGCGCGCCGACAGCCGGCCCATTTCGGCGTTCAGCTCGGCCACACGCGTCTGTACCTGCGCGAAGGCGCGTGCCTGTTCCTGGGCCGACATCATCCCGGACTGCGCGAGCCGAGCATACGCGGCCTCGGTCCGCGTGATCTCGCGTTGGATCTCAGCTTCGGAGCGGATGCCAAGCGCTTCCCAGGCGCGATTAAACCGCTGGTAATCGCGAAGGCGCTTGGACAGGCTCGCGTCGTTCGACCTGACGGCAGCGTCGCCGGCAGACTGAGCCATCTGGGCCTGTTGCACAAACGCAGCGCCGGTTCGACCAATTTCCCGTTGTACCGCGCGCTCCGATTGAGCGATGTCGGTTTCGCGTTTTTGGGCACTGCGAGCGCTCGCATCTGCGACGGCCGATACTGCATTCGTGGCGTTGCGCGCGTCGCGGGTGACATCCTGCAGCATGCGGGATGCCGGCCGCGACAGCTCGTCGCGCAAGCGCACCAGCATCGAGACAAGGAGGTTTTGCGACATGGCTATTGGCGCTTCTTGCGTCGCGTCGAAACGACGCGACGGGTCTCGGAGGGTGAGCGCGAGGCACCTTTCAGCGCCTCGGCCCGTTTGTCATGCATGCGGCCGATGGCCGTGAGATAGGCTTCGAGTTCGACTGCCGTCAGCTCACGGACGCGGGATTCAGTGAATCCGTACTGCCCGAGGAAGACGACAGCGAGTCGGAAGTCGGCGAGCGCGTGTTCGATGCTCGACGCTTTTTTTTAAGCTCCTGAACCTTGTTGTGCAGCACGTCGTAGTCATCGTCGACCATGTTCGCGGTGATGAACTGATACGTGATTGCATCCGGCGGGATCGTGCCGAGCTTCGTGATACAGCGCGCGTACATCGCCGAGTTGACGCGCAGGTTGGAAGCCGCACCCACCAGCTCGATCGCGGCGATGTTGTCTTCGACCGTCGGCAGACGCATTTCGAAGTCGTAGTGGATTTTGCCCTCGTATTCAACGCCGTACAGCAGCACCCCGGATTCCTTGATCGTCATTCCGTCACCTTGCGCAGAGCAGTCATTTTCAGGTCGCGTCGAGCTTCATTGTCGACGCTGTACTTTTCGCTCACCTCGGTGGTAAAGCAATCGAGGTAGCTGACGCGAGGCCCGCCTGCCGACAGCGGCTCGGTCGTGAGCTTCGCACCTTCGATCGCCTCCCAGTCCAGGTCGCCCGTTTCGGGAATCACGACGGTCACGCTCAGGTCGTGTTCGGTGATACCGCGCGAGAAGCCTCTCGCGCGGCCCGAGCGGTTCATCGTCTTGACCAGCTTGCGGCCCGTCTTCGTCTGGACGTTGAAGTCGATCACCTCGACGTCTTGCCCGTCGACCGTCAAGACGATCGCCCCGACGTATTCTTCCAATGCCATGAGCGGCCTCCGTTAAATGATCAGGTCAATCACGCCCGCGAACACATGCAGGCCGGACACGACGTCGCAGGGAATCTTCGCGTTGCACTGGCCGGCGCTCTGCGAGTCGCGTTCGACGATCAGGTTCGCTTTCCACTTGTCGACGTTTTCGATGATCTCCAGCTCTTCCGCCTTGTAGGCGACGTCGAGCAGTTCGGAGCGCACCTTCGGCGGCGTCTTGTCCGACAGCTTGTCGCGCGGGAAGCGCAGCGCGATACGCTGACGCCACGCCTTGCGCATGTAGTCGAGAATGCGGATCGTCGTCAGATCCAGCAGTGCGGGGTCTTCGATATCCTGCGCGTCGACCGTGTACGTCGTGATCGCGCGCACGATCTGCACGACGTCGCCCGGACCAACCTCGAACGGCGTCACGCCGTTGTGCAGCGCCGCCTCCTGATCCTGGCGACCGGCGCGCAGCGTCACGTCAGTGACGTCCAGCCCCGTGAGCGCGAGCGTGTTCAATGGTCGCGCCGGGTCTTCCTCGGACGCGATTACTGCAGCATAGGCTGCTGCGATCTGGTATGCGGGCGAAACGGAGCCGTTGTACCAGGCGAGCGAGATGCGGCCCGCGTTGAGCTGGCCGGCGAGCGTCGTCGCGGTTGCCAGCGTGCCCGGCCAACCCGCTGCGGCGATCGTGCCGCGCTGTTCGAGCGGACCGGAAACGGCGTCCAGATGCGTGCGCAACGTGGTGAGCGATGCCTGGGTCGCAAACGGAGCCGCGATGATGTCGTGAGCGGCCGCGAACACCGACGTCAGCGCCGGTTGGATATCCGGATCGGAAAGACCGCCGGACATCGCCGTAATCGTGCCCGTGACGCCGCTCGTTTCAGTGAGCGCGGACAGCGCAATGCCGTTTCCGGCGAGTCCCTTGTGCTTGGCTGTCAGCACGATGTTCGCGGCATTGTTGGCGTCGACTGCGGCGGTCACCGGAAGGTCCGGCTGCTGGCCGATCTGCGCGACGAGATTCGCGGCGATCGTCTCGGCCGTGGCACCGTTCGCAACCGCGATGACGGCCGAGTCGTTGCCGATTCGGATCGTCATGTTGCCGGTGGTCGTGGCGGGACCGGAAATCAGCACGGCCCCCGTCGCGGCAATACCGGCGGCGGCGTCATCGACTGCGATGACGTCCAGCTGCAGGTAGTTGTTCGCCTTGAGCGCAGCCTTCGCCATCAAGTGCGCGATCGACCCGCGACCGAAGCGCACGGCCGCCTGTTCATCGGACGTGATACCGGTCACGACAAGCGCGGCCGTTGTGCCGCTCGCCAGCCGTTGGCCGATGATCAGCACGCGCTGCAGGTTGCCCGGTAGCGCGTTGACCGCGCCGGTCGTGTTGAATTCGAAATACTTGCCCGGCTTGCGGATGCTCGACGGGATACTGTTGAAAGTGACGTTAGGGCTTGTCATCTGGCGAATCTCCGGTTATTGCGACACGACATCGGTCGCCGGTGCCGGCAACGCCTTCGACATACGCGTGCTCGACGACGTGTCGGGCGTTGCCATAGCGGTCGTGGCGTTCGACGGAACGTCGGTGCGGATCAGGTCGCGATCACGAACACGCAGCAGGTAGTACGGCGATTCGTCGACGGTCACCTCGTTTTCCTCGGTGATGTACTTGCGGGGCGCGCCGTCCATCGGTACGCGCACTCCCGGTGCGGCTTTAACTTTCATTGCCTGCTCCAGTTGTTGATTGCATTTCCATGATGTCCTGCGCATCCGGCTTGTTCGGCTCGCGTGTAACCTTCGCGGGATCGAGGTAGTAATTGAGCGTCATCGAGTCCCACATCGGCGACGCCTGGTCGAGCTGGCCGCCATAGACCGCAAATACGGTGTCTAGGCCCGACGTCGGATCGTTCGCGTCGACGTCGGCTGGATCAACCAGTTGCGGAAAGGTGCGGGCCGGTAGCGCGTGGTCGATCCATTCGGTGTGAAACTCCAGAGCGAACACCGAAAACGCGTCGCGCTGCAGGCGTGTGTTAAACAGCGTGCGGATCGACCCCGGTGCGAACTCGCGAATTGGCAGTGAGAGATCCTGTTGGATCAGCAGACGGCCGACGCCATAGATCAAGAGGTTCGTGCCGATTTCGCCACGCGACGGGCCGCCGTGACGCGAGGCCGCTTCGCTGCGTACGCTGCGCGCCCCGACCATCACAACGAAGGTGCCTTCGCGCTTCCACTTCTGGCGGCTCGTATCGATCGGAGTCGACTTGCGCACACCGCCAAACGTGACCCATGCGGCCGGAAAGCGCCGCACTACGTCGGAGAGGTTCTCGTCGTCGAACTCACCTCCGTATGTTTCCACGGATGTCACAAGCTTCCCGAGCCCGCGCGTGAGGCGATCGACAATTGCCAGCTCGACGGCCGTGATGATCGGAACAGGCAGGCCCATCAGAACGCCCCTCGATCGTCGTCATACCAGATCCGCGAACCGGGCCGGAACGCGATCGTCGCGCCTGGCTGTACGGGTGCGCCATTCGGCAGCTCGCCGAGCGTGACCTTGCCGGCAGCAGCCAGTTCGAGGAAACGCACGGCGGCCTTGTAGCGATCGCTGATCTCTTCCGTCATGCGCGTTTCGCCGACGCAGAGGCGATAGCGTGCGATGTCGCAGCACAGACCTGCGATGAAGCGTGGCGTGCCGGCGAACGGAAGCGCGTAGCGACCCGCGAGATACGTATCGATCTCGGCGCTCGCGTCGTCCAGCGCGTCGCCGGCCACGGTCGCGTCGATGACACCGGCCATGTCGCGATCGGTGATTGAGATCATTTCGGTCTCGCCGAAACGGCTTACCATGTCATCGGAGGTTGCGTAGGCCATTGCTTACTTCCGCCCGTGTGCCTTCGTGGTCGACGTCGTCGCTGGTGCCGCTGCGGCCACCGTCGCTTTCGCCAGTTCCAGCTCGTGAATATGGTCCATCAGCAGCCTGATGTATTCGGTCGGACACTGCGCCCAGGCGAAGCCCGGCGGCAACTTCGCCATGAATGCGTCGGCGATCGCCGCCTTCTCGCGCAGCCCGACGACCTCGTCGTCGGACACGGCCGGATCGGCGCTCACCAGCACCTCGCGGCACTTGAGCATCGGGTCGCGCTTCAGGCGATGGATCTGGTTGCTGGTCAGGATGGATTCCGGGATGTCGACGTCGGCCTGGCCGAACTTCAATCCCTCGCGGCGATAGCCTTCAGCGCTCGCGGAAACGCGCAGTACCTTGGTATGTGCCGGTGTCGGCATGAATTTCTCCGTTGGTGATTCGCTGTTGCGCCGCCCCGTGGCGTGAGCCAGGCCGTGGGCGGCGGTCAATCCTGCCTCCGCGCTTCACGGCCCTCGCGCGGCAGTTTCGGGGGAGTTATCTGGTTACACCGGCACGGCCGCCGTACCGTCTGAGCCGTAGGCGAGCTGCCAGAAGCCATAGCCGCCGGCCGCGCGCGCTTCCGCGCCGAACTTGAACTTCTTGCGCATGAACACGTCGTCCGCTTCCGGGTCGGTCTGCTGCACGAACACCGGTGCCATACGCTCCTGGTAGACGAACGGCCTCACGGGCTTCGTCGTGTCGAGCAGATACCAGGATGTGTCCGACGTCAGGCGTGCCTCGCACACGACTTCGGCCGTACCCTTGTACGGATTCGGCATGCCGTCGTTCAGGCGCTCGTTCGTCATCAGTGCATTGGCGGTGTCTTCGAGAGCCGGCGGTACGAGCAGCACATTCGGCGTGACACCAAGCGGCCGGCCTTCCTCGTCGGTGATCTTGCGCATCGACGTACGCACGGCACCATAGGTCTTCATCGCAGCAGCCTGACCCGCGATGGTGAGCGGCAGGCGCGACAGATTCGACACCGGCTGGCCGCGCACGATGTGCGCCTGGCTGAAGAAGCTCTGGCCGTCGTAGCAGAGGTTTGTGAACGCGTTGTTCACCAGCTCGTAGACGATCTCGTCGGGCAATTGCTTCGCCGAGTAGCCGGCGCTCTGCGCCTGGGGCGCGTAGATACCGAGATTGTCGTCAGCGATGTCGTTGCGATCGACCTCGATCGTCGCTTCCCAGTCCTCGTTGACGACCGTGTAGCCGTGGGCCTCCATCGCCTTGACGTGCTTCTCGCCAATCCAGCGGCGCATGCGCGGGAAGCGCTCCAGCCACGCATAAATGTTTTCGCGGCTACCAGACGGGATCTTCATCCCGATCTTTTGCCACGTCGACGGCGCGGCGTCGAACGCGTTGTTGTAGGACGTCCGCAGATTCCAGAAGACGGCCTGAATGGCTTCCTGATTGATCAGCATCGTGCTGCGCTCCGTTTAGAGAACCCACACGCCGTCGGCGTCGACACCGAGGACGATTCCGGCCGGCGAGCGGGTGCCGTTGCCGTTGGTCTTGGCGACGGTCTGGTTGTCTTCGATGAAGCACGGCTTGCCGTAGCTCGCCTGCGTCACCGCGTCGTCGGCCGCGTTCGCCCACTTGAACGTAACGCCCCGGCGCACTTGGACGGACACCGCGCCGTCCGCGCCGGTCGTGTTGTCGACGTACTGCTCGGCGCGACCGATGTAGGTCAGGTCGGCCTCGGTCTTGCCTTCGACGGCCAGACCGTTCGCGTTCACCGCGACGAGCACGCCCGCGTGGATCAGCGAGCCGCCGGCGACGAGTACGGACACGATCCGGCCTTCGCGCATTTCGGTATTGCGGTCAGCGGTAGCGGCGGGCATTACGCACCTCCGTTCTGGCGGGCCGCCAATTCAGCGGACTTGGTCTTGGCATAGGCCGTCGGATCGACGCCCATCTGGCGACACACGGCCAGTTCAGTTTGCGAGAGACCGGCTGTCGAACTGGCGGCACTTGCAACCGCACCGGGTTCTTGGCCACCCGTTTGCGTGCCGGTCAGCGCGGCGATCTTCGGGGCGGTCGACACGAAGTTCTTCAGCGCCGCGAGATTGCTCTTGCCCAGCTCACGCGCCCACGTTTCCTGCGCCGGCAGCAGCTGGCCGGCCGTGAGCGCGGCACCGACGATTTCGTCGATCTCGCGGCCGACGACCTGCGCCGTCAGCGCGGCGAGCTGCCCCTGCATACCGGTCACGACCGCCACCGGCACGTACTTCGCCGGATCGGGCGTACCGGCCGACGCGGTGAGCGCGGCGATCTGCGCATCCTTGTTCGCCTTCTCGGCGGTCAGTGCCGTCACCTGGTCGGCGTCGCTCTTCGCTTTCGCGAGGTGCGCGTTCAACGCGGTGACGGCCTGGTCTTCAGACGTCTGCTCGGTCAGCCCCAAGGCCGTGAGCAGGGCCTGCAGCAGTTTGTTCATCTGCGGCTCCTGGGTGGAAAAACGAAATGCGGACAAGGCGACGGCCTGCATGCCATCCAGTCCGGGGTTGTTGGTTAGCGCGGCCATGTGCAGGCGCTGCACCGCACCGGACTGCGGATCGAACTCGAAGACGGGCGAGATGTAGCGGTATTCGCGATCAGCGATTGCCTTCGCGGCGGCGGGCGTCCAGTCGACGTCGGTGGCAAAGAGGCCCTGGCCATCGCGCCATTCGAGGTTCTTGAACCAGCCGGCCGCCGGGGCCGGCTGGCCGTTCTGCTGGCTGTTCAGTGTCTGGTGCTCGTAGTCGATCACCATCGGATTGGCCTGTTGCGCGGCCAGCGCGACGAGCGTGCTCGCCTGCTGCGGACCACACACCCACTGCTTGCACGCGGCGATCGAGGCCGGACGGCCGTCGCGCGCGGCAAAGTGCCCGGCCGGCAGCAGCTGGATAGCCCGGCCAGTGCGGTCGGTAATCTCGACGGTTAGCGCTGCGAGCGCCGTGCCGTTGGTGGGGGTGCGGTGAGTAGCCATGCCGCCATTCTTCCGGGCGGCGGCGTCGGCGATCAGTGGAGGTGTGTCAGGGGGACGGCCACTCGTCGTGGTGGGCCTGGGACGCGCCTATATAGATAGGGCCGAGCAATCGAGAATTCGGAAATTTCCGGGGAGCGATCCAATACACCATCACCCCCTATACGACGATCGAAACTAACGTGCACTCTAAACACGCTGGCGGGCTTGGCGCCGCCTTGGTGGTATCAGCGCAGCCAACCGTTCCACGGACGGCTTAGAAGCGGGTTTAAACAGATTGGCAATCTGGCGACGCCGGTAGCGGTATTTCCCGATACAAACAGCGTCGCCAAAACGATGCGCGTCACCACTCGTTGCGCAGCTTGCCAAGCCCGAAATAGCCGAGCACCGTGCCGACAATCGCGGCCCAGAACTCGACCTTTACAATGAACCACGCATCATCGGGGCCGATGGATCGAGCACGCAGGTCATCGCCATAGTCCCAGCTGCTGTTGAACGCGTAGCTCAACAGGTGCCATCCGTGGGGAATCAGCAGCCAGAGGGCCAACAACCCGATGAGTGCGACCGGGACGCTCCAACCAGGGAAGTCGACGACCTCCGCCAAGAGGCGCACGGACACGTATCCGGCAACGAATACCGCTATGGTCCAGCCGCCATAGGTGAGCAGCGCATTGAACGATTCGAAAAAATTCATAACCTTATTCTCTGTTCCGATTATCGATTAATTACTTTCGTTGTTAATTGAATCAGCCGGCGACCCGGCGCAGGTAGTTTGCCACGACTGATTCGATCTGCATGCCGTCGCCGTCCGTCATCGACATGAACACCCGTGCCGGGATCTTCGAGCCGGGATGATTGACCTTCTTCGCGAAGATGCCGCCGAAGTGCAGCGCCTTCGCATTCTTCGGCACGATCGTGTGCGGCTTGGTCTGGCCGCCGAAGTTCTGGATCGCCGCATAAACGAGGTTCGTGCCGACCTGTGCGCTCGTCGCGTCAAACGACGGCACGATGCTGGCTGCGAGCCGACCAGATCGCTGCAGGATCTTCAGGGATCGCGCGACGCGCTGGCCGAGCTGGATGCTCCACGCACCGGATTTGAACTTGCCGCGCCCCGGCTTCAGCTCGTGGCCGACGCGACCGGCGAGCGTCGACGGCGCGAGGCCGAGCCACTTCGGACGACCTTCCTGTGTGAAGTTCTCCTCGACCGCGTCGGCCATGATGCCGGATATCTCGCTCATAACGGGCGTTGCATCCGCCATCGCGCTTACCAGGCGATTCAGCGTCGCGCCAAACTGGCGGTCGTCGATCTCGATTTCAATCATCGCGTTTCCTGTATCGAAGGAACTGGCCGCGCAGTGTGTCCAGATACGCGGCTCGACTGTCATCGGTGCCCGTCTCGGCCGGGAACGTTGACGAGCTGCTGACCCAGCCATTCTTGCCGAAGTCGGCTATCGCCACGCCCCATTCGCCAGCCTCGGTCTCGAAGGTTTTCAGGTACCGGCGGCGCAGCGTCCACTGGTTATCCAGCTGCGCCCACGACAACCAGATCTCGTCCGGCTCGTTGATCGCCTGGGCGACGATCTGCGCGTCGGGGCGGGCAGCGCCAGACACCGGCTGATTGGCGTGGTCGCGGAACAGCCAGGCATTGATCGGCATCGCTTCGCCCGTCGCGTCGTTAAATGTGACGGGATGATTTGCGTTCGCGCCGAACGTACGCAAGAACGCGTCGGCATACGCGGATTCCGGCAGCCCCGCCGGCATCGATGAGCGGGCTATTCGGGCCGGGCGCGGCAGCGGCACGCTCGCGCCACTGGGCACGCTTCTCGGCAGTGTGCCCATTGGCGGCGGCGTAAATGGTCGCTGCCACGCGAGCCCGGGATTGAAGCCG
Source organism: Burkholderia sp. MSHR3999 (assembly GCF_000833595.1). Lineage (NCBI taxonomy): Bacteria > Pseudomonadati > Pseudomonadota > Betaproteobacteria > Burkholderiales > Burkholderiaceae > Burkholderia > Burkholderia sp. MSHR3999. The sequence continues at coordinate 1,111,735 of NZ_JRFO01000001.1, forward strand.
AAACCCGGATCGGGTAGCACACGCTTGCCGGTAATCGGACTCTTGTAAGCGATCGCCGGCTGCGTCTTGCCGTCGCGGCCAACCGGCTGTTCGATCTCCTCGAGGCGGCCCGCGCTCGTCGGCGGGTTGTCGCTATCGCGGTAGCCGAACGGGCGAGTGCGCACGCGACAGCGGCACCTGTAGCCGCACGGTGGATAGAACACCGCCCAGAACGGGTCGTCGTAGCGGTACACACACCCGTGCAGCGCAGCGTGCGCCGGGCGCGTGCGGTTGTCGAGGATCGCGACGTACTCCCACCAGGGCCGTGTGTCGACCTGTGCCATTTGCGTCGCAAAACGCCCGGCCATATACGACGACTGCATGTTGGTGCGGAAGATCGTGTCGAGCCGCCGTGGTGTGAGCCGCCGCCCCTGAATCTCGCCCGTACCGTCATCGACAACGTCGCCATGCCCGAACCAGCCTTTCTTCTTCAGCGTCGGGATCAGGTCGTCTTTGAACTGCTCGAAGGTCTTGCCACTCTTCAGCGAATCAGCGAGCACCGCGCGAATGTCCTGCAGGACGTCGACCTTCATTACGCCCGCGACCGTGAACGCACGCGCATGCGCCTCCGCTGCGACGTCCTGCCATCGGAAGCCAAGCTGGTAGCCCTTCGATTCAAAGTAGCGTACCGCCTCGGCAGGCTCCAGGCCGATCGCGTAGGAGAGATCAACCCCCGCCATGCAAGCGCCCCCAAATGTCGGCGACGAACAGCGCTCGCGCAAGCAGCTCGGCGACCTGGTCGTCGCTCATGTCAGGTTGAGCGGACAGGAGCGCCTCGATCGCATCGTCGGGCGTCTCGCCGGCGCGGATCGCCGCGACGACAGGCGCCAGCAGCTTGTCTATGCCGGCTGCGATTGCGTCAGCCGGCAGAGCGGTCTCGTCGAGCGCATGCTGATCCGGATAGATCACTTCGCCGCGGTCGTTCGTGAGAACGGTCTTATAGGTCATTCGCGTCCCGGCGATTGGCGCACCAGGTGCGGCCGGACGTTTCTCGGCCGGCGGCCGGAACTCGGGCGGCAGCGCCATGATCGGATTCGGGATTGACAACAGCGTGTCGCCATCCTTCGCGGCCGGGATCGATAGCTTCTCGCGCGCCCAATCAACCGTGATCGGCAGCCCCATGCCGACGAGCTTCGGCAATGCCTCCGAGAAAATCTTCAGATCCTCCGGCTCCCGTGTTTCGAACTTGAACTGCGGCAAGCGACGCGGATCGGCATTTGCAACGTTGAGCGCCAACATGGGCCAGATCAAGCCACCCGTGATCGTCGCGGCGAGCTGCCTGGCATCCGACACCATCAGGTCGTGTCGAACCTCGTTATGGACGTTGCCGAGCGCGTGCGTCGACGATTTGCCGTCTGCCTGGCTGGTGAGCGTTCCGCCGAGGATCGCCTTCGACTGGCTCCGTTCCATATAGTTGATCAGCGACAGGTGGACGGCATCGGTTCCCTTCGCCGCTTCCTGAAACTCGATCTTCATCTCGTCGGGGATGATGCCGGCCGCGTTGTGGCCGATGCTCGCCACCGCCTGCAGCAGCGTGCGCTTCTCCTCATCGGTTGAACCGTTCGGATACTTGCCCAGGCGCAACGGTAGACCGTAGATGTGGAGGAACTCGGCCAGGTCTTTCACGCCCATGTTCTTGAACAGGTACGGCCACGCCAGCACGCGATGCAGGCCGCCGCGCGCGATGTAACCCGACTTTGCCTTGTGTCGGTGAACGAGCCACCCGAACGGCCACAATGGCGTGCCGTCGACGTCAACGCCGCGCAGCCGGATCTCGTTGCGGTTATGCCACGGGTTCATAAACCAACGCTGCGGTCGATGTTCGATCGTCTTCGGCATCCAAAGTGAGCCGAGCCGCTGCCAGCTGATTTCCTGCGCAGAGAAGCCGTGGCCGATCGCGTCCATGCCGTCGAGCATGACGTCCTCGAATCCCGGCAGATCGTCAATCCATTCCCTCACCTGTGCGGCAAGCTTCTTCTCGGCTGCGTTCGCGTTGCGCGGCGGTACGACGTCCCAGTCGAGCGTGAGCAGCACACGCTTGCGCTTGCTCATCTCCGCGAAGATGTGTGGGTCTTTCTCTTCCATGTCGGTGAACAGGTCCGACTGCGCGATCAGGTGGCCGCGTTCGGCATCCTCCAGAATGCGCGCCAGGCGGTGCGGGTTCAGACCGCGCGCCGGATGTTCCTCGTAACTATATTGAAGCCACGCGAGCTGCGCGGTCTGCTGTTCCGACAGCGCGCGGCGCTCGATCGGATTGCCGTTGACGTCAACGATTTGTGCCATGTCTTTTCCTTGCCTACCAAGCGCCGTTGCCGAAGCGCTGGCCGCCGATCCAGGCATCACCGTTTTGCGACAGTTTTGACGCCGGGGTGTATTCGAATTTCATGCCGCCGCGCGACACCGCGAGTGCCCAAAGCAGATGCAACCCGCACAGGCCGTCGTAGTGGTGGCCGCTCTGCGGCTCGGGCCAGCTATCCAGCTCGGCGATGAGCTGGACAAGTGCCGGGTGCAGCAGGATGCTGGGGGCAAGCCGATCGGTGATGAACGGCTCCAGTGAATCGATGCGCACCTCCTGCGGCACTGTCGCCGTGATGCCGACAAGTGGCAGCGCGACACCGGCGTCGAGGCCGGCCTGGATGAACGTCTGCCGCGAGTGCTCATAGGCGTTGTTGTTTTCGAACGCGATCGACAGACACCGGAACTCACGCTGCATCGCGATCAGATCAGCCTCCAGCTTCGACGGCACGCGCCGCTTCATCACGGCGTGCATCACGTGCAGCTTCTTCGCGACCGTATCCCATCCGCCGACAAGGAGCGCCGAAGGGTCAGACGTTTCGCCACGGCCCATCGACGGATCGCATGCACCGAAAATGCGCCAGTATTGGGAGCGCTGCGCCCAGTAGGTGATGTGCCCGAACACCTTGTCTTCCTCGGTGCGCGGATCGCCCTGCATCTCGGTTGCGAAGGCGCGCGGAGACTTCGCCCGCTGCCGCATCAACCAGAACAGTGAGCGCACAGATGGCCATGACGTCACCGCGCCTTCGTCCATCTCGGCCCGGTGCTCGACGTAGAAGCGGAACGACGGCAGCGCGTCGTCCGGCACGACCTCGCCGCGAGCAGAGGCGGCGGCAATCGCTTCCTTGTCGACGTTGAGCATCAGCTCCTGGCATTGCTCCCACAGGTCCATGCGCGCCGGCATCGTCTCGATCGCGCGGAAGTGGTGGACGACGTGGCCGATGCTGCGCTTGGCGCGCGAGATCGGATCGTCCTTGTCGAGTACCGTACCGACGCCGACGTATTTGACGCTACCGTCCGGCGGGCCGAGATAGTCGATTGCCTTTTCCAACCAGGTCCAGCGGTTCTGACGCTCGGTCGGACTCTTGGCCTCGGCGTCGGTGATCAGGTCGTCGCCGAATAGCACCTTCGGTCGGCTCGCGCCGTGGAACGTGCCGCGAATCGCCTGCTCGGCACCGAACGGTTCGACCTTGACGCCGGTCTTCGAGATGAACTCGCCGACCTTCCACATGGGCCCCTTGCCACACACCTCGGGGAAGTCGAGTGCGAGCGCGGCGTTAGCCGTCAGCTCGGTTTTAACCACCTCGAGCAGCTTCGTCGGCAGCGATGTCTCCGCGCCGAGCAAAATCAGGTAATCCAGGAACGGCGGCGGCTCGCCGATCCAGCCGATCTCACGCCGCACGTCATCGCGCTGCAACAGCCCCTGCACAATGATGTACACGGGACCAATCTTCGTCGTGAGCGATGATTTGGCTTCGCCGCGCGGGGCGACCCACCATTCACGCGTACCGCCTGGCTGGCGCAGGAGCTTCGCGAAGCGATTGCAGAAGTGCGCCTGGAACAGTGATGGTGTACCGCGAATGTGGTGTGGAAAGTAGGTGTACGCGAAGAACTGGTAATCACCGTCGATGAGCACACGACGGCGGCGTTCGCGTCGAGCCTCGGGCGACGGATCGAGGCCGGTCGCATGCGCGTCGATGTCGCGGCGCAGCGCCGCTGCCAGCTCGGCCAGCTCGTCGCGGAACTGCTTTTCGGTGAATTTCTGCGTCATGTCGTTGACCGTCTTTGTGGCAATCGCCCGGATTTGAACCGGGGCCGGCGGGCGCCCGCCGTCTGGAATTCCAGCCTCCCCCTCAATGGGGTGCTCTACCTGGCTGAGCTACGATTGCCACAAAGACCGGTCCTCCCATTAACCGTATGCGACGGCCAGCTCATCGCCGAACGGGCCGAGCACCTCGGCGAACGCCGCGATATGCGCTGGGTGACGTTCCTTGATGAACGCAGCAAGACGCTGGACCACGCCCATTGCAACCGCCAGCTCGTTTGTCTCGGGCAACACCCGCTTGCTGGCGTTGATCGTCTTGTTATACGCATCGGCCAGGCTCGCCAACATCTCGACCTTCTTTGGTGCAGGCAGCGCGCCTTGCTCGATCTCGGTCAGCGTCGTCTGGTACTGTGTGACCAGGCCGGCGAGCATCTGACGAGCGGCGCTTTCGACGCCGCCGCCCGCCATCAACTGCGCACCCTGAGCCTTGTCCCAATCATCGCCGGCCGCGAGTGCGTCATCCTTCCAGCGTCGCGCGGTCGAATACGCAACGCCGTACCGCGAGCTAGCAATTTCAAGTGACAGGCGGTCGAACACGTAGGCTCGACGCACCTTGTCGCGCATTTCCTTTGGATAAGCCATGTATTGGTCAGAAGCCGAGCTTGTGCCGGATGAATGCGATACCCGTCGCGACAATGCCGCCCGCGACACCGCCGGCCACACCGCCCGCGATCGCGCCGTTGCGTACTGCTCGCAGCTCGATGCCTTCGATCTTTGCCGTCAGTGCGCCGATGTCGCCGTCGATCTTGCGCAGCAGCACGAGCTGCTCGTCGTTGGACGAGTCGAGGCGTGCGCCGCCGGTGATCGGAGCCGGATCATCGAGCTGCAGCGACGTGGCCGCCCCTGCCGTTTGTACGGACGACGCGCCTTCCACGATGGTCGAGTCGATTGCTGCGGCCAAATTGATCGGCAAGGTGGTCGTCGTGTCGTCAGCCGGCAGATTGCTCGATACGCTGACAGCGGCGGTGGATGCTGAAACCGATGCGGCCGTATCGGTCGAGACAGCGTTCAGCGGGGTATCGGTTGCGGCGGTATTCGTTTGGAGTTGGTCCATGGTGATTTAACGAGGTACGGTTTTGGAAAGGCTGTCGATCTTCGCGTCGATACGTGCGAGCAGTTCCCGCACCTCCTGACGCTCGTTTCTTACTTCATCGCGACTCGCGCATTCGCGGGCCACCATCTCGCGGAAGTCCGCCAGATTCTTCTGCAGCAGGCCGATCTGCCGACGATCGCTCTCAGCGTCGCTCTGCACGCGCTTCACCCATACGCCGACCGCTGCGAGGCATACGGACCACAACGCACCGAGCACGGCCATTACGACAGCGGAGGCGTCAAGCGTGAATTGCATGGCCCCTCCGTTTCAGAGCTGCGGCTTCGCGGCGGCTTTGACACTCAATGCAGTAACGGCAACCGGGTGCGGCAAGGCGTCTCGCTTCAGGGATCGGCACACCACATTCCTCGTTCTGACAAACGAGGGCCGACTCGCCGCGCGGTATGTTCCCGCGAGCAGCGGCAATCGCCAGTTCGCGTGTCTGTTCTTCGAGCACCTGCGCCCGATCAAAATCGTCCATATCTATTGCGTGCTTTGCTGCGTTTTCTGACGCTCGGCCTCGATGTCGAGCACCTTGTTCAGTTGAGCGTCGATACGCCGATTACGGGCCGCGTAGTCAGTGAGCCAGTCGAGGATGTCGGCTTGTGATACCCCGGAGTCAAGGGCGTCATCGGCTCCGGTCTCTGCGTCAGCTCCGCCGGCAACGGCGCGATCCGGCAGGGGATCAGCACCGGCGTCGGTGGCGACGCTGTTCCACACGCGGACAAAGCCGCGAGTGAACACACAGCGAGGCAGAGGCTCAAGATTTGCCGAGAGCGTCGGACGGTAGGTCTGCGTGACAGCATCGATCTTTCCTTTGGCGGTAGAGGTGAGATGGTCGATCTGTTGCCGGGCGACGATGAGTGCCTGCGCAGCCTGGTTGCCACGATCGACTTCGGCGGCGTAACGATCGTCGGCGATGCGTTCAGCGTCGGCCGCTGCCTTCTGCTGCGCCTCGCGCTCTTGGGCCAGAGCGAGATCACCGCGCGTCTTCGCCACGTGATAGCCGTGTTCGTAGCCGGCCGCACCTGCGAATGCGATGGTGACCGCCACGCCGATGACGGTCAGCGCCTTTGCGTATTCATTGATCACTGGAGCCCCCTTGTACTGGCGGGCGTCCGAACGCGCGGATGCCCTGGATGATCGCGGAGTACCCGCCGACGCAACCGAGGTAGGCGTACCATTCCTCTGCGGTCAGCGAGCCGTGAAATCCCTTGAATGCAAATACACCGGTCGCAACGGCCGACGCGATGTTCGGCCAAAGCTTCGTGTGCGACAGCTTGCCGTCGATGCCGGTGATGAGATCGCGCAGCGCCATTTGATCCTCCGCGTCAGGCGATCGAGACCGTGCCGCCTGCCTGCTGGAACGAAGCGACCAACATCGACACGTCGTTCTGATGCTGTCCGTAGCCGTTGCCAGGCAGCGATGCCCAGATGTTCGAGCATGCCGAGATTGCGGCGGTGATATTGCCGCTCACGATGAGCGGGATTGCACTGCGTTCACGAATTTGCTGAATCGCGATCCTGTCCTGGGACACCGGCCCGAAATCGGGAAGGTGCAGGCTCTTCATGTATGCGAGCGCATACCGGTTCAGCTCCTGATAACGACCGGCTGCCGTCGAGTTGAACTGCGCGTTGTACACGTCCGGATGCGATGCGTACGACGAGAACAGCAGCGGCTTTGCCGGCGTCGAGCCGACCAGTACGTTGTAGCCGTCGTCGGAAGCTGCGAGCAATGCCGGCCCGATTTCGCTCGCCGCGATCATGTCGAGAAACGCGATGATGTTTTGGCCGCCGGTGGCGATGCCTGCTGCTGCCGCAGCCGCGACCGATGTGATACGTGCCATGCCCACTCCTTGAAAGATGAAGGGGGCAGCCGATGAATTCGCACTCACCCCGAATGGATGAGTGGCAGTTTAGGAATGGCGCTGGCTTGAAACAGTTGGAGGTACGTCAGTACCAAAAGGATGCCCCGCTCAGGGCGGGGCGTGGTAAGGGTGATTCGTCAGTTCACCGGTGTTTAGACACGGCGGCAAGAGCGAGGCCGCAGGCGAATCTCTCTTCTGTAGCAACCTTGCCCGCATCCTCAGATGCCTTCGACGCGCCGAGTCGAAGAAACTCAAATTGAATACGCCCGAGGCTAACTGCGTCTCGGCAGGACCACAGTCGATCGTCGATCTTCTTGCCATTCACACTAAACCGGTCTGGCCATGCGGACTCCAGGGTCGAGAGAAGCGGTAGAACATCTTTCTCGTAATCACCCGAATCCGTATTCACCTTGTGGGCAATGCCTATCAATCCCGCCATCGTAGCCCGTGCCAACTCAAAGCCGGGTGAATTTGTGTCCGGATATTCCGCGTCGAGCAGCTTCTTTCCAGAAGCGAACAGGTCTTGGAGGTGGGTCACGGTCACATGATCGTCGTCGATGGATGGGGGGCAGGTCGGCTCAACCTTCTGCTGAGAGCAGCCGACAAAACTTGCCACTAGCAAGCTTCCAATGCTGGCCATAAGCGCAATTTTCTTCACCGGTAAACCTCTTTATTTGCGAGGAGTAGATGGTAACGGATTGGTGAATGAATGACTCTCACGATAAATATCTCTTCTAGAATAAGTTCATTTGTTCCACATGCACGGAATCCTTGTCTGGCATTTTCAAAATGCGCCATATCTGGCGGCTAGACATGCGGTGCGAAGCTGCCAACCTTGACACAGCGAACACTGCGCTATGCGCGCGTGTGATCTGGTCGAACTCGCTACGCAGTTGTCGGTGGAACATTTCGCGCACCGCGTCGCGGCATGTCGGTATGTCCAGTGACTCGCCACCAAAGTGTTTGCAGAGCTTCTCTGCCGCTTCGACGCCGATCACCTCTGCCAGCTCCTCGAACCGGGCTTCGCCTGAACGGGTCTTGCGCTTCGGAACCGGAAATACCACGCCTGGCATCGCACGAATGAGCGCGTTCGTCGCCGGCAGACCGATGACCGCGATCAACGTGCGCGCGGTGCGCGGCAGCAGGTGCTCGACATCGCCGAGATTCATGCCGGCCTCGCGCGACGATTGGCATCGTACTGCAGCGCAGCGATCAGTTTTCCGAGCGCCGCATCGTCGCAAAATTCTATCGCGTCGACTTTGCAGATTCGCTTCACCATGCCGCCGAGATAATCCCACGGTCGGCCCGCATCGGCGAGCAGCGCCTCGATCTTCCTCATTTGCGCAGCGCGCAACCGCGAAACGTTCGGTCGGTGTCCGGCATCCCGCTTCGGCTTGAATCCGCAACGCTCAAAGTGCTTCAGCAGCTTGTGCGCGCCTTCCGGCGTCAGCTCTTTCGACGAGCTGACGCCGGCGACGCTGCGAAGCACCGTGCGGTATTCGTCGTCGGTCATCGCGAGCTGCTGCTTTGCGATGTGGATTTTCGCTATCGTTGTTTTTGCGATCAGCATTACGACCCCCACCAGCGACGCAGCTCTCGACGGCACAGGCAGATCAGGAACACGATACCGATCACGATGATGACCATGTCAGACATTAGCGGCCTCCTGCGCGGTGATGTCGGTGGACGTATTGACAGCTACGCCCACCGAAACGAGCGTGACCGTCTCGCAAACTCGGGCGAAGTGACGAAGCATCGTGCTCGGCGTGTTCCACGACGGCATATAGTACGTTGACGTCTTGTCCAGGTTCGGAAAGTACTTCCGTGCATTCCGTTTCCCGAACTGTTTTTCGATCTTTGCTCGCTCGGACGGCTTGTATGCGCAGAACTTCACCGGCCGGTAGAAGCGATGCTCGGGCGCGGCCTCCTTCAGGTAGCTCATCCGAAACCAACCGTTCACGTAGACCATGAGGTCGTACCGGCGCGGCTTCGTCCGCTGCACCTGGATCGTGATGGTGTTTCCATCACAGCGAAGTACAACGCAGCCGAACGGGAACGACAGCTCGGTGTCGATGCGCTGAATCTCTTCCTTCGACAGTTTCGACATGGGGCCTCCCTAGATCGCGGCGAGGTCGAGGCTGATCGCGCGATACTCCTCGGTGTCCTCGATGCGCTCGTAGAGTCGGATGTACGGCTTGCTGCCCGTGATGCGGATACTGTCGACAATCGCACGCATCGCCTTCGTCCATTTCGGGTCGTCGATCGCCAGGCGACGCAGTGCGAGAATGCGCCCGGTGTTTACGTTGCCTTCCTTGTCGACCTGGAACGCCTCATTGATCAGCACCTTTACTTTGTCGTTGCTGCCTTCAGTCCACTCACGCAGGCATTCGTCGATCAGCTCTTTCGCTGCCTGCAAGCGTTCGTCGAACTGGAGGTGTTCTGCGATCTGCCGAACGATCTTGTACTGACCGTTGAACGTGACCAAGGAAATGTTTCCCTTCGCGCCACCGACCTTGACGCCGTATTGTTCGTGGCTGGTTTCGACGAAAGCTGCGATGTCCCCGAATGCGCGGGCCTTGAACTCGGCCATCGCCGATTGCAGGCGCTTCGCTTCGTCGATCAGCGACGTGATCGTCTGGTCGCGCAGCTGGTCGATCGGCGTGACCAGAGATTTCGGGACGAGACGACCGCGTGCGTCTTTCACGTAGCCGGCCGGAATATGCTGTTCAGTCATGGATTTTTCCTTCCTTCGAAAACTGATTGATTTCTTTCGTAAGCCGTCTCAGCGTGTTGAGGCTCTCTTTGATCGTTGGCGTGATCTGGCGACTGCCGGACTCAGCTGCCGCGACAACAGCGGGCACGGCAGCGGCCGGCGATGTTCGGGCCTCGGGCGTGCCAAGACCGGCATGTCCCTGGCGTTGCCGTTCCAGATGTGTCTCGGCACGGGACTCGGCCTTGTCAGAAAAGCCGGCGAGCACCTCGAGCAGATACCCGTGGCTCTTAAGGGGAAGCTTGATGCGCCCGAGATCGCGTTGGGCGAGCATGTGTTCGAAGCCTAGGCGCCAGTAATCGATCGGGCACGGCCAAGTACGACCGTTGCGTTCGATTTGTGCGGCTCGGATCATCGGTGCCAGTTCGCTAATCAGCGCAGCAATGCGCGAATGGCTCATCTGGCTCTTCGACGGGGCGAACAGACTGATGTAGCGCAGCAGCGGCTTGATGAACGTCTCGCCGGCCGGATGCGCATCGACGATCGCGTTGAGAGCCTCGCGAGGTGCATCATCCGCGAGCAGCACGTCGAGGCTCATCACTGCGCGGCAGTTCGGGCAGGAGAGTTGTGGCAACGGCATCAGTGCACCTTCCGGTGTTTGTCGCCCATCACTACGACGCGCTTCTCGCAAAACGTCGTTACCGCTTGGGTTACAGCATCGCGATCACCTTTGATGTGAGCAACGACGATCTTCGAAACCTCTGCAGTCACGTCGGCCAACAGTCGATTGACCGCGTTCAATTCGGATACCGTGTTGACACCGGACCGATTTGCAATGTCGAGCGCCTGGCGCAATTCGCCTTCAGTCTTGTTCGACCAAGGATCGTCGCCTTCGCAGTTATACGGAGGGAGCGGTTCCTGCTGTTTCTCGCCGTGAGCGACTGATCCCCACTGCAGGATCTGCAGGATCTCGTTTGATTCGTTGGTTTCCTCAAGCGTCTCGCGCAGGCGTTGGTTGGCCGCGAGATGCGCCTCAAGAATCGCAGCAACGCCCCGGTGATCGCCTCGCAGGTGTTGCATCAGCACTCGGTTGAGTAAGCCGGCAAGCTGACTACCGATGATGTCCTGCCTCTGCAGATCGACTGCAAGTCGACGCAGACGATCATTCGCATTCTGCAGCTCGCGACGCAGCTCGGGAACCGTTTCGAAGGCGTCCGGGTCCGCGACGAGTACCCCGGCCAATTTGCTATTCATATTGCACTCCTAATCTATGGGATTGTTTTGCGAAGCTTTTGTCAAAACCGATTCAGTCTGTCAGTTTCCCCTCTCAGTCCAAAGCACGCGCACGTCGCCGATCTTGAATTGGCCCGTGCGGTATCGGGTGACACCGGAAACACCCGTTCGGTAGTAGGTGGCTTCGCCGTTGGTGATCAGCTCGGCGCAAGCCGCGCAGTTCTGCACCTGGATCGTTGGCTTCGAGTGGTTCGAAAACTCAATGCCGATGACCACGAAGCCTTTCTCGGTCAGCGTCTCGATGGCCGCCGCGATGCGCAGTGCTGTCAACTGCATGATCTGGTTGATCGGTGGCACGGCCGGGTTGACCGCATTAGCACTCAGCGTCATTTGGACTCTCCTTTAGCAGGGCGATGTGGACAGGTCTGGCATGTGCGCCAGTGCGACAGAGCGAGCGGGTTATTCACCGGCGGCCGGCGCGCGGCAAAATCCAGGCATACCGTCGGCGTCACCAGCTCGGCGGTATGCGTGCATTTCACTTGGCCGAAGACGCGCAGAACGCGTGCGGCCACACGGTCGGTCTTGCCCGGATACTTCCCGGAAAGCACGAGAGAGATGGTCGTGCGGGACAGATCCAGCTTGCGCGCGACGTCAGATTGCGACGACACGGATACCGCCTCGCGCAGCAAGGTGAACCAGCGGTCAGCAAGCGTCATGGTCCGGCTCCTCTTGCCATACGATCTTCCCAAGGTTCGGGTCGTAGACTGCCTTTGTGCGCTGGATCATCGGCGGACGCGGCCCTGTGTACTTAGACGGCAGGAGGCGGTAGCGCGCCTGCTTCGCCCCCTTGCCACGGATGTATGCGTGGCCCGGATCAACAACCGTTAGATAGCCGGCATGCGCGAGGCATTTGACATACGACTGCGCTGCCGAATCCGAAACCGATACGTCGGGCGTCGACGCGCGCAACGCCAGTTCACGCGGCGAGAACTCGCCCATGATGCGCATCGTGCGCCACATGTTCTCGTTACCGCGCGACTGCATCACGGGCTGGCCCTGCCGGTCCAGGCGAGGCGCTTCGACACCCGTATCGCGGACGAGCTTGTAATGCTTCCGATCGCCAATTGCCTTGCGCTCGCCGACAGATTCGATGAATCCGCCGCGCTCCAGCGCTTGCAGGTAGGTCTGCGCTGTCGGCTTGTCGATGTTCGATGCGCGCACGACAGCGTGTGCCGTGAAATCGTCGGCCTGGCTGCGGATGGCTTCCCATACGCGCTGGCGCGGCCCTTTGCCGCCAGTCAGTTCCAGATGTGCGGGTTTGCGTGGCATCCGTCAGACCCTCCGCTTCGGCGCTTCGCCGGTGTACAGCTCGCGCTTGCCCCAGGACGCGAGGTCCATGTCGTCGCGTCCTTGCACCATGGCTTCTTCCTGAATGCGCTCCAGGTTCACGCACACGCGGCGCACCGAGCCGTGCGACAGCTCGACAAGCTTCGCGAGCAGGTTTTCGGCAACGTCGACGTTCGGGCAGTAAAGTGGACGCAGCTTGTGGGCGTCTTCGATGGTGACAGGCTGCGCCGGCACCCATGCAAGCACACGACCGTGCATCCGCTCCCATCTCTTGAGCTTGTTCGGCAGACCTTCCTCGCCGATCATCAGGATCGGGGCCTGGCTCGATTCGTACAGGTCGCGCACCAGCTCTACCGCATTGCGATCGACGAGGTGATCCATTTCGTCGATAACGAGCGGCCGGCCGCTCGCTGCCAGCTCCTCGGCGACCTGGTCGGCCATCTCCGGAATGGTCGCGGCCGGCTTGATGCCCATCTCGAACAGCACCGCCTTCAGGAAGTGTTTTTTCGTCCAGACCGATTTCGCCTGCACGTAGCGGGCGCGACGCGTGTTCGCGACGAAGTTCGCCGCCATGCTCTTGCCCCAACCGGACGGGCCGTAGAAGCAAACGAGGCCCGGCAGGTTCGCGCTGCGTGATACCGCGCGCTCGATCGCGATTTCGCACATGCCGAGGTTGGCGATTTGCGCGATGGCCCCGATGGATTTACTGTTTAGATCGTGTTGTGTCATTATTCGCCCTGTTTGGTCTTACATGTGGCTGGCGAGCGGCAACTCGCCAGTTTCTTCCGCACGGCGCTTCTGCGCCGTGAATTCTTTGCTCTTCAGATACAGGCTGTAGAACTTCAGGTCTTCGGCTTTCTCGATCGCCTCCCCGTTAGAAATACGTTGATCCAGTGCGAGCCAGCGAGCAAACCGCTGCGACGCTGTTTCGGGCATGTCGATGACTTCCGCAACGTGTTGCGCTGGAGGCGTGATGGCGATCGGCTCCGGGTCGGCGGCTGGCATGTCAACGACGCGGGCGTGCAGCGCCTCTCGCGAGATCCGACCGATGCCCGGAATCTCAAGCACATCAGGCGTTTCCATCGGCAGTGCCGCATGGCCCCGACGTTCTGCCTCGATCTCGTCACGACGCGCATCGATTCGCTTGAGGCGAGCGTCCGCGCGCTTGTCGCGAGCCTGCTCGACGAACGACATCGGGAAGTAGTGCCGTTCGTTCGCGCCGAATTCCGCCTTGCAGATGAAGCGGCCGTCCGGGTGATGAACCCACACGTGCTTCGCGTCGTGGATGTCATAGGCGACGTGCACCGTTTCGTCGTGGAACTCTTCGAGCAGGCCGCTGAAGTAGCGGTTGTTGAAAAGCTGGATCTCGCCGCGCCGCACCGTGCGTTCGATACGCGGCCGGAACACGTGTTGTGCCTCGGCCTCAGTGAGCGTGACCGGCTCCCATCCCTTCGCGCGAAACTCAGCCAGCTTTTCGTCCGGCGTCATGTGGCGGCGCTTGCCGGTCACCGGATCGTTGATCTTCGGCAGCGTGCTGTGCGGGCGTGCGTTGTACGCGGCGACCTGATCCTTGCAGAACTGGATGAACGTTTCCCAACCGATCAGCGGCAGCGCGCCGCCTTTCTTGATCGCGTCGCGCGTGATCTTAAAGTGCGTCTGCTTTGCTTCACGGTCCATCTGCGCGCCAATGTAGCTCGGCAGCTCCTTCGCGCCCCGGACCCATACGGACTTGTGCAACCGCTCGACGACACCGCGCGCTTGCGAGTTGTAGGGCAGCGAGTGGGCGACTTCGAACCCGAGCAGCCCCTTCAAGCCGGTCGCCTCGTCCTTGAGCAGCGCATTGTCGTAACCGGAGCCGTTGTCGACGTAAAAAATCGCGGGCAAGCCGTTGTGAATGGCGGCGTTGCCAATGGCGTCGAGTACGGCGATAGCGGACTCGGCCAGCGCAACCGAAAAGCCAACCGCGCGCCGCGTGGCGATGTCGACAATGGGCGTGATTTCCGGGCGAAACGGACGGCCGTGGAGCGGGTGTTGCACCTCGGCGTCGAACGCGTGACCGTCGCCGCTCCAGACGTCATTCGGCTGCAGCTTGTCGAAGGTGCGCCGGATGAACGGCCGGATGTTCTTCAGCTCGCGCGGTCCCATGCGGCCGACTTCGCGCGACACGTTGCCGAGCTTGCCGAGGAACCGGCGTACCTGATGAATCGACGGGAAGCTCCAATCGAGAGCGCGGGCGCGGTAGGCGTCGACGAACAGGCTGTAGGCGTGTTCGACGGATGGCTTTTGCGGCACCTGATAGAACGCCAGGAAAGGCGCAGCCCATGCCGGCACCGCGAACTCCGCACGGGCCTTCTTCGGCGCGAGTGAGCCAATTTTCGACAGGCCGAGGTAGCGTTTCAGCGTACGAATGCTCGGGAAACCGTCGCCCTTACGGCCGCGCTCGTCGCGCGCGGCGCGCAGCATCATGACGAGGTGATCGTCGAGCGTGCCGGCTTTCGCCTGCGTGAGCAAGGTCGTCATCGCGGCTTCGCGGGACACGTTGCACTGAGCCATCAGGCGCTCGATCGTCGTCAGGATGCCCTTGCGCGCCTCGGCACGCAGGCGCTGCGAGTCGGTGCTGATGAGATCGAGCTGCTGTCCGCGCTGCACAGGAAGCGTGCGTTCGGTCGTCGCCGTGCTAACGAGCGCGCAGGCAGCTCGGCGGCGAATTTCATCTTGCACCTCGATAGGTGGTTGAAATTCTCTGCGTATTCCTCCGATCCCCTTCACCTCTCGGTAGACCCAACTTTCGCGGTCGGCCTTAGCGAGTAACGCGACCTTTGATGTTGGCAGTCCGGGCACTTTGTACGCGAGCAGTTCGGACGAACTGTAGTGTGTTTTGATAGTGGGAGTCATACCGAGGCCCGTTTGATTCGGCTCATCACTTGGCCAAGGAGCTTTTCGTCCATTTGCCCCTCGATAGCCTTTTGTTTCGCTCGAATGTGTCGATCAAGCACGGCCATCGCGCCGAACTCGGCACACAGTGCTTCATCGGTCGTAAGCACTTTTCGACCGACGTGATGAGCCAGCAGCTCAAGCGGGCCGTAGTCGTCGCAGGCCATCATCAGCGCCATCAAAGCGTCGACCGGAACGCGGCGATCGGTTTGACTAGGTGCCGCCCATTGATCCAGTTGGGTTTTGCTAATCGTGCGATTGAGCAATTCGCTCATGCGATCCGCGATCCGTCCGCGTGACAGGCCCCTCGGCACGGCCCGATCCATCACCAGAGCGAGGGATTTGCGAATTGACGCATCCAGAACACTTTCGCCGCTTGCCGCAACAGTTCCTTCGGCTGTCTCGATAGCGAACACATCGAAGTTCAACGCCAGCTGCCGATCTGCTACAGGCGATGCGTTACGTTTGAATTTTCGGGTACTCATAGAACGGTTCGTACGGTTCAGAACACTTCGATTCAGTTACTATTTCAAAGCTGCAAGCTTCTTCAATAGAATTAGCGCCGCGGATTAGCGGACCGGCCCTGTTTCGGCCCCGATATACTTGTGTCGGTAACGGGGGCGGATGCGACGACCATCGACGGTCCATCGCTCGGGCCATAACTTGTGGGGCGGAACCTCGACGAACTCGCTGATCGCAAGTTCGCCAGACAATACGGGGCGGATCAGTGCATTGCGGACGCTGGATTCGGAAATTCCGAAGGTGCGCGCGATGCCGGACATCGTCTGCCCCTTCTTGTAGATGAGGGCCTTGATGTCGGCCCGATGCATGCCTTCTGCATGTACGGTTTGCATGGTCAACTCCAAATGAGCATCCGGCCTAGGCCGGATTTTGTTGGGGGCGTTAGTCCCAAACGTCAGTTTTAACGGAGTCTAAGTGTTCTCAAGCGTTCGGTCAACAAACACTTGAGGCTTAACGCTTTCACCGAGATTGGCCCGAGCGGATCGACTGAGAGCGCTGGCATATGTCGTTGTTTTATAAAGAATTTTCTTGAGTGTTAGGTGTCTTCCTAAGTGTTGCGCGAGGAAAACACTTTTTGAGCGTGGAGTGTTCAGTGAAGCGTCTGTATGCGGCAAGCGAAATTGCGAGGCTGGGACTACCAGGCCTGCCGAAGTCGAAGAGCGCAATCATCGCCAGGGCAGAGAGCGAAGGATGGCGCTATGAAGAGCGGACGGGGGTGGGTGGGACGCGGCGAATGTATGAAGTACCTGCGGCGTACTTGGCCGGGTCGGCGGCTAGCACATCGCCGAAATCCAAACGACCGCTTGTACTCAACGAAATCGCGGGCAAAAAGATCGAACGGTTGCTCGCGCAAACCGAGATGGGCGATGCTGAAATTGTCGAAGCGATCGCCCTTGGGGTGAAAAATTGGATAAAAAACAATAAGTTAGATATTGGTGCTGAAAAGGAGGCAGCGCTGATTGCTCTGCTTTTCAGCTACTTCCAGAAGGAAGGCTCGGTGTCTCGGGAGAAGCTTGAAGACATGCTGAAGAAGGTAGGCTGATCCTGTAAGGCTGGGCTGACTGTTAACGTCGACAGTAGCGTTAACCCCGTTATTTCGGCCATCGTTATATGTCCGTCGCGCCCATGTAATAGTCGGACAAATAACTACCGGGAATATAAGGGATGTATAGGCAACTACTACGAGACAAGAGGTTCGGGGACTACGAAGCGTTGACGAAGTTGATTGAGGAGCTGCTTCCGGCGCTGGAGACTGCCGATAGCTTGGCGGTTGATCCGGTCGGGCCATTGTCGTGTCAAGTCGAAGATTTTGAGCGGGCGGCCATGAATTGTCCGGCCATGGATTGTGTTGGTCGGCGGGATCGACGCTCCCGAATTCGATCGTGGTCGATGGCGCTCGTGCGCAAACGTTTGGCCCTGTGCGCGAGCCGTGCGCGGGATCTGTTCAGGTAAGAGAAGGGGCCTAAGCGATGCTGGCGGTACGGCTTGGCAGACGACCGCAGGATTGCTTCTTACGAAGCGCCCAGTCCGCGCTCATTTTCATGTCAAAAATTGCGCGAAAAGTGCTCATTTCGCGCTCACCTTAGCGAAACCGTTTTGCGCTGATCTTCGTGCAATGGATGTCGGAGAGCCGCGCCCCGCGTGACTTTTCGGTGTTTTCCTGCCTTCCGTTCGTTGTGACAAAACGAGCACCACCCCATAGTCAGACGAGCAGTCGTATGCAGTTGGCGCTCTACGCAGTGCGCGCTTGTTGCAGACAAGGGGATGTGGCGCTGGGCTGACGGGCAATTTGCAGCTTCGAGCCATTGCTCATTCAGTCGCACCTTTCGACCACCGTCTCATCGCCCGGCTGAATGCGGATGTATTTTTGTACCCCAATCGCGCTGCGATCTCTTTGATCGAATATTCCTTTTTGGCGAGATATTGCGATGTCAGATCTCGACGAACAAGGTTGTGCATGGCGCTGAACGACGTTCCCATTTCCTGAAGCTTTCGCTGCAAGCTGCGCAGCGAGAACCCGAGCTGTCTGGAAAATTCGGCGACGTCTTGGCACGCGGGGTATTCATACATCAGGCCGAGTAGCCGCCCGATAAGGTCGGACGGGACCCAGTGCGCCAGTTCGAATTCGCGCTTCGAGCACGCCTTTTTTGCCAATTCGAATTCTATCGGGTGTGCGAGCGGAAGCTCGATTTCAAGTATCGACCGATCAAACTCAATAAAACTTTCGCTGGAATTGAATTCGATTGGGCAGTCGAAATAGGCTCCGTAAGATTCCGAATGCAGCGGTTCCGGAAAAGTAAACCCTATTCTAAGAAATTCCGGATATTTCCCGATCAGATCGCGCATTTCCCGACGAATGGCGGTAAAAACCATATCGGTATTCAAAACAAGGAGGTCCGCGCGATAGGTGTAGCCGCCAACCGTAATTCTGGCCACATCGCCCTTTGTCGTTATCCTCATTCTGAAGTAGCTGATCCCCAGCAACGGATGCTCGAAGCCCAGGCGCAGCGCGTCACCCAACGTCGGGCTCACCAGCATCGCGTGGGCTCGCAGGCCGTACGACGTCACCGGGATCGCGTTTCCGATATGAAGCCCGATCGCCGTGTTGCCGGTCGCCTCGAGTGCATTCGCAAACAGCACCATTTCCTGTGCATGCGTCACCATTGCATTGGGCCGCTCGACGTCCGAGGGAGAAATGCCCGTGCCTCTCAGCAAGACGTCGGCGGGAACCCCCATACGCTTCATGAAGTCGAGCGTGATGAAGATGGTGTGAAGCGGCGCTGGACGTTGCGCTGCAGTGCGGTGACTCACGTCGGCTACCGGCTTCATTCGGCTCCTTGGATGTCTAATTCCCTAGCGACTTCGTAAACACGACCTGGCATCCATACTCGTCCAGTTCGCCGCGCTTCCACCCTAGACGCTGGTAGAAGCCATCCGCTCGCGAGCCCGGATCGGTCACGAGCGTGACTTGCGCCACGCCCTTTTCCTTCAACCATGTCAGCGCACGGTCGAGCAGCTCGCGGCCGATGCCGGCGCCATGGAATGACGGCTTCACAAACAACGCGGTGATGAACGGCTTTTCGGTGATGACCGGCAGACAGATCCCGACCGCCTCATCACGACATTCACAAATCCAGCCGCCTCCCTGCCTGATTTTCTCGATCAAGAGGTTGCGGTTGAGCAGGTGAACCTGGTGGGGGTGGATTCTATTCTCGCTCACGGAGAATCGCACGTCGTAAAAAGCGCCGATGTCGCGCTCAGTCATCCTGCGGTATTCCAGCTTCTCAGCAATGGCCATATTCGGTATCGTCTCTCATCTCGTTATATGAAATATGCGTGGTGCGACTTAGGCAACTATCTCACGATTTTTTTAAATCCGCCAACGATCATGACGCCACCGGGCAGGCGGCCCATCGGCAAAGCTGTTTGGCGCCGCATGGGGCGTCAGCCGGGCGTCGGTGTGCGGCGCGGTATCCCTGTGACCGTGGTGATTGGCCAACGCTTAAATATTCCTGTATCGACCCAAATGGCACGAATGCGAGCATTTCTATAATTGCAATAGTTGAATAAAAAATGACGATCGCCAAATTTATAATGACATTGGCGCTCACGGGTAACACATTGGCGCGAACGGCACGGGCAACCCCTATAAATGGCGCAGTCGATTTGATACGCTTCCTGCCGATCGAACCGACTGATTTGAGGTAGTGGGTAGTGCGCCAAGTCCCCATAGTCCACCTGCTGAAATCATGGCCGAAGATGTATAACCCGGCGGTGCTCGTCATGGGCGCAGGTGTTGTTCTTCCCATGATCGTCCTGGCAGTGGTCTCGCTCAGCGCACCGCTCGACTTCGGCGGCGTCGCGTGGGGCGACTTCACTGCTCGGGCGTACGAGCGGGTTGTCTTCGATCGGGACTGGGATGGTTCGCTTGTCCTTCAGCGGGGCTATCTCGCCATTTTTGCCCGGTCGATGACCATGGCCCTCCTGACCACAGCGGGATGTCTGCTGATCGGATTCCCGACGGCACTGTTCATGGCGACGCGCTCGCGGAAGTGGAAGGCCGCGCTGTTGATCCTGATTACGATTCCGTTCTGGACCTGCGTTGTCGTCCAGATGTATGGATGGATTATCGTCATTGCAGACAACGGCTTGCTGAACCAGATATTGAGCCGGGCGGGTCTCATGCAAGGGACGCTCGGCCTGCTCTACACGGATCTCGCGACGGTGATCGGCCTCGTCTATGCGTTCACGCCGTTCATGATCCTGCCGATTTTCGCGGCGCTCGATGATTTCGACTGGCGGCTGCTCGAAGCTGCCTACGATCTGGGAGCCAACAAGCCGGCCGCACTGGTCCATGTCGTCGTACCGTGCTGCCGTCCGGGCATCATGGCCGGGGTAGGGCTCGTCTTCGTTCCCGCACTGGGTTCCTATACGATCCCGGGCCTGCTCGGCGGCAACCATGCTTTCATGATCGGCAACCTGATCGACTTCCAGTTCGCCGGCGGACGGGATTGGCCTTTGGGCGCCGCCATGTCGTTTGCGCTGCTCGCCATTGTGCTTCTGGCCATGCTCGTGTCTCGACTGGGTTCCCTTCTTCAACGACAGGAGCGTGTTCATGAGTTCGCGTGAACTGCGCCGGTTTCCGTTGACCGGGGCAATCGCATGCGCAGTGCTGTTGTTCCTCTATCTGCCGATGCTGACCGTGATAGGGATGAGCTTCAACGTCGGTCCGTCTGCCCTCATATGGGACGGGTTCGGTATTCGGGGTTACGTCGACGCGTGGTCCGATCCGACTCTGGTTCGTGCTGCGAAGAATTCACTTTTGCTGGCGTTGGCGTCGATGGTGTTCTCCACCACGCTCGCGACGAGTGCGGCGGCCGCCTAGTGGTCCAGAAGCGATCGGCACGGTCTCGACCCGGCAGGACTCGTCATCGCGCTTCCGCTTGGCATACCCGAAATCGTGCTGGCGATCGCGACCATGATGCTGTTCTCGATGTTCGAGACCGAGCTTGGATTCGGCGCCGTTCTGTTTGCACATGTGGTGTTCAGTGTGCCGCTTGCCTACCTGCCGATCAAAGCCAGGCTCAAGACGATCGATCGCACCTTGCTCGAGGCCGCCGCGGACCTGTCGGCCACGCCCTGGGCTGCCTTTCGGCAAATCACCGTGCCTTTGGCTCTGCCCGGCATCGTCGCAGGGGCGCTGCTGTCGTTTGTCGCGTCGATGAATGATTACGTCACCAGCTACTTTCTCGCCGGCGCCGGCATGACCACGTTGCCGATGTACATCTTCGGTGCATTGAAGCTCGGCATCACGCCAAAGGTCAGTGCCGTCTCGACCGTCGTCATCGGCCTTTCGACGATACAACTGATGGCGGTCTGGATCATCGGTGCGCGAGGTAAAAGAAGATCCATGGCCAAGCAGTCCGAAATAAACCACTCGAATCTCCAAGCGATAGGAACGGTATGAAAAAAACAATCGGGGCGATGTTGCTCCTTGCCGCTGTCACGACGCAGGCCGCCGAGCTTCATATCGGAAGCTGGCCGGGCATCCTGCCTGCGAACTTGCTCAAGAAGTTCCAGGCAGATACCGGTATCGAGACGACACTCGACACCTATGCAAGCGATGCCGCGCTGACCCAGAAGCTGCAAGCGGGGGGGGGCGGCTACGACGTCGTGGTGGCCGGCGACTATTACGTCCCGGTGCTGGTGAAATCAGGCCTGTTGCTCAAGCTCGACAAGAGCAAGTTGCCGAATATCGCGAACATCAAGCCGGAATACCGTCATCCGGCATTCGATCCTCAGCGGGACTACGCGATGCCCTTTACGGTTGTCCTGACCGGGTTTGCGTATGACAGCGCGCGTGTGCCGGGCGGCCGGCTCGACGACAGCTGGAAATCCTTTTTCGAGCCTCCCGAGGCGCTGCGCGGCCAGATCGGCGATCTGGACGTCGAGGAGGAACTGTATATGGCCGCGAGCTGGTATCTGGGACAGGATGAATGCACGGAGCGTCCAGAGGACGCGAAGCGCGTGCTCGACGTCCTGCAGAAGCAGAAGCCCTTCGTGAAGACCTACAGCAACGACGGAACGATCGACCGTCTCGCCTCCAGGCAAATCACCGTTCAGCACGTCTGGAACGGCGCTGCTGCGCGCGCGCAGGATCGTCTGACGACCATCAAGTTCGTTTATCCGAAAGAGGGCATCCGGCTGTTCATGGACAGCCTGCTCATTCCGGCAAAGGCGCGCAACGTCGAATCGGCCTACAAGTTCGTCGACTGGATGATGCGGCCTGAAAACATCGCGCTGGTGACGAACGCGCTACGGTACAGCAACGAGATCGTCGGGTCGGAGCGCTACATCGATCCCGCCTTGCTGAACAATCCCGCGATCAAGACGCCCGAGCAATACAAGGATCGGCTCAAGCCGTACAAGATGTGCTCGCCCGCGGCGATTCAGCTACGCAACAAAGTCTGGCTGAAGTTGAAGGGAAATCAATGAGACGCGCTTGAGATTGCTGACTTCCTGATCGAAGCCTCGCTGCATTTTGCAGAAGTCGCGCAGCGAGGCGTCAGAAGTTGAAATTCGAGACGAAGCGGTCGTAAACGATGCTGCGAACATCGCCTACGACCTGACCTTGGCGTATACACATCGAGAGACCATCATGGCTGGCCGTATACTGCGACAATATCGACCGAACGAAACGCATTGCATAGGCGCCCCCGTGCATCCATCGGCACGAATCGCCGGATGCGATCGTCGGTCGCAGGGACCGTTGAGCAGGTGGGTGCGGACACAGCATCCTTATGGCCATTGGAGCGCGGGAGCAACGACCGCGCTTTTGAAATCGCTCTGGGTGCTCAAGCCCAGAATGCCATCCAGATTCCGCTGTCGTAGCGCTTGTGCGGTCGGCATGCGGCCGAGTCCTCAAGCAGCAAGCAGATTGGCCTATTCCCGTATGAACAACTAGCCTCTGTCGCTGGCCCCGTCTGTCTTCGGCGACAAGTTTGCTCTCAGCGCAGGCGGTTCGCGATCTCCCCTCTCGATCGCGCTTTCTATTCCGCACGACCACCGCATTCATTAAGTTAATTGCAGTAAGCATGGCGAAATTAATTGAATTGCAGTGGTCGCAAATCGACTAGAAAAAATGATTGAACAATCAAAAGGAACTGAGATGACTGCCTACCGGGACCTGAAAGCCAAGATACGTGCACTTCAAGTTCAGGCGGAACTGGCGCGCAAAAATGAAGTACAGCGCGTCATAGAGGAAATTCAGAAAGTGATCGCTGAGTTCGATTTGAAGCCGGGGGACTTGTTTGCCGACATCCAACGTAAGACTCGTCGGGTTAGACGTCGCGCGCCGGCGCAAGCGAAATATCGAGACCCCGCGTCCGGCGCTGTCTGGAGTGGACGTGGACGGGCACCTCGTTGGATTGCCGGACAAGATCGGGAAAATTTCTTGATTCACACGGCGACATAGAAGAATACAGGCTTCGGTGCGTTCGAACCGTTTGAGCGTCAGATGCTTCGCCCGCACCGCTGCTCGACAGTTAGCAAATCTTAAGTTGCTCGCCAAACAGCGGTACTTGAATGCCAGAACGAATCGGCTGCGCGCAATTTTCTCGTCAATAGGCTGACTTCGGGATCGGTATGCAACCTCGCGAGCAAGCTCAAATGCGAGCACACTCCGAGCAGAGTGAGTGCAGTTCCGCACTGCCGACCGGAGTGCAACCAAGCAGTGCACTCGATTCACGACTCGTTGACTTTCAGGAAATTCTGGCCCGCCCTACACGATTCGAACATGTGACCTACAGCTTAGAAGGCCGCAGGCTGCCACATTGACCAAGATGGACCGAGTTCCATAATACCCCGCAAATATTTGAAATTAATTGATATTTTTGTTTATCACTTTTTCATGACATTGAATGAAATTGGCCAACATCCGTAGAATTCCCCTGCACTGCACCTACACGGCGGTGCGAACGGGGATTACAAGTGACAAAGGAAAATTTCACGATCGAGAGAATCGCGGGCTATCGGTGCGCGCCGGGACGCCAGCAAACTATCTATTGGGACAAGAAGCAACAGGGACTTGGCCTTCGGGTGTCTGCCATCATTTCTCCTGGCCTTGAATTGGAAGTTGCAGTATGTTGCGCGACTGAGTCAGACTGTTAAATAGATCATTCGAAACCATATGACCGGGGGAATCATGAAAGCGTTGATGTTGGCATGTTCGATTGTGGTTGCTCTGACTGCGTGCGGGGAATCGGACCGATCGCCTGCAGCATCGTCAGTGTCCAGCCCTGATGTGCCAGCAGTATCGGACGTTAGCGCGCGGCCGCAGTCAGTAGACGTTTGGGCCGACCTTAAACCAGAAACGTTCCGAAAGCAGTACGATGAGCTGGCAACAGCCGGTGGGGATGACACGATCAAGCGGATGAGCAAGACAAAGGATGGAATCGCAGTAACGCTTAATGACGAGCGTTTTCAGCGAGGGATAGCTGAACTGAAGAAGCTCGATTTGGCGAATGGGCATTTCGAGAGCCGCCTTGGAATTCACCTTTACGTCAACGGTGCTGGCAAGGTTACAAAGATTGGCGTGGTAGGGGACCGATCCGATCCGGTCAATCTGATGCGCTTTGTCGGTGCCGTGGGCGTGATCAATAACATGCTGAACCCGGGCTTGGATGAAAAAGCGAATACGGACTTCCTCGCATCTCTGAGCCTAATGAGGGGCGATGCCGACGCATCCATCGGGCAGCCGGTTTCGTCATTCAATCACGGCGGCGCATTCGCCTGTATTTCGATGCCTTCCGAACAAGCGACTGGTGTTGGCTGCGTTGTGACACCGCGTTCATAGTTGGTCGTCTGCTCCGGGCCAAAATTCTTTTCCGGCATCCAGCTTAAGACGCGTCGGGTTCGACGTCGCGCGCCGGCTCTGGCGAAATATCGAGACCCTGCGTCCGGCGCTGTCTGGAGTGGCCGTGGACGGACACCTCGTTGGATTGCCGGACAAGATCGGGAGAGGTTTTTGATTCACACGTTGGCGTAGAGAAATACCGGCTTCGGTGTGTTCGAACCATTTGACCGTCGGAAGTCACGCATCACCCATCTCGAAGATCGCCATCCGGCTCTCGATGCATTGCAGAAGCATCTGCGCGGCATGGGGCAACGTCCGATCGGCTTTCACCAGCAGCTGGACACTCTGGCGCCCGAGGAGCGGGTGGTCGATGCGCTTGCCGACCAGTCGGCCTTCGGCCACTTCCGTCGCGATCGAATAATCCGTCAGAAATGCGACGCCCATCCCCGCCAGCGCGAACCGGCGCAGCATGTCGAGCGTATTGCCGACCAGGCGCGGCTGAAAGCGCATGGTCTCTCCGCGAGCCAGCATGTCGATCGTGCTGCCCAGTCCATACATCGGCGGCATGGTGGCGAACGGATACGAGATCGCCCGTCCGAACGTGATCGGCCCGGGGTGCGAAGCCAACGGGTGATCCGGTCGCACCGCGGCAACGACATGATGGATGACGCTGCGATGAACCAGGATGCCCTCGGAAGTCGGCGGATTATAGGCGATGCCGATATGCGCAATGTCCTTGCGCACCTCGTCCACGATTTCCCCGGTCGCGCGAATATTCAATGAAAGGCGCACGGCCGGATATCGCCGCCCGAATTCCCACAGAATTTCATTCGTCAGCGCAGGGATCACACCTTCGCTCGCGGAAATCGCGACGTATCCCGTCGTGAGCGAGCGCAGCGCATCCAGTTCGCTTTGCAGCACTTCGTAAGTCGTTTCGCATCCGCGATGGTAGCGAAGCAGGCATTCCGCCTGTTCCGTCGCGACGACGCCCGAGATATGGCGGTCGAAAAGGTGCAAGCCGGTCTCGCTTTCGAGGCGCTGAATCTGGCGGCTCACTTCGGACGGCGCAACCTGCAGTTTGTCCGCCGCCTTGCGAAAGGATCGTTCAGCCATGACCGCTTCGAAATACAGCAATTGGCGTTGGGTCGGGATTTCCATTCCGATGCTCAAAAAAACAACTGTCAATAACGACAGGTGTTGAGATAAAGCGCAACACCCCGGTACGCAGGATGATATCCAATCCAATATCATTTGCCGGTACAGTTTGAATACAACCAGTTGTCACTGGCATAGAGAAGCGCTCAAACCTTCCGAGGGAATTAATGTCAATCGCGTTCGACGCCGCCGACGGCGTGCAATCCGCATACCGGAAAATAGATCGCCGGGTACTCGCGTTCCTCGCCGTCGGCTATTCCATCGCGTACATCGATCGCGTCAACATCGGCTTCGCGAAAATTCAGATGCAGCAGGATCTCGGGCTGGGAGACGCCGCCTACGGGTTTGGCGCGGGCCTGTTTTTTCTCGGCTACATGCTGTTCGAGATTCCGAGCAACCTGCTGTTGACCCGGATCGGCGCGCGCAAAACGCTGAGCCGCATCATGCTGCTGTGGGGCATCGCGTCGATGTCGATGCTGGTCGTCACCGACGCCACCTCGTTCTACGTCATCCGGTTTCTGCTCGGCATGTGCGAGGCCGGGTTCGCGCCCGGCATGCTTTTCTACCTGGCGCGCTGGTACCCGCGCGAGCGGCTCAGCCGGGCGACGGCGCTGTTGCTCGGCGCCGCGCCGATCGGCGGCATCGTGGCCGGCCCGGTCTCGGGGTGGCTGCTCGAGCACCTGACGGACGTTGCCGGCCTTGCCGGCTGGCAATGGATGTTCCTGGTCGAAGGCATTCCCGCCGTTCTGCTCGGCACGATCGCGCTCACGTGGTTGAGCGATTCGCCAAACGATGCGCAATGGCTGACGGCCGACGAAAAGCGGATGGTCATCGAACGGCTGGACGCCGCGTCGGCGAGTCGCGAAGGGTGGCAATCCCTGAAGGCCGTGCTGGGCGACGCCGGCATCTATCGCCTGTCGGCGATCTATTTCTGCCTGATCTGCGGGGTCTACGTCGTCGGCTTCTGGCTTCCGTCGATCCTGAAAGCGGGCGGCGTGAAGAGCGTCGCCGAGATCGGCTGGTATTCCGCGATTCCGTATGCGGCAGCCGTGGCGACGATGTATTTGCTGGCACGACGTTCCGATCGATTGCTCGAGCGGCGCTTGCATGCCGGCGCCGCAACCGCGGCGGCCGCTGTGGCGCTCGCGGTCGCCGCGATCTTCGTCGACCGTTTCGGCATCGCGATCGTCGCGATCACGATTGCGACCGCGCTGACGTTCGCGGGATACGCGGTGTTCTGGGCGATTCCGTCGGAATATCTCCCGGCCTCGATCTCGGCGAGCGGCATCGCGTTCGTCAATTCCGTCGGCCTGTTCGGCGGGTTTCTCAGCCCGACGATCATCGGCACGTTGAAGTCGGCGACGGGCAGCACCGCCGCCGGATTGTTCGTGATCGTCGGATTGCTCGCGCTCGGCGCGGTGCTGCTGCTGGTGCGTCCCGTCGCGTCTGCGGAGGGCGTGCGCGCATGAAGTTCTACGTTGCCGGGTTGCTTCACGAAACCAACACCTTTGTGGCATCGCGCGCCCGCTACTGCGACTTCACGAGCGGTGCGAATGGTCCGATCGTCAGGGGCGACGCCATGCTTGCGCTGCGGGACGCGAATCTTGCGATCGGCGGCTTCATCGGCGCGCTCGATCCCGCTACGGACGTCGTGGTCCCCGGCGTCTGGGCGCACGCGACGCCGTCGGGCCCGGTCACGCGAGACGCGTTCGAGCGCATCGTCGGCGAGATCGTCGAAGGGGCGCGAACCGCGAAGGCGGACGCGGTGTTTCTCGATCTTCACGGGGCGATGGTTGCCGAGCACGTCGACGACGGCGAAGGGGAACTCCTGACGCGGGTTCGCGAAGCCGTGGGGCATGGCGTGACGATCGTTGCCGCGCTGGACCTGCACGCGAACGTGACGGCACAGATGTTCCGCAGCGCCGACGGCCTCGTCGCATATCGCACCTATCCTCATGTCGACATGTCCGACACCGGCGCGCGCGCGGCCCGCCTGATCAAGAAGCTCGCGCGGGAACGCGAGAGCCATCACCGCGGCATCCGGCGCGGGCCGTTCCTCGTGCCGATCGAAGCGATGGCGACGTCGCGCCCGCCGGCGGCGGACCTGTATGCGACGCTGGCGACGCTCGAAGCCGATCTCGGCGTCGACTTGTCGATTGCGCTGGGCTTCCCGGCCGCGGACATCGCCGAGTGCGGCCCGACGATCTGGGGATACGGCATCAGTCAAACCGCGCTGAACGAAGCGCTGGATCGCCTTTACCGTCAATTCGTGTGCCGCGAGAACGACTGGCAAGCCACCTGCCTGTCGCCCGACGAGGCCGTGAAGACCGCCGTCGCGCTCGCGGCGAACGCGACGCGTCCGGTCGTGATCGCCGACACGCACGACAATCCGGGCGCCGGCGCAGACTCGAACACGACCGAAATGCTCGCGGCGCTGGTGCGCCACGGCGTGACGCGCGCGGCGCTGGGGGTCCTCTGCGATCCGCTCGCGGCGGCAGCGGCCCATGCCGCAGGGGTCGGATCAGTCATTGCGCTGACCCTGGCGGAGGGCACGCCGCGCGCGTTTCGCGCGACCTTCGTCGTCGACGCGCTCTCCGACGGTGAATGCCGGCTGGAAGGGCCGATGATGCGCAATGTCACGTTGCGCCTCGGGCCGTGCGCGTGCCTGCGCATCGACGGCGTGCGCGTGGTCGTGAGCAGCGTGAAAACCCAGCTGCTGGATCGCAACCTCTATCGGATGGTCGGCATCCAGCCGGAAGCGATGGCGATTCTGGTGAACAAGAGCTCGGTTCATTTCCGTGCCGCGTTCGAGCCGATCGCCGAGGCGGTGCTGGTCGCGCGAACCGTGGACGGCATCGTCACCGATCCCGCCAGGCTGCCGTGGCGAAAACTGAACCCTTCCGTGCGAATCGCTCCCGGATACGAAGGGCAGGGCCGGATTTGACCGGGAGGGAAAATACGCCAGACGGCAATTGCACGTTTCGTTCAATATCATGCGCACTCCAGATCTTATTGAACCGTGGCTGACATGACGCGACACGCCCACAACATTCCTCTTCATCGGGAAGACACGATATGCCAACCTATCGGGACTTGAAAGCCCAGATTCGTACTCTCCAGGCTCAGGCGGAGCTCGCACGCAAGCGGGAAATCTCGGTCGCGCTCGAGAAGATTCGAGAATTGATCGCCGAATTCGATCTGAAACCCGAGGACCTGTTTGCCGATATCCAGCAAAAGTCACGTCGGATCAGGCGGCGCGCGCCCGCTACGGCAAAGTATCGCGATCCTGCATCGGGCGCGCTCTGGAGCGGGCGCGGGAAGGAGCCGCGGTGGATCGCCGGTCGTGATCGCGACATGTACCTGATCCCGACGTCGACATAGACGGGCGAAACCTTCGAGCTGTCCTGAATAACGAACCCCACATGATTCGCCCGTACTGCTGCTCGACATCTCGCGATGCAAGTGACCTTGCGTCGCGCGAGCATCACGTACACACACTCTGCTTCACGCAATCCCATGTCCAAAACCGCTTGGGAAGAACGAGTCAGTGCCGCCATTGGCGTCGTGTGCGCGGGCGTTCGTGCGTGCATCCCCGCCCGGTATCGGAAACACGCGGACCGTCGAGAGTCGGAGGAGCATGTCACGGACTCGATCGCCGCCGATTCCGTTCAGGCGGCGATCGTCGACGCCGCCGAAGCCGAAGCGTGCGCTGCGGAACTCGAGAAACTGGAAGTGCGGTATGCGATGTCGGCAATCGCATGCTTTTCCAGCGCTCACGCCCGCATTGAACTGCTGCGATTCCGTGTGAGGAAGGCACGGCTGCACGCGAAGCGCGCACGGGTCCATGCCGATACCGCCGTACTGATTTTTCGGAGCGGAATCGATGGCGGACTCGACGCCACTTTGCAAACGCTCAGGCACCATGCCGATCTCGCGAAGCAAGCGCGCCTGCTTGCCGGCGAACTCCTCGACATTTCGCTCGCGTCGGAAGCGCGCGAGACATCCCGCTTTTCGAGGTGCGGGCGGCCACGGTGGCCGCGCCCGAGCCGCCGCCCGGACTGGTTGCGGCCGGCGCCGCCAATGTCGCGCGATGCGCGGGAGCCGGAAGCGTTCGACTGAGATCCGGAACGTAGTCGGCCCGGCCTCAGCCGCCGAGCCTGTCGGCGACGCGGCCAAGGAGCAGGCGCAGCGCGAGACACTGTATCGCGTTGCCGTAGGGCGGGTGCAACGACTCGATCGAGACCATGGTCGCGATGTTTCATGGCGCGTATTGCCAGTCGTGCGCGCACGGGCGGACGCAGCCGATCGTCACCGGTCTCGCTATTGAAGCTGCTGCAGGAATGCCGCGAGCTTCCGGCCGAGCACGCGATGGTGATCGGCCGAAAAATGGACACCGTCCACCGGGCTGACTTCGACGATCTCGCCGACGTCGAGGAAATGCGCGCCGGCATCCCGGGCCGTCTGCGCGTACAGGCTCGCGAGCTGGCGAGACTTCGCCGCGCCGCCCGCGAAAATCTCGCCGAGGAACCCAACCTCGACGATCGGGGCGGGCGCCATCAGCACCACCTGCGGCGTCGTGCCCGCGGGGCCCGCGCGGCACGCCTCCAGTTCGGCGAGCAATACGCCGGCCGAGACCGCGATGTCGGCGGGCGTGACCGAGAAGCGCGCCTTCAGGTCGTTCGTGCCGAGCATCAGCACGACGACGTCGACCGGCAAATGACTTTCCAGGCACGGTCGCAGATACGACAGGCCGTTCTTGTGCCGGCCTTCGATCGGGTCGTCATGGACGGTCGTGCGAGCGGGCAACCCTTCTTCGACGACTCGCCAGCCTGCGCCCAGCGCTTGCGCGAGCACACCCGTCCAGCGGTCGTCGCGATCGAAGCGCTCCAGCACGCCGGGGCGCGTCATCGGGCGCGTGCCGTGGGTGTTCGAGTCGCCATAGCAGAGCACGGTTTTCTGCGCCATTTTCGTCTCCTTGATTGTTCGATCATTGCGTCGCGCATCTGAGCGGGTTCGCGCGACGGTCATTCCTTCGGCAGGCGCAGGACGTCGAGCGCCTCCTGCGAGAACTCGACCCAGAACTGCTCTTGCGCGATGCCCGCCTTCAGCACCAGATGCTGCAGACGCTTCGCGCGGGAGGCGGTGTCCGCCGGGAAATCGCGCGCCTCGATCTGCAGATACAGATCGAGCTTCTCCTGGTGCAGCGCCATGTGTCGCCTGATCTCTTTTTCCAGTCCCGCGGGGCCGAGCACCGCGTCCGCGCGCAGCCGGACCAGCAGCGCCTCGCGCAGCGTCGTCGGGTCTTCCTGCTCCGCAATCCAGCGCCGCAGCTCCTTCTTGCCGGCCGGCAGGATCCGGTATGCGCGCTTGCGGCCGCGCCCGGTTTCGGCCGGCAGCGATTCGATCCACCCCAGCGCCTCGATGCGGCCCAGCTCGCGATAGATCTGCTGATGGGTCGCCTGCCAGAAATAGCCGATCGAACGATCGAAGCGGCCGGCGAGTTCCGAGCCGGAACCGGGGCGTTCGGCGAGAGCGGTGAGAAGCGCGTGAGGCAGGGACATGTCGAGTCGAGGGAAGCCATGGGATGCGTCGCATCGTGCCATATCGGCGATACGGGGTAACCGAGAGGGTAACCGGGGCGGCTTCGTTTATGCAACATGTTGCATAAACGAAAATCACGGACTAGTATCAATGCAACTTGTTGCATAGACACGGAGACGATCGATGACTCGCTATCCCCACCTGACCGCGCCGCTCGAACTCGGCTTCACGTCGCTCAGGAACCGCGTGCTGATGGGTTCGATGCACGTCGGCCTGGAGGAGGCGCCGGACGGCTTCGACCGGATGGCGGCGTTCTATGCGGAACGGGCGCGGGGGGAGGCCGGCCTGATCGTCACGGGCGGCATTGCGCCGAACGAGCGCGGCCGTCCGGCGCCCGGCGGTGCGATGCTGACGACGGAGGCCGAGGCCGAGCGCCATCGCGCGGTGACGCGCGCGGTACACGCGGAAGGCGGCAAGATCGCGCTGCAGATCCTGCATTTCGGCCGCTACGCGTATCATCCGGCGCTCGTCGCGCCGAGCCCGCTGAAGGCGCCGATCAACCCGTTCATGCCGCACGCGCTGAGCGGCGCCGAGGTCGCGGAGACGATCGCCGATTTCGTCCGCTGCGCCGCGCTCGCGCAGTATGCGGGCTATGACGGCGTCGAGATCATGGGCTCCGAAGGCTACCTGATCAACGAGTTCGTCGCCGCGCGCACGAACCATCGCGACGACGCGTGGGGCGGCGCGTACGAGAACCGCATCCGCTTTCCGGTCGAAATCGTGACGCGGGTGCGCGAGCGGGTCGGTGCGAACTTCATCGTCATCTACCGGCTGTCGATGCTCGATCTCGTCGAAGGCGGCTCGACGCTCGACGAGGTGATCGGGCTTGCCCGCGCGATCGAGGCGGCCGGCGCGACGATCATCAACACCGGCATCGGCTGGCACGAGGCGCGCATTCCGACCATCGCCGCCAAGGTGCCGCGCGCCGCCTACGCGTGGGTGACGCGGCAATTGATGGGCAAGGTCGGCATTCCGCTCGTGGCGACCAACCGGATCAACACCCCTGAAGTCGC
Source organism: Burkholderia sp. MSHR3999 (assembly GCF_000833595.1). Lineage (NCBI taxonomy): Bacteria > Pseudomonadati > Pseudomonadota > Betaproteobacteria > Burkholderiales > Burkholderiaceae > Burkholderia > Burkholderia sp. MSHR3999. The sequence goes on from NZ_JRFO01000001.1 coordinate 1,144,221, forward strand.
CGAGCGGCTGCTCGCCGGCGGCGATTGCGACATGGTGTCGATGGCACGGCCGTTCCTGGCCGACGCCGAATTCGTGCGCAAGGCGCGCGAGGGGCGGGCGGACGAAATCAACACCTGCATCGGCTGCAACCAGGCGTGCCTCGACCACACGTTCAGCGGCAGGGTCACGTCATGCCTCGTGAACCCGCGCGCGTGCCACGAAACCGAACTCGTGATTCGCCCCGCGCAGCAGCGCAAGCGGATCGCGGTGGTCGGCGCCGGCCCGGCGGGGCTCAGCTTCGCCGTGACGGCGGCCGAACGCGGCCATGCGGTGACGCTGTACGAGGCCGGCGCCGAGATCGGCGGGCAGCTCAACATCGCGAGGAAGGTGCCCGGCAAGGAGGAGTTCAACGAAACGCTGCGCTACTTCCGCCGGCAAATCGAGCTGCGCGGCGTCGACCTTCGCCTCGATACGCGCGCCACCGCCGAGTTGCTGCTGCAGGGCGGCTTCGACGAAGTGGTGCTGGCGACGGGCATCGTCCCGCGCGTGCCGCCGATCGACGGCATCGGTCATCCGAAGGCGCTCGGCTACCTCGACGTGCTGCGCGACGGCAAGGACGTGGGGCGCAGCGTCGCCATCGTCGGCGCCGGCGGGATCGGCTTCGACGTGGCCGAGTACCTGACGCACAGCGGCGACGGCGCGAGCCTGAATCCCGAGCGGTTTTTCGCCGAATGGGGCGTCGATCCCGCGTACGGGGATGCCGGCGGCCTGCGCGAGCCGCAGCCCGAACCGGCGCCGCGGCAGGTGCAGTTGCTGCAGCGCAAGACGTCCAGGGTCGGCGACCAGTTGGGCAAGACCACCGGTTGGATCCACCGCGCGGCACTGAAGGCGCGCGGCGTGCGCATGTCGTCGTCGGTGACGTATCGGCGCATCGACGACGACGGCTTCCATGTGGCGATCGACGGCGTCGAGCAAACGCTGCCGGTGGACAACGTGGTGATCTGCGCCGGACAGGAGCCGTTGCGCGAGCTGGCCGAACAGTTGCAGGCCGCGGGGCGCGCGATCCATCTGATCGGCGGCGTCTGCGAGGCCGCCGAGCTCGACGCCAAGCGCGCGATCCGGCAGGGCACGACGCTTGCCGCGACCCTTTGATACTCGCCTCACGCCCATTCATTCACGCCGACGAAACAGGAGCACTCGATGACGCAAGCACCGACGCATCTCCATCCCGCTGTCGCGAAATCGCTTGAAACGTGGCATGCGCTGGTCGAACGCAAGGACCTGGGCACGCTGGACGCGATCGTCCATCCGGACGCCGTGTTCCGCTCGCCGATGGCGTTCAAGCCATACGGGCCGGCGCCCGCGCTGCTGATGGCGCTGCGGACGGTGATCACGATCTTCGAGGACTTCACCTATCACCGCCAGTTCGGCAGCGACGACGGCATGAGCGTCGTGCTGGAATTCAGCGCGACCGTCGGCGACAAGCAGCTCAAGGGGATCGACATGATCCGCTTCGACGCCGACGGGCGGATCGTCGAATTCGAGGTCATGATCCGTCCGCTCAGCGGTCTGCAGGCGCTCGGCGCGGAAATGGGCGCGCGGCTCGGGCAGGTTCTGCCTGCGTTCAAGTTCAACGGTTGAACCCGCCGCCGCGGAGCATCGCGTCGCCGGGCCCGGCGACGCCGAACCGGCGGGCGCTTGCGGCCGGGCGCGAAGCGTCGCGGCGACGCGTCAGGCCGTTGCCTTCGCCGCGCCGCACGCCTGATCCACGACCCGCGCCGGCAGCGTGATCACGAACCGCGCGCCGCCGAGCGGCGAATCCTCCAGCTGCACGTCGCCGCCGTGCACGAGCGCGACGCGCCGCACGATCGCCAGCCCGAGACCGAACCCGCCCGTCTGGCGGTCGCGGCTCGAATCGAGCCGCTGAAACGGCTCGAACACGCGCGCGCGGTCGGCCGCCGGAATCCCCGGGCCGTCGTCGTCGACGGTCAGCACGAGCGCACCGTCGGCGCGGGCCGTCGCGGCAAGCGCGACCGTCTTCGCCGCATAGCGCAGGCCGTTGCGGATCAGGTTCAGCAGCGCCCGCGCGACGAGCTTCGGGTCGCACTCGTGGCTCGTCGGTGCGCCGCGCGTCGATACGTCGAACGCGAGCCCGCGGTCGGCGACGTCGTTCGCGATGCTGCCGGCGATGCTGTCGATCAGGTCCGCCACGGCGACCCGCATCGGCGCGAGCTCGCTTCGTCCCTGCTCGAGCCGGCCGATCGTCAGCAGCTCGGTGACGAGCTCGTCGAGTTCCCGCACGTCGCCGAGCAGCGCGTCGCGCTGCTCGCGCATCCGGTCCGTCTCGTCCGGCGCCGCGAGCAACGCGAGCCCGAATTCGAGCCGCGCGAGCGGCGTCTTCAATTCATGCGAGATGCCGTGCATCATCTCGCGCTGCTGCTGGATCGATGCTTCGATCCGCTGCGCCATGTCGTTGAACTGCTGCGACAGCTCGTAGATGTTCGACTTGTGCGACAGCTGGGCGCGCGTCGACAGGCGGCCCGCGCCGAACGAGCGCGCGGCGTCCTGCAGCTTACGCAGGTCGCGCCAGTGGTAATTCACCCACATCACGACCGCGAACAGCGTCGCGAGCGCGAGCACCAGGTAAGCGTAGATGCGGATGTCCAGATCCGGCGCCTCGGCCGGACGGGCGTGCACCACGGAACCGTCCGCGAGCGGCATGTAATAGTCGCGGCCGTCGTAGCTGATCGCGATCTTGCCGCTGTCGAGGTCGCGCAGCGGTATGCCGCTCAGTCGCGCGCGGGCGTCGGCCATCGATATGAAGCCGAAGCCGGTGGCGCCGTGCCGCGCCAGTTCGCGCAGCGCGAACGCCCGCTGCGGGCCCGGATGGCGTTCGAGGTAATCGTTCAGCACGAACGCGTAGGTGGTCAGCGAATCGCGCATGGCCTGCGCGCCGCGCTCGTAGAAGATCCGGTCGAACGACAGCTGGATGAACAGGATCCCGACCGCGACGCACGCGATCACGATGAGGTACAGCCTGATCAGGGAGCGCAGCATTCACGCATCCCACGCGGAAGGGCTGAACAGATAGCCGCGGCCCCAGATCGTCTTGATCTTGTGCGGCTCCGACGACGCGTCCTCGAAGCGGCGGCGCAGCCGCGAGATGCCGGAGTCGACCGAGCGGTCGAGCCCGTCGAACTCGATGCCGCGCAATTGCTTCAGGATGTCGTCGCGGCTCAGCACGGTGCCGGCGGCGCGCGCGAGGATCAGCAGCAGGTTGAACTCGGCGGTCTTCAGGTCGACCGGCTCGCCGCGCCACGTGACCGTGCGGTTCGGCGGCGAGATCGTCAGCTCGCCGAACACGAGCGATTCCGGCGCCGCGCCGGCGGCCGCCGGGCTCGCGGGCTGCGCGCGCCGCAGCAGCGCGCGGGCGCGGGCGACGAGCACGCGCGGCTCGATCGGCTTCGTCACGTAGTCGTCGGCGCCCGTCTCGAGTCCGGCGACCTGGTCGTACACGTCGGCGCGCGCGGTCATGATCAGCACGGGCACGTTCGAGAACGCGCGAATCCGGCGGCAGACTTCCATGCCGTCGAGATTCGGCAGCATCAGGTCGAGTATCACGAGCGACGGCTGGCGCTCGCGCACGGCCCCAATGGCGAGATCGCCGCGCCGCACGACCGTCACCGCGAACTCGTAGCCGTCGAGATATTCGCGAACCAGCTGCGCAAGGCGGTCGTCGTCCTCGATCAGCAGGACACGGTATTTGAGCGGGTCTTCGTTCATGTTCTCCTCGGAATGCACGCGGATTTTATCCGGCGTGCCGGCGGCCGGGGCGCGACCGCGACACTCCACGACAATCGAACACAATTGCGCACAGATTTGCTTCAGTTTCCGGACAGTTTCGGCGCGCGGCGGCTTCTAGACTTCGGACTCCCTGACTTTGATCCGAATATCGTGCACACTACCTTCCGCCGTTACCGATACTGCATGCCGCTTGCCGGCCTGACCCTTGCCGCCGCCGCTCATGCGGAGAACCAATACACGATCTCGCTCGGCGGCGGCGTCGCGCCGCGCTACCAGGGCAGCAGCCAGTATCGAGGCGTCGTCGCGCCGTCGTTCTCCGCGACGTTCGACAACGGGCTGTTCATCGGCGAGGACGGCATCGGTTACCGGATGAACCTGCCGCACGACGTGTTCGTATCGGCGGCGGTGAGCTACGATTCGGGCCGCGCGGACGAGAACCGCTTCGACCTGCCGGGCTCCGACTACCTGAAGGGGATGGGCCGGATTCCCGGATCGGTGCTCGTCGGCGTGCGCGCCGGCGTGAAACTCTACGGCAATGCGGTGCTGAGCGTGACGCTCGATACGCCCGTCACGCACACGACGCGCGGCGTGTCCGGGCAGGTCGATCTCGCGGTGCCGGTGTTCAAGGCGGCCAAGGACGAGATCGTCGTGACCGGCAGCGTGCACGGCGGGTCCGGGCGCTACATGCAGACGTTCTACGGCGTGACGGACGCGCAGGCCGCGTCGAGCCGCTTCCGGCCGTATTCGGCGGGCGGCGGGATCGACAGCGTGTCGATGTCGGCCGTGTGGACGCATGCGGTGTCGCAGCACTGGTCGATCCTCGCGACGGCGGGCGTGTCGCGGCTGGTCGGCCGCGCCGGCAACAGCCCGATCGTGCAGTCGCGCACCAACTACCACGGGATGGCAGGCGTGAGCTACCGGTTCTGAGGGCGATAGGGCGGCCGAAGCGGGGCGCTGCGTGCTCCTCCGGCGGGTGCGCGTCACGCGCGCCCCACGTGCTTCGCTGAAAACCGTCCTCCTGTAAGATTCGACCCGTCCCGCGCGTCCGTCATGCCGTGAACGATCGCGCGGAATCCGCATGAGCGGCAGCATGCGCGATGATGGCGGCCGGTTTCGAGCGGCTGCGCCGCCGCGGAGAAACGCGCACAGGTGAGCATTGCACCGTGCACGCACCGGAAAGGGAGACCCTCATGAAAAACCTGATCTCGATTGTGGCCGCGATGGTTGCAGGCGCATCGATTGCCGGGTGTACGAACACCAGCCAGAACACGAAAGAGAACGCGATGCCGAACCGTGGCGGTTCCGAAGCGGCAGTTGCCTGCAAGGCCGACGCCGCGCCTGACGATGCATTGGTCGGCATGTCGGAAGCGGAAGCGGCCGCGATGCTCGGCGGTTGCGCGTGGCGCGTCGGCGAGCGTGACGGCCGATCGTTGCCGGGAACGATGGATTACCGGGAAGATCGGCGCAACCTCGGCATCAAGGCCGGCAAGGTGATATGGGTGCGTCGCGGTTGACTGCCGGACGTGGTGCGTACAGTCGCCCGCCGAAATGAAGGGAAAGGTATTTTGCGCGGATGGACACGCTGCCCGCCGTCGACCTGACCGAGCAGTCATGCGAGCGTAGGGCATCTTCGGCGGCCGCGCGAAATCGCTGCGATCTGCCGTCACCGGTGCCGCAGGACAAGGATGCAGGTTTGCGAGGTATCGATGAAGTTCAGTCAGGGATGGCGCGCGCTGGCGCTGGCGGGGCTCGGCATGCTGGCGGCGTGCGGCAGGCACGCCGGCGCGGAAGCAGCGGCGGCGGAGCCGCATGCGATATGTGTCACGGGGTACAACGAGTACGACCGCAAGCTCCACGAGTTCCGGCTCGACAACGAGCACGAGTCGGGGTGCTTCGGCAATCCATCCGCGCGGGAAGCGGGCGAAGCGTTTGGCGGCGGCGGTGGCTTCGCGTGCGGCTGCAAGGTGACGCCGGGCCGGAAGGTGAAACTGTTCTGGGAATTCGCGCAGCCGCTGGATGCGATCCAGCGCGGCGTCCCGCCCGAGCGCAAGACGATCGACGTGACGATTCCGCAGCCGGAGTCGCCCGCGTCGCGCTATCTGCGCGTGTATTTCCGGAAGAACGGCACCGCCGAGCTGCAGTGGGTGGACGACATGAACGCGCCCGAACTGAAACCGACGCAGGAGCAGTGAGCGCCATGGCCGAGATCGACATCGACGCCGTGTACAGCCATTTCGTCGCCGATGCATGCCACGCGCTGCTGCCGTCGGGCGCTGCGGCGCCCGCGGTCCGCTAGGGTCTGTTTACATACGGAACACGCATGCGTTGCGACGAGAACGGCCGCTCGCGAGGCGCGCGACGCCGCGAATACTGGACGTATTCGCAAGGAGCGCAACGCGGCGAGCGGCCGTTCTCGTCGCAACCCCAAATTTTAAAAAACCATTCCACGGGAATGCCCGAAATCGCCCGTATGGCGGCGTCGCTCGTCGCTTGTTTGGCACGGCCAAACGGCGCTCCTCCCTCCTTGCCCTACGAGCGATTTCGGGCATTCGCATGCGTGTTCCGTATGTAAACAGACCCTAGCGTTCCGGACGCGAGCGGATTACTTCGAGATGTACCAAAGCGCGTCCGTGCTGACGCGCGTGGGCTTCGCGGCAGGCGCCGTGGCAGCCGCCGGCGCCGAGACGGCGGCCGTCGACGGAGTGGCAGCCGCAACCGGCACGGCCGCGGGCAACGGCGTCGGGGCTGCCGACGACTTGGTCACGTACCAGAGGGCGTCGGCCGACGCGTTGCTCCGGGCCGTCTCCGCAGTCCTTTGGGCCGGCGGCGGCGCGCTCGCGGCCGCCGTCGCGGCCGTGCGCTGCGCGGCTGCGCCGGCCGGCATCAGCGGGCCCGGCGTCCCCCGCTGCGCGCGCGCCTCATAGGCCCCGAGCTGGAAGATCAGCGCCTGCGCGGGACGCGCGAGCACCGCATACGGGAACTGCGGCTCCCACGGCACCAGCACGCGCCCGCCCGGCGTGTCGGCAAAGATCGCCGGCACGCGCTTCATGTCGCTGAACTGCACATAGACCTTCGCGCCGTCGTCGAACACCTGGATCGGCTTCGCCTGTTCCGCGCCGGTCACCGTCCAGCCGAAGTTGTACGCGCCGGCGGGGCCGGAGGGGGCGGCGGCCGGCGCCGCGGCGCGCGGGCGCGTGGCCTGCGGCGCCGTGACGCTCAGGCTCGCGAACGGGTTGTACGACTGCGGCGGCGTATAGGACGGCGGAAGGATGGGCATGGGAGAGTCCGGCGTATCCGGAATGGTTTGGATCGCATCATAGACCTTGCGCGCGTACGCAAGGCGCTTGTCGGGCGACGCCGAGTTGTACGCACCGATGGCGTTCCAGGTCGGCCCGAGCTGACGGATGTTCTGCGACAGGATCCACGCGCCGACGAACGCATTGGTGCACGGGTCGTACAGGCTCTGCTCGCTGATGCCCTCGCGCGAGAGCGTCGGCAGCCACGAGCTGTTGATCTGCATGAGCCCGATGTCGGTCGTGCCGTTGGTGTTGGTGTTCACGGCGTTCGTCTTCATGCCGGACTCGACCATCGCGATGCCGCGCATCAGGCTGACGTTGACATGATGGAAGGCGGCGGCGTCGTCGAGACAGTCGGCGCGGGCAATGCCGGGCATCACGAGCGAAATCGCGATGATCGGTGCGATCTTCAGCGTTGCGCTGCGGATCGAAGGGTAAGTCTGACGCGGCATGGCAGGTTGGGGTGCATTCCGGGCGCCCGGTGCAAGGAAATCACGCAAACGCGAAGTGTGCCATAGCGCGCATGCAAATGGCTCGCATCAAACTTTCCTTTGCATTTGCCCGCCTGCGCTTCCGACCCCGCCATCGTCGCGCGCCGGGCAGTGCTGCGCATTTGCGTATAATAATCATTCTCATTTGCAAATGTGATCGCGCGCCCGCGCCCGGAATCCGGCCATGTCCGCTGACAAGCTCCCTCTCTACCGCGAAATCGACTCCCTGTACGTCGGCCATCACGCGTGGCTGCGCGGCTGGCTGAGCCGGAAGCTCGGGTGCGCGCACCGCGCGGCCGATCTCGCGCACGACACGTTCATGCGCCTGCTCGCGCGCGACGAGCCGATCGGCGCCGGCGAGCCGCGCGCGTTCCTGACGACGGTCGCGCAGCGCGTGCTGTACAACCACTGGCGCCGCGAGCAGCTCGAGCGCGCGTATCTCGACGCGCTCGCGCAGCGTCCCGAAGCGCACGCGCCAACGCCGGAGGCGCGCGCCGTCGTGCTCGAGACGCTGCTCGAAATCGACCGGCTGCTCGACGGCCTGCCGCTCGCGGCCAAGCGCGCGTTCCTGCTGTCGCAGCTCGACGGGCTCACGCAGGCCGAGATCGCGGCCGAGCTGGACGTGTCGCTGTCGACGGTCAAGCGCTATCTCGTGAAGGCCGGCACGCAGTGCTTCTTCGCGATGGCGGCCTGACCGATGGCCGCCTCGGGAACGCCGGCGATTGCCCCGCAGGTCGCGCAGCGCGCGGTCGAGTGGTGGGTCGACCTGCAGGCCGGCAACACGGACGACGCGTTCGCGACCGACCTCGCGCGGTGGCGCGCGGCGGACGCGAGCCACGACGCCGCATGGCGCCACATCGAGGCCGTGCACGGCCGGTTGAACCGGCTGGCCGGCGGCCTCGACGCGCCGGCCGCGCGCACGGCGCTGCTGCCGCCGCGCCCGGGCCGCCGCCGCGCGGCCGTCAAGGCGCTCGCGGTGCTGCTGTTCGCGGGCGGGGCCGCGTGGATGGCCGATCCGTATCGACACTGGGGGCACTGGGCGGTCCGGCACGCCGACCTGTGCACCGCGGTCGGCGAACGGCGCACGGTGACGCTGGCCGACCGCACCGTCGTCGTGCTCGATACCGACACCGCGCTCGACGTGCGCTTCGATGCGACCGAACGGCGGCTGCGCCTGCTGCGCGGCACGATCATGGTGACGAGCGGCCACGACGACCGCCCGGTCGCGCGTGCGCTCGTCGTCGCGACCGGCGAGGGCGAACTCCGGCCGCTCGGCACGCGCTTCTCGGTGCGCCAGCGCGACGGCGCGAGCCGCATCCAGGTGTTTGCCGGCGCGGTGCGCGTGCAGCCGTACGGCGCGTCGGCCGGCGCGCGCGTGATCGCCGCGGGAGAGGGCGCCGACTTCACGCGCGACGCGATCGGCGCGAGCGCGCCGCTCGACGCGCATGCGGCCGCATGGACCGACGGGATGATCGTCGCGTCGCACATGCGGCTCGCCGACCTCGTCGCCGAGCTCGACCGCTATCGCCGCGGCAGCCTGCGCTGCGACGCGTCCGTCGCGGACCTGCGGGTGTCCGGCACGTTTCCGGTCGACGACGCCGATCGCGTGCTCGACACGCTGAAGGCGACGCTGCCGATCGACGTCGCGTATGCGACCCGCTACTGGGCGACCGTCGTGCGGGCTGGTTCGTGAGCCGCCCGGAAAAAACGCGCTGAAAAAATTTTCCGCCGACCTGAGCTGTTTTTCGATGTTCGCGTGACATGGGTGATGAAAGCAGCACTGACCCATCGCCTATCCACACCTCGATCATGCCTTCCACTCGTCGTCTTGCCCGCCGCCGACCGGCAACCCTCCGCTCCCAGCCGCCGCGCCCGCGCGCGGCCGCCATTGCCGCATCCGCCGCATCCGCCGCATCCGCCGCATCCGCTGCGCCGCGCAGCCTCGTCCGCCGGCTGGCCGGCGCCGTCCTGCTGTCGGCGCTGCTGCCGGCGCCCGCGCTGGCCGACGCCGCGCCCGCAACCGCGCAGAACGCATCGCGCCGGCCATTCGACGTGCCGGCCGGCCCGCTCGAGGCGGCGCTCAATCGCTTCGGGCGCGACGCGGGCATCCTGCTCGCGTTTCCCGCGGATCTGACGGCCGGCCTGACGAGCGGCGGCGTGCATGGCCGGTTCGACGTCGACGGCGCGCTCGACCGCCTGCTCGCGGGCACCGGGCTCGTCGCGCTGCGCCAGCCGGGCGGCGGCTATACGCTGCAGCGCGCGGGCAAGGCGGCCGCCCAGCCGGCTGCCGCCGGCGCGGAACTGCCGACGATCGCGGTGCGCAGCAGCGCGATCCGCGCGGAAAGCTATCGTCCGCCGCAGGAGGCCGGCGTGCTGCGCTCGGAGATCCCGCTGCTCGACACCGCGCAGGCCGTCGCGATCGTGCCGGCGCAGGTGCTGCGCGATCAGCGTCCGCGCAATCTCGACGATGCGCTCGCCAACGTGAGCGGGATCACGCAGGGCAACACGCTCGCGGGCACGCAGGACACGATCATGAAGCGCGGCTTCGGCGACAACCGCGACGGCTCGATCATGCACAACGGGATGCCGGTCGTGCAGGGGCGCTCGTTCAACGCCGCGGTCGACAGCGTCGAGGTGCTCAAGGGCCCGACGTCGCTGCTGTATGGCCTGATGGACCCGGGCGGCGTCGTGAACGTCGTCGGCAAGCAGCCGCAGCTCACGCGCTACAACGCGGTGTCGGTCGGCGGCGCGACCTACGGTCACGGCAAGAACGGCGGCAACGTCACGTTCGATTCGACCGGGCCCGTCGGCGACACGCGGCTCGCGTACCGGCTGATCGTCGACCAGTCGAACCAGCAGTACTGGCGCAACTTCGGCGAATACCGGCAGACCTTCGTCGCGCTGTCGCTCGCGTGGTACGGGCGCGATACGCAGGTCGTGCTGTCCTACGAATACCGCCGGTTCCATTCGCCGTTCGATCGCGGCACCGCGCTCGACCCGCGCACCAACGCGCCGCTCGACATTCCCGCGCGGCGCCGTCTCGACGAGCCGTTCAACGACATGGACGGCGAATCGCATCTCGCGCAGCTGTCGGTCGATCACCGGATCGACGCCGACTGGAATGCGCATTTCGGCTACAGCTACAACCGCGAGACCTACGATGCGAACCAGATCCGCATCACGGGCGTGAACCCGACGACGGGCACGCTGTCGCGCAGCAACGACGCGACGCACGGCTCGCTCAGCACTGACAGCTACGGAATCGCGTACGTGAACGGCAAGCTGACGCTCGCGGGGATGCGGCACGACGTGCAGCTCGGCGTCGACAGCGAATACCGCCGCATCTATCGCAAGGACATGCTGCGGCAGGCCGTGAAGACGCCGTTCAGCTACTTGGAACCCGTGTATGGCCTGCTGCCGCCGTCGAGCACGGTGTCCGCGAGCGACAGCGACCAGACCGACACGCTGCACGATGCATCGGCGTTCTTCCAGGACAGTATCCACGTGACCGACAAATGGATCGTGTCGGGCGGGATGCGCTTCATCACGTACAACCAGGTCGCGGGCCGCGGCCGGCCGTTCAAGGCGAACACCGACCTGAGCGGCTCGAAATGGCTGCCGCGCGCGGGCGTCGTCTACAAGTGGAACGACGCGTTCTCGCTGTACGGCAGCTACTCGCAGTCGCTGAAGCCGTCGTCGTCGATCGCGCCGATGGGGTCCGGCTTCGTGATCGACGGCGCGACGCCGCCGGAGGAGTCGACCGCGTGGGAGGTCGGCGGCAAGCTCGACCTGCCGGGCGGCCTGACCGGCACGCTCGCGCTGTTCAACATCGACAAGAAGAACGTGCTGGTGTCGCAGTTCAACGACGCGACGAAGCTCACCGACTGGCGCACGTCCGGCAAGGCGCGCTCGCGCGGGATCGAGCTCGACGTGTCGGGCAAGCTCGGCGAACGCTGGAACGTGATCGCGAGCTACGCGTACATCGACGCGAAGACGATCGAGGACCCGCTCTACGCGGGCAACCGGCTCTGGAACGTCGCGCGTCACACCGGATCGCTCGCGGCCGTGTACGACGTCGGCACGCTGACGGGCGGCGACGACCTGCGCATCGGCGCCGCCGCGCGCTACGTCGGCGCGCGGCCCGGCGATTCGGCGAACAGCTTCACGCTGCCGTCGTACGTGCTCGCCGACGCGTTTGCGACGTACGACACGCGCATCGGCAAGCAGAAGCTGTCGTTCCAGCTCAACGTGAAGAACCTCTTCAATCGCACGTACTACCCGTCGAGCGCGAACCGCTACTTCGTCGCGGTTGGCGATGCGCGGCAGGTGTCGCTGCTGACGACGCTGCAGTTCTGATTCCGGACGACGCATGACCGACTTGCCGCGCGGTTTGTCGCGCGGAACTGGAGAACATCGCAATGAACACGAACCTGAAGAACGAATCGGTGCGCGGGCTGTCGCGCACACGGCGCGGCGCACTGCGCGCGATTGCGAGCGGCGCGCTCGCGCTGGGGATGAGCGTCGCGGGCATTGCGCCGGCCACCGCGACTGGCGCGACCGCCGCGGCCGACACGCAGGCCGCCGTCACGCGCGTCGCGATGCTTGTGCAGCTCGGCGGGCCGAACCTGAAGGTCGACGAGCGCGTCGGCGCGCATCTGGAAACGCGCGGCTACGCGGTGCGTTTCGTCGACCAGGCCGCGACGCCCGACGCGGCGCGCGACGCCGATCTGGTGATCATCTCGTCGACCGTGTCGTCGAAGCACGTCGCGGCGGGCTGGCGCACGCTCGACAAGCCGCTCGTGACCTGGGAAAACGATCTGCTCGACGATCTCGCGATGACGGGCAAGCGTCACGACGTCGACTTCGGCGAAACCGGCAAGGAGCGTTACGTGTGGCTCGTCAACGCGCCGCATCCGATCGCAGCCGGGCTGCCGGCCGGCGCGACGAACGTGTACGGCAAGCAGGCGCCGATGAGCTGGGGCAGGCCGGGGCTCGGCGCGAGCATCATCGCGACCGTGTACGGGCAGCCGGACAAGGCCGCGATCTTCGCGTACGAGAAGGGCGCGACGATGGACTACGAAGCGCTTGCGCCGGCGCGGCGCGTGATGTTCTTCCTCGACAACGACACGTTCGTCAATCTGTCGCCGGCCGGCCTCGCGCTGTTCGACGCAGCGCTCGACTGGGCGGCGGGGCGGCGCTGACGCCGAGAGCGAATACACGCGAAGCAAGCAGGTGGATTCGATCCGCCGGGTCCATTGGGTGCGAGAATGCGGGCGTTCACCGCATCGCTTCGAGAGAATCCGAATGGACAGTCATATCGCTCCGATGGAGCTGAAGAAGGCCTACCGTCTCCTCAATCACGGCCCGACCGTGCTCGTGTCGGCGCGTCACGCCGGCACCGACAACGTGATGGCTGCCGCGTGGGCCTGCGCGCTCGATTTCATGCCGCCGAAGCTGACGGTCGTGCTCGACAAGCGCGCGAAGACCCGCGAGCTCATCGAGCGCAGCGGCATGTTCGTGATCCAGGTCCCGACCGCCGCGCAGTTGACGCTCACGCATGCGGTCGGCAGCCACAGCCTCGCCGAGCGGCCGGACAAGCTGCGTGAAGCCGGCGTGACGCTGTTCGACGTCGAAGGGCACGACCTGCCGTTCGTCGCCGGCTGCTCGGGCTGGCTCGCGTGCAGGCTGATTCCGGAGCCGCACAACCAGCAGGCCTACGACCTGTTCATCGGCGAGGTCGTCGGCGCGTGGTCCGACACGCGCGTGTTCAACGACGGCCACTGGCATTTCGAAGCGGCCGATCCGGCATTGCGCAGCCTGCACTACATCGCGGGCGGCAATTTCTATGCGATCGGCGAGGCGCTGTCGGTCGACGCGCAATGACGCAGCGGGCCGGCTGACGCCGACACCTTACTCACTTCAATTCCCGCAACTTCAACGCGACGAACGCTTCCGCGACACGCGGCAGCGTGCGTCCGCGTTTGCGGATCAGCGCGATCGGGCGCACGAACGCGGGATCGTCGATCGGTTTCGCGACGAGCGCCGGTTCGGTCAGCACTTTGCGCGCCGTCGCGGCAGGATCGTCACGCCGCACTCCGACCCCGTCATCGAGCGAAACGGCGATCGTACCGCTGCTGGCCGAATTGACGAGGACCGCCGCGGGCAGGGATAGCGACTAATATGAAAGGACCGCGGCCCGCGGTAGCGCATGCTCCGGCGTGGCGCGCCGCGACGCATGTGTCGCGGCCGTTCGCGGGCATGGGAAGGAGGGGCGGGAAATGCGAAGAATCTACGTGTTGTTGCCCAACGCGAAGAGTGCGACGCGGATCATCGACGAGTTATTGCTCAAACGAGTCGAATGGCGGCATGTCCATGTGCTGGCGGCGCCGGGCGTGAAAACCGACAACCTGCCGCCGGCTACGCTCGCGCAGCGCAGCGACCTGCTGCCGGCGCTCGGGCGCGGCACGCTGGTCGGCTGGCTGGTGGGGATGGTGGTCGGGCTCGCCGCGCTGGTGTTTCATCCGGAAGGGCTGAAGTTCGGCGCGGGCGCCGTCGTGCTGATCACGCTGCTCAGCGCCGGGTTCGGCGCGTGGACCGCGACGATGATCGGCGTCGACGTGCCGAATACGCGCCTGAAGCGCTTTGAAGGCGCGGTCGAGAAGGGCGAGCTGCTGCTGATGGTGGACGTCAAGACCGATCGCGTCGACGAAATCGAGGCGCTGATCAAGAAGCACCATCCGGAAGCGGATGTCGAAGGGCACGACCCGACGATCCCGGCGTTTCCTTGAGCCACCGGGCGGCGCGCTCGATGGCGCGCCTAATTACGCGATGACGCGGCGTGGCGGCGCGCGTGCCGACCGCGCCGCTTTTGCGCGCGCCGGCGCCTGACCGGCGCGCGATCGGCCGCCGCATGCGTGTACGCCGGCCCGAGCGACTACGGATCGCGCCCGTCGATCCGGCACGCCATCCTGATAAGCTATCGCGATTCCGGGATGGCGCCGCCGACGGCTGCGCCAACAGAAAGAACAACGACACTCCGACGGGCCCGCTTTTCAGATGACCTCGACTTTCCGCCGCGTCAGCCGATTGCTGACGATTGCCGGCTGCGGCCTGTGCGCCGCACTGCCGGCCCAAGCCGCGCATGCGGCCGACGCTACGCCCCCCGACCGCTTGCTGAAGGACTTCATCCGCGACACCTACGGCAAGTGGCGCGCCGATCGCCGGGGCTGGCAGCCCGTCGACGGCGACAACGTCTACCAGCCGTGCGCGTCGCTGCGGGTGAGCACGCCGGACGGCCCGCGCTACCTGCTCGCGATGTGCGGCGCAACCGCCGCCAGCGTGCAGAACGGCACGCCGCGCATGGATTCCCAGGGCGATGCGGGCGCGGTCGACCTGTACGTGCTCAAGCCCGTGCGGAACGGCAAGGCGCTGGCGCCGGTGATCACGAAAGCCGACATCGCGTCGGGCAACTACGGCGAGCCGGGCACGGTGAGCATCCAGCGTCTCGGGCCGCATCTGTTCGGCTTCGTGTTGAGCGACGGCGTGACGCTGCAGGGCTATTCGGTGAGCATGCGCAGCATCTGGCTGCCGCGCGGCAACGCGTTCGTGCTGGCCGCGCCGCGCATCAACGAAGCGCTCGACAATTCAGCGTCGAACGACTGCGCGAATGCGAAGGCACATTGCGAGGCGCGGCGCTTCGAGATCACGCCCGATACGAGCAGCAGCGACGAGGTCTATCCGCTGACGGTGACCGAAACCGGCTGGCGCGCAAACCGGGCGGTCCATGCGCGCTACACGGTGAAGTTCGACGGAGCCCGCGGCCGCTACGTCGTGCCGAAGGCTTTGCAGGAAGGGTATTGAGCCGGGTGTGCGCGTCACGCGAGGCGGCACGCCGTGCCGCCCGCGCGTCACACGTACAGATACCGGACGAGGTGGAAGAACACCGGCGCCGCGAAGCAGATCGAGTCGACGCGGTCGAGCATCCCGCCGTGGCCGGCGATCATCGAGCCCCAGTCCTTCGTGCCGAGCGAGCGCTTGACGGCCGACAGCACGAGCCCGCCGACGAAGCCCGCGATCACGATCGCGAGCGAGATGCCGAACGCCGCGCCGAAGCTGAACGGCGTCACGCGGTACAGCGACGCGCCGCACAGCGTCGCGAGCAGGCCGCCGCCGACGAAGCCCTCGATCGTCTTCGACGGCGACAGGCGCGGCGCGATCTTGCGGCGTCCGAACAGCTTGCCGACCACGTACTGCAGCACGTCGCTGATCTGCACGACGACGAGGAAGAAGAACAGCAGCAGCGCGTTCTGGCCGGTGTAGCGCGGAATGTCGAGGATCAGCACCGCGGGCGCATGGCTCAGCCCGTACACGCAGACCATCAGCGCCCAGTTGATCTTCGCGTTGCGGCTCAGGAATTCGCGCGTGTCCTGCGTGAGCGCGGATACGAGCGACATCGCGAAGAACAGGTGCACCGGCACGAAGATCGAGTACATCCCGTACCAGTCGATCGCGAGCAGCAGGTACTGCACCGGAATCGCGACGAAGAACGCGATGAACAGCGTCGTGTGGTCGCTCGCGGTGGTCGGCGTGAGCGTGATGAATTCGCGCAGCGTCAGGTACGACAGCAGCGCGAACACGAGGTAGGTGACGTTGTTGCCGAGGCCGATCGCGATCACCATCACCGCGATCATCGCCCACCACGCGCGGATGCGCTGGTTCAGGTTGACGATGGTCGCGCTCGCGCCGCCGCTGCGCGCGCCGAGGATCGCGCCGATCACGGTCGCGACGGCCAAGAGGGCCGTGACGCCCGCGACCAGTTCCCAGAAAAGAGTTCGCATGTCGATGTCCGGATGTGGAAGGTGGCGCCGCGTTCAGCCCGCGGGCCGGTGCGGCGCGAGCGCGACGAGCGCGTCGCGCATGCGGGCGAGGAACGACGCCTTGTCTTCCTGGTCGCCGCGCGCCTCGTTCGCGCCGAAGTGCACCTTGCAGATCAGCGGCACCGGCCAGATCGCGCCTTTCGGCATGATCCGCTGCAGGTTCTCCAGGTAGACCGGCGCGAGCGCGACGTTCGGGAACTCGCTCGCGAGATGGAACAGCCCGCTCTTGAACGGCTGCGGCAGCGCTTCGGCGCTGCGCGTGCCTTCGGGAAAAATGATGATCGAATGGCCCTGCGCGAGCGCGTCGCGCACCGGATCAAGCGGATCGCCGCCGGTCTCGCGGTGGCGGTCGATCAGCACGACGTTCAGCAGCTTCTGCGCGATGTGGCGCTTCAGGTCGCTGCTGTCCCAGTAGTCGCGCGCGGCGACCGGCCGCACGACCGCGCGCACGTCGCGCGGCAGCGCGGCGAGGATCGCGAGCGTGTCGATGTGGCTCGTATGGTTCGAGAAGTAGATTTTCTGCGTCGGCGAGGGCGGCGCCTGATGCCAGACCGGATACGCGCCGGCGACGAGGCGCACGATCGACAGCAGGAAATCGCGTTGCCACGCATGCAGGATGTTCATCGGCGACGCGCCTCCTGTTCGCATGCCTGCCGCGCCGCATCGCTGCGGCGGGCAGGTTCCCGGAATGCCGGCGCGCTGCGTGGCGCGCCGGACGGCCCATATTTGACTATTTTCAAATTCGTGAATGCCTGTCGCGGGTCCGCGATGATCGGCGGATGCCGCGATGAACGGCGTGAATGACCGCTATTGGACAGGTGCGCGAATGCGGCGGGCACGATGTGGCGCGGCATTCGGGCCAGCGGATTATCGCGAGTTTCCGCGAAAAACACCAGAATGCCGCGCCGCGGGCCGCGGCCCGCGGCCCGCGGCGTCGGGCGTCGCGCGACACCGTTCGGGATGCTTGACGCACGATGGCCGCTCGGCGACGATTATGGCCGTCCATTGATGCGACCTCTCCGCCGTCCGGGGCACGACCGGCGAAGACGTCCCGCAAGCCGTGCGAATAAAACGATGAGCCTCTACGCACTCAAACCCAAATTCCAGAACTGCCTGCGCCCGCTCGCGGATTCCCTTGCCGAACGCGGCGTCACCGCGAACCAGGTCACGCTGTTCGCCGCCGGCGGCTCGATCGTCGTCGGCGCGCTCGCCGGGCTCGGCGGGTTGGCGAAGGCGCTGTTCCTGCTGATCCCGCTGTGGCTGTTCTTGCGCATGGCGTTGAATGCGATCGACGGCATGCTCGCGCGCGAGCACGGGCAGAAGAGCACGCTCGGCGCATACCTGAACGAGCTCGGCGACATCGTGTCGGACGTCGCGCTCGTGCTGCCGTTCCTCGCGGTGCCGGCGTTCGCTCAAGCGGACGTCTGGCTGTTCGCACTGCTGGCGGTCGTCGTCGAAGGCGCGGGGCTGATCGGGCCGCTCGCCGGCGCGAGCCGCCGCTACGACGGCCCGTTCGGCAAGAGCGACCGGGCGCTCGCGCTCGGCGCGTTCGCGCTGTGGATCGGCGTCGGCCTGCCGGTCGGCGGCATCGCCGCATGGCTGTGGCGGCTCCTGATCGTGCTGTCGGTCGTGACCATGGTGCGGCGCGTGCGGGCCGGCGTCGCCGAAGCGGGCGGCTGACCCGGGCAGCGCCGGGGAGCGGCGTCGGAGGGCGGCGCCGAATTGATTCGAATAACGAAACGAGAGAAAACGCATGAGCGCACGCATCGCCCGCGAGGCGGACTTCACCACCCATGACGGCGAAACGCTGTTCTACCGTCACTGGCCCGCGATGGGCACGCGCTGCCGCGGCGCGATCGTGCTGCTGCATCGCGGGCATGAGCATTCGGCGCGCGTCGCGCACCTCGTCGACGAGCTCGACCTGCCCGAATTCGCGTTCTTCGCGTGGGACGCGCGCGGTCACGGCCGTTCGCCCGGCGCGCGCGGCTACAGCCCGAGCGCGGCCGCGTCGGTGCGCGACCTGCAGACCTTCGTCGAGCACATCCGCGACGCGCACGGCATCGCGATCGAGGACATGGCGGTGGTCGGCCAGAGCGTCGGCGCGGTGCTCGCGGCGACCTGGGCGCACGACTACGCGCCGCCGATCCGCTGCCTCGTCGTCGCGTCGCCGGCGTTCCACATCAAGCTCTACGTGCCGTTCGCGCGGCCCGGCCTGCGGCTGATGCACAAGCTGCGCGGGCTGTTCTACGTGAACAGCTACGTGAAGCCGAAATTCCTCACGCACGACCCCGAGCGCATCGCGAGCTACGCGGCCGATCCGCTGATCACGCGGCCGATCGCGGTCAACATGCTGCTCGACCTGCACGACACCGCGCAGCGGATCGTCGCGGACGCCGCGGCGATCACCGTGCCGACGCAGCTGCTGATCTCCGGTGCGGACTGGGTCGTCCATCGCGGCCCGCAGGACCGCTTCTACGAGCGCCTCGGCGCGGCGCGCAAGGAGCGCATCGTGCTGCCGGGCTTCTATCACGACACGCTCGGCGAGCGCGACCGCGCGCAGGCGCTCGCGCCGCTGCGCGCGTTCGTGCTGCGCGAATTCGATGCGCCGAGCCCGCGCGTGTCGCTCGCCGACGCCGACCGGCGCGGTGCGTTCCACGACGAATACGCGGCGCTCCAGCGGCCGCCCGCGAATCCGCTCGCGCGCGCGTACTGGGCGATCACGCGGGCAGGGCTGAAGGCGGGTGGCGCGCTGTCCGACGGCATCGCGCTCGGGCTGAAGCTCGGCTTCGATTCGGGCTCGACGCTCGACTACGTGTACCGCAATCACGCGCAGGGGCGCCTCGGCGTCGGCCGGCTGATCGACCGCACCTATCTTGATTCGCCGGGCTGGGCCGGCATCCGCCAGCGCAAGGTGCACCTGCAGGAACTGATCGGCGCGGCGATCGCGCGGCTGCGCGGCGCCAGCGCGCCGGTGCGGATCGTCGACATCGCGGCCGGGCACGGCCGCTACGTGCTCGACGCGATCGCGTCGGCAGCCGAGCGCGACGGCGCCGCGCCCGACGACATCACGCTGCGCGACTACAGCCCGCCGAACGTCGAGGCAGGGCGCGTGCTGATCGCGCAGCGCGGCCTCGAGCCGATCGCGCGCTTCGAGCGCGGCGACGCGTTCGACGAGGCGTCGCTCGCAACGCTCGAGCCGCGTCCGACGCTCGCGATCGTGTCGGGCCTCTACGAGCTGTTCGGCGAGAACGCGCTGATCGAGCGCTCGCTGCGCGGGCTCGCGCAGGCGGTGCCGCCGGGCGGCTATCTCGTCTATACGGGGCAGCCGTGGCATCCGCAGCTCGAGTTCATCGCGCGTGCGCTGAACAACCACCGCGGCGACGCGACCTGGGTGATGCGCCGCCGCTCGCAGGCCGAGATGGACGAACTCGTCGCGCGCGCCGGCTTCCGCAAGCTCGACCAGCGGATCGACGAGATGGGGATCTTCACGGTCAGTCTCGCGCAGCGGGTCGACGCGTGATGCGCGAGCTCGGCGGCGCGCGCGGCCTTTCCGCACCTGCACCGGCGGCTGCCGGCGTGCGCGACGCGTCGTTCGCGCTGCGCCTGCGCTGGCTCGCGGTGATGGGCGCGGTGTTCTTCTCGAGCTACGGCTTCGCGAACTGGCTCGCCGCGCGCCGCGCCGCGGTGCCGACCTTCGCGTTCGGCTGGGAGCATGCGATTCCGTTCGTGCCGTGGACGATCGTGCCGTACTGGTCGATCGACCTGCTGTACGCGCTGTCGTTTTTCTTCTGGACCCGCCGCGACGACCTGCTCGATCACGTGAAGCGCTTGCTGACCGTGCAACTGATCTCGGTCGCGTGCTTCATCGCGTGGCCGCTGCGCTTCGGCTTCGAGCGGCCCGACGCGGGCGGCGTGGCCGGTGCGCTCTTCACGCTGTTGATGGGTTTCGACAAGCCGTTCAACCAGGCGCCGTCG
This sequence comes from Burkholderia sp. MSHR3999, assembly GCF_000833595.1. Lineage (NCBI taxonomy): Bacteria > Pseudomonadati > Pseudomonadota > Betaproteobacteria > Burkholderiales > Burkholderiaceae > Burkholderia > Burkholderia sp. MSHR3999. The sequence goes on from NZ_JRFO01000001.1 coordinate 1,164,643, forward strand.
CTGCATATCGGCCTGCTCGTCGTGCTGTGGGCCGTCTACGCAGCACACCTGCGCGGCACGCTGGCGCGCGCCGCGCTGCATCTGTGGTTCGCGGCGATCGGCGTGTCGGTACTGACGACCTACCAGCATCACGTGATCGACGTGCCGACCGGCGCGGCGGTCGGCTGTCTCGCGCTGTTCCTGTTCCCGCTGCGCGACGCGGCGGGCCGGCGGCCGGGCGCGGACGCGGCGCTTTCCACGGCACCCTCGGCGGCGAGCCGCGCGCTGGCGCGCCGCTATGCGCTCGGCGCGGGCGCCGTCGCGCTGCTCGCGCTCGCCTGCATCGCGCGCGCGGCCGGCTGGGCGCTGGCGGCGGGGTGGGTCGCGCTGGCGCTCGCGTGCGTCGCATGGATCTATTGGCGCGGCGCGCCGGGCGCGTTCCAGAAGGACGCCGGCGGCCGCTTCCCGCCGTTCATGCAAGGGCTGCTCGCGCCGACGATCGCCGGCGCGTTCGTCAACTCGCGCGCGTGGACGTTCCGGCGGTCCGCGCCCGCGCGGCTCGACGAGCGCGTGTCGATCGGCCGCACGCCGACCACGCGCGAGCTGCGGCGGCACGGCTTTACCGGCGTCGTCGACCTGACCGCCGAGATGCCGCGCTGGGCCGCGACGGACGCGTCGTGCGCGTATGCGACGGTGCCGCAGCTCGATCTCGTCGCGCCGACGGCGCGGCAATTGCAGCAGGCCGTTGCCGCGCTGGAGCGCCTGCACGGCGAGGGGCGCGACGTGCTCGTCTGCTGTGCGCTCGGCTATGGGCGCAGCGTGCTGTGCGCGGCCGCGTGGATCGCGATGCGGCGCGGGCTGCGCGATGCGCGCGACGCGCTGGCCGCGGTGCGGGCGGTCCGGCCGCGCGCGGTGTGGTCGGATGAAGCGGTGGACGTGCTGCAGGACTGGATCGACCGCCGAGCGGCGGAGAAGGAGGGCGCATGATGCGTGACCGGTCCGCGCCGTACCGGATCGCCGCGGCTCGCGGTGCGCTCGATGCGGGCGCGTGGGCGGTCGCCGTTGCACTCGTGGCGGCGGGCGCGGGATGGTGGGTCGCGTCGGGCTGGAGCGCCGCGCCGTTCGCGCAGGCGCTGCTCGCGACCGTCAGCACCGCGTCGGGCGTCGCGGCGCTGTGGTTCGCGGTGCGGATCGCGGTCGACCGCAGGCTGTTCGCGGCGCTGGCCGATGCAGCGTCGGCGGCGGCGCCGGAGCCCGCCGGCGGCGATGCGCTGGCCGCGCTCGACCGCGCGCTCGCCGATCTCGGCTGGATCGACGCGACGAAGGCGGGCCGCACGCTCGATGCGCGGGTGCGCGGCGCGATCGGCCTGTGCCGGACCGGCGTATGGATCGCGGTCGTCCAGTGGCTCGTCGTCGGGGCCGCGATCGCGGCGTCGGGGATCTGGCGCGTGCTGGCCTGACGGGCGCCGCCACGCAGTCAGCCCGTCACGCCGTTACATCATTGCGCTGCGCGCGATGCGGCCGCGACCGCTTGACCTCGTACATCGCCTGATCGGCGACATAGGCCATCACGCTGCCGAGGTCGAGGCCGAGCCGGGCGATTTCGGTCTGCGCGGCGATGATGCGCAGCAGGGTTTCCGGGGGCGGGTTGGCGATGTCTGAGGATTGATGCAAGTTTGTCTTTCCACGAAGAAAACGCGGCGGGCGGCTGCGGAATGCGGTAGCATACGCGCCGCCTACGCGGAGGCGCGCGGCCTGCAACGGGTTCGCCGCCGACGTCTCGCTTGCCCGACCAGGGCTCGCACACGATTTTCCGCGCCGGCAGCGTCCGGCATTGTGCCGTTCGGCGACTTCAGCAGCAACGACGCAATTCATACCTCATATGCACGGCGCGCAGCATTTCTGACCGGAATCGGGGCTTTCATGCAGTGCATGTTCGAACTGGGGTAATTTTTAATCTATTTTTGAGATAGTGTGACGAATCGGAGCTGCGCGGGTGCCGGTGCCAGGCATGCGCGCAGCGGCGCGGGGGCGCCGCCGTGGTCAGCCACGCCGTTTCGATCACCACAACCAGGACCTGGATTCAAGGGGAAGCATTGGGGATGTGCATTCGCCTGCCCGGCTGCGCCGCGTGCGTCGCTTTCGACACTGTCGACCATCACATGAAGCGGGGCCGCGCATGAAGCCGGCCACATCGCTGTTCGTCTCGATCGCGGCCGCGGCCGGCACGTTCTACGCGGCTTGCCTGCCGGCCGCCACGCCGACGGCGCCCGGCACGGCCGGGGCCATTCCGGCGCCGGTTTCGGCGCCGGTCGCAGCCCAGGCGGCGGCTCCGACGGCCCCGGCGAGCGCGCCGTCCGCCGTCCGGGGCGCGACCACCGTGCGCCTGCCGTTCTCGACGCTCGGCGCGTTCGATCCGCTGCGCCTGCGCGGCGCCGACGACGCGCGCACGATCAGCGCCGGCGTGCGGCTCGACCGCGTGGTGACCGCCGCGCGGCTGCGCCTGACGTACGCGTATTCGCCGTCGCTGGTGTTCCCGCTGTCGCACCTGAAGGTGTCGATCAACGGCGAGGTGGTCGCCACCGTGCCGTTCGATGCGCCGCGCGCGGGCCGCACGGTCACGCAGGAAATCCCGATCGACTCGCGCTATTTCTCCGACTTCAACCAGATCGGGCTGCGGCTGATCGCGCACTACTCGCTCGATCACTGCGAAGACCCCGCGAACTCGGCGCTGTGGGCCGACGTGAGTCCGACCAGCGAGCTGATCCTCGACGAGACGCCGGTGCGCCTGCCGAACGATCTCGCGCTGCTGCCCGCGCCGTTCTTCGACCGCCGCGACAACGGGCGGGTGCGCCTGCCGTTCGTGCTGCCCGCGTCGCCCGACACCGCGACGCTGCGCAGCGCGGGCGTGCTCGCGTCGTGGTTCGGCGCGCTCGCGGACTACCGCCACGCGCGCTTCCCGGTGTCGTCCGCGCTGCCGGCGAACGACCACGCGGTGCTGATCGGCCCGGTCGCCGCACTGCCGCCGGGCCTCGCGCTGCCGTCCGTCAACGGCCCGACGCTCGCGGTCGTCGACAATCCCGCCGCGCCGGAGCGCAAGGTGCTGGTCGTCACGGGCCGCACGGCGGCGGAAGTCGACGACGCGGCCGCGACGCTGGTGCTCGGCCGCGCGGCGCTGTCGGGGCCGTCGGCGACGGTCGCGCACGTCGACGCCGGCGCGCCGCGCAAGCCGTACGACGCGCCGCGCTGGCTGCCGGTCGACCGGCCGATCGCGTTCCGCGAACTGGTGGCGGACCCGCGCGAGCTGGAAGTGCGCGGCACGTCGCCGGACGCGATCCGGCTGAACCTGCGGGTGCCGGCCGACCTGCATTCGTGGAACGGCGCGGGCGTGCCGATCACGCTGCGCTACCGCTACACGGCGCCGACCGTGCAGGACAATTCGACGCTCGCGGTCGAGATCAACGACCAGCTCGTGAAGTCGTACCGGCTCGGGCCGTCCCACGCCGAGGACGCGCGCGGCCGCATGCAGCTGCCGTTGCTGTCGGTGCCGGAAGGGCGCGTGACGAGCGACGTCGACATTCCGGCGTTCCGCGTCGGCAGCGGCAACCAGCTGCAGTTCCGCTTCACGCTCGATTCGCAGAAGACGGGCCTGTGCTCGAGCACCGCGACCGAGCCGCAGCGCGCGGCGATCGATCCGGATTCGACGATCGATTTCTCGCACTTCGTCCATTACGCGCAGTTGCCGAACCTCGCGTACTTCGCGAACAGCGGCTTCCCGTTCACGCGCTTCGCGGACCTGTCGCAGACCGCGGTCGTGCTCGCTGATCGGCCGTCGCCGCAGGAGCTCGAGGCGTACCTGACGATGCTCGGCCACATGGGCGAGTGGACCGGCTACCCGGCGCTGCGCGTGCAGGTCGCGCGCCCGGGCGACATGGCTGCGTTGCGCGACAAGGACCTGCTGGTGATCGACGGCGCGCCGTCGTTCCCGCTGCTCGAGCGCTGGCGCGCGGCGCTGCCGCTGTCACTCGGCGAGCAGGGCGGCGCGGGCGGCGCGCGGGTCGCGTTCACGGTCAAGGAGCGCTGGCGCAACGGCGTCGGCATGGCCGAGGGCGGCGCGCACATCGAGCAGACCGGCTCGCTCGCGGCGCTCGTCGGCTTCGAGCTGCCGGACAGCCGCGGCCGCAGCGTCGTCGCGCTGACGGCGACCGACCAGCCGCAGCTCGGCACGCTGCTCGACGTGTTCGAGAATGCCGGGCTCGTGTCGCAGCTGCAGGGCGATCTCGCGGTGGTGCGGCCGGGCACGGTCGACAGCATGCGCGTGGGCGACCCTTACGTGGTCGGCTTCGTGCCGTGGTATGCGCGGCTCTGGACGCATGCGGCGCGGCATCCGGTCGTGCTCGGCGCGGTCGGCGTCGTCGCGGGCCTGCTGCTCGCGCTCGGCGCGTTCAGCGTGCTGCAAAGGATTGCCGCGCGGCGACGGGGGATGTGACGGATGGCGCAGGCAACGGCAAGGCGGCGGGCGAGCCGGACGGCGTGGCGCGCCGGCGCGGCGCTGGCGCTGGCGGTTTCGACGGCCGGCATGGCCGCGAGCGCGCCGGCCGCGGGCAAGGAGGCAGCCGGCGCGGCCGATGGCGCATGCGCGGCCGCGTGGCCGCGCTGGGAAGCGTTCAAGCGTGATTTCGTGTCGGCCGACGGCCGCGTGATCGACGTCGGCTCGGACGATGCGCGCACGGTGTCGGAAGGGCAGGGATACGGGCTGTTCTTCGCGCTGGTCGCGAACGACCGGCCCGCGTTCGACAGGATGCTCGCGTGGACCGAGAACAACCTCGCGCAGGGCGACCTGAGCGCGCACCTGCCCGCGTGGCTGTGGGGGCACGCGGCCGACGGCGCGTGGCGCGTGCTCGACGCGAACGCCGCGTCGGACGCCGATCTGTGGATCGCCTATGCGCTCGTCGAGGCGGGCCGCCTGTGGCGTGAGCGCAGCTACACCGCGCGCGGCGCGCTGCTCGCGAAGCGCGTGCTCGACGACGAAACGGCCGCCGTGCCGGGGCTCGGGCTCACGCTGCTGCCGGGGCCGGCCGGCTTTCGGCTCGCGAACGACCTGTGGCGGGTCAACCCGAGCTATTCGCCGCCGCAGGTGATCCGCGGCCTCGGCGCACGGCTGCCGGACGACCGCCGCTGGGCCGCGCTCGCGGCCAGCACGGGGCGGGTGCTGCTCGACACCGCGCCGAAGGGCTTCGCGCCGGACTGGGCGCTGTTCCGCACGGGCTCGGGCTTCGCGCCCGATCCGGCCACGCACGCGCAGAGCGCGTACAACGCGATCCGCGTGTATCTGTGGGCCGGCATGCTCGATTCGGCCGATCCGCTCGCCGCGCCGCTGCTCGCGCGCTTCGCGCCGTTCGCCGAGCACATCGCCGCGCACGGCGCGCCGCCGGAGAAGGTCGACACGACGACCGGCGCCGCCGGGCCGAACGACGGCAACGGCGGCTTCTCGGCGGCGGCGGTCCCGTTCCTGGACGCGCGCGGCCAGCATGCGCTCGCGGACGCGCAGGCGGCACGCGTCGACACGCTCGCGCGACGCTCGCCGCCGGGCTACTACACGAGCGTGCTGACGCTGTTCGGCCTCGGCTGGCGCGACGCGCGCTACCGTTTCGCCGCGGACGGCACGCTGGACGTGCGCTGGGGGGATCGCCGATGCGCCGCCCGCTGAAGCGCGCCGCGCCGCACGTGGCCGGGCTCGCGTGGCTCGCGTCGTCGGTCTGCGCGGCGGTGGCCGCGCCTGCGCCGGCCGCGTCGGACACCGCCGACGCGCGGCGGCTGCTGGCGACCGCGCGCATGTGGGGCGTCAAGCACCGCGACGATCTCGCGCGCGACGCGATCCGCAAGGGGCTGCTGATCGCGCCCGGCGATCCGGCGCTGCTCGCCGAGCAGGTGCGCGTGCTGCTGCGCCTGGGCGATGCGCGGGGCGCGCAGGCGGCGCTGGCGCGCCTGAAGGCGCAGGCGGGCGGCGCGTCCGCGACGCGGCGCGCCGACGACGAATACCGGGCCGCGACGAGCGGGCGCGAGGAGATGGCGCAGATCCGCCTGCTCGCGCGCAGCGGCCGCGCGGACGAGGCCGCCCGGCGGATCGTCGCGCTGTTCCCGAACGGCGCGCCGTCGGGCGCGCTCGGCGCCGAGTACTACCAGATCGTCGCGAACGGGCCGGGCGGCCGGGACGCGGCGATCGCGGCGCTGCGCCGCGCGGTCGCGGCCGATCCGGACGACGTCGACGCGGCGCTCGGGCTCGCGAAACTGCTGAACCAGCGCGGCGAGACGCGCGCGGAAGCGAACCGGCTCGCGTGGGCGCTCGTGCGGCGCACCGACGCCGATCATGCGGAAGCGATGGCGGTGTGGCGGCGCGTGCTGCAGTCGGCCGATGCGGACCCGGCCTACCTCGACGCGATGCGCGCGTACCTCGCGCTCGTGCCGGACGACACCGAATTCCGCGACAAGGTCGCGGGGCTGGAGCGGCAGCGCGACGCGCAGCTGCGCCTCGAACGCGACCCGAACTACATCGCGCAGCAGCGCGGCCTGCAGGCGCTCGCGCGCGGCGATCTCGCCGTGGCCGAGCCGCTGCTGACGCAGGCCGTGCGCGTGCGGGCCGGCGACGCGGACGCGGTCGGCGGGCTCGGGCTGCTGCGCCTGCGGCAGGGCCGGCACGACGACGCGCGCGCGCTGTTCGCGCGCGCCGCGGCGCTCGCGCCCGACCAGCGCGGCAAATGGGACAGCCTCGCGCGGACCGCGCGCTTCTGGGGCACGCTCGCGCAGGGCCGCGCGGCCGCGGCGGCGGGCCGGCCGCAGGATGCGGAACGCGCGGCGCGCGCCGCGCTCGCGATGCAGCCGGACAGCCCGGACGCGACGCTGCAGCTCGCCGACGCGCTGCTCGCGCAGCGCGACTGGGCGCGCGCGGAGCCGTTGCTGCGCGGTTTGCTGGCGGCGCGCGCGCCGAGCGCGTCGGCGGTGCGCAGCACGGCCACGCTGTACGAGAACACCGGCCGCGCGGATCAGGTCGGCCCGCTGCTCGACGCGCTGCAAGGCCGGGTCGCGGGCCGCGACGACCGGCGCGCGCTCGACGGCCTGCGCGCCGACCTGCTCGCGCAGCAGGCGCGCGCGCTCGCGGACAAGGGCGCGCGCGGGCCGGCCGCGCAGCGCTACGAAGCGGCGGTGCGCGCGGCGCCCGACGCGCCGTGGACCCGCTTCGCGCTCGCGCGCCTGTATCGCGACATGGGGCTGCCGCAGCTCGGCCGCACCGTGATGGACGAAGGGCTCGCGCAATCCGATGAGCCGGAGATGCATTACGCGACGGCGCTGTACCGCAATTCGATCGACGACGTCGCGGGCGCGCAGGCCGCGCTCGCGCCCGTTGGCGACGCGCGGCGCTCGGACGGCATGCGCGCGCTCGCCCGCAAGCTGGACGCGGAAAGCGCGCTCGGCGACGCGCGCGGCGCGCTGGTGCGCGGCGACAGGGCGGCGTGCGCGGCGGCGCTCGCGCACGCGCAGGCGTTCGCGCCGGACGATCCCGACATGCTGGCCGCCATCGGCGCGCAATGGATCGACGCGGGCGAGCCCGAACGCGGCCTCGCGCCGTTGCGCGACTGGATCGCCGCGCATCCGCGCGACGCCGACGTGCGGCTGCGCTACGGCGACCTGCTCGGCGGCGCGGGCCGCGACGGCGAACTGGCCGCGTGGCTCGACGCGATCCGCCGCGAGCCGTCGCTGACGGCCGCGCAGACCGCGCGCCTCGAAGACCAGTCGCTGCGGCTGATCTTGCGCCGAGCCGACGACGCGATCGCGCAACAGGACTACGCCGCGGCGCGCCGGCTGCTCGACCGCGCGAGCCCGGCGGCCAAGGCGGACCCGCGCTACGCGCTCGAAGCGGCCGACCTCGAGCGCGCGCAGGGCCGTTACGACGCGGCGCGCGTCGCGCTCGCGCCGGTCGTCGCGCGCACGCCGGACGACGCCGATGCGCAGCTCGCGCTCGCGCGGATCGACGAGGACAGCGGCGACCGCGCCGGCGCGCTGGCGCGCGTGCAGGCGGTGCTCGCGCGCGCCAGCGCCGACGACGTCGACACGCAGCTGTCGGCGGTGCGCCGCCTCACCGCGCTGCGCCGCGCGGACGACGCGGCGGACGTCACCGGCCGGCTGCAGGCGGCCTATCCGGCGCGCGCGGACGTGACGGTCGCGGCGGGGCGGGTGGCCGAGGCGCAGGGGCGCTACGACGACGCGGCGTCGCTGTACCGGCTGTCGCAGTCGCAGGAGCGCGCGAGCGGCGTGAGCCCGCGCCGCGACGGCCGCACGCCCGCGCAGGCCGCGTTTGCCGATCTGGAGCAGCGCCGTGACCCCGAACTCGAGATCGGCTGGCTGCCCGCGTACAAGTCGGGCGACCAGGGCGTGTCCGCGTACCGCGCGCAGCAGGTGCCGATCTACGTGCAGATGCCGGTCCGCTACGACGGGCACGCGTTCCTGCAGGTCGACACCGTGCATCTCGACGCCGGCACGCTCGATACGAGCAATCCGGATGCGTATGCGGTCAAGACGTTCGGCCTGCACCCGGCGCTGAGCTCGCCGGGCGCGAATCCGCCCGGCTCGCTGCATCAGTCGGCGACGGGCGTCGCGCTTGGCGCGGGCTACCGGTCGGATGCGTGGCGCTTCGACGTCGGCACGTCGCCGCTCGGCTTCCCGGTGCACTACGTGGTCGGCGGCGTGCGCTACCGGTTCGACGCCGGGCCCGCGAGCTTCACGATGAACGCGTCGCGGCGGCCGCAGACGAGCAGCGTGCTGTCGTATGCGGGCATGCGCGACCCGTGGACCGGCGCGGTGTGGGGCGGCGTGCGCCGCGACGGCGTGGACTTGCGCGCGGCGCTCGACGTCGGCCGCGCGAACCTGTTCGCGGAATTCGGCGCGGGCGTGCTGACCGGCCGCAACATCGAGCGCAACACGGGGGTCACGCTGCGCACCGGCTTCACGATGCCCGTGTACGAGCGCGCGACGATGCGCGTGAGCACCGGCCTCGTCGGCAGCGCGTGGCATTACGCGCAGAACCTGCGCTACTACACGTACGGCCAGGGCGGCTACTACAGCCCGCAGCGCTACCTGTCGCTCGGCGTGCCGGTCGAGTGGGAAGGGCGGCGGGACGCGCTGTCGTGGGACCTGACCGTGACGGGCGGGATCTCGAACAGCTACGAGCGCGATTCGCCGTATTTCCCGATCGGCGTGCCGAACGTCGCCGGCCTGCGGCCCGCGGCGGATTACGCCGGGCAGGCATACGGCGGCAGCTCGACGCGCGGCGTGTCGTTCTCGTACGGCGTGAACGGCCTCGTCGAGTACCGGATGAATCCGCACCTGAGCGTCGGCGCGCAGTTGAAGATCGACCGTTCGCACGACTACGCGCCGAGTTCGGCGATGGTGTACCTGCGCTACGCGTTCGACGCGCGCGCGCCGCGCACCGGCCTCGTCACGCCGACGCCGGTGCGGCTCTATTCGGATTTCTAGCGTGAAAAGGATGCATTAGCGTGAACACCGACTTCGAAGCCACTCGTCCCGCGCTCGGCGCCGCCGGCGCGTTCGCTCGCCTGCGCGCGCTGCTGCGCATGGGGCCGGCCGACGGCCGCGTGTCCACGTTGAGCCGGCTCGCGATCGACGGCCTGCCGGACGAATGGACGCAGCTCGAGGCGGGCGGCCTGTATGCGGTCTATGCGGCCGCGCGCACGCCCGCATGCGACGCGCTCGTGTGGGAAAGCGCGCGCCAGGCGCGCACCCGCGACGTGACGGTCGTGCTCGCGCGCGACCACGCGAGCGTCGCCGCGCAACTGGGCGAGCGGGGCTTCGCGGGCGCCGGGCTCGCGCCCGGCTGGCCGCGCAACCTGAACGTGCTCGCGATGCCGCCGGCCGCCGCCGACACGCAGCCGGACGCCGCGCACGCCGCGCCGGGCCCGTTCGCGCGCCTGACGGGCGGGTTCCGCGCGATGAAGCGCTTCGGTTTTCACGCCCGCTCGCTGTATTTCGTCGAGGGCGCGGAGCGCTGGTTCAGCTGGAACGATCCCGTCGCGCTGGCGGAAGAGGGGCGCGCGTTCGCCGACTGGTGCCGGATGCACCGGATCGCGGTCGTGCTGCTGATGAATCCCGACGCCGGCCACGCGGGCGCGGACGACGCGGGCGCCGACGACCTGCCGCTCGTGCGCGATGCGCGCCGCACCCGGCGCAGCGCGTTCCATAGCGTCTGCGCGGGCGTCGCGCAGCTGCAGCGCACCCACGGCGAGCTGCTGTGGGTCGTCGATTTCTGGCGCGCGGGCGACACGCTCGCCGCGGGCGAGGTGCGGCCGCTGCGCTTCGCGCCGAGCGGCCGGCTGTCCGCGATCTTCGATGCCGATGCGCTCGTGCAGCCGCGCCAGATGAAGCTCGCGAGCGACGAGGACCGGGTGGTCGTGAGCCGCACGGTGGTCGACGGCGAGAACTGGGTGCCGAAGGACTGGGAGATCGTCGACGACAACGCCGCGGTGGTGGCCGCGTGCGCGAAGGCGCAGGCGGCCACCGCCGTGCTCGCGTTCCGCACCCGCACGCAGCTCGAGGCGCTGTGCGCGGACGTGCACACGCTGCGGCGGCAGTGCGGCGGCGCGCTGAAGATCGCGATCGTCGAGCGCGGCGAGGTGCTGCGCCATCAGTTCGAGATGCTGGTGCTGAGCCTCGGCGCGAACAGCGTGATCGGGCGCGACCTGCCGTTCTCGCGGCTGCAGGCCGCGGTGCGCTCGCTGCACGGCCAGCTGCAGGCGCGCCCGGTCGCGGCCGATTACCGCGCGGCGCTCGCCGCGGCGCTCGGCGACACGGTGCTCGGCTACCTGCCGGTCGGCGCGTTCTGCCTGCGGACCCGCGCGGTGCTCGATCGCGGCGCGGTGCTCGCGCTGTCGCACACGCTCGTGAAGATGACGCTGCTGCCCGGCGTCGCGCACGTCGACGCGCTGCGGCACTGCCTGCCGCGCCGCACGGGCGACGTGGTGACGGCCGACGCGGAGCACCTGTACGTGTTCCTGTTCGCGTGCGAGCCGGCCGACGCGGACGAAGCGCTCAAGCGGATCTTCGACGTGCCGGTCGACACGCTGTCCGACCGGGTCGTGCGCCTCGCGCACGGCAGCATCGACGCGGAGCTGAACGCGCTGAAGGCGGAGAACCGGCGCGCGCCGATCGCCGACTACAGCGACCTGTTCGCGGCCGCGCATCCGGCGGGCGGCGCGGGGGCGGATACGGTGACGCCGACGCAGGCAATCGATGCCGCCGGCGACGCGCCGGCACAGTCCGCCGTTGCCGCACCGCCGCCGGACGACCCGGCCGTCGCGCCGCCGCCGTCCGCCGCGCCGGTCGCGCCCGGTCCGCACCCTGTCGTTGCCGCGCGCGCGCGCGGCGCCACCCGCAGCGCGATGCCGCTGCGCAAGCCGGAGGCCTCATGATTGCCGACATCGTCATCGGTTTCGTCGTCGGCATCGCGATCGCGGTGCCGGTCTGGATAATCGCGCGGCACCTGGGCCTCGGCCGCGGCTTCCGCGCGCCGCGCCGGATCGACCCGCACGACGTGGTGCCGTGCGAGATCGTGCCGGTCGCGCTGCGCGGCCGGCTCTTGCCCGGGGCCGCCGACGTCGCCGCCGCCGGCCGCGAGGAGGCGCGATGAAGACGATCGCCGTCACGTCGACAGCCGGCGGCGCGGGCCGCACGACGCTCACCGCCGCGCTGGCCGTGCTGCTCGCGCGCCGCGGCCGGCCGGTGGTCGCCGTCGAGTTCGATCCGCAGAACCTGCTCGGCGCGCACCTTGGCCTCGACACGCTGTCCGGCGCGGGTCTCGCGCAGAGCCTGCTCGGCGACCCCGAGCCGTGGCATGCGCATACGTGGCGCAGCGCCGACGGCGTGCTGTTCGTTCCGTACGGGCACGTCGATGCGGCGCAGGCGGCCGCGTGCGACGCGCGGCTCGCCGCCGATCCGCAGTGGCTGTCGCGCGCGCTCAGCGACATCGCGCTGCCGGATGACGGCGTCGCGCTCGTCGACGCGGCGCGCTGCCCGTCGCTGCACGCCGAGCACGCGATTCGCGGCGCGGACCTGACGCTCGTCGTCGTGCCGCCCGAGCCCGCCGCGTGCGCGACCGTCGCCGCGCGCCTCGACGCGCTGAGGGCGGGCGGCGGCGCGCTGCGGATCGTCGTGAACCGGCTGAATCCGGCCCGCGACATGCAGCGCGACGCGCTCGCGATGCTGCGCGAGGCGGCGGGCCCGGCGGCGATCCTCGACCAGCGCATCCATCTCGACGCCGCCGTGCCCGAATCGTTCGCGCGCGGCAGCTGGATCTTCGACGATGCGCCGTATTCGCAGGTGTCGCACGACCTGCACGGCGTCGCGAACTGGGTCGACGCGTGGCTCGGCGCCGCCGTGACGGGGCGGACCGGGGGCCGGCGATGAAACCCGCCGCATTAGCCGCTGCATACGCCGCCGCGCGTGCGTTCGGCCGCCGCGCGCTCGACTGGCTCGCGCGCGGCATCGGGCTGCCCGCCGAGCGCACGCTGCTCGACTGGGTCGTGCGGCTGTTCTTCCACGCGCCGCGGCCCGGTCGGCCCGATCCCGTGGGCCGCCGCGCGCGCGCGGCGTTCCTGCGGCTGGCCGCCGACTGGGGCGTGCTGCAGCCGCTCAGCCCGCGCGAGTGGCTGTGGCGCGCGTTCGTGCGAGCGCCGCGCGCGGCCGGCAGCCGCACGGCGCGCGATCCGCTCGCATGGTTCGACAAGACCGTCGTCCCCGTGTACGTGTTCGTCCGCGCGATCGGGCGGAGCGTCGGCGCGCTCGTCGCGCGCCTGCCGTGGGACCGCTGGGGCGGCTGGATCGACGCGCGCGCGCAGCGGGTCGGCCGGCGCCGCTGGCTCGCGCCGCTGCTGCTCGCGGCCGGCGCGCTGCTGTGGGCGGCGGCCGGCATGTCGCCGCTGATGCCCGGCGCGCAGTTCGCGTTCTTCCTGATCGTCGCCGTGCTCGCGCTCGGCCTGCGCCGCCTGCCGGGCCACATGCCGACGCTCGCGCTCGCGTCGCTGGCGCTGCTCGCGATGGTGCGCTACGTGTGGTGGCGCGCGACCCAGACGCTCGATTTCCGCAGCCCGCTGGAGGCGTGGGCGGGCTACCTGCTGTTCGCGGCGGAAGCCTATACGTGGCTGATCCTGCTGCTCGGCTTCATCCAGACCGCGTGGCCGCTCGACCGGCCGGTCGTGCCGCTGCCCGACGATCCGCACGCGTGGCCGACGGTCGACGTGTACATCCCGACCTACAACGAGCCGCTGTCGGTCGTGAAGCCGACCGTGTTCGCCGCGCAGAGCATCGACTGGCCGAGCGCGAAGCTGCGCGTCTACCTGCTCGACGACGGCAAGCGGCCCGAGTTCGAGGCGTTCGCGCGCGAGGCCGGCGTCGGCTACCTGACGCGCGACGACAACCGCCACGCGAAGGCCGGCAACATCAACCGCGCGCTGCCGAAGACGCACGGCGAGTACGTCGCGATCTTCGACTGCGATCACGTGCCGACCCGCTCGTTCCTGCAGACGACGATGGGCGTGTTCCTGCGCGACCCGAAGTGCGCGCTGGTGCAGACGCCGCATCATTTCTTCTCGCCCGATCCGTTCGAGCGCAACCTCGGCACGTTCCGCCAGGTGCCGAACGAGGGCACGCTCTTCTACGGGCTCGTGCAGTCCGGCAACGACCTGTGGAACGCGACCTTCTTCTGCGGCTCGTGCGCGATCCTGAAGCGCAGCGCGCTCGAGGAGATCGGCGGCGTCGCGGTCGAGACCGTGACCGAGGACGCGCACACCGCGCTCAAGCTGCACCGCCTCGGCTACACGTCGGCGTACCTGCCGACCGTGCAGGCGGCGGGCCTCGCGACCGAGAGCCTCGCCGGCCACGTGAAGCAGCGCACGCGCTGGGCGCGCGGGATGGCGCAGATCTTCCGCATCGACAACCCGTTCCTCGGGCGCGGGCTCGGCTTCGTGCAGCGGATCTGCTACGGCAACGCGATGCTGCACTTCTTCTACGGCATTCCGCGGCTGATCTTCCTGACGATGCCGCTCGCGTACCTGTTCTTCCACCTGTACTTCATCAACGCGTCGGCGGTCGCGCTCGCGAGCTACGTCGTGCCGTACCTCGTGCTCGCGAACATCGCGAACTCGCGGATGCAGGGGCGCTTCCGCCATTCGTTCTGGGCGGAGGTCTACGAATCGGTGCTCGCGTGGTACATCGCGCTGCCGACGACCGTCGCGTTCCTGAGCCCGAAGCACGGCAAGTTCAACGTGACCGACAAGGGCGGCAAGATCGAGGAGGGCTACGTCGACTGGTCGACGTCGAAGCCGTACCTCGTGCTGTTCGCGGTGAACGTGATCGCGATTCTCGCCGGCCTGTCGCGCCTGATCGTGGATCAGGGCGACGAGGCGTCGACGATCCTGATCACGATGGGCTGGACCGTCTACAACCTCGCGATGCTCGGCGCGGCGCTCGCGGTCGCGCGCGAGGCGAAGCAGGTGCGGGTCACGCACCGGATCGCGATGCGCGTGCCGGCGACGCTCCTGCTCGCCGACGGCACGACGGCCGCGTGCTTCACCAGCGACTATTCGGCGGGCGGCCTCGGGCTCGAGGCGGTGCCGGGCCTGACGCTCGCGACGGGCGACACGCTGACCGTGTGCGTGACGCGCGGCGACCGGCCGTTCACGTTCCCGGTGCGCGTGTGCCGCGTCACGCCGGCGCACGTCGGCGTGAGCTTCGACGCGCTGACGCTCGAGCAGGAGCGGCAGCTCGTGCAGTGCACGTTCGGCCGCGCGGACGCGTGGCTCGACTGGCACCAGGGCGAGCGGCCCGACACGCCGCTGCGCGGGCTGAGGGAAGTGCTGAGAGTGGGCGTCGACGGTTACGTGCGCCTGTTGAAGGGCGTGTCGCGCAGCGCGCAGGCGATGCTGGCGCTCGACCGGGCGCGCGATTGACGCCGCCCACGATGGAGTTGTCTCGATGACGTTCTGGAACCTGTATTTCATCCTGAAATTCGCGCTGTACGCGACGGACCGCCTGCAGCCGCTGTGGCTCGCGAACCTCGCGTTCGCGCTGGCGCTCGCGGCGAGCGCGCCGATCCGGCGGCGCGTCTGGCGCATCGTGCGGCAGCTCGTGGCGCTCGCGATCGCGGTGCCGCTCCTCGCGCGCGAAGCGCACGCGCCGCCGCTCGCGCGGCTCGCCGACGCGCTGCGCGAAGTGAGCACGTTCCGGCTCGAATACTGGATGGAGCTCCTGCCGCGCCTGCTGCCGCCGATGCTGCTGATCGTCGTGGCCGGCGTGCTCGTCGCATACTTCGTCGCCAACCGCTGGCTGCGCGTCGCGACCTTCGTGCTGATCGCGCTCGTCGCGCTGCCGCTGTGGCAGGCGGGCAACGGGCTCGTCGCGCGCATCGCGTCGAACGCGCAGGCGCAAGCGCAGGCGTCGTCGGCCGGCGCGGCGCGCGCCGGCCAGCCGGAGGACCACAACGCGGCGCTCGCCGCGTTCCGCGCGCAGGAGTCGCAGCGGCAGGTCGCGTTCGGCCATCTCGGCAACGATCCGGCGACGCAGTTCGACGTGATCGTGCTGCACGTGTGCTCGCTCGCGTGGGACGACCTCGACGCGGCGAAGGTGCGCAACCATCCGATGCTGAGCCGCTTCGACTACCTGTTCACGAACTTCAGCTCGGCCGCGAGCTACAGCGGGCCAGCGGCGATCCGCGTGCTGCGCGCGAGCTGCGGGCAGGAGGCGCATGCGGACCTGTACAAGCCCGCGCCGCGGCAGTGCCAGCTGTTCGCGCAGCTCGCGCGCGCCGGCTACACCGCGCAGTCGCTGCTGAACCACGACGGCCACTTCGACAACTTCCTGGAGCTGATCCACGACAATCTCGGCGTGCCCGGCGCGCCGCTGGTGTCGAACGCGGCCGCGCCGGTCGCGATGCACGCGTTCGACGGCTCGGCGATCAAGGACGACTATGCGACGCTCGCAACCTGGTACGCGCAGCGCGCGTCGGTGCCGGGGCCGGTCGCGCTGTACTACAACACGATCAGCATGCACGACGGCAACCGCGTGGTCGGCAGTTCGCTGACCAGCATCGACTCGTATCCGCAGCGCGCGACGAAGCTGATGAACGACTTCGACCGGCTCGCCGACCTGATCGCGTCGTCGGGCCGGCGCGCGGTGATCGTGTTCGTGCCGGAGCACGGCGCGGCGCTGCGCGGCGACAGGAACCAGGTGGCCGGCCTGCGCGAGATCCCGACGCCGCGCATCGTGCACGTGCCGGTCGGCGTGCGGCTCGTCGGCTTCCCGGGCAACCACGGCACGACGACCGTGATCGACCAGCCGTCGAGCTTCCTCGCGCTCGCGCAGCTGCTGTCGAACCTCGTGTCGAACAGCCCGTTCAAGCCGGGCGCGACGCTCGCGCAATACGCGGCCGACCTGCCGCGCACGCGGATGATCGGCGAGAACGAGGGCACCGTGACGATGCAGACGGCCGCGGGCTACGCGGTCAAGACTCCGGATGGCGTATGGATCGACGAAAAGTGACCGCACCCGACTGCGACGACGCGCGCCTGTCGCAGCCCAACGACGTGATCGGGCTCGCGCGCCACCTGCCGGCGCTCGATCCGGATCGCTACGTCGACGAGCAGGCGCGCCGCGCGTATCTCGACGCGCTCGACCGGTGGCCGGCGCTCGCGAAGCTGATGGGGTTGCGAGAGGTGGGGCAATGATGCCGCGCGCCGGGAAGGGGTCGGTCGACCAGCCCGCGCCGGAGCCGCAGGCGGCGTTACCGCGGCGGTTCGTGACGGCGGCGCATCACTGCGCGCGGCGCTCCGGCTGACGCGTCCATTCGTTCTCTTCGCCCGGCACCTTGCCGAAGGTCTGCGCGGCCCACGCGTCGCGGGCCGCGTCGATTTTCGCGCGCGCGCTCGACACGAAATTCCATTCGACGAACCGATCGCCCGGCAGATGCGCGCCGCCGAGCAGCATCACGCGCGCGCCGCGCGCGCTGGCGAGCGCCACGGTCGCGCCCGGTTCGAGCACGGCCATCGTCGCGGGGGCGAGCGGCGTGCCGTCGATGCTCAGGTCGCCGTCGACGAGATACACGCCGCGTTCGTCGTGCTCCGCATCGAGCTCGAGCCGCCCGCCGGACGCGAATTCCGCAACCGCATAGAGCGTCGGCGAGAATACGGCGACCGGCGACTTGACCCCGAACGCGGTGCCCGCGATCACGCGCACGCTCGCGCCGTCGCGCGTGAACGACGGCAGCGTGTCGGCCGGATGATGGACGAACGCGGGCGCAACGTCCTCGTGCTCGAGCGGCAGCGCGACCCAGGTCTGGATCCCGTGCACCGGCTGTTCACGCGGCCGGTCCTCGTCAGGCGAACGCTCCGAATGCACGATGCCGCGGCCGGCCGTCATCCAGTTCACGTCTCCCGGCACGATCTTCTGCCGGAAGCCGAGGCTGTCGTGATGCATCAGCGAGCCATCGAACAGGTAGGTGACGGTCGCGAGCCCGATGTGCGGATGCGGCGGCACGTCGATGCCGCGGCCGGCCGGCAGGACAGCCGGGCCCATCTCGTCGAAGAAGATGAACGGGCCGACGAGGCGCGCGGCGCGCGCGGGCAGCACGCGGCGCACGACGAGGTTGCCGATGTCGCTTTCGCGCGGCGTGAGCAGGGTCTTGATCGATGCGGACATGGTGGGAGTCTCGTAGCGGATGCGGCAAGCGTCAGGCGATCGCGGTGTCGATCGTGATCGGTTGCGTGAGAATCTTGTGCACCGGGCACGCGTTCGCGATCTGCAGCAGGCGCTCGCGCTGCTCGCCGGACAGGTCGCCTTCGAACGTGATGCGGCGCACGATCGTGCTGCCCGCGCTGCCCGATTCGTGCGCGAGCTTCACGTGCACTTCGGCGAGCGGCCAGCCCTTGCGTTGCGCGTACATCTTCAGCGTGATCGCGGTGCAGGCGCCGAGGCTCGACAGCAGCAGCGCGACGGGCGTCGGCGCCGCATCGCCGCCGCCGAGCGACGCCGGTTCGTCGGCGCGCCACTGGTGGACGCCATCGCTGAAGTGGACGAGGTAATCGACCGAGCCGATGCTCGCTTCGACGGACAGTTCGCTCATTGCAGTTCCATAGGAAAAAAAGGGGGGCGGCGGTGTGGCCGTGCGTTAGGGTTCGAGCAGCCGCTGCAGCCGCAGTTCCTCGAAATCGAGCTCCGATTCGATCCGGTGCAGCACCGTGTCATCGACCTCGCCGTCGCGATGCAGGTCGAGCAGGGCCTGGCGCGACACGCCGACGAGCTCGAGCTCGACGCGCAGCATCCGTGCGCGCATGTCGGCCGGTTCGGCGCCTTGCCGGTGTGCGCGTTCGTTGAACGTGACGCGGTTGCGGTATTCGGCGAGCAGGCGGTCGAGCGAAGGGCGTTCGAGATTCGACCCGCGCTGCTCGAGCGCGTCGAGTTCGGCGAGCGCCGCGCCGAACGCGTATGCGCGCACCGCGTGCTCGGACATTGTGTGCCGCGCGGCCGGGCGCAACTTCAACGCGCGGATCAGCGGCGCGAGCGTGCCGCCCTGCACGACCAGCGTCGCGATGATCAGCAGGAACGTGCTGAACAGGATCAGGTCGCGGCCGGGGAAACCGCTCGGCAGTGCGATCGCGGCCGCGAGGCTCACGACGCCACGCATGCCGGACCAGCCGAGCACGATGGCTTCGCGCCACGACCATGGTGCGCGACCGGTGCGTTTCGCGCGCACGCGCGCCGGCAGCCACATCGCGGCGAACACCCACACGACGCGCGCGGCGATCGCGGCGGCGGTCGCCGGCAGCGCAACGCGCAGACCGCCCAGCAGCACCGCGCCTTCGTGGTTCACGCGCGCGAGGATCGCGTGCAGCGCGAGGCCGATCAGGATGAACACGAGCGCATCGAGCATGAACACGATCGCTTCCCAGGTCGCCTTCGCCTTGATCCGCAGGTCGGCGTCGAACACGCGATGCTGGCGCACGCCGAGCACGAGGCCGCAGGTCACGACGGACAGCACGCCCGAGCCGCCGACGGCCTCCGCGATCCCGTAGCTGCCCCACGCCATCGCGAAGGTCACGACGATGCCGAGCATCGGGTCGCGCAGGCGCGGCAGAACCAGGCACATTGCATGGCCGCACGTGAGGCCGACCGCGATGCCGATCAGCGTGAGCGAGAAGAACAGGCCCGTCGCGCCCGCGGTCGTGAGCGTCACGGCGAGCGCGGCCGATACGGCCATCTGATATAGCAGCAGGCCCGACGCATCGTTGACGAGGCTTTCGCCTTCGAGCACCGCGACGAGCCGCGCGGGCAGCGGATAGCGCTGCAGGATCGCCTTCGCGGCGACCGCGTCGGGCGGCGACACGATCGCGCCGAGCGTGAAGCATGCGGCCCACGGCAACGCCGAGTCGACCGCATGCACGGCGAGCGCGACCGCGACGGTCGTGAACGCGACCGCGCCGAGCGCGAGCGAAGCAATCGACGCGAGTTCGTGCCGGAATTCCTTCCACGCCGTATAGAATCCGCTCGACATCAGCAGCGGCGGCAGCACGGCCGCGAGCAACAGCGCCGGATCCATGTCGGGCACGCGCTTGCCCGCGATCGCCACCATGCAGCCGCCGAGCAGCAGCACGACGGCCGGCGGAATCGAGATCCGTTCGGCGAGCCACGTGAGTGCGCCCGCGCCGCAGATCAACAGCAGCAGGTAATGAAACAGCTCGACGTTGGTCATGCGCGGCCGGCGGCGACGGAATGCATCACGACGGCTTGCGGTCGTTCCCGGTGCCGCCGGGCAGCGCGCCGAACATGTGCTGGCTGCACTGCGCGTCGCGCCACGCGGTATTCAGTCGGTGGCCCGCGAGCATCCGGCGCGCGACGGGCAGGATCTGTTCGCCGGCCAGCATCCCGAGCAGGCCGGTGAGCGCAATGATCGGCGGCGCAGGCGAATTCACGCCGAGCGCGCCGTAGATGACGCCGGCGAGGATGCCGGCGAGCAGCGACAGGACATACGGTTTCATGGTGAGCGTCTCGTGATGGTCGACCGACGCCGAGGGGCGCCGTCAGAGTCCTGAAAGCGTAGCGGGTTTGCATGCAGAGCAAAAGGGTGGAATGCCTCGAACGGACGCCGATTCCGGAATTTCATCGATTCCGTTTCTTGGGTGTTCGCGCCGCGCGTTTGTTGATTAAATGCTCGAAGCCGGACAACAACGATCCGGTGCAACGCACACCCGGCGCCTCCCGTTTTCGCGGTCGAGGCAGGGGCTCCCTTTCCCGTTCACAGGACGACTCGCGCCATGAGCAACCCCAAGCTTGAAGTACTCACTCCGCAGAACAGCCAGCTGATCTTCATCGATCAGCAGCCGCAAATGGCGTTCGGCGTGCAATCGATCGACCGCCAGGCGCTGAAGAACAACGTCGTCGGGCTCGCGAAGGCCGCGAAGGCGTTCGATATTCCGACCATCATTACGACGGTCGAGACCGAGAGTTTTTCGGGCTTCACCTATCCCGAGCTGCTCGACGTGTTCCCGAACCAGCCGCTGCTCGAACGCACGTCGATGAACTCGTGGGACGACCAGAAGGTGCGCGACGCGCTCGCCGCGAACGGCCGCAAGAAGGTGGTCGTCGCGGGCCTGTGGACCGAGGTCTGCAATACAACCTTCGCGCTGTGCGCGATGCTCGAAGGCGACTACGAGATCTACATGGTGGCCGATGCGTCGGGCGGCACGTCGAAGGACGCGCACGACTTTGCGATGCAGCGGATGGTGCAGGCCGGCGTAGTGCCCGTCACGTGGCAGCAGGTCATGCTCGAATGGCAGCGCGACTGGGCGCGCCGCGACACGTACGACGCGGTGATGGCGATCGCGAAGGAACACTCGGGCGCGTACGGGATGGGCGTCGACTACGCATACACGATGGTTCACAAGGCCGCGCAGCGCACCGCGACGCCGCATGAGTCGCTCGCGGCCGTGCCGGCAAAGTGACGGGCCGCCGGCCGCGCTCGCCGCGGCCGGCGCAACGGCCGCCGCGCGTTCAGGCCGCGGGCAGCGCCCACGGCGCGTGCGAGAAGTGGTCGGCGAGGAAGTCGAGCAGCACCGTCAAGCGCGCGGCGCGCAGCATGCCGGGCGGCGTGACGAGGTTGACGTTGATGTCGGCGATCTTCCAGTCGGGCATCACTTCCTCGAGCTCGCCGCGCTGCAGCGCTTCCCACACCAGGAACTCCGGTTGCAGCGCAAGGCCGTGGCCGGCGAGAAGCGCGGGGACGATCACGTCGGCGTTGTTGGTGCGGATGCGTCCTTGCACGGACACGCCGACATCCTCGCCCGATGCCGGGTGACGGAAGCGCCAGTATTCGGGCGTCGGCAGGTTCGTGTAGGTGAGGCATGCGTGCTGTTCGAGGTCGCGCGGGTGCGCCGGCCGGCCGCGCCGGTCGAGGTACGCGGGCGACGCGACGAGCGGCCGGCGCACCGCGCATAGCCGGCGCGAGCGCAGCGACGAATCGCTCAGCTCGGCGATGCGGATCGCGACGTCGAAGCCGCCGGACACGATGTCGACGAGGTGATCGGTGAGCACGAGATCGATGTCGACGCGCGGATAGCGTTCAAGAAACGTGGGCAGTAGCGGCGCGAGATGGCGCAGGCCGAACGACATCGGCGCATTCACGCGCACGACGCCGTGCGGCTCCAGCGCCTGCGCGGACGCGTCGCTCTCGATCAGCTCGGCATCGGCGAGCAGGCGGATTGCGCGATCGCGCAGCAGTTCGCCGGTCGGCGTGAGCGACAGCCTGCGCGACGTGCGGTACAGCAGCATCGCGCCGAGGCGCTTTTCGAGGCGCGCGATCGCCTTCGACACGGTCGGTTGCGATACGCCGAGCAGGTCGGCGGCCTTCGCGAACGAACCGGTCTCCGCGACGCGCGCAAAAATGGCCCAGGCTTCGAGATCAGGAAGATGTTGCATGGTCGGAACGGGTGGCAGGGAAGCGAAACGGATCCGACGCACCGCGAACGCGGGCGTGCGATGCAGGTGATTCTAATCCGGCCGGGAGAAAAATCGTTATGGAATCTTATCTACTTTCGTTGGGCGCCGGTATGCTGATCGGCGTCGTGTACAGCGTGATCAAGGTGCGCTCGCCGGCGCCGCCGCTGATCGCGCTGGTCGGCCTGGCCGGCATGCTGATCGGCGCACAGGCGATCGCGCCGGTCCGTCACTGGCTCGGCTTCTGACCGCATCGAGGACACGTTCACGAGTGCAATCAATACACAACCGGATCTCATCCTGCACAACGGGCGCATCACGACGCTCGATCGTGCGAACCCCGTCGCGACGGCCGTCGCGATCAAGGACGGCCGTTTCGTCGCGGTCGGCGGCAACGCGGACGTCATGCCGCTCGCGGGCCGCGCGACGAAGGTCGTTGACCTCGAGGGCCGCGCCGTGCTGCCGGGCCTGATCGACAACCATACGCACGTGATTCGCGGCGGCCTGAACTACAACCTGGAGCTGCGCTGGGACGGCGTGCGTTCGCTCGCCGTCGCGATGGAGATGCTCAGGCGGCAGGTCGCGATCACGCCCGCGCCGCAATGGGTGCGCGTGGTCGGCGGATTCACCGAACACCAGTTCGCCGAGAAGCGCCTGCCGACGATCGAGGAACTCAACGCGGCCGCGCCCGATACGCCGGTGTTTATCCTGCACCTGTATGACCGTGCGCTGCTGAATGCTGCCGCGCTGCGCGTGGTCGGCTACACGAAGGACACGCCGGAGCCGCCGGGCGGAACGATCCTGCGCGACGCCGCGGGCAACCCGACCGGGCTGCTGCTCGCGAACCCGAACGCGACGATCCTCTACGCGACGCTCGCGAAGGGGCCGAAGCTGCCGTTCGAATACCAGTACAACTCGACGCGCCACTTCATGCGCGAACTGAACCGTCTCGGCGTGACGGGCGTGATCGATGCGGGAGGCGGGTCGCAGAATTATCCCGACGATTACGAAGTGATCCGCAAGCTGCACGACGCGGGCGAGATGACGGTGCGGATCGCGTACAACCTGTTTACGCAGAAGCCGAATGCCGAGAAGGAAGACTTCGTGAACTGGACGAAGAGCGTCAAGTATCACGACGGCACCGACTACTTCCGCCATAACGGCGCGGGCGAAATGCTGGTGTTCTCGGCGGCCGATTTCGAGGACTTCCGCGTCGCGCGCCCCGATCTGCCGGCGCAGATGGAAGACGACCTCGAAGGCGTCGTGCGCGTGCTTGCGCAGAACCGCTGGCCGTGGCGCATGCATGCGACCTACGATGAAACCATCAGCCGTGCGCTCGACGTGTTCGAAAAGGTCAACAAGGACATCCCGCTCGACGGCCTGAACTGGTTCTTCGATCACGCGGAAACCGTTACCGAAAAATCGATGGATCGTATTGCGGCGCTGGGCGGTGGCATCGCCGTGCAGCATCGGATGGCGTATCAGGGCGAATACTTCGTCGAGCGCTATGGCGCACCGGCGGCCGAAGCGACGCCGCCCGTCGCGAAGATGCTGTCGAAGGGCATCAAGGTCTCGGCCGGCACCGACGCGACGCGTGTCGCGTCGTACAACCCTTGGGTGTCGCTCGCATGGCTCGTGACGGGCAAGACGGTCGGCGGGCTGCGGATGTATCCGCAGCGCAACCTGCTCGATCGCGAGACCGCGCTACGCATGTGGACTGAGTACGTGACGTGGTTCTCGAACGAGGAGGGGAAGAAAGGGCGCATCGCGGTCGGGCAGCTTGCCGATCTGATGGTCCCGGATCGCGATTTCTTCACGTGTGCCGAGGACGACATCGTGGACACGACCGCGTTGCTGACGGTGGTAGGCGGCAAGATCGTGTGGGGTGCGGGGCCGTTCGCGTCGCACGATGCGCCGATTCCGCCGGCGATGCCGGACTGGTCGCCCGTGCGCGAGTACGGCGGCTACGGTGGCTGGGGTGCGACGCAGCGCAACGGCGCGCCGCTGCAGCGCGCGGCGGCCGCCGCGATGTGCGGCTGCGCGAACGCGTGCAACGTGCACCAGCATGCGCATGCGAGCGCGTGGGGAAGCGCCTTGCCGACGTCGGACGCGAAGGGCTTCTGGGGCACGTTCGGCTGTTCGTGCTGGGCGGTCTGACATGGCCGTCTCGATCAACCGCGGCGGCTCCCACAACCCGGCATGGGTTCGCGCGCTGCTGTCGCGGCCGTGGTTCCTGCCGCTCGCGCGGCTCGCGCTGGTTTCCGCCTACCTGATCGGCGGCGTCGCGAAGGCGCTGGATTTCGACGGCGCGGTCGCCGAGCAGGCGCATTTCGGCCTGCATCCGGCCGCGCTGTGGGCGGCGCTCGCGATCGCGGTCGAGATCGCCGGCTCGCTGTGCGTGGTGCTGAATCGGTTCACGTGGCTCGGCGCCGGCAGTCTCGGCATGCTGACGATCGTCGCGATGGCGGTGGCGAACGATTTCTGGAACCGCGCGGGCGCCGGGCAATTCATGGCGCTCAACAGCTTTTTCGAGCATCTCGGGCTGATTGCGGCACTCGCGCTCGCGACCCTGCTCGCCGATGCGAAGCATACGGTCGGCGACGGCCGAACCACTCGATGACGATGAAACAACAAGGGAATCCTTTCATGAAAACCATTCGTTCCGTGTTGCTCGCCGCGCTGATCGCGGGCGGCCTCGCCGTCGCGGCCGTCGCGTTCGCGCAGACACCGGCCACGAAGGCCGTCGCGACGCCGGCCGTCGCGGTCGGCCCGCAGTACGACACGACTCACGTGTGCGTGTCGCCCGACGATTTCGACCGCTTTACCGACAGTTTCGTCGCGACCTTCGGCGGCAAGAAGTCGAAGCAGGGCGTGTTCCAGGTTACGCCGACGCCGAGCCAGACGATGTCGCAACTCGTGCTCACGCCGGTCGGCACGATCTCCGTGTTCGGTTTCAAGACGCCGGTCCCCTGGCCGTTCGGGGCGGAGCGCACGGGCTATCTGGTCACCGACATGGACGCGGCGGTAAAGGTCGCGCGTGAGCATGGTGCGGACGTGATCGTCGACACGTTTCCCGACCCGATCGGCCGCGACGCGATCGTCAGCTGGCCGGGCGGCGTGAACATGCAACTCTACTGGCATACCGAAGCGCCGCACTACGACGCACTGCAGACGATTCCCGATAATCGTGTGTACGTGTCGCCGCAAAGCGTGCGCAAGTTCGTTCACGATTTCGTCAAGTTCTCGAACGGCAGGGTAGTGTCCGACAACCTCAAGGCGCCCGGCAGCGAAATCGGCCGGCCGAACGACACGTATCGCCGCATCCGCATCGAGTCGGGCTTCGGCAAGATGACCGTGCTCGTGACAGATGGCCATCTGCCTTATCCGTTCGGGCGCGAAACGACCGGCTATGAGGTGCAGCATCTCGACGCGACGCTGGAGAAGGCCAAGGCCGCCGGCGTGACCGTGCTCGTGCCGCCGTTCGCGTCGGACGGCCGCGACGCGGCGCTCGTGCAGTTCCCGGGCGGCTACGTCGCCGAGATCCACGCTGGCGCCGCGCGATGACGCACGAAGACACGATCCTGGCCGCGGTGGCCGGCTTCGTCGACACGTTGAGCTTCGTCGCGCTGTTCGGGCTGTTCACCGCGCACGTGACGGGCAACTTCGTGCTGATCGGCGCGGGCATCGCGGGGTTCGGGCAGGGCATCCTGATGAAGCTGAGCGTGTTTCCCGCATTCGTGTGCGGCGTCGTCGCGAGCAACCTGATCGCGCGATCGCTGTCCGCGCGGCCCGCATGGCAGTGCGCGCGCGCGCTGCATGCGGTGCAGGCCGTGCTGCTGCTCGGCTTTTGCGCGGCCGGCGTGTGGGCGACGCCGATCACGCAGCCCGACAGCCTGCCGGCGCTGCTGGCCGGCATCGTCGGCACGTTCGCGATGGGCGTGCAGAACGCGCATCCGCGCGTGATCCCGCGCGCCGGCGTGCCGAACACGGTGATGACGGGCAACGTCACGCAGGCGATCCTCGACGTCGTCGACCTGCTGTCCGCCGGCACGGCCGACAGCGTGCGCGCGACCGCACGTGCACGCTTCGGCAAGATGTTGCCGGCAATCATCGCGTTTGCATTCGGTGCGGCATGCGGCGCGCTCGGATTCCGCTATGCCGGGTTCTGGGCGCTGCTCGCGCCCGTCTGTGCGCTTGCGGTGCTGGCGCTGGGCGCGGCGCAATCGGCCGGCGCCGTCACGCAGGAGCGAGCATGAACGGGCGGCGGGAACGGAAGCATCACGGCCGCCGTTTCGATCGTGCGGCCCGCGCGTCGGTCGTCGCGGGGCTGCTGCTCGCGGGGGGCGACGCTGCGTTCGCGGAAGCGGCGCCGGCATCGGCACCGGCCGCGGACAGCACCGCATCGACATGCACGGCCAAGCGGCCGACCGTGCTGTTCAACCGCTGGCAGGAAGACTGGTCGGTGCTCGTGAATCCGTGCGTGCCGCGCGCACCGCTCGACGGGCTGAAGTACATCCCGCTCGGCAACGATCCGGCGTCCTATCTGTCGCTCGGCGTGAACCTGCGCGAGCGCCTGGAGACCAACGACGCGCCGCTGTTCGGCATCGGCTCCGCGCAGTCGGACACGTACCTGATCCAGCGCGTCGAAGTGCATGCCGATGCGCATCTCGGTCAGCACTGGCAGTTCTTCGTGCAGTTGCAGGACGACCGTGCATTCGGCAAGAACACGATCTCGCCGGTCGACAGGAACCCGCTTGATCTCGAACAGGCGTTCGCGACCTACACGGGTGCGCTCGGCGGCGGCACGTTCAAGTTCCGCGTCGGCCGGCAGGAGATGGCGTTCGACCTGCAGCGCTTCATCGCCGCGCGCGACGGCCCGAATGTGCGACAGGCTTTCGATGCGGTGTGGGTCGACTACGAATACCGGAAGTGGCGCTTCATCGCGTATGCGACGCAGCCCGTGCAGAACCGCGCCGTGTCCGAGTTCGACGACGTGTCGAACCGCGACCTCACGTTCAGCGGCGTGCGCTTCGAGCGGCAGTCGGTCGGGCCCGGCGACCTGTCGGGCTACTGGTCGCGCTACAACCGCAGCAACGCGCGTTTTCTCGACGCGAGCGGTGCCGAGCGCCGCGACGTGTGGGACTTGCGCTATACGGGCACGCAGGGCCGCTTCGACTGGGATCTCGAAACGATGCTGCAGACGGGCACGGTCGGCAACAGCTCGATCCGCGCGTGGGCGCTGGGTTCGATCGCCGGCTACCGGCCCGACGCGCCGTGGTCGCCGCGCATCGCGCTGCAGGTCGATGCGGCGTCGGGCGACCGGCATCCGCACGACGGCCGCGTCGGCACCTTCAACCCGCTGTTTCCGAACGGCTATTACTTCACGCTAGCGGGCTTCACCGGTTACTCGAACCTGATCCACGTGAAGCCGTCGGTAACGCTGAAGCCGTTGCCGAACCTGTCGCTGCTCGGCGCGCTCGGTTTCCAGTGGCGCGAGACGACCGGTGACGCCGTCTACCAGCAGGGTAACGCGGCAGTGCCGGGCACGGCCGGCAAGGGCGGGTTGTGGACGGGGATGTATGTGCAATTGCGGGCGGACTGGACGATTGCCGCGAACCTGATCGGTGCGGTCGAGGCCGTGCATTTCCAGGTGGGCGACGCGATCCGGCAAGCGGGCGGGCACAACGCCGATTACGTTGGCGTCGAGCTGAAGTATGGGTGGTAGGGCGTGTCCGCCGTCGAAGGGGCGCACGATGTGTGGTGTCGAATGAATGCGCATGTGCAGGTGCTTGAGCGTTCGGAGCGGCTGCTGGTCGTGCGCTGGGTCGAGCCGGGGCGTGCGCACTTCGGCGAGCAGCACTGGAAACCCGGGCGGGCGCGGCACCCGGGCGTTTGCGTGTTGTCGGGGGTGCAGATTGCGTACGGGGATGAGGTGTTCCGCCCGAGCGGGCGGCCGACACCGCGAAATGCGCGCGCGATGATTCTGGCTGTCGCACTCGATGGTGCCGACCGCGCGTGCGGGCGCGGGGCGTGATTGCGCGCGCGGAGAACGCGATGATGGTTGCGGGAACGGAACCGGCCGGCGTGCGACGCCGGCCGGTTCTCCGTTACAGGTTCGGCGACAGCGTGAGCGCGTTGGTCAGGTCGCCCATCGGCTGCGCGCCGTTCTGCTTCAGCGCGTCGTCGCGTTGCTGCAGGCCCGCGAGGCGCGGCAGCGCGTAGCGGCGCGTGATGAAGCGCAGGATCGAGCCCGTGTCGTACTGCGTGTGGTCGACGAAGCCCTTCTTCGCGAACGGCGACACGATCAGCGCCGGGATGCGCGTGCCCGGGCCCCAGCGGTCGCCGGTCGGCGGCGCGGCGTGATCCCAGAAGCCGCCGTTCTCGTCGTACGTGACGATCACGACCATGTTGTTCCACTGCGGGCTCTTCTGCAGGTGCGAGATCACGTCGGCGATGTGCTGGTCGCCCGACGTCACGTCCGTGTAGCCCGGGTGCTCGTTCAGGTTGCCCTGCGGCTTGTAGAACGTCACCGCCGGCAGCGTGCCCGCGTCGATCGCCTGGATGAACGCCGCGCCGTTCGCGCCGCCGTCGAGCAGGTGCTGCGCGCGGCTCGCGGTGCCCGGCGCCTGGTTCGCGAAGTAGTTGAACGGCTGGTGGTGCGGCTGGAAGTTCGGCGTCGACAGGTCCGGGCCGTAGATCACGCCCGACGTGCCGCTCTGGCTCGCCGCGAGCGCCTGGCCCCACGCGCCGCCGTACCACGCCCACGACACGTTTGCGTTGGTCAGCAGGTCGCCGATGTTGGTTGCCGTCTGCGGCGGCATCGTCGACGCGTTGGCCGGATCGGCGAGCAGCGGGTCGCCGCCCGTGGCCGCCTTGTTGCCGCTCGGCTGGTACGGCGGCTGCATCGTGTTGACCGCGTAGAAGTCGGGCGTGAGCGCGCCGTCGTTGACGAACTTCGGCGGGCCGCTCAGCGCGGAAGCGGGCGAGTTCGCGGCGACGGCCAGCGACTTGCCGTCCGCGTTCAGCACCGCGATCTTGCCGGCCGCCGGGCTCGTGTTCGCGTTCGCATAGAACGGCGCGCATGCGCAGATCAGGTACTGGTGGTTCAGGAACGAGCCGCCGAACGCGCCCATGAAGAAGTTGTCGGCGAGCACGTACTGCTGCGCGATCTTCCACAGCGGCAGCTTCGACGGGTCCGGCGTGTAGTGGCCCATCGTCAGGCCGCCCGCGTCGGTCCATGCGGCGTACATGTCGTTCTTGCCGCCGTTGATCTGCATCTGGTCCTGGTAGAAGCGGTGCACGATGTCGCGCGTCGCGATGCTCATCGACTGGTTGAAGCCGTTCGGATCGTCGATCGCGAACGGCGCGTTCGGCAGGTTGGCCGTCATCGCCTCGGTGACCGCCGGCGTGATGCCGGTCGCGGTCAGGCCGCCCCAGACCTTCGGCAGCGTCGCCATCGTCGAGCCGTCGCGATCCTTCTGCACCGAGTTCGCGGCCGTCACGTTCTGCAGGCCGTTCGCGCCCGGGAAGTTGCCGTACAGGTTGTCGAAGCTGCGGTTTTCCGCATAGATCACGACGACGTTCTTGACGGCCGACAGGCCCTGCTGCGTGACGTCGTCGCCGCCGCAGGCGGTCAGGCTGAGCGCGGCCGCGAGGGCGATCGGCGTGTAGCGAATCCAGGCGTGCTTCTTCATGCGGTGTTCTCTCTTTCGTTGTTTGTCGCGTGCGGGAACCGGGTTGTATTGGAGCCGGCGCGAAAGGTGCCGGGCGCCGACCGGCTGCGCGCATTATCTGGAACCGATTTGACAGGCGGGTGTAGGGGCGCTTTCAATTCACTGTCGGTGGAAAGTCACGCAACGGTCACGGAACTGACATAAGCTCCGGCCGACTTTCCATCGCTACAAGAAGAACGACGATGCACAGCAATCCGACTTCCTTCGCGTTCGCGCGATCGTTGATCCATGCCGCGGCGGCGCTGGCGCTGGCCGCCGGGCTCGCGGCGCTCGCCGGCTGCGATGCAAGGCCCGGCGCGAGCGCGCCGGTCGCGCCCGTCGTGCCGGCCGCGCAGGCCGCGCCCGCGGTCGCGCCGGCCAGCCAGCCGCAGACGCGCGCGCAGGTGTTCGAGGGCGTGAAGCAGATGACGGCGCTCGGCAAGCAGCTGTTCTTCGATCCGTCGCTGTCGGGTTCCGGCAAGCTCGCGTGCGCGTCGTGCCACAGCGCCGAGCATGCGTTCGGGCCGCCGAACGCGCTGTCGGTGCAGCTCGGCGGCGACGACATGCGTCGCCCCGGGTTCCGCGCGGTGCCGTCGCTGAAGTACCTGCGCGGCATTCCGCCGTTCAGCGAGCACTTCCACGATTCGCCCGACGAGGGCGACGAAAGCGTCGACGCGGGCCCGACGGGCGGGCTGACGTGGGACGGCCGCGTCGACACGCGCGACGCGCAGGCGCGCATTCCGCTCACGTCGCCGTTCGAGATGAGCAGCTCGCCCGCGAAGGTCGCGAAGGCGGTGCGCGCGGCGCCGTACGTCGACGCGTTCCGCAAGGCGTTCGGCGACACGGTGCTCGCCGACGACCAGGCGACCTTCGACGCGGTGCTGCGCGCGCTCGACGCGTTCCAGCAGCAGCCGGCGCTGTTCGATCCGTACACGAGCAAGTACGACGCGTACCTGGCCGGCCGCGCGCAGCTCACGCCCGCCGAGCTGCGCGGGCTGCAGCTGTTCAACGACGAGAAGAAGGGCAACTGCGCGAGCTGCCACCTGAGCCAGCGCACGCTCGAAGGCGGCCCGCCGCAGTTCAGCGACTTCGGGCTGATCGCGATCGGCGTGCCGCGCAACCGCGCGCTGCCCGTCAACCGCGACCCGCGCTTTTACGATCTCGGCGCGTGCGGGCCGGAGCGCACCGACCTGAAGGGGCGCGGCGAGTTCTGCGGGCTGTTCCGCACGCCGTCGCTGCGCAACGTCGCGACGCGCAAGACGTTCTTCCACAACGGCGTCTACCACTCGCTCGAGGACGTGATGCGCTTCTACGTCGAGCGCGACATCCATCCGGAAAAGTTCTATCCGGTCGTGCACGGCAAGGTGCAGCGCTTCGACGACCTGCCGAAGCGCTACTGGGACAACATCAACCGCGAGCCGCCGTTCGACCGCAAGCCCGGCGACCAGCCGGCGCTGAACGAGGCCGAGATCAAGGACGTGATCGCGTTCCTCAACACGCTGACCGACGGCTATCAGGCCGCGGCGACGCAGGCGAGCCGCTGAGCGGCGCGCCCGGCGGGGCGCGCATGCTATCCTCGCTGGCTGACGCGCGGGGCGGCGAGGGTCGCGCCGCGCGGTTCGAACGATCAGCCAAGGAGAACAACATGTCGATGCGTGCATCCCTTTCCGTCGTCGCGCGCCTGCTGGCCGGCGCCGCGTGTGTCGCCGCCGCGCTGCCGGCGCACGCGCAAAGCAATCTCGGTTTCCTGAACGACACGCCGATCACGTACTTCAGCAAGGCGGACGTCGCGTCGCTGACGAAGGCCGTGCAGCAGGCCCGCGACGAGGGCAAGGACGGCGAAACCACGACCTGGCAGAACAGCGGCGGGCGCACGCCGCTCGAAGCGAAGCTCACGCCCACGACGTCCGACAAGGACGGCAAGACCTGCCGCGAGATCGCGACCGAGATCGCCGCGAAGGGCCAGTCGATGACGCTCAAGCCCGTCTACTGCAAGACCGCCGCGGGCAAGTGGCAGCTGCAGAAGCGCTGAGCGCAGCGCCGATGAAAGCGGGCGGCGCGCCGCGCACGGTGTCGTGCGGCGTCGTGATCCTCGACGCAGCGGGACGCGTGTTCCTCGCGCACGCGACGGACACGACGCACTGGGACATCCCGAAAGGGCAGGGCGAGCCCGGCGAAGCGCCGATCGACGCGGCGCTGCGCGAGCTGCTCGAGGAAACCGGGATCGCGCTCGCGCCGGAGCGGCTCGTCGATCTCGGCCGCTTCGTCTACCGCCAGGAAAAGGATCTGCATCTGTTCGCGGTGCGCGTCGCCGACGACGAGCTGGACCTGGCTCGCTGCGTGTGCACGTCGCTGTTCCCGAGCCGGCGCGACGGGTCGATGATCCCCGAGATGGATGCGTATCGCTGGACGGCGCCCGGCGATGTCGACGCGTACGCGAGCCGCAGCCTCGCGCGGCTGTTCAGGACGACGCTGTCGCTCGCGGATTTGCACCGGCGCCTGCCGCGCGCGTGAGCGCGGGGCAATGCTTGCGCGGAAGGCATCTTTAAAGGCGTGCGCGACAAATGCATGGTGTGAATCGTAGAAGATATCGGTATTCTTTTATTAAAATAATTAGTTTGAAAATGCTTGTTCGTATGGAGCATTAAAATCCATGTGAATAAAATTGCACGACAATTCGCATCGTCAGAGGAGTTGCATGCGATTGCCGTTGGTGCACAGGGTAATGGTCTGATTTCCATACGAATCGGCCGACTGTGCGCGAAGTCTCTGGAATATCGAAAATTTCCTGGAAATCCGCGTACTAAAACATTTGTAATGTTCACATCGTACGGTGCGGTTCCGTGTTCGGTATGACGTCAGTCGAATTCGGTCTTCGATTTATATTCGTCACGGGTTGAAATCCGTCAATTACTCGCCTAGGCTTAATCCAAAAAAAATGAAAATGCCGCTCACCTCGTCGTGAGCTGAATGGGTGTCCGGGGGCGTGTAGTAAATCAAGACGAATCGGCGACTATGGACACTTGCTTCCAGCAGAGATTTTCGACACTCCGTCAGTAGCGCCTTAGCGCGCCTTCGCCAACGCATGCGTGTGGATTCACGCATGCGTTGCAAAGCCGGCTCGTCTTTTCCTTATTGCGGACGCGCGTCGCCGTGCGCGTCGCGTGTGGGTGGCGGGTGAATCGACCCGCTGTGAAGTGGCGAATGAAGGAGGGGCTCATGGACAAGCGCGAAAGGAAGTCGACCTTGCTTTTCAGCACGCTGCGACGATGGCGCATGCCCGTCGTGCGGCACCGGCGCAGTCTGAAACTGTTTCCTTTTCGCTTGAACGGAGACCCGTCATGAAACAGGCGTTGAAACACGGACGCATGCTTGCATTCACAACCGGCGTCCTTCTCGGCATCTCGCTTGCTCCGGCCACCTTTGCGCAAAGCGCAGGCTCCGCCGTCTACCCGCCGGGGAATGCGGTTTCCGGATTGAGCTATGGCGAATGGTCCGCAACGTGGTGGCAATGGCTGCTAGCCATCCGGACCGGGCCCGGAAACGACCCGAACCCGCAGGACCAGTCGAACGGCGCCGTCGACTGCAGCCTCAATCAGTCGGGACCGGTGTGGTTCCTCGCGGGCAGCGGTTCAGGCTCGACCGTCATCCGCACGTGCTCCGGCAATATCTCGTCGACGACCGCGCTTTTTCTTCCACTGATCAACGTCGAGTGCTCGACTCAGGACCAGCCTCCGTTTCATTGCACCGATGCGGCATCGTGCCGCCAGTGCGCCGCGAGTTTTGCGAATTACATCGGCCCGACCACGTTGCATCTGTCGATTGATGGCGTCGAGGTGCTGAACGGCGTACAGGGTTTCCGCGCGCAATCCCCGTTCTTCGGTTTCACGACTCCGAAAAACTACAACATCCTCGGGTCCGCCGGTGGGTCCGGCATGTCGGTCAGCGACGGATACTGGGCGATGCTCAGGCCGCTGTCGCCCGGTCGGCACACGATCCGGTTTGGCGGCGCGCTCGTCCGCGGCCCGTACCCGGGCTTCACGCAGGATGCCACGTTCAACGTCACGGTGTCGCAATAGGGCAGGTCGAAAGACGTCGCGAGGTGCCAGACGCAGGCAGTCAATGAAAAACCCGGCTCGCGAGCCGGGTTTTCTTGACGATCGCGCGAGGGCGGCGCCGCGCCTCGCAGGGCAGTCGGGCCGTCAGGCCGGCTTGCCCCAGCTGTCGCGCAGCCCGACGATCCGGTTGAACACCGGCTTGCCCGGCTTCGAATCGACACGGTCCGCGACGAAGTAGCCGTGGCGCTCGAACTGGAGGCGGGTTTCCGGCGCGACGTCGCCGGCGCCCGGCTCGACGTACGCGTGCACGACCTTCTTCGAATCCGGGTTCAGCGCATCGAGGAAGTTCGCGCCGCCTGCGTCCGGATGCGGCTCCTTGAACAGCCGGTCGTAGATTCGCACTTCGGCCGGCTGCGCATGCTTCGCGCTGACCCAGTGGATGTTGCCCTTCACCTTGTAGTTGTTCGCGCCGTCGGTGCCCGACTTGCTGTCCGGGAAGTAGTTGCAGTGCACGGCCGTCACGTTGCCGTCTGCATCCTTGTCGAAGCCCGTGCACTCGACCACGTAGCCGTAGCGCAGCCGCACCTTGTTGCCCGGGAACAGGCGGAAATAGCCCTTCGGCGGCGTCTCGACGAAATCCTCGCGCTCGATCCACAGCTCGCGCGAGATCGGGAACGTGCGCTGGCCGCGCTCCGGATGGTGCGGATGCACCGGCGCCGTGCACGCTTCTTCCAGGTCTTCCGGATAGTTGTCGATCACGAGCTTCAGCGGATCGAGCACCGCGACCGTGCGCGTGGCCTTGGCGTCGAGGTCGTCGCGCAGCGCGCCTTCGAACACGCTCATGTCGATCCACGAATCGACCTTGGTCACGCCGATCCGCTCGCAGAACAGCTGGATGCTCTCCGGCGTGAAGCCGCGGCGGCGCACGCCGACGATCGTCGGCATCCGCGGATCGTCCCAGCCGTCGACGTGGCCTTCGGTCACGAGCTGCAGCAGCTTGCGCTTGCTGGTGATCGCGTACGTGAGGTTCAGCCGCGAGAATTCGATCTGCTGCGGCAGCGGGCGGGTGAACACGCCGGCGTCGGCCAGCTCGTTCAGCACCCAGTCGTACAGCGGGCGGTGATCCTCGAATTCGAGCGTGCACAGCGAGTGCGTGATGCCTTCGAGCGCGTCCGAGATGCAGTGCGTGTAGTCGTACATCGGATACACGCACCACGTGTCGCCGGTGCGGTAGTGGTGCGCGTAGCGGATCCGGTAGATCACCGGGTCGCGCATGTTCATGTTCGGCGAAGCCATGTCGATCTTCGCGCGCAGCACGTGCTCGCCTTCCTGGAACTCGCCGGCCTTCATCCGGCGGAACAGGTCGAGGTTCTCGTCGGGCGTGCGCTCGCGATACGGCGACGGCTTGCCGCCTTCGGTCAGCGAGCCGCGGTTCGCGCGCATCTCTTCCGCGCTCTGGCTGTCGACGTACGCCTTGCCGCGCTTGATCAGCAGCTCGGCGAATTCGTAGAGCTTGTCGTAGTAGTCGCTCGCGAAGTACTGGTGGTCGACCGCGTCCTTGCGCCAGTCGAAGCCGAGCCAGCGCACCGCGTCGACGATCGAGTCGACGTATTCGACGCTTTCCTTTTCCGGGTTCGTGTCGTCGAAGCGCAGGTG
The DNA here is from genome assembly GCF_000833595.1 of Burkholderia sp. MSHR3999. Taxonomy (NCBI): domain Bacteria; kingdom Pseudomonadati; phylum Pseudomonadota; class Betaproteobacteria; order Burkholderiales; family Burkholderiaceae; genus Burkholderia; species Burkholderia sp. MSHR3999. The sequence goes on from NZ_JRFO01000001.1 coordinate 1,200,095, forward strand.
GCACACGCCGCCGTAGTCGCGCGCGACGCTGAAGTTCAGGCAGATGCTCTTCGCGTGACCGATGTGCAGGTAGCCGTTCGGCTCCGGCGGAAAGCGGGTTTCGACGCGGCCGGCCCATTTGCCCGTGCGGTTGTCGTCGTCGATGATGTTGCGGATGAAATTGGAGGCCGCGGGGGCGTCGTTGCGTTCGGTGCTCATGCGGATAGAGTCAGGTTTGGATCGGCGCGTGCCGCGCCGCCGGTTTAATCTTGCTTAATCTTGTAATTCTACCTGAGCGGGGTTCGGCCCGTGCGCGTTGCGCGTAGACGTCGCGCGCGGGTGGTGCGGCCGCGCATTATCTCGACATTGTGTCTGCTGTAACACGACGTAAATCGGATTGCCCGTGGTATTCGGCTTTTCCTATGATCACAGCACCGATTCAATGCCGCCGTCGCGTCGTCCGCGAGGCGGGAGGAACTGAACAATCATGAAGAAAACCACCTTTATCGTACGCACCGCGGTGATCGTCGCGGCCCTGTCCCAGCTCGGCGCATGCGCGATGACGCACACGCAGCGCAATGCCGGCATCGGCGCGGCCGCGGGCGGCGCACTCGGCTACCTGATCACCGGTGGCCCGATCGGCACGGTCGCGGGCGCCGCGGCGGGCGGCATCGTCGGCGCGAACGTGCGCTGACCGGCGGCGGCGCCAGCCGCCGCCTTCGCACATCCTTCCGATGGTTCGAATATTGACGGGCAGCATCAGGGAGGAACGGATGTGCGACACTCCGTCGACCCATCATCACAACGCTTCAAGCGTCGACGGACCCCCGCATGACCCAACCACTCGTATTCGTGTTGCCGGGCTACGGCAATTCCGGCCCGCTGCACTGGCAGAGCCGCTGGGAGCGCGATGACGCGCGCTTCGTGCGCGTCGCGATGCCCGACTGGGAGCGCGCATTCCGCAACGGCTGGTGTCTCGCGCTCGACCGCGCGGTCGAGGCGGCGCGCGCGCCGGTGCTGATCGCCGCGCACAGCCTCGGCACGCTGACGACGGCCTGGTGGGCGACGCGCTATGCGCGCCCGGCCGCGCTCGCGAAGGTCAGGGGCGCGCTGCTCGTCGCGCTGCCCGATCCGGCCGGGCCGGCGTTTCCGGCCGATGCGCACGGCTTCGGGCCGGTGCCGCGCGAGCGGCTGCCGTTCCCGACCCGGGTGGTCGCGAGCCGCGACGATCCGTACGGCACGCCGGCGTTCGCGCGTGCGTGCGCGAACGCATGGGGCAGCGACTTCCACGACATCGGCCCGCGCGGCCACATCAACGCGGACAGCGGGCTCGGCGACTGGCCCGCCGCGCGCGCATGGCTCGACGCGCTGGCGGTCGCGGGCTGACCGTGTCGCGCGGGGCGGATCGCAGGACCGTCAGATCGCCTGCTTCGCCTTCAGCGCCGCGATCCGTTCGTCGTCGTAGCCGAGCAGCTCGCGCAGCACGGCGTCGGTGTGCGCGCCGAGCAGCGGCGGGGCCGAGCGCGCGTCGGGCGGCGTCGCGCTCATCCGGATCGGATTGCGCACGAGCTTCACGTTCGCGCCGCACGGATGCGGCAGCTCGACCTGCATCCCGCGCGCGACCACCTGATCGTCGTCGAACACTTCCTCCAGATCGTTGATCGGCCCGCACGGCACGCCGGCCGCCTCGAGCGCCGCGATCCACGTGTTCTTGTCGAGCGTCCTCACCATGTCCGCGAGGATCGGCACCAGCGTGTCGCGGTGGCGCACGCGCGCGGGATTGGTCGCGAAGCGCTCGTCGTCGGCGAGCTCGGGGCGGCCGCCGGCCTCGACGAACTTGCGGAACTGCCCGTCGTTGCCGACCGCGACGATGATCCAGCCGTCGCGCGTCTGGAACGTCTGGTAAGGCACGATGTTCGGGTGCGCGTTGCCCCAGCGCACGGGCGGCTTGCCGCTCGCGAGGAAATTGGTGTTCATGTTCGCGAGCAGCGCGACCTGCACGTCGAGCAGCGCCATGTCGATGTACTGGCCTTCGCCCGTCCGGTCGCGATGCGCGAGCGCGGCGAGCACCGCGATCGTCGAATAGAGGCCGGTCGCGAGGTCGGAGATCGCGACGCCGGCCTTCTGCGGGCCGCCGCCGGGCTCGCCGTCGCGCTCGCCGGTGATGCTCATGAACCCGCCGATCCCCTGGATGATGAAGTCGTAGCCCGCGCGGTGCGCATACGGGCCGGTCTGGCCGAAGCCCGTGACCGAGCAGTACACGAGGTCGGGCTTCACCGCGCGCAGCGACGCGTAGTCGAGCCCGTATTTCTTGAGCTGGCCGACCTTGTAGTTCTCCAGCACCACGTCGCTTTGCGCGGCGAGCTCGCGGACGATTCGCTGGCCTTCGGGCGTCGCGATGTCGATCGTGACCGAGCGCTTGTTGCGGTTCGCGGCGAGGTAGTAGGCGGCCTCGGCGGTGTCCGCGCCGTTCGCGTCCTTCAGGTACGGCGGCCCCCAGTGGCGCGTGTCGTCGCCGGCGCCCGGGCGCTCGACCTTGATCACGTCGGCGCCGAAGTCGGCAAGCGTCTGCGCGCACCACGGGCCCGCGAGCACGCGGGTCAGGTCCAGCACGCGGATATGGCTCAGGGCACCCATCGTCGATTCGTCTCCTTTATGGCTTGGCCGTGCCGCGCGGCGCGGGCAAGGCGTGCGGCATGGCGAGCATCTTAAGGCGAATCGCGCGCGCGTGGCCCGGCAACCCCGCGATCGGGGCGGAATCGGACAAATGCAGCCCAAAGCGGGCCGAAACCGGGCTCGAGTCTGACGAAACGCGCGCCGGCCGGGCCCGCCGGCCGCGCACCGGGATCTATCCCGTATAATCGATCGTTTCAGAAACCTGCCGCCGTGCGCCCGCGAGGGTCGCCGGCATTTGAAGCGTCTTAGCCAGACCGTCCCCGCACGCCATGAAAGCTGCCGAAATCCGCGAGAAATTCCTCAAATTCTTCGAATCGAAGGGCCACACGATCGTCCGCTCGTCGAGCCTCGTGCCCGGTAACGACCCCACGCTGATGTTCACGAATTCGGGGATGGTCCAGTTCAAGGACGTGTTCCTCGGCACGGAATCGCGCCCGTACTCGCGCGCGACCACGTCGCAGCGCAGCGTGCGCGCGGGCGGCAAGCACAACGACCTCGAGAACGTCGGCTACACCGCGCGCCACCACACGTTCTTCGAGATGCTCGGCAACTTCTCGTTCGGCGACTACTTCAAGCACGACGCGATCAAGTTCGCGTGGGAGCTGCTGACCACGGTCTACCAGCTGCCGAAGGAAAAGCTGTGGGTCACCGTCTACCAGGAAGACGACGAGGCGTACGACATCTGGGCGAAGGAAGTCGGCGTGCCGGTCGAGCGGATCATCCGCATCGGCGACAACAAGGGCGCGCGCTACGCGTCGGACAACTTCTGGACGATGGGCGACACGGGCCCGTGCGGCCCGTGCACGGAAATCTTCTACGACCACGGCCCGGACGTGTGGGGCGGCCCGCCGGGGTCGCCTGAAGAAGACGGCGACCGCTACATCGAGATCTGGAACCTCGTGTTCATGCAGTTCAACCGCGACGCGCAGGGCAACATGACGCGCCTGCCGAAGCAGTGCGTCGACACCGGCATGGGCCTGGAACGCCTCGCCGCGGTGCTGCAGCACGTGCACAGCAACTACGAGATCGACCTGTTCCAGAACCTGATCAAGGCCGCCGCGCGCGTGACCGAGATCAGCGACCTGAACAACAACTCGCTGAAGGTGATCGCCGATCACATCCGCGCGTGCTCGTTCCTGATCGTCGACGGCGTGATCCCCGGCAACGAAGGCCGCGGCTACGTGCTGCGCCGGATCGTGCGCCGCGCGATCCGCCACGGCTACAAGCTCGGCCGCAAGGGCTCGTTCTTCCACAAGCTGGTGGCCGATCTCGTCGCCGAGATGGGCGTCGCGTATCCGGAGCTGAAGGAAGCCGAGCAGCGCGTGACCGACGTGCTGCGCCAGGAAGAAGAACGCTTCTTCGAGACGATCGAGCACGGGATGTCGATCCTCGAGGCCGCGCTCGCCGAAGTCGAGGGGAAGGGCGGCAAGGTGCTCGACGGCGAACTCGCGTTCAAGCTGCACGACACCTACGGCTTCCCGCTGGACCTGACGGCAGACGTGTGCCGCGAGCGCGGCATGACGGTCGACGAGCCGGCGTTCGACGACGCGATGGCGCGCCAGCGCGAGCAGGCGCGCGCGGCCGGCAAGTTCAAGGCCGCGCAGGGCCTCGAATACACGGGCGCGAAGACGACCTTCCACGGCTACGAAGAGATCGCGTTCGACGACGCGAAGGTCGTCGCGCTGTACGTCGACGGTTCGTCCGTCAACGAAGTGAAGACCGGCCAGGATGCGGTGGTCGTGCTCGACCACACGCCGTTCTATGCGGAATCGGGCGGCCAGGTCGGCGACCAGGGCGTGCTCGCGAATGCGTCGACGCGCTTCGCGGTCGGCGACACGCTGAAGGTGCAGGCCGACGTGATCGGCCACCACGGCACGCTGGAGCAGGGCACGCTTAAGGTCGGCGACGTGCTGCGCGCCGAGATCGACGCGCACCGCCGCGCGCGCACCCAGCGCAATCACTCGGCGACCCATCTGATGCACAAGGCGCTGCGCGAGGTGCTCGGCTCGCACGTGCAGCAGAAGGGCTCGCTCGTCGACGCGGACAAGACCCGCTTCGACTTCGCGCACAACGCGCCGATGACCGACGACGAAATCCGTCGCGTCGAGCAGATCGTCAACGACGAAATCCTCGCGAACGCGCCGGGCATCGTGCGCGTGATGCCGTACGACGAGGCGGTGAAGGGCGGCGCGATGGCCCTCTTCGGCGAGAAGTACGGCGACGAAGTGCGCGTGCTCGACCTCGGCTTCTCGCGCGAACTGTGCGGCGGCACGCACGTGAGCCGCACCGGCGACATCGGCTTCTTCAAGATCGTCGTCGAAGGCGGCGTCGCGGCCGGCATCCGCCGCGTCGAGGCGATCACCGGCGACAACGCGGTGCGCTACGTGCAGGAGCTCGACGCACGCGTGAACGAAGCGGCGGCCGCGCTGAAGGCGCAGCCGTCGGAACTGACGCAGCGCATCGCGCAGGTGCAGGACCAGGTGAAGTCGCTCGAGAAGGAGCTGGCCGCGCTGAAGTCGAAGCTCGCATCGAGCCAGGGCGACGAGCTCGCACAGCAGGCGGTCGAAGTCGGCGGCGTGCACGTGCTGGCCGCGATGCTCGACGGCGCGGATGCGAAGACGCTGCGCGAGACCGTCGACAAGCTGAAGGACAAGCTCAAGAGCGCGGCGATCGTGCTGGCGGCCGTCGAAGGCGGCAAGGTCAGCCTGATCGCGGGCGTCACGCCGGAAGCGAGCAAGAAGGTCAAGGCCGGCGAACTGGTGAACTTCGTCGCGCAGCAGGTCGGCGGCAAGGGCGGCGGCCGTCCGGACATGGCGCAGGCGGGCGGCACCGAGCCGGCGAACCTGCCGGCGGCGCTCGCGGGCGTCAAGGGCTGGGTCGAAGAGCGGCTCTGATCGGCCTGGCCGGCGCGGCGCTCGCCCGAGCGTCGCGGGCCCGGTCCGGCCGTGCGATGCGCGACGGCCGCCCGGTGGCGGGGACCGAATGAAACGACCCGACCGGCACAGGCCGGTCGGGTCGTTTTGCGTGTGCGCGCCGCAAGTCTGCGGGGCGATCCTTCAGGCCGGCGCCGCCGCGCGCCGCTTCCCGGCATCGGCTGGCGGCCGCGCGGCCGCCTCCAGCGCGTCGCGCAGCGCGCCGAGCGCTGCCGACGCGTAACCCTTGCGCCACGCAAGCACCGTGTCGATCCCTTCGAATTCGGCGATCGCATGCGCCGCGACGTCGTCGGTCCCGGGCTGCAGGTCGAGCACCGAACGCGGCGCGACCGCGACGCCCGCGCCGGCCGCGACGCACGCGACGATCGCGTGGTACGAGCCGAGTTCGAGCACGCGCGCCGGCTTCGTCCCGTGCGCCGCATACCATTGCTCGACGTACTTGCGATACGTGCAGCCGCGCTCGAATGCGATCAGCGTCGGCAGGATCACGTCGCGCGGCGTGCGCACCCGAGGATGGCCGCGCGGCGTGAGCAGCATCAGGTCTTCGCGGAACACTGGCACCACCTCGAACGTGTCGGGCAACGCCTCCGGCGCGGGCGGGCGCGCGAACAGCGCGGCGTCGATCGCGAACTCGCGCACCTGCTCGATCAGGCAGCCCGTCGTGCCCGTCAGGAGTTCGAGCGACACGTCGGGCCACGCATGGTGATAGCGCGCGAGCAGGGCCGGCAGCCGGCTCGCGGCCGTGCTCTCCATCGCGCCGAGCCGCAGCCGGCCGCGCGGCCGGTCCTCGCGCACCGCATGGCGGGCCTCGTCGGCAAGCGCAAGCAGGCGCTCCGCATACGTCAGCAGCGTCTGCCCGGCGGGCGTCAGCACGAGCCGCCGGCCGTCGCGCACGAACAGCGCCGCGCCGAGTTCCTCCTCGAGCTGCTTGATGCGTGTCGTCACGTTCGACTGCACGCGATTGAGCTTCTCCGCCGCGCGCGTCACGCCGTTTTCGCGCACGACGGCCCGGAAAATCGCCAGCGCCGCCAGATCCATGATTCTCTCCGAGCGATGAATCGATTCTGAATTATTCATTTTTAGAGAACGATTGGTCAAGCTACGATGAAGGCATTCCGATTTCCGTTCAGGCCGGCGCGCCGCGCGCCGGCCGTACGCTGCCGCCATGTCCCGTTCCGATGCCTCGTCCGCCGCCCGCGCGTTTCCTTCATACGATAGCGACCGCCGCGCCCGCACGGCCGCACTCGCCGGCATGATCGGGCTCGCGGTCGCGCTCGGCGTCGGCCGCTTCGCGTTCACGCCGCTGCTGCCGCTGATGCTCGCCGATGGCTCGATCGGCCTGAAGGCCGGCAGCTGGCTCGCGTCGGCGAACTATGCGGGCTACTTCGTCGGCGCGGTCAGCTGCGCGGCGTTGCGCGTCGCGCCCGCGCGGATGGTCCGCTTCGGACTTGCAGCAACCGTGCTGCTCACCGCCGCGATGGGCGTCGGCCATCTGCTGGCCGTGTGGCTCGCGGTGCGCTTCGTCGCGGGTGTCGTCAGTGCGTGGACGTTCGTGTTCGTGTCGCAATGGGGGCTGCGCCGGCTTGCCGAGCTGCACGCGCCGGAATGGAGCGGCGTGATCTACGCGGGCCCCGGCGTCGGCATCGTGCTGACGGGGCTGATCGGGAGCGCGTTGGCCGGCCAGCGCGCGGCGTGGGGCTGGCTCGGTTTCGCGGCGCTGTCGGCCGTGCTGTCGGTCGCGATCTGGCGCACGTTCGGCGGCGCGGCGCCACCCAGGTCGCCGGCCGCTTCGCCGCACGCGCCGGACCGTCACGCGCCGGCCGCCGCGGGGCCGCATCGCGCCGACGCGGCCTGGCTCGTCGCGCTGTACGCGATGCCGGGCTTCGGCTACATCATCACCGCGACGTTCCTGCCGGTAATCGCGCGCGCGGCGCTGCCGGCCGGCTCGCCGTGGCCGGACCTGTTCTGGCCGATGTTCGGCGCCGCGCTGATCGTCGGCGCGATCGCTGCCGCGCGGCTGCCCGCGCATTGGGACAACCGGCTGCTGCTCGCGGGCGGCTGCGCGACCCAGGCGCTGGGCATCGCCGCCGGGATCGTCAGGCCGAACGCGGCGGGCTTCTCGCTCGGCAGCGTGCTGCTCGGCCTGCCGTTCACCGCGATCACGCTGTTCGCGATGCGCGAGGCGCGGCGCCTGCACGGCGAGCGCGCGGCGGGGCTGATGGGCTACGCGACCGCGTCGTACGGGGTCGGACAGATCGCGGGGCCGCTCGTGGCCGCGCCGCTGGTGGCGCAGAGCGGGTCGTTCACGCCGGTGCTGTGGATCGCGGCGGCGTCGCTCGTGGCCGGCGCGGCCGGGTTTGCGATGCGCGCATCGCGCGGCAGGCGCTGGTCGCCGAATTGATCGCGGCGCGGGCCGCGCCGCCGTCGCCGGTGCCGCTTCTTGCCGCGTTCGCGACGCGCGAGCCCGCGCGGCCCGCCGCGGCGGACGACCCTGACGCGGCTGGGGCCAGATCCTCTGCGGCGCGGGCAAACTCGCTAGAATGAAGCCTTTCCCGCGCCGAGCGGGCGCGCGAGCCGCCTGCGGGCGGCCTCCCCGGCGTCCGCCATGCCCACATCGATGACCACCGCCGACTATCGCTTTTGCCCGCGCTGCGCGCGCCCGCTGACCGAGCGCGCCGATTCCGAACACGAAGGCGGCCGCGTTCGCCAGGTTTGCCCCGACGACACCTGCGGCTATGTGCACTGGAACAACCCGCTGCCCGTCGTCGCCGCGATCGTCGAGCTCGACGGCAAGATCCTGCTCGCGCGCAATGCAGCCTGGCCCGAAGGGATGTTCGCGCTGATCACCGGTTTCCTCGAGAACGGCGAGACGCCCGAGGACGGCATCGCGCGCGAGGTGTTCGAGGAAACCGCGCTGAAGGCCGAGCACGTGTCGCTCGTCGGCGTCTACGAATTCATCCGCAAGAACGAGCTGATCATCGCGTACCACGTGCGCGCGTCGGGCACGGTCGCGCTGTCGCCGGAACTGCTCGAATACAAGCTCGTCGATCCACCGCTGCTGCGCCCGTGGCGCGCCGGCACGGGCGTCGCGCTCGCCGACTGGATGCGCGCGCGCGGCCTCGATTTCGAATTCGTCGACCGGCCGGGGCAATGACGGGCCGGTCCGTCCGCGGGGTTTCATCCGCCGCGCCGCGCGCGATCGCGACGCGGCGCTTCGCTGCCTGCCGGCGCGCCGTGCGATACGGCCGCCGCGCTTCGTCTTCATCGCCTCCATCGTCCTGAGCGCCATCGCCATGTCCGACAAGCCGCAGCCGCGTTCGCGCGACGCCTATCGCCACTTCCTGCCGATCACGACCCGCTGGATGGACAACGACGTCTACGGGCACGTGAACAACGTCGTCTACTACAGCTACTTCGATACCGTCGTGAACGAGTACCTGATCCGCGCGGGCGTGCTCGACGTCGAGCGCGGGCAGACGATCGGGCTCGTCGTCGAAACGCAGTGCAACTACTTCGCGCCGCTCGTGTTTCCGCAGTCGGTCGACGCGGGGCTGCGCGTCGTGAAGCTCGGCACGTCGAGCGTGCGCTACGAGGTCGGGCTGTTCGCGCAAGGCGACGCATCGCCCGCCGCGCAGGGGCATTTCGTGCACGTGTACGTCGATCGCGGCACGCGTCGCCCGGTGCCGCTGCCGGACGCGCTGCGCGCCGCGCTCGACCCGCTCGCCGCCTGACGACGCGCGGTGCAGGCGTTCGCGCTCCAGGCGTTCAACGGCCTCAGCTACGGCTTGCTGCTGTTCATGCTGTCGGCCGGCCTCACGCTGATCTTCAGCGTGCAGGGCGTGCTCAACTTCGCGCATGCGAGCTTCTACATGCTCGGCGCGTACGTCGGCTACGGCATCGCCGCCCGCGCGGGCTTCTGGCCGGCGCTCGTGCTCGCGCCGCTCGCGGTCGGGCTGCTGGGCGCGGGCTGCGAGCGCTGGCTGCTGCGCCGCGTGCAGGCGCACGGGCATACGAGCGAGCTGCTGCTGACGTTCGGGCTCGCGTACCTGATCGGCGAGGGCGCGAAGTTCGTCTGGGGCCTCGCGCCGCTGCCCGCGCCGGTGCCGCCGCTGTTCGACGGCGCGCCGGTCACGGTGTTCGGCGTCGCGCTGCCGCGCTACCGGCTGTTCATGATGGCGATGTCGGCGGCGATGCTGGTCGCGCTCGCGGGCCTGCTGCGCGCGTCGCGCATCGGTCTCGTCGTGCGCGCGGCGCTCACGCATCGCGCGGCCGTCGAGGCGCTCGGCCATGACGTGCCGCGCCTGATGACGGGGCTGTTCGGCGCGGGCACCGCGCTCGCGGCGCTGGCCGGCGTGATCGGCGCGCCGCTCGCGGTGATCGAGCCCGCGCTGGCCGAGACGGTCGGCTCGATCGTGTTCGCGGTCGTCGTGATCGGCGGGCTCGGCTCGCTCGGCGGCGCGTTCGCCGCGTCGCTCGCGGTCGGCTTCGCGCAGACCTTCGCGGCCGCGAGCGACACGTCGCTGCGCGAGCTCGCGCAATGGGCCGGCGTCGTGCTGCCGGACGGCGTCGCCGCGGTGTCGGTCGCGCAACTCGCGCCGCTCGTGCCGTACCTGCTGCTCGTCGCGGTGCTGGTCGTGCGCCCGCGCGGACTGTTCGGCGAGCGTGCCGATGCGTAGCCGCGCGTTGGCGGGCGTCGTGCGCTGGACGCTGTTCGCCGGCTGCCTCGTGCTGCCCGCGTGGCTGTGGCCGCACGGCTGGATGCTCGGCTATCTCGCGCAGACCGCCGCGCTCGTCGTGCTCGCGCTGTCGTACAACCTGCAGCTCGGCACGACCGGGCTGCTGTCGTTCGGCCATGCGGCATTCGCGGGCCTCGGCGCGTTCGCGGCCGCGCACTGGTTCAACCGCTTCGGCGGCCCGCTGCCGCTGCTGCCGCTCGTCGGCGGCGCGGCGGGCGCGGCCTTCGGCCTGCTGTTCGGCGTGCTCGCGACGCGCCGCGCGGGCACCGCGTTCGCGATGATCACGCTCGGCCTCGGCGAGTGCGTCGCGGCGGCCGCGTGGAGCGTGCCCGCGTGGTTCGGCGGGGTCGGCGGCGTGCCGATCGATCGCGCGAGCGGCCCGCCGCTCGGCGGCTGGCAGTTCGGCGCGCCGGCGCACGCGTATGCGCTGATCGCCGCGTGGTGCATCGGGTCGGCGCTCGCGATGCGCGCGCTGACGCGCACGCCGCTCGCCCGCCTCGCGAACGCGGTGCGCGACAACCCGGCGCGGGTCGCCGCGCTCGGCACCGAGCCGCGCCGGGTGCGGCTCGCGATGGTCGCGTGCGCGTCGTTCTTCGCGGGCGTGGCCGGCACACTGACGCTGATCGACGTCGAGATCGCGACGCCCGACAGCGTCGCGATGTCCCGCTCGGCGACGGTGCTGATCGCCGCGGTGATCGGCGGCGCCGGTTCGTTCTTCGGGCCGGCGGCGGGCGCGGCCGTGCTGACCGGGCTGAGCGTCGCGGTCGCGGGCGTGTCGCGCGCGTGGGCGCTGTATCTCGGGCTGCTGTTCGTCGTCGTCGTGATCGCCGCGCCGCGCGGGCTCGCGGGCGTCGCGGCGGACGTCGCGCACGCGCTGCGGCCCGGCACGCGCAGGGGCGAACGCGCGGCGCTGCTGTATGGCGTCGCGGCGAGCCTGTGCGGGGGCGTCGCCGTCGTCTGCGCGGCGGAGCTCGGCTACGCGTGGCGCTTCGCGCAGGACGGCGGCGCGCCGGCCGCGTTCGGCGCGTGGCAGGTCGATGCGGGCGCGCCGTTCGGCTGGGCGGTCGCGCTCGCGGCGGCGGGGCTCGGCGCGCTGCTGTGGCGCCGGCGCGGCCGGATCGCGCGCGACATGTCCGGCGTGCACGGAACGCAAGGCGCGCCGCGATGAACGGCGCCGCGCTCGCCCTGCACGGCATCACGCAGCGCTTCGGCGCGCAGACGGTGCTCGACGGCGTCGAGCTGGCCGTCGCGGCCGGCGAGCGGCATGCGCTGATCGGGCCGAACGGCGCGGGCAAGTCGACGCTCTTCAACGTGATCGCGGGTGTCGTGCGGCCGACGCGCGGGCGCGTGGTGCTGCACGGCGTCGAGCTGCGCGGGCGCGGGCCGGTCGCGGCGAGCCGCCTCGGCATCGGCCGCAGCTTCCAGCAGACGAGTGCGTTTGCCCGCCTGACGGTGTTCGACAACCTGCGCTGCGCGGCGCTGCACGCGCCGGCCGAGCGGCGGCGCTGGTGGAACCGGCTGCGCGAATCGGCGTCGGTCGACCGCGCCGCCGCGCAGGTGCTGCGCGACATCGGCCTCGTCGCACACCGCGATACGCCGGCTGCCGCGCTCGGCTACGCGGAGCAGCGCGCGCTCGATCTCGGCATCGCGCTGGCGAGCGGGGCGCGCACGCTGCTGCTCGACGAGCCGACGGCCGGCATGAACCGCGCGCAGGCGGCGCGGATGATCGAGCTGATTCGCGCGACCACGCAAGGCCGCACGGTGCTGATGATCGAGCACGACATGGACACGGTGTTCGGCTTCGCGGAACGGATCACGGTGCTGGTGCGCGGCGCGGTGGTCGCGACGGGCGCGCCGGAGGCGATCCGCGCCGATCCCGCCGTGCGTGCCGCGTATCTCGGCGACGGGTTCGCATGAGCGCGCTGCTCGACATCTGCGGCCTGCGCGCATGGTACGGGATGCAGCCCGTGCTCGACGGCGTCGATCTCGCGCTCGCGCCGGGCGAGACGCTCGCGCTGCTCGGGCGCAACGGCTCGGGGCGCTCGACGCTCGCGAAGGCGGTGATGGGGCTCGTGCGGACCGCCGGGTCGGTGCGGATCGCGGGCGTCGAATGCGCGGGCGCGCGGACCTTCGAGATCGCGCGGCGCGGCGTCGCGTATGTCGCCGAGCAGCGCGACGTGTTTGCGCTGCTGAGCGTGCGCGACAACCTGCGCGTCGGGCTGCGCGGCAGCGGCGGCGCGGCCGCGCGCACGGCGCTCGACGCGCTGTTCGAGCGCTTTCCGCTGCTGGCCGCGCGCGCGGACGTGAAGGCCGGGCGGCTGTCGGGCGGCGAGCAGCAGGTGCTCGCGCTCGCTCGCGCGCTCGCCGGCGAGCCGCGCGTGCTGATCGTCGACGAGCCCGCGGAAGGGCTCGCGCCGCTCGCGGCCGCCGAGATCGGCGCGTGTCTTGCAGGACTGCAGGCGGACGGCGTCGCGATCGTGCTGATCGAGCAGCGGCTGCAGCTCGCGCCGCGCTTGACGCGGCGCGCGGCGGTGATGGGGCGGGGCCGGATCGTCTATGACGGCGTGCTCGACGGACTGGACGGCGAGATCGCCGACGCGTGGCTGAGCGTGGGGTGACGACGCGCGGCGGATTGTTCGGCTGGCCCCGCCAGTCAATTCGTGGCGAGCCGCTTTATCGACGCCGGGCGGACGCCTAGAGTGACACCGTCGCAGGCTCGTTGCATCGCAGCGGCAGCCGGTGCGATCCATCGTGCATCATCAGACTGAGGAATGAAATCATGAGCAAGCTGGCAGGCAAGGTCGCGATCGTGACGGGCGGGTCCAAGGGGATCGGCGCCGCGATTGCCAGGGCGCTGGCCGCCGAGGGCGCGGCGGTGGTCGTCAATTATGCGAGCAGCAAGGCCGGCGCCGACGCCGTCGTGAGCGCGATCGTCGAAGCCGGCGGACGCGCGGTGGCGGTCGGCGGCGACGTGTCGAAGGCGGCCGACGCGCAGCGCATCGTCGACACGGCGATCGACACGTATGGCCGCCTCGACGTGCTCGTCAACAATTCCGGCGTGTACGAATTCGCGCCGATCGAGGCGATCACGGAAGAGCACTACCGCCGGCAGTTCGATACGAACGTGCTCGGCGTACTGCTCACGACGCAGGCGGCCGTCAAGCACCTCGGCGAGGGCGCGAGCATCATCAACATCAGCTCGGTGGTGACCAGCATCACGCCGCCGGCGACCGCCGTCTATAGCGGGACGAAAGGTGCGGTGGACGCGATCACGGGTGTGCTCGCGATCGAGCTCGGGCCGCGCAAGATCCGCGTGAACGCGATCAACCCGGGCATGGTGGTGACCGAAGGCACGCACAGCGCGGGGATCATCGGTTCCGATCTCGAAACGCAGGTGCGTGGCCAGACGCCGCTCGGCCGCCTCGGGCAGCCGGACGACATCGCATCGGTCGCGGTGTTCCTCGCATCGGACGACGCGCGCTGGATGACCGGCGAACGCCTCGTCGCGAGCGGCGGCCTGCACTGAGCCAAAGGGCCGGCCCGCGCGCATCCCGCTACTTCCGCTCGAGCATCCACTCGTGCGCGGGATCGTTCTTGAAGTGCCACACGCGCGTCGGCCCGGCCATCACGTTCAGGTAATACGACTCGTAGCCGTAGGGCACGACGACCGGGTGATAGCCGCGCGGCACCAGCACGACGTCGTGGTCGCACGCGGCCATCGATTCGTCGAGATCGCGTTCGTCGGTGTACACGCGCTGGAACACGAAGCCCTGCGGCGGATGCACGCGATGGTAGTAGGTCTCCTCGAGCGAGCTCTCGAACGGCACGTTGTCGGTGTCGTGCTTGTGCGGCGGATAGCTCGACGAATGCCCGGACGGCGTGCGCACCTCGACGACGAGCAGCGCTTCGGCGGGCTCCGTCTGCGGAAGGATGTCGCAGACGTAGCGCGTATTCGCGCCCGCGCCGCGCACCGAGCGCTTCATCTGCGACGGCTTGATCACGCGCGCCGGATATTTCCCGGTCGCGGGCGCGGTCGCGACGCCGAGCTCGGCCGCGCGCGACGCCGCGACCGTGACGCGCACGCCCGGCGGCAGATACAGCGCATACGGCGCGACGCCGTCGAACACGCTGTCGCGCGAGCCGAGATCGGTCCAGCGCGTGCCGTCTCCCGCGGTGATGTCCACGCTGCCGGTCAGCACGACGATGCACGTCTCGCGCGCGGCTTCGTACAATTCGACCGATTCGCCGGCCGCGAGCCGATACGCGGCAAACCCGACATGCCGCCAGTGCGCGGATTCCGGCGTGACGCGCGCGATCGTCGGTCCGTCCTGCGCGCCTTTGACCAGCAGGCTCATGCCGCCTCCTTGTGCGAATCGAGCGGCGCGTCGACGAGCGCGCGCAGCGTGCGGTAGCCCTTTTGCGCGTACGCGTAGCTCGGCGCGACGACCGGGTCCTGTTCCGCCTCGACGACGAGCCAGCCGCGATAGCCGTGCCGCTTCAGCAGGTCGATCAGCGTCGCGAAGTCGATCGCGCCGTCGCCCGGCACCGTGAACGCGCCGTTGATCACCGCGTCGAGAAAGCTCCAGTTGCGGTTGCGCGCGAGCCGGATCACGGCCGGCCGCACGTCCTTGCAGTGCACGTGGCACACGCGCGCGATGTGGCGCTTCAGCACCTCGGCCGGATCGCCGCCCGCGAACGTGATGTGGCCCGCGTCGAACAGCAGGCCGACCGCGTCGCTCGTCGTGGCCATCAGCCGGTCGACGTCGGCGGGCGTTTCGACATACGCGCCCATGTGATGGTGATACGCGACGCGCACGCCGCGGCTCAGCGTATAGCGCGCGAACGCGTCGAGCCGCTCGGCGTAGCCGTCCCATTGCGCGTCGGTCGTGAAGCGCGGCCGCTGATACAGCGGCACGGGCGCGCCCTGGATCGTGTCGGCGACTTCGCCGTAGACCATCACGGTCGCGCCGTTCTGCGCGAGCAGGTCGAGATGCGGATCGACCGCGGCGATTTCCTCGTCGACGCTGCGCTGCGCGAGCCGGCCCGAGTACCAGCCGGACACGAGCGACAGCCCGTATTCGCCGAGCAGCGCCTTGAGCGCCTGCGGCTCGCGCGGGAACTTGTTGCCGAGCTCGAAGCCTTCGTAGCCGATGTCGCGGCCTTCGGTCAGCGCGACCGCGAGCGGCGTCTCGCCGCCGAGTGACGGCAGGTCGTCGTTCATCCACGACAGCGGATTGATGCCGATGCGGAATTCGAATGGATTCATGCTGGAGATCCTGAACGGGAGAGGGCGCCCGTGCGGGCGGCGACCTGCTTGTCATACGCGCTGCGCGCGTCGCGCACCGCCTCGCGCGACGACACTTCGGGCACCGCGACTTCCCACCACCAGCCGCCTTCGGCCGTGGTGCGCGCGGGATCGGTGTCGATGCAGATCACATAGGTGCGGTCCGCGGCGCGCGCGCGCTGCAGCGCGGCGTCGAGCGACGCGACGTCGGCGACGTGCTCCGCGTGCGCGCCGAGCGCGCGCGCATGCGCGGCGAAGTCGATCGCCGGCGCGCCGAGCGGGCCTTGCAGGCAATCGTCGAGCAGGTTGTTGAACGGCGCGCTGCCGCATGCCTGCTGCAGCCGGTTGATGCAGCCGTAGCCGCGGTTGTCGAGCACGACGACGATCAGCTTCGCGCCGAGCATCACCGACGTCGCGATCTCGCTGTTCATCATCAGGTAGCTGCCGTCGCCGACCATCACGATCACGTCGCGCTCGGGCCGCGCGAGCTTCGCGCCGAGGCCGCCGGCGATCTCGTAGCCCATGCACGAGTAGCCGTATTCGACGTGGTACGCGCCCGGCCGCCCCGCGCGCCACAGCTTGTGCAGCTCGGCGGGCAGCGTGCCGGCCGCGCACACGACGATGTCGGCTTCCGGCGACGCGCGATGCGAGCGCTGCACCGCGCCGATCACGTCGGCGTCGTACGGCAGCGCGCCCGCGCGCGGCGGCGCGTGCGTGATGCGCGACACCGCATCGCGCCACCCGGCCGCGAGTTCGTGCGCGCGCGCGGTCCACGCGCGCTCGGCGGACCAGTCGTCGAGCAGCGCATCGAGCGCGTCGAGCGCCGCGCACGCGTCGGCTTCGACCGCGCACGCGTGATGCTTGAGCGCGTCGAACGCGTTCGCGTTGATGCCGATCACCGTTGCGTCCTTCGCGAACAGCGTATTCGAGCCGGTCGTGAAATCCTGCAGCCGCGTGCCGATCGCGAGCACGCAGTCGGCGTCGGCCGCGAGCGCGTTCGCGGCGGGCGAGCCCGTCACGCCGAGCGCGCCCGCGTTGAGCGGATGGTCCCAGCGCAGCGCACCCTTGCCGGCCTGCGTCTCGCCGACCGGGATGCCGCGCTGTTTCGCGAACGCGGCGAGCGCGTGCGTGGCGCCTTCGCTGTACAGCACGCCGCCGCCCGCGACGATGAACGGCCGGCGCGCGGCGCGCAGCGTCGCGAGCGCGGCTTCGAGCTCGGCGGGCACGGGCGCGGGCGCATGGAACGACACGGTGCGCGGCGCGAAGAACGCGGCCGGATAGTCGTAGGCCATCGCCTGCACGTCCTGCGGCAGCGCGAGCGTGACCGGGCCGCACTGCGCGGCGTCGGTCAGCACGCGCAGCGCGCGCGGCAGCGCGGTCAGGAGCTGCGCGGGATGGACGATGCGGTCGAAGTAGCGCGACACGGGCCGGAGCGTGTCGTTCGCCGACACGCCGCCGTCGCGGCCGTCCTCGACCTGCTGCAGCACCGGGTCCGGCGCGCGCGACACGAACACGTCGCCGGGCAGCAGCAAGAGCGGCAGGCGGTTCACGTGCGCGAGCGCGGCGGCCGTCACGAGGTTGGTCGCGCCGGGGCCGATCGACGTCGTCACGGCCATCATCCGGCGGCGGAAGTGCGCCTTCGCATACGCGATCGCGCTGTGCGCCATCGCCTGCTCGTTGTGCGCGCGATAGGTCGGCAGCACGTCGCGGTGCTGGTACAGCGCCTCGCCGAGCGCGGCGACGTTGCCGTGGCCGAAGATCGCGAACACGCCGCCGAACAGCGGCTCGGTGGCGCCGCTGCCGTCGCCGGTGTCGACCCGCTGCGCGGCGAGGTAGCGCACGAGCGCCTGCGCGGCGGTCAGGCGGATCGTGCCGTTGGAGGATGCGTTCACGATAGGCTCCTGAAGGGAGACGCCGGAGGGCGCGGGATGATGCATCGGGCCTCCTTACGCGACGCGGCGCGCGGCCGGCATGCCGTGACGCGCGGCGCGCCATGCGCCGATCAGCGTCTCGAACGTCGCGCGCACGCGGGCGACCAGCGCCGCGTCGTCGATCTCGCCGGCGAGCCACGCGCGGCTCGGCTCGTGGAAGATCGTGCGGCCGACCGTGAAGCCGCGGCAGCTCGCCGACGCCGCGGCGGCCGGAAAGCCGCGCGTCAATTCGTCGACGCTCGCCGACAGCCCGAGCAGCACGACGCCGCGGCAATGCGGGTCGCGCTCGGCGATCAGCGCGTCGATCGCGTGCCATTGCGCGGCGTCGAGCGGCGCGAGCTTCCACCATTCGGGGTAGATGCCGAGGTTGTACAGGCGCTTCAATGCGCGATACACGACGTCGGGCCCTTGCGGCAGGTCCGCGCGGCGCGGCGGGATCACTTCGAGCAGCAGTTCGTGGCCGCTCGCCTGCACCGCGTCGTACAGCGTGCGCAGCTGCGTTTCCTGCTCGATGCGCTGCTCGACCGGCTCGTCCGGGTGGAACTGCACGAGGCATTTCGCGACGTGCTCGTGCGGCCAGCTCGCGAGCGTCGTGCCCACCGAGCGGCCGTGGTCGAATTCGAGCGGCGCCGAGCCGGGCAGCTCGACCGGCCGGCCGATCCACCAGCCGCGCCCGGTGGCGGCGTTCAGCGCGTCCTGGCCGTAGCGGTCGTCGATCAGCACGCCGATCCGGCCCGCGAGGCCGAGCTGCGCTTCGGTCTGCGCGACCGCGTCGACGAACAGGCGCTTGAGCGCATCGATCCGTGCGAGCGGCGCGCCAGTCTGCTGCGCGAGCTCGAAGAACTGGTTGCGATGATCGAACGCGAAGCCGAGCACCTCGTCGCGCGGCACGCGCGGCGGCGTGACGCGATGCAGGCGCGCGAGCGTGCGGTCGAGATCGGGACGGCGCATCTTCGCAGGGTCGCGCTGCGCTTCTTCCAGGAAGTAGCGCAACTCGGCCGGCGTCGGCATCGCCGGCGAGCAGCCGTGGCGCGACACGACGAGCGCGCCGCATGCGTTCGCGGTGCGCGCCGCTTCGTCGAGCGAACGGCCGCGCAGCCACTGCGACAGGAAGCCGGCCGCGAACGCGTCGCCCGCGCCGAGCACGTTCATCACGTCGACCTCGACGCCGCCGACGAGCGCCAGCGCGTCGAGCGACGCCGGCACCTGGCTTTCGACGATCGAGCAGCCGAGCGGCCCGCGCTTGACGACGAGCGTCGCGCTCGTGACCGCGCGCACCATCGCGAGCGCGTCGAGCAGCGTGTCCTTGCCGCCGGCGATGCGGAATTCCTCCTCGGTGCCGATGATCAGGTCGAACAGCGGCAGGATGCGCTGCAGGTGCGCGGTCACGCCTTCGTTCGCGATGAAGCGGGTCTCGCCGTCGGCCTTGCCGGTCAGCCCCCACAGCACGGGCCGGTAGTCGATGTCGAGCACCGTGCGCACCTGGTTGCGGCGCGCATGGTCGAGCGCGCGCCGGCTCGCGCGGTTCACCTGCTCGGTCGAGAAGTGGGTGCCGGTGATCAGCAGCGCCTTCGCGGACGCGATGAACGCCTCGTCGAAGTCGCCTTCGTCGAGCGCCATGTCCGCGCAGTTCTCGCGATGGAAGATCAGCGGGAACGTGTCGCGATCCTTCAGGCCCAGCAGCACCAGCGCGGTCAGCCGGTCGGGGTCGATGCGCAGGTGGCTCGTGTCGCAGCCTTCGCGCTCGAGCGTCTCGATCAGGAAGCGCCCCATGTGGTCGTGGCCGACGCGCGACAGCATCGACGCTTTCAGGCCGAGCCGCGCGCAGCCGAACGCGATGTTGCCCGACGAGCCGCCGAGGTACTTCGCGAAGCTCGTCACGTCCTCGAGCCGCGCGCCGATCTGCTGCGCATAGAGGTCGACCGCGACGCGCCCGATGCAGATCACGTCGAGCGGCCGGTTCTGCGCAAAGGTGTGGGATGAGAGTGCCATGGAAAATCCTGGGTTAGATCACCGCGCCGTCGAGCTCGCTGATCATCTTCTGCATTTCGGCGCCGCCCGCCATCATGTCGAGCACTTCGTCCTTGCTGATCGTCTCTTTCGTGAAGGTGCCGAGCGAGCGGCCGCGATTGAGCAGCGTGAACGAATCGCCGATCGGGTACGCGTGATGCACGTTGTGCGTGATGAAGATCACCGAGATGCCTTTCGCGCGCGCGGTGTGGATCAGCTTCAGCACGTTGAAGCTCTGCTTGACGCCGAGCGCGGCGGTCGGCTCGTCGAGGATCAGCACGCGCGCGCCGAAGTGGATCGCGCGCGCGATCGCGAGGCACTGCCGCTCGCCGCCCGACATCGTGCCGATCGGCTGGTGCGGGTCGCGCACGTGGATGCCCATCTCGGCGAGCTTCGCGCGCGCGATCTCGGCGCTCGTATCGAGGTCCATCACGTTGAGGAAGCCGAACAGCTTCTTCTGCGGCTCGCGGCCCATGAAGAAATTGCGCGCGACGGACAGGAGCGGCACGAGCGCGAGATCCTGGTAGACGGTCGCGATGCCGAGGTCGAGCGCGTCCTTCGGCGATTCGAAATGCACGGGCCGGCCGTCGACCAGGTACTGGCCCTCCGACGGCGCATGCACGCCCGCGAGCGTCTTGATCAGCGTCGACTTGCCGGCGCCGTTGTCGCCGAGCAGGCAGTGCACCTCGCCGCGCTTCAGGCGCAGCGTCACGTCCGACAGCGCGATCACCTTGCCGAAATACTTGCTGACGTTCTCGAGCGCGAGGATCGTGTCGTCGCCGGTCTGTACAGTGGACATGGCAAGCCTCCCGTTACGATTGCGACACGCGCCGGCGCACGTAGTGGTTGAACAGCACCGCGATCAGCAGCATCACGCCGAGGAACACGCGGAACCAGTCGGAGCTGATGTTGGTGTACGTGATGCCGATCTGCACGACGCCGAAGATCAGCGCGCCGAACGCGGCGCCGACCACCGAGCCGTAGCCGCCCGTGAGCAGCGTGCCGCCGATCACGGCCGCGATGATCGCCTCGAACTCCTTCTGCAGCCCGCGGTCCGCGGCGGCCGAGCCGATGTCGGCGACCTGCAGCACCGCGAACAGGCACGCGCAGAACGCGGTCAGCACGAACAGCGAGATCTTCACGCGGCGCACCGGCACGCCGACGTTCTTCGCGGCGTTCGCATCGCCGCCGACCGCGAGGATCCAGTTGCCGTAGCGCGTCTTCGCGAGCACGAACGCGCCGATCGCGGTGACGGCGAACCACCACAGGATCACCTTCGGCACGCCCGGCACCAGCGGCTCGCCGTTGTCGAGCGTGCGGCCGAGGCCGTGCTGCGCGAGCCAGCGGAACAGGTCGTGGAACGCGACGCCCTGGAACAGCGTGTGCGTGAGCCAGTCCTGATGGGCGATGTCGCCGAGCCCCGAGATGATCGTGCGGTCCGCGAACATGATCGACAGCGCGAGCGTGAGGCCGCGCAGGATGAACAGGAACGCGAGCGTGACGATGAACGACGGCAGCCGCGTGCGCATCACGAGGTAGCCGTTCAGCGCGCCGAGCGCCATCGAGCCCGCGAACGCGAAGATCACCGCGCCCCAGATCGGCCAGTGGAAGTACGCGGTCGGGATCGCGACCATCATCCCCGCGAAGCCGATCATCGAGCCGATCGACAGGTCGAATTCGCCCGCGACCATCAGCAGGCACGCGCCGACCGCGAGGATGCCGAGGTAGGCCGCGACCTGCGACCAGTTCATGATGCCGTCGAGGTTGAACATGCCCGACCCGCCCGCGCCGAGCGCGAACACCGCGAATACGAGCACGGTGCCGGAAATCGCGGCGAATTCGGGACGGTTGAGGAAGCGCTGGAACCACGCTTCGTTGCGCACGCGCTCGTCGGCGCGCGCCTCCGGCTGAGGCGAATGCGCGGACAGATGCTTACCGGCTACACCCATGATGTCTCCTTGATGCCCGGCGGGCGGGGCGGGGGCTCCCCGCGTCGCCGGTGAAGCGCGCAGCGCTGCGCCGCGCGACGAACAGGCCCTGGGGTCAGCGATACTGGCCCGCGTACTTCACGACCTTGTCGAGGTTGTCCTTCGTGATGAAGCCGGGGCCCGAGCGGATGTTCTTCGGGCCGTACGACGGCTGCAGGCCGTAGGTCGACATGCGCGCCTGGAACTTCGGGTTCGCCTCGAGGAGCTGGCGGATCTTCGCGGGGTCGGTCGTCTTGTTCTTCCGCACGATCGCGAGCACGGCGACCGGGATGTAGCCCTGCAGGTACGGCTGCTGGTCGATCGCGAACTGGATCGTGCCCGCGCGGATCGCCTTCGCGATGTCGTCCGAGAAATCGAACGTCGCGAAGTAGAGCTTGCCGCCGAGTCCCATCTGCTGGACCGCCTTCAGCGACGCCGCGGCCGGCACCGGGCCGAGCGTGAGGATCGCCTGCGTGTTCGGGTGGTTGCGCAGGTAGGCGCTGACCTTCGACTGGATCTCGGTCGGGTCCTGGCCCGAATCGATCGTCGAGGTCTTGTAGTCGGCGCCGATCGCGTCCGCGAAGCCGCGGCAGCGGTCGAACGACACGCTGTTGGTCGCGATGTGGTTCACGCACAGGAACGACTTCACGCCCGCGGCCTTCGCCTTCTCGCCGGCCGCGTGGCCCGCGAAGTATTCGGGCTGGCCGACGTGCATGATCGCGCCGAGCTGCGCGCTTTGTTCCTCGGTGCCCGAGTTGATCGTGACGAGCGGGATCTTCTTCGCGGTGACCTTGCCGAGCGAGTTCTTCAGCACGTCGTAGTCGGCGATCGTCGTGATCACGCCGTCGTAGTCGCGCGCGGCCGACTGCTCGATCAGACGCGCCATGTCCGCGATGTCGCCGTTCGGCGGATTGCGGTAGTCGGTCTTCACGTCGAAATCCTCGTCGGCCTGCTTGATCGCGTTCTTGATCGTGTTCCACCACGAATCGGAATCGGGCGCGTGGCTCACCAGCACGAAATGACCGTCGGCCTGCGCCGCCGGCGCGGCGAGCCCGGCCGCCGCCACGACGGCGAACGTTGCAGCGATGGCCCGGACGGCAGCCTTGCCCAAGCAAAGTCTCATGTCTCCACCTTTCTCTGTCTGTCGTTCTTGGATCGACGCGGCGCGGTGATGCGCGGTGATGCAAAGCCGCCGCGTTCACGAGCAAGCGTAGGTCAAGTCGACCGTGAATGCAAAGAAAATTTTATTTTTCGATTGGATGGAAAATCTGTTCCATTTCGGCGGGCGCGTGCCTATACTCGGTTCACGAAGGAGACGACACAACCCGGCGCGGGCGGCCCCGCCGCGCCTTGCGAGCCGACCATCCCATGCAAGACGATTCTTCCACTCCCGATGCCGTCGGCGCGACCGACGTCGATGCGCTGCTGCGGCGCATCACCGATGCCTACGATTCGCTGCCGCGGCAATTGAAAAGCATCGCGTCGTACATCGACGAGCACCGCGCGAGCGTGATGATGGACCGCACGAGCGACATCGCCGAGCGCTGCGGCGTGCATCCGTCCGCTGTCGTGCGCTTCGCGCAGCGCTTCGGCTTTTCCGGCTTTTCGGACCTGCAGGCGGTGTTTCGGGACGCGTACACGGGCCAGAACCCGACCGCGCAGAGCTACCAGCAGCGCATCCGCCGGCTGATCGACGAGACGGCCGGCCCGCTGTCGGGCGGCTCGGTCGCGCGCGAGTTCATCGACGCGTCGCGCGCGGGGCTCGACGAGCTCGCGGCCGGGCTCGACGACGGCCAGTTCGACGCGGCGGTGACGATGCTCGAGCGCGCCGAGAACATCTACGTGATCGGCGTGCGCCGCTCGTTTCCGGTCGCGAGCTACATCGTGTATGCGCTGCAGCATACGGCCAAGCGCGTGCATCTCGTGTCCGGCCTCGGCGGGATGTATCGCGAGCAGATCCGCAGCGTGCGCAAGGGCGACGTCGTGATCGCGATCAGCTTCGCGCCGTACGGCAAGGAAACCCAGTACTGCCTGCGGGCGGCGCGCCACAACCATGCGCAAACGCTGGTGATCACCGACAGCCGCCTGTCGCCGCTCGTACGCGACGCGGGCGCCCATTTGCTGGTGAAGGAGGGGAGCGCGTTCGCGTTCCGTTCGCTGACCAGCACGATCTGCCTGTGCCAGGCGCTGTTCATCGCGCTCGCGTACCGGCTGGAATTGAACGTCGAAGAAGCGAAAGAGACTGGAGGATACGATGACTGACCAACGGGCGACCCTCGACGTCGCCGTGTTCGGCGCGGGCCGGATCGGCCGCATTCACGCAGGCAATCTCGCGCGCCAGCCGGGCGTGCGGCTCAAGTACGTCGTCGACGTGAACCGGGCGGCGGCCGACGCGCTCGCCGCGCAGCACGGCGCGCGCGCGGTCGATCGCGACGCGGCGCTCGGCGATCCGGCGGTGGGCGCGAGCGTCGTCTGCTCGAGCACCGACACGCACGCGGACCTGATCCTGCAGTCGGCCGCGGCCGGCAAGCACGTGTTCTGCGAGAAGCCGGTCGACCTGAGCGTCGAGCGGGCCCGCGCGTGCGAGCAGGCGGTCGCGCAGGCGGGCGTCGTCTGCATGATCGGTTTCCAGCGCCGCTTCGATCCGACCTTCGAGGCGCTCAAGGCGCGCATCGACGCGGGCGAGATCGGCGCACCCGAAATGCTGGTCGTCACGAGCCGCGACCCGGGCGCGCCGCCCGTCGACTACATCAGGCATTCGGGCGGTATCTTCAAGGACATGCTGATCCACGATTTCGACATCTTCCGCTGGATTCTCGACGACGATGCCGACACGATCCACGCGACCGGCAGCTGCCTGTCCGACCCGGCGATCGCCGATGCGGGCGACATCGATTCCACCGCGGTGACGATCCGCACGAAGCGCGGCCGGCTGTGCCAGATCAACACCGCGCGGCGCGCCGCATACGGCTACGACCAGCGCTTCGAGGTGCTCGGCAGCGACGGGATGCTGCAGGCCGGCAACGTGCGGCCGACGGAGGTGACCGGCTATTCGGCGCACGCGGTGTCGACCGACCTGCCGGAGGCATTCTTCCTCGAGCGCTATCGGGTGGCCTATGCGCGCGAGATCGAGCACTTCTTCGCGGCGGTCGCGCGCGGCGAGCCGGTGCGCACGACGATCGCCGACGGCGTGAAGGCGCTCGAGCTCGCGGAAGCTGCGACCCGTTCGTGGCGCGAAGGGCGCGCGATCCGGTTCGGCGGCGCGGACTGACCCGGGGAGGGCGAGCGGATGACTTCATCGATTCGACCCGCGCCGGTGCGCATCGGCATCGCCGGCCTCGGCCGGCTCGGCCGCCGCCACGCGGAAAACCTCGCGCGCCGCGTGCCGGGCGCGGTGCTCGCGGCCGCGTGCAGCCCGGTCGCCGACGAATGCGCGTGGGCGCGCGACGCGCTCGGCGTGCCGCGCGTGCATGAGGATTTCGCGTCGTTCGTCGCCGATCCCGAGCTGGACGCGGTGTGGCTCGTCACGCCGTCGGCGCTGCACGCGGACCAGATCGTCGCCGCGCTCGCCGCGGGCAAGCACGTGTTCTGCGAGAAGCCGCTGTCGCTCGATCTCGCCGAGTGCGAGCGGGTGCTCGCGGAAGCGGCCGCGCGGCCGCACCTGCAGGCGACGATCGGCTTCATGCGCCGCTTCGATCCGAGCTATCGGGATGCTTACGCGCGGGTCGCGGCCGGGCAGATCGGCCGGCCGTTCCTGGTGCGCTCGCAGACCTGCGACCGGAACGACCCCGACGGCTTCTTCGTGCGTTTCGCGCCGACCTCCGGCGGGATCTTCCTCGACTGCACGGTGCACGACATCGACGTCGCGCGCTGGCTGCTCGGCGGGCCGCGCGCGAAGCGCGTGTTCGCGGCGGGCACGATCGCGCTGCACGACGGGCTGCGCGCGTGCGGCGACGTCGACAACGGCGTCGCGATCTGCGAGTTCGACGACGGGCGCCTCGCGATGTTCTACGCGTCGCGCACGATGGCCCACGGCAACGACACGCACTCGGACGTGATCGGCACGGCCGGCGCGCTGACGATCGGCGCGAACCCGCGCGCGAACCGCGTCGAGATCTACGACAGGTTCGGCATCCGCAATACGTGCACGCCGACCTTCTTCGAACGCTTCGAGGAGGCGTTCCTGCTCGAGGCGCAGGCGTTCGTCGCGGCGATCAACGGCGCGCCCGACACCGGCGCGGCGACCCTCGCCGACGCACTCGAGGCGACGCGGATCGGCCACGCGCTGCGCACGGCGCTCGAAACCGGCCGGTCGGTCGACCTGTAGCGGGGAGGGCGGCTGGAGGGGCGGGCTGCCCGGGGCTCCGGCAGCCCCGGCGGCGCTGCGGTAAAATCGCTGCTTCCTCCAGCGCCGCACGAGGCGCGCCATTCGAAGGTCGAAAGCCGATGCAGATTCACAAGGAAGTGGATGCGCGCGGGCTCAATTGCCCGCTGCCGATCCTGCGCGCGAAGAAAGCGCTCGCGGACATGGAGAGCGGGCAGATCCTCAAGGTGCTTGCGACCGATCCCGGCTCGCAGCGCGACTTCGCCGCGTTCGCGAAACAGACGGGCAACGAGATCGTCGAATCGACGACCCAGGACAAGACCTTCGTGTTCCTGATGCGCCGCCGCTGACCGGCGCCGCCCGGTTTCGACCGCGCCTGCGCTGGCGCGGCCGTGTTTCTGACAATTCTTAAACCTCGCTGTGCCGCACGCTACGTATACTGAGCCGGCCGGTCGTCCGCACTCAACGGATGTCTCGGATGCGGTACGTCGATTCGAGGCGGGCACGGGGGCCATGCCTGACGCTGCCGTCGTACACGGGGAGAGGACATGCCCTTCAGACCGGGGACCAGTCGAAGTCCGTCCGAAGCGAAACACACCGCGCCTGCGTGCGCAACCGGGTTGGGCCGAGTCGAGCTCGACCCGCAACACGACCGTCATGCGCGCGCCGCGCTGGAAGCCTATGCGGATTCGGTCGCGGCGGAGATGCCGTGGCTGGCCGAATGGCTGCGCGACGCGCTGCCGGACGGGGAAGCCGGCGTCACGCAGTGCACGGCGACCGTCGAGCGCGTGTTCGACCTGGCCCATGCGTGGGCGGCGAGTCAGCCCGATTACGCCGCCGCGGCATGGGAGCGGGTGCGCGGGCAGTTGCTGGGATTGCTGCGGCAGCCGTCGCTGCGGCAGCCGCGCGTGCGGCTCGACGAGCCGGCCGACGAGTCGGACGACTGCGCGGCGCCGGTCGATTGAGCGTGCCGATTGCGTTTCGGGAAGGATTATTCGAAGAAAGGGCCGCCTGCCGCGCAAATCATTGGCGATTTTCATACTACTATGGTGGAATCGCCGGTTCGTCCGCGCCCCGTTTTTGAGATATAGGCCGGGTTCGTCCGCTCGTGCGCGTGGTGCGCGCCGCGGTGAGCGCGAGGAGTCGAACTGGATTTCGTTTTGCGGGGTGCTATGAGAATTGCTGTACTGGATGACGACCCGGCCCAGACGGACTTCGTCAGTCAAACGCTGACGGCCGCGGGCCACACCTGCTACGCCTTCAAGGAAGGCAAGGCGCTGAAGAAGCGCTTGCAGCGCGAAACCTTCGATCTGCTCGTGCTCGACTGGAACGTGCCCGACATGTCCGGCGAGGAAGTGCTGAAGTGGGTGCGCGCCAATCAGACCGAGCACAGCCTGCCGATCATCTTCATGACGAGCCGCGACGACGAAGCGGGAATCACGCAGATTCTCAACGCCGGCGCGGACGATTACGTCGTCAAGCCGGTGTCCGGGCCGATCCTGCGCGCGCGCATCGGCTCGCTGCTGCGCCGCGCGTATCCGGTCAACGTCGAGGCGGCGGTGCGCGAATTCGACCAGTTCCGCTTCGACGTGAACCTGAAGCAGGCCTACGTCGGCGACAAGCCGGTGAGCCTCACGCAGAAGGAATTCGAGCTCGCGCTGCTGCTGTTCCAGCACCTGGACCGGCCGCTGTCGCGCGCGCACATTCTCGACCTCGTGTGGAAGCAGGCGACCGACATCCCGTCGCGCACGATGGACACGCACATCTCGATGCTGCGCACGAAGCTCGGCCTGCGCCCGGAGAACGGCTACCGCCTCGCGCCGATCTACGGCTACGGCTACCGGCTCGAGCGGGTCGGCCAAGGGGAATCGGAGTGATCATGGGGAGCGCCCAACGCACGTCAGGCGCGCCGAGGCTGCGCGCGGCGCGTTTGCGCGCCGCGGCCCTCGGCGCGGCGTGCCTGCTCGCGGCGGCCGTCGCGGCCCAGCCGGCGGCCGCGCAATCGCGGCCCCGCGCGGCCGGCAAGACGGTCGTCTATACGACACGCGCCGGCGACACGCTGTATGACGTCGCCGCGCGCTACCTGCAGGGCCCGGACGACTGGCAGGTGCTCGCGCAGATGAACGGCGTGCCCGCGCCGAAGCGCCTGCAGCCCGGCCTCGCGCTGAAGCTGCCGGTCGCGCGGCTGCGCAAGGAGCAATTGTCCGTGCGCGTCGTCGCGGTGCAGGGGGCCGCCGAGCGCGCGTCCGGCGAAGCGGTCGCGCCGCTCGCGGTCGATGCGACGCTGAGCGAAGGCGACCGCGTGCGCACCGGCGCGAACGGCTTCGTGACGCTCGAGCTCGCCGACGGCACGCACCTGAGCCTGCCGCCCGACAGCCAGCTCGACCTGAAGACGCTGCGCCGCACCGTGCTGACGGGCGCCCTCGACCGCGAGTTCGAGCTGACGCGCGGAACCGTCGACAGTGAAGTCACCCACCTGAAGAAGCGCGACGACCGCTTCCAGATCCGTTCGCCGTCGGTCGTGGCCGGCGTGCGCGGCACGCGCTTCCGGGTCAACTACGACGCCGCCGGCAACGCGACGACGCGCGTCGAGGTGCTCGACGGCGCGGTGGGCGTCGCGCGCAGCCAGCGTCCGGCGGACGCGACGCTCGTGCCCGCGAACTACGGCAGCGTCGCGACGTCGTCGGGCGCGATCGGCGCGCCGGTCCGGCTGCTGCCCGCGCCGGCGCTCGTGGCGCCGGCCAAGGTGCAGGACGAGCCCGACGTCGCGTTCGAGATCGCGCCGCTCGAACGTGCCCACGCGTATCAGGTGCAACTGGCGCACGACGCCGGGCTGCTCGACCTGTTCAGCCAGACCCGCACGGATACGCCGCGCGCGGTGTTCCGCAACGTGCCGAACGGCACGTATTTCGTGCGGATCGCGGCGATCGACGAGAACGGTCTCGAAGGGCGGCCGCGCACCTACGCGTTCGAGCGGCGCCTGATGGGGCTCGACGCAACCGCGACGCCCGGCCCCGGCGGCTACGAGTTCCGCTGGTCGTCGAACGGCGCGGCCGCGAATGCACGCTACCGGTTCGTGCTGTCGAGGTCGAGGGACCTGAGCGCGCCGGTCGTCGACGAGGTCGGCCTGCGGGCGCGGCAGATCACCGTCGCGCACCTGCCGCCCGGCGAGTATTTCTGGGCGGTGATCGTCGAGGAATTCGACGGCGGCCGCTTCTACGAGAAGACGAGTCCGGTCGGCGCGTTCACGCTGTCGCGGTGACCCGCGGCGCATGAAACCCGACTCCGTTTCCCCGCGGCGGCGGCTCGGCCGCCGCTTCCTCATCGAATGGATCGCGATCGGCTGCCTCGGGATCGCGGTGATCCTCGCGTGCGTGCTCGGGCGCGCGTCGACGAGCGTCGACGGCCTGATCTACGACCGCCTGCTGATGCTGCGCAGCCTGCCGCTGTCGCCCGACATCGTGGTGGTCGACATCGACAACCAGAGCGTCGCGGCGCTCGGCCGCTGGCCGTGGCCGCGCGACGTGCATGCGCGGCTGCTCGACTCGCTCGCGCGCGCGAAGCCGGCCGCCGTGGTCTACGACGTGCTGTTCACGGAGCCGTCGGCGGACGATCGCGCGTTCGCCGACGAGGTCGGCCGGGTGCCGACCTTCCTGCCGATCCTGCTGAGCCCCGAGCGCGCGGACGGCACGCGCACCGTCGATCCGCCGGTGCCGGCGCTCGCGGCGCGCGCCGCAGGCCTCGGCCACATCAATCTCGAAGTCGATCCCGACGGCATCGTGCGCAGCGTCGCGCTGTTCGAAAGCGACGGCCGCACGCGCTGGCCGCAGCTGATGGTGCCCGTGTTCGACGCGCTCGGGGCCGGCAAGCTGCATCCGGCGAGCGGCGCGCCGCGCGCGCGCGGGCACGACCTGTCGCGCGACGCGCGCGGCGAGGGCCGCTACCTGATCCCGTTCAGCCGCAACACGCCCGCGTATCCGTCGCTGTCGTTCGACGACGTGCTTGACGGCCGCGTGCCGCCGGACGCGCTGCGCGGCAAGATCGTCGTCGTCGGCGTGACCGCGTCGGGCCTGTACGACCGTTTCGCGACGCCCGTGTCCGGCGTCTTCGGGCCGCTCGCGGGGGTCTACATCCATGCCGGCGTGCTCGACATGCTGACGAGCGGCCGGGCGATCTCGCCGGTGTCGCGCGCGGGCCTGTTCGCCGCGTCGCTGCTGCCGCTCGCGGTGCTGCTGGCCGGCTTCCTGATGCTGTCGCCGTGGCGCGCGCTGCTGCTGACGCTGAGTCTCGCGGGGCTGGCCGTCATCGTGAGCGCGGCGCTGCTGTACGAAGGGCGGCTCTGGCTGTCGCCCGCGCCGGCGATCTTCGGGCTGATCGCCGTGTATCCGATCTGGAACTGGCGGCGGCTCGAGATGACGATGGCGTACCTGCGCCGCGAGCTGCAGCGGCTGGCCGACGAACCGCACCTGCTGCCGGAGGCGCCGCGCACGCAGAGCGTCGGCGGCGACGTGCTGGAGCGGCAGATGGCGCTGATGGCGCAGGCCGCGCAGCGCGTGCAGGACATGAAGCGCTTCGTATGGGACAGCCTCGACAGCATGCCCGAGCCGATCTTCGTCACCGACCTGGCCGGCACCGTGCTGATCGCGAATCATGCGGCGAAGCGCTACGGGGCGCGGCTCGCGCTGCCGCTGCCGGAGGGGCGGCCGCTGCGCGCCGCGCTCGGCGAGCTGACGTTCGTGAAGACGGTCGACGGCAATGCCGAGCACGACGCCGCGATCAGCCAGCGCTGGCCGGCCGCGCTCGACCCGACGCACGAGGCGGACAACGACGCGATGGAGCGGGGGATCGAGGTGCGCGATCGCGACGGCCTCGATCATCTGCTACGCTACGCGCCGTGCACCAACGCGCAGGGGCGCGTGACCGGCTGGATCGCCGGCCTCGTCGACGTGACCGAGCTGCATGCGGCCGAGCGCCAGCGCGAGGAAGCGCTGCACCTGCTGTCGCACGACATGCGCTCGCCGCAGTCGTCGATCCTCGCGCTCGTCGAGATCGAGCGGCAGCGCGTCGAGTCCGACGACGTGCGCCGGCTGCTCGCGCGGATCGAGCGCTATGCGCACCGCGCGCTGTCGCTCGCCGACGAGTTCGTGCAGCTCGCGCGCGCGGAATCGCAGGCGTACCAGTTCGAGGCGACGAGCTTCGTCGACGTGCTGATCGACGCGAGCGACGAGGTATGGCCGCAGGCGCAGGCCAAGCGCATCCGCATCGACACGGATATCGGCGGCGAGATGTGCTGGCTGCGCGCGGACCGTTCGCTGATCACGCGCGCGTTCGTCAACCTGCTGAACAACGCGGTCAAGTACAGTCCGACCGACACCGTGATCACGTGTACGCTGTCGATCGGGCACGCGTCGAAGCGGATGTTCTGTACGATTCGCGATCAGGGGTACGGCATTGCGCCGGAAGACCAGCGGCATCTGTTCGAACGTTTCAAGCGGTTCCATGCCGGCGAGCGGCCCGAGATTTCGGGTTCCGGGCTCGGCATGGCATTCGTGAAGACGGTCGTCACGCGCCATGGCGGCAACGTGACGGTCGAAAGCGAAGTGGGCGTCGGCACCGCGGTGACGGTGGCGCTGCCCATGATCGACGAGCCGTCCGCCTGACAGGGCCGGGCGCGGCGGCAAGCAATGGGGAAAGTCATGAAACACGAATGGGCGGCGGCCGCGCTGGCGGCGGCGCTGTTGACGGGTTGCGCCGGCGTGACCACCGGCGTGAGCGCGGTCGGGCAGCCGGACGCATTCGCGTCGGGCGCGCACGGCTACGGCTTCGTGCGCACCGACGCGCAGGCGGGCGACGAACAATACCGGCAGATCGAAGCGCTCGTGCACGACGAGCTCGCGCGGCGCGGCTTCGATGCGCAGCCGCTCAAGGACGCGCGCTACCGGCTGTCGATCGCCTACGCGACGCAGCCTGCGACGGTCGCGGCCACGGCCGAGCGGTGCGGCGGCGCGAGCAGCGCCTGTGTCGCGGTCGACGGGCCGGCGCCGTCCGGGCTGCCGTTTGCCGGCAAGGTTTATCGGCACGTGCTGACGCTGCGGTTCGTCGACGCGAAGTCGGGCGCGGACGTCTATCGCGTGTCGGCCGCGCTGCGCGATCGCGAGCCGGGTACGCAGCACGCCGCGCCGGCGCTCGTCACGAGCGCGCTCGCGAAGCTGCCGTTCGAAGCGGGCGGGGGCTGGCTCGTCGAGACGAAAACGAAAAAAGACGACGCGGGCGGCATGCCGGGCGTCGTCTCGGTGAAGCCGGCAGCCGCGCGCTGAGCGCGCCGGCAGCCGTTGTGTCGGGTTTCGGGACCCGCGGTGCCGAGGGCCTATCGCTCAGTTACGCGGCGGGTTGCGTCACGCCGCGCGTGCGCAGGTACTCGTCGAATTCCGTGCCGACTTCCGGGTGGCGCAGCGCGAATTCGACGGTCGCCTTCAGGTAGCCGAGCTTGCTGCCGCAGTCGTAGCGGGTGCCCTGGTACTTGTACGCCAGCACCTGCTCGTCGGCGAGCAGCGCCTCGATCGCGTCGGTCAGCTGCAGCTCGCCGCCCGCGCCCGGCTTCAGCGCGCGCAGGTGCTCGAAGATCCGCGGCTTCAGGATGTAGCGGCCCACCACGCCGAGGTTCGACGGCGCGACTTCCGGCGCGGGCTTCTCGACGATCGCCGACATCTTGATGATCGACTCCTCCCATTCCTTGCCGTCGACGATGCCGTACGACTTCGTCTCCGACGGCGGGATCTCTTCGACGCCGATCACCGAGCTGTGATAGTGGTCGAACACGTCGACCATCTGCTTCATCACCGGCGGGTTGCCGTCGAGCAGGTCGTCGGCGAGGATCACCGCGAACGGGTTGTCCGCGACGAGCTTCTCCGCGCACAGCACCGCGTGGCCGAGGCCGAGCGCTTCCGGCTGGCGCACGTAGAAGCAGTCGACGTGGCTCGGCTTGATGCTGCGCACCAGGTCGAGCAGCTTTTCCTTGCCGCGCGCCTCGAGTTCCGCTTCGATTTCGTATGACTTGTCGAAATGGTCCTCGATCGCGCGCTTGCTGCGGCCGGTGACGAAGATCATTTCCGTGATGCCGGCGGCGATCGCTTCCTCGACCGCGTACTGGATCAACGGCTTGTCGACGACGGGCAGCATTTCCTTCGGGCTGGCCTTCGTCGCGGGCAGGAAGCGTGTTCCGAGGCCGGCGACCGGGAATACTGCCTTGGTGACTTTCAACATGATCGGACCTTTGTTCCTGTAATCGACACTGCGGGTTATGTTCGCGCCCGCATTATAGTGAGCGCAAACAGCCTTACGGATTGTTACGCCGGCAACCGTTCGAGCTGCGCGCGCAGTTTCTCGAGCGTCGTCCGGAATTCGGCGAGGCGCTTCTGCTCCTGCTCGACGACTGCGGGCGGCGCTTTCGCGACGAACGCCTCGTTGCCGAGCTTCGCATTGCACTTCGTGATCTCGCCCGTCAGGCGCGCGACTTCCTTCGACAGGCGCTCGCGCTCCGCCGCGACGTCGATTTCCACCTTCAGCACCAGCTTGTTCCGGCCGACGATCGCGATCGGCGCGCCATGCGCTTCCTTGTCGAGCGCGGCTTCGTCCGCGAGGATCTGCACGTCGGACAGGCGGGCGAGCGCCTGCACGTACGGCGCGAACCCGCGCAGGCGCTCGGCTTCGCCCGCCGCGAGCAGCGGCACCTTGGTCGCCGGCGACAGGTTCATCTCGCCGCGCAGGTTGCGGCACGCGTCGATGATCGCCTTCAGGTCGGCCGCCCATTGCTCGGACGCCTCGTCGATCTTCGCGAGATCGGCGAGCGGGTAGGCCTGCGTCATCAGCGACGCCTCACCCTCGGCCTTGCCTTGCGGATAGCGGCCCGCGAGCGGCGCGACCTTCTGCCAGAGCGCCTCGGTGATGAACGGGATGATCGGGTGCGCGAGGCGCAGCACCGTTTCCAGCACGCGCAGCAGCGTGCGGCGCGTCGCGCGCTGCTGCTCGGGCGTGCCGCTCTGGATCTGCACCTTGGCGAGCTCGAGATACCAGTCGCAGTATTCGTCCCACACGAACTTGTAGATGCTGTTCGCGATGTTGTCGAAGCGGTAGTCCGCGAAGCCCTTCGCGATGTCGGCCTCGGTGCGCTGCAGGAGCGACACGATCCAGCGGTCGGCCGCCGAGAAGTCGAGATAGCCGCCCGGGCCGCAGTCGCCCGCGCCGCAGACTTCCGGCTTGTCGAGCCCGCAGTCGTGGCCTTCGCAGTTCATCAGCACGAAGCGCGTCGCGTTCCACAGCTTGTTGCAGAAGTTGCGGTAGCCTTCGCAGCGCGCGAGGTCGAAGTTCACGTTGCGGCCGAGCGTCGCCATCGACGCCATCGTGAAGCGCAGCGCGTCGGTGCCGAACGCGGCGATGCCGTCCGGGAATTCCTTGCGCGTCTTCTTCTCGATCGTCGCGGCCTGCTTCGGGTTCATCAGGCCGGTCGTGCGCTTCGCGACCAGCGACTCGAGGTCGATGCCGTCGACGATGTCGATCGGGTCGAGCGTGTTGCCCTTGCTCTTCGACATCTTCTGGCCTTCCGAGTCGCGCACGAGGCCGTGCACGTACACGGTGTGGAACGGCACCTTGCCCGTGAAGTGGGTCGTCATCATCACCATACGGGCGACCCAGAAGAAGATGATGTCGAAGCCGGTGACCAGCACTGACGACGGCAGGAAGTGCTTCAGTTCAGGCGTTTCGTTCGGCCAGCCGAGCGACGAGAACGGCACGAGCGCCGACGAGAACCATGTGTCGAGCACGTCGTCGTCGCGCTTCAGCGCGCCCGTGTAGCCTTTCGCGGCAGCCTGCGCGCGCGCGTCTTCCTCGCTGCGCGCGACGAACACCTCGCCGTTCTCGCCGTACCACGCGGGAATCTGGTGGCCCCACCACAGCTGGCGCGAGATGCACCAGTCCTGGATGTTCTCGAGCCACTGGTAGTAGGTGGTCGTCCAGTTTTCGGGGACGAACTTGATCTGGCCGTTGCGCACGACGTCGAGCGACGTCTCGGTGATCGACTTGCCGGGGTTGAACGTGCCTTCCGGCGCCGGCTTCGTCATCGCGACGAACCACTGGTCGGTCAGCATCGGCTCGATCACGACGCCGGTGCGGTCGCCGCGCGGCACCATCAGCTTGTGCGGCTTCACGGACTCGAGGAAGCCTTGCGCGTCGAGGTCGGCGACGATCGCCTTGCGCGCGTCGAAGCGGTCGAGGCCGCGGTATGGCTCGGGGCCGTTGTCGTTGATCTTCGCGTCGAGCGTCAGGATCTCGATCGGCGCGAGGTGGTGGCGCAGGCCGACCTGGTAGTCGTTGAAGTCGTGTGCCGGCGTGACCTTCACGACGCCGGTGCCGAATTCGCGATCGACGTAGTCGTCGGCGATCACCGGGATCTCGCGGTCGGTCAGCGGCAGCTTCACGAGCCGGCCGATCAGGTGCTTGTAGCGCTCGTCTTCCGGATGGACCATCAGCGCGACGTCGCCGAGCATCGTCTCGGGGCGGGTGGTCGCGACGGTCAGCGTGCCCGAGCCGTCGACGAGCGGGTAGCGGATGTGCCACAGGTGGCCGTTCTCTTCCTCGCTCGCGACTTCGAGGTCGGACACCGCGGTCAGCAGCACCGGATCCCAGTTGACGAGGCGCTTGCCGCGGTAGATCAGGCCCTGTTCATAGAGCGTGACGAACACATCGCGCACGGCGGCCGACATCTTGTCGTCCATCGTGAAGTACTCGCGCGACCAGTCGGTCGATGCGCCGAGGCGGCGCACCTGGCCCGTGATCGTCGAGCCGGATTGCTGCTTCCAGTCCCACACGCGCTCGACGAACTGCTCGCGGCCGAGGTCGTGGCGCGACACGCCCTGCGCGTCGAGCTGGCGCTCGACGACGATCTGGGTCGCGATCCCCGCGTGGTCGGTGCCCGGCACCCACAGCGTGTTCTCGCCGAGCATCCGGTGGTAGCGGGTGAGGCCGTCCATGATCGTCTGGTTGAACGCGTGCCCCATGTGCAGCGTGCCCGTGACGTTCGGCGGCGGCAGCTGGATCGCGAAATCGGGCCGGCCCGGATCGAACGCCGGGGCGGCGTAGCCGCGTTTTTCCCACTCCGGCCCCCATTGGGCCTCGATGGTGTGGGGCTCGAAACTCTTCGCCAGCGTGCTGTCGCTCATGGTCGGAAATCTGCTGAAAATTGCGTGAATTGGATACGTAAACCATGAATTATAAATGGTTGCGCATCGGCCGGTCACCGCCGGGCGCGCCGACCGGGCGCGCAGCGCCGATCCCGGCAAGTCGCACGGCGGATTTATAATGGCGGGCCTACGTTCCACCGCACGCCCGTTGCCACTCCATGCCCGATCTGCTCGCGAATCTCAACCCTGAACAATACGCCGCCGTCACGTTGCCGAACGAACCGGCGCTGATCCTCGCGGGGGCGGGCAGCGGCAAGACGCGGGTGCTGATCACGCGGATCGCATGGCTGATCCAGCAGGGCTACGCGTCGCCCGCGACCGTGCTCGCCGTCACCTTCACGAACAAGGCCGCGCGCGAGATGATGGCGCGGCTGTCGGCGATGATGCCGATCGATACGCGCGGGATGTGGATCGGCACGTTCCACGGCCTGTGCAACCGGATGCTGCGCGCGCACTACCGCGACGCGGGCCTGCCGCAGACCTTCCAGATCCTCGACACGTCCGACCAGCTGTCCGCGATCAAGCGGCTGATGAAGGGCGCGAACATCGACGACGAGAAATATCCGCCGAAGAACGTCCAGTACTTCATCAACAACGCGAAGGAGCAGGGGCTGCGGCCGGACAAGGTCGACGCGACCGACAGCTTTAACCGCAAGTTCGTCGAGATCTACCAGGCGTACGACCAGCAGTGCCAGCGCGAAGGCGTCGTCGATTTCCCCGAGCTGCTGCTGCGCTGCTACGAGCTGCTCGCGCACAACCCGCCGCTGCGCGCGCATTACCAGGCGCGCTTCAAGCACATCCTCGTCGACGAGTTCCAGGATACGAACAAGCTGCAGTACGCGTGGCTCAAGCTGCTCGCGGGCGGCCAGAACGCGATCTTCGCGGTCGGCGACGACGACCAGTCGATCTACGCGTTCCGCGGCGCGAACGTCGGCAACATGCGCGACTTCGAGGACGAGTTCCGCGTGCGCAACCTGATCAAGCTCGAGCAGAACTACCGGTCGCACGGCAACATCCTCGACGCGGCGAACCACCTGATCTCGAACAACGCGCACCGCCTCGGCAAGAACCTGCGCACCGACGCCGGCCACGGCGAGCCCGTGCGCGTATACGAGGCGACGACCGATTCGCAGGAAGCCGGCTGGATCGTCGAGGAGGTCCGCTCGCTGATCAATACCGGGATGGCGCGCAGCGAGGTCGCGATCCTGTACCGCAGCAACGCGCAGTCGCGTGCGATCGAGCACACGCTGATGACGGCCGGCATCCCGTACCGCGTGTACGGCGGCCTGCGCTTCTTCGAGCGGCAGGAAATCAAGCACGCGCTCGCGTACCTGCGCCTGATCGACAACCCGAACGACGACACCGCGTTCGCGCGCGTCGTGAACTTCCCGGCGCGCGGCATCGGCGCGCGCTCGATCGAGCAGCTCGCCGACGCGGCGCGCCTGTACGGCTGCGCGATGGCCGCCGCGATCCCGTACGTGACCGGCAAGGCCGGCACGAGCCTCGGCGCGTTCGCGAACCTGATCGCGAAGATGCGCGCCGACACGCAGCAGATGAGCCTGCCGGAGACGGTCGAATACGTCGTGCGCGCGAGCGGCCTCGCCGATTTCTACCAGGGCGAGCGCGAAGGCCAGGACCGCCTCGAGAACTTGCAGGAACTCGTCAACGCGGCGACCGCGTTCGTCAGCGAGGAAGGCTACGGGCTCGACACGCCGGCCCGCGCGATCCCGCTGCGCGCGGGCGCGATCGCGGCGCCCGAGCTCGGCGCGGCGGCGGACGGCGCCGTCGTCGACGTGCTCGACCCGGCGGCCCCGGGCGACCCTGCGCAAAATCCCGACACGATGACGCCGCTCGCGGGCTTCCTGTCGCACGCGTCGCTCGAGGCCGGCGACAACCAGGCGCAGGCCGGCCAGGACGCGGTGCAGTTGATGACGGTGCATGCGGCGAAGGGCCTCGAATTCGCGGCGGTGTTCATCACCGGTCTCGAGGAGGGGCTGTTCCCGCACGAGAACAGCGTGCTCGAATCCGACGGCCTCGAGGAGGAGCGCCGCCTGATGTACGTCGCGATCACGCGCGCGAAGGAGCGGCTCTACCTGTCGTTCGCGCAGAGCCGGATGCTGCACGGGCAGACGCGCTACAACGTGCGCTCGCGCTTCTTCGACGAGTTGCCGCAGCACGTGCTGAAGTGGCTGACGCCGAAGGTCGAGGCGGGCGCGCGCTGGGGCGGCGGCCGCAGCGACAACGCGGGCTGGGGCCGCGACTGGTTCGCGCGGCCGGGCGCCGGGCGCGAGCAGATCGTCGACGCGGCCGTGTCGGCGCCGCTGCCCGCGTTCGCGAACCAGCAGCGCGCGGCCGACACCGGCTTCCGGGTCGGCCAGCAGGTGTTCCACACCAAATTCGGCGAAGGCACCGTCACCGCGCTCGAAGGCAACGGCGCGGACGCGAAGGCCCAGGTGAAATTCAAGCGGCACGGCGAGAAATGGCTCGCGCTCGCGGTCGCTAAACTGCAGGCGGTGGAATGAGCATGGATATCAAGGCTTCGTCGCCGGGCAAGCCGCTCGGCATTCTCGCCGCGCTGCCCGAGGAACTCGGCGACCTGATCGCCGCGATGCGCGCCGAGGGCGCGGTCGAGACGGTCACGCTCGGCCGCCGCGACTATCACGTCGGCACCGTGCACGGCGCGGCGTGCGTCGTCACGCTCGCGCGGATCGGCAAGGTCGCGGCCGCCGCGACGGTCAGCGCGCTGATCCACGTGTTCGGCGTCGCGGGCGTCGTGTTTACGGGTGTCGCGGGCGGGGTCGCACGCACGGTGCGGGTCGGCGACGTCGTCGTCGCGGATACGCTGCTGCAGCACGATCTCGACGCGTCGCCGCTGTTTCCGCGCTACGAGGTGCCGCTGCTCGGCGCCACGCATTTCGACACCGACGCCGAGCTGTCCGCGCGCCTGAAGGCCGCGTGCGCGCAGTTCATCGCGGAAGAGGGCGGCGCGCTCGCCGAACGCTTCCGGCTGGCCGGCGCGCAGTTGCGCAACGGGCTCGTGATCAGCGGCGACCGCTTCGTGTCGAGCGAGCGCGAGGTCGTCGCGCTGCGCGACGCGCTGCCGGACGCGCTCGCGGTCGAGATGGAAG
The DNA here is from genome assembly GCF_000833595.1 of Burkholderia sp. MSHR3999. Classification (NCBI taxonomy): domain Bacteria; kingdom Pseudomonadati; phylum Pseudomonadota; class Betaproteobacteria; order Burkholderiales; family Burkholderiaceae; genus Burkholderia; species Burkholderia sp. MSHR3999. The sequence goes on from NZ_JRFO01000001.1 coordinate 1,239,298, forward strand.
GGGCGGCGATCGCGCAGGTGTGCGTCGAGCACGGCGTGCCGTTCGCGCTCGTGCGCACGATCTCCGACACCGCCGACGATCACGCGACCCAGTCGTTCTCGCGTTTCCTGTCGGAAATCGCGAGCAGCTATTCGTCCGGCATCCTCAAGCGTTTCCTGACGCTGCATGCGGCGACGGCGGCCTGAGCGCCGCCGTCGCCCGGTCTCCCGCGAGCCCGGCGCGCATCGCCGCGCGCCGGGCTCGCGCATTTCACGTCACGCCTGCTATGCGCGCCGGCTGCCTTCGAGGTTCGGCAGGAACACCGTCAGCACGCCGATGAGCGGCAGGAACGAGCACACCTTGTAGACGAACGCGATGCTCGTCGCGTCGGCGAGCTGGCCGAGCACCGCCGCGCCGACGCCGCCGAGCCCGAACGCGAGGCCGAAGAACAGGCCCGCGACCATGCCGACCTTGCCGGGCATCAGCTCCGTCGCGTACACGATGATCGCGGCGAACGCGGACGCGAGCACGACCCCGATGATCACCGTCAGCACGCTCGTCCAGAACAGGTTCGCGTACGGCAGCAGCAGCGTGAACGGCGTGACGCCCAGGATCGACACCCAGATCACGTACTTGCGGCCGATGCGGTCGCCGATGGGCCCGCCGATCAGCGTGCCGGCGGCCACGGCCGCGAGGAACACGAACAGGTGGAACTGCGCGGCCTGCACCGACAGGTGGAACTTGTCGATCAGGTAGAACGTGAAATAGCTGTTGATGCTCGCGAGATAGAAGTACTTCGAAAACACGAGCAGCACCAGCACGCCTGTCGCGAGCATCACGCGGTTGCGCGGCAGCGTCGCGTGCGCGGCCGGCGCGCCCTTCCTGCGCATCGACGGATGCCGCTTGTACCAGTGGCCGATCCGCGTGAGCACGACCATCGCGACGAGCGCGGCGGCCGAGAACCACGCGATGCTCGGCTGGCCGTGCGGGATCACGACCAGCGCGGCGAGCAGCGGCCCGAGCGCCGCGCCCGCGTTGCCGCCGACCTGGAACACCGACTGCGCGAGCCCGTGCTGGCCGCCCGACGCCATCCGCGCGACGCGCGACGATTCCGGATGGAACACCGACGACCCGCAGCCGACGAGCGCCGCGGCGACCAGCAGCGCGCCGAAGCTCGGCGCGACCGACATCAGCAGCAGCCCTGCCAGCGTGAAGCCCATGCCGACCGGCAGCGAGTACGGCTGCGGGCGCTTGTCGGTGTAGAGGCCGATGAGCGGCTGCAGCAGCGACGCGGTGATCTGGTAGGTCAGCGTGATCAGGCCGATCTGCGCGAACGACAGCGCGAACTGGCTCTTGAGCATCGGATAGATCGCGACGATCAGCGACTGGATCATGTCGTTGAGCAGGTGCGAGAAGCTGATCGCGCCGAGCACCGGATAGACGGTGCGGGCCGCGGGGGCGGCAGGCGCCGCGTGCGGCAAGGGGGCGGCCGGCGCGGCCTGGCCGGCGGCGCGCGTGTCGAGGCTGGTTTCCATGTGAGCTGAGCGGGTTGGGGTAGCGGGACGCGCTCGGTGCGGACGGCGCGTTTGGATCGTTGCAGCGTCAAGCGAGTGTAATGTGGCGCGTTGTGAATGTCCGGCCAAGTTTTGTCGCAAATCAGACATCGAGGGGCGCATTGCCGCTCGCGCGCCTTTTTGGCCGGGTATAACGCTGGCGGTGTGCGCCGTGTCGGGCTGGGTCGTGCCGGATGCGCGTTTCACCGGACTCAAGGAATGCCGCCGGCTGCCGTAGAACCGACGAAACAACCAGACGGGCGCGCCGCCCCGGACGCCGGCCACGAGCCGCGCCGGGGCGGACGCGCGGGCGCGACAGCCATCGCGGTGAAGCCGGACCCGACCTTTCCGGCAGCGTGATCAAAATGGGGACTCTATCGATGAATGCAGCTTCACTGCGTCCGCAGGCGGGCGCTCCTGTCGACGCGCCGGGCGACGGCGCCAAGCGTGCCGCCCGGCGTGCGCGCCAACCCTGGAGCGTCAAGGCGACGCTGCGCGCCGCGTTCGCGGTGCTGCTGGCCGGCACGCTCGCGATCGGAGTGTTTTCGCTCGCGCAGATCAGCCGCCTGAACGGCTCGATCGCGTCGGTCTACGAGCAGGGGCACGTCGCGAGCCGTGCGGCGCAGGAAGTGCGGGCCGAAGTGCTGCGGGCGAGCCGCGCGCAGAAGATGCTGCTGACCGCGACGACCGCGAAGGAGCGCGACGAGCTCGGCGCCGAGATCGACGCGGGGCTCGCGTCGATCGGCAAGGCGCTCGGCGCGCTGCAGCGCGACGCGGACCCGGCCGACGCGGACGATTCGGCGCGGCTGCGCGCGTTCGCGTCGGCGGTCGGCGGCTGGAGCGGCCATCTGCGCGATTTCGTCACGCTGGTGCGCGCGCAGCCGCTCGACCTGTCGCAGATGAACTGGCAGGTCGGCACGCAGGACGTGTCGCTGCTCGTCGAGACGGGCAAGCTCGAGAAGCTCGTCGCCGAGCTCGTGAAGACGCGCGGCGCGAAATCGAAGGCGACGCTCGATGCGTCGTCGACGATCTTCTCGTCGTCGTTTGCGATGATCGCGGCGTCGACCGTCGCGCTGATCGCGCTCGCGATCGTGATCGCCGAGCGGGTCGTGCGCCGCCTCGTCGCGCAGCTCGGCGGCGAGCCCGCGTACGCGAAGGCGATTGCCGCGGACATCGCGCGGGGCGACCTGACGAAGTCGATCGCGCTCGACAGGCGCGACCGCGACAGCATGGTCCGCGCGCTGTCCGACATGCAGGCCGGGCTCGCGACGACGGTCTCCGAGATCGCCGTCAGCGCCGAGGCGATCGCGGCCGCGTCCGGCGAGATCTCGATGGGCAACCTCGACCTGTCGCAGCGCACCGAGCAGCAGGCGGTCGCGCTCGAGAAGACCGCGGCCAGCATGGAGCAGCTGACGTCGACGGTGCGCCAGAACGCGGAGAACGCGCGGCAGGCGAGCGCGCTCGCGGAGAACGCGTCGACGGTCGCGGAGGCGGGCGGCGAGGTGGTCAACCGGGTCGTCGCGACGATGAGCGAGATCGACGAGAGCGCGAAGAGCATCCGCGACATCATCGGCGTGATCGAGGGCATCGCGTTCCAGACCAATATCCTCGCGCTGAACGCGGCGGTCGAGGCGGCGCGTGCCGGCGAGCAGGGGCGCGGCTTCTCGGTGGTGGCGGGCGAGGTGCGCTCGCTCGCGCAGCGCGCGGCGACCGCGGCGAAGGAAATCCGCGCGCTGATCGGCGCGTCGGTCGAGCGCGTCGCGAACGGCGCGGCGCTCGCGCACGACGCGGGCCGCACGATGGGCGACGTGGTGCGCGCGGTGAAGCGCGTGACCGACATCATCGGCGAGATTTCGGCCGCGTCGAGCGAGCAGAGCGCGGGCATCGACGAGATCGGCCGCGCGGTCACGCAGATGGACGCCGGCACCCAGCAGAACGCGGCGCTCGTCGAGCAGGCCGCCGCCGCGGCGCGCGCGCTCGACGATCAGGCGCAGGCGCTGAAGGCGCTGGTCGGGCGCTTCCGGTTCACGGCGCCTGCCGGCGCCTGACGCGCGCGGCACGCGCCGGCAGGGGATTGCGGCGGCCCGGCGGCCCGGCGGGCCGCCGCGCGTTACGACTTCTTCTTCTGCTTGTCCGGATCGATGATGACCGTGCAGGTCGTGCCGGCCGACAGCAGCACGCCGTCGGGCACTTCGTCGATCTTGATCCGCACCGGCACGCGCTGCGCGAGGCGCACCCAGTTGAAGGTCGGGTTCACGTCGGCGACGAGGTCGCGGCTTTGCGGATTGTCGCGGTCGAAGATGCCGCGCGAGATGCTCTCGACGTGGCCCTTCAGCACGCCGCCGCTCATCAGCCGCATTTCGGCCGGCGCCCCGACGGTCACGCGCGGCAGCTTGGTTTCCTCGAAATAGCCGTAGACCCAGAACGACTGGCTGTCGACGATCGCGAGCTTGGCCTGGCCGGCCACCGCGTAGTTGCCCTTGAACGTCTGCAGGTTCGTGATGTAGCCGTCGACCGGCGCGACGACGCGCGTGCGCTCGAGATTGAGCTTCGCGGCATCGAGCGCGGCGAGCGCCTGCTGGTACTGCGCGTCGGCGCTCGTCGCGCTGTGCGCGGCGTTCTCGCGGTTTTCCTTCGACACGACGAGCGCGTCGAGGTCCGCGCGGCGGGCCGCGTCGTCGCGGCGCATCTGCAGTTCCGCGCGGCGGGCGGCGACGGCCGCCTGCGCCTGCTCGACCGCGATCTGGTAGTGCGACGGGTCGATCTGCATGATCAGGTCGCCTTTCTTCACGAGCTGGTTGTCGTGCACCGGCAGCTCGACGATCGCGCCCGACACGTCCGGCGCGACGTTGACGATCTCGGCGCGCACGCGCCCGTCGCGCGTCCACGGATCATCCATGTAGTGCACCCACAAAGAGCGCCCGATCAGTATCGCGACGATGAAGATGATGGCCGTCGCGACGAAGCCGAAGAGTTTTCGCAGGATCATGATGGTTGTGGTTCAACGGTAAACGGCGAGGCTCAGCCCGCCGCAGATGCAGACGAGAAGGCAGGCCCGGAACAGCGACGGGTGCCAGACGAGACGGTAGAGCCCGGTATAGGCGAGCAGCCGGTCGACGGCCCACGTCGCCAGCGCGCCGATGACGAACATCAGCACGACCGTGGGCATGTAGGCATCGAGGATGGCGAGTTCACGCGGCATCATGACGAGGTTCCTTGTTGGGGGGCGCGGCCGCGGTTCAGCGACGCGAGCGGCGATTCGGGATCGAGCAGCGCGGTGCGCACGAAATGCAGGTGGCTCAGGATGCGCTGCAGCCGGTGGCGTTCGTCGCGCGGCGGCGCGAGCGCGATCAGCGCGGCGAGCGCCTGCCGGGTCGCGTCGATCGCCGCGTTGGTGGCCGCGAGCGTCGCGTCGAAGCGGTCCGCGGCCGGTTTCTCGAACAGCGCGGAGAGGGTGTCGCGCATCGTGTCGATCGCGCTGCGCCACGGCGTTTCCGGCGCGTAGTGCGGGGCGGCCGGCAGCGCCGCGAGTTCGTCGCGCAGGTCGATCGCCGCGTTGCCGGCCTCGAGTACCGCGAACATCCAGCGCAGCGCGTCGCGCTGCACGTCCGGCTGATCGGCCGACAGCGTGTGCGCCTGGTACATCAGGTCGCGCGCGCCGCTCTCGAAGCGGGTGCGCAGGCCGGCGAGGCGTGCATGGCAAGCCGCGACGGCCTGGTGCCGCAGGTCCGCGAACAGGCGCTTCTTCAGCCACGGCGCGGTCGGCGGGAACAGCACCGCGAACGCGATCGCCGACGCGAGCATCGACAGCACGAGCGCGAGCGCGTCGTTCATGAAGCTCGACGGGTCGTAATGCGTGATGCTGTCCGGGCCGGCAAGGAAACAGAAGAAGATCAGGTAGCCCATGCCGTAGCCCGCGAGCTTCGGCTTCAGCGTCATATAAATGCCGATCGCGAGCAGCGGTGCGAGCGCCGCGCACAGCAGGACGAAGCCGTCGATCCGCGGGTAGATCCCGAACATCAGCAGAAAACCCGTGCAGACCGCGAGCGCCGTGCCGATAGCCATTTGCGCGGACATCGCGGTCGGGCGCGGCGTCGACGACGCGAGTGCGCAGGTCGCCGCTGCCGTCAGCACCAGCGTGACGCCGTTCGGCCAGGCGCTCTCGATCCAGAACCAGCCGAGCGCCAGGATCACCGTCGCGGTGCGGATGCCCGCGATCACGGCGGCCGTCAGATTGGTGCGCGGCTCGTAGCGCTCGATCCAGCGTTCGCGCTCGTGCGTCGCGGTCGCGAGCGACGCATAGGTCGCCGCATACGCCTGCAGGTCGGTGATGAAGCGGTACAGCAGTTCGGCGGCCGTGTCGAAGTCGAGCAGCGGGAAGTCGGGTTGCGTTTCGAGTTCCGCGCGCGTTGCGCGGATGCGGCGCGGCAGCGCATCGCGCCACGCGAGCAGTTGCTCGGCCGAGTGCGCGGCGTCGGCCGACGTGCGCACGGGGCCGCCGTTACGCATGAGCAGCGGTGCGATCTCGCGGAAATACGGTTCGATCGCAGCGATCGCGGCCTGCGCACCGGCAGCGTGCAGCCGGTTCATCAGCTGGTGCAGCGCGTGAAAGCGGCTCGATGCGCTCATGAACTCGCTGTTCAGCCGCGCGAGACGGCCGCTGCGCATGCGCGTGTCGGGATCCTCGAACACGGCCATGCTGCGCGCGGCCTCGAATCCGACCACGTCGGCGACGAAGCGGGTATGGATGGTTTCGATGTGCGCGCGGTCGAGCTGACCGGACAGCGCCGACGCGACGTAGTCGACGAAACTTCCGAAGCGCTTGCGTACCGTCGTGCGCATCTGCTCGCCCGTGTACTGCGGAAACACGAGCGCGCTGACGACGCCGGCCGACACGATCCCGACGATTACCTCGGAGACGCGCGTCATTGCGCTCATGAATGCGCCGTCCGGGTGTTGCGATGCGGGCAGGCCGATCAGCGCGGTCGTATAACCGGCGAGCAGGAAGCCGTAGCTGCGGAAGTTGCGGTTGCGCGCGGCGCCGGCCGTGCACAGCGCGATCCACAGCGCGATGGACAGCAGGAACAGCTGCGGCTGCTGCGGAAACAGCGAGACGAACGTGAGCGTCGCGACGAGTCCGAAGATCGTGCCTGCGACCCGGTAGAAACTCTTCGCGAACACGGCGCCGCTTTGCGGCTGCATCACGATGAACACGGTCGTCATCGCGGTCTTCGGCGCCGGCAGGTCGAGGCGCATCGACACGCCGAGCGCGATGAACGCCGCGAGCAGCGCCTTGACGAGATAGAGCCAGGCGACGCCGTCGGTGCGGGCCCAGTCGCCGAGCGCGGCGAGCCACGCGGACGGCGGATGGCCGGCGGGCGGGGAGGTGGAGGAGGTGGCTGGCATGACGAGCGCTCCGCGTTACCGGGCCGCCGGCGCGCGGGCCGCGTCGGCGCGTGCGAGCGGCGCGGCGCCGCCGGCTTTCGGATTCGACGCAGCGGCAGCCGGCGCCTTGGCGCCCGAGGTGGCGGCCGATGCTTTGGGGCCCGACGCTCCGGCGCCCGACGTAGCGACGCCCGACGCTTCGGCACCCGGCGTAGCGACGCCCGGCACATCCTCACCCGTCTCGACGCCGCCGCCGAGCGCGGCCATCAGCGCCGCGTGCGCGGACAGGCGCTCCGCGTCGATCCGCGCGGCCGTTTCCTGCGCACGCAACAGCTGCTGCTGCGCGACCAGCACGTTCACGTAATCGGTCAGGCCGCGGCGGAAGCCTTCGCGCGACAGCTGATAGCTGCGGTCGTTCGCGGCCACCGAGCGTGCGGCATCCTTCTTCTGTGTATCGAGCGAGCGGATTCGCACGACCTGGTCGGCGATGTCCTTGAGCGCGCCGACGATCGTCTGGTTGTAGCGCTCGACCGCCTGGTCGTAGCCGGCCGACGCCGCGCCGAGCTGCGCGCGCAGCCGGCCGCCTTCGAAGATCGGCAGCGACAGTGCCGGGCCGGCGGTCCAGCCGCCGTTCATCGCGCGCAGGAAGTCGGCGAACGGCGCGGTCACGCCGAAGCCGCCGACGGTTGCGAGCAGGTCGATGTTCGGATAGAACGCGGCCTTCGCGACGTCGATGCCGCGCGCCTGCGCGTCGACCGTCCAGCGCGCCGCGACGACGTCCGGCCGGCGGCCGAGCAGGTCGGCCGGCAGCGCGGACGGCAGGCCGGCCGGCGCGTCGAGCGCGAGCTTCGGCCGCGCGATCGAGTCGCCCGCGCCCGGCCCCTTGCCGGCGAGGGCGGCGAGCTGGTGGCGGGCGAGCTGGATCGCTTCCTCGTAAGTATCGATCTGGCGTTCGTAGTCGGGCAGCGTCGATTCCGCCTGGCTGACCTCGAGCTGCGTGCCGAGGCCGGCCTGCAGCCGCTTGCGCGCGAGGTCCGCGAGCGCGCGCTGGCGCTCGAACGTGTCGTGCGCGAGGTCGAGCAGCGCGTAGTTCATCGACAGCCCGACATAGGCGCGCACGACGTTGACCTCGAGTTCGAGACGCGCCGCGCGGGCGTCGGCCGCGCTCGCGTGCGCGACGTCGAGCGCGCGCTCGGTCGCGTTCTTGTCCTTGCCCCACAGGTCGAGGTGATACGACAGGCCGAGCGTGCCGGTGTTGTTCCAGGTGTCGGCGTTCGCGAGCGGCCCCGGGCCGTAGAACACGTTGTCCGGCCAGTGCTGGCGCATCAGCGACAGGTTGCCGTTGATCTGCGGCAGTTCGGCCGAGCGGGCGACGCGGGCCATCGCCTGCGCCTCGCGCACGCGCGCCTGCGCGGCGGCGAGCGTCGGGTTGCCGGCCTGCGCGGCGGCGATCCACGCGTCGAGCTGCGGATCGCGATACGCGCGCCACCAGTCGGCCGCGGGCCAGCCCGCATCGCGATCGGCCGCACGGATGGCCGCGCCGGCGTCGAGCGCGCCCGGATCGATCTGCGTGGACTGCGGCTTGTTGTCGCCCATGCTCGCGCATCCGGCCATTATTAATGAGACTGCAAGAACCGCGAGTGCGAGCGTCCCTTTTATTGCCGGAGACTGCACGATTTTCTCCCTTTCGGATATAGATGAGCCGAGTGGGATTATATTTTTAGGCAATTGCTGAATATACGGACAACGGTGCAAGTCATTTTTACAAAAGCTGAGATAATATTTGTTGGCGAGCGTGTAACAATCCTCCCCGATTCTCACGGGTAATGGCATGGATACGTTACAGAACATGCGGGTATTCATGCGCGTGGTCGATGCGGGCAGTTTCACCGCGGCCGCGCAGCAGATGAATTCGACGACCGCCTATACGTCGCGCGCCGTCTCGGACCTGGAGGCGCACCTGCGCACCCGGCTCCTGAACCGGACCACGCGCCGCATCGCGCTGACCGAGGCCGGCGAACGCTATCTGCAGCGCTGCGAACAGATCCTCGCGTATGTCGACCAGGCGGAAGCGGAGGCGAGCGACGCGCATGCGCGTCCGTCGGGCAAGCTGAAGGTGCACTGCTTCACGAGCCTCGGCCAGCACTACACGGTGCCTGCGGTGTCGCGCTATCGCGAGCGCTATCCGGACGTGCACGTCGACCTGACGCTCGCGCAGCGGATGCCGGACCTGCTCGACGAGGGCTACGACGTCGCGATCGTCGTCGGTCGCGACCTGCCGGATTCCGGGCTCGTGTCGCAGCGGCTCGGCGAATCGTACAGTGTCGTCTGCGCGTCGCCGCGCTACCTCGAGCAGCACGGCGTGCCGCAACAGCCGCAGGATCTCGCGCGTCACGCCTGTCTCGGCATGGTCGCGCCGGGCTTTCACTACGACGACTGGACGCTGTCCGGGCCGAACGGCGACGAGCATGTCGCACTGCCGGCGCCGCCGTTCCGCGTGAACGTCGCCGAAGCGCTCGCGGTGGCCGTGCGGGAAGGGATGGGCATCGGCGTGCTGCCGATCTACTCGGCGATCGCCGGGCTGCGCAACGGCCATTTCGTGCGCGTGATGCCCGAGTACCGGTCGCACGTGATGAACATCTACGCGCTGTATCCGTCCCGTCAGTATCTCGACGCGAAAATCCGGACCTGGGTCGATTTCCTGCGCGACGAACTGCCGGCGACGCTCGACGCCGACGAGGCTGCGCTGGAGCAGTTCACGCGCGCGACATGACGTCGCGGGATCGCGAAATCTGACGAGATTTGTCGTTCGCGCAACACTTTTTTACGGTCGTCCGGCGGACAGTTTGATACTGTCTGGCTCAGAGTGATCTGCAGCAATACGGAGAAGCAATGGATACGCACCTGATGATCGGCCTTGGAATCCTGTTCGGCGTGATCGGCGCCGTCGCGTCGCGCGACCTGCTGCGCGCAATGAAGGCGCGGCTGCAGCCGGCGCCGGTCCGGGTGCGGTCGGCGTCGGAAGCCGCGCGCCGCCTCGGGCGCTGAAGCGGCGGGGCGGTCTAGCGGATGGCCGCCTCGTCAAGCACGACGACCTTGTCCCACGCGAACGCGGTGTTTTCCAGTTCGCCGGTGCGCCGGCGAATGTAGCCGCGCGGATTGCAGACGACGCGCGTGCCGCCTTCCGTCACGTAATCGAATGAAGTATGCGTGTGGCCGTGCACCCAGAGGGCAACCGGCGCGCGCACCATCCCCGCCAGATCGTTGACGAACCCGGCCGACACCGGATCCTGCGCATAGCGCTCGGCGAGCGAGCGCCGGTGCGGTGCATGATGGGTCGCCACGATCGTCGTGCCGGCGAACGGCGCAGCCAGCTGTGCCTCGAGCCACGCCCGCGACCGGCGGTGCAGCGCGAGCGCATCGGCCGGCGTGAAATCGCGCTCCGCGCCGCGTTCCGGCGCATCGCTGCCCGCATGGACCGCCGCGTCGTGCGGCCACGTCACCTGGATCAGTCCCTTGAAATCGAGCATCACGCGCGACGCCGCGTCGATCGCGCGCGCGACGCTCGCATCGTCCGCGCCGAACAGCGCGAAGTCGGTCCACAGCGTCGTGCCGAGCACCCGGAAGCGCCCGGCCGGATCGACGTAGACGTCGTTGTTCAGGTAATGCACGTTGTCGAGCGCGCGCGCCGCGTCGCGCATCGCCGCCTCGAGCGCGCCGAACTCGCCGTCGTAGTACTCGTGGTTGCCGGGAACGTAGATCACCGGCACCTCGGGATCGAACGTCTCGGCGGCCCAGCGCAGGCCCTCCGCGTGGTTGTGGATGTCGCCGGCCAGCACGACGAGATCCGCGTCGGCATGGGGGATCACGTCGGGCAGGTTGCTTTCGAGATGCAGGTCGGACAGCACGCGGATCTTCACGAACGTCGCTCCGAAACAAGTGGCTTCAGCGTAGCACTTTGCCGGGGTTCATCAGGCCGCGCGGATCGAGCGCGGCCTTGAGCGTGCGCATCAGCCCGATCTCGACCGGCGACTTGTAGCGCTGCGCATCGTCGATCTTCAGCTGGCCGATCCCGTGTTCCGCGCTGATCGTGCCGTGATGGCGGTGCACGTTGTCGTAGACGATCCGGTTGACCGGCGCCTGATATTCGGCGAGGAACGCCTTCGGGTCGCCGCCTGCGGGCGTCTGCACGTTGTAGTGGAGGTTGCCGTCGCCGAGATGGCCGAACGTCACCATCCGCGCGCCCGGCGCCGCCTGCTGGATCGCCGCGTCGGTCTCGTCGATGAAGCGCGCGATCGACGAGATCGGCACCGCGATGTCGTGCTTGATGTTGAGCCCTTCGTCGGCCTGCGCGAGCGGGATGTGCTCGCGCAGGTCCCAGAACGCGCGCGACTGCGCGAGGTTCTCCGCGACCACCGCGTCGACCACGATGCCGGCCTCGAATGCCTCCTCCATCAGCTTCTCGGACAGCGCGCGCGCGTGCGCTTCGCTCTCGTTGTCCGACAGTTCGAGCAGCACCGTTTGCGGATGCGTGCGATCGAACGGGTAGCGCAGCTGCGGATAATGCTTGCCGACGAGCTGCATGCAGAAATCCGACATCAGCTCGAAGCCCGTCAGCAGCGGCCCGGCCGCGCGCTGCGCGAGCGCGAGGAAGTCGAGCGCCGCATGCGGCGATTCGAGTGCGGCAAGCGCCGTGACCTGCGCGGCCGGCTGCGGGTGCAGCTTCATCACGGCGGCGGTGATGATGCCGAGCGTGCCTTCGGCGCCGATGAACAGGTCGCGCAGGTCGTAGCCGGTGTTGTCCTTGCGCAGCCCGCGCAGGCCGTCCCAGATCTCGCCCTGCGGCGTCACGACCTCGAGCCCGAGGCACAGCTCGCGCGCGTTGCCGTAGCGCAGCACCGCGGTGCCGCCGGCGTTGGTCGCGAGGTTGCCGCCGATCGTGCAGCTGCCCTCCGCCGCGAGGCTCAGCGCGAACAGCCGGCCGGCGTCGCGTGCGCGGGCCTGCACGTCGGCGAGGATCACGCCGGCCTCGACGGTGATCGTGTTGTTGTGCGGATCGAGCGCGCGCACGCGATTGACGCGCGCGAGGCTCAGCACCGCCTGCCCGCCGCTCGCGTCGGGCGTCGCGCCGCCGGCCAGGCCCGTATTGCCGCCTTGCGGCACGAGCGCGACGCCGTGCAGGTTCGCGAGCTTCACGAGCGTCGCGACTTCGGCGGTGTTCGCCGGTCTCAGCACCGCGCACGCGGACCCTTTGTAGCGGCGGCGCCAGTCGGTCAGGAACGGCTCGGTGTCGTGCGCGTCGGTCAGTACGTAGTCCGCGCCGATCGCGTCGCGGCAGGCGGAAACGAAAGCTTCGGAAGATTTCATGGCGGTCGGTCGCGTATGGATCAGGGCGCGGCGCGCGATTTTTTCGCTGCGCGTTTGAACGGCGCGACGTACGCAAGCGCCGCCGCGAAGAAGCCGACGGCGAGCGCGGTCTCGCACCAGCCGAGCGTCGCGGACAGGCCGCGATCCGACATGCCGCGCACGACGCCTTCGGCGAAATAGACGAGGATCAGCATGCTCGCCCATTGCATCGTATAGATGTTACGCCGCCAGACGCCGGGCAGCGCGAGCGCGAGCGGCACCGCCTTGAGCATCAGCGCGGACCCGCCGGGCCGCAGCGGTGCGAGCCGCAGCTCCCACGCGAGCGACAGCGCGATCAGCGCGACGAGGCACGCGGCGGCGGCCAGCGCATGGCACGGCCGGGCGGCCTGAGCGGGGCGGGCGGCGGATTCGGGCGGGTTCATGCGGCGGCCCGCGCGTCGGCGAGGGCGCTGGCCGTGCGGGCCAGCCGGGCGCCGAGCGCGGCGGCCAGCGCCTTTTCGTCGGCGGACAGCCCGCCGGGCGCGGCGCGCTCGTGCCGCGACACGTGCGACGCGCCGTACGGCGTGCCACCCGTCTGCGTCGTGCTGAGCGCGGATTCGGTGTACGGGATGCCGACGATCATCATCCCGTGATGGAGCAGCGGCAGCATCATCGACAGCAGCGTCGATTCCTGGCCGCCGTGCAGGCTGCCGGTCGACGTGAACACGCACGCGGGCTTGCCGGTCAGCGCGCCGGACAGCCATTGCGGCGTCGTGCCGTCGAGGAAATACTTGAGCGACGCGGCCATGTTGCCGAAGCGGGTCGGCGAGCCGAGCGCGAGGCCCGCGCATTCCTCGAGATCGCGCAGTTCGGCGTACGGCGGGCCGTCGTCCGGGATCTCGGGCGCGGTCGCCTCGCATACGGCCGACACGGGCGGCACGGTGCGGATGCGCGCCTGCATGCCCGGCACGCTGTCGATGCCGTGCGCAATCGCGAGCGCGAGATCGCGCGTCGCGCCGTGACGGCTGTAATAAAGCACGAGGATGTCTTTCATGGGCAAAGGGGCGTTCTCGCGGCGGCGCCTGTGCGCGCCGTGCGCGAACCGCCCCTGCCGGATTGAGCGGCTATTATAGGGGCTGAAGCCGTCGTGCGAAGCGACGGTGCGCGCCGTACGGCGCAGCGGACGTCGAAGGAGGAAACCGTTTGCCGAAGTTGAGCGTCGATCTCGACACCATCAAGCGCCTCGCGCGCTTCGCCGCGAAACGCAGCGCCGAGGACCGCATCCCGCAGGTGGCGGGCAGCCTCACGTTCACGACGATGCTGGCGCTCGTGCCGCTCGTGACGGTGGCGTTCGCGCTGTTTACCGCGTTCCCGATGTTCGCGTCGTTCCAGATCTCGCTGCAGGGGTTCCTCGCCGATCACCTGATGCCGGCGCAGTTCAACGTCCAGATCTTCAAGTACCTGAACCAGTTCGCGTCGAAGGCGAAGGGCCTGACCACGGCGGGCCTGATCGTGCTCGTCGTCACGTCCGTGATGACGATGATGACGATCGAATCCGCGTTCAACCTGATCTGGCGGGTGCGCAAGCCGCGGCCGTTCGCGCAGCGGGTGCTCGCGTACTGGGCGCTGATCACGCTCGGGCCGCTGCTGTTCGGCGTGAGCCTGTCGATCTCGTCGTACCTGTTCACGCAGTCGCTCGCGTTCACCGGCGCGGCGCCGACGACGTCGGTCGTCGAATGGCTGCTGACGTTCGCGTCGCTGCCGCTGACGGTGCTCGCGTTCACGCTTCTTTACGTTTATCTGCCCAATTGCACGGTCGCGTGGCGCGACGCGGTAATCGGCGGGTTGTTCGCCGCGATCGCGTTCGAGCTTGCGAAGCGCGGCTTCGGGTACTACGTGAGGCGGATTCCGACCTACACCGCGGTGTACGGTGCGTTCGCCGCGCTGCCGGTGTTCCTGCTGTGGGTGTACCTGAGCTGGTTCATCGCGCTGCTCGGCGGGATGGTGACGTCGGCGTTGCCGGCGATCCGCGTCGGTCAGTTCCACCGCATCCACTATCCGGGCAGCGACCTGCTCGATGCGCTGGAACTGCTTGCGCGGCTCGGGCAGGCGCGCGCGGCTGGCAAGCCCGGCTATTCGGCGCTGCGGCTCGCGGCAATGTTGCGCTGCGACATCGAGACCGCGCAACGCTTGCTGGCGCTGCTGGAGGAGCGCGAGTGGGTGGCGCGGCTGGAAGGCGGCGACGGCGCGCAGCGTTACGTGCTGCTCGCGAACCCCGAGCAACTGACGCTCGCGCAACTGTTCGACGTGCTGGTGATCGACCGGACCGAGCTGACCTACCAGCTGCAGCGGCGCCGCACCCATGTCGACGGCGCGGCCTTGCTCGCGGTGCTGTCGAGCGACCGCTTCGACGTGTCGCTCGCGTCGCTGATCGCCGCACACCGGCACGCGGACGCGCATCCGGCCGCCGCGGCGATCGCGCCCGCGCCGGGGAGCGCGGACCCGCACGCGCGGCCGCCCCGCACCGCGTGAGCCACCGTCACAGCGGGATCTTGCCGGTGCAGATGTCCCTGAACATCACCCAGTCGCCCATCAGGCTGTAGATCGGGTGGCGGAAGGTGGCGGGGCGGTTCTTCTCGAAGAAGAAGTGCCCGACCCACGCGAACGCATAGCCGCACACGACGGCGGCCGGCAGCCAAAGCCAGTCGCCAGTCGCGATCGCCATCGCGACGCAGCCGATCACGCCGAGCGAGCCGATGAAGTGCAGGCGCCGCGACGTCAGGTTCTGGTGTTCGTTCAGGTAGTACGGGTAGAAATCAGCGAAGCTGGCGAAATGCTCAGTTTGCGAATGCGCCATGGCCGTCTCCTCGGGCCGCTGTCCATGAAGCCATTGTGCGGCGAGCGGCGGGCGGCCGCAAGCGTGCCGGCTGGCCTCCGCTTTCCTTTTGACAGGCTTTCCGATAGGATCGAAAGCCGGTTTTGCATATATGCATGAGGGGACTACGATGCGCGTCAGCGATATTCTGAAAGTCAAGGGCAACACGCTGTTCACGGTGACGCCCGATACGCCGCTGCGCGAAGCGGTTGATACGATGGCCGAACACGACATCGGTTCGCTCGTCGTGATGGAGTACGGCGATCTCGTCGGGATGCTGACGTTCCGCGAGATCATTCTGCGCCTGCGCGAAAACGGCGGCGCGATCGGCGAGGTCCAGGTCCGCAAGGTGATGGACGAGCCGCTCACCTGCACGCCCGAAACGGACGTCAACGAAGTGCGCCGGATGATGCTCGAGCGCCACGCGCGCTACATGCCGGTGCTCGACAAGAAGGTGCTGATGGGCGTCATTTCGTTCTACGACGTCGCGAAGACGGTCGTCGAGGCGCAGAGCTTCGAGAACCGGATGCTGAAGGCGTACATCCGCGACTGGCCGGAGCCGGAATCCGAAGCCCACAAGCCGGTCGCCGGCTGAACGCCGCGCCCGTGCCGCCCCGTCCGGCGCGGGTGCATCCTTCCAGCGCGGCGGCGCGGGCCAGGCCTGCGCCTGCGGCGCTGCCTCTCCTCCGATAACCAGGGCCCGCGCAGCTTCGCCGAGACGACGCGCGCATATTCCACATGAGCGATCACACGTCAGTCTCGTCAGAGCGCCGGAGCGAACGGCGCGCGCACGCCTCCCAGTTCGACCTGCTGCGCGAACGCCGCTTCGCGCCGTTCTTCACGACCCAGTTTCTCGGCGCGCTGAACGACAACGTCTTCAAGATCGGCTTCACGTCGCTCGTCACCTATCACACCGCGCGGTTTTCCGGCGTCGACGCGAAGACCGCCGCGTTCCTGATCTCCGCGATCTTCATCCTGCCGTTCGTGCTGTTCTCGGCGACGTCCGGGCAGATCGCCGACAAGTACGACAAGGCGCGCCTCACGCGCTTCGTGAAGTCCTTCGAGATCGTGCTGATGCTCGTCGGCGCCGCCGGCTTCGTCACGCACGGCGCGGCGCTGCTGTACCTGTGCACGTTCATGATGGGGATGCACTCGACGCTGTTCGGGCCCGTCAAGTATTCGTACCTGCCGCAGCACCTGGGCGAGCATGAGCTGGTCGGCGGCAACGGCCTCGTCGAGATGGGCACCTTCATCGCGATCCTGATCGGCACGATCATCGGCGGCGCGGCCGCGGGGCTGGCCGGCCGCGGCGAGCTCGTGCTCGCGGTGAGCTGCGTCGCGATCGCGCTCGCGGGGCGCATCGTCGCGCAGCGGGTGCCGCCGACGCCCGCGCCGCAGCCCGATCTCGCGATCAACTGGAACCCGGTCAGCGAAACGTGGCGCAACCTCGGGCTCGCGCGCCAGAACCGCACCGTGTTCCTGAGCCTGCTCGGCATCTCGTGGCTGTGGTTCGTCGGCGCGACGTTCCTCACGTCGTTCTTCAATTTCGCGAAGGACGTGTTGTCCGCGAGCCCCGACGTCGTCACGATCCTGCTCGCGACGTTCTCGGTCGGCATCGGCATCGGCTCGCTGCTGTGCGAGCGGCTGTCGCAGCGGCGCGTCGAGATCGGCCTCGTGCCGCTCGGCTCGATCGGCATCAGCGCGTTCGCGATCGAGCTGTATTTCGCGAGCCACGCGCTGCCCGCGCCCGGGCACCTGCTGTCGGTCGGCGAATTCCTGGCCGGCGCGCGCCACTGGCGCATCCTCGCCGACCTGTTCCTGCTCGCGATGTTCGGCGGCTTCTACAGCGTGCCGCTGTACGCGCTGATCCAGAGCCGCAGCGCGCCGACGCACCGCGCGCGGATCATCGCCGCGAACAACATCCTCAACGCGCTGTTCATGATCGTGTCGGCGGTGATGGCGATGGCGCTGACCAAGGCGGGCGTCAGCATCCCGGGCATCTTCCTCGTCACCGCGCTGCTCAACGTCGCGGTCGCGGCCTACATCTACCTGCTCGTGCCCGAATTCCTGCTGCGCTTCGTCGCGTGGGTGCTCGTGCATACGTTCTACCGGATCCGGCTCGTGCATGCGGAGCGGATTCCTGAGGAAGGGGCGGCGGTGCTCGTCTGCAATCACGTCAGCTATGTCGACGCGCTGGTGCTCGCGGCAGCGAGCCCGCGTCCGATCCGCTTCGTGATGGATCACCGGATCTTCAGGACGCCGTTCGCGAGCTGGGTGTTCCGGCACGCGAAGGCGATCCCGATCGCGCCGCGCCACGAGGATCCCGAGATGCTCGCGCGCGCGTACGACGCGTGCGTGGCCGCGCTGCAGGAAGGGGAACTCGTATGCATCTTCCCCGAGGGCAAGCTGACGAAGACGGGCGACATCAACACGTTCCATCACGGCGTGACGGAGATCCTCCGCCGTACGCAGGCGCCGGTGATTCCGATGGCGCTGCGCGGCCTGTGGGGCAGCGTGTTCTCGCGGCACGCGGATGCGCGCTGGCCGCGGCCCGTGAAGCGCGGCGTGATGAGCCGGCTGACGCTGGCGGTCGGCGAGCCGATGCCGGCGGCGCTCGCGACGCCGGAGGCGCTGCAGGCCGCGGTGGCCGAATTGCGCGGCGCGCGCAAGTAGCGGCGGGCAGGGCGGGGCCGCATCGCGCGGCCCGCGCCGCCGGGACGGCTGGCATAATGTAGGTCTTTCTATATTTCACGACTGGCAAGATATAGGTCTGTCTATATTTCGACAAACCGCTTGCCTATCTCTCTTTGGGCGGTTCCACCATGTCCGGCAATACTCTCGGCACGCTTTTCACTGTCACGACCTTCGGCGAGTCGCACGGTCCCGCGATCGGCTGCGTGATCGACGGCTGCCCGCCGGGCATGGGGCTGACCGAGGCCGACGTCCAGCAGGAGCTCGACCGCCGCAAGCCGGGCACGTCGCGGCATGTCACGCAGCGGCAGGAGGCCGACGAGGTCGAGATCCTGTCGGGCGTCTTCGAAGGCGTCACGACCGGCGCGCCGATCGCGCTCCTGATCCGCAACACCGACCAGCGCAGCAAGGACTACGGCAACATCGTCGAGACGTTCCGGCCAGGGCATGCCGACTACACGTACTGGCAGAAATACGGAATCCGCGACTATCGCGGCGGCGGCCGCTCGTCCGCCCGGCTGACCGCGCCGATCGTCGGCGCGGGCGCGGTCGCGAAGAAGTGGCTGCGCGAGCGGTTCGGCGTCGAGGTGCGCGGCTGCATGAGCGCGCTCGGCGAGATCGACGTGCCGTTCGTCGACTGGTCGCACGTGAGCGAGAACCCGTTCTTCGCGCCGAACGCCGACGTCGTGCCGCAGCTCGAGGCGTACATGGATGCGCTGCGCAAGGACGGCGACTCGATCGGCGCGCGCATCGACGTCGTCGCATCCGGCGTGCCGGTCGGCTGGGGCGAGCCGGTGTTCGACCGTCTCGACGCGGACATCGCGAAGGCGATGATGAGCATCAACGCGGTGAAGGGCGTCGAAATCGGCGCGGGTTTCGAGAGCGTCGCGCAGCGTGGTTCCGTACACGGCGACGAGCTGACGCCGGACGGCTTCGTCGGCAATCATGCGGGCGGCGTGCTCGGCGGCATCTCGACTGGGCAGGACATTACGGTGTCGATCGCGATCAAGCCGACGTCGAGCATCCGTACGCCGCGCCGGTCGATCACGAAGGCAGGCGAGCCCGCGATGGTGGAAACGTTCGGGCGTCATGATCCGTGCGTCGGCATCCGTGCGACGCCGATCGCGGAATCGATGCTCGCGCTGGTGCTGATCGATCATGCGCTGCGCCATCGCGCGCAATGCGGCGACGTCGAAACGCAAACGCCGAAGATCGCCGGCAGCGCGACCTGATACGACTCGGGGCCGCTGCGCAGAAGGCCGGCCGTCGAATCCATGTAAAACGGGGTGCTGCGTTGAGCAGCACCCCGTTTCGTTTGAGCGGCGAAAAAAACGCCGCTCGAGGCGGCGCTTTCCGGCGCGTCACATGTTCGGGTAGTTCGGCCCGCCGCCGCCTTCGGGCGTGACCCACACGATGTTCTGCGTCGGGTCCTTGATGTCGCAGGTCTTGCAGTGCACGCAGTTCTGCGCGTTGATCACGAGCCGATCGCTGCCGTCGTCGTTCTTCACGAACTCGTACACTGCCGCCGGGCAGAACCGCGCCTCCGGCCCCGCGTACGTGCGCAGGTTCACGTTCACCGGCACGTTCGCATCCTTCAGCGTCAGGTGCGCCGGCTGGTTCTCCTCGTGGTTCGTGTTCGAGATGAACACCGACGACAGCCGGTCGAACGTCAGCTTGCCGTCCGGCTTCGGATACTCGATCGGCTCGCACTGCGACGCCGGCTTCAGCATCTCGTGGTCCGCATGCTTGTGATGCAGCGTCCACGGCACGTTGCCGCCCATCACCTTCTGCTCGAGGCCGACCATCAGCGTGCCGAGGTACAGCCCCTTCGCCATCCACTGCTTGAAGTTGCGCGCGCGATACAGCTCGGTGTACAGCCACGACTGCTTGAAGGCGTCCGGATACGCATTCAGTTCGTCCGCCTGACGGCCGGCCTGCACCGCATCGAACGCAGCGTCGGCCGCCAGCATCCCGGTCTTGATCGCCGCGTGGCTGCCCTTGATCCGCGACGCGTTCAGGAAGCCCGCGTCGTCGCCGATCAGCGCGCCGCCCGGGAACACCGTCTTCGGCAGCGACATCAGCCCGCCCGCGGTGATCGCGCGCGCGCCGTACGACACGCGCTTGCCGCCTTCGAGGAACGCGCGGATCGACGGATGCGTCTTGTAGCGCTGGAATTCCTCGAACGGCGACAGGTACGGGTTCGTGTAGCCGAGGCCGACCACGAAGCCGACCACGACCTGGTTATTGTCCATGTGGTACAGGAACGAGCCGCCGTAGGTGTCGGACTTCAGCGGCCAGCCGGCCGTGTGGATCACGAGGCCCGGCTTGTGCTTGGCCGGATCGATTTCCCACAGCTCCTTGATGCCGATCCCGTACGCCTGCGGATCGGCGTTCGCGTCCAGCTTGAACTTCGCGATCAACTGGCGGCCGAGATGGCCGCGGCAGCCTTCGGCGAACAGCGTGTACTTCGCGTGCAGCTCCATGCCGAGCTGGAAGTTCTCGGTCGGCTCGTCGTCCTTGCCGATGCCCATGTTGCCGGTGGCGACGCCTTTCACGGAGCCGTCGTCGTTGTACAGGATCTCGGCGGCCGGGAAGCCCGGGAAGATCTCGACGCCCAGCGCCTCCGCCTGCTGGCCCAGCCAGCGCGTGACGTTGCCGAGCGAAATCACGTAGTTGCCGTGGTTCTTGAAGTTGTCCGGCAGCGCCCAGTTCGGCGTGGTGATCGCGCTCTTCTCGGACAGGAACAGGAAGCGGTCCTCGGTCACCTCGACGGTGAGCGGCGCGCCCCGTTCCTTCCAGTCGGGGAACAGCTCGCTGATCGCGCGCGGGTCCATCACCGCGCCCGACAGGATGTGCGCGCCGATTTCCGAGCCCTTCTCGAGCACGCAGACGCCGATCTCGGCGCCTTTTTCAGCGGCGAGCTGCTTGAGCCGGATCGCCGCGGACAGCCCGGCAGGGCCGCCGCCGACGATCACGACGTCGTATTCCATCGATTCGCGCGGGCCGTATTGCTCGATGAGGCTTGCGGGGGTCATTGGCGTTCCTCTAACCGTTAGAATGCTTTTATTCGGGAGCGTATTGTCTGCGAAACGAAACGCTTGCCGCAACAGCAGGGGGATAGATTAGCACGATCGTTCTATTTTTGTGCTAGGGTAACGCCGCATGGCGTCTGGCCGTCCGCGGCGGAGAAACGACATCGAAAGGGGTGCGCAATGGGTCGGTCGATCAATCTGGAAGGCAAGGTCGCGCTGGTAACGGGCGCTTCGAGCGGGCTCGGCCAGCGCTTTGCACAGGTGCTGTCGCAGGCGGGCGCGAAGGTCGTGCTCGCGAGCCGGCGCGTCGAGCGGCTCAAGGAGCTGCGCGCGGAGATCGAGGCGGCGGGCGGCGCGGCGCACGTGGTGTCGCTCGACGTCACCGATGTCCAGAGCATCAAGGCAGCCGTCGCGCATGCCGAAACGGAAGCCGGCACCATCGATATCCTCGTCAACAATTCGGGTGTGTCGACGATGCAGAAGCTCGTCGACGTGACACCCAGCGAATTCGAGTTCGTGTTCGACACGAACACGCGCGGCGCGTTTTTCGTCGCGCAGGAAGTCGCGAAGCGGATGATGATGCGCACCAACGGCAACGGCAAGCCGCCTTACCGGAT
Organism: Burkholderia sp. MSHR3999; assembly: GCF_000833595.1. Lineage (NCBI taxonomy): Bacteria > Pseudomonadati > Pseudomonadota > Betaproteobacteria > Burkholderiales > Burkholderiaceae > Burkholderia > Burkholderia sp. MSHR3999. Next base: position 1,260,776 of record NZ_JRFO01000001.1, read on the forward strand.
CATCAACATCGCATCGGTGGCCGGCCTGCGCGTGTTCTCGCAGATCGGCCTGTACGCGATGAGCAAGGCCGCGGTCGTGCACATGACGCGCGCGATGGCGCTCGAATGGGGGCGTCACGGCATCAACGTCAACGCGATCTGCCCGGGCTATATCGATACGGAAATCAATCACTACCTGTGGGAAACCGAGCAGGGCCAGAAGCTGCAGTCGATGCTGCCGCGCCGGCGCGTCGGCAAGCCGCAGGACCTTGACGGGCTGCTGCTGCTGCTCGCGGCCGACGAGTCGCAGTTCATCAACGGCTCGATCATCTCCGCCGACGACGGCTTCGGCCTCGCGTGACCGGACGATTCACAGCAACAGCAACACTCAGCAACAAAGATGACTGCAATGAGCGATTACTCTCCTGTTTTCGAGATGTCGATGCCGATCCGCTGGGGCGACATGGACGCGTTCGGACACGTGAACAACACGGTCTATTTCCGCTACATGGAGCAGGCGCGGATTTCCTGGTTCGAGACGCTCGGCGTCGCCGGCGGCAACGGCGAAACGCAGGGGCCGGTCATCGTGACCGCGTCGATGGAATTCCTCAAGCAGTTGCATTACCCGGGCGACGTGATCGCGAAGATGTCGGCCGCGAAGCCGGGGCGCAGCAGCTTCGACACCGGCTTCGAGCTGACCCGCGCCGATGATCCGCACCACGTCTACGCGCGCGGCGCCGCGCGCTGCGTGTGGGTCGACTATGCGCTCGGCAAGTCGGTGCCGCTGCCGCAACTGCTGCGCGACACGATCGAGCGCGCGCTCGCCGCCAGGATCGGCTGAAGTCCGGGCGCGACCGCCGTTGCGTCGCGCCGCTCAATGGCCGAGCAGACGCTGCAGCAGCTCGGCCGTATTCCCCGTCCCGTACTTGCGCATCAGCCGCGCGCGATAGATGTCGACCGTGCGCGAGCTGATGTCGAGCACCCGGCCGATCTGCTTGCTCGTCTTGCCGGTCGCGAGCTGTGCGGCGATCTCGCGCTCTCGCGGCGTCAGCGCGACGGCCACCGGACGGGTCGCGCTCAGGTCCTCGAACGTCCAGACGCCGGCCGCGAGCGGCGCGGTGCGATCGAGCGCGCGGCCCGTCACGTGGCACCAGAACAGCTCGCCATCGGCGCGCTTCATGATCCGGTCGTCCGCATAGCTGCCGTTCACGACCATCACCCGCGAAATGCGCTCGCCGATCCGCTGGAATTCGTCCGGCGACGGGTAGAGCACCTCGTACGATTTCCCGATCAGGTCGGCGCGCGCGCAGCGGAAGATCGCCGCGACCGCGTCGTTGCAATCCTCGATCACGCGGTCGCGCGACATGACGAGGCCGATCGGCGCGAGATGGAAGGCGGTCTGGTAGTCGAGGGCGGGCATGGAAGCGGGCGAGCGATGGCAAATGCTTATGTATTTTTGCGTATTGTGCCGCATCCGCGCCGCATCGTACCCTTTCAGGCATCTCGCGGCGCTTGCCGCGGCACAAGAAGAAGCGCGTCGTCGCGGCAGGTGTTGCCGCGCATGCATAGAATGATGCGGCGGGCCCGCGAGCCACGCCGGCGCGCGAACCCGGTTTCGCTGGTTTCCATAGAGGAAGGGACATACAGATGAATAAAGTCTATCCAAGCGCGGCGGCCGCGCTGGAAGGGATCGTCCACGACGGACAGACCTTCGCGGTGGGCGGCTTCGGCCTGTGCGGCATTCCCGAGGCGCTGATCGGCGCGTTGCGCGATTCGGGCGTCAAGGGCATCACCTGCATCAGCAACAACGCGGGCGTCGACGGCTTCGGTCTCGGCCTGCTGCTCGAAACGCGCCAGATCAGGAAGATGATCTCGTCGTATGTCGGCGAGAACAAGGAATTCGAGCGCCAGTACCTGGCGGGCGAGCTGGAGCTGGAATTCACGCCGCAGGGCACGCTCGCCGAGAAGCTGCGCGCGGGCGGCGCCGGCATCCCAGCGTTCTTCACCAATACCGGCTACGGCACCGTGATCGCGGAAGGCAAGGAAACGCGCCAGTTCGGCGACCGCCACTACGTGCTCGAGCCGTCGCTGACGGCCGACGTCGCGCTCGTGAAGGCGTGGAAGGCCGACAAGTCGGGCAACCTGATCTATCGCCGCACGGCGCGCAACTTCAATCCGATGTGCGCGATGGCGGGCCGGATCACCGTCGCCGAGGTCGAGGAGATCGTCGAGAACGGCGAGCTCGATCCCGACCAGATCCACACGCCGGGGATTTTCGTGCAGCGGCTCGTGCTGAACGCGACGCCCGAGAAACGCATCGAACAACGCGTCGTGCGCGCGAAAGGAGACTGACATGGCTTGGAATCGTGACCAGATGGCCGCGCGCGCGGCGCAGGAACTGCAGGACGGCTTCTACGTGAACCTCGGCATCGGCCTGCCGACGCTCGTCGCGAACCACGTGCCGGAAGGCGTCGAAGTCTGGCTGCAGTCGGAGAACGGCCTGCTCGGCATCGGCCCGTCGCCGACCGAGGACGAAGTCGACGCCGACCTGATCAACGCCGGCAAGCAGACCGTCACGACGCTGCCGGGCTCGTCGATCTTCTCGTCCGCCGATTCGTTCGCGATGATCCGCGGCGGCCACATCAACCTCGCGATCCTCGGCGCGATGCAGGTCAGCAAGCAGGGCGACCTCGCGAACTGGATGATCCCCGGCAAGATGATCAAGGGGATGGGCGGCGCGATGGATCTCGTCGCCGGCGTGAAGCGCGTCGTCGTGCTGATGGAGCACGTCGCGAAGGGCGACCAGCACAAGATCCTCGAGGAGTGCACCCTGCCGCTGACGGGCGTCGGCGTGGTCGACCTGATCATCACCGATCTCGGCGTGATCGAAGTGACGCCGGCTGGCCTCAAGGTGATCGAGCTCGCCAACGGTGTCAGCGTCGACGAGATCCAGGCGAAGACCGGCGCACCGCTCGACGTGAGCGCGGTCGCGTAAGCGCGTCCGCCGCACCCTTCGGCGCCCCGCATTCCCGACGGAATGCGGGGCGCTTGTCATTCGGGCGCCGCGAATGAGCGGCCCACCGGCCGCGGCGCGCGTCACGCAATCGTGCCGCCGCCGTCGACCAGCACGGTCGAGCCGGTTGCGTAGGGCGTCGTCGCCAGATAGACGATCGCGTTCGCGACGTCCTCGGGCTGGCCGACGCGGCGGGCGGGCAGGCGTTGCGCGGCGTTCGCGAACAGTGCGTCGCGCGCGTCGGGGGCGAGCTTGTCCCACAGCGGCGTCGCGATCAGGCCCGGCGACACGGTATTCACGCGCACCGGCGCCAGTTCGAGCGCGAGGCCGCGGGCGAGCGCCTCGAGCGCCGCGTTGATCGCGCCCTGCAGCACGGACGACGCGCTCGGCCTTGCGCTAAGGAAACCCGACACGAAAGTCAGCGAGCCGCCCGGCGCGACGTCGATCGCGCGTGCGACGCGATACGCGCCCCAGAACTTGCTGTTCATCGCGGCTTGCGCGTCGTCGAACGGCAGCGACCGGACCGGGCCGGAGGCCGTCCGGGCGGCGGAGATCACGACGTGGTCGAACTGGCCGGCCCGCGCGCAGAACGCGTCGACGGCCGCGGTATCGGTGACGTCCAGCGTTTCGCGGCGCACCGGGCTGCCGGGCGAAGCCGCGACGACGGTCGCCTTGTGCGGGTCGCGCGACGCGATCGTCACGGTCGCGCCGCGTTGCGCGAAGGCTTGCGCGGCGGCGGCGCCGATGCCGGAGCTGCCGCCGACGACGAGGACTGTCCTGCCATTGAGTGAATCGTTCATGATGGTCGGTTCGGATGAGAAAGGGCGGTCGCTCAGATCGTTTCGGTTTCGCGCAGCGTCGACGGGCTGCTCAGCGCGTAGCGCGCGATGTCGTCCTTGCGCATGAAGGCCACGCCCGGATGCGACCGTGCGTAGCGCAGGAACGCGTCCCACGCGCGCACCATCTGCGGCGTGCCGCTGATCCGGTCGTGCGCGCTGATCGACATCAGCCGGCGCCGTTGCCCGGCTTCCGCGTACAACTGGTCGAAATCGAGCTTGATCTGTTCGACGAACATCGACGGCGAATAATTGCGGCCCTCGATCAGCAGGATGTCGTTGTTGCGCAGCGTGTACGGCACGACCACGAAGTCGCGTCCGTTGACCGCCTCGATGAACGGCTCGTCGCGGCTGACGTCGTCGATGTGATAGACGTAGCCGAGTTCCTGCAGCAGCGACAGCGTGTTCGGGCCGCGCCGCAGCCAGTTGCAGTTGTAGCCGATCGGCCGCTGGCCGGTCGCGGCTTCCACCATGTCGCGGGCGTCGAGCAGGAAGCGCCGTTCGTCGTCGCGGCTCATCGCGAATTGCGAGCGCCAGCTCGGCCCGTGCGCCGAGGCCTCGTGACCGCGCGCGACGATCTCGCGGGCCAGCTCCGGGCGATGCCGGACCGCCTCGCCGATCATGTGCGACGTGACCTTGACGTCGTGCCGGTCCCACAAGTCGAGCAGGCGCGGGATGCCTTCGCGGTAGCCGTACGCGAACCAGGTGCCGGACGCGAGGTCGGCGGGCACGGACGGCGGGAACGCGACGGGCGGAAACGGGCTGTCCGCGCCCTTGGGCGGCTGGCCGCCCGCTTCGAACTGCATCGAGATCGAGATCACGAGGCGGATGCCGTCGGGCCAGGACGGTCCCGCGCCGTGCGGCGCGGCAGGGGCCGTGCCGGCGGTCGCGGCGCCGGCCGTCGTGGCGGCCGCGCCGAGCGCGAGGCCGGCGGCCAGTCCCGCGCCGGCGCCTGCCTGTGCGAGAAACGTGCGTCGTCCGGGGCGCATGGAGGGATCGATGGGCGTCATCGCGGCATCCTCAGTTGGCGAGGCCAAGCTGGCGCATCAGCGTCAGGTTGTCCTCGATGTGCCAGTTGTCGGCGATGCGGCCGTCCGCGATCCGGTAGATGTCGGTCGCGATGAAGTCGACCGGCTGGCCGTGCCCGGCGGTGCCGTCGAAGGTCCCCGTGAAGTGCCCGCGAAAATGCAGGTGAACGACGACGCGATCGCCGGCCACGATCATCTGCTCGATCTCGCAACGCAGGTCCGGCACCGCCGCGCGCATCGTGCGGGAGGCGGCGAGCGGGCCCGGCAGCCCCTGGGCGCGTCCGGCAGGCAGCGTGCGGTCGGTGAAATCGGGGGCGAGCGCCGCGCGGGCGAGCGCTGCGTCGCCGGTGTTCCAGAACGTGCCGTAGCGGCGCGCGGCGAGAACCTGCGCGCTTGCCTGCGCGGCGGACTGGCCGGCGGCGACCGTCAGGTCGCGCGGTGTGACGAGTTCCTCGGCTTGCGCAGCCGTGGGCGGCAGCGCGGCCGCGACCAGCGCGGCGGCGAGCAGGCGGACGGTCGGGCGGAAAAGGGCGGACATCGGATTCTCCTGTTCGTGAAGAGGCGTCGGGTCAACGCGTGATGTACATGGTAAGTTTCCGTTTTTGACGTAAATACGGGCTGATCGCGAATGGATTATTCGAAAATTGGAAAGGTGAGCGACATGCGAGGGAAGCGGTGCTGATCGACGACCTGCCGGCGCTCGAAACCTTCGCGCGCATCGTGTCGGCGGGCAGCCTGTCGGCGGCCGCGCGAGAACTCGACCTGTCGCTGTCGGTGGTCAGCAAGCGGCTCGCGCACCTCGAGTCGCGGCTCGGCGTGCGCCTGCTGCACCGCACGACGCGGCAGCAGACGCTGACCGACGAAGGCGCGCAGTTCCACGCGCAGGTGCTGCGCATCCTGGCCGAAATCGAGCAGGCCGAAGTGCTGATGCAGGATCGGCGCGGCACGGTGAGCGGCCTGCTGCGCGTGACGGCGCCGGGCGAGCTCGGCCGCCTGCGGCTTGCGCCGCTCGTCGCTGAATTTCAGCGGCGGCATCCGCAGGTGACGGTGCAGCTGATGCTGACCGATTCGGTCGTCGACCTGCTCGCGCACGAGATCGACGTCGCCGTGCGGATCGGCAGCCTGGCCGACTCGTCGATGATCGCGCGCGAGCTCGCGCCGAACCGCCGCGTGCTGTGCGCAGCGCCTGCGTACGTTGCCGAGCACGGCGAGCCGGCGCATCCGGGCGAACTGTGCCGGCATCGCTGCATCGTGATGGGCGAGCAGCCGCGCGCCGAATGGCGGTTCAACGGCGACGGCGGCGCGCTCGAGGTCGAGGTGACGGCCGCGCTGCTGACGAACGACGGCGGCGCGGCGCGCACGCTGGCGCTGGCGGGCGCAGGCATCGCGCTGAAGTCGATCTGGGACGTCGGGCCCGATCTCGAGGCGGGCCGGCTCGTCCGCGTACTGCCTGCGTACGCGGCGCCGGCCGCGCCGTTGCACGCCGTGTATCCGGGCGGGCGGCATCTTGCGATGCGCGTGCGCGCGTTCGTCGATTTCGTGCGGGAGCGGTTGCAGGCCGAGTGGTGCTGGGGCGACGGCTGATGCGTTGCAGGGGCACGCGTGCGCGCACGATGCGGCGGCGCCCGCCCGGCGTCGAGACGGCTCCGTGAGCGGAAGCGGTCTACAATCGATCGCACCGGGCTGCGCGCCGTTCGCGCCGCTGCACAGTGCCCGTTCGACAGGATGCCAACTATGCCAACGATTTCAGCGAACCCATTGGTACCTCGCCAGCGGCGCGTGCAGTGCGCGAGCGCTGCCGGCCTTCACCACGTCGCGTACACCGAATGGGGCGATCCCGCCAATCCGCGCGTGCTGGTCTGCGTGCACGGGCTGACCCGCTCGGGGCGCGATTTCGACCGGCTCGCCGCGGCGCTTGCCGATACGTATCGCGTCGTGTGCCCGGACGTCGTCGGACGCGGCCGCTCGGACTGGCTCGCGGATCCGCGGCTCTACGCGATTCCGCAATACGTGGCCGACATGGTTACGCTGATCGCGCGCCTCGACGTCGAATCGGTCGACTGGTTCGGCACGTCGATGGGCGGCCTGATCGGTCTCGCGCTCGCGGGGCTGCCGGGCTCGCCGGTGCGGCGGATGATCGTCAACGACGTCGGCCCGCGGATCGAGCCGGATTCGCTCACGCGCATCGGCGAATACCTCGGCGTGCAGCCGCGCTTCGCGACCGAGCAGGAAGGCATCGATTACCTGACGTCGCTGTCGCTGCCGTTCGGCGCGCTCACCGGCGACGAATGGCGCGAGATCAACGCACCGCTGCTGCGCGAGCTGCCCGAAGGTGGTTGGACGATCCGCTACGACCCGCGGATCGCGGAGCCGTTCAAGGCGACGACGCCCGAGCTGGCCGCGCTCGGCGAGGCCGCGCTGTGGCGCGCGGTCGAAACGACGGACGCGACGCTGCTCGTCGTGCGTGGCGCGGCGTCCGACTTGCTGTCGCGCGAGACGGTCGCGGAAATGACGCGGCGCGGCCGGCATGTGTCGCACGCGGAAATTGCCGGCGTCGGTCATGCGCCGGCGTTCATGAGCGCGGACCAGATCGCGCTCGCGCGCGGGTTTTTCCTCGAAGAGGGCGCATCCGCGTCATAATATGCGGTTCGGCGGCGCGGGCCGCGCTGCCGGGTGATTCATCCATTCATTCAAGCGGAACATTCCATGGCAGTTACTCGTCACCACGTCGGCGCCCGTCTTTCCGAGATCGCGATTCACAACGGCACCGTGTACCTTGCCGGCCAGATCGCCGAAGACACGACCCAGGACATCAAGGGCCAGACGCGCGAAGTGCTTGGCCACATCGACCGCCTGCTCGCGGAGGCGAACAGCGACAAGGCGCATCTGCTGTCGGTGCAGATCTATATCTCCGATCTGGCGAACTTCGCGGGCATGAACGAAGAGTGGGACGCATGGGTCGCGCCGGGCAACACGCCGCCGCGCGCCACCGTCGAGGCGAAGCTCGCGGATCCCGCGCTGCTCGTCGAAATCGTCGTCGTTGCTGCGCAGCGGAGCTGACCTGAACCGAGCGTCGTCGCTGACGACCATGCTTCACCGGGCTGCATGATGACTGTCGATACCGTTTCCGCTTCCTCCGCCGCGTCGCCGTCGTTCGATGACGTGCTCGCGTTCGTGCGCGAGCATGCGGGCGACGCGCGCCTGTCGTCGGGCGAGCTGCTCGCCGACCACGCGGCCGGCACGGCGTCGATCATGGGCAAGTTGAACGTCGATCCGCCCGCAGTGCAGGCGGCGGCGCTGTTTGCGCTGACGCCGCACCTGAACGATCCGGAGCGCGAGCTTGCCGCGCGGTTCGGCGACGAAGTCGCACGCCTCGTGTCCGACGTGCGCAAGCTGCTGCGGCTCGGCACGGTCAGCCTGCGTGTCGCCCAGAACGCGGCGCCGGAGGCCGGACGCGACGCCGCGGTCGAGCGTCGCGCGCAGATCGAGGCGCTGCGCAAGATGCTGCTCGCGTTTGCGCAGGACATCCGCGTGGTGCTGATCCGGCTCGCGTCGCGGCTGCAGTCGCTGCGCTACTACGCGGCGGCGAAGGTCGCGCCGCCGCCGGACGTCGCGCGCGAAACGCTCGAGATCTACGCGCCGCTCGCGAACCGCCTCGGCATCTGGCAGCTGAAATGGGAGCTGGAGGATCTGGCGTTCCGCTTCGAGGATCCGGTCACGTACAAGCGGATCGCGAAACTGCTCGACGAGAAGCGCGTCGAGCGCGAGGCGTATGTCGCGGAGGCGATCGGGCGTCTGCAGCGCGAGCTGGCGGCCGCGCACATCCAGGCGGAGGTGAGCGGCCGGCCGAAGCACATCTACAGCATCTGGCGCAAGATGCGCGGCAAGGAGCTCGACTTCTCCGAGCTGTACGACGTGCGCGCGTTCCGCGTGATCGTGCCGGACATCAAGGATTGCTACACGGTGCTCGGCATCGTGCATCACCTGTGGCAGCCGGTGCCGAAGGAGTTCGACGACTACATCTCGCGTCCGAAGCCGAACGGCTACAAATCGCTGCACACGGTCGTGATCGGCGACGACGGGCGCGCGTTCGAAGTGCAGATCCGCACGCACGAGATGCACAACTTCGCGGAATACGGCGTCGCCGCGCACTGGCGCTACAAGGAGGCTGGCGCGCGCGGCTACGGCGGCCAGTTCTCCGCGAGCGACAAATACGACGAGAAGATCGCCTGGCTGCGCCAGCTGCTCGCGTGGAAGGACGACGTCGAGGACGGCGGGGGCGCGGCCGGCGGCAAGGCGTGGGCGCAGCTGCGCGAGACGACGCTCGACGACGACCACATCTACGTGCTGACGCCGCAGGCGCGCGTGATCGCGCTGCCGCAGGGCGCGACGCCGGTGGATTTCGCGTATCACCTGCACAGCGAGCTGGGCCACCGCTGTCGCGGCGCGCGCGTCGACGGCGCGATGGTGCCGCTCAACACGCCGCTCGCGAACGGCCAGACGGTCGAGATCGTCGCGGTGAAGGAGGGCGGGCCGTCGCGCGACTGGCTGAATTCGCAGCTCGGCTACCTGAAGAGCCCGCGCGCGCGGCAGAAGGTGCGCGCGTGGTTCAACGCAATCGAGCACGAAGAGAACATCGCGCACGGCCGCGCGCTCGTCGAAAAGACGCTGCAGCGCGAAGGCAGGACTTCGGTCAATCTCGACAACCTGGCGGCGAAGCTCGGTTTCAAGACGCCCGAAGAGCTGTTCTCGGTCGTCGGCAAGGAGGAGTTCAGCCTGCGCAACGTCGAGCAGGCGCTGTCCGATGCGCCGCCGCCCGAGCCCGCGCCAGAGGCGCCTGCCGATTTCGAGAAGCGCAGCAGCGGCGCGAGCGTCGCGCACGGCGCGTCGACCGGCGTGCTGGTGGTCGGCGTCGATGCGCTGCTGACGCAGCTCGCGCGCTGCTGCCGGCCCGCGCCGCCCGATCCGATCAGCGGCTTCGTCACGCGCGGCAAGGGGATGTCGATCCATCGCAGCGATTGCGCGACGTTCCGCCGGATGGCGGAGCGTGCGCCGGAGCGCGTGCTGCAGACCACCTGGTCCGCCGACGTGCTGGGCGGCCGCGGCGCGTCGGTCTATCCGGTCGACCTGATGATCGAGGCGACCGACCGGCAGGGGCTGCTGCGCGACATCTCCGAAGTGTTCGCGCGCGAGAAGCTCAACGTCGTCGGCGTGAAGACGCAGACTCGCCGCAATGCGGCATTCATGCAGTTCACGGTGGAGATCTCGAACTCGGCGCAGGTGCAGCGCGCGTGCACGCTGCTCGGCGAGGTGCAGGGCGTCGTCCGGGCCGGCCGGAAGGCGTGAGGCCGGGGCCGGATCGGCATTATTTTGCTGCGGTTGCATAAAAATGCTTGCCAAATGAATTACAGCTCCATATAATCTCAGCTTCTTCAGGCTCGTAGCTCAGCTGGTTAGAGCACCACCTTGACATGGTGGGGGTCGTTGGTTCGAGTCCAATCGAGCCTACCAACGAACAGGAGCATCCGGTTTCCGGGTGTTCGAAGCAGTAAAAACTCAACGCGTACAAGGCGAATACGGTTATGACACCGCGAACGTTGACCGAAACTACTTCGGAGCGACGCTAGTCGAGGAACGTTTTCGCCCTTGCGGTTTGAGTGAAGTATCGAATGCGGCCCCTCGAAAGCGGGGCCGCATTTTTTTTGTCGCGAAAATTCCGCGCGTGACTTTCATCGCGTGCTTGGTCTGCCGCCCACTGACGGCATCACGGAGATTGCTATGGTTTCGATACGCTTGCCTGACGGCTCAGTTCGACAATACGAGCATCCGGTGACGGTCGCCGAAGTGGCGGCCTCGATTGGTCCCGGTCTCGCAAAGGCTGCGCTCGGCGGCAAGCTCGACGGCGAGCTCGTGGATACGTCCGCGGTGATCGACCGCGACGCGTCGCTCGCGATCGTCACGGACAAGGATGCCGACGGTCTCGACATCATTCGCCACTCGACGGCGCACTTGCTCGCCTATGCGGTCAAGGAGCTGTATCCGGACGCGCAGGTGACGATCGGGCCGGTGATCGACAACGGCTTCTACTACGACTTCTCGTACCACCGGCCGTTCACGCCGGAAGATCTGGAAAAGATCGAAAAGCGCATGCAGGAGATCGCGAAGAAGGACGAGCCGGTGACGCGCCGCGTCGTGTCGCGCGACGAGGCGGCGGGGTACTTCCGCAGCATCGGCGAGAAGTACAAGGCCGAGATCATCGAGTCGATTCCGCAAAGCGACGAGATCAAGCTGTATTCGCACGGCGGCTTCACGGACCTGTGCCGCGGCCCGCACGTGCCGTCGACGGGCAAGCTGAAGGTCTTCAAGCTGATGAAGGTCGCGGGCGCGTACTGGCGCGGCGACTCGAAGAACGAGCAGCTGCAGCGCATCTACGGTACGGCCTGGACGAAGAAGGAAGACCAGGACCAGTACCTGCACATGCTCGAGGAAGCGGAAAAGCGCGACCACCGCAAGCTCGGCAAGCAGCTCGACCTGTTCCACATGCAGGAAGAGTCGCCGGGCATGGTGTTCTGGCACCCGAAGGGCTGGGCGCTATGGCAGCAGGTCGAGCAGTACATGCGCCGCCGCGTGAACGAGGCCGGCTACCTCGAGATCAAGACGCCGATGATCATGGATCGCTCGCTGTGGGAGGCGTCCGGCCACTGGCAGAACTACCGCGAGAACATGTTCACGACAGAGTCGGAGAAGCGCGACTACGCGATCAAGCCGATGAACTGCCCGGGGCACGTCCAGGTGTTCAAGCACGGCCTGCGTTCGTACCGCGACCTGCCGCTGCGCTACGCCGAATTCGGCTCGTGCCACCGCAACGAGGCGTCGGGCGCGCTGCACGGCCTGATGCGCGTGCGTGGCTTCGTGCAGGACGATGCGCACATCTTCTGTACCGAAGATCAGTTCATCTCGGAATCGATCGCGTTCAACACGCTTGCGATGAGCGTGTACAAGGATTTCGGCTTCGATCACATCGACATCAAGCTGTCGCTGCGCCCTGACCAGCGCGCGGGCACGGACGAGACGTGGGATCGCGCCGAGCAGGGCCTGCGCGATGCGCTGACGGCCTGCGGCCTCGCGTGGGAAGAGCTGCCAGGCGAAGGTGCGTTCTACGGCCCGAAGATCGAGTACCACATCAAGGATGCGCTCGGCCGATCGTGGCAGTGCGGTACGCTGCAGCTCGACATGGTGCTGCCTGAGCGCCTTGGCGCCGAGTACGTCGCCGAAGACAACAGCCGCCGCCGGCCGGTGATGCTGCACCGGGCGATCGTCGGCTCGATGGAGCGTTTCCTCGGCATCCTGATCGAGCACCACGCTGGTGCAATGCCGGTCTGGCTCGCGCCGTTCCAGGCAATTGTGCTCAATATCGCCGAAAGTCAGGCCGAATATGCGCAATCTTTGGCCCAAACGTTGCAAAAACAAGGGGTTAGGGCGGCGGCCGATTTGCGCAACGAGAAGATTAGCTATAAAATACGCGAGCACACGCTGGAAAAGGTGCCTTATCTGCTCGTCGTGGGCGACAAGGAGCGTGATGCGCAAACGGTAGCCGTGCGTGCCCGTGGCGGCGTCGATCTTGGCGTGATGCCGGTCGAAGCCTTCGTTGAGCGTTTGCAGGAAGACCTGCGCTCGTTCAAGTAACCGCCCTGGCAGCGCGGCTCGTTTTTTTAATTTTTAGAGGAAACGTAACATCGCTACTGATAAGTCGTCGCATCGCATCAACGGTGAAATCACTGCGCCGGAAGTGCGTCTGGTCGGGATCGAGAACGAACCGCTCGGTATCGTAAAACTCGCTGATGCTTTCCGTAAATCGGAAGAGCTGGATGTTGACCTGGTGGAAATCGCGCCTCAAGCGGTTCCCCCGGTCTGCCGCCTGATGGATTACGGCAAGTTCAAGTATCAGGAGTCCAAGAAGCAGCACGAAGCGAAGCTGAAGCAGAAGGTCATCCAGGTCAAGGAAGTCAAGTTCCGCCCGGGTACCGATGACGGGGATTACAACGTCAAGCTCCGCAATCTCGTGCGCTTCCTCGAAGAGGGCGACAAGACGAAGATCACGTTGCGTTTCCGCGGCCGCGAAATGGCTCACCAGGAGATCGGCATGCGGATGCTCGAGCGTCTGCGCACGGATCTCGAGGAAGTCGGCCAGGTCGAGCAGATGCCGAAGATGGAAGGGCGCCAGATGATCATGGTGCTCTCGCCGAAGAAAAAGAAGTAACGGGCCCGCGCGCGTCTCGCGCAGGTTCGGAAGTGGTTCGGCGCGTGGCCCGGTCAGGGCGGCGCGCCAACAATGACGGCGGCTGCGCAAGCGGTTCGCCGTACACAAGTGGACTGGGTTTCGAAGGGCGGGTCAAGGGCGCAAGCCAACCGCACACCCATCGCCATCTAATAAACTGGAGTTGTTCGTCATGCCTAAGATGAAGACCAAGAAGAGCGCTGCAAAGCGCTTCGTGGTGCGTCCGGGCGGTACCGTCAAGCGCGGTCAAGCCTTCAAGCGCCACATCCTGACCAAGAAAACCACGAAGAACAAGCGTCACCTGCGCGGCGCCACGGCAGTTCATGATTCCGATCTGAACTCCGTCCGCGCGATGCTCCCGTTCGCGTAACCCCTCAACTGATACTCTAAGGAGAGAAACATGCCTCGAGTCAAACGTGGGGTAACCGCACGGGCCCGCCACAAGAAGATCATCAACCTGGCCAAGGGTTATCGCGGCCGCCGCAATAACGTCTACCGCATCGCCAAGCAGGCGGTGATGCGCGCTGGCCAGTACGCGTACCGCGATCGCCGCAACAAGAAGCGTGTGTTCCGCGCACTGTGGATCACGCGTATCAACGCGGCAGTTCGCCAGCACGACATGACCTACAGCGTGTTCATCAACGGCCTGAAGAAGGCGTCGATCGAACTCGACCGTAAGGTGCTGGCCGACATGGCGGTGTTCGACAAGGCTGCTTTTGCTGCGATCGTCAAGCAGGTGAAAGCCGCCGTTGCAGCCTAATTGCGAAATTAGCACTGCGTGGTTAGTTGCAGCGATGTTCCGGTAGTCTCGGCCGCTGCAGCGAAAACGGGGCTCTTCCGAGCCCCTTTTTTGTTTGGTGGAGCGAATTCGCTCGCCAAGACCGAATGACGTTGGAAATGATGGGATCTATGGATCTGGACCAGATTGTCGCCGACGCGCAGCAGTCCTTCGAACAGGCTGCCGACATCACCACGCTCGAAAACGAGAAAGCCCGCTTCCTCGGCAAGTCGGGTGCGCTGACCGAGTTGCTGAAGGGCCTCGGCAAGCTCGATCCCGAAGCACGCAAGACCGAAGGCGCACGCATCAACGTCGCGAAGCAGCAGGTCGAAGCCGCGCTGAACGCGCGCCGTCAGGCGCTGGCCGACGCGCTGCTGAACCAGCGCCTCGCCGCCGAGTCGATCGACGTCACGCTGCCGGGCCGCGGCGCCGGTGCAGGCAGCCTGCACCCCGTGATGCGCACGTGGGAGCGTGTCGAACAGATTTTCCGCACGATCGGCTTCGACGTGGCCGACGGTCCCGAGATCGAGACCGACTGGTTCAACTTCACGTCGCTGAACAGCCCGGAGAACCATCCGGCGCGTTCGATGCAGGATACGTTCTACGTCGACGGCAAGGATGCCGACGGCCGTCCGCTGCTGCTGCGCACGCACACGAGCCCGATGCAGGTGCGTTATGCGCGCATGAACCGCCCGCCGATCAAGGTGATCGCGCCGGGCCGCACGTATCGCGTCGACAGCGATGCGACCCACTCGCCGATGTTCAATCAGGTCGAGGGGCTTTGGATCGACGAAAACATCAGCTTCGCCGACCTCAAGGGCGTCTATACCGACTTCCTGAAGAAATTCTTCGAGCGCGACGATATCCTCGTGCGCTTCCGTCCGTCGTATTTCCCGTTCACGGAACCGTCGGCCGAGATCGACATGATGTTCGAGCACGGCAAGAACGCCGGCAAGTGGCTCGAGATCTCCGGCTCGGGGCAGGTGCATCCGACCGTGATCCGCAACATGGGCCTCGATCCCGAGCGCTACATCGGCTTCGCATTCGGCAGCGGCCTCGAGCGCCTGACGATGCTGCGCTACGGCGTGCAGGACCTGCGTCTGTTCTTCGAGAACGACCTGCGTTTCCTGCGCCAGTTCGCGTAACGCGAGCCGCTGCGCCGACTTGTGCCCGTGCGCGCTTTGCAGCGAGCCGGGCGTCGATCCAACCCGTTTCGAACGTAGACATCCATGCAATTCCCTGAATCCTGGTTGAGAACCTTTGTCGATCCGCAGCTGACCACCGATGAGCTGTCGCACGCATTGACGATGGCGGGGCTCGAAGTCGAGTCGCTGAGCAAGGCCGCGCCGCCGACGTCGAAGATCGTCGTCGGGCGGGTGCTCGAAGTCGTCAAGCATCCGGATGCGGACAAGCTCAATGTCTGCCAGGTCGACGCAGGCACGGGCGCAACGCTGAACATCGTCTGCGGCGCGCCGAACGTGGCGCCGGGCATCAAGGTGCCGGTCGCGCTCGTCGGTGCGGAGCTGCCGCCCGCCGAAGAAGGCGGCAAGCCGTTCGCGATCAAGCTGTCGAAGCTGCGCGGCGTCGAGAGCCAGGGGATGCTGTGCTCGGCGCGCGAGCTGAAGCTGTCCGAAGATCACAGCGGCCTGCTGATCCTGCCGGAAGACACGCCGGTCGGCCAGGACATCCGCGACACGCTGAACCTCGACGACACCATCTTCGAAATCAAGCTGACGCCGAACAAGGCCGACTGCCTGTCGGTGTTCGGCATCGCGCGCGAGACGGCCGCGATCACCGGTGCGCCGCTCACGCCGGTCGACATCCGTCCGGTGCACGTCGAGCTCGACGAGACGCTGCCCGTGCGGATCGCCGCGCCTGACCTGTGCGGCCGCTTCTCGGGCCGCGTGATTCGCGGCGTGAACGCGCGCGCCAAGACGCCGCAGTGGATGGTCGAGCGCCTCGAGCGCGCCGGCCAGCGCAGCGTGTCGGCGCTCGTCGACATCTCGAACTACGTGATGTTCGAGCTCGGCCGCCCGTCGCACGTGTTCGATCTCGACAAGATCCACGGCGGCATCGAGGTGCGCTGGGGCAAGCGCGGCGAGTCGCTGAAGCTGTTGAACGGCAATACGGTCGAGCTCGACGAGACGGTCGGCGTGATCGCCGACAACGTCCAGGTCGAGAGCCTCGCGGGCATCATGGGCGGCGACAGCACGGCCGTCACGCTCGACACGACCAACATCTATCTCGAAGCGGCGTTCTGGTGGCCGGACAGCATCCGCGGCCGTGCGCGCAAGTACAACTTCTCGACCGATGCGGCGCACCGCTTCGAGCGCGGTGTCGACTACGCGACGACCGTCGAGCACATCGAGCGCATCACGCAGCTGATTCTCGAAATCTGCGGCGGCAAGGCCGGCCCGGTCGACGACCAGGCCGTCAACCTGCCGCAGCGCGCGCCGGTCAAGATGCGCGTGTCGCGCGCGAACCGTATCATCGGCGTGAAGATCGATGCCGACGAGATCGCGAACATCTTCACGCGTCTCGGCCTGTCGTTCGAGCGCGACGAGGACGTGTTCTCGGTCGCGCCGCCGTCGCACCGCTTCGACATCGAGATCGAGGAAGACCTGATCGAGGAAGTGGCGCGCATTTACGGTTTCGAGAAGATTCCGGCGCGTCCGCCGGTCGCGACGAGCGAAATGCGCGCGACCAACGAGACGCAGCGTTCGATCCACGCGATTCGTCACGCGCTTGCCGCACGCGACTACGCGGAAACGGTCAACTTCAGCTTCGTCGACGCGGAGTGGGAGCGCGATTTCGCGGGCAACGACAACCCGATCCGTCTGCTGAATCCGATCGCGAGCCAATTGTCGGTGATGCGCACGACGCTGTTCGGCAGCCTGATCGCCGTGCTGCGCCACAACCTGAACCGCCGCGCGGACCGCGTGCGCGTGTTCGAGACGGGTCGCGTGTTCCTGGCCGACTCGTCGGTCACGTCGGGCGAACTGGCGGTCGCGGGCTACGCGCAGCCGAAGCGCGTCGGCGCGCTGGCCTACGGCCCGGCGCTCGACGAGCAGTGGGGCGCGCCGACCCGCGCGGTCGATTTCTTCGACGTGAAGGGCGACCTCGAGGCGCTGCTCGCGCCGACGTCCGCGCGTTTCGTGAAGGCCGAGCATCCGGCGCTTCATCCGGGCCGCAGCGCGCGCATCGAAGTCGACGGCCGGGCGGTCGGCTGGATCGGCGAGCTGCACCCGCGCCTGATGCAGAAGTACGAGCTGCCGCACGCGCCGGTGCTGTTCGAGATCGACGCCGACGCGCTGATCGCGCGTGCACTGCCGGTGCCGACCGACGTGTCGAAATTCCCGCCGGTGCGCCGCGACATCGCAGTCGTGGTCGATCAGGCGGTCGAGGTCCAGGCGCTGTTCGACGAGATGAAGAAGGCGCTGGCCGACGACGCCTGCCGATTCGTTCAGAAGGTTGTACTCTTCGACGAATTTCGTGCAAAATCAAATACTTCCGGTGGACTCGCCGCGCACGAGAAGAGCCTTGCCTTCCGCGTGACGCTGCAGGACGCGGCCGGCACGCTACAGGACGAGGTCGTCGATCAGGCGATCCAGACGCTTGTCGAGCGGATGGCTCGTGTGGGAGCGCGCTTGCGCGGCTAAGGAGCCCGGGTTGCCCGGGTGCAATATCGCCCGGGCGGACGGCTCCCCATCGTGAGTTTTGATTTAACGCGCTGTATGGCAGATATGAACGACATGACCTCGAGTGAATTCGAAGCCCTCCTGACGGCGCAACGCAGCGCCATGAACCGCGACGTTTCGGCGCCGGCGTCCACGGAGACGCCGACCCTGACGAAGGCGGAGCTGGCGGAGCTGCTGTTCGACAGCGTCGGGCTGAACAAGCGTGAAGCGAAGGACATGGTCGAGGCGTTCTTCGAAGTGATCCGCGACGCGCTCGAGAACGGCGAAAGCGTCAAGCTGTCGGGGTTCGGCAACTTCCAGCTGCGCGACAAGCCGCAGCGCCCGGGCCGCAACCCGAAGACGGGCGAGGCGATTCCGATCGCCGCGCGTCGAGTGGTCACGTTCCACGCAAGCCAGAAGCTCAAGGCACTGGTCGAAAACGGCGCGGAGCCAAGCACCGCGCGCTGACGTCTCCCGCGCGGCCGCCGCGCACCTTTACCGATGGTTGACTGACGATGACCACGACGGTTGAGAAAGTCGTCTTGCCTCCGATTCCCGCGAAGCGCTACTTCACGATCGGTGAAGTCAGCGAACTGTGCGGTGTGAAGCCGCATGTGCTGCGCTATTGGGAACAGGAATTCACGCAGTTGCGGCCGGTGAAGCGGCGCGGCAACCGGCGGTATTACCAGCATCACGAGGTGCTGCTGATCCGGCGGATCCGCGAATTGCTGTACGAGCAGGGTTTTACGATCAACGGTGCGCGCAACCGGCTCGATGCGCCGGGGGGCGGCGAGCGCGGCCCGGCGCCGGAGGTCGAGCCCGACGCGCCGGGTGCGGAAGTGCGCACGGCCGCGTCGAGCCGGCCGAGTGCGACGGTCGACGTGGCCGCGTTGCGGCAGGCGCTGCTCGACGTCATCGAAGGATTGAAGCGCGGCTGAAGGCCGTTCGCGCATACGACGAAGCCCGGAAGGCGTTCAGCTTTCCGGGCTTTTTTGTCGCCGCTTGCCTGGACGATTCAGCGCGCGGCGAGCGGGTTCGGCCGTCCGAGGTCGACGACCAGCGTGCCGTCCGGCAGCATTCGCACCGAGCCTTGCGCGACCTGATTGCGGTAGCCGTACAGGTCGAAGCGCATCGGGCCGGCGTCGGCTGAATTCTGGATCAGCGCGCGCACGTTCAGTTCGAGCACGTTGAACATCTTCATGTCGCCGCCTTCCATCCACATGTAGCTGGGCGAGGAGATCGGCGGGTGCTTAGGCGCGGGCGCGTCCGGCACGCGCTGGAACGTCAGGCGCAGTCCGTCGCGCTCGACGGTGGCCGCAGCGAGCTTGCCGTTCAGTGCCGGCGGCGGGAACACGGTGTACTGGTCGAGCACGAGCGAGTCGCCGCGCAGCTCCGCACCGCGCCGCCGTAGCGGCGTCAACGATGCGAGCTCGACGCCGAGCGAGCGCAGCAGCTTCGCCTGCGGGATGCCGAGCACCGATACTTCGGTCGGCGAGAACGCCAGATGGCGGTCGTCGAGCACCGTGAGCGAGCCCTTCATGTCGGTCGGCAGCCAGACGCCCGGCACGTGGTTCCACAGCTTGATGCCGCCTTGCACGCGCAGGTTCCGGCCGTCGGCGCTCAATTGCAGCTGGTTGAGCGAGCGCGGCGAGTAGTCGAGCAGATAGTCGTTGAAGAGCGCCGACATCGCCTTCCACGATGCCACGACCGTGCCGCCGAGAATGCGGATGTCGTACTGGTTCGGGTCGTCGAGGTCGACGGGCTCGCCGGAACGCTTCGCGACGAGCTGCACGTCGAGCTCCTCGACGTGAAAGCCGATGTCGCCGGACAGGTTGAAATCGACGTTGCGCAGGTGAATCGACGGACTGCGGTTCGACACGCGCCGCTCGTCGAACGGTGCGTTCTTGCCGCGGCGCATTGCGACCTTCTGCATGCCCGTCCGTGTCGCGTCGCCGGCCGCGAGCGCATTGGCTTCCCAATGCAGGCGCACGTCACGCAGCGTGCTTTGCTGCGCGACAAGGAAGCTGTCGTTCAGGCGCGCGGCGGGATTGCCGAGCGCGGCGCCGCTTGGCGGGCCCGCATACGACGGCATCCGGATCACCATCGCGCCGCGCTCGTCGAAATTGAAATAGCCCGCGCAGACCTGCTCGCGGTAGTGGTACAGGTCGAAGACGAAATTCCGGCCGGGCTTGGCGGGATCGACCGGGCTGATCAGGATGTCGGCATTCATCGGCATCGAGCGCATGAACTTCACGTCGCCGCCGCGAATGTACATCGCCTGCTGCGGCGCGTTCGCCGGCATCGCGAAACCCGCGCGCGTGCCGTCGTCGAGCGTCAGGTCGAGCCCGGCGGGCGTCACGCGCAGCGCCGTAATCGCGATCTTCAGGTGAGGCGGCGGCATCAGCCGGTCGACCGACATCACGAGGTCGTCGCCGGAAAGGTGCGCAATCGGCGTGTCGACCTTGAGCAGATCGGCCATCTTCACGTTGGCGGCGCGCATCACCGGCTGCGCGTCGAGGCCCGAAACGCGCACGCCGGTCGGATGGAACACGAGCTGGCTGCCGTCGCGGATCGCGAGCGTGCCGGTCAGCGAGAACGGCGCCCAGCCGTCGCGCTGCATTTCGCCCTGCAGATGGATCACGCCGTCGCCGGTCGAGACGACGAGCTTGCGCAGCGGCGCGTTGCGATAACCGAAGATGTAGGTGTTGAAGAGCGCAGTCAGTTTCGCGCTGTCGAGCGTGACGGCGCCCTGATGCACGTCGATCTCGAAACTCGTCGGGTCGTCGAACACGATCGGCGCGCCGGCCTGCGTCGGTACGAGCGTCGCCGACAACTGGTGAATGAAGAAGCCGAGATTGTCGACGATGCGAAAGTCGACGTCGCGCAGGAACGTCATCGCGCCGTTCTGGCCGGAGTCGCGCAGCGTGAACGGGCGCGGCTGCGCGAGCCGGATCGATGCGAGCGACGGCACCGTGCGCGCGATCTGCTGTTCGCGGGCGAGGCGGTCGGCCTTCGCGCGCTCGATCGTCGTCGATGCGGCGCTCGCGTTGCCGTCGCGTTGCGCGGCCGGCTCCGCACAGCCCGCGCCGAGCAGGGCGAGCGCAAGTGCGCCGCAGCCCAGCGCATGCGTGGTCCGGCGTGATGCGGCGCCCGCAACGCGCTGCGTGCTGGAAATCAATCGGGGTGTTGCCAAAGGCGAGCGATGGCCGCGCCGGACCGCATTCCGCATCGTCTGTCTCCGTATCTTGTCTTGATCGTCCGCCGCATGCTCGCACCGGGCGCGGCATCCTGCGTCGATGCTGCGCAGTGTGGCATAGCGCGCTAGAGCGGCGTCACCAAACAGCGGGGGCGGGGACGAACGTGGCGGAGAGGCGATGCGGCAAAGGTTGCGGGGTGGGGCGCCGGCACGATCAAACGACCGTATGAACGTCGTTGCGAGTCGTCCGATGTGCGCAAATGGGCGCGTGCAAGATTCGTATTCAGAAAATGCATGCGACCCGTTCTAAACCGGGAAAGTGTCTGTTATACTTTCTCTCTTTCGGGGCGTAGCGCAGCCTGGTAGCGTACCTGCATGGGGTGCAGGTGGTCGGAGGTTCAAATCCTCTCGCCCCGACCAGATCAAAACCCGCGACAGCTAATGCTGTCGCGGGTTTTTCATTTTCCGGCTGCGTATCGGCGCGCGGTCAATTCTTTTTCTTTCCTCCGTCGTGCTTGGAGCACTTCGGGCAGCCATTCTCCTGCATGGCGGCGTGCCGGTGACGGGAGGTTCGAATCTTCCCGTCCCGAACCTGTAGAACCAACATCCGGCAAGGCTGCCGCGGTTTTTTCTTGTTGCGGACCACTCGTGCCCCGGGTCGACTGACCTCCGGCCGGCATTATGTATGCCCGCTTTTTGCACAGCCCGCCGTCGCACCGGTAAAATGCAAGGTTGATCCACGGAAAGCGCCGTGATTTAGCGGAAGAGGATTCCCAGAACATGACTGATCTTCGTCTTACCAAGCGGTTCGCTGCAGTGCTCGCCACCGGCGCGCTCGTTGCCGGTTGTAGTTCGCCGTCGCCCACGAAAGTGGACTACAAGAGCGACTCGAAATCGAAGGAGGTTTCGCTCGCAGTACCGCCCAACATGCTCGAGGAGACGGCCGATCAGCGCTCGTTGCCGCCGCAGGGCGGTGCAACCTCCCTGTCGGCGCTCCAGCAAGTCCAGCAGGCCGCGCCGTCCACCGATGCCGTCGTGCCGCCCGTGACGGGCATGCATATCCAGCGTGACGGCACCGAGAGCTGGCTCGTCATCGACGGCAAGAAGCCGGCCGACATCTGGCCGCAGGTCCGCCGTTTCTGGCAGGAACAGGGCTTCCTGCTTGTCGTCGACCAGCGCGACAAGGGCGTGATGGAAACCGACTGGAACGAAACCCATCCGCAGATCAACGACGGCCTGATCCGCAGCGTGATCTCGAAGGCGATGGGCAATTCGTACGTGACGGCCGAGCGCAACAAGTACCGCACGCGTCTCGACGTGGCGCCGAACGGCGGTACCTACGTGTTCGTCAGCCAGAAGGGGATGCGCGAGGCGCTGACCGGCCCGAACAACGATTCGAGCAAGTGGGAGCCGAAGCCGAACGATCCGGCGCTCGAGACGGAATACCTGAAGCGGCTGATGGCCGTCCTCGCGCAGAACGACCTGCGCGCGAAGAACGGCGAGCCGCCGATCGCGAATATCAGCGATACCCCGCCCGCGAAGGACAAGAAGGGCGCGGCGGACGCGTCGTCGAAGGCGGCGGCAGCGGCCATCGCGACGCAAAACGTCGCGCGTTCGTCGTCGCAAGGAACTGCCGATGCGAGCGATGCGGTGC
Source organism: Burkholderia sp. MSHR3999 (assembly GCF_000833595.1). NCBI lineage: Bacteria > Pseudomonadati > Pseudomonadota > Betaproteobacteria > Burkholderiales > Burkholderiaceae > Burkholderia > Burkholderia sp. MSHR3999. The sequence goes on from NZ_JRFO01000001.1 coordinate 1,283,215, forward strand.
CGTCCGAAGTCACGCTCGGCGAGCCGTACGATCGCTCGTGGCTGCGCGTCGGCCTCGCGCTCGATCGCGCCAACTTCACGGTCGACGATCGCGATCGCCAGAAGGGCCTGTATTTTGTGCGATACGTCGATCCGAAGGATTTGAGCGCCGCCGAGCAGGGTTTCTGGAGCCAGTTGTTCCACGGCAAGAAGGAAAAGCAGGCGAAGCAGTACCGGGTCAACGTGAAGGCGCTCACGCCGGATCAGACGCGTGTGGCGGTCGTGGACGAGTCGGGTGCGATCGATTCGTCGCAGCCGGCCCGTCAGATCATGGGGTTGCTGGTGAATCAGCTGCGCTGATCGCAACGCCCATTCTGCTGCATTCGGGAAAGCCCGCCAGTTTTCTGGCGGGCTTTTTTTTCGTTTCGGCGCCCGCTGCGTGCTGTCGTTTTTGTGTCGTTTCCGAATCGGTCCCCGCGACGTGACGTTACGTAACATTCGAGCGTTACGGGCGACAGGACGTATGTCATGCCACGTTGCTTCGAAAATTTCCCTTTTAAATCAATGCGATGGAGTCTATCAAGTCTCTGGCATGAAATCTGCTCTTCATAAGCAGATCATCAGGGCAGGGAGGATGGCGCCAGATCCCGGACACGCGTCGCGAGCGCGTGACAAACGGTATCGACGCCTCAAATGCCGGCGCAACCCGCGCTGGCGCAATCGATGACGATCCGCGCGCGTGCGCGGGTCTCGATGGCCCCGTCGCCTATCCTCGTAGGGCGACGGTTTTGCCCGCGCTTCCTGTGGAGCGCGGGCAATTTTTTTGGGGCGTCGATTATGTGCCGGGGCGCCGATACGGTCGCTGCGGGATTCGCGTATGCCCGATCTCTTTCGAGACCGAGGAGGCTGGGATGACGGAAATCGCAGTCGTCGCGCTGATCGTGGCGAGACCGGGTAAGGAGGAAAAGCTGCGTGCCGTGCTCGAAGGGATTGTCGAGCCGACCCGCAGCGAGCCGGCTGCGCTGCAATACGACCTGCATCGCGATCTGAAGGAACCTGCCCGGTTCGTGTTCGTCGAGCATTGGGCGAGCGAGGCGGCATTGGCTGCGCATGCGGGTTCCGCGCACATTCGCGCCTATCGCGAGGCGGCCGCGGACTGGATCGCGAGCTCGGAGCTCCGCGTATTGTCGAAGCTCGTCTGACGGCTGGGCGGCCGAACCGCCCGGCCGGCGGGCGTCAGTGCGACGTGTCGGGTACGTCGAGGATCAGGATGATCGTCCAGTCCGCGTCGCCATCGTGATGGTACTGGCGTTCGGCGACGATGAACGGCTGCTGCTTGCCTTGCGGGCCGAGAAAGAGCACGTCGCCTTCCATCGGCAGGCACTCGATCGGCGGGAGCGCGAGAAAGGCGTCATCCGAGCCGCGCGGCATCAGTTGCTTGATCTTGCGAGTGGCGGCTTCCGTCCACTCGATGTCGAGTTGAATGTTGCTCATGCTGTCCTCCGCACCAGGGTGCGTACGGGGTGGAAAAGTTCGGTGCGCGACTGTAGCACAGCGTACCGGCGCCGCAACCAAAAAAGCCGAACCCGGTTGCCCGGATTCGGCTTTTTTGCTTATGCAGTGCCGCGGAAGTTACTGGCTTGCCGCGTCGGCCGGAGCAGCCTTCTTGGCGGCCTTCTTTGCCGCCTTGTGGTGAGCTGCCTTCTTGCCGTGGTGTTCTTCGTGCATCGCCGGCTCGGCTGCCTGGGCAGCTTGCTGCTGCTGCAGGGCCTGCGCGCGTTGCTCGATCTCGGCGATCTTGGCCGGATCGGTGATGGTCTTGATTTCCGTGCTCTCTTGCGCATACGCTGCGCCAGCCAGCGCCGACATCGCAACCAGGATAGCCAGGGACGTCTTCTTCATTGCTTTACCTCCGCTAAGTGGTGATGAACCCGAGTGTTGCCGTTCAGTCTGGCGACCGCAATCGAGTGCGTGTCGAGTGTAACAAAAGTGACGGATCAATGCATTGGAACGGCGGCGCGGCGCAAGGCCGCGTTGAAGTCGCGCAACACTTGCCGCGCTTCGTCACGCGCGTGCCATGCGGCGCTGTGTTGCCGACGCATGTGTGAAGGTGTCCTCAGAACCACCCGAGCCGGCTGTACACGTGAAATTGCGCGATGCCGATCAATTCGTGCAACGCGTGCTCGGCGTTGATCAGATTCTGCCGGCGCGGCAGCCAGCCGGTTCGCGCGTCGCGCCGATTGGCGTAGACCGGCTGCGCGTCGATGCCGAAGTGCCGGAAATCGAGCAGCGCACGCCGCATCTGATAAGACGACGTGACGAGGATCGTCGCATCGACATGCCGTGAGCGTAGTATAGGCGTCGTGAACTTCGCATTTTCGTAGGTCGTGCGGCTGTTTGCTTCGAGCATGAGGTCGTGCGGGTCGACGCCTTGGGCGACGAGATACGGCGCATAGGTCGCGGCTTCGGTCGCGCCGTGCCGCTCGGGATCGCCGCCGGAGACGATGATCGTGCAACGTTCGGCGCGCTGTCGGCAATCGCGGTACAGCGCGGCGGTCTTGCGAATGCGGGGGAAGCCGTCCGTGCGCGGCTCGAGCCGTCCGTCGATGCGCCGCGTTCCCGTGCCAAGCAGGATCAGCACGGTTTGCCCGTGCATGTCCGGGTGTTCGACGGGTGTCACGCCCGCCTGCGACCATGCGATCAACGGCGCCGCGAGCCAGCCCGTCGCAAGCAGCCAGAACAGCGCGAAGGCGACGGCCGCGATCGTGCGTCGCCACTTGCGGCACAGCATGAAAACGACGAAGAGAAGTGCAAATGAATCGAACAGAATCAATTTGATTAGGGTATGGTGTCTTTTTATGGATGGCTGATGATCTGGCCCCGACTCGACGCCGAGCGTCCAGCCTCCTGAACCGGTGGCGGCGCCGGCGGGCGGAGACCCCGCCCGGCGCGCTGCCTGGCATTGTCGCTGCACTTTAAGAAAGAATCGAGATGGCCACGTATTCCAACGAAGCGGTGCTCGACGCGCTGAGGCGGGTGCAGTATCGCCAGGTGCCGTGGGCGCGTCGTCCGGGCGTGTTCGAGTATCTGCGGTCGCTCGGGCTGATGGACACGGTCAGGCAGAAGACCGTTGCGCCTGCACCTGGCTTTCACGCGCCGGTCGACATCGCCGTGCTGACCGACAGCGGCCGCGCCGAATTCGCGCGCCTCGAGCGCGACGAGAAATTGCCCGCCTGGACCGATCGCAGGATCGAGGATTACGCGCTGAGCGAAGCGAGCGCCGTCGCGATCCTCGAAAGCCGGCTGTAGCGCACAGGCCCGCCGGCAACTCGGCGAAAAAAAGCCCGTATCGCGAGGATACGGGCGTACCGGATACTTTTTGCTGCTGCCACGCTGTGCTCATGGCAACGATGTTGACTCGCCACGCATCGCGCAGTTCCCGGACGCAGGCAAATTCTTTGATGAAGACGGGCGGCGCGCCCGGTTACGGACGCCCGGTTAGGGATGGCGGCGCGACTCCTGCGGTGGCAGGCCGACGCGTGCGCGGGCATTGCTGGCGATGTCGCCGCGCAGATCGCCGCGCGGTACCGTCTGGTTGGACTGTTCGGCGCCGGGCGGCGCATGCAGATTGCCCTTGTGTTCCTCCTGGCGGTGCGGCTGCCTGGCGTGGTCGTCCGCGTGCACCGGCAAGGCAAGCGCCAGTGAAACGACAATGCCGCATGCCGCGAGCAGTGACATTGGTTTCATGGCGGGCTCCCTTCAAGCCGGCGATGCGGCTCGCTGATATGACGCTAAGGTAAGCGTGGGAGTGCAGGCTTGCTGTAAATATTGGTAAATAGATGTATCGCTGCGCGACAGTGAGGCCCGGCGACGCGGCCCGTTCCGCGTGGCCGTTGCCGAAAAGAAACCGGGCGGCCTCAGCCGCCCGGTTCGGTGTCCTTCCTTTACGCCATCTTGACCGGTGCGCGCCAGGATTCCGGATTGGTCCAGAAGGCGCCGCGCAGGCGGTCGCGGCTCGGTGGTGCGGGCGGCTTGGCCGCGCTTGCGCCGATGCGGCCGCGCAGCGAGATCTGCCGGCCGCTCGTGCCGAGTCGCTTGACGATTTCGGCGAGCGTGCCGTCGGCTTGCCACTCGTCGAAGCGGCGGCGGCAGGTCGGCGGCGACGGATAGCGCCCCGGCAGCTTCGACCAGCCTTCGCCGGTCGACAGCACCCACAGCACGGCATTCACCACCGAACGGGCTTCCACGCGGGGACGACCGCGGCGCTCACTCCGTGCGGGTTCCGAACAAAACAGACCCTCGACCAGCGCCCACTCGTTATCTCTCAAATCGTCGAACAGCATCATGTCCTCACCTCAGCGAAGCAAACTCCGGTGCGCTGCCCTGCGCCGCGCACTCTTCAAGCACTCGATCACCGAGTGCCGGGTGGGGGCGTCCAGTCCGCCGACGATGGATTTCAGACATTCCATCGAACGGAACCGCGCCCTGTGCGTCAGGTAAAAGCACGAAGCGTGCCACGTGGGAGGCATATCCCTCGAAAGCCGCTTGGCAGCGAGCTGACGGCTGCGTCAGCTAGGGGCGTATAAGACGCCAAAATAACCCGCCAGCAAATCGGGACAATCACCAATCTTGTGCAATTCGCCCGCACCGCGTGCGTTTGCGCGCATATTGCACCGCAGCGAAACATGTGCGACAGGTGCCGGATTCGCGCACTAGAATCGCGCATCGATGCCAGAGATTGATGAGGTCAGGACATGAACATCACGCTGCGCCAGCTTCGCGTATTCATCGAGGTCGCGCGGCTCAAGAGCTTCAGCCGCGCCGGCGACGAGATCGGGCTCACGCAGTCCGCGGTGAGTCGCTGCGTGCGGGAACTGGAGGCGGAGCTGGGGCTGAAGCTGATCGATCGCACCACGCGCGACGTGCAGTTGACCGACGTCGGCGGGAACCTGGTCGCGAGCGTGTCGCGTCTGATCGGCGATCTCGACGACACGCTGCGCGAGATTCGCGAAATCGGCGAGCAGCGCCGCGGGCGCGTGATCGTCGCCGCCAGCCCGACGATCGCGTGCCGGCTGATGCCGCGCGTCGTGGCGGCCTGCGAACGGCAGTTTCCGTTCGTCACGCTCGGCCTGCGCGACGACGTGCAGAGCGACGTGCTGCGCAAGGTGAAGTCGGGCGAGGTGGACTTCGGCGTCGTGATCGGGCCGCTCAGCGTCGCCGATCTCGTGAGCGAGCCGCTGATGACCGATTCGTTCTGCCTCGTGGCGCGCGCCGACCATCCGCTCGCGTCGCGCGCGGAGGTGCCGTGGTCGGCGCTGAACGGCGAGCGCCTCGTGCTGCTCGACCACGCGTCGGGCAGCCGGCCCCTGATCGACGCGGCGCTGGCCGCGCATCGGGTGAGCGCGACGGTCATGCAGGAGCTCGGGCATTCGGCGACGGTGTTCGGGCTCGTCGAAGCCGGCGTCGGCGTGAGCGTGCAGCCGTGGCTTTCGCTGCCGCTGCCGGCCGGTTCGACGCTCGTCGCGCGCCCGCTCACGCCGCGCGCGGAGCGCACCGTCGAACTGGTGCGCCGCCGCGACCGCTCGCTGTCTCCCGCCGCGCAGGCGATCTGGGAGCTCGTGCACCAGATGCCCGCCCGGGCCGAGGATCTCGACTGACGGCGCCGCCGGCCCGCGCCCGCCCGTCCGCCGTCAGCGCCGTTACACTGCGGAACATGTTCCTCCGGAGCGAGATCCGATGACGAATTCCTCTGGTTGCCGTCCGGCGACGGGCGAGCCGGCGGCGCGCGATGCGGTGCGGGACCTGCGGCCGTCGCTGATCCGGGAAGTGGCGAATGCCGGCTTCGGCGTGCCGGACGTGCTGCCGTTCTGGTTCGGCGAATCCGATCGCGTCACGCCGGGCTTCGTTCGCGACGCGGCCGCCGCCGCGCTGCGAGGCGGCGCGACGTTCTACACGCACAACCTTGGCACCGCGGCGCTGCGCGAGGCAATCGCGGCCTACGTGGGGGCGCGCCACGGCCCGACGACGGCGGACACGGTCGCCGTGACGAGCTCGGGCGTCAGTGCGCTGATGCTTGCCGCGCAGCTGCTCGTCGGTCCGGGCGATCGCGTCGTCGCGGTGACGCCGCTGTGGCCGAATCTCGTCGAGATCCCGAAGATTCTCGGGGCGCGGGTCGAGTCGGTGCCGCTGCGTCACGGCGCGACGGGCTGGCGGCTCGATGTCGACCGGTTGCTCGCGGCGCTGGCGCCCGACACGCGCATGCTGCTGCTCAATTCGCCGAACAACCCGACCGGCTGGACCATGTCGCGCGACGATCAGCGCGCGGTGCTCGCGCATTGCCGCCGTCACGGGATCTGGGTGGTCGCCGACGAGGTGTACGAGCGGCTTGCGTTCGACGAAGCTGGCGCGCCGTCGTTTCTGGACATCGCGTCGCGCGACGAGCGGGTCGTCGTCGTGAACTCGTTCTCGAAGGCGTGGGCGATGACCGGCTGGCGGCTCGGCTGGCTGGTTGCACCGGCGTCGGTCATGGGCGAGCTCGCGAAGCTCGTCGAATACAACACGTCGTGCGCGCCGGGCTTCGTGCAGGCCGCGGGCGAAGTCGCGCTGCGCGACGGCGAGCCGTTCGTCCGGTCGTTCGTCGCGGCGCTGCGTGATGCGCGCGATCATCTGATCGCCGCGCTGCGCACGCTGCCGGGCGTCGACGTGCCGCCGCCGCCCGGCGCGATGTACCTGTTCCTGCGCTTGCCCGGATCCGAGCAGAGTCTGGCATTCTGCAAGGCATTGGTGCGCGAGGCGGGGCTCGGCCTTGCGCCGGGATGTGCGTTCGGTCCCGAAGGAGAGGGGTTTGTGCGATGGTGCTACGCGTGCGACCCGGCGCGGCTGGATGCGGGCGTCGAGCGGCTGCGGCGGTTTTTGGCGACCAGGGCGGCGTCGCGCTGAAACGGGGCGGGACCGTTCCGGCGGGGCGAGAGCGGGCCGGCCCGACTCATCTTTACGCACTCGGCAATTTTGCGTAAGATGGCGCTCAGTCACGCGGTTCCCTCGTTGAATCGTGCTGTTCCGTCCGGTTTGGGCCTGGCTTGAAGTTGTTTCGCCGCCCCCGGTTCGTGCTCCCATCAATATGACCGATCAGAATCGGGCGAGCGCGTCTTCCGTTCCTTTCGTCTGTTTGTTGATCCGGTTCGTTTGACCACAGGGTCTGGCCTAGCTGCATGAATACCCAAGAGGCGAAGATCGTCCTCGAGACTGCTTTGATCTGCGCGCAGGAGCCGCTGAAGCTCGGCGATCTGCGCAAGCTATTTGCCGACAGCGTGTCGGCTGACACGGTCCGCACGTTGCTCGAAGATCTGAAACAGGAATGGTCCGGTCGTGGCGTCGAGCTGGTGGCGCTGGCGAGCGGCTGGCGCTTTCAGAGCAAGCCGGCGATGCGCAGCTTTCTCGACCGCCTGCATCCGGAGAAACCGCCGAAGTATTCGCGCGCGGTGCTCGAGACGCTGGCGATCATTGCGTACCGGCAGCCGGTCACACGCGGCGACATCGAGGAAATCCGCGGTGTCACGGTGAACACGCAGGTGGTCAAGCAGCTCGAGGATCGCGGCTGGATCGAGGTGATCGGGCATCGCGACGTGCCGGGGCGTCCGGCGCTATATGCGACGACCAAGCAGTTCCTCGACGATCTCGGCCTGAAGGCGCTCGACGACCTGCCCGCGCTCGAGGAGCCGGCTGCGAACATCGAGGCCGCGCTGCTCGCGCAGCATGCGATGGATTTCGAAGACGGCGCGCCGGCCGCGGAGGATGCGGCAGCCGCGGACGACGCGGCGGCGGATGCGTCCGGATCGGCGCAAGCGCCCGCGCGGCCCGCCGGCGCGGAGGCCGGCGGCGCCTCGGCGCACGAATCGCCGGACCGCGATACGCTCGCGGTTGAGGGTGCGGGAACAGAAGAAGCCGACGTCGAAGCAACGCCGGCCGGCGTGCGGCCCGTGCCGCTGCACGTGGAGTTGAACGAGAAAGATCGCAAGCCGGCCGCCGAAGCGGCAGCCGGCGACGGAGCGGAAGCGGTCGACGACATGTCCGGCGTGGCCGGGCCTGCCGACGCACCCCGTTCCCGTCCTGCGGACGACGAGATGACGGACGATACGTCCGACAGCCTCGCGGATGCCGTACGCAGCGCCAGCGCGCCCATCGGGGCGGACGAGCTGCCGGACGACGAAGCAGAACCTGAACAGCGTCGCGCCTGATCGCGGCCGATTCCATGCCGCGCCCGCGCCGGGCGCGAGACCTGACATTTTGAGGTTGTTTTGACTGATATCCACGATATTGAATCGTCCGCGCCTGCCGTGCAGGCAGCGCGCGCCGACGATGCGCCCGAGCAGGGCGGCTCGGCCGAGGGTGGCGACGAACGTCCCCGCCGCGGCCTGCGGCGCGGCCCGCGCAGCCTGATCGCGCGCCGCCGCGCGGCTGCGAAGTCGAAGGGTGCCGAGGGTTCGCCGCAGGGCGAGGAAGGTGCGGAAACGCCTGCCGCGGCAGCGGAAGCGCAGCCGCCGGCGCGGGCGCCGCGCAAGGAAGGCGCGGCGAAGGGCGGACGCAAGCCGGCGGCCAAGCGAGAAGGCGCGGCGCGCCAGGGCGGCCAGGGCAAGCGCGGTGGCGCGGCCAGTGCCGCCGGCACGACCGGCGAAGCGGCCCAGGACGACCTGTTCGCGTACGTGACGTCGCCTGCGTTCGACGCGGACAATTCCGCGGCGGGCAGCGGCGTGCGCGCGCCGATGCTGCGGCGCGGTCGCGGCCAGACGGCCAACAAGCGCGTGCTGTCGCCGGACGACGACGCGCCGAAGCTTCACAAGGTGCTGGCGGAAGCCGGCATGGGCTCGCGCCGTGAAATGGAAGAACTGATCGTCGCCGGCCGCGTGTCGGTGAACGGCGAACCGGCGCACATCGGCCAGCGCATCATGCCGACCGACCAGGTCCGGATCAACGGCAAGCCGGTCAAGCGCAAGCTGCCGAACAAGCCGCCGCGCGTGCTGCTGTATCACAAGCCGACGGGCGAGATCGTCAGTCATGCGGATCCGGAAGGCCGTCCGTCCGTGTTCGACCGCTTGCCGCCGATGAAGACGGCCAAATGGCTTGCGGTTGGCCGGCTCGACTTCAACACCGAAGGGCTGCTGATGCTGACGACGTCAGGCGACCTGGCGAACCGCTTCATGCATCCGCGCTACAGCGTCGAGCGCGAGTACGCGGTGCGGGTGGTCGGCGAGCTGTCCGAAGGCAACCGGCAGAAGCTGCTGCACGGCGTCGAGCTGGACGACGGCCCGGCCAACTTCCTGCGCATCCGCGATGGCGGCGGCGAAGGCACGAATCACTGGTATCACGTTGCGCTGGCCGAAGGCCGCAATCGCGAAGTGCGCCGGATGTTCGAGGCGGCCGGCCTGATGGTGAGCCGCCTGATCCGCACGCGTCATGGTCCGATCCCGCTGCCGCGCGGCCTGAAGCGCGGCCGCTGGGAAGAGCTCGACGAAGCGCAGGTGCGCAAGCTGATGGCGACGGTCGGCCTGAAGGCGCCGTCGGAAGAGAAGGGCAAGCGCGGTAGCGGTGGCCAGGCCGAGCGCCGCCAGCCCGACCCGATGCAGACGTCGATGGGCTTCATCAGCCGCGAGCCGGTGCTGACGACGCACGGCAACCTCGAGCAGCCGCGGCGTGGCCCGCGGCGCGGCGCGGCGGGCGGCTTCGCCGGCCCGAGCGGCTTCGGCGGCGGCATGCCGGGCATGTCGGGCGGCTACGGCGGCGGCCAGCGTGCGGGCGGCGGGCGCGACGTCGACGGCAACCGCGCGTCGTATGGCGCGGGCGGCAACAAACGTGGCGGCGGCGCCGGCAAGGGCGGCGGCAATCGCAACCCGAACGGCAATCGCGCGGAAGGCGCCGGCAACGGCGGCGGCGCGCGCGGCGGTCAGCGTCCGCAGCGGAATCGTTCGCGCGGCCGCTGAGCTGCGGATCGCGGCGCAACCTGCCGCGTCTCGCCGGCGAAATCGGTTTGAAGGTCCGGTTTTGCCGGCGGGCGCTTGGCGTTTGCGCCGAAAATCGCTATAATCGCAAAGTCGCTGGGCGTACGGATTCGATGTGCGGCTCAGGTGCGACCACCGGTAAGAAGATGGGCGTTCCGCCCATTTTTTTTTGCTGAAACGGTTAGGCATCTCGGGTAGCGCTTCCTGCGCCGGCTAAGGCGCGCGCCCGCGGGTGAATCGCGAGCGGCGGGCGCGAACACCTGAGAGGGCACTGTGCAACTGACGGAACTGATAGAAACCACGGTCACCGGACTCGGCTACGAGCTGGTGGATCTCGAGCGCACCGGGCGCGGCATGCTTTGCATCTATATCGACCAGCCTGCCGGCATTTCGCTCGACGATTGCGAAAAGGTCACGCGTCAGCTCCAGCACGTCTTGACGGTCGAAAACATCGATTACGAACGGCTCGAAGTCTCGTCCCCGGGGCTCGACCGCCCGTTGAAGAAGCTGGCCGACTTCGAGCGCTTCGCTGGCAGCGAAGCCTCCGTGACCTTGAAAAAGCCGCTGGACGGGCGCAAGACGTACCGGGGCATTCTGCACGCGCCGAACGGCGAAACGATCGGTTTGGAATTTGAGAGGAACAAGGGCGAGGCAGCCATGCTGGATTTCACGCTGGCCGATATCGACAAAGCCCGCCTGATTCCGCAAGTTGACTTTAGGAGCCGCAAATAATGAGTCGCGAAGTGTTGATGCTGGTGGATGCGCTGGCGCGCGAGAAGAACGTCGACAAGGATGTCGTGCTGGGCGCCCTCGAGGCGGCGCTCGCATCGGCTTCCAAGAAGCTGTTCGACGAAGGCGCCGAGATCCGCGTCCATATCGATCGCGAAAGCGGCGAGCACGAAACCTTCCGTCGCTGGCTCGTCGTGCCCGATGAAGCGGGCCTGCAGGAGCCGGATCGCGAGATCCTGCTGTTCGAGGCGCGCGAGCAGAAGGGCGACGTCGAAGTCGGCGACTACATCGAGGAGTCGGTGCCGTCGATCGAGTTCGGCCGCATCGGCGCGCAGGCTGCCAAGCAGGTGATCCTGCAGAAGGTGCGCGACGCGGAGCGCGAGCAGATCCTGAACGACTACCTCGAGCGCGGCGAAAAGATCATGACGGGCACGGTGAAGCGCCTCGACAAGGGCAACTTCGTCGTCGAATCGGGTCGCGTCGAAGCGCTGCTGCGCCGCGACCAGCTGATCCCGAAGGAAAACCTGCGCGTGGGCGACCGCGTGCGCGCGTACATCGCGAAGGTCGACCGCACCGCGCGCGGCCCGCAGATCGAGCTGTCGCGCACCGCGCCGGAATTCCTGATGAAGCTGTTCGAGATGGAAGTGCCGGAGATCGAGCAGGGCCTGCTCGAGATCAAGGCGGCTGCGCGCGACCCGGGCGTGCGCGCGAAGATCGGCGTCGTCGCGTACGACAAGCGGATCGATCCGATCGGCACCTGCGTCGGCATTCGCGGTTCGCGCGTGCAGGCGGTGCGCAACGAGCTCGGTGGCGAAAACATCGACATCGTGCTATGGTCGGAAGATCCCGCCCAATTCGTGATCGGCGCGCTCGCGCCGGCAGCCGTTCAGTCGATCGTCGTCGATGAAGAAAAGCACTCGATGGACGTCGTCGTCGACGAGAACGAACTGGCCGTCGCGATCGGCCGCAGCGGTCAGAACGTTCGCCTTGCCAGCGAGCTGACCGGCTGGCAGATCAACATCATGACGCCGGACGAGTCCGCCCAGAAGCAGGGCGAAGAGCGCGACCGGCTGCGTGCCCTGTTCATGGCGCGTCTCGACGTCGACGAAGAAGTTGCCGACATCCTGATCGACGAAGGCTTCACGAGCCTCGAAGAGATCGCTTACGTGCCGCTCAACGAAATGCTCGAGATCGAGGCGTTCGACGAGGATACCGTGCACGAGCTGCGCAACCGCGCGCGCGACGCGCTGCTGACGATGGCGATCGCCAACGAAGAAAAGGTCGAAAACGCGGCGCTGGACCTGAAGAGCCTCGACGGCATCACGCCGGAGCTGCTCTCGAAGCTGGCCGAACACGGTGTGGCCACGCGCGACGATCTCGCCGAGCTGGCAGTGGATGAACTGGTCGACATGACCGGGGTGGAAGAGGATGCCGCTAAGGCGTTGATCATGAAAGCACGTGAACATTGGTTCCAGTGAGAAATGACCATGGCGCACTGATTTGATGGCGGCCGTATGGCCTGACCCGATGCTAACCGCAAGGAATCGGTCCTTGCACTAAGAGGAATGAATGGCGAGTAACAACGTAGCCCAATTTGCCGCGGAACTGAAAATGCCTGCTGGTGTGCTGCTCGAACAGCTGCAGGCAGCGGGCGTCCAGAAAGCGAGTGAAGACGATGCGCTGTCCGAGGCGGACAAGGCGCGTCTGCTCGATCATTTGCGCAAGTCGCACGGCGCGACCGACGGCGACAAGCGCAAGATCACGCTGACCCGCAAGCATACGTCGGAGATCAAGCAGTCCGACGCGACGGGCAAGGCTCGCACCATTCAGGTCGAGGTCCGCAAGAAGCGCACGTTCGTCAAGCGCGACGACGTGGGCGATGTCGCGGATCAGGGTCAGGCACAGACCGCCGAAGCGGATGACGACGCGGAACTGAAGCGCCGCGAGGAAGAGGCGCGCCGCGAGGCCGAGCTGCTCGAGAAGCAGGCGCAGGAGCTGCGCGAGCGCCAGGAGCGCCTCGAGCGCGAGGAAGCCGAACGCCGCGCCCGCGAGGAAGCGGCCGAAGCGGAGCGTCGCCGCGCCGAGGAAGAGGCGGCGAAGCGCGCCGCGGCCGAAGCGGCGGCGAAGCAGGCTGCGGCCCAGCAGGCGGCAGCGGCCGAACAGGAAGCGCGCTCGCAGTCCTCGCAGGACGATGAGCGCGCGGCTGCCGAACGTGCGGCGCAGCGCGAAGCGGCGAAGAAGGCCGAGGACGCTGCACGCGAAGCGGCGGACAAGGCGCGCGCCGAGCAGGAAGAGATCAGCAAGCGCCGCGCGGCCGCCGAGGCGGAAGCGCGTGCGATCCGCGAGATGATGAACACGCCGCGCAAGGCCGTGGTCAAGGCTGTCGAGCCGCCGAAGCCGGCGGAGCCGGCCAAGCCGGCCGAAGCGAAGGGCACGCTGCACAAGCCGGCGAAGCCGGAGGGCGCGCAGGCGCGTCCGGCGGCGAAGAAGCCGGCCGGCGCAGCGCCGGCGGCGACGCAGGCGCCGGCTGGCGCGGGCGACCGCAACAAGAAGCCGGGCGCCGGCAAGGGCGGCTGGCAGGACGACGCCGCGAAGCGCCGCGGCATCAAGACGCGTGGCGACTCGAGCGGCGGCGTCGACCGCGGCTGGCGCGGCGGCCCGAAGGGGCGCGGCCGTCACCAGGAAAGCGCATCGTCGTTCCAGGCGCCGACCGAGCCGATCGTCCGTGAAGTGCATGTGCCGGAAACCATCTCGGTGGCCGACCTTGCGCACAAGATGGCAATCAAGGCCTCCGAAGTCATCAAGGTGATGATGAAGATGGGCCAGATGGTCACGATCAACCAGGTGCTGGACCAGGAAACCGCGATGATCGTCGTCGAGGAACTGGGCCACCGCGCGGTTGCGGCGAAGCTGGACGATCCGGAAGCACTGCTCGTCGAAGGCGAGACCGGTACCGACGCAGAGCAACTGCCGCGTCCGCCGGTCGTCACCGTGATGGGTCACGTCGACCACGGCAAGACCTCGCTGCTCGACTACATCCGCCGCGCGAAGGTCGCAGCGGGCGAAGCGGGCGGCATTACGCAGCACATCGGCGCGTATCACGTCGAAACGCCGCGCGGTGTCGTCACGTTCCTGGATACCCCGGGTCACGAGGCGTTCACGGCAATGCGTGCGCGTGGTGCGAAGGCGACCGACATCGTCATTCTGGTGGTGGCGGCCGACGACGGCGTGATGCCGCAGACGAAGGAAGCCATCTCGCACGCGAAGGCGGGCGGGGTGCCGATCGTCGTCGCGATCAACAAGATCGACAAGCCGGAAGCGAACCCGGACCGCGTGAAGCAGGAACTGGTCGCCGAAGGTGTCGTGCCGGAAGAATATGGCGGCGATTCGCCGTTCGTGCCGGTGTCGGCAAAGACGGGCACGGGCATCGACGATCTGCTCGAGAACGTGCTGCTGCAGGCCGAAGTGCTGGAATTGAAGGCACCGGTCGAGGCGCCGGCCAAGGGCATCGTGATCGAAGCGAAGCTCGACAAGGGCAAGGGCCCGGTCGCGACGATGCTGGTGCAGTCCGGTACGCTGAACCGCGGCGACATCGTGCTCGCGGGCACCGCTTACGGCCGCGTTCGTGCGATGCTCGACGAGAACGGCAAGCCGACGAAGGAAGCCGGCCCGTCGATCCCGGTCGAGATTCAGGGTCTGTCGGAAGTGCCGGGCGCAGGCGAGGAAGTGATCGTGCTGCCGGACGAGCGCAAGGCGCGCGAAATCGCGCTGTTCCGTCAGGGCAAGTTCCGCGACGTCAAGCTGGCGAAGCAGCAGGCGGCGAAGCTGGAAAGCATGCTCGAGCAGATGGGCGAAGGCGAAGTGCAGAACCTGCCGCTCATCATCAAGGCCGACGTGCAGGGTTCGCAGGAAGCGCTCGTGCAGTCGCTGCTCAAGCTGTCGACCAGCGAAGTGCGCGTGCAGATCGTGCACAGCGCGGTGGGCGGCATCAGCGAAAGCGACGTCAACCTGGCGACGGCATCGAAGGCGGTCATCATCGGCTTCAACACGCGTGCGGATGCGCAGGCGCGCAAGCTCGCGGAAGCCAATGGCGTCGACATCCGCTACTACAACATCATCTACGACGCAGTGGATGAGGTGAAGGCGGCGATGTCGGGCATGCTGGCGCCGGAGAAGCGCGAAGTCGTGACCGGCATGGTCGAGGTGCGCCAGGTGTTCAAGGTGCCGAAGGTCGGTACGGTCGCAGGCTGTATGGTCACGGACGGTATCGTCAAGCGGTCGTCGTCGGTTCGCGTGCTGCGCAACAACGTCGTGATCTTCACCGGCGAACTCGAGTCGCTGAAGCGCTTCAAGGACGACGTGAAGGAAGTCAAGCAAGGCTTCGAGTGCGGCATGTCGGTGAAGAACTTCAACGACGTCATCGAAGGCGACCAGTTCGAAGTCTTCGAAGTGACCGAAGTCGCGCGTACGCTGTAAGCATCGCGCATCGGCTCATGGGCGGGGCAGGCGTGGGCCTGTCCCGCCCATTTTCATGGCGGCGCGCCAAGGGCCGCCGCATTGTCCTGATAAACGCATCAGGGATCGATCATGTCCAGGAAACGTACTTCTCCCAATCGCAACGTGCAGATCGCCGACCAGATTCAGCGCGACCTGTCCGAACTCATCATGCGCGAGGTCAAGGACCCGCGCATCGGCATCGTGACCATCCAGAGCGTGGAACTCACGCCGGACTACGCGCACGCGAAGGTGTACTTCACGGCGCTCACCGGCGATCCGGAAAAGACGCAAGAGGCGCTGAACCATGCGTCCGGTCACCTGCACAACCTGCTGTTCAAGCGCCTGCACATCCATACGGTGCCGACGCTGCATTTCCACTACGATCAGACGATCGAGAAGGCCGTGGAGATGTCGCGCCTGATCAAGGAAGCGAACTCGACGCGCGCGCTGGACGACGACGAAACCGGCGCGCCCGCCAACGAAGATTGAGCTCGCCCGGCCTATGACGACAGCAGCATCCCAACGTCCGCGCGTGCCCCGGCGCGCGCTGGACGGCGTCCTTCTGCTCGACAAGCCGGTCGGCCTGTCGAGCAACGATGCCCTGATTCGCGCGAAGCGCCTCTACCTCGCGAAGAAGGCCGGTCATACCGGCACGCTCGATCCGCTGGCCTCGGGCCTGTTGCCGCTGTGCTTCGGTGAAGCGACGAAGTTCTCGCAGGACCTGCTCGAGGCCGACAAGACCTACGAGGCGACGATGCGCCTCGGCGTGCGCACCGCGACCGGCGACGCGGAAGGCGAGGTGCTCGACACGCGGCCGGTCGAATGCGACCGGGCGGCCGTGCAAGCGGCGCTCGAGCGCTTCACCGGCGAAATCGTGCAGGTGCCGCCGATGTACTCCGCGCTCAAGCGCGACGGCAAGCCGCTCTACGAATATGCGCGCGCCGGCCAGACGGTCGAGCGCGAAGGGCGCAACGTGACGATCCACCGGCTCGAACTGCTCGCGTGCGACCTGCCCGACGTGACGTTCCGCGTGACCTGCAGTAAAGGCACGTACGTGCGCACGCTCGCGGAAGATCTCGGCGAGGCGCTCGGCTGCGGCGCGCACTTGACGATGCTGCGCCGCACAGGGGTCGGCGCCTTGACGCTCGACCATGCGGTCACGCTCGATGCGCTGTCCGATGCCGACGATGCCGCGCGCGACGCATGGCTTCAGCCTGTCGACGCGCTGCTGTCGACGTTTCCGATGGTGCGGCTCGACGACGCGTGCGCGAAGCGCTTCCTGCACGGCCAGCGCCTGAAACTGTCGGAGATCGCGCGTATCGACGCGAGCGAAGGCGAGCGGGTGAGGGTCTACGATGCGACGCGGCTGCTTGGCGTGGCCCGCGCGGCGAATGGCGTGCTGGCGCCTGAACGGCTCGTCGTGACGGCGGCGTGAAGCCGCGCGGCGCGCCGGCATTGCCGGCGGCATGAAAAAAAGGCCCGGTCGTTGTCGACCGGGCCTTTTGTCTTGTGCGCCGGCGGGCGCTGCGTTCAGTGCGCCGCCGAGGCCGCCGCACCGGCGTCGCCGCCGCCCGCGCGTTCCGGTTTCGTGATCCAGATCAGTGCGATCAGCAGCACGAAGATCGCGGCCGAGATGTAGAACAGGTCGTTCACGCCGAGCTGCGCGGCCTGCTGCGTGGCCATGTTGTTGATCAGGCCATGCGCCTGCTGCTGGGTCAGGCCGAGATTGCCCATCTGCGTGACGGCCTGGTTGAACGTCGGGTTATACGCATTCGCCTGCTCGACCAGCTGCGCGTGATGGAAGTTGTTCCGGTGATCCCACGCGGTCTGGAAGATCGACGTGCCGATGCCGCCGCACATGATCCGCACGAAGTTCGACAGGCCCGACGCCGCGGGAATGCGGTGGCCGGGCAGGCCGGACAGCGTGATCGACACGAGCGGGATGAAGAAGCCGGCCATCGCGATGCCCTGCACGAGCGTCGGCAGCGTCAGCGACCATTCGTCGACGCCGGTCGTGTAGCGGGAGCGCATCCAGAAGCACAGCGCAAAGATCAGGAACGACGCAGTCGAGATATAGCGGGGATCGGTGCGCGGCAGGTACTTCCCGGTGAGCGGCGACAGCAGGATCGCGAACAGCCCGACCGGCGCCATCACGAGGCCGGCGTCGGTCGCGGTGTAGCCGATCTGCGTCTGCAGCCACAGCGGCAGCAGCACGAGGTTGCCGAAGTACAGCCCGTACCCGATCGACAGCGCGACCGTGCCGCCGGTGAAGTTCCGTATGCGGAACAGCGACAGGTCGACGACCGGATGCTCGGCGGTCAGCTCCCAGACGACGAAGAACGCGAACGCGATGACGGCGGTCAGCGCGAGCACGATGATGGTCGTCGACGCGAACCAGTCGAGATCCTTGCCCTTGTCGAGCATGATCTGCAGCGAGCCGACCCAGACGATCAGCAGGGCGAGACCCACGCCGTCGATCGGCGCGCGGCGCACGACCGACTCGCGCTGGCGGTAGATCATCCACGTCGCGATCGCGGCGGCGATGCCGACCGGGATGTTGACGTAGAAGATCCAGGGCCACGAGTAGTTGTCCGAAATCCATCCGCCGAGTATCGGGCCGGCGACGGGGGCGATCAGCGTCGTCATCGCCCAGAGCGCAAGCGCCATCGGCGCCTTGGCGCGCGGGTAGCTCGCGAGCAGCAGCGCTTGCGACAGCGGAATCATCGGGCCCGCGACGGCGCCCTGGATCACGCGCGACACGAGCAGGAACGGCAGTGTCGGCGAGAGTCCGCACATCCACGACGAAATGACGAACAGGATGATCGACGCGAGGAACAGGCGAACCTGTCCGAAGCGATCGGTGAGCCAGCCCGTCAGCGGCACGGAGATCGCGTTCGCGACCGCGAACGACGTGATGACCCATGTGCCCTGGTCGGCCGACACGCCGAGATCGCCCGAGATGGTCGGGATCGCGACGTTCGCGATCGACGTGTCGAGCACGTTCATGAACACGGCGAGCGACACCGCGATCGTCCCGATCAGGAGTTGCCCGCCCTGCAAGGGCGGGTGAGAGACAGGAGGCTGTGCCATGTCGATGGTCTTCCGGGAACGGAACGGATTACATCATCTTCGCGATGCTGCCTTGCTTCGCCACGGCCGGCGCCGGGGCCGACGCATTGCCGCCCGCGTTCTCCGCAACGATGCGCGCGATTTCGGCGTTCGCTTCGTCGCCGTACTTCGCGAACACGTCGGTCTGGTAGACCGTGTTCTGCGCGTTGCCGAGCTGGTTGCCGCTCTCGTCCTTGATGTTGACGTCGACCTGCATCGACAGGCCGATGCGCAGCGGGTGCTTTTCGAGGTCCTTCGGGTCGAGCTCGATCCGCACCGGCAGGCGCTGCACGACCTTGATCCAGTTGCCGGTCGCGTTCTGCGCGGGCAGCAGCGAGAATGCGGAGCCGGTGCCGGCCGAGAAGCCGATGACCTTGCCGTGATAGACGACCGACGAGCCGTAGATGTCGGCCGTCAGCTCGACCGGCTGGCCGATGCGCATGTGGTTGAGCTGGACTTCCTTGAAGTTCGCGTCGACCCACACGGCGTTCAGCGGCACGACCGACATCAGCGGCGTGCCCGGCGACACGCGCTGGCCGACCTGCACCGAGCGCTTCGCGACGTAGCCGGTCACGGGCGCGGGCAGCGTGTTGCGCGCGTTGGCGAGATATGCGTCACGGACCTTCGCGGCCGCGGCGAGCACGTTCGGGTGCGACGCGATCGTCGTGTTCGCGGTCAGCGCGCGGTTCGACGCGAGCTGCTGCTGCGCGGTGTCGAGCGACGCCTGCGCGCTCTTAACCGCGTCACGCGCGTGCGAGATCTCTTCCTGCGACACGGCGCCGGTCTGCGCGACCGCAAGGCGGCGGCGCAAGTCGTCCTCGGCGCGCGACAGGTCCGACTGGCGCAGCGCAACCTGCGCACGGTACTGGTCGTCGTTGACGAACAGGCCGCGCACCTGGCGCACCGTCTGCGCGAGGTTCGCCTCGGCCTGCTGCAGCGCGACCTGCGAATCGGCCGGGTCGAGCAGCACGAGCGAATCGCCGGCCTTGACGGTCTGCGTGTCGTCGGCCTTCACCGCGATCACGGTGCCCGTGACCTGCGGCGTGATCTGCACGACGTTGCCGTTCACGTAGGCGTCGTCGGTCGATTCGTGGAAGCGTGCGACGAGGAAGTAGTACAGCCCGTAGGCGATGGCCGCGATCACGATGACCGCGACGAGCAGCGTCATCATCCGCTTGCGCTTGCCGTTACTCTGCGCCTGGGCGCTGGCGGCGTTTTGTTGAGGGTCGCTCATGGCGATTTTCTCCGTCCGTTGTTTCGAGTGTCTGCGTAGTGGTCGTGCCGATTCAGTTCGCGGCCTGTTGCGCGGCCTTGGCCTGCGCGGTGCGCTGTTCGGCATCGGGTGCGGCGAGGCGGGTGCCGGTGGCGTCGAAGCCGCCGCCGAGCGCCTTGATCAGCGCGAGCTGCATGTCGCGCCGCCGCATCTTCAGGTTGGTCACGGTCTGTTCCGATGCGAGGCGGTTGCTGTCCGCGTTCAGCACCTGCAGTTGCGGCGACAGGCCGGCCTTGTAGCGGATCACCGCGAGGTCGTATGCCTTCGTCGACGCGTCGAGCGCCCGCTGCGCGTCGTCCATTTGCCGATCGATCGCGCGGATCGACGCGACCTGCGTCGCGACGTCGTTCAGTGCGCTGATCAGTGTCTGGTTGTAGTTCGCGACCGACAGGTCGAAGTCCGCATAGCGGCCCTTGAGCTGCGCGCGCAGCGCGCCGCCGTCGAAGATCGGCAGGTGGACCGCCGGGCTGAACTGCGCCTGGCGGCTCGCGAAGTTCAGGAATTTGCCCCAGCCGAACGCATCGAAGCCGAAGCCCGCCGCGAGGTTCACGTCGGGGTAGAACTCGGCTTTCGCTTCCTTCACGTCGTGCATCGCGGCTTCGACCTGCCAGCGCGCGGCGACGATGTCGGGGCGCCGCGACACGAGATCGGCGGGCAGGTTGTCGGGCAGCGCGACGGCGCCGCCCGGATTCAGCACCGGCGCGGCGATCTGCAGGCCGCGGTCCGGCCCCTTGCCGAGCAGGGCGGCAAGCTGGTAGCGAACGCTCGTGATCTGGCCGTCGAGGTCGGACAGCGACGCCTGGGTCGTCGCGATGTTGCCGCGCGCGGTCTGCCGTTCGACGTTGGTGTCGAGGCCGGCCGTCACGCGGCCGTCGGTGATCTTGCCGACCGTCTGGCGGTTGACGATCTCGCGCTGCGCGATGTCGCGCAGCGCATAGAGCTGCGCGAGCGAGTTGTAGGTGCGGGCGATCGACGACGCGAGCGTGATGCGCGCCTGCTGCATGTCGGCCTCGGCGGCCTTTTCCTGCGACACGGCGGTGTGCAGGCGCTCGCGGTTCTTGCCCCACAGATCGAGGTCCCACGACGCGCTCGCGAGCGCGTTGTTCTCGCTGTACCACTGGCCGCCCAGCGGCGGCGGGAAGAGCGCGTTGCTCGAATACAGCTGGCGATTCCACGAATAGCTGCCTTCGACCTTCGGCAGCAGCGTCGAGCGCGACGACTCGATGTACGACGACGCCTTCGCGATCCGCGCCTGCGCCTGCGCGATCGACGGATTGTCGGCGAGCGCCTCGTCGATCAGCTTCGGCAGCTGCGGGTCGCCGAACCCGGTGGCCCAGTCGAGCGACGGCCACTTGCCGCCCTGGGCGGGCAGGCTCTGCGCGGTTTCGAATTGCGACGCCGGGGCGATCTGCTTGTCGCTCTTGATGCCGAAGTAGTTCGCACAGCCCGTCAGCGCCAGCGCGGCGACCGCGGCGGCGATGGCGGACCGGTGCGATCCGGCGCGCATGAACAACGGAGAGGATTTCATCGCGCTGATCCCTGACTCGGAATGAATAATGGACACTGCAAGGATTTCCTTACATTAATCTGTCAAAGATGATTGTTGTTGCAATTATTGCGGCGAGCTGCCGCCGGTCGTCTCGCACGCATTGCCGAGAATGCGGCGCAGCATGCTTTTCAGGAAGCCGACTTCCTCGGGCGTGAAGCCGTCCAGCAGCTGGTCGAGCACGCTGCGGAAGATGGCCGGCAGGCGTTCGGCGAGCGCGCGCCCTTCGTCGGTCAGTTCGAGCCGCACGACGCGCCGGTCCTCGATGCTGCGCACGCGCGACAGCAGGCCGCGCTTCTCGACGCGGTCGAGCAGGCGCGTCACCGCGCTCGCGTCGATCCCGTATTCGCGGGCGAGTTCGGCGGCCGTCGAGCATTTGCCGACCGCGATCATGAACAGCATGCTGGCCTGCGTGCCGGTGATGCCGAGTTCTCCTTGCGTGCGCTGTGTGACGAGGTTGGTCATCAGCGATTTCACGCGCGACATCAGATAGCCGACGCTATCGTTCACCTGATAAGTCGAAAGCGAGACGGACTGCGGCTGGGAAGAGGAAGGGTCCGACATAAAACCGTGAAGCTGCAATAGTTGACTAGGCAGTAGTGTAGGTGCAAATGCTTGCTGCGGCAAATATTAACCGAACGGCCTTGGGTGTGCAGGGCGCTGCCCAATGCCCTATGCCGGAGAGGGTTTTTGTCAGGTGGCGGGGCGGGCGCCCGGCGCATTGGCGGACGGGGATCGCGGCCCCGGTTTGTTGCGGCGCAGCGCGCGGACCGTTCGCGTCATTCGCGCGTGCTATACTTTGCGGTTTCCAAGTTGTGCATCGCGCACGCACGTGACCAACGGGCGTGCGTATTTGCGCACCCAATCGATTTTCAGGTTTCTATGACCCGCGCCCTTCGCAACATCGCCATCATCGCCCACGTCGACCACGGCAAGACGACGCTCGTCGACCAACTGCTTCGCCAGTCCGGCACCTTCCGCGAGAACCAGCAAGTCGCCGAGCGGGTGATGGACTCGAACGACATCGAAAAGGAGCGCGGGATCACGATTCTCGCGAAGAACTGCGCGGTCGAATACGAAGGCACGCACATCAACATCGTCGACACCCCGGGGCACGCGGACTTCGGCGGTGAGGTCGAGCGCGTGCTGTCGATGGTCGACTCGGTGCTGCTGCTCGTCGACGCGGTCGAGGGCCCGATGCCGCAGACGCGCTTCGTGACGAAGAAGGCGCTCGCGCTCGGCCTGAAGCCGATCGTCGTGATCAACAAGGTCGACCGCCCGGGCGCGCGCATCGACTGGGTCATCAACCAGACCTTCGACCTGTTCGACAAGCTCGGTGCAACCGAGGAGCAGCTCGATTTCCCGATCGTCTACGCATCGGGCCTGAACGGCTACGCGTCGCTCGATCCGGCCACGCGCGAAGGCGACATGCGCCCGCTGTTCGAGGCGATCCTCGAGCACGTGCCGGTCCGCCCGGCTGACCCGGAAGCGCCGCTGCAGCTCCAGATCACGTCGCTCGACTATTCGACGTACGTCGGCCGGATCGGCGTCGGCCGCATCACGCGCGGCCGCATCAAGCCGGGCCAGCCGGTCGTGATGCGCTTCGGCCCGGAAGGCGACGTGCTGAACCGCAAGATCAACCAGGTGCTGTCGTTCAAGGGCCTGGAGCGCGTGCAGGTCGAGTCGGCCGAAGCGGGCGACATCGTGCTGATCAACGGCATCGAAGACGTCGGCATCGGCGCGACGATCTGTGCGGTGGACACGCCGGAAGCGCTGCCGATGATCACCGTCGACGAGCCGACGCTGACGATGAACTTCCTCGTCAACTCGTCGCCGCTCGCGGGCCGTGAAGGCAAGTTCGTGACGAGCCGCCAGATCCGCGATCGCCTGATGAAGGAGCTGAACCACAACGTCGCGCTGCGCGTGCGCGATACGGGCGACGAGACGGTGTTCGAAGTGTCGGGCCGCGGCGAACTGCACCTGACGATCCTGGTCGAGAACATGCGCCGCGAAGGCTATGAGCTCGCGGTGTCGCGTCCGCGCGTCGTGATGCAGGAAATCGACGGCGTGAAGCACGAGCCGTACGAACTGCTGACGGTCGACGTCGAAGACGAGAACCAGGGCGGCGTGATGGAAGAACTCGGCCGCCGCAAGGGCGAAATGCTCGACATGGCGTCGGACGGCCGCGGCCGCACGCGTCTCGAATACCGGATTCCGGCGCGCGGCCTGATCGGTTTCCAGAGCGAATTCCTGACGCTCACGCGCGGCACGGGTCTGATGAGCCACATCTTCGACTCGTACGCGCCGGTCAAGGACGGCTCGGTCGGCGAGCGCCGCAACGGCGTGCTGATCTCGCAGGACGACGGCGCGGCGGTGGCGTATGCGCTGTGGAAGCTGCAGGATCGCGGCCGCATGTTCGTGAAGCCGGGCGACGCGCTCTATGAGGGCATGATCATCGGCATTCACAGCCGCGACAACGACCTCGTCGTGAACCCGATCAAGGGCAAGCAGCTCACCAACGTGCGCGCGTCGGGCACCGACGAAGCCGTGCGTCTCGTGCCGCCGATCCAGATGTCGCTCGAATACGCGGTCGAGTTCATCGACGACGACGAACTGGTCGAAGTGACGCCGCAGTCGATCCGCCTGCGCAAGCGTCACCTGAAGGAGCACGAGCGTCGCCGCGCAAGCCGCGAAGCCGCAATCGACTGAGCGCGTCGAAGCGACTCAGGGCAACACGAAAAAAGCCGCCTCCGGGCGGCTTTTTCGCATCCGCGCGGCGTGCAGGCAGGTAGGCTGCAAAACAATGTTTCAGCGGCATGTGGCAATCCGGCAAAACCCCGCCACACGGTGCTTTCAGGCACATTTCTGCGTGAACTCTGGTAACGGTTCTGTGATATGCTGCGCGCACGCAAGTTTTAGGTCCTTCCAAGCAAGACTTGATTCGCAATCCGCTAAACGGTCAGGCCGTGTCGCGGAAGGTTGAGCAACCCGCTATTTCTCGAGAAGCTCGAAGAAAGGTGAGCGTAAAATGTCAGATGTAATGAAGCAGTTTCAGCTGAACTCGTATCTGTTCGGCGGCAATGCTTCGTACGTAGAAGAATTGTACGATGCATATCTCGATAATCCGGCGTCAGTGCCCGAGAACTGGCGAGAGTATTTCGATGCGCTGCAGAACGTGCCTGCGACGGACGGTACGAGTGCCAGCGACGTCGCGCATTTCCCGATCGTCGAGTCGTTTGCGCAGCGCGCGAAGGCCAATGCCTTCATCCCGCGCGAAAGCGGCGCCAATCTGGCTACGGCGCGCAAGCAAGTCCACGTCCAGTCCCTCATCAGCGCATATCGCTTCCTTGGCTCGCAATGGGCCAATCTCGATCCCCTGAAGCGTCGCGAACGTCCCGCCATTCCCGAACTCGAACCCGCGTTCTACGATTTCTCCGAGGCCGACCTCGACCAGACGTTCAGCGCGAGCAACCTGTACCTCGGTTTCGACCAGGCTTCGCTGCGTGACATCGTCAAGGGTCTGCGCGACACGTACTGCGGCACGATCGGCGCCGAGTACATGTACATCAGCGATCCCGAGCAGAAGCGCTGGTGGCAGGAGCGCCTGGAATCGACCCGCGCGACGCCGAATTTCACGGTTGACAAGAAGAAGCACATCCTGAACCGCCTGACGGCTGCCGAAGGCCTCGAGCGCTACCTGCACACCAAGTACGTCGGCCAGAAGCGCTTCTCGCTGGAAGGCGGCGAAAGCTTCATCGCGGCGATGGACGAAGTCGTCCAGCACTCGGGCAAGAAGGGCGTGCAGGAAATCGTCATCGGCATGGCCCACCGCGGCCGCCTGAACGTGCTCGTGAACACGCTCGGCAAGATGCCGGCCGACCTGTTCGCCGAATTCGAAGGCAAGCACGTCGATGACCTGCCGGCCGGCGACGTGAAGTACCACAAGGGCTTCTCGTCGGACGTGTCGACGGAAGGCGGCCCGGTCCACCTGTCGCTCGCGTTCAACCCGTCGCACCTCGAAATCGTGAACCCGGTGGTCGAAGGCTCGGCGAAGGCGCGGATGGACCGTCGCGGCGACGAAGACGGCCTGCAGGTGCTGCCGGTGCAGATCCACGGCGACGCGGCCTTCGCAGGCCAGGGCGTCGTGATGGAAACGCTGAACCTCGCGCAGACGCGCGGCTACGGCACGCACGGCACGCTGCACATCGTCATCAACAACCAGATCGGCTTCACGACGTCCGACCCGCGCGATGCGCGCTCGACGCTGTACTGTACCGACGTCGTCAAGATGATCGAGGCGCCGGTGCTGCACGTGAACGGCGACGATCCGGAAGCCGTGATCCTCGCGACGCAGATCGCGATCGACTACCGGATGCAGTTCCACAAGGATGTCGTGATCGACATCGTCTGCTTCCGCAAGCTGGGTCACAACGAGCAGGACACGCCGGCGGTCACGCAGCCGCTGATGTACAAGAAGATCGCGCAGCACCCGGGCACCCGTGCGCTGTACGCCGAGAAGCTCGTGCAGCAGGGCGTGATCAGCGCGGAAGACGCCGACGGCTTCGTGAAGGCGTACCGCAAGGCGATGGACGACGGCCACCACACGGTCGATCCGGTCCTGTCGAACTACAAGAGCAAGTACGCGGTCGACTGGGTGCCGTTCCTGAATCGCAAGTGGACGGACGCAGCCGACACGGCGGTGCCGCTCGCCGAGCTGAAGCGCCTCGGCGAACGCATCACGACGGTGCCGGAAAACTTCAAGGTCCACCCGCTCGTCGAGCGCGTGATCAACGACCGCCGCAACATGGCGCGCGGCGACCAGCCGCTCGACTGGGGCATGGCCGAGCACCTCGCGTTCGCGTCGCTCGTCGCGTCGGGCTACGCGGTGCGCCTGACCGGCCAGGACTCGGGCCGCGGCACGTTCACGCACCGTCACGCGGTGCTGCACGACCAGAACCGCGAGCGCTGGAACGACGGTACGTACGTGCCGCTGCAGAACGTCGCCGACAACCAGGCGAAGTTCACGGTGATCGACTCGGTGCTGTCGGAAGAGGCGGTGCTGGGCTTCGAATACGGCTACTCGACCGCCGAGCCGAACACGCTCGTGCTGTGGGAAGCGCAGTTCGGCGACTTCGTCAACGGCGCGCAGGTCGTGATCGACCAGTTCATCTCGTCCGGCGAAGTGAAGTGGGGCCGCGTGTCGGGCCTGACGATGCTGCTGCCGCACGGCTATGAAGGCCAGGGCCCGGAGCACTCGTCGACGCGTATCGAGCGTTTCCTGCAACTGTGCGCGGACCACAACATGCAAGTGGTCCAGCCGACGACGCCGGCGCAGATCTTCCACCTGCTGCGCCGCCAGATGATCCGCCTGTTCCGCAAGCCGCTGATCGTCGCGACGCCGAAGTCGCTGCTGCGTCACAAGGAAGCCGTGTCGGACCTGTCGGAACTGGCAAAGGGCTCGTTCCAGCCGGTGCTCGGCGAAACCGACGGCGGCATCGACGCGAAGAAGGTCAAGCGCGTGCTGGTCTGCTCGGGCCGCGTGTACTTCGACCTCGTCGCGCATCGCCGCGAAGCGAAGGCGAACGACGTTGCGATCATCCGTATCGAACAGCTGTATCCGTTCGCGCACAAGCAGTTCGAAGCTGAACTGAAGAAGTACGAGAACGCGACCGAAGTGGTCTGGGTGCAGGACGAGCCGCAAAACCAGGGCCCGTGGTTCTACGTCGAACACCACCTGAAGGAAGGCATGAAGGAAGGGCAGAAGCTGGCATACAGCGGCCGTCCGGCTTCGGCCTCGCCGGCGGTCGGCTACTACGCGAAGCACTACGAGCAGCAGAAGGCCCTCATCGAAGGTGCTTTCGGCCGCCTGAAGAGCGCATCGATCGCGAAATAACCGACGTCAAGCGAAACGGGAAGGCGCGCAGCGCTTTCCCGAATCTTTTGGTCCGCAGGACGCGCATCGCGCCGCATCGGCCTGAAGAATCGCCAGCTCGTCATTACCCAGATTAAGCATCCAGGAAAATCACATGGCTATCGTAGAAGTCAAGGTCCCCCAGCTTTCGGAGTCGGTTTCGGAAGCCACCATGCTGCAGTGGAAGAAGAAGCCCGGCGAAGCCGTCGCGCAGGACGAAATCCTGATCGAACTCGAGACCGACAAGGTCGTGCTCGAAGTGCCGGCGCCGGCCGCCGGCGTGCTCGCGCAAGTGCTGCAGAACGACGGTGACACGGTGGTCGCCGACCAGGTGATCGCGACGATCGACACCGAAGCGAAGGCAGGCGCGGCCGAAGCAGCGGCGGGCGCTACCGAAGTCAAGCCGGCAGCCGCTCCCGCTGCTGCCGCACCGGCCGCCCAGCCGGCCGCCGCCGCGACGGCGTCGAGCACGGCGGCTGCATCGCCGGCCGCATCGAAGCTGCTGGCAGAGAAGGGTCTCGCCGCGGGCGACGTCGCCGGCTCGGGCCGCGACGGCCGCATCACGAAGGGTGACGTGCTGTCCGCCGGCGCGCCGAAGGCCGCACCGGCCGCCGCACCGGCGAAGACCGCCGCGGCGAAGGCGTCGCTGCCGGACGTGAAGGTGCCGGCGTCGGCAACGACGTGGCTGAACGACCGTCCGGAGCAGCGCGTGCCGATGTCGCGCCTGCGTGCGCGTATCGCCGAGCGTCTGCTCGAGTCGCAGCAGACCAACGCGATCCTGACGACGTTCAACGAAGTGAACATGGCTCCGGTCATGGAACTGCGCAACAAGTACAAGGACAAGTTCGAGAAGGAACATGGCGTGAAGCTCGGCTTCATGTCGTTCTTCGTGAAGGCGGCCGTCCACGCGCTGAAGAAGTTCCCGCTCGTGAACGCGTCGATCGACGGTAACGACATCGTCTATCACGGCTACTTCGACATCGGTATCGCCGTCGGCTCGCCGCGCGGTCTCGTGGTGCCGATCCTGCGCAACGCCGACCAGATGAGCCTCGCCGACATCGAAAAGAAGATCGCGGAATTCGGCCAGAAGGCGAAGGACGGCAAGCTGTCGATCGAGGAAATGACGGGCGGCACGTTCTCGATCTCGAACGGCGGCGTGTTCGGCTCGATGCTGTCGACCCCGATCATCAACCCGCCGCAATCGGCAATCCTCGGCGTGCACGCAACGAAGGAGCGCCCGGTCGTCGAGAACGGCCAGATCGTGATCCGTCCGATCAACTATCTGGCGCTGTCGTACGACCACCGGATCATCGACGGCCGCGAAGCGGTGCTGTCGCTCGTCGCGATGAAGGATGCGCTCGAGGATCCGGCACGCCTGCTGCTCGACCTGTAAGCCACGCCACCTGCATTGACCCGCTCCGCACGGGCGCGCGACCTCGCGCGCCCGTGCGCACGCACAAGAAGAAAGGATTGCCATGTCCAAGGAATTTGACGTCGTCGTGATCGGCGCCGGCCCCGGCGGCTACATCGCCGCGATCCGCGCCGCTCAACTGGGCAAGACCGTTGCCTGTATCGAAAAGTGGAAGAACCCGGCCGGCGCGCTGAAGCTCGGCGGCACCTGCCTGAACGTGGGCTGCATCCCGTCGAAGGCGCTGCTCGCGTCGTCGGAAGAGTTCGAGAATGCGTCGCACCACCTCGCCGACCACGGCATCAGCGTCGACGGCGTGAAGATCGACCTCGCGAAGATGCTCGGCCGCAAGGACGGGATCGTCGAGAAGATGACGTCCGGTATCGAGTTCCTGTTCAAGAAGAACAAGATCACGTGGCTGAAGGGCCACGGCAAGTTCACCGGCAAGACCGACGCCGGCGTACAGATCGAAGTGAGCGGCGAGGGCGAAACCGAAGTCGTCACCGCAAAGAACGTGATCATCGCGACGGGCTCGAAGGCGCGTCACCTGCCGGGCATTCCGGTCGACAACAAGATCGTTTCGGACAACGAAGGCGCGCTGACGTTCGACTCGGTGCCGAAGAAGCTCGCCGTGATCGGCGCGGGCGTGATCGGCCTCGAGCTCGGCTCGGTGTGGCGCCGCCTCGGCGCCGAAGTGACGGTGCTCGAAGCGCTGCCGGCATTCCTCGGCGCGGCTGACGAAGCGCTCGCGAAGGAAGCCGCGAAGCTGTTCAAGAAGCAGGGCCTCGACATTCACCTCGGCGTGAAGATCGGCGACGTGAAGGCGACGCCGGACGGCGTGTCGATCGCGTACACGGACAAGGACGGCAACGCGCAGACGCTCGACGCCGACCGCCTGATCGTGTCGGTCGGCCGCGTGCCGAACACCGACAACCTCGGCCTCGAGGCGATCGGCCTGAAGGCGAACGAGCGCGGCTTCATCGACGTCGACGACCACTGCCGCACGGCGGTGCCGAACGTCTACGCGATCGGCGACGTGGTGCGCGGCCCGATGCTCGCGCACAAGGCGGAAGACGAAGGCGTGCTGGTCGCGGAAGTGATCGACGGCCAGAAGCCGCACATCGACTACAACTGCATTCCGTGGGTGATCTACACGTACCCGGAAATCGCATGGGTCGGCAAGACGGAGCAGCAGCTGAAGGCGGAAGGCCGCGAGATCAAGAGCGGCAAGTTCCCGTTCTCGATCAACGGCCGCGCGCTCGGCATGAACGCGCCGGACGGCTTCGTGAAGATGATCGCGGACGCGAAGACCGACGAGCTGCTCGGCGTGCACGTGATCGCGGCGAACGCGTCGGACCTGATCGCGGAAGCCGTGGTGGCGATGGAGTTCAAGGCGGCGTCGGAAGACATCGCCCGCATCTGCCATCCGCACCCGTCGATGTCGGAAGTGATGCGCGAAGCGGCGCTCGCCGTCGACAAGCGCTCGCTGAACAGCTAACGCGCATTGACGCGCCGGCCCGTCCTGCGGCCGGCGCAGCGGTCCTACGACGAAGGCGGGCGGGGTTTCCTGCTCGCCTTCGTCTTTTCTGGTTTGCCCGATGAACGTCACCGAATACTACGCGCGGGAGCTGACCACGCGCGGTTACCAGTCCGACTCCGCGCAGCGCGCGGCGATCGATCGCCTGCAGCGTTGCTACGACGAGTGGGTGGCCTACAAGGCGCGCCGCTCGAACGCGTTCAAGAAACTCATCATTCGTCCGGACCTGCCGCGCGGGGTCTACATGTGGGGCGGCGTCGGGCGCGGCAAGAGCTTCCTGATGGACAGCTTCTATGCGGTCGTGCCCGTGCAGCGCAAGACGCGCCTTCATTTCCACGAGTTCATGCGCGAAGTGCACCGCGAGCTCGAGGAACTGAAGGGGCAGGCCGATCCGCTCGACGAGCTGGCGCGACGCATCGCGAAGCGCTATCGGCTGATCTGCTTCGACGAGTTCCACGTATCGGACATCGCCGACGCGATGATCCTGTACCGGCTGCTCGACCGGCTGTTCACGAACGGCGTGCAGTTCGTGATGACGTCCAACTACGATCCGGACGACCTGTATCCGGACGGCCTGCATCGTGACCGGATGCTGCCGGCGATCGCGCTCATCAAGAACAGGCTCGACGTGCTCAACGTCGACGCGGGCGTCGACTATCGCCAGCGCACGCTCGCGCAGGTGCAGATGTACCACACGCCGCTCGGCGCTGACGCGGATCGCGCGCTGCGCCACGCGTTCGCGCAGCTCGCCGCGGTGCCCGACGAGAGCCCGATCCTGCACATCGAGAAGCGCGAGCTGAAGGCGTTGCGCAAGGCCGACGGCGTCGTGTGGTTCGATTTCGCGACGCTGTGCGGCGGGCCGCGTTCGCAGAACGACTACCTCGAGCTCGCGAGCCGCTTCCATGCGATCGTGCTGTCCGAGGTGCCGCAGATGTCGCCGCGGATGGCGTCGGAGGCGCGCCGCTTCACGTGGCTGATCGACGTGCTGTACGACCACAAAGTCAAGCTGCTGATGTCCGCCGCAGTGCCGGCCGAACAGTTGTACGTCGAAGGGCCGATGGCCAACGAATTCACGCGGACGGTCTCGCGGATCGTCGAGATGCAGTCGAAGGAGTATCTCGAGACGCCGCGCCGCATCGTCGATACTTCGTTGACCTGAGCGCGAGCGATCGATGCGGCGTGCGAAGTTGCGGCATTCAATGGTTAATTCCAGTTAAATCGATGTCATCTCGCCGCAATTTCGGATTAGTCTTATATTCAACCCCGGGTTGAGCCGATATCGTTGCGTCATGGTTCCTAAGGCTGGAGATGTCCATGACACCGTATCGCGATCTAACCGACGACGAGTGGAAGCGCGTCACGTCGCTTCTGCCGGAATTGCAGCCGCGCACCGAGTTGCGTGGCCGGCCGCTCGCCAACACACGCGCCGTGCTGAACGGCGTGCTCTGGGTGATCTACAGCGGCGCGACCTGGTCGGCGATGCCGCGCCGCTACCCGTCGTACCAGACGTGCCATCGCCGCTTCAAGGTCTGGCATGAAACCGGCGCGCTGATGCACGTGATGCGCGCGCTCTATGGCGAGGCGGGCATCAATCTGTGCAACACGCTCGCTACGCGGATGCGCAAGCACGCGCAGTCGAAGGCAGCGCAAGCGCGCAGCGTGGCGATGCCGACACCGCGCGCGTATCGGGCGGAAGCACTGAAGCGCGCAGCGTGATTGCCTGCATTGCACGCTTGTCTCGTCCCGAAATGAAATCGGCCTGCGACATTGTCGCAGGCCGATTGACGTGATGCGGCGCGTCGTTGCGCGCAGATCGTAAGCCGTTACTGCTGGCGAACCCAGGTCTGTGACCGGCCGATCAGCGACACGCCGATATAGCCGCGCACGACCAGCTTCTGACCACCGTCGTCCAGCGTCATCTTGCACTTGTAGACCTTGCCGTTCTCGGGGTCGAGGATGTTGCCGCCATCCCAGTGGTCGCCATCCTTCTTCATCGCCTTGATGATCGTCATGCCCTTGATCAACTGATCCTTGCGTTCGTCCGTGCATGCGGTGCAGCGGCGATCTGGCGTGTCGTTCGCGCCAAGGCCCTTGACGACCTTGCCCGACAGCGTGCCGTCCGAATCCTCGGCGATCTGCACGAGCGCTTTCGGCTTGCCGGTATTGTCGTCGATCGTCTGCCACGTGCCGATCGGGCTGTCGGCTTGCGCAAAGGCGTGCGTAGCACAAGCGAGCAGTGCGCCGGCCAGGGCCATCGCACGCAACGGGCGGGTCAGGTGAGTCATCGTCGTCCTCCTTGTTTTGCATGTCGTTTTCGAACCGCTCGCACGACCGTCTGCATGGGACGGTGGCATGTTGCGAGCTTCCGGCAGAATACGTGAATCCAGGCGTCGCGTTTGATAGAGGTGACTCTAATCGAAACACCCCGCGCGGCGGGCCGCGCGGGGCGCAATCAATTGAGCTGGTACGAGAAGGATGCGTTCACGCGCGGGCTGCGCGACGCGCTCTCGAGCGGCGCGTCGCCGACCGGTTTCGCGACGGACAGGTCGAGGCTGTAGTAGCGGCTGTCGGTCAGCCGCACGCCGATGCCGACCGACGACAGCCGGCTCGGCGACGGCGTGCCGGCATGCAGGTAAATGCGCGCCATGTCGTACGCGATGTACGGCGTGATCGACTTCAGGTACGTCCAGCCGGGCGAGAACGCGCGATTGACCTCGAGCGACATGCCCCATCCCGAATCGCCCGACGTCTC
This sequence comes from Burkholderia sp. MSHR3999, assembly GCF_000833595.1. Classification (NCBI taxonomy): domain Bacteria; kingdom Pseudomonadati; phylum Pseudomonadota; class Betaproteobacteria; order Burkholderiales; family Burkholderiaceae; genus Burkholderia; species Burkholderia sp. MSHR3999. Next base: position 1,315,949 of record NZ_JRFO01000001.1, read on the forward strand.
GCCCGGCTGATAGCCGAGCGCATAGCGCTGCGCGCCGAACGAGATCTGCTCGGACGTCGGCAGTGAATTCGGGCTGTACTGGCCCGTCAGCGAGACCGACGTGCCGATCCGGAACGGCCATTCGTTGGTCTGTGTGAACGTCGCGCCGGTGCGCACGAAGGTCAGCGAAATCGGGCTCGGCACCGACGTCGTGGTGTTGCCGACGCTGATGTCCTGCGCTTTCGACGCGCCGAGAATGTCGAAACCCTTCGCGACGTTCACGCTCAGCTTTCGCACCTGCGTCGGGCTCACGCTCGTGTAGTCGAGCTGCATCTGCAGCACGCGAACCTGCGTCCGGTTGTCGAGCGTCGCCCCGTTGATCTGGTTCTGGTAGCGATCCTCGTTGTGCGACGCGTAGCCGGACACGGTGCCGAGCAGGCTGCGCTGGTTGTTCAGCAATAACGGGTAGGATGCCGAAAGACCGAGCTTTTCGTTTTTCACCGTGCGCTGGACGTACGACGGCAGGCCCGGGTTGTCGGCCGGCTTGCCGCGGTACGTGCTGGCATCGAGACGCGTGACGAGCCCGCTGCTGCCGACCGGCACCGCGCCGCTGAACGCAAAGTAGGTCTGCTTGTCCCGCCCCGGCGGCGCCAGCGCGGAGATGCTCAACTGCTCGCCGAACGACGTGAGGCCGTTTTCGGTCGCGGTGATGAGGCCTTGCACGCCGGGGTGGTTGAAGTCGATCCCGGTGCCGACGTTGAACGGCTTGCGATCGACGTTCAGCTCGAGCGTCGTCGCGCCGTCGGTGCTCTGCGGCGGCGGCACGTTGGCCTTCACCGACACGCCGGGCAGCAGGCCGAACGTGTTCACGTAGCGCTCGAACGTCGCGCGGCGCAACGGACGATCGGCGGTGATGTGCGCGGCGATCGCGCGGATCTTCGATTCCATCGCGCCGGGCTTGCCGGTGACCTTCACGTCCGCGACATAGCCCTCGACGACGGTCACGCGCACGACGCCGTTTTCGAAGGTCTGCGCGGGGATGAACGCGAACGACAGCGCGTAGCCGCGATCCTGGTAAAGCTTCGTCACGCCGTTGGCGGTCTCGATCAGCTCGCCGATCGTGATGTCCTTGCCGACGAGCGGCGTGAAACGGCGCGAGATCTCCTCGAACGGCACCGACTTGACGCCTTCGACCTGGAACGTGGCCGGCGTCAGGTGACGCGAGAGCAGTTCCTGCAATTGCGGCGCCTGGGGCGCGACCTGCACGGTCACGTTCGGCCCCTTCTTCGGCGCATTGATCTGCGGAAGCGAGTCGACCGGGTTGCCGGCGATGCGCGTCTGCGCCTGTGCCGTGCCTGCCGCCGCCGTGATGGCGAGCAGCATCATCCATTTATCGCGTCTGGATTTCATTGTTGTTCCTCGTTGGCCTTGCTTGTCGTCTTCTAATGTCCGCACGCGGCGCCGATGGCGCCGCGCGTGGTGTGCCGCGTTGCCGGTTCTGATCGGATCGACTGCGCGTTCGCTCCGGCCGCAAATGCGCAGGTATCCTTACTTGCCGACGCCGCCCAGCGTGCCCAGCAATCCCGTGACCGGCGCGAGCAGACCGGTCGATCCGCCCGACGTCGACCCCGTCGCGCCGCCGGCCAACGACGTGATCGGTGCGAGCGGGCTCGACGATCCCCCGGTGCTCGCCGCGCTGCCCGCTGCGCCCGTGACGGTATTCAGCAAACCCGTAACGGGCGCGAGCGGGCTTGTACTGCCCGTGCCGCCCGTCGCGCCGCCGAGCGCGCCCGTGAGCGGGCCGAGCGGCGTCGAGCCGAGACCCGACAACAGGCCGCCGAGCGGGTTGGTCGAGCCCGATGCCGTGCCGCCCGGCGAGCCGCTCTGCACGTTGGCCGTCGAGCCGCCGACGAGGCTCGTGATCAGGCCGGGGATCGGCGCGGCGCCATTCGGGCCGTTCGGATTGACGAGGCCGCCGGCGTTGGTCACGGTGTTGCCGACCGACGTGACGAGCTGGCCGACGTCGCCGACGAGCGGCTGGCTCGACGTGCCCGCGACCTGCTGGCCGGCCGCGCTGATCGCGCCGCCGACCTGGCCGAGCAGGCCGGAAACCGGCTGGCCGAGGCCCGTCGTCGTGCCGACCTGCTGCGTGAGCTGGCCGGCCGTGATGACGAGCGGCGTGATCGCCGAGCTGAGCGGCTGCGTCACCTGCTGCACGGGGCCCGACGACAGCGTGGAGCCGATCGTGTTGCCGGCGGCGCCGAGGCCGTTGGCGACCGTGTCGAGCACCGTGCCGACCGGGGACGTGACCGGCGCGAGCGGCGCCAGCGGGCCGGTGCCGAGCGCCTTGACCGTCGCGCTCAGCCCGGACACGGTGTTGCTCGTCGCGCCGACGACGTTGCCGAGGCCGGCCACCGTCGTACCGACCGGGTTTTGCGTGGAGCCGATCTGGCCGAGCCCGTTGCTGACGGCGTCCGCCGCTGCGCCGAGGATCGTGCCCGTGCTCGACACGGTGCTGCCGAGGCCTTGCGTCACGCCGTTGCCGAGGCCCGGCACGCTCACGTTGCCGATCGTGCTGCCGAGATCCGAGGTGGTCTGGCCGAGCGTGCTGACGACGCCCTTGGTGCCCGTCGATCCGCTGCTGGTGCCGCTCGTGCTGGGGTTGTTCGTGCCGCTCGTGGTGCTGCCGTTGGCGCTGGCCGGCGGCGCGTTCACGCCGTTGCCGCCGCAGGCGGCGAGCAGGCAGGCCGCGGCGAACGCGGTGAGGGGAACGCGCCACTGGCGCAGCGCGGCCGACGTGAGAGTACGTTGCTGGGACATGGTTGACTCCTCGCAGTCTTGTCGATGAATGGAACGAGCGGATTTACTTGTGAGTGCCGCCGAGCAGGCCGCCGATCAGCGACGTGACGGGGGCGAGCGGATTCGACGACGTGCCCGAGCTCGTCACTGCGCCGGTGCCGCCGGCCAGCGCCGGTGCGCCCGACGTCGCGCCGCCGGCCGCGCCGGTGACCGTGTTCAGCGCCCCGGTGACCGGCGCGAGCGGGCTGGCGCCGCTGGAGCCGCCTGTCGCGCCGCCGAGTGCGCCGGTGACGGTCGAGACGAGACCCGTGACCGGCGCGAGCGGGCTGGCGCCGCTGGAGCCGCCCGTCGCGCCACCGAGCGCGCCGGTGACGGTCGAGACGAGACCCGTGACCGGTGCGAGCGGGCTGGTGGAGCCGCCCGTCGCGCCGCCGAGTGCGCCGGTGACCGTGGAGACGAGACCCGTGACCGGTGCGAGCGGGCTGGTGGAGCCGCCCGTCGCGCCGCCGAGCGTGCCGGTGACGGTCGAGACAAGGCCCGTGACCGGCGCGAGCGGGCCGCCGGAGCCGCCCGTCGTGCCGCCGAGCCCGCCGGTGACGGTCGACACGATGCCCGTGATCGGCGCGAGCGGATTGGTGACGCCGCCGCTGCCGCCGGTCAGCAGCCCGCCGACCGCTTTCACGGTATTGCCCGTCGACGACACCGTGGTGCCGAGGCCGCTCGTGACCGGGTTGCCGCCCGTCGACGCGATCATTGCGCCGGCCTGGTTCAGGCCGTTGCCGAGCGTGCCGAGCAGCGTGTTGACCGGCGCGCCGAGACCGGTTGCGGAGCCAACCGTCTGGGTCGTGTTGCCGACCATCGTCGTGATCGGCGTGATCACGGAACTGACGGTCTGCGTGACTTGCTGGATCGGGCCGGCCGACAGGGCGTTGGTGAGCGTGTTGCCGCCGTTCGCGACGGTGTTGCCGACCGTCTGCACGAGGCCGCCGACGGCGCCGGTCACGGGCGCGAGCGGCGACAGCGGGCCGCTGCCGAGGCTCGTGACGAGATTGCCGGTCTGCGTGACCGCGTTGCCGAGCTGATTGACCACGCCGCCGGTGCTGGCCACCGTGACGCCGACCGGGTTGCTCGTCGCGCCGAGCTGGCCGAGCCCGTTGCCGAGGCCGTTGCCGAGCGCGGTCACCGCGCCGCCGACGCTTTGCACGATGCCGCCGGCCGCTTGCGTCGTCTGCGGGTTGACGCCCGGCAGCGTCTGGCTGCCGACCACGGCGCCGAGACCCGACACGGTCGAACCGACGCCGGTCACGATGTTGCTGCTGCTGGCGAGCACGTTGCCCACCGCGTTCGACGACACGCCCGACGTGCCGCTCGTGCCGCTGGTCGTCCCGCTCGTCGTGCCACTGGTGCTGCCGCTGGTGCTACCACTCGTTGAACCGCTGGTGCTGCCGCTCGTGCTGCCCGACGTGCCGCTCGTCGAGCCCGACGTACCGCCGCCGGACGTGGAAATCGAATCGCTGCCGCCGCCCGAGTTCGAGCCGCCGAGGCCCTTGCTGATCGAACCGGAGCCGCCGCAGGCGGACAGGGAAAGCATGGCTGCCACGGTGGCCGTGATCAGAGTCGTCCGGAGCGCGCCATGAGGGATAACCTGAGTGTCCATTTCGTCCTCGCATTAAAACTGATGTTGTGTTGAGTGGTGCGCGGACTACTCTGCAACTGTCGTGCCATTTCGACGATCGACGGTTCGATGACGGGTTTTAAACGGGGTATTTCCTTATGGGAAAAGGGCTTACGCGAATCGAAAGATTGTTGAAAATGTTTGAGCGGCCGGAACCGGGGGCGATTTCAGCCGGTTCGTAACGTAACGTCACATCACTGGCGTTACGCGAGCGACGTAACGTGCGGGCAGGAGGGCGGGAACGGTCGTGCTGTTTTATAGGTGGATTAGATGTGCACATCTAACCTATCGTAAGTCCTATGTGTAAAACGTACCGGGACGCCGTACAAATAGGGTGCTACGCGTCGATTTTTCGATCAGGATTGTTAAAAGAGGTTGGAAATTAAAAGGGTTCGGAGATAAGATTCGTGGCACTTGTAAGCTTTGTACGGTTCGGTACACACGTGCGAGGAGATGAATGACGCGAATGTTAATTTCCATCAAATGATGATCCGCGTCGTGCAAGACGCGCTATAAAGAATGGGCATCCGATCGTTGTCACGGCAAGTGTGGCAAACGGCGCGGAGCCAGGCCGGATATGCGAGGTCCCAACCTTCGTAAATGCGGCCAGAGAAACAAACATACAGGCACGAGGAAATAAAATGAAAGCAATGATGATTCGCTTCCTCAAGGAGGAAGACGGGGTGACCGCGATCGAATATGGTCTGATCGCCGGTCTGATTGCTGTTGCCATCATGACGAGCGTCACGGATATCGGCACTCGACTGGGTCTGGTGTTCACCAACATCTACAACCAGCTGGCAACCGCCGCGGGCTGATCGCTGCGTTCGGCAGTCGTGGCGAGCGAGTCGCGATCGCGACTCGCTCGTAGTCGCACGCGCGTCCGGTTTCGACATGGCACTCCTGTTCAGCATCGGCATTTTCTTCGCTTGGGCGATGCTTGTCGCACTCGGCGATATCCGCTTTCGACGCGTATCGAATTCGCTGGTCGTCGCGGGATTGATTGCGGGATTCGCAAGCACATTCGCGCATGCCAATCCATTCGGCATTTTCCCGAGGCAGGCATTAATCGGCATGCTGGTCGGGGCAGTCAGCCTTTTTCCCTTTTTCGCCTTTCGCGTCATGGGCGCAGCGGACGTGAAGGTATTCGCGGTGCTCGGCGCATGGTGCGGCGTGCATGCGCTGTTCTGGCTATGGGCGGTCGCGAGCATCGCGGCGGGCGTGCATGCGCTTGCGCTGATGGCGATGTCGAACACGTCGATCGGCGCGCTGCGGCGGCGCGGCGCGCCCGCGATGTCGTTGGGCGGCCGGCGCGCGACGCCGTATGCCGCGTGCCTCGTGGCGCCGGCGGCAGGGTGGCTCGCGCATCTCGTCGCGTCAGGGGGCCTGCAATGACGACGCAGCGGCAGCCGTGCGCACGACGGCGCCAGCGGGGCGCGACGGCGGTCGAGTTCGCGCTCGTGTTCCCGCTGTTCTTCGTGATCTTTTACGCGCTCGTGTCGTACGGGCTGATCTTCGCGATCCAGCAGAACCTGACGCTGGCCGCGACCGAAGGTGCGCGGGCGGCGCTGAACTATGTGCCCGAGGCGAACGGCCAGGGGGCGCAGGCGCTGCAGGACCGCGCGAGTGCAGCCCGCAGGGCCGCGCAGAACCTGACCCGCTGGCTGCCGAACGTCGTGGTGCCGGCGCCGTCCTCGGCGGCGTGCAGCTACGACGCGTCGATGTACTGCGTGACGGTCACGGTGACCTACCCGTATGCGCAATATCCGCTGGTGCCGTCGCTGCCGCTGCTCGGCCTCGTGTTGCCGAGCGCGCTGACGAGCACGGCGACCGTGCAGATCAATCCGGCGACCATCCTGTGACGCAGCATGCGCGACGCGACCCCGATGCGTGAACCCCGATCCGCACTTCGACACGACCGACACAACACCATCACAGACGGCACTCGACACTCACCATGGCGAACAACCTGACCAAAATCATCGCCGGCCTGCTGATTGCGATCGCAGTCTTGCTGGGCATCTACGCATGGATGCTCGGGCGCGGTCCGGCCCGAGCGCCGGCGCCGGTCGTGGCGCAGGCCGCGGTGACGAAGACGGTGCCGCTCGTCGTCGCCGCGCGCCTGCTGCCGGCCGGGCAGGCGATCACCGCCGACGGGCTGAAGATCGTGCAGGCGCCGATGTTGCCGGCGGGCGCATTCAGCGATCCGGACGCACTCGTCGGCCGCGTGCCGGCGAACGACATCCTCGACGCGTCGCCGGTGCTCGCGGCTGCGCTGACGTCGGGGCTCGCGGACCAGGTGGCGCCCGGCGAGCGGGCGGTCGCGGTCAGGGTGGATGAAACGAGTGCGGTCGGCAACCGGCTGCGGCCCGGCAACTTCGTCGACGTGTTCCTGAACCTGAAGCGCGAGGGTGGCGCAGGCGGCCAGGCCGGCTCGGAAATTCCGCGTACGCAGGCGCGCCTGCTGCTGTCGAAGGTGCGCGTGCTGGCGTTCGGCGATGCGACGCCCGATCGCGACGGCGCGGCGGGACCGACGAGCATGGCGCGGACCGCGGTGCTCGCGGTGCCGACCGCGCAGGTCGACGCGCTGACGCTGGCCGACGCGAACGGCCGCCTGACGCTCGCGCTGCGCAATCCGCACGATGACGAAATCGCCGCGCAGACCGTCGCGATGCGCACGATGGGCGAGCTCGGGCCGTCGGCCGTGGCGGCCACGGGCGTCGCGCTCGACGAGCTGTCCGCGTCGCGCGCGCGCAGCACGCCACGCGAGCCGGCCGCGCCGCGCGCGCCGGTCGTGGCGCGGCCGGGCGGCGGCATCGAAGTGATACGTGGCGGGCGGGCCGAAACGGTCGCCTATTGAACAACTTCTGAACGACAACCCGCACGGTCATCGAAAGCAGCGACACAAATGAAGAACACACTGATTGCATTCGCGATTGCCATCTGGACCCTGACAGGCGCGACGCTGGCCGCGGCGGCAGGCGCCGGCGCATCGATCGATCTCGCCGTCGGCTCGCAGCGGCAGATCGCCGCCGGGCGCGCGCTGCAGCGGGTGGCGGTCGGCGACCCGTCGGTGGCCGACGTGCTGATCATGAAGGGCAGCCGCGCCGGCGCCGTGCTGCTGGTCGCGAAGGCGCCCGGCTCGACGAACGTGATGCTGTGGGAGCGCGGCCGCGACGAGCCGATGGTGTGGAACGTCAACGTCGTCGACGCGGCCGCGCATGCGGTGCTCGACAGCTCGACGCCCGACGCGAAGGCGTATGGCGACGTCGCGGTGCTGTCCGGTTCGGCGGCATCGCTCGACGCGCACGAGCGTGCTGCCGCGATCGGCCAGCACATGGCCGACAAGGGCGGCGCAGCGGCCGGCGGAAACTGGGGCGCGGGGGACGCGGGCGCGACCGGCAAGCGCGGCGGCGGCGCGAGCGGAACGCTCGGCAAGGCTGGCAAGGGCGGCGCGGTGATCGACGCGTCGACGGTCGGCGGCCGGAATACCGTGCAGGTCGACGTGCGCGTCGTCGAATTCAGCCGCTCGGTGCTGAAGGAGGCCGGGCTGAACTTCTTCAAGCAGAGCAACGGCTTTGCGTTCGGTGCGTTTACCGCCGGCGGATTGCAGTCGATCACTGGCGCGGCGACCTCCGCCTTCCAGGCGACGGCCGGCATTCCGGTCGCCTCAGCGTTCAACCTCGTCGCGAACTCGGCAGGCCGCGGCATCTTCGCGAACCTGTCGATTCTCGAAGCGAACAATCTCGCGCGGGTGCTCGCGCAGCCGACGCTCGTCGCGCTGTCCGGCCAGAGCGCGAGCTTCCTCGCGGGCGGCGAGATCCCGGTGCCGGTGCCGCAGGCGCTCGGCTCGACGGCGATCCAGTGGAAGCAGTACGGCGTCGGCCTGACCCTCACGCCGACGGTGCTGAGCCCGCGCCGCATCGCGCTGAAGGTCGCGCCCGAATCGAGCCAGCTCGATTTCCTGCACGGCGTGACGATCAACAGCGTCGCGGTGCCCGCGATCACGACGCGCCGCGCCGACACGACGGTCGAGCTCGGCGACGGCGAGAGCTTCGTGATCGGCGGCCTGATCGATCGCGAGACGATGTCGAACGTCAGCAAGGTGCCGGTGCTCGGCGACCTGCCGATCATCGGGGCGTTCTTCAAGACGCTCAACTATCAGCAGAACGACAAGGAGCTGGTCATCATCGTGACGCCGCACCTCGTCGCGCCGATCGCGAAGGGCGCCTCGCTGCCGGCCACGCCGGGCGAGCTGTCCGAGCAGCGCGACGGCCCGGTGTGGCGGTCGTACCTCGGCGGCATTGCATCGCCCGACGCGGCGCCGGGGTTTTCGAAATGAACGCGTGGCGCGCCGTCGCGCGCTGTCTGACCGGGGATGTCCCATATGAACGCGAGAACCCATTCGTTGGCTGAGCCCGCCGTGACCGACTACTTCGTCTGCGCGTCGCAGCACGACCGGCATATCGGCTGGCTCGGCGAGACCCTGGTGCCGGCCGGCGCGGTGGAGGCCGCGCCGCTCGATCCGGCCGCGCTTGCACAGCGCATCGCGGGGCTCAATCCCGCGATCGTCTTCATCGATTTCTCCGGCGCGCAGGCGGCGGCGAGCGCGGCCGCCGCCGTGGTGCGGGCCGCGCATCCGGGGCTGCCGGTCGTCGCGCTCGGCACGCTTGCCGAACCGGAAAGCGCGCTCGCCGCATTGCGGGCGGGCGTGCGCGACTTCATCGACGTGTCCGGCGCCGCCGAAGACGCGCTGCGCATCACGCGCGGGCTGCTCGAGCACGCCGGCGGCGGCGAGCCGGCGAACCGTCACGGCAAGCTGGTCGCGCTGCTCGGCGCGCGCGCCGGAATGGGCGTGAGCACGCTGGCGGCGAACCTGTCGGTCTGGCTGCACAAGCGCGGGTCGGCGGGCGCGGCCGACGGCGCGGCAATCGGTGCATCAAGCGGTGCATCGAGCGGCGGCGCCGCCGCGTCGCGCGGCCGGCAGACGGCGCTCGTCGACCTCGGGCTGCCCACCGGCGACAGCGCGCTGTTCCTCAACACGCGCTGCGAGTTCCACTTCGTCGAGGCCGTGCGCAACCTGCGCCGCATCGACCGCACGTTCGTCAACACCGCGCTGACCCGCCATGCGAGCGGCGTCGCGCTGACGACACTGCCGCCGAACCTCGCCGACCTGCGCGAGGTGTCGTACGCGTCGTGCGTCGGCCTGCTGAACCGGCTGCGCGCGTTCTTCGACCAGCAGCTCGTCGATCTCGGCGGGTTCTCGAACCGGGAATTCGTTGCGCAGATCGCGGCGGCGTCCGACGAGGCGTGGCTCGTCTGCGACCAAAACGTCGCGTCGATCGTGTCGGCGGTCGACCTGCTCGAGGGGCTGCGCGATGCGGGCGTCGACAGCGGCAAGATGCGGCTCGTCGTCAACCAGTACGACCCGGCGCTCAGCCTGACGCCGACCCAGATCGCCGATCGCCTCGGCGTCGCGCTGCTGGCGACGCTGCCCGCACGCCGCGTGCCGATCGGCCAGGCGGCGAACCAGGGCCGGCTCATCGTCGACACGGCGGAGCGCGACCCGTACGTGCGCGCGCTCGAGCCGCTCGCCGAGCGGCTGGCGGGCGCCGCCGCCGCACCGCGCGCCGCGTCGGGTCTTTCCGCGCTCAAGCGCTTCATTCAACCTTCGTCCAGGCGATCGTAAGCGATGGCACACGACATTCAATTCGCCGACGGCGCCGCGCCGTTCTCCCAGACGCAGCAATTCCACGACATCAAGGATGCCGCGCACGAGCATCTGCTCACGCGGATCGAGGAGCTGGGCGCCGAATTCGGACGCTGGTCGCGGCAGGCGATCAATCAGTTCGTCGACCTGGAGATCGACAGCTTCGTGCGCCTGCGCCGCATCCCGCTCAACGAGAACGAGGTGCGCACGATCGCGGAGGCGCTGACGAAGGAGCTCGCCGGCTTCGGGCCGATCGAGGACCTGCTCGCCGATCCGCACGTCGAGGACATCCTCATCAACGGCTACAAGGACATCTACGTGTCGCGCCACGGCGTGCTGGCGAAGCTGCCGGTGCGCTTCACCGACAACGCGCACCTGCTGCGGATCGTGCGGCGCATCCTCGCGCCGATCGGCCGCCGCCTCGACGAATCGAATCCGATGGTCGATGCGCGGCTGCCGGACGGCGGGCGCGTGAACGTCGTGATCGAGCCGCTGTCGATCGACGGGCCGGTGGTGTCGATCCGCAAGTTCCGCAAGGACCCGCTGAAGCCGGCCGACCTGCTCGCCAACAGCACCTTCAACGAGGAGCTCGGTGCGCTGCTGGAGGCGGCGGTCGAGGCGCGCTGCAACATCCTCGTGTCGGGCGGCACGAGCTCCGGCAAGACGTCGCTGCTCAACGCGCTCGCGTTCCACATTCCCGAGCCCGAGCGCGTCGTCACGATCGAGGACACGGCCGAGCTGTCGCTGAACCACCCGCACGTGGTGCGGCTCGAGAGCCGGCCGGGCGGCTTCGACGGCACCGGCGTCGTGACGATCCGCGACCTGCTGCGCAACACGTTGCGGATGCGGCCGGACCGCATCATCGTCGGCGAAGTGCGCGGCGGCGAAGTGCTCGAGATGCTGCAGGCGATGAACACCGGGCACGACGGCTCGATGGGCACCGTGCACGCGAGCTCGCCGCGCGAGTGCCTGTACCGTCTCGAGATGCTGGCCGGCTTCGCCGGGTTCCAGGGCACCGAATCGAGCCTGCGCCGGCAGATCGCGAACGCGATCGACTTCATCGTGCAGATCGGCCGGCTGTCGAACGGGCGGCGGCGAATCCTGTCGATCACCGAGGTCACGGGGCTGTCGGACAACATCATCGCGACGCAGGAGCTGTACCGCTACGAAGCGCGCGTGACGCCCGAAGGCGACGAAGTCGACCACTGGGAATCGCTCGGCATCCACCCGCATTCGCCGAAGCTCGCGCGCTTCCGCCAGACGCTGTCGGGCGGCGGGTTCGGCGGAGGTGGCTTCGGCGGCGACGGCTTCGGCCGCGGCGGAGGCTTCAATGTCTAGCCTGATGGTCGCCGCGCTGGCGCTCGCGCTCGTCTGCATCGCCGCCGCGCTGCTGCTGTGGCGGCACGGCGAGCTCAGGCGCGCTCGCGCGGATGCGCAGCGCTTCATTGACAGCCGGATCGAGCCGGCCGCGCGCGCGGGGGGCACGACGCAGGGGGCGTCCGCGCCGGGCGCACGGGCGGCGCAGGCGTCCGGCGGAACCGGCGCGCGCCCGGCCGCCCCGGCGTCGGGACCGGCGAGCGCATCGCGCTGGGTGCACTGGCGCGACCGGCTCGCCGAATACCTCGACCATCTCGCGAGCCGCGCCGGGATCGAGGATGCGCGCGGCAAGGGGCTGCTCGCGCTGGCGGCGCTGGCCGCCGTCGCGCTCGTCGCAGGGCGGACCGGCGGGCTGCTCGGCAGTGTCGCGGCGCTCGCGGCCGGCCTCGCGCTGCTCGCGTTCTGGCTCGTGTCGCGGATTCATCGCCGCCGCCTGCAGATCGTCCGGCAGCTGCCGTCGTTCCTCGACGGGATCGTGCGTCTCGTGACGCTCGGCAACAGCGTGCCGGCCGCGTTCCAGGCCGCGCTGCTGACGACCGAGGCGCCGTTGCGCGGCTGCCTCGACGTCGTGTCGCGGATGCTGCGCACGGGCGTCGAGATCGATCGCGCGATGGTGCATATCGCGAAGGTCTATCACACGCGGGAGTTCGAACTGGTCGGGTCGGTGCTGCGGCTGTCGGTGCGCTACGGCGGCCGCGCCGACGTGATGCTCGAACGCATGGCGGTGTTCATGCGCGATCTCGAGCAGGCGGAGCGCGAACTGGTGGCGATGTCGTCGGAGACGCGGCTGTCGGCCTGGGTGCTGGTGATGCTGCCGATCGCGATCGGCGGCTTCGTGATCGCGACGAATCCGTCCTATCTCAGTTCGATGTGGAACGACGACAGCGGGCGCGCGTACCTGTATCTGGCCTTCATCATGCAGATCGCGGGCGGCGCCTGGCTGTACCGGATGTCCCGGCTCAGGTGATGCGATGACGCCCAATCAACTCGGATCGATTGCGCTCGTGCTCGGCGCGCTCGGCGTGCTGCTGCTGGCCTGGCTGGCGCTGCGGCGCGCGGGCGCGGAGTCGCGCAGCCGCCGCGCGCTGGCCGATGCGCTGGACCGCCGCGCGGCCACGCTCACGGCGGCGGGCGCGCGCCCCGCGCCGGACGGCGCCGCGCCGCCGCTGCCGAAGCGCGAGACGCCGGCGGCCGCCGGGCGGCGCGCGCGTGTCGCGCAACTGCTCGAGCGGATGTCGACGGCCGGCGCCCGCTGGCTCGATACGGGGTTCGGCCGGCACATCGTGGCCGACGAGGACCGCCGGCTGCTCGAACAGTGCGGTTATGTCGACGCGCGCACGCGCGGGCTGTTCCTGAGCGCGCGGCTGGCCGGCGCGCTCGTCGCGCCGGTGCTGTTCCTCGCCTTCGTCGGGCCGCGCCTGCACGGCGGCCGCTGGGTGCTCGGTCTCGTGCTGGCGTTCGTCACGGGCTTCATGCTGCCGAAGATCCTCATCCGGCGGCGCGCGGCCGCGCGCCGGCAGGCGGTCGTCGACGAGCTGCCGCTGCTGGTCGACATGCTGCGCCTGCTGCAGGGCGTCGGCCTGTCGCTCGACCAGAGCCTGCAGGTCGTGACGAACGATTTCAGGGGGATGATGCCGGTGCTGTCGTCGGAGATGGGCATCGCGCAGCGGCAGTTCGCGGCCGGCCGCACGCGTGAGCAATCGCTGCAGCGGCTGGCGTCGGGCTTCGACAACGAGGACCTGCGCGCGATCGTGCGCCTGATGATCCAGGTCGACAAGCACGGCGGCGCGGTGCAGGAGCCGCTCAAGCAGTTCGGCGACCGGCTGCGCGAGGCGCGCCGCGCGATGCTGCGCGAGCGCATCGGCCGCCTGACGGTGAAGATGACGGGCGTCATGATCGTCACGCTGCTGCCGGCGCTGCTGATCGTGACGGCAGGCCCCGGGATGATCTCGGTGATGCACGCGCTGTCGCTGGCGCAGCACTGACGCGGCGAATGCACGGCGAATGCGAGGAATGAAGATGAAGCGGATCGGTGGAATCGTGAAACTGGCGGGCGTGGCGGCGCTGGCGGGGCTGCTCGCCGCCTGTTCGTCGTTCAAGGAAAGCGGGTATGGCGTCGGCGTGCAGGCGGAGCGCGCCGCGCTGATGGATGCGGCCGGCCGCAAGCAGGCCGCGCCCGATACGCCCGCCATGTATCTCGGCCTGATCGAGCGGATGCAGGCGCAGGGGCTGTATTACGCGTCGCTCGCGCACATCGACGCGTACGAGAAGCAGTACGGCGCGTCGCCGGAGTCGACGTTGCTGCGCGCCGACGCGCTGCGCATGACCGATCAGCCGGCCGCGAGCGCGGCCGTCTATACGCAGTTGCTGAACACGCCGCTTGCCGCGCGCGGGTATCGCGGGCTCGGGCTGATCGCCGGCGCCGCGGGAGACTTCGAGCGCGCCGCGCAGGCGTTGTCGCAAGCGTCGGTGCTCACGCCGACCGACGCGTCGATGCTGTCCGATCTCGCGTACGCGAAGCTGCGCTGCGGCGACGTGCAGGGCGCGCGCGTGCCGCTGATGAAAGCCGCCGAGCTCGACCAGAGCAATCCGAAGATCATCAGCAACGTGATGCTGTACCTGCTGGTGTCCGGCCACGCGCGCGACGCGCAGAAGTTGATGGGCCAGCAGAAGCTGCCTGCGGAGATCCGCAACGACATCCGCAACGACGCGGCGCGGATCGCAGCCGCCGCGCGCGCGTGGCGGCGACCGGTGGCCACGCCGGCCGCGATGGCCGTCGGCTCGGGCAGCGTCGTCGACATGCGCGGCAGCGGCGACGCGAAGGGCGGCGCGCCGGTCGCGAGCATCCAGGGATTCGATTCAACCGCGCCGCTGCTGCAGCGGTTCGCGCAATGACAAGACGTTCGGGGGAACCGACATGAGCGACAACGACAAGAACCTCGACCGGTGGATGCGCGTGCGCCGCGCCGCTGCGCTGGTCGCGCTGCTCGGCGCGGCGGCAAGCGCGCAGGGCCAGCAGCCGGCCGGGAATGCGACCTTGAATTCGACCGTCAATGCGGCCGAGATCGGCCGCTCGACCGACGCGTGGCTCGCGCTGCAGCGGGACAATCGGGCGGCCGGTCCGGACTTGCCGATGCTCGGCGACGCGGCGTCGCTCGCGTACCAGCGCTATCTCGACTCGTTCAAGAACAAGATTCCGGATTCGATGGGCTCGCCGCTGGGCTCGGGCGGCGGCGCATCGTCCGGCGGACAGGGCTCGGCGCAAGCGTATTGAGGCGGCGATGAGCACGGCTCGATTCCCCGGATGCCGCCCGGCCGGGCGCGACCGCGTGCGGATGCGCGGCCAGCGCGGCGCCGTGTCGGTCCTGGCGACCGTCTGGGTGCTCGTCGCGCTCGTGACGCTGGGCGCGATCGACATCGGCAACCTGTTCTTCCAGCGGCGCGACCTGCAGCGGATCGCGGACCTGTCCGCGCTGGCCGCGGTGCAGTCGCTCGACCCGTCCGATACGTCGTGCGGCGCGGCGAACACGGCCGCGCTGAACAATGCGCGGGAGAACGAAACGTCGAACACCGTGACGACGGGCGCGCCCGCGCGCGGGCAAGACCAGGTCGCGGCGACCTGCGGCCGCTGGGATCCGCAGGTCTATGCAGGCCAGCCGGCGTACTTCGCGCCCGCCGCGAGCGGGATGACGCAGCTCAACGCCACGCAGGTGACGGTCACGCGCACGATGCGCTATTCGTTCCTCGGCGTCGTGTCGATGCTCGGCGCGGGGCCGGGCACGATGTCGGCCACCGCGACCGCGCGCGCGAGCGCGATCGACACGTTCTCGATCAGCGCGACGCTCGCGAGCGTCGATCCGGTCTGGCTCAACGGCATCCTGTCGGCGTTGCTCGGGACGAGCGTCAGCCTCACGCTGGCCGACTATCAGGCGCTCGCGGGCGCGAACATCAAGCTGCTCGGCATCTCGACCGCGCTCGGCGCCGGGACGGTGAACGGGCTCGTGGATCTGTCGGTGACGGTGCCGACGCTGATCGGCAACCTGAGCGCGTACGTCGGCGCATTGCAGGCCGGCGGCGGCAACGGCCCGGGCTACGTGGCGCAGCTGCAGGCCGCGTCGACGGCGCTCGGCAAGCTGGCGGGCGCCAGCGTCGGCAACACGACCGTCGTCGTCGCCAATGCGCCCAACGCGCTGCTGAACATCAGTCTCGGCAATCCGCAGTCGGGCGCCGACGCGCAGGTCAACCTGCTCGACCTGCTGACGACGGCCGCGCAGGTGGCCGCGTACAACAAGGGGCACGCGGTGTCGCTGAACACCGGCGTCACGCTGCCGCTGGGCGCGAGCGGCTTCAATGTCGTGTCGCTGCAGCTTCAGGTGCTGAATCCGCCGTCGATCGCGGTCGGCGAGGCGGGGCTGCTGCCGAACGGGACGTGGCGCACGCAGGCGTCGTCGGCGCAGATCGGGGTGTACCTGAACGTGCAGACGCCGAGCATTCCGATCACCGGCGCGCTGGGCCTCAGCGGCTTGATCGACCTCACGCTGAGCGGCATCGACCTGCCGATTTACCTGCTCGTCGGCGGGCCGGCCGTGGCGAGCCTCGCGGCGACGAAGTGCGGTTCCGCCACCACGCCGAGCACGACGACGATCGTCGCGACGCCGGGCATCGCGAAGCTGTGCATCAGTGCGCCGCCGTCCGGCACGCTGAACCTGTCCAACGTGAGCACCTGTCCGCCTGCCGGGACGCTGCAGTTGCTGAACCTGCAGGCATCGACCCTGTTGTCTCCGCCGGTGTCGCTCGGGGTCAGCGCGTCGATCTCGAACCCGGTGCTGCAGATCGTCGGCACCGCGTCGTCGAGCGCGCCGTACGCGGGCTACCCGTCGGCCACGCCTTACCACTTCTGCAACGCGCCGGCCGGCCTGGCGACCCCGGTGTCGTGCGGCAGCGGCTGGGTGAGCCCGTCCACCGCGTCGAGCCCGAACAGCTACTGGACCACCTACGTGAACAACCTCGGCGCGTCGCTCGGCACGGCGCTCAGCAACATCAACCTGAACGCGATCACGATCCTCGGCATTCCGATCCCGCTCGGCCCGCTGCTCAACGCGATCGGCAGCCTCGTGCTGCAGCCGGTGCTGTCGGCGCTCGATGCCGTGCTCGTGCCGATCCTCGGGCTGCTCGGCGTCCAGGTCGGCCAGGCGACCGTGCATCAGATCTCGCTGACCTGCAACGCAGCGCAACTCGTCAACTGAAGAAGCCTCCGAAGAATGAGAACCACGCCCGCAATCGAAGAGCTCGACCTGTACGTCTGGGAAGGCAAGGCGGACATCGTCGACCGCGTCGCCCGGTGCATGGCGAGTTTCGACGTCGAAGTGATCCGCGCCGACAACGCGGAACTGTCGCCCGAGCGCGCTGCGATGCGCCCGTCGCTGGCGATCATCAGCGTGACGATGATCGAGACCGGCGCCGCGTTCCTGCGCGACTGGCAGGCCAACATCGGCATGCCGGTCGTCTGGGTCGGCGCCGCGCGCGACCACGACGCGTCGCAGTATCCGCCCGAGTATTCGCACATCCTGCCGCTTGACTTCACCTGCGCGGAACTGCGCGGGATGGTCGGCAAGCTCGTCACGCAGCTGCGCGCGCACGCCGCGCAGACGCTGCAGCCGTCCGAGCTCGTCGCCCACTCGGAATCGATGCAGGCGCTGCTGCGCGAAGTCGACACGTTCGCCGACTGCGACACCAACGTGCTGCTGCACGGCGAAACCGGCGTCGGCAAGGAACGCATCGCGCAACTGCTGCACGAGAAGCACTCGCGCTACCGGCTCGGCGAATTCGTGCCCGTCAACTGCGGCGCGATTCCGGACGGCCTGTTCGAGTCGCTGTTCTTCGGCCACGCGAAAGGCTCGTTCACCGGCGCGGTTGTTGCGCATAAAGGGTATTTCGAGCAGGCCGCGGGCGGCACGCTGTTTCTCGACGAGGTCGGCGACCTGCCGCTCTACCAGCAGGTCAAGCTGCTGCGCGTGCTCGAGGACGGCGCGGTGCTGCGCGTCGGGGCGACGTCGCCGATCAAGGTCGATTTCCGTCTCGTCGCCGCGAGCAATAAGAAGCTGCCGCAGCTCGTCAAGGAGGGGCTGTTCCGCGCCGACCTGTATTACCGGCTCGCGGTGATCGAGCTGAGCATCCCGTCGCTCGAGGAGCGGGGCGCGGTCGACAAGATCGCGCTGTTCAAGTCGTTCGTCGCGCAGGTGGTCGGCGGCGAGAAGCTCGCGCAGCTGCCCGACCTGCCGTACTGGCTCGCGGACGCCGTCGCCGACAGCTATTTCCCCGGCAACGTGCGCGAACTGCGCAATCTCGCCGAGCGCGTCGGCGTGACGGTGCGGCAGACGGGCGGCTGGGACGCCGCGCGGCTGCAGCGCCTGGTCGCGCATGCGCGCAGCGCCGCGCAGCCGGTGCCGGCGGAGAGCGCGGCCGAGGTGTTCGTCGACCGCAGCAAGTGGGACATGAGCGAGCGCAGCCGCGTGATCGCCGCACTCGACGCGAACGGCTGGCGCCGCCAGGACACCGCGCAGCAGCTCGGCATCAGCCGCAAGGTGCTGTGGGAAAAAATGCGCAAATACCAGATCTTCGACGAGGAGCCTGAGACCCGCGATAGTGAGTAAATAATGAGATAATGCCCCGCAGAATTACAACGACTCGAAGCGGGAATAACATTTCATGAGCCAGATGACGGGGTTGGGAAGGGCGTGCGCGCTGGTCGCACTGCTCGGAGGCATGCAGGGCGCATTCGCGCAAGGTTTGGCCGGCACCGCGAGCCCGGCCGCGCAGCCGGTGGAGCCGGCGTCGGCGCCGGTCGCGGCGATTCCGGCGCTCGACGCGCAGGCGCAAACGCCGATGCAGGCCGGTGATGCGACCGGTCCGAGCACGGTGGACGAGCTGCAGCGCCAGATCCAGGCGCACTCGCTGACGGAGATGCGCACGAACTACAACGGCAGCTACGGCGCGAGCCTGCTGTTCAACGTGAAGGACGGCGCCTATTTCGTCGCGCTGTTCCAGCAGAAGGCGTTCTGGCGCGTGATCAAGACCTACAACGAGGTGCGGGCGGAGGCGATCTACCGCGATTTCTCGCGGCAGGCCGAGCATCTGGCCGTCAACGAACTGCGCGCGGCGAAGCTCGAAGCGCAGAAGGCGCAGACGGATCGCCAGATCGAGGTCGCGCAGGAGCGGGCGAAGCGTCTGCAGGCGGACTTGTCGATTGCGCGCGAGCAGCAGGCGGCCGTCACGGATCGCCAGAAGACGGTGCGCAGCGAGACCGCGGCGCTGCAGGCGCAGCAGGCCGAACTGCAGGCGCAATTGCGCGCGCTGAAGCAGCAGGTGCGATCGTTGCAGCATGAGGCCTACGCCGGCTTGCCGCACGTGCGTTGAGCGTCGTGGTGTGTGGCATTCGACGGCATGCCGCGGCGGCGCGACGAAGAAAAAAGGGCAAACCCGCGGGTTTGCCCTTTTGCGTTATTGGCCGTTACTGGCCCTTACTGGCCGTCCGGCACGATCCGGCGGCGGCGGGTGACGATCACCGGCCCGTTGTTGCTGCGCGATTCCGACGGCGCGGAGGAGGCGGGCGAGTCGCCGGCGTCACGCGGCGCGCCGTAGTTTTCACGAGGTTCGCGCGGCGCGCCGTAGCTTTCACGCGGCTCGCGCGGCGCGCCATAGCTTTCACGCGGTTCGCGCGACCCGTAGTCGCCACGCGATTCGCGCGATCCGTAGCCGTCGCCGCGCGATTCGCGGGAGCCGCCGTGCGAGCCGTACGGGCTGTGTCCGCCGCCTTCACGGCCGCCGGGACGCCCGCCGCCGCCCGGGCGCGGGCCGCGCGGGCCGCCGCCGCCGGGGCGCGAACCGCCGGTGTCGAGCTGGATGGTGGAAATCGCACGCTTGTAGATGCCCTGCAAACCCACGGGGGTGCGCAGCATCACCAGGTACTGGTCGAACGACTCGATGCATCCCGTCAGGCGAATGCCGTTGACGAGATAGATTTCAACGCGCTTACGTTCCTTGCGCGCGGAATTGATGAAGTCGTTTTGCGGATGGGATTCTGCGGGATTGGCCATTGAGATGCGGCAGGAGCCTGCGTCAGAAGTATGTTGTGCGTGTGTGTGGCGTGGAATCCACAAGGTATTTGTGCGGGATTCTACCCTGTTCGATCCCGATGCGCGCGCTCACGATTGTGTCGAACCGTAACCCACTATAGACGGTTCCGGGCATTTCCGCGATTCGGCCAAACGGCCAACGCCGTTTTGTTACGTCGCGTTACGACTCTCGCAGCGCCGTTGCACCTGAACGCGCGCCGCTCCACTACAGTCTCCGCGCACGCCGGCGAGCCGGCATCTCGGAGGTCCAGAACATGAACAAGAGGCGAATGGCAGGGTGGGTAGCGGGCGTCGCGCTGCTGGCGTCCGGCAGCGCGATGGCGGGTCACGTCGACGTCGGGATCGGCATCGGCGTGCCGGTCGCGCCGGTCTATGTCGAGCCGGCGCCGGTCTATGTCGCACCGCAGCCGGCGGTGGTCGCGTATCCGGGCTACGGGTACGGCTACTACGGCGATGACGACGACGACCGCTACCGCAAGTGGCGCAAGCACTACTACAAGCACTGGCACAGGCACCACGACGACGATGACGATTGAGCGCCGCACGCGCCGGCGCCCCCGCGCCGGCGCGCGTCAGAACGCGTAAGCCGGATTCTTCGGATCGAACGCGGCTGCGTCGAACGAAGCCGGCGCGATCTTCTCGATGACGATCCGCTCGAACAGCCGCCCGTCGTTGTCATACGATTCGACGGTCCGGAACCACGGCGCGTGCGGATCGAGCCCCAGCACTTCCTTCTTCGCATGGAACCGCGGTCGGCGCGACGGCGCGCACTTCCTTCGTTCATCGACCAGGCTCCCGGAGCGACGCGGATTCAGCCTTGCCTGCCGGCCTTGAGCTTCGCGAGCTCCTCGTCGCGCAGCGCGCGGCGCAGGATCTTGCCGACGTTGGTCTGCGGCAGCGCATCGCGGAACTCGACGAGCTTCGGCATCTTGTAGCCGGTCAGGTTCTTGCGGCAGTGCGCGAGCACGTCGTCGGCGGTCAGCGCCGGGTCGCGCCGGACGACGAACACCTTGATCCGCTCGCCGTGCACTTCGTCAGGAATGCCGATCGCGGCGGCCTCGCTGATGCCCGGGTGCATCACCAGCACTTCCTCGATCTCGTTCGGATACACGTTGAAGCCCGACACGAGGATCATGTCCTTCTTGCGGTCGATCAGGCGTACGAAGCCGCGCTCGTCCATCACGCCGATGTCGCCGGTGCCGAGCCAGCCGTCGGCGTCGATCACCTTCGCGGTTTCCTCGGGGCGCTGCCAGTAGCCGCGCATCACCTGCGGGCCGTGCACGCACAGCTCGCCCGGCTCGCCGATGCCGGCCCAGGTGCCGTCCTCGCGCCGCAGGCGCACGACGGTCGACGGCGCGGGCAGGCCGATCGAGCCGCTGAATGCGGCCATGTCCTGCAGGTTCACCGGGTTCATCGTGACGATCGGCGAGCATTCGGTGAGCCCGTAGCCCTCGATCACCGGCCGCCCCGTCACCTGCTGGAAGCGTTCCGCGACCGCGCGCTGCATCGCCATGCCGCCCGCCATCGCGAGCTTGAGCTTCGAGAAGTCGCGGTTGCGGAATTCCTCGTTGTCGAGGAACGCGTTGTACAGCGTGTTGATGCCGGTGATCCCCGTAAAGGTCTCGTGACGGATGATCTTCATCACCATCTTCGTGTCGCGCGGGTTCGCGATCAGGATGTTGCGCCCGCCGAGGCCCATGAAGATGAACGCGTTCACGGTCAGCGAATAGATGTGATAAAGCGGCAGCGGCGTGAGCACCGTCTCGATGTCGCCCGTCACCTGATCGGCGATCCATGCCTTCGCCTGCAGCAGGTTCGCGATCAGGTTGCCGTGCGTGAGCATCGCGCCTTTCGCGACGCCCGTCGTGCCGCCCGTGTACTGCAGGAACGCGAGATCGTCGCGCGTCAGCGGCACGGGCCGCGGCTTGCCGCGCGCGCCGAGCGCGAGCGCCGCGCGCAGCCGCACGGCCTGCGGCAGGTGGTAGGCGGGGACGAGCTTCTTCACGTGCTTCAGCACGACGTTGATGAGCCGGCCCTTCAGGTTCAGGCCGTCGCCGAGCAGGTCGCCGAGCGCGGTGACGATCACGTTCTTCACCGACGTTTGCGGCAGCGCATCCTGCAGCGTGCGCGCGAAGTTCTCGAACACGACGATCGTCTGCGCGCCGCTGTCCTGCAGTTGATGCGCGAGCTCGCGCACCGTGTACAGCGGATTGACGTTGACGACGATCGCGCCGGCCTTCAGCGTGCCGAACAGCGCGACCGGGTACTGGAACGTGTTCGGCAGCATGATCGCGACGCGGTCGCCGGGCTTCACGCCGAGGCCCTGCAGGTACGACGCGAATGCCGCGACCTTCCGCGCGAGCGCGCCATAAGTCATCGACGCGCCGGCGCTCACGTACGCGACGCGCTCGGCGAACTGCGTCGTGCATTCGTCGAAGAACTGCACGAGCGACGCGTACCGCGTGACGTCGATCTCGTGCGGCACGCCGGGCGGATACGACGCGTACCAGATGCCGTCGGTGTTCGGCGGCGTCTGCGTGGCGGCCGGCGCTGCGGGAGAGGGCATGGGAGGCTCCTGGATTTTGATCTCGAAGGTAAGGCGGACGGCGTGCGGCGCGGCTGCGAGTGGCAGCCGCGCAAGGCGGCCGCCGTCAGGTTGCGTGATGCAGCGTCGTGTCGTCGGCCGGCGTGTCGGCGGGCGCGGCCGGCGTGACCGGCACCGAGGGCGCCGCGGGCACGAGGTCGTTCGCGCCCGCGTCGTCGAGCACCGCCGCGAAGATCGCGAGCTGCGCGCTGTCGGGCAGCGGCGCCTTCAGCGCGGCGACGATCAGCGACGACAGCCGCGCGATCATCTGCACGTCGTTCATCTTGCGGCCTTGCGAGAACTCGTCTATCAGGCTTTCGGTCTCGGCGCCCGCGAGCGCGCCGGACAGCGCGCCGATCGCGAAGTGCAGCCGCCAGCCGAGCTCCGCGCGCGGCAGGTTCGGCAGCGCGCGCTGGAACGCGTCGAAGAAGCGGACCGCGACGCTCGCGTAGTGCGCGGTCAGGAAGTTGCGCACGAACGGCGACGGGTCGGTGTATGCGCGGCCGATCAGCCGCAGGAATGCGCGGCCGCCGCGCTCCGGATCGCGCGATGCCTTCAGCGCGGGGATGAACATCGCGCCGAGCACGTGTTCGCACGTGACGTGCGCGCCGAGCTGCGCGTCGAAGTGATCGAGGATGCGCAGCCGCTCCTGGTTGAGCTGATCGAGCCGCCGCGACAGCATCGCGTGGATCAGCGCCTCCTTGCTGCCGAAGTGATAGTTGACCGCCGCGAGATTGACTGCCGCGCGCGACGTGATCTGCCGCATCGACATTGCCTCGAAGCCGTGCTCGACGAACAGATCCTCGGCCGCATCGAGGATGCGCGCCTTCGTTCCGCCGGTTTGCCGGTTGCCGGACGGCCGCCCCGCGGACGGCCGTCCCACCTGACCCGCTGCCATGTTCCGCCTCCCATGCCGACTCGCGCGGACGCGAACCGGCGATTCGAATTTGTAATTCAAACAAGCGTTTTTATTAAGATAAAAAGGCGCGGGCCGCGCGGGCAAGCGCTGAATCTGGACAGAAACCTCTAGATCGATGTGCAGGTGCGGCAAGATCGCCGCGCGGCCTCCGCAGGCCGGGACGCGCGGCATGGTGCGTCGCGTCATCCTGCTCGCTCAGCCGACGGCGCTACGCGTATTGACGGATTGCGTCATGTCGACGCCCCGTCGTTCCGGGCTGAACATGATCAGGACTGCGATCACGATCGCGACGGTGCCGCACACGAGCGCGAGCGCGAAGCTGTAGTTGTTGCCGTGCGAGACCGCGACCGACGCCTGCATCGTCGCGTTGCCGGACGCGAGCAGGTTGCCGAGCTGGTACACGAAGCCGGGGAACGTTGCGCGGATTTCGTCGGGGGAAATCTCGTTCAGGTGGACCGGAATGATGCCCCATGCGCCCTGGACCGAGATCTGCATCAGGAACGCGCCGGCGGCGAGCGCGAGCGGGCCGCTCGAGTAGGCCCACAGCGGCAGCACCGGCAGCGCGATCAGCGCGGCGACGAGGATCGTGCGGCGCCGGCCGAATTTCTCGGAGGCCGCGCCGAAGGTCAGCCCGCCGACGATCGCGCCGATGTTCAGCACGATCGTGATCCACGACACGGTGTGCGGATCGAAATGGTGCTGCTCGCGCAGGAAGGTCGGATACAGGTCCTGCGTGCCGTGCGAGAAGAAGTTGAACGCCGTCATCAGCACGACCGCGTAGATCGCGAGCTTCCAGTTCTGCTGCAGCGTGGTCGAAAGACGCGGGCGAGGGCGCTGCTCCATCTGCTTCCAGGCCGGCGATTCGGGCACGCTCGTGCGCACGTACAGCACGAGCAGCGCCGGCAGCACGCCGACCATGAACATCCCGCGCCAGCCGATGGTTTGGTAGAGGATGCCGAACACGACCGACGCGAGCAGGTAGCCGCTCGGGTAGCCGGCCTGCAGCAGCCCCGACACCGCGCCGCGCGCATGGGTCGGCACGGTCTCCATCGTCAGCGCGGACCCGACGCCCCATTCGCCGCCCATCGCGACGCCGAACAGCGCGCGCATCACGAGCAGCACGGCCAGGCTCGGCGCGAAGCCGGACGCGAGCTCGAGCAGCGAGTAGCACGCGATGTTGATCATCAGCGTCGGGCGGCGGCCGTAGCGGTCGGCGAGCCGGCCGAAGATCAGCGCGCCGAGCGGGCGCATCGCGAGCGTCAGCGTCAGTGCGAACGCAACGGCCGGGATGGTCGAATTGAACTCGGCCGCGATGTCCTTCAGCACGAAGACCATCAGGAAGAAGTCGAATGCATCGAGCGTCCAGCCGAGATAGGCGGCGATCGTGACGTTGCGTTGCTCGCGGGTCCAGCTCATGGCGGACGTCTCCTGGTTGGCGTGCGCCGTGCGGTTTCGCATGCCTGCGCCGCCCGGCCGGCGCGCTGCGCGGGGGCCTCCATCGAGTGTAGGTCGCCGCGTCGCGCGACGCGGCCGAATCGGGAATAATCCCTACGAAATGGTCTGTTTCCGGCGGCGCAATGCCTGAGCGCGACGTGTCGGAACGGCCGCTGTAGTGTTTTTGTAATTCGACGGCGCACGCGTGCGCCGGCTCAGGAGTCCCGATGACCGCATGTCCCGCCGCTGCGCTGCCCGCACTCGAAACCGCCCGACTGTGGCTGCGCCCGCGCGTGCTCGCGGATCTCGACGCGTGCCTGGCGATGGACCGCGATCCCGAAGTCACGCGCTACATCGCCGGGCCGTGGCACGACCCGGTCGAGCACCGCCGCTTCGTCGAGCACCGGATCACGCGCGACTATCCGCCGGGGCTCGGCTACTGGTCGATCTTCGAGAAGGCCGCGCCGGATGCGTTCGTCGGCTGGGTGCTGCTGATTCCCGACTACGTGGGCGGCGCGCGCGACGTGGAGATCGGCTGGCGGCTCGTGCGTAACGCGTGGGGGCGCGGCATCGCGAGCGAAGCCGCGGCGGCCCTCGTGCGCCACGCGTTCGACACGGTGCGCCTGCCGCGCGTGATCGCCGACATCGCGGCGGCCAACGCCGGCTCGCTGAACGTCGCGCGCAAGCTCGGCATGCGCCGCGTCGGCGTCGTGCAGGACGGCATCCCGTACATGCGCTACCGGCTCGAGCGCGACGATCTGCGCAGGTAGCGGCCGAGCATCGGCGTGCGGTTGTCATGGATCGTCAAATCCGGGCAGGCGAGGGATGCGCGGTATTAACGCCGTGCAGGTTCAGGAGTATCGTTGCCGGAATTTGTCGACAGAGGGCTCGATCATGTCACTCGGCCGCGATGTTCATCTCATTCCCGTTAAGCTCGACGCGCTGCGCCCGACCCAGATGACGGTCGGCTATCGCGAGGTGAAAGCGAAGCGCAAGCACTGGAAGACGCTCGGCAAGCGCGAACGCAAGGCGGCGATCGATTCGCACTGGTTTCCCGCGGTCGTCGGCCCCGACGGCCGGCATTTCATCACGGATCACCATCATCTCGGCCTCGCGCTGATCGAGGAAGGCGAGACGACCGTGAAGGCGATGCTGCTGAAGGACCTGTCTTGGCTCGACGAGACGATCTTCTGGCGGATGATGGAGCACAACCAGTGGGTGCACCCGTTCGGCGCGGACGGCGCGCGCCGCGATTATGCGGATCTGCCGAAGGTGCTCACGGGGCTCGAGGACGATCCGTACCGCAGCCTCGCGGGCGAGCTGCGCACCGCGGGCGGCTACGCGAAGGACGCGACGCCGTTCAGCGAATTCCTGTGGGCCGACTACCTGCGGCTGCACGTGACACCCGACCAGATCCGCAAGAACTTCGACAAGGCGCTCGCCGCCGCGATGAAGCGCGCGCACGAGCAGGACGCGCGCTACCTGCCCGGCTGGTCGGGCGTCATCGTCACGAAAACCTGACCGCCGCGCGATGCCGACCGCCCGCACGCCGCCAGTCCATCCCGACGCCGGCCCGCAGCACGCCGACCATTTCGCCGCGCTCGGCGAGTCGCCGCCGCCGCGCGCGCAGCGCATCGGCCGCGACGCGCTGGCCGGCGTGTCGATCGCGGGCCTGCTGATTCCCGAGGCGGTCGCCTACGCGGGGCTCGCGAACCTGCCGCCGCAGGCCGGCCTGATCGCGCTGCTGTCGGGGCTCGTCGTCTACGCGCTGACGGGCAGCAGCCGTTTCGCGATCGTGTCGTCGACGTCGTCGTCGGCCGCCGTGCTCGCGGCGACGGTGTTCGCCGAATCGGGCACGGGGCTCGCCGCGCAGCTCGCGCTCGCGGCCGCGCTCGTCGCGATGACGGGCGTGCTGTTCATCCTCGCGGGCGCGCTGCGGCTCGGCGGCATGTCGGATTTCGTCGCGCGGCCCGTGCTGCGCGGCTTCACGTTCGGGCTCGCGCTCACGATCGTCGTCAAGCAGCTGCCGAAGATCCTCGCGATCAAGGTGCAGCACAGCGATGCGCCGCGCGTCGCGTTCGACCTGATCGCGGGCGCCGCGCACGCGAATCTCGCGAGCGTCGCGCTCGGCGGCGGGGCACTCGCGCTGCTGTTCGCGCTCGGGCGCCGCTCGCGCGTGCCCGCGACGCTGGTCGTGATCGTGCTGTCGATCGCGGCCGGCTACGTGGTCGACTGGCAGCGCTACGGGATCGCGATCGTCGGCCACATCGACTTCCAGCACGTCGCGTTCGGGCTGCCGACCCTCGATCGCAACGCGTGGATGCAGACCACCGAACTCGCGTTCGCGCTGATGCTGATCCTTTACGCCGAATCGTACGGCTCGATCCGCAATTTCGCGCTGAAGCACGGCGACGGCGTGTCGCCGAACCGCGACCTCGTCGCGCTCGGCTGCGCGAATCTCGTGTCGGGGCTGCTGCACGGGATGCCGGTCGGCGCCGGCTATTCAGCGACTTCCGCGAACGAGGCGGCGGGCGCGCAGTCGCGCTTCGCCGGGCTGTGGGCGGCCGGCGTGATCGCGCTGATCGTCTGGCTGCTGCTGCCGCAACTGTCGCGCACGCCCGAGCCGGTGCTCGCGGCGATCGTGATCTTCGCGGTCAGCCATTCGCTGCATCCGTCGGTGTTCCGGCCGTACTGGACCTGGCATCGCGACCGGCTCGTCGTGATCGCCGCGCTGCTCGCGGTGCTGGTGCTCGGCGTGCTGCACGGGCTGCTCGCCGCGATCGGCGTGAGCCTGCTGCTGACGCTGCGCAAGCTGTCGGAGCCGAACGTGAGCGTGCTCGGCCGGCTGCGCGACAGTCACGACTTCGTCGACGTATCGATCCACGAGGACGCGAAGCCGGTGCCCGGCGTGCTGATCGCGCGGCCGGAGGCGCAGCTGTTCTTCGCGAATGCGGACCGGATGCTGAACCGCGTGCGCGCGCTCATGATGGCGGCGCCGGATACGCACACGGTGCTGTTGAGCCTCGAGGAGACGCCCGACGTCGACGGCACGACGATCGAGTCGCTGCGCACGTTCGCCGCGGAATGCGCGGCGCGCGGCCAGCGCTTGGCGATGGTGCGCCTCAAGCTGCATGCGCTGCACGCGCTGCATCGCGCGGCGGACGATACGCTGCGCGCCGACGCGATGTCCGAGCTGAGCGTCGACGAGAGCCTGCAGCAGCTGCAGGCGTCGGGCCGCACGGCGACGGCTGACGCCTGACGGCGTCAGCGCGCTTCACGCACGTCGAGCACGTCGAAGCGATACGCGATCTCGAGCGGCCGCGCCGGATCGAGCGTGACAGCGGTCGCCACGCCGCGAGCGTTGATCGGGTTCGGCGCGAGCGATGCCGCGCAACCCAGCTCGAATGCGCTCGCAACCGGCTCGACGCCGACGCAGAGATTGCGCCCGTTCCACGGCGCATGGGTCCTGCCGCGATTGCTGATCCACAGCAGCAGCGACGGCAGCACGGCGGCATCCCACGTCAGGCGGCAGGCCGTGCCGGCCACCTCGTCATGCAGCGTCACGCCGCCGTCGATCCCGCACAGCTGCACGATTTCCTCGGTCGCGTCCGCGAACGGCAGCCGGTCGAACGCGCGATGGCCGCCGTCGGCGAGCGGCACCCGGTCGAGGGTCTCGAACGTCGCGCCGGGGCGGCCGAGCGACACGCCGGGCTCCGGTCCGCCCGGATGCACGACGCCGAAGCGGAACGCGTCCGGCTCGATGCGAAACGCGCCCGCGAGCGCCGGCAGCGCGAGATTCGGATGCAGGCCGATGGGACGGCGCGCACCGGCGCGCGCATCGATCCGCAGCACGACGTCGAGCGCGGGGCGGTGCGGGTCGGCGCGGATCGTGCGCGTGAGCCGCGCGATCGGCGAGCCGGCCGGATAGTCGAGCGCGATCTCGATGTCGAGCGCGCCGCGCCGCACGCAGGTCCATTGGCCGATGCAGCCGTAGCCGTGCTGCAGGTCGTCGCTCGGGTCGAGCGGCGCGTCGTGCGCGGCGACGGGCGTCGCGACCGCGTCGCGCCAGCCGTCGGCGAGACCGTCCGCCGGCAGCCCGGCGTCCGCATACGGCACGCCGAACGGCACGCACGCGAATTCGCTGCGCATCACGCCGAGCAGGCCTTCGGGCCGGGGCGCGGGTTCGTCGAGCCACGGCGGCTCGTAAAACGGCCGGACGATGCGATCGCCGACGACGAACGCGACGCCGCCGAGCATGCCGCCTTGCGCATGCACGTCGAACGCGCCGTGCGCCCATTCGAGATGCCAGACAGATTCGGATTCCATGAGATCGTTGCGTGAATGCTGAGAGCGTTGAAGGCGGCGCGGCCGGTCAGTTTTCTTCCTCGCGCCAGCACGTGCCGTGCCGCGCGAGTAGCGCGCTCGCCGGCGCGGGGCCCCAACTGCCGGCCGCGTAAGGCTTCGGTGCGGGCGCGCGTTGCGCGGCGTCGGCGAGGATCGGCGCGACCCAGCGCCACGCGGCTTCCTGTTCGTCGCGGCGCACGAACAGCGCGAGGCGTCCCGCGATCACGTCGAGCAGCAGGCGCTGATAGGCTTCCATCCGGTTTTGCTGGAAGAAGCGGTCGAACGCGAGATCGAGGTGCACGCCCTGCAGCGACATGCCGAGCCCCGGCTGCTTCGCGAGCGTGCTGAGCCGGATCGCTTCGTCGGGCTGCAGGCGGATCGTCAGCCGGTTCGAGCCGGGCCGCAGCGCCGCGGCGCCGAGCGCCGAATGCGGCACCGGCCGGAAGTTGACGACGATCTCGGCCACGCGATCGGCAAGCCGCTTGCCGGTGCGCAGGAAGAACGGCACGCCGGCCCAGCGCCAGTTGTCGACCTCGGCCTTCAGCGCGATGAAGGTCTCGGTGGCGCTGTCGGCCGCGATGCCCGGCTCGTCCCGGTAGGCCGGCACGGCCACGCCGCGCACCGCGCCCGCGCGATACTGGCCGCGCACGACGCTGCGGGCAATGTCGTCGCCGGCGAGCGGCTTCAGCGCGCGCAGCACGCGCAGCTTCTCGTCGCGCACCGCATCCGCGTCCATCGATTGCGGCGGCTCCATCGCGATGATCGCGAGCAGTTGCAGCAGGTGGTTCTGCACCATGTCGCGCAGCGCGCCGGTCTGGTCGTAGAACGCGCCGCGCCCGCCGACGCCGAGTTCTTCCGCGACGGTGATCTGGATGTTCTCGATCCATTCGCGCCGCCACAGCGGCTCGAACATCACGTTGCCGAAGCGCAGCGCGAACAGGTTCTGCACCGCTTCCTTGCCGAGGTAGTGATCGATCCGGTAGATCTGCTCCTCGCTGAAGATCGTGCCGACCGCGTCGTTGATCGCGGCCGACGACGCGAGATCGTAGCCGAGCGGCTTTTCGAGCACGACGCGCGAAGACGGCGGCGCGAGGCCCGCCGCCGCGAGCGAGCGGCAGATCGGCACGAACAGCGACGGCCCGGTCGCGAGATAGAAGATGCGCCGGCCCGGCATCGGCTCGAGCGCGTCGCGCAGGCGCGCGAACGCGTCCGGGCGGCTCGCGTCGAGTTCGACGTAGGCGAGCCGCTCGACGAAGCCGCGCCATGACGCCGTGTCGAACGACGCGGCATCGACGTGCGGGCGCACGGACGCATCGACCCAGCGCAGGTAGCCGGCATGGTCGAACGGATTCTGCGCGACCGCGACGATGCGTCCGGCGCTCGCGAGCAGGCCGTCGCGATGCGCGGCGTACAGCGCCGGCAGGATCTTGCGCATCGCGAGGTCGCCGGTGCCGCCGAACAGCACGAACGCGAACGCGGACGGGTCGCGCGATGCGGATGCGTGGGCGGCGTTCATCGCGGCAGACTCGCGGCAATGCCCGACGCGTCGAGCCGTTCGGCCACTTCGGCGGCCGTCGGCGCATAGGCGCCCGGATGCGCGCACGCGACTGCCGCGCAGGCGGCCGCGTAGCGCAGGTGCTCGGCGGCCGGCGCGTCGGGGCGCATGAGCAGGCTCGCCATCCAGCCGCCGACGGTCGCGTCGCCGCAGCCGACGGTATCGGCGACCTCGGTCGGGAACGCCGGCTGGAACAGCGTGTCGCCGCCGTGGAACAGCTGCATGCCGGCCGCGCCGCGCGTGACGAGCACGGCCGCTTCGGGCGCCCACGCGCGCAGTTGCGCGATGGCGGCGGCCTCGTCGAGCTCGGGGAACAGGCCGAGCAGGTCTTCGTCGGACACCTTGATGGTGTCGGCGAGGCCCGCCAGCCGGCGCAGCGTCGCGCGATACGACGGATCGGCCATCGGCGCGCGGAAGTTCGGGTCGAACGAGATCCGCTTGCCGGCCGCGCGCGCGGCCTGCGCGATGTCGATGAGGCGCGATGCGAGCGGCTCGCGCACGACGCCGAGCGAGCCGACGTGCACGATGTCCGCCGCCTCCAGCGCGCCGGCGGGCAGGGCGGCCGGATCGAACGCGAGATCGGCGCTGTTCTCGCCGATGAAGAAGTAGTTCGGCGGCTGCTTCGACACGACCATCGCGAGCAACGGCGCGCGGTCGACCTGCCGGATGAAGCGCATGTCGAGTCCGGCTTCGGCGCTCTTGCGCATCAGCTCGTCGCCGAAGATGTCGCGGCTGACCGTGCCGGCGAAGCCGGTCGGCACGCCGAGCCGGGCGCCGACGCGCGCCACGTTCCAGCACGAGCCGCCGGCGACGCTGTGCCAGTGCTGCGCGTCGTCGCGGATGAAATCGGTCAGCGCTTCGCCGAATACGACCAGGCGGGGAAGGTTCGTCGTCATGTCTGGGCGTCACGCCGCGAGGTCGCGCCGTGCCTTGTTGCGGTTGTTCGGTTGACGGGAGCCGTCGTGCGGCCCGGCCGGCGCGGGCGCGGTGCGGCCCGCGCCCGCGCCGGGCGGGTCAGTGCGGCGCGCTCCAGCCCTTGTAGCTCTTCACGTTGTCGCGCGTGATGAGCGCAGGCTCGATCAGGATCATCGGATTGGCGGGCTTCTGGCCGTTCATGATCCCGTAGCCGACGTTCACGGCCTGCTGCGCCATCGCCCACGGGTCCTGGCTGGACGACGCCTGCACGAGCGTGTTGCTCTTGAGCGCGGTCTCGATGTCGGGCGCGCCGTCGACCGACGTGATCACGATGCCGGTGCGGTTCAGCTGCTTCGCGGCGAGATCGCTGCCGACGGCCTGCGGATCGTTGATCGTGAACACGCCGTCGAGCTTCGGAAAGCGCGTCAGGTAGCCCTGCATCGCGTTCATCCCGCCTTCGCGCGAGCCCTTGCCGTCCTGGTCGGCGGACAGCAGCTTGATGCCCGGATTCTTCGCGAGCACGGCCTTGCAGCCGTTCACGCGGTCGACCACCGCCGACACCTGCGGGCCGTTCTCGATGATCACGTTGCCCTTGCCGTTGAGTTTCTTCGCGAGGAAGTCGCACGCGAGCTCGCCGGCCTTCACGTTGTTGGTCTGCACGGTCGCGTTCGCGCCGGCCGCCGCGACGTCGACCGCGATCACCGTGATGCCGGCCGCCTGCGCCTTCTTCACCGCGGGCTCGATCGCCTTCGGGTCGGCCGCGTTGAGCAGGATCATGTCGACGTGCGCGGAGATGAAGTTGTCGATCTGCGTGAACTGCTTGTTCAGGTCGTAGTCGGCCGACACGGCCGTGACCTTCGCGCCCGGGTTGATCTGCTTCGCGCGCGCCTCGGCGCCTTTCGCGATCGTGACGAAGTACGGGTTGCCGAGCGAGCCGACCGTGATGCCGATCGACTTCAGCGGCTTGTCGGCCGCGTGCGCGGCGGCCGTCGCGAACGCGAGCGCGCAGGCGATGCCGGTCAGGACAGCTTGGGGCTTGAACATGTCGTTGTCTCCGTGAGGTCCGTTGGACGGCGGGCGCAGGAGGACCTGCCTGCGCCCCGATGGATGAAAGAGGGAACGTCAGGTGCGGGCCGAGTCGCGCTGGCGGTAGCGGTCGAGCGCGACCGCGCCGATGATCACGAGCCCCTTGATGATGTATTGCCAGATGTCGGACACGCCGAGCAGCACGAGCCCGTTGGTCAGCACCGCGATGATCAGCGCGCCGATCAGCGTGCCGACGATCGAGCCGACGCCGCCGACGAAGCTGGTGCCGCCGAGGATTACCGCGGCGATCGCGTCGAGTTCGTACGACTGGCCGAGCTGCAGGCCGTTGGCCGCATAGAGCCGCGCGGCCGACATCACCGCGCCGAGGCCGGCGAGCAGGCCCGACGCCGCATAGACGAACAACTGGATCGCGCGCACGTTGATGCCCGACAGGCGCGCGGCTTCCGGGTTGCCGCCGACCGAGTAGATCCGCATGCCGAGCACGGTGCGGCGCAGGATGAACCACGATGCGACGATCACCGCGCCGGCGATCACGACGAGCCACGGCACGCCGAGGATCGAGCCGTTGCCGATGAACGCGAACGGCAGTTGCGGATTGAAGATCGTCGTGTCGTTGCCGATCAGCCGCGCGACGCCGCGCACGGCGGTCAGCGCGCCGAGCGTGACGATGAACGGCGGCAGGCGCAGCAGCGCGATCAGCCCGCCGTTGACCGCGCCGAACACGAGGCCGACCGCGAGCGCGGCCGGCACGCCGAGCCAGCCCCAGTTCGGGATGTTCGACGCGAGCAGCGCGGCGACCGCCGCGGCGGCGAGCACGGAGCCGACCGACAGGTCGATGCCGCCCGTCAGGATCACGAACGTCATCCCGGCGGCGAGCACGATGTTGATCGATGCCTGCTGCGTGACGATCGACAGGTTCTGCAGCGTGAAGAAGCCGTCGGTCAGGAAGCCGAAGCCGACGCACAGGAGCAGCAGGACCGGCAGCATGCCGGCGGTGCGCATCAGCGCCTGCATGCGCGCGCGGTGCTCGCCGAGCCGCACCTGCGGCGCGCGCTCTTGTACCGGATGGGCCGGCGCGGAAGCGAGGTTCCGCTGCTTGGTCGGGTTGATCATTTCGGTAGCCTGAATGTAAGGTGAAAAATAAGCGGCGGCGCTCAGTGCACGATCGCCGGTTCCGTTTGCGAGCCGGTGGCGAGCGCGATGATCGCTTCCTGCGTGATCGGCGCGCCGGTGTAGCCGCCGAGTTCGCCGGCGATCTCGCCTTCGCGCATCACCAGCACGCGGTCGGCGACGCCGATGATTTCCGGCAGCTCGCTCGAGATCACGATCACGCCGACGCCCGCGCGGGCGAGCTCGTTGATGATCCGGTAGATCTCGGATTTCGCGCCGATGTCGACGCCGCGGGTCGGCTCGTCGAGAATCAGCACGCGCGGCTTCGTTTCGAGCAGGCGCGACAGCAGCACCTTCTGCTGGTTGCCGCCCGACAGCGCGCCGACGTTGACGTTCGCGTGCGGCACGCGGATCGACAGCGACGCGATCGCGTCGCGCGCACGCGTGGCGCCGCGCGCGAGGTCGAGCTTGCCGAGCCGGGCGTCGCGGCCGCACACCGAGATGTTGATGTTGTCGCGCACGCTCATGTCGAGGAACAGGCCCTGGCGCTTGCGGTCTTCGGTCAGGTAGACGAGGCCGGCGTCGATCGCGTCGCGCGGCGAGTGCGCGCCGAAGGTCCGCTCGTCGATCGTCACGTCGCCGCGCGTGCGCGGCTCCGCGCCGAAGATCAGCCGCGCGAGCTCGGTGCGGCCCGCGCCGACGAGCCCAGCGATGCCGAGCACTTCGCCCGCGTGCAGGTCGAGGCTGCAGCCGCGCACGCGGCCGCCGTCCGCGACGTCGCGCACCGACAGCAGCAGGTGCCCGCGGTCGTACGGCGCATGTTCCTTCTTGTAGAAGCCCGAGATGTCGCGGCCGACCATCATTCCGACCAGCCGCTCGGCCGACAGCGACGCGCGCTCGAGCGTGCCGACGTAGGCGCCGTCGCGCAGCACCGACACGCGGTCGGACAGCTCGTAGATTTCCGCCATCCGGTGGCTGATGTAGATGATCGCGAGGCCTTCCTCGCGCAGCTGGCGGATCAGCCGGAACAGGCGCTCGGTCTCGCGCGACGACAGCGGCGTCGTCGGCTCGTCCATCACGAGGATGCGTGCGCGCGTGTGGACGGCGCGCGCGATCTCGACCAGCTGCTGCTCGGCGATCGACAGCGTGCCGACCGGCGTGTCCGGCCCGAACGTCGCGCCGAGCCGCGTGAGCACGTCTCGGCAGCCGCGCGACATCGCCGCGCGGTCGATCGTGCCCCAGCGGCGGTTGCCGCGCCGCAGCTCGCGGCCGACGTAGATGTTCTCCGCGACCGTCAGGTTCGGCGCGAGGCACAGCTCCTGGTAGATCACCGCGACACCCGCGTCGCGCGCGGCGAGCGGCCCGTCGACGTCGATGCGCGCGCCGTCGATCAGGATCTCGCCGCCCGCGTCGGCCTGGTACGCGCCCGACAGGATCTTCATCAGCGTCGACTTGCCCGCGCCGTTCTCGCCCATCAGCGAATGGATCTCGCCCGGATAGACGGTCAGGCTCACGTTGTCGAGCGCGCGCACGGCCGGGAACGTCTTGCTGATCCCGCGCATCTCGAGCAGCGGACGGGGCGACTCAGATCGCGACATGGTTGACCTCCTGCGATTGCGCGCCTGCACCCTTGAGGATGCCGGCCCGCGGGGAGAAGTTGAAGAACATCGGCAGCGTCGCGGCGCCGATCGCGCCGGCGTCCGCGCCGAACGTGCCGCGCACCAGCGTCGGCGTGCCGCGCGCCTCCGGCGCGGTCGCGACGAGGGCGGCGCGCAGGCGGGTCGTCACCGCGTCGATCAGGCCGGCGTCGGTGTCGGCGTCGAGCACGACGAACGGCGCGTCGATGACGCACAGCACGGCGCGCAGCGCCGGCGCGAGCGCATCGACGCAATCGTCGATCCATTCGTCGACGGCGGGCAGGCCGCGCGCGATGCACGCCTCGAGGTCGGCGCGGTTGTCGACGCGCTCGCCGCCGTGGCGCAGGTGGCGCACCAGCGCGTGCAGCGATGCGCGCGCGAGCAGGATGTCCCACGGGCCGCGCGGCGGCGGCGCCGACGGCAGGCGGCTCGGCGGCACCGGCATCACGCCGATGTCGCCCGCGTTGCCGGTGACGCCGCGCAGGCAGTCGCCGTCGATCGCGATTCCGCCGCCGATCGCGGGCCCGATGAACAGATAGATGAAATCGTCCTGCTGGCGGCCGAAGCCGTAGAACAGTTCGGCGATCGCGGCCGCGTTGCCGTCGTTCTCGCCGAACACCGGCAGCGCCAGCGCGCGCCCGAGCTCGCTCGCGAAATCGACGTCTTCCCACGGGCGGAACGTGTCGGGCGCGAGGCCGAGCTCGCGCATCCAGCTGCCGAGGTTGTACGGCTGCGCGACGCCGATGCCCGTCAGGCGCTCGCGCTCGTGCGCGGGGAGCAGGGCCTGCATCGTGGCGATGTCGCGCCGGACGATCTCGAGGACCTCGGCGGGCGGCGGCAGCAGGGTGTCGTGCGAGACGCGGCCGAGCACGTCGCCGGCGAAGTTGACGAGCGCCGTCTCGATGCGCATCCGGTCGAGGTGGACGCCGATGCCGAACGCGCCGCGCGGGTCGAGCCGGATCAGCGACGCGGGCTGGCCGCGCTGGCCTTCGACGCGGCGGCCGGTGAATTCGATCAGCTTCGCGTCGACGAGCGACGTGATGATGCTGCCGACGGCCGTGCCGGTCATGTTCGCAAGACGGGCGAGATCGGCCTTCGACGCGCTGCCCGCGCGACGCAGGGTCTTCAGCAGCAGGCGCTCGTTGTAACGGCGCACGTTGGCTGAATTGCTGCCCTGGCCGATGTGCGGGCTTCGCATGGCGTCTCCTTCCATGGCGCCGGTGTCCGGCGCATTAAATAAATCACGTTGATTTATTTAACCGCGAGGCGGTCGGCGTGTCAGCCTAGGGAAATCCCGGGCATGGGGAGGGCGCGGCGGCGACAGGAAACTGCGTGGGGAAGATCGGCCCGTACGCGAAGATGGCGCGAGACGGTGTGCGAGATGAAGGAGGCCGGCATGCAGCCGGTTTTTCAGGGGGAGAGGGGCTAGGACAAAGAGCGCGCAGGCGCTTTGCTTCCTGGGCCAGAAATGAAAAAGGCCGGCTAGAAGCCGACCTTTTTGAAAACAGATGGTGCCCAGGAGAGGACTCGAACCTCCACGATGTTGCCACCGCTAGGACCTGAACCTAGTGCGTCTACCAATTCCGCCACCTGGGCACGTTTCGCTTGATGCTGCATTCGCGAAAGACCGCAATTATAGAGCAGTTGCGAAGGCTGTCAACAGATTTTTTGCACCCGCTCAAAAAACCTCGGCGTGCGCGTCGGAAGACGTCGCGCGTTCGGCGAGCGTCACGTAGTCGCCCGACACCGTGCGCTCGACACGCGCGTCGACGCGGTATGCGCGTCGCAGGTTCGCGGGCGTCAGCACGTCGGCGACGCCGCCATCGGCCACCACGCCTTCATGGCCGAGCAGCACGAGACGATCGCAGAAGCGGGCCGCGAGATTCAGGTCGTGCATCGCGACGAGCGCAATCGCGCCGCGCCGCGTGACCGCATCCCGCATGGCCTCCAGCGCGAGCAGCTGCCAGCGCAGGTCGAGCGCGCTCGTCGGCTCGTCCAGCAGGAGCAGCGGCGTGTCGCGCACCAGCACCTGCGCGAGCCCGACCATCTGGCGCTGTCCGCCCGACAGCCGGTCGAGCGGCGTCGTCGCGAGCGCATGCAGGTTCAACTGCGCGAACACGCGTTCGAGGCGGGCATCCTGCCCGTCGGCCGACAAGCCGCCGCAGGTCGCGCGCAGCGCGCCGCGCACCGCCTCGTAGACGAGCAGCGACGTCGGCTGCGGCAGCGTCTGCGGCAGGTAGCCGACGCGGCGCATGTGGTCGCGGCGCGCGCCGCGCAGCAGGTCGTGCCGGTCGAGCGTCGCGGCGCCGCGCGCGGCGACGAGGCGGGCGAGCGCGCGCAGCAGCGTCGATTTGCCCACGCCGTTCGGGCCGAGCAGCGCGACGGCGCTGCCGGGCGGCACCGGCCGCAGCGACAGCCGCGCGAGGATCGTGCGCGCGCCGTATGCGACGTCGAGCCCGTCGATGCGCAGCGCGTGTGGCAGCTTATCCATCGAGCCTCCTGCGGCGGCTGATCAGCGTCATGAAGAGCGGCACGCCGACGAGCGCGGTGATGATGCCGATCGGCAGCACGACGCCGTCGACGAGCGTCTTGCTGAGCACCGACGCGGCCGACAGCATGATCGCGCCGGCGAGCGCCGCGCCGGGCAGGTAGTGGCGGTGGTCGTCGCCGACGAGCAGCCGCGCGACGTGCGGGCCGACCAGGCCGACGAAGCCGATCGTGCCGACGAACGACAGCGCGGTCGCCGACAGCAGGCTGATGCGCACGAGCGTGACGAGCCGCAGCCGCTCGACCGCAATGCCCATGCTGCGGGCCTGTTCCTCGCCGGCGCGCAGCGCGGTCATCGACGCGACGCCCGGCGCGCTCCACAGCATGCCGGCGGCGAGCACGCACGCGAGGATCGCGATCTTGCTCCAGGTCGCCCGCGCGAGGCTGCCCATGCTCCAGAACACGATCTGCTGGAGCGCGTTCGCATCGGCGATGAACTGCAGCAGCCACAGCAGCGCCTCGAAGCTGAACATCAGGCCGATGCCGAACAGCACGACGGTTTCGGTCGTCGCGCCGTGCCGCCACGCGAGCCAGACGATCAGGAGCGTCGCGGACAGCGCGCAGCCGAACGCGCCGAGCGACAGCGCGAGGTTTTCGTTCCACAGCACGAGGTGCCAGCCGGAGATCACGACCAGCGACGCGCCGACGCTCCCCGCCGCGGCGATGCCGAGCGTGAACGGGCTCGCGAGCGGGTTGTTCAGCACGGTCTGCATCTCGGCGCCGGCGAGCCCGAGCGCCGCGCCGACCAGCACCGCCATCAGCGCGTAGGGCAGGCGCACGTTCCACAGGATCACGCGCTGTTCGAGCGGCAGCGCGTCCGGACGGAACAGCCCGGTCACGATATCCGCGACCGGGAACGACGACGGGCCGGTCGCGATGTCGACGATCAGCAGCGCGACGAGCACGCAGGCCAGCATCGCGAGCGCGCCGACGCGCCGCGCGGCGATTGCCCGGTAGCGGACCCGCAGCGACGCGGACGGGACGGGGGCGGCTGCGCTCATGCGGCATCCTCGCGCTGGACCGGCGCGCACGCGACGCGCACCGCGAGCGCGGCGCTCGGCATCACGACGCCGCCGTGATCCTCGCCGTCGATCAGCCGGAACGTCGCGGCGAGACCGGGGCGGCGGCCCACGCGCTGCACGAAGTCGCGGGCCGAGCTGACCTGCTTGCGCGCCTGCTGCCGGCGCATGCGCTCGGGGTCCGGGTTCGGCGCGCCTTCCTCGAGGCTGCCCGCGGTCACGACGACGCGCAGCGCCGGGTCGAGCGGCGCCGCCTGCGCGGCGAATCGGTCGGCATACGGCAGCAGCGCGCGCTCGCCCCACCAGATCGACGGGCTCGCGGCGACGTAGCGCCGGAACAGGTGCGGGCGCGTCAGCAGCGCATACAGCGTCAGCAGGCCGCCGTACGAGTGGCCGAACAGCGTCTGCCGGCCGGCGTCGATCGGCCACTGGCGCGCGAGCCACGGCTGCACGTCGTGCTCGATGAAGTCGAGAAAGCGGTCCGCGGCGAGACCCTGTCCGTCCGGCAGCGGCGCGAGCGTGTAGTCGTCGGCGCGCGCCTGCATGTCGTACGGCGCGTCGGTCGGATAGCCGATGCCGATCACGATCGGCGCGGGTTCGCGCGCGGCGTCGGGCCGCGCCGCGCGATTGCGCGCGAGCGGCGCGGCGAGCGGGAACAGCGCGTTGCCGTCGAGCACGACCAGCACCGGATGCGGCCCGCTCGCCGAGCGCTCGGCCGGCAGCGCGACGAACAGGCGCCGGCTTCGGCCGGCGACCGTCACGTCGAACTGGCGGCTGGCGGGGAGCCGGACGGGCGGCGCGTCGGCGGCGGCCGGCCATGCCGACGCATGCGACACCTTTGATGCGGCGCCGGCGCACGCGCCGCGGGTCGCGAGCGCGCCCGCGAGGCCGGCGAACAGCAGGCCGCGACGCATGGGAAGCACGGGGGAGGGATGCCCGCTCATTTCACGATCCTTCCTGAATCCAGTACTCGCCGTTCAGCGCAACCGGCTGGAAGCGGCGCACCATCGTGTCGAACGTGCGACGCGGATCGAGATCCGCGAACAGGTCCGGATGCAGCCACTTCGCCATCGCCTGCACCGCGACGACATTGAACGGCGAGTTGTAGAAGTGATGCCAGATCGCATACGCGCGACGTTCGCGCACCGCGCGCAGCGGCGCGATCGTCGGGCGCTGGAGCGCGCGGTCGAACGAGCGCACGGCCGCGTCCCGCGACACGCCGGCGCCGAGCGCGATGCGCTGCGGCGCGCTTTGCAGCGTGGAGGCCGCGCCGATCCCGGTGCCGATGTAGAAATCGGGCTGGCGGCTCAGCAGGTATTCCGGGTTCAGCGTGCCGTGCTCGCCCGGCACGCGGCCCTTCGCGACGTTGTCGCCGCCGGCCGCGTCGAGCAGCTTGCCGAGCATGCCCGTCATCGTTTCGCAGCAGTCGCTCGACAGGCCGACGCGGCTTTCGAGGAACACCGTCGGCGCGGCGGGGCGGGCCGTCTTCAGGCGGGTGCGGACGAGGTCGAGCTGTTCCTGCCAGGACGCGTTGAAGTCGGCCGCGCGTTGCGGCGCGCCGAACACCTGGCCGAGCACCGCGATGCTGCGTGGCGTGTTGACGAGCGGATCGTGGCGAAAATCGACGAACACGATCGCGACGCCCGCGGCTTCGAGCCGCGCCAGCGTCTCGCGATCGCGCTCGCCGGGCCCGTGGCCGCCGCCGAGCCCGAAGATCGCGACCTGCGGCCGCAGCGCGAGCGCGCGCTCGTCGCTGAAGCTGCCGGCCTGCGAGCGTCCGATGCGCGGGACGTCCTTCAGCCGCGGAAAGCGTGCGAGCCATTGCGCGTAGCTCGTCGGATCGAGCTGCTCGAAGTCGCCCATCATGCCGACGAGGCGGCGCGCCGGATCGCCGGCGTCGACGATCGCGAGCGCCGGCAGCAGCCGTCCTTCGCCGAGCAGCACGCGCTCGACGCGCGCGGGAATCCGCACCTGCCGGCCGGCGAGGTCGGTGACGGTCGTCGTGTCCGCATGCGCGGCGTGCATCAAGAGCCAGCCGCACAGCCAGACGCCGAGCGTGGCCCACATTCCGCTTGTCTTTCTCACGCTACTCCCGATACGATATAAATGAGAACAATTCTCATTTAATTGTAACCGAGAGACGGGGCCGGAGCGGACGCTGTCCGTTTGACCGAACGACTGAATAGTTTGCGCGAGCACCGACCGCGCACGGGGGTATCCGAGATGACTGCATGGGCGCCAGGCGCTTTCCCTTCCGATTGCCATCGACACGACGCGCACGTTGCGCGGGTCCGCGAAGTGCGGCCGGGCCTGCGCGTGCATGCGGACGACGCGACCGACGAGTTCGACGCGGTGATGTCGGGCCAGTGCACGCCGGGCCTGCATCTCGTACTGCTGCTGGAAGGGGCGCTCGACGTGTCGTACGGCGACCGGCGCGTGCTGCTGACGACGGACGGCCGCAGCGCGTGCCGCGACGCCGCGGCCCGGCCCAATGCGACCCGATCGAGCGCGGCGCGGCCGCATGTGCGGATGCAGTCGTTCCTGCTCAATGCGCTGCAGCCCGACACGTTCCGCCGCCGGCTGAGCAAGGGCGGCTATGCGCGGCGGCTCAGCCTCGCGATGTCCGACGAATGGCTCGCGCATCTGCAGGCCGCGAGCCGCGCGGCATTGCCGGAGCGGCTCGATTCGATGCTGTCCGCGCATCTCGCGATCCGTTTCTGGCAACCGACGCCGCGCGCGACCGCGCTCGCCGAGCAGATCGTGCGGCCGCCGTCCTACCAGCCGATGCTGCAGGCGATCTACCTCGAAAGCCGCGTGCTCGAACTGCTCGCCGAGGCGTTCGCGCCGCTCGAGGCGGAGGCGGCGCAGGCGTCGGATGCGGCGCTCGGCTCGCGCGACTATCGGCGGATGGCGGAACTGCGCGCGTTTCTCGCGAGCGACGCCGCGCAGGACCTGTCGCTCGACGACATCGCGCGCCACGCCGGAATGAGCGCGAACGCGATGCAGCGCCAGTTCCGCGCCGCATACGGCACGACGGTGTTCGACTTCATTCGCGAGCATCACCTGCAGCGCGCGCGGCTCGCGCTCGAGCGCGACGCGGTGAGCGTCAAGCAGGCCGCGGCGCTCGCCGGCTACACGAGCGCCGCGAATTTCGCGACCGCGTACAAGCGCCGCTTCGGCGTGACGCCGACGCTCGCGCGGCGCAGCGATCGACGCTGACCGGTGCTGATCGGTGCCGATCCGCGTCGCGGCGGCGCTCAAACAAGATCGAAGCTTTCGCAAAGATTTCAGCGCATGACAGGTTCCATAATGCAAATGAGAATCAATCACATTGTGGAGCAGCGAAAGCGTCATCATGTCGAGTCACGTTGCGAAGTTTGCGTTGAAGCCGGCCGTGGTCGCCGGCCTGTATCTGATGGGGGTATCCTGCGCGTGGGCGCAGCAGACGCCTGACAAGCAGGGCGATGCTGCCGCGTCGGCTGCGTCCGGCGATCCGGCGGCGATGAAGGAAATCGTCGTGACGGCGAGCCGCCGCGAGCAGGCGATCAAGGAGGCGCCCGCCAGCATCTCGGTGATCACCCGCGACGAGATCGAGGCGAAGCCCTACACGTCGGTCGCCGAGATCGTCGGCAAGGTCGAGGGCGTGAGCGTCGTCGGC
Organism: Burkholderia sp. MSHR3999; assembly: GCF_000833595.1. NCBI lineage: Bacteria > Pseudomonadati > Pseudomonadota > Betaproteobacteria > Burkholderiales > Burkholderiaceae > Burkholderia > Burkholderia sp. MSHR3999. The sequence goes on from NZ_JRFO01000001.1 coordinate 1,358,393, forward strand.
GGGTCGCCGAACGACCAGGACATCTCGATTCGCGGAATGCCCGGCGAATACACGCTGTTCCTCGTCGACGGCCGCCGGCAGAACACCCGCGAAACGATGAACCGCGGCACCGCGGGCGTGCAGTCCAACCTGCTGCCGCCGCTTTCCGCGATCGAGCGGATCGAGGTCGTGCGCGGGCCGATGTCGTCGCTGTACGGCGCGGACGCGATGGGCGGCGTGGTCAACGTGATCACGCGCAAGGTGCCGAAGCGCTGGGGCGGCACGCTCACCGCGAGCAGCGTGTGGCAGCTCGAGTCGAACCAGGGCGATACGCAGAGCGTGGATTTCTGGCTCGGCGGCCCGCTGAAGTCCGACGTGCTCGGACTGCAGGTATCCGGGCGCCTGCTGCACCGGGGCGAGGACAGCCTCTACTACCCGGCGAGCGGGGCCAGCGGCGCGAACGGGCAGCGCATCGGCAGCTTCGACGTGAAGCTCGCCGCGAAGCCGACCCGCGACCAGGACATCAGCGTGAACGTCGGCCGCGAACAGCTCACCTATCTCAGCACGCCGGGCAAGAGCGAGGCGCCGCTCACGCCGCGCACCGCGACCTCCGCGATCACCGAGACGCGCCACGTGCGCGACTACTGGGGCATCACGCACGACGGCCGCTGGGGCTTCGGCAACACGACGCTGTCGCTGTACGGCGAGCGCGGCGTGCAGGACCAGTGGACGCCGGTGGGGCGCTCGCCGGTGAAGCCCGCGCTGACGGATACGATCCTCGAGGGCAAGGTCGAGGTGCCTTGGTGGGGCGAGCGCAACATCCTGACCGTCGGCGGCCAGCATATCTGGTCGCGGCTGTCGGGCGTCGGCAGCCAGGACGCGGTGCCGAAGGGCCACGCGATCAATTCGGACCGCATCTCGCGCAACGCCTGGGCGCTGTTCGGCGAGAACGAGTACTTCTTCAACGACCGCTTCACGCTGACGACCGGCGTGCGGCTCGATCACGACGAGCGCTACGGCAGCCACGTGAGCCCGCGCGTCTACGGCGTGTACAAGCTCACCCAGGCGTGGACGGTGCGCGGCGGCGTGTCGACCGGCTTCCGGCCGCCGTCGCTGCGCCAGAGCACGGGTGGCTACTGCATGACGTCGGGCGGCGCGGCGGGGGCGGTGCCCGGCACGCTGTGCGGCAACCCGGACCTGAAGCCCGAGACCAGCGTGACCGAGGAGCTCGGCGTGCGCTACGACATGGGCGACACGTACGCGGGCCTGACGCTGTTCAACAACCTGTTCAGGAACAAGGTCACGAGCTACGACACGGGCGTAGCCGACCCGCGCTCGCCGGGCCGCAACATCTACAAGTACGACAACATCGACCGGGTCAAGCTGTACGGGCTCGAGCTCGGCGCGGGCACGCGCGTGACGCGCACGGTGAGGGTGTCGGGCGCGTACACGCTGACGCAGTCGCGCCGCGAAGGCAACGGCGAGAAGGCCTTCAACGGCGGCTCGCTCGACGGCCAGCCGCTCGACAAGACACCGAAGCACAAATTCAACGTGCAGGTCGACTGGGCGCCAACGCCGAAGCTCGACCTGTATGCGACGGCCAACTACATCGGCAGCGAATACTGGGCGGCGTTCCGCAACGGCGCGCAGGGCGTGCGCGAGCGGCCGTCGACGACGACCTTCGACCTCGGCGGCCGGTACCGGATCGACAAGCGCTTCTCGGTCAATTTCGCGGTGCTGAACGTGACCAACAAGATGGTTCCGGTCGACGACCGCACCCGCGCGAACGGCCTGAGCGGCAACTGGCTCGTCGACCAGGGCCGCCGCATCGCGGTGAGCGTCACGGCCGAAATGTGAAGGCGCGGCCGGCGCCGCACCGACATGCCGCCGGCCCATTCAATCTGGAGGTCAATCTCATGAACATGGTTTCCCGTCCCGCGACACTATTGGCACCCCGAAACATCTGGGAGGTCTATCGTCCCGACACGCCGCTGTTTCTCGCGACGCCGGCCCATGCGCTGCTCGCGACCGACGCGGCGGATACTGTCCCGCACGCCGATGCGCCGCTCGCGTCGCGCGTCGCGGATGCGCTGCGCGACGCCCGCGCGAATGGGCACGCCGGCGCGGCGGTCGTCGGCGCGGTGCCGTTCGACGTCGAGGCGCCCGCCGCGCTGAGGGTTGCGCGCACGCTGCTGCGCGCCGGCCCGCTCGGTGCGCTGCGCGCCCCGGCGCTCGCCGCGACGCGCCATGCGACGCGCGCGGTGCCGTCGGCGGACGTCTACGGGAACGCGGTCGCGCAGGCCGCCGCCCGCATCCGCGCGGGCGAGCTCGCCAAGGTCGTGCTGGCGCGCACGCTCGAGATCACCGGCGAACGGCCGGTCGACGTCGCGCCGCTGGTCGCACGGCTCGCGGCCCGCAATCCGCATGGCTATACGTTCTCCGTCGACCTGGGCGCCGGCCGCACGCTGCTCGGCGCGAGCCCGGAGCTGCTCGTGAGCCGTTTCGGCGGCATCGTGCGCGCCAATCCGCTCGCGGGCTCGGCGCCGCGCAGCCCCGATCCGGTCGAGGATCGCCGCCGCGCGGACGCGCTGCTCGCATCCGTGAAGGATCGCGACGAGCATCGGGTCGTCGTCGACGCGGTGCGCGACGCGCTCGCGCCGTTGTGCCGGCATCTCGACGTGCCCGTGCGTCCGTCGCTGATCCACACCGAGACGATGTGGCACCTGTCCACCGAAGTGCGCGGCGAAACCGACGCCGACGCGCTGACGCTCGCGCTTGCGCTGCATCCGACGCCGGCCGTCTGCGGCGCGCCGCGCGCGGCCGCCCGTGCGTGCATTCGCGACGCGGAGCCGTTCGATCGCGGCTTCTACGCGGGGATGCTCGGCTGGGTCGATACGCAAGGCGACGGCGAATGGGTGGTGACGATTCGTTGCGCGGAGGCACACGATCGCACGCTGAGGCTCTACGCGGGCGCGGGCGTCGTCGGCGAATCGACGCCCGAAGGCGAGTGCGCGGAGACCGCCGCGAAATTCCGGACGATGCTCGACGCGCTCGGCGTGAGCCACGACGTCGCGCCGGAGGCCGCATGATGCGCGCGCACGGCACGCCGTGGCCGGACGCGTTCGCCGACGCGTACCGTGCAAAAGGCTACTGGCGCGGGCAATCGTTCGCGCAATGGCTCGACGAGCGCGTCGCGCGGCATGGCGAGCGCATCGCGCTCGTGCAGGACGACATCCGCTGGTCGTATCGCACGCTCGCCGACGAAGCGGCGCGTGTCGCCCGCGCGTTGACCGCGCGCGGCATCGCGCCGGGCGAGCGCGTCGTCGTGCAGTTGCCGAACTGCGTCGCGTTCTTCGCGGTGACGTTCGCGCTGTTCCGGCTCGGCGCGCTGCCGGTGTTCGCGCTGCCTGCGCATCGGCGGCGCGAAATCGGCTTCTTTTGCCGGCACGCGCAGGCGGTCGCGTACGTCGCGGCCGAGCGGCACGACGGTTTCGATTACCGGGCGCTCGCGCGCGACGTGCAGGCCGACGCGCCGACGCTGCGGCACCTGCTGTTCACGGCGCCCGGCAACGCGAACCTCGCGCTGGCCGACGCGCCGGCGCACGTCGCGCTGCCGCCTGAACCGGCCGCGGGCGAGGTCGCGTTCCTGCAACTGTCGGGCGGCAGCACCGGCACGCCGAAGCTGATCCCGCGCACCCACGACGACTACCTGTACAGCGTGCGCGAAAGCGCGCGCATCTGCGCTCTGAGCGAGCGCAGCGTCTATCTGGCCGCGCTGCCGGCCGCGCACAACTACGCGCTCAGCTCGCCGGGCTCGTTCGGCGTGCTGCACGCGGGCGGCACGGTCGTGCTGTGCGACGGCGCGAGCCCGGATGTCGCGTTCCCGCTGATCGAGCGCGAGCGCGTGACGGTCGTCGCGCTCGTGCCGCCGCTGGTGCCGGTGTGGCTCGCAGCCGTGGCGCGGCGGCGGGAGGCGCTCGCGAGCCTCGAGCTCGTGCAGGTCGGCGGCGCGCGCTTCGACCCGGCGCTCGCGGCCCGCGCGGCGGACGGTTTCGGCGCGCAGCTGCAGCAGGTGTTCGGGATGGCCGAAGGGCTCGTCAACTACACGCGGCTCGACGATCCGCGCGAGCTGGTGACCGGCACGCAGGGGCGGCCGATCTCGCCGGACGACGAGATCCGCATCGTCGACGACGACGACCGTCCGGTCGCGCCGGGCGAGGTCGGCCATCTGCTCACGCGCGGCCCGTACACGATCCGCGGCTACTACGAGGCGCATGCGCACAACGCGCGCGCATTCACCGCGGACGGCTTCTATCGCACCGGCGATCGCGTGCGGGTCACGGCCACCGGGCATCTGATCGTCGAAGGGCGCGCGAAGGACCAGGTCAACCGCGGCGGCGAGAAGATTCCCGCCGAGGAGATCGAGCACCTGCTGCTCGCGCACCCGGGCGTCGTCGATGCGGCGCTCGTGCCGATGCCCGATCCGTATCTCGGCGAGCGCAGTTGCGCCTACGTGATCCGCGGCACGCCTGCGCCGGGCGCGGCGGAACTGATCCGGTTCGTGCGCGAGCAGGGCGTCGCCGCGTTCAAGGTGCCGGACCGGATCGAATTCGTCGACGTATTCCCGAAGACACCCGTCGGCAAGATCGACAAGCGCGCGCTGCGCGAGCGCATCGCGGCGCAGTTGAGCGCGGCGGCATGACCCAAGCGCGGGCGGCACGCATCGCCCGGGCATCGATATTTTCAACAGCACTCCATCATGGCCATTCCGAAGATTCCTTCCTACCCGATGCCGGCCGAGCTGCCGGCGAACCGCGTGACGTGGGGTTTCGAGCCGCAACGCGCCGCGTTGCTCGTGCACGACATGCAGGACTACTTCCTCGATTTCTACGATCGCGACGCGGCGCCCGTGCCGGCGCTGCTGGCGAACGTGCGGCGCCTGATCGACTTCGCGCACGCGAGCGGGATGCCGGTCTGCTACACCGCGCAATCCGCGGCGCAGACGCCCGAGCAGCGCGCGCTGCTGACCGACATGTGGGGGCCCGGGCTCACCGCGCAGCCGTCGCGCGAAGCGATCTGCGACGCGCTCGCGCCGGCGCCGGGTGACACCGTGCTCGACAAGTGGCGCTACAGCGCATTCCAGCGCTCGGATCTCGACGTCCTGTTGAAAGAGCAGGGGCGCGACCAGCTCGTGATCTGCGGGATCTACGCGCACATCGGCTGCCTGATGACCGCGTGCGACGCGTTCATGCGGGACATCCGGCCGTTCTTCGTCGCCGATGCGCTCGCGGACTTCTCCGAGCGCGAGCACCGGATGGCGCTCGACTACGTGGCGGGGCGCTGCGGCAAGGTCGCGACCACCGGCGAGCTGGTCGGCGCGGCCGCGGGCGACGGCGCGCCGAGCGCGCCCGCGACGCTCGCGCAGATCACCGCGCAGGTCGCGCACAGCCTGCGGGTGCCGGTCGCCGATCTGCGCGCGGGCGACAACCTGCTCGACTGCGGGCTCGATTCGGTGCGCCTGATGATGCTCGTGGAAACCTGGCGGGCCGCCGGACACGACGTCACGTTCGTGCAGCTCGCGGAGCAGCCGACGCTCGACGCGTGGGCGCACCTGCTGCAGCGCCCGGCGCAGGTGGCCGCATGACGGCGCGCCCGATCCCGGACGCGCAGCCGGCGCCGTTCGTCAGCACCGCCGAGCTCTCGTTGCCGCAGGCCGACCGCGTGCTGTTCAAGCTCTGCAAGCACTACGCGATCAAGGTGCCGGTCGTGTTCGACGAACACCGCGCGACGGTCGATTTCCCGTACGGCGTCTGCCGGATGGCGCGCACCGACGACGTGCTGAGCCTGCGCTGCGAGGCCGACGCCGCGGACAAGCTCGAACAGATCCAGTACGTGATGGACGAGCATCTGGCGCTGATGTCGCGCAATCCGCAGCTCGTCGTCGCGTGGCGCCGCGCGTGACGCGCGCGACCCGTTTCCCGTTCAACGATTTCTCGTGGCAAGCCCCTTCATGCAACTCGAAGACCGACCGATGCGCGCAACGTCCGCGCAATACGGAATCTGGGTCGCGCAGCAGGTCGATCCGGACGATCCGGGTTACCTGACCGCCGAGACGATCGAACTCGACGGCCCGCTCGACGTCGCGGCGCTGACCGACAGCGTCGAGACGGTGCTCGATCACGCGGATACGCTGCACATGCGCTTCGCGTGGACCGACGATGCGCTGTGGCAGCAACGCGTGTCGCCATGCGCGCGGCTGCCGCTCGTCGATTTCGCCGCGGAACCCGATCCCGCACGGGCCGCGCGCGCATGGATGCGAGCGTCGCTGTCGATCAGCTGCGACGTGACGGCCGATCCGCTGTACCGCACCGCGCTGCTGCGGCTGTCGCCGACGCGGCACTGGTGGTATCTGCAGGTTCACCACATCGCGCTCGACGGTTTCGGCTACAGCCTGCTCCAGCAGGCGGTCGCCGCCCGCTACAACGCCCGCGTCGCGGGCGCGGCGCCGCCGGCGCTGCCGGACTGGCGCGTCGATCGCGTCGTCGACGCGGAGGCGCGCTACCGCGCGAGCGGCGGATTCGACGCCGATCGCGCGTTCTGGCGCGCGCATCTGCATGACGTGCCGGCGCCGCTCGTCCTCGCGCCGCAGCAGGAGGTCGGCGCGGACGCGTTGCGCGAGACGCTCGCGCTCGACGGCGCGCGCGTGCATGCGCTGCGCGAAGCCGCCGAGCGGCTCGACGTCGACTGGAACGCGTGGCTGCTGTGCGCGATCGGCATCTGGCTCGCGAAGCAGGGCGGCCAGCGCGACCTGACGCTCGGCCTGCCGGTGATGAACCGTCTCGGCACGCCGGCGCTCGGCGTGCCGTGCATGGCGATGAACATCGTGCCGTTGCGCGTGCACGTCGACGCCGACCGGTCGCCGCGCGCGCTCGCGGCCGAGACGGCCGGGCGGCTGCGCGCGATCCGTCCGCACCTGTACTACCGGTACGGCTGGATTCGCGGCGACCTCGGCCTGCTGGAGAGCAACGCGTTCCTGTTCAACCAGGCAGTCAACGTGATGCCGTTCGAGCGGCAGGTCGCGTTCGACGGGCTCGCGAGCGATACGTGCGCGGTCAGCGGCGGCCCCGTGAAGGACTTGAACGTGACGGTCGCGGTGCGCGCCGGCGCGTGGCACGTCACGCTCGAGGGCAATCCGAACGCCTACGACGCGACGCAGCTCGCCGCGTATGCGCGCAGCCTCGCGCGCTGGCTGGACGCGTTTGCCGGGCACGCGCCGGACGCGCCGGTGGCGCCGCTGCTCGGCGATCTGCCGCCGCCGTCGATCCTGCGCGGCGCGCCGCTCGCCGGGCCATACCCCGACGTGCTCGCGCGCGTCGCCCGCATCGCGCGGGAAGCGCCGACGCGCACCGCGATCGAGGCGGGCGCGCGCCGTATCGACTACTGCACGCTGCTCGCCGACGTCGATGCGCTTGCGGCGGCGCTCGCCCGACATGGCGTGACGCGCGGCTGCCGCGTGGCGCTCGCCGCGCCGCGCGCGCCGGACGTGATCGCGGCGATGCTCGCGGTGCTGCAGGCCGGCGCGGTGCTCGTCCCGCTCGACCCGGACGGCCCGCCGCAGCGGACCGCGGCGATGCTCGCCGACGCCGCGCCCGCGCTCGTGATCACGCGCGGCGCGTATCGCGCGTGCGCGGGCGGCCTGCCGACGCTGGATCTCGACGCGCATCGCGCGCCCGCGGCACGCGGCGTGGGCGATGGAGTCGACGCTGCACGGCATGCCGACGCCGGCCAGCCCGCATACCTGCTCTACACGTCCGGTTCGACGGGCCGCCCGAACGGCGTGCTGGTCGGGCGCGGCGCGCTTGCGCAGTTCGTCGCGAGCACGCGCGCGCTCTATCGCGTCGGGCCCGACGACAAGGTGCTGCAGTTCGCGCCGCTGCACTTCGACGCGAGCTTCGAGGAGATCTTCGTCACGCTGTGCGGCGGCGCGACGCTCGTTCTGCGCGACGACGCGATGCTCGACTCCGTCGACACGTTCGTGGCCGACGTCGAGCGGCGCGGCATCACGGTGCTCGATCTGCCCACCGCGTACTGGCATGTGCTCGCGCATGCGCTCGACGCGCGCCACGCGGAGCAGCTTCGACACGTGCGCCTGACCATCATCGGCGGCGAGGCGGCGCTGCCCGAGCGGATCCGGCGCTGGCGCGAGCGGCTGCCGGATCAGGCGTTGCTGAACACCTATGGGCCGACCGAAGCGACGATCATCGCGACCGCCGCGTGCGTCGGCGGTCCGGGCGCGGTCTGGCAGGACGGCGAGCCGGTGCCGATCGGCACGCCGCGCGCGGGCGTCGATGCGCGGATCGTCGACGCACGCGGGTATCCGGTCGCAGCGGGCGGCTCGGGCGAACTCGTGCTGAGCGGCGATGCGCTCGCGCTCGCGTATCTCGACAATCCGGCGCTGACGGCGGAGCGCTTCGTGACGCTGCCCGGCAGCGGCGTTCGCGCATACCGCACCGGCGATCTCGCGACGCTGCGCGACGGCCGGCTCTGCTTCGACGGCCGCATCGATCATCAGGTGAAGATCAGCGGCGTGCGCATCGACCCGCGCGAGATCGAGGACTGGCTGCTGCGCTCGCCGGACGTGCGCGAGGCGGCGGTCGTCGCACTGCGCAGCGATGCGGGCGCGACGACGCTCGCGGCGTTCGTCGCCGGGACCGACGACGTCGCCGCGCTGCGCGCGCGGCTGGCCGACGCGCTGCCGGCCGCCGCGGTTCCCGATGCGTGGCGCGTGCTCGACGGCCTGCCGCGCAACGCGAACGGCAAGACCGACCGCAACGCGCTGCTGCGGCTCGCCGCGCAACGGGATGCGGCGCCGGACGACGATGCGCAGGCCGGCGAACTGGCGCGGTGCGTGATGCGCATCTGGCGCGAGGTGCTGGGCGAGGTCGCGCTCACGCCGGCGTCCAATTTCTTCGACGTCGGCGGGAAGTCGCTGCAGGCGATCCAGGCGAGCGCACGGCTCGCGACCGAGCTCAAGCGCGACGTGCCGGTGTCGATGCTGTTCCGGCATGCGACGGTCGACGCGCTGGCGGCCGCGCTGCAAGCGCCGCGCGCGTACCGGCCGCGCACCGCGCACGACGCGTTCGCGCCGCATCTCGCGATCCACGCGGGGCGGGCCGGCGACGCGCGGCTCATCTGTATCCATCCGGCCGACGGCCTCGCATGGAGCTATCTGCGGCTCGCCGCGCATCTGCCGGATGTCGCGCTCGACGGCCTGCAACTGTCGGTCGAGGACACCCGGCGCGCCGCGGACTTCGACGCGCTCGTCGCCACCTACGTGCGGCGCGTGCGCGCGCTGCAGCCGGACGGGCCGTACCACCTGCTCGGCTGGTCGCTCGGCGGCGCGCTCGCGCACGCGGTCGCCGCGGCGCTTGCGCGCGACGGCCAGGCGGTCGGCCTGCTCGCGCTGATGGACAGCTATCCGGCGTCCGCATGGGCGGCGCAGCCGCAGCCGGCGCCGGGCGACGCGCTGCGCATCCTGCTCACGGTGAACGGCGACTTCGACACGGCCGATCTGTCCGACGACGCGCTGCGCCAGCGGCTGTTGCGGGCGAACAGCCCGTTCGCGGCGCTCGGCGCGGCGGGGCTCGATGCGTTCGCCGACGCGACGCTGCGGCAGATGCACCTGTTCCGCGCGGCGCGCACGCCGCGCTACGACGGCGCGCTGCTGCTGTTCAACGCTGCGCGCAAGCGGCCGGGCCTGCCGGTGCCCGACAGCTGGCACGCCCATCTGGCGGCCGACGCATTGACGTGCGTCGCGCTCGACTGTTCGCACGACGGGATGTCCGATCCCGAACCGATGGCGGCGATCGGCGCCGCGCTGGCGGACCGGCTCGCCGCGGCGACCGTCGCCGGCTCTTCTTGAGGAATTCGAATCGATGAATGCACAGGCAGGAATGAGGTTCCCGGGTACGGTCGCCGTCGTGAGCGGCGCGGCCCAGGGTATCGGCGCGGCCGTCGCGCGCGCGCTCGCCGCGCGCGGGATCGAGGTCGCCGCGTTCGACGTCGACGGCGACGCGCTGGCGCGCCACGCGGCCGATAGCACGGCGTTCGGCGCGCGGATCCATCCGTTCACGGTCGACGTCGCGGACGCGGCGGCCGTTCAACGCGCGGTTGCGCGCGTGGAGGAGACGGTCGGTCCGATCGGGATGCTCGCGAACGTCGCGGGCGTGTTGCGGCTCGCGGCGGCGACGTCGCTGAGCGATGCCGATTGGGCGCACTGTTTCGCGGTGAATGCGCACGGGGTGTTTCACCTGTCGCGTGCGGTCGCGCAGCGGATGGTCGCGCGCCGTGCCGGCAGCATCGTGACGGTCGGCTCCAATGCGGCGCTGGTGCCGCGCATGCAGATGGCCGCGTATGCGGCGTCGAAGGCGGCCGCGCACCAGTTCACCCGCTGTCTTGGGCTCGAGCTGGCCGGGCACGGCATCCGCTGCAACATCGTTGCGCCGGGCTCGACGGACACGCCGATGCAGCGCCAGCTGTGGGACGGCCCGGCCGGCCCGGCGGGCGTGATCGCCGGTTCGCTCGACACGTATCGCACGGGCATTCCGCTCGGCCGGATCGCGGCGCCGGACGACGTCGCCGAAACGGTGCTGTTCCTGCTGTCCGACGCGTCGCGTCACGTCACGCTGCACAGCCTGTGCGTCGACGGCGGCGCGACGCTCGGCGTCTGACGGTGTTCCGCTTCCTTTTTCCGCAACTTCAGTGATGAAACAGATCTCCGCCGAAACCGAACAGGGCGCAGCCGGCGCCTTTGCCGAGCCACCCCGCGACGAACGGCTGTGCGTCGGCATGCGGCTGCCGACGCCGGACGCGCTGCGCCGCGACCTGCCGGCGTCGGTCGCCGCGCGCGCGACCGTGGCCGCCGGCCGCCGGCAACTGCGCGCGATCCTCGAGCGCCGCGACGCGCGCCGCATCGTCGTCGTCGGTCCGTGCTCGATCCACGACCCGCAGGCGGCGCTCGACTACGCGCGGCGGCTTGCGTGGCTCGCGCAGGCGGTGCGCGACGCGTTCTGCGTCGTGATGCGCGTGTATTTCGAGAAGCCGCGCACGACGGTCGGCTGGAAAGGCCTGATCAACGACCCGGGCCTCGACGGCAGCCACCGCGTGCTGGACGGGCTGCATGCCGCGCGCCGGCTGCTCGCCGACATCAATGCGCTCGGTCTGCCTGCGGCGATCGAGGCGCTCGACGTCGTCACGCCGCATTACCTGTGCGATCTCGTGAGCTGGGCCGCGATCGGCGCGCGCACGACCGAGTCGCAGGTGCATCGCGAGCTGGCGTCGGGGCTCGCGATGCCGGTCGGCTTCAAGAACGGCACCGACGGTCAGGTCGACGTGGCCGCGCACGCGATGCTGGCCAGCATGCGGCCGCATACCTTCATCGGCATCGACGGCGCCGGCGGGCCGGCGCTGCTGCACAGCGACGGCAATCCGCATGCGCACCTCGTGTTGCGCGGCGGCCGGCACGGGCCGAACTACGACGCGGCATCGGTGGCGGCCGCGGTCGAGACGCTGCGCGCGCAGCGCCTGCCGGCGAACGTGCTGATCGACTGCTCGCACGCCAACTGCGGCAAGCAGGCCGACCGGCAGCTCGCGGTGCTCGACGACGTCGTCGAGCAGATGTGCGCCGGCAGCGACGCGATTCGCGGCGTGATGCTCGAGAGTTTTCTCGAAGCGGGGGCGCAGCCGCTCGGCGGCCCGCTGCGCTACGGCTGCTCGATCACCGACCCGTGCCTCGGCTGGGACGCGACCGAGGATGCGCTGCTGCGCGCGCGCAGCCGCTGGCTCGCGCGGGACGGCCGCGCCGGCTGACGCCGGTGTCGGCGCGCGCCGCGCGCCTTCTTCAACCCACTACGGAATGGACATGTCGACGACTTCCGCCGAACCCCTGCAAGCGCCGGCCGACGCCGGCTCCCGCTACCTGCCGCTGCTGCTCGCGAACCTCGCGATGGTGGCCGGCACCTACGCATTCGTCGCGATCGCCGGCCCGCTGGCGCGCCGGATGAACCTTGAGCCGCTGCATATCGGCGCGGTCATCGCGAGCGTCGGGCTCGTCTGGATCGCCGCCGCGCCGCGCTGGGGGCGCGCGGCCGATGCACGCGGCCGGCTGCCGGCGATGCGTGCGTCGATCGTCGGATTCGTCGCCAGCTTTCTGCTGCTGGCCGGCTATGTCGGCTGGGCGCTGCATCGCGACGGGGCGGCCATGCCGCCGGTCTGGGCGAGCTTCGTCGCGCTGCTGGCGACGCGCGCGGCGATGGGCGGCTGCTATGCCGGCCTGCCGGTCGCGGCGACCGCGTGGATCGCGGACCGGACCGCGACCACCGGGCGCGCGGCGGCGCTCGCGCGGTTCGGCGCGGCGGGGGCGGTCGGGATGGTGATCGCGCCGCCGCTGGCCGGCTGGCTTGCCGGTTACGACATGACGCTTGCGTTCGCGGTGTTCGCGCTGCTGCCGCTCGCGGGCCTGCCGGGGCTGCGCCGCTTGCGCGACGACGGGCCGCGGCTCGCGAGGCGCGCGCCGGCGCGGCTGAGGCCGACCGATCCGCGGCTGCGCCTGCCGTGGTGGAGCGCGTTTGCGCTGTACGGCGTCGTGATGATCGCGAACAGTGCGCTCGGCTTCTACGTGATCGACCGGCTGCAGGTCGGCGCGCGCGACGCGTCGGCGGTGGTCGGCTATGCGCTCGGCAGCGCGGGCGTCGGCCTGATCGCGACGCAGTCGCTCGTCGGGCGGCTGCGGCGGGTCGCGCCGCGGCAGTGGCTGCGATGGGGGGCGCTCGTCGGCGCTGTCGGCTTCGTGTCGGTGCTGGCGGTCGAGCCTGCGCAGCCGTTGCTGATGTGCGCGAGCTATCTGTTGGCGGCCTGCGGAATGGGCGCGGCGTTTCCCGCGGTCGCGGCGCTCGCGAGCACGCGGGTCGAGCCGCACGAGCAGGGGGCGTGCGCGGGTGCGATGTCGGTCGCGCAGGGGCTCAGCATGGTGGTGGCGCCGCTCGTCGGCAACGGGCTCTACGAACTGCATCCGGCTGCGCCGTTCGTGGCGATCGGGGTGGTGCTGGCGGGAGTGTTCGTCGGGACGTGGCGGGGCGCGTCTGGGCAGTAGCGCTGCGCGTCGGTGGGAGACGAACGCGCCCGCTTGTGCGGGCGCTTTGCTTCCTGGGCGTGCAAATGAAAAAAGGCCAGCTTGCGCTGACCTTTTTTGAAATCAAGTGGTGCCCAGGAGAGGACTCGGTCACACGGGCGCGACCCCGGCTGCGCTTGCAAGCGCAGCCTTTCGAGTCCTCGCGCAAAGCGCGCAGGCGCTTTGCTTCCTGGGCCATAAATGAAAAAGGCCGGCTAGAAGCCGACCTTTTTGAAACAGATGGTGCCCAGGAGAGGCTTCATATTATTTATATAACTTCTTGATTTGTAAATGTTATAAATTTCACGGTCAATCTAATGTACTAGCCAATGTACTAATCGGTAGAGGGCTTTCGACCCTTGATATGCGGCTCGCAGCGGCACCGACTGGAATTCAGATCGCGTTGTAAAAAAGCAACAAGACGCGCGGTAGGCGGTCAACGCAATTGCTCCGTCTCCGCCAGTTTATGGCGGCGAAACCCCGCAGAGTCTAGGCTCTGCGGGGTTTTTGTTCTTTGGCGACTAGCAAAGCGACTATCAAAACCGCGGGCGCTTCAACTGGCCCATCCCACCCGAAATCCCGGTCAACCTCCATCGGTTCCTGAGCGCAAGGATACGCCAAGTCGGGTCAAGGCCGTCCACGACGTGCGGGTGTCTGCGATCACGAGGCAGCGGGACGGCAGCGCAGGACCACCGCCGGGTACAAACGTGCTTGCCATACGCAAAGCTGCCGTGCTTCGGCAATAGTTCAGCCGAATCGAAAACCAGTGATAATCACGGGCGAGGGGTAGAAGAACGGAACGCGGTTCATAAGGAATGGGGGCGCGGATGACCAAGTACGAACGTGGTTCAGAGTGGCGGCAATGGGATCTGCATATTCACACGCCGGCATCGTTTCATTGGAAGGGCCAGCGGTTTGATGCCGATCCAGCGTCTGAGGCCCATCGCGCCCTCGTCGACGAGATGATCAAGGCAATGAATGCCGCCGAACCGGCCGTCTTCGCGCTCATGGATTACTGGACCTTTGACGGCTGGTTTGCGCTCCAACGACGTTTGCAGGAGCCGGATGCCCCGACGCTGAAGAAAACGGTCTTCCCTGGCATCGAGCTGCGGCTCGCGGCACCGACCCATTGCCGCCTCAACGCGCACGTTCTCTTTTCGAACGAGATCGATGACCAGTCGCTCCATGATTTCAAATCGGCGCTGACCATCGAGCTCGTCGAGCGTCCCTTGTCCGATGCGGCGCTCGTCGCGTTGGCGCGTCAAGTCGGCGCCGACAAGCTCAAGCACCACGGTTTTGATAAATCACAAGTGGATCAGGACGATGCGGTCGCCTTGCGTGCCGGATCGACGATCGCTGAAATCAATTGCGAATCCTACAAGAAGGCGATCAGGCAGGTGCCGAACGGACACGCCATCGGGTTTATGCCATATGACACGAGTGATGGACTCGGCGAAGTCAAATGGCAGGACCACTACGCCTATTTTCTTGGTCTTTTTCAGAGCTCGCCGATTTTCGAGTCCAGGAATCGGGATCTTCGCGACGCGTTTGTTGGACAGGAAACGCCGGGCAATACGAAGTTCTTCAAGAATTTCCAGGCGGGATTGAATTATGTTCCACGACTGGTTGTGTCCGGAAGCGATGCGCACTGTTTTGTGGGTGTCAAAGGCGACAACGATCGGCGGGGCTATGGCGACTATCCGTCAGGGAAGGCGACCTGGATCAAAGCCGATCCCACCTTTCAGGGGCTCCAGCAAGCGATCATGGAGCCATTGAAGCGGTCCTACATTGGTGCGCGACCTCCCAAACGGGAGGAGATTGACACCAACAAAACCTATTTCATCGATGCCATAGAGGTCCGCAAGGCGGACGGCACCAGTGCCGTCGGAAACTGGCTCGATGGAACCAAGCTGCCACTCAATCCGGATCTGGTGGCGATCATCGGGAACAAGGGAAGTGGCAAGAGCGCGCTCGCGGACGTGCTGGCCCTGCTCGGAAATTCGCGTCAGACGGCGCACTTCTCTTTTCTCAAGAAGGAGCGCTTTCGGGGCAAATCAGGCGACCCCGCGAGGCATTTCGTTGGCACGTTATCCTGGCTCGACGGCAATACAGAACATCGCAATCTCAACGAGAACCCACCGCAAGACAACGTCGAGCTGGTTCGATATATCCCACAAGGTCACTTCGAGGACCTTTGCAACGCACACGTGTCCGGTCGTTCCGATGCCTTCGAGAAGGAATTGCGCGCCGTAATCTTCTCGCATGCTGACGATGCCATTCGGCTTGGTGCGCTCGACTTCGATCAACTTGTTGAACAGCAAGAAAGAACATATCGCTCCCAGCTCAATGAGTTCCGGAAAGAGCTTCGTGGCATCAACCAACGGATCACCACCTGCGAGGAGCAACTGCAGCCGCAGGTGAAGCGATCCCTGGAGGAATTGCTCGCACTAAAAATTCGCCAGAAAGACGAGCACGACAAGATCAAGCCGGCTCCGGTCGCCGCGCCTGGTACCGACTTGTCGCCAGAGCAACAAGCCGCGACAACGGCCTTGGCTGCGGTTGCTGAAAAGCTCCGAAGCCTCGATGAGCGTATGACGCGGGCCGCAGCGACCCGGTCGCAACTCGCCGGCAAGTCCAAGGCGATCCAGAATACAAAGGAGCACTTGCGACTCCTTGCGCGTGCCTACCAGCAGTTTATGGAGGATGCGGCAGACGATCTGGCGATCATGGGTCTGACCGCACAAGATCTGGTGACATTCTCTATTGTGTCCAAGCCGTTAGACGATATCGAGGCGCGCGTGACAGATGAGCAGGCTAAGCTCAGTCAGTCGGTAGACGCTGACGTGACGGGAAAAGAGACGTTGTTGAAGGACCAGGCCAGCTTTCAGGCGAAGCTCGACGCGCCGCAGCTTCTCTACCAGCAACATTTGGCAGCGATCGAGCAGTGGAACGCTAAATTGGCGGAGCTGGTTGGTTCGGCCGAAGCGCCCGATACACTGGAAGGCTTGCGGGCGAGGATCATACAGCTCGATGAACTACCGGCTGTTTTGGATGGCTATCGGGCGAAACGCGAAGCACTCACCGGCGAAATCTTCGACGTACTCGAAGCGCAACGAAAGGCACGTGAGCAGTTGTTCAAGCCGGTGCAGGACCTGATTCTGGGCAACCGTCTCATCCGCGACGAGTACAAACTGCAGTTTCAGGCAACGCTTGGTGGTTCGATCGATCGATTATCGGAGGACCTGTTTGCGTTGATTAAGCAGAACGCTGGCGAGTTCCGCGGCGATGACGAAAGTTTCGGCGTCGTCCGTAAGCTGGCAGAGCAACATGACTTCAATAAACGCAGCGACGCGGTCAGCTTTGTGACCAAACTTCACGACAAGATCGCCGCGGCTGCATCGGGGAATAGCGCGAAAGCGTCGGCGGGTCTTGGAAGCATGTTGCGCAAGGACAAGTCAGCTACTGACGTATATGACTTGTTGTTCGGGCTGTCGTTCCTCGAGCCACGTTACTCGCTCCTTTTTCAGGACACCCAGATCGAGCAACTGTCGCCAGGACAGCGCGGCGCGCTGCTGCTCATCTTTTACCTGCTCGTTGACAAAGGACGAAACCCTATCATCCTGGATCAACCGGAAGAAAATCTCGATAACGAAACGGTCGTGGGTCTGCTCGTACCGGTGCTTACCGAAGCCAAGACGCGCAGGCAGATCATCATGGTGACGCACAATCCGAACCTTGCCGTGGTGTGTGACGCGGAGCAGGTGATCTGGTGCAGCTTTGATCGAAAGGGCGGGTCAAGGATATCCTATACAGGGGGCTCGATCGAGAATCCGGCGATCAACCGCCGCGTCGTGGACGTGCTGGAGGGCACGAAGCCGGCCTTCAATAACCGGCGGATCAAATATCACTAACGGCAGTGGAGCCGGTATCAGGCCATCGGCGCAAACGATATGCGCCGTCGTGCTTGCAGGGTAGTTCCCCACATCTTTGTGTCCGTCACCAGGTCGGTATCGGAAGTGGCGTACCGATAGGGCGGTTAGATCGGGGTAGACCCGGCAAATCGATACATACGACCCGTTGGCCGAAAGGCATAATGTCGGCTTCGTGGTTTGATCGCCACAATAACAAGCGACTCAGCACCTATGACTGCCCTCGAACTGCTTCTCGATACCTTCCGGCACACCGCCGTTACTGAGCGGGAGAAGGGAACCTACTTCGAAGAGTTGATCGTCTGCTACCTACAGAACGAGGCCACCTATCGCGACCTGTACAGCGATGTCTGGACCTATGCGGAATGGGCCGACTTGCAAGGACTGGACAAGCGGGACACCGGTATCGATCTTGTGGCGAAGACGCGCGGCACGGACGAATTCCACGCGATCCAATGCAAGCTGTTCGCGCCGGATCATAAGGTCCAGAAGAGTGACATCGACAGCTTCTTCACGGCATCGGGCAAGAAGCCTTTCATGCGCCGGATCATCGTCGCCACGACGAACCATTGGAGCGAGCACGCCGAAGATGCGCTGCTGAATCAGCAGCCGCCAGTCAGCAAGATCGACCTGACCGCCCTTGCAGAAAGTCAGATCGATTGGCAGAAGTACCAGCCGAAAGCGGCGCCGGTTATCAAGGCCAAGAAGCAATTGCGTCCGCACCAGGCGAGTGCTTTGAAGGCTGTTATTCATGGCTTGGCGGATGCAGATCGGGGCAAGCTGATAATGGCGTGTGGGACCGGCAAGACGATGACGGCCCTGAAGATTGCCGAAACGTTGGCCGGTGCAGGCAAGCGGGTCCTGTTCCTTGTTCCAAGCCTGTCCTTACTGTCGCAGACCCTGACCGAATGGACGCAGGAAAGTGAAACACCGCTTCATAGTTTCGCGGTGTGCTCGGACAGTGATGTGGGGAAGAAGCGCAAGAAAGAGGACGATGAGGTTAAGACCTTCATCCATGAACTGCGCTACCCGGCCACCACGGATTCGGCCCGACTGGCGGCAGAGATGGCGAAGCGGCACGACGCGTCGCATATGAGCGCCGTTTTCAGCACGTATCACTCCATCGACGTAATCAGTCGTGCGCAGAAGCAGTTCGGTCTGGCGGACTTCGACCTGATCGTCTGCGACGAAGCCCATCGCACGACCGGCGCGACGTTCGGCGACGACGATGAAAGTGCCTTCGTTCGGGTTCACGATGGTGATTACATCCGCGCCGCCAAGCGCCTGTACATGACGGCGACGCCGCGCATTTACGGCGATTCAGCCAAGGCCACAGCTGAACGTGACAACGTGGCGATTTGTTCGATGGACGACAAAGCCCTGTACGGGAATGAACTGTTTGTCATCACGTTCTCGGAAGCCGTGAAGCGCGGACTGCTAGTCGATTACAAGGTGATCGTGCTGGCGGTTGAAGAGACGCACGTCAACCGACGTCTGCAAGACCTGCTGCGGGATGAGAACAACCAGTTGAAGGTCGACGACGCGGCCAAGATCGTCGGCTGCTGGAAGGCGCTGTCCAAGCAAGGATTGACCGAAGACTTGGTTGGTGACGGCGGTCCGATGAGCCGTGCGGTGGCCTTTTGTCAGGTCATCGAGGTTTCGAAAGGTGCCAAGACCCACAAGGTCAGTTCGAAGCAGATTGCCTCGATGTTCCAAGCGGTCGTTGAGGCGTATCAGGAAGAGGAAGAATTCGAACAGGCGGTGCGATTGCACTGTGAAGCCGAACACGTCGATGGCGGCATGAACGCCAGCGAGAAGGAAGCGAAGCTGGCATGGCTGAAAGCCGAGACACCCGAAAACACCTGTCGCATTCTCAGCAACGTTCGCTGCTTGTCCGAAGGGGTGGACGTTCCGGCACTGGATGCCGTGTTGTTCCTGACGCCGCGTAATTCTCAGGTTGACGTGGTGCAGTCGGTCGGTCGTGTGATGCGTAATGCACCGGGCAAGAAGCGCGGGTACGTGGTGTTGCCGGTGGTGATCCCAGCTGGTGTCGAACCGCACGAAGCCCTGAATGACAACAAGACCTATGCGGTGGTCTGGCAGGTGTTGCAAGCCCTGCGTTCGCACGATGATCGCTTCGATGCGATGGTGAACAAGCTGGATCTGATCGGCAAGGACACCAGCAAGATGGAAGTCATTGCGATCACCGACAAAATCCAGAAAAAACAGGGGAAGGCAAAGGGGCCGAAGAACAAGGACGCTGGAAAGGGCGGCTTCACCATCGGCGAAGCGGTCCGGGAGCGGGCGGAACCGGACCAGCACGAACTGCAATTCGAGATCGGTGAGATCGAAAGGGCTATTTATGCCAAGATGGTCCAGAAGGTCGGCAATAGGCATCACTGGGAAGACTGGGCCAATGACATTGCCAAGATCGCCCGGACTCACATCGACCGCATCACGGCCATCATCGAGAACCCAGAAAACACGAAGGAAAGAGAAGCGTTCCACGCGTTTGCCGATGAACTGCGCGACGACCTGAACGGCAGCATCACGGACGGTGAAATCATCGAGATGCTGGCGCAGCATCTCATCACCAAGCCGGTGTTCGATGCCCTGTTCGAAGACTACAGCTTCGCGAAGCACAATCCGATGTCTATTGCGATGCAAGGCGTTCTTGATGTGCTGCACGAACACCGGCTGAACAAAGAAGCAGACACGCTGGAAAAGTTCTACGATAGTGTGAAGCTTCGGGCCGAAGGCATCGACAACGCAGCAGGCAAGCAGAAGATCGTCGTTGAGCTATACGACAAGTTCTTCCGAAACGCTTTCCCGAAGATGACCGAGCGGTTGGGGATCGTCTATACGCCGGTCGAAGTGGTGGACTTCATCATCCACAGCGTAGGTCATGTGTTGCAGACCGAATTCGGCCAGACCTTGGGAAGCAAGGGCGTTCACATCATCGATCCCTTCGTTGGTACCGGCACGTTCGTGACGCGACTCATGCAAAGCGGCCTTATCACGCCCGAAGAACTGCCGCACAAATACAAGCACGAAATCCACGCGAACGAGATCGTCCTGCTGGCTTACTACATCTCGGCCATCAATACGGAAGCCGTGTATCACAGCATCGTGGGCGGCGAGTACCAGCCGTTTGAAGGCATCTGCCTTGCTGATACTTTCCAGCTTTACGAAAAGGAAGACTTGGTGGATGCCGTGCTGGCGCAGAACAGCGCGCGGAGAAAACGGCAAAAGAAGCTCGATATCCGGGTGATTATCGGCAATCCACCATATTCGGTCGGTCAGAGAAGCGAGAACGACAATAACGACAATGTTGAGTATCCGCACCTGGACAGCCGCATCCGCAGCACGTATGCAGAGCGGTCGAATGCGGTACTCGCGAAAGGGCTGTACGACAGCTACATTCGTGCCATACGGTGGGCCAGCGACCGAATCGGCGATAGCGGCGTCATAGGCTTTGTCACCAATGCGGGCTTTCTTGATTCGAACACCGCTGACGGTCTGCGGAAGTGCCTAGCCGATGAGTTCAGCAGTATATATGTGTTCCATCTACGCGGAAATCAGAGAACGTCTGGTGAGTTATCGCGCAGGGAGGGTGGCAAAATTTTTGGGGGAGGCAGCCGTGCGCCGATTGCCATTTCCATCTTGGTCAAGAATCCCAATGCAGTACAGCACGGACAAATTCGTTTTTATGACATCGGTGACTACCTGAACCGTGAAGAGAAGCTGGCGAAAATCAGCGCCTTCGCCAGTATCAACGGTATCTCCAAGGCTGACGGATGGCGGCTCATTGCACCTGATGAACACGGCGACTGGCTTAAACAGCGTGATGGCCGGTTCGGCGAATACATTGCGTTGGGGGACAAGAAGGGAAACGCGGCCAAACTATTTGAGAATTTTTCGCAGGGCGTTCTGACCGCCCGAGATGCGTGGTGCTACAACGCTTCGAGGGAAGCGTTAGCTGCCAACATGGCACGTATGATTGCTTTTTACAATCGTGAGGTGATGCGCCTCACCGACGCGTTTCCGGAGTTAGACAAGAAGGCGCGGGAAGCGAAAGTTGAGGATGGTTTTGTCAACACAGACCCGGCGCAAATCAGTTGGTCGCGTTCGCTGAAGCAAGAGTTATCCAAGGGACGACAGTTTTCCTTCGACGATCAGTGTCTGACCCAGAGCCTGTACCGTCCGTTTAAAAAGCAATGGCTGTATTTCAATCGCCGCTTCAACGAGATGGTGTATCAGATGCCACGCGTCTTTCCAGATGCATCGGCGACCAATCGGATGATAATGATAAAGCAGCGATGGACGGGCGAGGGTCAATTGGCACTGATGGTGGACAGGGTCGTCGAGTTCCAGATTGACGGCGGTGCTCAGTGTTTTCCATTGTATCTTTATGACAACCCGGTCGAAGAAGACGACGTGGCTTCGCCGCAGGCCGGGCTGTTTGCCGCGCCGCACTGTGTCGAGCTTGACCGCAAACGCCGCGATGGGCTGACCGATGAAGGTTTGGCACACTTTCAGTCGGCCTATCCGGGCGAAGGTATCAATAAGGAAGACTTGTTCTACTACGTCTATGGCCTACTGCATTCACCGGACTACCGTGATCGGTACGCCGACAATCTCAGCAAAGAGTTGCCGCGCATCCCGTGCGTGAAAACCGCTGACGATTTCTGGGCTTTTTCGAAGGCTGGCCGGAAGCTGGCTGATCTGCACGTCAATTACGAGACGGTGGATAAGTATCCATTGCAGATGGTCGGCGGTGATCTGCTATTGACTGACGCCGACTACCGTGTTGAAAAGATGCGGTACGGCAAGAATGGCAAGGACAAGGACCTCTCGACGCTGATCTATAACGACAAGATCACGGTGAAGGGTATTCCGCTGGAAGCCTATGAATACGTAGTCAACGGCAAACCGGCACTGGATTGGGTTGTCGAACGGCAGTGCGCTAAGACTGACAAGGACAGCGGCATCGTCAACGACGCGAACGATTGGGCCATTGAGACGATGCGCAATCCTCGCTACCCACTGGAATTGTTCCAACGCGTGGTGACGGTCAGTCTCGAAACGATGAGGATCGTGAAGGCGTTGCCGCGTCTCGATGTTCAGCAGCCGGCGGCGACGGTTGGACAGTTGGTCGAATCGAACGATGCGCCGGATGCATTGACTGCGTGATTGGGCGTGTCTGCGGGCCTGGAAGATATGTCGGCTGCAGAATGGGAAGATAGGGCATTGCGTTTCTGCACTTTGCTGTCCGGAGGCGTCACGCCGTGCCTCTGGTGCCCGTCTGGCGGTGTCCGGTTATAAGATGGTCGCTGCTGGTTCTACCGATTGTGCGTGCCGCTGAGGAGGATTCTCGGCGAGTTTCAGATGGGGATTGTCGACATGAGCCTGTCTCGCCGTTTCCTGCGCGGTTTGGCGTGCGCGTTGTGTGCAATTTCGTCAACGCTAGCGGCAGCAGGCTCTAAGAGCGATCAATCGTACGTTCGCGATTTCAAGAGCTGGGAGGTCGTTTGCGATAACGTCAAACGCTGTGTTGCCGAAGGCGCTGACGACAATGATCCCAGTCTTGTCGCCTGGCTGTGGCGCGACGCCGGGCCGGATGACTTGGTGAAGCTGCAGGTTGCGGCAGACAAACCTTTCAGTGCAGATCAGATGCGCCTTGACGGTCGTCCATTCCGCATCGATCCGTCGAAATCGAAAGCATGGCACGACGAGAACGTCCAGACATACCCCTACCGGCTCGCTACAGAAGACGCTTCTGTCGTCGCTGCCTGGGTCGAGGCTGCTCGCGACGCCGGCACAATGAGCTTTGGCGCCCCGGCAGCGACTGACGCACCACGAATTTCGCTAGCGGGTTTGAGCGCGGCGCTGCTGGCGATCGACGACGTGCAGGGGCGCGTTGGTACGGTGACGGCGTGGCGTCGCAAGGGCGCGGCCCCCACGTCGTCGGTGCCGGCAGCGATGACGCTGCCCATCGTCGGGCCGGCAAAGCCTGGGCCGGATCTGTCGACGGCTGAGCAGCGCCGGCTCGTGAACGCGACGTATGCTCGGTTTCGCGCTGACGTGGATCGCTGTGACGGGGGGCTCGACGATCCGGACGACAAGAATGCGCCTCGCCAAGGGAGCGCGGCTGTTGCCCTCTCGGCCAGTGAGGCATTGGTATCGCTGGGATGTGGCGATAGCACGGCCTATAACGACACGAGCCTCTGGTGCCGTGTGAACCGTCAAACACCGTTTTCCGCGAAGCGACTCGACTTGGGCGAGAACACCGGTGTCGGGAATAACGATGATCCGCGGCCACGGAACGCGCTGACGGGCGCCGGCTACGATTCCAGCCGAGGTGAGCTCGTCAGCTTCGAGAGAGTCCGAAGCGTCGGCGATTGCGGTGCGTCGACGACATGGATTTTCGACGGTGCAAAATTCGTTCTGGCAGAGAAGCGATTTCAGGGCGCATGTTCTGGTCTCTTCATGGATGATTGGCCGTGGTTATATCGGACGAAGATACGGTGAGTCTACGAGCCCGGCCCAAGCACGCCATCCCGAGTCCGGAACACGATGCGGGGCTCTGGCAGGCACTTATTCGTGCATGTATGCCTCGGGGTATCCGGCGTTTCTCGCGGGATACGGGACAGGAGACTGTCGCCGCGGCGCGCAGGCATGTAAGGCAGTCATGGCGATGGGTCATCATGCGTTCGGCGAGCATACTCCTACTCGCACTTGCAGGGTTTCTAGGGGCGTTGCCGGAGGGATGGGCCATGGGCGTGTTCAGCCGCCTCGTGTTGTTTTCGGAAGTTCACGGCACTGTGTTGAAGGATGGCAAGCCAGTGGCCGGTGCTGAACTCGTCCAGAAGGTTGTGTGGTCGGATGACGTGAATGAAATTCCGCCACAGCGCACGATGACTGACGAAGCGGGCGTTTTCGCGCTCCCAGCGATCGAACGCAACGCCGGTCTACTCCGGTTGATTCCGGCCCAGCCGACGATCCAGCAAACCATCGTGGTCCGGTATCAGGGCGTGGAGTACGTGGCCTGGCTGCACGGCAAGAGTTCCTATAACGCGAACACGGAACTCGATGGCCATCCGCTCCATCTGGTGTGCGAGCTGAGCCGTCAGCCCGATTACGAGGGCAAGCATTACGGGATCTGCAAGGCGGTCTGATGCAGAGAGGCTGGTATCGAAACCGCATGAAGTTTATTACCGTGATGCCGTGCTTGGCCATGTGGTGTTCAAGTTATGCTTTCGCATCGTCGCTGATGCAAACCTTCGAGCGGATCAAAGCGTCGCTGAGTACGGGCACGTTTATGCAACACGCGCACGCATACATGAATGCGGATAGGGCGTTCTGGTTGTCGGCGTGATTTTTTGATCGCAACCATTCCGTCTTATGCGCACTACTCGCATTCGTTCGGTTATCTATTTGGAGAATGGAAGTGGTCGACCTGGAGATCGCCGAGATTTTCTACGAGAGTGGAGCATTGAGATATCGCTACACCCGATACCTTGCTCCTGACGGTAACCGGTGGATCAGGCACGGCCAGTTTATTGCCTACAGCGAGGACGGTACGATCGTTTCAGAAGGCTGCTACGAACATGGCGTGGAACATGGACCCTGGAAAGACTTCCATTCAAATGGGCAGCTCGCTGCACTTGGTCACTATGATCGCGGGGCCGAAGTGGGGCCCTGGCAGTACTGGAACGCTAAGGGACAGCCCGAGACTTGAATAGGACTGCATCATTTGCAGTTGTCATTGCGGCAAATGAATCGCATCGACTGATTGGCGATCAATCGAAATCGGCATGCTGGAATTCGCTCATCTCGGGCTCGTCACGGAGGCAGTGTCTTCCTTGAGCGTGAGGTACGGGTTGTTGGGGGGCGCGTCGATGAAAAGGTGCGATGGTGCGTCGAGCAAATATCCGTGTAACCGGCGACTTTTGCGAGGCCCAGTGACCTCGCAGGTCCAAATGTTGAGCCCGTTCTCTTGCTTGCGATGAATGCCGGCGCGCTCGAAGTGTTTTTGCACCCACGCCCAATCGGTTTGCTGTTCCTGCTTGGCGAACCGTGTGACTTTGGGATGTTCTTGAGCATAGCGCTGAAAAATGCCTGGACTCACGAGAAAGACTGTTCCGGCGACGGTATGCACTAACGCTTTCGCATCATTGATGATCAGGCGCCGGGTCTGGATGCCTTCGCGCAACCAAGCGATGAAATGCTCCCCGGAGGTTGTCGCTTCATCAGATGGTGTGGAGGCTGAAGAAGGTTCGGTCGACGGCGGTGCTTCAGCGATGCCACTTGATGGCAGTTTCGATACGTCGTTATCGGCAGTTGCTCGCGGTGCTGTCGATGCATCGTTACCAGCGTCTTCGACTGGTGTCGGCACCGGGTTGCCGAGCAGATCGAGTAACGCATCGATCGTATCGGATGTGCGGGCGGGTGCCTTAGATGCCTGAAAACTCGTTGCCGGCGACTGCGACGTGTCGCCAGTGGGCGCAGAAGTAGTTGTCGCTGGCGTCTTTGTGGCAGCGTCGCCGACATTACCTGCGTCCGGCTCTACGTGCACCGCACCCGCAAACGATGAAGGTTGGCTATCGATGTCCCATATCGACGCGGGTGCAATCTTGAGGAATGTAAAGCTCTGCGTCCAACCGTTCGAGCTTGCTACCGTAGCCTTCCAGATTGCCTTGTTGTCTGAGGTCGATTGCACGATCCCGTGTTCTTGCAGCACATCGAACAAGGTCGGATTGCTTTCGGGAATGCCTTCGATGCCCTGGGCCAGCAGCGATGCGCGCAGCTTGTCGGCGACGGTCTTGCTCACGAGCCATAAGCCTTCACTTGTCAGCCAGCCATCAGACGCTTGGGGTTGATTCAACTTCAATTCGTTGCGCACGAGATGCCGCAGCCCGTCGAGCAGCTTGCGTTGTAGGGCATGCTTCGGCGCGAGCAACGCCTTCTGCGGATTGCCGCCGAGTTCCTGCGCGACGGATGCCTGGTCGGCCTGTGTGACGAGGTCGCCGAGGACACCGGCTTGATCCTTGTGGCCGGCCAGCACGTAGAGCAACGCCGACCACAGCTCGGGAAACCCGCTGAGCCAGTCCATGATGTGGCGGTCGAGAATCTGTGCGTAGAGCAATCCGGCCGCTGCTTCATGCAGGCGATAACTTCGATCCTTGCGGTATCGGAATCGGTACGCGCGGGCAATGGGACCGTGCCACGGATACCAGCGTTCGCCATCGGTGTATTCGACATCGAGATCGACGGCGATCTTGCCAATGTCGTGCAGCAGTGCCGCGTACGCAGTCGCCGCTGTCCATGCTTCGGCCTGCGCGGCTTGCACCTCGGGCGGTGCGCCTACCGGTAATAGTCGTGACTGCCGCAGCTTCAGCGCATAGGCGACGATCTCCAGTCCATGGTCCAGCATGCCGCCGGGGTAGGCGTGGTGATGGCTTTCGGAGGCGGGGAATTGCTGGACCAGCGCGGCATACCGTTCGATTGGCGCGCGATAGAGCGTAGCGAACTGCGCGCGCGACAGCGACGTGCGTTGCCAGATGTGTTCCAGCAGCTTCTGGCGGCGTGGTGTCGCCAGCAAGCTCGCCGCCGGCTCCGGGTGCAGCAGTCCTTTTGGCGCTGCCGCAGCCACGGGGGGCGGGGAGGGCGGTGGACCCTTTGGGCGATGGAACAGCGCGAACATGATCGAATCGATGGTCTGGTAGCCGGTGGCCTTTTGCCTTTTCACCGTTTCGGGTAGGGCCATTCCCCTTGTGCGCCATTCCCTTGACGCCCTTGGCCTTTAGCCCTTGCTGAAACCCTTCGGGTATAGAGCAGGAAGTGCTGAACCGAAACTTTTAAGCTGGACCAGCTTTCCCCCTATTTTTAGGCACGATAACCATGACGTCCGAATGGATTACACAATGCCTATCGAGCGGCGCCTGACGAACACCACGAGCGGTTCAATTAGGTGGCGCGGTCAAGAACTTCTGCCGATCGTGTCATTGACTGCCTACGGTTAGCTCCGTAGGCAGGGCAACCCGCAACCGGCGATCCAATGCTGTGTCGTCATCAAGGGACGTTGCAGCGCCGTTTCCCTTGATCTTCACGGTGATACTCGGGCAGCGACGGCGCAAAATATTTGCGGCCCACTGCGCGCGATCAAGCGACAGCTTCTTATTTCCGTCGTCTCCACACGTTCCGTTTGCTCTGTGGGGGCTGCGGGTTCGACAAGGTACCGGAGCATGAGAGGCAAATCCTTCTACTTCAATGTTACCCGCGGCTTGATGTAGTGCCAGAATGTCGCCCAACGCCGAAAGATCGGATTCCAATGCCTTGCTGGAATGTGCGTCAGTCTTGAAGTAGCTGGCAAATTCGATCACGGCGCCCATGGGAGTCATGCTGCAACGCAGGTCATTCCCTCTTGCTGTAATAGCAGTGCACAAGCCGGCGACGCTCGACTTGGGCGGATTTGATGGCGCGCTCGGAGGTGTGACCAATTGGTTAGGTAGTTCCTTATTGGCCAATTTGGCCGCACATTGCTGCTGCGCATTTACGTGAACCGGTTCGGTATCTGTAGCGAGACGGAGTGTGCTAGCACCATTTTTTAACTTTTGTATTTCAATACCAGTGCAGATTGCGACCTGCTGCGGTTGGGGTGGTTCACGATTGATTGCAGCGTGGAGTTGATCATCAACATCTGTTGGTGATGTGAATCGCTCCCGAAGGTGGTCGAGGATTTTTTCTCGATTCTTTTCATCGCCGTATTGCGAGAGGACGTACTGTTTGGAGTTTTCAAGTTGGATATTGGTGAACATGGCGAGCAAGAAGGGCATAAAAAGCGTCGATTGGCTAGATGTCCCCGTATGGCCCGCTTCGAGGCGAGTGCATGCTGCGCGAGCGAGAGCTAGTTGTGCAGCCTTATCCTTGAACCACGTATCAGTCAGCCTGATGTAGGCGTGATCGAGTACGTGTTGGATGTCTGAAGCGAAGACATTAACAGTGATTGAACCCGCGGCGTAATACTTGGAGTCGAGTTGATCGATTAGGTGTTCAGTACGCTGTAACTCGGAGTCCAGTACGCCAAGAACGCGATCAGCCACCACGTCGTTAAATTGCGGTGCGAAAAAGTAGGATGCCACCGCTTGCTCACCATCGTTGATAATCTGTTGCAGTACAACTACCCCATAGGCAGCTGAGTTTGATAAGGCAGTTGCATCTTCAGTCCATTGATTGGAACTCTTTGCCGTTTTCTTGGCTGCTTCCATGACGTTGTGTGCAAGTGGTGGGAGTGAAGTCGCGTAAGTTGCGGCGAGGGCATCAGCTTGTTCAGGCAGGGCGGTCGTGTTGAGTAGCGCGGCGGGCGGGAGGCTGTCATCGTGAATTTTTTGTAGTTCGTCTTCGATGTCTTTTTGCCGGCTTGCGAGTGACCGCGTCAGCGCTGCAATACAGGTTGACCGTTGCTTACACGGTGTTTCAAGGTCGCTTCTTGCCTCGCTCAAATTGCTGGCGATAGCTCTAAGCTGCACCTCTCCATCGGACAGGTTTGCACGGTATTCATTCAGACTCGCTTTTGCCGCGCTCACCGCATCTGTCAAGCTTTGATGCGTTTGTTTGGAATCCTTCTTACTAGCGTTGGAAAGTGCTTCTAGCGCGTCATGCAATTTTGTTAGGTCATCCTGTAGCACCTCGGAATCCTGCTTTATTTTTTCAATAGGATGGTTATCCGTGTCAATGCCGTTTGGGTCAGTGTGTGAGTTAACGCAGGTAAGGCTGCTAGTGCACGTACCAAGCAGGCGGACCATCACTGAATCAAGGACTGCGTCGGCTGGTTCCTTGTAGTTGGAAGCCGGGAGCGTCTCCTGTACCACTGTACAGCGTCGCTCGATTTCAATGGCGGTGTCTAGGTTTTTCTGTAGTTGATTGGTCACGCAGCCAGTGGCGCTCACTGCAATCGCGCATACGCCTAGACGCAATAGCAGATGGCCGGAACGATGTGGAACAAGATGCCTTGGTAAATGGTTTGCGCGGATGGTTCTTCTCATTGCATTCCCCTTATGCAGTTTTCAGAGCCGGTCCAACGTCGAGAGTCTTGCAGCTAGTAAGGCTGTTTACATAACGAGCTTGTATGCACGAAGCTGGTGCATTCAAAAAGGACGCAATTTGCAGGCGTTTCATGATCATGATCCGGCGGTTCATGTTTGCTTGCAAGGATTTCTCGGGCCGATACGCGAACGAAATTCCGGAAGTTGCCGATGCTGCCACGGGCTCTTCTATGGCGATAGCTATCGTTGACGCACGTTTGAGGCGTGTCGTGTGTCAAACCTCCTTGGGGAGATCACTGAGACACATAAGACACTGCTGCGTTGGGAAGTGCGGATACCATTCGGCACCTCCATGTCGTCACAGCACATTCATAACCTGTAAGTTCATTGGGTCCCTTGGATTTTCGACCTTGCTGCAGCCCCTTTGAAATAGCGACGCCGAAGCGTGTCGCATCTCCTCCATCTATCACGGCTGCCCAGGGTTGATCTCTGCGGACAATGCGAATGCCGCACGCTGGCGGTAAGAACCGACTGAAGGATGATGCGTTGGATCTGCCTTCACCCGATTTTCACGGTCTGTGTCGTTGGATCGTGGGAATTATTGAAGTGGGGCCGGGGCACTTCTTCAGATCAAGGGGAAACAGGGATGCCATACAAGTTGCCGGCGCAGCCATGGTTGCGTCACGTCGCAGTAGCTGTGCTCTATGCGCTCGGATACACGCTCTTTCGTGCGGTGTCGTTTTCGCACTGGTCCGTGTTTGCGGGGTTCCAGCTGGCGGCCCTGTTGCTGGTGCCTTACCGCTATTGGCCTGCGCTCGTGATCGGAGAGTTGCCGCCGCTTGGGTATGTCGCATTTTCTTGCGTGGAGCAGTTTGGATTGGCGTGGGCTGCGTTCAAGATGTTCCCGGCGATCGTGCTTCTTATGCCCATCGTGTTCGTGTGCCGTGAGCGACTGCGGCTATTTGGTACGCGAACGGGCGCGATCAATATGACGGTACTCGTTTTCTGCGCGTGGCTCGCAGCGTTGGTCGTCGCTCTGAATAACACGCTGCTCTTGTCCCTTGCACCACGTCCACCTGGGTTTCCTCCGTTGTCCACGTGGATGTTATGGTATGGACTCGGACATTACGTGGGGATCTTGACGGTGATGCCGCTCGCGTTATGTCTGCGCGATGCGATATCAAGACAACCGTTCCGCGTTCTCAAAGCACGCATTGCGGAAAGCCGCCTGTTGATGGACAGCGTCGGCATGCTATTGCCGTCGCTGGGCTTGCTGGTATGGGCCGGCTGGCGTGCGTCGCCGGGTTCGGATGTGCGTCATATCGCGCAGGTCGCGATGTTTTTGCCGATGGTCGTGCTGGCGTTGCGGCATGGCTGGCAGGGCGCGGCGATCGGCGGTTCGGCCGCTAGTGTCGCTGTCGTCGTGTTGATGCCCGCGCGCTACGATCATGACACGGTGCAAGCCCAAGCCTTCATAGCGTTTGCCATCACGACAATGTTGATGATGGGCACGCGCGTGACGGCGTGGAATCGGCGCGAGCAGCAGGAGCGTCACGATGCGCGTCTGGCCCTCGCACTTGCCCAGCGCAACTATTTCGCCGGCGAGCGGCAATTGCGACTGGCGGCGCGTGCGATGCTGGATGTTCAGGCGGTCGGTTACCGATTGCTACGCCGCTTGGAACAGCTGTCACCTGTCGAGTTCGAGATCCAGGATCGGCGGAGCCGGCCGCAAACCGACCGTGCCGCGCGGTTGATCGAGCATTTCCACCCGCTATCCGGGCCGGACCGAATGCTTCCACAAGCCTTGATGAAAGGCGCTTTGGTGCAGGCGTTGGCGCACCATGGCATCCCACTTCGGGTGCGCTACTACGGTGGGATCAGCGGTCTCTCGTACGACCTCCACGTCGCCTTCTACCGGCTGATTTGTGACAGCATCACCCATCTTTGCGAGCGCGACCATCTTGCTGAGGTCGTCGTCTGCTTGCGGTGCCGGGAGCGGTATGGTCGACGCAGGATCATGTTACGTGTCGGAGGTAAGGCCGACTCTGTTGAGCGGCGGTCCCCGGCTAGGGACGAGTTATTGTGGCAAATGCGTCAACTCAGTCGTGGCGAGGGTTTTCAACCCATTCAGGACGGTGCGGCCACCTTTGGTGGCACTGCGCGTCAACGCGTGCGCGGAGAATGGCTTCACATCATGGCCTTCCTGCAGGAGCCCGTGTAGCGGTTTGCCACCGACATTGCGCCGGTGGCGAAGCGAACGATGGTCATCATTGCGGCCGTCGATGGTCTTATGCACCACCATTACTACATTCTCCGGGATTACTGCACGTTGCAGCTTGCTGCGTGGTAATCGACAGAGCTCCGGTGCTTAGCGGTGTTACCGAAACTGTCGTCGCCTGATCCCGGTACACGGTCTCGGTCGAACTTTCCGTCGAAGTGGGTTGCGTTGCATCGCCAGATGCGGCGCGAAGGGTTTTGACGTGAGCGGCATCCGTGCCGATCGGCAATATCAGCACCACGCCATCGGCGGTGGCGATGGCCGCTCGCACGACGCCGTTGACATCATTGATCTGGATGTAGCGGATACCGTCCCGCCTAAAGACGTACACGTGGTAGTGCGGGCTCAAGCTGACATCCGTGGCATTGGGCCACGCCTGACCGAGTCCGGTAGACGCCGGTTCGACGGCCCCAGCGAGGCCTGGGAGTCCCAAAACGGCGACGATGCCGAGGGCCAGGGCGTGGCGAGAAAAGTTGCGAAGCATGACGGTTCCCCTCGTTGGTGACGGTGCACGAATCGGTGCGCCTGCTGAACAATCCGGCGAGGAATGTGATGGCTTCGTGAAGGATGCTGGGGGTTTGTGCGACACCCGGATTCTGGACGGTGGGTACGTCGGATGTGAGCGGTAAAGGAGCCTTGCGTTCTGGTGAAATTGATATACAATTTTCAAATGTATATCTTTTGAGGTCAGCCATGCAGGTCGCCAAATGGGGCAATAGCCTTGCCGTCCGCCTTCCTTCGAGCTTGGTCGAAGCGCTCGAGCTGCGCGAGGGGGACGATATCGAGATCGTCATCGACGCACCGCGCACGTTTGCGGTACGCAAGAAGCCGGGAGCGGATGAACTGCTGGAGCGGTTGCGCCGCTTCCGCGGCAAGCTGCCGGCCGATTTTAAGTTCAGCCGGGACGAGGCGAATGAGCGGGGCTGACAAGACGAAAGTGTTTGTGGACAGCAACGTCGTGCTGTATCTGCTGTCTGGTGATACCGCGAAGGCGGATCGCGCGGAGGCACTGTTGCGGCGTCGACCGACGATCAGCGTTCAGGTGCTGAACGAAGTCACGAACGTCTGCGTGCGCAAGCTCGGTATGGCGTGGCGCGAGATCGAGCAGTTCCTGGAACTGGTGCGGCAGTTTTGCGTGGTCGCGCCGCTGACAGTCGAAATGCATGATTTGGCGCGACGGATCGCCGAACGCTATGGCTTGGCTTTCTACGATGCGTGCATCGTAGCGGCTGCGTCGATCGAAGGATGCCACGCGCTCTACACGGAAGACATGCATCACGGATTGATCATCGAAGATAGCTTGACGTTGCGTAACCCTTTCGCGTGAGGAAAAACTCAAACGCCTGATGAGGTGACGGCCATGAAGACGACTGCTCATACTACCGTTGCGGAACGCGTTGGTCGGGGACTCGGGCACGCATGGCTCGCGATCCGGCGAAAGGAAGCGTGCGTGATGCAGCAATTGGTGCGCCAGGGGCTGTCGCGTGGCTTTGCGACGCTCGTCCTGTGGGCCGTGAAGCTGTTCGTGTTGGGAGTTCTCTTGTATGCCGCTTTCTGGCTGACGCTAGTCGCCATAGTTGTTTTGGCGGCAGCATGGTTAGTAGGAAACGCCGATGACCCCGCGGATGAAAAACCACAGTGGCGAAATGGTTTGAGCGGCTACGGCCTATATAGAGGCGATGTTCGCGTTGACCCGGGAACAACCGACGACGAGTAAAGCATTAGAGACAGTTGCTATTTCACAAGCTTCAAGGCTGCACCCGCGCCTTTGCTCCCCGCGGCTTTTGACTCGTCGGTTCCCGCAACCAGCATTTGTGCCATATTCCCGGCACGCACTCCGACCCAGCCGAGCGCCGCTATCCAGAACGCTGGCAATACCAGAAACATTGCCCCCATCACGAAGTTCAACAGCATGTCGCCCATCGCGTTGTTGAGACCCATCAACGGATTGAAGGTCTCATGCGGCGAACCGTGCCCATAGAGCGCATCGAGGATCGTGCTGTCGATCCAGCGCGCCAGCTGAAACCAAAAATCCACGAAGAACAGTGCGAATTCCACACAGCTTGCCGTGACCACCGCCTTGAGATCATAGGTGCCGAGTACCAACACGAGCGGCAGACAGATCACGAACGCCATCTTCAAAAAGCTCAGTACCATCGGCAACGCCTGCCGCACGACGTCCATCGACGGGAAGAATCCTAACGAGCCGACCGTGAGGCCCAGATCGCCCGCGCCACGCGTCACGGCATTCGGCAAGGTCTTGCCGATCTGCCCGCCATAGTCCGTGTAGACCTGTCCCTGATTGAGTACCTGCTGGCGTGGTGCGACGATCGTGCGAATCACATCGTCGTCGACCTGATTCTGACTCAAGAAGCCGACCCATTGTCCGATCTTGGTCAGCAGATCAGGATCGACCTGCTGGAGCAACCGCGCGCGCAAGCCGATGCCGACATCCGACCACCATTGCCGGCAGGTCGGATAGCCGCCACCGGACGCGACCTGGGCGAGTCCGGCATCGCGTGTCGCATCGTAGGGCCACATGGTGCGCGGTGTACTCGAATGATAATTGTCGTAGTAGCCCGCCGTATTCACGAAATAGTTCGAGCCGATCCAGTCCACATCGTCCATCTGCGCGTCGTTCAACGTGGGCCGATTCATGAACAGCTTCGCACGCGCTGGCCCGTAACAGTCGTGCGTGAAATCGGCCACCTCCTGCGTCAGCACCGGATCGTTGATGCGTGTGCTATCGATGTCCATGCGGATCTGCTGCAGGTCCACGCCGCAGGGAATCGATGCGACGGCGGCACCGGTGATCGCCTTGGACAGCGCATGCATGAAGAACCACCACACTGGCACGCGGGCGCTCTGATTGTTGAGCGTCGTGAAGACCGTATTCCAACCGGTATCGGTCGGCTTCGGGGCATCCACTTGGCATTGCTGCGAACGCGTCTGGTCGAACTGGAGAGTGCTGAGATTGACGGGAATGAAAGGCATGCCGGCGAACAGGATCACGACGATCGCGACGTACACACGGTTCTCGATGCGCAGCGCTGACAGCACGCCCTTGTTGCCTTCGTCCGCGCCTTCGCCACGTGCGCGTAGCCATTCCTGTATCACGATGGCGGCGAAGGGTAGGGCAAACACGCCGCTCGCCACCAGTACATTCCAGATGCCGTTGTGAACGAGCCAACCCACCAGAGTGAGGTAATACTCGAGGTAATCGGTGGTGGTGAGCGTCATGGCATGTCTCGCTCAAACCGGATCGCGCAGGGCGACGATTTCCGTCAGGACGATGGCCAGCACGGCCGCGATTTCGGCACGCATCAGTCGGCGCTGTGCGTCAGGTGAAGGATCGCGTTGGCGGACGCACGTG
Organism: Burkholderia sp. MSHR3999; assembly: GCF_000833595.1. NCBI lineage: Bacteria > Pseudomonadati > Pseudomonadota > Betaproteobacteria > Burkholderiales > Burkholderiaceae > Burkholderia > Burkholderia sp. MSHR3999. The sequence goes on from NZ_JRFO01000001.1 coordinate 1,393,167, forward strand.
CGCATCCACCACCAGCTGCGCAGGATCACCATGTAGAGTGCGAGCCGCCAGAGCCTGAACATCCACGCATGCACGTGCAACCAGCGCTGCCAGGCGGCGACGTTGCCCACGAGATGGATGCCGACCGCGTGGATGGCGATCATCACGACCGTTATCGCAAGCAACATCGCCAGCGCGGTGACAAGTGAGCGGCCGATACGTGACCAGCGACGTGTTCGCATGATCACGGTCCCGTACCCTTCGAGCTGTTCGCGGGTTTTTGCAACCGGTCGAGCCGGTTCGGCACCGTATCGCCCTGGAAGATGCCCCGCGATCCTTCGCCCCGCGTGTATTGCCGCGCCACGATCCACGCGGTGGCGTTGCCTGCGAGTTCGCGTCGCAAGTCCAGTTCGGTCTTGAGGTTGGTGATCTCCCGTTCCAGCGTATCGTTGTTCTGCGTGATCGCCTGTTCGGCCAACTGGTTCGCGGCGACGTTCGGTTCCTTGCTGCCGGTGAGCAGCGTGCGCTGGAGCAGCAGAGCTTTTTCCAGCACGCTGGAAAGCGCCGCTTCCGAAGCGAGACGTTGCGTCAGTACCGGCTGATCGGGTTCATCACGCAGCGCTTCGATCACGCTACGTGTGATCGGCAATGCGTCGCTGCCGGCAGCCTGCAGGTTGTCGGGTGTCGTGGTCTTGGCGCCCGAGATCAAGTCCTGCAGCGCTTTCAGCTTCGCGTCGTATTCCTCCTGAATCATGGGCGTGAGACCGACGCCGGGTGTGGTTTGCGCACTGGTGCAGTCGTCGCACGTGCGTTCCTCCTGCTCGCCGAGCACGCGCGTTGCCCATGTCGCCGCGGCATCGGGCGAGCTCCAGGTGGTGCAGGTGAGCCGGTTGCCACATGTGCTGGCATCGATGGACGAGGTGTCGGTGATGGCGCGGCCATTCAGCAGGTTGTAGCCCGCCCGCGTGACATCGCCGACCACCTTGATCGACGATTGGCCCGCACCGCCCGCGTTGTTGCCGCCGACCCACGGCACGCCCGCGTTGCCGCGCTGGCTCTCCGCTTGTTCGGTTGCGGCCACGGCATCCTGCGTATTACCAACGGCCGTCTTGAGTGCCTGGCCCTGCGCCAATTGATCCCAACCGAGCGTGCCGCCGGCAAGATCCGCCATCTTGTTCGCCATGGCGCGACACGTGGCCTTTGAGCGATCGAAGTCGAGCCGGGCCTGCAGGATGCCGTTGGTGAGCAGGTTGTAGAGTCCCGGATCGGCGCGCTGGATGATCAACGCCGGCAACGAGGCGACCGCGCTGGTGGCGTTCTGGATCACCTGGCTCATGATGGTCTGAAAGCCGTTGGTGATGCCGTTCAACTGGTTCTGCAGCGTATCCGACAGGCTGAGGTTGCCGCAGATCAGGTTGTTGTTCCAGCCGAGGCCGACACCGAGACTCTGCATGTTTGCGCTCGGGCTCATCGCGACGGCGCTGCCGCCACCAATGGTGTAGAGCACATCATCGCCCAGCACGCTGCCGGACGTGCCGATGGACGGGTTGCTCTGACCGATCGCATCGCTGGTGAGTGCCATGGCGAGCGCCAATGTTGCACCGAAGGCAACCGTGCGAGAGGACGAGAGGCGACGCGGGAACATCGACATTCGTTTCATAGGCGCGATCACTCCACGTCGGTGCTACCAAGAAAAACCTGGCCCATGCGCTTGCAGCACGCGTAGGGGCGCCACAGCGTCCAGGCGTAACCGCCGTCAGTGGCTTGCGTCGCGGGCAATGCGGTGGGAAACACCGCACAGGTCATCGACAGTTGCGGAACCAGCGGTTGCCATTTGCCCGTGCGGATGTCGCTTTCTATCAGCGCGCCCGCTGGCCAGTAGCCATCGTAGGGTTGAGCGAGCAAGGACTGATACACGTGCGGCTGGCCGGGGCGCGTGACGATATCGCCCGCGCGCTGCGCGACCACAGCGGCGCTCTTGAAATCGTCGACCTGATGCAGAAAGCCTTCGCGCGGATAGACGCTGCCCCAGAGGTTGGCCGTTGCCCGGCTGCCGATCTCGCGTACGCCGGGTGTCAGCGATTCGGGATAAACGCTCTCGGGGATGCCGTCACGCCACGCGATCGTATCGAAGGTGCTGAGCAGATAGGGATCGAACGGCACGCCGGCGCCGGCGCAGGTCATGCCGAACTGACTGGCAAATCGGCTGAACGCCGCCATGCCCGGATGCCCGATCACGTCGGCGTTCTTGAAGACGGCGAGATTGTTTTCGTGAGGCTGGTTCGTCGTCCCGTTGCCGCCGCCTTGCGCAAAGGGAAGTGGTGTGCTCATGAAGGACACTTCGGTCCACGGGTTGGCCCCAGTGCGGCTGTAGCTCGAAACGACAGCATCGGGCACGTAATGGCGTACTTTCACGGAGGTCTGCACGGTGCAACCGAAGGCGGAGCACGACAGCCAGTAGCACACGCCGACGATGCGCCATGCGAGGCAATCAGGTGATAGTACGGACGTGATCAGCGTGGCGGTGTCGATCGCGAACGCTGTTACGCTGGTTCCGATCAGTGCAAAGGCCGAACCCCAACGAATGACATGGCGGATGAGGCGTGTCATGGATGCGCCTCGCGATAAGCATGGATGCGCGCCAACGCGTGGCTGGCGTCGGGATCACCATAGACGACGTAGCGCCGGTCGACGACCACGGCGGGGATCGTGGTAATGCCGATGCCCCATGCATCGGCGACAGATTGATAGATGGAGACGAGTTGGTGCGCGAGGGCGCCGTGGTCGGCCTGCAGCCGTTGCTGCACGGCCGCAGCGGCCTGTGTTGAATGAGCCGATAAGTCCGTGGAAAGCATCGCTTCTATCTTTGCCGGTGCGTCTAGCTCAATGACACGAGCGCCCTCCGTTCCAAGCACGGGATGCTGATGGTCCGTGACGATCCAGACCTCCGTCGCCATGGCCCCGGAAAAAGACGAAAGAAGTGCCACCGTGAGCACTGAGACGACAGTGCGCCGGAATGGCAATGCCGAAGGAGAGCGGTAGGCGAGCATGGCGACAGCACGTGAGAGAATCAGGTGCTAGTCGATCAAAAGCGAATATCAGTCGCCAAGAAGAATGGGGAATTGACGCGTACCGTTTTTCGGGGGATCTATCCCAAAGCTCGGGTACGCTCAGTCATGACGTTTCCATGCTGCGCGCCGAGATCGGTAAGGCAAGTGCACTTTCCATGTCAGTCATGGGGGACATTGCAAAAAGAAGCTCACGCGCTTAGTTACCCGTCCAGGTGGCGACACGGTCTCGTAGCGCGAGCGCAGCATGATTGCCTCGTGCGGCTAGGATGTTGACTACGTCAAAGAAGGCCGTTCGAATGGTCGTATTGGCAGTGATCTTTGGCGCGTTGCGGTTCCAACACGTGCTGAGGAATTCGATCAGGTTGCCTTCAGTTCCATGCCGCCAATCGTAATCGCTATAGTCCCGTACTGCCGTTGCGATCCACGGTAGGGATTTGACTGCCAGATTTGACGCTGCAGTGCATTGAGCGAAATGCGCGAAGCCGCCAAGCACCTTGGGTAGCGAGAACCAGTTCGCGGCGGCGCGCTCGTAAAGATCGGTCATGCCGTCGATGTGTGCACTGATGCCCTCCGTGTCGTTCCAACTTGACCAAGGATGTTTGAAGCCAAGCAGTTCATACACCACGTCATCAATACCATGATGCCAGTTCTCGCGCTGATCCCATTGCGGCCTTGCGAGTGCGAACTCGATCATCGCGCGCCATTCGCGAAAGAAGACGGCGAAATTAGGTTTGGCGTGCCAGCCATGGGTGAACCACTGCCAATAAAAGCGTTCCACCCACTCATGTGCGGGCGAATCCAAGCTCAGGATGGGTCTCCAGAGGTCCTCGGCCTTCTCTGCGGTGGTGAGCAGCGGGATTGCCGTGGCAATCAGCTCATAGACCCAGCTATCGAATTCACTGGGTAATCCCTCGACTTTTTCGCTCTTCCGATCGGTGATCGTCGGGAGGCTCGACAAAACGATGTCGAGCAGCGTCCGGATGGTTGCGACGATCTCCATTCGGGAAATAGGAGTTGCCACGTTGGGCCGCATCCAGCAGAGCGCGGCACGGACGAGTTGTACGTCGAAGCCGGGAGGTTCCGGATGAAGCTCGATGCGTGACCCATAGCCGCTGTTCCTGTGCGCTCGCGACTTCAGGAATGCAGCGTGATCCGGGAACCTCCTGGCATGAATGGCGTCGCGTTTTTTTCGCGTGTCAGTATTGAGCTTCTTGAGATCTGGCAGTGCCGTCGCAAGCGAGCCGTTCACGAATCGTTCTTCCAGCGCTGATTTTTGTGAGCTCCATTGCTCGAGCTCGTCGGTCAGCTCCGGAGTCAGCACGTGGACGAGCGATCTCGGCGAGGACCATTCCAGCGCTGCAACGATGATGCGCCGGAAATCGTCGCCTAGCGCATCGCAGTCCCGCAAGGCTCGTCTGACCACTAGGCCGGTAGTGCTGTAAAGGAAGCCGGTGATCCCCCGAGCGACGAGCTTGCGTGCCAGTTCATCGGTTCGCTCCCTGGCGAGAAGCGCGACACCACACTCGGCGGCAAAAGCGTCCCACCGGTCGTTGCCATGATTCGTTTCTAATCCATGAAGGCGTGGCGGCTGTACCGTCAGACTTTCAGTGAGACGATCTCGACACCATGAAAGCTCTTGCGGATTGTCCAGGAGCCATTCGCTGTGGAGGTTGACCAGTACCGCAACGCCACTGAGAACGAGATCCTCAGGCTTGTACACGCCCTTGTCGCGCTGGTTGCTCTCATCCTCGTGGATCGACTTGATGAGGTCGAGGAGCGGGCGGATCTGGTCGACGGGTATCCCCTTGCCGGTATCGAGCACGCGACGGCATTTCATGGGTAAGCTGGATAAAAGGATGTCCTGCGCCGCTTTTTGGGATAGTGCGGTGTCTTCTATTTCGTCGTCGGCTGGCCCATGAAAATCGGTCGGAACGGTTTTTCCATCGATGACCTGGAACTCGTAATTGGACTTGCGAAGACTCTCGATCAGCCATCGAAGCTCCCGTGGCCGCCGATCTTCGCTCAGATCCTTCTCCCACATCGACACGAGTCTCTCGAAAAAAACCGTGTACTCCGCGTTCGGAAGAAGCTCCCGGACCAAGAGATCACGGACCGCATGTTTGCGATGCGGCATGTCGACCCATTCCCTTGCCGCGTTGATAACGTGCTTTGATTCATACCCCCAGTTGCCGAAACCACCTCTCAGGCCGAGGTTCCGATGGTGCGTCAGCTCAAGATCCCATTCGACGAGCGGCCAGCATTCGAGCAGTGGCGCGAGCGGTCCGGCAAAAAGTTCAGGCATCTTTTTACCGACCGTTAGAAGGACGCCGGCCAACGCCACGCTCTTACCGTCGGCTACGGTGCGCGCGATGGCGTCATTCACGCCTTCGCCGCGGTCGATCTTGAGATACAGCCACTTCTCCAGGGCCATCAATGCGCACTGAAGGATCGAGCTATGCCCGACATATCCGTCGAAGTGCACCGCGAATAGGTTCGAATCGCCGAGCCAAGGCCTGCCGCCGATGTCGATAATGTGGCGCCGTTCCCGTTCGTACTGCTCGGTCGCGAAGTTGGCGAGCTTGATGACGAGGGTCAGTCCATGCGCTGGCGACGCATTCAGGAACGCAAGAAACGGTCCTCGGAACCAGATGGCAGGTTCTCCTTTCTGCCAGTAATGGAGGCCTGGTTCGGGGAGAGAATAAGGACTGAGCGGTTCGTGCTGGGGCTCCTCAATGCATACGGCCAGCAAGACCTCGAGCGCTGCTTCGGGATTCGCCGCTGCAAACACATCAAAGCCATTCCCGTCGAGACAAGCCTCGATAAAGTGATGATCAACACGGTGTCTGGGCCCGTCGGGCCATGGTTCCCGGAGTCGACCGCGCAGTGGTAATACCGGGGAGGGAAGGGGTTTTCTTCTCGCGCTGATTGTCTTCTCTTTCTTGCGCTCTTCGTTGCGCTTGGCTTGAAATTCTGCGACTCGCGACAACATCTGCGGATCGCTATCGCGCCGATGCGCCAACTCCAGGCATATCGTGCCCACTTCGTTAGGCATTTCTCCCGATGCCAACAATAGTGCTTCGTAGATCGTCCGGCTTGCGCCATACAGACCCGGTGCACGGACCATATCGTTGAACTGAACTTCGCGCGCGATGGCATAAGCCAGAGCGGCCAGTTCTTTGCGCCCGACGATCCTGAAGTTGGGTTTTGGGGTGAATCGTGTCGAACGAAGCCACAAGGCGCAGATTTTTGCGGCCTCATGAGGCACCAGTGCGATGACCTCATCACGCTTTTCGTCAAGAACTGCGATCAGAGGCGTCCAATACGGGGCGTAGGGGTATCGGAGGAGATGCTCATATGCACTGGCATCTTCGTCCGCGCCAACAAGCAACGCCAAGGTTGGGTCCGGCATCGTTGCAGCGTATAAAAACCTTTCCAGCAGCACTTTGAGAAGCTTGCCATCCTTGGTAGCAAGGATGGGCCATGCCTGTCTCAACAGCACGGCAGCGTTAGGCGCAACAAACAGTGCTTCGAGGAACAAGTCTCGAATCAACGTGGCTACCGGACTGCCATCATCAATGGCCTCAAGCTGCCGTCGCCAGCGCTCGCCTCCGTCTGACGACTGCTCCAACAGACGCTGACCGTAAAGCCGAATAGCCCGGTGCCATTTGGGCGAAGCATAACGGTTGTGCGCGGAGGTGTTTGCGAGCCAGTCGTCGCCTATCAGTACCTTCAGGCGTGACCAGTCGGCGAGAAGGTCGTGAGCGAAGTGAATGCGTTCGTCCCGCACCCGAAGTAGCTCGCCGTCAGCCAATTTCCCGAGTATGGCTCGATCAGCATGGCTGAGCATGGAAACCGGAACGGCGGCCGCATGTCTGTCGGCTTCGATCGTGGCGATCTGTTGGAGAAGGCCGGACTTTTCGAATCGATCGAGTCCAGCTTCGATCCAGTGTGCCCAAAGAGAATCGATGAGATTCGTGAGTCCGACGTTTGCGACCTCGATGGTCCCACCACTTTGAGCAAACTGGATGAACCAGTCCAACATCTTGAGGTTGGTGAGAAGTGATCTGACCTGGGGATTGAGCGCGACCCAGCCGACCTTGGGAAGTCCAGACACCATCGATTTAATGGTGTTCTCCGCCGGTCTCTCGATGGGGGTGAACTGAAGCAATTGAGCCGGGATACCCGCTACATGAAGCGCGCTCGCCAGTGCACCGATTCGCTCTGCCTGCGCGGTGGCGACAATGTGTACGCGCGCGGCAGCTGTGGTAGCGCGAACGGCCTTCACCATTTGTCCTGCGACCTTCCGAGCTCGTTCGGAGAAGCCCTCTACCGCGTCCAATACGATGACCGTATCGTCGGCGGTCGAGTCCACGAGTTCCGCAATGGAATGCGAAAGGCCAATGGCGCGCTCGAAATCGGGCAGTGTCGCATGATCCAGCATATCGCCGTTCAGCCAGACGATCCGCCGGTACCTCGCTAACGCGTAGGCCTTGGCAAGTGCAGACTTGCCTGCGCCGGAATCGCCAATGAGAAAGCAAGATGAGCGATCGTTGATGGCCTCAGCGATTTCGTTCAGTTCCGTATTCCGATCAAGCGGTGGAAGACCGGTGACCTGGTTCTTGATGCTGTCCAGTTCAGCATCGCTGCGAGACGTGATGGCGGCCCAGTCCCCCATGTAGTCGGGATGGTCTCGTAGACGAAACTGTCCACGCAGCGCGGCGAGGAGGCTCGGAAGTTCGATCGTGCCTCCGACTTTTCTTTTGTCGTCGGCGATTCCCTTGAGTTCGACCCATAGCGCTTCGGCTCGATCGGCTTGCGTGGCGTCGAGCACCTGTTTGCAGTCCTCTATCGCGGTGGCGTAGCCCCGTGCCGTTGGGCTGTCGAAATCGAAGTTGAGCCATCGAACTTGACGGATGACGTCGATGGTTTCTTCATTCCCCGCATGCTTGTCCTCGAATTCTTCCGGACATGCAAAACTTCGGAACAGGCCGCGTTCGTCGGTTGAAAGTTGCTGTCCACCGTCTTGATCGTCGCGCAGGCGTGTAACCATTCGGTCAGACGCCGTATCCAGGATTTCTCGGAGCAGTCGCTCCCATGGCGTCCTGGCCGCTTCCGTGCCTTTGCCCGTTATCAGAACCGCCACATCTCCGCTGCGTGCGAAGGTGCGCGTGGTTTGCTGGCCGAACCATTGAGCCCAAACCGTCCACGAAAACTCAGAGGGAAAACCACGAATGGTGACCTTCTGTCCGCTCTTGATGGAGATGCCGGCGCTGCGACGATGTGCGTGAAGCTGCGATGTCACCACGAGATCATCAAGCAGCCATCCGCTGTCGCGCGCCTGCCAATCAAGGCGAACGACCTTACCAAAGTCTTTTGCTCCGAGCGTGTGTGTCTGGCCCAGAAGGTCCAGCATGAATCGTGCGGCGACACTGTTCTCAAAGCTAAAGCCACTGCCGCCGGTGTTTCCCACCGGGGCCTTCTTCTTCACAGACAAAGCGGTTTTTTTGTTCAAGGTAGCGATGGAATCGTCAATGGACACATGCCGGTATGTGGCCACGATGAGGCCGCGGCGTTTATGACACAGAAGACTAGATCGAAGCGTTTCGTAGCCGCTACGGCCCGATGGGAGCCGTCGATTATTCTACTGTTTGTCGAAAGCGCATGAATAACGGCGGCTTTGCCCGTGATCATGGGGCTGGATGGCTTCGTATCTGGTCTGTCCCGCAGGCGTTATCCATGTCTTCGCTTATGGCTCGGATGGTGGCTTTGACCGCTTCCAGAAATTGCTCGGCAAGCACCGAAGACGCGATTCCGGCGGGGAACACCGTATCCACCACGAATGGCACATCGGCATCGAATCGCACAAGCGCAATGCCGCCTGCGCGCCATGCATCGAGCGCGGAGAGCGGATCGACGATCGCGACGCCCGCGCCGTTGGCCACGAGTGCGCATGCCGCTGCGGCGTAACCCACCTCGATCACGATCCGTCGCGCCACATTTTCCACGCGAAACACGTCATCGATAAGATGCCGAAACGCCGACTCCCTTCCAAACGACACGAATCGTTCGCCCTCTAGATCCTTCGGCCGAATCACCGCTTGCCCAACCAGCCGATGATCGGCCGGCAGTACGCATACACCCTGTAAGCGCTCGAACGGTTGCAACGTCACGCCTGGACTGACCGGTGTCGCCGTCGCAAATCCCACATCCGCTTGGCGATTGGCGACCCACTCGGTGACATAGGTCGACGCGCGGATGTTGAAGTCCACCGTGACGTCGGGTCGCTCGCGCAGAAATGCACCCACCGCGCGCGGCAGCACGCTCAGTCCAAACGCGGGCATCGCCACGATGCGCAGGTGACCGCTTTGCCCGTGTGCCAAACGCCGCGCATCGCGCGTTACTTCTTCCAGCGCCGCAAAGGTCTTGTCGACCCGCTGAAACAGGCTATGCGCTTCCGGTCGCGGCACGAGCCGTTGTCGCACACGATCGAACAGAGCGAGGCCCGTGCGGTACTCCAGCTCCGCGAGCAGCTTGCTGACGGTGGGTTGCGTCAGATGCAGCAGTTCCGCCGCGCCCGTGACCGAGCCGGTGAGGATGACCGCGCGAAAGGCTTCCAGTTGCCGAACACTGACCGAGGACATGATGGTTCATAGATTTTTGGCATGAATTGTCGCATTTTTCGACTTTGACGCGATCGTTTTTGGCTTCTTATGCTCTGATTTCCATAGCTTTTTCGGTCATAGAAGATCATGCGCAAGGAGGCAAGGACGCCGCGTCGCGTGCGCTGTCGCCGCTGGTTCGTGGCGATCGGTGCGCTCGCCGTCACCGGATGGCAAGGCGTCGTCGCGGCAGCGCCGACGTTGGTCGTCGCCGGTTACGGCGGCTCGTCTGAAACGATGTTTCGCACGCAGGTGCTTGCGCCATTCGCGCAGGCGCACGGTGTGTCGATCACCTATGTGGCCGGTACGTCGGCCACCAACCTGGCGCGCCTGCAGGCGCAGCGCGCGCATCCCCAAATCGACGTCGCGGTGCTCGACGATGGCCCGATGCAGCAGGCCGACACGATGGGCCTGTGCCAACCGCTCAGGCCGGCACCCGTGTATGCGGACCTCTACAACATCGCCAAGGTCAACGGCGAAGGGAAGTCCGTGGGCATCGGCATCGTCGCCACGGGCTTGGCGTACAACACTAAGGTCTTCGCCGAGCAGCGTTGGAAGCCCCCCACGTCGTGGACGGCGCTGGGCGATCCCCGCTTTCATCGGCGCGTGCTGGTGCCCTCGATCAGCAACACCTACGGCCTGCAAACGTTGCTGGCCGTGGCGCGGGTCGAGGGCGGCGACGCGCAGCACATCGATCCGGGTTTCGCGTACATGGCCCAGCATGTCGCGCCGTCGGTGCTGAGTTTTGAAACCGCCTCCGGCACGATCTCCGAACTCTTTCAGACCGGCGCGGTGGTGCTGGGCGTGTGGGGCAGTGGCCGCACGCTGGCGTTGGCGCGCACCGGTTTCCCGGTCGCGTTCGTCGTGCCGAAGGAGGGCGCGCAGGCCTTGCTCACGACCGCGTGCGTCGTCAACGGCAGCGCGCACGCCACACTCGCCCAGGCGCTGGTGCAGGACCTGGTTTCGCCCCGTGTGCAGCGCATCCTGGCCGCGCAAGCCGGTTGGGGACCCACTAACCCAACCGTGACGCTCGATCCCGCCGTGGCCAAGACCGTCGTGTACGGCGCCGACGCCGTGGCGCATCTCGTCCCCGTCGACTGGAAAACCGTCAACGCGCAGCGTGCGGTCTGGACCGCGCGCTGGATGCGCGAGATCGAACGCTGATTGCCCACGCGCGGGCCAACCGGCCGATGACGTTCGCGGATGCGAGCGGTGTCGGCACGCTTTCCGATAACCATCATGGCTTTTCTTGAACTTCACGCGCTGTCCAAGCGCTACCCGCACGCGACTGCGGTGCACGAGGTGTCGCTCGCGGTGGAACGTGGTGAGTTTCTGTCGCTGCTCGGTCCTTCCGGCTGTGGCAAGACCACGACGCTGCAAATGATCGCCGGTTTCATCGCGCCCACGTCCGGCACGATCCGGCTCGATGGGCGCGACCTCGACGGCACGAAGCCGAGCGCACGGGGCCTTGGCGTCGTGTTTCAGTCGTACGCGCTCTTTCCGCACATGACCGTGGGCGAGAACATCGCCTTCGGCCTGGAAACCCGGCGTGTCCCGGCCTTCGAGCGCGCACGTCGCGTCACGCATGCCCTCGATCTCGTGCGCCTGGGAAGCCTGCGCGACCGTTATCCCGCGCAGCTCTCGGGTGGGCAACGTCAGCGCGTGGCGCTCGCGCGCGCCCTGGTGATCGAGCCACCTGTCCTGCTGCTCGATGAGCCCTTGTCCAACCTCGACGCGAAACTGCGCGAGGACATGCAAGTGGAATTGCGCCGCATCCAGCGCACGGTCGGCACGACGACGATCATGGTCACGCACGATCAGGCCGAGGCGATGGCGATGAGCGATCGCATTGCCGTGATGAACGCGGGACGCCTCGAACAGGTGGGCCCGCCACGGCAGGTCTACGATCGTCCAAGCACGGCGTTCGTGGCGACGTTCCTCGGCAAAACCAATCTGTTCGATGCGCAGCTCGAAGCCGGCGCGAACGGTGCGGCCATCGTCGCCACACGCGGGCACCGGTTCCCGATCACGCCGGTGGCCTCCGCGGCGGGACCGATTCGCGTCAGTCTGCGTCCGGAGAAGATCGCGCTGATTCCCGGTCCCATCGCCGCTGCAGCCAGCGACCTGACCGGCACCGTGCGCATGCGCCTCTTCGGTGGCGACCACTGGCTCTACGAGGTCGAGAGTCCCTTGGGGACGTTGCTTGCCCGCTGCCAGAACGGCGCGGCGCCGATCGAAGAGGGGAAGTGCGTCGGTTTGCACTGGCAGCCGGAGGACCTGCGCATCGTCGAGGGAGGTTCCCATGCATGAATCCTCTCGCCGTTGGCCGGCGTATGCGCTGAGCGCGCCGGCGCTGGTGTTCTACGGGCTGCTGCTCGCCGTGCCGCTCGCGGCCACGGGGCTGCTGAGCCTGCGCGTGGCCGATGCCACGCACGCGACAGGGGTGGGGTTCGGTGGCATGCACTACGTCGCCGTCCTCAGCGATCCGTACTTCCACGCCATCTTCGCGCGCACGTTCGCGCTCGCCACGACCGTGACGGGTGTGTGCGTGGGGCTCGGCACGTGGGAAGCGATCATCCTCTCGCGCATGCGTGCACCGTGGCGCGGCGTGTGTCTCGCGACGATCCTCGCGCCGTTCCTTATTTCGGTCGTGGTGCGCACGCTGGGTTGGGCGGTGTTGCTCGGTGGCGATGGGCTCATCAGCCAAGCACTGCAAGTGATGGGGCTCGCGGACGGTCCCGTGGTACTGATGTACTCGATGACCGGCATGGTGATCGCCCTCGTGCATGTGCTGGTGCCGTTCGTGGTGATCGCGGTGTGGGTCGCTTTGCAGCGCTGCGATCCGGATGTCGAACGGGCCGGCGCCTCGCTCGGCGCGAGCGAGTGGTGGATTTTCCGGCGCCTGGTGTTGCCGCAGATCGTGCCGGGCATCGTGTCGGGCGCGGTCGTCGTGTTCTCGCTCGCGGCCACGTCGTTCGCGACGCCTGCGATCATCGGCGGACGACGCCTCAAAGTCGTGGCCACTGCGATCTACGACGCGTTCCTCGGCACGATGGACTGGCCGCAAGGCGCGGCGCTCGCGCTCACCCTATTGGTGGCAAACCTCGCCATCCTCGCCGCATGGCAACGCCTCGGCGAGCGACGCGGGACGCAATCGGAGCGACCCGTGCCGATGCCGATGGAGGAGGTCACGCCATGAGAAAGAACGGACTCCTGGCGCTTGGCTTCCACGCGCTCTTCCTGCTGTTTCTCGCCGCACCGCTGATCGTCATCGTGCTGGTGTCCTTCACCGCGAAGGGCTATCTGGCGATGCCGTTCGATGGCGCCTCGCTGCGCTGGTATCGCGCGCTGCTGCGCGTGCCGGAATTCGCCACGGCCTTGCGCACCAGTCTCGGTTTGGGCGTCACCTCGGCCAGTCTTGCCCTGCTGCTCGCCGTACCGGCCGCGTTGGCGTTGACGCGCGGGTCGTTTCCCGGGCGCACCGCTATCCATGGTGTGCTGATGTCGCCGTTGTTGATTCCGCACATCGTGCTGGGCGTGGCGTTCCTGCGCTTCTTTACCGATCTCGGCTTCAACGGTCGCTTCGCGAGCCTGGTCGTCGCGCACACCCTCATCGTGCTGCCGTATGCGTTGCGGTTGTGCCTCACGTCGGCGGGCGATCTCGATCATGCGCTCGAACAGGCGGCGATGTCGTTGGGGGCGTCCATGTGGACCGTATTCCGGCGTATCACGCTGCGGCTGCTGGTGCCGGGACTGGCGAGCGGATGGCTGCTCGCCTTCATCCACAGCTTCGATGAGCTGACGATGAGCGTGTTCATTGCCTCGCCCACGCTGACGCCGTTGCCAGTGCGTCTGTACCTGCGCATCGAGGATTCGATCGATCCCACCGTGGCGGCCATCTCGACGTTGCTGATCGTCGGGGCGCTGGTGCTGATCCTCGTGATCGATCGCCTGATCGGGCTGGAACGTCTCTTTGCGGGGTCACGATGAACGTGCCGCTGTTTTCAACGCCGACCGCGGCGACGCGGACCGTCACGATCCTCGTGGATGGCGTACCCGTCGCGGTCCCCGACGGCTTCACGGTCGCCGCCGCCTTGCTCACCGTGCAACTGCCATATCCGTGGCGACGCTCGGCCGTGTCACACGCGCCGCGCGCGCCGTATTGCCTGATGGGCGTGTGCTTCGAGTGCGTCGCCGAGATCGACGGTCAACCGGGTTGTCGCACGTGTCTGACGCCGGTGCGTGCCGGCATGCGCATCACGTTGGGAGGCTCGCATGACCGCGTATGACCTGGTGATCGTTGGCGCGGGGCCGGCCGGCATGGGTGCGGCGGTGGCAGCGCGCGAGTGGCATCTCTCGGTGCTGGTGCTCGACGAGCAACCCGCACCGGGCGGGCAAATCTATCGCGGCATCGAACAGCACGCCGAGCGCCATGCGCGGCTCGATCCCGGTTCCGCGAGAGGCAAGGAACTCGCAGCGCGGTTCCGGGCGTGCGGCATCGAGTATCGGCCCGGTGCATCGGTGTGGTGGGTGGCGGCGGACGGCGAGGTGGCGTTTTCGGTGGACGGGTGCGCGCATCGCGTGCACGCCCGTCGTCTCCTGCTCGCCACCGGGGCGATGGAACGCCCGTGGCCGCTGCCCGGTTGGACCTTGCCCGGCGTGATGACGGCCGGTGCCGCGCAGATTCTCATGAAGACCACGGGCCTCGTGCATCGCGAGCCAGTGTTCGCGGGCTCGGGTCCCTTGCTGTACCTCGTCGCCCTGCAGTATCGGCGTGCGGGTGTGCCGGTGCGCGCGGTGCTGGACACCACGCCGTTCGCGCATTATGCGCAGGCATTGCCATACCTCCCGGCAGCGATGCGTACACCCGCGTACCTGCGTCGCGGCCTTGGCTTGCTGTGGCACTTGCGTCGCGCCGGGACACCGGTGTTCGCCGGCGTGCGCGATCTGCGCGCGCTCGGTCGCGATACGGTGGAAGCGGTTGAATTCCAGCATCGGGGACAACGTCGGCGCTTGGAGGGCGTCACGGGCTTGTTTTTGCATCAAGGCGTCGTACCGCATATCCATGCCGCGCTCGCTGCCGGCTGTGAACGCCGCTGGGATGCCCGCACGGCCTGCTGGCATCTCGTGACCGATGCGTATGGGCGAACCTCGCAGCCGCACGTGTTCGTCGCGGGCGATGCGGCAGCGATCACCGGCGCGGCCTCGGCGCCGGCACGCGGTCGCTTGGCGGCGCTCGCGATCGCGCATGACCTCGATAAAGTCGGCGAAGACACGTTCGCCGCGACGAGCCGGCGCTTGCAGCGTGATCTCGCGCGCGACGCGGCGGTGCGGCCGTTCCTCGACACGCTGTATCGCCCCGCCGACGATTGCCTCGTGCCGACGGACGACGACACGCTGATCTGCCGCTGCGAGGACGTGCGGGTGCGCGACGTGCAGCGCGTCCTCGACGGCGGAAGCCGCGATCCCAATCAGGTGAAAAGCGCCCTGCGTTGCGGGATGGGGCCCTGCCAAGGTCGTCTCTGTGCGCTGACGCTGGCGAATCGGATGGCGAATGCGGTATCCGGCGAGGCAATACCGCTGCCGTTGCGCCCGCGTCCTCCCGTCATGCCGGTGCCGCTCGGTGAGCTCGCGGGACTGCTCGATGAGCCGGAGTCAGCGCGATGACCCGAACGACGGATGTGGTGGTGATCGGCGGCGGGCTGATCGGTTGTTCGACCGCCTTGCACCTTGCGCGGCGCGGCATCACCGTGCGCGTGATCGAGAAGGATTACGTGGCACGGCACGCGTCGGGCGTGAACGCCGGCGGTGTGCGCACGCTCGGCCGTGCGTTGCCCGAATTGCCGCTGTCGGTTGCGGCCAAACGACTGTGGCGCACGTTGCCCGATCTCGTGGGGAGTGACGGCGGCTTCAAGGCGGTGGGGCAGATCCGCGTTGCCGAAAACGCGGAACAACTCGAACGTTTGCGCACGCGTAGCCGCACCGTAGCGGCCTTGGGACTCGACTACCGCGAACACGTGATCGAGGTCGATGAACTCTACGAGCGCTTGCCGGCGCTGGCACCGCACTGCGTGGGCGGCTTGCTGGTGGAGGACGACGGCTATGCGTTGCCGTATCCGATCACGCTGGCGTTCCAGCGTCAGGCCGAACGGTGCGGTGCGCTGATCCATCAAGGCGTGACCGCGGCGAACCCGACGTATGCGCAGGGACAGTGGACGGTGCGCACCTCGGACGGGACGTGCTATCGCGCTCCCACGCTGGTCAATACCGCCGGTGCCTGGGGCGGTCGGTTGGCCGCGGCGCTCGGGGATGCCGTGCCGCTGCAGCCCAACGGCTCAATGCTGATGGTCACGGCACGCATGGCGCCGTTCGTGGGACCGGTGGTGGGCGCGGCCGGCCGATCACTGTCGTTCAAGCAATTTCCCAACGGCACCGTGCTGATCGGCGGCGGTCATCGCGCGGCGGTCGATCTCAACACGAACGGTACGTCGCTGGCCCTCGACGGTCTGGCACGCGCCGCACGTACGGCGATCGACCTCTTTCCGGTGATGCGCACCGCACGCGCCGTGCGCTGCTGGTCAGGCATCGAAGGGTTTTTGCCCGATGGGTTGCCGGTGATCGGGCCGAGCCGCGGATCACCGTCGGCGTTCCACGCATTCGGGTTTTCGGCACACGGCTTTCAGCTCGGACCGATCGTCGGGCAGCTCCTGGCGGAACTCATCAGCGAGGGGCGAGCCTCGTTGCCTATCGATGCTTTTCGCGTTGATCGCTTTGACGAAGTGAGCACCTATGAAGAGGGACACGCCACGGCGCCGCCAGGCATGACCGGCGCTGCCGCGTAACGCCGCAGCGTCCGCACGGATGGGCGCCAGCACGGTGCGAATGCCTATCGATTAGGCATGCGAATGACAGGAGATCGCGCCACGCGTATCGCGGCGCGACGAAGGGTTCATCAACCACCTCACGACGGGGACATCACCACCATGAAACACGGACGTTTCATCGTGGCGGGCAGCGCATTGTCGTTGCTTGCCTCCAGCGCCATGGCGCAAAGCACAGTCACGTTGTACGGCATCATCGACGCGGGCATCTCGTACACCGACAACGTCAAGGGCGGGTCGCTGTGGCAGGAAAGCTCCGGCAAGCTCGGCGGCAATCGCTGGGGCGTCAAAGGTAATGAGGATCTTGGCGATGGACTGTCGGCCATCTTCACGCTCGAAAGCGGTTTTTATTCGACCAACGGCACGCTCGGACAAGGCGGGCGCGAATTTGGACGGCAGGCTTTCGTGGGGCTCGCCAAGCGGGACGTCGGCGCGCTGACGTTCGGTCGCCAGTACGATCCGCTGGCCGATCTCGTTGCACCGTATTTCGGGTCCGGCTTCTGGATACCGTCCACGCACGTCGGTGACAACGACAACCTCGATCAGTCGTTCCGCATCAACAACGCAGTGAAATTCCGCTCTGACGCATTCGCTGGTTGGCGCTTCGACGCGCTCTACGGCTTCAGCAACCAGGCTTCCGGCAGCGGATCACAGGGCTTTGCGAACAACAACGCATGGGCGCTCGCCGTCAACACCACGCAGGGTCCAGTATCGATCGGTGGTGGCTACATGCAGTTGAATCACCCGAACGCCATCAGCAATACGAGTGGTGCCGTGGGCGGTGCGTCCTCGACAACGGGGGATGATTACAGCTCGGGATTTTTCTATGGGATTGACGGTGGCGTGGCACGCCAACGCATCGCCGCAGTCGGCGGTAATGTGGTGTGGGGACCGGCGACCGTGGGGCTCGGCGTCAGTCACGTGCAACTCGACTACAACGACGGCGCGACGCGCAAGCTCACCAACATCGACGCCAACCTGCGCTACCGGCTAAGTGCGCCGTGGATGATCGTGGCCGATTACACCTACACGGACGGTCGCGCCACCGGGTTGCCCGGCACGGGCGGCGCGGACCTCAAGCCCACTTGGCACCAGATCAATGTAGGCATCGATTATCTGCTGTCGAAGCGCACCGAGTTATACGTCACGGCGGGGTATCAGAAAGCGTTGGGCGATGGCACGACGCTGGTCGGCGGACGGTATCGGCCGATCGCCGCGATGACGACGGCCGGTGGTGCTTCCTCGACCAACACGCAATTCACGATCGCGACCGGCGTGCGGCACCGCTTCTGATCGCGGCCATCGATCGATGAACACGACACGCCTCAGCCCCGACATGCTTCGGCGTCACGTGCCGTCTCGTACACGTGCTGGGCGAGATAGAGATCCAGCACAGGTAAGCCCACGCAGGTCACGAGCGCGGGCATGCGATACGGGGTGGTCTCGTCCATAATCTGCCAGAGGTTGCGCACCTGATACGCGTTAGCCATCGACTCCAGGGAGCGTCCGGTGCGGGCGAAGAACAGCGGCAAGCTCTGTGAGCGGCGATGCGCGACGGTGTTGATGTCATCGCAAATCACCGTGCCGGCTTCGAGCATGTAGCGGATCAGTTCGTCCGGTGTTTCATCGCCGCCCAGATGCAACACGATCGATGCGTCGCCGACCTGCCAGGCTTCGAACAGCGGCGCGTTGGCGTTCGAGGCGGTGACGATCAACGTGCAATCGGGGAGCGCGTCAAGCGTGGGCGCGGCGACGAGTGGAAACGCCACATGCGGCGCCAGCCGTGCGACGAACGCGTCGGCACTGGCTTGCGTGCGGCTTCGGATGTACAGCGTGTCGATGCGCTCGGGATGATGGGCGTGCAGATCCTCGACGACGGCTTGGGCCACGCGACCCGCGCCAAACAGAAACACCGAAAAACGCGCGCGCTGGGACAGCAATCGATCGATGACGACGGACGCATACGCCCCGGTGCGTTGCGCCGACAACGTCGAACCATCGAGGATCGCCACCGCCTGCATGGTGAGTTTGTCGTAGAGCAGCACCGTCGAGGTGGATCGCAGATCGCCGTGCTGGCGGTTGTAGCTGTGCGAGCCGACGATCTTTACCGCGCCGTACGAAGGGTTGATGCTGACGAGTGCGCTGAGTTTCCAATTGGGTCGCTCGCCTGCGGCATACGCCGCATCCGCCGCGTCGCCGAGCAGGGCGCGCAATTCGTCGCGCGTCGGCTCCAGTACCGCTTTCGTGCCGTAGGCCTCGCCGTCGCGAAGGGCGCGCAGCGCAGCCCGTACATGCTGCCCCACGACGCGAGGCGCCAACGCCGCGACCGTCACGCGGCTCGCGGCCACGCGCGATAGCGGACCGTGTGGTTCGACCAGCGACCCGTGCGCCGCTCCTGCATCCTCGACTGCCGATGTCTCGCTCATGCATCGCCTCCGGAAAGGCCCGGGAGGGCCTCTAAAGACTAGAACGATTGATCCATTTTTGTGAGGCGCCAGTTCGGACCTTCCGGTCGGGGCTGTCAATGGCTACATGTCATTTTTGTGACAGACGTCGTGTTTTGTTACGGAAAGATGGGGCAAGTTCGCCCTTCCTGGTTAGGGCGCGGTGCGCGCTGGCCAAGACGGCATCGCCATGTGAGGGGCACGAGACGGACGGTGTGTCTAGAACACATGATCCAGTTCGTGCGGAGATTAGGATCATCACCGAGGAGGGCGCCACACGATGTTCATGGATTGGGAAACGCAGACTGGGTCGAAGGCATCCATGCCCTCGGTGTCGCGGGCCGAACTGCTGGCCATGCCGGTCGGTGACGTGATCGTCGCGTTGACACGGTTGCCGCGTGTCGATTGGAGCGTGCAAGACGACGACCGGTTCGCGGCGCGATTGCAGGCGCGTCTCGCCGCCTTGCTGCGTCGCGCCTTCGTAGAGCGGGACGAGGCGGCCTTGGCCGACGTGCATCGGGCGTTGTTCGCGC
The DNA here is from genome assembly GCF_000833595.1 of Burkholderia sp. MSHR3999. NCBI lineage: Bacteria > Pseudomonadati > Pseudomonadota > Betaproteobacteria > Burkholderiales > Burkholderiaceae > Burkholderia > Burkholderia sp. MSHR3999. Next base: position 1,412,734 of record NZ_JRFO01000001.1, read on the forward strand.
TGTATGACTTGCACGTGGCAGATCCGGCGATGCCGGCTGTGGTCAACCAGTTCGATCCGCTGTTGACCGGGCTGCGCGGCGCGATCGAACGGCAGTGGCTGGCGGCCGAATACCAGCGGATCGGCGCGGCCCCTGTCTTCGACTCGCCGGACGCGTTGATCGACGCGGTGCGCGGTGCGGTTCAGGCGCATGCGGCGTCCCATCATCCGCTGTTCGACATGCTTGAGACGCACGCGACGCGTGCGCAGCTCGAAGGATTCTTTCGCAGCGACACGGCGCTCAACGTCCGGTTTTTCGATCTGATCGTGATGGCGATGATCGGTTCGCCACCGGAAACCCGCCAGGAACTGGCCTCGAATTTTTGGGACGAAGCAGGGCGGGGCGATCCGCGACACGGCCACGTGCAGTTGTTCCGGCATCTCCTGACCGATGTGGGCATCGCGCCCTCCCGCGACGACTTTGCCTCGCAACTGAGCTGGCAAGGCTTGCGCGGCTACAACCTCTTCATGCTGTGCGCCCTGAACCGGCAGCACTATTTCAGACTGCTGGGCGTGATGGCCGCCACGGAACTGCTCGATCCGCCGCAGTACCGCAAGCTCATCGCCGGGTGCCGCCGCCTTGGCCTCGGGCCATCCATCACGCGCTATTACGACGAGCACATCACGGTCGACGATGTACACGGTGAAGGCTGGCTCGAAAACGTGATCCGGCCACTGACGAAGCGTGAACCCCGTGCCATGTCCGCCGTATGGGTCGGGTGTATGCTCCGACTCGCCAGTTGCGGCGACTACTACGATGCCTTGAGCGATCAGTTGTCGTCGATGACGAGCCCACCGGCCGGGGACGATCATGACCATCACCCACGAAAAAAACGAACTCGCCCGTCGCAGAGCACGCACGAAGGTGCTGGGTAAAGCCGCGGAACTCTTCGGCCGCTATGGCTTTCATGCGGTCAGCGTGCGTCAGATTACGCGGGAGGCCGGGGTAGCCTTCCAGTCGATGTACAACAATTTCGAGGGAAGGGAAAGGTTGGCGAAGGAAGTGCTCGAATGGAGGCACCGTGGGGTGATCGAGGAACTCACTGCGCGCATCGCCGCCGAGGACGGTGTCGATACCAAACTGAAGGCGCTTTTCGACTGGCATGAAGAGTGGTTTACGAGCGAGGTCTTCACGGGATGCCTGTTCGAGCGTGCGATCGGCGAATACGGCCTGAGCGAGCCGGAGTTGTCGGAGGTCGCGGTGCGTCACAAGAAGGCGCTTCTCGCCTTGATCGAAGGTGTCTTGCAAGACGAGTTTGACGCCGGTGAAACGAAGCGGCTCGCCGGCGTGATCCTCATGCTGATCGATGGTGCGACAGCTCATGCGCGGGCGTTTCGCGATCCACGTACGGCGCGCCATGCGTGGCGAGCCACGCAAGCGCTATTGGCCGAGGCCCGTCAGCGCTCCGCACATTGAGAGGGGGTGGTGTTCGTTGCCCCTCACAGCGCGCGCAGGAATTCGGCAAGGTCGAGCCGTTCTTCCACGCTCAGATTCAACGGTCGACCGGCCTGCAGGCTGCGGTAATAGACTTCACGATCGATGGCATCTTCGAGCGTCGGCACGCTGCCATCGTGCATGTAGGGTGCTGTGCGCGACACGCCACGTAACGAGGGTGTGCGAAACAGCCCGATATCCGCGGGCTCCAGCGTAACGTTGAAACGTCCAAGCTGTGCTTCGTCGGCATGCGTCGCTACGCGATCCCCGATCGCACCGCCTTGCAGCGAACGTGCGATCACACCTTCGGTGAGCGTGGGGAGATTCGCAGCGATGCCGTCCATGCCGACGCCGGAGCGGTGATAGGCGTGATCGGTGAATGTTGGCGACGCGCCTTCGAGCCGATGGCATTCGGCGCAACCGGCCTTGCCTTGGAAGAGGGCCAGTCCGAGTTGTGCGCGCGGATTCAAAGCGGTGCGATCACCACGACGATAGCGATCGAAGGCGCTTTCAGCCGAGGTCAGCGAATGGACATAGGCAGCGAGCGCGGTGCCAACCTCGTTGGGCGTGAGCGAATCGCCTCCACCGGGAAAGGCTTGCGCGAAGGCTGTGCGGTACACCCTATTGTGAATGATCCGCTGCAACAGTTCAGTTTGATCGTGAAGGCCCATCTCCACGGGATTGGTAAGGGGATCGAGTACCGCTTGTTCGAGCACGGTACGGCGTCCGTCCCAAAAGAAGGTGGATTCGTTCGCGGCGGCGATGTTGAGCAGGCTCGGTGTGTTGCGTGTACCGGCACGCCTGTATGCGCCGACTGCTACCGCTCGCCCATCGGTATAGCTCTTTTCCGGCATGTGGCAAGACGCGCAGCGCACAGTGCCATCGGCGCTCAGCGACGGATCGTTGAAGAGCTGTTTGCCCAACGCGATGCGTTGCGCAAGCAACGACGCATCCGGTGATTCGTGCGCCGTCGGGCGCAACGCGAAAACCGCGAGCGTGCTCGCCAACACACCAATACCGAGCCACCCGAACCAGCGTATACGCGACATCCTGCGCCAAGCTCCTCACACGCTCTGAAGTTACATGGTTACAACGCGCACGGTCGCGCCGCTGGCCTTGAGCGTGCGGGTCACTGCTGCCTGTTCGGATGCATCGCTCACCACCATCACCACGATGCCCTTCAACGCATCCGCTTTCAGTTGCTTGGCGACATCGCTCAGGAAGGCAGAGGTCTGTTTGGGATCGGGGCCGCCCACGATCAGCATGCCGCCGGGCATGAGAATCGGCCCGATGCTGTGCACGACCGAATCAGTTTCGTTTTGGCGACGCGCATTCGCCGCGACGCTATCGCCCGCCGGAATCACGTAGATGTACGGGCGCATCGCCACGTCTTTGCCGTGCAGCTTGCCTTGTTCAGCGAGGTAGTTGCCCCAGGTGTTTTCGTCGGCCGTCACGGCGGGCTTGGCGGGGCCACTTGCTGCCGCTGTGTTGGAGCCGGTCGTGGCGGTCGGCGTGGAAGGGGTGCAGGCAGCGAGCAGTGCTCCCAGCGTGACGGCGAGCGTCAGACGTCCTAAGCGGTACATGGTCCCCTCGTGATGCGATGGATGCGAAGCGCATCGCGTCGACGGAGCTGACCACCGCCGCGAAGCCGCGTCATCAGACCACAACGAAGGGACGTTTGCCTACCGGGAGTTTCTTCACAGACTCTTCACGTCGACTCTGGTGCGATCAGCGCGTGGTTTCACGCCTCGTTCACGCAATGAAAGAGGTGACTGAGTCCAGGGGTTCACACGTCGAGATCAGGCTGGCCGTTTCCCAAGGAGCGGCAGAAAGGACTGTGCAATGGAGTCGCTGGGGAAGGGCGAGGTGGTAGGTGGTGGTGACCAGGATGGATCGGGCGAAAGGAGGCATGTTCAACGCTCGCTCGATCGATGGTTTCGCGCAAGTCTCATTAGACTACTTTGCCTCGTGCTGCTGGCAGGGGGCTTCGTGCATGCGCAGTCCACGCGCTATGTGTACGACGCCAACGGCCGTGTCGTCGCGGTGACCGCGAACAACGGCGCTAGTGTCCAGTACGGGTATGACACGCTGGGCCAGGCTAGCCAGATCAGTGCTCCGCTTTCGTCGGGGCAACTTGCGATCTTCTCCTTCATGCCCACGCATGGCGCAGCCGGCACGCAGGTCATCCTCCAGGGGCAAGGCTTCAGCAGCACGCTGGCCAACAACCGTGTGAGCTTCAACGGTACGCCGGCCACGGTGGTGTCCGCGACGGCGACGCAGCTTGTCACTAGCGTGCCTACAGGTGCCACGACCGGTCCGATCAGTGTGACGGTGGGCACTCAAACGGCAACGAGTGCATCCGCGTTTGTCGTTGATGACGGCAGCCTGCCACCCACGATCTCTCAGGTGAGTCCTGTTGTCGTAGCCGCGGGTAACACAGTGACGGTTGCCGGCACCCATCTCGAACCGTTGCCAGGTCAAACGACGGTCGCTCTCGGTGCGACCCAGTCATCGTTGTCTACCGCGTCAGATACGCAACTGCAATTTGCAGTGCCTAGCAACGCCAGCAGCGGTCCTGTCGTTGTGCAAACCCCGTATGGGCAGGCGATCAGTTCAAGCACGGTGTTGGTGGTGCCCAATGGCATTACGCCCGCCAACGTTGTGAGTACAGGCGTTGCCACGATCGATAGCGCGCCGGTGTCCTTAGCGATAGGCGCGGCGGGGCAGTCAGGTGCGGTGCTGTTCACTGCTTCGGGTAACAGCTGGGTAAGTTTGCAGGCGAGCGGCATCACCACCACGGCCAGCAATCTCAATTACAGCATTTATGCGCCAGGCAATCTTTTGATCGCAAAGGGCTCCGTTTCCGCAACGACGCCCTCCATCCATTTACCGAGGCTGCCGTCCTTTGGCACGTACCTGGCGATATTTACGCCCGACACGGCCGGGGCGCAGTTGACGGTGGGCGTACAGTCGAATGCCACGGTAACGATGAGTGGACCGACCACCGTTACGACGACAACACCCAGTCAGAGTAATCGGGTGGTATTCAACGCCACAGCGGGTCAAACGCTGGCGTTTGACATTCTGAGTACCAGTACGGCGCCTGCCGGCCAAACCGTCAGCTATACCGTTTATCAACCCGAGGGAGGCATTTTCACAAGTGGTGCTGCTTCCACGACGGGATTGATCAATCTGGCCAACCTTCCTGTTTCGGGTACGTATCAGGTCGTGATGGCGCCTGGAACCGGCGTGACGGGAACCGTGCAGGTGCAGATGCGGCCGGGAGAGATTGGCGCGATCACCGTTGGTGGAGCGGCGGTGCCCTATGCGGCTAAAGCCGCGGGCCAGAATATCTATCTATCCTTCGCTGCGAACTCAGGTGCCAATCTGGAGTTGACGTTCAACAACATCAGCATTGCCGGCGCGTCCTACAGTCGATTTGACGTATCGGTTTACACCGCCTCCGGATTGCAGGTGGCGAGCTACTCGTGCTACGGCACCAACCCAGGCGCGAGCTGCACACAACATCTGTGGTCGCTGGCGGGCGGCAACTACACCGTGGTGGCGACGCCTACCTACGGCGGCACGATCAGCTTCAACGCGCTGCTTACACTTGATGTCACGGGGCCGACAGTGGCCGAAGGTGGTACCGCGAACGTGAGCTTGAATGCAGGCCAAGTAGAGCGATTGACCTTCCAAGCAAATGCCGGCGATAACGTGGCGTTGCAGTCATCGGGCATAGCAACCACACCCACCGGGCAAGGCGTGACCTTCCTGGTCTATCGACCCGATGCGGGACCGATCTCGTCGAGTTCCTCGCCGTACACATCGTTCCGTGTGACCGGTACGCAGTTGTTGAATTTGTCGAACCTGCCGGTCAGTGGAACGTACACGGTGATCGCGGCTCCGGACTACGGATTACCGGCCAGTGGGCAGCTCAGCGTGGTCGCAGGCGCTACCGGAACCCTGACGTCAGGAGGGGCGTCGCAAAGCTATGCGGCGAATGCACCTGGCGAGAACATCTATTTATCGTTCACCGCCACGCAAGGCGCGAACCTGGAACTGACGTTCAATAACCTCAACGTAGCCGGTGCGCCATATAACCAGTTTAACGTCTACGTTTACGCCGCGAACGGAACGCAAGTAGCAGGTTTCGCATGCTATGGCACCAACCCCGGAGCGAGCTGCACACAGCACCTGTGGTATCTGACGGCAGGCACGTACACCGCGGTGGCGACCCCCAGCTACGGTGGCACGATCAGCTTCGGCGCGCTGCTTGCACCCGATGTAATAGGTCCGAGCGTGGCCACCGGCGGCACGTCGAGCTTGAGCTTAAATGCAGGTCAGGTAGAGCGGTTGAGCTTCAACGCCAACGCTGGCGATACGGTGGCGTTGCAGATGTCGTCCATAACGACCACGCCGGCGGGGCAGGGCGTGACCTTCCTGGTCTATCGACCGGACGCGGGTGCAATCACATCGAACACCACGGTATACGCGTCGTTCCACATGAGTGGTACGCAGGTGTTGAATTTGTCGAACCTGCCGGTCAGTGGCGTCTATACGGTGATCGCGGCTCCCGATTATGGATTGCCCGTCAGCGGGCAGTTCAGTGTGGTCGCTGGTGCGGCGGGAACGATGACCTCGGGAGGGGCGTCGCAAACCTACGCGGCTAATGCCGCTGGTGAAAACATCTATTTGTCATTCACCGCCACGCAAGGCGCCAACCTGGAACTGACGCTCAACAACATCAACATAACTGGTGCGACGTCCAATCAGTTCTACGTCTATGTTTACACCGCCAACGGCACGCAGGTCGCGGGTTTCTCATGCTACGGCACGAACCCTGGAGCGAGCTGCACACAGCAGCTGTGGTATCTGACGGCGGGCACGTACACCGTCATGGTGAACCCGAATTACGGCGGCACGATTCGCTTCAGCGCGCTGCTCGAACCCGATGTGATGGGACCCACCGTGACCACCGGTGGTGCGGCGAGCCTGAACTTGAGTGCGGGTCAGGTAGAACGGTTGAGTTTCAATGCGAGTGCCGGTGACACCGTAGCGTTGCAGTCGTCAGGAACAGCGACTACACCAGCGGGGCAAGGCGTGACCTTCCTGGTCTATCGGCCGGATGTAGGGGCGATCACGTCGAACACCACGGCCTACACGTCGTTCCACGCGACCGGCACACAGTCGTGGAATGTGTCGAACCTGCCGATCAGCGGTACCTATACGGTGATCGCGGCGCCGGATTACGGATTGCCGGCCAGCGCGCAATTCAGTGTGGTCTCGGACACGGTCGGCCTACCGCCGACCTATGGCACAGCGACATTGCCGTCCAACGGTGTCGCTCAAAACGAAGGCACCACGACAGCGGGTAAGAACGTCACGCTGACGTTCAACGCCGATGCAGGGGATAACCTCGAGCTGACGCTGAGCAATGTCAGTGTGGCCGGGTCCGGCAATAACTATGTCACGGTCAATGCCTACAGCCCGACGGGAGCGGCGGTAATCGCGACCACGTATTGCTACGTGACCACCACGAGCAGTTGCAGAGTGCCGCTCTGGAACTTGGTGGCAGGTACCTACTCCGTGGTCGTCGCACCGCCGGATAACAGCAGCACCATCAGCTTCAATGCCGTGCTGCAACCGGACGTCATCGGGTCCGCGTTGGCGGCGAACTCACCGACGACCGTCACGCTTGGAAGCGGTCAAGTGGAACGGTTGACCTTCAACGCGAACGCGGGCGATACGGTGGCCTTGCAGTTGTCAGGAGTGAGCACGACGCCGACAGGACAGGCCGTGTACGTCAACGTCTACCGTCCTGACACGGGTGCGATCGTCACGACCAACTACTACACATATCTGAATACCACCACGTCGACGATACTGAATCTGCCCAACTTGCCGGCGACAGGTGCCTACACGTTGGTGATGTACACCATCGCGGGTGTGCCAGCGAGCGCGCAGATCACCGAGTTGGTGGGCGTCACGGGTACGATGCCTGCAGATGGCACGACGCAAACCTACAGCGTTCCGGCCAAAGGACAGAATGCCTACCTGACGTTCAACGCCCATACGGGGGACAACCTCGAGCTGACGCTGAGCCATGTCAGCGTGACCGGCTCGGGCAGCAACTATGTCACCGTCAATGCCTACAGCCCGACGGGGGCGGCGGTGGTCGCGACCACGTACTGTTACATCAATACCGCAAGCAGTTGCAGATTACCTCTCTGGAACTTGGCGGCGGGAACTTATTCCGTTGTCATCGCGCCACCGGATAGCAGCAGCACGATGAGCTTCAACACCCTATTGCAACCGGACGTCATCGGTTCCGCGTTGGTGGCGAACACGCCGACGACCGTCACGCTGGGAACCGGTCAAGTGGAACGGTTGAGCTTCAACGCGAACGCAGGTGACACGGTGGCCCTGCAGCTGTCAGGAGTGAGCACGACGCCGGCGGGACAGGCCGTGTACGTCAACGTGTATCGCCCGGACACGGGCGCGATCCTCACGAACAACTACTACACGTATCTGAATGCCACCACGTCGGCCATCGTGAATCTGCCGAATCTACCGGCGACAGGCGCCTACACGCTGGTGATGTACACCATTGCAGGCGTGCCAGCGAACGCGCAGATTACCGCGTTGACGGGCGTCACAGGGACGGTGCCCACCAACGGCACTGCGCAAAGCTACAGCGTTCCGGCTGCAGGCCAGAATGCCTACCTGACGTTCAACGCTCATGCAGGAGACAACCTCGAATTGACGTTGAGCAATGTCAGCGTTAATGGGGCGAGCAGCAACGGCAACTATGTAACGGTGTATGCCTATGACCCGACAGGTGTCGCTGTCCTGGGGAATACCACCTGCTTCGTTGGCACAGCGGCAGGTTGCAGAGCAGCGCTCTGGAACCTGAAAGCAGGCACGTACTCGATCGTGGTGGTGCCGCCCGATACGAACAGCGCCATGAGCTTCAACGTGATGCTGCAGCCGGATGTCATCGGTCCCGCGCTGGCGCTGAATACACCGGCGAACGTCACACTGGGCACAGGTCAGGTGGAGCGGTTGACCTTCAACGCGAGTGCGGGGGACACCGTGGCCTTGCAACTGTCGGGCGTGAGCACGACGCCGACAGGACAGGCTGTCGGCGTCGCGATTTACACCCCGGCGAGTCAAATCGTTCCCAGCACGAGCTACACGTCCCTGTCGACGACAACGTCAACGGTACTGAACGTATCCAACCTGCCGTTGACGGGAACCTACACCGTGGTGGTCTACACGGGGTCGGGTGCGCCTGCGAGCGCACAGGTCACGTTGGTGCCCGCGGCATCCGGCAACGTTTCGACGACGGGCTCCCCAGGCAATTTTGCCGCGTCCGTCGCGGGCCAGAATGTGGCCTTCAACTTCAACGCCAACCCCGGCGATAACCTGGAACTGTCTTTGAATAACGTCAGTGCGGTGGGCGCGAGTACGAATGGTTTTGAAGTGATGGTCTACGGCCCCAATGGCAGCTACGTGACGAGCTTTGCCTGCTACGCCGCCAGCCCTGGATCGAGTTGCTCCCAGCCGTTGTGGAATCTCGCGGGCGGCGGCTACACCGCCATCGCGATACCCACGTGGGGTGGAACGATCAGCTTCACCGCGCAGATCCAACCGGATTTGACCGGCCCTGCCTTGGTGGCCAATACGCCTGCGACCGTGACCCTGGGGGCGGGTCAAGCCGAGCGTTTGACGTTCAACGCGACGGTGGGCGCGAACCTGACATTGCAGCTCTCGAACGTGAGCACGACACCCTCCGGCCAAGCGATGTCGGTAAGAGTGTATCGGCCCGATGTCGGCACCATCACGCCGGCGAACGACTATGCGCAATTCAGCGCTACGGGTTCAAACGCGCTGAGCCTAACGAACCTGCCTGTCACGGGGAGCTACACCGTGGTTGTAAGTATCAGTAACGGGTTGCCCGGTAGCGGACAGCTCACGTTAGTGCAGTAGTGAGCGCACCAAACACGATTTGGCGTTGCAGTGGATCGGCGTAAGCAAGCCTGGACTGTTCAAGGAGTCTGTAATGAAAGCGGGACGGATGGCGTTGGGACGAGTAGGAATGATCGCTCTGATAGGCATGGCTGCATTGAGTGCAGTGGCCTTGTCGTTGTCCCGCATTCCGGTATCCGAGACAGTGACCGTTGCGGGCCATCGTTGGGTCCTTCCTTCCTCGTCGGAAGTCAATCGCACGCTGCTGCCCGACGGTCGTCTTTTTGAGATCCATGGCGCGGATGGCTTTGCCTACGTGATCGACGACACCACGCGCCGGGCGATTCAGCTTCCTGAGATCCGCCGATTTGCATCGGTGACTGTCATGCCGACGGGCCAGGTGTTGCTATGGGGCGGTGTCGACGCACGGGGCGACGTATTGAATACCGGTGAATGGTTTGAGCCGACAACCGAGCGTTTCGTGCGCGCCAACGCACTGGGTTTGCCCGCGCGTGCCGGCCACACACTGACGGTGCTGACGGATGGCCAACTGCTCATGACAGGCGGCTGGTCCGCCAACGGAATACCTGCAACGACGGCGATGCTATGGCAACCGCAGTCGCGTCAGATCACGGTGTTGTCGGGCGAGCCAGATCAGCCGCGCTTGGCAGCAAACGCAGGACTGCTCGCGGATGGCACTGTGCGCATTGATGGCGGTGTGGATGCCAAAGGCCAGTCCGCGCATGCCTCGTGGTACTTCGATCCGACGACCAGTGTGCTGAATACCGGCAAGCCACCGGCATCGATGCACGCCGGCGCCGCGATCAGCGCTACGTTTCCATCCGCCGACGTGACGGCCGCGCCGATTCAAGGGCCGTTCGTGGTGCGTTTCGCCTCGCCCGTAGACATTCACCAGTTGCGTGCACACACAATCACGTTATTGGGACCGGAAGGTGCCGTGCCGGTGCACGTGGTGGGTGCGGAGGGTGGCCGATTGGCCTTTGTGCAGCTACCGGATGATCTCTTTCCCGGTTCGCGTTACACACTATTTGTGCAGGGTCTGCATACGGCAGCGGGCGCCGCCATCCCTTATACGGCGGTCGGTTTCACCACGGCGGGCCTCAGTCAAACGGGTGTGGCGGTGGCGGGTCGAGGGCATCGCCCGACGCCGGATGCAAACGCCGATCAAGCCTCGACATTGCCGCCGCTTTACCTGACGGCAGGCGGCGGTGATGTCGATTGTGCGAATCACAGCGGTCATACGTTATGTCGCGATCGTAGTTTTGTTCGCGAGGGTGCCTGGTATCCCGGTCAGAACAACGTGCCCAACGCTTCCGGCGCACATTGGCGCCTTTACCAGTCGCATCAGAGTCTGCCCGATACGCGCGAACTGGAAGCGAAGCTGACCAAGGGCACCACGGCCTTGATCGGTCAGGTACGCCAAATCGATGAGACGCCCGTTGCCAACGTCGATGTAAGCGTAGGCAACCTTAAAGTGAAAACCGATGCACAGGGCGTGTTTGTGCTCAGCGGGTTGCCGGCCGGAAGGCAGGAGGTGTTCGTCGATGGCCGCTCTGCCAGTCACGGCAATGTCCAGTATGGCCGTTTCCTGGTGGGGTCCGACATCAAAGCCAACACCATCGATCACATGCCCTTCGTGATGTATCTGCCGCGGGTACTTCCACGCGACGAAATTGCGTTGCCGTCACCGACGACACGCGAACTCGTACTGACGCATCCGGAGATGCCCGGTCTTGAATTGCACATTCCCGCAGGCACCGTGTTCAAGGATCACGAAGGGCATGTGTTGACGCATATTGCCATCGTGCCCACGCCCGTCGATCACGCACCGTTCCCGTTGCCCGATAACTTCCCGATGTACTTCACCATTCAGCCCGGTGACGCGGTGGTGCAGGGGCTGACTCCGGAAGCGTCGAAGGGCATACGCGTGGTGTACCCCAACTACGGGCATGAAAAAGCGAACACGCCCGGCAACTTTTGGGTTTACGACATCCAGAAAGGTTGGCAAATGTACGGCGGCGGTCATGTCACCGCCGATGCGCAACACTTGGTGCCTGATCCGGGGGTATCTCTGGTGTGGGCGATCGGTGCAGGAGCCTCGCTCGCAAGCGGCAATGGTTCCAATGACATGACGCTCTGCAATGAATCGCGATCGCAACCTGTCGATTTGCAGACCGGCACTTTTTTTCACGAATGGGACGATTTCTCCATTCGCGATGTTATGCCATTGACATTGGTGCGCGCTTATAACTCGGCGGATGCGAATTCGCATATGTTTGGCGTGGGTGGCAACACCAATTACGGCATTCACCTCTATAGCGCCAATGGATTCATCACCCCGCAACTGGTGCTGCCTTGCGGTCAGGGTGTCGCCTTCAATCTGGCGAGCGGCATCCCGAACAACCTCAACGGCGATGTTTGGGTGCATACCGGTACGAACTCGGCTTTCTTTGGGGCGACGTTGCAGCACTTCAGTACCTCGATCGGTGAATACTGGCAGATCACACGGAAGGACGGCACAGCGTACGGCTTCCAGAGCGATTCACCGAACTTTCTCCTGTGGGTACAGGATCATTTTGGCAACCAGATGCAGATGACCTACAACGGTGGTCTGCTTGAACGGGTGACGTCACCCAGCGGCCGTTCCATCACGTTCAATTATGGCAGCGGCAACAGCGTCACCAGCGCCGTGGACAACACGGGCCGCACGATCAGTTACGCCTACAACAGCACCGGAACGCTGAGCACGGTGACCTATCCTGATCAGACGACCGAACACTACACCTACGACAGCGCTAACCGACTGCTGACCATGCAGGACCGGCGTGGCCATGTATGGGTCACCAACCAGTACGACGCCAATGGTCGCGTGACCAAGCAGACCCTCGCGGATCAGAGCTACTACCAGTTCGCCTATACGACGGATAGCGGGAACAACGTAACGGCCGCGACCGTGACTGATCCGAATGGTAATCAGGAGCGTATGGCGTTCGATCCAGTCAGCAAGTATCCATCCAGCGATACTTACGCCTACGGCACTTCGCTGGCACAAACCACGACGTATGTTCGTGAGCCGTCGGGATTGGTCGATTCGCAATCGGATGCTCTGGGGCGTACCACGGCCTACACCCATGATGCGTTGGGTAATGTCACGAGCGTCACTCGCCTGTCCGGCACGTCCAATGCCGTCACGACGCAATTCACCTACACCAGCGACTATAACCAGCTCGCGTCGGTGACCGATCCGCTGGGGCATGTCACCAGTTTAAGTTACACCAATGGCTGTCTGACCCAGGTCACCGATCCTTTAGGCCATAGCACCGCGATTCAGTGCAACGCGGCCGGCCAGCCGATCGCTGTGCAGGATGCCTTGAGCAACACCGTGAGCTTCGCCTATCAAGGTTACGACCTGCAAAGCATCACCGATCCGCTCAGTCGCACCACCAACTATGTAGTGGATACACTCGGCCGCCGTATCGCCACGCGCGACGCGCTGGGCAACGTCACGCTCACCCAGTACGACACCAACGATCGCGTGGTTTCCGCCACCGATGCGTTCAACCAGACCACCACCCTCAACTATGACGGCAACGGCAACCTGCTGAGCGTGGCGCTGCCCAACAAGGGCGTGATCAATTACACCTACGACAACCGTAACCGGCTGATTACCCGCACAGACGCAATGAATCAGAGTGAGTCGTGGACGTATAACGGCATGGGTCAGGTGCTCACCCATGCCGATCGCAAAGGGCAGGTGATCGACGTCAGCTACGACGCGCTCAACCGGCGCAGCCTAGTGTCTTATGCAGATGGTTCCGGCATCCAGGCCAGCTACGACGCTGGCAACCGCATCACGAGCTTGGTGGACTCCACCAGCGGCACACTGAGTTGGGGCTACGATGGTCTCGACAGAGTGACGAGCACGAGCACTCCACAAGGCAACGTTAGCTACACCTATGACGCGGCAGGGCGGCGCACCAGTATGACCGCGGCTGCCCAGGCGACTGTCAATTACACCTTCGACAATACGAACCGGCTCACGGCAATCACGCAAGGCAGCGAGACGGTGCAACTGGCGTATGACGCCGACAACCGTCGGACCACACTCACGTTGCCCAATGGCATTTCGGTTAACTACGGCTATGACAACGCGAGTGAGCTGACGGGGCTGACTTACACGCGGAGCAATGGCAATGCGCTAGGCAACCTGGCTTACGGTTACGACGCCGACGGCCGGATCATCAGCAAGAGCGGAACCTTCGCGACGGATGTGTTGCCGACCGCCACCACGCAGCCGGCGACGTTCGACCTCAATGATAGAAAGACGAGCTTCAATGGTCAGGCATTGACGTATGACGCGAATGGCAACCTGACCGACGATGGCACGAACACGTACACGTGGAATGCCAGGAACCAGCTCACTCAAGTGAGCCAGAACGGTGTGGCTCAGCTCAGTTATACCTATGACGCGCTTGGTCGTAGAACGAGTAAGACGGTGCAAGGCGGAACACCGACGCAGTATCTCTACGATCGCTTTAATGCGGTGCAGGAGACACAGGGCAGTGGGATTAACCCGATCCTCAATGGTCTCGCTATCGATGAACGTTTTGCACGCAATGACGTGACGGGAAGGACGTATTTCCTCGCGGATGGATTAGGAAGCACGATTGCGCTGACCGATCCGACAGGTGCGATCCGGGAGCAATACAGCTATGACCCGTATGGCAATGTAACGCCGAGTGACACCACAACAGGGTTCACGAATCCGTACCAGTACACAGGGCGAGAGGCGGACACGGCAGGTCTCTACTACTACCGTGCGCGCTACTACAGCCCAATGATGGCTGGCTTTATTAGTGAAGATCCGATCGGATTTGGCGGTGGTCAGTTGAGTTTTTACGCCGGCTTCGGTGGGGATCCGATCATGTATCGTGATCCGCAGGGACGCGAACTTGGCTTGGCACTCATAGGCGGAGTGATAGGTGGTGCTTGGGGGCTTTATAACGGGTACGTATCTGGTGATAGTGACTGGAAAACACTCGGGCTTGATTTCCTAGCTGGAGCAGGCACAGGAGCTTTGGCTGGACTAACCAATGGAGCATCGCTCCTCGAAACAGAGGGTGGAGCGATGGCAGCACGTGCAATCTTGAGCGCGGGTATTGAAGCCACTCACCAAATTGTGAACGCATCCTTGCCTTGCCATCACTGGGATGAAATTAATTACGTTGATATCGCTGCTGCCGGCGCAGGTAGTGTGTTTGGAGATGGATTGTCGGGCGGTGCAGAGGGAGCAGGTCTAAACAAGTACGTTTCCGGTGCGCTGGGAAGTGCGTTTGGGGGCTCGTGGGGGTTGCCAAACTCTGAAGTAAAAGGTGGGCAAGGGGCTGATGATGAGAGCTGCGGGTGTCAGGCCCAATAGGACATAAAAGGTGAAAGTTCTGAAGAGGCTGGCTAAGGGTGTCCCTCTGAAGCATATTTAGGGTAGTTGGAAGGGTATAAGTGCCCTCCAACCCTTACAAAAGTTGGGTGTGCACTGATATAGGCGGTGACTGATGAAAACGGCTTTTGTTTACATTATGACGTCGTTGACGCTTGGGATCATTCTCGCGGTGGCACGTTCAAAAGGGCACGAAGTCAGTAAAGGAATTGATGTTTTTAGATATCAGCCAGGTTTGTTATGGGTGTTGTTTGGGTGTTCATTCATACCAATTTTGGCGGCGTTTTTTATCTATCAGGTGGCTGTTCCGAGGCCGGATGGAAGCGCTCAGATCGTTCTTTTTTCGATCGGATTTTTAATGTCAGTTGGTGTGATGGCTGCGTATGCTCATCTGCGTAGTGTTCGCTATGAGATTGGCGACAATTTTATTGCCTTTGTGAAAAAGCGAGGCAGTTTGAAAGTGAGGTGCGAGGACATCGGGAGAGTTAAATACTCAACAGCTGGACGTGATAGCGGATCAATTAGAATCTACGCGACCGATGGAAAACAACTGATGTACGTACCAGGGACTTTTCAAGATCTGGACGTAATGGCGTCTCTTTTAAGAGCGCGATCGATGAAATACGGATTTAGTTATGTTGACGGTTGAAGGTAGCCAAAGCCTTTGCTGGAGGCGCGGCAGCCGCTAGCGCTGCGGAAGCGGCCGGAGAACTGACGACCGTAGACCTAGGTGTTCTTCAGGGAACAGGAACGGCAGCGAGTCAAGCAATGAAGCGCGCAATAAAGGATAAAGGTATGACAATAGGAAGTGAGTGCGAGTGTGCTTATGAGGCTCAATATGAAAAAAATACTGTTTCCGTTAGCGGTCTGTCTCTTGGCGGCTGTCTTCGGTAGTGCGCTCACAATGGTCTATCTGCGTCCAAATGATCGCTGGTGGGAAACTTTGTTTGGGGGTTTAGTTGGGCTGTTCGTATCGCTTTCATTTTTCGTTGATAACTGGACACGCAGCCCGGTTAAACGAACGTTGGTCAATGCTCTGCTGGGTATTTTTGCTGGTATCGGAGTGTTTTTTATTTCAAGATTTCCGGGGCATGCAATTTATTATTTTGCTGTATTTGGCATGATTCTTGGTGTTCTAATTGGTCGCTACAAAAATCATGTGAGTTTTTAGAGGCGTTGTCTAATTTCCAGATGGCGTAGCAAGGTTGGTGGAAATTTGAAGGAGGCGTAGTCTTCCTGCTCGGAAAAGCACCAACAAGCCGGGGTAGTCAGCAAGCTGCATTCCAGCTAGCAACCGGGATAGGCGCAGTGCCGGGTGCAGTGCAGTTAACACCTCATATGAACGGACACAGCCAGAGCAGCAGTGTCAGTGCCAGAATTAGTCGGGGATATTCATGAATCTGTTTGTATTAGGGCCTCTGGCGATCGGTTTGATTTTAACTTTATTGAGGATGGTGATTCCAAGCGGTTCATCTGCCGCATCGGCTAATTATCGATACGACCCAGTAATAGCTTCGATGATATTGGTAATGTCGCTCATATTGCTTTCTTTGCCGATGTGGCTTCCGTACGCTCAACCCGGCAAAGACAACGAGATCGTCTATGCGGGTGCTGGCTCAATAGCTGCGGTCGGTTTCATAGGGTGCGTTTGGTTATTTAGCTTTCGTGTAATAGTCACGGAGCAATTCATTGAGTACGGTGCAGTGATGCGAAAGAGGTTGTGCTTTACCAAAATACGGCGCATCAAAGTGGGAGGGAGCGATGTAAAAGGTTCGATTGCGGTCTATCCGGATCGGGGGTTAAGGATTGTCTTTACCTGCACGCTACAAAATTATCCAGCCTTGAAATTGGATATCCTGAATAGAGTGCCGCCTACCGTCCGAATTGAATATTGGTGAATGGTAATGATGGGCGAAGTCAAAAAGGCTGAGATGTTGTCCGGCAATTAAAAACCGATGGTAGCCCCAATCGATGCTCCCGTCTTCGCACCATCGCCAACTCCTTGCGAAAGGTGAGCGTTAAGAAGAATCTGTTTCGACACCCAGTAGTTGGCGCCGACGGCCAAAGCCGTCGCGCCGCCGTATGTACCGGCCGCTGCGGCCAACTGAAACTTCCCCTCGGCCCGCGCGTTCGGAATCAATGACGTTGCAGCCATCGCTGTCGCACCCAATGCATCCAGACGTCTATCGAGCATGTTGAATTGCCGATCGGTGTAAGCATTGGCTTGGCTGAGCACCTGCTGATTGTTGGTCCAGACCTGACCGACTGTCGCTGCATCATTCGCTGCCACACCGGGCGCCAGCCCTGTCAACGTGCGTGCACCGTCGGGCCCGGTGATGTCGATGCGCGTCGCGGCATCGCTCTTGCCGATCGTGATCGTCGTGCCAGTCGTTTGCACAAGCCCGGCGTGGCCCGCGACCACGTTGTTGACCGTGGCGTTGGCAGTGATTGCCGTCGTCATCGCACTGTTGGCGACATTCTGTGCTTGGCTCACCGTCTGATTGGTTGCATAAAGCTGGCTGCCGTTGACAGCATCCATGCTGGTCGCTGATAGCGTACCCGCCGCGACGTTGTGAAGAGGTGCGGGTGCTCCACCCGGGTTGAGCGTGACGCTGTCATGCGCGGCAGTGTCGTATTGCACCGCGTTGGCGCTACCGGCGCTGAGGGCCGCCGTCAATTGGCCGACCGTCGCCGCGTCCGTGGCGGCCACGCCAGGCGCGACGTTGTGCAGCACATTGCCGCCGATGTTCACGGCGGAATCGGGAGAGAGTGTCAGGCCCGACGTCGTCACGGACGCGAACGTTGGCGTCGTGCTGGTGGCAATCGTGATCTGCGAGCCGCTTTGCGTGAGGGATACGTTGTGGCCGGCGGTGAGCGTCACGGTCCCGCCGGCTGCCACGTTCTGGGATGCGGCGCCGATGACCTGGCCGTTCCCTGTAGCGGAGGTCGCCAGATTCCAGCCAGCGCCGGCTGTTTGCGTGGCGGCATAGAGTTGCGCGCCAGTCACGGCATCGGTGCTGGTGGCTGACACCGAGCCGGGGGATAGACCTGTCAGCTGACGTGTACCGGCCGTCCCCGCGATATTCACTGCCGTACCGCCGGTCTGTGCGCCCAGTGTCAGTGTCCCATTGCCAGGTGCGCCGCCGGTCTGCTGCAGAAGGCCGATCGTGCCGTCGGCGATGCCAGTCGTGAGATCGACCAACTGCGTACGATTGGTGGTGATCGCGGTATCGGCTGCGGCGAATGCATCGCTGACGGTTGCGTAAGGGGTGCCCTGAACCACGAACGACATGCCAGTGATTTGGCCGTTGGCCGCGTTGTAAATCGTCGATCCACCCAACACGCTCGCCACAGATTGGCCGAGGTTGTCGACGCCTCCCGCAACGGCGTACAACTGGCTCCCGTTGATCGCATCCGTGCTGCTGGCGCTGATGACGCCCGGCGCGACGTTCTGGATTTGCCGCTGAAAGATCATGGAACCACTGGCGGCGCCGACCGAGACGACGCCCGTCGATGTTCCGGCCGCGGTGATGCCGAACAAGGTCGTCGTGCCGGTGTTTGGGGCCGCGGTGATGGCGTTCGCACCGAGCGCCACGTCGAACGGATTCATGGCCTGTGCAAGATGGCCCAGGGCCGTGGAGGCATTGGCTGTCGCAAACGCGTCAATCGCCACGGTGCCGTTGCCACGGGCCGACCCGTTGCCGAGCATGATGGCACTGTCGCCGTTCGCATAGGCGTTGCCACCGATCGCCACGGCCGCGGTGCCCTGCGCAAACGCCGTGCCGATGGCCACCGCGCCCGCACCTGCGCCGGCCGGCGACGAGTTGGCGATGGCGCCGGGGCCGACAGCGACATCGTTGTTGTACGTCGCGACGGCATTGGCACCGATCGCCGTGGCGCCGCTGTTGCTGGCGGTGGCGCCATAACCCAACGCTGTCGCGTCGCCGTTCTGTGGATTCGTGCCATGAGCCACCGCACCGCTGCCGCACGCCGTATCCGTCGCGTAGGTGGCGGAGGCACCGCGGGGCGTGCCACTCGTATCGGTGCACGTGAATTGCGCGAACGCAGGGTGGGCGAGCGGCAAGAGCGCGAGGTTGAGGGCGAGGACCCTGTGCCGGTGGAAAAGCCGCGGCAGACGTGTGCGGCTATGCGCGACGCACGGCGAACGGTGGGCGTGAACCATCATGGCATGCACTCCGGGATCAGGCAGACGAACATCACCGCGTCGCATGCGCGGACGCGTCATGCGGCGGTGGAAGATGCTTCCCAGTACGCCAAAAAGACACCGCTGTTGCGGCGAGAAAACCGCATGCCGTCGCCACCGGCTTTTCGGCACGGCCAGGGTGTGGATCGGATCACCGAGCATTCATGCCGATGTGGCAAGGCCATGCGCTTCGCAGAAAGGCTGCACATGGGGAGATGGCGAAAGAGGGCGCCCCGTGAGGGGCGCTTGAGGAGTTAGAGCAGGCCCGCTTGGGCAAAGGAAAAGGGCTCGCCCTGACCGATGACGAAATGGTCGAGCAACCGGATATCGACCCGTCGGAGCAGGGCCGTCAGTTCGGTGGTCAACGCACGGTCTGCGTCGCTCGGCACCGTAGCGCCCGACGGATGATTGTGGGCCGCGATGAGGGCGGCGCTGTTGAGAAGCAGCGCACGATGCAGGATGACGCGGGGTGCGATCTGCGCGCCATCGATGGTGCCGAAGAACAGCGGCTCCACGGCGATCACGCGATGGCGCGTGTCGAGAAAGACCACCGTGAAAACCTCGCGATCTTCTCGCGTCAGGGTGAGCCGCAGGTAATCGACCACCTCCTGCGGGCGGGTGAGCGCCGGTCCGCGCTGGAACAGACGCCGTTCCAGCACCGCGATGGCATCCTGGATGAGTTGGTGTTCCGCTGACGTCAGGGTGGGTGAGGTCAGCGATGGACGATCGACAAGCGAGAGGGGAGCAAGCATGAGAAACCTCCTGAAGGCAAAGAACGCAGGAGGCCTCGCCCGCATGGGAGAGGAACTCTCCCGCGGTGTGGGACAACAACCATGCTCCGATCGGAGCGATGAAGACCATGCATCGCTCGTTGACCAACGAGTGCCCGCCAGGACGATGCACGCGGGCTGGTGCGGTCACACGGTGCACGCCGTGCGTAGCCTGGAAGACCGCTGGCTACGGGGTATCCGATGAACGGTCGATTCGCGTTCGAGGGCTGACGGTGGCGGACGTGGGCGGCGCTTGGGTGTGTGACGCGTCGGCCAGCCCATCCATCGCCGACAGCAACGCGTCCCCCTCGATGACGCCTTCGAGCACGATGGCCTTGCCTGACGCGTGATCCAGCAGTTTTACCGTCGGTGTCGCCTCAATACCCGCTCGGTGGGCCGCTTCCGCTTGGGCTTGAATGGCTTTGCCGACGTCAGCGTTTGCGAGACATGCCTTGAGTTTCGGCGAGGTCGGGAAGGTCGCCGATGCCGGCAAACCTTCACCGTTCCCGCGTGTGTTCGCATAAATCCACGCCACGGCCTGCCAGAATCCCTCGTTGCCTTTCGTTCGTCCGGCACACTCGGCCCACCACGCGTCACGCGTCGCCGCCGGCTCATGGAGGGCAAGCGGACGGTGTTGCCACTGCCAGTTCACCTCGGGATGCGCATCGATCCATGCTTTCAGCACCGGGAAATACGCCTTGCAATACGGGCATTCGAGATCGGCATACTCGATGAGGGTGTAACGCGCGTGCAGGTTGCCATAGACCCATGGCGGCGTGGCGGTGGAGGGCGATGGCGAACGATGTCGCACGCCGACGAGCGTCACGATCACTGTCAATAAGGCGATCCCCACGACGGTGCTGAGGACGACGCGTCGACGAACGCGCGACGCGTCGTGGCTAGTGTGTGAAAGGGCATGCCAGGGCTTCATGGTGTGAAATCCGCCAGCGTCGGCATGACGATGCCCCGCGCGCGATCGATGCGTTCGGCGACCCGGATCGCGGCGTCCAGCTCGCTGATGCCGTAGTGCTGCATCAGTTGGTAGCGCTCGTTCTTTTCTTCCGGCTCCGTCATCGCGAGCGCGAGATACAGGCTTGGCGGCACCACGCGAAACAACAGCTCCATCGAACGCGAGAGGATGACACCCTCGGTGTACTTGCCTGCTTCCTTGCGCGCCGAGAGCATCAGCGCCTTCTGCGCGGGACTCAGTTCGCGGAAGCGCGCGATCTTTTCCACTTCGTCCGGTGGCATCGACAGGCAGATCCACCACTCGATCATGTTGAGCATCGGCTCGGCGGCCTTCGGCAGGTCGTCGAGGTTTTGCGTCGCCAGCCAGAACCAGGCGCCGAGCTTGCGCCACATCTTGGTGATCTTGACCACGTACGGCGCGAGCAGCGGATTCTTGGTGATGATGTGGCCTTCGTCCGTCACGTTGATGATCGGCCGCCCGCGAAACTGATCGCGCTCGGCGAGGTTGTTGACGGTGTTGATCAGCGAGATATAGGCGATGGAAAGCTGCGCGTTATAACCTTCCCGCGCGAAGGTGGCGAGATCGACGATGGTGATGTCGGCTTCGGGCCAGGGCGTGCCCGGCCGGTCGAACATCTCGCCGTCCACGCCTTGGCAGAACATGTCCATCGCATCGGCCATTTCCAGGAGGCGCGCACGTCGCACCTCGGGCAGCAAGGCATCGCGGCTGCGTTCGCGCAAGGCATCGCGCACGTCGTGTGTGAGCACGGAGCGCTGGTTCTGCGCACAGCGATGCGCCGCATCGAGAATGCACTGGCGGATCAGACTTCGATCGGCGCGCGTCATCCGCGCTTCTTCCTTGTCTTCGCCGCCGGTGATCATCAGCCTCGCGGTGATTTCCAGTTCCCCCAGCACGTCGCGTTGCTCGTCGCCGTCCGGCGCACCCGCCGCGGGTTCGTCCAGCGCATCGACATCGAGCGTCTGCACGTCGCTCGGCGTGTCGACCAGACGGTGCGCATCCGCAAACGGGGCGAGACTCACGCTTGAGCCAGGCGACAGCCGCACCCGATGCACGGTCAAGCCGAGCCGCTGCGCAAAATCGCCGAACAGGCCGAACGAGTTGCCGGCTTCCACGATGAACAGCCGTGGCCGGTAGATCGCCGTGATCTGGACGAGGAGGTTGTTGAGCGTCGCCGACTTGCCCGAACCCGTGGGTCCAAACAGGAACAGGTGCGCGTTCATTTGCCGGTCGAGGCGATTGAGCGGGTCGAAGGTAATCGTGCCGCCGCCGCGATGAAACAGGGTGATGCCGGGATGGCCGGTCCCCTGGCTCCGTCCCCACACCGGTGCCACGTTCGCGAGGTGTTGCGCGAACGTCAGTTGCGTGTACCACTGCCGCCGATCCTTCGCCGGGTCGTAGTTGCACGGCAGCCAGCGTAGGTAGCTATTGAGCGGCGCGACCTCGTCGTCCTCGCGCACCGGCTGCAAGCCGGCACCCAGCATCACGTTGGTGAGTTGCAGGGTGCGTGCATCGAGTTCGGCACGATCGCGTCCGCGCAGGTAGAACGCCACCGCGCCGCGATAGAGCTTGTGGGCGCTGCCGATCAGCGTGCGCGCCTGCTGCACGTCCTGGCGCGTCTGTTCGGACGCGAGCGTTTCGCCGACTGATTTCTTGCTCAGGTAATTGAGATGCGCTTCGAGCGTGTCTTGCGGCGTGACGACCAGCGTCATCGCCATCACCGTGTCTTCCGGCATCTGATCGAACAGCGCGTTGATCGCATCGCCGCTCTTGCGTGTCTCGCCGGTGAGATGGCCGGTCGCGGGCGGCGTGCGCAGCCGGTCGAGCACGATCACGCGGTGTGGCATGCCATCGAACGACCACAGTCCGCTTTGGACGTCCGAACGGGGCGGCGTGAAAAACAGCCGTTGTGCGAAGTCAGTGCCGCTGGCCAGTTCCAGCTCACCATCATCACTATCGTCGGGATAGGCGGCGAGTTGATAGAACCGCTCGCGATCCTCGGCGGTGTCACCGAGCAGCGTGGGATGCGGATGGAACCAACGCAGCAGCCAGGCGTGAATCGCGGCGGCGGACAGGCGTCGCGCTTTCACACCGGCGTTGGCCAGCCCGCCGGTCAGGCGATCGCATACTGACGTGAGCGCGTGTTCGGGCGAGAGACCGCGGCGTGCCGTGCCGTCGGCATCCCGCCGGTACACCACCATGCGCACACGCCGTGACTGTCCGCGCCACGGCAGTTGCGTGACGGTCGTGTCCTGAAACAGCCCGCCGGGTGTTGCGATGGCGCGCAGATGATGCGCGAAGAAGCGCAGGTAGAAGCGGGTGAAGGCGGTCTCTCGTGCGCGAGGTTGCACGTAGGTATCGAGCGTGTCGAGGTACGCCTCCCACGCGGTTTCGTCCTGCGCGTAGAACTGCACCACCCACGGGTGATCGTCCAGCTCATCGAAGGCATCCTGCAACGCGTTTTCCACCGCATCGCGGACCTGCATCAGCCACGCCGGTTCGCGCCCCTCCGTGCCCACTGGTGTGAGCTCAAAAAACGCGGCGACCGACACGCCATCCTCGAGCAGCATGCTCTGCGAGTCGGGCAGATATTCCACCCAGGGCAGCAGTTCGACGAAGGACGGCGCGACGTCGTAGAACGCCTGTTCGTCGGCGACCGTGGCCGGGCGTCGGCCGGTCGATGCGCCCGGTAGGGGAATGCTGTGTGCGCGCAAGCGCGACGCGTAGGTTTCCCACGCATCCGCACTGTCATCGTCGATGCCTGCATGTGGATCGCGACGGGGCAGCAAGCGCTCGCGCAGCGCAGCCAAGCGTGGCAGCCAGCCCATCAGTACGACTCCGTCCGTTCGCCGGGCATCGCGTAATGCACGCGCTCGTAGAACGGAAACACGGTGCTGTATCCGGGTACTGGTGTGGGATGCGTACCCGCCAGATGCGGAAATACGTACATCACCATGTCCGGGTTGGGCAGGCGATGAAAGAGCGACTGGATTTCGTTTTCGGCGGTACGCGTGTAGCTTGCGTTATCACCGGCTGCGGTCGCTTGGTCCGCGGGTGTCAGCGGTCGACGTAGCGCTTCGCGTGCATCCATCACCTGTCGTGTCGCCTCAGCGGCGTTCGCGCCGCCGCCGGTCTGCTGATTCCAGATGTCCAGCATCGTGGCGTCGCCGTGCGGCAACACTTTGTCTTTCGTGGTCGCGCAGCCAGCGAGCAGCACGAGGCAGGCGGCGATCAGGGCGCTAGTCGAGATCTGGCGCATGCGAAGCTCCCGTTCGGTAGTTGACCTTGCGGCCTTTCGGGTCGTAGTCGAGGGTGAGCGGTTGATCGATGTGGACGGCCACCTTGGCGCCGGGCTTCACGTAGATCGCGGCGAAGGCTTGGCCGTAGAGCTTGTTGACCCATTGCGACATCTCCTGCACGCCACCGGCGAGAATGCGGCCCATGGCTTCGTTGCCGGAGATGCCGACGGTGCCGAGCGTGTTGCCGTTGCTCGACACGTAGGAGACGTTGTCGCTGCCCTTGGGAATGAGCGATGCGGCACCGGCGCCCGCCGCGGTGATCAGCGCTTGCGAACCCAGGTATTGCTCGGCGTTGCTGCGCCGCTCGCCTGCGACGCACGGAATGCCATAGGGATCGCTGATCCAGCCCAGGCCGCCTTGCGTAGTTGCGGCGCCGTTGGTGGCGGTGTTTGTGTTGCCTGCCGTGTCGTTATTCGACCCGTGATCGCTCGCGGGCAGCGTGCGAATCGTGCCGTCGCGGAACACGAAGGTGATCGAGCGGATCTGTCCGCGCACGCACGAGAGTGTCCAGTCGCCCGATGCCGAACCGCTCACCACGGCGCCCGCGACATCCGGCAGATCGATACCGTTGGCGGTGAGGTTGTCGGGGCCGATCAGCACCTTGAACGGATACGGATCGTTGACCGTGCCATCGACGGGCACGCGCCCGATCAGTGCGGTCATCGCGATCGAACCGATCAAGGTGGCATTGGCGGGCACGGTGTAGACCGGACGCAGGTGCGGTTTATCAGTCGCTCCATCGCCCGGGTTCGTCGTGTCGTTCGACGGCAGCGTCTGTTGCGCGGGCGCCGTGTCGGCCGCTCCAAAACCGCCGACCGCGCTGGTCGAGGGGGCGGATGATGCACCGTTACGTTTCGTGCCTTGCGGCGTCTTGTCGGCCGGCTCCGTCCATTGCATCTCACCGCCCGCGAAGCCAGCGCCATCGCCCTCGCGCAATCCCAAACCCACCGGCAGATCGGTGCCGTTCTTGTGATCGAGCGTGTCGAGGCGGTGTTCGAGATCCTGCAGCAGACTTTGCGTCTGTTGCTGGTCGCTTTGCGCCTGATTGCGTTCGTCGTGCAGGCGGTCGCGCTCGGCGTTCACCGCGTTCTGGATGCGCTGGTCGATGTCGCTTTCACGCTGATGCAGACGCTCGTTCTCGGCGCGCTGCGCCTGGTTGTCGTTGACCGCCGCCTGGACTTCGCCGCGCAGTGCTTTCACCTGACCGACCAGCGTGGCAACCGTGTCGTGCGGCGTATCGCCTTCGATGCCGAGGGCCTTGAGCTCGGCGGGTGTCAGCGTATCGGACGCGACGTTCGACGCCGCACGCGGCGCGCGGTGTGCTGTCCACGTCTTGATCAGCCCCCATACCGCGAGCACCAATATCGGGATGACCAGCCATTTGAGCAGGCCGTTACTTTTCATCGCCGGCTCCTTCGGTCGTGGACAGTGTCGTCGGATGCACGTCGACCGGGCGGATCGCAGGAAGCAACGAGGCCGCCAGCCCATGACCGCGTGTGACCAGATAGACGACCGTCGTATCGGTGTCGTCGCCGGCCGGCCCCAAGTCGGGATGCTGGAAGGTCGCGGCCACGAAATCGCCCTGCAACGCGCGCGGATCGAGATCGAGGTGGTGCGCGGAGGTGTTGGTCAGTCGGACCGCCGTCACCCATGCGTCATCGAGCCGCCACGCAGCCCAGACCGACGCGCGTACCGGCACGGTGGGGAGCAGACTGTCCAACGGCAGCGTGCGATCGACGGGCACCGATGCGATACCGTCGACCGGTTCCACGGTGCGCAGCGGGGCATACAGGCTTTGCGCAGCGTAGCGCGTGAGCAGGACGGGGACCGGGGTGTCGAGCACCTTGGACGCGTCATCGTTATCGGTATCGTCGTGCGTCGACGTTTGTGCCGGCTTGCTGGATGGTGGATGGTCCACGACGATGAGTACCGGCTCCAGCGGCGCCTCCTTGGGCGCAGCAGGATGGGCGGCGATATCGAGCAGGATCAGCGTGCCGTTGGCGACGTCCTGCAACTGCAGGCGGGTGGGTTCGATCGGTGCGCTGGCGCGCAGGTAGATCGCACCATCGGCACTCTGCACGCGCAGATGATCGGCGATCGCGGCTGGCACGCCGACGCGTACGTCGCGATCGATGAAGACCACACGCTCCTGGCCGACGATCAGTGGCACGGCCAGCGGCAGGCGCTCCCACGGCATCACGTCCACCGCGTGCGCGGGCGCGGTGATCAGACGGGCGAGAACCAGGAGCAGGCCCAGTGAGCGAAACAGTCGTCGTGTCATGGCAGAACTCCGCTGGCGCCCGATGCGGCGGCCGGTGGGGTGGGCGTCGGCAGCGCGAGCCGTTCGGGTGGCGAGGCGTAGCAGTCGAGGCCGAGCCCGAACGGGTTTTTCTCCGGATCGATGTCCATGCGCACGACCTTCAGCCGGTAGCGCACGAGGGCACGTTTGACTTGCTCGGCGCCGTAATACTCATCCGCCGCCAGATCGAGCGTGGCGAGCCAGGCATCGTTCGAAAGCACCTTCACATGAAAGCTGGGATCGTCGCCGTAGCCGTGGCCGGGAATCTCGTAGATGCCGCGTACCCGGTTGCGCAACTCGCCGCTATCGCGCCGGTACGCCACATCGCTGTCCAGAAACGCCTTGCACGAGGGCGTGAGATACGCGGTGAGCGCGCGGAGGTTGCGCGGGTAATCCTCTTCGCCGTTGGTCGGCCAGCGGTTGAGCTGCTGGAACACATAGAAGGCGAACGCGTAAACGGACGAGGGCGGCACTTCCCACCATTTGCGCGTGCTACCTGAGCGCAGGTCCGGTGGAATGTGGATGGTGAGCTGGCGGGGCGCGTTCCACCAGCCGATCGCGAGGGCCAGCATCAGCACGAACAGACCGATGATGACGCGACGCAGGGTGGTCACGTGCGCATCCAGTCGCGCCACTTCGTTACGAAAGCGACTCATCGCACGCCTCCGCGGGTCGTGGGCGTGGTACGGCGAACGGTCCAGGCACCGGAGCGCACGATCAGCGGTCGCGCACCGATCCAGCGCGACACGAACGGCGCATGGCAGTGCAGCCACCATTGCCACTGCCGGTACAGCCACGTATCCGGGCGCCCGCGTTTCTGCCGGCGCAGCAGCGTGCCGCCCGCGACGATGCCGGTCGCGATGCTCGCCATGATCGTCGTCGGCGCCATGGCGATGCTGCGTGTGAGCCACGCGAGTGGAAGGCCGAGCACGATGCCCGCGATCGCGGACAGGCCGACGGTGATCCAGAGTTCGTCAGCGGTGAGTCCCCGCACGATGACGGGCTGCCGGTTCAGGCGATGTGGCAGGAAGGCCACGGTGCCGTCCCGAAGGGTGTCGATCTCGTTCGGCATCGGCGACTCACAAAATGCCGGTGGCCTTGGTGAGCAGCCAGATGCCCACCACCAGCAACAGCGCGCCGACGGCTACCGTCAAACCGAACTGGCCCCAGGTTTTGCGGCCGGTGTGAATCTCCGAATAGGTGCTGTAGGCGTGGTAACACACGCCAATGAACATCGAGGCGATGATGAGTAGCGCCACCAGCATCACGATGTCGTAGCCGTAGTTCTGCAGGGTTTGCAGGATGCCGTTACCGGCACCACGCGAAGGATCTTCGAGCGTGGGCAATCCCGGATAGGCCAGCAAGGGCATCGTGACGAAGGCGGAAACAGCGCCCGTGCACGTGCCACGGACGAGGCGACGTACGAGGGTGCAAGAACGGAGACGCGAATCCATGGGGAACGTCCGAGGTCAGGAAAGCAGAAGGAAGGTCAGCACGACATACATCGCCGCGAAGCGCGCGGCGACACCGAGGAACTGCGCGTTGGAGAGTCGCCGTGCAGCCCAGCCCGCATACGCGGTGCGTAGCGCCCACACGCCCCAGATCAGCACCACGACGAAGACGACGCTGACGAGCAGCACCGAGCAGTCGGTGGGCGAGAAACCACCGTTGCTCTGGAATGCGGTCAATTGATCGCCAGTAAGATTCATGGCGCATCCGTCCTCACGCGGTAATGGCCGACGAGCGTGGACGGATCACGCGGTAGCGGGCGGCGGGGACTCAGGTAGTCCTGGATGCCCTCGCGGACACGGGCGATGTCGGCGTGCAGGCGTGCGTAGTCGAAGTGCTCGTGTGTGGTGCCGCTATCGGGGAGCTGTTCGCTTTGCGTCGCGAGACGGTCGATGGTGTCGAGCTGGCGTTCGATGGCGGCGAGGTGTGCGGATTCGGATGCGGTATCGGCCGCGTAGGCATGCACAACGCGGCCACAGAGGCATATGGCGACGGCAAATGCCAATGCCACTCGCCGCGTTGTCGTGGATGTCGGTCGGGGTGCCATCCCTGTCGTCCTGAGAGTCGAGGATGGCCGCAGGTTGGGGCTTTCGGCTCATGGCGTCAGTCGACAATCCGTGCTGAGCGCGCACCGTTTTTTTAGAGAGCGACTCAGGCTTTGATACCCTTGCGTCGTAAGTCGACTCGCTGGGTCGAGCTTTCACGTTCACGACGACAATCCAAGGAGGAGAAGTGAAGAAAGGCACTGACTGGGAAGACTACGTGCACTATGTCTACAGCACGCTTCTCAATCTGAAAGGCGAACGAATCCAGGTATCGAAACGAACCACCTTCGTTCTCCCGTCGGGGGAAACCTACGAGGTTGACGTGTACTACGAGTTCTGGAAAGCGGGCGTCCGCCATCGTGTCGCGATCGAGTGCAAGGACTGGAAGAGTCCTGTCAGTCAAGGGCAGATCCTTGAGTTCCACCAGAAGATCAAGAACATCGGGAACGATCTCGTCGGAGTCGTTGTTTCACGCAACGGCTATCAGGATGGCGCCGTAAAGGTCGCGGAGCGGCACGGGATGCTGGCGCTGACCGAAGCCACGTTTCCCACCATTCCACAATTGCTCGCCCGGCACATCACGACCAGCTTCATCCATGAACCCGATCTCATCGGTGAGCCCTTCTGGTGCATTGCGGAGCTTCACGCAGGCTCTGATGGGGAGAGCAACGGAACCTACTACGCATTTCCGTGTGGATTCCCATTCAATCTCCCCGTCTTTATCTCCAAGAAGCATGCGGAAGCGTTTCGGCGTTCGTTGCCGGATGGCGATAGGTTTGGTGTGTTTGGCCTGCCGCAGTACAAGCTTCGCGCGTTGATCGCCTTCGCGTACAAGGCCAAGCTCAAACTGGCGATCGTCTACGGTGCACCACTCGTGCCGGGGAGCGTCAAGGCGCTTCCCCTGATCCTGGATGCAAAAACGCTCAAAGAGGACTTCCTGCTCATGGACTTTCCTGCAGAACTGGAGACGTGAGCGATCAAGGCCAAGGACCGCCCATCCATCAAGCCGGCCATGCATCGGATGAGAGAGCCTGCATGGATGCTCTGATCAACGGGGACGCGTTCTCATCGCTGCACTGTGTTCGCCGGCATGCGGCCAAGCGAGGCACAGACGTTGACGCTTACGCTTCATCTGTTTCTTGAACGACAACCGCATCAAAACCAATCGCCGCGAGGAGGGACGCGATGAATTGCTCGGCTTTCGCCTCGGTGGCATCCGGGTACGATTTGGTGTCGATGCGGACGTGTAGTAGCCACGCATGATCTTGGAATGCCGGAAAGAAAAACTCACCCCGGGTGTCTTGATTGGGATAAATATCGAACCAAGTCCCCGCGTCCTTGTTCAAGTTCCAATAGAAGTGCTTGATCACAAAGGGTGCATAGCGTTGCAGGAGCGACGGCTGCTTGGCTTTGGAGGTGGTTCGATGCAACGTTTCCAAGTAGGCGTTGACGCGCCCGATGAGAACCTTTTCATCCTTGGGTGCGCAACGTAGGGCGTAGTAGGTGACTGGTTTCATGCTGGAAAATCCCGGCTTGTGTAGAGGAATCGATTGCCAAGGCACCCACGTGTTTTAGTTTTCCCACAGGATCATGACGGCATGACCGTGGAGGCAGGCGTCCCGCAGGAAAACGCAAAGCGGCTCGTACAGCCAAGCATGTCCGATACCGTGCGGCCCATCGTGAGGAAACAGGTCGATGAAGAAGCGTTCGCCGAGTTGCTCAAGTTGCGAAAGAAACGCGCGCACCGATTCGCTGCTGAGGAAGCAGACGTTCGGATCACCGGTTTCGTCGTACTCGGCATGCCAATCACCGGCGAAGAACTTCGCGGCGGGGTGAGCGATGCTGTCAAGCTTCGATGCCCAGAAGCGAATCTCGTCCTCGGCGTCGAGTTGCGGCGCGCTCTCGATACCCAGCGTGTTCATTGCTTCGTACCAGTCGGCTTTCGCTCGGCACGTGCTCAGCAACTGGCTGGCGCTTTCACTCACTGCGTAGAGCCTTCCCCATCCCATGCCTTGCCTCCTTGTGCCATCCTGTGCGCGTCCATTGAGACTTTCCTCTTTTCGCGACGCTGGATTCAACCTGCCGTCGTGCCGTGCAGGCCGGAATCCAGCGTCTTTGACGTCAGTGGGTCCTCGCGTTGCGGAGCGGAAAACGTCAGTACCGTCTTGCATTTGGAACGCGTCAGTGAAGCGTTTGCTCGAAATGTACCATGTGCCGTTCCTTGCCTCTTGGGCGAGGGGTGGCGCTATGGGGGCTAGAGGTATTTCTTGAATGTGCCCATGGTCACATCGATCGACATGCCGAGCAGCGCGGCGCAGGGAAGAAGCACAAGCAATGGGTTCGCGCTGATCGGCAGCGCGAGATAGACGGTCCACGGAAACACCGCCAGGGGCATCATGGTCGCCTTCGCGCGATGGTGCAGGAAGCCGGATTCGCGCCCCGCACCGAAGCGCCGGATGTCCCGCCGCACCAGTCCATCGACGAATCCGGTGAACGCGGCAACGACGAAGAGCGGCAGCACCATGATCAGCACCAGCAGTCGCACGAGAAACGTTAGGCCCGTGTAGAGCGCGGCGAGCAGATAGGCCTCGAGGTGCACGGCAACGAGGCCCAGGTAGTGACGCAGATCGGTGCCCTTCATGCTGTTGGCATGCGTCTGCGCATCGGCGTCGCGTATCCACGCAAGGAGTCCCGTTTTGACGATAATCATCTGGTAAGCGCCCTCAAGCCAAACTTGCGCCGTATGCGCGGGCTCGTGCACCAGCAGGCTGTCGAAGAAATCCGCGGCGAGCTGCTCCGTCTCGTGATGCAGCATCGCCTGCGCGTGATGCCAGCCCTGATCGTGCCACAGCACTAGCATGCCTACCCATTCGATCAGCACCGCGAGAAAGAGTGAACCAATCAGCACACCAAGAAAGCGAAAGGGCAGCGTGACGATCTGCGCAATTAGACCTTGCTGGTGTACCTGCTGGCGTTGGGCGGTGGTGGCGGGATCGGTCATGGCAGTGATATCGGAACCGTCACGCGGCCGCGTCGACGTCGTTGGCGGTCATCTGCCGGAAATCGTCGACCAGATCGGCCGGGAGCGTGGGTTGTTGCAGGTGCTCGATACCGGTGCTTTCCCACCAGTCGCCCGCATCCGTGTAGTGCTGACGCATCGCACGCGCCATGGCCTGCAGATTCTCCGGCATCGCGTCGTCCGGGTCGGGCACGGGCAACGGCATGCGAATCTTCCAGAGGTTGCCGCCTTCCAACAGCGCGAAACATTGCCCCTTGGGCAACGAAACCACATGCGCTGGTTCGATCATCGGCACAGAGGTAGCGCTGACGCGATCGACCGTGTTGGAGGTGAAGGCGGTTTTCGCCTTCGGATCGGAGCTGTCGGTGGCGCCGCTCACGACCGAAGCCGTATAGACGTCCACCTTCGGTAACTGGCGGGTGAGCAGTTCGGCGGTGGCGGTTTCGCGCACGCGCAGCATGAAGAGGTTGTTGAAGTTGCCGATCACCTGGCCGGCCTTGGCACGGTTGCCGATACGTGCTTCGATGTCCGAGAGGGTTTGCGTGTAGGCCGTCACCTGCACGCCGGCGCCGCCGCCCTTGTTGATCATCGGAATGAATTCGTCGCCCATCAGTTCGTTGAATTCGTCCGCATGCACGTTGATTGGAATCGTGGCGCCGGCCATCGCACTCGGCAGACCATCATCGACCCCGAACTTGTAGATGTGCCCAGCGACCGACACGAGGTCCGAGAACATCGAGTTGCCGACCGCGGCGGCGACTTCGGCATCGGAGAGCGCATCCAGACCCACGTACACGATCGCGCGTTTGCGAATCACCTGCATCCAGTCGAAGATCGGGCGTGGATCGGCGAGGTCGCGATAGTCGGGCGCAAGCAGTTGCGCGATCTTGCCAGTGGTGAGCTTTTCCAGGAGCGGCAGCAGGCTCGCCACGATCTTGTCGAAGTAGGTGCGGTCGTAGCGCACCGCCGAACGCAAGCCATCCAGCACCGGATCGAATACGCGGGCCTGCGACAGATACTGCTCGATCGCGACCACGCGCTTCTCGCGCCCGACCATGTGCCGCGGGATGGTTTTCTCGTTGAGCCGGGCTTCCAGTTGCACGATCACGTCCCACGCCTTGGGCTCGGCCTTGGCGAAGAGGTGCTGGGCATACTCGATGAAGAGCGCATCGATGTTGATCACGTGCCGCTGGATCAGGAGGTAGTCGGGCCGCTGTCCCAGTTCCACCAATGCACGCGCGATGATGTTCACGAAGCGCCAGGCGAACTCACGGAATGCGGCCGAGTTGCCTTCCCCGGACAATTGCCCGGCCACGCGCGTGGCGACTTCCGAGATCCGCCCGAAGCGGCCGATCGCGTTGTAGCGGGCCGAGATATCCGGCCAGCCGAGATGAAAGACGTAGAACTCGCCGTCGCGTCCGGCGCGCTTCGCTTCCACATACATGCGTTTCAACAGATCGGCGTCGCCCTTCGGATCGAACACGATCACGACCTCGTGCTGGCCGTTGCGCACGCGCCGGATGTCTTGCGTGATGAAGAGTTCGGCCAGACGCGTCTTGCCGACGCGGGTGGTGCCGAGCACCAGCGAATGGCCCACGCGTTCGCCCAGTGGCAGCGTGACGTCGATTTCGACCGGCTCGATGCCGTGCAGACGCGGCAGGCCACCGACAGGTGGCAACGGGCGGACAGGATTGAGTGGATGATCCCAGGCGGTGGCGCGTGCGAGCGCCGACAGCGGCAACGGCACGAATTCGCGTTTCGCTTCGAGCCGACGCGCGAGCCGCCAGGCCCGTGTGGGTTCGACGTACTGGCGAAACTCCGGTCGATACGTCTGTGCCAGGCGGTGCGTGTGGTGCGGTTCCCACCGAAAGCCCTTGCCGATGAAGAGCCACTGCTGGCTCACCGGCACATCGCGGCTCGCCATCACGTAACGCGGCAAGCGGCGGATGTGACGGCGGTAGCGCAGGATCACGCGCGCCTGTCGCCAGCGGCGATAACCCAACGCACCGAAGGCGAGCGCCGAGACGAGACCGAAGCGTGGCGTCAGCGCGAGTGACCAGGGTGCCGCCAGGCATAGCGTTGCGCCGAGCGCGCACACGGCCACAGTGTAAAGCTCCACGGCGGGCCGCAACAGTACTTCGACGGCGTGTTCCTGCGCCATGTCATGGTTCGATGCCGGTGGCGGTGACGAGCACGGGGTAGTGCGAGAGGCCCAGGCGAATCGCGATGTCGTCGCCGGAGGTGGGGACCAGCGTGAGACCCGGCGCATCGCGTCGCAGGGCGGCGAGCCCTTCGGCCGAACCGACGTTCACGACCAGACCGATGGCGCCCATCGCACGCAGCGTGTCACTGCGGGCATGCAGCCAGGCGCGCGATGGGCGGTCGTCGCCGATCAGAAAGAAGGGTGGCAGACCCGGCGCGCGAAGCGTGCGAGGTGTCACTCGCCCCGGTGTCAGGCGCGCCGAATGCACGGGCAACAGATCGGCTTCGCGATACGGCGCGTGCGGTGCTGCTGGTACAACCGGTGGCGCAGCCGACACATCGGGCAACAGATTGAGCGCACGGTAATACGGCAGCGCCGACACGCCGCCGTCGTCGCCGACGACGATCAGGTCTTGCGCGGATGCGATGCGTACCAGTCCCAGTAGCGCGACACACACAAAGCGATGAGCAAGCTTCATGATCGACTCCCCATCACGGATAAGCGGCATCGAGCACGCGCGCTAGACGAACAGCCACTTGGCGTCGATAGTGCGAGGCCAATGCACCGCCCGCGGGTCGGTGATACCGCCCCACGGCGACGAGCCAGTCTTCGCCCGCGATGTGTTGTTCGCGCAGGATCGATGCGGCGGCGTCGAGATTGCGATACGGATCGAGGGCGTCGCACGGATCGGCGAAGCGCTCGCGTTGAAAGCCGAGGTTGATCTGCGCGAGTCCAACGTCGACATGCGTGGCGTCCACCATCAGCAACGCCACGCGCAGCGCACGGCACGCGGAAGCACGCGTACGGTAGCGATACGCGCTGCCCGCGATGTTCAAGGTCCACGGCCAGGGGATGAGGCGTCCTTGCAGGCGCGTGCCGCTTTCTTGCAGCGCGACGGCGAACAGTACCACCGATGGCACCCCGGCATCGTGGGCCGCGAGCTGATAGGCGGGGGGCGGCAGCGTGACGGCCGCGGTGGGCATGCTGAGCCAACCGAGCAGGCTGAGCCACGCATGTCGGCGCATCCTACGGGCCAGTGCCCCTCTCATGGCGACCCCGTATCGGACAGCACCGCGGGCAAAGTGCCTTGACCGCCGAGCATCAGCCAACGTCCGGCATCGTGATTCAAGGTGATGGTGCGTGCGCGGACTTTGGCCGGATCGATGCCGATGCGCTGCGCCCATGCACGAATACGCGCATCGTCGCCGCGACTGCCGACCATATAGATGTCGAACGCCGCACCGGATGTTTGAAGTTGTCGCACGCGGGCATCGCAGGTCGGGCAGTCGTCCTTCACGAAGACGGCCAACCGTCCCGTGTGTGCAAGGGATACATCAGGGCGGGAGGGCGACGTCAGCGCATGCACCGGCACCTGATCGGGATACAGCCGTTTCCACGCGGCGTCATAGGCGCGTTGGTACATGAGTTCCTTCTGCACCCGCTGCGATTCGGCGCGCACCTGTAATTCGGCGTAGTGCTGCCGCTCGGCGTCCGAACGGGCCTCGATGCCCAGTGCGGTGAGCGGATCGAGATTCGGTGAGTAGATGCCAAGCGGGCCCTGCATCAACTGCTGGTAGCGGCTCCATTCGGCGGCATCGAGTCCCCACGCATGGGCGCGGGCTTCATCCGATGCGGCCATGGGCGAGGCGCGTTCGATAGCCGTTGCGGAAGAGCTCGCAGCGATGCGGGTTTGCGCCGTCGCTGCGGCTGCGACGCTCATTAGGCATGCGGCGATGCAGGCGAAGCGCCGTGAAACGACACAGGTCATGGCACAGCCTCACCGAACCGGCAACTGCTGGACACGGCCGTCGACCCGGAACATGGCCGTATAGCCGTCCAGCGTTTCGAGCTGCCAGTCGCCCTCGCTGTCACCGGGTTGCAGAAGGTGTACGTCGCCGAGCGCATGCCAGTGCGGTGGCGCGATAGACAAAAATGTCTGACCACCACGCCGTTCTTCGCCCAGGATGGCGAAGGGTGGCATACGTGGCGCGGGCAGTGCGACGGGATGGTGCCGGGAGGTCGCTGCCTTGCTCGCAGCCTGAACCGAGGCGGCCTGGTGCGTTTCAAGCTGATGGACGCGCGCATCGAGCGCGTTGACGGCATCCGCGGTCGCCGTTGTGGCGGAAAGCTGCTCCAGTTTGCTCACTCGTGCGTCGACCGTCTGACGCGTGGCATCGAACGTCGTCTGCGTGACGCTCGCTGGAGCGTGTTGCAAGCGCGTTAGCGCAGCATCGAACGCGTCGAGTCGTTGCTGAAGTACGCGCACATCGGTGTGCGACGCATAGCTCGGCGACGTGCGGGCGAGATGAGCCAGTCGCTGATGATCGACGATCACGAGCGTGGCGATGGCCGCAGTGCTGATCGCCGCGACCATGCAAAACAAGCGCCGTCCGCGGGGTGACACGATCATTGCGGGCCTCCCGAGGGATCGTTGATCGGATCGACATCCATCAGCGGCACCGGATCATCGGGTGATGAGGCGGACGGCGCCGGCGAGGTGGGATGATCGTCCGGCTGCGGCGCGAAGCACACCTCGCGCGTTTCGTCATCGACGAGTAAGGTCCAGCGTGGCCCGGCGAGGCGTTGCAGGGCGTCGCGCAACGTGATGGGTCCCAGATGTTCGTGCGCAGCGGGCAGGGGCAGGGCGTATAGCACGGCGGTGGTGTCTGCGCGCTCGTCGCAGAGTCGATAGCCCGAGTGCCGCAGCACATAGTGAAGGGCATCGCCAACCGTGGCGTTGGCGGCGAAGGGGATGGTGAGATCGATCACCTGCTGCATCAGATCGCGCTGACCGTCGTCCGGCATCAGCTCGATCAGTGTGTAGCGACTGTAGCGGACGACAGGGATGGCCGGAGATGACGCCGGCTCACGTGCCGTGATCGGTGTCGACGGCGGAAGCGTGGTCGGTGGCGCCGACGTGGCGCATGCGGTGACGCATGTCGTCGCGGTGGCGACGGCGATAGCACAAAGCGCATTGCGTGTCACACGGCGGTGAGAGGGTGACGGCATACGATGACCTCGGCATGGCGATGCCGTGACAGTCGTCGTTTACGTGACTGGGTGCACGTGTCAAAACGGATCGATCGAACGCCCGATTGTGTGGGCGAGTCGTATCGATGTGCAGGTTGTTCCGTGCCTGGGCGGTTATTCGTGATGGCGGGAGCGTGCGTGGCGGACGATGACCGGAGGATGCGAGGATGATGCATTTGCCGCGGCGCGCTTCTCCGCCTGAATGCGCCGATAGATTTCATCGCGATGGACGCCGACGTGGGCAGGGGCCTGGATGCCGAGGCGAACCTGATGGCCGTGAATGCTAAGGACGGTGACAGTGATCTCGTCGCCAATGTGCAGCGTTTCTTGCGGATGGCGGTACAAGATAAGCATGCCGCGTGGTGTTCCGGACGATGGCTGCATGAGACCTTCCCTGGACGTTGGTAGGCACGAGGGTATAGAAGGTGCCCGCTCCCGATCAAGGCGCCAAGGGTTCGGTCGCACCCCCCAAGTGGGGATTCGTTTCGATGGTGCACAGGCGGCGTCACCGGCGATGGGCGTACTGACGGGGTCTTCAGATTTACGCGAACGAGCCGTTATACCCAATGGGCGCACAGGCGGGATGTGTGCATCTCCGCCCTGGGCGTATGGCAGACCATCGTGTCGGCCGCGAGGGGCCGGGTGTGCAAGCCATGTATGCAGGCCCCGACCAACAGCTGGGTACCCGCCAACGATGGCGTCACGCGAGCGAGTCGTCACACCGTGCATAAGGAGAAGTGATGTTCAGATGGTTGAAGTGGATCAATGATCGAACCAAGAGGAATGCCGTCGAAGAGTTCTGCAACAAATGGCGATTCCATCTCTACGACGAGTACGGGTTCGTGGTGGATGGATTGCTTGTTTCGGAGTTCGGGTATTTGCTTCGCTACGTAACCTCCGGAAAGCACGACTCCTTCAAGAACTTTGAGGCGATAGCCGATGACTACGCAGCCATCGACGGGGCCATTTTCAAGGAAATGTCGAAAGCCGTACCCAAAGAGGCCGAGGTGAATTTCACGTCGCCGGATGGCGCTCGCAGGAATCTGGAGAACATGCGTTACATCGTCAAAGCGATTACGGAATACGTCGCTCTGGCAAAGACACTTGAGCTTCCGATCAACCCGTTATTGAGTGACGCTTGACCCCAACGCTTTGTACCGTCGGATTGCTCAAAACAGCGCTCTGGTCATGACACCAGGCACGTCCGCCGTGGCAATGCCGTTGCATCCGCGCGGAGCCACCAAGCGACTTTCATGTTGCAACTCATCGACGCGGAGCAAAAAAATGGCCCCACGGTAATGTGGGGCCACAAGTGGACGGACAGCGGTTAGTGTACCAACTGGCGGGCGAGCGCGACTTCCACCGAGTCCCCGTCCTGATTGAGCACATCCAGGCCGGAATCCGGTACGTCACCCGAGGTGCTTTGTGAGACCGCAATCTTCTTCGCCATCAACGCCAAGCAATGCATCTGCGAGGTGTCGGCATAGCCAAGGTAGATCACTTTGACCGGCTGCTTCTGACCGATGCGCCAGGAGCGACGTGCGGCCTGTTGCAGCGTGTAGACGTTATACCCGGACTGCATGAAGACGATGGTCGGGAATTCAAGCAAATCCAGGCCGGTTTTCACGAGATCCGGGTTGGTGATCAGTACGTCGATCCCGCGATCGAGTTGCTCGGCGATCCAGTCTTCGCGGCGGGAGGCGTCCACGCTTGCGCGCAGCACTGCCACCTTGAAGCCTTCCTGCTCGAGCAACGTCTTCAGCCGGGATGTCGTGTCGCGCGTACCCGTATAAACGCTATAGACCAGGGTCTTGCGACCGGCGGTTTTTTCCTGCCGGCAGATGTCGATGAGTTCCCGCTCTTTCGGCATGACGTCCAGATCGCCGAATTGCGCTGACGTGAACGCCAGCATCGCGTGCGTGCGCGGATGCTTCACCGTCTCGGACCGAAAACACGTATCGGGCCAGGCGAGCAGCACGTTGAGGACCACGCCGAGCAAAGTCGTATCGCGTTTGGCGAGCGCCTGCTTGAGATGCATCGTCAACGTGCCCGACAACTGCCGGTAGGCCGAGGCTTGTTCGGGCGTCATCGCGACGTCGCGAAATGCCTCGTCGTACGGTGGCAGGACGTTGCCGCCGATGTCTTTGAGCTTCAGGAACACCGTGAACGGCAGCACGCATCGCAGCACGCCCTTCGGGCCAAACCCCGGTGCTTTGACCGTGCGCACCGTGATCTTCGAGCCCTTGGCCGTCTTGTGCGACGAGCCGGTGCTTTCCGAGTAGATATCTTTCAACACGCCGTGATCGCGCATGAAAGCCATCGCGGCGGATGTCAGACTGCCTTGGCGGTTCGGCCGATACCCATCTTCGATCATGCGTCCGGGCAACGACCGGAACAAAAGATGAAAGAGGTCATCGGCGTAGCCACCCATCAACGTGCCGGTGAGCAACAGCGTCTTGCGCGTCTTCGCAGCGAGCACGCCCATGGCCTGACCTTGTGCGGAGCCCGCGTTCTTGTACTCATGCGCTTCGTCCGCAATCAGCAGGTCGAACGTGCCTTGCGGCAAATAGCGCTTGATGTACTCGGACGGTTGATAGCCACCTTCCCCGAATCCGAACTCCATGTTCGCCATCGCGCGTTCCATGCGCTGGGCCTGACGGTCGGAAAACACCAGCTCACCGTGCTCGTCCATCAGGTTGATGAACTCGAACACGTTGTCGCCGAGCATGGACGCGAGAAACGCCTCACCGAATTGCTTCATCAGCTTCTGTGCGGTCACTTCACCGATGGTCGGAATACGCTTGAGTGCTTTGAGCACGGCGGCCGACTGGTCGTTGGCAGACACCGTACGTGGACGCATCAACGTCCAGAGCGGTGATGCGCAGTGCGCGCACTTGCGACGGATGTCCTCAGCATCGAGTTCGATCGGGTTGATCGGTTCGCCATCGAGGTCGGTGATGATGTCGCCACAGTGCGGACAGGCACCGATGGAGCTATGCACGGTGCGGCGACGCACGAACGCAGGCTTCCAATGGAAACCCATGCGCATGCGCACGCGGCCCAGCACGAAAAACTCTTGGCCCTGTGCCGGCACATGTAGCGCCTCACGCAGCTTCATCAGCTTGACGAGCGTGTCCGGGCCGTTGAGCACCCAGACCTTGGCACCCGCGACCGTTTCGAGAATTTCGCGACGCCACTTGTAGACGAGATGCGGCGGTGAAAGCACGAGCGTGCGGCGATAGCCTTCCGCATGCAGCACCGCTGCGGTGGCGATGCCGACGGTCGTTTTGCCACAGCCCATTTCGCCATTGACGATGGCCGCACGCTCGTTGCGTTCGATCAGGAGTTCCGTGACCGCATGGACGACATCGGCTTGGGCAGGAAACAACTTGCGCTTGAGACCGGCGAGGACCAGCTGGCGGTGAGCGCGAGGCTGGCCGGCGTAGACCGGCGGATTGGCGTGGTTGAGAGCCTCCAGCAGCTCGTCACCGAAATCAGTGACGAAATCCTGCAGAGACAGCGTAAGCGACGAGGCCGCGGCTTCGAGCAGATCACCCTGTTCGGGCGCATCGGAACGTGTATCGAGCGACATGGTGCAGACTCCTTGGAAAAGAAAGGGGCATGCACCGTCCCGGTGGGGCGATGACATGCCCCAGGAGGAACGAAGAGGAACTCAGTATTCCGACGGCAATAGCAGTGTGGTGACGCTGCGATCCCATTCGGTGATGATCCACAGCGTCAGGTCAGGCGTGACCTGATAGGACGACAGCAAACGGTCGCCGTGCGCGAGCGCGGTGTCATTTCTGCGGCGATCGGCGTCGCAAAGTTCGCCCCAGTCAGCACGAAGATGACGACGCAAGTAGGGCAGGGGATTGAGCCGGCCCTGATGGATCAGCGTATCGACGCCGGCCGTCATGGTCAGACGACCGGGAGTGAAGCGCGCGGGCGATAAGGGTTCGAGTGCCATGGAGACCTCCTGTTGCTGAAAGAGGTCACGGCACCCCGGCGGGGTACGGTGACCCCGGTGGGTGGATGAAATCGACGTGTCGTTGGTGGATGACGATCAGCGAATGGTGAGCACGTCGCCGCGCGTCGGCGAGCCCGGTGTCATGTCCCAGGCGCGGATGACCGGCACGAACTTGTCGGTGAGGATGCGTGTTTCGGCGATGGAGCCGTCGTCACGCTCGGTAAACTCCGTCTGCAGCGTCTTCTCCTTGTGGGTATCGCCTTTGACGACCAGCACCTTGCCGGTCCGCGAAGTCACCACGCCAGAGACCGCGCCAGCCGCAAGGGCCAACGCGAGATGCCACTGCGACAACGCCCGTGCCGGCGGACGCAGTGTTTGCTGCGTGGCACCCAGATGCGTCTCGACGGAAGGCCACAACCCTTGCAGGCGCTGCACCTCGTCTTCGAATTGCGCCGGATCGAGCGTGACCCGGTAGAAATGCTCCGGTTCGGCGGACGATAACGGCACGGTGTACGGCGCGAAGGGCCATGCCTCCGGCAGTTCGTCCGCGTCGACATCGCCATGACCGATCGATAGCAGATGGCTGCGTATCGCCTTGTCGCTGTCGGCGGTCTGGTCGCGCTGTCGCACGCGACGACCGAGGATCACCACCTGCTTGAATTGCGTGTCCACTGCACGGTAGATACGCAGATCCGCGAAGTGACGTGTCAACCAACCGACCAGCTCGGCATCGAGGATAGTCTGGGGGACGATGAAGACGAGCACGCCGTCGTATTGCAGCAGCGGTAGCGTACGTTGATAGAACAGTTTCTCGAGGCGCGCACGACCTTGACCCTGGTAGCCCAGGTTGCCGTTCGCATCGCGACTCAAATCACCATAAGGCGGATTGAGCCAGAGCAAGCCGAAGGATTGGCGGCTGATGATGGTGTCCATCAGGTCGCCATGCAGGCAGCGATCGACCAGTTGCCGGGCATGGATGGCGCGTTCGGCGTCGTACTCGACGGCATACGCACGGACCCCGTCACGTCCGAGCGCATGGGCAGCTTCCGCGATGGCGACGCCTTCGCCGGCGCACGGATCGAGGATGCACATCGGTCCCGTCGAGGGAGCCAGTGCCAAGAGCACGCGTTCGAGCGTGCCTTCGTCGGTGGGAAAGTACCCGTTTTTGATGAAATTGCGTGCGAGACGCGGAAACATGAGAGCCATGGGGAAACTCCTGAACAGAAGGATCGATGGGGCACGCCACGGTGCATGCCCGTGGGAGATCAGGCCGCGCACCCCAGCGGTGTCGTGATGGCTGGTTCGGAGGGCGATGCCGTGAGGCGGCCGTCGCGAATGCGCTCGCCGAGCGCTGCGGTCAGCGCGGGCACGTCGATCGCCAGCCGGTAACCGTCGAGCGGTCCGAGGACCAGCGGCAGACGCGTCAGCATGTCGCCGTGTGTGAGCAGTTCGAGCACGATGTCGTGCCAGTGTTCGAGCAGCGGCAAGGGACAGGTATCGCGCACCAGCGACCAGAGCCGTTGGGTGCGTGACTCCGCAGTGCGTGGCAGCAACGCCAGCGCCGTCGCGTTCGCCTTGTCGGGCTTCACGCAACGCCTGTCGAACAGCCACAGGTTCACGAGCGAGCCGAATAGGGTGCGGCGAAATGCGCGCGTGCTGCGCTTGTCCAGTCGTTCGACGTTGCCGACGATGACGGGCACCGATGCGTCCTCTGTGACGAGATGGAAGCGGTCGAGACCCTGTTCGCTTGGGCCGAGCGTGAGACGGGCGAGGAAGGCCTGGATGGCGGTGTCGCGCGCCCAGACAGACAGAAAGACGAGTTCGCCGTGATCGTCACCGACGCAGGCGTCAGCCATCAGATCGGGGCACTCGTCGATGGGGTAAAGCGTGCGCGAAGCAAGAGAGGTGGGCATGGTGATGTCCTTGAGAGGAAAAAAGAGGGGCAACGTCGCCGGGGGGAGCGAGCGGTTGCCCCAAATGGGGAGGAGCGGAACGGGGAAAAGCGATCAGGCGGCGAGGCGGTGCCAATCCTGCGAGAGTGGTGCGAATTCGTAACCCAGCG
This sequence comes from Burkholderia sp. MSHR3999, assembly GCF_000833595.1. NCBI lineage: Bacteria > Pseudomonadati > Pseudomonadota > Betaproteobacteria > Burkholderiales > Burkholderiaceae > Burkholderia > Burkholderia sp. MSHR3999. The sequence continues at coordinate 1,455,531 of NZ_JRFO01000001.1, forward strand.
CGCCGAGGCGATCGCGCTGTTGACGCAGCAGGCGCCGGTCGACGGTGGCATCAAGCTTGACGATGTCAGCGAGTGGCCAGAGTGCGCCGAACAACGTTTCGTCGTCGGCATTGCCGGCACTCGCAGTGTGCTGCGCGGCTGGCGCTTCCGTGCCAAACGGCGTCGTATCGATGAGCGGATCGTGCGCCGCGCCGGCCGAACCCGTGGTGGATACAGCTGGCTTGGCGGACGTTTCCTCGTCGATCGGATCGACTTCCTGCGGACTCAATGCGCTCGCTTCGTCGCGGCTCAATGCGTCCGCGGCGGACAGCGTCATGCCACCGAGTCGTGCACGGATTTCGATGACCATGCGGCCACCGGTGGGATAGGTCCACGGGAAAATCTCCGTGACGAGAAAATCGCCGTCGTACTTGCCTTCGGCGTATTGATCGAGTTCGGCGTTCTTGATGACGAACTCGCCAATGGAGGTCGCAAGGCGTCCGACATTGAAATCGCCGTTGCGTCCGTGGATGGTCTTGATGGCCAACTGGCCGGAGAGCGTGATCATGGGAGGCATCCTCATGAAACGGCGTCGCCATCGATGGCACGATGACGACACCGGGCGGTAAGAGAAGACCCCGGAAATGGACGGGGCCATGCGGTCAGAACGAGGCAGCCATGGCGGGTGCAGAGACGTTCGCGTCGTCGGTGGCAGGGGAATCCACGTTCGGCGTGTCATCCTGCGAGGCGGGAGTGTCCTCACGAGAAGCGTGGTTCGCCGGCTTGGCTTCGGCCTTGTAGACGAGCTGGCCGTCGACCTTGATCCAGCTTACGAAGAGCAGGCGCGCTTTCAGACTCACTCCCGGTTTGCCCTCGTTTTTCCCCTTCGTGTACGTGAAGAGGTCGGACCACAGGTCGCCAAGGCGAAAGCCGATCAGTACCTTGCGTTCGGCCTTGACGGCCTTTTCGCAGCGGCGGATCAGATGTTGCGCATCGGCACCCGAGACGCGCACGTCGAAGTAGCGGTACTCGGGCTCGTTGCTGGGACCGTTGAGCGCGGCAATGTCGCAGGCGAGAAACGCATCGCCTTTGCGCGGTTTGACCTCACGGATGCGGTTGACGTAGCCGAGGCCGGTCACGTGCAGATCGAAGTAGGTCTTGTCGTTGGACGACGTGGTCATGGTGAATCTCCTGATGATTGATGCGGAGACACACCATCCCGCGGGAGGTGTGGTACCCCCGCGTGGGTGAAGGATTGGGATCGCAAGATCCGGATGGACTACCGAGGCATCACCATCGAGGCCGATGGATGTTCGCGCGGGGATGCCGAGAGCGAACGGGCTCGATCAACGGAGTGGAAACCTCCGGTGTCGCCTTGAAGATCGGGGCGACCTGGGCATGTTGCTGACGAAGCAGCGGAACATGTGCGAAGCCTGCGTACAGGCGTAAGCTGTGGCGAGCGAAAAACCGACACGACGCTACTTCGCATTGGGCCATGCGATGAACCATGCGACATCGGAGCGTCCGTATCGGGATCACAACGCGCACGGAGCGCACTCGCCGTGCTATCGCCTACGTTGGCTTTCACATGCATCCGGATAGCAACGATCGCGCATCGGGCCGATGTGATCGACTCATGCATCGTGAGGAGAGCGACATGCCACACGACAAGGTGGATTGGAGACAGGCCCCGAAGTCGGCGGTCTGGTGGGCCATGGATGAAAAGCGGTGCCGCGCATTGGTATTGCGCCCCCGATGTGGCGGCGTTTACGAACTTCTGGTACGCCGACCAGCAGCCCGCGCCATCGTTCGACTACCACGGCGACTACCGCGCAAGCCTGACAGTGCGGTTTGCCGTGCCGTTCAAACCTTCAAGCGTGGGTCGGAGCGGTTAGCGGATCGATGTTGTGCGACCCGCGGACTGCGATCGAGCCGCGTTCCGGTAACGCCGATGTCGCATGGACCCATAACGACGGGAGCAGTTGGGGAAATTCGCCAGAGCCGCAAGACGATGGATGTCTGCGTTCGGCCAGGAAGCGTCATCCGCCGGTACCGTCGCTCAGACGTTCAGATGTCCGCTACGCCCAGCAAATAGCCGTTTCCTGCGAAGCTCGTGCCTGCGCCTGGCTGACACCATATCCAGAACGGGCTTGTCGAAGGTATTCAATTCCGTAGCCACAAGAGGGTCATGCTGCGGGTGGTGCTGGCACTGCGTCACTCGGACAACCTTCTGTTTGGCCTGTATAAGCCATTGGAAACCACAACCACATTAGCAAAAGCCCTCCGCCATTGGGGCCCTGCGCCGTATGTCACACGCACCGCTCCCGATTACAGTCTGCGGCGCAATGGCGCTGGCGGTTCGCGCACGATGATCGACAGTGGCCGGTGTGGTTCGTCGCGCTCGGCCCAGACCGTGATGCGCAGGCGCTCGCGCCACACGCGTTCAGCCAGCCCCGCCAGGTCCTTCTCGCGGCTGGAGAAGCGGCGCTCGCCGTCCTCGGTATCCAGCAGGAAGCCCTCGAAGTCGCCGAAGCAATCGAACACCAGCCCGGCGATCTTGCCCGTGAACGCCCGGCGTGCCTCGGGCCCGCCTTCCTTGCCAGGCAGGTGCCTGCCCTCCCCGGTGGGCGACGGCAGGATGTGCGCCGGATTGCCACCGAATGCACTCACGCGGCCGGCGATGCGCTGCAGGTAGCGGCTAAATACCGGATGCCAGCGGTTGTGATGGGGGATCGCCTCGGCGATCCACAGCAGCACCGAGTAGTCCCGCTCCTCCCGCTTCAGCAGCGTTGCCTTGGCCTTGACCGGGATGGTCAGTTGGAACGCGCCGACCACACGTCGCCATTCGATCTGCGCCGGCTCCACCACGGCCGTCCGGCGGCGTTCGGTGATCGCGGGCGGCGGCGGGGGCGGCGGCGTGCGCCGGCCAAAGGCGTTGGTCACCTGCCTGACGGCAACGGTGTAGGTGTTGCCGTGCGGTAAGTGCTCGGGCACCACCACCGACAGCAGGCCGGCGTAGTTGATGTTGCCGCCCGGCGGCACCGGTACGTAGGTGATGCCACCGGTCTTGCACTGCAGGGTGTGCTCGTCGAGGCGCGTCAGTCGGTGCGAGGTGTACATCTTCGTCGCCATGGCCAGCACGTCGGCCGCCTTCACCGCGGGCAGATAGATCTGGGCCGTGCTGCCCGGCGGCGTGCTGCCCCAGTCGATCATCAACTCGTCGGGCGTCTGCCCCGCGGGCAGGCCCATGGGGGTAGGTCGAATCTCGAACGTGGTCACCGCCTGCGCGGAGCCCACGTCGCTCCACGCGATGTTGCGCTGTGCAAGCTTGTCCCAGTTGGACGGATCCTTGCCAAGCGGGATGGGCGTCGGATCGAAATCGATCTCGGCAATCAGGCACAAATGCAGGTTGCGCGCCAGGGCCTGTTTGAGCGAAACGGGCCGGAAGTTCGGGTTGGGGTCGCCCGGGTCGAACGGCCCGTCTTGCTGCGGCGGCACTTCTACGGGCAGGCGCAGGTCGGGCTGATTGATGTCGAGCCAGCAGCCGTAGAAGTTGTCCACCTCCGGACCGCCAATGGCGGTGAAGCTCTGGATGTTATGGCCATCGGTCTGCTGGTCCATGCTGCTCGTTGTCGAATCGATGCGCCCGTTCGCAAAGCAGGGAACGGTGACGTATTCGTTGCCCTGGATGCCGGCCAGAGCAATCGGCTGGCCATCAGGATTGCTCGACGCGCGCCGGTACTGGCCGCCCGGCGGATAGTCGAAGCCCGCGTACGTGACCTGGGTCTGGCGCAGCCGGAAGAACACCCGCACGTTGGACGCGCCGATCAGGCCGATATAGTGCACCTTGGCCAGCGCGAAGTTGAACACCGGGACGTTGTGCTCATCGTTGGGCTGCAGGTAGAGCTTGGACTTGTCCTCATCGGGTGATAAGACCGCGGGGTCGTCGAATGACTGCCCTCCGGCGGTTCCCTTGCCCGCTGTCAGGTTGTGCATCACCTGCTGGATGAAGCCCGGCGCAGCCGACGCATCCGCGCCCATCGTCGCGCCGAACCACGTCTCGTGGGGCCGCACCGCAAACACGCGCAGATCGATGCTCAACCACGCCGGATCGCCGTGCAGCAGGAACGGGTCGGGCTGCTTGATCAGCGTGAGCAGGGCCGAGGCCGGTACGCCTCCTGCCGTCACGTTTAGGGTGAGATCCTCGGTTGCTCCTGCAAAACCGAACGCACTGTCATCCGGGAAATCGATCGAGTAGTCAAAGGTGAAGCGCTGGATTTGCGTGCCGTAACTGCCGGTGTCCGAAGTGTTGCCGGTGCAGGTGATGGTCATGCCCGCCACGGGCGACGCCACGTTCAGCGTCGAGCCCGGTCCGGCCAGGCCCAGCTCCGCGGCGGTAAAGCCGTCGACCACGACCCGGAATGCGTCCTGCATCGGCAAGTCACCTGTCGTCCGCCGCGCATCGACCTCGTCCTGACCGATCGGGTTGCGGTTGAGAATGAACGCGCAGTGCTCGATGCGCTTTCGTACTGAGAGACAGAACGCAAGGAGACCACACGTGATTTCCTGGATGATGTTCTGCATTTCGCTGTAGGGCGGATGAAACTCCGCTCCCCACTCGAGCGTGTAGGAAATCACCTTCCCCGTGTTGCCATCGGTGAAGTGCCGGCTGTAAGCATAGTCGTCGGATGTTCCCGCTGTCGGATAGAGGTCGAACGCCGACTTGACCGTATAGGCGGTCCCCCGGACTGCCTGAATGCCATCGCGAAAGGTGTTGGCAAGTTGTACGGCGGTCGTCAGATCATCAGACGGAATGTATTCCTTGTACGCATCGCCCGCTACGCCACGCTGCCCGTCATAGGCAGGGTTATGAAAGTTCATGGTCGGGTCGGACGTCTGGTCCTGATCATCGCCCCAGCTATACAGGATGTCCTGGCCGTAGCTGTGCAGGTCGATGAAGAAGCCCACATTCGGGAAGTTGTCGAATATCCATTTCGCGTTGCTGCTCTCCGGCTCGGAAAACGCACTGGGGCCGTGATAAAGCTGGTAATCGCACGGATCGGTGGAATCAACGATCGCAGCACTGGGGCTGAAGTACTCTGGATAGTTCCACAGAAAATCGTAGTTGCGATTAACATCGACTCCCGTGCAAGCTGCTGAATTCGGCGCTGCCGTGCGCCGGTTCTTTCGCCACATGGCATCGACCGTCATGCTGTAGTTGCGGCCGTCGGGATTGGCTTGCGGAAAGACAATGATGTCGAGTGTGTCGACGATGGTCTTGATGTCGGCTGCCGAGAATGTCCTGCTGCCGAAGGTCAAACCCATGCCGCCGTGATACGCCTGTTCGAGTTGTTCGACGAAGTTAATGAGGATGTCCGGGCTGCCCCATTCACGCGAGTGAACACCGCCAAGGAGATAGACGCCCGGGCGGCTCGCGCCGCTGCCGTTGGCAATCTTGATCGCGTGGCACTGGCGGCCTTCCCAGGTGAGGTTCGGCAACGCAATGAGCTGGGTGAAAGTGTCATATGGCGCGGCGGTCGCGGCGGCAAGCGCGGACTCAACTTCGGTCACGTTCAGGTAGGGCATGGCAACTCCAGTTCTTGTTGTTGCGGCAGCGTTCAATGCGGTTCTGAAGGCTTACGCTTGTAGCGGTCTCCTTGCCCGACCTCCTTCTGTCGCTCTTTGCCCAGTTCGTCGACATCTTCGTGCTGTTCGACCTGATAGCCGGCCTGCTTGAGTCTTTCGATGTCCACAGGCTCGGCAAGCGCATCGATGCTGTATCCGGTGGATTCGGAGTAGCGGCTGCCGTGATCGAACACCTGGATCTTGTGTTTGCGGACGAGATCCAGGATGGCCTCCCGGTCCTTGCTCGTGATCGTGATGCGATAACGGGACATCGCAGACTCCCCTTCGTTTGGCGGTTACGCGCGGCCATGTGGTCTGCCCGCACGTAACCGGTCAGTCTTCAAATGGCGTTGGCGGTTCACGCACGATGATCGACAGTGGCCGGTGTGGTTCGTCGCGCTCGGCCCAGACCGTGATGCGCAGGCGCTCGCGCCACACGCGTTCAGCCAGCCCCGCCAGGTCCTTCTCGCGGCTGGAGAAGCGGCGCTCGCCGTCCTCGGTATCCAGCAGGAAGCCCTCGAAGTCGCCGAAGCAATCGAACACCAGCCCGGCGATCTTGCCCGTGAACGCCCGGCGTGCCTCGGGCCCGCCTTCCTTGCCAGGCAGGTGCCTGCCCTCCCCGGTGGGCGACGGCAGGATGTGCGCCGGATTGCCACCGAATGCACTCACGCGGCCGGCGATGCGCTGCAGGTAGCGGCTAAATACCGGATGCCAGCGGTTGTGATGGGGGATCGCCTCGGCGATCCACAGCAGCACCGAGTAGTCCCGCTCCTCCCGCTTCAGCAGCGTTGCCTTGGCCTTGACCGGGATGGTCAGTTGGAACGCGCCGACCACACGTCGCCATTCGATCTGCGCCGGCTCCACCACGGCCGTCCGGCGGCGTTCGGTGATCGCGGGCGGCGGCGGGGGCGGCGGCGTGCGCCGGCCAAAGGCGTTGGTCACCTGCCTGACGGCAACGGTGTAGGTGTTGCCGTGCGGTAAGTGCTCGGGCACCACCACCGACAGCAGGCCGGCGTAGTTGATGTTGCCGCCCGGCGGCACCGGTACGTAGGTGATGCCACCGGTCTTGCACTGCAGGGTGTGCTCGTCGAGGCGCGTCAGTCGGTGCGAGGTGTACATCTTCGTCGCCATGGCCAGCACGTCGGCCGCCTTCACCGCGGGCAGATAGATCTGGGCCGTGCTGCCCGGCGGCGTGCTGCCCCAGTCGATCATCAACTCGTCGGGCGTCTGCCCCGCGGGCAGGCCCATGGGGGTAGGTCGAATCTCGAACGTGGTCACCGCCTGCGCGGAGCCCACGTCGCTCCACGCGATGTTGCGCTGTGCAAGCTTGTCCCAGTTGGACGGATCCTTGCCAAGCGGGATGGGCGTCGGATCGAAATCGATCTCGGCAATCAGGCACAAATGCAGGTTGCGCGCCAGGGCCTGTTTGAGCGAAACGGGCCGGAAGTTCGGGTTGGGGTCGCCCGGGTCGAACGGCCCGTCTTGCTGCGGCGGCACTTCTACGGGCAGGCGCAGGTCGGGCTGATTGATGTCGAGCCAGCAGCCGTAGAAGTTGTCCACCTCCGGACCGCCAATGGCGGTGAAGCTCTGGATGTTATGGCCATCGGTCTGCTGGTCCATGCTGCTCGTTGTCGAATCGATGCGCCCGTTCGCAAAGCAGGGAACGGTGACGTATTCGTTGCCCTGGATGCCGGCCAGAGCAATCGGCTGGCCATCAGGATTGCTCGACGCGCGCCGGTACTGGCCGCCCGGCGGATAGTCGAAGCCCGCGTACGTGACCTGGGTCTGGCGCAGCCGGAAGAACACCCGCACGTTGGACGCGCCGATCAGGCCGATATAGTGCACCTTGGCCAGCGCGAAGTTGAACACCGGGACGTTGTGCTCATCGTTGGGCTGCAGGTAGAGCTTGGACTTGTCCTCATCGGGTGATAAGACCGCGGGGTCGTCGAATGACTGCCCTCCGGCGGTTCCCTTGCCCGCTGTCAGGTTGTGCATCACCTGCTGGATGAAGCCCGGCGCAGCCGACGCATCCGCGCCCATCGTCGCGCCGAACCACGTCTCGTGGGGCCGCACCGCAAACACGCGCAGATCGATGCTCAACCACGCCGGATCGCCGTGCAGCAGGAACGGGTCGGGCTGCTTGATCAGCGTGAGCAGGGCCGAGGCCGGTACGCCTCCTGCCGTCACGTTTAGGGTGAGATCCTCGGTTGCTCCTGCAAAACCGAACGCACTGTCATCCGGGAAATCGATCGAGTAGTCAAAGGTGAAGCGCTGGATTTGCGTGCCGTAACTGCCGGTGTCCGAAGTGTTGCCGGTGCAGGTGATGGTCATGCCCGCCACGGGCGACGCCACGTTCAGCGTCGAGCCCGGTCCGGCCAGGCCCAGCTCCGCGGCGGTAAAGCCGTCGACCACGACCCGGAATGCGTCCTGCATCGGCAAGTCACCTGTCGTCCGCCGCGCATCGACCTCGTCCTGACCGATCGGGTTGCGGTTGAGAATGAACGCGACGTCCTTCTCCTCCACCTTAAAGAAGAACGGGTCCACAGAAGCCTGGATGACGGTTGCACCATCGTTGCCAATCAGCGACGTGCCGCTGGTGTTGCGCTGATACCTGAACGTGCCTCCCCCATTAGGGAAAAAGTTCGCTGGATCCGGCGTGTTCATTGCCGGAAACACGCCATAGAAGTGTGGACCCAGTGCGACCATTCGCGCATAGTCACCGGTGAATGCGGGGCTCGTTGCGGTCCTCGCCAAAAGCGTGTCGTCCCACATCACCCCATCGCTCGTACTCCGGAAATGCGTCTCCATCCGGCCTGCGACGAGTTGCTGATAGAAGAGACCAACCGTACCTTGGCTGTTTATTGCCAAGGTGGCAAGAGCCGCATTATCGGCGACAAGAAGGTCGCCAGACCAGTCGGCACCGCGATTCAGTGAACGCCGCACCCTTAATGTGTATGAGGGCCCGGCGTTGTCACACCAGACGATATAAACGATGTCGCTATTGGTGGGATCAACCGCAACGTTCAGGTCGTTGTCAAGCCGTATACCGCCAAGATTGCCTGGGTCATTGATAACTACGCCGGTCGCAACCAATCTGCCTGCCTTCTCATCACTGGGATCCTTGAGATCGTTGAAGTTGTTTGATCCCCAGTTGTCGTCGCGCGCGACTACGATGTTCGCCGTGACGGATGTCGAGTTCGACGAAGTCCAGCTCTTGTATGCGACGTACACCGTGCCACTGCGGTGAACCGTTGGCCGGATTTCGTAGCTATCTTGCGGGGAGGGTGATCTGGGATCCAGCCGGACTTGTGTAAACGTCGGCGAGCCCGCTGATGCGTCAAGGCAAACATCGACCGTAGCTGATTGCGGAGTGTGTCCGAGGTCGTTATACCCAACGTAAATTCGGTCCTTGCCGTCGTCAGGTCCGCCGACGACACTGGTCGCTTCCATCCACGGTTGATCGATTGATCCGCGCGCATCAAACGAAGAGAACGTGCCTGCTGTTGAGGGATCTGCGGCGCGCAACACATTCATATTGCCGTTATCGCCGCGCAATATTCCCATGTAGAGTTCGCTCGACGTTCTGGCGAAAGCCGGCGATTGATCACTGGTCGTCCCGCCCGGAATGTCGAACCTCAGGCCCCAGTTCTCACCACCGTCGGTGGAAAAGAACAAAGGACCGTTAGAATTACCCGCTTCCGTGGGCGTAAACGCGGTGATCACCATCTCATGGGGATTCACGGGATTGACGGCGATACTGGGCTCTGAGTCGTTGTTCCGCTCGTTGCTGTGATCGTTCGGAACGACGTTCACGATTCGAAAGATCCTCATGGCATCCTCCTGTTCTTATTGGATGCTGGCGAGCAATTTCTTCACTTGCTGCAATTGCGACTCAGGCTGGAAGTCCGTTGGGTCGACCGCTACCAGGCTGCCCGCTTCGAGCATTGCCTCGCTCCTTGTCTTCGCATCCGAACGCGAACGGAGGATAAAGACGCCGCGTTGGCCTTGTTCGAGACGAAGTGCGTTTGTCCACGGCGGCCAATCGGCAGTTGCGAAGTACACCACCGCAGATTTGATTGGCGCTCCTCGAAGCACCGTGTGGATCTTCAACTCGGCAGGCGCCCACCAAGCAGCCTTGCGGTCGTGAATGACCTTATCGGCGGAGCCGACTTTCGTTACTTCAGCGTCGACTACAAGTTCGGCACCCCGAAGCCGTTCAATGAGATGATCTTCAGGCAGCTTCGCGACTGCTTCAGCCACTGTATCGGTTTGCGCTATATCCACATGCATCATCTCGCGCACTGCGATTCCTCGACCGTGTATCCAGCTGTTCGTGAAGAAGACGGCCTGCTGGCCTACGCTAAGGCTCTCCGGGGCCGACGCTACGACCGTGATGAGCTTTCCGCCAAGCTCTCCCAGCACAGGATCCGCGCGTAGCGCTCGATCAACGCGGACAACAACCAGCTTGTCATTCGGCTTGACGGTAGGTACCGAGGACGTACCACGCTCGACAACCGTCCCACTGAAAATCAGGCTGGACGATCGAGTCAGATCAGGTACAGATGGCATACACCGCTCCTTTTGAAAGTGGTTTTGCAGCCTTTCTACACCAAGACGAGCACGCAACTTGATAAACGACGCACTGGAGGGTCAACATCGACACGGCTGCACCCATAGCGCGGTCCGCAGACAGCGAAATCGGCGGGAAAACAAGGTCCGGCGGATATCGACGTTGGATGCGGGCAGCCTGGCAACCTGCGCATTCAACGAAACCGATTCGAAGGAGGCCACCACAGATGCGGCTTTTCCAAAGAGAGCGCGGCAGGGCATAGTCCTCCTCCTTGAACTGGCGCGCTCAGGCGCGGAGTGGTTCCCGCCAGCGCAACATGCAACCACGTCACACAGTCTCGAAAACTTTTTGCTATGAGAGCGTGCCGGTCATTGTCTCGCCAAATCTGTGGCGGGTTGCCGAACGCGAAGAAGGCGAGAAACGTCGCCTGAAGCCCACACTGCGTTACCTTGAGCGCCTAGAGCTGCCGAAGTGCCGGGGCGCTTTTCTTGCAGAACGCTTTGGATTGATCTTTGATTTTTTCACATCCTACCAATTGCAAATCATTCAATAAGGCTAGTAACTGGATGCGGCCAATACATTCAGCACTTTCCCGAGTAACGCCCCCGCTCTGTATGGCATTGATTTTGCCGGCGACTCTTGTCACGATTTTGAAACATTATCGATTGCCGATGCGAAATACGCTTGCCTTAACATGTTCACCGCGCTTCAGTAGTCGCGATAAGAGTCACGTCTGCAAATTGGACACCACCCGCTGTGTGCTTGGCGTGAAGTGGTCATTCCCCAATCGGGACGTTCCATCGGCTGCGAATGATCACAATGACCGATCACTCGTCGTCCGATGCGCCTAGGCGAATGACTCTTGGACCTTGTAAACCGCCGTAGTGTTCGCGCTGGGTCAAAGGGCCGGTTCGGGTCGCCAAGTGCCGGTCGCAGGCGTGCAGACTCCGATGAAAGTGAGGTGGGATGCCGCGATATGCGGCAGGGAACGGAGAGCGGGCTTTCGTCATTCGATGAGAGCCCGCCAGAGTGATGGCCTAGCTGACGCGTCAATCACGCACACCGCTTGCGCGAGGGCTTGGCCAGGATATCGATGCGAATCGCTCTCCAATGTCCGTCATCGATCAGCCGTTCGAGCACTCCGCCGAGCATGTCGACATAGACTTCGTCGACCCGCTCGACCACGGTGCCGTCCCGGCGTAGCTCGATGACGTAAGCGTCGAGCCCGCGGTCGTAGAGCACGGTGACTCGCCCGTCGAATTTCGTCGTGGTGACTGAAAACGCGATCGACGGTGGCGTGGTGTCGTCCGGCGCAGGATCGACGCAGACGAAGTCGCGCGCGCCGGCATCGACCAGCAAATGACTGATACGGCGAAAGCGATCCGGTGCAGGCCATTGCTCCAGTTGTTCGATCAATGCCACCAGTTCCACACAGCGCGGCTTTGGAAGGGGCAACTTAGTCGTCGCGCCACCGAGGATGACGGACTGGACGGTGTAGGTTTGGCCGTCTGTCGTTTGACGGGCTTCTTCGACGGGAGCATCCAGGCGCGTACCGTCGAAGTGATGCCGTGTATACGGCGTGACCGCGACCTTGGCGCCTTCCTCCGGATCGTGGCTCGCCAGTTGGCGATCGACGACGGCGAACTGGGCACGTGCGGTTTGCACGATGATGGCGTGGTCGGTCTTGGCAATGACCTTGCCTTCGAACGGCTGCGGATCGATCAACAAACCCAGCGCGGAAACGGCGGGTTGATTGTCGTAGATGCGAAAGTTGAACGACCGCACGTTGCGAGGAAGGAAGGGGCCGACGAGTGCCGGCAATTGGGTACGAAGGGCAGCATGGTCCATGGGGAAGCTCCTTGAACAAGGGGGAGAAAACCCAGGGACGCCGCCCCGTCGGGGCAGAACGCCCCCAGGCGAGAAACGACGCGAACGCGTCGGGAAAGAAATATGTGTTAAACGCCGTTCAGAAGCCGAACAACGGCAGACCGTCGAGCGGACGCGCTTCGGCATCGAAGATCAGGATGCGCACGTCAGCCTCGCCGGCCTGATGCAACAGATCGATCAGCGTGTCGGGCATGCGCGCTTCACGATGTTCCTTGCGCAGTTCGGCGGCCGTTTGCACGTCCACCGCGCGCAGGTGTTCATCGGTCCACGGTGTCGCGATCAGTTTGCAGCCGATGGCGTGGCTGGCGGGTACGCGAAACGCTTCGAACAGCAAGCCGCTGGGCTGACTGGCATCGGCCAGGCGAGTGAGATAGCGCCAGCCGTCCTCGCTCAGGTGACGGCTGCTGATTTCCCAGCAGCGACTGAAGACGCCGGTGTCGAAACGGATCTGTTCGATCGTGCGCTGTGCTGCTTCGAGTGAATAGACATCGCCGACATGCGCCAGCGCGTCACCGAATCGTCCGGTGATTTCGTAGACGACGTTGCGGGCGATGCCGAATCGCCGACACGGGGTTTCCAGCGCTTCAGCTACCGGGAGCTTATCGGCAACGAGACCATAGTCGTCGCAGAAAATGCAAAGGTTGCCTTGCACATCATCGTCGGACAGGTGCGCCTGCGAAGCATGCAAGGGACGATAGCAGGGCGGACGGTCGTGATCGTCTTCGGTGATGCAAAGCACGCGGCGAATCGTGAGTGCGTGGTAGCCGCGAAGAAAGGGATTGCCGTGATGGGCCATGGGAACCTCCAGGGTGAAAGGTGGATTCCCATCCCCGCATCGGGCACGGAAACCCGACGAGGGAAGAAAGGCCTGCGATCGTCCGCGTGGACGGGCAGGCCGGGGGATGACACGCCACGAGAAGCGGCGCGAAAGCGCCTTACCAGCCGGCGTAATGCAGAAGCAGCGAAGCGATCACCTCACGCCGCTCGGCATCCAGGCCGCCGAGATCGGACAGACCCTGGACACCGACGCGACGCAGCATGGCGCCGCCATCGTGAGCGTCGTAGAAACTCACCAACGCAGCGAGAAAGACTTTTTCGCCAGAACTCATCGGACCGATCGCTTTCTTGATCAGGCCAACGTTGGGGCACAGATCCCACTTGGTGCGGGCGAGATCGAACGCCTCGCGTGTGCCCTGGCCGAAGAACCGCACACCAGCCAGCGCCACGCCGTGCTTCCAGGCGTCGAAGAACGCCTCAGTGGCATGACGTTCACGAACTTCGGCTTCCGCGAGCGTACGAAAGACATCGTGATGGTTCGGATGCATGGATCACCTTGATGGGATGTCAGGGAACAAAGCGCTGGGTCCAGCAACCGGCGACCAGCGCGCGTTCGGCGAGATCGCGTGTCGGGAAATACTCGACGGACTCGCGCGAGATGGGACCTTCGTCATTGGCGGTGCCGATGTAGTAGCCGGCGACGCTGCGAAGGACATGCAGCGGCAATCGCTTGCCGGTGTATCGCCAGGCGAGTGCACCGAAGTGCGGATTCGTCAGCGGGGTGGAGCACGGTGAAACACACGGGGTAGCCATGAAGCACTCCTATCAAGGGGTTGCGGACAGCCACCCATCCCGACGGGATGCAGTGACATCCGGTCGAGGGAACACGAGCATCGTCATCCGGTGGGGATGAGCGTCCGCGGCGAGCGATGCGAAGCGGACTGGCGCAGTCACTGCGATGACACGCAGCGCAGCCTTGAAGACCATCGGCTGCCTGGGCACCGGTCGAGGAATCGACCATGTACGGGTGCACCATGACGCAGGCGCGGCGTTCGCGCGTGGAGGAAACGGCATCGGCGCTTGACCGATTGATAGAGTCCATCCCGTCAGCGATGGCTCGCATGCAATGCGCGCAAAAGCCGTTCGCCGATCCAGCGCACGCACGGCACCGCCATGCTGTTGCCGATCGCGCGGTAGCGCGGAGCGTCGGCCGCGGGTTTGCCGCGATACGACACAAGGGTGTAGTGATCGGGAAAACCTTGCAGCCGTTCGCATTCGATCGGCATCAAGCGACGCACGCGCCAGATCACGTCGCCGTACGCGCTTTGGCCGTCGGCGTCGTAGCGCAGATGGGTGGCGAGTTCCGGCAGCAGGACATGCGGTTTGTCGCTGCCGCCGCCACTCGCGCGCAAGGCATGCGCCGTCTCGCCACCGATTTCCGCTGTCGCGCCGGCTTCGCGTCCGCGCAACGCAACACTGAGCACGGCGGGTTGTCCCTGGCCGGGTTTGCCGCCACCCGTCGACAGTGCGCCCGCGATGCGACCGTCGCCGTTCTCCATGCGCAGTTCGCCGCGACTGTTCTGCGCGATCGCCATCGCCGTGTGCGCAATGATCGGTACGCCGCGCCCGGTGCCATCTTCGCTGCAGCCCTTACCGCCGTTGGCGGTGTTGAGCGCATGACTGATGTGGCCGGTGACGGCCTGGACCGCAAACGTCTCGACATCGAAGTCGCATTTGTGCCCGCGTGCGGTGAGGCAGGCCGCATGGTCGATAGCGCCTTGCGTGTTGCCGCCATCGTAACAGCGCGGCGTAAGCACACCCGGCGCCAGCTGCTGACGCACGGGACCGCCGCTGGAACCGGTGTACAGCGTCGGACTTACGTCGGTAAGTCCGCTGCCATGAGCGCCGATAGCAATGCCTCGGGCAAGGCTTTGTGGCGCTTCGCCGCGCGCCGCAGGATGCCGGCGCATGCTGTCGAACTCAAAAAGTACCGTGGCGGGATCGACGTCGTTTCGAGCACTTGCGACAACGAACACACGTTTGCGTCGTTGGGCGAGACCGAAATATTGAGCGTCCAGTACCCGCCAGGCGATGCGTCGCGCGGGTCCATCGACACAACCAGCGTGCGTCCACCTCGCCCCTGGCGGCTCCAGCGGACGTGTTTCCCCAGCCAGCGCGCCAAGAAAGCATCCAAAGGCGTTGTGCCGGTCCGAGAGCACGCCCGGGACATTTTCCCAGACGAGGATGGCCGCTGGCTGGCGACGCGCGAGACGTGTTTGATCGATGACATGGGCGATCTCCACATAGTGCAGGGTGAGCGCGCCGCGCGGATCGGCAAGACCCTGGCGGCGGCCGGCGATGCTGAAGGACTGGCACGGCGTGCCGCCCACCAGGATGTCAGGAGTGTCCACCGTGCCGGCCCGGATGCGCGGCGCGATGCCGGTCATGTCGCCGAGGTTGGGCACGTGGGGGTAGTGGTGGTCGAGTACGGCGTTGGCGAACGGATCGATCTCGGCGAACCACGCGGGTGCGAGATCGAGCGGTTGCCAGGCGACGCTGACGGCTTCGATGCCGCTGCAGACGCTGCCGTACCGCAAAGCAGGGGTGTTCATGGTCGGGGTGTCCTGTTCAAAGGGGAAGTCGCATGCGCAAGCGCGGCGGTTGAAGCGGGAACAGGAAGCCGGACGCGGATGCATCCGGCGTGGACCAGGCGACCACGATGTCGCGCAACGAGGGCGTGGCTGCCGTAAGCCTGCCGTCATCACCGCGATACACCCGGCTCGTGTCGTGGCGAGAGCCGGTACGTGCTGGCGCACATCCGCGCACAAAGGGAGCCCGTTGGTTCGCCGGTGGGCGCCGGCGGCGATCAGACGCGACCACGACGGGTCGCCTCACGGCACGCTCGGCATGCGGTCAGGGGACCCGTCGACGGGCGAGCCGGAAACAGGATCAACGTCATCCGAGGGATGTCAGACGTGCGTACCTCCGCACGCGAACGGCGTGCGCACACCTTGCGGGAGGTCGGTGGCTAGGGGGAATGCGTGTCAGTCGTCGTGACCGAACGCGCGGCCACGGCGGGATGGACGTGCGGCACGACGTTTCGTCTTGGATGGTTCGACGGGCAAGGTGCCCTTGCAATCGGGATAACGCGTGCAAGACCAGAACGCGCCGTGCTGACTGGTGCGCTGACGCATCGCCGTGCCGCAAAGCGGGCAGGGCGGCGACGGCGGCAACGTGATCGACAGCGTCGTCTGCGCGTACTGCTGCACGAGCTGCGTCACCCACGTCGCTTGACGTGTGACGAACGCATCGAGCGTCATGTCGCCCGCTTCGATGCGCTCGAGCGCCTGTTCCCACACCGCGGTGGTACCGGGATCGGCGATTGCGGCCGGGATCGCGTCGATCAGCGTGAACGCCGTGTCCGACGCACGTACGGCGCGGCCCTTCTTGATCAGATAACGGCGGGCGATGAGGCCCTGGATGATGCTGGCGCGCGTGGCCTCGGTGCCGATACCGGTGGTGTCCTTGAGGATCTGTTTCAAGCGCGGATCGCTGACGAGTTTCGCAACACCCTTCATGGCCTTGATCAGCTCGCCTTGCGTGTAGGGGCGCGGCGGTTGGGTGGTGAGCGCCTTGAGCTCGACCTGTTCGATCGCGCAACGTGTCCCGCTTTCCAGCGGCGGCAAGGTTTGGCTGCGCGGCGGCTCGCTGTCGTCGCCAGTACCCTCGTTCGATGCCGGTTCGTTCAACACGCTGTGCCAGCCGATCACGACGATCTGCTTGCCGGTCGCGTTCAGCCGTTCCGGTCCGCTCGCGAAGTGCGCGACGGTGCGGTCGAATTCATGATGCGGCAGGAACTGCGCCAGATAATGGGCACGGATCAACCGGTAGACGGCCTGTTCCTTCTCGGACATGGCGGTGAGGTTCGCCGGTTCCAGCGTCGGGATGATGCCGTGGTGCGCGGTGATCTTGCCGTCGTTCCACGCGCGCGAACGCTGTGTTGGATCGAGCGTGGCGACTAACGGACGCAACGACGGATCGGTGGCCACCAGTGTGGCGAGGACGGTTGGTACATCCGCCAGCATGCTTTCGGGAAGATAGCCGCAATCGGTGCGGGGGTAGGTCGTCGCCTTGTGCGTCTCGTAGAGGGCTTGGGCGATGTCGAGCGTTTCCTGCACGTCGAGTCCAAGCTGCCGCGAACACGTTTCCTGCAATGTGCCGAGATCGAACGGCAGCGGCGGCGCTTCGCGCACGCGTTCGGTGTCGACGGCGATGACTTCGACATCGCGCGCGTTCCGAAGCGTCGCGAGGGCGCTTTGCGCCACGTGCTGCTGCAGGCAACGTCCGGTGTCATCGGTGCTGCCGTCCGGCGCCTGCCAGTGCGCGGTGAAGCGCTGACCGCTCGAGGCAAGCGTCAGTTCGATGGCCCAGAACGGCACCGGTACGAAGCGCGCGATCTCGCGATCGCGATCGACGACCAGGCGCAAGGTTGGCGTTTGCACGCGGCCGACCGACAGCACGCCGTCGTAACCGGCCTGCCGCCCCAGCACGGTGAAGAGGCGGCTGAGATTCATGCCGACGAGCCAGTCGGCGCGCGAGCGGGCCAGCGCGGCGTGATAGAGCGGCATCGTCTCGGAACCGGGCCGCAGCGCGCCGAGGGCTTGCCGGATCGATGCGTCATTCAATGCCGACAGCCACAAGCGCTGAATGGAACCGCGATAGCGACACAACTCGATGAGTTCGCGAGCGATCATTTCGCCTTCGCGATCGGCATCGGTCGCGATGACGAGTTCGTCGGCCTTCGCGATCAGTGCCTTGACGATCTTGAACTGGGCCGCCGTCTTTGGCTTGATCTCGATGCGCCACGGATTAGGGATGATCGGCAGTGAGTCGAGGGACCAGTGCTTGTACTGCTCGCCGTACGCGTTGGGTTCGGCGGCTTCGATGAGATGCCCGATGCACCAAGTGACCGTGACGCCGTTGCCCTGATAGCAGCCATCGCCTTGTTGCCTGGCGCCGAGGACGCGAGCGATATCTTTGCCCTGGGAGGGCTTTTCACACAGAAAGAGGCGCACTGCGACACCTGTGGAATCGTCATCATGACGGCCATGACGATGGCAGCACAGTGTCCGAGAACGAGGTGGGAATGCATATCGGGCGATGGCCGGATTTAAGCAGAGGTCAGAACGACTGCCCAATTAGTCGATCATCCCTATAGTCAGTCGGCGATCCGCTGTATCCGTCGCCTGCCGAAATTGCCGAGATGGCCGCGCGAGACTTGGAGGGCAATGCCGTGCTTGGGTGCAATGACAAAAGCGCAGCCTTGACTGACCGGTTCATTTCTTATCCACTCCTTCCACCAAGGCATAGGCAGCAGCGCCTGTCCCCGCCGTTGCACACGCCCCGATCACGAAGTAAGAAGCGTGGAACCGGACGTTTGCCTCATAGTCGAGCTTCCTTACATATGCAACCAAATCGGCAAGAGATACATCGGCAGGAGCCTTGTGTCGAAGCCAGACATCAATTTGCTGCGTAATCCAGACTCCTTCGGGTAAGGTCAATTCCCGGGACACTCCGACTGATCCGTCGCGCAGATGATCTTGAGACCTGCATGATACGAAGACACATGTTTTGCCTGCCCTTGCGCAGTCTTCGCCAAGCAAGGGTAGCTCAACTTTTTCACCACCGATGAAGGAGAACTGTCCTAGTTCGTTGTGGCCCGCAATGATGATGAACTGGCTGTGCTCGTGCTTCAAATAACTCTGGAACTCGGCTCGATTCAAAATTCCATGGGTCGTTTTCAAGGCAGCCTGCTTCGCAAGACGTGCGGCCGACTCCAACTCTCGATTGTCAGCGTACGATATTTGATCGGGCGATGTCCCAAAGACTGCGTGATACTCGTCATCACGCAATGGGATTGCCATGATCACGGCACTGGAGGGGGTATGGTGTGCCGTGGTCAGAGGTAGCACTTCAGCCGGCGCTTTCTCAAAGATCATGCCTTCTGTAAAAGGCTCCGCGTGGCTGCCGGACAATGCGCGAAGATTGCCAATGATGCTTGCCGTGCAAGGTCCTCGAAGTTGACTGCCGGATGATTCGTCGGCGGAGGCCAAGTTGCCGGGTAGTAATGTCACGCCTCCGATTAGCACCAACGCAGTACTGATGCGGCGGGCGATGTGCATGGCATCACCTCATCTGGAGGTAGGTTTCAACGATACCCCATCGCGTTTCACTCTTCGGCCCTAGCTTGCGACGGGCGTCGCTTGCTGCATCGGCCGCATGCTTGAAGATGAGAGGGAACGCTGCGCCAAAGACCAGGTAATCTCTAGCGGCGCCGGCATGATCACCGAACCAGACTACCGTCCCGCTGGCTGAGCCAAATATCATCACGAGAACCAGTGCCCAATAAATGGGCGAGCGCATCTGATCTTGGTATTTCTTCTGGTTTAACTTGAATCGTAATTGCCACCAGTACAGTGTTTCTTGCATCGCCGCACCCAGAGCGGCAGGAAGAAAGACGTCAGCTAGCGTACTCATGGCGATCCTCTTTACATAGTCGATTACGGGCGCTTTTCACTCGCGATTGTCGGATGGCATCAACCCGAGAGAGCCTTTTCGATTGCTCCCGGATGTAATCAGAATAGGTGACAGTTTAGTGGGCGACAAGATTGCGGAAGCGCGAAGCGTGCGCTGCGATCAAAATCGAGATACTGGGGGAGCCGCCTGGACAGCATTCTGCACGGTATGGCGGAAATGAGGCGGAGCGTGGCGCTGAGGAGACTGGCGCACGATGAGCGCCGGTGTTTTGGCACGGGCGCTCATGCACGGGGCTATGCGAGTGGCATCAATGCAGTGCGGCGTTAGTCGCCGGTAGGATCGTTAGCGTCGGTGACGCCCCCAGGTTTGGGACTCAGGGTGATCGATTCGATGCGATACGGCAGAACCGCGACACTGCGCGCCTCGATCACGAAGGTCACGCGTGGGTTGTCGTCCTTGTCGGTCCACTTGTCCTGCACGATGCGGCCGTCGACCAGCACGCGCATGCCTTTCTGATAGAGCGTCGCCCAATGCTCGGCCTCGTCGTGCCACAGTTGCACCGGTGCCCAGAAGCCGCCGCGATCCTCGTAACCGTCTTTCACGGGAACGGGGTTGTCGAAATACACGTTCAGGCGCAGCAGACGATCGGGATCGTCATTGCCGTGCGGAAATTCACGAAACTCCGGCGCAGAGCCGATGTTGCCTTCGCCGATAAAGCGGATGCTCATGATGGGTACTCCTTCGAGTGGGTGTGTCGGGCGACACGGTGGTGGTAGTGGTCATCGGCGTGTGCCATCGCGGCGACGCCGGCATGTGCCTGGCGGGCGAGGGTGTGCAGCAGGCTGATCTGCATGTTGAGTGCGATGCGCTGCAGCTCCATCGCGTAGAGATCGTCGATCAGCGCAGCCGGTGTACGCAGATCGTCGAGCAGCGCCTCCCACAGGGCGACGCCCATCGCGGAACGGTCGAGGTTGCGCCAGCGCAGAAAGGTCGTGCCTGCGCCAGTCGTCTGCTGGGCCAGGTAGACCGGCAGTCGATCGAACGGTGGGCGACGCGCCTGCGGCAGAAGGGTGCGTTCGGCCAGTGTGATGAGCGCATCGCGCAGTGCCTCGCATTGGCTGGCCCAGACGTCCAGATCCCCCTTACCTTTAAAAGGTTTTAAAAGGCCTTTTAGGTAGGCCGCGTGTTCCAGCCGCTGGAAGGCTGTCTGTTCCAGCGGCACAAAGCGACGCGTTGCGCCAACGCCCTCGTGCATGGTGCTCACGATGCCTCCGCGTCGCCGGCATGATTGTCATCGTCGGCGGGCATCGCGGACGATGCGTCTGCGGTTGCCGCAGCCGGTTCCGTTGTGATCGCGGTGGATGCCGGACGCTGCGCCAGACTACTGCGACGCACGATCGGTGGTGCAAAGCGCGAGCGGCGCGTGCCTTCGAGCACGTCCTGCGGCAACTCGCCGAACTTTTCCCGCGCGGCGCGCGCTGCGGCATTATTCGCCGCAAAGTCGTCGCGCCGCGTGCCGGAGTAGCGGTATTGCTGGGCCACGCTGAAAAGACTGCGCAGCGCGTGCGCGCCCTCGTTGAGCCAGCGCTCCAGCGTGCGACGATCGATCATCGCGGTGTGGTGCGCCAGGATCAGGCGCCGCGCGAGATCGTCATAATCGGCGAGCAGATACACGGCCATGAAGCCGAGTTGCGCGTTGATGAAAAGCGGCAGCCGTACCGGCTGGATGTTGAGGTTGTCGCCGAGCGTCAACGCCGGCGGCACGTCGGCCAGCGCCTGATCGACCTGTTCGCGCAGGCTTTGCAAGGTGGCCTTGGTCTGCGCGAGCTTGTCCTCGATGCGCAGCATCCAGGCGTCGGAATACGGA
Organism: Burkholderia sp. MSHR3999; assembly: GCF_000833595.1. NCBI lineage: Bacteria > Pseudomonadati > Pseudomonadota > Betaproteobacteria > Burkholderiales > Burkholderiaceae > Burkholderia > Burkholderia sp. MSHR3999. The sequence continues at coordinate 1,476,773 of NZ_JRFO01000001.1, forward strand.
TCGTCCTGTTCGGCGCCACGCTTCATCTTGTTCATGATGGCGACGAAGCCGTTGAGCCCGATGATGCCGGGCCGTCCTTCGGCAGCGACGCGTCCATGCCAGATACGCGCGGCGTGGTGCGTGTGCAGCGTCAGTTGCATCGCGCTGCGCAGCGCTCCGAGATTCAGTTGCAGGGAGGAGGGTTCGTTCGCCATGGGGACACTCGTCGCGAGGAAGGACGGGTGTCACGATGACGATCGAGGGGAAGGCCGTCAGTGAACAAAGGGCATGGCGCAACGGCCGGATTACGGCGTCCGATGCGAGCGATGGAACGAGCTATACCACTGGTATAGCTCGCGGCCACTATCGATGGATGCGTGCAACGCGCGTTACGCGTCGAAGAGGGAGGGCGTGTCTTCCGCCGGCGTGGAGGGTTGCGTGCTGGACGGTAGACGCACCACCGGCAGTGCGGCGTACAGCTCGCTGACATAGTCGAGTCCGCCCCACTGTTGCGTGTCGCCGATCACGTACAGGCGGCACTTGGCGCGGGTGATGGCGACGTTGAGCAGATTCGGCGCACCGGTTGCCCACGCGCGAGCGCCTGCGCCTTGCTGGCCGGGCGCCGTGCCCAGCACGAGGAAGACGATCGCGGCCTCCTTGCCCTGAAACGTGTGGACGGTGCCGACATCGATGCCGTCGAATTTGCCACGTCGCACGAGATTGCTGCAGGCGTTCGCCACCTTGCGGAACGGTGAGATCACGTAGACGCCGGCCGGCTTGTTGTCCTCACCGCGCGCCGGTTCCCGTCGTAAGGCGGTCAGGCACTGGCGCAGCACGTCCAGCTCGTCCTCCGACACCGGATGGCGCACGCGCGTGGACGCCACGTCGAACCAGGCGCTGTCGCCCAGCACACAGGAAAACGGCGTGGGAAGTGGTTGTCCTGCATCATCGACGCGCCCCTGCACCATCTGTCCGGCGTAGGCGATGCGGTTGGCGACCGAGAACATGGGATCGTCGCAGCGTCGATGCGTGCGCAGCGGCATGCCGGTCCAGATGCGCGTATCGCCCCCGGTGTCGTCGGCCGACGTGCTGACCCAGGAGCCAAACGGCGTGATACGGTCGGTGAGCGTTTGCACCGACTCGTCAGCGGGCGACCAGGCTGAATCGACCTGATGGCGGCGACGCAACGCTTCAGTGAGGCGCAACGGTACGGTGAAGACCGGCTCGACTTGCAGTGGATCGCCGACGATTACCGCGCGACGGCTACGCCAGATCGCGCCGGCCGCCGATTGCGGTGTGGCCTGGCCCGCTTCGTCGATCAGTAGCCAGCCGATGCTGTCCTGTCCCATACCGACGAATAGCCGATCGAACGAGGCGAGCGTCGTGGACACGACGGGCACCACGAAAAAGAGCACGTCCCACAACCGCGGCCGTTGATCGGCGGGCAACTTGTCCTGCAGCGTGTTGGTGAGCATCCCGTTCACGACGCGGAGGTTGCCGATGAACTTGCCGGCGTTGGCGAGGATCGTGGCGCGATGCAGTTCGACGGCAGCAAGAAACAGCCGCGCGCGCAGGTGATCGAGTGCGGCGCTGACCGCGATGCTGGCACGATGACGGATGTCGGAGGGCAAGGACCAGAACGCATCATTCGGAAAGTGTTTCGCACCGGTCGCATAGCCGGCATCGAGCGCCTGCTGGTGGGCGTGACACTGCCGCATCAAGGCGGCGAGTTCACGGGATAGCGCCTGATGCCGTTCACGCTCGCGCCGAAGGGCGGCTTCGGACTGCACGATCTCGCGGCTGAGTGCGCTGAGGGTTGCGGTGGTTTCGCTCAGTGCACGCGTGGGGACCTCGAGTGCCTGGCGTCGCGCGATCATGCGGGGCGTTTCGCGGCCGAGCCATCGCATCAGGCGATCCCAGAGCGAGGGTAGATAGGCTGCTTCGCACTGCGCGAGGACTGCCTGATGGCTCTGCATCAGCGCACGCAGGTCGGTCTGCTGTGCGCGCGACGCGGCCAAGTCCTGTTCACCCGCTGCGATCGTATCCGCGATCGTTTGGATGGATGCTTCAAGTGTTTCCCGCTGTACGCGGCTGCGATCCAGCTCGCGCGCGGCGTGCTCCGCAGCCACCAACACGGCGCGCTGCTTGTCGACCTCGGCGTGCGCATCGAGGAACGCGCGTTTCGCGGCTTTCCATTCGGCCTGATAGCGCGGGTAATTCTCGTTGGCGTTCTCCAGGATCTGCTTCATCGTCGGCGGACGTTCGTCGCGCGGTTCGGCAGGCGGGATCGGATCGTTCGTCGTGGTCGCTTCCGCCGCGTCATCGCCGTCATCGTCCGGCGCATCGGTCGCCGGGGTGGTAGCGTCTGTCGACTGTTTGGCCTTGCGTTCATCACGAAAGAAACCCGTGGCAAACGATCGCCGATTGCCGACATTACCCAGTGCGGCGGCGATGATGCCCCAGCCGTCGATGGGCTGCTTTTCGTCGTCGAGCACTTTCTGTGCGCGGAAGATTTCGCGGATCACCTCGTCGAAGTAAGCGACCGGTTCGAATTCGCGGCTGATCTTGGCACGGGCCGGCAATTCCTGCGTGATGTTCTTGACGGCATTGTTGTTGTTGCTGGTGACGACGATGGAGGTGCCGTCGATCACGGCGCGCTTGAGCGGCGAAAACTTCATACCGGCCATCTGCACCGGCTCTTCGAACAGGGCCGCGGGTTTGTCGAGTGTGGCAATCCGCCTGGCGCGCTCGGTGACGATCTCGGCGATCACGTCGCAGAGCAGTGTGGTTTTGCCGGTGCCTGGCGGGCCGTTTACGCCGAGGATGCCGCTGTCCGGGCTCAGCGTGCGCAACACCTCCGCGACGGCGGCCTGTTGGGCGAGCACCAACGGGTACTTGGAAGGCGCCGGCCAGCGCGCGGACGGCAGGCGCACGGCGCTGACCAACTGCGCCATGGTGGCGTGTTCGGTGAGGATGTCGATCCGTCCTTCGGGCTTGATGGCCGCGCCAAGGTAGCGGGTCAGGGCGGCGCCGAAGGGCAGCTGCTTTTCGGCGCGATCGATCAGGCGGTCGAGATCGTCCAGATAGAACGAATTGAGGAATTCGGTGGCTGCTTCCTGATTGTCCTTGAGCTTGCTGCGCTTGATCCGGATGGTGCGCACGACGACACGCCAGTCGAGCGTGGCTTTTTTCGCGCCCTCGCCGAGCAGTGCGCAGACCACGTCACGCTCGGCCTCGAGGTCCTCCCATCGCAGCGCCGTGCCCGACGAGGATGCCGCGGGGTCGTCACTGCCATTGGCCGGCGCAAGGCGATGGCAGCGCTGCGCGAACTCTTCCTGCGCACGCTGCAGGCGCGCGTTGACGTTCTCCAGCGTACCGGTCTCGCGAAACGCGTCGACGCCGTGCGCGTAGCTCGCCGCCAAGTAGCTGCTGGGCAGCGGCACACCGTGCTCGTTGACGACGAAGGCGGCCAGCCACCCCTGGCCGCTCACGCGCTGAATTTCGCGTTCGCTGAGATCATCGTTGGGCAGGATGCCGCGCAACACCAGGCGGGCCAGGTCCTCCACATCGGCCACGCCCACGTAGACGACATGCAGGAAAGCATGTGGCTCGGTCGGTGCGAATTCTTCGCGATGCCACGGCAGCGTGCTTTGCGGGCCGCGGCGCCGCAGCGTGGTGACCTTGATTTGCGGCGTATTGTCCTTCGCCGTCGGAGTGGTCGGGATATTGAAGATTTCCAGGTCGCGCCAAAACCGCAGGACGCGCAGAGGTTCGTCGTTCGTGTTGTTCAAGGCCTGCCTCGCGAAAATCCGGGGTGGGGCGCGTGGTGACGACAGGCATGAAGACGGAGAGCGCGAAGCGATGTCATGGTGCCTGCCATGGCAACCGGGGCGTCCCCGCTGACGGGGGCATTATGCCAGTACCGGCGAGCGCGCCGACTGGTTTGCGCGGGCAACGTGCGAACGCGTACCGGAACACGCATGGGACGGCAGGGACTGCCTAGCTATACCAGTGGTATAGCCTCTGGCGGATCACGATGGAATGGGCGTTGCGCTGATAGAACGTCGGTGGCGCGAAGGGGCCATGCCGAGCCATCGGCATGGGTGTGCCTCGTCACCCGCAAAGCTATACCAGTGGTATAGCCTCCCATGGTCCGTTATGGAACCCCTGCGAGACGCGACGATCATCCAGCATCGTCCGGCGGCAAACGCAAGAGCGCACGAAGGTGCGCGAGGTGTTGCTGCACGATGTCGGCATCGGCCGGACGCGCGGCCTGCGTTGTGATGGCCGGTGGTGCAGAGGCCGGTGAATGGCTTGATGGTGCGCACCACGCCTGAAACTCGCCACGCAGCGCCTTGCCGATAATGCCGAACAGATAGCCGGCGGGCTTGCGCACGGCGTGTGTATCGAGCCGCGCCTGCCATTCGTCGAGCACCGCTTGGCGTAGTGACGGATCGACCTGTTGCAGCGCCGCCAGCGCGCCGTTTTGCTGCTCGGCGCGCAATGTCGCGAAGCGCGCTGGCAGGCGCAGCGCGTCACGCGCGCGCGGTACAGGAGTAAGTACATCAGAAGAGGGTTTTATACGTACTGTACGGTCCGCGTTCGGATTCCGAAGACGGTCTTTGGGCGCGGGTTTTCGACCGTGTTCGGAATCCGAAGGCCGGTCATCGAGAATCCGAAGACGGCGTGCGTCACCGTCTTCGGATGCGTGCTGTGGATAACTGCGCGCTTGCGGCGCTGTGTCGTTGGCATCGTCGTGCAGACCCTGTTGCGTCAATCGTTGCGTGATGATCTGCAACCGCGTCGGCAGGACGCAACCGGATAGCAGCGGGTCGGTCGTCACTTCTTCGAGAACGTGGTAGCCGACTGATCGGATCGCCTTGCTCGCATGAGTGAGCGCGCGGCCGATGAGGTCGAGGTATTCCACATCGAGCTGGATGGCTTCGAAGGACGAGAGCGGCTCGTCGTGCAGCACGTACAGATTGCCCTGATGGCGCCCGGTCGGTTTGTCGCGGCGACGCTGGACGAGGCTCAGCCATCGCGTCAGTCGCAGGATGGTCAAGGCGCGGGCGACCGTCTCTGACGACGCCTTGGTCGTGCAGGGCATCGACGCGAGATACGGTGCAAGTTCGTCGTAGGTGGGAAACGCGGTGATGCCGTCGCGTTGCAGTTGCAAGCGGATCACCTGCCACGCGTTGCGTTCGAGCGGCGTCAGCCGGCGATCGAGAAAGAGCGCGCGCGGCACGGTCTCATGCCGGTTGCCGCTGAACAGAACGGCGTCACCCAACCGTGCCGCTGGTTCGCCAGACGGGTCGGAGGGGCGTGCCACCATGGTTTATACGAGCCCTTCGGCAATCCATCCCTGCATCACGTTCCAGAGGACCGCCATGGGTAGGCTCAGGGCTTCGGCGGTGTCCATGCACAGGTCCAGCATCGTCCTATCGTCACGCGGATCAACGCCGTCGGCCTCGATGCGCGGTTGCCAGTGTTCCCACACCGCTTTCTCTTGTATCTCACTGAGGACGGGCCAGCGGCCCTTGCGCTTGGGCATGCCGAGCATGTCGCGACGCAGGGCGACTTCCTGATGCGTGAGACCGTAGAATTGACTCACCATCTCTGTGCTCGCGCCGAGCCGGAGCATGCGGTCGACGGTTTCGATTTCCTGTTCGACGTCGCGAGCCTGATGCAGCAGACGGCGTAGCACGTCGCCATTGACCTGGACCTTGCACCAGGCCACCGACGCATTGACCAGGAGACTTACCATCTCCGGGTGCTTCAGCGCTTCGAGCGCGTCGTCGCCAAAGCCCATGGCTTTGCAGCGGCGCAGTTGACCGTGGCGAAGATCATGCAGGGCCTGGGCGATCACGGCCTGGTTCAACGGGTGGGGTGCCGACATCAGGATGCTCCATGCGTGCCTTCCGCTGCGCCGGGTGGAGCGTTGAGATGATCGCGCAGGCGGCGGGCGAGACGTACCAGTCGATACAGTTTCACGAGGGCGGCATCGCTCAGACGCGTCAGCGGATGCGCGACGGTGCCGCCCAGTAGCAAGGGAGCCAGATCGTCGGCCAGGCGCAGACTGGCCAAGGCCGATTCCGCCGAGGTGGTGGGAACGTCCGGGGCCACCACCGTGAGGGCGAGCAGCAGTCCGCGCACCGCGCGTGCGAAGAACGGCAAGGGTGACGTGCGGTGCGCGTGCGTCTCGTCGATGCGGTAGCCGATGCCCTGGTCGGTCGCGACCACACAGGCATCCATGTCGGCTTCGGCGGCGATCTCGCGCGCGAGTTGTGCGATGTGGGTGCGTAAGGGCAGCGGATCGTCGAGCGTGGGCGCGATCGCCCATACGTCCGAAATCGGATAGAGCCCGCCTGCTTGCACGGGCACAGCCTGAATCACCGTCGTGGCGAAATCGGAAGGCGTGTCGTCGCCGGTATGCTCGGCGACCAGTTGTCGGAGCGCTTGCAATCGTCCCGTGTCGGGTGCCGGCGATACCACGTGCTGCTGCACAGACCCGGCATCGTCGTTTGGCACGGACGATGGCTGTGTGTTGGTGGGCGTCGAAGGCGATGGCGCCATCGGTGGTGGCGCGGCAGCATCGCCCGTAGAGGAAACGGCCGTCGTTGAAGGGGGGCTCGCGTCGGGCGACGGTGAGGCTTTTCGGGCGTGGGGCGAAGCGGTGTCCGGTGGTGCGGCCGGTTCCCGGGCGAGGGCACGCTGCCGTGTCTCGAATTCCTCGAGGTCCAGGCTCAGCGCGTCGTAATCCACGCCGAGCCGTTCGGCCATCTGCCCGATCAATTCATCCTGCATGCGCTGCACGGCAAAGCTGCCGACGTCGCCGTCGAAGAGTGCGAGCACCTCCTGGAACACCGCGGCGAACTCCGCGCCCTCGCCGCCGCGCTGCTCCCACGTGCGTGCCGCCGCGCGACGCAAAGCGACGAGCCTTTCGACGTGCGGTCGGCCGAGACCGCCATAGAGCAACGTCGGGATGGCCGGCAGCAGATGACGCACGGCTTCCTGCATGCGGCTAATGTGAGGCTGTGGCGTGGGATAACCATCGCCGGTAAGCCGCCGGGCCAGTTCCGATTGCGAGAGCGGCGTGCCGCTTTCCTGCTCGTACAACTCGCGGGCCTTTTCCACCGCGAGCGCACGTTCGATGAACGTGAGCGCACCGTGCAATTCATTCTCGGCGAGGTGGCCGGTAAGCGCGACGATCTCGCCGCGCGGTGACCACGGACGAAACAGGCACGGGATGCGGAAGAAACGTTCGTCGTGCGTGTCGGTCCACAGCTCGTTCAAGATCGCGAGGCGTGTATTGCCGCCGTTGCGAATGATGTAATGGGCCTCGCCCGGCCGGCGCGTAATCGCCGGTGGCGCATCCAGTCCGCGTTCACGGATCGACGCCTTCAGATCGTCGTAGCGCGGATTGCGCGTCACGCGCGGATTGAGTTCGTAGGGCCGCAACTGCTCCAGCGTCACGATCATGGGTGTGTCCGCGATCGGATCGGTCAACGCGGACGCCACAGGGCCGCTGCGCTCAAAGCCGTCGGCGAGCAGCTTCGCGGCCATGTCGTCGGGCGTGAGCGCGGCCATGGACGTCAGTCCTTGTCCGTGGCGGATTGCGCCAGCCGATTCGCGAGCTGATGGAAGCGCTCGCGCCAGGCAGGAAAGAGCTCGTCGCTCACCGCGTGCATCGTAGCGAGTGCGGAGGACGCGACACGGCCGGACGGTGCGCGATATTCGACACGATGGGCGGGCAGCGCCAGCGTGGACGCGCGCGGATACGCTTCGAGCGCGGGAACGCAGGTGGCGAGCACGCGCACGTCAGTCCGTGCCACGAAGAGGTCGCGCAGCGTTTGCCGGATGAGGCGTGCGTTGCGCGACACGGCCGGCATGCGATTGATCAAGAGATGCAACGGCGGCGGCATGATACCCAGGTGTCGGTACGGCGCGATGTCCTCCAGCAATCGCAGCGTGCCGCGCCGGAATTCGCGGGCGGACAGGAGTTCCGGTGTGACGGGCGACAGCGCGAGGTCCGACGCGAGCAGGGCAGCTTCGAGCAGCACGCTGCGTGCGCCTTGCGTGTCGATCAACATCAAGTCGTAGTGCGGACGGAACGCCGGCAGCAGATGGCGCAGGCGAAGCCGTCCGTCGGCCGCATGTAGCAGCAGCGAACTCAACTGGCCGCGGTCGTCATTGGACAGGATAAGATCGAGCCCAGTGATGGCCGTGCGCGAAATGAGCTGGTCGGTATCCGTTTCGTTGAACGCGAGTAATTCGTAGGCGCCGGCCTCGGCGCGCGCCTTCACGGCGAAGTAGCTCGATAGCGTGGGTTGCACGTCCAGATCGAGCAGCAGCACCCGCAGCCCCGCGTCGGCGGCGAAGCCGCCCAGATTGGCGGCCGTCGTCGTTTTACCGACCCCGCCCTTGGTGGAAATCAGGGAGACGACAAGCATGGCCTATCACCTTGTGCGCGTCGTCAAGCGCGTTGCTGCTTGCGTTCTTCGATCCATTGATCGATTTCCCTCGAGTCCCAGCCGACGGCACGGGCGCCCAGCGGAATCGCTCGGGGAAACTTGCCCTGATGCATGAGGTTGTAGATGTGCGAACGCTTGAAGCCGGTACGGCGTTCGACGTCCTTGCGGCGGAGGATGCAGTGTTCGACGAGTTCGTCGGCGGGCGCATTGGGCTCGATGAGACGCGGCATAGCAGTCACTCCTTGGCGCTCGGTGGCGCGGGTTGGGGGTGACTGGTATGGGAAGGCAAACCGATGCGCGATACCGTCACCAATCCGGAGCGCGGCACGACCCTATAGTGCTGCCGCCGAACGGGAGCACGTGGAGAGGTCCGCAGAGGGATGTGGAGTGGCTATGGATCGATGCGCTGTCGCTCGTAGGCCGGGAGCGAATCATAGCGGGTGCCTGATCTCGCGCGTGACACTGCGGAAATCGGTGGCTCGCTCGTTTGCGCAAGAACGGGGTTCGAATCGATGCGCTTGCCCACACTGTGGGATATGAGCCGGTTAGGAATGCGCGGTCTGATGATCACTGGGACCGCGAGATTGAAAGCCCTCGTATGCTCATGTTTGGTCTTATCCATTTTTCTACCTTCTTGACTTCAGCGATGCACAGATACTCCTTGCCCGACAGGTACGACGCTCATCGAACCCTAGGTATTGCGCGATGCCGACACGGAATGAAGGAAGCGTTTCCAGAGTGGATCATTCTATCTAATTCGCCGATGTTGCGTGCACTGTGAGCGAGTTCAAAGAACGATGACGGAAGACGGCGAAATGCGCGCGAATGGATGTCGAGATGCCATGCATTTCGCTTGGCCTGCACAAGACGTTCACCTGCAATAAACGTAGTGAGGATGACTTGACGAGTATTCGTACTCATGGATCACTCTAGATCCAATGCTCCAATTCTGAGCATCTGGCGTGGGGTACCGAGATGTCGCGGAACGGCCAATGGGTTCCCTTGAGCAATCAATGAGGCCGGTCATTTAAGCGGCCGCTCGCCTTCATCAGCGGCGAGTTGATCACTATTTTCAGGCCCCATCTGTCCGTGCCTGCTCGCGTTTCGGCATGGTCGGACCGAGTGCGGACACTTTCGGCCATTCGACCCCCATGCCGAAAAGTGCTGCACAATCGTGGCTGGCTCCGTTGATGGACTGTCGAAAACAAGCGATGAATTTCACGCCAGACTTTCTTTCCTTCGTGACTCGGTGCGGGGCGTCCGCCCGATACTATGAGATCTGTGTTGAGCATCCGTTGCGGCTTGAGGAGCGCCCGTTGGCAGTGCGAGCCCCAGAAATCGTCGCAGCAGCGGGTGGCCGGATGAACCTTTCCAAGCTCCCAGGACCAGGTACGGTTTTGCAATTGCATGAACTAATGCCTGGCGTGACGCTCCGATTCATCCTTCAGGGGCGACGCAGCGTTGAAACGGACTTCAGCGTTACTTTCGGCGCCGGAACCGAACGAGGAACACTTGCCGTACTGTCGCATGCGGCTGCGTTGTATTCGGGCGCTGAGCCACATCGACCGCCATATCCGCGTCCCGAATTTCATTCAATGGACGAGCTTCTCGCAATTTTCCAGAAGTTGGGAATTCTCGTGAATGACATTGCCAAGCTTCAAGGGATGGAAAGTTGATGGTTGGTTCGCGTTCCCGGACTCGACTCGAGTGACCGCTTTTCGGAAATGCCGGTGCCCCTTGTGGGGCAAACGCGTCCGCCGAGCAACACACGATTTTAGCGTGCCCAACTTTTGCGATGTGGCAGAGAACGTCGGTATCAACCGCCTATACGGATACTTTTTTCAATCTATGCCGCATCGAATCATCGGCCGAGATCCAGCGGAACGTGACCCTCGAATGAAGCGTCTTTGCTTGAGTGCTTGCGATAGCCATTCTCAAATTTTGACAAAACCGCGTTGTGTACCAATCGTCTGAGGTAAAGTAGCAACCCCTCTCATTCAATGGAGTGAATCGATGGGGTTCGCATTTATCCGGGAAGGCGACCGCACATCGCACGGTGGCGTCGTGCAGAAGTGCTCGCGTAACGACATGATGGACGGAAAGCCGATGGCGATGCTGGGGGACATGGTTTCGTGTCCGCGCTGCGGTGGCGTCTTTCCGATTGTCAGCACTAAACCGCTAGGAATGACCTTCGACGGACGTCCGCCGGCGACCGAGGGTGATAAAACGGCATGCGGTGCTCAGCTGATCGCCTCACAGCACAATTCGACGGCCGAGATCACAGGCGGCGCCGGCATTCCAATGGGTGGTACGACGGCGGTCTATGAAAAAGATCCATCGTCGCGCGCGTTTCGTGGCCGTTTTCAAGTGCTGGATTCGGCCACTGGCGCTCCGGCGAAGGGCCATGCCTACACGTTGCGCACATCGAGCGGCGAGATGATGTCCGGTGTGACGGACAGCAATGGCTACACGCAATGGCACCAAGCTGACGAGCCGGCTTCGCTGCTCTTCGGGCACGGCCCGTCGGCATCGTGAGCGATTACGGTAGTGGCGGGGTGTCCGGTGGTATGGCACCGGGCGAAGGCCAGACCACGATCGTTCAACTCGACAACGATCTCACTCCGAAGGATCGGGCCGTTTTGTGTGGGGCCATCTGTCAGTGCAACGACGAGCCCGATGTCGGGCTGAAGGGCCAATCGCTCAAGCAGCAATGCGTGCGTCGCAAGCTCAAGGAGCGCGACGCGGCGATGAACTTTCAAAGCCCCTACAAGCCGGAGATCAACTACAACATGGACGACTCGCCGCCGTCGCCGATTATGAGTTCGTCCAACGCGCTCGAACCGCACGGTTACCTGGCAGGCTGGATCGAGAAATATTGGCCGGGCGGGCGCAAGGGCTACGAGCCGGGTGTTGGCAACATCCGTCGTCCCGATGTGGTGATCGTCAAGGACCCGATGAAGCCGCCGACGCAGGATAATCTTCGATCGGTCGTCGAGATGAAGTTCCCGCCCGATCCGCGCGATGCGGCACAATTGAGGGACTACCGCCGGATCGCGGGACGCAACGCCACGGTGACCGTGCTCGACCCGGCGACGTGCGGATGCAGCAGGAAGCGGGCAGGGGAGGAGGAACCGGCGACGAGTCCGATGTCCGACATGCTGGATTCGCTTGAGCGTCAGATGAAGACGCTCCTGAATCAGCGGCCCGCGCCGGGCACCCCGGGATGGGGCTTGCCGGTGCCACCTATCCCTATCGTTCCCTGACTGACATGGCTGATCCACATTTCATCGAATGGGCACGTGCTCACCAGAAGGATGCGCTCATACAGGGCGCATTGCTGGAGCCGCGCATGCCGCACGACTACATCGGCGCTGTGCTGGTGATCCGCGCCGCATTGTTTTTCCCACATGCGGCCGATCCTGCTGTTCGGAACGAGATCGCACAGTGTTTCGAGGCCTACTCAGCGGTGGCCGGCGATCGACTCACCTGGTTATGGCAGGACGGAAAACGGGAGATGGCGCTCAAGAACGGCAAACTCGATCCCAAGGTGTTCACGGTTGGCAAACCGAATGAGGGGCTGGGCGTCTATGTGACGTCGGGCGAGAAGGCCATCGACGCCAGCTTTTGGGAGTTTCGGGTAAGCGGCTTGACCGCTCGGCAGGAGCAGCATCCCGATTACGGCACGAACGCGCTGACGTTCTCCATGCCGGTGTTGCACGTCGCCGAGCATCCCGCGGTGTTCCAGCAGCTCTTTGTGGAATGTGCGCGGCGCTTGAAGGTTTCAAGCGGATACGCCGGTTACGCGGCGAATCTCAGCTACGCGCAGCCGGAACCCAATACACCGACCGAATATTGGTTATCCACGCGCTTCAGCGGTCTGGATGTGGGGGACCCGATCCAGAATGCCCTGCATCTGCGCGACAAATTGAAGACCGTCAGTTGGCTGACCGCGATCAACCAGCAGATGCTCGAGAAAGTGGGGGGCATCGCAGCGCTGCGCAATGAATTGCCACGCGATTGGTTTGCGTTCTACGACCTGGACGGCGGTGTTGCAATTCAGGCCGGCCCGCGGCCGGAGTCGGGCGCGTCCGTCGAGGAGAAGGGGGCGCCCGTGTTGCCGGCGAACTACGTGATCGCCAACCATGCGCTGAAAGACGTTCGCGTCGATTCGCTATGGCAATTGCAGATTGGTCTCGGCGGTACGCAAGCCGCGCTGTACAAGAGTCCTGCTGCTGGCGACCGCTGGCTGCGTCGATACGATGTGCCATCGGATCAGCTCTTGGCCTACAAGGCCGCAGTGTTGGACCTTCCTGTGTTGACACCGGAAAGTGTGCTTGCGGACCGCCTCTGATCGATGTCATCCATCGCTGCCGTGATTTATTTCGTCGCTCGTATTACCGCCGACGTGGAAGTCGGCGGTAGTTTTCACGATCACGAAACAGCCAATGCTGCGGGCTCGGGAGCAACGGAGTGAAGCGCCACATGACCTGTCACGTAGTCGGCCCAATCTTGCATGAGGTTGGCTCGCTTCATGAACAGATCTCCCCGGGCATACGCGGCTTCGGTCTGGTCTCCGATGACGTGTGCCAAGGCCGCCTCGGATACTTCCCGTGGATAGTCAGTGGTTTCGCGCGCCCAATCCTTGAACGTGGAGCGGAACCCATGCACCGTCAGATCCTCACGTTCCATCCGCTTGAGGAGCTGGAGCATGGCCATGTTCGATAGGTGTGTGCCAGCCCTGCTGGCCGGAAACACGAACTCACCCATACCAGCTTCGAGCAAAGGCCTGATCAGCTTCACTGACTCGGTGGAGAGCGGCACGCGATGTTCCCGCTTCGCCTTCATACGTTCGGCAGGGATGGTCCAGATGCTTGCCGCAAGATCGAATTCCGCGCGACGTGCGCCGATAACTTCGTTCGTGTGACTCGTCTTCGGAATGACCAATTGCAACGCCATGGCCGCGTTCCCTTCAGAAAGTTCGAGAACGTGAAGCACGCTAGACGGGAAACGTCCCTCGATCAAAGGCACTATTTGGTAACACTGGGGTTGCCATGATGGCGAACGTAGACATTGACTCGTTTCGCGAACTTTGCCGCTAAGTCGGCAGATAGCGGGCCACCTTTTAGAGCGTCTAGGTAGTCAGCGTACCATTGCATCATTGCCTTGCGTTGCGGCAGATACATGGCATGGTTGTAATCGCCGGCCACGCCGCCCTCGAGGTGGGAAAGTTGCGTTTCTACGTGGTCGCGGTTCCAGCCGTGTTCTCGCAGCAGCGTGCTTGCGGTATGCCGCGCTCCATGCCCGACCATGCGGCCCTTGTACCCGATTTTTGAAAAAACGAGGTTGATAGTGTTTTCGCTGATGATCTCGTTTTTGGTACCGATGCCGGGGAACAGGTAGCGATGACTGCCTGTGACCCTCTGAAGTTCTTTGAGAGCCTTGATCAATTGTTTGGGAAGGGGCGCGACATGGGCGCGGCGCATCTTCATCTTGGCGGCATTGATGGTCCAAAGACCTCCGTCGAGATCAAGCTCAGTCCATTCGGCGTAACGCACCATACCGGGACGACTCGCGGTCAAGATCGTCATCCACGCTGCAACGCGGGCGACCACCCGGCTAGTGGATAGGTCGAGCGCTTTCAAGAAATTGGGCAGCTCGGGTTCCAGTAGATGAGGATAGGGCTTGGCTTTGGGCGCTTCCTTGGCGATGACTTTCAATTCCGATGCAGGGTTGTACTCGCACTGCCCACGGGCGATGGCTTGACTGAAAATTTCGCGCAACCAACCACGAGCCTTCTTGGCGACGTTGAGCGCGTCTCGTCTCTCGAAGCGCTCTTGAACGCGTACGCAGTCCGCGCGCGTAATGTCGGGCACTCGGTTTTTACCCAGTTCTGGCAGGATGTCCTTGTCGAGATAGGTGCGCATTTTGTCGAGTGTGGAGGCGGAGCGTCCCGCGTCCTGTTTGCCCTTAAACCAGCGCTCGGCTGCAGTGCTGAATGTGTCGTCGTCCGCTGCGCGGTTACTGCCATCACGTGGTCGCTGTACGGAAGGGTCGATGCCGTTTGCAACTTGTGTTCGTGCTGCTCCGGTAAGTTCGCGTGCGCGTTGCAGTGATATATCAGGATACGTACCGAACGAAATGCGTCGCTGCTTCTTGGCGAAGCTGTAGCGGAAGTGCCAACTCTTGATGCCGGTCTGGGCAACGAAGAGGAACAGGCCGTCGCGATCCTTGAGTGTGTACTCTCTGGTCGACGGCTTTGCAGCGTCGACTTCCTTGACGGTTAGCGGCATGCCAGCGCTCCTAGTACATTGGGAACGAACTCGAACTTTCAATGTACTGGCTAATGTACTACTTGGAGGCTGGCTAGAGGTGGTTCTCAGTGGATGCCAGAAAACAGAAGACCCCGGAAACTCGGGGGTTTTCGGGGTTTCTTTGGACTTCAGTGGATCGCGTTGGACCCTATGTTGGTGCCCAGGAGAGGACTCGAACCTCCACGATGTTGCCACCGCTAGGACCTGAACCTAGTGCGTCTACCAATTCCGCCACCTGGGCACGTTTCGCTTGGTGCTGCATCGCGAAAGAATGCAATTATAGCGGGTCCGCAGGGGCTGTCAATACCATTTCGGTGTCGGTGAAAAATATCTGTGCGTGGTTCGAGGATTCGGTGTCGGCCATCGCAACCATCGGGAAGCTGGGCTGGGGCGTTGAGGTGCGATCTCCGTGGAGTCCGGCGCTAAGATGGGGGCTACTACGACGGTGATTACATTCCTGCGTCGACGTTCGAGGCCGGCCTGATCTCCTGAGTCTGAAGGTGGTGGCCGGTAACCAGCAGAACGCTGCGGCGCGAGCGTTGCTCGGCAAGGACTACGTAACGCTCGTCGACATGATCGACGTCCGGGGTAAGGGTGGCGACGAAGACGCGCTGGGTGCAAACGTGAACGAGTACTTCGTGCGTGATATTGCGAACACAGGGCACGGAAATGAAAAAGGCCGGCATATAGCCGGCCTTTCAAAAAACAGATGGTGCCCAGGAGAGGACTCGGTCACGCGGGCGCGACCCCGGCTGCGCTTGCAAGCGCAGCCTTTCGAGTCCTCACGCAAAGCGCGCAGGCGCTTTGCTTCCTGGGCCAGAAATGAAAAAGGCCGGCTAGAAGCCGACCTTTTTGAAAACAGATGGTGCCCAGGAGAGGACTCGAACCTCCACGATGTTGCCACCGCTAGGACCTGAACCTAGTGCGTCTACCAATTCCGCCACCTGGGCACGTTTCGCTTGGTGCTGCATCGCGAAAGAACGCAATTATAGCGCCCCATTTATTCATGTCAACACTTTTTTGCAATGCATCGAACCGGCCCGGCCGGCGGGCGAACGCGACGCGTCCGCATCGTTCGCGACACGGCCGGGTGTTAGAATGGCCGCCAACAATATAGACATGCCTAAATCGGCATGGTCGTATTGATGCCGCGCACCATCAGCCATCGCAACGAGAACAACCATCGACAAGCCCTTGAGCAAATATCCGTACCCCATCCCGAGCCGTGAAGAGATTCTCGGCGTGCTGCGTACGAGCGACGCGCCTCTCGCCGCGAACGACATCGCCGAGGCACTGTCGATCAAGCGCCAGGAGCGCGAAGGGTTCTTCCGGCGCGTCGCCGCGATGGAGCGCGACGGCCAGATCCGGCTCGACAAACGCGGCCATTACCAGTTGACCCATCCGTCGAACTTCGTCGCCGGGCGCGTGCAGGGCCATCGCGACGGCTACGGGTTCGTGATCCGCGACGACGGCCAGGACGACCTGTTCCTGCCGAACGGCGAGATGCAGAAGGTGATGCACAACGACCGCGTGCTCGCGCGGATCGTCGGCTACGACCGGCGCGGCCGGCCGGAAGGCCATGTCGTCGAGGTCACCGACCGCGCGAACAAGCGCGTGATCGGCCGCCTGCTCAACGAGAACGGCGCGCTGATCGTCGCGCCCGAAGACAAGCGCATCGGCCACGACATCCTGATCACGCAGAACGTGAAGAAGGCGAAGGTCGGGCAGGTCGTCGTCGTCGAGCTGACCGACTTCCCGAGCCGGCATTCGCAGCCGCTCGGCCGCGTGGTCGAAGTGCTCGGCGACATCGACGATCCCGGCATGGAGATCGAGATCGCGGTGCGCAAGTACGGCGTGCCGCATGAATTCAGCCAGCCCGCGCTCGACGACGCGGCCGCGCTGCCGGACAAGGTGCGGCCCGCCGACCTGCGGTTCCGCGTCGACCTGCGCGACGTGCCGCTCGTCACGATCGACGGCGAGGACGCGCGCGACTTCGACGATGCGGTCTACTGCGAGCCGGTCAAGGTCGGCCGCGGCGACGGCTTCCGCCTGATCGTCGCGATCGCCGACGTGTCGCATTACGTGCAGCCGGGCAGCGGGCTCGACGGCGACGCGGTCGAGCGCAGCACGTCGGTGTATTTCCCGCGCCGAGTGATTCCGATGCTGCCGGAGAAACTGTCGAACGGGCTGTGCTCGCTGAATCCGCAGGTCGATCGCTGCGTGCTCGCGTGCGATATCGTGATCACCGCGCGCGGCGAGATCAAGGCCTATCAGTTCTACCCGGCCGTGATCCATTCGGCCGCGCGCCTCACGTACACGGAAGTCGCGGCGGTGCTCGCGAACACGAAGGGGCCGGAGGCCGCGCGCCGCGCCGAGCTGCTGCCGCACCTGCAGAACCTGTACGGCGTCTACAAGGCGCTGTTCGCCGCGCGGCAAAAGCGTGGCGCGATCGACTTCGATACGACCGAGACGTACATCGTCTGCAATACGCAGGGCAAGATCGAGCAGATCCTGCCGCGCCAGCGCAACGACGCGCACCGGCTGATCGAGGAGTGCATGCTGGCCGCGAACGTGTGCGCGGCCGACTTCCTGAAGCGCAACAAGCATCCGGGCCTGTACCGCGTGCACGCGGGGCCGACCGCGGAGAAGCTCGAGAACCTGCGCGCGTTCCTGCGCGGCATGGGGCTGACGCTCGGCGGCGGCGACACGCCGCACGCGAGCGACTATGCGGCGCTGATGGCGCATATCCGCGACCGGCCCGATGCGCAGATGCTGCAGCCGATGCTGCTGCGCTCGATGCAGCAGGCGGTCTACAGCCCGGACAACATCGGCCACTTCGGTCTCGCGTACGAAGCCTATGCGCACTTCACGAGCCCGATCCGCCGCTATCCTGACCTGCTCACGCACCGCGCGATCTACGCGATCCTGTCCGGCAAGAAGTACGTGCCGAAGGCGCCGGACGGCGTCGCGCTGAACACCGCGCTGTCGCCGCGCGCCCGCGCGATGCAGCAGGCCGACGACGAGGCGCGCAATCGCTCGCGCACGACGAACACCGCGATCTGGGAAGAGCTCGGGCTGCACTGCTCGGCGAACGAGCGGCGCGCGGACGAGGCGTCGCGCGACGTCGAGGCGTGGCTCAAGTGCTACTTCATGCGCGACAAGCTCGGCGAGGAATACGGCGGGATGGTGAACGGCGTCACGTCGTTCGGCATCTTCGTGCAGCTCGACACGCTGTTCATCGAAGGCCTCGTGCACGTCACGGAGCTCGGCTCGGACTACTTCCAGTACGACGAGATCAAGAACGAGCTGCGCGGCGAGCGCACCGGCATCCGCTATCGCCTGTCGGACCGGGTGCGCGTGCAGGTGAGCCGCGTCGACCTCGACGCGCGCAAGATCGATTTCCGGCTGGTGCGCGACACGCCGGTGAAGGCGCCGCGTCCGGCGGCGGCACCCGTGGCCGCCGGCGCGGATCGCGGCGGCCCGCGCGTGCGCGCGCTGCCGCCGGCCGACGAGCCGGCGCGCGGCAAGAAGGCCGCGAGCGCGCCGAGCGTGGCCGTCAAGGAAGTGCGGGCGGCGCGCGCCGCCGCGAAGAAGAAGGGCGCATCGGCGAAGCCGGCCGCGAAGAAGGCGCGCGCCCGCAAGAAGTACTGAACGACGGGCGGCGCGCGAGCGCCGCCCCGGCGGCATCGAGAGACGCCGCGTGACCGGTCGTGGGCCGGGCGCGCGGCGCTTTCCTTTTCCATGGATTGCGGCCGTGCGCGTCGCGCGGCCGCGCGTTTGATCGAAGGTTGTTCCAGTCATGTCACGTCTGAAGGTTCTTTACGGTTTTCATGCGGTGACCGCACGCTTGCGGCACGATGCGTCGACGGTTGCGGAGGTGCTGTACGACCAGACGCGCCGCGACCGCCGCATGCAGGATTTCCTGCACGCCGCGAAGGAAGCGGGCGTGCGGCTGATCGCGGCCGACGAGACGCGCCTGTGGGGGCTCGCGCACACCGAGCGCCATCAGGGCGTCGTCGCACGCGTCGAGGACATTCCGCTCGCGCAGAACCTGTCCGAGCTGCTCGACGGCATCCAGGGCCCGGCGCTGCTGCTCGTGCTCGACGGCGTCACCGATCCGCACAACCTCGGCGCGTGCCTGCGCGTGGCCGATGCGGCCGGCGCGCACGCGGTGATCGCGCCGCGCGACCGCGCGGTCGGCCTGAACGCGACGGCGGCGAAGGTCGCGAGCGGCGCGGCCGACACGGTGCCGTACATCACGGTGACGAACCTTGCGCGCGCGCTGCGCGAGCTGAAGGAGGCCGGCGTGTGGATCATCGGCACGTCGGACGAAGCGTCGGCAACGCTCTACGATACGAAACTCGACGGCCCGGTCGCGCTCGTGATGGGTGCGGAAGGCGAGGGCATGCGCCGGCTCACGCGCGATACCTGCGACGAAGTGATGAGCATTCCGATGGCCGGCAGCGTCGAAAGCCTGAACGTGTCGGTCGCGAGCGGTGTGTGTTTGTATGAAGCGGTGCGGCAGCGGCGCGTGAAGGCGTGACGTGCTGACGTCCTCGCGTCGACCGCCGGTCGACCCGGCCGGACGACGGGCCTGAAGCGGGCGGCATCGGTGACGATGCCGCCTTTTTTGATGGTCATCCGAAAGGGCCGGTCCGTGTCCGGAGCGGGCCCCTGCGCAATTACGCAGTCTGACCGTGCTCGTCCCGCAGCTCCCGCCGCAGGATCTTGCCGATATTGGACTTCGGCAAGCTGTCGCGGAACTCGATGTACTTCGGCTTCTTGTAGCCCGTGAATTCCTTCTTGCAATAAGCCATCAATGATTCCGTGGTGAGCGCCGGATCGCGTCGCACGACGAACAGCTTCACCGCTTCGCCCGAATTCGAATCCGGCACGCCGACGCACGCGCATTCGACCACGCCCGGATGCGCGGCGACGACGCCTTCGATCTCGTTCGGATACACGTTGAAGCCCGACACGAGGATCATGTCCTTCTTGCGATCGACGATGCGCACGAAGCCGTGCTCGTCCATCACGCCGACGTCGCCCGACTTGAAGAAGCCGTCGGGCGTCATCACTTTCGCGGTTTCGTCGGGGCGGTTCCAGTAGCCGGCCATCACCTGCGGGCCGCGGATCGCGATCTCGCCGGGCTGCCCTTGCGCAACGGGTTCGTCGTTCTCGCCGAGGAGCGCGATGTCGGTCGACGGCACCGGCAGGCCGATCGTGCCGGTGAACGCGTCGAGCGTCGGGGGACTCAGCGTCACGCTGGGCGACGTCTCCGACAGGCCGTAGCCTTCGAGGATCGGGCAGCCGGTCGTCTTCATCCAGCGCGTGCTGACGACCTCCTGCACGGCCATCCCGCCGCCGAGCGTGATTCGCAGTCCGGAAAAATCGAGCGAGGCGAACCCGGGATGATTGAGCAGCGCGTTGAACAGCGTGTTCACGCCCGGGAAGAAATTCACGCGATATCGCGACAGTTCCTTGACGAACCCGTCGACGTCGCGCGGATTCGGAATCAGCAGGTTCATCGCGCCCCAGCGCGCGCCCATCAGCATGCACGCGTTCAGCGCGAGGATGTGATAGAGCGGCAGCGCGCAGACGGTCACGAGCGCGTCGATCTGCGGCGCCTTGCGCAGCGCCGGCTGGCTCCACGCGTCGTTCTGCAGGATGTTCGCGATCACGTTGCGATGCGTGAGCGTCGCGCCTTTCGACACGCCGGTCGTGCCGCCCGTGTATTGCAGGAACGCGACGTCGTCGTGATTCAGCGCGGCGGGCTGGAACGGCTGCCGTGCGCCGTCCCGCAGCGCCGTGCGAAACGGCGTCGCGCCGGGCAGGCGGTACGGCGGCACCAGCTTCTTCACGCGGCGGGCGACGAAGTTGACGGCCATGCCCCGGACCGGGCCGAGCAGGTCGCCCAGCGACGCGACGACGACGTGCCGGACGTCGGTTCGCGCGATCACCTGCTGCAGCGTCGTCGCGAAGTTCTCGAGCACGACGATCGCCTCCGCGCCCGAATCGCGGAGCTGATGCTCGAGTTCGCGCGGCGTATAGAGCGGATTGACGTTGACGACGGTAAAGCCTGCGCGCAGCGCCGCGGCGACCGCGACCGGATACTGCAGCACGTTCGGCATCATCACCGCGACACGCGCGCCTTTGCGCAGCCCGCGCTGTTGAAGCCATGCGCCGAGATGGCGCGAGTACGTGTCGAGTTCCGCGTAGGTCATCGTGCGCCCCATGCACGCATACGCGTTGCGCGCCGCGAACGTCGCGAACGACTCGTCGAGCAGGTGCGCGAGCGATGGGTAGCGATCGGGATCGACGGTCGCGGGAACGCCCTCGGGGTAGGACTTCAGCCAGATTCTTTCCATCGTGGTTCTCTCAGTGTCGCGACGCTCGCGCGTATCGCTTTGTCGGTGTCGGTGTCGGTGTCGGTGTCGGGAGCGCGTCGCTGCGCGTCGGCGGACGCCGATTGTCGCGGGAACGCCTGCCTATGACAAGTCGATGACCTGATCCGGTTCCGTTGACGGGACGCGGCGCGTCTCGTCCGGGACGGCGACTGTGCGCGGCGGACTCGATAGAATGGCGCACGCCGTTCCTCCGGATGCCGATCCATGAGACTTTTCATTCGCGGCGCATTCTGCGCCGGCCTCTGCATGCTGGCCGCGTGCACGTCCCCGTCGCTCGTCGGGCGCGGCACGTACTTCGCCGATACGAGCCATCACGCGCAGGGCGCCGATGCGCGCATCCGCTTTCTCGTGATGCACTACACCGAGAGCGGAGAAGTACAATCGCTGCGCACGCTGACGGGCGACGCGGTCAGCGCGCACTACGTCGTGCCGGCGCAGCCGCGCATCGAATGGGGCAAGCCGGTCGTCTATCAGCTCGTTCCGGAAGCGCAGCGCGCGTGGCATGCGGGCGTCAGCGCATGGCAGGGCGCGACGGAGCTGAATGCGGCGTCGATCGGCATCGAGAACGTCAACGGCGGCCCGATCGACACGCCGCAGGGCCGCACCTGGCAGCCGTATCCGCCCGAGCAGGTCGATGCGCTGATCCGCCTGTCGCAAGACATCGTCGCGCGCTACGCGATTGCGCCGACGCGCGTCGTCGGGCACAGCGACATTGCGCCGCAACGCAAGATCGACCCGGGGCCGGCGTTCCCGTGGCGCGCGCTCGCGCAGGCCGGCGTCGGCGCATGGCCGGACGACGCGACGGTCGCCGCGCGTCTGGCCGGCCGCGATCCGCATGCGGCGGTCGACGTGCGCGGGCTGCAGCTCAAGCTGGCGCGCTACGGCTACGACGTGCCGACGGACGGCGTGCTCGACGAGCGTACGCGCCGCGTGTTCGCCGCGTTCCAGATGCATTTCCGGCCGTCCGACCATGCAGGCAACCCGGACTCGGAGAGCGACGCGATCGCGCAGGCGCTGCTCGACAAGTACTTTCCGGGCCAGGCGCCGGCGGAAGACGGCGCGGCTTCCGGCGCACCCTGAGCGCGTCGCGGCCCGAAACGCGCGAATAGGCGCCCGACTCCGGTAAACTGGCGGTTTTCCGCAATCCAGCAGCATTTTTCTCCCATGACTCAAGACGAACTCAAACGCCTCGTCGGCCAGGCCGCGGCCGATTACGTGATCCAGAACGTGCCGGAGGGTGCGGTGATCGGCGTCGGCACCGGCTCGACCGCCAACTGCTTCATCGACGCGCTGGCCGCCGTCAAGTCGCGCTATCGCGGCGCGGTGTCCAGCTCGGTCGCGACGACCGAGCGCCTGAAGGCGCTCGGCATCACGGTGTTCGACCTGAACGACGTCGAATCGCTGCAGGTGTACGTCGACGGCGCGGACGAGATCGACGCGAGCGGCGCGATGATCAAGGGCGGCGGCGGCGCGCTGACGCGCGAGAAGATCGTCGCGTCGGTGGCCGACACGTTCGTGTGCATCGCCGACGCGAGCAAGCGCGTGCCGGTGCTCGGCGCATTCCCGCTGCCGATCGAAGTGGTGCCGATGGCGCGCACCGCGATCGGCCGGCGCGTGACGGCGGCCGGCGGCGTGCCGGTGCTGCGCGTGACGAAGGACGGCGCGCCGTACGTCACCGACAACGGCAACGAGATCATCGACGTGAAGGGCCTGCAGATCACCGATCCGCGCGGCTTCGAAGCGGAGGTCAACGCATGGCCGGGCGTCGTGACGGTCGGCCTGTTCGCGGCGCGCGGCGCGAACCTGTGCCTGCTCGGCACGGAGAACGGCGTCGAGACTATCGTTTATCCCGACGTTTGTAAGAAATGAAAAGCAGTGCGTAATGCACTGCATGTTCAAATCTTGTTTAAAATCGCGGCCCGGCAAGCGCAGAGCGCTTCCCGGGCTTTTTTGGATGCCTTATAAATCCCCGCCGAAACTAAGAGGGATAACCCTGTCAGGTGTTTACCAGATAGCGTAACGGCCTCGAAACTCATCAACTTATAGATCATAAGAACAGTCGTAACCAGGGCCGGCGGAACTGCGGAGCAGGTATTCGCAAATCGACGCACGGGGAGGTGTCATGGAGCAGGGCAAAGACCGGTCACTGGTCGCCAAAGTGATGGATGGACTTGTCGCGGGCATCGTCGAGGACAAGTACGGCGGCATTTTGCCGCCGCAGGATGTGCTGTCGAAGGAATTCGACGTGAGCCGCACGGTCATGCGTGAGGCATTGTCGATGTTGCTGGCGCGCGACATGCTCGACGTCCGTCCGAAAGTCGGTACGCGCGTTCGGCCCATGCGCGACTGGCGCATGATCGACGAGGACGTCGTGAGCTGGCGGTTTCGGGCGAAACCCGATCCGCAGTTCATGCGCGACGTCATCGAATTCAGGATGCTGATCGAGCCGCGCGCGACCGCGCAGGCGGCCGTGCGCGCGAGCGCGGCCGAGGTCGCCGGCATTCGCGAGGCGTTCGAGGCATTCAAGGTGCTGCAGCCGGGCGACCCCGGCTACGACGCGGCCGACGAACTGCTGCATACGCGGATCGTCCACGCGAGCGGCAATCAGTTCTTTCAGCAAATGGCGGCGATCGTGCGCGGCGCGGTGCGGCTCGTGAATCCGCGGGTCGTGCAGAAGGAGGGCGCGCACGACGTGGCGCTCAAGGCGCACGCGCGCGTGGTCGACGCGATCGAGCGCCGCGATCCGCGCGAGGCCGAGGCGGCGTCGCTCGCGCTGATCGACTTCAGCGCCGACGAAATCTCCCGGGACTTCTCCGTCGACGTGCCGGTGCGAGCCTGACCCGGCGCATTCCGTTCATCCGGTCGGCGGCTTGCCGTTTATCATGACGCCCGGCCGGCATGACGTCGGCCATCGTCTCACGACCGACACGGATGATCCGGATGAAAGACCTCGAATCACGCGCGGTGCGCTTCGGCATCGTCGGCGCAGGCAGCATCGCGCGCCGCTTCGCGCAGAGCCTTGCGCACGTACCGGGCGCCGCGCTGGCAGGCGTCTGGGCGCGTCGCGCCGACGCCGCGGCGGCCTTCTGCGCCACCCATGGCGGCACGCCCGCCGCCAGTCTCGACGCGCTCCTCGCGAGCGATGTCGATGCGATCTACATCGCAACGCTCCATGACAGTCATGCCGAATACGCGCTGGCGTCGCTTGCGGCCGGCAAGGCCGTGCTGTGCGAAAAGCCCGCGACGCTCAATGCCGCGCAGCTCGAGACCGTGCTGCGTGCGGCGCGCGACGCCGGCCGGCTGTTCATGGAGGCGATGAAGCCGCCGTTTTTCCCGCTGTACCGCAAGCTGCGCGCGCATCTGCGCGATGACCCGATCGGCGAGATCCGCCTCGTGAGGGCCGGCTGCGCGTCATCGAGCGTGCCCGGCGACCATCCGGTCTATCGCCTTGAGCAGGCGGGCGGCGCGCTGCTCGACATCGGCATCTACGAGACGTTTCTCGCGGTCGACTGGCTCGGCGCGCCACTCGACGTGCAGACGCTGGGGCGGGTCGGCGCGACGGGCGTCGACGTGTTCGCGAGCCTCAACAGCCGCCACGCGAACGGCGGCATCGCGCAGCTCTTCTGCGGGCTCGACGTGATGGGGCGCGGCGACGCGCTGCTGGCCGCGGCGGGCGGGCACGTGACGATCCACGAGAAATGGTGGAATCCGGCGCGCGCGACGATCTGCTATGCGGACGGCCGGGTGGTCGAGCTCGACGCGCCGTTCGACGGCGGCGGCCTCAACTACGAGACCGCGCATTTCTGCGACCTGCTGCGCGCGGGGCAGACCGAAAGCCCGGTGATGACGCACGATCATTCGCGGCGGATGATCGCGATGACCGATGCGGCGCGCGCCGCGCTCGGCGTACGTTACCCGGGGGAGTAAGGCGGCGGTCCGGCGCGTGATGCGTCAGTGCCGCGCCGGCAGCGACAGCCGCTTTTCGTACCAGCGCTGCACCCATTCGAGGATCTGGCACAGCACCCAGTACACGGCGGCGGCGGCCAGGTACAGCGGCAGCGGCTGGTAGGTCGCGGCGATCACTTCCTGCGCGCTGCGCAGCAGCTCGGTGACGGTGATCACCGACACGAGCGACGTGTCCTTGATCAGGCTGATGAGGCTGTTCGACAGGCTCGGCACGGCGATGCGCAGCGCCTGCGGGCCGATCACGTAGCGCAGCGTCTGCCCCCACGACAGCCCGAGGCTGTACGCGGCGAGCCACTGGCCGCGGTGGATGCCGTTGATCGCGCCGCGCATGCTTTCGGACATGTAGGCGGCGACGTTGGCGGACAGCGCGATGACGCCCGCGGGCGTCGGATCGAGCGAGATGCCGAGGCTCGGCAGCCCGTAATAGATCACGAAGATCTGCACGAGCAGCGGCGTGCCGCGCATCACGCTGACGTAGGCGCGCGCGAGCGCCGCGAGCGTGTTCACGACCACGCGTTCGAAGCCGGAGGTGATGCCGTCGCTTTGCCGGATGCCCATCATCGCCAGCACGACGGCGCCCATCAGGCCGAACACCATCGACAGGACGGCGAACTTGACGGTCAGCACGGCCCCTTGGGCAAGTACCGGCAGCGATTGGACGAGCAGGGAAGTGGTCGACATGGAGTGCTAGGGCCTGTTCCCGTGATTAAAAAAATTCATTCCAGGGGCTGGCCGCCAGAAGGGCCGATCGCCGCGTCATGCTCCTTGCGAATACGTTGAGTATTCGCTGCGTCCCATTCCTCGCGCTCGGCCCTTCTGGCGGCCAGCGCAAGCCCGTTATTAGCGGGAACGGGCCCTAAGCGGGGGCATGCGCGAAAGCGCAATCATAAACCGGGCGAAAAGACAAAGGGCGGCATCGTCGAGGATGCCGCCCTTTCGACCCGCCTTCCGGCGGATATGCTGGCGAGCTTGCCTGGGGGCTTACTTGATCGGCTTCGTCACGTCGATGCCGAACCACTTGTCCGAGATCTTCGTGAAGGTGCCGTCGGCTTCGAGCTGCGCCATCGCGTCGCCGATCGCCTTCTGGAACTTCGGGTTGCCCTTCTTGAACGGAATGCCCGACGGGTTCGCCGAGCCGACGTTCGCGCCCGGGCGCAGCGGCAGCTGCGAATTCTTCGTCAGGTACGCGAGCATCAGGCGGTCGTTGAGCGCCGCGTCGAGACGGCCTGCCGCGAGATCGCGCAGGTATTCGGGCGCGCCCGGGTACGTCTTCACGTCGATGCCCGGCACCGACTTCGCCATGTCCATGTAGTTCGTGCCGAGCGCGACGCCCAGCTTCTTGCCCTTGAGGTCCTCGAGCGACTTGAACTGGCGGGTGTCGTCCTTGCGCTGGATCAGCTGCGCGGACGAGTAGGTGTACGCCGGCGAGAAGTCGAGCGTTTCCTTGCGCTTGTCGGTAATGCCGACCTGGTTGGCGATCACGTCGAACTTGCCCGCCTGCAGGCCCGCGATGATGCCGCTCCATTCGGTCGTGACGAATTCCGGCTTCACGCCGAGCTTGGCCGCGACGGCCTTCGCGATGTCGACGTCGAAACCGACCAGCTCGCCCTGCGGGCTCTTCGAGTTGAACGGCGGGAACGTGCCTTCGAGGCCGACCCGCAGCGTGCCGCGCTGTTTCACTTCGTCGAGGAGGTCGGCCGCGTGCGCGGTCGCGGCGGTGAACGACGCGCCGATCAGGCCGGCGACCAGCAGTTTCTTCAGCAGCGCAATTTTCATCGTGTGTTTCCTTACCCGGTCCGGGTCAATGATTCGGATCGATGATAGCGATAACGCTATCAATGGCGAAATTTAGTTTGCTTATGCCTATATTACGACGCTCGAGCGCCGGCCACTGCCTTCACGCATTCGGCGACGAGCGACGGGCCGCGGTAGATGAAGCCGGTGTAGAGCTGGACGAGCGACGCGCCGGCCGCGAGCTTCGCCTGCGCGTCCGCGCCGGAGAAGATGCCGCCGACCCCGATGATCGGCACCGCGCTGCCGAGTTCGGCGTGCAGCTTGCGAATCACCTCGTTCGACGCCTCGAACACCGGCCGCCCGGACAGGCCGCCGGCTTCGTCCGCGTGCGGCAGGCCCTGCACCGCGGCGCGCGACAGCGTCGTGTTGGTCGCGATCACCGCCTCGATCTTGTGGCGCAGCAGCGTGTCGGCGATCTCCTTGACCTGTTCGTCGTCGAGGTCCGGCGCGATCTTCAGCGCGAGCGGCACGAGCTTGCCGTGCAGGTCGGCGAGGCGCTGCTGCTTGTCCTTGAGCGCCGCGAGCAGGGCGTCCAGCTCGCCCGCGCCCTGCAGCTGGCGCAGGTTCTTCGTGTTCGGCGACGAGATGTTGATCGTCACGTAGCTCGCGAACGGATAGACGCGCTCGAGGCAGTAGAGGTAGTCGTCGGCGGCGCGCTCGATCGGCGTATCGGCGTTCTTGCCGATGTTCAGCCCGAGGATGCCGCGGTAGCGGGCCGCCTGCACGTTCTTCACGAACTGGTCGACGCCGCTGTTGTTGAAGCCCATCCGGTTGATCAGCGCATCGGCCTGCGGCAGCCGGAACATGCGCGGGCGCGGGTTGCCGGGCTGCGGGCGCGGCGTGACCGTGCCGACCTCGATGAAGCCGAAGCCGAGCGCCGCGAGGCCGTCGATCGCCGCGCCGTCCTTGTCGAGGCCGGCCGCGAGGCCGACCGGGTTGCGGAACGTGAGTCCCATCACGGTGCGCGGCGCGTCGGGCACGCGGGCCGACAGCGCGCAGGCGAGGCCGGTGCGGCCGGCCGCGCCGAGCGCGCGCAGCGTGAGGTGGTGAGCATCTTCCGCATCCATCTTGAACAGGGATGCGCGGGCCAGCGGATAGAGGGAACTGAACACGGGAATGGGCGACAGCCGAAAATATGACAACCGGCTATTTTACCGGGAGTTGCGCGTCCGGGGCGGCCTTCGCCTGACGCGCGCCGTGACGGCCGGATCGCGTGACGCGGCGGCGGCGCGGGTGGCGCACGGCGCTGCGCCGCACGCGCGTGTCAGATCGAGCCGGAATGCCCGCCGGGGAGCGGCGCGCGCGCGAGCGCCGCGTCGACGGGCGGCAGGTCGAGCCGTTCCGGATCGAGCACCTTCCAGCGCCCGTCGATCAGCCCTTCGAGCGGATGGAAATTCGCCTTGTACGCCATCTTCGGGCTTTCGCGGATCCAGTAGCCGAGATACACGTAGGGCAGGCCGAGGCTTTTCGCCTGCTCGATCTGCCAGAGGATGTTGTAGGTGCCGTAGCTGGTATGCGGGTCGTCCGGCTCGAAGAACGTGTATACGGACGAGAGTCCGTCGCCGAGGATGTCGATCATGCTGACCATGCGCAGCTGGCCGGGCTCGCCGCCCGGCGCATCGAGGTCGCGGAATTCGACGAGGCGCGAATTGATCCGGCTCTGCAGCAGGAACTGCTCGTACTGGTCGCGGCTGTCGCGGTCCATTCCGCCGCCCGCGTGGCGCGCGGACTGGTAGCGCATGTACAGCGCGTAATGCTCTTCGTCGTAATGCAGCGGCGACACCGTCGCGATCAGCGCGCGGTGCCGTTTCCACATCCGCCGCTGCGTGCGGCTCGGCGTGAACGCCGCGACCGGCACGCGCACCGGCACGCACGCGCGGCAGCCGTCGCAGTACGGCCGGTAGGTGAAGACGCCAGATCGCCGGAAGCCGGCCTTGACGAGTTCGGTGTAGATGTCGGAATTGATCAGGTGGCTCGGCGTCGCGACCTGCGAGCGCGCGACGCGGCCGTCCAGGTAACTGCACGGGTAGGGCGCCGTTGCATAGAATTGCAGCGCCGAAAGCGGTGAAAGCGGCAGCTCAGTCGGGTGAGTCATGGGCAGCTCTCGTGGCAAGGAGGGAGTGCCGCGCTAGCGCTCGCTTCCGGCACGGGCCGCCGGTTCGCCGCGGCCCGCCAGCGTGGCGAGCACGCGCTTGTCGAACTGCCACGGAATCGGCGGTTCGGCCACCGCGCGGCGCACGTGAGCGACGAAGGCCTTGCGTGCGATCTCGCGGCCGCCGAGCGACGCTAGATGCGACGTATTCTGCTGGCAGTCTATCATCTCCAGCCCGTGCTCGCGAAGGTGCGCGACCAGCGTGGCCAGCGCGATCTTCGACGCGTCGGTGACGTCGGCGAACATCGATTCGCCGAAGAACATCCGCCCGAACGCGACGCCGTAGAGCCCGCCGACGCGCCGTCCGTCGTGCCAGGTCTCGATGCTGTGCGCGTTGCCGGTGCGATGGAGCGACGTGTACGCGTCGATGATCTCCGCAGTGATCCAGGTGCCGCGCTGGCCGCGTCGCGGCGCCTGCGCGCAGGCGCGCATCACGCCGGCGAAATCGTGGTCGACCCGCACTTCCCATGTCGGCTCGCGCAGCACGCGCCGCAGCGTCTTCTTCAGCGACGGCGACACCTTGAACTCGGCCGGCACGAGGATCATCCGCGGGTCGGGGCTCCACCACAGCACCGGCTGGCCGTCCGAATACCACGGGAAGATGCCGCGCTGGTAGGCCTCGATGAGGCGCGACGGCAGCAGGTCGGCGCTGGCGGCGAGCAGCCCCGGTGCGCCGGTTGCCGGACCGAGCGCCCGTTCGACGGGCGGAAACGGATCGTCTGGGCCGAGCCAGGGGACCATGGGCGGCGCTCAGCCGTTGCGCAGCGAGCGGAAGATGTCGCCGGTGTGGACGCCGTAGTCGCCGGCGGCACGGTCGGCAAAGAAGAATCGCAGGGTCTGGCTGACGGTCGGGAACGCGATTTCGTCCCACGGAATGTCGGCCTCGTCGAACAGCTTGACCTCGAGGCTTTCCTCGCCGGCCTCGAACGCCGAATCGACCAGACGCGCCAGATAGAAAAGGTGCACCTGATGCACGTGCGGCACGTTGAGCAGCGTAAAGAGATTCTGCACCTCGACCCGCGCGCCGGCTTCCTCCAGCGTTTCGCGCGCGGCGGCCTCGGCGGTCGTCTCGCCCATTTCCATGAAGCCCGCCGGCAGCGTCCAGAAGCCGTAGCGCGGCTCGATCGCACGGCGGCACAGCAGCACCTGCTCGCCCCACACGGGGACCGTGCCGACGACGTTGCGCGGATTCTGGTAGTGGATCGTGCCGCATTGATCGCAGACGAAGCGCTCGCGGTTGTCGCCCGGAGGAATGCGCGCGATGACTTCGTGACCGCAGACGGAGCAGAATTTCATGTCGTGTGGAAGGGACGAGGTGATGCGAGTGTATCACCGGGGCGGCGCATTCTCGAACGGCCGAGTCGAGCGGAGGCCGGCGCGCGGGCGTGGCGCAAAGCGCGCGCGGAAAACAAAAAGCCCGGCGCTTGGGCCGGGCTTCCTGCATGAATCGGGACGCTTGGTTGCGGGGGTAGGATTTGAACCTACGACCTTCGGGTTATGAGCCCGACGAGCTGCCAGACTGCTCCACCCCGCGTCCGTCGAAAGGTTGAATTATAAGGAAGTGTTTCCGGCTGCGCAAGCACTTTCTGACAATCGGCTTATAGGGGCTTCCGGGGCCGGTACGGCGGGCTGTGCGCTAGAATCGAGCGGTTTGTGTCGACTCCCCGGCAGCGGCGCCGCATGCGATGGCAGCGGTCCTGGCTGCGCCTCCTTTTCGCTTTGACGGATTCATGGATATTCCTCTCGATCTGCAGTCGATCGGCGCGCAGGAACAGGCGCTCGTCTTTCCCCGTTTCGACGCTGCCCGCGCATGGGCGCTCGGCAGCCGGCTGCATGCGCTCGCCGCGTCGCGCGGCCATGCGGTCGCGATCGACATCGCCACGTTCGGCCAGACGCTGTTCTTTGCCGCGCTGGCCGGCGCGACGCCCGACAACGCCGACTGGGTGCGCCGCAAGCGCAACGTCGTCGCGCATTTCCGCCGCAGCTCGTATGCGATCGGCCTGCGCATGCAGCAGGCCGGCACGACGCTCGCGGACAAGCACGGGCTGCCGGTGACCGAGTATTCGCCGCACGGCGGCGCGTTTCCGCTGACGGTCGACGGCGCCGGCGTGATCGGCTCGGTGACCGTGTCGGGGCTGCGGCAGCGCGCGGACCACGAGCTGGTCGTCGAGGCGCTCTGCGCGGAACTGGGGCAGGACTACGCGGCGCTCGCGCTGGCGAGGAGCTGAGCAATGCAGCTTCCCGGTTACGCGTGGCTCGCGATCGCGATCGTCGCGGAGGTGATCGGCACGTCCGCGCTGCGCGCGGCGGACGGCTTCACCCGTTTCTGGCCGTCCCTGCTCGTCGTGGCGGGCTACGCCACCGCGTTCTACTGCCTGTCGCTGACGCTCAGGACGATGCCCGTCGGCATCATCTATGCGGTGTGGTCGGGCGCGGGCATCGTGCTGATCACGCTCGTCGCGATGCTGCTTTATCGCCAGGTGCCGGACGTGCCGGCGGTGATCGGCCTGTCGCTGATCGTCGCGGGCGTCGTCGTGCTGAACCTGTTCTCGAAGATGCAGGCGCACTGACCGCGCCTGCGACCAGCCGGATTGCTTTCATGACCGATTCCATCCCCGTCGCTTCCGACCAGCCCGACGTGCGCGCCTATGTGGCGAACCGCATCGGCTTTCTCGAACTGAACCGGCCGAAGGCGCTCAACGCGCTGTCGGTCGGGATGATCCGCACGCTGCACGCGGCACTGGACACCTGGCGCGACGATCCCGAGGTCGTCGCGGTCGTCGTATACAGCCCGCACGCGCGCGCGTTCTGCGCGGGCGGCGACGTGCGCTTCTTCCACGACGCGTGGCAACGCGGCGACCGCGACGCGGTCGACACGTTCTTCATCGACGAATACTCGCTGAACCATGCGATCTTCACCTATCCGAAGCCGTACATCGCGCTGATGCACGGCGTCGTGATGGGCGGCGGCATGGGCATTTCGCAGGCGGCGCGACACACGGGCGGGCTGCGCGTCGTCACCGATTCGACGAAGATGGCGATGCCGGAAACGCGCATCGGCCTGTTCCCCGACGTCGGGATGAGCTGGTTCCTCGCGCGCACGCCCGGCGCGATCGGCCGCTATCTCGCGGTGACCGGCGCGACGCTCGATGCGGCGGGGGCGCTGTACGCGCAGCTCGCCGACGTCTATGTGCCCGACGCGGCGCTGCCGGCATTGCTCGACGCGTTGCGCCACGAACGCTTCGACAGCGGTGCGCAGGCGGTCGAGTGCGTGGCCGCGGCGGCCGCGGCGCACAAGGTCGTGCCGACGCCCGATACGTCGGCGCTTGCGGACGCGCGCGCCGGAATCGATCGCCATTTCGCGCAGCCCGATCTCGTCGCGACGCTCGCGTCGCTCGACGCCGAGCAGGATTGCGCGGCGGTGGAGGGCTGGGTCGAGAAGGCTGCGCACGCGATGCGCAGCCAGCTGTCGCCGCTGTCGATGGCGGTCTCGCTGGAAGTGGTCGAGCGCGCGCGCGGCGCGACGATGGCCGATTGCCTGCGGCGCGACCTCGACCTGACGCGCTCGACGTTCGCGCGCGGTGACGTAATCGAAGGCGTGCGCGCGCTGATCGTCGACAAGGACCAGCAGCCGGCCTGGCGCTTCAAGTCGATTGCGGACGTCGACCGCGCGGACGTGCTGGCGATGTTCGACAGCCCGTGGACGCCCGACACGCATCCGCTGCGGAATCTGCGCGACTGACGGCCGCTTGCGCCATCGGATGAAATAAAACGGCCGCCTGCACATGCAGGCGGCCGCTCGTTTTCAGGCTCGATGCGGGCGAGTGCTTCGGCTTGTCATTCCTCTCGCGCGGCGTCCGACATGAACGCGCGCATGAACACGAGCGCGCCCCAGCCCCACAGCGCATTCGCAGCGAAGCCGACCGCGAGCACTGGCAGCATGTTGCCGGACGGCCAGATGCCGCGCAGCGGATCGATCGCGAACACGCGGGCGGCGGTCAGCACGATCCCGCCGAACACCAGTGCGCCGATCCATGGCGCCTCGCGCTCCGGCGACACGCGCAGCAGCCACGCCATCGGGATGGCACAGCACGCACTGATCAGCGCGTTTGCGACAAATTCAGGAATGCCGAGCGGCGCGAACGGCGCTGTGGAGAAGCCGGCCGCGGCGATCAAGTCCGCGGTGTGAAGCAGCGCGAGCGTCGCCTCACGGAAGAACAGGGCGGCCAGGAAGCCGGACAGGAACGGCAGGATGACTTTCTGCATCGTAAGTGCACCGCGGGCGCGTACGGCCGGGGCCGTCCCCGCGGATTTGTTCGAAATGGTCCGCCATTATAGGGGGTGCCCGGGCGGATATTCGCTCCAGCGTCATGCTAATCACGAAAGCGGAAAACCTAAGCTCAAAAAAATCGTTCCAAAGCCCACCCCCCGTCCCTAGACTGATTTCCCAGAACCCGCCGCGCAACCGCGTACTCGCCCGCCGCGCGGCTGGCCGGCGAGCCATCCCGATTCGAACGCACGCGATGCATGCGCCGCCCGTCCGCGGCGCGAGCAGGGCGGTGCTTTATCTCAATTCTGGCAAGGACAGTCACGCAGGAGCAGCAGATGAATGTGTTCTGGTTTATCCCCACGCATGGCGACAGCCGCTATCTCGGCACCGCTGAAGGCGCGCGCGCCGCGGATTACGACTACTTCAAGCAGGTCGCCGTCGCGGCCGACACACTCGGCTACGAGGGCGTGCTGCTGCCGACCGGCCGCTCCTGCGAGGATGCGTGGGTCGTCGCGTCGAGCCTGATTCCGGCGACGCAGCGGCTGAAGTTCCTCGTCGCGGTGCGGCCCGGCATTGCGTCGCCGGGGCTCGCTGCGCGCATGGCGGCGACGTTCGACCGCCTGTCCGGCGGGCGTCTGCTGATCAACGTCGTGACGGGCGGCGATGCCGCCGAACTCGAAGGCGACGGCCTGTTCGCCGATCACGACACGCGTTATGCGATCACCGACGATTTCCTGCACATCTGGCGCGGCCTGCTCACCGCGTCGCATGACAACGGCGGCTTCGACTATATCGGCAAGCATCTGCAGTCGAAGGGCGGCAAGGCGCTCTATCCGCCGGTGCAGCATCCGCATCCGCCGCTGTGGTTCGGTGGTTCGTCGCCGGCCGCGCATGCGATTGCCGCCGATCACATCGACACCTATCTGACCTGGGGCGAGCCGCCCGAAGCGGTCGCGAAGAAGATCGCCGACGTGCGCGCACGGGCGGCGGAGCGCGGCCGCGAGATCAAGTTCGGCATCCGCCTGCACGTGATCGTGCGCGAGACCGAGGACGAAGCGTGGCGCGACGCCGAGCGCCTGATCAGCCGCCTCGACGACGACACGATCGCGCGTGCGCAGCAGGCGTTCGCGAACATGGATTCGGAAGGCCAGCGCCGCATGGCCGCGCTGCACGGCGGCAAGCGCGGCGGCCGCGAGGCGCTCGAGGTGTACCCGAACCTGTGGGCCGGCGTCGGCCTCGTGCGCGGCGGCGCGGGCACCGCGCTCGTCGGCAATCCGGAACAGGTCGCGGAACGCATGCGCGAATACGCCGAGCTCGGCATCGAGACCTTCATCCTGTCCGGCTATCCGCACCTCGAGGAATCGTATCGCTTCGCCGAACTCGTGTTCCCGCTGATCAAGGGGCCGCGCGCGTCGAAGGCCACCGGCCCGCTGTCCGGCCCGTTCGGCGAGGTCGTCGGCAACAACTATCTGCCGAAGGCGAGCCAGAGCTGAGCGAACGGAGGGCTGCAATGACAACGAAACCGTCGACGGCGGGCGGCGGCATCGCCGCCCGCGCGTGGCGCGGCGCGGCGCCGTGGCTCGTGCCGCTCGCGCTCCTGATCGTCTGGGAAGCCGGCGCGCGCATCGGCTGGCTGTCGACCCGCGTGCTGCCGGAGCCGGTCGCCGTCGTGCGCGCCGCGTGGTCGCTCGTCGCGTCCGGCGAGCTGTGGGCGAACGTGAAGGTCAGCACCTGGCGCGCGCTGCTCGGCTTCGCGCTCGGCGGCGGCGTCGGCCTCGCGCTGGGGCTCGCGACCGGCCTGTCGAAAGCCGCCGAGGTCGCGCTCGATTCGACGATCCAGATGATCCGCAACATCCCCGCGCTCGCGATGATCCCGCTCGTGATCCTGTGGTTCGGCATCGACGAGAAGGCGAAGCTGTTCCTCGTCGCGCTCGGCGTGTTCTTTCCGATCTACATCAACACGTATCACGGGATCCGCTCGGTCGACGCGAACCTGATCGAGATGGCGAAAAGCTACGGCGTGCGCGGCTTCGCGCTCTATCGCGACGTGATCCTGCCCGGCGCGCTGCCGTCGATCCTCGTCGGCGTGCGCTTCGCGCTCGGGCTGATGTGGGTGATGCTGATCGTCGCGGAAACGATTTCCGCGCAGTCCGGCATCGGCTACATGACGATGAACGCGCGCGAATTCCTGCAGACCGATGTCGTGGTGGTCGGCATCCTGCTGTACGCGGTGCTCGGCAAGGTCGCCGACGTGTTCGCGAAGTGGCTCGAGCGCGCGACGCTGCGCTGGCACCCCGCCTATCAATCAGGAGCACAGACATGAATGCGACGATTTCGGCGGCCGGATTCGGGCCGCTTGCCGCCGCGGACCTCGAGGCGGAATTCACACAGGCGCGCATCGCGGACGGCGACGCCCGCGATGCCGCGGTGCTCGAGCGCGACAGCGGCGCCTCGGTCGTGCCGCTCGCGCGACGTCATCGAGGCGGCGCGGCAGGCTCCGCGGCAGACGATGCGGTCACGCTGAGCGGCGTCGGCAAGCGCTTCGGCGCGCGCACCGTCCTCGACAACGTCGATCTCGGCATCGCGCGCGGCAGCTTTGTCGCGATCGTCGGCCGCAGCGGCTGCGGCAAGTCGACGCTGCTGCGGCTCGTCGCGGGCCTCGAGCAGCCGAGCACCGGCGTGCTCACGGCGCGCGGCGAGGGCGGCGGCGCGCTCGACACGCGGATCATGTACCAGGACGCGCGCCTGCTGCCGTGGAAGACCGTGCTGCAGAACGTGATGCTCGGGCTCGGGCGCGGCGCCCGCGACGATGCGCGCGCGGTGCTCGACGAGGTCGGCTTGCTCGAACGCGCCAACGACTGGCCCGCGCAGTTGTCGGGCGGGCAGCGGCAGCGCGTCGCGCTCGCGCGCGCACTCGTGCATCGGCCGCAACTGCTGCTGCTCGACGAACCGCTCGGCGCGCTCGACGCGCTGACCCGCATCGAGATGCATGCGCTGATCGAGCGCCTGTGGCGCGAGCACCGGTTTACGGCGCTGCTCGTCACGCACGACGTGCAGGAAGCCATCGCGCTCGGCGACCGGATCCTGCTGATCGAGCAGGGGCGTGTCGCGCTCGACCAGCCGGTGCCGCTCGACCGGCCGCGCGAGCGCGCGTCGGCCGCGTTCGCGGCGCTCGAGGATCGCGTGCTGAGGCGCGTGCTGGCGGGCGGGCCGGCCGCGCAGCCTGCCCGCGACGCGCAGGGCGCCCGGCCCGCCGGGCGGATTCGCTGGGCCGTCTAACCGGGGCGGCGTCGGCCGCCCGTCTTGAAACTTTTTCTTCGGAGCGATCATCCCGATGAGCATTACTGCAATCAACGTGCGCAACCAGTTCAAAGGCAAGGTGAAGGAGATCATCCGCGGGCCCGTGGTGTCCGAGGTCGACGTCGAAACGCCTTTCGGCATCGTCACGTCGGTGATCACGACCCGCTCGGTCGACGAACTCGAACTGAAGGTCGGCGCGGAAGTCGTTGCGCTCGTGAAGTCCACGGAAGTGTCGATCGCACGGCTCTGAGCGCGACTGAAGGTGCGGAGGCCGTCGGCGGGCACGGCAGCCCGCCGCGGTGTCCGGCGCTGCCCGCTGCGTGATCGCATCGGTGTTCGCCGTCTGGGCGAAGTGCTAGGATGGAACGACACCGACGCGGAGGCAGCGCATGATCCCCATCCTTTCTCCCGAAGCCATCGAGGCGCTGAAATGGATCGACCAGTTCGGCGACAGCCGGCCGGTGCCGGCGGCGTTCAGCGACATCGTCTACGTGCTGCTGAACGAAGGGCTGATCTATCAGGCGGCCGCCGACCGGGTCGATCTCACCGCTGACGGCAAGGCCGTCTTGTCCGACGAATACGACTGAGCGCCCCGTACGGGGCCTCGAGCATCGACGGGGGCGCGATGGAACTGAAAGGCAGCGATCTCGGCGACTACAGCGAGCCGTACCGCGGCTTCGAGATCGAAGTGAAGACCGAGCAGGTGTGGGACGGCGAGCACGTGCACTACCGCGTGCTGCAAGGCGACGCGGTGCGGATCGACTGGCGGCTCGTGAAGGTCGACGGGCTGCTGCTGACCGAGCGCCGGGTGATCGAGCGCGTGCTGAACGAGGCGCGGCGCGCGGTCGATGCGGAGCTTGCCGGCGACGCGGATGCATAGCGCCGGGCGGGCAGGGCGCCGGTTGCGGTAAAATGGCAGGTTGCTTCCTGCGCCGCTCGTTGCCCGAATTCCATGCCCGTTTCGTCTTCGCTTCCTCCCCGCCGCGTGTCCGTGGCGCCCATGCTGGAC
Source organism: Burkholderia sp. MSHR3999 (assembly GCF_000833595.1). Classification (NCBI taxonomy): domain Bacteria; kingdom Pseudomonadati; phylum Pseudomonadota; class Betaproteobacteria; order Burkholderiales; family Burkholderiaceae; genus Burkholderia; species Burkholderia sp. MSHR3999. The sequence continues at coordinate 1,514,432 of NZ_JRFO01000001.1, forward strand.
TGGACCGACCGTCATTGCCGGTCGTTCCACCGGACGCTCACGCGCCATACGTGGCTCTATACGGAAATGATCACGACCGGCGCGCTGCTGTTCGGCGACGCGCAGCGCCACCTCGCGTTCACGCCGAGCGAATCGCCGGTCGCGCTGCAGCTCGGCGGCAGCGAACGGGACGATCTCGCGCGCGCCGCGAAGCTCGGCGAACAGTGGGGCTACGACGAAATCAACCTGAACTGCGGGTGCCCGTCGGAACGGGTGCAGCGCGGCGCGTTCGGCGCGTGCCTGATGAACGAGCCGCAACTCGTCGCGGATTGCGTGAAGGCGATGCGCGACGCCGTGTCGGTGCCGGTGACCGTCAAGCACCGGATCGGCGTCGATGCGGTCGAAGAGTATGCGTTCGTGCGGGATTTCGTCGGCACGGTTGCTGAGGCGGGCTGCGAAGTGTTCGTCGTGCATGCACGCAACGCGATCCTGAAAGGGCTGTCGCCGAAGGAAAACCGCGAGATTCCGCCGCTCAAGTACGACTATGCATATCGGCTGAAACGCGACTTCCCGTCGCTGGAGATCGTGATCAACGGCGGCATCAAGACGCTGGACGAGGTTGCGCAGCATCTCGAACACGTTGACGGCGTGATGCTCGGCCGCGAGGCGTATCACAATCCTTATGTGCTGGCGGGCGTCGATGCGCGGTTCTATGGCGCGAACGACGCGGCGCCGACGCGCGAGGAAGCGGAAGCGCGGTTGATCGAATACTGCGCGGCGGAGCTGAAGCGCGGCACGTACCTCGGTGCGGTCGTGCGCCACGCGCTCGGGCTGTATCGCGGCGTTGCGGGCGCGCGCGGCTGGCGGCGCGTGCTGTCGGACAACAAGAAGCTCGCGCGCGGCGATCTGGCCGTGTTCGACGAGGCGCGGGCGCATCTTTACGCGGCCGAAGAAATTTTTGAAAAAAACGCTTGGCAAGAATAAAAAAGCTCCATATAATTTCACTTCTTCGCTGCTGAACAACAAAGCGACGCAGCAAAGAAGCAAGCGGTATCAGTGGTGGCTGTAGCTCAGTTGGTAGAGTCCAGGATTGTGATTCCTGTTGTCGTGGGTTCGAGTCCCATCAGCCACCCCACAGAATTCCCAGCGGTATCAAAGCTTTAGCGAACGGCACTGAGATTTTATCCAGTGCCGTTTTTGCTTTGGAATTCCCGAAATGGGCATTACATGCCCCTGCGCCTCACGATCTTCGCGCGATCGTAGACGCGCGCGGTCGTCGCCGGATTCGCATGCAGATCCGGCAGTGCACCGCGTTCCGCCTTGTGTCTGGTGACGTAATAGGCGCGCAGGTCGTGGAGCGCGAACCGCTTTCGATCTTCTTCAGCACGAGCGCTTTGCTGATCACCGTCGACCACTCGGTCTTGAAGCCGGCCGGTCTGTGGTGGGTCGCCTACCGGGTCGAGAACATATCCGGCACTCATCCTTGCGGGCGGCGCGCAGGCGCGCGCGAGCAGCTCCGACATCGCCAGCGTGATTTCGATGTGCTCGATACCTCACCGCGCTTCTTTGCACGTTTGACGTGGATCACGCCAGCATCGGACACCAGGCGCTCTGCACCGGCGACGCGCTGCTGCAGTACCTGCTCGACGCGACGAACGGGAAGACCTTCGCGCAGCTCGACGTCGACCGGACGGTAACGCGGCGAACCTTCCGACAAAGCGCGAGCTCCAGTTCTCGAAGGAGGCGACGCCGGACGTGCCGATCGCGCTGGCAGCGCGCGCGAGCGCATCGATCTCGATCGTGTTCGCACCCGTCGCGGTGGCCGGCGGCTCGATGGTCGACGGTGGCACGTGCAACAACATGCCGGTCAACGACCTGCCTGCGCTCGACAGCCTCAGCGGTGCATCGATCGTACGCGTTCCGGCCGGCTACGCGAGCTCATTCGACCGGCATATGCCGGTCGCGACACGCCAGCGCCTCTGCGGCGATGGATAAGCAAAGACGACGGCGGCTCTGCCTGTGGTGGTCGCGCCTTCTCATCAATCCGCCGCTGTTCCGGTCGGCGCGGGCGCCTGAAATGCCGCTGCCGACCATGCGTTGAATCTCCTCCGGAACGGGATCTCGACTATCTGGTTCATTCGATACGCGAGGGCGAACGAGGCCATCAAGAACAATGTTCCTTCGACAAGGTGTGCGGATGGGCTGGTCAGGATGTTGGACGCTGCGCTTAGGAGTGGCCGAAAAATTGCGTGTCCGAGGTATAGGGAATAGGAGAGGGCGCCGAGATATTGCGCGAAGCGCGTCTGAAATAGCCGCGCGACTGGCCCGGTATCTCGACCTAGGGATGCGATCAACACGCCGAACACGATGGGTGCCAGAAACGCCGATCCGCGCACGAGATCAGCGAACATGATGAGCAGCACTGCGGCAACGAACGCGATGGTTTGAACTGACGTGCGCGCCGCGGCGACAACCCAGCAGCGGTCACGGTATTCCGCGATGAGCGCTCCGATGAAGAAGCCAGCGATGCAGCGCGCCCAGCCGTAATCGAACGTCAGATCAAGGCAAAGACGGTGCTCGATGCAGAGTTGCGAGTTCAGCGATGACCAGATCGCGATCGCATATCCCGTCAGGGCGAGGGAGATGAAAGCGGCGATGCGCTGGCGGTTCCGAAGAGCTAGGCAAACGACCCCGAACATCAAGTAGACGTAAAACTCGTCGCTGCTACTCCAACTTACGGCCGTGCCGATGTCGTGGTCGAATAGATGCAGCCCCTGCGTCATGAAAACTATCCCGAGCACTTCGCCGACCGTGGGGAGTGTCGGTTGCGGGATATCCGCATGCATGCTCGTAAGCGCCGCATAAATTGCACTGGGAACCAGGTAGCACAGCACGCTCGCAGTCATATGCGTAGGCCATAGGCGACCGACTCGCCTGACGATGAAACTCGTCAACTGGTTCGGGTTATCGATGCGAGCGCTGTATGCGTTCGCGATCACGAACCCGCTGAGAACGAAAAATAAGTCGACAGCCAGATAGCCGTTACGGGTCACTTCCAGTCCCGGCAGGCTGAAATGCATATGGAATAAAACAACGAATACGGCGGCCGCGCCGCGCAGCCCCTCAAGGCTGAGATTGGTCTTCCGCATCGTTGCTCCCCGACCGCTTTGTTTTTTGGATACGTGCCCTGAGTTATAGGGGGAAACCGCGCCGGGCTCAATGAATCATAGGGAAAGTCGTTACGTCGGTCTCACGGCGTTTCGCCGGCTTCGCATGGCGGGGCGCAGTTCAGAAAGCGGGCTATTTCGATTGCATCGGCGAACCTGTTCGCCTACAATCTCGGCCGCGGGGTGGAGCAGTCTGGCAGCTCGTCGGGCTCATAACCCGAAGGTCATAGGTTCAAATCCTATCCCCGCAACCAACATTGAAGCCCGCTCTGCGAACGCAAGCGGGCTTTTTGCATTGAGCGATCGATATGGGATTCCGCATCCTCGAATCCCGAATGTACAGAGACCCGATATCCGATCAATGCGACGGTCATCCAGCCATCACGACCGAACGTCACACATCGCCAATCCGAACGCCGACATCATTCGCCCGACTTCCCCCACGACTCCGGATCGCCCCCCTGCTGATCATCCGGAGGAGGCAGGTCGAGAACGAGTTTGACGGCGCTCGTGTTGGCCTTGAGCGAAAACACCCGGCCGATGACGAGAAACGTCTGTTGCAAATTCTCGAGCTCGACGAAGTCGCCCGGTTGCGGGAGATGCGCACCCTGGTCGTACGAAAAGCTGGTGCCGGTTTGATCGCCGACCGCGTGCGCGGCCAGTTCGGTGAATTCGATCGTGATGTGCGTGGTCATGCGAAACCTGCCGTGTGTGGGATGAAGTGGTCAGAGGCTTCAATTCTCGCATAGCGGAGCTTAGCCTCTTGGAGTATCAGCAGGATGAACGTCGTGACGCGCCGTAGCCGCATCTCTCCGCGGGTTGTTGACGTCCCCGTGGACCCAGAGGCCACGGGGACCTTTTTCGCTGTGCGGCCGAAACCAATCAGGATCCCGGCCATGCGAACTGTGATGGTTCAACGCAAGCGAAAATGTGCATCCGGCTGCAATCCCCGGACCAGTAAACTTCGAGACGTCTGACCTTACCCGAATGCGTCAAGACCTTCGGTCAGGCACCGTGTCTCTCAACGGTTTTTCACATCCCCACGGTTTCAAGGCCCGTGGGGATTTTTTTCGCGCGAATGCGAAGCCGGGCGGTTCTTCGGCAGCCGCTTCGCTCACGCGCCCTCGACCAGCACCGCGCGATAGCGCCCACCCTTGAAGCGATGCTGGGCGACAGACTGGTATTCGGGGCTGTCATACCATGCGTGCGCCGCCGCCTTCGACGGAAACTCGACGATCACGACGCCTTCCGGGCCTTCGCCCTCGAGCGTCTCCTGATCGCCGTACGCAGCGAGCACCTTCAACGGATGGCCGGCGAGCGTCGCGCCGACCTTGCTCTGGTAGATGTCGAGTTCCTGCTGATCCTGCGTGCTTTCAAGGGTGAAGACGATATAGGTCGCCAAGATGACACTCCTCATGCGGTTCGGAAACGACCCGACGACCGCGGGGCCATCGGGCTGCCTGATGTGATGTTGCGCGACTCGCGACGCGATCGCGGCATCGATCGTACACCGCAGCCGCAGTTGCCGCTCGCACCCGGCACGACCAGTCCTTATTGCGACAGATAGCGCACCTTCCGCTGCCACTTGCCGTTGACCAGGCGCTCGTCGGTGATCGCCATCCTGCCGTCGCCGCGCATGCCATCCTCGATATGCCGTTCCACCGCGACCGGCAGATTCCGCTCGACGCGATAGACGGTCGTCTCGTGATAGCAGCATCCGCTCTTGCCGAGCGTCCGGAGCCGCTTGTTTTTGGTGTCGACGTCGAAGAAACCGAGCGAGGAGCGGGTCAGCTCACTCATCGCGTCATTGAGGATGAACTTGCCGCCGTTCGGATCGAACACGTAGACGTCGTAGCTCGGCCCGCCATAGCTGCCCTCGTTGCCGGTCTGGACGCCGAAATCGTCGTGACCGTCGAAGTTGAAGTCGCCGACATTGATAACGCCCTGATAGTCGTAAAGCCGGGCGGAATTGGCGAGCGGCTTGCCGGATGCCATCAGCGTCGCGAAGATCATCGGCATGTCGATCGTCTGCAGCGGCTTTGCCGCGCCTTTCCGGTAGACGGATATTTGCCCGGGCGCATTGCAGGTCTCGCTGTCCTTGCCCTTCGGGGTCGGGCAATCGGCGTACATCCGCACATTGAAGTCGAACTGCGTGGAGACATCGTCGAGCCGGAATCGGCTGCCGCCCCCGTTTTTCACGGCATCGGGGAAGTCCGGCAAGTCCTGCAGTTCGTCGATCCGCCGTCGATACGCGTCTTTCAGTACGCGCACGTCGATGCGCGCGTTGGGCTGCAGCGATTTCAGCCACGCACGCTGCGTCGTGCGCACGCCGTTTCGCGTTTCGCCGTCGGTCAGGCTGAGCGCAACGCGATAAGTATCGTCGAGCTGTTCATCGAGCCGGGACAATTCCGCGTCGCCGCAGATGGCGCGCTCGACGTCGGTGCGCGCCGCGCGGCAATCGAAACTGGCCGCGACGGCGTGGACGGGCAGCCACGACAAGGCGGCGACGCACAGCGAAGCGGCGAGGCGATGAAGCATGCGCTTCGCGCGCGCTCGACGCCAGCCGGAAATATAGCGCCGACCGGGCCGGCGCGGGCCGGCGAAACCGTCGGCAGATCGCAGCGCCACTGCGCCGAAAAAATTTCAGCCCGGTCTGTCGATTTCGCGTTTGCTCGCCCGTCGTATGGTCGCAGGCGTGCGCATCGCGCGCTGCATTCCGTTTTCCGATCCGACAACCGACTCAAGGAGCCCGCTCATGTCCACGTCCGTCAAACCGATCCCCGAAGGGATGCGCACGCTTACGCCGCACCTGATCTGCGCCGGCGCCGCCGATGCGATCGAGTTCTACCGGCAGGCGTTCAACGCGGTCGAGCGGGTGCGCCTGCCAGCCCCGAACGGCAAGCTGATGCACGCCTGCCTGACGATCGGCGATTCGTCGCTGATGCTCGTCGACGAAATGCCCGAGCACGGCGCGCTCGGACCGAAGGCATTGAAAGGAACGCCCGTGTGCCTGCATCTGTTCGTGCCGGACGTCGACGCGGCGATCGCGCAGGCCGTCGCGGCCGGCGCGAAGGTCACGATGCCGGCGGCCGACATGTTCTGGGGCGATCGCTATGGCCAGGTCGAGGATCCGTTCGGGCATCGCTGGTCGCTCGCAACGCATCAGCGCGACCTGACGCCGGAGCAGATCCGCGACGCAATGGCCAGCGCGCCCGGCTGCGGAGGCTGAGCGGTTCCGGCCAGCCGGGCATGCACGTGTCGGGCGAGGGTCTCGAAGCCACGGCGGTCGATCAACTGCGTGAGATCGTCGGTGGTTGCGAGATGCCGCGCGGCGATCTCGCGTTCGGGCATGCGGGCGAAGTCTTCGAGCGGCGACGGTTCGTCGTGGTCGAGCGAAGGCGGATGTGTGCCGCCCCGTGCGCCGTCCGTCGCGCGTGTACGCGTCGCAGTCCGACTAAAGTCGTTCATTGCGATGCCGTAAACAAAGCGAAGCTATTGTTCAAGATAACGCAACATGGTCCGTCTCCTGTACGCTGGGTATCTCGCTTTTGCGCTCTACATCATCTATCCGATGGTCCAGAACTACCTCGCGGCCGACGAGGCGTGCCTTCGCGGCGCATCGTCGATGAGCGTCGCCGCCGCGGTCACGCCTGCGGCCAGCGACGCACACGCGCGCAAGCGCAACTGCGCGCTGGAGGCGCAGATCAACGTCGTTGCCGGGCGGTCAGGCGAGAGCCATTGAGCGCATCGGCGCAGCGAATCGTTGGCCGTTCGGCAGAGTTGAGCAACGTTCGCCGGTCGCCGATCATCGATCCATGTCGTGCGCGGCGAATCGCGCGGCGGCGCAGTCAGTATGCGGAGCGATACGGCGTGGCTTGGTCGAAGCGGCTTTGCCAGTGCGTGAGATAGCGCGACGCCAGCTGCGGGTTGTTCCACACGACGATGACGTTCTCGGAGTTGCGCGCCGCCGCCGACGCGCTGTAGTTGAACGATCCGGTCTCGACGTGTTCGGCGTCGATCACGAGGTATTTGTCGTGATGGATCGCATACACGTCGATCGTGCGCGTCGGGATGCCCGCATTGACGAGCAGGTTCAGCGCCTGCTTGCTGCTTTTCGCGCGATTGCCCTTGTCGTCGACGACGACCGCCACGTTGACGCCGCGCCGCTTCGCGGCGAGCAGTGCGCGCGTGACGGCGGGCGACGTGAACGAGTAGGCCGCGACACGGATCGAGCTGCGTGCGGCGCCGATTGCCTTCAGCACGAGCGCTTCGGCGCCTGCGTCGGGCGAGAACGCCGACTCGACGACCTGGGTGGCCGGCGCTTCGTGCGTCGGGGCCGGCAACAGGCGCGACACGAAATCGATCGCCTGCTGCAGCAGCGACTCGGTCTGCGTCTTTCCGAATGCCGCGTACGGCGTGACGAGCAAGGAAGAGGCAACGCAAACGGCGGCAAGGCGATTTCGCGACAACATCGTGGACAACGCAGGATTTTGAGACAAAGGGCCGTGAGTGTAACGCAGACGCGCGGTCGCGGCCATGTCCGTGTCCGTGCGGATTGCGTACGATCGTAGCGAGCAGGGGCGTGCCGGCGTGTGCGAGTGCGGCGCGTCGGTGCGCGTCGCGATTCAGCGCGACCGGCTTGCGCCGAAGCAGGCCGGCGCGGCGCGTGCCGGTGCAACCGCGCGCGCGGCGGCAGCCGATTGCATCCGTGCAAGCGGCGCGTGACGCACGGGCTTGCCGCCGCCGTCGCGGGGAATCATTCGCCGGACGCTTCCGTTTCGTGCGACGGCGCCACCCAGCCGGGGCCGGCCTCGGGCTGCACGTCGCGCGGGTCGAGCGGCTCGCCGCAGGCCGAGCACACCGCAACCGCATGCATCAGCTGGCCGCAGGTGCGGTGGCGCAGTTGCAGCGGCGGCCCGGCGCCGTCGTCCTTCCAGCGGTCGCCCCAGGCCATCAGCGCGAGCAGCGCAGGGTACAGGTCGCGGCCCTTCTCGGTCAGCCGGTATTCGAAGCGCGGCGGACGTTCCTGGTATGCGCGCTTGACGAGCACGCCGTCGTCGACGAGGCGCGCGAGACGCTCGGCGAGCACGTGGCGGGTCAGTCCGAGCTGGGCCTGGAACGCATCGAAGCGGCGGCAGCCGAGGAACGCGTTGCGCAGGATCAGCATGGTCCAGCGGTCGCCGAGCACGGCGAGCGTGCGGGCAACCGAACAGTTCAGCGTGCCGATGTCATCCCATTTCATCGTCGAGTCTCGTCAGTCGGTTCAGCGTATTGGCGGGTTCGATTATAGAACTCACCCTCGGAAGGATGGGGCGGACCGGCGTTGACAGCAGGGTTCTCGCCATGAATAATCAGTTCCAATTTGGAACTTACTCGCGCGGCGACGCGCTTTCCATCAGGAGACGAACCGATGAATCCGCTTTCGATGTCCGGTATCGAGTTGTTGCGCGCCGCCGCAGTGGGCGACGTGCCGCTCGCGTCGATTTCCGAGACCATGCCGATGCGGCCGCTCGAGGTCGAACTCGGCTACGTGAAGATGGCGGCGCGCGCGGACGGCCGGCACCTGAACCCGCTCGGCGGCGTGCACGGCGGCTTCGCGGCGACGGTGCTCGATTCGGTCACCGGCTGCGCGGTGCACTCGATGCTCGACGCGGGCGTCGGCTACGGAACCGTCGACCTGCACGTAAAGATGCTGCGGCCGGTGCCGCGCGACGTCGAACTGATCGCGGAAGGGCGTGTGATCCATCTGTCGCGCTCGCTCGGCGTCGCCGAAGGCACGCTGAAGACGCCGGACGACAAGATCGTCGCGCACGCGTCGGCGACCTGCTTCATTCAGCGGCCGCAATGATGCTGCGGCAGCCGTCACCGAAACCTGCCGCGCAGGCCGGATGTAAGCCGCCGCGCGGCCCGTCTGAAGCGAACATTTCAATGTGATAGCGTTCCTGCTTTCCACCGACGCGACAGGAACAGCATGGAATACCGCACACTTGGCGATTCGGGCATCGAAGTCAGCCTGATCGGTCTCGGCACGATGACGTGGGGCGAGCAGAACACGGAGCGCGACGCGCACGCGCAGCTCGACTACGCGATTGCGCAGGGCGTCACGCTGATCGATGCCGCGGAAATGTATCCGGTGCCGCCGAAGCCCGAAACGCAGGGGCGCACCGAGCAGTACATCGGCACGTGGCTCGCGCAGCATCGCGCGCTGCGCGACAGGCTCGTGCTCGCGACGAAGATCGCCGGCCCGGCGCGGCAGCCGCACAATCCGCGTCATATCCGCGGCGAGGGCAACCAGTTCGACCGCAAGAACCTGACCGAGGCGCTCGACGGCAGCCTCAAGCGCTTGCGGACGGATTACGTCGATCTGTACCAGCTCCACTGGCCGGATCGCAGCACGACGACGTTCGGCCGTCCCGCGTATCCGTGGATCGATGACGCATATACGGTGCCGATCGAGGAGACGCTCGCGGTGCTCGCGGATTTCGTGAAAGCGGGCAAGGTGCGCGCGATCGGCGTGTCGAACGAGACGCCGTGGGGCGTCGCGCAATTCCTGCGCGCGGCCGAGCGGCTCGGGCTGCCGCGCATCGCCAGCATCCAGAACCCGTACAGCCTGCTGAACCGGACCTTCGAGAACGGGCTGTCGGAATTCACGCATCGCGAAGGCGTCGGCCTGCTCGCGTATTCGCCGCTCGCGTTCGGCTGGCTGTCCGGCAAATACGAGAACGGCGCCCGTCCGGCCGGCGCGCGCATCACGCTGTTCGAGCGCTTCCAGCGCTACAGCAAGCCGGAGGCGGTCGAGGCGACGTCTCGCTATGTCGCGCTCGCGAAGCGGCACGGCCTGTCGCCGGCGCAGTTCGCGCTCGCGTTCGTCAACAGCCGGCCGTTCCTGACCAGCAACCTCATCGGCGCGACGTCGCTCGAGCAGTTGAAGGAGAACATCGGCAGCGTCGACGTCAAGCTGTCCGACGAGATGCTCGCCGAGATCGACGCGCTGCACGAACGGCAGCCGAACCCCGCGCCGTAAACGACGGACGGCCCGCGCGGCGTGCGCCGCCGCAGCGGGCCGCGAGCGCGTGCAGAGCGTGCAGCGCGTGCCGGTCAGCGCATCCGCAGGCGCGTGCGCGCGACGAACAGCGCCGTGAGGCTCAGCAACGCGCAGCCCATCAGGTAGAGCGCCGGCGACAGGCGATTGCCGGTCGCGCTGATGAGCCACGTGATCACGAACGGCGCGAAGCCGCCGAACAGCGTGACGCCCGTGTTGTAGCTGACCGCGAGGCCGGTCGCGCGCGTCTGCGCGGGGAACAGCTCCGCCATCAGCGCGGGCAGCGCGCCGCAGTACATCGCCTTCAGCAAGCCGATCCAGATCAGCGCGGCGAGGATCGTCGCGAACGACGCGTAACGCGTGAGCCACGCGAACGTCGGCCAGACCGTGACGAGCATCAGCAGCGCCGCGGCCGTCATCACGCGGATGCGCCCCACGCGATCGGACCAGTGGCCGACGAGCGGCGTGAAGAGCGTGAGGATGAAGCCGGTGGCGAGCGTCGCCGCGAAGCCGGTCGACGCGGGGAGGCCGAGCTGCTTGATCGCGTAGGTCGGCATGTACAGCACCATGTAGTTCACCGCGGTCGAGATCACGAGCACGCCGATCGCGAGCAGGACGCGTGTCTTCTGGCCGGCGAACAGCTCGCGCACGGGCGCCTCCGAACGCGCCTGCGTCCGGAACTCGACGCCTTCGTCGACGTAGCGGCGGATGTACAGCCCGACCGGCCCGATCGCGAGCCCGAACAGGAACGGCACGCGCCAGCCCCAGCTCTCGAGCTGCGCGGGCGTCAGCGTGCCCGTCAGCAGCGCGCCGAAACCCGACGCGAGCAGCGTCGCAAGCCCCTGGCTCGCGAACTGCCAGCTCGACATGAAGCCGCGCCGCTGCGGCGCGTGCTCGACGAGGAACGCGGTCGAGCTTGCGAATTCGCCGCCCGCGGAGAAGCCCTGCATCAGCCTCGACAGCATGATCCCGAGCGGCGCGAGCAGGCCGATTGACGCGTAGGTCGGCATCGTCGCGATCAGCAGCGTGCCGCCCATCATCATTCCGATCGACAGCAGCAGCGACGCCTTGCGCCCGGCGCGGTCCGCGTACGCGCCGAGCACGAGGCCGCCGATCGGCCGGATCAGGTACGACAGCCCGAAGGTGCCGAGCGTGAGCAGCAGCGACGTCGCCTCGCTCGTCGCGGGGAAGAACAGCTTCGCGATCGTCACCGCGAAGAAGCCGTAGACGATCAGGTCGAACCATTCGAGCGCATTGCCGATCGACGCCGCGAGGATGAGGCGGCGCATTTTCGCGGCGCCGGGATGAACGGCTTCCGGCGTGGTGAGGGTGGTGGTGTTCATCAGACTTTGCTCCGAGAAACCCTGTCATTGATGGTGGGGAGGAAAGGAGCGCTCTTGACAGGCCGCTTCTTCCACCGGTTAGGATGGTCGACATGATTCTTGTCTACCGATACCGGGTGAAGTCGCTCAACGGACTCCTGAACCAGCAGAGCCGTGCGGTGAACTACGTGTGGAACTTCTGCAACGACACGCAGAAGCACGCGCTCAAGTGGGGCAAGAAGTGGCCGACGGGGTTCGACCTGAACGTGCTCACGACCGGCAGCAGCAAGGCACTCGACATCCACTCCGGCACGGTCAACGCGACGTGCGAGCAATACGCGAAGTCGCGCAGCCAGCACCGCCGACCTTACCTGCGCTATCGCGGCCGAAAGTCGCTGGGCTGGGTGCCGCTGAAGGGCCGCGACCTGAAGCGCGACGGCGACGCGTTTCGCTTTGCCGGCCACACGTTCCGCGTATTCAACAGCCGGCCGCTTCCCGAAGGCAAGATCAAGGACGGCACCAACTTCGCGCAGGATGCGCGCGGCAACTGGTTTCTCAATATCGTGATCGAGATGCCCGAGGTTCCGGCGCGCCCGATCCGTTCCGGCGTCGGCATCGATCTCGGCCTGAAAGACTTCGCCACACTTTCGACCGGCGAGAAGCTGCCCAATGACCAGTTCGGCCGGCGCGCGGCCAATAAGCTGGCAAAGGCGCAACGGGCGCGCAAGCACAAGCGGCATATCGCAAAGCTGCACGCCAAGGTGGCCAATGCCCGTGCCGATTTCCAGCACAAGCTCGCACTCGATCTGGTGCGACGTTTCGATTACATCGTGGTCGGCAACGTGTCGGCCGCGAAACTCGCCAGAACCAGGATGGCGAAAAGCGTCTACGACGCAGCCTGGTCGTCCTTCCGGGACAAGCTCCGTTACAAGGCGATCGCGCACGGAGCCACATTCGAGGAAGTGGACGAAAGCGGTTCGACCCAGTCCTGTTCGTCGTGCGGGTCGAAAGACAGCACGACGCGGCCGAAAGGTATCGCGGGACTGCGAATAAGAGAGTGGGCCTGCAGTGGCTGTGGTGTCGTGCATGATCGAGATACCAACGCTGCGTTGAACATTCTCCGATGCGGACGTGCATCGCCAGTGGTGGGAATCCTTCGCCTTTAGGCGGAGGAGGACGTCAACGTGTGAGCGTGTCCGTTGAAGGTGGGAACGACAGGCGATGCGTGAAGGTTGCGCCGCAGGCGGTGTCGGGCGCCTTGCGGCGCACGGGCGGGGCGGCGTCGCCGAGATCCCAGAACAGCCCGGCCATCATCTGGAGTCCTTCGCGCACGACGCTGGCGAGCAGGTGCTCGTCGGGTGCATGCTGCGCACACGCCGGATACGAGTGCGGCACCCACAGCGTCGGCAAGCCGAGCGTGTCGGCAAACACTTCGTTCGGCAGCGTGCCGCCGAGGTTCGGCAGGATCGCCGGCTTCTTGCCGGTCGTGCGCGCGAGCGACGCGACCGCCCAGCGCACCCACGGGTCGTCGGGCGGCAGCCGTGTCGCGGGCGCGCCGCGCTCGACGTCGATCCCGACGTCGGCGAAGCCGTGCGCGTCGAGGTGCGCGCGCAGGTGGGCGTGCAGCGCTTGCCAGTCGGTGCCGACGACGAAGCGCAACTGGCAGTGCGCATATGCGGCAGGCGGGATCGCGTTGACCGGATGCTCGGGGTTGCCGGCCTTGAACGAGAGGATCTCGAGCGTATTCCAGCCGTACACGCGCTCGGCGGGGCTGAGGCCCGGTTCGCCCCAGTTGGCGTCGAGCGCCGGATCGCCGGGGCCGCCGCCGACGGCGAGATCGGCGAGCGCGTCGCGCACGGCGGCGGGGATCGGCGGTGGGCGCAGGCCGTCGACGCGGATCGCGCCGCGCGCGTCGACGAGGCTCGCGAGCGCATGCGCGATCACGATCGCCGGATTGCGCAGCAGCCCGCCCCAGTTGCCCGAATGATGGGCGCGGTCGCGCGCGCGCAGGCTCAGCTTGAAGTTGACCGCGCCGCGCGAGCCGAGAAATACCGTCGGCCGCTCGGCGGCGATGCGCGGCCCGTCGGATGCGATCAGCACGTCGGCCGCGAGCGCGTCGCGTTCGCGGCGGCACAGCGCGTCGAGACCGGGCGAGCCGGTTTCCTCGCCCATCTCGATCAGCAGCTTCGCGTTGAAGCCGAGCCGGCCGCCGCGCGCGGCCAGCACGCTCGCGAGCGCGGCGAGGTTGATCGAATGCTGCCCCTTGTTGTCGGCGCTGCCGCGACCGTACCAGCGGTCGCCGTCGACGGTCAGCGCCCACGGCGACAGCGGCGCACGCCATTGCGCGTCGTAGCCGCGCACGACGTCGCCGTGGCCGTAGATCAGCACGGTCGGCAGCGCGTCGTCCTCGTGTCGCGACGCGAGCAGGAACGGCCCGCCGCCGTCGACCGGGTTGTCGGCGATGCGGGTGGCGAAGCCGAGGCGCCGGGCCTCGGGCGCGATCTCGTCGGTCAGGTACGCGCGCAGCGCGGCGGCCGAGCTGCTGTCCTGGCTTTCGGTGCGCAGCTCGATGCGGCGGCTCAGTGTGGCGAAGAACGCGCCGGATTCGAACTGGTTCAGCGCGTGCTGGATGGCGGCGGTACGGCTCAAGGCGGGTCTCCTCTGGTCCGATGCAAAGCGGTCGGGCGGCGGGGCGCGCGTACAGGCGACCCGAAGTGCGATCGATTCTAGGAAGCCGATTTTTTTGTCACAATGATCGAATTTCGAACCTTTCTTTGCCAGAAAGGCAAGGCAGAACGGCCGGGATCAGGCCCTGGAGGACCAAACGATGGCGGCGTTCCTGCATGGCCTCGCGCTGCGGTATTTCGTCGAGGTGGCGCGCACCGGCTCGCTCAGTGACGCGGCCGCGCGGCTGCACGTCGCCGTGTCCGCCGTCAGCCGGCAGATCGCGAAGCTCGAGGGCGAGCTGGGTGCGCCGCTGTTCGAGCGCCGTCCGCGCGGGATGGCGCTGTCGGAGGCGGGCGAGCGGCTCCTGAGCTTCGCGCAGCGCAGCCTGCTCGAGGCGGAACACGTGATGAAGGAGATCGGCGGCCTCGACGCGCTGCACGGCAGCCTGCTGAAGATTGCGTGCACGGAAGGCTTCGCGATCGATTTCCTGCCGGGCGTGCTGGCGAGCTTCAAGGCGCGCCACCCGGGCGTCGACTTCTCGCTGTGGGTCGTGTCGCCGGCCGACGCGACACGGCGCGTGCGCGACGGCGATGCGGATCTCGCGCTGACCTTCAGCCTCGCGCCGGAGAAGGGCGTGCGCGTCGAGCACACCGAACGGGCGCCGATCTACGCGCTGGTGCGGCGCGACCACCCGCTCGCGGCGCGCGAAGCGGTGTCGCTTGCCGACGTCGCGCGCCATCCGCACGTGCTGCCCGCGGCGGGCACCACCGTGCGCCAGCTGATCGACATCGCGTGCGCGCTCGACGGGCTGCTGCTCGAGCCCGAGCTGACGAGCAACAACACCGCGGCGATGTACCGCTACGCGCAGCATACGGGCGCGGTGATGTTCGCCGGCCTGCTGTCGGTGCGCGACCGCTGCGAGGCGGACGGCTTCGTCGTCATCCCGCTGACGGACCCTCAACTGGGCGAGCGGAGCATCCAGATCCAGACGATGGCGGGGCGCGACCTGCCGGTGTCGGTGCGCGCGTTTCGCGATCATCTGGTCGACGCGATCACGGCGACGCGCGCCGCGCCGTCTCCCGCGCGACGCCCGCGAAGCCGCCGCGTGAGATAATCGCCCGATCCACCCATCCGCACCGCTGCGGCCCGCCACGCCGGGCCGGGTCGCTTGACGCCAAATTGAAGAACCTGATTGTCACCCTCGATCGCGCCGGCGAGTTCGACGAGATCATCGACGTGCGCACGCCGCTCGAGTTTGCCGAGGACCATATCCCCGGCGCGCTCAACGCGCCCGTGCTCAGCAACGAAGAGCGCGTGCTCGTCGGCACGATGTACCGCCAGGTGTCGCCGTACGAGGCGACGCGCGTCGGCGCGGCGATGGCCGCGCGCAACATCGCGCGCCACCTCGACACGACGTTCGCCGACCGGCCGCGCAACTGGCGGCCGCTGGTTTATTGCTGGCGCGGCGGCAAGCGCTCGGGGTCGATGACCGTGATGTTCAACATGATCGGCTGGCAGGCGCGCCAGCTCGACGGAGGCTACAAGTCGTACCGCCGCGCGGTGTGCGAGGCGCTCGACACGCTGCCGACGCGTTTCGGCTATATCGCGCTCGTCGGCCATACCGGCTGCGGCAAGACGCGTCTGTTGCAGGCGCTGGCCGATGTTGGCGCGCAGACGCTCGATCTCGAGGCGCTCGCGTGCCACCGCGGTTCGCTGCTCGGCGCGCTGCCGGGCGTTCCGCAGCCGTCGCAGAAGATGTTCGACACGCGGCTCGTCGAGACGCTCCGGCGCTTCGATCCGGCGCGGCCTGTCTTCGTCGAATCCGAGAGCCGCAAGATCGGGCTCGTGCAATTGCCGCTCGCGCTGCTGCAGGCATTCCACGCGGGGCCGTGGGTGCAGGTCGACGCGGCGCGCAACGAGCGCATCGCGTTCCTGCTCGACGATTACGGCCATCTGTTCGACACGCCTGACGCGTTCAAGGCGCAGCTCACGCGACTGATCGGCCTGCACAGCCGAGAGCAGGTCGCGCGCTGGGGCGAACTGATCGACGCGAATGCACGTGCCGAATTGTCTGGCGAACTGATCGACCGGCATTACGATCCGGCGTATGCGCGGACCTACGGCGAGCGTTTCGGCAAGCCCGGCCGCGTGCTGACGTTCCGGTTCCGGCCGAACGCCGCCGATGTGCGCGAACAGGCGCATACGTTGCTTGCACGGCTCGCTGAGGCAGGGCTGCCGGCGACAGCTGCCGACACGACCTCCACAACATAACTTCAGACCAGAACATGACAACCACACGCACTCAACCGAATCCGGCGCTCGGCTGGATGACCTTCCTGCTGATCGCGGTCGCGGGCCTGTTCTATGTGAAATGGTTTCCGTACTACAACAAGGCGTTCCTGGCCGCCGAGCATCATTCGATCGGCCAGTCGATCCTGATGGGGGCGGCGTCGGCGCCGCCCGAGCCGTCGCTGAAGGCCGCGCTCGACTACGCGTGGGCGTACGGCAAGGCGATCTGGCAGGCGATGGTGCTCGGCCTGCTGCTCGGCTCGGCGGTGCAGGCGCTGCTGCCCGCGCACTGGGTCGCGCGCGTGCTCGGCAAGACGGGCTTCGGCAGCGTCGCCGCGGGCGGCCTGCTGTCGCTGCCGGGCATGATGTGCACCTGCTGCGCGGCGCCCGTCGTCGCGGGCCTGCGCGAGCGGCATGCGTCGCCGGGCGGCGCGGTGGCGTTCTGGCTCGGCAATACCGTGCTGAACCCGGCCGCGCTGGTGTTCATGGGCTTCGTGCTTGGCTGGCACTGGAGCGCGCTGCGGCTCGTGCTCGGCATCGCGATGGTGTTCGGGATCGGCTATCTGCTGAACCGGCTCGCGCGCCCGGAGGACCGCGGCATCGACGACACGCGGCTCGCCGCGCTGGTGGCCGAGCAGGCCGCGGCCGGCAGCGCGTTCGCGCGCTGGATGAAAATCCTCGCGCGGATGACCGTGCGGCTCGTGCCCGAATATCTCGTGCTCGTGCTGCTGCTCGGCGCGGCGCGTGCATGGCTGTTCCCGCACATCGGCCCGGACATCGGCAACCATGTCGGCTGGATCGTCGCGTTCGCGGTCGCGGGCACGCTGTTCGTGATTCCGACGGCGGGCGAGGTGCCGATCATCCAGGCGATGCTGTCGCTCGGCATGGGCGTCGGCCCGGCCGCCGCGCTGCTGATGACGCTGCCGCCGATCAGCGTGCCGTCGCTTGCGATGCTCGCGCGCTCGTTCCGGCCGGCCACGCTCGCGCTCGTCACGGCGCTCGTCGTCGCGTTCGGCATCGCGAGCGGGCTGCTCGCGATCGCGCTGGGGTTCTGACGGCGCGCCACGCGGGGAGCGCGTGATCGCGCGCACCGCGGGCCTCGCGGGGGCGAAGACGTCCGGCGGCCCTGGCAGTGCGAAGGCGTCGTTCGGTGTCGCGCGCCGGCCCGCATAATCACCTTATTCATCCGGCGTCGCCGCTTCGCGCGGGCGGCGCCATTCACAAGAAGCAATCAGGAACTCGCATGACCCAACCCAAGATTCATCCTCGGCTCGAAAAGGCGCTGACGCGCGGCGATCTCGCGATTCGCCAGGCCAATTCGGCGCGCGCGACCGCCGTGCTGTCCGCGCTCGGCGCGATGATCGTCGAGGCATCCGCCACGATCGGCGTCGAGGCTAGCGTCGACATTCCGCAGGGCGAGCGCATCTACGATCCGATCAACGGCCTGTGGCCGCAGAAGTTGCTCGTGTCGTTCGACGGCCCCGTCGACGAAGCGGACCCGGAAGAGCTGCGCTCGGTCTATCTGCTGGCCGACGATCCGGGCACGCAGTTCCGGGTCGAATGGCATCGCGCGGACGGCAAGCTTGGCCGTCACGAGGGCGGCCCGCTCGCGACCGTCGCATTCCTGACCGACGTCGAGATTCCGTGGAGCGACGAAGACGAGTGACGTCAGTCGCCGCGGCGCGCGACGCGGCGCGCAAGCGCGATTGCCGTGGGGCGGTCGCGCCCCGTGCGTGCGCGGCGTCGCGCGTTCAGCGCATCATCCGCCGGCGGAACAGCCGCGCGGACAGCAGGAAGCTGCCGATCGCATAGGCGGCCAGCACCGCGACGTGCAGGCCGACGTGCGACGCGGGCCGGCCGAGCATCGCGGGCCGGATCAGTTCGACCGCGTGCGCGAGCGGCAGCGCATGCGCCGCGCGCTGCGCGATCTCCGGCAACTGTGTGAGCGGGAAGAACACGCCGGACAGCAGCAGCATCGGCGTCAGTACGAGCGTCTGATAAAACATGAAGAAATCGTATGACGGCGCGAGCGCGGTGACGACCATCGCGGCGCTCGCGAACGCGAGGCCGGCGAGCGCGATCACCGGCAGCGCGGCGAGCATCGACGGAAAGCTCGCATAGCCGAGCAGGCCCGCGACGATCATGATCGCGGAACCCGACAGCATCGCCTTGCTGGCCGCCCAGACGATCTCGCCGAGCACGATGTCGCCGAGCACGAGCGGCGTGTGCATGATCGCTTCCCAGGTGCGCTGCACATGCATCCGCGAGAAGCCCGAATACATCGACTCGAAGCTCGCGGACATCATCACGCTCGACCCGACCGTGCCCGCCGCGAGGAACGCGATGTACGACACGCCGTCGACGCGGCCGACCATCAGCCCCAGCCCGAATCCGAGCCCGAACAGGTAGATCATCGGATCCGCCAGATTGCCGATCATCGAAGCCACCGCGAGCTTGCGCCACACGAGGTAGTTGCGGCGCCACACGGCGGCCCAGTTGGTCGCGTTCGCGGGCATCGCGATCGCAAAGCGCGATTCGCGCGGCGGCGCGGGCGTGGCGGAGGCGGAATAGTTGCGTACGTCCATGAGCGCTCAGTCCTGCATCTCGCGGCCGGTCAGCCGCAGGAACACGTCTTCCAGATTGGCGGGGCGATGCAGATAGCGCAATCCGGCGCGGCCCTTGAGTCGCGCATTGAGCGCATCGGGGTCGCTCACGTAGCAGAACAGCGTCTCACCGCTGATCTCGGTGCGTTCCGCGAAAGCCGCCAGTTCGTCGCGCAGCGCGGCCGGATCGGCGCCGTAGATCTCGATCACGTCGCAGCCGATTTCCGATTCGATCAGCGCATGCGGCGCGCCTTCGGCGATCTTGCGGCCTTCCTCGATCACGCACAGGCGGTCGCACAGGCGCTCGGCTTCTTCCATGAAATGGGTGGTGATCAGGATCGTCTTGCCGTGCGCGAGCAGCGAGCGCAGCCGCTCCCACATCAAGTGCCGCGCCTGCGGGTCGAGGCCGGTCGTCGGCTCGTCGAGCACCAGCACGTCGGGGTCGTTGACGAGTGCGCGCGCGAGCGTCAGCCGCCGCTTCATGCCGCCCGACAGCTCGCTGACCTTCGCGTCCGCCTTGTTCTCGAGCTTCGCGAACGCGAGCAGCGACGGCACCAGCGCGCGGGCGTCGTGCGCCGACACGCCGAAATAGCGGCTGAACACCAGCAAATTCTCGCGGACCGTGAAATCCGGGTCGAGATTGTCGAATTGCGGCACGACGCCGACCCGCTGGCGCGCCCGGCGCGCGCGTGCCGGAACCGGTTCGCCGCATAGCGAGATCGCACCGGCGTCCGGATACGTGACGCCGAGCAGCATTTTCAGCGTCGTGGTCTTGCCGGCGCCGTTCGGCCCGAGCAGGCCGTAGCATTCGCCGGCATGGACGCGAAAGGACAGGCCGTCAACGACGAGCTTGCCGCCATAGCGCTTTTCGACGTTCTGGAAATCGATCGGTGCGACGGACATGGGCAATGTTGTCATTGGATGCGGCGTGGCGGACACGTCCGGCGACCGTGCGCGCCGAAGCCGGGGCGCGAACCGATGCGCCGGTCAATGGTCACGCCGGCATGACGGGAATGCGCAATTCGCGCGCAACCCGCGCGTGACGCGAATGGGCGGCACGACCGGGCCATTCTAGTGCATTGCCTGCACGCCTTCAGCGCGTGTGCGCGCAGCGCGGTGCCGGCGCATGCCGATCATGCACCGCATCATCGCGGATCGGCCCCACGGGGCGAATCAGCGTTTTCCATCCCTTGCGTCCCGAATTGCGGCGCACCATGATGAATGCGTAGGGTTCGATGTCTCGTATGGGAGGGCTCATGGCTAGCTACAACAAGATTCTGCTGTGTTATGACGGCACGCTCGAGGGACGCAAGGCATTGCGTTGCGGCGCCAATCTCGCGCTGGACCTGAAGGCCGAGACGCACCTGCTGTCCGTCGTCGACATGCGTTCGAGCATTGCGCAAAGCGCCGGATTGTTGACCGACGTCGCGTGCGGCCGCTTCGAGGAAACGGCGCGCGAAATCCTGCAGGAAGGCGTGGACTGGCTGCGCGAACGCGGCTTGCAGGCGGAAGGGCATTTCGCGTTCGGCTACCCGATCGACGAGATCGCCAACCTCGCCGCGGAACTGAAGGTGGACCTGATCGTGGTCGGGCACCGCTGCCGCAGCGGATTGTCGAGATGGTGGATGGGCTCGGGCAATACGCAACTGCTCGACCGCGTGAACTGCAGCATCCTGGTTGCGTGCTCGTCCGCCGAAGAGCAGAAGGCCGAAATCGCTCGAGAACGCGACGCGGCTGCCGCCACCGCCAGATAACTGCCTGACTGTCTTATAGCCTGACCGGCGCCGCCTTGTGCGGTGCGCCGGTCGTCCGCCGGCCGCGCACGGCGCCGCCCCGTCGGTTCAGCCGTGCAGGTCGATCGCGGACAGCTTCCACGAAAACAGCCCGACGCGGTGGAGAATCGCCGCGTAGCGCGTCCCATCCGCGTTGCGCTGGTATGTCACGACGAATTCGTCGATGTTCCGGTAGCCGGCGCTCGTTTGTTGCTGCCGCGGCGCGCCGGCCTGCGTCGAAGTGGCTGACGACGGTGCGGCCGGCGCGGGCGTTGCAGCCGGCGCGCTGCCGGCGGCCGCGTTCGGCCCATTCGTCGGCGCGGCGCTGCCGGCCGAATCGGCCGGCAGCGCCGGCCACTCGGGCGGCCGCTCGCCCGGATTGCCCTGTGGCGGCAATCCGCTCATCAGCGCCGCGACGCCTTCGGGAGTCGCGTAGGCGTCAACCAGCGGCCCGATCAACGCTGAACCGATCAACGCGCCGATCACGGCGAACGGATTGTTCTGCCGTTTCGCGTCGATCCGGCGCATCAACTCGTCGGTGACCTGCTGCTTCAGGCTGATGCGCAGCGACGGGAAATCCACATACTCGCTGACCGCCTGCGCATCGCGCGCGTCGATCGCCGACTTCAGGCGGCCGAGCGCGACGTAGGGCGACGCATACGCGTAGCCGATCGCCGCGATGACGACGGCGGCCAGCACGACGATCAACAGGGGTTTGAGCCGCCTGGGGCGGCCCGGTGCGTGATTCACGATGCCTCCGGTGCGGGAATGTTCCGCAATCAGAGACCGCCTTGCGCGAGCGAACGTTCCTCGGCGATGCAGCGATCGATCATCCGGCACACTGCGTCGATCGTCCCGACCATGATCAGGCGCGACGAACCATGATAGACGCGCACCGGCGCGCGACGCGCCGGTTCCGCGTGATTCAGGCCGGCGTTCAGCGATACCCGCGCGAATGCGGGCAGCGCCGACGGCAGCAACGACGCTTGCCGTTCGACTGCTTCTTCTTGACCGGTGGGCGCCGCGGTGGTCAGCGGCGCGCACGGCGTGCGGCCGCGCAGGTGACGCAGGCGACCGAATTGGCGGAAAGGCAGCAGGCGGGCAAGGCGTTCCATGGTGTTCTCCTGAGCGAGACGGATTGTCAGAATTCGCCCGAGCGAATCAGCCCGACGGCGATGCCTTCCAGCGCGAATTCCGCGCTGCCGGCCTTGACGAAGATGTTTTCGTAATCAGGGTTCTCCGCGATCAGCTCGAGGCCGCCGGGCCGGCGCTTCAGGCGCTTGACGGTGACGTCGTCGCCCAGACGCGCGACGATGATCTGGCCGTCCTTCGCTTCCGTGCGCTTCTGCACGGCGAGCAGGTCGCCGTCGAGGATGCCGGCGTCGCGCATCGACAGGCCGCGGACCTTCAGCAGGTAGTCCGGCTTGCTGGAGAACAGCGCGGGATCGCACGCGAAATGCTGCGAGATGTGCTCCTGCGCGAGGATCGGGCTACCTGCCGCAACCCGGCCGACGAGCGGCAGCGACAGCTGCATCAGGGCCGCGTGCGGCAGCGTGAACTGGTGCGGCGCGTCGTCGCCGCCGAGCAGGCGGATGCCGCGCGACGCGCCGGCCGCCAGCTCGATCACGCCCTTGCGCGCCAGCGCGCGCAGGTGCTCCTCGGCCGCATTCGGCGAGCTGAAGCCCAGTTCGGCCGCGATCTCGGCGCGGGTGGGCGGGAAGCCGGAGCGCTCGATCGCGCGGCGGATCAAGTCGAACACTTGCTGCTGGCGTGCGGTGAGTTTGGTCATGGCTCAACTGTATGGATAGACAGTGAGCTGTATTTTTATACAGTACCCCGGGAATTTCAAGTGTTACCTGAGGTTCGTCGCGATCGCGTCGATTCCGGCGCGATCCGGCGACGTCCGGACGACGGTTCGTCCGCTGTAACCGTCGATCCCGTCTGCTTTAGCACTTTTCAATATTAAAAAATGAGGAACGATTATTTTTAATCATGTAACCCGTTCGATAGACTGGCTCGCATCTCGCAATACCGACAACATGACCGACAACACGGGAGAAGCACCGATGGTGAAGCGCAATACGGGGCTGGCGAGCAGGGCGCGCCGCTTGATCGCAACCTTCGCGCTGGGCGCGGCCGCGGCGCTGGGCGTCGTCGCGCAGGCGCACGCAGACGCGACTTTCCTGAACGTGTCGTACGACCCGACGCGCGAGCTGTATCAGGACTTCAACCAGGCGTTCGGCAAGGAATGGAAGGCGAAGACGGGCGAGACCGTCAACTTCAAGCAGTCGCACGGCGGCTCTGGCGCGCAGGCGCGCTCGGTGCTCGACGGGCTGCAGGCGGACGTCGTGACGCTCGCGCTCGCGTACGACATCGACGCGCTCGCGAACAAGGGGCTCGTCAGCAAGGACTGGCAGAAGCGTCTGCCCGACAACGCGTCGCCGTACACGTCGACGATCGTGTTCCTGGTGCGCAAGGGCAATCCGAAGGGCATCAAGGACTGGGACGACCTGACGAAGCCGGGCGTGTCGATCGTCACGCCGAACCCGAAGACCTCGGGCGGCGCGCGCTGGAACTATCTCGCCGCGTGGGCGTACGCGGTGCACAAGCCGGGCGGCAGCGAGCAGGCCGCGAAGGACTTCGTCACGAAGCTCTACAAGAACGCGGGCGTGCTCGACTCGGGCGCGCGAGGCGCGACGACGAGCTTCGTGCAGCGCGGCATCGGCGACGTGCTGATCGCATGGGAGAACGAGGCGTTCCTGTCGATCAAGGAATTCGGCGCCGACAAGTTCGAGATCGTCGTGCCGTCGGTGAGCATCCTGGCCGAGCCGCCGGTCGCGATCGTCGACAAGGTGGTCGACAAGAAGGGCTCGCGCAAGCTCGCCGAGGCGTACCTGAACTACCTGTACAGCCCGCAGGGCCAGGAGATCGCGGCGCGCAACTACTACCGGCCGCGCTCGAAGAACGTGCCGGCGGAGCTGACGAAGCAGTTCCCGAAGCTGAAGCTGTACACGGTCGACGACACGTTCGGCGGCTGGACGAATGCGCAGAAGACGCATTTCGCCGACGGCGGCGTGTTCGATTCGATCTACAAGCCGCAGTGACGACATAACGACAGCGGCGCGCGACAGCAGCGCGCCGCACCCCCGGCGTTCGCGCCGGACCCATGTGATTCGACCCAGCAAGAGCATCCGATGACGACGTACACCTTTCGCAAGCCGAGCGCGCTGCCCGGCTTCGGCGTGACGCTCGGCATCACGGTGGCCTATTTGAGCCTCGTGGTGCTGATTCCGCTTGCCGCCACGTTCCTGAAGACCGCGACGCTCTCGTGGGACCAGTTCATCGCGGCCGTCGCGTCGCCGCGCGTGCTCGCGTCGTACCGGCTGACGTTCTCGGCGGCGCTGGGCGGCGCGCTGATCAACGCGGTGTTCGGCTTTCTCGTCGCGTGGGTGCTCGTGCGCTACACGTTCCCGTTCAAGCGCGTCGTCGATGCGATCGTCGACCTGCCGTTCGCGCTGCCGACGTCGGTCGCCGGCATTTCGCTCGCCGCCGTCTACGCGGCCAACGGCTGGGTCGGCCAGTATCTCGCGCCGTTCGGCATCAAGATCGCGTTCACGCCGCTCGGCGTGCTGGTCGCGCTGACCTTCATCGGGCTGCCGTTCGTCGTGCGCACCGTGCAGCCGGTGCTCGAGGATTTCGAGCGCGAGCAGGAGGAGGCCGCCGCGTGCCTCGGCGCGTCGCGCTGGCTGACGTTCCGCCGCGTCGTGCTGCCGGCCGTGCTGCCGGCGCTCCTGACCGGTTTCGCGCTCGCGTTCGCGCGCGCGCTCGGCGAATACGGCTCGGTGATCTTCATCGCCGGCAACGTGCCGATGAAGTCCGAGATCACGTCGCTCCTGATCATCACGAAGCTCGAGCAGTACGACTACGCGGGCGCGACCGCGCTCGCGGTCGTGATGCTCGTCGTGTCGTTCGTGATGCTGCTGCTGATCAACACGCTGCAGTGGTATCTGCAGCGCCGCACGAGCCGCGCCGCATCGTCCGGCCGCGCCGCGAGCGCGCCCGCGACCGCCGCCACCGCCGCCGCAGGAGGCCAACGATGAGCCAGGAGGCCACCGCCGTGCTGAAACCCCCGTCCACCGCCGCGCGGGCGCGCGCCGCGAAGCGGCTCGACCCGGTCAGCGAGCCGCGCGCCGTGCGCTGGCTGCTCACCGGCATCGCGCTCGCGTTCCTCGCGTTCTTCCTCGTCGTGCCGCTTGCGGCCGTGTTCTTCGAGGCGTTGAGAAAGGGCGCCGGCTTCTATCTCGAATCGCTCGCCGATCCGGACGCATGGTCGGCGATCAAGCTGACGCTGACCGTCGCGGTGATCGCCGTGCCGCTCAACCTCGTATTCGGCGTGTGCGCGTCGTGGGCGATCGCGAAGTTCGAATTCCGCGGCAAGGCGCTGCTGACGACGCTGATCGACCTGCCGTTCTCGGTGTCGCCGGTGATCTCGGGCCTCATCTACGTGCTGCTGTTCGGCGCGCAGGGCTGGCTCGGGCCGTGGCTGCAGGCGCACGACGTGCAGATCATCTTCGCGGTGCCCGGCATCGTGCTCGCGACGATCTTCGTCACGTTCCCGTTCGTCGCGCGCGAGCTGATCCCGCTGATGCAGGCGCAGGGCAGCGACGAGGAGGAGGCCGCGCGCGTGCTCGGCGCGTCGGGCTGGCAGATCTTCCGTCGCGTGACGCTGCCGAACGTGAAGTGGGGCCTGCTGTACGGCGTGATCCTGTGCAACGCGCGCGCGATGGGCGAGTTCGGCGCGGTGTCGGTCGTGTCCGGCCACATCCGCGGCGTGACCGACACGATGCCGCTGCACGTCGAGATCCTGTACAACGAGTACAACTTCGCGGCCGCGTTCGCGGTGGCGTCGGTGCTCGCGCTGCTCGCGCTCGTCACGCTCGCGCTGAAGCTGCTCGCGGAGCGCCATCTCGCGGCCGATCTGGCCGGCGCGCGCGACGCGGTTCCCGCGCATGCCGGCCCCGCCGTCACTTCGTCGAATTCGTAAAGAGGCAACCAGAATGGGCATCACCGTCAGTCATCTGCACAAGCGCTTCGGCGATTTCACGGCGCTCGACAACGTCTCGCTCGACTTTCCGGCGGGCGAGCTCGTCGCGCTGCTCGGGCCGTCGGGCTGCGGCAAGACCACGCTGCTGCGCGTGATCGCGGGCCTCGAGCACGCGGACGCGGGGCAGGTCGTGCTGCAGGGCCAGGACGTCGCGTCGGTCGGCGCGCGCGAGCGCCAGGTCGGCTTCGTGTTCCAGCACTACGCGCTGTTCCGCCACATGACCGTGTTCGAGAACGTCGCGTTCGGGCTGCGCGTGAAGCCGCGCCGCGAGCGGCCGTCGGAGGCCGTGATCCGCGACAAGGTGCACGAGCTGCTGAAGCTCGTGCAGCTCGACTGGCTCGCGCAGCGCTATCCGTCGGAGCTGTCGGGCGGCCAGCGGCAGCGCATCGCGCTCGCCCGCGCGCTCGCGGTCGAGCCGAAGGTGCTGCTGCTCGACGAGCCGTTCGGCGCGCTCGACGCGAAAGTCCGCAAGGAGCTGCGCGGCTGGCTGCGCCGCCTGCACGACGACTTGCACATTTCGACGATCTTCGTCACGCACGACCAGGAGGAGGCGCTGGAAGTCGCGGACCGCATCGTCGTGCTGAACCACGGCCGCGTCGAGCAGGTCGGCAGCCCGCAGGACGTCTACGATCATCCGCAGAGCGCCTTCGTCTACGAATTCCTCGGCGCGGCGAACCGGCTGCCGGGCACGGTCGCCGATCGCGGCTTCGTCGCCGAGGGCGCGGCCGCGCCGATCGCGGTCGACGCCGATTTCGCCGGGCCGGCGCATGCGTACGTGCGCCCGCACGACCTGCAGCTGCGGCCGGCCGGAGACCGGCAGAGCGGCATCGCGGTGGACGTGCGCCGCGTCGTGCCGCTCGGCGGCTCGGTGCGCGTCGAGCTGGAGGCGCGCGCGGGCGGCACGCTCGAGGCGGAACTCGATCGCGACGCGTGGCAGGCGCTCGCGCTGCGGGTGGGTGACGGCGCGACGGCCGTGCCGCGCGCGGTGCGCGTGTTTCCCGCGCGCTGACGCGCGCGTGCAGGGCAGGGGCGGCAACTGTTTCGATTCGACGATTAAACAAAAGACAGCCTAAGAGGCATACCCATGAACTTTCAGCAATTGCGTTTCGTGCGCGAGGCCGTGCGCCAGAACATGAACCTGACCGAAGTCGCCAACGTGCTGTACACGTCGCAGTCGGGCGTATCGAAGCAGATCAAGGATCTCGAGGACGAGCTGGGCGTCGACATCTTCATCCGGCGCGGCAAGCGGCTGACCGGGCTCACCGAGCCCGGCAAGGCGGTGCACCAGCTGATCGAGCGGATGCTGCTCGATGCGGAGAACCTGCGCCGCGTCGCGCGCCAGTTCGCCGACCAGGACAGCGGCCACCTGGTCGTCGCGACCACCCACACGCAGGCGCGCTACGCACTGCCGAAGGTGGTTCGGCAGTTCACCGAAGTGTTTCCGAAGGTGCATCTCGCGCTGCGCCAGGGCAGCCCGCAGCAGATCGCGCAGATGATCCTGAACGGCGAGGCCGATCTCGGCATCTCGACCGAGGCGCTCGACCGCTATCCGGACATCGTCACGTTCCCGTGCTATTCGTGGCATCACACGGTGGTCGTGCCGAAGGGCCATCCGCTCGTCGGCCGCGAGAACCTGTCGCTCGACGACGTCGCCGAGTATCCGATCATCACCTACGACCAGGACTTCACCGGCCGCTCGCATATCGACCAGGCGTTCGCGCAGGCGGGCGCGGTGCCGGACGTCGTGCTGACCGCGATCGACGCGGACGTGATCAAGACCTACGTCGAGCTGGGGATGGGCATCGGCGTCGTCGCGGCGATGGCGTATGACCCGCAGCGCGACACGGGGCTCGTCGCGCTCGACACGCAGCACCTGTTCGAGGCGAGCACGACGCGGGTCGGCCTGCGCAAGGGCGCGTTCCTGCGCGCCTATGCATACCGGCTGATCGAGATGTTCGCGCCGCATCTGAGCGAGGCCGAGATCGCCGGACAACTGCGCGAGCCGGCCTGACGGGCCGCTTCCGGGACGCCCCGTGCGGCGTCCCGTTCCAACCGCGCCGCAATCGCACGCGCGTTCTCGCGCCGGCGGCCGGCGCGCTCCGCATAAACCCTTAAATATTGATCAGACGGGTTGCGCGCGGACAAGAAACGGTCCAGCATACCTCTCACTCCGCCGGCAGCCTGCCGGCGGTTGCGCGTGAACGCATCGCCCGCGCTCCGGCAGTCGGCCCTCTGCCTCGCACCCATTCCGTGGTACCGACAGCTTCGATGGCCATTGCCCGGCTAGTGCGCCGCAAACGTTTGCTCGCATTAAAACAACAGATGCCCCGCGGGGCCCAACGCCAGGAGATGTGTATGAATGTCCGCTTTCGCCGTCGCTTCCTGACCGCCGCCGTTGCCGCGGTCGCGCTCGCCGCCGCGCCGTTCGCCCATGCGGAGACGGCCGGCAAGCCGAAAGTCGCGCTCGTGATGAAGTCGCTCGCCAACGAGTTCTTCCTGACGATGGAAAACGGCGCAAAGGAATACCAGAAGCACAACGCGGCCCAGTTCGATCTCGTCACCAACGGCATCAAGGATGAAACCGACACCGCGAGCCAGATCCGCATCGTCGAGCAAATGATCGTGTCGAAGGTCGACGCGATCGTGCTCGCGCCGGCCGATTCGAAAGCGCTGGTGCCGGTCGTGAAGAAGGCGGTCGACGCCGGCATCGTCGTCGTCAACATCGACAACCGGCTCGATCCGGACGTGCTGAAGGCCAAGCACCTGAACGTGCCGTTCGTCGGCCCCGACAACCGCAAGGGCGCGCGCAAGGTCGGCGACCTGCTCGCGAAGAAGCTGAAGGCGGGCGACCAGGTCGGGATCGTCGAGGGCGTGTCGACGACGACCAACGCGCAGCAGCGCACGGCCGGCTTCCAGGACGCGATGAAGGCGGGCGGGATGAAGGTCGTGTCGGTGCAGTCGGGCGAATGGGAGATCGACAAGGGCAACGCGGTCGCGTCCGCGATGCTCAACGAGTACCCGAACCTGAAGGCGCTCTTGTGCGGCAACGACAACATGGCGATCGGCGCGGTGTCGGCCGTGCGCGCGGCCGGCAAGCAGGGCAAGGTCTACGTGGTCGGCTACGACAACATCAACGCGATCAAGCCGATGCTGAAGGACGGCCGCGTGCTCGCGACCGCCGACCAGTATGCGGCGAAGCAGGCGGTGTTCGGCATCGACACGGCGCTCAAGGCGATCGCCGAGCATCGCAAGCAGGCCGACATGTCCGGCGTGGTCGAGACGCCGGTGGATCTCGTGACGAAGTGACGCCGCCCGGATCACGGCCGCCGCCCTCAAGAATCGGGAGCGGCGGCCGTTATCCGGTGTGAGCGCGATCACGGCCACTGCGTGCCACTTGTGAGCGTCAATGCCGCGTGCCGTCCGCTGCGCGCGGCCGCAACCAGGATCGCGATGGAATCGACCTTCCAACCCTCCCGTACTGCCATCCCCGTGCTGGCCGTCTCCGGCATCGGCAAGACCTATGCCGAGCCGGTGCTCGCGGACGTCTCGCTGACGCTCGCGTCCGGCGAGGCGCTGGCGCTCACCGGCGAGAACGGCGCCGGCAAGAGCACGCTGTCGAAGATCATCGGCGGGCTCGTCGCGCCGACGGCCGGCACGCTGCAGCTCGACGCTCGCGCGTATGCGCCCGCGAGCCGCAAGGACGCCGAAGCACTCGGCGTGCGGATGGTGATGCAGGAGCTGAACCTGCTGCCGACGCTGTCGGTCGCCGAAAACCTGTTCCTGAACCGGCTGCCGCGCCGCTTCGGCATCATCGACCGCCAGCGCCTGCGCGACGACGCGCGCGCCGCGATGGCGCAGGTCGGGCTCGACGACGTCGATCCGGACACGCCCGTCGGCGCGCTCGGCATCGGCCACCAGCAGATGGTCGAGATCGCGCGCAACCTGATCGGCGACTGCCGCGTGCTGATCCTCGACGAGCCGACCGCGATGCTGACCGCGCGCGAGGTCGAGCTGCTGTTCGAGCAGATCGACCGGCTCAAGGCGCGCGGCGTCGCGATCGTCTACATCTCGCACCGGCTCGAGGAGCTCGCGCGGGTTGCCGAGCGGGTCGCCGTGCTGCGCGACGGACGGCTCGTGCATCACGGCGACATGGCCGCGACGACGACCGACCGTCTCGTCACGCTGATGGTCGGGCGCGAGGTCGGGGAGCACATCGACTTCGGCGCACGCAGCTTCGGCGCGCCGCGGCTGGTCGTGTCGGGCATGACGCGCATGCCGGCCGTGCAGGACGTGTCGCTCGAAGTGCGCGCGGGCGAGATCTTCGGCATCTCGGGGCTGATCGGCGCGGGGCGCACGGAGCTGCTGCGGCTGATCTACGGCGCCGACACGCCGGACTCGGGCGTGATCGCGGTCGGCCAGCCGCCCAGGCCGGCCGAGATCCGCTCGCCGGTCGACGCGGTGCGGTACGGCATCGCGCTGATCACCGAGGATCGCAAGGGCGAGGGCCTGCTGCTGTCGCAATCGGTCACGGCGAACGTGTCGCTCGGCCAGCTCGACCGGCTCGCGCGCGCGGGCGTCGTCGACGCGACGCGCGAGACGGCGCTCGCCGAGCGCCAGATCGATGCGCTGCGCATCCGCACGCACGGCGCGTCGCAGCCGGTCGGCGAACTGTCGGGCGGCAACCAGCAGAAGGTCGTGATCGGCCGCTGGCTCGCGCGCGACATGGGCGTGCTGCTGTTCGACGAGCCGACGCGCGGCATCGACGTCGGCGCCAAATTCGAGATCTACACGCTGATGGGCGCGCTCGCGCGGGAAGGGCGCGCGCTCGTCGTCGTGTCGAGCGACCTGCGCGAGCTGATGCTCATTTGCGACCGGATCGGCGTGATGTCGGCCGGCCGCATGACTGCCGTGTTCGAGCGCGGCAACTGGACCCAGGATGCGCTGCTGGCGGCGGCGTTCGCCGGCTTCGGCCGCGACGAGGCCGCGCGCCATCCGGCAGCCGGAGCGGCGCCGCGCGCCGCGTCCGGCGCTTCGACGACAGGACCTTCGCCATGACCCAGCCCCCCGTTACCCCGACCGACGCCAACCCGCCGCAGCCCGTCACGGGGCGCCGCGTGCGCACGCTGTCCGGCACGCGGCTCGGCATCTCGAACTACCTCGGGCTCGCCGGCGCGCTCGCCGCGATGATCGCGCTGTTTTCGGCGCTGAGCTCGCATTTCCTGACCTACGACACGTTCAGCACGATCGCGAACCAGATTCCCGATCTCGTGGTGATGTCGGTCGGCATGACCTTCGTGCTGATCATCGCCGGGATCGACCTGTCGGTCGGCTCGGTGCTCGCGCTCGCCGCGTCGATGGTCAGCGTCGCCGCGCTCAAGTGGCAGTGGGGGCCGCTGCCCGCCGCGCTGATCGGCATCGCGGCCGCGACCGTGACGGGCACGCTGACGGGCGCGGTCACGGTCGGCTGGCGGATTCCGTCGTTCATCGTGTCGCTCGGCGTGCTCGAGGCCGCGCGCGGGCTCGCGTACCAGCTGACGAATTCGCGCACCGCCTACATCGGCGACGCGTTCGACTTCCTGTCGAACCCGCTCGCGCTCGGCATTTCGCCGGCGTTCCTGATAGCGGTCGCGGTGATGATCGTCGCGCAGTTCGTGCTGACGCGCACCGTGTTCGGCCGCTATCTCGTCGGCATCGGCACGAACGAGGAGGCGGTCCGGCTTGCCGGGGTAAACCCTCGGCCGTATAAAATCCTCGTATTCGCGCTGATGGGCGCGCTTGCCGGGCTCGCGTCGCTGTTCCAGATCTCGCGGCTCGAAGCGGCGGACCCGAACGCGGGCAGCGGCCTCGAGCTGCAGGTGATCGCGGCCGTCGTGATCGGCGGCACGAGCCTGATGGGCGGGCGCGGCTCGGTGATCAGCACGTTCTTCGGCGTATTGATCATCTCCGTGCTGGCCGCCGGGCTCGCGCAGATCGGCGCGAACGAGCCGACGAAGCGGATCATCACCGGGGCGGTGATCGTGGTGGCTGTCGTGCTCGACACTTACCGCAGCCGGCGCGCGCGCGCCCGGTAGGAACCGCGCACGGCAAGAACAACAGAGAACGGACCAGAGAGAAACGGGAAATGGCGACGATCAAGGATGTAGCGGCCATGGCGGGCGTATCGTTTACGACCGTGTCGCACGTGGTGAACAATTCGCGGCCGGTGTCCGCGGACGTGCGCGCGAAAGTCGAAGGGGCGATCCGCGAGCTGAATTACGTGCCGTCGGCGGTCGCGCGCTCGCTGAAGGCGCGCGCGACGGCGACCATCGGGCTCGTCGTGCCGAACAGCACGAATCCGTATTTTGCCGAGCTCGCGCGCGGCATCGAGGACCAGTGCGCCGCCAATGGCTACTGCGTGTTCTTCTGCAACTCGGACGACGATCCGGTCAAGCAGCGCAACTACCTGCGCGTGCTGCAGGAAAAGCGCATCGACGGGCTGATCGTTGCATCGGCCGGCGAGGACACGGTGCTCGCGCAGACGCTCGCCGACGCGCATGCGCCGCTCGTGGTCGTCGACCGCAACATCGAGGGGCTCGCCGCCGATCTCGTGCAGATCGACCACGAACGCGGCGCATATCTGGCGACCCGCCACCTGCTGGAGCTCGGGCACGCGAAGATCGGCTGCATCACCGGGCCGACGGACACGGCCGTCAGCGCGATGCGCGTGCACGGCTTCATCCGCGCGATGGCCGAGCGCAGCATCGACATCGTGCCGGGCGCGATCGCGGAAAGCGACTTCTCGTGCCTCGGCGGCTACCACGCGGCGTCGCGGCTGTTCGAATCGGTGCGGCCGAGCGCGATCTTCGCCGGCAACGACCTGATGGGCGTCGGCGCGCTGCGCGCGGCGGCCGAGCGCGGGCTGCGCGTGCCGGACGACTGCTCGATCATCGGCTTCGACGACATCGAATTCTCCCGCTACACGTATCCGGCCTTGTCGACGGTCGGCCAGTCGGTGCGCGCGCTCGGCGAGATGGCCGCGCAAACGCTGATCGAACGGATCGGCGGCGGGGCGAGCGCCGCGCCGAGCCGGCGGCGCGTCGTGTCGCCGCGCCTCGTGCTGCGCGAATCGACCGCCATCTACCGCGAACCGGCGCCGGCCGGCAACCGCGCATGACGGCGCACGTCACATCCGGCGCGCCGCAAGCGGGGCGCGTGACGGTCATCGGCAGTCTCAACATGGATCTCGTCGTGCGCGCGCCGCGGCTGCCGCTGCCCGGCGAAACGCTCGCCGGCCATGCGTTCGCGCAGGCCGCGGGCGGAAAGGGCGGCAATCAGGCGGTCGCTGCCGCGCGGCTCGGCGCGCAGGTCGCGATGATCGGCTGCGTCGGCGCGGATGCGCACGGCGCCGCGCTGCGCGCCGGTCTCGAAGCCGAGGGGATCGACTGCGCGGGGCTCGCGACGAGCGCGACGGCGTCGACCGGGGTCGCGCTGATCGTCGTCGACGACGCGAGCCAGAACGCGATCGTGATCGTCGCCGGCGGCAACGGCGAGGTGACGCCGGACACGATTGCACACCATGACGCAGCAATCGCCGCGGCCGACGTGCTGATCTGCCAGCTCGAGACGCCGGCGGACGCGGTCTTCGCGGCGCTGTCCGCCGGGCGCAAGCTCGGCCGTACGGTCGTGCTCAACCCGGCGCCCGCGATTGCGCCGCTGCCGGCCGGCTGGCTGCCGCTCGTCGATTACCTGATTCCGAACGAGGTCGAGGCGGCCGCGCTGACGGGCCTGCCGATCCGCGACCCCGCCGACGCCGAGGCCGCCGCGCGCGCGCTGCAGGCGGGCGGCGCGCGCAACGTGCTGGTCACGCTCGGCGCGCGCGGCGTGCTGGCGCTGACGGCTGACGGCGCGGCGCGCCACTACCCGGCGAGCGCGGTGCAGGCGGTCGACACGACCGCCGCCGGCGACACCTTCATCGGCGGCTTCGCCGCGCGGCTCGCGGGCGGCGCGGACGTCGACGCCGCGATCCGCTTCGCGCAACGCGCGGCGGCGCTCTCCGTAACGCGCGCAGGCGCTCAGCCGTCGATCCCGACGCTGGCCGAACTGGCCGATTGACTACTCGGCCCGATGTTTCCGGGCCGTTTTCGCGTCATTGCTGACTGATTCGAAATTGACTGACGAATTGTTTGGGAAATTTCGGTAAACACCATCAAGTCGTGCGAATTGTTGTCGTAATTGCATCGAGGGAAGCCCATGCTTCCGGGCGATGGGCGTGGCCCGTCAACGACGACGCAAGACAGGAAAAATGATGGTGTTCAAAGACCTGACGATCCGCGCGCGCATCGGCATCACGATCGCGTTTCTGGCCGGGCTGCTGTGCCTGATCGGTGTGCTGGGGTTGTTCGGCATGGGGCGCGCGAACGATTCGAACCGCGAAATCTTCACGAACCAGATGCCGAGCGCGGTCAACCTGGGGCTCGCCGAGATGTACGCCGCGCGCGAACGCCTCGCGCTCGATCGCGCCGCGCTGCTGGCCGGCACGCCGGAAGCGGCGGCGGCGGTCGAACGCAGCCGCGCGATGCGCGCGCAGTCCGATGCGTGGTGGCAGAAATACCTCGCGCTGCCGCGCGACGGCGAAGAGGACAAGCTCGCGCAGGACGTCGCCGCGAAGCGTCAGGCATTGCAGCGCGAGTGCGACGGCTTCGCGGGCGTCGTGGCGGCGAACGAGCATGACCGGATCGCCGACGGCGCGAAGCAGCTTCAGGTGCGCTACAACGACCTCACGGTATCGGGCGAGGCGCTGCGCAATTTCCAGTTCACCGCCGGGCAGGCCGCGTTCGAGCGGGCCGAGTCGACCTACGCGACGGTGCGGATCGTGTCGATCGTCGCGCTCGTGGCCGGGCTCGTCGCCGCGCTGGTGTCGTACGTGACGCTCAGCCGCGCGATCGGCCGCCCGCTCGCCGACGCGCTCGCGCACTTCGACGCGATCGCCGCGGGCGATCTGCGCCGCCGCATCGTCGTGACGCGCCGCGATGAAATGGGCCAGTTGCTGGAGGGCCTCGGCAAGATGCAGGTCGGGCTCGTCGAAACCGTCAGCACGGTGCGCGGCGGCAGCGAATCGATCGCGACGGCGGCCAAGCAGATCGCTGCCGGCAACATCGACCTGTCGTCGCGCACCGAGGAGCAGGCGTCGGCGCTGCAGGAAACCGCGTCGAGCATGGAGCAGCTGACCGGCACCGTGAAACAGAACGCGGACAATGCGCGCCAGGCGAGCGCGCTGGCCGCGAATGCGTCGGAGATCGCGAACAAGGGCAACGTCGTCGTCGGGCAGGTGGTCGGCACGATGGGCGAAATCAACCAGAGTTCCGCAAAGATCGCGGACATCATCGCGATCATCGAAGGGATCGCGTTCCAGACCAACATTCTTGCGCTGAATGCCGCCGTCGAGGCCGCGCGGGCCGGCGAGGAAGGCCGCGGCTTCGCGGTGGTCGCGGGCGAGGTGCGCAGCCTCGCGCAGCGCTCGTCGGCGGCCGCCAAGGAGATCAAGACGCTGATCGACGCGTCGGTCGAGCGCATCCGTTCCGGCTCGGCGCTCGTCGACGAAGCCGGGCGCACGATGACGGAAGTGATCGGCGCGGTGCAGCGCGTGACCGACATCATGGGCGAGATCGCGGCCGCGTCGGAGGAGCAGAGCGGCGGCATCGACCAGGTCGCGCGCGCGGTCACGCAGATGGACGAGGTGACGCAGCAGAACGCGGCGCTCGTCGAGGAAGCGGCCGCCGCCGCGCAATCGCTCGACGAGCAGGCCGCGCGGCTGCGCGAGACGGTCGCGGTGTTCCAGCTCGACGACGGCGCGGCACAGCGGCGCGCAACCGTGCCGGCCGTGGCGCGTCGCGTGACGCCGGCGCCAGCGCCGGCAGCGCGCGACAGCCACGACGCGCCCGCGCCGCGCGCGGCCGTCGCGCCGCCGGCTCGCCGCGCCGCTCCCGCGCCGTCGCCTGCCGCACCGGCGCCGGTCGCTGCCGGCAACGACGACTGGGAGACCTTCTGATTCCCGGGAATGCGGCATACGTCGCGCATCTATCCCCATTTGCGTGATCCCGAACGCCCGCCTCGCGCGGGCGTTTTTGCATCCGCGGCCGGCGCGGCATGCTCGTGCGCAACCGTCATACGGGTATGTCCGTAAGGGTCGTGCGAAAAAAATTTTGTAACTGCGCGTCGCGCATGTCGTCCGGAACGCGTACTCGAACGTATAGGGATGAAGGGGAGGCGGTGTGGACTTCGCGGCGTCCGGCACGTCCAACGCGCAAGACGTTCCGGTGCTCGACGAGACGCGGCGGATGCTGTTTCGTCGGCTCGGGACATCGATTGTAGAGCGACGAAATGCGTTGTCCAAGTCATGTGTCGTCGATGACGAAAGTTCACACAACGAGTTCGTGAAAAAAAATAAGAAAGGGTTTAGGATGAATTCGAACGCGCTTGCTTCTGCGCAGTCACATGAAGAAGGCAGGCACGTCTTCAGACATAGGCGAGGGAGGTAGCATGGATATTTACAGCAGCTTCGCGAACCGCTTCGAAAAAACGCGAGAGGAAGAGTTCTCGCTGGAGGAGTATCTCGCGCTCTGCAAAAACGATCCATCCGCGTATGCCACGGCCGGCGAACGCATGCTGGCTGCGATCGGGGAACCAGAACACATCGATACCCGCAACGAACCGCGCCTGTCGCGGATCTTTGCGAACAAGGTCATCAAGGTCTATCCCGCGTTCCGCGAGTTCTACGGAATGGAGGAAGTGATCGAGCAGGTGGTCGCGTATTTCCGCCACGCTGCGCAAGGGCTCGAAGAGAAGAAGCAGATTCTCTATCTGCTCGGTCCGGTGGGCGGCGGCAAGTCGTCGATCGCCGAGCGTCTCAAGCAGCTGATGGAGCGCGTGCCGTTCTATGCGCTGAAGGGCTCGCCCGTCAACGAATCGCCGCTCGGGCTGTTCGACTACGACGAGGACGGGCCGATTCTCGAGGAGCAGTACGGCATTCCACGGCGCTATCTGAAGAGCATCCTGAGCCCGTGGGCGGTCAAGCGCCTGCATGAATACAACGGCGACATCCGCCAGTTCCGCGTCGTGCGCCGCTATCCGTCGATCCTGCGGCAGATCGCGATCTCGAAGACCGAGCCGGGCGACGAGAACAACCAGGACATCTCGTCGCTCGTCGGCAAGGTCGACATCCGCAAGCTCGAGCAGTACGCGCAGGACGACGCCGACGCGTACAGCTACTCCGGCGGCCTGTGCCTCGCGAACCAGGGCCTGCTCGAATTCGTCGAAATGTTCAAGGCGCCGATCAAGGTGCTGCACCCGCTGCTGACCGCGACGCAGGAAGGCAACTTCAAGGGCACCGAGGGCTTCGGCGCGATCCCGTTCGACGGGATCATCCTCGCGCACTCGAACGAGTCGGAGTGGAAGGCGTTCAAGAACAACCGCAACAACGAAGCGCTGCTCGACCGGATCTTCGTCGTGAAGGTGCCGTACTGCCTGCGCGTGTCGGAAGAGATCAAGATCTACGAGAAGCTGATCCGCAACTCGTCGCTCGCCGAGGCCGTGTGCGCGCCGGGCACGCTGAAGATGATGTCGCAGTTCTCGGTGCTGTCGCGCCTGCACGAGCCGGAAAACTCGAGCCTGTTCTCGAAGATGCAGGTGTACGACGGCGAGAACCTGAAGGACACTGACCCGAAGGCGAAGTCGTACCAGGAGTATCGCGACTACGCGGGCGTCGACGAGGGCATGACCGGCGTGTCGACGCGCTTCGCGTTCAAGATCCTGTCGCGCGTGTTCAACTTCGATTCGAGCGAAGTGGCGGCGAACCCGGTGCACCTGATGTACGTGCTCGAGCAGCAGATCGAGCGCGAGCAGTTCCCGCCGGAAACCGAGCAGAAGTACCTGTCGTTCGTGAAGGACGTGCTCGCGTCGCGCTACGCGGAATTCATCGGCAAGGAGATCCAGACGGCCTACCTCGAATCGTATTCGGAGTACGGGCAGAACATCTTCGATCGCTACGTCACGTATGCGGACTTCTGGATCCAGGATCAGGAATTCCGCGATCACGACACCGGCGAGAGCTTCGACCGCGCCGCGCTGAACGCGGAGCTGGAGAAGATCGAGAAGCCGGCGGGCATCAGCAATCCGAAGGATTTCCGCAACGAGATCGTGAACTTCGTGTTGCGCGCACGGGCCGCGAACGCCGGCAAGAACCCGGTGTGGACGAGCTACGAGAAGTTGCGCGTCGTGATCGAGAAGAAGATGTTCTCGAATACGGAAGAGCTGCTGCCGGTCATTTCGTTCAACGCGAAGGGGTCGGCGGAGGAGCAGCGCAAGCACGAGGACTTTGTGAACCGGATGGTCGCGAAGGGCTATACGCCGAAGCAGGTCAGGCTGCTTTGCGACTGGTACCTGCGTGTGCGCAAGTCGTCATGACCTGCATCGCGCAGCGCCCGTGCGGCCTGGCCGCACGGGCAACTTCAGAGACGCCGCCCGCATGACGGGAGACGGCATGCGGCGAGCGTCCCGGCATATCGACATTCGAGCGGGAGACCGGGTGTGCTTCATCAAATCATCGACCGCAGGCTAGCCGGCAAGAACAAGAGCATTGCCAACCGCGAACGCTTTCTGCGTCGCGTCAAGAACTACATTCGTCGTGCCGTGTCGGACGCGGTGCGCGATCGTAGCATCAAGGACATCCAGAGCACGCAGAGCATCACGATTCCGCGCAAGGACATCGCGGAACCGACGTTCCGCCACGGCCCGGGCGGGCGCCGCGAGTACGTGCATCCGGGCAACGAGGACTACGTGCGCGGCGACAAGATCCCGCGTCCGCAAGGCGGCGCGGGCGGCGGCGGCAGCCAGGCGAGCAACGAGGGCGAGGGGCAGGACGACTTCGTGTTCGAGCTGTCGCGCGACGAGTTCATGCAGTACTTCTTCGACGATCTCGAACTGCCGCGCCTCGTGAAGACGCACCTGCTGACGGTGCCGAGCTGGAAGAACGTGCGCGCGGGCTGGGCGGCGGAAGGCACGCCGAACAACATCGACATCGTGCGTTCGCTCAGAAGCGCGCTCGGCCGCCGCATCGCGCTCGGCTCGCCGCTCGTCAACGAGCTGCACGAGCTCGAGGCGCAGCTCGAAGCGCTGAAGAGCGATTCCGAAGACCGCCGCGCGGAGATCGCGACGCTGGAAGACCAGATCCACCATCTGAAGGGCCGCATCTGGCGCATCCCGTTCATCGATCCGTTCGACCTGCGCTACATCAATCGCGTGAAGCAGCCGCAGCCGTCGAGCCAGGCCGTGATGTTCTGCCTGATGGACGTGTCCGGCTCGATGGACGAGCAGCGCAAGGATCTCGCGAAGCGTTTCTTCATCCTGCTGTACCTGTTCCTCAAGCGCAACTACGAGCGCATCGAGGTGGTGTTCATCCGCCACCACACGCGCGCGGAGGAAGTCGACGAGGATACGTTCTTCCATTCGACCGAAAGCGGCGGCACGGTCGTGTCGAGCGCGCTCGAGCTGATGCGCAAGGTGATGAACGAGCGCTACTCGCCGACCGAATGGAACATCTACGGCGCACAGGCGTCCGACGGCGACAACTGGACCGACGATTCGCCGAAGTGTCGCAAAATCCTGGAAGAGGATATCCTCACGAAGACGCGTTACTTCGCGTACATCCAGGTCGCGCCCGAAGAGCAGAATCTGTGGCTGGAGTATGCGCAGCTGATGCAGTCGCAACCGCATCTCGCGATGAAAAAAGTGGAATCGGCTGCCGATATCTACCCGGTGTTTCGCGAATTGTTCGAAAAGCAGGTGGAAATGTCATGACGAGCCGCCACCTGCACAGCGAATCGCGCGGCTACCAGCCGCGCCGATCCGGCGACGACACCGCAGGCCATGCCGCGACGCAGCAACGCGGCCACGCCGAACCGTCGACGCCGCCAGCCGACATGCCCGGTGCCGGGCAGAAGGAAGCGCGTATGAACGTTGCCGAACGCAAGCCGCTGCCGTGCCCGTCCGACTGGACCTTCGAACTGCTCGAGGAATACGACACGCACATCGCGCAGGTCGCCGAGCAGTATGAGCTCGACATCTACCCGATCCAGCTCGAGCTGATCAGCGCCGAGCAGATGATGGACGCGTACGCGTCGGTCGGGATGCCGGTCAACTACCGGCACTGGTCGTTCGGCAAGCACTTCCTGTCCACCGAGAAGAGCTACCGCCGCGGCCAGATGGGCCTCGCGTACGAGATCGTCATCAACTCGAATCCGTGCATCGCGTACCTGATGGAAGA
The DNA here is from genome assembly GCF_000833595.1 of Burkholderia sp. MSHR3999. Classification (NCBI taxonomy): domain Bacteria; kingdom Pseudomonadati; phylum Pseudomonadota; class Betaproteobacteria; order Burkholderiales; family Burkholderiaceae; genus Burkholderia; species Burkholderia sp. MSHR3999. The sequence continues at coordinate 1,554,676 of NZ_JRFO01000001.1, forward strand.
GAACACGATGACGATGCAGGCGCTCGTCATCGCGCACGCGGCGTACGGTCACAACTCGTTCTTCAAGGGCAACTACCTGTTCCGGTTGTGGACCGATGCGCACGCGATCATCGACTACCTCGTCTACGCGAAGAACTACGTCGCGGAATGCGAGGAGCGCTACGGCCTCGACCGCGTCGAGGAGCTGCTCGACTCGTGCCACGCGCTGATGAACTACGGCGTCGACCGCTACAAGCGGCCGCAGAAGCCGTCGCTGTCGAAAGAGGCGGCGCTGCGCCGCGAGCGCGAGGCGTACCTGCAGTCGCAGATCAACGAACTGTGGCGCACGCTGCCGCAGAAGAAGCCCGAGCTGGCCGAGGAGCAGGAGGAGCGCTATCCGCCGGAGCCGCAGGAGAACCTGCTGTATTTCGCGGAGAAGAACGCGCCGCTGCTCGAGCCGTGGGAGCGGGAAGTGATCCGCATCGTGCGCAAGATCGGCCAGTACTTCTATCCGCAGCGGCAGACGCAGGTGATGAACGAAGGCTGGGCGTGTTTCTGGCATTACACGCTGCTCAACACGCTGTACAACCAGGGGAAGCTCGCCGACGGCTTCATGATGGAGTTCCTGCATTCGCACAGCAACGTGATCTACCAGCCGCCCGTCACGAAGCCGTACTACAGCGGGATCAACCCGTATGCGCTCGGCTTCTCGATGATGAGCGACATCCGGCGGATCTGCGAAGCGCCGACGGACGAGGACTACAAGTGGTTCCCCGAGCTCGCGGGCAGCCCGTGGCTGCCGGCCATGCACTACGCGATGCGCAACTTCAAGGACGAGAGCTTCATCGCGCAGTACCTGTCGCCGCACCTGATCCGCGAGATGCGCCTGTTCTCGGTGCTCGACGACGACATGCGCGACGCGCTCGAGGTGTCGGCGATCCACGACGACTCCGGCTACCAGTACGTGCGGCAGTCGCTGTCGCGGCAATATGACATCCACCATCGCGAGCCGAACATCCAGGTGTGGTCGGTCAACACGCGCGGCGACCGCAGCCTCACGCTGCGCCATTTCATGACCGACAACCGGCACCTGTCGAACGACAGCGACGAGGTGCTCAAGCACATGGCGCGGCTGTGGCAGTTCGACGTGTACCTGGAAAGCGTCGACGAGGCGGGCACCGTGCGCAAGCGCTACGAGTGCCGCTACACGCCGCCCGAAGTGCGCCTCTGAGCGCGCCCCGTTGCCTTGCATCCGACGCCAGCCTGCGGGCTGGCGTTTTCATTGGATGACCGGGAAACGGGAGAAAAATTTTCTACATCCGGACGAACCCGGACAGTCCCTATCTTTACATTTCGCTAAAATCCGGTTGAGCATCGCGCCGGAACCGGTGCCATGCATGTCCGCTCGCGGCGGTCCTGCGGCCGCCACGCCCAAAAGCACTACAAAGGAACAGACCAACCCATGGACGTCCAGACCGACCAAGCCGTGCCGTCCGCGCACGACACCCGGCGGCGCGTGTTCGCCATTGTCGGCGCCTCGTCGGGCAACCTCGTCGAGTGGTTCGATTTCTACATCTACTCGTTCTGCGCGCTGTACTTCGCGCCGGCGTTCTTCCCGAGCGGCAACACGACGACGCAACTGCTGAACACCGCGGGCGTGTTCGCGGCCGGCTTCCTGATGCGTCCGATCGGCGGCTGGCTGTTCGGCCGCATCGCCGACCGGCACGGCCGCCGTGCCGCGATGATGATCTCGGTGCTGATGATGTGCGGCGGCTCCCTCGTGATCGCGGTGCTGCCGACCTATGCGCAGATCGGCGCATTCGCGCCGCTGCTGCTGCTGATCGCGCGGCTGTTCCAGGGGCTGTCGGTGGGCGGCGAGTACGGCACGAGCGCGACCTACATGAGCGAAGTCGCGCTGAAGGGCCGGCGCGGCTTCTTCGCGTCGTTCCAGTACGTGACGCTGATCGGCGGCCAGCTGTGCGCGCTGCTCGTGCTCGTGATCCTGCAGCAGACGTTGTCGGCCGCCGAGCTGAAGGCGTGGGGCTGGCGCATTCCGTTCGTGGTCGGCGCGGCCGCCGCGCTGATCTCGCTGTACCTGCGCAAGTCGCTCGACGAGACGTCGACGAGCGAGTCGCGCGACAAGAAGGACGCCGGCACGATCCGCGGCGTGTGGCAGCACAAGGGCGCGTTCCTGACGGTGGTCGGCTTCACCGCGGGCGGCTCGCTGATCTTCTACACGTTCACGACGTACATGCAGAAGTACCTCGTGAACACGGCCGGCATGCACGCGAAGACCGCCAGCAACGTGATGACGGTCGCGCTGCTCGTCTACATGCTGCTGCAGCCGGTGTTCGGCGCGCTGTCCGACCGGATCGGCCGCCGCATGTCGATGATCCTGTTCGGTGCATGCTCGGTGATCGGCACGGTGCCGCTGATGCACGCGCTGAAGGACGTGCAGAGCCCCGTCGCGGCGTTCGTGCTGATCACGGTCGCGCTCGCGATCGTCAGCTTCTACACGTCGATCAGCGGCCTCATCAAGGCCGAGATGTTCCCGCCGGAAGTACGCGCGATGGGCGTCGGCCTGTCGTACGCGGTCGCGAACGCGCTGTTCGGCGGCACGGCCGAGTACGTCGCGCTGTGGTTCAAGTCGATCGGCAGCGAGGAGACGTTCTACTGGTACGTGACCGCGCTGTGCGCGGTCTCGCTGATCGTGTCGTACCGGATGCGCGATCCGAGCAAGGAAGGGTATCTGCGTCACGAGCCGTGATCGCGCCGCGCGCGATAAGGATATCGGAATCGCTTCGTTGCCGGCGACGGGCGATCCGCTTAATCTGAACCCGTAGTTCGTGTGACACCTCCTTGACTGGGATTCACGCCCGCTGCTTGCAGCGGGCGTTTTTTTTCGCCGCACCGGACGCACCGTTGCCTCTCCTCATCACGAAACCCGCAGAGCAAAGCAGCATTTGTTGGTTCGAACTCGCACGGCCCGCTGATACGTTAGCGGCTTCACGGCACCACCCGCCGTGGATTTCCTCGAACCGGGCCGTCGCGCGATCCGCGGCGGCCTTCACAACAAATCAGGTCGTGCTCTTGAAAATCCACACTCTCGCTACATGGCTCGTCGGAGTTGCGCTCGTGACGGCGGGCACCGCCGCGCACGCGGACCGCCTCGACGACATCAGGAAGGCCGGCGTGCTGCGCGTCGCGACGTTCGACAGCAACCCGCCGTTCGGCTTCGTCGACGCGAAGACCAATCACATCGTCGGCCTCGACGTCGACTACGCGAAAGCGCTCGCCGACAAGCTCGGCGTGAAGCTGCAACTGCAGCCGACGAACCCGGCGAACCGCATTCCGTTCCTGACGTCCGGCAAGGTCGACCTCGTGCTCGCGAACTTCACGATCACCGACGAGCGCGCGAAGCAGGTCGATTTCAGCATTCCGTATTTCTCGTCGGGCCAGCAGTTCCTCGCGAAGAAGGGCGTGCTGAAGTCCGCCGAGCAGCTGAACGGGCTGCGGGTCGGCGCGGACAAGGGCACGACCAACGAGATCACGCTGCGCGAGAAATATCCGAAGGCGACGATCGTCGCGTACGACGACACGCCGTTCGCGTTCGCCGCGCTGCGCGCCGGCAACGTGCAGGCGATCACGCAGGACGGGCCGAAGCTGATCGGCCTGCTCGCGAACGTGCCCGACAAGCAGAACTACGAGATCCCGGCGTTCGCGATCTCGAACGACTACATGGGCGTCGGCGTGCCGAAGGGCGAGACGCGCCTGCTCGGCTTCGTCAACGACACGCTGAAGGGGCTCGAGGCGAGCGGCCGCGCGACGCAGATCTACGACGCGTGGTTCGGGCCAACGACGAAGACGCCGCTCACGCGCATCTTCCGCATCGGCGACAAGACCTGAGCGCGCGACACGACCCATGACACGCGCGCCGCGATGCGCCGCCGGGCCTGACCGGCGCGTGCATCGCGGCGCATTTCGTTGACTTCCGATCGCGGGCGCCACGCGTTCGCGCCACACGCATGCTCGGGCTGGCTCCCAAATACCTGTCCTGGCTCTGCCAGGGCTTCCTGCTGACGCTCGGCCTGTCGGCCGCGTCGGCGCTCGCCGCGATCGTTGGCGGTCTTGCGCTGTCGATCCTGCGCCATGCGCGCCACCGGGTGCTGCGCGCCGCGGTGGCGGCCTACGTCGTCACGTTCCGCAACACGCCGCTGCTCGTGCAATTGCTGTTCTGGTACTTCGGCGTCGCATCGCTGCTGCCCGACACCTGGGTCGCGTGGCTGAACGCGGGCCATGCATGGCATGCGGGCCCGTTCACGCTCGCGTGGCCGTCGTTCGAGTTCGTCGCCGGCTGGGTCGGGCTGAGCGCGTATACGGCCGCGTTCGTCGCGCAAGAGTGCGAAGCAGGCCTGCGCGGCGTGCCGCTTGCGCAGCGCGACGCGGCCGCGGCGCTCGGCCTCACGCCGCTGCAGGCGCTGCGCTACGTCATCCTGCCGCAGGCGGTGCGCATCGCGTTGCCGCCGCTGTTCGGGCAGACGATGAATCTCGTGAAGAACTCGTCGCTGGCGATGGCGATCGGCGTCGCCGAGCTGTCGTATGCATCGCGGCAGGTCGAGACCGAGACTTTCAAGACCTTCGCCGCGTTCGGCGTCGCGACCGTGCTGTACGTCGCCGCGGCGGCCGCGATCGAGGCGGCCGCGTATGCGGCCGCGCAATGGCGCGACCGGCTAGGTGCGGGGCATTGACGATGGAATTCTCGTTGTTCGCCAACAATCTTCCATACCTGCTCGTCGGCGCGTGCCCGGACGGGCCGCTCGGCGGCGCCGCGCTGTCGCTGGTGCTCGCGATCGCGTCCGCGTGCGCGTCGGCGGTGCTGGGCGTCGCGCTCGGCGTCGCGATGGCGCTCGCGGGCGGCTGGGCGCGCGTGCTGCTGCTCGCGTTCATCGGTTTTTTTCGCGCGATTCCGGTGCTGATGCTGATCTTCTGGACGTATTTCCTGATGCCGATGCTGCTGCACACCGACGTGCCGGGGCTTGCGACGGTCGTGTGCGCGCTCGCGCTGATCGGCGGCGCGTATCTCGCGCACGCGGTGCATGCGGGGATCGTCGCGGCCGGCGCGGGGCAATGGCAGGCAGGGCTGTCGCTCGGCCTCACGCGCTGGCAGACCGTGCGCTACGTGCTGCTGCCGCAGGCGATCCGGATCATGACGCCGTCGTTCGTGAACCAGTGGGTGTCGCTCGTGAAGGACACGTCGCTCGCGTACATCGTCGGCGTGCCGGAGCTGTCGTTCGTCGCGACGCAGGTGAACAACCGGCTGATGGTGTATCCGGCGCCGATCTTCCTGTTCGTCGCCGCGATCTACCTCGTGCTGTGCACGTCGCTCGACGGCGTCGCGCGCTGGCTGCTGTCGCGTCGTCCGCGCGCGGAACGCCACGCGCGCACGGCGGCCGGGCGCGCGCAGCCGGCGCGCGGCGCGACGCGTTGACGCCAGCCGGCGCCGTGCGCGTCAGGACGCGGTGTAGTGCGTGTTGAAGACCGCGCGCAGCGTCGATTTGTCGCTGGCGAAGTCGGCCCACAGCGGGCCGTCGGTCTGTGCGAACGCGAACGGCGCGGTGTTGATCGACGCGAGGCGGAAGCGCCATTCCGCGGCTTCCTGGCGGAACGCGGTGCGCTGCATGTCGGAGAGGCCCGTTTGCGCCTCGGCGAGCGTGACGAGCGGGTCGACCGGCTGGTCGGCGATCCGCACCTCGAAGTGCAGGTGCGGGCCCGTCGCCGCGCCGGTCATGCCGACCGACCCGATGCGCTCGCCCTGCCTGACCCGCTCGCCGACCTTCAGCCCGTGCGCGAACGCGGACAGGTGCGCGTAGTAGGTCGAATAACCGTCGGCGTGATCGACGATCACGTAGCGGCCGTAGCCGCCCGGATCGGTGCCGACGAACGACACGGTGCCGTCGGCCGCCGCGTCGACGCGCGTGCCGGACGGCGCGGCGAGATCGACGCCGGTGTGGAACGCCATCGCCTGCGACAGCGGATGGACACGCTCGCCGAAGAACGAGCTGATGCGGGTCCACTTGACGGGCATCGTGAACGCGGCGGCTTCGAGCGGCGCGCCGTCGAGCGTGTAATACGCGCCCTTGTCGGCGCCCGGCGGCTTGAACCACAGCGCGCCGAACGTGCGGCCCGCGACGCGCAGCTCGAGCGCGGTGAGGCGGGGCGCGCCCTGGGTCGTGTCGAACGCGAGGCGGTAGTAGTCGCCGCGATGCGCGCTTTCGCGCATCGGCACCTTGCCGCTGACGATGTCGCCGAGCTGGATCCGCACTTCCGGCGGCAGGTCGAGACGGTTCAGCGTATCGGACAGCGTCAGCTCGATGTCGCCGGCGCGCAGCCCGTGCTCGGGCTCGGGCGGCGCGAGCGTGAACAGGTTCGCATAGCCGAGCATGTCGTTGCGGTGCGCGCTGAGCGGCGCGAACAGGCCTGGCTGCGCGTTGCGCTCGCCGATCGCCTGGACGAGCTCGTTCGTGATGAAATGCTGCGCGGTGGGGAACGGGGTGTCCGACAGCACGCGTTGCGGCATCGCGGCCGTGTCGGTGTCGACGGCGCCCGGCAATTGCGAGACGGCCGGCAGCGTGACGGCGAGGCCGAGCGTGGCGAGGGCGCCGAGCACGGCGGCCGGCAGCATCGCGCGTACGAGCTGCCACGCGCGCGCGGCACGCGGCGCGGATGAATCAGGAATTGCGGCAGACTTGACCAAGGGTGTCCACATCCAGGAAAACGGTTCGAGGAAAGGGTGTGGGCTGGGGCCGCCGAAAGGAGGGGAGGCGGGCGTGCAACAAAACAGGCCCCGTCAGGGGCCCGTGTCGTTTCCGTCCGACCCAACAGCGCGGGAGGCAACCCGCTTCGAACGGCGGCGCGATTGCCGGGTCAGGACCCGGTTATCACGAAGACGCTAAAAATAGATGACAGCGCCAGTCTACCGATGTTCCGCAAAATGCAGAAAATTTTAAACAGGGTCGGGAATGTTGTTTCGCAGAGCGGAAAATTGGGATGACTTCGGTGTTTTTTGCGTATCCGGACCTCATTCAGGCAATTTTTGCGCGTGTCGCCGGAGCGCGGCGGACGTACGTACTGCGTCGAAGCCGGCATCGAGGATCGCCTCGGCGTCGTTCCACAGATTGCCGCGCAGGCGGTTGGTCCAGATCATCGATGCGAACACGCCTTCGAGCAGCGACACGAGATAGACGGCCGCGAGATGCACGTCGAGCTCGGCCGCGACTTCGCCGCCCGCGGCCGCGCGGCGCAGCAGCGCCTTCGTGATCCGCAGCATCTGCAATTCGAGCAGCAGGCGGCGGCGCAGCAGCGCGCCGTTCTCGTCGCACTGTTCGCATTTCGTATACAGGATCACGAGCACGCGCTGCATCGAGCCCGGCTCGCCGCATTGCTCAAGATAGTGCGACGCGGCGCGCCGCAGCGTGTCGAGCGCGGGTTGCCCGTCGCCGGCCTCGAAGCCCTCGGACGTGCGCGCGAACGCGCGGTCGCACATCGCCAGGCACACCTCCATCTTGTTCTTGTAGTGCCCGTAGACGGCGCCCCGGGACATGCCGGCGGCCTCCGCGAGGTCCGCCATCGCAGTTTGGGCGACGCCTTTCTCGAGCAGCACGAGCTCGGCGGCATCGAGGATCCGGTGCTTGATGGCGAGAGATTCTTCCCGGGTCTTGCGGGCCATGTTGCGAGATTCCTTACGTTTTGCTGTCGCTTTATTGAGACAATGTGGCGGTAAATTTAAATCTGCGTGTATTTAATCAGACATGACTGATTATAATCAGCCACCCTGAGCCGCCGCATTTTACTGGCGGCACACGATCCGAGGTCCACATGAAGAACAACAATCGCTCCCTGACGCGCCGCCGCCGGCTGGCGCCGTTCGCGCTGGCGGCCGCGCTGGCCGTCGCCGGGTGCGGAAAGGGCGAGCGCGACGCCGCGCCGGAGGCCGCGCAGCGCGCGACGGTGGTGACCGTGCGGCCGACCGAGATGCCGCTCTCCGTCGAGCTGCCGGGCCGGCTCGAAGCCTACCGGCAGGCGGAGGTGCGCGCGCGGGTCGCGGGCATCGTCACCGCGCGCACCTACGAGGAAGGGCAGGAGGTGAAGCAGGGCGCGGTGCTGTTCCGCATCGATCCCGCGCCGCTGAAGGCCGCGCGCGACGCGGCGCAGGGCACGCTCGCGAAGGCGCAGGCCGCGGCGCTCGCGGCGACCGACAAGCGCCGCCGCTACGACGATCTCGTGCGCGACCGCGCGGTCAGCGAGCGCGACCACACCGAGGCGGTTGCCGCCGATGCGCAGGCGAAGGCCGAGGTCGCGTCGGCGAAGGCCGAGCTCGCGCGCGCGCAGCTCCAGCTCGACTACGCGACCGTCACCGCGCCGATCGCGGGCCGCGCGCGGCGCGCGCTCGTCACCGAGGGCGCGCTGGTCGGCCAGAACGAGGCGACGCCGCTCACGACCGTCGAGCAGCTCGATCCGATCTACGTGAACTTCTCGCAGCCGGCCGCGGACGTCGACGCGCTGCGCCGCGCGGTGACGAGCGGCCGCGCGACGGGGATCGCGCAGCAGGACATCGCCGTGACGCTGCTGCGCCCGGACGGCACCGCGTATCCGCTGAAGGGCAAGCTGCTGTTCCGCGATCTCGCGGTCGATCCGACCACCGACACCGTCGCGATGCGCGCGCTGTTCCCGAATCCGGATCGCGAGCTGCTGCCCGGCGCGTACGTGAAGATCGCGCTCGACAACGCGGTCGACCGCCAGGCGATCCTCGTGCCGCGCGACGCTTTGCTGCGCACGGCCGACCGCGCGTCGGTGCGGGTGGTCGGCGCCGACGGCAAGGTCAAGGACGTCGAGGTCGCGGCCGACCAGATGAGCGGCCGCGACTGGCGCATCACGCGCGGCCTGAAGGGCGGCGAGCGCGTGATCGTCGACAACGCCGCGCAATTCTCGCCCGATACCGCGGTGCAGCCCGTCGAGCGGGCAGGGCCGGCCAAGGCGGGGCAACCCGCGGCCGCCTCCGCTCCCGGCGCCACCGCCCGCCAAACCTGACCGGTTCGAACCAACATGGCACGTTTCTTCATCGATCGCCCCGTGTTCGCGTGGGTGATCGCCATCTTCATCATGCTGGGCGGCGTGTTCGCGATCCGCGCACTGCCCGTCGCGCAGTACCCGGACATCGCGCCGCCCGTCGTCAGCATCTACGCGACCTATCCGGGCGCGTCCGCGCAGGTCGTCGAGGAGTCCGTCACCGCGCTGATCGAGCGCGAGATGAACGGCGCGCCCGGGCTGTTGTATACGTCCGCGACGAGCAGCGTCGGCATGGCGTCGCTGTACCTGACGTTCAAGCAGGGCGTGAATGCCGATCTCGCCGCGGTCGAGGTGCAGAACCGCCTGAAGACGGTCGAGGCGCGGCTGCCCGAGCCCGTGCGGCGCGACGGCATCCAGGTCGAGAAGGCCGCCGACAACATCCAGCTCGTCGTGTCGCTGACGTCCGAGGACGGCCGGATGAACGCCGTGCAGCTCGGCGAATACGCGTCGGCGAACGTCGTGCAGGCGCTGCGGCGCGTCGAGGGTGTCGGCCGGGTGCAGTTCTGGGGCTCGGAATACGCGATGCGGATCTGGCCCGACCCGGTCAAGATGGCCGGCGACGGGCTCACCGCGTCGGACATCGCGGCGGCCGTGCGCGCGCACAACGCGCGCGTGACGGTGGGCGACATCGGCCGCAGCGCGGTGCCGGACAGCGCGCCGATCGCGGCGACCGTGTTCGCCGACGCGCCGCTGAAGACGCCCGCCGATTTCGGCGCGATCGCGCTGCGCGCGCGGCCGGACGGCTCGGCGCTGTTCCTGCGCGACGTCGCGCGCATCGAGTTCGGCGGCAACGACTACAACTACCCGTCCTACGTGAACGGCAAGGTCGCGACCGGCATGGGCATCAAGCTCGCGCCGGGCTCGAACGCGGTTGCCACCGAGCAGCGCGTGCGCGCGACGATGGACGAGCTGTCGAAGTTCTTCCCGCCGGGCGTCAAGTACCAGATTCCGTACGAGACGTCGTCGTTCGTGCGCGTGTCGATGAACAAGGTCGTCACGACGCTGATCGAGGCGGGCGTGCTGGTGTTCCTCGTGATGTTCCTGTTCATGCAGAACCTGCGCGCGACGCTGATCCCGACGCTCGTCGTGCCGGTCGCGCTCGCGGGCACGTTCGGCGTGATGTTCGCGGCGGGCTTCTCGATCAACGTGCTGACGATGTTCGGGATGGTGCTCGCGATCGGCATCCTCGTCGACGACGCAATCGTCGTCGTCGAGAACGTCGAGCGGCTGATGGTCGAGGAAGGGCTCGCGCCGTACGAGGCGACCGTCAAGGCGATGACGCAGATCAGCGGCGCGATCGTCGGCATCACCGTGGTGCTGACGTCGGTGTTCGTGCCGATGGCGTTCTTCGGCGGCGCGGTCGGCAACATCTACCGGCAGTTCGCGCTGTCGCTCGCGGTGTCGATCGGCTTCTCGGCGTTCCTCGCGCTGTCGCTGACGCCCGCGCTGTGCGCGACGCTGCTCAAGCCGGTCGCCGACGGCCATCACGAGAAGGGCGGCTTCTTCGGCTGGTTCAACCGGTTCGTCGCGCGGGCGACGCAGCGCTATGCGCTGCGCGTCGGCGGCATGCTGAAGAAGCCGGTGCGCTGGCTCGTCGTGTACGGCGCGCTGACCGCGGCCGCCGCGCTGATGCTCACGCAGCTGCCGACCGCGTTCCTGCCGGACGAGGACCAGGGCAACTTCATGGTGATGGTGATCCGGCCGCAGGGCACGCCGCTCGCGGAAACGATGCAGAGCGTGCGCGAGGTCGAGACCTACGTGCGCACGCAGGAGCCGGCCGCGTATACGTTCGCGCTCGGCGGCTTCAACCTGTACGGCGAAGGGCCGAACGGCGGGATGATCTTCGTGACGCTGAAGAACTGGAAGGAGCGCCAGCGCGCGCACGACCAGGTGCAGGCGATCGTCGCGCGCATCAACGCGCGCTTCGCGGCGACGCCGAACACGACGGTGTTCGCGATGAACGCGCCGGCGCTGCCGGATCTCGGCTCGTCGAGCGGCTTCGACTTCCGGCTGCAGAACCGCGGCGGGCTCGACTACGCGGGGTTCGCCGCCGCGCGCGAGCGGCTGCTCGCCGAAGGCGGCAAGCATCCGGCGCTCACCGACCTGATGTTCGCGGGCACGCAGGACGCGCCGCAGCTCAGGCTCGACATCGATCGCGCGAAGGCGTCCGCGCTCGGCGTGTCGATGGAAGAGATCAACACGACGCTCGCGGTGATGTTCGGCTCCGACTACATCGGCGACTTCATGCACGGCACGCAGGTGCGGCGCGTGATCGTGCAGGCGGACGGCCGGCACCGGCTCGATCCGGACGACGTGAAGAAGCTGCGGGTGCGCAATGCGCGCGGCGAGATGGTGCCGCTCGCCGCGTTCGCGACGCTGCACTGGACGCTCGGCCCGCCGCAGCTCACGCGCTACAACGGCTTCCCGTCGTTCACGATCAACGGCTCGGCCGCGCACGGCCACAGCAGCGGCGAGGCGATGGCGGCGATCGAGCGGATCGCGGGCGAGCTGCCGGCCGGCATCGGCTACGCGTGGTCGGGGCAGTCGTTCGAGGAGCGGCTGTCGGGCGCGCAGGCGCCGATGCTGTTCGCGCTGTCGGTGCTCGTCGTGTTCCTTGCGCTCGCGGCGCTGTACGAGAGCTGGTCGATTCCGTTCGCGGTGATGCTGGTCGTGCCGCTCGGCGTGATCGGCGCGGTGCTCGGCGTGACGCTGCGGACGATGCCGAACGACATCTATTTCAAGGTGGGGCTGATCGCGACGATCGGGCTGTCCGCGAAGAACGCGATCCTGATCGTCGAGGTTGCGAAGGATCTCGTCGCGCAGGGGATGTCGCTCGTCGACGCGGCGCTCGAGGCCGCGCGGCTGCGGCTGCGGCCGATCGTGATGACGTCGCTCGCGTTCGGCGTCGGCGTGCTGCCGCTCGCGTTCGCGTCGGGCGCGGCGTCCGGCGCGCAGATGGCGATCGGCACCGGCGTGCTCGGCGGCGTGATCTCGGCGACCGTGCTCGCGGTGTTCCTCGTCCCGCTGTTTTTCGTGATCGTCGGCCGGCTGTTCAACGTCGGCGCGCGCCGCCGCGGCGGTTCGCAACCGGTGACGATGGAGGGTACGTCCTGATGTTTCGCATGACTACACGCTCGGGGCTGAATGCACCGGTCGCATTCGCCGCCGCGCTCGCGCTCGCGGGCTGCTCGCTCGCGCCGCGCTACGAGCGCCCGGCGGCGCCGGTGCCGTCGAGCTATGCGCCGGCCGACGGCGCGCCGTCGGCCGCGCAGCCGTCCAGCCCCGCGCTGCTCGACGACTGGCGCGCGTATTTCACCGATCCGGCGCTGCAGGCGTGGATCGATGCGGCGCTTGCGAACAACCGCGACCTGCGGGTCGCGGCGGGCCGCGTCGAGGAAGCGCGCGCGCTGTACGGCGTGCAGCGCGCGGACCGCCTGCCGTCGCTCGACGCGAACCTCGGCTACGAGCGCACGCGCGTGTACGACCCGGTCGTGCGCCAGAGCGCGGTGAGCGGGCTGTATCGCGCGGGCGTCGGTGTCAGCGCCTACGAACTCGACCTGTTCGGCCGCGTGAAGAGCCTGTCGGACGCGGCGCTCGCCGAGTACTTCGCGACCGCCGAAGCGCAGCGCACGGTGCGGATCGGCGTGATTGCCGAAGTCGCGAACGCGTATGTGGCGGAGCGCTCGCTGCATGAGCAGCTCGCGCTGGCGCAGCGCACGCTCGACGCGCGCGAGCGGATCGCGTCGCTGACACGGCGCCGCTATGCGGCGGGCACGAGCGACGCGATCGAACTGCGCTCCGCCGAGATGCTGGTGGCGGCCGCGCGCGCGTCGCAGGCCGCGCTGCAGCGCGAGCATGCGCAGGCGGTGCGCGCGCTGCAGCTGCTCGCGGGCGATTTCGCGCGCGTGGCGCCCGGCGACGGGCTGACGCTCGACACGCTCGCGATCGCGCCCGTCGCGCCGGGCGCGCCGAGCGCGCTGCTCGAACGGCGGCCGGACATCCGGCAGGCCGAGGCGCGCCTGAAGGCCGCGAACGCGCAGATCGGCGCGGCGCGCGCGGCGTTCTTCCCGCGCATCACGCTGACGACCGACATCGGCTCGGTCAGCGACGCGTTCTCGGGCCTGTTCGCGAGCGGCACCGGCGTGTGGACGTTCGCGCCGCGACTCACGCTGCCGATCTTCGCGGGCGGGCGCAATCGCGCGAACCTTGACGTCGCGACGGCGCGCAAGCACATCGCGGTCGCCGAATACGAGAAGAGCGTGCAGGTCGCGTTCCGCGAAGTGGCGGACGCGTTCGCCGCGCGCGACTGGATCGACGCGCAGCTCGCCGCGCAGCAGGCAGTTTACGAAGCGGACGGCGCGCGGCTGAAGCTCGCCGAGCGCCGCTACGGCAGCGGCGTCGCGACCTATCTCGAACTGCTCGACGCGCAGCGCAGCACGTTCGAATCCGGGCAGGAGCTGATCCGGCTGAAGCAGCTCAGGCTCGGCAACGCGATCACGCTGTACCGTGCGCTCGGCGGCGGCTGGTCGCCGGCGGAAGCCGACGCGTGACGGTGCCGTCCCGCATGCGTGATATCCGGTAATGTGACCGCTGTCGGCGCGCGGTCGTGGCCGCGCGTTGGATACGCTTGTCGACACGACGCAGCGGAGCACGTATGGGAATCGATCCAGCACGGCTGGGAGTGGCGTTCGCCGCCGGCATGGCGTTCGTGGCGGCGCAAGCGGCGCACGCGCAGGTGGCTGACGTCGCGGCAACAAGCCAGCCCGCGCACGCGCAAGCCGACGCGGCGACGATTCCCCCCGGGCCGGCCGCCGCGATGGTGAACGTCGCGGGCGTCGCACTGCCGGTCTTCACCTATCGCCCCGCGCATTGCGCGCCGGCGACGCTGCTCGTCGTATTCCACGGCGTGCAGCGCGACGGCGCCGCCTACCGCGACCACGCGACGCCGCTCGCCGAGCGCATCTGCGCGATCGTCGTCGCGCCGCAGTTCGACGCGGCGCGCTTTCCACGCAACGTTTATCAATATGGCGGCGCGAGCGCCGCGCACGGGTTGTCGCGCGACCCGCGCCAGCCGCGCGCGCTGGTCGCGCCGCTCATCGACTGGGCGCGGCGCGCGTCGGGGATCGCCGCACCCCGCGTCGTGCTGCTCGGCCATTCGGCGGGCGCGCAGTTCCTCGATCGCGTTGCCGCGTACGGCGGCGTGCCCGGCGTCGCGCGCATCGTGATCGCGAATCCGTCGACCTGGGTCATGCCGAGCGTGACCGACGCCGCACCGTTCGGCTTCGGCGGCCTCGGCCCGGCTCATGGCGGGGACGATGCGCTGCGCGCGTATCTCGCGCAACCGGTGACCGTGCTGCTCGGCACCGACGACACCGGCGGCACGCACCTCGTCCATGGCAGCGAAGCGGACGGGCAGGGGGCCAGCCGCTACGCGCGCGGCCTCAATGCCTTTCGCGCCGCCCGGGCCGTGGCCGCGCAACGCGGCTGGACGTTCAACTGGCGCCTCGTCGAGGCGCCCGGCATCGGCCACGACGCCGCCCGCCTGTTCGCATCGCCGGCCGCGCGCCGCGCGGTGCAGGACGACCGCTGATTCCTCTCCTTCTTCCCGCTTTTCAGACCGAGCGCGTGACGGTACGACGCCGTCGCGCGTGCATCGGCCTGGTTCTTCAATTGTCAAATGCGAATTTCAATTCGATTACGTGATTTTGATTATTCGGCGACAAAGTGACGCATGTAAAACGTTAAACTCGATCGCGCAAACGATTGCGCAGAATATGGGTTGAGAGCGAGCCGAAAGTTAATTTCTTGTGGATTGAAAATCGCGGCGCGTTGTCGTTGTGAATCGGCAACGAATGGCGGATTGGTACAGGATTATGGCCTTGCGGTATCGGATCGCCTGAAGCCAGTGCCAGCATGCCTCAGGCGGGTTTTTGGAGGGTGCGCCGGGAAATGTTCTTTATCTTCATACGTTTTTAAAATGTCAATCAGGATTGCAGATCAAGGTAAAAGGATTGTGAACTGATGGGAAACAATCATATGAATGTCGGTAAATCGGACATTGTCAGATTGCATTTAACAATGATTTACAAAAAACTTTCTGATTTATCTCAATAATGCCGCCTCGTGACGGACGGGGCGAGCCAAGCGCTACCGGTTGTGTCCGCCACGTCGTCCCATTCTTTTGCCATTCATACGGAATCGATCATGAAGAAATCCCTCCTGTCCGCCGTCGCCTTCGCAGCGCTGTCCTCGTCGGCCTTCGCTGCCGGCACCGGCACGATCAACTTCACGGGCGAGATCGTCGCGGGCGCATGCGGCATCGACGCGGGCTCGGTCGACCAGACCGTGCGTCTCGGCTTCGTGCCGACGAACGTGTTCAAGCAGGCCGGCGACAAGTCCACGCCGACCAACTTCGACATCAAGCTGACCGACTGCGACACCAGCATCGCGAAGAACGCGTTCTTCACGTTCACGGGCTCGTCGAACGCGAAGCAGCCGAAGCTGATCGCGACCGTCGGCTCGGCGACCAACGTCGGCATCCGCCTGCAAGCCTCGTCGGGCGAATACCTCGACAACGGCGCCGAGCAGAAGGCGCCGGTCGTGCTGCAGAACGGCACGAACGTCGCGCGCTTCGCGGCGATGTACGAAGCGACGGCAGCCGGCGTGACGCCGGGCACCGCCGACGGCGTCGCGAACTTCACGGTCCGCTACCAGTAAGCATCCGCCCCTCGGGGAAGGGTGCGCGCACCCTTCCTCGTATCTTTTTCGTTTCCCGCCCTGTCCAGGAACCCCGGTAGCCTCTCGTGCGAATCAGACATTCCATCCTTTGCGTCTCCGTGCTGGCCGTCGGCAGCCAGAGCCATGCGACGGAATTCAATTCGTCGTTCCTGAGTATCGACGGCGCGAGCAACGTCGACCTGTCGCAGTTCTCGCAGGCCGATTTCACGCTGCCGGGCGAGTACCTGCTCGAAGTGCAGGTCAACGACGTCTTCTTCGGCCTGCAGACGATCGAGTTCGTCGCCGGGGACGCGTCGGGCGCGGGGCGGCCCTGCCTGCCGCCGGAGCTCGTCGCGCAGTTCGGCCTGAAGCCGTCGCTCGCGAAGGACCTGCCGCGCTTCCAGGGCGGCCGCTGCGTCGATCTCGCCGCGATCGAAGGCGTGACCGTGCGCTACCTGAAGGGCGACGGACGCCTCAAGATCTCGATTCCGCAGGCGGCGCTCGAATACACCGACGCGTACTACCTGCCGCCGGAGCGCTGGACCGAGGGCATTCCGGGCGCGCTGCTCGACTACCGCGTGATCGCGAACACCAACCGCAACTTCGGCTCGGCGGGCAGCCAGACGAATTCCGTGCAGGCGTACGGGACGGTCGGCGCGAACTGGGGCGCGTGGCGCTTTCGCGGCGACTACCAGGCGCAATCGAACGCCGGCAACACGGTCTATGCGGACCGCACGTTCCGCTTCAGCCGGCTCTACGCGTTTCGTGCGCTGCCGTCGATCGAATCGACGGTGTCGTTCGGCGACGACTACCTGACCTCGGACATCTTCGACACGTTCGCGCTGACGGGCGCGACGATCCGCAGCGACGACCGCATGCTGCCGCCGTCGATGCGCGGCTATGCGCCGCTGATCTCGGGCGTCGCGCGCACCAACGCGACCGTGACGGTGTCGCAGCAGGGCCGCGTGCTGTACGTGACGCGCGTGTCGCCGGGCGCGTTCGCACTGCAGAACATCAACACGAGCGTGCAGGGCACGCTCGACGTCGCGGTCGAGGAAGAGGACGGCTCGGTGCAGCGCTTCCAGGTGACGACCGCGTCGGTGCCGTTCCTCGCGCGCCAGGGGCAGCTGCGCTACAAGGCTGCGGTCGGCAAGCCGCGCCTGTTCGGCGGCGCCGGCATCACGCCGTTCTTCGGTTTTGCCGAGGCGGCGTACGGCCTGCCGTTCGACGTGACTGTGTATGGCGGCTTCATCGCCGCGTCCGGCTATACGTCGGTCGCGTTCGGCGTCGGCCGCGACCTCGGCCGGTTCGGCGCGGTGTCCGCCGACGTCACGCATGCGAGCGCGCGGCTGTGGTGGAACGGCACGACCCGCAACGGCAACTCGTACCGCTTCAACTATTCGAAGCACTTCGATTCGCTCGACGCGGACGTGCGCTTCTTCGGCTATCGCTTCTCCGAGCGCGACTACACGAACTTCTCGCAGTTCTCGGGCGACCCGACCGCGTACGGCCTCGCGAACAGCAAGCAGCGCTATTCGGCGACGCTGTCGAAGCGCTTCGGCGAAACCTCGACCTATTTCTCGTACGACCAGACGACCTATTGGGCGCGGTCGTCCGACCAGCGCGTCGGCCTCACGCTGACGCGCGCGTTCTCGCTCGGCGCGCTGCGCCGCGTGAACGTCAGCCTGTCCGCGTTCCGCACGCTCGGCGCGGGCGGCAGCGGCAACCAGTTCTCGGTGACGGCGACGCTGCCGATCGGCGACCGCCAGACCGTCACGTCGAGCGTGACGACGGGCGGCGGCAGCACGAGCGCGAGCGCCGGCTACATCTACGACGATCCGGCCGGGCGCACCTACCAGGTTTCCGCCGGCTCGACCGCGGGCCGCGCGTCGGCGAACGCGAGCTTCCGCCAGCGTACGTCGTCGTACCAGCTCACCGCGCAGGCGTCGACGGTCGCGAATTCGTATGCGGCCGCGTCGCTCGAAGTCGACGGCTCGCTGGTCGCGACGCAATACGGCGTCGCCGCGCACGCGAACGGCAACGCGGGCGACGCGCGCCTGCTGGTGTCGACCGACGGCGTGCCGGACGTGCCGCTGTCCGGCTCGCTGTCGCGCACCAACGCGCGGGGCTACGCGGTGCTCGACAGCATCTCGCCGTACAACGTGTACGACGCGACGGTCAACGTCGAGAAGCTGCCGCTCGAAACCCAGGTGTCGAACCCGATCCAGCGGCTGGTGCTGACCGACGGCGCGATCGGCTTCGTCAAGTTCTCCGCCGCGCACGGCCGCAACCTGTTCCTGACGCTGTCGGACACGGGCGGCAAGGCGCTGCCGTTCGGCGCGTCGGTGCAGGATGCGGCGAACGGCAAGGAGCTCGGCATCGTCGGCGAGGACGGCGCCGCGTACCTGACCCAGGTCCAGCCGAAATCGTCGCTGGTGGTGCGCGCGGGCGAACGCACGCTGTGCACGCTCGACGTGCTGCCGGACCAGCTCCAACTCGAAGGCACGCCGATTCCGGTGACGTGCCAGCCGCCCGGCGCGTCGCATGCGGCGACCGGCCGGACCGAACGATGAATCAACGGACATTGCGATGAAACTTCTTTCTTCTCTTTTCCTGCGGCGCGCGACCTGCGCGCTCGCAGCCTTCGGCACGCTGCTGGCGGGCGCCGCGCACGCGTCGATCGTGCCGGACCGCACGCGCGTGATCTTCAACGAAGGCGAGCAGGCGGCGATCGTGACGATCACGAACAAGAGCGCGACCTATCCGTACCTCGTGCAGTCGTGGATCGAGGACGCGAAGGGCAACCGCATCACGTCGCCGCTGATGGTCGTGCCGCCGCTGCAGCGCGTCGAGGCGAACGAGCGCAACGTGCTGCGGATCGCGAAGCTGCCGGGCGCCGCGCTGCCGGCCGATCGCGAGACGGTGTTTTACCTGAACATCCGCGAGGTGCCGCCGAAGACCGACACGCCGAACGCGCTGCAGATCGCGCTGCACACGCAGATGAAGCTGTTCTACCGGCCGAAGGGCGTGCAGCCGTCGCGCGACGAGGACCCGACGCTGCCGATGACGCTGCGCGTCGACGCCGCCGCGCACAAGCTCGTGTTCGACAACCCGACGCCGTTCCATGTGACGGTGGTCGACGTGGCGGCGGGCGCGCAGAAGACGCCGGTGCTGCCCGATCCGGTGATGGTGAGCCCGATGAGCACCGCGGACGTGCCGTTCAAGGGCGCGGCGAGCGCGACGCTGTTCGTCACGCATATCGATGACTACGGCGGTCAAGTCGCGGTGGAGTATGCGTGCGAGGCGGGTGTTTGCAAGAGTGTCAGGAAATGAGGGGGGCGCGACGACAACCGGTGTCGCCGGTGGCGGCGTGGCTGAGGTGGGTCGTGCTCGCGATGCTGGTTGCGGCGGTGCAGCCGGCGTGGGCGCTGCGTTGCCTGACCAACGGCGGGGCCACGTCATTGACCGAGCCGATCGGTGGTGTTGCGTCGTATCCGACCGATGCGCCGGACGGGTACGTGATCTGGATATCGCCGCCGCGGACAACGACCGGGTATTGCTACAAGGACCTTGGCGACGACAAGAGCCTGAGCGTCATCGACAACATTTATTTCTATGCCAATCCGACTCGTACGGACCCGGCTGCGTGGGGGCTCCAGATCGGCATCCGTTACAGGGGCGTCGATTATTTCGACAGGACCAGCAACCCCGGCGGCGGCGTGCCGACCGGGTTGGCCGTGGAGCCCTGCAAGAGATCGGACTTCCTCAGCGGAAATTGCAAGCGGACGCAGATCAGCCTCGACTATCAGGTCGTGGTACGCAAGAAGGGCAAATGGGTGCAGCCGCCGAACGACGTCTATACGGTGTTTCAGTTCGACGGCGAGGGCGGCCTGAATGCGTACAACACGAGCTTCCAGTACCGTCTGAGCGGTCTGCAGAACCTGAAGCCGACACCGTGCCTCGTCGACGTGCTGGTCACGCCCGAGCCGGGCATCGTGAATTTCGGGCAGGTGCAGACGTCCGGCAACGGCTTCTTGCCGGCCGTGCCGCGCAAGCGGTTCTCGATGTCGCTGACGAAGAAATGCAGCATCCCGGTGCGCGTCGACGGCTACTTCGAGGCGACGAAGGGCACCGTGCAGAACGGCTTGCTGGTGCCTGAAAGCAAGAGCAACTTCGGCATCGGCATCGAGGACAGCCAGGGCAGGGCGATCGAATTCAACAAGCAATTCACGCTCACGCAGTTTCCGGCCAACGTCGCCAACCAGAGCGTGATGCTCGACGCGGTGCTGAAGTCGTTCGGACCACCGAAGATCGGGCCGTTCAACGCGTCGGCGACGATCCGGATTTTCCTTTACTGAGTTCGAGACGGTGCGAGCGGCGTGCGTTGCGGCGCAAGCCGCTCGCACCGAATTTCATTGACGGTGTTTCGGGGGAGACGAGATGCAGTTGAGAAGCAGTGTGGTTGCGGCAGTGCTGGCCGCTTCGGCAATGAGCGCGGTTCACGCGCAGACGGTATCGGCGGGTGGATATTCGCTGACCGTGTTCGGCGATCTGGGCGGGCCGCGCGAGGGCCGGAACCATGGTTATGCCGTTAGCGCGGACGGCAAGACGATCGTCGGCGCCAACTCGAACGACGCGCAGCCGGGTCGCAGCACTGCCTTCTCATGGTCGGCCGCGACGGGCTGGCAGCGGCTGGCCGCGCCGGCGAATGCCTACGACTCTTTCGCACAGACGGTGTCGGCCGATGGCCGGGTCGTCGGCGGTTCGATCAGCGCGCTCCAGGCGGACGGCAACCTTGATCGATGGGCGGTGCGCTGGCCCGGCGACGGTCGTGCGCAGGAAATCGTTCCGCGTTCGGCGGGCTGGGGGAGTACGGTCGAAGTCGCGAATCGCGACGGCTCCAGGATGACCGGCAGCTTCGTCACGACCGACGGCCGGAACGCGCGGTTCTTCTGGGACCAGCGCACCGGCTTGCGCGAGTTGCCGCCGGGCGGCAATTACGCCGTTCAATTGTTCGCAATGAACCAGGCCGGCAACGCGGCCGTGGGATACGCCGGCAATGTCGACGGCGTATATGGCTCGCGTGCATTCCTCTGGACGGAGAAATCAGGCGACCGGCTGTTGCCGACGAGCAGCGCGGGCGAGCCGAGGATGGACATGGCCTGGGGCGTGACCGAAGACGGCCAGACGATCGTCGGGAGCATCGGCACTTTGCTGTCCACGCCGGACGGACAGCGGGTCGATTCGGAAGCCGTGCGATGGACGAATGGCGGCAGCAGCATCGAGCGGCTCGGGTTTCTCGAAGGCGACGACACCAGCAGCGCATCGTCGATCAGCGCCGACGGACGCGTCGTGACCGGCGAGTCGAGCAATAGCCGAAGCGGCGAGTCGCGCGTCTACGTCTGGACACGGCAAAGCGGCATGCGCAGTCTCGCCGCGCTGCTCGAAGCCGCCGGCATTTCGGTCGGCACGCTGGACCTGATGCGCGTGATCGGCGTCAGCCCCGACGGACAGACCATCACCGGGCAGGGCTATCGCGTAGACGACCCCAACGGGACGCCACAGTTCTGGCAAGTGCACATCGATGCAGCGACATTGCGCTCGCTGCCGCCGGCGAGCCCGGGTTCCGACACACTGCGCGTGCGGACGTCCCAGTCGAAGCTTGCGTCGCTCAAGTTGTCGTCGAAACAACGCGCGCCGCTGCGCGGCAACGCGTGCGGCACGGGTGCCGGCCGTGCGTGGCTCGTGCAATGCCGGATGCCGATGCAAGCAGCACATTGACCGATACACGCGCCGGGCGGCACTGTCGGCCGCCCGGCGCCTCGTCGCCTTCATCGCACCGGTGATGAGGGCGATCGAAGCGACGTTCGCGATGCGGCTGCGCTTCACCGATCCATCTCCCCAAAAAGCCGGGAACGACTCGTCGGCCCAGGCCCGCAAGCCATCCGTCCATCGGACGCCTCCGCACACCCCGTGCAACGCCGCCTTTATTCATACAAATCCGACCAATCCGAAGGGGTATTTAAGAATCGTATTGAGAATGATTTGCGTTTACGTTAAATTTTGCGGTATCTCAAAATTGGACGGAGCGAATCGATGGCAATGGCGGAAGTGCTCGAACGACCGGTCACGGCGGCGGCGAACCCGTTCCGCGGCAGCCCGTCCGATCGGCCGTCCAGGCCCGCGCCGCAGGCGCGCCGCGCGGCGAGGCCGAGCGCGCAGGGCGCGCTGCTCGACGTGCTCATCGCCCACCGCGCGATGCTCGTCAACGTCGCGCGCAGCTTCGTCGGCTGCGCGAGCCGGGCCGAGGACGTCGTGCACGACGTGTTCGTGAAGCTCGTCGATTTCCCGAACCAGGATGCGGTGCGCCAGCCGGTCGCGTACGTGACGCGGATGGTGCGCAACGCGTCGATCGACGCGTGCCGCCGCCAGAACCTCGAGAGCCTCTATCACGCGGACGAGGACGACGGCTTCGACGTGCCGTCGCCGGCGCCGACGCCCGAAGCGGCGCTGATGACGCGCGACACGCTGCGGCGCGTGTCGGCCGCGCTCGACGACCTGCCGGCGCGCAGCCGCGCGGCGTTCGAGATGGTGCGGCTGCGCGACGAGACGCTGCAGAGCGCGGCGCGCGCGCTGAACGTGTCGCAGACGCTCGTGCATTTCATGGTCCGCGACGCCGAGCGCCATTGCGCCGAGTGCCTCGATGCGTGCCATCGCGGCGTCGCGTGCCCGGTGTTCTGCGGCGGCCGCGCGCGGCGCCGGTAAAAAAGCGCGCCGCCCGATCGTCTATCCGACAGGGGTGGCCGAACCGCTCCGCTTCCTTCAACCGCCTTCAGCGATTTCCGACCGAGTTTCGACCATGACGCAAGCCACGACGCCTTCCGCCGACACCGACGACCTCGTCTACACGGTCGTCATCAACGACGAAGAACAGTATTCGATCTGGCCGACGTTCCGCGCCGTGCCGGCCGGCTGGCGCGAAGTGGGCGTGCGCGGCCCGAAGGCCGACTGTCTCGCGCACATCGAGACCGTCTGGACCGACATGCGGCCCGCGAGCCTGCGCCGCGCGATGGACGGCGAAACCGCGCGGCGCGCGTCGTGAGCGGCGCCGAGGGCCCATCTGAAGAGGACCTTGCATGACCCTGCTTGCCTTGCCGACGCTCGACGACCTGCGGATCGAGCCGGGGCTGCCCACCGTCGTATCCCCGAAGGGCGGGGACGGGATGTCGATCGACGCGCTCGCGCCGCTCGCTCGCGCGATCGCCGCCGACACGCTCGAGCGTGCGGGCGGCGTGCTGTTCACCGGTTTCCACGTGCCGTCGATCGATGCGTTCCAGCAGTTCGCGGCCGCGTTCGGCGATCCGCTGATCGGCTATGAATACGCGTCGACGCCGCGCAGCCAGGTCGAAGGCGCGGTGTATACGTCGACCGAATACCCGCCGCACCGCGCGATCCCGCTGCACAACGAGCAGTCGTACACGCGCGAATGGCCGATGCGGATCTGGTTCCACTGCGCGCTCGCGGCGCCGAAGGGCGGCGCGACGCCGATCGCCGACAGCCGCGCGGTGTATCGCGCGCTCGACCCGGCGCTCGTCGCGCGCTTCGCGCAGCGCGAGCTGCTGTACGTGCGCAATTTCGGGCAGGGGCTCGACCTGCCGTGGCAGCAGGCGTTCGGCACCGACGACGCGCGCGAGGTCGAGCGGATGTGCGCGGCGCGCGGCATCGACTGCGCGTGGCGCACCGGCGACGACGGCGAGCTGCTGCTGCGCACCCGCGAGCGCTGCCAGGCGGTCGCGCGGCATCCGCGCACGGGCGATAAGGTCTGGTTCAACCAAGCGAACCTGTTCCATCTGTCCGCGCTCGACGAGGACATGCAGGAAGCGCTCGTCGACGCGGTCGGGGTCGACAACGTGCCGCGCAACGTCTACTACGGCGACGGCGCGCCGCTCGAAGCCGACGCGCTCGCCGAGATTCGCGCGGTGCTCGACCGGCAGCGGATCATGTTCCCGTGGCAGACCGGCGACGTGCTGATGCTCGACAACATGCTGACCGCGCACGCGCGCGACCCGTTCGAAGGGCCGCGCAAGGTCGTCGTCGCGATGGCGCAGAGCTACACGGTCCCGCGCGGCCGAACGGAGGATCGATGACGCGTCGTACCGCCGCGCTTGCCGCGCGGGGGCTGACGGTGGGCTATCGCGACCATGTCGTGATCGACGGTTTGAACCTGTCGATCACGGCCGGTCGCGTGACCGCGCTGTGCGGCCCGAACGGCTGCGGAAAAAGCACGCTGCTGCGCACGCTCGCGGGCCTGCAGCCGGCGCTGGCCGGCCACGTCGACGTCAACGGCAAGCCGCTCGCGTCGTTCAAGCGGCGCGCGCTCGCGCGCGAGCTGACGATGCTCGCGCAGTTCAACCAGATTCCGTCCGGCCTGACCGTGCGCGAGCTCGTCGCGTACGGGCGCTATGCATACGGCGGCTTCCTGCGCGGCTTGTCGCGCGCCGATCACGTCGCGATCGACGAAGCGCTCGAGACGAGCGGGCTCGCCGGCGACGCGGGCCGCGACGTCGGCGCGCTGTCCGGCGGCGAGCGGCAGCGCGCGTGGATCGCGATGGCGCTCGCGCAGCAGGCGCCGATCGTGCTGCTCGACGAGCCGACCACCTATCTCGACATCCATCACCAGCTCGACATCCTCGACGCGCTGCGCGCGCTGAACCGCGCGCGCGGGCTGACGATCGTGTGGGTGCTGCACGACCTGAACCAGGCCGCCGCGTACAGCGACGAGATCGTGCTGATGCGCGCGGGCCGCGTCGTCGCGCAGGGCGACCCCGACGCGATGCTCGACCCGGCGCGCCTGCGCGCGGCGTTCGGCGTCGAGATGCTGAAGTTCGCGCATCCGCAGACGGGCGCGCCGATGTGCGTGCCGGCGTACGGGCCGTCCGTCGTCCACGCGTCGCCGTCGGCCGCCGTGTTCGACCGGGATCTCGCCACATGACGACATTCGCGATGCGCAGACGCCGCACGGCAACCGTCGGCGGCAACGTAGCGCAGCGAAGCCGCGCCGGCGCGCTGGCGATCGGCATGCTGCTGCTGATCGCGTGCGTCGCCGCGCTGCGCGCCGCGCCCGACCTGCCCGCGTGGTGGGGCGCCGCGCCCGGCAGCGACGCCGACGCGCTCGCGCGCGTGTTCCTGTTCGACCTGAACCTGCCGCGCGTCGCGGCCGCGCTCGTCGCGGGCGGCTGCCTCGGCATCGCCGGCGCGCTGTTCCAGTCGGCGACCCGCAATCCGCTCGCGTCGCCGGACCTGCTCGGCGTGACGGGCGGCGCGCAGCTCGGCCTGCTCGCGGCGATGCTCGTGCCGGCGCTCGCGGGCGTTGCGTCGGTGCCGCTGCTGTTCGTCTGCGGGCTGGCCGCCGCCGCGTGCGCGATGCTCGCGGCGGGCGGCTGGCGCGCGACGCCGCTGCGGCTCGTGCTCGCGGGCAGCGTCTGCATGCTGCTGTTCGCCGCGCTGTCGACGCTGCTGCTCGCGTGCTTCGAGCAGAACATCGCGGGCGCCGCGCTGTGGGCGAACGGCAGCCTCTATCAACCGGGCGCAACCGGCCTGAAGCTCGCGGCGAGCTGGCTCGTGCTGCCGCTCGCCGCGCTGCCGTTCGTGATCCGGCCGCTCGATCCGCTCGCGCTCGGCGACGACGCGGCGGCCGCGGCCGGCGTGCGCGTCGATGCGGCGCGGCTCGCCGCGACGGTCGTCGCGGTCGCGTTCACGAGCGTCGCGGTCAGCATCGCGGGGCCGCTGTCGTATGTCGGCCTCGTCGCGCCGAACCTGCTGCGCCAGATCCGCGGCGCGCGCGCCGCGCGGCTCGCCGCGCTGGTGCCGCTGTCCGCGCTGGCGGGCGGCGCGCTCGTGCTCGTGACCGACAGCGCGGTGCTCGCGTCGGGCCTCGACACGACGCTGTCGACCGGCGTCGCGATCGCGCTCGTCGGCACGCCGCTGATGCTCGCGCTGATCCGTCGCGGCGCCGCGTGGTCCGGCGTGCTGCACGCGGGCCCCGAGCGCGCGGCGTCCGGGCGCGCGACGCGCGTGGTCGGCTGGCTCGACGGGCTGCGCTGGCCATCGCGCACGGTGCTGTTCGCGCTGGCGGGCGCGCTCGTGCTGCTCGCGGGCGCGTCGGCCGGCCCCGAATGGCTGACGCCCGCGCGCTGGCAGGCGGCGCTGTCGGGCGCCGACCCGGTCGCGCGGATGCTGATCGACCTGCGCCTGCCGCGGCTCCTGTGCGCGATGCTGGCCGGCGCGCTGCTTGCCGCGAGCGGCGTCGCGATGCAGAGCGTCGTGCGCAATCCGCTGGCGGGCCCGGAAGTGCTCGGCGTCACGCAGGGCGCAGCGCTCGTCACGCTGTTCGCGCTCACGCGCTGGCCGCTCGCGGGCGGCGGCGTGCTCGCCGGCGCGGCGCTGGCAGGCGGCGGGATCTCGCTGGCGATCACGCTGGCCCTCAATCACCGTCATCGCTACGCGCCGCTTGCGGTCGCGCTCACCGGGATCGTGATCGGCACGCTGTGGACGACGCTGTCCGAATGGCTGATCACGCAGGAAAGCGTGCAGCCCGCGCGCTTCGTCGTGTGGCTCGTCGGCGGCACCTACGGACGCAGTTGGCGCGAAGTCGCGATGCTGCTGCCGTGGTGCGTGCTCGCGGTGCCGGTGTTCGCGTGGCTCGCGCAGCCGCTCGACATGCTCGCGCTCGGCGACGACCAGGCGGCCGCGCTCGGCCTGCCGATCGCCGCGCTGCGGCCGCTCGCGCTCGTGATCGCGACGCTCGCCGCATGCGCGGCGGTCGCGGCGGTCGGGCCGGTCGGCTTCATCGGGCTGATGGCGCCGCATGTCGCGACGATGCTCGGCGCGCGACGGCATCGCACGCGCCTGTGGCTCGCGGCCGCGTGCGGCGCGCTGATCCTCGGGCTCGCGGACGTCGCGGCCCGCACCGCCGTCGCGCCGCGCGAAGTGCCGGCCGGCGTGCTGACCGCGCTGATCGGCGCGCCGTACCTGCTCGGCCTGCTGATCGTCGAGGCGCGCCGCGCGCGGCGCGTGGGGCGATGACGCCGCCGGCCCCCGGCGTGCACCACGCGCGCGCGACGTGCTTCGCGTCGTTCGCGCCGGCTGAATTCGCGCCGTATCTCGACGCGGTGTGGCTCGGCATGCCTGAAGACGCCTGTGCGGCAAGCGCGGCGCTCGTACCCGTGACCGCGCTGCGCGACCATCGCGACGCGCTGCTCGACGCGATGGTCCGCCACTACGGCGGCGATCCGGCCGTGCATGCGCGCGCGCTGCTGTCGCAATGGAGCAAGTACTACTTCGGCCGCGCGGCGCCCGCGGGCGTCGTCGCCGCGCTGCTGCTCGGCCGGCCGCTCGACATGGCGCCCGAACGCACGTTCGTCGTGCTCGACGACGGGATGCCCGCGGGGCTGGTCTTCGCGCACGACGCGCTCGGCGAACCGTGCGACGATCCGGCGCC
Source organism: Burkholderia sp. MSHR3999 (assembly GCF_000833595.1). Lineage (NCBI taxonomy): Bacteria > Pseudomonadati > Pseudomonadota > Betaproteobacteria > Burkholderiales > Burkholderiaceae > Burkholderia > Burkholderia sp. MSHR3999. The sequence goes on from NZ_JRFO01000001.1 coordinate 1,581,998, forward strand.
GCGCTACGCGGGGCTCGTCGCGCATCTCGGCGCGGTGATCGACCTGCTGGCCGGGATGGGCCGCGTCACGCCGCGCGTGCTGTGGAGCAACGCCGGCAATCTGCTCGACTACCTGCTCGACGTCTGCGGCGCGCAGCCGTGCGCGGCCGACCCCGGGCGCGACGCCGCGTGGCTGTTCCGGTCGGCGTGCGTCGACGGCGAATCGAATCCGCTGCGCACGCCGGTGCGCGACGCCGTGCCGCGCTCGCCGCTGCTGCCGACGCCGTTCCGCGCGCGCCGCGTGTGCTGCCTGCGCTACGAAATCCCTGGAGAAACGCAACTGTGTGGAAGCTGCCCCTTGCTATTGACGATGGACGACGCGGCGCTGGCCGGGCAGGACGCGATTCGCTGACGGCGCCCGGCCGGCGGCGGGCGCTTGCGCAGCTCGCCGCGCTTTGCGCGGGCTGGCCGCTGGCCGCGCAGGCCGCAGCGAGTGGCGCCGTGCGCGGACCAGGCGGCGGCATGCCGGCCGGTGCGTCGCTGGCCGGCAATCCGGTCGTCTCGCAGGCGAGCGCGACGATGCCGGCGCGGGCGCAGCGCGTCGTCGCGCTCGAATTCATGTTCGCGGAAACGCTCGCGGCGCTCGACATCACGCCGGCCGGGATGGTCGATACCGCGTTCTATCCGGGCTGGCTCGGCTACGACAATGCGCGCTTCGCGCATGTGGCGGACGTCGGTTCGCGGCAGGAGCCGGGGCTCGAGGCGATTGCGGCGGTCAAGCCCGACCTGATCATCGGCGTCGGCTTCCGGCATGCGCCGATTTTCGCGGCGCTCGACCGGATCGCGCCGACGATCCTGTTCCAGTTCAGCCCGAACGTGAACGAAGGCGGCGTGCCCGTGACCCAGCTCGACTGGACCCGGCAGATCTTCCGCACGATCGGCGCGGTGACGGGGCGCAGCGCGCGTGCGCAGGCGGTCGAAGCGCAGCTCGACGCCGGCATCGCGCGCAACGCGAAACGGCTCGCGGCGGCCGGCAGGCAGCATGAACGCGTCGCGCTGCTGCAGGACCTCGGGCTGCCCGACCGCTACTGGGCGTATACGGGCAACAGCACGGCGGCCGGGCTCGCACGCGCGCTCGGCCTCGATCTGTGGCCGAAGAAGCCGACCCGCGAGGGCACGCTCTACGTGACGTCGGCGGACCTGCTGACGCAGCGCGACCTGGCGGTGCTGTTCGTGACCGCGACCGGGATGGACGTGCCGCTCGACGCGAAACTTGATTCGCCAGTCTGGCAATACGTGCCCGCGCGCAAGGCAAAACGGATCGCGCTCGTCGAGCGCAACATCTGGGGCTTCGGCGGCCCGATGTCGGCGCTGAAGCTGGCGGACGTGATGACCGATACGCTGCTCGGGCTGCCGCGGGTGCGGTGACGCATCCATCTTGCGTGCCGGCCGCGCATCCCGGCGGGTAGGGCGCGTTGCCCGGCACCTTCCCGCGCGCATCCGGCAATGCGCCGGCGCTTCGGCAAGCCGCCGCGCCGGCGCATGACGATTACGCATTCACCTCGTTCACCGCATCGGCCCGCTGCCGCGCGGGCGTCGTATCGCTGACGATCCGCCCGTTGTCGAGCTTCAGCACGCGGTCGGCGAGATCGAAGTAGCGGTCGTCGTGCGTGATCACGACCACCGCCTTGCCGCGCGCGCGCAGCTCGGGCAGCAGTTGTTCGTAGAACACCGCCTTGAACGTCGGGTCCTGGTCGGCGGCCCATTCGTCGAACAGGTAGAACGGCCGGTCTTCCAGATACGCGACGACGAGCGCGAGCCGCTTGCGCTGCCCGGTGGACAGCGCGCGGGTCGAGAACGCGCCGTCGACGACCTTCACCTTGTGGTCGAGCGCGAGCTTCGCGACCAGCGCGTTCGCGCGCGCGTCGGCCTGCGCGCGCGCCGGATCGTCCGGGTCGACGATGCCGAGCAGCGCGTCGAACAGGTGGAAATCGTTGAACACCGCGCTGAAGCGCTGCCGGTACGCGGCGCGCTCGCGCCAGCCGACCGGCCGGCCGTCGACCTCGATCGCGCCTTCCTCGGGTTCGTAGAGCCCCGTGAGCACCTTCGCGAGCGTGGTCTTGCCGCTGCCGTTGCCGCCGACGATGAACACGAGCTCGCCGGGCTTCAGCGTCAGGTCGATCGGCCCGATGCGGAACATCCGCTCGTCGCGCTCGTGGAAATACGAATGCGTGACGCCGCGCAGCGTGACCGCGCCGGCGGGCGCGATGGCGGACACGGCGGCCGGCGCGTCGCTCGCGGGCGGCGCGGTGCGCAGCGCGCCGAATTCGGCCATCACGTCCTCGATGCGCGCGAGCGACACGCGTGCCGCGTTGACGGTCGGCAGATTGTTCAGCAGGCCGTCGAGCGGCACCAGCATGAACAGGAACACGACGACGTAGCCGGCCGTCGCGCCCGGGTCCGCGTGCACGCCGAGCCGCGGCCAGAACGCGGCCGCGCCGAGGAACGCATAGAACAGGAAGATGATCCAGCCGACGCCGACCGCATACGCGCTGAACGCGCGGCGGCGGTGGTCACGCACTTCGCCGATCGCCGCGCCCAACTGGCCGTCGACGAACTGGCGCGCGCGCGCGTCGTGCAGCTTCAGTTCCTTCGCGCCGGAGAACAGCGCGCCGAGATAGCCGAACAGCTTGTCCTGCGCGCGGCCGGCCGCTTCGAGCGACGCGATCGCGCGGCGGTCGCCGGTGTGATAGCCGAGCGAGCCCGCGACGATCGCCGTGAGCGCGAGCACGCACACGGGCCACGACAGCCACGCGAGATAGCCGAGGCAGCCGAACACGATCGAGCCGTGCATCACGAGGTTCGGCAGCGCGAAGAACAGCATCGACACGTTGGTCGCGTCGTCGGTCAGCACCGACTGCACGGGCGCCGCGCCGATGCGCTCGACGTCGCGCAGCTCGGCCGCGCCGACGCGGCGCGCGAGATGCGCGCGCAGCCGCGCCATCGTGTCCTGCGACAGCCGCGCGAACAGCACGCCCGACACGATCCGCGTGACGAGCGCGACCACCGCGCACAGCGCGAAGCGCCACGCGAGCGCGGCGTCGGCCGCGACCGGCTGCGCGAGCGCGCGGTTCAGCGTCGCGACGAGCAGCACGCTCGCGACGCCGTTCAGCACGCAGGCGACGAGCGCGAGCGCGAGCGCGGCGCGGCTTTCGCGCAGCAGCGCGAGGATCAGGCGCGCCGCCGGGCGCGCGGGCGGCGCGGCGTCGGCGGCAGGCGGGCGGGAGGGCGGAGAAGAGGGCTCGTGGGCGGCGGTCATCGGCAACGTCAATTGAGTGAGAACGAACAGCGGAGAACGAACAACGGAGAAACGAACGGCGCGCGGTGCGCCTCCTGCCGAATAGACGAACGAGCCGCCGAAATATTTAGTCATCGGCGGATTGAGCGCAAAACGGTAAAAAACCGGCCGCGCCGTTCGTCACACCAGTGAAGCCGCCCAGCGCGGCGCCGTGAGTTGGCCGTAGCGGCCGGACCTGAAGGACTTCACGCCCATGACGAGTTTCCCGACTGCGTTGCATCACCGAATTCGCGAGCTGGCGCGCCGCGCGCCCGACGCGCCCGCGCTCGCCGTCTCCTTTCCGACCGAAATCCGCCTGACGCGCGGCGCGCTCGATGCGCGCGCGTCGCAGCTCGCGCGGCGGCTGCGCGCGGCGGGCGTCGGCGCCGAGGTGCGGGTCGGCGTGTGCGTCGAGCGCTCGTGCGAGCTGTTCGTCGCGCTGCTGGCCGTGCTGAAGGCGGGCGGCGTGTTCGTGCCGCTCGATCCGCGCCATCCGGCCGCGCGCCTCGACTGGATCGTGCGCGACGCGAACCTGCGCCACGGCATCGTCGACGCGGCGGGGCGCGCGGCGCTCGGCGCGCCGTTCGCGCACGCGTTCGACGTCGCGGAAATCGATGCCGATGCAACGGACGCGTGCGTCGATGAAGGCGATGCGCCGGTCCATCCGCGCGCGGCCGCCTACATGATCTATACGTCCGGCTCGACCGGCACGCCGAAGGCGGTCGTCGTCGAGCACGGGCCGCTCGCCGCGCATTGCGATGCGCTCGCGGCCGCGCTGCCGATCGAGGCCGGCGACCGGCTGCTGCATTTCGCGTCGGTCAATTTCGACGCCGCGCACGAATGCTGGCTCGCGCCGCTCGCGGTCGGCGCGAGCCTCGCGGTCGCGCCGCCGCAGCCGTTTGCGCCGGACGCCGCGCATGCGCTGATGGTGCGCGAGCAGGTCAGTGTCGCCGCGTTTCCGCCCGCCTACCTGCGCGAGTTCGCGGCGCTCGCCGCGCGCGACGGCGTGCCGCCCGCGCTGCGCGTGCTCGCGTTCGGCGGCGAGGCGCTGCCGCAGCAGGCGTTCGAGTTCGTGCGCGACACTTTCCCGGCGGTGCGGCTCGTCAACGGCTACGGGCCGACCGAAGCGGTGATCTCGCCGATGCTGTGGCCGGTCGAGCCGGGCGAGACGCCCGCGCTCGCCGTGGACGACGCGTTCGCGGCGCTGCCGATCGGCCGGCCGATCGGCCCGCGCGTTGCCCGCGTCGACGGTGGCGACGGTGCAGCGGCCGGCGAGTTGCTGCTCGGCGGCGTCTGCCTCGCGCGCGGCTATCACGGCCGCCCGGCGCTGACCGCCGAGCGCTTCGTGCCCGATCCGGAAGGCGCGCCCGGCGCGCGCGTCTATCGCACCGGCGATCTCGCGCGGGTGCGCGGCGACGGCGCGTTCGATTACCTCGGCCGCCTCGACGATCAGGTGCAGGTGCGCGGCGTGCGCGTCGAGCCGGCGGAAATCGCCGCGTGCCTGCGCGCGCATCCGGCCGTCGCCGACGCGGCCGTGATCGCGGAAACCGACGGCGGCCCGACGCGGCTCGTCGCGTGCGTCGCGCTGCGCACGGAGGCCGACGACGCGGCGCTGAAGGCGCACGTCGCCGCGCAGTTGCCGGCCGCCTGGCAGCCGCACCGGTACGTGCGCTGCGACGCGCTGCCGTACACGCTGAACGGCAAGCTCGACCGCGCGGCGCTGCGCGAGCGGATCGCCGCCGACCGTACCGACCGCGCGGACCGCGCAGCCGGCGACGCGCCGCGCACGGACACCGAGCGGCGCACTGCTGAAATCTGGCAGACGCTGCTCGGCCTCGACGCGCCGCCGTCGCGCGACGACCGGTTCCTCTCGCTGGGCGGCGATTCGCTCGCGGCGATGCAATTGCAGGCGGCGATTCGTGCCGAATGGCGCGTCAACCTGCGGCTCGACATGCTGTTCGCGGACCCGGCGCTCGCCGCGCTGGCGGACGCGATCGACCGCGCGGAGCGCGAAACCGGCGCGCCGCTCGTCGCGATCGCGGCGCGCGCCGGCGCGCCGGCCGGCGCACCGTATGCGGAGCGTGCGGCGTCGCTGGCGCAGCAGCGCTTCTGGGTGCTCGCGCAGACGCGCGACGCGAGCGCGGCCTATCACATCGCCGCGCACTGGACGATCGACGGCGCGCTCGACCGCGCCGCGCTGCAGCGCGCGCTCGATCACGTGATCGGCCGGCACGACGCATGGCGCACGACGCTCGTCGAAAACGACGACGGCGTCGTGATGCAGCGGATCCACGCGCGCCTGCCGGTGGCGATCGCCGAAGTCGACCTGCGCGGCCTGCCGCCGGCCGGCCGCGACGCGCAGGCGGCGATCCTCGCCGAGCGGGACGCCGGCGCGCCGTTCGACCTCGCCGAAGGGCCGCTCGTGCGCGCGACGCTCGTCGCGCTCGCCGACGACCGCCACCGGCTGCTGCTGACCGCCCATCACGCGATCACCGACGGCTGGAGCTCGCGCTGCGCATTCGACGAGCTGACGGCGGCCTATTGCGCGTATGCGAACGGCGTCGCGCCGGCGCTGCCCGCGCTGCCGATCCAGTACGCGGACTATGCGGACTGGCAGCGCGACATGCTCGCGGGCGGCGAGGGCGAGCGGCAACTGAACTACTGGCGCGCCGCGCTGCAGGACGCGCCGGGCCCGCTCGCGCTGCCGGTCGACCGGCAGCCGGGCGCGACGCGCACGCTGCACGGCGCGCGCACGTCGCTGCGCCTGCCCGACGCGGTCGCGGCCGACGTGCGCCGGCTCGCGCGCGACGCGCACGCGACGGTCTTCACGGTGCTGATGGCCGCGCTCGACGCGTGGCTGTCGCGGCTGACCGGCGCGACCGACGTCGTGGTCGCGGTGCCGGTCGCGCACCGGCAGCGCCCGGAAACGCGCGCGCTGCTCGGACTGTTCCTGAACACCGTCGCGCTGCGCGTGCGCGTCGCGCCGACGCAGCCGTTCGCCGCGCTGGTCGATGCGGTGCGCGCGGCGGCGCTCGATGCGTATGCGCATCAGGACGTGCCGTTCGAGCGCGTCGTCGACGCGGTGAAGCCGCCGGTGCGGCGCGGCGACGAATGGCTGCGCGTCAAGTTCGCGCAGCAGTTCGACGCGCGGCTCGACAGCGCGCTGCCGGGCGCGACCGCGGTCGCGACGCCGGGGCCGGATCTCGCCGCGCGCTTCGATTTCGCGCTGGATTTCACCGACGATGCGAGCGGCATCGAACTGGTCGCCGCGTATGCGACCGACTGCATCGACGCCGACACCGCGCGCGCGTGGCTCGCCAGCTACGCGGCGCTCGTCGCGGCCGCCGCGCGCGATCCGCAGCGCGTGGTCACGGCGCTGCCGTGCGACGGCGCGCATGGCAAACATGAAGCGGGGCAGCCGCGCGACGGCCGCGTGTTCACACCCGAGCACGCGGATATCGTCGCGGCATTCGCGCGGCAGGCTGCCGCGTATCCGCATCGCGTCGCGCTGGCCGATGCGGCGGCGTCGCTGACGTTCGCGGAACTCGACGACGCGTCGGATCGCGTCGCTCGCGCGCTGCAACGGCGCGGCACGGCGGCCGAGGAACCGGTCGTCGTCTGCATCGAGCGCTCGGCGCGCTTCGTCGTCGGCCTGCTCGGCGCGCTGAAGGCGGGCGCGCTGGCCGTGCTGCTCGATCCGGCGCAGCCGGCCGAGCGGCTCGCGGCGGCCGCCGCCGATTGCCGCGCGCGCTCGGCGCTCGTCGCCGGCGACGCCGCATGGCCGGCCGGCACGCTCGCGCAGGCGCTCGACGTCGACGCGCTCGCGGCCGACGCGACGCTCGCGCAGGCGGGCGCCGCGCGCATCGCGCCGCACCCGGACCAGGGGGCATACCTGATCTATACGTCCGGCTCGACCGGCACGCCGAAAGGCGTCGTCGTGTCGCATCGCGCGCTCGCCGACTACGTGCAGGGCATGCTCGACGAACTCGCGTTCGCGCCGGATGCGTCGTTCGCGATGGTGTCGACGGTTGCCGCCGACCTCGGCCATACGACGCTGTTCGGCGCGCTGTGCGCGGGCCGCACGCTGCATCTGCTGCCGGCGTCGTGCGCGTTCGATCCGGACGCATTCGCCGACGAGATGCGCCGCCGCGACGTCGGCGTGCTGAAGATCGTGCCGAGCCATCTGCAGGCGCTGCTCGAAGCCCGCGCGCCGGCCGACGTGCTGCCGAGCCATGCGCTCGTGACGGGCGGCGAAACGCTCACGTGGGCGCTGGTCGCGCGCATCGCCGCGCTCAAGCCCGCGTGCCGCGTGATCAATCACTACGGCCCGACCGAGGCGACCGTGGGCGCGCTCGCGTGCGACACGGCGTCGATGGCCGACGATGGGCGCGACGGGGCGCGCGGTGTGCCGCTTGGCGGGCCGCTGCCGAACGCGCGCGCGGCCGTGCTCGACGCGTTCGGCGCGTGCGTGCCGGCGGGCGCGACCGGCGAGCTGTATCTCGGCGGGCCGGGCGTCGCGCGCGGCTACTGGGGCCGGCCGGCGGCGACCGCCGAGCGCTTCCTGCCCGATCCGTTCACGCCGGGCGCGCGCGTGTACCGCACCGGCGACCGCGTGCGGCTGCGCACGGACGGCCGCATCGATTTCCTCGGGCGGATCGACGACCAGGTCAAGATCCGCGGCTATCGCGTCGAGCCGGGCGAGGTGAGCGCGGCCGTGCGCGCGGCTGACGGCATCGCGCAGGCGGAAACGCTGGCGGTCGAGCACGACGGCCGGCTGCGGCTCGCCGCGTTCGTCGTCGCGCGCGACGGCGCGGCGTTCGACGAGGCCGCGCTGCGCGCACGGCTCGCGGCGGCGCTGCCGGACTACATGGTGCCGGCGCAGATCGTCGCGCTGCCGCGCCTGCCGGTGACGGCGAACGGCAAGGTCGATCGCGCGGCGCTGCGCGCGCTGGCCGCCGCGCCGGCCGCGAGCACGCAAGGCGACGCGCCGCGAGGCGCGGTCGAGACGACGCTCGCGGAAATCTGGCAGGCGGTGCTGAAGGCGCCGCGCGTGGGCCGCGACGACAACTTCTTCGAACTCGGCGGCGACTCGATCCTCGTGCTGCAGGTGATCGCCCGCGCGCGCAAGCGCGGCGTGCGCTTCACGCCGAAACAGTTGTTCGACGGCCCGACGCTCGCCGAGCTGGCGCGCGTCGCGAAGACGGAAGACGTCGCACAGCCCGCCCCGGTCGCACAGGCCGCGACGACGGCGGCCGCCGCGCGCGTGCTGACGCCCGCGCAGCAGCGTTTCTTCGCGCTCGACGTGCCGCATCCGGGCCACTGGAACCAGGCGGTCGCGTTCGACGTGCGCGGGTCGTTCGACCCCGCCGCGTTCGCGCGCGCGTTCGACGCGCTGCTCACGCATCACGAATCGTTCCGCCGGCGCTTCACGCGCGACGCGCACGGCGCGTGGCAGGCCGACGACGCCCGGCGCCCATACGACGCGCTGCCGTTCGCCGAAGTCACCGCGCGCGACGACGCCGACGCGCTCGCGCGCTTCGATGCGCTGCAGCGCCGCCTCGATCTCGGCCGCGGGCCGCTCGCCTGCGCGTGCGCGGCGCGGCTGCCGGACGGCGCGACGCGGCTGTTCGTCGCGATCCACCACGCGATCGTCGACGGCGTGTCGTGGCGAATCCTGCTCGACGATCTCGACACCGCGTACCGCGCCGCCTGCGAGCAACGGCCGATCCGGCTCGCGCTGCAGGGCCTGTGCGCCGACGCGTGGGCCGCGCGGCTCGCGCGCGCGGCGACCGATCCGGGCTCGCCGTTCGCGAACGAGACCGCGTACTGGACCGGCATGGCGCATGGCGACGACGTCGCACCCGACCATCCGGACGCGCCGGCGACCAACGCGGACGCGGCCGTCGTCGTGCAGACGATCGACGCCGCGCTGACCCGCGCGGCGCTCGCCGACGCGCACGCCGCGTACCGCACGCAGACGATCGAGCTGCTCGCCGCCGCGCTTGCCATGGCGCTGACCGACGGGCGCGACGCGGCGTCGTGCCGCGTCGAACTGGAAGGGCACGGCCGCGAGGCGTTGTTCGACGATGCGGATGCGAGCCGCACGATCGGCTGGCTGACGAGCCATTACCCGGTGTCGCTGCCGGTCGCGGCGAGCGCGCGCGACACGCTGTGCGCGGTCAAGGACGCGCTGCGCGCGGTGCCGCACAAGGGGCTCGGCTTCGGCGTGCTCGCGCACTACGGCGATGCGGCGACGCGCGCGGCGCTGGCCGCGGTGCCGCGTCCGCGCTTGACCTTCAACTATCTCGGCCAGTTCGACGCGCCGCGCGACGCGACGCTCGTGCCGCGCTTCGGCGGCGCCGGCGTCGAGCGCGATCCGCAGGGGCCGCTCGGCAACACGCTCGCGATTCACGCGTATATCGACGAAATGCACGACGAAATGCGCGACGAAAACCACGAAGGCGGACGCACGCTGAAGCTGCACTGGGTGTACGGCGCGCCGCAGTTCGAGCGCGCGACGATCGACGCGTTCGCCGCGCGGTTCGCGGCGGCGCTGCGTGCGCTCGTCGACGCGTGCGCGGCGCGCATCGCCCAGCGCGGCGGCGGCGCGACGCCGGGCGACTTCCCGCTCGCGCACGCGGCGGGCCTCACGCAGGCGGCGATCGAGCGCGCGCCGCTCGACTGGCGCACGATCGACGACGTGTATCCACTGTCGCCGATGCAGCAGGGCATCCTGTTCCACGCGCTGTTCGCGCCGGGCCATGCGAGCTACGTGAACCAGCTCGTCGCGACCGCGACGGCGCTCGACGCCGACCGGCTCGCGGCCGCGTTCGACGCATCGATCGCGCGGCACGACATCCTGCGCACCAGCATCATGCCGGACGAAGCGGCGCCGCTGCAGCGCGTGCACCGGCAGGCGGCGCTGCCGGTCGAGCAGCTCGACTGGCGCACGCGCGGCGCGACGCTCGACGCCGACTTCGACGCTTGGCTCGCGGCCGACCGCGCGCGCGGCTTCGACTGGAACGAGCCGCCGCTGATGCGGCTCACGCTGATCCGCGTGACGGACGACGCGTGGCGCATCGTGTGGACCCGCCATCACGTGCTGCTCGACGGCTGGAGCACCGCGCGGCTGCTCGCCGACGTGCTGCGCGACTACCGCGACCCGGACGCCGTGTCGCCGTTCGCGAGCCGCCCGGCGCTGCGCTACCGCGATTTCATCGCGTGGCTCGGCACGCGCGATCGCGACGCGGACGAACGCTTCTGGACCGGGCGCCTCGCGCGGCTCGACGCGCCGACGCTGATCGCCGAGCGCACCGCCGACCGCGCGGACGCGGCGATGCGCACATGGCGCGCCCGCATCGATGCGGACGCATTCGCACGCGTCGCGCACACGGCGCGCGCGCTGAAGCTGACCGTCAACACGCTGGTGCAGGGCGCGTGGGCGCTCGCGCTGCAGCGGATGACGCACCAGCCGGCGGTCGCGTTCGGCGCGACCGTCGCGGGCCGTCCGGACGCGCTGCCGGACGTCGACGCGGTGCTCGGCCTGTTCATCAACACGGTGCCGGTGATCACCGCGCCCGCGCCGCAGCAGCGCGCGGCCGACTGGCTGCAGGCGCTGCAGCGCGACAACGCGGCGGCGGCCGAGCACGCGCATGCGCCGCTCGCCGACATCCAGCGCTGGGCGCGCGGCGCCGGCGGCGCGCTGTTCGACACGCTGGTCGTGTTCGAGAACTATCCGGTCGACGACACCGCGCACGACGCGGACCCGCGCGCGCTCGCGCTGCGCGACGTGCGCAGCATCGAGGCGACCGATTTCGCGCTGACGCTCGTGATCGAGAGCGGCGCGGCCCTGACGATCGACTACGGCTACGACACCGCGCGCATCGATGCGCGGCAGGTCGAGACCTGGCATCGCGCGTTCGCGTGCGCGCTCGACGCGCTGGCGAGCACGCCCGATGCGCTGCTCGGCGCACTGTCGATCGGCGACGACGCGGCGCGCGACGCGCTCGCCCGGCGCGAAGCGACCGCCCGCGCGTGGCCGGCACATCAGCAATTGCCGCTGCACGCGCAATTCGAAGCGGCGGCCCGCGCGACGCCCGACGCAGTCGCGCTCGAATACGCGGACGCGCACGGCAGCCTGCACCGGATGACCTACGCCGAGCTCGACGCGTGCACGTCGCGGATCGCCGCCGCGTTGCGCCGGCAGGGCGTGCAGCCGGACACGCCGGTCGCGCTGTGCGTCGAGCGCTCGTTCGACATGGTGAGCGCGCTCGTCGGCGTGCTGAAGGCCGGCGCGGCGTATCTGCCGGTCGATCCCGACTATCCGGCCGAGCGCATCGCGTACCTGCTGCGCGATGCGCGGCCCGCGGTCGTGCTGACGCAGGCGCACCTGCGCGCGCAGGTCGAAGCCGCGCTCGGCGACGCCGCCGGCACGCGGCTGCTGACGGTGGCGGAGCTGCTCGCGCAGGACATCGCACCGGACGCGACCGAGCCGGTCGCGGCCGCCGACGCGCAGCTCGCGTACCTGATCTACACGTCCGGCTCGACCGGCAAGCCGAAGGGCGCGGGCAACACGCACGGCGCGCTCGCGAACCGGATCGCGTGGATGCAGCACGCGTACCGGCTCACGCGCGACGACGTCGTGCTGCACAAGACGCCGTTCGGCTTCGACGTGTCGGTGTGGGAGTTCGTCTGGCCGCTGTCGCAGGGCGCGAAGCTCGCGATCGCCGCGCCCGGCGACCATCGCGACCCGGCGCGCCTCGCCGCCGCGATCCTCGCGCACCGCGTGACGGTGCTGCATTTCGTGCCGTCGATGCTGGCCGCGTTCGCCGCGCATCTCGACGATTTCGGCGCGGCCGCGCAATGCGACAGCGTGCGGCTGATCGTCGCGAGCGGCGAGGCGCTTGCGCCCGAACTGGTCGCGAAGGTCGCGCGCCTGTTGCCGCGCGCGACGCTCGTCAACCTGTACGGGCCGACCGAGGCGGCGATCGACGTGTCGCACTGGACTTGCGGCCCGGCCGATGCGCACGCGCACGCGGTGCCGATCGGCCATCCGATCGCGAACCTGCAGCTGCACGTGCTCGACGCCGCCTGGCAGCCGGTGCCGGCGGGCGCGACCGGCGAGCTGTATCTGGCCGGCGCGGGCCTCGCGCGCGGCTACCTCGGCCGGCCGGGGCTGACGGCCGAGCGCTTCGTGCCCGATCCGTTCGTGCCGGGCGCGCGCATGTACCGCACCGGCGATCTCGCACGGCGCCGCGACGATGGGGCACTCGACTACCTCGGCCGCGTCGACGCGCAGGTGAAGCTGCGCGGCCAGCGGATCGAGCCGGGCGAGATCGAGGCGCTGCTGCGCGCGGCGCCGGGCGTGCACGACGCGGTCGTCGTGGTGCGCGACGAGCAGCTGATCGGCTACGTCGCGCGCGGCGACGCGGCCGCGCTCGACCCGGCCGCGCTCCTCGACGCGCTGCGCGCGCAGCTGCCGGCCTACATGGTGCCGTCGCAGCTGATCGCGCTCGACGCGCTGCCGGTCACGCCGAACGGCAAGTGCGACCGCCATGCGCTGCCGGCGCCGGTGCGCGACGCGGCGGCCGCGGCCGAGCTCGCGACCGAAACGGAGCGCGCGCTCGCGGCGATCTGGCAGCGCGTGCTGCGCATCGACGCGATCGGCCGCGACGACGACTTCTTCCTGCTCGGCGGCCATTCGCTGCTCGCGACGCAGGCTCATGCGCAGGCGAACCTGCACTGGGGCCTTGCGCTGCCGCTGCGCACGCTGTTCGACGCCCGCACGCTCGCGCGCTGCGCGCAGGCGCTCGACGCGGCGTGCGCGGCGCGCGGCGCGACCGACGCGGCGAGCGCGATCGACGCCTTGCTCGGCGAACTGGAAATTCAATAAGGACGACGGATGACGACGGTTCAACCCGACTGGCTGGCGCTCGCGACGCGTTTCGCGCAACTGCCCGACGCGCAGCGCGCGGTGTTCATCGACAAGCTCGGCGCGGCCGGCATCGATTTCCGCGTGCTGCCGATTCCGCCGCGCACGCCGCGCAGCGAGTGCGTGCCGGCATCGTTCGCGCAGACGCGGCTGTGGCTCCATCAGCGGCTGATCGACGCGAGCGACGCGTACCACATCACCGAGCGGCTCGCGCTGACGGGCCCGCTCGACGCGCATGCGCTGCGGCTCGCGTGCGACGCGCTGATCGCGCGCCACGAGGCGCTGCGCACGACCTTCGACGAAGCCGCCGACGGCGTCATGCAGACGATCCATCCGCCGCTGCGCTGCCCGTGGCGCGAAACGGACCTGGCCTCGCTCGCCGAGCCGCAGCGCGGCGAGCGCGCCGACGAAGTCGCGGCGGCGGACGAGGCGCAAGCGTTCGACCTCGGCGTCGCGCCGCTGGTGCGCGCGCATCTGATCCGGCTCGACGCGACCCATCACCGGCTCGCGCTGACCGTGCATCACATCGTGTCGGACGGCTGGTCGTCGGGCGTGATGCTCGACGAACTCGCGGCGTTCTATCGCGCGTACGCGACCGACACGCCGGTGCCGCTCGCGCCGCTGCCGATCCAGTACGCGGACTACGCGCTGTGGCAGCGCCGCTGGCTCGACGCCGGCGAGCGCGACCGGCAGCTCGCGTTCTGGCGCGAACGGCTCGACCCGCAGCGCGGCGTGCTGGCGCTGCCCGGCGCCGCCGCGCGGCCGGCCCGGCGCAGCGCGCGCGGCGCGCGCCACGTGTTCGCGCTCGACGCGCCGCTCGCCGCGCGGCTGCGCGCGTTCGCCGCGGCTACCGGCGCCACGCCGTTCGCGGTGCTGCTCGCCGCGCTCGACGCGCTGCTCGCGCGCGCGAGCGGCGACGCGCGAATCTGCGTCGGCGTGCCGGCCGCGAACCGCGAGCGCGCGGAAACGGCCGGGCTGATCGGGTTCTTCGTCAACACGCTGGCGATCGACGTCGACGTGACGCCGGGCGACGGCTTCGCGGCGCTCGTCGCGCGCACGCAGCGCGCGCTCGTCGACGCGCAGATGCACCAGGACGTGCCGTTCGAGCAGGTGGTCGACGCGCTCGGCGTGCCGCGCAGCGCGAGCCACCATCCGCTGTTCCAGGTGATGGCTGCCTACGGCGAGCGCCGCGCGCTGCCGCCGCTCGGCGCACCCGGCAACACGTTGGAAGTGGCCGTGCTGCCGTCCGGCACGCCGTCCGCGAAATTCGACCTGACGCTCGGCGTCGAGGCGACGCCGTCCGGCACGTTCGACGCGGCGTTCGTTTATGCGCTGGACCTGTTCGACGCCGACGCGATCGCGCGGCTCGCGCAGCGCTTCGTCACGCTGCTGGCAGACGCGCTCGCGCGGCCCGACGTGCCGGTCGGCGATCTCGACTGGCTGCCTGAAGCGGAGCGCGCGCAGCTGTTCGCGTGGAACGCATCGCCCGACGCCGGCGACGACGAACCGTTCATTCCCGTGCATGCGCGCATCGCCGCGCATGCGCTGGCGCGGCCGGATGCGCGCGGCGTGGCCGACATCGATCGCGCCCTGACGCGCGGCGAGGTCGATGCGCGCGCGGCGCGGCTCGCGCGCCGGCTGGTCGCGTCCGGCGTGCGCCCGGAAATGCGGGTCGGCGTCGCGCTGCAGCGCTCGGTCGACCTGCTCGTCGCGCTGATCGCGGTGCTGAAGTCCGGCGCGGCATTCGTGCCGCTCGATCCCGCGCATCCGCGCGAGCGGCTCGCGCAGATCGTCGGCGATGCGCGCATCGAACACGTGCTGACCGACGCGCACAGCGCAGCCGCGCTCCCCGAATTGCCGTCGCTGCGGGTGTGGCGCGCGGATGCGATCGACGCGCTCGACGACGCTGCGCACGTCGCGCTGCCGGACGTGCTGCCGGGCCATGCGGCGTATGCGATCTACACGTCCGGCTCGACCGGCGCGCCGAAGGGCGTGATCGTCGACCACGCGTCGTTCGCGCGGCACTGCGCGGCGATCGCCGAACGCTACGGCGCGGGCGAGGACGACGTGTTCCTGCTGTTCCAGTCGGTCAACTTCGACGGCGCGCACGAAGGCTGGTTTTCGCAATACATGTCGGGCGCGGCCGTGTCGGTGACGGCCGACGTGCTGTGGCCGCCCGCGCAGACCTGCGCGATGATGGTGCGCGACGGCGTGACGATGACCTACGTGCCGCCCGGCTGCGCGGCGCAGCTCGCCGAATGGGCGCTCGCGCACGGCGCGCCGCCGACGCTGCGCTCGCTGACGGTGGGCGGCGAGGCGACGTCGCGCGAGGCGTTCGCGATGCTGCGCCGCGCGCTGCCGAACGTGCGGGTGGTCAACGGCTACGGCCCGACCGAGACGGTCGTCACGCCGACGCTGTGGATGTTCCGCCCGGGCGACGACCTCGCGAAGCTCGGCGACGCCGCGTATCTGCCGATCGGCACGCTGGTCGGCGCACGCACCGCGCACGTGCTCGACGCGCGGCTGCATCCGCTGCCGGTCGGCGTGATCGGCGAGCTGTATCTTGGCGGCGAGGGGATCGGCGTCGCGCGCGGCTACCTCGACCGGCCGGCGCTGACCGCCGAGCGCTTCGTGCCCGATCCGTACGGCGCGCCCGGCGCGCGCCTGTATCGCACGGGCGACCTCGTGCGGCGCCGCGCGGACGGCGTGTTCGACTTCATCGGCCGCGTCGATCACCAGGTGAAGCTGCGCGGGTTGCGGATCGAGCTCGGCGAGATCGAGGCGCAGCTTGCCGCGCACGACGCGGTGCGCGAAGCCTGCGCGGTCGTGCACGGGCAGCGCGGCGACGCGCAGCTCGTCGCCTACGTCGAGCTGACCGACGATGCGCGCGCGGCCGCGCAGCCGGTCGATGCGGCGACGCTCGACGCGCACCTGCGCCGCACGTTGCCGGACTACATGGTGCCCGCGCAGATCATCGTGCTCGATGCGCTGCCGCGCAACGCGAACAGCAAGGTCGACCGCGCGCGATTGCCCGCGCCGGTGCGCGTCGAGCGCGCGTATGAGGCGCCGCGCGACGGCGACGAGGCCGCGCTCGTGGCGATCTGGCAGGACGTGCTGAACGTCGCGCGGGTCGGCCGCGGCGACCACTTCTTCGAGCTCGGCGGCCACTCGCTCGCCGCGGTGCGGGTCGCGACGCGCGTCGCCGAGCGGCTCGGCCGCGACGTGCCGGTGCGCGCGCTGTTCGAGGCGCCGGTGCTCGCGCAGTATGCGCGGCAGGTCGCCGACGCGCCGCGCGCGGCGCACGTCGGCGCACGCGCGCCCGGCGCGGCGGCGCTGCGGCCCGACGCGCACGGCGTGTGGCCGCTATCGCCGGCGCAGCTCGGCCTGTGGTTCCTGTGGCGCGCGCAGCCGGACAGCGCCGCCTACGTGATTCCGGTCGCGCTGCGCATGCGCGGCCCGCTCGACGCCGATGCGCTGCGCGCCGCGTTCGCGGACGTGGCGGCGGCCCATCCGGCGCTGCGCACGCGGCTCGTCGCGCGCGACGGCGCGCTGCCCGGGCAGCGGATCGACGCGCCGGCGCCGGTCGCGCTGCCGGTTGTGGACCTGTCGGCTTCGCCCGACGCGCTGGCGCGCGCGACCGCGCTGACCGACGACGACGCGCTGACGCCGTTCGACCTCGGCGCCGCCGCGCCGTTGTGGCGCGCGCGCGTGCTGCGGCTCGCCGCCGACGATCATGTGCTGTCGATTGCGATCCATCACATCGTGTCGGACGGCGAATCGATCGAGCTGTGGCTGGATGCGATCCGGCGGCGCTATGTCGCACGCGTGCGGGGCGACGACATCACGCCGCCAGCCGGCGCGCCGCTCGTGCTGCCGGCGCCGGGCGCGCCCGCGCGGGTCGCGTACTGGCGCGACGCGCTGGCCAACCTGCCGCGGCGCGTGCTGCCCGAGCGCGCCGACGCACCTTCGATTCCGCAATGGCGCGCGACGCGCACCGCGTTCGCATTCGATGCGACGCTGATCCGCGCCGCGCGCGACGCCGCGTCCGCCGCGCACGCGACGCTGCCGATGCTGCTGCACGCGGCGCTCAACGCCGCGCTGTTCCGCGCGACGGGCGCGGCCGACCAGCCGGTCGGCGTGCTCGCGTCGACGCGCGAGCTGACCGGCGACGCCGCGCGCGACGCGCTCGGCCTGTTCATCAATGCGGTGGTCGTGCGCACGCGCCTCGACGCGGCCGACCGCCGCGCGGACGTGCTGGCCCGCGTGCGCGACGCGGCGCTGGCCGCCTATGCGCATGCGGACGTGCCGTTCGCGGACGTCGTCGCCGCGCTCGGCGCGCCGCGCGCGGCGGCCGCGAATCCGCTGTTCCAGGTGATGTTCAACTACCTGCGCCCGACCGGCGCGGCCGCGCGCGACTGGGCGGGCCTGTCGCTCGCCGGATTCGACGACGTGCGGCACCGCGTGGTGTTCACGCTCGAGCTCGACGTCGTCGAGCATCCGGACGGCCGCGTGAGCGCAGCGTTCTCGTATGCGAACGAGCTGCTCGACGGCCGTTTCGTCGATGCGCTCGTCGATACGTACCGCGACGAGGTCGAGCGCTTCGCCGTGGCGGGCGGGATGGCGCTCGGCGGCCCCGACGCGCCGTCCGTCACCGAAGCGGCCCGCGCGCCGGTCCAGGTTTGCGCTTCTCGAACGGCCGGCACGCTCGCGGCGCTGTGGTCCGACACGTTCGCATCGGCCGCACCGGCGGCGGACGTGGACCTGTTCGAAGCCGGCGCGACGTCGTTCGACGTGGTGCGCTTCGTCGATGCCGCGTGCCGCGCCGGTCACGCGCTGACGGTGGCCGACGTGTTCGCCGCGCCGACGCTCGCCGCGCTCGGCGCGCGACTCGACGCACCGGCGGATGCGGGCACGGAGGCGCGCCATGCTGGCTGAAGTGCGCCCGGACGCGCCGCGCGACCACGACCGCGGGCTGCGGATGCTGGTTGGCGAGCCGCGCTGGCGCGGCCCGCACCGCGTCGCCGGCTGGCTGCCGTCGGTCGTCCATTACCTGTTTCTCGACGATCCGCGCACCGAGGCGGTCGGCTGCGCCGTGCCGGCCGGCCATGCGCGCGTCGTCGACCACCTCGCGCGCCACGGCTTCGCGCGGCAGCGCCGGCTGACGCAGGCCGCCGCGCAGCCGCTGTGGATGCGCACGCTGCGCGAGGCGTTCTTCGCCGGCCGTCACATCTGACGCGCCGGTTTCACCGACAAGGGAGCTGAGAGACATGCAGAGAGAAACCGTATTCGACCTGATCGGCGTCGGCTTCGGGCCGTCGAACCTGGCGCTTGCCGTGCGGCTCGCGGAGCGCAGCGGCACGCGCGCGCTCGCGCATTGCTTCGTCGAGCGGCAGCCGGCGTTCGGCTGGCATCGCGGCATGCTGCTCGACGACTGCCGGATGCAGATCTCGTTTCTGAAGGATCTGGTCACGATGCGCGACCCGACGAGCCGCTACACGTTCATCAACTACCTGTTCCAGCGCGGCCGGCTGAACGAGTTCATCAACCTGAAGAACTTCTATCCGACCCGCGTCGAGTTTCACGACTACCTGAGCTGGGTGGCCGACGCGTTCGACGAGCACGTCCATTACGGCGAGACCGTGACCGGCATCGAGCCGGTGCGCGGCGGCGGCGCGCGCGTCGACGCGCTGCGCGTGCTGTCGCGCGATGCCGCCGGACGCGAGCGCCAGCGCGTCACGCGCGCGCTGTCGGTCGGCGTCGGCGGCGCGCCGGCGATCCCCGACGCGTTCGCCGCGCTCGGCCAGGACCGCGTGATCCATTCGTCGACGTACCTGTCCGACATCGGCCGGCTCGCGGACGCGGGCGCCGGCGAGCGCCGCCGCATCGCGGTGATCGGCGCGGGCCAGAGCGCGGCCGAGGTGTTCATCGACCTCGCGCGGCGCTTCCCGCACGTCGACGCGAGCCTCGTGATGCGCGCAGGCGCGCTGAAGCCGGCCGACGACAGCCCGTTCGTCAACGAGATCTTCAGCCCGGCGTTCACCGACGTCGTCTACGCGCAGCCGCAGGACGCGCGCCGCGCGCTGCTCGAACGCTACCGCGACACGAACTACGCGGTGGTCGACCGGCCGCTGATCGAGCAGATCTACGAAATGCTGTACCTGCAGCGCGTCGACGGCGCGCCGCGCCACGCGCTGCTCGCGAACCGCGCGATCGAGGCCGCCGCGCGCACCGCGACCGGCCAGATCGAGCTGACGCTGCGCGACCGCCTGAGCGGCGCCGCGCACACCGAGCGCTTCGACGGCCTCGTGCTCGCGACCGGCTACCGGCGCGACACGCACACGGCGCTGCTCGACGGGCTCGCGCCGCATCTGGGCGACGCGCTCGAGCGCGGCGACGTGACGCGCGACTACCGGCTCGACACGCCGGAGCACTTCGCGCCGCGCATCTATCTGCAGGGCTACTGCGAAGGCAGCCACGGCTTGTCCGACACGCTGCTGTCGGTGCTCGCGCGCCGCGCGGACGAAATCTGCGCGTCGCTCGAAAGCGGGCGCGCGCAGCCGGACGACGACGTCCGGCCGCCACAGACACGACAGGAAATCGGGGTGAGCGCGGGCCGGCTGGCCGTAGCGCTTTGACAAAAAGGGCGGCCGAAAGGCCGCCAAACAAGTGGAGCAACGAAAGATGGAGTGGGTAACAGGGACACGTCGAGGCACGCGTCGAGGCACACATCGGCGTGCGATCGCAGCCGCGGCAGGCGTGGCGTTTTATGCGGCGGCAGGCCAGGCGATGGCCCAGGCGGCGCCGAACCCTGCGGTGAAGGCGGACCCCGCCGCGCAGGCGAACGGCGCGGCGCCGGGCACGCTGCCGGCGATCAGCGTCAACGCGGCGTCGGAAGGCAACGGCACGGTCGGGCTCGTCGCGCGGCGCAGCCGGACCGGCACGAAGACCGACACGCCGATCAGCGAAATCCCGCAGACGATCAACGTCGTCACCGCGCAGCAGATCGAGATGACGGGCGCGACCGACGTGAACCAGGCGCTGCGCTATATCCCGGGTTTCTCGTCGTACGGCTCGGACAACCGTTCCGACTGGTACGCGGCGCTGCGCGGCTTCACGCCGACCGCCTACGTGAACGGGCTGCAGGTGCCGAATACGATCAACCTCGCGAGCTGGCGCGTCGATCCGTACATGATCGACAGCATCACCGTGCTGCGCGGGCCGACGTCGGTGCTGTACGGCGCGGGCGACCCGGGCGCGATCGTCGACGTGCAGACCAAGCTCGCCGACGGCGAGCGCGTGCGTGAAGCCGGCGTCGAGATCGGCAACTATGCGCGCAAGCAGTTCATGTTCGACGTCGGCGACAAGCTCGACGCCGACGGCAAGTACGCGTACCGCTTCGTCGGCGTCGCGCGCGACGGCAACGCGCTGACCGGCACGAACAACGACCAGCGCGTCGCGCTCGCGCCGTCGTTCCGCTGGCGGCCGAACGCGGACACGTCGCTGACGGTCTCCGCGACCTACCTGCAGGACTGGGGCGACATCTCGTCGAACTTCCTGCCCGCGCAGGGCACGGTGCTGGGCAACCCGAACGGGCAACTGTCGAAGGACGTGTACCTGGGCGACCCGGGCTTCAACCATTACCGCAAGAAGCAGTGGTCGCTCGGCTACCAGTTCGAGCACAACCTGAACTCGATCTGGACGGTGCGCCAGAACGTGCGCTGGATGCACCTGTCGCTCGACAACGGCTCGGTGTGGGGCGCGGGCTTCGTCGACGGCAGCACGACCGACGTGTCGCGCTGGGCGGGCCTGTTCCAGATGAACTACAGCCGCTTCGACATCGACAACAACGCACAGGCGCGCTTCGCCACCGGGCCGCTCGAGCACACGCTGCTGCTCGGCTTCCAGTACAACCGGCAGACCTCGACCGACAGCGAATGGATCGCGGCGGCGCCGCCCGTGAATCTCTACAACACCGTGTCGCCGCCGGTGACGACCGCGGTGTTCGCGGATCCGAGCACCACGGGGCGCACCGACACGTACACGACGATGAATACGTTCGGCGTATACGCGCAGGACCAGGTCAAGTGGAACCGCTGGGTGCTGACGCTCGGCGGCCGCGAGGACTGGGTGAACATGCGGCAGGACGACCGCGCGGGCGGCACGCAGTCGAAGGCGGACGTCACCGCGTTCAGCGGGCGCGTGGGCCTCGCGTTCCAGGGCGACTACGGGCTGTCGCCGTACGTCAGCTACGCGACGTCGTTCAACCCGCTGATCGGCGTGAACCTGTTCGGCGGCGGGCTGGCCAAGCCGACGCGCGGCAAGCAGATCGAGCTGGGCCTGCGCTGGCAGCCGCCCGGCAAGAACCTGATGCTGAACGCGGCGATCTACCAGATCAACCAGACCAACGTGATCACGCCGACGCCGACGAATCTCGATCCGGCCGGCACGACGTCGGTGCAGACGGGCGAGGTGCGCTCGCGCGGCATCGAGCTGAGCGCGACCGGCAAGGTGAGCCCGAACCTGTCGATCATCGCGTCGTACGTGTACCAGGACGTGAAGAACATCAAGGCGAACGACGCGTCGCTGAACAACTGGCCGGTCGACATCCCGCGGCCGCGCCAGATGGCGTCGCTGTGGGCCGACTGGACGTGGCACACGGGGCCGCTCGCCGGCTTCGGGCTCGGCGGCGGCGTGCGCTACCAGAGCGCGTCGGCCGGCGCGGCCGACAACTCGCTGTCGGTCGCGAGCTACACGGTGTACGACGCGGCGATCCACTACGACGTGCGCAACTGGCGCTTCGCGGTGAACGCGACGAACCTGTTCAACCGCCACTACATCAGCGGCTGCCAGTCGTATTCGGTCTGCATGTTCGGCAACGAGCGCACCGTGGTCGCCACCGCGAAATACAACTGGTGACGGCGCGCGCCGCGGCGTGCGGGCCGGCCTTCGCGGGCCGGTGCCTGCGCGTCGCGGCGGGCGGCGTCCTTTTCCCATCACGACCCATGCCGAAGAAAAATCTCGTCTACATCCAGTCGCTGCGCAACGGCGCGGCCGATCGCGCCGGACAGCCGGTCGCTTACAAGGGCGGCACGCGCTACATGAAGGCGCCGCTCGAATTCCTCGTCGAGCGGCTCAACGGCTCGGCGCTCGGCGAGCGCTACACGCTCGCGGGCGTGATCGTCGACGACGACGACGGTTCGCCCGCCGACCGCGCGAAGCTCGCCGACTACGGCTTCGCGCGCACGCCCGGGCGGCCGTGGCTGCTGCCGGACGGCCTCACGGTGCAGGGCCGGCCGGTCGACGAACTGTTCTGCGCGATTCCGTCGACGTACCGCCGGCTGCCGCGGGATGTGCACGACGTGCACGCCGTGCGCGAGCGCGCGGCGGGCAAGGCGGCGTTCGAGCGCCGGCTGCTCGAGCGGCTGCTCGAACTGAACGCCGACGTCGTCGTGCTCGACGGGCTGCTCGTGATCCTCGACGAGCTGGTGCGGCCCGGCGCGCGTTTTCACCGGCGCATCGCGAACATCCACCCGGGCATCACCGAGGACGGCTCGCCGTTCCAGCGGCGCGGCGCGTACGCGACGCTCGATGCGCTGCACGGTGCGCGCGGCGAGCGGGTCGACTGGGCGAGCGGCGCGACGTCGGCGATCGAGCCGGTGACGATGACGGGCGCGTCGTTCCACTACGTCGACAACGGCATCGATTCCGGCGAAGTGATCTGCGACGTGCTCGACACGCCGATCGCGCCGGACGACACGATTCTCGAACTGCGCTGGAACAACTTCCAGCGCAGCCTGTTTCCGGCGCTCGAGCGGGGGCTTGGCATCCTCGCGGACCGCCACGACGCGGGGGCCTTGTGATGACCGACACGCTGACGAACCCTGCCGGTCCGGCGGATGCCGTCGATTTCGCCGCGCCTGCGCGCGAGGCGGCATCCGCATCCGCATCCGCGGCGCACGACGCCGATCGCGTCCTCGACGCATGGCGGCCCGACGATCAGCCGGCCGCGCTGCTCGCCGAATTCGCCGCGCTGTTCAACACGGAGACGCCGCGCGCGTCGGCGACGCTCGCCGTGCCGCTCGCGGGCGCCGATCCCGCGGCGGTCGCGGCGTATGTCGGGCGCGCGGTGCGCGAGGGCGTGATCGACGACGCGCGGCCCGTGGACGGCCGGCTGCACCTGAGCGCGTCGCGCGCGACGTTCTGGCAGCATCCGCAGCCGTGGCTGAAGGCGCCGGGCTCGGGCGGCATGCCGCTGCGCTATACGGTGACGAACGAGCGACGCCATCCGGTGCGCGCGCCGAGCGTGCCCGGCGAGATCTACGCGCGCTACATGCCGCAGGTCGGCATGACCTTCAGCCTGCGCACGGTCGACGTCGACGCGCACGCGGACCTGTTCAGCGGCTGGATGAACCTCGATCGCGTCGCGCAGTTCTGGGACCAGCGCGGCACGCGCGACGAGCACGCCGCGTATCTCGCGGAACGGCTCGCCGATCCGCACATGCACCCGATGATCGGCTACTTCGACGACACGCCGTTCGGCTATTTCGAGTTCTACTGGGCGAAGGAGGACCGCCTTGCGCCGTTCTACGACGCGCACGACTACGATCGCGGGCTGCATCTGCTGATCGGCGATTCGCGCTTCCAGAGCGCGGGCAAGCTGCACGCGTGGTGGAGCGGGGTGCTGCATTACATGTTCGTCGACGAGCCGCGCACGCAACGGCTCGTCGGCGAGCCGCGCGTCGATCACGTGCGGCATATCGCGTACATGCACCGGCTCGGCTTCCATACGCTGAAGGAGTTCGATTTCCCGCACAAGCGCGCGGCGCTGGTGATGATCGACCGGGAGACGTTCTTCGAGACGTTCCGGTTGCCGTGACGGGGCGGGGTGCCCGCGTTGGCCGTTCGGCGTATGGACCGCGCGCAGGCAGGCGTGAAAAATGGGGCCTTTCACATGACGAGGGCTGCAGGCTCATGGACAAGGCACTCATTGCGACAGGCTGGCGCACGGCGTCCCGGACGCGGGCATCGATATTGACATATGCTCGCATATGTCTAAAATGGTCGCATCGTTCGCTTCCGGAGTGGATCATGCGCACCGTTTCCATTTTCAAGAATGCCCGCAATCAGGCGATCCGCATCCCGAAGGACATGGAGTTCGAAGGCGTGACGGAACTCGAGATCCGCCGCGAGGGCGACACCTTGCTGCTTCGCCCCGTGCGTCCCACGTGGACGTCGCTCGCGCACGAGCCGCTGGCGGATGCCGATTTCCTCGTCGAGCGCCCGGCCGTCGTCGAATCCGGCCGTTTCGACCTGTCCGGCCCCGACGATGCGCAAACGGAGTCCGGCCGGTGACGAAGCTCTACATGCTCGATACGAACATCTGCTCGTACATCATGCGGGAGCGGCCGCCGGTCGTCCTGTCGCGGCTGCAGTCGTGCGTCGGCGCGCAGCACCGGATCGTCGTGTCGGCCGTGACCTATGCGGAGATGCGCTTCGGCGCGATCGGCCGGAAGGCGTCGCCGAAGCATGCCGACCTCGTGACCGCATTCGTCGCGCGGCTGGACGGCGTGCTGCCGTGGGATGCGGCGGCCGTCGACGCGACGACCGCCGTGCGCGCCGAGCTCGCGGCGCGCGGCACGCCGATCGGCGCGAACGATGCGTCGATCGCGGGGCACGCGATCGCGGCCGGCGCGGTGCTGGTGACCCACAACACGCGCGAATTCGGCCGCGTCGACGGGTTGTCGTTCGAGGATTGGGCCGATTGAGCGGCGACGCCCGCGGACGATGCTTGCATCGTGATAGCCGGCAACCATCGGTTGCCGGGCTGACGACATTTCGTCTATCCGGTTGACGTTCGGCGGACTATCCTTGCCGCACATTCGACACAGGAGACGAACCGTGACGCACAGCGTGATTCCCGCAGGCCTCGCCGACGAAATGACCGCCATCCGGCATCGTATCCATGCCCATCCCGAGCTGGGCTTCGAGGAATTCGCGACGAGCGATCTCGTCGCCGAGCGGCTGCAGGCGTGGGGCTACGCCGTGCATCGCGGGCTCGGCGGCACGGGCGTCGTCGCGCAACTGAAGGTCGGCGATGGCGCGAAGCGTCTCGGCCTGCGCGCGGACATGGACGCGCTGCCGATCCAAGAGGCGACCGGCCTGCCGTACCAGAGCACGATTCCCGGGAAGATGCACGCGTGCGGCCACGACGGCCACACCGCGATGCTGCTCGCGGCGGCGAAGCATCTCGCGCGCGAGCGGTGCTTCTCGGGCACGCTGAACCTGATCTTCCAGCCGGCCGAGGAAGGGCTCGGCGGCGCGAAGAAGATGCTCGACGACGGCCTGTTCGAGCAATTCCCGTGCGATGCGATCTTCGCGATGCACAACATGCCCGGCTTTCCGACGGGCAAGTTCGGCTTCCTGCCGGGGCCGTTCATGGCGTCGTCGGACACCGTGATCGTCGACGTGCAGGGGCGCGGTGGCCACGGCGCGGTGCCGCACAAGGCGATCGATCCGGTCGTCGTGTGCGCGCAGATCGTCGTCGCGCTGCAGACGATCGTGTCGCGCAACGTGTCGCCGCTCGACATGGCGATCGTCACGGTCGGCGCGATTCACGCGGGCGACGCGCCGAACGTGATTCCCGAGCACGCGCAGATGCGCCTGTCGGTGCGCGCGCTGAAGCCGGACGTGCGCGACCTGCTGCAGGCGCGCATCACCGAAGTGATCCACGCGCAGGCCGCGGTGTTCGGCGCGAGCGCGACGATCGACTACCGGCGCCGCTACCCGGTGCTCGTCAACGATGCGCAGATGACCGCGTTCGCGCAGCAGGTCGCGCGCGAGTGGGTCGGCGACGCGAACCTGATCGACGACATGGTGCCGCTGACCGGCAGCGAGGATTTCGCGTTCCTGCTCGAGCAGCGTCCGGGCTGCTACCTGATCATCGGCAACGGCGACGGAGAGGGCGGCTGCATGGTGCACAACCCCGGCTATGACTTCAACGACGCGGTGCTGCCGACGGGGGCGTCGTACTGGGTGAAGCTGACCGAGGCGTTTCTGGTCTGACGGGATGGCGCGGCGCAGGGTGTACCAAATCTTGGTACATGACGGGTATGTTGAAGAGGAGGTCGGTCATGTCGAGCAATACGCCCATTTCGCTTGGCGACCACTTTGCCGAATTCGTCGATGCACAGGTGCGAGCGGGACGGTATGGCTCGGCGAGCGACGTGGTGCGAGCCGGTCTGAGACTGCTCGAATCGCATGAAACGCAGGTCCGTGCATTGCAAGAGGCGCTAAAGGCCGGCGAAACGTCGGGCGCATCCGCGCCATTCAATAGCGACGCTTTCCTGGCGCGGATGCGGGCGAAACATGGCGGTTGAAGGGCGGCCACTCTGGCTGACATGGTGTGACGTGCAGCCGACGACGTTGTCGCCGTCAACGCCCGATCGTGATCGCCGAAATCAGCGCTCAGGTCAAATTGTTCCGCCGCTGAACAGCGCCGCCGCCGCCGCCGGATTCGACGGCCAGTACATGTGCATGTACGTCGCGACGATCGAGCCGGCCCGATACACGGCCTCGCCGCTGCCCGCGCCGCCATCCGGCCGGACTGCGGCCGCGACCGGCTCGAGCGGCGTGTCGAGCCGCGAATAGTGGAACGTATGCCCGCGCATCGGCCCGGTGCGCGTATCGAGCTGCTGCATGCCCAGCGCGGCGAAGCGCCGCTGCATCGTCGCGCGGCCCGGCAGCAGGCCGAGCATCGGCGTCGTCGCGCCGTCGACGTCCGTCAGCGCATCGCACAGATACACCATCCCTCCGCATTCGGCGACGATCGGCTTGCCGGCCGCCGCATGCGCGCGGATCGCGCCCGCGCTCGTCGCGTTCGCCGCGAGCGCCGCCGCATGCAGCTCCGGATAGCCGCCCGGCAGGAACAGCGCGTCGCAGTCGCCGGGCACCGGCTCGTCGGCGAGCGGCGAGAAGAACCGCAACTGCGCGCCGAGCGCGTCGAGCAGCGCGAGATTCGCCGGATAGATGAACGAGAACGCGGCGTCGCGCGCAATCGCGATCCGCTTGCCGGCGAGCGCGCGCGGCAGCGGCCCGGCGGCGTCAGGCTCCGCGAACGCGACCGCAGGCGGCAATTCCGCAAGGGCGGTATTCGCAAGCACGTCGGCCGCGCGATCGAGCCGCGCGTCGAGATCGTCGATGTCGTTCGGCTGATGCAGGCCGAGATGGCGCTCCGGCAGCGCGATGCCGGCGTCGGCGGGCACGTGCCCGAGCCAGCGCAAGTCGCCGGGCAGCGCCTGCCGCAGCAATTCCGCGTGACGCGCGGAGCCGACCCGGTTCGCGAGCACGCCGTGAAACGGCAGGTCCGCGCGAAACCGCGCAAGGCCGAACGCGATCGCGGCGAAGGTCTGCGCCATCGATTTCGCGGAGATCACCGCGACGACCGGCACGCCGAACGCGACGGCCAGATCCGCGCTGCTCGGCGTGCCGTCGAACAGCCCCATCACGCCTTCGATCAGGATCAGGTCGGCGTCGCGCGCGGCGTCGGCGAGCAGCGCGCGGCAGCCGGCTTCACCGACCATGCCGAGATCGAGCGCGTTCACGGGTGCGCCGCTCGCGCGTTCGAGCAGCATCGGATCAAGAAAATCCGGGCCGGTCTTGAACACGCGCACGCGACGGCCGAGCCGGCGGTGCAGCCGCGCGAGGCCGGCCGTCACCGAGGTCTTGCCCTGGCCGGACGCGGGCGCGCTGACGAACAGCGCGGGGCAGGCGGGCATCGTTCAGAACTCCACGCCGCGCTGCGCCTTCACGCCTTGCTCCTTGTACGGATGCTTGACGAGCCGCATCTCGGTGACGAGATCGGCCGCGTCGATCAGCGCGTCGGGCGCGTGGCGGCCCGTCACCACGACGTGCAGCGACGCGGGGCGCGCGGCCAGCGTCGCGAGCACCTCGTCGAGCGGCAGGTATTCGTACTTGAGCACGGTGTTCAGCTCGTCGAGGATCACCATCTGGTAATCGCCGCTCTCGATCATCCGGCGCGCCTCGTCCCAGCCCTTGCGGGCGGTCGCGATGTCGGCGTCGCGGTTCTGCGTGTTCCACGTATAGCCGTCGCCCATCGTCACGAAATCGCAGTGCGCGACCGCGCCGAGGAAATCGCGCTCGGACGTGTGCAGCGCGCCCTTGATGAACTGCACGACGCCGAGCCGCATCCCGTGGCCGAGCACGCGCACGGCCATGCCGAACGCGGCGGTGCTCTTGCCCTTGCCGTTGCCGGTGTGGACCATCAGCAGGCCCTTTTCGTTGACGGCGGCGGCCTGCTTCTTCTCGTGGCCGGCGCGGCGGCGCTCGGTCATCCGCTGATGCGCTTCGGGATCGGTTTTCATCGGGAGTCGTCCTGTCGAAAGAATGGGTTCAAAGCGGGCCGGCGAGCGCAACCGTCACACCGTCCCGCGCGAGTTTCGGGCCGAGCAGCCGGCCGCGCGGCGCGGCGAGCCGCGCGCACGGCTCGGCGACGCCGGCCACGCCGAAGCGGGCGAGCGCGGCGGGTGACGGCGCGCTCTCCGCCAGTTCGGGGTGGGCGGCGAGCTGCGCCGCGTCGAAGGCGACGAGCGGCCAGCCGCGCCGCGCGCAGAGCGTGCGCAGCGCGCGTGCGCGCGATTTGCCGGCGAGCGTCGCGACCACGGCCGGCTGCGCGTGCGGGTGCCGCGCGAGCGCCGCGCGGACCGCGGCGTCGAGCTGTGCGGCGGTGACGCCCGCGCGAAAGCCGAGACCGAGCGCGACCCGCATCATGCGGGCTCCGGCGGCGCAGGTTCGGCCGGCGCGGCCAGCGCGGCCTGTACCGCGGGATCGGCGGCCAGCGCCGCGACACGGCCGACCACGACGATCGCGGGCGAGCCGATGCCGGCCGCGCCGACGCGCTCGACGAGGGTCGCGAGTGTCGCCAGCACGTGCCGCTGCTCGGGCCGCGTCGCCGATTCGATCGCCGCGCACGGCGTGTCGTCCGGCAGGCCGCCCGCGCGCAGCGCGGCGGCGATCGCGGCGAGGCGGCGGATGCCCATGTAGATCACGAGCGTCATGCGGGTCGCGGCGAGCGCGCGCCAGTCGGGCTCGTCATCGCCCGCGCCGTGCCCGGTGACGAAGATCACGCCCTGCGCGTCGCCGCGATGCGTGACCGGGATGCCGAGGGCGGCCGGCGCGGCGATGCCGGCCGTGATGCCGTGCACGACCTCGACCGGAAAGCCCGCCGCGCCGAGCGCGATCAGCTCTTCGCCGCCGCGGCCGAACACGAACGGATCGCCGCCTTTCAGGCGCGCGACGCTGCGGCCCGCGCGCAGGTGCGCGAGCATCGCGGCGACGATCGCGTCCTGCGGCGTCGACGCGTGGCCGCCGCGCTTGCCGACGTGCTCGATGCGCGCATCGGCGCGCGCGTGCCGCAGCACCTCGGGATTCACGAGATCGTCGACGAGCAGCACGTCGGCCGCGCCGATCGCGCGCGCGGCCTTGAGCGTCAGCAGGTCGGCATCGCCGGGGCCCGCGCCGATCAGCCAGGCGCGGCTCATCGGGGGCGGCACGGCGCGAACCGTGGCGAAGACCGGAAAAGCGGCGAACGGGCGGCGCGAAGCCGGCCTGCGGAATGGCGATGCATAGCGGAATGAAAGCAGCCCGCTCGAAGCGGGCATGAGCACACAACACGCGCACGCAGTCCGTCCCCCGCGGACCGGGCGTTCGGCGAGCGCATCGCTCGCCCCTTGCGTCGGCCGGTATCCGGGCTGGCCGCTTGCCAGGCCGCGGCCTTCCCACCCGAAGCAGGCGGGCAGTGGCATCGTGGGCGGCATGGGCGCGCGCGCTGAAAGCGCGTCGCGCGGGCGGCGTACCGTTGCGGGGACAGCACAGGCCGGGCGGATGTCCGCCTCCTGTTTCCCGTTTAACTGCGCCTGCCGGCGGGCAGGCGCGAGCACCGAACGCGGCGCATACGATAGCACAGCGCGACGGCGCAAACGCATGCGGGACGCCTTGGCCGGCCGGCGGCGGCGCGCGGTGCGCGAGCCGTAGAGAATGCCGGTGTCATGCCCCCGAAGCGGGCTGATCCATGCTCGCCCGTTTCCTTCGGCACGCCGCCGCCGTTCCCAGCGCCAAGGCTGCGCAAAGCACGCCTGCCGAGGCCACGCCGCTCCATCCGAAGCGTCCCGCCATGGCCGTGCCCAGCGCCGATCCGGCAGCGCCCCCCAGGAAATAGCAGGTCATGAACACCGTGTTGAGCCGCCCGCGTGCGTGGGGCAGCGCCGCATACAGTCGTGTCTGATTGGCCACGAGGCTGGCGCGGCTGCCCAGGTCGAGGATCACCACGCCCGCGATCAGAAAGCCGATCCCCTGCATCGAACCGGCGACCAACGCGAAAGCCAGCATCACCAGCGCTGCCGCCGATGCCACGACCCGGCGGCCTCCCCAGTGGTCGGTCAACCGGCCGATGGTGGGGGAGGCAAGCATGCCCATCACGCCCACCATCCCGAACAACCCAGCCACCTCGCTGCCGTAGCCGTAGGGCGGCCGCGCCAGCATCAGCGCCAACGAGCCCCATAGGACGTTGAACGCGGCGAACAGCAGGAACCCGGCCAGGCAGGCTTCGCGCAGCAGCGGCTGCTGTTTGAGCAATTGCCCCAGCGAGGCCAGCAACTTCGGATACGACAGGTCGCTGTCCGGTCGGGTGTGCGGCAGGTGGCGCCAGACCAGGGCGATCAGCGCCGCGTCGAGCACGGCAGCCAGCATGAACATGGCGCGCCAGCCTGCGTGCGCCCCGACATAACCGCTGGCCGTGCGTGCCAGCAACGTGCCGGCGAACAAGCCGCTCATCAGCCGCCCGACGGTCTGCCCGCGCAGGGCCGGATCGGCCAGGCCCGAAACCGCCGGGATGATGATCTGTGCGCCGACCGCCGTCAGGCCGACCACGACGCACGCGGCCAGCAACCCGTCCAGGTTGGCCGCTGTTGCGCATAGCGCCAAGCCGACCATGTTCGTCAACAGCAGCGCGGTGATCAACCGGCGGCGGTCGATTCGGTCGCCCAGCGGGCCGAACAGCAGCAAGCCCGCAGCGTAGCCGGCCTGGGTCAGCATGGCGATGGCGCCCTGGGCCGATGCATCCGAGCCGAAGGTTGCCGCCATCTGCGGCAGCAGCGGTTGGCTGTAATACAGGTTGGCGACGGCAAAGCCACAGGCCGCCGACAGTGCTGCCACACTGCGCCCGGACAAGGATGCGGCGGCGCGGAAAGGATGGGACATCGTGCGAACTCCGTTCGTGTGGCCCTATTGCCACACATCCGCGGGGAATGCTAGGCGTGCCGGCATGGCGACAGAACGCCTCGGCGTCGCACAATGGTTTTGCATAAAATGCGGAAATGACGCCCATTCCTTATGCCGAACACTTGCCGGTCTTTGTCGCGGTCGCGCGCGCAGGCAGCTTTTCCGCCGTTGCCGCCCGACAGGGTGTGGCGCCGTCGTCGGTCGTGCGCCAGATCGATGGCCTGGAGGCCGCGCTGGGTGTACGGCTGTTTGCGCGCTCCACGCGCGGACTTGCACTGACCGACGCGGGCGAACTGCTGCTGGCCCGCGTTCCCGCATTGATCGACGAACTGGTGGACTTGCGCGCCGAGGTCGCGTCGCTGGGCGACGAGCCGCGAGGCGTACTCCGTGTGGCCTGCCTGCCGACATTCGGCCGCCACCATGTCCTGCCGCTTCTCCCGGACTTGCTCGCGCGCTACCCGGCGCTGCGCATCGAGCTGGAATTCACCGAGCGGCTGGCCGACCCGGTACGCGAACGCCTCGACGCGGTGATCCGCATCGGTCCGCTCAAGGACAGCCGGCTCTATGCTCAGCGCCTGGCCACGCAGCGTTGGTCCATCTGCGCCAGCCGTGCTTACCTGGACCGGCATGGGCATCCGGCCACCCTGGCCGAGCTGGCCGGCCATCGCTTGCTGGACAAGCGCCATGACCCCGAAGGCCTGGGCTGGCGCGGCCTGCGTGCCGCCGGCCTGATACCCGGAGATGCCGCCGACAGCGTCCTTGCCTGCGACGACTTCGAGGCGCTGCTTCTGGCCGCCATCGCCGGCTTGGGTTTGGCGTACCTGCCCACCTGGGCGACGGAGCAGGCCACTTCCAGCGGACAGTTGGTCACGGTATTCGACAACCCCGCCCAGCGCGAGGACGACGTCCACCTGTTGCGTGCATTGCCGCGGCCGTCCGCCAAGCTGGCTGTTTTTGCCCAGGCACTGCTGGCCGCTCTCGACGCAGGCCAAAACCGGCTTCCCTTGCCGTCCGTCGACAGCCGGCCGCCTCGGCCCGGCACGGCTCGCGCGAACGTACCCGCCGTGAACGGACTGCCCTGATCCGCGGCCCCGCCGTTCGCCTTGACGCTCCCGCCCGCGCCGCCTACACTCGCACGCGTTTCGGTGCTCGCGCGCGCCCGCCGGCGTGCGCAGTTAAACGGGAAACAGGGAGCCTGACTGCACCGCAGTCGCGCCAACCTGTGCTGCCCCCGCAACGGTAAGCGAACGCATTGCGCCCGCCGCGATGCAGCGCCGCTTCGCCGCATGCCTGCCGCGCATGCGGACGACCGCCACTGGACGCGTGATGCGTCCGGGAAGGCGAAGCGGCGTGTTCGTCAGCCCGGATACCGGCCGAGACGAGGGGTTCAGCGCCGCGGGGATGCGGCGCATCGTCCACGGCCGCAGCGGCGGTGCGTCCGGCGCCCGAGCGTCTCCCGTGTCCCGATCCGCCGCGCGCTTCGCGCAGGCCGGCGCGGCATCCGGCGGCGCGCGGGCCCGCGCATCCGGCGCCGGTCGTGTTGGCATTCATCATGTCGACCGTTCGCCAGGGAGCACCATGCTCGACTCGCTTTTCCGCCTGTTCAACGACAGCCCTTCCGGGCTGCGCGGCAAGATCATCGCCATCTATTCACTGCTGATCGCCTTCAACGTCGGCGCGTGGATCTGGGCGTTCATCGCGTTCCACGGCCAGCCGGTGCTGCTCGGCACCGCGCTGCTCGCGTACGTGTTCGGCTTGCGCCACGCGGTCGACGCCGACCACATCGCGGCCATCGACAACGTCACCCGCAAGCTGATGCAGGAAGGCCGCAGCCCGCTCGGCGCCGGCCTGTTCTTCTCGCTCGGCCATTCGACGGTCGTGATCGTGATGTCCGTCGTGGTCGCGCTGACGGCGGCGTCGCTCGCGCGCTTCGAGAGCATGAAGGCGTGGGGCGGCGTCGTCAGCACGTGCGTATCGGCCTTCTTCCTGCTGCTGCTCGCGACCGCGAACCTGCTGATCCTGATCTCCGTGTACCGCACCTTCCGCGCGGCGCGCCGCGGCGAAGCGATCGTCGACGCGGATCTCGACATGCTGCTGAACCAGCGCGGCGTGCTCGCGCGCCTGTTCCGGCCGCTGTTCCGCCTCGTGTCGCGCAGCTGGCACCTGTATCCTGTCGGCTTTCTGTTCGGCTTCGGCTTCGACACCGCGACCGAGATCGCGCTGTTCGGCATCTCCGCGACGCAGGTGCAGGGCGGGCTGTCGTTCTGGTCGGTGATGGCGCTGCCGGCGCTGTTCACCGCGGGCATGACGCTCGTCGACACGACCGACGGCATCCTGATGATGGGCGCGTACCGCTGGGCGTACGTGCGGCCGATCCGCAAGATCTACTACAACATGACGATCACGTTCGTGTCGGTGCTGGTCGCCGCGCTGATCGGCGGCATCGAGGTGCTCGCGCTGCTCGCCGACAAGCTGTCGCTGCAGGGCCCCGTGTGGGCCTTTGCGTCGATGGTGGCGTCGCACTTCGGCATGCTCGGCTACGTCGTGATCGGCCTGTTCATCGCGTGCTGGGTCGTGTCGGCCGCGATCTACCGCCTGAAGCGCTACGACGAGATCGACGTGACGATCTCCGCCTGACTCCCTTTCTCGATACAGGACCTTTCATGACCATGCGCAAGCTGCCCGTCACCATCGTCACGGGCTTTCTCGGCAGCGGCAAGACGACGCTGATGCGCCACATGCTGCAACACGCACAAGGCCGCCGCATCGCGGTGATCGTCAACGAATTCGGCGAGCTCGGCATCGACGGCGAAATCCTCAAGGGCTGCGGCATCGGCTGCGACGACGCGCAGGGCGAGGCGTCCGGCCAGCTCTACGAGCTCGCGAACGGCTGCCTTTGCTGCACCGTGCAGGAGGAGTTCTATCCGGTGATGGAGGCGCTCGTCGAGCGCCGCGCCGACATCGATCACGTGCTGATCGAGACGTCCGGCCTCGCGCTGCCGAAGCCGCTCGTGCAGGCGTTCAACTGGCCGACGATCCGCAACAGCTTCACGGTCGACGCGGTCGTGACCGTCGTCGACGGCCCGGCCGCCGCGAGCGGCCAGTTCGCGGAGAATCCGCAGGCGGTCGACGCGCAGCGCCGCGCCGATCCGAACCTCGACCACGAATCGCCGCTGCACGAGCTGTTCGCCGACCAGCTGTCGGCGGCCGATCTCGTGATCGTCAACAAGGCCGACCTCGTCGACGATACGCAGCTCGCGCAGGTCGAGGCGGCGATCCGCGAGGAAATCCCGCCGCAGGTGAAGATCGTGCGCGCGACGCGCGGCGAGCTGGATCTGGCGATGCTGCTCGGGCTCGAATCGGCGTCCGAGGAAACCATTCACCTGCGCCACGACCACCACGGCTCGGCCGACGACGAGGATCACGATCACCATCACGACGATTTCGACTCGGTCGTCGTCAGCGGCGACGCCGGCTCGCGGGAAGCGACGATCGCGGCGCTCCAGCGCGTCGTCGAGACGCACACGATCTATCGCGCGAAGGGCTTCGCCGCGCTGCCGGACGCGCCGATGCGGCTCGTGATCCAGGGCGTCGGCCGCCGCTTCGACAGCTATTTCGACCGCCGCTGGCAGGACGGCGAAGCGCGCGCGAGCCGCTTCGTGCTGATCGGCGAGGATCTCGACGCGGCCGCGCTGCAGCGCGCGTTCGACGCGGCGCTCGCGGCCGAGCTGCAACAGGCGTAACCGGCGATGCATCTGCTGCGCACCACGCCGGGCGGCTTCGTCGACGATACGCAGGGCGTCGTCCGGATCGACCAGCAGCCCGCCGAGATCGTGATCCTGAGCTCGGCGGACACGACGCTGTCGCTGCTCGCGAGCGTCGTGCCGCGTCTGCCGGCGGGCTTCCCGAGCGTGCGGCTCGCGAACGTGACGTTCCTGCGCCAGCCGGCGTCGGTCGATTTCTACGTCGACGACGTGCTGCAGCATGCGAAGACGGTCGTGATCGACCATCTCGGCGGCGAGGCGTACTGGCCGTACGGGATCGAACAGGCGATGTCGCTCGCGTCGCGTCGCGGGCAGCGGCTCGCGATGTTCTCGGGCGACCTGCAGGAAGATCCGAACCTGATCGCGAAGAGCACGGTTGCGCCCGGGTTGTGCCGCCTGTGGTGGCGCTATCTGCGCGAGGGCGGCGCGCACAACGCCGAGGCGCTCTTGCGCAGCATCGCGTTTCACACGCTCGGCTTCGGCGACGAACCGGCGCCGCCGCGCCCGCTGCCGGCCGCCGCGCTGTATCACCCGGCGCGCGACCCGGCGAGCATCGACGACTGGCTGCCGCGCTGGACGCCCGGCGCGAGCGTCGTCGCGATCCTGTTCTACAAGGCGCACTGGCAGGCCGCGAACACCGCGGTGTTCGACGCGCTCGCCGACGCACTGATCCGCGAAGGGCTGAATCCGCTGCCGATCGCGGTGACGTCGCTGAAGGACGCGGTGAGCCGCGAGGTGATCGCGCGGCTTTGCGACGCGCACGACGTCGCGCTGGTGCTGAACACGACCGCGTTCGCGGCCGGCGCGATCGACGGCCCCGAGCCCGACATCCTCGCGGGCGATGCGCCGGTGCTGCAGGTGATCCTGTCCGGCGGCAACCGCGACGCATGGGTCGCGGACAACCAGGGCCTGCATGCGCGCGACATCGCGATGCACGTCGCGCTGCCCGAGGTCGACGGGCGCATCGTCACGCGCGCGGTGAGCTTCAAGGGGCTCGCGTACCGCTGCGCGCATACCGAGGTCGACGTGGTGCGCTACCAGCCCGACGCGGAGCGCATCGGCTTCGTCGCGGCGCTCGCGCGCGGCTGGTGCCGGCTGCGCACGCTCGACGATGCGGACAAACGCGTCGCGCTGATCCTCGCGAACTATCCGCAAAGCGAAGGCCGGATCGGCAACGGCGTCGGGCTCGACACGCCCGCGTCGGCGCTCGGCGTGCTCGCGATGCTGCGCGACGCGGGCTACCGGGTCGCGGGCCTGCCGGACGACGGCGACGCGCTGATCGCGCGGCTCACCGAAGGCGTGACCAACGACCCGGCGATGCACGCGCTGCGGCCCGCGTTCCAGAGCTTCGCGCTCGCCGATTACCGTACGCATTTCGACCGGCTGCCGGCCGCCGTGCGCGATGCGATGAACGAACGCTGGGGGCCGCCCGAAGCGGACCCGACGCTGCGCCAGGGGCGCTTCACGATCGCGGGCTGGCGCGCGGGCAACGTGTTCGTCGGCATCCAGCCGTCGCGCTCGCGCGGCGAGAACGACTACGCGAGCTATCACGACGCGGACCTCGTGCCGCCGCATGCATATCTCGCGTTCTACTTCTGGCTGCGTCACGCGTTCCGCGTCGACGCGGTGATTCACCTCGGCAAGCACGGCAACCTCGAATGGCTGCCGGGCAAGAGCGTCGCGCTGTCCGATGCATGCTGGCCGGACCTCACGCTCGGGCCGCTGCCGCACCTGTATCCGTTCATCGTCAACGATCCGGGCGAGGGCAGCCAGGCGAAACGGCGCGCGCAGGCGGTGATCGTCGATCACCTGATGCCGCCGCTCACGCGTGCCGAGAACTACGGCCCGCTGCAGGACCTCGAGCGGCAGGTCGACGAATACTACGAAGCGCTGATGGTCGATGCGCGGCGCGCGAAGCTGCTGCGCAAGACCATCCTCGCGACGATCGCCGAGCACCGGCTGCACGACGAGCTGAGCGTCGCGCCGCCGCGCGACGCGAGCGACGAGGATGCATTGCTGACGCGCGTCGACGCGTGGCTGTGCGAGCTGAAGGAAGCGCAGATCCGCGACGGGCTGCACGTGTTCGGCGTGTCGCCGGTCGCGCGCCAGCGGCGCGACACGCTGCTCGCGCTCGCGCGCTTTCCGGTCGGCGACGGCCAGCAGGCGCGCGCCGGGCTGATCGGCGCGCTCGCGCGCGATCTCGCGCTCGGCGACGATTTCGATCCGCTCGCCGCCGACTGGGCCGCGCCGTGGCAGGGGCCGCGCCCGGCGCTGCTGCAGGCGGTCGATGAATCGCCGTGGCGTCATGCGGGCGATACGCGCGAACGGCTCGAACGGTTCGCGCAGGCATGGCTCGATCGTTTGTGCGCGACGGCGCCCGGCGACGCATGCGCGCCGCCGCCCGGCGAGTGGACGCACACGCTGCCGGTGATCGAGCGCATTCGCGCGACGCTGATGCCCGCGCTCGATGCATGCGGCGGCGAGGAATTGCGCCAGCTGCTGCGCGGGCTCGACGGCCGCTTCGTGCCGCCGGGGCCGAGCGGCTCGCCGTCGCGCGGCCGCCCCGACGTGCTGCCGACCGGCCGCAACTTCTACTCGGTCGACACGCGCGCGGTGCCGACGCAGGCCGCGTGGTCGCTCGGCCTGAAATCCGCGCAGCAGCTGATCGAACGGCATCTGCAGGATCACGGCGACTATCCGCGCGCGATCGGCCTGTCGGTGTGGGGCACCGCGACGATGCGCACCGGCGGCGACGACATCGCACAGGCGTTCGCGCTGATCGGCGTGCGGCCGAAATGGGCGCACGGCAGCCACCGCGTGACCGACTTCGAGATCCTGCCGATCGAGATCTTCGAGCGGCCGCGCATCGACGTGACGCTGCGCGTGTCCGGCTTCTTCCGCGACGCGTTCCCGAACCTGATGCATCTGTTCGACGCGGCCGTGCAGGCGGTCGCGGCGCTCGACGAGCCCGAGCATCTGAACCCGATCCGCGCGCGCGTCGAGCGCGAGCGCGCGAAGTGGATCGAGCAAGGCGTGCCGGCCGACGAAGCGCGGCGCCGCGCCGGCTGGCGGGTGTTCGGCGCGCGGCCCGGCAGCTACGGCGCGGGCCTGCAGGACCTGATCGACCAGCGGCGCTGGCAGACCGACGCGGATCTGGCCGACGCCTATCGGCAATGGGGCGGCTACGCATATGCGCAGAACAGCGCGGGCGACGCCGCGCCCGACGTGTTCGGCGAGCGGCTCGCGGCGATCGACGTCGTCGTGCAGAACCAGGACAGCCGCGAGCACGACATCCTCGATTCGAACGACTACTACCAGTTCCAGGGCGGCATGACCGCGGCGGTGCGGCATCTGTCGGGCCGCCAGCCGAGCCTGTATCACGGCGACCACGCGAACCCGGCCGCGCCGAAGATGCGCACGCTGCGCGAGGAAATCGCGCGGGTGATCCGCTCGCGCGTCGTGAACCCGAAATGGCTCGACGGCGTGAAGCGCCACGGCTACAAGGGCGCGGCGGAAATGGCCGCGACGGTCGACTACCTGTACGGCTACGACGCGACCGCGCGCGTGCTCGCCGATCATCAATACGCGCTCGTCGCCGACGCGTACCTGTTCGACGATGCCACGCGCGCATTCCTCGAACGGCACAATCCGCGTGCGCTGCAGGGCATCTGCGAGCGCTTCGTCGAGGCGATGCAGCGCGGCCTGTGGCAGCAGCCGGGCGACTATCGTGAGCGGATCGAGGCGCTCTGGCTCGCGAGCGAACATCATCTGGAAGGAGGTCGGCGATGACCGATCCGACGCACCGCCTGCGCGCGGTGTTTCCGTTCACCGCGCTCGTCGGGCAGGCGGCGCTGCAACAGGCGCTGCTGCTCGCGGCGATCGACCCGTCGCTCGGCGGCGTGCTCGTCAGCGGGCCGCGCGGCACCGCGAAATCCACCGCCGCGCGCGCGCTCGCGGCGCTGCTGCCGGAAGGGCAGTTCGTGACGCTGCCGCTGTCGGCGAGCGACGAGCAGGTGACCGGCTCGCTCGATCTCGCGCATGCGCTCGCGGAGAACGGCGTGCGCTTCCGGCCGGGGCTGCTCGCGCGCGCGCATCGCGGCGTGCTGTACGTCGACGAGGTGAACCTGCTGGCCGACGGGCTCGTCGATACGCTGCTCGACGTCGCCGCGAGCGGCGTCAACATCGTCGAGCGCGATGGCGTGTCGCACGCGCATGACGCGCGCTTCGTGCTGGTCGGCACGATGAATCCGGAGGAAGGCGAGCTGCGGCCGCAACTGCTCGATCGCTTCGGGCTGATGGTCGAGCTCGTGAATTGCTTCGACGCCGCGCAGCGCGAGCAGATCGTGAAGGCGCGGCTCGCGTTCGATCTCGATCCCGAAGCGTTCCGCGCGCGTCACGACGACGCGCAGCGCGCGCTGGCCGGGCGGATTCGCGCGGCGCGTGAGCGCCTGCCGGCGCTGACGTTCGGCGATGCGGTGCATGCGCGGGTCAGCGCGCTGTGCATCGACGCGGCCGTCGACGGCCTGCGCGCCGATCTCGTGATGCTGCGCGCGGCGCGCGCGCTCACGGCGCTCGAAGGCGCGGACGCGGTGACGGTCGAGCATGTCGAACGGGTCGCGGAAGCGGTGCTGCGGCATCGCCGTTCAGCGCATGCGGCGCCGCCTGCGGCGTCGGGGGCGCGCGACGCGGAGCGTGCGCCGTCGCAATCGAATGCGGGCGGTTCGTCCGCCACGCCGCCTGACACGGCGCGGCCGCGCGATGAGGATGCACAAGGCGACTGGGGCTACCTGCCGCCCGAACCCGCCGGCTTGCAGGCGGTGAAGGGCGTGGTGCCGCTGCCGCTAAAAAAACGCTGAGCCATCGAGCAGGCGCCGCCGCGACTTCGCTTCGCGGTCCTCGATGGCAGCAGGGCGCGACCGGGCATACGCCGGGCGTGACACGCGCCGGCGTGGCGGTCGCATGGCCGGCGACGTTCGCGGTCAAGCGCGCCGGGCGATTGCAGGCCGAGCATCTGCGGTTCCGGAAACAGGCGGGCGC
Organism: Burkholderia sp. MSHR3999; assembly: GCF_000833595.1. Taxonomy (NCBI): domain Bacteria; kingdom Pseudomonadati; phylum Pseudomonadota; class Betaproteobacteria; order Burkholderiales; family Burkholderiaceae; genus Burkholderia; species Burkholderia sp. MSHR3999. Next base: position 1,622,340 of record NZ_JRFO01000001.1, read on the forward strand.
GCCGCGCGCGCTGCATTGCTTCGTGCTCGACTGCTCGGCGTCGATGCTGTCGTTCGAGCGGCTCGCGATCGCGAAGGGGCTGATCGTCGCGTACTTCGATCACGCAGCGCGCGCGCGGGCGGAGACGGCGCTGATCTGTTTCGGCGGGACCGGCGCGGAACGCCGGTTCGGGCCGGCGGTGCCGAGGTGGTGGAACGCGCGCTGGCTGGAGCCGGTGGGCGGCGGCGGCGGCACGCCGTTCGCGGACGGGATCGATGCCGCCGCGCGGCTGCTCGCGCGGGAGGCGCGCCGCGAGCCGGACAAGCAGCGGTGGCTGTGGGTGTTGTCGGATGGGCGCACGCGCGAGATGCCGGCGCGGCCGAAGGCGGCGGATCATGTCGTGTTCGTCGACTTTGACGATGCCGCCGTGAGGGTCGGGCGCGGGGCAAGGATCGCGGCCGAGTGGGGCGCGGAGTGGGTGACGGCGGAGGGGGTGGTGGCCTGACCGACGACAGGATCGATCCCATGCTCGCAGGTTGATCGTCGTCGTTTGCCCCAATCCTCCCGCGCTGCTATCGTTACGCGACCCGTAGCCATCGGAGGATTTCGTGTCGCTGACCCAGCTTCTCGTCCCGACCTTCACCCAGTTTCTGCGTGGCCTGTCGTCGTGGCTCGACAAGGCCGCAGCCCATCGGCAGGTGATAGACGCCGAGCCGGATGCGCTGCTGTCGGAGCGGCTTGCGGCGGACATGTTTCCGCTCGCGGCGCAGATCCGCTTCGCCTGCTTTCAAGCGCTTGAGCCCGTCTGCCGGCTGCGCGGCGAACCGCTTCCGGAAGCGCTGCTGGCGGTGCGGCAGGAAGGATGGAATGCCAACGCGCAGCCGGGCACGTGGTCCGATGCGAAGGCGCGCATCGACGACGCGCTTGCGTTGCTCGACGGCCTGTCGCCTAACGCGCTCGACGCAGGCGGCGCACTGCCAATTGCGCTCGAACTGCCCAACGGCGCCGTCTTCGACATGACGGGCGAGCAGTACGCGCGCGACTGGGCGCTGCCGCAGTTCTACTTTCACGTGGTCACCGCGTACGCGATCCTGCGCAACCGGGGCGTCGAACTCGGCAAGGCGGACTACGTGTCGTACATGCTCGCGTATCTGCGGCCCGGCACGATGCCGCAAGGCTGATCGCATCCGGCATGACGCGGGCACTCTTCGTCTGCAGCAGGAACCGGCTGCGAAGCCCGACGGCGGAAGAATGGTTCGCCGCCTGGCCGGGCATCGAAACGGATTCGGCCGGCATCGCGCCCGATGCGGAGTCGATCGTGTCGCGCGAGCAGATCGCGTGGGCCGACATCATCTTCGTGATGGAGCGCTCGCACAAGGCAAAGCTGTCGAAGCAATTCGGCGCGGACTTACGCAACAAGAAGATCATCTGCCTCGACATTCCCGACAAGTACGCGTTCATGCAGCCGGAACTGATCGCGCTGCTCGAGCGCAGGGCCGGGAAATTCCTGCGATCGTGAGCGGCGGGGCATCAGCGATCGTCGTCATGCCATGTATGAGCCTGCTTGCCATCCTTCCGAAGTAGCGCCGACCTCAGCAAGCCGAACCCTTTAAGCCGGAAGAACAGCGCGAAGTAGGCCTGCTCCAGCGCTTCCCAGGTGTCGTAGGATTCCGCGGCGCCCTCCGCGCCGTCGCAATAGAGGTCGCCGTTGGGCTGGCCCGCGAACGGTTTGGATGTCCACGCACCGATCAACGGCGCCTTCCAGAGGTCGCCCTTGATCGACCTGAGCACGGGTTGCGTTCCGGTCGTCTCCGGGGCGAACGCAATCAGTTGGCGCGCGTTGTCGTCGACGTGCAGCCTGGCGCATGACGGGCATTGATAGCAGATGCGCGCATACGAGCGATCGACGTAGCCGCGCGACTGGCTCGCATCGGCAAAGTCCTCCCAATCCTGATTCGCTGTTGGCGTTCGAAGTTTCTGCTAACAGTGTCCGCAGATACCGCTAACGCGTAAACCCACGGCAGCGCCGTCAGCAAAGGCCGAGAGCAATATTCTCCTCGTGTCCGCCGCGATGCGTTCGTGCTGACCTGCCCCCGCGTTTAGTACGGTGACGTTGACGGGCAGCACCTGGACACCGCGGCGTTTCGCATCCTGCAGCAGCTGCGACGGCGTGTAGAAGCCCATCGGCTGGCTGTTGAGCAGCGCGGTCAGGAACACGGCCGGCTCGTGCGGGCGCAGGCAAACGCCCGTGTTTACCCCTGACTGGCTAGCTTGTGAATAATTAAATAACCCCATAAATGCAGACGAATCAGCTGCCGCAAGAAATACCAACAGTCGCAAACGTTAAAAGACAAAAAAACATCTCCGATCACGCGGTGATCAAAATACCAATTCCTCCGCACACACACTTTCAAAATCATTAATCCAGGCAATATTGGGTTAACACGCCCTTGAATACTTACAAATCAGAATATTCAATTGTGAAACGTGATAAAAAATGACCAATGCGATGCCTCGGCCGTGACGAGGCCAATGGGGGTTGACTGATTAACATTGTCGATGTCTGAGCATTGATAGAAGAACAAGTGAGCGGCACCATTCTGCTGCCATGCCATTTAAATAAACGCAGGCGATTGCAAAAATTGATGCACGGGGTTTCAGAATGAGAAAGGTATTTTTGAGTGCCGCCGACGCAATAATGGTCGCGTCCATTATTGGGTATTTTTACTTTAGGGCATTCGAGAGATCCAGTCCAGCGCTCCAACATCATGCCGATCTAAAAACCATACTTTTTTGGCTCACCCTAGCCGGCATGGTGATGCTTCCATTTCGGATTCAACACCATCCGTCGCTCATGCGATTCATATTATTCAATGGTGCCGGGGAAAAGAGAAAAACAATATATATTCCATTGGCATGCTTGATTTTTTTGGTATTCGCGATATTGATTTTTTTTAAGAATCGTTGCAATCGGCTTTGAATCCATCGGGGTGACGAAATGAACTATCTGGAGATGTCCGCTGCGGCCGCAGGATGGTGGGGGGCTAACGATGTGTTGAATGGATCGACTGGCGCCGACACCTTCGATGGGAAGGGGGGCAACGACGTTGAGGTAGGCAATACGGGGGCCGATGCCGCGCTTCAACGCCATTGTTTGGAACTCGGCGCACTTCGGTGAAACGCCTCGCCGGTGGTCCGCCGCTACTCACTTGCGCGACTTGATCTTCGCCGCCCCGCATTAGCGGAATGAACGGACACGATTAGCGCTCTAACGGACGCCATTAGCAGGATCTACGAACTTCAACATCCGCGATCAGATGCGCCTTGCTGGCGAGGAAATCGGTTTGGTCGAAGATGACGGCCCCACAGATGCAGGCGAATTTCACGAGTAGTATCGGTAATGGCTTCGGAAATCGCTTCGGTTGACCGACGTACAGCCCGAACAGCCGGACCGGATGATAGCAGCGCGGTCCCGCGTCGCGCCGAAACGACACCTCACGCACGCATCGCCGGGAAAATCGTCGGCCCATTTATGGCCGGATATAGTCGAGCACCGGAAGGCGGCGATGCGCGGGTTCATGCGCCCCGCGCGTCGCGCCTGACCAGAACAATATTGGCTACGGGTGTAACGACATGAGCGACTTTGACAAGACCACTTCCGGATCGATCGGAGGACTGATCGCGGGCATCGCGATGATTGCCGCCGGCATCGGCGTCGGCGTGTATCCGGCGTTGCGCCAAGCCCCGGCCCGGCTGAGCGAGTTCGTGGCCGTCGGCATCATGATGCTCGGCGCCTTCGTCGTCGTGTATCAAGGCCACGAACTTCGGCGCAAACGATTGCGCTGACGAGCGCCTTCGCGTTTCTCACCGGTGTCGGCGCGCCCGGGCTGCGTCAATACGAGCCGGCGCTCGACAGCAGGTCGTCGACGATGATCTCGCCGGCCGTGCGGCCCGCGCTGAGCGCGTCCAGGCTGTCGGCGAACGGTTGCCCGCGATCGTCCGCGAGCCGCACTGGCGAGAAGAAGATCGACGACGTATGGCCCGCCCGCACCTGGACCACGGCGACGTAGCCGGGGGCCGGCGCGGCCATGTCGGCTGCCTCGGCCGGCTGATGCTCGCAGCGCACTTCGATCGTGTATCCGCGGTAGGTGTACAGGCTCGTCATGTCGGGCTCGCAAAAAGTGACGCGGCGTCACGCGCGCGTCGTGGGTGCAACCGGCTTCCTGCGCACGGCGTCGTCGGGAATCGCGACGCCGGTCGCCGCCGTCCGCGTGCCGGCGGACGGCGTTCGATGAGGGTCCTGGCGGCCGCGCACGTGCGCGGTGTTCCGCACCTGTCGCACGCGAGCCGCTTGCAACAGGCCAATGACGGGCAACCGTCTTTCATCTGACAAATTCGGCATGCCGCTGCCGATGTGGCGATCAATGGCCGCTCTTGCCGGGACGCACGAACACACGTCCGACCGAGCGCTCACCGACCAGCGTTGCCGAAAGAATAGGTTAACTCGTGCGAAATGGTGAGCAAAAGATGCATCGCCATCCGAAACAATGGATGGCGTGCCGCCGCCGCTTCACGAATACCGGTAGATTCCATGTCGCGTCGGCCTGGCATGCCGAACGTGGTGGCGATGCCGCTTGACTGCTGCGTGGCGGTGATGCCGGTGCGGCCTCGCGTGCGGCCGCCGCGGCGCGGGCCGCGACGTCGGCACCGCGCCCTGCGGCAGCGGCGGGGTCTGTACCGCGCCCGGCAGCGGCGCGGGTTGCGCCGGTTGCGCCGCGCCCTGCGGCTGCGTCCCGCCTTCGCCGAATGGATAGGTCTGGGTCTGCGCGTGCGTGACGCTCAGCGTCGCCGCGATCGTCACGGCGGCCAGCAGCAAGCGTTTCATGAAAGCTCCGGATTCGGGACCGTCGGAATGCCAGCTTAGCGAACGGCAGTGCGGCGCGGCAACCGGATCGCGTCTGTCCTCCTCGAGGCTCGGGCAGGGGCGTCGAACCGCGCTCGCTAGCGGCCGGGCCGCGCCGGCGCAGACTGATGCCGACGCGGCCCGGTTCGGGGCACGGGAGCGCCGTTAGCGGCCCGTGCCGACGGCCCGCATGCGCGCCGTCATGACTTCACCCACACGCCGCCCGCGCTCGGCGTATCGCCCTGGGTCCACCATTTCGCGCAGTATTTCGCGCCCTGGTACATCACGCACGCGCCGGCCTGATAGGCGGTGGTCGCCGACCACGCGGGCGTGCCGCCGTTCACGGCCTTCCACACCGACGACTGGCCGGGGATGTCGCCCTTGGTCCACCATTGCGCCTGGTAGGTGACGCCCTGGTACGTGACCGTCGCGCCCGCGTTGTACACCTGGCTCGCGGACCACGGTGCGCCCGGCTGCGGCGTGCCGCCGCCGTCCGAGCCGCCGCCGTAGTTCGGGTCCTGCGTGACGCCGGCGCCCCACTTGCCGTCGAGCTTCTTGAAGATCGACGCGAACGCGTACGGCTGCTGCGTGACGCCCGAGCAGATCGGCGACGCATAGCCGCTGTTGCTGTCGCACTGCTTGTCGCGGGTCGCCGACCAGTAGCTGATGAACCCGTAGCCGTTGTTGACGCCCGCGTTCAGCACGCTTTGCGCATTGTCGAGCGTGAACGTCTCGCCCTGCGTGTCGTTCACGCCGATCATCGGCGTGACGCCCACCATCTGCCACAGCTGCGAGCTGCTCAACGACCGGCCGGCGGACTTGTACGCGGTGTCGAGCTGCGAGTAGAGCCCCTGCGCCGCGCTGATCGCGGCCGCGCCCATGTCGATGCCGGCGGGGCCGTAGTCCATCGTCATCACGTTCACCGCGTCGAGGTTGACCTTGCTCGCGATCGCCGCGTTGAGGACGTTCAGGCCGTCCTGGATGAGCCCGGTCGGCATCACCGGCAGCGTCAGCGTGACGTGCAGCGGCTTGCCCTTCGCCGCATAGTCGGCCTGCAGCTGCGCGACCGCCTGGAAGTTGCGGGCGACGGCCGCCGCGTCCTGCTGCGACGCACCCTCGATGTCGAAGTCGACGTGCGTGAGGCTGTACGTGTCGATCACGGTCTGGAGCGCGGTCTTCAGCGCGGGGACGCTCGTGCACGCCTGCATCAGCGGCGTGCCGCTCGCGCCGCCGAACGACACGGCGACTTCGCCGCCCTTCGCGCGATAGTTCGTGACGGCGGTGCCGATCGACGTGAGCAGGTCGCCGGTCGCGCCGTTGCCGATGGCCTGCACGCCGCCCCACGACGGCGTACAGCCGTTGCCCGCGACGACGAACGCGAGCGTGAATTGCTGGATGCCTTGCTGAACGCCGATGCGATCCACGAGCGGCGTCGGGTAGAGCGTCACGTCGACGTAAGGCGCAAAGGCGCCCGCCGCCTGCGACACGCTCGCGCCGGCGAGCAGGCAGCCCGCGGCGATCGCGCGCGGGACGAGATGCGACAACACGCTGTTTTGCATTGTGTTCTCCATGGTGATGAGCGCTACGCTGGTGTGCGTATCACCGCCGTAATCGGACCGGGCATGGGTTGGACCCGGGCGGCGGCGTGCTCATCTTGGAGGATTGCAGATCAATCGGGAATCCTTGACTGCGCTTTTATTTCGTTTGAATCGAGGTGCGAAATAATTGCGTGCATTCGATACGGCGCCGGGCGCGCGGCCCGGCGCGCATTCAGCGATACCAGCGCGGCGTGTACACCCAATCCCGACCATTGTTGACGGAAAAGCGCCGCGTGGTGGACGAGCCGACGATCACCATCGTGCGCATGTCGACCTGCTCGGCGCGCAACGCGCCGAGCGTCGTGTTGACGAGCGTCGCGCCGGGCCGGCCGATGTCGCGGCCGAGCACGACGACGGTGTCCGGCGCGCGATGCGCGCGCACCACGTCGAGCGCGCGATCGAGCTGCCACGGCCGCGCGCGCGAGATCGGGTTGTAGAACGCCATCACGAGATCGGCCTCGGCCGCGTGCGCGAGGCGCGTCTCGATCACGTCCCACGGCTTCAGGTTGTCCGACAGCGAGATCACGCAGAAGTCGTGGCCGAGCGGCGCGCCGGCCTGCGCGGCGGTCGCGAGCGACGCGGACACGCCGGGCTCGACGCGCAGGTCGACCGCGGCCCAGCGCGGATCGCGCGCATCGTCGAGCGCTTCGAGCACGGCCGCGGCCATCGCGAACACGCCCGGGTCGCCCGACGACACGACCGCGACGCGCCGGCCCTCGGCCGCCAGCTCGAACGCGTGGCGCGCACGCTGCATTTCCTCGCGGTTGTCGGTGCCGTGCACGCGCTGGTCCGCACGGAACGGGCCGGCCATGTTCACGTAGGTCGTGTAGCCGAGGATGTCGGTCGCGTCGGCCAGCGCCGCGCGCGCGGCGGGCGTTAGCCATGCGGCGGCCCCGGGCCCGAGGCCGAGCACGGTGAGGCGGCCGCGCGCGCGGCCGAGCGTCGCCGGATCGACCGGGTGCGCGGCGACCGCGCAGGCGAGCCCGTCGAGCGGCGTGTGCCGCGTGTGCGGCACGCGCAGTGCGCGTTCGAGCACGTCGGACGCCGCCGCATCGGGATCGGCATCGACGAAGCGCAGCGGCGCGCCCAGCGCATCGGCGGCCGCTTCGAGCGCCGCGTCGCCGATCATCGCCGCCGGCGCGACGAGCGCAGCCAGCGCTTGCGGCGCGAGGCCCTGTGCGTCGAGCAACGCGCCGATGCGCGCGTCGAGCGGGGCGGCCTCGCTGGCCGATGACGGCAGACGCGCGCCGATGCCGATCACCACGCTGCGCGGATGGATCACGAGTTCGTCGCGCGCGCCGCGCCATGCAAACGGCGTGACGCGGATCGCATGCGCGGCCGCGTCGTCGCGCGGCAGCGCGACGTCGTCGAGCCACGGCGCGGCGCCGTCGATGCGCGTCGCCGCGCCCGCGAGCAGGTCGGACACGAAGCGCTTGCCTTGCGCGAGATTCGCGAGCGCGTAGCCGTCGGGCGGATTGAGCACGCACGCGCCGAAGCGCAGCTCGCCGCTCGTCGTGATCGCGGGCGCGACGCCGAGCCAGTCGGCCAGCTCGCGCGCGATCAGGTTCACGCCGGTCAGGCCGCCGAGCAGCGGCACGACGGCCGAGCCGTCTTCCGCGACCGCCAGCACCGGCGGCTCGACGCCCTTGTCGGCGAGCGCGGGCGCGATGCAGCGGATCACGATGCCGGCCGCGCACAGCGCGACGATCGGCAGGCCGCGCGCATACAGCTCGCGCAGGTGCGCGCCGAGCTCGTCGAACGGCACGTCGGCGGCGACGCGCGACGCGAGGCCGTGCACCTGCGCGCCCGGATAGCGCGCCTGGATGCGCCGCGCGGTGTCGAGCGCGCCGGCGCCGAGCACCACGATCGCGGGCGGGGTCGTCATCCTTGCCATTTTTCCCCCGGCACGACGAGCAGCGAAAAATACGGCGACGCCATCGGATCGACTGCGTCGAGCGGCACGATGCGCTGGTTCGCCATCGTCGCGCGCTCGACGTACAGCGCGCGCTTCGCGAGGCCGAGTTCGTCGAGCACGCGCCGCACCTTGTCGAAGTTGCGGCCGAGCTTCATGATCACGGCCGCGTCGGCCTGCGCGAGCCGCGCGCGCAGCTCGTCCTCCGGCAGCACGCCGGACAGCACCGACAGGCTCTGGTTGCGATACACGAGCGGCTGGCCGAGCACGGCCGTGCCGCCGAGCATCGAGCACACGCCGGGCACGACCTCGGTGTCGTAGCGCGGCGCGAGGCGGTCGTGCAGATACATGTACGAGCCGTAGAAGAACGGATCGCCTTCGCAGATCACCGCGACGTCGCGGCCCGCGTCGAGATGCGCGGCGACGACGTCGGCGGCCGTGTCGTAGAAGTCGGCGATCACGGTTTCGTAGCAGAGCGGCGGCGGCAGCGCTTCGGTCGTCACCGGATAGACGAGCGGCAACTGCACCTGAGAGTCGAGCAGATGCGCTTCGACGATGCCGAACGCATTGCCTTTCTTGCCCTTCGCGACGAAATACGCGACCACCGGCGCGGCCTGCAGCAGGCGCACCGCCTTCAGCGTCATCAGTTCGGGGTCGCCCGGGCCGACGCCGAGGCCGAACAGGCGTCCGCGCGCGGCCGTCATTCGACCTCCGTCGCGAGCGCGTTGACCGCGGCGGCCGCCATCGCGCTGCCGCCGCGCCGGCCGAGCAGCGCGACGTACGGCACGCCGCGGCTGTCGGCGGCGAGCAGCGCCTTCGATTCGGCCGCGCCGATGAAGCCGACCGGGAAGCCGAGAATCAGCGCGGGGCGCGGCGCGCCCGCGTCGAGCATGTCGAGCAGGTGGAACAGCGCGGTCGGCGCATTGCCGATCACGACGACGCTGCCCGCCAGGTTCGGCCGCCACAGTTCGAGCGCCGCGGCCGAGCGCGTGTTGCCGAGCTGCCGCGCGAGGTCGGGCACCTCGGGCTCGCCGAGCGTGCAGAGCACGCGATTGCCGGCCGGCAGCCGTGCGCGCGTGATGCCTTGCGCGACCATCATCGCGTCGCAGAGGATCGGCGCGCCGGCGGCCAGCGCCGCGCGGCCCGCCGCGCCCGCGCCGGGAGAGAAGCGCAGATCGTCGACGACGTCGACCATCCCGCACGCGTGGATCACGCGCACCGCGAGTTTTTCGAGGTCGGCCGGGATGCGCGACAAGTCGGCCTCGGCGCGGATCGTCGCGAACGACTGGCGGTAGATTTCCTGCCCGTCGCGTATGTAGTCAAGCATCGGTGGTGTCCTGGCTTTGCCGCGGGTTGCCCAGTCGGGCCGCGGCCTGGTCGATCGTCAAGTGGCGCGCGAGCGGGGCGCCGAGGCCTGCTGCGCCTGCTGCATCATCGCGCCGGTAAAGGTCGTAGCGCGCCGGCGCGACCGCGACGAGCGTGTGCGCCGCCGGGTGCGGCAGCGCGCAGTGGCGCTCGCAGCCGGTCAGGTGCGCATCGAGCGCATGGCCGACGCGCGCGGCGAGCGCGAGCGCGTCGTGCTTCGTGTCGGCGCGCGCTTTCGCGCAGCCGGCGCTGCCCGCGCACGCGACGAGCTGCGCGAGCGGATGCGTCGGCTCGCACACGAGGCCGAGCGCGGCGAGCGCGTCGCGCAGCGCGGGCGCGTCGCCGGTAGCGACGCCGTGGACGAACACGCCTTGCCACGGCGTCATCGACAGCGTGCCGTCGCCGTGCGCGTCCGCGAGCGCGGCCAGCTGGTCGAGGCGTTCGGCGTCGAGACGGCCGAGCGCGAATTGCGCGCCGACGCTGCAGCGCGCGGCATCGCGTGATGCGCGCGCGCCGAAGCGCAGCGCGGGCGCGGACGGCGCGCGCCGCCATGCGGCGAGCGCGGGATCGGCGGCAAGCGGAAACGGCAGATACGCCTGCGCGCGTTCGAGCAGCGCGCGTTCGCCGTGCGTCGCGAGCAGCGCGCGCATGCGCGTCGCGTCGGCCGGCGCGAGATCGAGGAACGCGAGCATCAGTGCGCGCACGAGCGCAGCGGCATCGCCGGGCGCGACGTCGGCGCACGCCGGCGCATCGCCGGGGGCGACGGGCGGACAGCCGGCCAGCCCGGCCGCGACGCGCACGGCGCCGTCGCCGCGCCGCCATGCGGAGAGCCAGATGTCGTGCGGATGATCGAGCGCCGCGACGGCCTCGCCGCCGTCGAGCTGGATCGAGAATTTCGGCGACAGCTCGAACCGGCGCGACTCGCGCGCGAGCATGCCGAAGATCGGCGCGGCGAGCGCCGCGCTGTCGATGAGCGCGGCGGGGTCGCGTCCCGCGAGCGGGCTCAGCATCAGATTGCGGACGTCGTCGCTGGCGGCCAGCGCGTCGCCGTCGGCGTCGACGAGCGGGCCGAGGCCGGCGCCGAGCAGCGCGGCGGTGAGCGCGGCCGCTTCGCCGTCGCGGATGCCGCGCAATTGCAGGTTCGCGCGATTGGTCGCTTCGATCACGCCCGAGCCGCGCGCGCGGGCGACGGCGGCGATCGCGCGCGCCTGCCGCGCGTCGAGACGGCCGCCCGGCAGCTTGATCCGGCACAGGCCGCCGTCGGCGGCGGGGACGACACGCACGAGCCCCGGGCAGGCCGATGGGCGCACGACGGGTGAAGCAGACGGAACGGGGACGGAATTCAACGGGGCACCGACGCAGTGTCGCGCCGCGGCCAACGCATCGGTACACCCCGCCCGATGCCGGCTGGCACGCACGCACTTTCAAGCCGGCAGGTCTCCTGGCTGACAGGTCGACGCCCGCTCCAGGCCTTCCCGGACAAGCCAGTGGCGCGAGATGGAGGCGGGCTCGCTGCCTACAGTTGCGGGGGCAGCCACAGCGGCGCGGCACGCGCCCTGTGTTCCCTCTTCGGCCCCGAGGGGCGCCGGCGAACGAACGCTGTATTATGCCTTTTTTCGCAACACAGACATACGCGCGGCCCGCAGGCCGCTTGCGGCAACACTACGGAACGAACGATGGGGAAGGGTGCATGACGGCGTGGCTGACGGTGGTGGGCATCGGCGACGACGGTTACACGGGGCTCGGGCGCGCCGCGCGCCGCGCATTGCTCGACGCGACGCTCGTGGTCGGCGCGCCGCGGCACCTCGACATGCTGCCCGCGCGGCTCGCGGCCGCGCGCGAGGCATGGCCGTCGCCGTTCGATCTCGCGGGCGTGCTCGCGCGTCGCGGGTCGCCCGTCTGCGTGCTCGCGAGCGGCGATCCGATGCTGTTCGGCGTCGGCGCGACGCTCGCGCGCCAGCTTGCGCCCGGCGAATGGCGCGTGCTGCCCGCGCCGTCGTCGCTGTCGCTGGCCGCGGCCCGTCTCGGCTGGGCGTTGCAGGACGTCGGCGCGGTGTCGCTGGTCGGCCGGCCGCTCGCGGCGCTCGCCCGCCATCTATTGCCGGGGCGGCGCCTGTTCGTGCTGAGCGCGGACGGCCGCACGCCCGCCGTCGTCGCGGCCGAGCTGAGCGCGCGTGGCTTCGGGCCGACTCGCATCAGCGTGTTCGAACATCTCGGCGGCCCGCTCGAGCGGCGCATCGATGCGCTCGCGCACGACTGGGCGGTCGACGAGACCGCGGCGCTGAATCTCGTCGCGCTCGACTGCCGCGCGGCGCCCGACGCACCGCGCCGCGCGCTGACGCCCGGCCTGCCGGACGACGCCTACCGCCACGACGGGCAGCTCACCAAGCGCGACATGCGCGCGCTGACGCTCGCGCGGCTCGCGCCCGCGCCGGACGAACTGCTGTGGGACGTCGGCGCGGGCTGCGGGTCGATCGGCATCGAATGGATGCGCGCGCACCCGTCGTGCCGGGCGATCGCGATCGAATCGCACGCGGAACGGCAGCGCTACATCGAACACAATCGCGACGCGCTCGGCGTGCCGGGCCTGCAGCTCGTCGCGGGGCGCGCGCCCGATGCGCTCGCGGGGCTCGCCGCGCCCGACGCGATCTTCATCGGCGGCGGCGCGACCGTGCCGGGCGTGCTCGACGCCTGCTGGTCGGCGCTGAAGCCGGGCGGCCGGCTCGTCGCGAACGCGGTGACGCTGCAGGGCGAGATCGCGCTGGCCGCGTGGCGCGATGCGCACGGCGGCACGCTCACGCGCGTGTCGCTCGCGCACGCGGAGCCGCTCGGCCGCTTCGACACCTGGCGGCAGCCGTTGCCCGTCACGCTGTACGACGTGTGCAAGCCGGCGCAGATGCACGCAACGGCGGCCGCGTGATGCGCGACGAAACCCCCGAGCAACCCGCGCCGCTGCGCTTCGGCTACACGACCGGCAGTTGCGCGACCGCGACGTCGCTGGCCGCCGCGCGGCTGCTGCTGACCGGCGAAGCGGGCGACGCGGTCGAGATCGTGCTGCCGAAGGGGCAGCGCGTCGTGATGCGCGTCGAATTCTGCAGGTTGATAGCCGATGGGCCCGATGGAACCGGCGGCGCGGAGGCCGGCACGATCAAGGACGCCGGCGACGATCCGGACGTCACGCACGGCGCGCTCGTGTTCGCGCGCGTCGCGCTCGCGGCGGCGCCCGGCGTGCGTTTTCATGCAGGGCCGGGCGTCGGCACGGTCACGCGCGCGGGGCTCACGCTGCCGGTCGGCGAGCCGGCGATCAATCCCGTGCCGCGCCAGATGATGACGACGCACCTGAACGCGCTCGCGGCCGAACACGGCCATGCGGGCGGCTTCGACGTGACGATCGGCGTCGAGGGCGGCGAGGCGCTGGCGCTGAAGACGATGAACCCGCGCCTCGGCATCGTCGGCGGGCTGTCGATCCTCGGCACGACCGGGATCGTGCGGCCGTTCTCGTGCTCCGCGTACATCGCGTCGATCCACCAGGGCATCGACGTCGCGCGCGCGAACGGCGTCGCGCACATCGCCGCGTGCACCGGCAACGCCAGCGAGGACGCGATGCGCGCGCACTACCGTCTGCCCGACATGGCGCTGATCGAGATGGGCGATTTCGCGGGCGCGGTGCTGAAGCATCTGCGGCGCGCGCCGGTCGCGCGGCTGTCGATGTGCGGCGGCTTCGGCAAGCTCAGCAAGCTGGCGGCCGGCCATCTCGACCTGCACAGCCGCCATTCGAGCATCGACCTGCCGCTGCTCGCGCAATGGGCCGCGCAAGCGGGCGCGAGCGACGCGCTGCAGGCGGCGATGCTGGCCGCGAATACGAGCCAGGAAGCGCTGAAGCTCGCACAGGCGGACGGCGTGCCGCTCGGCGACATCGTCTGCGCGCACGCGCTCGCCGTCGCGCGCGACATCGTGCCCGCGTCGGTCGCGGTCGAGATGTTCGCGATCGACCGGCAGGGCCGTTTCGTCGGGTGCGCGCGATGAGCCCGCGCATCCTGCTGCTCGGCGGCACCGGCGACGCGTTGAAGATCGCGCGCGCGCTCGGCACGCACCACGTGTACAGTCTCGCGGGGCTCGGCAAGGTGCCCGGCGATCTCGCGTGCGAGGTGCGCGTCGGCGGCTTCGGCGGCGCGCAGGGGCTGGCCGCGTACCTGCGCGAAGCCGGCATCGGCCTCGTGATCGACGCGACCCATCCCTATGCCGCGCGGATCAGCGCGAACGCGGTGGCCGCCGCACACGACGCGGGCGTGCCGGTCTGGGCGCTGCGCCGCGCGCCGTGGCAGCCGCAGCCGGGCGACGACTGGCGGATGGTCGACGACTGGGCCGGCATCGAGGCCGCGCTGGCGCCGTTCCGCCGGCCGCTGTTCACGCTCGGCCGCGAGCCGCTCGCGCATCTCGACGCGATTCCGGTGCACCAGTTCTGGCTCGTGCGCTGCCTCGATCCGCATCCGGGCAACGCGCGCGCGCAGATCGTCGCCGCGCGCGGGCCGTTTACGCTCGACGGCGAACGCGCGCTGTTCGCGCTCGCGGGCATCGACGTCGTCGTCAGCAAGAACAGCGGCGGCGCGGCGACCGAAGCGAAGCTCGACGTCGCGCGCGAACGCCGGCTGCCGGTCGTGATGCTGCGCCGGCCGCCGCTGCCCGACGCCGACCGCGCGTTCGACTCGGCCGCCGCGCTGCTCGACGCGCTCGATCCGGCCGCGCGCGCGTGACGCCGGACGGCGGGTCGTCCCCATGAACTGACGGAGTGTTATCGATGACGGTGTATTTCATCGGCGCGGGTCCCGGCGACCCGGAGCTGATCACGGTGAAGGGCCAGCGCCTCGTGCGCACGTGCCCGGTGATCCTGTATGCGGGGTCGCTCGTGCCCGCGGCGGTGCTCGACGGGCATCGCGCGGAGCAGGTCGTCAACACGGCGGAGCTCGACCTCGACGCGATCGTCGCGCTGCTCGCCGACGCCCATGCGAAAGGGCAGGACGTCGCGCGCGTGCACTCGGGCGACCCGTCGCTATACGGCGCGATCGGCGAGCAGATCCGCCGGCTGAAGGCGCTCGGGATTCCGTATGAAATCGTGCCGGGCGTGACCGCCGCCGCCGCGTGCGCGGCGACCCTCGGCTGCGAGCTGACGCTGCCCGGCATCGCGCAGACGGTGATCCTCACGCGCTTCGCGGGCAAGACGACGATGCCCGAAGGCGAGTCGCTCGGCTCGCTGGCCGCGCACCGCGCGACGCTCGCGATCCACCTCGGCGTGCGGCATCTCGCGCGCATCGTCGACGAGGTGCTGCCGCACTACGGGCCGGATTGCCCGGTCGCGGTGATCTACCGCGCGAGCTGGCCGGACGAGGAACGCGTGACGGGCACGCTCGCGGATATCGTCGCGAAGGTGCAGGGCACGCGCATCGAACGCACCGCGCTGATCCTGATCGGCCGCGTGCTCGATGCGCAAGGGTTCGCCGATTCGACGCTGTACGCGAGCGCGGACTGACGGTGCTTTTCGTTGCGGTTGCTACCTGCCGCTCCCGCGCCTGCGCTCACGCGCGCGCGACGCGACGCGCAACGTGCGGCGCGAAGCCGGACGCCAGCGCGCACAGCACGACGCACAGGCACGCCATCGCGATCCACGCCGGCGTCAGGTCCGCGAGATGCTGGCGCACGATGCCGGCCGCGAACGGGAACAGCCCCGCGATCAGGTAGCCGATGCCCTGCACGAAACCAGTCAGCGACGCGGCATCGGCCGGCGTCGCCGCATGGTCGACCGTGACGATCAGCGACAGCGGGAACAGCGCGCCGATGCCCGCGCCCATCAGCAGCGCGACGGGCAGCGCGAGCCCCTCCGGCGACGCGAGCATCAGCACGAGGCCGACGAACAGCGCCGCGATCGCCGCGAACAGCGCCGCCCGGCGATCGGGCATGCGGTCGATCGTCGCGGACACCGCCAGCCCGGCCACGACTTCCGCGAGCGTCACGCCGCCGAGCAGGCCGCCGGCCGCCGTGGGCGACCAGCCGAGCCGCATGTAGAACGGCGGCAGCCACGCGAGCACGAGCGTGTACGCGCCGGTCGCGATCCCGAAGAACAGCGCGAGCCGCCATGCGCGTGGCGAGCGCGACGGCCGCGCGAGCACCGGCGACGCGGCGGCGACCGGCGCGCCGCCACGGCTCGCGAACGGCCACACGGCCGCCGCGACGACGGCCGGCAGCGTCCAGCACGCGAGCGCCGCGAGCCAGCCCCAGCGCGCGGCGGCCAGCGGCGCCGCGACGCTCGCGAGTACCGCGCCGCCCATGATCGACGTCGAGTAGACGCCCATCACGCCGCCGATGCGCGTCGCGAAGTTGGCCTTCACGAAACCGGGCAGCAGCGCCTGCACCATTGCGATGCCGATGCCCGCGCAGCACGCGCTCGCAAGCAGCAGCCACGCATGCTGCGCGCCGACGCGCGCCGCGCACGCGAGGCCGATCAGCACGATGCCGATTCCGACGCCGCCCGCGATCCCGGGCGAGCGCTGCAGGCGGCGCGCGCGCAGCGCGCCGAGGCCCATCAGCACGATCGGGATCGTCGTCAGCAGGCTGGCGGTGCTGTCGTCGATGCCGGTCGCGCGCTGGATCATGTCGAGCAGCGGGCCGACCGCGGCGAGCGCCGGGCGCAGGTTCAGCCCGACGAGGACGATGGCGGCAAGCCGCCATCCGGGGGAAGTGAAGCGATTCATCGTGTAGCCCTCGGTGACGTGCGCGGCGTCGAGGCGGACGCCGCGCGTTTTTCAGGTAAATTATCTTGACGTCAAGATAAATGCTGATTTATCTCGACGTCAAGATAACTTGTTTGCGAAGGAGGGTTAATGGATCGAAGGGATCGAGCCGCGCACGCGGTCGCGCAATGGCGCGACGAACGCCCGGATCTCGACGCGTCGTCGATGCTCGTGATGGGCAGGCTGCAGGAAGCGGCGCTCGCGATCGGGCGCGACCGTCTCAATCCGCTGTTTGCGCGCTACGGGATGCAGCCGGGCGAATTCGACGTGCTGGCGACACTGCGCCGCGGCGGCGCGCCGTTCGCGCTGACGCCGACGGCGCTGTATGACGCGCTGATGATGTCGTCGGGCGGGATGACCGCGCGCATCGACCGGCTGCAGAAGGCCGGCTGGGTCGAGCGCCGCCCGAATCCGGCCGACGGGCGCGGCACGCTCGTCGCGCTGACGGAGGCCGGCCGCGCGTTGATCGACGAGGCCGTCGTCGCGCACGTCGAGAACCAGCGCGCGATACTGGACGCGCTGTCGGCGTCGGAGCAGGCGCAGCTCGCGCGGCTGCTCGGCAAGCTGCTGGCGGGGTTGGGTGAGGCTGGCGGCGGGGGCGGTTAGTCTCGTCGCACGGCTGGGCGCCGCGCGGCCGCATCGGCCCGCCGCGCGAGGCGGCGGGCTGTCGGGTTGCCGGCGCGATGGAAACGCGCCGGCTGCGCGGATCAGCCGCGGGCCGGGATGTTGAGCCCGCGCGCGACGGCCGGGCGGGCGACGAACGCGTCGAGCGCGCGCGCGACGTGGCGGAATTCGCTGAAGCCGACGAGCTCGCCTGCCTCATAGAAGCCGATCAGGTTGCGCACCCACGGGAAGATCGCGATGTCGGCGATCGTGTAGGTGTCGCCCATCACCCACTTGCGCTCGGCGAGGCGCGCGTCGAGCACGGCGAGCAGCCGCTTCGATTCGGCGACGTAGCGGTCGCGCGGACGCTTGTCCTCGTAGTCGCGGCCGGCGAACTTGTGGAAGAAGCCGACCTGGCCGAACATCGGGCCGATGCCGCCCATCTGGAACATCACCCACTGGATCGTCTCGTAGCGGCCCGCGAGATCCTTCGGGATCAGCTGGCCGGTCTTGTCGGCGAGATAGATCAGGATCGCGCCGGATTCGAACAGCGGCAGCGGCTTGCCGTCCGGGCCGTTCGGATCGATGATCGCCGGAATCTTGTTGTTCGGATTCAGCGACAGGAACGCGGGCGAGAGCTGGTCGTCCGTGTCGAAGCGCACGAGATGCGGCTCGTACGGCAGGCCGGTTTCCTCGAGCATGATCGACACCTTGACGCCGTTCGGCGTCGGCAGCGAGTAGAGCTGGAGGCGGTCGGGATGCTGGGCCGGCCACTTTTGCGTGATCGGGAAGGCGGACAGATCGGGCATGGAGGGGTTCGCTCGTCGAGGTGGGTCATCTGCGGCTCGCTGCGCCGCCGCGCGCGGCCGGCCGTTCACGGCTCGGGAACGGCAGGGCTACGCGGAAGCGGGCGTGGCCGGCCGCGCCAAAGCGCCCACTGTAGCCGATCTGACAAATCGGTGCTGTGGGTGCCCCGGCAGGCTTGCGGAAAGCTTGCCGCCGGGGGCTTCCAGCCAGGCTCCCCGAGCTGGGCGCCCCCAGCTACGCGCCCCGAGCTAGGCGCCCCCCTCAAAAGCTATGCCGCAACCCGATCATCGCCGCCGTCGTCCCGACGCCCGGCGCGACCGGCTGCCCGTAGACGAGCATCTGGTCCATCGTGCCGCGGTTGTTCACATGCCCGACCTGCGCGTAAACCATCGTGCGCTTCGACAGGCTGTAGTCGGCCGCGAGCACGACCGACGTCGATTTGTTCGCCGACCGGTTGCGGTCCTTCAGGTAGTACACGGCCGACGTGACCTGCAGCGCGGGCGTGAAGCGATAGCCGGCGCCCGCCGACATCATGTCGAAATTCGCCTGGTTCGAATGTGCGGGGTTCTTGCCGTTCCCATACGAAGCCGACACCGAGAAATCGTGAATCGTGTACTTCGCGCCGACGTACACGAACCGGTTGTTGTTCACGCCGGTCGGCGTCGAGCCGGGCGCCGGATTCGCGTCATGGCCGTTGTAGTAAACGGCCGCCACGTTCAGCCCATGGTTCGAGTACTTGAGCACGACCGATTCGCGCGTGCCGCCCTGGATCTGCCCGGCGACGCCGCCCGGCGCATATTCGAGCGCGACCGACACGCCGCCGAACGTCGGCGACTGGTAGACGAGCGCATTGCTGTCGTACAGCGCGCCGATCGCGCCGTTGGTGCTCGTGCCGGGCCAGCCCGCCGCGGTGTTGATGCCGAGCCACGCGGTCAGGATGCTGCCGAAGAACTGCGCGTTGCGCACGTCGGTGTCGGCCATCGCGTAGATCATCGGCACGATCTGGCGGCCCGCCGTGACGCTGCCGAACGGGCCCGACACGCCGACCGACGCGATCTGGTTGAAGATCGCGACCGCGCCCGGCGTGTCGCTCAGCTGGAACCGGCCGGTGCCGCTGTCGAACGAGCCCTGCAGCTTGAAGTTGACCTTGTAGCCGCCGCCGATGTCCTCGCTGCCCTTGATCCCCCAGAAGCTCGAATAGATCCCGCCGTCCTTCATCCGGAACACCTTGCCGGTGTTCGGCGCGCTCGGGCTGAACGATGCGGCCGACGTGCTCTGGTACAGCATGCCGGTGTCGATCACGCCGTACAGCGTGACGGAGGATTGCGCGTGCGCGAGCGCCGACCAGGCGGCAAGCGCGGCGAGCGCGGCCAGTTTCGTCTTCATCCGAGTCTCCGGGATCGTGTTGTTCCCGGGCGGGATCGAGCCTGCCCGGGTGATGCGCAAAGACTACGCAACGACGCGCGGCCGCTCCCCCCCACGCGCGGGGGGCAGGGTTGCGGAGAATCGACGGGACGAAGGCGTGCTGCTGCGGCGCGCTACGGCGCGTTTTCAAGCAGGCCGAGCACCAGCGCGCGGCGCACCGCGTGCTTGCGCGAGCTGGCGTCGAGCTTGCCGAAC
This sequence comes from Burkholderia sp. MSHR3999, assembly GCF_000833595.1. NCBI lineage: Bacteria > Pseudomonadati > Pseudomonadota > Betaproteobacteria > Burkholderiales > Burkholderiaceae > Burkholderia > Burkholderia sp. MSHR3999. The sequence goes on from NZ_JRFO01000001.1 coordinate 1,641,912, forward strand.
AGGTTCTTCAGGTGCCATTTCACGGTTTCCTCGCCGACGGCGAGCGCGACCGCGATTTCCTTGTTCGACAGGTTGCGCGCGAGCAGCTCGAGGATCGCGCGCTCCTTCGGCGTCAGCACGACGCTCGGCACCGCGCGCGGCCCGGCCGCGCTGCGCGGCGCGGGCGGCACGACGCGCGGCTGCGGCAGCGCGTGGCGGGCCTGGCCCGTCTGGCTCGCGCTCGCGGCGGCCTCGTCGCCGACCCGGCGCGCCCAGTCCGCGACGGCCGGATGCGCGTCGGCGAGCGTGCGCGTGAGGCCGAACACGTCCGCGAGGTTCATCGCCTCGACGAGCCGCGCGCGGCCGCCCTGGCCCGACTGCTCGAGCGCGAACGCGCCGAGCGCCATGATCTCGATGCGCGCGCGGCCGACGTTCATTTCGCGGGCGAGCGCCGCCGCCTCGTCGAGCGCCGCGCACGCGTCCTCCCAGCGGCGCGCGGCCAGCGCCGCGCCGGCATGCGCGGTCGCCTGCAGCAGCACGACGGGGCGCCGCCACAGCGGCCCGTGGGCCGGGAACTCGGCGGCTGCGATCGCATCGATCCGCTCGACCAGCGCATGGCAGGTCGCCTCGCGGTAGCGCGCGGCGTGGATGCGCACCTGTTCGGCGAGGCTCGCGACCGACAGGCGCGGCAGCCGCCGCGCGACGCCCATCGCGTCCAGCGCTTCGAGCAGGTCGATCGCGCGGTGCTCGAGGCCGCGCAGCAACGCGATGCGCGCCGCGGTGCAGTAGCCGAGCAGCACCGTGTCGGGGATGCCCGCGTGCTCGAGCACATCGAGCCGGTTCGCGAGCAGCGCGGCCGCCTGGTCGACGCGATCGGCCTCGTACGCGAGCGCCGCGCACAGCGCCGCGAACATGCAGGTCAGCGGATGGCGGCGGCCGAGATCGGCTTCCGCGCGGGCCAGCGCGGGCGACAGCACGTCGTCCGCGAGCTGCCGCTGCCCCTCGCACAGATAGCTGAAGCCCGTGATCAGCTCGCCCCAGCGCGCGACGTAGCCGAAACCGGCCGCCGTCTCACCTCGCGGCGCGGCCTGCTGGAAGCGGCGCGCCTGCGCCGGCTCGCCGAGGATGATCGCGCGCGCCGACAGCCGGTTCGCGTGCATCTGCGCGAGCCAGGTCGCGGGCGGCGGCGCGAAATCGGCCCACGGTTCGAACAGCTCGACGAAGCGGTCGATCTCGTCCGCGTAATACGCGGCCGCGCTCAGGATCAGCGCGCATTCGTAACGCATCGCGGGCGGCGTGTCGGGCGCGGCGAGGATGCCCGCGATCTGGCGGCGCGCCTCGACGTGCCGCTCGCCGAGCGCGAGCGCCCATGCGACCGCGATCCGTAGCGCCGGGCGCTTGTCGAGCTCCGCGTCGGGCAGGCGCGCGAGCCAGTCGAGCACGTCGTCGATGCGGCCTTCCTTGATCGCGTTCTCCAGGCAGCGCTGCGCGAGCGCATAGGCGAGCTCGAGCTGGCCGGCCGCATACGCGTGGCGGGCCGCTTCGTCCGTCATCCCGTGCGCGTCGAGCCAGCCGGCCGCGCGCGCGTGCAGGACGCCGCGCGCGGCGTCGGGGCCGGCCGCGAGGCGGTCGCGCAGCGCGTCGCGCACGAGCGGATGCAGCCGGCACCAGTCGGAATCGTCCGACGCGATGAAGAGCGGCGTGTCGCGCGCGAGGCGCGCAAGGCGCGCGGACGCGCCGGCGTCGTCGAGCAGCGCGCCGCACAGCGACGGATGGAGGCGATCGACGACGCTCACCCGCGTGAGAAACGCGGTGTCGTCGGCGGACAGGTTCGCGAGCAGCAATTCGACGAGCCGGTCGCGGGTGCCGCCCGCGCGCGCGGCGAGCGCATCGACGGCCTGGCGCGGATCGGCCGCGCGCGCCATCGCGGCCATCGCGAGCTGCAGCCCGAGCGGCCAGCCGTCGACGCGCTCGAACAGCCGCGCGCACGCATCGGCGTCGACGCGCTGCGCGAAGCGCGCGCCGACGAGCGCGATCGTCTCGTCGAGCGTGAAGCGCAGCCAGTCGGGGCCGACCAGCAGGCATTGGCCGCCGGCGAGCAGGTCGGCCGCCGCGTGGTCGAGCCCGCGCCGCGCGGCGACGACGACGCGCAGGTTCGGCGGCGCGTTGTGCAGCACGTAGGTCAGCGCGTCGAGGCCGGCGGCGGGCAGCCGCTCCGCGTCGTCGACGATCAGCAGCGCGTCGATCGACAGTTGCGCGACTTCGGCGAGCCACGCGGTCATTCCTTCGAGCGCGCGTGCCGCATCGGGCGCGCCGCGCGCGATCAGGCGGCCGAAGCCTGGCCTGGCGCACCCGGTCCGCACGGCCTGCACGAGCCCCAGAAGCAGCCGCGGCGCGTCGTCGCGCTCGTCGGCCGACAGCCAGATGACCGCGCGGCCGAGCGCCAGGCATTCGCGGCGCCATTGCGCGAGCAGCGACGTCTTGCCGTAGCCGGCCGGCGCCTGCACGAGCGTGATCGGGCGTTCGTCGAAGCCCGGCGCGGCGAGGCTCAGCCGCGCGCGGGCGAGCAGCTGCGCCGGCACGCGCGGCGCGGTGGTCTTCAGCACCAGCTCGGTGGGGGCAGCGTCGGCGCGATCGGGTGGGTGGGCCATCGGGGGAGCAGGTCGGAATCCCGGCGGTGCCTTGCAGGCCGGCGTCCGGTATGGAACGTGCGGGAAGGATCAGCCGAACACCGTGCGGGCGTCAATCCCCCCCGTCACGAGTGGGGCCGCAACGACCCCGCGTCGATAGCATGGGTGCCGATGAATCACGAATGCGACGAGGAGAGCGCCCATGACGACTGCATCGACCGGCACGCCCGCCAGCGCGTCGCTCGCCGGATAAGCGGAGCCGCGCGATGTATCGCCATCTGCTCGTGACGGTCGACGGCGCGCCCGGCGGCATCGACGCGGTCGGCCATGCGCTGGAGCTCGCGCGGGCCGTGAGCGCGCGGGTCACGTTCGTGCTGTCCGGCACGTCGCCGCACGCGTATTTACCCGGAGCGCGGATGTCGGAGCACGGTGCGAAAGTGGAAGCGGCCGCGCGGGCGCAGGGCGTGTCGTATGCGATTGCGCCCGCCGGCGGCACGCCGCTGCCGGACCTGGCCCGCGTGCTCGGCTGCGACCTGATCTGCGTCGCGGCGCTGCCGCACGGCGCGCCCGCCGGCGCAGGCGCGCAGCGGCGGCGCCTGTTCGCGGCAAGCGGCGTGCCGGTGCTCGTGTGCGCGGCTTCGCACTCGCCGGCCGCGGCGCGCGTGATCGCCCGCTGTCTCGACGCGCATCGCGCGGTGGCCGCGCTGCTGCATGCGTTGCTGCGGCATGCGGCGCACGCGGGCGAACCGGGGCCGGATGCCGTTGCGTGCCGCCGCGTGCTCGCGGATCTCGCCGGCCTGCAGGCGCAGCGTTTCGGCGCGGGCGCGCAAGCGCGGCTGTTCGCGACGCTGCGCGCACGCACCGAGAGCGTCGAGGCCGAGCTGGACGAACTCGAGCGCCAGCATCGGCGCGATGCGCAAGCGCTCGACGCGCTGGCCCGGATGGCCGGCGACGCGCAGTCGGGCGCCGCGTTCGATGCGGCGCTCGCCCGCTACGCACGCGGCGTGTTCGAGCAGATGGGGCGCGAGGAAGGCGTGATTTTCCCGGCGGCGCGGCGCTACCTGAGCGACGCCGACTGGACGGAACTGGATGAAGGCCCGGCGGCGCACGCAGCCGCGACGCAGGGCGCGGACGAACCCGAGGATGCGCGGCGCGCATCCGACTGACTTACCACGGAGAAACACATGGCACATGCAGTGCGATTCCATCAGACCGGCGGCCCGGACGTGCTGCGCTGGGAGACCGTCGAGGTCGGCGACCCGGGGCCCGGCGAAGTGCGCGTGAAGCACGCGGCGGTCGGCCTGAACTTCGCGGACACCTATTTCCGCAGCGGGCTCTACCCGGTGCCGCTGCCGTCCGGCATCGGCGTGGAAGCGGCCGGCGTGGTCGAAGCCGTCGGCGACGGCGTGACGCATGTCGCGGTCGGCGATCGCGTGACCTATACGGGCTTCATCAACACGCTGGGCGCGTACAGCACCGAGCGCCTCGTGCCGGCCGCGCCGCTCATCAAGCTGCCCGACGCGATCGCCTGCGACACCGCGGCCGCGATGACGATGCGCGGCCTCACGTCCGCGTACCTGCTGCGCCGCATCCATGCGTTCAACGCGGGCGACAGCATTCTGCTGCATGCGGCGGCGGGCGGCGTGGGCCTGATCGTGTCGCAGTGGGCGAAGCTGCTCGGGCTGACCGTGATCGGCACGGTGTCGAGCGAAGCGAAGGCGGAAGTCGCGCGGGCGCACGGCTGCGATCACGTGATCCTGTACCGGCACGAAGACATCGCCGGCCGCGTGCGCGAGCTGACGGACGGCAAGGGCGTCGACGCCGTGTTCGACAGCATCGGCAAGGACACCTTCGACGCGTCGCTGGATTCGCTCAAGCGCCGCGGCCTGATGGTGTGCGTAGGCACCGCGTCGGGCCCGATCCCGCCGTTCAATCCGCAACTGCTCGCGATGAAGGGCTCGCTGTACCTGACGCGCCCGGCGCTCGCCGACTACATCGCCGACCCGGCCGAGAAGGCGGCGCTCGCGGGCGAGCTGTTCGATCACGTCGCCGCGGGCCGCATCCGGATCAAGATCCACCAGCGCTACGCGCTCGAGGACGCGGTGCGCGCGCATCGCGACCTGGAAGCGGGCAAGACCACGGGTTCGTCGGTATTCGACGTCTGAGGAGCCGGCCATGCGAGTCGAACCGCTCACCTGCGCGATCGGCGCGGAACTGTCCGGCGTGAGCCTCGCCGACGCCGTGCACGACGACGGCCTGTTCGCCGAGATCCGCGCACTGCTGCTGAAGCACCGCGTGCTGTTCCTGCGTGACCAGGACATCACGCGCGCCGAGCACGTCGCGTTCGCGCGGCGCTTCGGCGAGCTCGAGGACCATCCGGTCGCGGGCAGCGATCCCGAGCATCCGGGCCTCGTGCGGATCTACAAGTCGCCGGATCAGCCGAACGACCGCTACGAGAACGCGTGGCACAGCGACGCGAGCTGGCGCGTGGCGCCGCCATTCGGTTGCGTGCTGCGCTGCGTCGAGTGCCCGCCGGTCGGCGGCGACACGATGTGGGCGAACATGGTGCTCGCGTACGAGAACCTCCCCGAGCACGTGAAGCGGCAGATCGACGGGCTGCGCGCGCGCCACAGCATCGAGGCGAGCTTCGGCGCGGCGATGCCGATCGACAAGCGGCTCGCGCTGAGGGCTCAGTACCCGGACGCCGAGCATCCGGTCGTGCGCACGCATCCGGAGACGGGCGAGAAGATCCTGTACGTGAACGCGTTCACGACGCACTTCACGAACTTCCACACGCCGCAGCGCGTGCGCTTCGGGCAGGACGCGAATCCGGGCGCGGGGCAACTGCTGCAGTACCTGATCAGCCAGGCGTACATCCCCGAATACCAGGTGCGCTGGCGCTGGGCGAAGCACAGCGTCGCGATCTGGGACAACCGCAGCACCCAGCATTACGCGGTGATGGATTACCCGCCGTGCGTGCGCAAGATGGAACGCGCGGGGATCGTCGGCGACGTGCCGTTCTGAGCCCGCATCGACACGAAACACCAGCACAACGATTCAATCTGGAGGACGACATGCAATTTCTCGACGATTCGCTGCACCCGGAGAACCAGGACAAGGTGGTCATCACGGTCGCGCCGTACGGCCCCGAATGGATGCCGGCGGATTTCCCGGAGGACATTCCGGTGACGATGGACGAGCACGTGCAGAAGGCGGTGGACTGCTACAACGCGGGCGCGACGGTGCTGCACCTGCACGTGCGCGAGCCCGACGGCAAGGGCAGCAAGCGGCTGTCGAAATTCAACGAGCTGCTCGGCCGGCTGCGCGACGCGGTGCCCGACATGATCCTGCAGGTCGGCGGCTCGATCTCGTTCGCGCCGGAAGGCGAGGGCGCCGAAGCGAAATGGCTGTCCGACGATACGCGCCACATGCTCGCCGAGCTGAGCCCGAAGCCCGACCAGGTGACGGTTGCGATCAACACGGTGCAGATGAACATCACCGAGCTGATGGATCGCCGGGACATCGCCGGCACGTCGCTGAACGACGCCGCGTACTGGGAAGCGTATCGCGAGATGACCGTGCCGGCCGGGCCCGGCTGGGCCGACGAGCACTTGCGCCGGCTGCAGGCGGCCGGCATCCAGCCGCACTTCCAGCTCACCGGCATGCATGCGCTGGAAACGCTCGAACGGATGATCCGCCGCGGCGTGTACCGCGGCCCGCTGAACGTCACGTGGGTCGGCATCGGCGGCGGCTTCGACGGCCCGAACCCGTACAACTTCATGGAATTCGTGCGGCGCTGCCCGGACGGCGCGTGCATCACGCTCGAATCGCTGATGAAGAACGTGCTGCCGATCAACACGATCGCGATGGCGATGGGCCTGCATCCGCGCTGCGGAATCGAGGACACGATCATCGACCAGAAGGGCAACCGGATGACGTCGGTGCAGCAGGTCGAGCAGTGCGTGCGGATCGCGCGCGAGCTGGGGCGCGAGGTCGCGACCGGCAAGGAGGCGAAGGCGATCTACCGGATCGGCGTGCAGTACGACGGCGTCGACGAGACGCTCGCGCAGCTCGGGATGGCGCCGAACCGCCGGCCGGGCCAGGTGAACGTGCCGCTGCGCGCGGCCTGACGCGGCGCGCCGCCGCTCGCCGATCGCAGATCGCTGTAGCGCGGCGCCCACCCTTGCGCGCGGCGCAAGGCGGATTCCGGGAAGCGGAGCGGGGCCGCGCAAACCGTGCCGACGCGCGATGGCGCGCGGCGCCGGAGGAGACACGCATGCTGATTCATCACGTCGAGCCGTCGATGCAGGACCTGAGCGTGGGCCGCCGCCGCGCGCCCGCGTTCGCATGGCTCGTGTTCGGGCTGACCGTCGGCCTGCTGCTGTCCGACTACATGTCGCGGCAGGTGCTCAATGCGGTGTTTCCGCTGCTGAAACACGCGTGGGGCCTGTCCGACACGCAGCTCGGCTCGCTCAGCGGGATCGTCGCGCTGCTGGTCGGCGTGCTGACGTTCCCGCTGTCGGTGCTCGCCGACCGCTTCGGCCGCGTGCGCAGCATCGTGCTGATGGCCGCGCTGTGGAGCCTCGCGACGCTCGGCTGCGCGCTGTCGACCAATTACGCGGAAATGCTCGCGGCGCGCGGGCTGGTCGGGCTCGGCGAGGCCGCGTACGGCAGCGTCGGCGTCGCGCTGATCCTGAGCATCTTCCCCGCGCACCTGCGCGCGACGCTGACCGGCGCGTTCATGGCCGGCGGCGCGTTCGGCTCGGTGTTCGGGATGGCGCTCGGCGGCCTGGTCGGCGCGCATCTCGGCTGGCGCTGGTCGTTCGGCGTGATGGCCGCGCTCGGGCTCGTGCTGCTCGTCGCGTACCGCTGCGTCGTCACCGAGCGGCGGCTCGCCGCGTATCGGCCGGAACCATGCCGGCGCGACGGCGGCGCGCCGCGCGGGATGCGCGGCAGCCTGCGCGCGCTGATGGCGGGGCTGTTTGCGTCGCGCTCGGTGATCTGCGCGTACGTCGGCAGCGGGCTGCACCTGTTCGTGCCGGGCGCGCTGTTCGCGTGGCTGCCGAGCTACCTGAACCGCGACTACGCGATGGCGCCCGACCGGGCCGCCGTGCTCGCGGCGGGATTCGTGCTGCTCGCCGGCATCGGGATGGTCGGCTGCGGGATCGTCACGGACCGGCTCGGCAAGGCCGATGGGTCGCGCAAATGGCTGACCGCGATCGCCTATTGCCTGCTGACGTGCGGCAGCCTCGCTATCGCGTTCCGGCTGCCGCCCGGGCCGCTGCAGCTCGCGCTGATCGGCGTCGGGATGCTGGTCGGCGCGGGGGCGTCCGGCGCGTCGGGCGCGATGGTCGCGAACCTCACGCCCGCCGCGATCCACGCGTCGGCGTTCGCGACGCTCACGCTCGCGAACAACCTGCTCGGCATGGCGCCCGGGCCGCTGTTGACCGGCTGGGTCGCCGATCACGTCGGGCTCGGCGCGGCGCTGCAATGGATTCCCGTCGTGCCGCTCGCGGCGGCGGCGACGTTCGCGATCGGGCGCGCGAGTTACGCGGCCGATCTCGCGCGCCTCGAACGCGGGCAGCGTGTGCCTGCGCGTTCCTGAACCTTTGTTGGAGACTGCATGACCTTGGCGAACCCACCCACCATCCTGATCGTGCCCGGCTTGCGCGATCACGTCGAAGACCACTGGCAGACGCATCTCGAACGGCGCCTGCCGAATGCGCGCTCGGTCGCGCCGCTGGAGCACGACAAGCTGAGCCGCGCCGCGCGGGTCGCGGCGCTCGACGCGGCGCTGGCGGCGATCGACGGCCCGGTGATCCTCGTCGCGCACAGCGCGGGCGTGATGATCACCGTGCACTGGGCGCGGCAGGCGACGCGCCCGATCCTCGGCGCGGTGCTCGCGACGCCGGCGGATCTCGAAACGCCGATGCCCGCGCAATATCCGTCGATTGACGCGATTCGAGACAACGGCTGGCTGCCGGTTCCGCGCGAACGCCTGCCGTTTCCGAGTCTTGTCGCGGCGAGCCGCAACGATCCGCTCGCGCGCTTCGAGCGCGTCGAGGCAATGGCCGCGCAGTGGGGCAGCCGGTTCGTCGACCTGGGGGAGGTCGGGCATCTGAATCCGGCGTCGGGGTTTGGCGAGTGGCCGGGGGCGCTGGCGCTGATCGGCGAGGTTCAGGCGCTTGGGGCGGGGTGAGTGCTGGTTGCGACGCGATGCGCGCCGCCGGCGCGCCGAACCGGTTCCATCTCTCTATTTATCGATGTCTGATGTCATAACACATCGAATCCTTCTGCCAGACCCCGCGCAAACCGCGCTCTACACATGGATCGATGTACGGCGAACGAGTTTTTGTTAGGGAAACTCCCGCCCTGTTCGCCGTGCTTTTTTGTTGACCGACATCGTATAACAAAGTCATGATTTCCCGAAAGAAAGGTCCCATCCACCCGACCGCAAGAGAGAGGAGACATGAACTCATCCAGGATCGCGCGCCGCGTCCGCCGCATCGCGTTGGCGCTGGGCTTCACGCTGTCGGCCACGGCCGCGGTTGCCGCGCCGGTGTCGATCAACGTCGTCGACGTCGCGGGCAACCTGCAGCTCACGCAGAAGGCGATCGAGGCGTTCAGGGAGAAGAACCCGAACCTCGTCGCGAACTTCACCTTCACCAACGCGCCCGCACCGCAGCTGCCGGGCAAGATCAAGGCGATGCAGGCGGCCGGCCGCTCCGACATCGACCTCGTGCTGACCGGCACCGACGCGCTCGCGGCCGGCATCGAGCAGAACCTGTGGCTCAAGCTCCTGCCCGACAACGCGGGCGCGCTCCCCGGCGTGCTCGACAAATACGCGCCCGGCCCGCGCAAGATGCAGGATCTCGCGCAAGGGTTCGGCCTCGAAGTCACGTACATGCCGGCCGGGCCGCTGCTCGAATACAACCCGGCGAAGGTCGCCGATCCGCCGAAGACGCCCGCGCAGCTGCTCGCGTGGTGCAAAGCACATCCGAACAAGCTGATCTACGCGCGTCCGGCGAACTCGGGCCCGGGCCGCACGTTCCTGATGGGGTTGCCGTACGTGCTCGGCGACAAGAATCCGCAAGACCCGATCAACGGCTGGGACAAGACCTGGGCGTTCCTCAAGCAACTGAACGACTGCGTCCCGTACTACCCGGGCGGCACGTCGGCCGTGATGAAGGAGCTCGGCGAGGGCACGCGCGACATGACGGTGACCGTCACCGGCTGGGACCTGAACCCGCGCGCGCTCGGCATCGTGCCGGCCGATTTCAAAATCCAGGCGTTCGACGACATGACGTGGGTCAACGACGCGCACTACATGGTGATTCCGAAGGGCGTGCCGAAAGAGAAGCTCGACGTGCTGTTCAAGCTGATGAACTTCCTGCTCGAACCCGCGCAGCAGGCGATGACCTACGACGACGGCTACTTCTATCCGGGCCCGTCCGTGAAGGGCGTGACGCTGGAGATGGCGCCCGCGCACAGCCAGGACGTCGTCAGGAAATTCGGCCGCCCCGAGTACGCGAAGCTGCTGGCCGAGCGTCCGCACGTGCAGCCGCTCGGTGCGCAGGCGATGGTCGCCGCGTTCCAGAAGTGGGACCGCGAGATCGGCTCGCAGAAGTCGAAGTAGCCCGCCATCCCGCATGACCCGGCGGGCGCCGCGGCGCCCGCGCCATCGGAGGCCGTCAGGAAGATCGCGATGAAGCACACTTTCGAACAGCTGCGCCTCGACGCGGTATGCCGCAGCTTCACCAATGCGGAAGGCGCGCAGGTCGCCGCGCTGAGCGGGCTCGACCTCGACATCCGGCGCGGCGAGTTCATCGCGCTGCTCGGCCCGTCCGGCTGCGGCAAGTCGACCGCGCTGAACTGCATCGCGGGCCTGCAGCCGCTCACGAGCGGCGGCATCTGGCTCGACGACGAACGCATCGACGTGCTGCCGCCCGAGCGCCGCGGCTTCGGCATGGTGTTCCAAAACTACGCGCTGTTTCCGCACATGTCGGTGCTCGACAACGTCGGCTTCGGCCTCAAGATGCGCGGCGTGCCGAGGCAGGAAACCCGCAAGCGCGCACAGGAAGCGCTCGAGCTCGTGCAGCTCGTCGGCCACGAGGGCAAGCTGCCCGGCCAGCTGTCGGGCGGCCAGCAGCAGCGCGTCGCGATCGCGCGCGCGATCGTGATCGAGCCGCCGCTCGTGCTGATGGACGAGCCGCTGTCGAACCTCGACACCAAGCTGCGCATCGAGATGCGCGCGGAAATCCGCCGCATCCACACGCAGCTCGAACGCGCGACGATCTACGTGACGCACGACCAGGACGAGGCGCTGTCGATGGCCGACCGGATCGTCGTGATGAAGGAGGGCGTCGTCCAGCAGGTCGCGTCGCCGAAGGAAGTCTACACGCGGCCGCGCAACCTGCACGTCGCGCGCTTCATGGGCTATCGCAACGTGCTGCCGTTCACGCTCGAAGGGATGGCGGGCGAGCGCGTGGCGGTCGCCGCTTCAGGTGTGCGGCTCACCGGCGTGCCGATGGCCGGCTTCGATCGCAAGGACGTCGCGGTCGCGCTGCGCCCCGACGATTTCGCGCGCGCCGGCGCCGCCGACGACAATGCGTTCGACGCGACGGTCGAGACCGTCGAGTACGGCGGCCGCGATTCGCTGATCCGCGCGGCCGCGCCGTTCGGCAAGATCTGGGCGCGCGTGGCCGGCGAATTCGGCGAAGGCGAGCGCCTGCGTCTTCGTATCGCCCCGGAGCGCACGCTGGTCTACGCGGGAGAAGCAGCATGAGCACGCTCGTCGCGCCCGGCGCGCCGCGCGACGCGAAAGGCTGGCTCGTCACGCCCGCGCTCGGCTTCATCGTCGCGCTGTTCATCTATCCGTTCGCGTACGGCGTCGTGCTGTCGTTCCAGCCGATGAACGGCGGCGCGCTCGCGAACTACGCGCAGTTCTTCACCGACACCGCGATGTGGCCGACCGTGATCGTCACGCTGAAGCTCGCCGTGCCGGCGACGCTGATCAACGTCGGCGTGTCGCTGCCGGTCGCGTTCGCGCTGCGCCGCCATTCGCCGTACCAGAAGCTCGTGACGACGCTGCTCGTGATTCCGGTCACGCTCGGCACGGTGCTCGTCGCGGACGGGATGCTCACGTACTTCGGCCCGAACGGCTGGTTCCCGCAGGCGCTGCAGGGGCTGCACCTGTACACGGACGAGGTGCGCCTCACGCACAACTACTGGGGCGTGCTGCTGTCGCTGATCGTGTCGGGCTTTCCGTTCGCATTCCTGCTGATGCTGTCGTACGTGAGCGGCATCGACCCGACGCTCGCGCGCGCGGCCGCGACGCTCGGCGCGAACCCGTGGCAGCAGTTCCGGCAGATCTACCTGCCGCTCCTCGTGCCGGGCCTGACGATGGCCGCGTGCCTGTCGTTCGTGCAGGCGTTCTCGGTGTTCCCGTCGGCCGTGCTGCTCGGCGCGCCGGCCGGGCCGACGCGCGTGATCTCGATCGCCGCGGCCGAGGCCGCGTTCGAGAGCTACGACTATTCGCTCGCGTCGGCGATCGCGATCGTGATGGGTTTCGTGCAGCTGGTGGTGGTCGCGTCGATGCTCGGCGCGCGCCGTTTCTTCTATACGGGGCCGGTGACGGGAGGCAAGGGCTGATGGCGACCGACAATCATGCCGCGCGGACGTGGCCGTCGCAGTCCGGCCCGCACGACGCGCGACGCGACGACGGCGCGCGGCCCGTCAACACGATGAAACCGCAGAAGGCGCGCCGCGGCGTGGCCGCCCGCGCATGGCAGGCGCTGGTCTGGGGCGTGATGACGTTCTTCCTGCTGAACGTGATGCTGCTGATCGCAACCGTCGCGGTGAACTCCGTCGCGACGCGCTGGTTCGGCACGCCGCTGCCGCAGGGCTTCACGCTGCACTGGTACGCGAAGGCGTGGGAAGACTTCCAGCTCGCGAGCGTGCTGTGGGTGACGGTCGAGGTGGTCGGCGCGGTCGTGCTGCTGTCGATCGCGCTCGGCGTGCCGGCCGCCTACGCGCTCGCGCGCGCGCGGTTTCCGGGCAAGCGTTTCGCGCTGCTGGTGTTCCTGCTGCCGCTGATGGTGCCGCCCGTCACCTACGGGATTCCGATGGCGACCGTGATGTACAAGGTCGGGCTCGCGGGCACGCTGTCCGGCGTGATCCTCGCGAACCTCGTGCCGGCGCTGCCGTTCGTGATCCTCGTGATGACGCCGTTCATCGAGCAGATCGACCCGAACCTCGAAGCGGCCGCGCGCATCTTCGGCGCGAACACGTGGCGCTATTTCCGCTACGTGCTGCTGCCGCTGCTGGTGCCGGGCATGCTCGCGGCGGGGCTGCTCGTGCTGGTGCGCACGATCGGGATGTTCGAGCTGACCTTCTTCACCGCCGGGCCGAGCACGCAGACGCTCGTCGTCGCGCTGTACTACGCAGTGTTCTCGACCGGCGTGCGCGCGCCGCAGTCGATCGACGCGATGGCGATGATCTACATGGCGATCACGCTCGCGTGGGTCGTGATCGCGCTGCAGTTCGTGAGCCCGACGCAACTCGTGAGCCGCGTGAAGCAGGAGCGGCCGTAGCACGCCGCGCGGGCGCGCCGTGCAATTGGTTACAAATGGATACCGCATACGGGGCGCGAACGTTGCAGACTACGCGGCATACCGGCGCGCGACCGGCGTCCTGCGGGGCGCGGGCTCGGCGCGCTTCCCGTTGCTCACCGGATCACGAATCACATGAAGTTTCACACGCTGCTGACGCTCGGCGTCTCGACGATGCTCGTCGCCGCCTGCAACCTGTTTCACGAGGGCCCCGGCGCGCGCGACATCGACGCGGCCGTGCGGCGTTCGCTCGAAGCCGAAAACCACGGCGGCCTCAACGCGCTGCTCGGCCAGCCGCTGCCGGTGTCGGCCGACGTCGTGTCGGTCAAGCCCGACGGCGACTGCAAGAAGGCCAGCGAGCGCACCTACACGTGCAACGTCGTGTTCACGTGGCGCAACCCCGACAACGCGCCGACGCGCGCGGAGCTGACCTTCGTGCAGGGCGCCGACGGCGCGTGGCAGACGTCGAACGTCGACGCGGCGCTCGCGACCGGCGCGGCGAAATCGATGATCGACCGGATCGGCAAGGCGTGGCCGGGCAGCCCGGCGAGCGCGGCGTCGGACGCGCATTGACGCGTCAACGTGTATTGCGGGTCAGTGGTGGCTGATCAGCATGTCGGCGCCATGCGCCGGCGTCACGCGCGTGCCCGACTGGGCAGCCGCGCCGGCTTCGCTGCCGACGCCCGAGGTTTGCGCGACGCGGGCCTCGGCGGCCTGGATGTCGGCAGGATACTGATTGCGTGACGGCTTGTAGCCGGCTTGTTCGAGTTGCTGCAATTGCGACACGACTTCGGAGCGCGTAACCGGCTCGCCGGCCGGTTGCGATTGCGCGAACGAAGCAACAGGGGCCGCGAACGCGGCGGCAACGAGCAGAGATAGGGCGGATTTCATGATTGGAGCCTCCGAAAGAGATAGCCGGCAGGAGCAAACACACCCGCAACCGACATTTCCATCCTGACGATCCGCACTTAAGCGAATGTTAACGGCGGCCACATGTGCGGGCGGCCCAAGCAGGGACGGACACCACCGTGCACGCGTGCCTCATCCTAGGGAAAACCCTTATTTGAGATATAATATCGACCTCGAAGAAAGGTCGAATCATGCCTGAACGTTTACAAGCCCTTGAAAGAATTGCCTTTTCGCTGGTCTGCATGTCCGCGGTCGTGTGTTCCGCATTCCTCGCCTACGCGCAGCATCCCGAAATCAAGGATGCGCTCCGCCAGGGCGAAGCCCTGATGCGCGAAAGCGCCAAGTACTCGGCGATCTGCTCGCCGAGCAAGGTCGATCCCTGCGCCGAAATGTCCGCGTATTGAACCGGACGGCGTGATGCCTGCGCACGGGGCCTCGAACCCGTCGCGCGTTAGATCCGCCGTTTCCCCTGCGGCGCCGTTCCGGGCGCCCAATCCTCCTCCAGCCCCCGCTTCCCCGAGCCGCTGCCGCACCGCTCAACCCGCGGTCACGACCGAGCGCGCGGGTCGAGGCTGTGCGTGGTGAAGCTCGATGACGCGTGGGCGACGCGCACGCTGTGGGTCGGCGTGAAGGCGGGCAGCGTGCTGACGAGCGATATCGCGAAGCTGTTCGACTTCATGTCGGCGCGCTGACAGGGCGGCGACCGAAGGTCGTCGCCCCAAGTGCTCACTGCAATCCCGAGATCTTGCGGGTGAATTCGGCCGTCACGTTGTGACCCGTCGCGATGCCGAACACCGGATACACGGTCGTCGGCCCGCTCGCGGTCAGGCCCATGTAATCGCCGAGGAAATGGCCACGCGCCACGGGAGCGTCAAGTATGTTGAACGAGGCCGTGGTCAGTCGCTGCTCGTTGCCCCAGTTGGCAGGGTTCGTGCATGCGGTCGCGGTCGAGCAGAAGAGCGCGAAATAGTCGGTGCCCTCGAAGCCGACAGGCGTGTTCGTGTCGTTACGAAAGTCGTAGTAGGTCACCACGACCGTCTTGCCGTCGCCCGACGCCACCACGGCAGGAATGAACGCCTGCTGCCGGCACCGGTTCGCGGCGTTCGCCGGCGTCTTGTTGATCATCACCGGCTTCGACCAGGTCGCCCCGCCGTCATCCGACTCGCTGAAAGCGATCCCGTCGACCGGGATCGAGCCGGTGGGCGTGGTGCAGGCGGCGGTCGAAAAACGATCGTCCTGCCACGCGAGATAGATTGCTCCCGTCGCCGGGTTCACTGCGACGCTGTAGAGAATGGCGGCATCGCGTATCCGCTGGCCGGAGTCCGGCGTGACCACGCCGACCACCCGAATATCGCTGGCGAACGCCGGCCCCGTCCAGCTTCCGCCCTTGTCCGTCGACTTGATATAGCCGATGTTGAGCACTTGCGGCGTGACGTTGATCGCCGTGAAGAAATCGAGCAGGGTGCCATCGGGCAATGCGCGGACGATATTGTCGATCGTCTGCTTGTTCGTCCCCGGCTGGTAGATCGGGGCGGCCGTGCTCCAGGTCACGCCGTTGTCGGTGGACCGTGAGAAGAAGGTCGGGCCGGTAAAGTTGAACTTGAAGGACGGGGCGCCGCCCTTGCACGGCGGACTCGTGAACGGCTCGCATACCGACGATGCGCCCGCCGTGGAATTGAGCAGTTGGCGCGCGATCGCGACGCCGTCGTTGCCCGCGAGCAGCTGTGCAGCGTCTTTGCTCGGCGGGAAAACGCTCAACTGATCCCACACCGCATAGACGTAGCCGTTCGCGGTCGGATCGGCGGTGAGCGAGTTCTTGTCGTTCAGCACGTGCGACGAGCTGTTGTGGATCAACTCGACGGGAGCCTGCCACGTTGCGCCGTGATCGACGGAGCGGCTGACCAGCATCGCGCTGCTTCGTGCGCCGAATGGGGTCGTCGGCTGCATGGGGTCCAGCACCAGCGAGAAGAAGAAGGCCGTGCCGTCTTGCGCAAAGTCGACCCAGGGGTCGGAGGCGCGACGGAATTTGCCGCCGGTGCACTCGCTCACGCCGGTCGGGATCGAATTGGCCCAGCTGCTGCCCGCATCGCTGGAGACGACGCCGACGAGCCCGCGTGAGCCGCCGTCGCTCCAGCGGTCCTGCTGGTGGCCGGCGAGAAGGCGGGATGCGTTGGTCGGGTCGGCCGCCACCCACGGCTCGATCGACGTCGCGGGATAAAGGACGCTCCCGAGCGAGGTCTCTTGCGCATGCACCTGGTCGGCGGTGCATCCGCTGAATGGGTCGCCCGCGGCCACCTGGACGAGTGGGCCGAGCACCTGCGCGTGCACGCCCGGGCCGAGCGTGGATGCGAGCGCGATGACGCCGCCGGCCGCGAGACTATGGGAAACGGAGCGGGACAGGCGTCTGCAAATGGAATTCATCTTGTACCTCCGATAAGCCGTACAACGCCTTTGCACTGCCGGCCGTACCTGGCCGGCATCCTGACTCTCGCACGTGAAATCCATCCAGGTGCGAAAGCGACTTCCCCCGACAAAACCAACGCTTGCGGCGCAAATATGTCCGATGGCAGGATTCGCCGCTTCAGAGCCAGCGGCAACGACATTCAGCGTCGCAAACGCATCTCACGCGTCGAGCGCGTGATCAGTCTCGTTTGATACGTGCAATGTGGCGGGAGATGTCCCTGACAACCGTCAACCTCGGAGCCGGCCGGGCGATCGGGCGCGAAACCGTCGCTTCAGGATTCGAGACCAATTCCAGATGGAACGTGGTGAGCGTCATATGCAGCGGCACGTCACCGAGTGCAGCGGCGATGTCGGCCGTGCGCAGCAGGCCGGATTCCACGATGTCGACGTTCATCGACTCGATCCCCGTGTCGAGATCGACATCGATCCGCACGCGGCGAACTTTCGCGCCGCGATTTGCCAGGCAGCGCCATATCGACGGTGCCTGAAGCTTGCCCAAGGCAGCCAGGATCGAGAGCCTTTGTACGACCATTTTGGTTACCTGTCGTCGTGTCCGCCTTGGCCAAGAGAAGACAGTACCAAGCATATGTCGGAAAGGTGGAAACGTACATGAGCGAGCGTGTTCGTATATTCAGCTTTGCGAACAGGAACGGTGCTTGCAGGGGGCCTGCGATATCGTCGGACTCTTCGCTTTCGAGAGACGTTGACAGCGCATCGAACTGGACGAGTCAACGACGTCGCGACGGATCGCGTCAGACGATTCGGCGGACAGGTTGCCGGGCGCGTTCATATAAGAGCCGACAAAAGCGGGGCGCTCGCGCAGCGCGTACCGCTGCGCCGCCGAGCGCCCCTGATCCAAATCGAATCAAATCGGATTGATCTCATCCTGACCCGGGAATGCCCGTCGCGGCCCCTCATGCGGCGTGAGCACCCGCGCTCAGCCCGACGGCGTGAACGCGGCGCCATGAAACACCCGCACCGGATTACCGCGTTCCAGCGCGAAATGCTGCATGCGCCGCTGCTCGCGCGCATGCCCGGCTTCCCGGTCGGCCTGCTCCCGCAGGCGCGCGTGCAGCAGTTGCAGCGCCAGCCGCTTGTTCGCGTGCTGGCTGCGTTCGCTTTCCACGCGCACCGACGTGCCGGTCGCGAGATGCGTCGCACGAATCGCCGAGCTGGTCTTGTTGACGTGCTGCCCGCCGGGGCCGCGCGCACGCATCGCTTCGAATTTCACTGCGCCGTCCGGCAATGGCGGTGCGTCGGCGCAGCGGGTGACGCCCACGAACCAGTTCTTGCGCGGATGACGCAACCGGTAAGGGCTCGCGCAGATCCACTGCAGCGTGCCGGCCCAGCGGTCCGCGAGCGCGGTGGCGTCGGCCCCGTCGAGATCGAGCAGCACGGAGCGCACCGTGCCCGGGCGCTCGCCCGGTTGCACGTCCAGCACCGTCAGCGCGACGCGGCACGCGTCGGCTTCGGCCTGCAGGCGCTGCAGCGCCTTCGCCGCGGCGAGCTGGCACTCCGCCGGGCCGTGTGCGGAAGAAATCTGGAGCAGCATCAGCAACACTCCCCGGACGTCTTGTAGGTCAGCACCGGCGTGAGCCGCGCGAGCTTGCGCAGCAGGCCCGCCGCTTCGAGCGCATCGACGACGCTGTCGATCGGCTTGTACGCCTGCGGCGCCTCCTCGTACAGCAGCTCGCGATTCTCGCAGACGACCTGGCTGCCGAGCCGCGTGCGGATCAGCTGCCACGGCGCGAAGCGCCGTTCGAGCCGGCCCTTGCAGTCGGCGCGCGACCACTTGCGCCCGGCGCCGTGCGCGAGCGACGCGAGACTCGCCGCGTCGTCGCGCGGCAGCGGCTCGACGAGATAGCTGTAGTCGCCGCGCGAGCCCGGAATCACGACCGGCCCCGCGTCGGCGGGCGTCGCGCCCTTGCGATGCAGCCAGCCCGGCACGCCGTCGACGACGGCGCGGCTGACCAGGTTGTGATTCACGTCGAGCACGCGCTGGCCGCTGCTGCGCCATCGCGCGAGCATGCGGCGCGCGATCAGGTCGCGATTGGCGACCGCATAGCGCAGCGCTTCGTCGTGACGCTGCAGGTAGGCCGCGCACTCGGCGTGCGTGTCGTCGAGGGCGTTGTAGCCGTGCGCGGCCATGTGCCGCTCGAGGATCGACTGGCCGAAGCCGCGCGAGCCGCTGTGCACGAGCAACTGCAGCCGGCCGCGATCGAGGCCGAGCGCCTGCACGGCCTCGGCGTCGTACACGGTGTCGAGCTTCTGCAGTTCGGCGAAGTGATTGCCGCTGCCGATCGTGCCGAGCGACGCAGCGAACGCGTGCCCGGCCAGCCCGGCGTCGGCGATCGACGCTTGCCAGCTGTCGTCGAGACGCGCGTCGATCGAGCCGAGCTGGCCGACGAGCCGCACCGCGCTCGCGCGCCGCGCGTCGAGCGCGGTTTGCCACAGCGCCATCCCGCAGCCGATGTCGCCGCCGATCAGCGCCGGATACAGGCAGCCGGTCGAGAAGAACGCGGCGCCGACCGGATAGCCGCGCCCGGGGTGAAGATCCGGCATGCCGGCGACGCGCCGCATGCCGGGAAGGGTGGCAGCCAGTTGCAGCTGCCGGATCGCTTCACCTTCGATCCAGGTGTCGGCGGATGCGCACAGCGTGACGCGGTCCGCCAGATATTGCAGGGAATTGCCCATGGAATAGTCCGTTCAATGCAGAAAGGGAACGGCGGGCCATGGCACGGGCAGCGCGCGCGAATGCACTGCCTGACATCGGATGTCGGGAGAACGGCAGACCGAATCGGGTCAGGACGACCCGCAGCATCGCCGGAACGACGATGCAATCGACTGCGATGCGTGAACGATGAAACGAACGGACGCGATGAACCCGAACTACGACCCGCGACGGGAGGAGAGCTGGCGTGACGTCATGTTTTTTTCTCCTTGCGGTGAGTGGGTGAATCGGAATGGCGGCGACTCTAGCATGCGGCGAACGGAATTCGCAAGAGGGCGGTGTTGCGTGTCGGCACGGATGCGACAGCGGTGGCTCCGGCCGGCCGCATTTCCGTTCCATGCGTCATCACGCGCGAAAGCAGGAATCCTGAGCATTTGCGATGCGGCAGCCGGGTCGCCGCAATCGCTTGACAATGTCGAACGCCTTTCGTAGCATCCGCCTCGTTTGCCTCCCAACCCTCATCGAACCGGTGATCCAAGTGCCCGTAGTCATTCGTCAATTCGCCTGATACGCCGACGACTGTCGTCCTGGTCGCGCGCCGTCCTGCCCGTTTCCGCCATTCGCTCATGCGAGCCGGCGACGCATCGCGCAGGTCCGCGTCCGGGAACGCACTGCACACCGCAACGCTTTTCATATCGTTCGTTCACGTCGTCGGCTCTTCCCACCTTGCTGGAGAAAGACCATGACGCTGGATTTCCGCGCCTACGCGCAATCGCTCGACCTCGCCCGTTATCCCCGCACGCCGCATCTCGAAGGCTCGCGGTTGCAGGACGGAGACGAGGGCGACGCCCACATTCCGTATCGCGCCCTTGCGGGCACGCATATCGTCGTCGAGGAAAAACTCGACGGTGCGAACACGGGCATCAGTTTCAGCGCGGCCGGTGAACTGCTGCTGCAGTCGCGCGGCCACTACCTGGCCGGCGGCGGCCGCGAACGCCAGTTCAGCTTCGTGAAGGCGTGGGCGTCCGCGCACGCGGACTGGCTGCTCGAACGCCTCGGGGATCGCTACGTGATGTACGGCGAGACGATGAGCAAGAAGCATGCGGTCTTCTACGACGCGCTGCCGCATCACTTCTTCGAATTCGACGTGCTGGACCGCGTCACCGGCCGATTCCTGTCGACGCCGGCCCGCCGCGCGTTGCTCGCGGGCGGCCCGGTGCTGTCGGTGCCGGTCCTGTACGAAGGCGTCGCGCCGGTCAGGCTGGCGGATCTGAAGGCGCTGCTCAAGCCGTCGCTCGCGAAGACGCCGGACTGGCGGCATGCGTTCGAGCAGACCGTGCGGCGGCAGGGCCTCGATCTCACGCGCGCGTGGCGGCAGTGCGACAAGTCGAACCTGTCGGAAGGGCTCTACGTGAAGATCGAAGCCGATGACGCGACGACCGGACGCCTGAAATGGGTCCGCCGCGACTTCGTGCAGGCGATCATCGAATCGGACCGGCATCACTCGGAGCAGCCGTTCATCCCGAACCTGCTGGCGCCCGGCGTGGATATGTATGCACCGCAGCCGGCAGTCACGTGGGCGACGCTCGGCACGCAGGACAACGCGGCCAGCCGCTGATGAATGCCGCGGGGCGCAGGAAGGCAAGACGACGCATCCGCGCCGCCGCTCGAAAGAGGAACGAATATGAAATACGAACAGTTGCAGGCGCTGGTGCCTGCGCCCGGCCAAGCGCCGGATTATCAAGCGTGCCTGGCGGCTTTTCCGGCACTCGAGCATGCGAAGACGACGCCGCAGGCGCCGGCGCATCACGGCGAAGGCGACGTCTGGACGCACACGACGATGGTCGTGGACGCGCTGCTCGCGCTGCCGGACTATCAGGCCGCGTCACGTGCCGATCAGGAGATCGTGTTCCTGGCCGCGCTGCTGCACGACATCGCGAAGTACAGCACGACGACGATCGATCCCGAAACCGGCGCGATCGGCCATCCCGGGCATTCGCGCAAGGGCGCGATCGACGCGCGGATCGCGTTGTGGGACGCGGGCGTGCCGTTCGACACCCGCGAGGCGATCTGCCGCCTCATCGGCGTCCACCAGGTGCCGTTCTTCGCGATCCGCGGGGCGCGCCGGGGATCGCCCGAATTCCTCGCGCGCGAGCTGTCGTGGCAGGTGAGCCTTCCGCTGCTGTGCCTGCTCGCGGAGGCCGACATGCGCGGCCGCATCTGCGACGACGCGCCCCGCGTGCTCGACGACATCGAGCTGTTCCGGGAGCTCGCGAGGGAGGAGGGCTGTTACGGCCGGCCACGCGCGTTTGCCGATGCGCACACGGCGCTCAGCTACTTCCGCGGCGCGGACGTGCATCCGGACTACCCGTTGTTCCAGCCGCCCGGCTCGAAGGTCATCGTGATGTCGGGGCTGCCGGCGTCGGGCAAGAACACGTGGGTCGCGCAACACCACCCGGACCTGCCGGTCGTTTCGTTCGACGATGCGCGCGACGCGCTCGGATTGCGCCACGGCCAGAACGAGGGGCGCGTCGCGCATCGCGCGATCGACAGCGCGAAGGCGCTGCTGCGCGACGGCAGGCCGTTCGTCTGGAATGCGACGAATCTTTCGGCGCTGATGCGCAAGAAGACGCTGGACCTGCTGTTCGCGTACCACGCGGAAGTCACGCTCGTCTATCTGGAGCAGCCGCGCGCGACGCTGCTGCGCCGCAACGCCCGGCGCGACACGTCGCTGTCGAACCGGGCGCTCGAAGGGATGCTGCTGCGCTGGGATCTGCCGCTGCCGACCGAAGCGCACGCGGTGATCTACGGCGGCTGACCCGAAGACGGCCACGCTTCGCAAGAGGGCGCCATGGCGCGAGCCGGGGCAAGCCGTCTCGCGCGCATCGACCGGCATCAATGACCGCGATAGAGCGCGTTGCGGCTGCCGGGAATCGCGGGGCGGCCGGATTCGGTTGCGGCGCGCGCACCGCCGCCGAACAACGTGTCGCGGTCGTGCGGCGCGAGCGCGGTGCCCACGCGCAGGCGTTCGGGCAGGTCGGGGTTCGCGACGAACGGGCGGCCGAATGCAATCAGGTCGGCCCAGCCGGCGGCGATCGCTTCGCGCGCGCGTTCCGCGGTGTACTTGCCCGCATAGATCAGCACGCCGGGGTAGGCGGTGCGCAGCTTCTGCTTGAATTCGACCGGCATCAGCGGCGCATCGTCCCAGTCCGCTTCCGCGATGTGCAGGTAGCCGACGCCGAGATCGGCGATCAGTCCCACTCCGGCGCGAGGCCGGCGGGGTCGACTTCGCGGCCGTTGCGCTCGAGTGCGGCGATCTGCGTCATGTCTTCGTCGGTCAGGCGCAGCGTCTGCGCGAGCAGGTTGCTCGCGAGGTTCTCGCGCTTCGTCGACGACGGAATCACCGAGTAGCCGAGTTGCAGCGCCCACGCGAGCGCGACCTGGGCCGGCGTGGCCTGGTGTTTCTGCGCGATCGCGCCGATCACCGCGTTGCCGAGCACCTTGCCGTACGCGAGCGTCATGTACGACGTGACGTGGATGTTCTCGCGCTGCAGGAAAGCGACCAGCTTGCGGTTCTGCAGGTACGGGCTCAGCTCGATCTGGTTGGTCGCGATCTCGCCCTTGCCGACGGCGGCGATCGCCTGCTTCGTCAGCGCGATGTTGAAGTTCGAGATGCCGATCTGGCGCGTCAGGCCCTTCGCCTTCGCGTCGGCGAGCGCGGTCATGAATGCCTCGATCGACACGTCGTTGCCGGGCGCCGGCCAGTGAATCAGCGTCAGGTCGACGTAGTCGGTGCGCAGCTTGTCGAGGCTTTCCTGAAGGCTCGGCACGAGCTTGTCCTTCGCGTAGTGGTCGACCCAGATCTTCGTGGTCAGGAACAGCGCGTCGCGGCGCACGCCGGATGCGGCGATCGCTTCGCCCACTTGCGCTTCGTTGCCGTAGATCTGCGCGGTGTCGATCGCGCGGTAGCCGAGCTCGAGGCCGTTGCGGACCGAATCGATGGCGATCTGGTCTTGCAGGCGGAACGTGCCGAGGCCGAAAGCGGGGATCTTGCTCATGATGGGCTTCCTTGAGTGTATGTGGACCGGGTGGGCCCGAGAGGCATTCTGGCGCCTGCCACTGATGAAATAAACGCCTCTAGAGGACAAAAATATTTGATTTGAAATCAAATACGGTTCATGCGACGGACGCGTCCGCCTGCGCAAGGAATGCCGGCAGGACCTCCGCGGCGATCTCGGCCTGCGTCTCGTCGAGCGGGCGGCGGTTGCGGCGCAAATGCAGGCCGATGTGCTGCACGCCAGCGTCGCGCATCGCCGCCAGCGCCTCGATCAGCGCGATGCGTCCCGCGTGCGCCGTCGCGCAACAGCGCGATCTGGTCAGCGCGGTGAGCAGCGGCGCGCCGATCGCAACGATGAGCGCATAGAGGCTGACGAGCAGGCCCGCGGAGGGCAGGGTGACGGCGAGATCGGCGGCGATCGTCGGGATCAGCCCGACGATCACGAATTCGGTCGTGCCGATGGCGAATGCGCTGATCGTCAGCGCGAGCAGGGCAACGGGCATGATGGGCGCTCCGGGTTCCAGTAACGACGCAGCGCAGCGTGCCCGGCTTATTTTTGCGGAAAAACCGGTCGATTCGCCAAATCGTTTTGATTTGAAGTCAAGAATCGAGGTGGCGCCCGGCCGCCTGCTGCCGCAAGATGACCGCCGGCGGTGAGATATGATCGCTTCTTCTGTTCTGTGTATTGGAAATGCCGCCATGCAAGTGCTGGTCGATGCCGACGCGTGTCCCGTCGTAGTCAAGGACATGTTGTTTCGGGCCGCGCGTCGTGCCGAAGTCCACGTGACGCTGGTCGCGAACCAGTATTTGCGCACGCCGCCGTCCCCCTTCATCAAGGCGCTTCAAGTACCGGCGGGTTTCGATGCCGCCGATGCCCGCATCGTCGAGCTGGTCACTGCCGGCGACCTCGTGATCACCGCGGACATACCGCTTGCGGCCGCCGTCCTCGACAAGGGCGGTCATGCGCTCGACCCGCGCGGCAACTGGTTCAGCCGCGAGAATATCGAGGAGCGCCTCTCGACGCGCGCAATGCTGGATCAACTTCGCAGCACGGGCATCGACACGGGAGGGCCGGCGCCTTACGGCGCGCGGGACGGCAAGGCGTTCGCGGCACAGCTCGACCGGTTCCTAGCGCGTCGCGGCGCGCTGCCCGGCGGAGCCGTTTGAAATCCGCAAGCGACCGCGCCGAAACCACGGGCCGCCGACAGGGAGGCGGATGCCAAGGGTCGCCCCTTGGCATCCGTTGCTTCAACTGCGGACAAACGCGAGCAAATCGGCGTTGATCGTTTCGGCGTTGGACGTGGGCATGCCGTGCGGGAAGCCCTGATAGGTCTTCAGCGTGCCGTTCCTGAGCAGCTTCGCGGACAGCGGGCCGGAGTCCGCGTAAGGCACGATCTGGTCGTCGTCGCCGTGCATCACCAGCACAGGGAGCGAGATCGCCTCGAGGTCCTCGGTGAAGTCGGTCTGCGAGAAAGCGACGATGCCGTCGTAATGGGCCTTCGCGCTGCCCATCATGCCCTGCCGCCACCAGTTCCGGATGACGCCTTCGGACGGCTTGGCGCCGGGACGGTTGTACCCATAGAACGGTCCCGCCGGAATGTCGTGGTAGAACTGCGCCCGGTTCGCCGCAAGCTGCGCCTGCAGATCGTCGAACACTTCCTTGGGCAGGCCGCCCGGATTGCGCTCCGTCTTCACCATGATCGGCGGCACGGCGCTGATGAGGACCGCCTTGGAAACGCGATCCTCGCCGTGGCGGGCGATGTAGCGCGCGACTTCGCCGCCGCCGGTGGAATGGCCGACATGCACGGCGCCCTGGACACCGAGGTGGTTCACGACCGCGGCGACGTCGTCGGCATAGTGATCCATGTCGTGGCCGTCCCAGACCTGGCTGGATCGTCCGTGGCCTCGACGGTCGTGCGCGATGACGCGGTAACCGTGAGCCAGGAAGAAGAGCATCTGGGCATCCCAGTCGTCGGCGCTGAGCGGCCAGCCGTGATGAAAGAAGATGACCGGTGCGTCGCGCGGGCCCCAGTCCTTGTAGAAGATGTCGACACCATCTTTCGTTGTGACGTATCCCATGTCTGCTCCTGTTGGCGGGTTGATCGAAGGGCAATGCGGCCGCCGCGCATTCGTCGGCGACGAACCGAGTCTAGGATTAAAGCCAGGTTTAGTGTCAATCAGGAGACGAGGCAAGCATGAAAACAAGGGCGGTCGCTCGGGCGCCGAATGATTCGAGGATATAACGACGATCGACGTGTTCCTCTATCCGGGCCCTTGACCTTCAAGTCGAGTTCAACCTTAAAGTGCTTGCTGACGGCAGTGAGTCAGCAGGCTTCGGGCGTTGCCTGCCGCGGTCGATCGTCGAGGATGGGCAACGAGCATGGACAGGCGGTTTACACGGGTCGAATTTGGGCCGCACAAGGTCGACGTGCCTGAAGGCGGATACTACGACCGATGTTCGCCCAGCGCCTGTTGCCGCGAGACGTCAAGCTGATGCGGCATGGCGGTCCGCTGAGCCAGTTGCTCGACGGACTCGGCGCATCCACCATCGTGCGCGTCGACGTGGTCAAGGACGCGCAACTGGTCCTGAACCTGCCGACGCCTTTGAAGGCCTTCGATGCACCCGGAAAGCCAAGTCAACGTCGCTGATGACCCTGCCACGCCCGCTCCGAAGGAATCGTCCATGACCACGCCGACCCATGATCTCGTCGTATTTGGCGCCACCAGCTTTGTCGGGCAAATCCTGACCCGCTACCTGTCCGAACACCTGTCGGGCGGCGACGAGACGCTGCGCTGGGCCATCGCCGGCCGCTCGGAAGCGAAGCTCAGGCAGGTCAGGGATTCGCTGGGCGCGGCGGGGCAGTCGTTGCCGATCATCGTCGCCGACGCGGCCGACGAAGCGCAGCTGCAAGCGCTATGTGCGCAAACGCGGGTGGTCGTGTCCACCGTCGGACCCTATGCGCTTTACGGGGAGCCGCTGGTCAGGACGTGCGCGGAAAGCGGCACGGACTACTGCGATCTCACCGGCGAGACCCAGTGGATCAAGCGGATGATCGACAAGTACGAGCCCGCGGCCCGGCAATCGGGGGCGCGCATCGTCCATTGCTGCGGCTTCGATTCGGTTCCGTCGGACATGGGCGTCTTTTTCCTGCAGCAACAGGCAAGGCGGCAGTGGGGCGTGCCGGCCGAGCAGGTGAAGATGCGCGTCAGGACGCTGAAGGGCGGGGCGTCGGGCGGAACGGTGGCGAGCGTGATCAACGTCGTTCGGGAAGCCGCGGCCGACCCTGCGTTGCGCAGGACGCTGCTCGATCCTTATTCGCTGTGCCCGAAAGGCCACGGATTCACGGTGCGGCAGCATGCCGTCAGATCGGCCGAATTCGATCGCGACTGCGATGCGTGGATCGCCCCGTTCGTGATGGCGGCCGTCAACGAGCGTGTCGTGCATCGCTCCAATGCGCTTGCGGGCAACGCCTATGGCGGCCGGTTCACCTATGACGAAGCCGTCATGACGGGCACGGGCCTCAAAGGCCGCCTGGCTGCCCTGACGATCGTGGCCGGCCTGGGTGCGTTCATGGCGGGCGTCGTCATCAAGCCGGTGCGCATCGTGATGGAGCGGTTCCTGCTGCCGAAGCCCGGCGAGGGTCCGAGCGTCGAGGCCCAACTGGCCGGCCGCTACGATCTGCGTTTCTTCGGCCGCACCGGCGACGGGCAGACCTTGCGCGTGAAAGTCACCGGAGATCGCGATCCGGGTTACGGCTCCACCGGCAAGATGCTGGGCCAGGCGGCGATCAGTCTCGCGCTGGATTGCCGCCGGGACGGCGAGAAGACGGGGCGCGGCGGCGGCTTCTGGACGCCCGCCACGATGTTCGGCGAGCGTTTTGTCGAGCGTCTGGTTCGCCATGCCGGGTTGCGTTTCGAGCTGATTTGAGCGCGAGTCGTATCCGAAAGGAATCCGTAGGAAAGTCCGCCGCGTCAAAGGCGTGCGACGACCTGCTCGGCCGTCGCCTTCGACGATTGCGGATTCTGGCCGGTCACCCGATGACCGTCGACGACATTCGACGTGAATGAAGTACGGAATCGTTGCGCCCATGAATTGAATCGCTTTGTATCGGCGGGCGGAGTCGATACATCGCGATACAAGGCAACCGCCCGCGTGCGCTATAACGCAAGGCATGACCTTGATATGGAGCGCCACATGCAACAAGCTCAACAAGCTGCCCGGCACAAAGGGGCCTGCCATTGCGGGGCCGTGAAATTCGAAGTCCGCACCGCCATCACGCCGGCGGCCCGCTGCAACTGCAGCCTGTGCCGCCGCAAGGGCGCGCTGATGAGCCCGATGTTCGACGGCCACGCGCTAAGAATCCTGGCGGGCCGGGATGCGCTGACGGTCTATCAGTTCAACACGCGCGTCGCGAAACACTACTTCTGCAAGCACTGCGGCATCTATCCGTTCCATCAGACGCGCAAGGACCCTGCATGCTGGCGCGTCAACCTCGGCTGTCTCGACGGCGTCGATGCATACGCGCTCGACGCCACCGTCTCCGACGGCGCCAGCCTGTCCGTGGTGGAGGACGCATGAAGCGCTGGCTGACGATCCTCCTGTTCGCCGCGGGCGGATTCGCGACCGAACTCGTTCATCCCGTGCAGTGCTCGCTGCTGACGGAAAGCCGGCTGCGGGCCGACAGGAAAGCGGACCGGCACGGCGACCGGCGGCGGTGAGCGCCGGGGTGCAACGGGTATCGTCCACATCGTTGCGCAACAGCCGGCCCCGGCATGCGACGCGGGTCGGCAATCCAGGTTGCTTCCGATAAGATCGCACGCGATATATAATGCGTGCATTCGCGCGCGATCTTTGCCAAGGAGGCAGCTGATGAAACCGACCCAGACAGCGCCCAGGCTGTCCGACTTCCTGTGCTTCGCCGTCTATTCGGCGAACCTGGCCTTCGGCAAGGCCTACAAGCCCATTCTCGAGGAGCTTGGCCTCACGTACACGCAATACATCACGATCATTGCGCTGTGGGAGGAGGACAACCAGACGGTCGGCAGCCTCGGCGAAAAGCTGTTCCTCGAATCCAATACGCTCACTCCGATCCTGAAAAAGCTCGAAGCGATGGGCTATCTGCAGCGTCAGCGCGATCCCGCCGACGAGCGCCAGGTGCTCGTCAGCCTGACGAAGAGCGGCCGGCGCCTGCGCGAGAAGGGGCTGGGCATGGATCTTGTCGAGGCGACCGGGCTGAAGCCCGACGAGTTCGCGAAGATGCAGAAGGCGATCGTGACGCTGCGCAATAACCTGATCCGTTCGACCGAGGAGCAGGAACAGGCGTGACGGCGGGCAGGCAGGCGGAAGCAGGGAATGCCTCCGCTTTTTTTTTTTCGTGATAAGAAGCGCATACGATTAAATCGCATGCGCTTCTTATTTGAAAATGTAATGGCGTCGATGCGATCGACTCCGGCCGCTTGTTCATTCAATGACCGAAGTAGATCGAACGCTCGGCGCTGCGGATCACGTTGCGGCGACCGGCCTGCGTGGCGGCGTCGGCGTTGCCGCCGTAGCCGGCCGCCGACGTGCCGCCTGCGGCTGCGTCGTTCGCGTGAATGCGTGTCAGGGCCGCCTGCAGGTCGTCCGGGTAGTGCGGGTCGTTGGCGCGGCCGGGCTGGAAGCCCGCCTTCTGCAATTCGGCCAGCTCCGCCCGCACTTGCGCGCGGGTGACAACCGCGCCGGACGGCGAAGTGTCGACGCCGGCGAACGCGGGCGCGGTGAAGGCGGCTGAAACGGCGACGAGCAGGGCAGCGATCAGAGGGGTTTTCATGGTTGGCCTCAAGAAAGGATGTTCAACACGGTTAGGGGCCGATTTCGGGCCGACAGGCCGCAGACATCGGCTGATGCAAAGGCATGCTCAGACCAGATTGATGGCGACGTCGATGTTGCCGCGCGTCGCTTTCGAATACGGGCAGGTCTGGTGCGCGGCATCGACGATGCGTTGCGCGACGTCGCGCTCGAGGCCGGGCACGCTGACGTTCAGCCGCGCCTGAAGGAAATACGCATTGCCGGACGTGCCCAGATCCACTTCGGCGTCGACCGCGAGATCCGCCGGCAGCGTGATCTTCGATGCGCGTGCCGCGAGCTGCATCGCACCGATGAAACACGCCGACCAGCCCGCGGCGAACAGCTGCTCCGGATTGGTGCCGCTGCCCGCGCTGCCCGGCGACGAAAGCTGGAGGTCCAGGCGGCCGTCGGAACTGCGCACCGCGCCGTCGCGGCCGCCGGACGAGGTGTGAGTTTTCCCGGTGTACAGCACTTTTTCGATCTTGCTCATCTTGAACTCCTGATGTGGTGAAGTGGGTGTCTGCTCATGCGATTCGATCGCATGCGATGCATTCTGCGACTGGAATTTCGCCATGTCAAGCGGTATCGATTAAATCGCGTGCGATGTATTCCAATGTATTCGGAGCGATGGGAGACGTATCGCGGAACCGTGTGGCGGCATTTCCCCGCCGCGGGGCGGCGGGGCTCAGGCCGGCGGAATCTGCGCGATCATCACGCAGACCCCATGACGTCACGGCCGGGCACCAGATGGGTCAGGAAAAGATGCGCGTTGCCTTGCTGAAACGTGAAACGTTCGCGCAACACGCGCAGTACCGGCTCGGAACGCTCGCGTTCGTCGACGAGCCCGCGCCACGCGACCACACGCGGCACGAGGAAACGGCGGCGTTCGCGGCGGGCGCCGGGCCACGTCGCGCCGAGCGGCGAGCGCGCAACCGCGCGTTCAGCCCCGCTTGCCCTGCAGCGTCGGAATCTGCTCGAACAGGCTGGAGAGCCAGTCGACGAAAAGCTTGAGCTTGGCCGGCACGTGCCGATTCGGCGGATACAGCACCGAAATCGGCCGCGCCGGTGTATTGAAGCCGGTCAGGACTTCGCGCAATTCGCCCGACTTCAGATAAGGATCGACCAGATACAGCGACGTCTTGATCAGGCCGATTCCCGCGACGCCGCACGCGATATAGGTATCCGCATCGTTGACGGCCACCGTGCCGCACATCTGCATCACGCGCGGTTCGCCGTCGACGACGTATTCCCACGCCCGCGGCCGCCCCGTATCGGCGGAGATGTGGCTGACCGCGACGTGCTGCGCGAGATCCTCCACCGTTTCGGGTTCGCCGAACCGTTCGAGATAGGCGGGGGACGCGCAGGTGCAGGTCGTCAGGCTGCCGATCCGCTTCGCGATCAGGCCGGAGTCGTCGAGCGCGCCGACGCGCACGACGCAATCGACGCCCTCGCCGACGAGATCGATCTGGCGATCGGTCACGCCGAGCTCGATCGTGATGCTCGGGTGCGCGGCCAGGAACGCCGGCAGCGCCGGCACCATGATCTGTTTCGCCATGGCCGGCGGCAGATTCACCTTCAGGCGGCCGCGCGGCGCATTGCGCGCCTGGGACACCGACGCTTCCATGTCGTCGATCTCGCGCAGCACCGCGACGCAGCGTTCGTAGTAGGCCCGCCCGTCCTCGGTCAGCGCGATCCGGCGCGTCGTGCGGTTCAGCAGCCGGCAGCCGAGGTGTTGTTCGAGCGTGCTCAGCAGCGCGGATACGCGCGGCGTCGTGAGCCCTGTCGTGTCCGATGCGCGCGTGAAGCTGCCCGTCTCGACGATGCGCGTAAACACGCGCATCGAAAGCAGTGTATCCATCGTTCGATCCTCTCCAACCCGTGAGTCGTCGGCGCCGGTGCGTGCCGGCGCGCTGTCGTATGTGTGTGTGTGCGCCGCTATGCGTCGATGCGCTTGCGGAGCCCGTCGCCGGCGAACGGCATTTCCCGCATGCGCTGGCCGGTCGCATCGAAGATCGCGTTGGCCAGCGCGCCGGCGGTCGGCCCCATCGACGCCTCCGCCGCGCCGAGGAAGGGCGCGCCGGGACGATTGATCAGATGGACCTTCATGCTCTGCGGCGCTGCCGAGAAGCGCAGGATCGGATAGCTGCTCCAGTCGAAGCTGCGAATGCGCTGTGTATCGTATTGCAGCGCCTCGTACAGCGTCCAGCTCGCGGCCTGCACGATGCCGCCCTCGATCTGGTTGCGAATGCCGTCCGGCGACACGATCTGGCCTGCGTCGACCGCGGCTTCCGCGTGTTCGAGCGTCACGTGGCCCGTTTCCGGCACGACCGAAATCTCGACCGCGAGCGCGACATAGGCCATCAGGTTCTTGTACTTGCCGAACGCGAAGCCGACCCCGCGGTTGCGCGCGCGCGGCGGCCGCGGCCAGCCGAAGCGCGTCGCGACGAGCTGGATCACGTGACGCGCGCGGGGGTCCTGCATGTGACGCAGCCGGAACTCGACCGGATCGACGCCGGCCGCTTGCGCGAGCTCGTCCATGAAGCTCTCGATCGCCCACACGTTCGTGTGCGCGCCGAGCGAGCGCATCGCCGAGGTCTGCAGCGGCATCGTCGGCGAGAAGTGGTTGACGACGTGCAGGTTGGGCAGCGCATACAGCGGGATCGCGTTGCGGTCGCCGCCGCCCTCGGGCTGCAGCATCGGCGTCGACGGCGCAGGCGCGAACGGCGGCTCGAGCATGCGCGCGGGCAGCAGCCGGCCGGCGTTGACGATCCGCTCGTTGTGCGAACTGCTCCACAGCGCGTAGTTCCAGTCGACGATGTGGCCGCTCGCATCGAGCGACGCGCTGAGTTCGGTCACCATCGCCGGCGTGAAGTGGTCCCACGTATGTTCCTGCTCGCGCATCCACTGCACGCGAATCGGCTTGCCGGGCATCGCGGCCGCGATCAGCGCCGCATGCGCGGCCGCGTCGTCCGCGCCGTTGTGCCCGTAGCAGCCCGACCCTTCGGTGTGGATGCACCGCACGCTCGCCTTCGGCATCGACAGCATCTCGGCGAGCGCGTCGCGCAGCGGGTAGACGCCCTGCGAGTGGGTCCACACGGTCAGCATGCCGTTCTCGAGATGGGCGACCGCGCACGACGGCCCGATCGAGCCGTGCAGCAGGTAGTTCTTCAGGAACGTCGCGGTGAGCGTTTTCGTGGCCGGCACGGTCGTCGCATGCGTATTGGCGATCTCGATGCGCTGCGTCGCGATCCGCTTCAGGTCGTCGTGAACCGTCTTGCGATCGGGCAGCGGCCGGCCGGGCGACCAGCGGCAGCCGGCGGCCAGCGCGCGCTGCGCGACGACGGCCTGCCATTCGCCGCGCGCGACGACCGCGAGCATGCTGCCGTTGCGCACGATCCGCACGACGCCGGGCAGCTTCAGGATCGCGGCCTCGTCGAACGCGAGCAGCTTCGCGTCGTAGACGGGCGGCATCACGACGCGCGCATGCAGCATGTCCGGCAGCGTCATGTCCTGCACGTAGCTGGCGCCGCCCGTGACCTTGTTCGGAATGTCGACGCGCGGCAGCGACGTGCCGATCACGGCGAACGTGGCCGGATTCTTCAGCGGCGACGTCGGCGTCGCGCTGCGATGCAGGTCGACGCTGCGCACCGCGTCGCCGTAGCGCATCGTGCGGCCGTCCGGCGCCTTGATCACGGCGTCGGCGGTCGTCAGCAGGCGCGCGTCGACGCCGAACTGCTGCGCCGCCGCGTCGACCAGCAGCCCGCGCACCTGCGCGGCGGCATTCAGCAGCGCGGAGCCGCTGTCCGCCATCGTGTGGCTGCCGGCGGTCAAGCCCTCGTCGGGCGACGCGCCCGTATCGGCGGTCAGGAAGGTGATCAGCGCGGGCTTCATCCCGAGCTCCTCGGCGGCGACCTGCAGCAGCGCGGTGCGCACGCCGGTGCCGAGCTCGACCTTGCCCGTGAACACGGTGACCTTGCCGTCTGGCGTGATCTTGATCCACGCGTCGAGCAGCGGGTTGGTCTTCAGGCTGCCGGCGAGCGTTGCCGTGGCTTTCGACACGTGCACGGCGGCGCCTTCGTCCGCGATCACGACCTGGGCGACGGCGCGGGCGGCCGGCGCGAGGCTGAACGCGACGAACAGCGCGCCGGAAACCATGAAGTGCCTGCGGCTTTCGTCGATGTCGTCGTGAGCGTTCATTACAGTGCCTTGTTGATCATGACAGGGGCGGAGCCGGGCTCCGGCTCGGGCAGGCCCGCGACCTGGCGCACGGCTGCCAGGATCCGCATGTGGGTGCCGCAACGGCACAGATTGGGTTCCATATGCGTGCGCAGCTCGTGCTCGGTCGGCTTCGGATTGCGCTCGAGCAGCGCCTGCGCGCGCATGATCATCCCCGCGATGCAGTAGCCGCACTGCGCGGCCTGGTGATCGATGAACGCGCGCTGCAGCGGGCCCGGATGGTCGGCGGTGCCGAGGCTCTCGATGGTCCTGACGCGGCGCGCGCCGACGGCGGCGACCGGGAGCAGGCACGAGAACATCGGCTTGTCGTCGACGATCACGGTGCAGGCGCCGCATTGTCCAAGGCCGCAGCCGAATTTCGCGCCGTACAGATGCAGGTCGTTGCGCAATGCATAGAGCAGCGGCGTGGACGGATCGATGTCGAGCGTGTGCTGCACGCCGTTCACGTTGAGGGTGATCATCGCGCGCTGTCCTCCTTCCTGAGCTTCGCGGCCATCGCTTCGACGCCGGTCCACGCGGGCCGGTCGGAGTAGGCCGCGCGAATGTACGCGGCAAGGTCCGCGATCTGGGCGTCGTCGTACTGGTCGAGATACGACGGCATGTAATTCAGCGAGTCCTCGCCATGCCAGCCGATCCCGTTGAACATCATCTGGATCGCGTTGCGCGGCGTATCGGCGTTGACGGCCGTGCTGAACGCGAGCGTCGGCCGTTCGCCGATCGCCTGCATCGGCGAGGCGGGCCCGTGGCACTGCGCGCATGACGCCTGGAACAGCACCGCGCCGCGATGTTCGTCGGGCGTCGTCGCGTTGCGCGCGGCGCCGGGAGTCGCGGGCCGTGCGCCGGCCGGTTTCTGGATCGACAGGATGTAGGTGGCGATCGCCTCGACGTCCTCGACCGGCACCGTCGCGAGATCGCGCGTGACGGGGAGCATCGGCCCGGCCGCCGCGCCGTGCTCGCTCGCGCGGCCGGTGCGCAGGTACGTGACGAGCTGCGCCTGCGTCCACGGGCGCGTCGCATGGCCGAGCGTATTGAGCGGCGGCGCTTCCCAGCCGTCGACGAGGCCGCCGTCGAACGCCTTGCCGGCCTGTTCGCCGCCGATCGCGTTCAGCGGCGAATGGCAGGACGCGCAGTGGCCGAGGCCGTCGACGAGCAGCTTGCCGCGGTTCCATTGCGCGGATTGCGACGGATCGGGCTGGTACGAGCCCTTGCGCAGGAACAGGATGTTCCAGAACGCCAGCGGCGGACGGAAGTTGAGCGGGAAGATCAGGTCGTTCGCCGGCGCGGCCGCGCGCACGGGCTCGCGGGTCATCAGGTACGCATAGGCGGCCGCGATGTCGTCGTCGGTCATCCGCGTGAAATGAATATACGGAAATGCCGGGTAGAGCAGGTGGCCGTCGCGGGCGATCCCGCTGCGCAGCGCGCGCGCGAACGCGTCGCGCGACCAGCGGCCGATGCCGGTGTCGGGGTCCGGCGTGATGTTGGTCGCGTAGATCGTGCCGAACGGCGTCGCGAGCGGCAGCCCGCCGGCGAACGGCTGGCCGTCCTTCGCCGTGTGGCAGACGACGCAGTCGCCGAGCGCGACGACGCGCGCGCCCGCGCGCACGAGCTGCGGATCGAACGACGTGCGCGCGGGCGGGTCGATCGGTGCGATCGACGGCTGCACCATGATGCCGATCGCGATCGCCAGGCCGGCGATCGCGATGCCGGCCGCGCCGAACCAGCGTTTTTTGTGCTTCATGCGGGCTCCACGCGGCGGCGGCGATTCGCAATGGGAATCATGTCGTCACTCCAAGGAAGGAGGCCGCGCGCAGGCGATGGCCGGCGCGGCGTTGGGTGCAGGCAGTCTATGCCTGCGCCGACGTCGGATCTTGAAGCGAGGCTGAAACGTTCTGAATCAGGCCGACAGGCCGGGCTACGCCAATCAATCGTCGTGAATCGATGTGCCGAGCCCGAACGATGCGGCGAGCTGCGGCCCTTTCGCGAGCAGCGCCGTCACTTCCGTGCGCCGCTGCGCCGACCAGCGCGCGAGGCGCTCGACGACATCGGCCGCACCGGGCGGCAGCGCTTCGGCGAGCGACACGGCGTCCTGGGCCGCCTTCGACGTGCCCGACGCCGTATGCGGGCGCACGGTGCACGCGGCGTCGCCGACCAGCGCGACGCGGCCGCCGACGAAGTCGGGGCTCATCGCGTCGAAAATCGCCTGGACGAACGGCGCGCGCGTCGCGAGCACCAATTGCGACAGCACGGCCGGCAGCCGCTCGGCGGCCAGTTGCCGCAGCGACGCGGCGCTGTCGTCGGCCAGCCGCCCCGGATGGACCGACGCGTGGTGCACGCGTCCGTCACGATCGGTCAGGTGGCGGCGCAGCGCATCGAGGTCCGTTTCGTTGCGATACCAGAGCCAGTTGAAGCGGCGCGCACCGGGTTCGAGCGAACCGTCGAGCGCGGGAATCAGGAACGCCATGAACAGTTCGCCCGGCGCCTTGTGCAGCGTCATGTTCTCGACCAGCGACGCGATCGCGTCCGCGTCGAACGCGGCTTCGTCGACGATGCCGCGCCACGCGACATAGCCGGCGAACGACGGCACGCAGCCGGGGAAGAGGCGCGTGCGCAGGCTCGATCCCGCGCCGTCGGCCGCGATCAGGAGATCCGCGCGGATGCGTTCGTCTTCGACGTGCACGTCGATGCCGTCGGCGTGCGGGTCGAAACCGGTGATCGCGCGGCCGTAGCGGATCCGTCCCGGCGGCAGCGTATCGCACAGCGAGCGGTAGACGGCGTCCCACGACGAGAACGGCAACATCTCGGGTTCGTCGCGCGTGACGGCGCCTTGACGATCGATCCATCGCCGCCGATGCGTCGGCACGCTGATCATGCGGCGGCAATGCCGGCCATGCCGTTCGAGAAACGCCATCATGCGCCGCAGCACGGCCACACCGCCGCCCTGGCCGCGCAGCGGGTTGGGCGAGCGCTCGTAGACGGCCACGTCGTGCCCGATGCAATCGAGCGTCAGCGCGGCCGCGAGGCCCGCGATCGAGCCTCCTGCAATGACTATCTTCATCGTGCCTGGCCTCGGTTCTTGCGCGCGTTCGATTGTGCACGATCGCTTTGCGGCCGGGCCTTAATTCTTATTAATGGCGATGACGCGACACGTCGGCGTGCGCGAACGAGCCGGCGTGCCGGCCGGTCGCGTCAGCGCACCGTCGCGGCGGATTGCCCGAACAGGATGCTGCGCGATTGCTCGTCGACGACGGGCGTCACGTTGATTTCCTTCGCGCGCTCGTACGCGCGGATCGTCGCCGGCCGCGCGCCGATCCGCTCGAACCACCGAGCCAGATGCGGGAAATCGTCGAGACGCTGACGCTGGCGCTCGTGCGGCACGATCCACGGATAGCACGCGATGTCGGCGATCGAGTAATCGCCCGCGATGTAGTCGCGGCCGTCCGCCAACTGCTTGTCGAGCACGCCGTACAGCCGCGACGTCTCCTTCACGTAGCGATCGATCGCATACGGCAGCGGTTCGGGCGCGTACTGCGCGAAATGATGGTTCTGCCCGGCCATCGGCCCGAGCCCGCCCATCTGCCAGAACAGCCACTGCAGCACGAGATTGCGGCCGCGCAGGTCCTGCGGAATGAAGCGGCGGGTCTTGTCCGCGAGGTACAGCAGGATCGCGCCCGATTCGAAGATCGACAGCGGCTCGCCGCCGTCGGCCGGCGCCCGGTCGACGAGCGCGGGAATCCGATTGTTCGGCGCGATGCGCAGGAAGTCGGGCGCGAACTGCTCGCCGCGGCCGATGTTCACCGGGACGATCCGGTACGGCAGCCCGGCTTCCTCGAGCAACATCGTCACCTTGTGCCCGTTGGGCGTCGTCCAGTAGTAGAGGTCGAGCATGTCACGCTCCGGTTGCTGCGCCGGCCTCGAGCCGCGCGTTCTGCGGCAACATCGCGCGGCGGGCCTCGTCGTCCATCTCGATCTTGAACGCGTGGCGCGCCTTCAGCGCTTCGGCGCGCTGCGCGGCCGGCCGCGCATTGATTTCGTCGAGCAGGCGCTCCACGTGCGGCAACTGTTCCCAGGCGGTTTCGCCGAGCACGAACGGCACCGCGCGCGCCCAGCCCCACACCGCCATGTCGACCAGCGTGTACGTGTCGCCGAGCATGTAGCGCGACGTCGCGAGACGTTCGTCGACGATGCGCCAGTGCCGCCACGCCTCGAAGTCATAACGGTTGATCGCGTACGCGTTCGGCTCCGGCGCGTGATGCTTGAAGTGCACCGCCTGTCCCGCATACGGGCCGATGCCGGTCGCGACGAACATCAGCCACGACAGCATCTCGCCGCGCGCGGCCGGCGTGTCGCCGGGGAGGAACCGGCCGGTCTTTTCCGCGAGGTACAGCAGGATCGCGTTGCTGTCGAACACCGTGGCGTCGCCGTCGACGATCGCGGGCGTCTTCGCGTTCGGGTTGATCGCCCTGAACGCAGCCGAGTGCTGTTCGCCCTTGCGCGGATCGACCGGCACCAACTCGTACGGTAGCCCGGCTTCTTCCAGGAACAGCGCGACCTTGGCGGGATTCGGGGAAGGGTTGTAGTGGAACTGGATCATCGGCGTGATTCCTTCGTTGAAATGGGGTTGAACCAAGGGCTCCAATCTACCGAAATCGATGGGATTGAAAGTTACAATAAGTCCGAAAATCACAACCAATCGTCCCATGCCAGACCGACTCTCCAATCTCATCAGCCGCTTCGACCTGCAAGCGCGCGTGTTCTCCGACCCCAGCGCGTGCGGCGTCGACGATGCCGTCAGCCACGACGGCGCCGGCCATCTGCACCTGTTGCGCGCCGGAAGGATCGTCGTGACCGGGGGCGCGATCGGACGCCAGACGATCGACGCGCCGAGCATGCTGTTCCTGCCGCGCCCCCAGTCCTGCAGGGTTGACGTGGGAGCGCACAACCCTGCCGAACTCGTCTCCGCGAGCATCGCCTTCGGGTCTCGCGACGAGAATCCGTTGCTGCGCAGCATGCCCGACCTGCTGGTCACGCCGCTGAACTGCGTGCCGTCGCTCGACGCGGTCCAGCAACTGCTGTTCGCCGAAGCGCTCGAGCCCGCCTGCGGTCATCACGCGATGGTCAACCGGCTCGTCGAAGTGCTGATGGTCCAGATGCTCCGCCATGCGATGCGCAAGCAGCTCGTCGACACCGGCTCGCTCGCCGGCCTTGCCGATCCGCGGCTCGGCAAGGCGCTGACCGCGCTCCATTCGGACCCGTCGCGCAGCTGGACGCTCGAGGACATGGCCGGGACGGCCGGCATGTCCCGGTCGCGGTTTGCCGCGCATTTCGCGGACATCGTCGGCGTGCCGCCGGGCGAATACCTGCTGCAGTGGCGGATCGGGCTCGCGAAGTCGCTGCTGCGCCGCGGCCGGCCTGTCAAGCTGGTTGCCGCCGAAGTCGGCTACGGCAGCGCCAGCGCGCTCGCGCGGGCGTTTGCGCAAGGCGTCGGGCTGACGCCGACGCAGTGGCTCGCGCAGCAGCGCGGGTAGGCCGACGAGCTGTGGTTATCGAGGCGAGGCGCGACGCGAAGTAGTCAGGCGCGTTTTCGTGGCGATCAGTTTTGCTACAAAATGCACTCGTTAAGATAAGAAAACTTATCCTGACCGCGCCACAAAAATGCAAACCGGATGCATCCGAAATTCACTTTTGGTCGTATTCCGGGATCGCTATCCGGGGCAGGGCGGGGGGACGACGCCGACGCGTGCGCCTGGCGCAGCCCTCGAGAATGCGAGTAGCCGACAGCCGGGCAAGGGCAGTGCATGGTCCGGACAGCCGCCTGGCGCGGCTTCCTCGCCAGGCCGGCGCGCGCGCCGAATGCGAGTTGTTGGGGGCGGGCTACCGCTTATATTCTGATGTCCTCAGGCGGTAACGGCATCGGGCCACCGCCACTGCACGAGAGATCGAACATGACAGACGTCACCCGAACCATGAAGCTCAATCACCTGAGCTTCCCCTCCGCCGACACGCTCGCGACCGCCAGGTTCTTCGAGCGGTATCTGGGTTTCACGATCGCGGGAACCTGGCAACAGTCCTACGTCCTCAAGCGCGCCGGCTTCGACGTGGTCATCGATCACGCCGGCGACGGTGTGCCCGCCTGGCCGAAGGCGTTCCATGCCGGGTTCGAGCTGCCGAGCCTCGATGCCGTTCGCGAGCTGCATCAGCGCTTCAAGGAAGAGGGCGTCGAGATGGAAACGGAGATCTTCAACAACGGACGCGGTTCGCGCTTCTTCTGCCGCGCGCCGGGCGGCGTGATGTTCGAATTGAACACGCGCTCGGACGCCGCACCGGAATACCGCGGCACGTTCGACGACTGAAGTCCGTTATCCGTGCGTTCATCGGCCGATTCCGAACCCGGATGATCAGTTCTACTGCTGATTCCGTGCGGCGGCATGTCATGGCGCGGTTGACACTGCCGCCCCGCGACCGTTACATTCGCGTCGCGGGGCGGTGGGTCAAGCACACCCCCGGAGCAGGTAGTGCATGTTCCAGGACTACGGGGCTACCCCGTGGATGAGATCGACTCCCCGATGCGTCGCAAGAGCCGCGATTGCGCGTTGCGCAAGACCGCTCTCGCAGCACTAGGCACGTTGGCTCATCGTCCCGCCCATCCCTATTCATGCGTTCATCCGTATACGACACCGCGCACACGATCGCCGACGCGATGCTGGCCGGGCCGCCGGACCCCGGCGGCGTGGCCGCCCGCATGGCGGCCGTGCTCGGCGATGCGCCGCCGTGGTTGCACGACGTTGCGCGCGACGCGATCGCGCGCTTCGGCGCGCGCTGGGCCGCCGTCGAGCCCGGCGACCTGACGCGGCTCGTCGCCGAAGCGCCGGGATTTGTCGCAGCGTGGCGCAGCGACAGTCCGCCCGCGATCGTCCGCATCCTGCCGCGCCCCGCGGTGCAGCGGCCGCTGCCGGCGGCGCTCGGCGCGCTCGATTTGCCGCAGTGGCCGACGCCCGGCGCGCTCGCCGGCTGGCTCGGCGTCGCCGTGCCCGACCTCGAATGGCTGGCGGACCGGTGGCGCGTTGCCGCACGCGGCAGCGAGACGCCGCTGCATCACTACACGTACCACGCGTTCGACAAGCGCGACGGCGGGTGCCGCCTGATCGAGATTCCGAAGGGACGCCTGCGCGAAGCGCAACGCAGCATCCTGCACGGGCTGCTCGATCGCGTTCCGCCGCACGATGCCGCACACGGCTTCCGCAAGGGGCGCGGCATCGTGTCGTTCGCCGCGCCGCACGCGGATCGCGCAGTCGTGATCCGGTTCGACCTCGCCGACTTCTTCGCGTCGGTCAGCGCGGCAAAAGTCCATGCGCTGTTCGATACGCTCGGCTATCCGGTCGAGGTCGTCAGGACGCTGACCGCGCTTTGCACCAACCGCGTGCCGTCGGCGCGGCTCCTTGCGCCCGACCTGCGCGACCGGCTCGACTGGTCCGGCCGCCAGCGCTACCGCAACCGGCACCTGCCGCAGGGCGCACCGACGTCGCCCGCGCTGGCCAACCTGTGCGCGTTCCGGCTCGACACGCGGCTTGCCGCGCTCGCGCGCTCGCTCGACGCGACCTACACGCGTTATGCCGACGATCTCGCATTCTCCGGCGGCGCCGTGTTGACGCGCGCGACGGAATGGATGACGGTCAGGGTCGCCGCGATTGCGCTCGAGGAGGGCTTCGCGCTGCAGCTGCGCAAGACACGGGTGATGCGGCGCGGCGTGCGGCAGCGGCTTGCGGGCGTGGTCGTCAATCGGCACCCGAATCTCGCGCGACGAATTCGACACGCTGAAGGCGATACTGACCAACTGCGTGCGACACGGGCCGGCGTCGCAGAATCGGGCCGCGCATCCGGATTTCCGCGGCTATCTCGCCGGGCGCGTCGCGCACGCGACGATGCTGAACGCGGCGCGCGGGATGAAGCTGCAGGCGATCTTCGACGGGATCGCGTGGGACGCGGGCGATAGCGGCGCCTGAGATCCGTCGACGACGGAACAGGAAACTAGCGGGTTCTCCTTGCTCGGAAAGAAATGATGGAGCGCCCCCACCGATGCGCCTGCATGGTGTGCGATCCCGCTCGCATTTTGCGTGATTAAGGTCAACCCGCAATCGCGGTGTTTTTGCGATTGTGTGAATGCCGGGCGTATCGTCCGTCGACTTGAATCCGCGTTCAACGGCTTCGTCATGCGGCGCAGCGCAGCATCACGCTTTCGACCGGCTGATCGATCAGCCGAAGTGTCGTCTGCTTCGTCCGAAGTTCCTCAAACAGGAGTTGCAGCATGTCCGACGTCAACCACGCGGTACCATCCCCGGTTCAGTGCGCGCACGACGCGATCGAATACGGGATCGATGCCTGGCAACGCAGCGTATTGCTGCTGGACGTGCTGCGTGAGCGCGGCAACATCTATCTCGATCATGCGCGGTCCGGCCAGCCTCCTGTTCTGGCGTTCGAGTACGAAGTCATCATGGACGGCCGAGCGCTGCCGCAGCCGGCAAATTATGCACTGGCGCGCATCGTCCCTCCGGACGGATCGCCCGAGACCGATCCGAAGAAACGGCCGTTCATCGTCATCGATCCCCGCGCCGGTCACGGGCCGGGCATCGGCGGCTTCAAGATGGACAGCGAGATCGGCATCGCATTGAAGCAGGGACACCCGTGCTATTTCGTCTTCTTCTTTCCCCACCCGGAACCGAGCCAGACGATCGAATCGGTCACGCGCGCGGAGATCGCCTTTCTCGAATGCGTGGCGCAGCGGCACCCCGACGCCGAAGACAAGCCGTTCCTGATCGGCAACTGCCAAGGCGGATGGGCAGCGCTGATCCTTGCCGCCGCCGCGCCCGAAATGGCCGGGCCGCTGCTGCTCGCGGGCTCGCCGGTGTCCTACTGGGCCGGCGTGGCCGGCAAGAATCCGATGCGCTACACGGGCGGCCTGCTCGGCGGGACATGGCTCGCGTCGTTTGCCGGCGACTGCGGGAATGGAACCTTCGACGGCGCCAACCTGGTCAACAACTTCGAGCAGATGAATCCGTCCAATACGTATTGGACGAAGCTCTACAACGTCTACGCGAACATCGACACCGAGCCTGCCCGCTTCCTGGAATTCGAGCGCTGGTGGGGCGGCCATTTCCTGATGAACAAGGAGGAAATGGAATGGATCACGCAGAACCTCTTTGTCGGCAATCGCCTGTCCGCGGGCGAGGTGGTATCGGCTGACGGCAGCACGCGCATCGATCTGCGCAACATCCGTTCGCCGATCGTCGTCTTCGCATCGTGGGGCGACAACATCACGCCTCCGCAGCAGGCGCTTTACTGGATTCCGGATCTGTACGACAGCGTCGACGCGATCCGCTACAACGAGCAGACGATCGTCTATTGCCTGAACGACAGGATCGGGCATCTGGGGATTTTCGTGTCGGCCGGCGTCGCGAAGAAGGAGCATGCCGAACTCATCAGCGCGCTCGACCTGATCGACGTGTTGCCGCCGGGCTTGTACGAAGCGGTGATCGAGGATACGCACCCCGACCTGCCCGGTCTCGAGTTCGTCGCGGGGCGCTATCTGATTCGCTTCGAGGCCCGGGAGATCAGCGACATTCTCGCGCTCGGCGACGGGCGCGACGGAGAGCGCGCGTTCGAAGTCGTCAAGCGCGTCGCCGAAATCAACCAGGGCGCTTACGACAAGTTCGTTTCGCCGTGGGTGAGGGCTGCATCGAATCCGTGGACTGCGGCATGGGCACGGCTGATGAACCCGGCACGCGTCGAGCGGTGGGCGATTTCGAATCTGAATCCGTGGGCGTTGCCCGTCAAGCTGACCGCGGATGCGGTACGGACCTGGCGGCAGGCGACATCGCCCGAGAACCCGCTGGTCAAAGGCGAAAACCAGGTATCGCGGGCGATCGTGCGAGGTCTGGAAGGCTATCAGGCATGGCGCGACGGCGCCGTCGAGATCCTGTTCAGGACGATCTACGAGTCGCCGTGGCTCGCCTCTCTGGTCGGCCTGAAGGAGGGGTCCGTCCAGCGACGCACGAACGAAACGGCGAGTTGGTTCGAAGAGGAATTCAAGCGGCTCAAGCGACTTGAGCTTGAAACGTGGTTCGAGAACGGCACGCTGCTCGACGGCGCGATGCGCCTGATCATCTACTGCGGACGCGATCTTCGTGTCGTGGATGAGCGCCCGTTCAACGCGATGCGCGAGCTGATGCGCGAATCCGGACTCGATGCGCAGATCCGGCTCTCCGACCTCAAGCAAGTGACCAAGCGTCAGACCTTTCTGGTGCTGCTGGACGAGGAGCGCGCGCTGGCGGGGCTTCCCAAGCTGCTGGTGCGTGAATCCGACCGCCGTCGCGCGCTCGACGTCGCCTATGCGTTGGCGGCCACCGTTGGCGAGATCGCGCCGTTGGAACGGGCTCGATTCGACCGTGTCGCCGAGGTGCTCGGCCTGGCGCCGTGCGCGCGTCGCGCGACGAAGTCGACGGAATCCGCGTGAGGGCCAGTCATGGAACACAAGGGTGAAAAGTACGAGCGCCTGATCGTGCCGATTCTGGTCGGGCCGTCGGCGAGGATCGTTTCGGTCGAGGAAGAGGGCGGCATGCGGCCGCTGTGCGCGAGCGCGGCTGTCGTGCGGCGGCATGGCTCGGCGTGTCGCTCGATCCGTCCTCGAATGCGCGCCATGGGCCACGTATCAGCACGCGCGACAGCCTGGTCTCGGTGCGGGTCATCCCGACCGATGAAGAATGGATGATCGCGTCGCATACCCTTGATCTACTGGGAGCCTGAATGGAGAAGATCCCGAACTTGCCGCTCGAGGGGCGCAAGGCGCTGATCCTCGGCATCGCGAACGAGCATTCGATCGCCTATGGATGCGCGCGAGCATTTCGCGAGCTGGGTGCGGAACTGGCGATCACCTATGCGAATGACAAGACCCGTCCGTATGTCGAGCCGCTTGCGCGTGAACTCGGAGCGGCACTCGTGATGCCGCTCGACGTGTCGAAGCAGGGGGAAATGGACGCATTGTTCGACGCGATTCGCCGGACGTGGGGGCGACTCGACACGGCGGTACATTCGATTGCATTTGCGCCCAAGGCGGATCTCCAGGGCGGTTTGATCAACAGCTCGGCGGAGGGGTTCGCAACGGCCATGGATGTGTCGTGCCACTCGTTCATTCGCATGGCGCGACTCGCCGTACCG
The DNA here is from genome assembly GCF_000833595.1 of Burkholderia sp. MSHR3999. NCBI lineage: Bacteria > Pseudomonadati > Pseudomonadota > Betaproteobacteria > Burkholderiales > Burkholderiaceae > Burkholderia > Burkholderia sp. MSHR3999. The sequence goes on from NZ_JRFO01000001.1 coordinate 1,686,502, forward strand.
TTGATGGATCAGGGCGGAACGCTGTTCGCGATGAGCTATCTGGGTGCCTCCAGGGTCGTGCCGAACTACGATCTGATGGGGCCGGTCAAGGCGGCGCTCGAGGCGACGTGCCGATATCTCGCGCACGAGCTTGGTCCGCGCGGCATTCGCGTTCATCCGATTTCGCCGGGGCCGCTCAAGACGCGTGCCGCGTCGGGGCTCAAGGATTTCGATTTGCTGCTCAATGAAGCGGTTGAGCGGGCGCCGCTTGGCGAACTGGTCGACATCATGGATGTCGGTTTCAGTTGCGCCTATCTCGCCACGCCGTACGCGCGGCGAATTACAGGAAACACCATGTTCATCGACGGCGGCGTCAGCATCATGGGCTAGGTGTCGCGTGCGGCGATCCTGGACACACATAAGATTGCTGGCTAGGTGTTTCGGTACTGCGTTGAAATAAAAGGGAAATTAACTAGGGTCGAATCTGATGGGCTCCGCGATTTGTCAAAGCCATTCTCAAATGTCCGCTTCCTGGCTATTTAGAAATGTCCGGTTTTACGGTTGGTTTGGCTGCCTGTTGTTCCTCGGTTTGAGCGTTACGCCGTGTCGAAGGACGGCGTCTGAACGGGCAGGGCGCTCACGTCTGTGCCACGGTCCTTCGCAGACCGACGGCCTGGTTTGTTCGGTTGCTGCTGTGTCTGTCTGCGTTGAGCCAGATCCACAATCACCTGTTCGACGTCAGCCTGAGTAAACTCACGTTGCTTCTTCTTGCCCGGCTGAGGTTTGTTGCGATCGGTCCTGGTCGAGTCGCCCCGATTTGCTCGGGATGGAGCTTTACCGATTCGGCTGTTATCGCGTTGCGCCTGGATCGCTTGCGCGACTTGCAGCACGTGACTCAAGCGCTTGTGATCGACGACTGCGGCTTGATCGATCTCGGCCAGTCGGTCGTATTGCCTGTAGGGCAACACACGGCCATCGGCCCGTAGTTCGATGCGTCCGTCCGGATACTCCCAGACCTCGATCACTCGATCGATCAGCTTCCGATTCTCCGGCGTGTCGTCCAACAGGTACATGACGCGGTCGTATTGCACCGTCAGCGACTTCGTCACTTTCCGCGGCTCACGCCACGTGAGCACCAGATCCAGGCTCTCGTCAGTCCGCAGCGGCCGGTGCGCGTCAAAGTCGCTCTTCGGCGGCTTCGCGAACCGGGCGTTGTAGGCCGCCATGAAGGAGGGCGCATACGCATTTGCGTCCGCCACCGTGCTGATGCCGCGCAGTCGCAGTTCCTTCACCAACCGGTCCTGCAGCGTCAGATGGGCACGCTCGACGCGCCCCTTGGCCGGGCTGCTGTTCGCGCAGAACGTGTCGATGTTCAGCTCGTACATCGCGCGGCCGAATGGCGTCACGCGATTGCCCGTCTTGCCTGGCGTCGTGACGCGGAACACGCTGGCCTTGTCGCTGTAAAACGCACCGGGCTTGCCGTGGCATTCGATGTACGCGCGCGTCGCCTCGAAGTAGCTGAAGGTCGATTCGGTCGCCGTGAAGTGCAACATCATCAGCCGACTGGTCGCGTCATCGACGTACACCAGCAGCGTGCATTGCGGCGCCCGCTCCTCGAACCATCGATGTTCGCTGCCGTCGATCTGGATCAGCTCGCCCAGGCACGCCCGGCGCGCCCGCGGCTGATAGACCTTCGGCGGGCGCTGCCGGCGCGGCACCCACAAGCCGGCATCCGTCATCAGCCGCCGCACCGTCTCCTTGGCCAGCCGAATGTCGTGGCATTCGTATAGCTTCTCGCAGGCCAGCGTCGGCCCGAAATCGGCGTAGCGATCGCGGATGATCGAGAGTGCCCGGTCGGCTGTCACCGGGTCCAATCGGTTGTTGCTGGGCTTCGCGCGCCGCTGCGACACGAGACCTTGCGGTCCGTGCTCCCGCAGTCGGCCGACCAGTCGCCGAATCTGCCGCGTCGTCAGCCCCAGTCGCTCAGCCGCGCGCCACGGCTTGAGCTTGCCGTCCGCCACGTCCTGAATGACTTTGAATCTGTCCAGCTCGCGCATCGTCATCGTGATCCGTTCTGTCGCAGCCATCGAAGCTCCCGGCGCCGGACAACCGGCGGCCGAATAGCTTACGCGGCACGAAAGCGGACATTTGAACTTAGCCAGAAACGGACATTACAACTTAGCCGCTACACGATTTAATGTTGATAATTGAGATTATGTTAAATCTTGTACACAGGACTGCGGCGAACATAACGAAAGCCTGGCGCACCGCTCTGTGCCGCAGCCAGTGCGCCCGCCACCCGTACCGCATCAATCAATCGTCCGTTCAAGTGCCCCGCATCATCTGCCAGACGCAAGATCGCTGGCGAACCGGTTCGTATAACCAAGGGTGCCAACGCCGCCGATGGAGTTGCACGTCGACGATGCGGCACCGGGTGGACAATCGACGTCACGGTCAAACGACCAGAAGTGGACACCCACGAGCCCGTTCTGTTTCACAAACGCGGCCGTAGTGTCAGCATCCGCAGGCGTGAAAGTTTCACCGGCCACATCGTTGCCGCCAATCATCGGAGTCAGCTCCATCTGACTGTACGGTACGCCCCAGTGATCGTGCAGGTTCATGGCCGCCTGAATGGCCGACTGTCCCATCTGGCAGGTACCGTTCGCGACCACGCAGTTCCCCGGCCCCGCCGAACCGTAGTCCATCGTCATCAGGTTGATCATGTAGTTCTTCAGGCCGTACGTCTGGATAGCCTGCATCACCCAATCACCGTAGATGTTGAAGCTGTCCGGTGCGCTTGCGCCCCACGAACTGGCCATAACCGCTCCCGGCTGCGAAGGGGCAAGTGTCGCCAGCGTGAAGCTGAAACGCAGATTGGGATAATTCTGCTGGGCCACGACCACGCGCTGCACCAGATCGTTAATCACCTGTTGCGTCTGCCCTGCCTCGATATCGAAATCGATTCCGACGAGGTTATTTGATGCGTAACGATTGATGAAAGTCGCCATGCCGGCATCGCTACCGCACGTGAACGAACCCGCTGCGCCGCCTGTCGAAATCACATAATTCACATTGGCCGCGGTGAACAGCGGCACATTTGCGGCGGCCAGCGCGCCACCGTCGACGCCCGCCCAGTTCTCGCTGCCGCATTCGCCGGTTGCAAACGCGAGCGTCAGCGCGCGAACGTTGCTCGGAAGCACCGACAGCACCGGGCTCATCTGGCCCGTGACGTTCGACGAGATGACGTTCGTGTTCCAGTTCATCGAAATCGTCGCGTCCTTGTACGGGCTATACAGGAATGCTGGAGCCACGCCAGTATGTTATTTTTCTTGGCGATTGTTTTAAAATACAAAAACGCCTGCGAGCAACACAAATCGCCGATTTTTTATTCATTAAGATCCGCAACCAGCGTCCGCGCCACGCTACCGCCCACCCGGCGCATCATCGGCCTCATCCGCCTCGGCAGGATACCGATGCTGCCCGAACCGCAGAATCAGCACGCCCACGGCAAGCAGCACGATGCCGAGCGTCGTCATCAGCATGTGTTCCGGGCTGTCCGTCACGCCGCGCAGGATCAGGTCCCGCGCGAGCGACGTCATCGCGATATAGAGCGGGAAGCGCACCGGCAACCGCCCCAGACGCAGGTAGCGCACGGTCATCGCGAGCACTTCCAGATACAGGAACATCAGCAGCAGGTCCGTCAACGAAACCGCGCCGGCCACGACGACCTTCCAGGCTTCCTGCCCCATCGCGAACGAAGTCGCGAGACCGATCACCACGAGCCCGGCAAGTTCGGCCGCATGAAGAAAGCGGTCGAAACGCCGGCGAATGCGGTCTGCCGCGGTGGCCAGCGGCCGAGAGGTATTCAGTGTATTCAAGGTGTTGAACTGCGTAAAAAGTGAATCGGCATCCTTACTTTCCCTATCGGCGACGACATAATCATCGATTCGTTATCCGGATCAACCTGCGCGCCAGCCCGACAGGCTGCCTTGCCCGACCACCGCGACATAACCGCGCATCGCTTCCGGCCGCTTCGTCGTCGCGCCCGTTGCCTGATGGCAGCGGCCCTAATCTACTTCACGCGACGCGCTGCCATCAAGAGCACAGCTGCCGCCGGTCTGTACTCCAATCCGGCGGCAATCAAGCATTCGAATAACAGATCGGCGATTCGTGTTCCAAAGTCGCACCGAAGCTGATAGATTGCTTTCGCATCGATATCCTGCGATGCGGCGCTCGCGCATGTCGCAATCGAGAACAGACGCCTGTCACACTTCTCCGATACGCTTTCGCAAAGCAGCATTTCAACAACCCGCGTATCGTATCGGCACCAATAACACCGACACACCCGATGCAGACAAACCCTCCCTCCCCTCAGAACGTCCACAGCCCGCCGACCCGCAACGCGATCTTCCTCGTCGCGACCCTCCATCCCGGCGCCGACCACGCGGACACGATCCGCGCGTGGTGCGGCGACATCGCCGCCCTCGTCCGCTCGGTCGGCAAGCGCGTGCCGTCCGGCAACCTGTCGTGCGTGTGCGGCTTCGGCGCCGACGCCTGGGATGCGCTGTTCGGCGCGCCGCGGCCCGCGTCGCTGCATCGGTTTCGCGAATTCGGCGCGGGGCAGCGCGTCGCCGTCTCGACGCCCGGCGACATCCTGCTGCACATCCGGGCCGACGCGATGGATCTGTGCTTCGAACTCGCGACCCAGCTGGTCGGGCGCCTCGGCGACGCGGTGCAGTTCGTCGACGAAGTGCACGGCTTCCGCAATTTCGACCAGCGCGCGATGATCGGCTTCGTCGACGGCACCGAAAACCCGGACGGGCGCGAAGCGGTCGACTTCACGGTGATCGGCGACGAGGACCCCGAATTCGCCGGCGGCAGCTACGTGATCGTGCAGAAGTACCTGCACGACATGGCCGGATGGAATGCGCTTCCGGTCGAAACGCAGGAGCGCATCATCGGCCGCACCAAGCTGTCGGACATCGAGCTCGATGCCGCGGTCAAACCGTCGTCGTCGCACAGCTCGCTGACGACGCTGGTCGAGAACGGCGAGGAGGTGAAGATCCTGCGCGACAACATGCCGTTCGGCCGTCCCGGCGCGGGCGAGTTCGGCACCTACTTCATCGGCTATGCGCGCTCGCCCGCTCCGATCGAACAGATGCTCGAGAACATGTTCGTCGGCCGACCGCCCGGCAACTACGACCGGCTGCTCGATTACAGCCGCGCGGTGACGGGGTCGCTGTTCTTCGTGCCGTCGGCCGACCTGCTCGACGCGCTCGCAACGCGCGCCGCACCGGCCGCCGATGCCGTTCCGCCGGCCACCTCCCCGTCGACCGAGCCGGCTTCCAACGGCTCGCTGAAAATCGGATCGCTCAAAGGAACCCACCCGCATGAATAACCTGCACCGCGAACTCGCGCCCATCTCCGCAGCCGCCTGGGCGCAAATCGAAGAGGAAGTGGCCCGCACCTTCAAGCGCTCGGTCGCCGGCCGGCGCGTCGTCGACGTCGAGGAGCCGGGCGGCGTCGAGCTGTCGGGCGTGGGCACGGGCCACCTGCACACCATCGCCGCACCGCGCGAGCGCGTCGGCGCGAAGCTGCGCGAGGTCAAGGCGCTCGTCGAATTCACCGTGCCGTTCGAACTGCGGCGCGATGCAATCGACGCCGTCGAGCGCGGCGCGCGCGACGCCGACTGGCAGCCGGCGAAGGACGCCGCGCAGCGCCTCGCATTCGTCGAGGACAGCGCGATCTTCGACGGCTATTCGGCCGCGGGCATCGTCGGCATCCGCGAAGCGACGTCGAACCGCAAGATCGCGCTGCCGAGCGACGTCGGCGCATACCCGGGCGCGATCGGCGACGCACTCGAGGCGCTGCGGCTCGCGGGCGTCGACGGCCCCTATTCCGTGCTGCTCGGCGCGGACGCGTACACGGCGCTCGCCGAGGCGCGCGAGCATGGCTATCCGGTCCTCGATCACATCAAGCGGATCGTCAGCGGCGAGATCGTGTGGGCGCCCGCGCTCAGCGGCGGCTGCGTGCTGTCGACGCGCGGCGGCGACTTTGCGCTGCATCTCGGTGAAGACGTGTCGATCGGCTACCGTAGCCACAACGACGAAGTCGTGCATCTGTACTTGCGCGAAACGTTCACGTTCCTGATGCTGACGAGCGAAGCATCGGTGGCGGTGGAGCCGCAGCAAGCGGCCGTTTGACGATCAACGGATCGCGCCAGCGGCTCGGCATGAACCGCTGACGCCGACGCCCCCTTCCCGTCCCGCGTTGCCCGGCGTCTCGCCACGGCATCGCGGGCGCGTCCCGGGCCGGGCGGTTGCCCGAGTATCACCGCTTCCCGATGCGGCTGCCGGATCGCCTCCGGACTCGCCCCCTTCCACCCGAGCGCATTCGTCTGTACTCCCATTCAGTGAGGCCGCCCCTTGCACAGGGGTGCAATTCGCGCGCCACGACACTGCCAACTGTGTCTTGGATGGCATCCGTCGATCCGCTATTTTTTGACGCAATCAACGTGATGCAGTGGGCTCCCCGAAGCACTGCCCTGCACTGCACCGTGCCAGAACACGGCGCGCGCGCCCGCACGCGCCGCTGGCGCCGCCCCGCCCTCGCGCGGCGGCGCCGAACCCGGCCGCCACGCGGCCTAACCCGAGCCGCGATCCGGCCTGCCCGGAACGGCTCACGGAGCATTCACATGACAAATCGACGCGAAGTGCCAGGTATCAGGAAGTACGACGGGCCCGCGGGCGGTTGGGGCGCGCTTCGCGCCACGGCCGATGCCGTACGGACGCAGATGGACGCCATCGAGGCGCCGATCATCCTGATGCGGACCAACCAGCCCGACGGCTTCGACTGCCCGGGCTGCGCGTGGCCCGACAAGGAACACAAGTCCACGTTCCAGTTCTGCGAGAACGGCGCGAAGGCCGTCACGTGGGAAGCGACGAGCAAGCGCGTGACGCCCGAGTTCTTCGCGGCGAACACCGTGTCGTCGCTGTTGCGCATGTCGGACTACGAGCTGGAGAACATGGGCCGGCTCACCCATCCGCTCGTCTACGATCGCGCGACCGACACGTTCCGCGCGGTCGAATGGGACGCCGCGTTCGCGCGCATCGGCGAGGTGCTGCGCGGCCTGCCGCCCGAGCAGGTCGAGTTCTATACGTCCGGCCGCGCATCGAACGAGGCGGCGTATCTGTACCAGCTGTTCGCGCGCGAGCTCGGCACCAACAACTTCCCCGACTGCTCGAACATGTGCCACGAGCCGACCAGCGTCGGCCTGCCGCAATCGATCGGGATCGGCAAGGGCACGGTGTCGCTGGAGGACTTCGACAAGTGCGAGCTGATCATCTCGATCGGCCACAATCCCGGCACCAACCACCCGCGGATGATGGGCACGCTGCACGAGTGCTCGCGGCGCAACGTGCCGATCATCGTGTTCAATCCGCTGCGCGAGCGCGCGCTCGAACGCTTCGCGGACCCGCAGGACATGATCGAGATGGCGTCGTTCGGCTCGACCCGGATCGCGTCGACGTACTTCCAGGTCGACGCGGGCGGCGACGCGGCCGCGCTCAAGGGGATCATGAAGGCGCTGCTCGCGCTGGAGGCCGAACGGGGCAACGTGCTGGACCACGCGTTCATCGCCGAGCATACCGAAGGGTTCGACGCGTTCGCGGCGGACCTGGAAGCGACGCCGTGGGACGACATCGAGCGGGCCAGCGGCCTCAGCCAGGCGCAGCTCGAACAGGTCGCGCTCGCGTATGCGAAATCGAACGCGACGATCGTCACGTACGGGATGGGCGTCACCCAGCACAACAAGGGCACGGCCAACGTGCGCCTGATCGCCGACCTGCTGCTGCTGCGCGGCAACTTCGGCAAGCCCGGCGCGGGCATCTGCCCGCTGCGCGGCCACTCGAACGTGCAGGGCAACCGCACCGTCGGCATCACCGAAAAGCCGTCCGAGGAATTCCTGAAGAAGCTCGAGGAGGTGTTCGGCTTCACCCCGCCGCAACACCACGGGCACGATGCGGTCCAGGCGATGCAGTCGATGATCGACGGCACGTCCAAGGCGCTGCTGTGCCTCGGCGGCAATTTCGCGGTGGCGCTGCCCGATCCGGAGCAGTCGTTCCCCGCAATGGGCAAGCTCGACCTGAGCGTCCACGTCGGCACCAAGCTCAACCGCTCGCACCTGCTGGTCGCGAAGGAAACCTACGTGTTCCCGTGCCTCGGCCGCACCGAACTGGACGTCCAGGCGAGCGGCCCGCAATCGGTGACGGTCGAGGATTCGATGTCGATGGTGCATGCGTCGGCCGGCAAGCTGAAGCCTGCGTCCGAGCAGCTGCGCTCGGAACCTGCGATCGTCGCGGGAATCGCGCATGCGACGCTGCCCGACAGCAAGGTCCAGTGGCTCGACGCGATCGCCGACTACGACCGCATCCGCGACATGATCGACCGGACGATTCCGGGCTTCGAGGCGTTCAACGAACGCATCCGCACGCCGGGCGGCTTCCGCATGCCGCTGCCGCCGACCGAGCGCGTGTGGCCGACGCCGACCGGCAAGGCGATGTTCTCGGTGTACAAGGGCGTGAAGGAAGACGCGGACGTGCTCGGCGCCGAGCAGGTGCTGCGGCTGATCACGCTGCGCAGCCACGACCAGTACAACACGACGATCTACGGGCTGGACGATCGATATCGCGGCGTGTTCGGGCGTCGCGACGTGCTGTTCATGAACCCGGCGGACTTCGCGAAGTACGGGCTCGAGCACGGCGACCTGGTCGACATCGAGACGGTCACGCCGTCGGGCCGGACGCGGCGCCTCGAGAAGATCACCGCGATCGAGTACGACATCGCGCCGGGGTCGGTCGGCGCGTACTATCCGGAAGCGAACGTGCTGGTGCCGCTCGACTACATCGACAAGGAAAGCGGCACGCCGTCGTACAAGTCGGTGCCGGTGCGCGTGACGCGCTCGGCTACCGTCTGACGGCGGACGGCTCGCGGCGAGGGTTCATGCCGCGGGCCGCGGACATGATAAATGGCGCGTCAGGTCAGTTCTGACGCGCCATTTTTTCCTTTCGCACACCGCGGGCGGCGATCGCCGCGCGTCAGGTCAGCTGGTAGGCATCCGTCGGCGCGACCTCCTTCGGCAGCTCGGCGCCGCACAGCTCGAGCACCGAGCGCTCGATCGTCCTGGCCATCGCGTCGAGCGCCAGCGCGTTGGGCGCGGTGCTGAACGGCTCGGCGACCTCGTTGGCGATCGCCTCCAGCGCGATCAGCGTATAGGCGATGAACACGCAGATCAGCGGCGTGAAGAATTCCGTCGAATCGACGAGACCGAACGGCAGCAGCACGCAATACGCATAGACGGTGCGGTGCAGCAGCACGCTGTACGCGAACGGGATCGGCGTCGACGCGATCCGCTCGCAGCCGCCGACCGCGTTGCCGAGCCGGTTGATCTGCTCGTCGACCATCCAGCGCGTCGTGCCGGCGTCCGGCGCGCGCGCCAGCATCCGCGCCAGGTTGCCGCGAATCTCGTCGAGCAGCGCAACCGGCTTGTAGACCTTGCCGCTCAGCGCTTCGGTGCGCGCGCGCCCGAGGACGCGCGTCAGGTCGTCGGCCGGATCGGTGTTGCGCAGCTGATGCTTCAATGCATAGACGAATGCGATCAGCAGGTCGATCGTCTGGTTGCGCTCGGCCACGTCGACGTGGTCGGGCAGATAGCGCCGCATCTGCGAGGTCAGCGTGCGCGACGCGATCAGCACGTCGCCCCACAGGTGCCGTGCTTCCTTGAAGCGCTCGAAGCTCGCGTTGTTGCGGAAGGCGAGGAAGATCGCCAGCGCGAGCCCGAACAGCGTGAATGGCGCCGTGTTGAGCGGAATCTTCTCGCCGAAGATGCGGCCGTTCGTGAACACCGCCAGCGTGCTGACGATCGCCATGAAGACGAGCTGCGGAATGATCGATTGCAATACCGAGCCGTTCCACACGAACAGCATCTGCAACCAGTTTTGTCTCGGTCTGACGATCATGATGGTGCCTCTTCGGGTCGCGGTGCGGCCGCGTTGCCCCTGCGTAACGAAAACGGCCCCGCGAGGCGGGGCCGGAGTGCGAGTGTCGCGCGGCCCGGCCGTTGCGACGCGGGTCCCCGTGGCAGTACCTGCGCCTGCCGGGCGTCAGTGGTGGTAGCCGTCCCCTTCCCGCACCTTGCCGCGGAACACGCGGTACTGCAGCCCGTTGTAGACGAGGATGACCGGCAGCACGATCACCGTGCCGACCAGCGCGAACAGTTGGCTCGAATGGCTCGACGACGCGTCCCAGATCGTCAGCGACGGCGGCACGATGTTCGGCCAGATGCTGATGATGAGGCCCGTGTAGCCGAGGAAGCACAGCGCGAGCGTCAGCAGGAACGGCGTCGCCTCGTGCTTGCGGCGCACGGTGTGGAAGATGCCCCACACGCAGACGAGCACCAGCACCGGCACCGGCAGGAACCACACCAGGTCGCCGCTGCCGAACCAGCGATGCGCGACGGCCGGCAGGCCGATCACGGTCCAGAGGCTGACGACGGCCATCGCGCCGAGCAGCACGATCGTCAGCGGCTTCATCAGCACGCGCATCTTGCGCTGCAGCTCGCCGTCGACCTTCAGGATCAGCCAGCCGCAGCCGAGCGCCGCATAGGTCGCGACCACGCCGAGCCCGCAGAACAGGCTGAACGGCGACAGCCAGTCGAACGGGCCGCCGACGAACGTGCCGTTGGCGATCTTGATGCCCTGCAGCAGCGAGCCGAGCACGACGCCCTGGCAGAACGCCGCGAGCGCCGAGCCGCCGATGAACGCGAGATCCCACAGATGCCGGGTGCGCGTTGCCTTCGCGCGCAACTCGAAAGCCGCGCCGCGAAAGATCAGCCCGACGACCATCAGGATCAGCGGCAGGTAATTCGCCGGCAGCAGCGTCGAGTACACGACCGGGAACGCGCCGTACAGCCCCGCTCCGCCGAGCACGAGGAACGTCTCGTTGCCGTCCCACACCGGCGCGACGGTGTCGAGCATCACCTGCCGCTCGGCTTTCGCGTCGAAGAACGGAAACAGCAGGCCGATGCCGAGATCGAAGCCGTCCAGCACCACGTAGATGAACACGCCGAGCCCGATGATCGCGGCCCATACGACAGGAAGATCGATGTGCATCGCTTACTCCGCTTCGGTGACGTTGAGCGGCGTGGACAGCGCGCTCTTGCGCAGCCCGGGATGCCGGTGCAGTTCGATGTACCCGGCGTTCGCGGCCGGCCCGTGCTTCATCAGTTTCAACATGTAGTAGACACCCGTTCCGAATACGAGGAAGTACACCACCACGAAGATCAGCAGCGACACGCCGACCTGCTGCGCGCTGAGCGGCGCGACCGAATCCACGGTTCGCAGCACGCCGTACACCGTCCACGGCTGCCGGCCGACCTCGGTCGTGATCCAGCCGGCGAGCAGCGCGACGATGCCCGACGGCCCCATGCACAACACGAACCACTGGAACCAGCGCGTTTCATAGAGACGGCCCCCCTTTCTGAGCAGCAGGCCGAGCAGCGCGGTGAGCAGCATCAGCATGCCGAGGCCGGCCATGATCCGGAACGTCCAGAAGATGATCGTCGAGTTCGGGCGGTTCTGCGGGGGGAATTCCTTCAACCCGCGGATCTCGCCGCTCCAGCTGTGCGTGAGGATCAGGCTGCCGAGGTGCGGCACCTGTACCGCGTAGCGCGTGACTTCCGCCTTCATGTCGGGCAGGCCGAACAGGTTGAGCGCGGTGCCGCCCTTCTCGGTTTCCCACAGCCCTTCGATCGCCGCGATCTTCGCCGGCTGGTATTCGCGCGTGTTGAGGCCGTGCGCGTCGCCGACGACGATCTGCACCGGCGCGAGCAGCAGGAGCATCCACAGCGCCATCGAGAAGCTGCGCTTGACCGGCTCGTCGCGGCGGCCGCGCAGCAGATGCCACGCGCCGCAGGCGGCCACGATGAAGCCCGCGACGATGAACGCCGCGATCGTCATGTGCGCGAGGCGGTACGGGAACGACGGATTGAACACCACCTTCATCCAGTCGACCGGGACGACGATGCCGTCCCGGATCGCGTAGCCCTGCGGCGTCTGCATGAAGCTGTTCGACGACAGGATCCAGAACGTCGAGATCAGCGTGCCGACCGCGACCATCAGCGTCGCGAAGAAGTGCGCGCGCGGGCTCACGCGGTTCCAGCCGAACAGCATCACGCCGAGGAAGCCGGCTTCGAGGAAGAACGCCGTCAATACCTCGTACGTCAGCAGCGGCCCGGTGATGTTGCCGGCGATCCGGGAAAACCCGCTCCAGTTGGTGCCGAACTCGTAGGCCATCACGACGCCGGACACGACGCCCATCCCGAAGCCGACCGCGAAGATCTTCGACCAGAACTGGAACATCGATTTGTAGGCGGCGTCGCCCGTGGCCAGCCAGCGCCATTCGAGCACGGCGAGAAAGCTCGCCATGCCGATGCTGATCGCGGGGAACACGATATGAAAGGACACCGTGAACGCGAACTGCAGCCGCGCCAGGTGGAATGCATCGAAGATTTCCATGATCGTTGTGTGGTCGTGATTGTGAAGACGTCCGCCCGAAGCAGGAAATCCCCGCGAGGCCCGACAGCCGCCCCTGTGGCCGGCCCGGCGATCGCATGTGAATCGCAGGTGCCGGCATCGAGGCGAAACGACGATATCGCGTTTCGAATGCCGCTCGCAATCACTCACTCGCTGTTGCGAACTGTGCTCGTTGCCCCCTTCGTGAGGTGTGCATGTAAAACCGGGGCGCCTCGCGTCGCGCCCGCCATCTGTACTGCTTTTTCGGTCGCCGGGCTGTGCACGCGCGCCCCGGCCGAACGCCCGTAAGCTGGCAGCGGATTCGGGTTCCGGGCGCTCGGCGCGCTTGCGCGACGGCCGTCGCGGGTCTCGTCATCCATCGGCGCGTCGATCGTTCGGCCGCCTGTCGAAATTCAGGGGATCTTTCATGCAGCCATGCGCCCTTCCAGTCGAGCCGGTCGGCAGCGTCGCGTGCGACGTGACGCGCCATCGTCACGGCGACCTTGCACAGGTCGTCGACCGCGTCGTCGAGGAGTGCCCGGTCGCCCTCGTGTTCAACGATATTTCGCACGCCGTGATGATGGCCACGCCGATCGACCTCGACGTGTTCGGCCTCGGCTTCGCGCTGAGCGAAGGCATCGTCGAGCGCGCGTCGGACGTCTTCGACATCGAGAGCGCGTGCACGGCAAGCGGCGCCGTGGTGCGCCTCACCGTCGCCCAGCAGGCGTTCATGGCGCTGAAGGCGCGACGGCGCGCGCTGGCCGGCCGCACCGGCTGCGGCGTGTGCGGCATCGAGAGCATCGAGCAACTGGACCTGCATCCGTCACGGATCCGTCACGCGGGCGCCGCGGCCGGCATCGGCGCCGACGCGGTCGAGCGCGCGTCTCGCGCGCTGCCTGCGCACCAGGTGCTGATGCGCGACACCGGCGGGATTCACGCGGCCGCGTGGTGCAGCCGCGACGGCGCGGTCATCGACGTCTTCGAGGACGTCGGCCGGCACAACGCGCTCGACAAGCTGATCGGCCAGCTCGCGAAGCGCCGCGCGGACACGCGCGACGGCTTCGTGTTCCTGTCGAGCCGCGCCAGCTACGAGCTCGTCCGCAAGGCCGCGCGCCTCGACATCCCGATGGTCGCGACGATCTCCGCGCCGACCTCGCTCGCGATCGCCGTCGCGCGCGAAGCTGGCATCCGCCTGCTCGGCTTCTGCCGCGGCGACGGCTTCGTCGAATACACCGCCCCGGCCGCTCAGGCCCACTCTCCGGCAGCCCTTGAACAGTAACGCCACGATGACCCGACCGATCGACTTCGAAACCGCCCAGCAACAGTTCGCGCACGCGTTCGCGCGGCCGCTCGCCGCGACGTCCGTGCCGACCGCCGACGCAGCGGGCCGCGTGCTGGCCGCGCCGCTCGTCGCCGTGCTCGACCAGCCGAGCGCCGACCAGAGCGCGATGGACGGTTACGCCGTGCGTCACGCCGAACTCGCGAACGGCACGCCCTTGCCCGTCGCGCAGCGCTGCTATGCGGGCGATGCGCCGTTGCCGCTCGCGCCGCGCACCGCGGCGCGCATCTTCACCGGCAGCCTGATTCCGCCCGGCGCGGATACGGTCGTCATGCAGGAAGACGCGCAGGAACGCGACGGGCACGTGACGTTCGATGCGGACGTGCGTGGCGGCACGCACATCCGCCGCCGCGGCGAGGAACTGCAGGCGGGCCGCGTGCTGATTCCCGCCGGCGTGCGGCTGCGGCCCGCGCATGTCGGGATGATCGCCGCGCAGGGCATCGGTTGCGTCGACGTTCATCCGGCGCTGCGCATCGGCATCCTGACGACCGGCGACGAGCTCGTCGCGTGCGGCCAGCCCCGGCTGCCGCAGCAGATCTACAACAGCAACGCGCCGATGCTGGCCGCGCTGGTCGCGGGCGCCGGCGCGATCGTCGCGGCGAGCACGCATGCGCGCGATACGGCGGACGCGATCGACCGCGCGCTGCGCGACCTGCACGCGCGCTGCGACCTGATCGTGTGCGTCGGCGGCGCGTCCGTCGGCGACCGGGATCTCGTGCGCCCCGCGCTGACCGCGCTCGGCGCGTCGTTCGTGCTGTCCGGCGTGCGCATGAAGCCCGGCAAGCCCGTCGCGCTCGCGCGGCTCGACGGCAAGCCGGTGGTGCTGCTGCCCGGCAATCCGGGCGCCGCGCTGACGGCGTTCGCGCTGCTCGTCACGCCGCTGATCCGCTGCCTGCAGGGGCGCGACGAGCGCCTGCCGCTCGCGCCGTCGCTGCCGATCGGCGCCGACATCGAAGCGGACGACGCGCGCGAGCGCTTCATCCGCGTGCGATGCGGCGTTGCATCGAACGGGCTGCCGATGCTCGATACGCTGCGCCAGCAAGGCGCCGGCACGCTGTGCTCGCTCGCGGACGCGGGCGGCATCGCCCGGCTGCCGGCCGGCCGCGCGATCGCGCGCGGCGACGCGGTGCCGTACTACGATTTCGCGCAATGGCTCGCATGATGGCCGCGGCGCGCATCGTCATGCTGCGGCGCGGCGGCGAACTGTATTCCTGCGATTCGGCCGGGATTGTGTCTCTGCACGGCCATTGCGGCGGACTATCCTCCGGCTTGGCGCCTGTCACGGCCGCCGCGGCGTCGTGTCGACAAGCCGCGCGGGCCGCCGACGGCCCGCCGTTTCCTCTCATCCTGCGCAGGCCAACGGACAGATCGTGAACGTCATCGACTCCGTCACGCCGCCCCTCACCGCGCCGAGCCGCGGCGCGGCGGCGAGCGACCCACCCGGCACCGTCGACACGCTTGCCCGCCCGCTGCGCGACCTGCGGCTGTCCGTGATCGATCAGTGCAATTTCCGCTGCACGTACTGCATGCCGCGCGAAAGCTTCGACGCCGGCTACGCGTTCATGCCGTCGTCGGCGCGCCTGTCGTTCGCGCAGCTGACCCGCATCGCACGCGCGTTCGTCGCGCTCGGCGTCGAGAAGATCCGCCTGACCGGCGGCGAGCCGCTGCTGCGGCGCGGGATCGAAACGCTGATCGAGTCGCTTGCGGCGCTGACGACCCTCGACGGCAAGCCGGTCGAGATCGCGCTGACGACGAACGGGTCGCTGCTCGCCGCGAAGGCGCGCGCGCTGCGCGACGCCGGCCTCGGGCGCGCGACCGTGAGCCTCGATGCGATCGACGACGCGGTGTTCCGCAAGATGAGCGACGTCGACATGCCGGTGTCGCGCATCCTGGCCGGCATCGAGGCCGCGCAGGCGGCCGGGCTCGCACCCGTCAAGGTCAATGCGGTGATCGAGCGCGGCGTCAACGACGGCCAGCTGCTGCCGCTCGTGCGCGCGTTCCGGCACACCGGCGTCGCCGTGCGCTTCATCGAATACATGGACGTCGGCGGCGCGCAATTCTGGTCGACCGACAAGGTCGTCACGACCGCGCAGATGCGCGGGATCATCGAATCCGCATATCCGCTGCTCGCGGACGCCGCCGACGACGACGCGCACGCCGGCACCGCGCTGCGCTATCGGCACGCCGACGGCGCGGGCGAAGTCGGTTTCATCGCAAGCGTCTCGCATCCGTTTTGCGGCACGTGCTCGCGCGCACGCGTGTCGGCCGATGGCCAGCTGTACACCTGCCTGTTCGCGACGCACGGCACGGACCTGCGGCCGTGGCTCGGCGACGCGGCGCCGCTCGATCAGCTCGTCACCGCGATCCGCGGCCGCTGGCTGCGCCGCGACGACCGCTACTCGGAGCTGCGCGCGGCGCACCGCGCCCGGCGGACCGGCAAGACCTACCCGACGGTACGCATGTCGCTCGTCGGCGGCTGATGAACGGCTGACCGCTGCCGCGCGATGCGAGACGAACCGCCCCCCTGGAGAACAGTCATGACGTCACTCATCGATCCGCAAGCCGAGCCGGACCACCCGGCACGTTCCGGCCGCCCTCCCGGCGACGAGCCCGTCGGGCCGCCCCCGCATTCGCCGCCCGCGATCTCCGGCGGCATCGAGGTCCGGGTCCAGTACGAACCGATCGACGTCGACGCGGAGATCACGCCGATCGTGCGCAACCCGCGCGTCGGCGCGGTCGTGAATTTCCTCGGCGTCGTGCGGCAGTCGGGCGACGTCGACGACGTCGTCGCGCTCGACATCGAGCACTATCCGGGCATGACCGAACGGTCGCTGTGGAGCATCGTCGAGGAAGCGTCCGCGCGCTGGCCGCTCGAGGCGGTCAGGATCGTGCACCGCATCGGCCGGATCGCGCTCGGCCATCCGGTCGTGCTGATGGTCGTGGCCGCGCCGCATCGGGCAGCGGCCTTCGACGCGTGCGAGTTCATGATGGATTTCCTGAAGACCCATGCGCCGTTCTGGAAGAAGGAAATCCGCCACGACGGCGTGGCCGAATGGGTCGAGGCCAAGACGCACGACGATCACGCAATGAAGCGCTGGGGCTGACCCGCCCGCCGCACCCTCACTTCCCGCCAACGACCCATCATGAGACTGACGATCAAATATTTCGCGAGCATTCGCGAACAACTCCGCATCGACGAGGAAACCCTGGAGATCGACGCGCCCGAGCTCACCGTGGACGCATTGCGCGGCACGCTCGCCGCGCGCGACGAACGCAGCGCGCAGGCGCTGCGCGACGAGCGGCCGGTGCGCACCGCCGTCAATCACGAGATGGTGACCGGCTCGTTCGTGTTGCGCGAGGATTGTGAAATCGCGTTCTTCCCGCCCGTCACCGGAGGCTGACGCACGGCGCGGCGAACCCGCCGCGCCGTACGCTCCGCCCCGCTCAGCTCAACTCAGCGCGCGCAGATCGCCGCCAGCTTGCCGACCGTGATGACCGCCTGTTCGATCTGGCTCGACCACGGGCTGCTGTAGTTCAGCCGGATGAAGTTCTTGTAGTTGTCCGAAATCGAGAACATGTAGCCGGGGCCGATGGTGATCCCCTGCTCCAGCGCAAGCTGGTACAGCCGCATCGCGTCCACCTTCGCGGGCAGCTCGACCCACAGCACGTAGCCGCCCGCCGGGCTCGAGATGCGCGTGCCTTCGGGGAAGAACCGCGACACGATCGCCCGCATCAGGTTCGCCTGCTGCGCATACGCCTTGCGGACCCGCCGCAGGTGATGCTCGTAGCCGTCGCGTTCGAGGAATTCCGCGATCGCGAGCTGCGGCAGGAGCGGCGTCGTCAGCGTGTTCAGGAACTTCAGCTTCTCGACCTGATCGCGGTAGCGGCCCGGCAGCGCCCAGCCGATCCGGTACGCGGCCGTGAGGCTCTTCGAGAACGACGCGCAGTGCAGCACGAGCCCCTTCCTGTCGAACGATTTCAGCGTGCTCGGATGCGTGTCGCCGAAGTACAGCTCGTTGTACACGCCGTTCTCGATGATCGGCAGCTCCGCCTTCGCCGCGAATTCGACCAGTTCGCGCTTGCGCTCGTCCGGCATCTGGAAGCCGAGCGGATTCTGGAAGTTCGGCATCACCATGCACGCGGCGATCGGCTGCGATTTCATGATCGCCGCGAGCGCGCCGATGTCGATGCCGTATTCCGGATGCGTCGACACCTCGATCGCCTTCATCCCCATCCGCTCGATCGCGTGCAGCATCGCATAGAAGGTCGGCGACTCGACCGCGATCACGTCGCCCGGCTTCGCGACCGCCTGCAGGCACAGGTTGATCGCCTCCGTTGCGCCGACCGTGACGATGATCTCGTTCGGGTCGACCGACATGCCGTTCTCCAGGTAGCGCCGCGCGATCTGCCGCACGAGACGCGGGCTGCCGGGCGGCAGCCCGTCCGTCACGCCCCACAGCGACTTGTCGCGGCCGGCCGCATACGCGTAGCGGTTCAGCTTCTCGAACGGAAACAGGCCCGGATCAGGGTACGGCGAGCCGAGCGGCACCGCGTCGTCGGCGTCGATCGAGCGCAGTGTCGACAGCACGAGCCGGCTGACGTCGACCGACGACGAGATCGCGATCGGCTTCGACGGGCGCAGCTCGTGCACCTGGCCGTTGCCGTCGTCGCGCCGCAGGTTCACGAAGTAGCCGGACTGCGGGCGGCTCTCCAGCAGGCCGCGGCTTTCCAGCAGCAGATACGCGTGCAGGACCGTCGTGATGCTGAGCCGGTGCTGCTGGCTCGCCTGCCGCACCGACGGGATCCGGTCGCCGTGCCGGTACACGCCCTGGCGGACCAGGCGCTCGATGTCGTCCGCGAGCTTCTCGTACAGTTTCATCGTGCGCCTCCCGCCGGGGCGCCGCCCGGGTCGTGATGCGTCGCGCGCTTTCCGTTCGACCTTGCCTTTTCCATCGCTTGACTCTCTGGTGGGGGCATCCGCAGCGTCCCCAAACCTCGGGCGCCGCGGTGCTGTGCTTTTGATGATGGAAGAGTAAAAGGAGAACAGTCAGCCGCGAGCACACACATTCATCGCGCACGCAAGAGTACAGTTCGGGCAATCAGGGTTACTGTGCGCGAACTGTATGTCTTACGAATTCGTGACGGGGAAGTGTCGGGAAGAGCAATCGAATCGCGGAAAGTCAGGGAGCACGAACGGTCCCCGAAGGCAATTCACTGGCGCACGCCCGCTCCTCAGGCGCGCAGCCTGAAAAGGTGCGTCGTGTCGCGCCCGCCGTCGGCCGCCATGACGGCCGACGACGATCGCCCGCGCCGGCTGCCGCTCAAGACGCCATGCCCTGCATCTTGTGCGAGAAATGCGCGCGCTCGGCGGTTTCCATCAGCGACAGGAACTCGTCCTGCGTCATGTGGATCAGCGCTTCGTGGTCGCCGGCCTCGAAATAGACTTCCGGCTGCATCGCCAGATGTTCCTCGAGGAACGTCTGCATGCCGTAGGCCATGCAGACCGGCGGCAGCGCGCCCGCATCGCAGTCCTTGAACAGCTCGCGCAGCTCGAGCTCCTTCGCGAGCACGAGATGCCGGCCGGTCTTCGCCCAAAGATCGGACAGGCGCACCGCGTGCGTCGTCGGCAGCACGGCCGCGACATAGCCGTCGTCGTCTTCGAGCAGCACGGTTTTCGCGAGGCGATCGCCGGGGATATGCGCGGCGGCGGCGGTCTCCATGCTCGTATGGCTATAGGGGTGGTACACGACTTCGTACCGCGAGGACTTCTGCCGCAGGCAGTCCTGCAGGGTCGCAGACATGGACATGGCACACCTCGTCTGAACGAATCGGGCGAACGGCGTTCGCACCGGATTCGTTCAGCATAGGTCGCAATCGCGCGAATGGAAAATCCCGTTGCACCCCATCGTCACGCCGGCTCCAGACCCTTCTCGCGCAGCCATGCGCGGTTGAACAGCCGCGCGCGATAGATGTCGCCGCGATCGCACAGCAGCGTCACGATCGTGTGCCCCGGGCCCATCCGGCGGGCGAGCCAGACCGCCGCCGCGACGTTGATGCCGCTCGATCCGCCGACGTACAGTCCCTCCTCGCGCAGCAGCCGGTAGACCATCGTCACGCACTGCACGTCGTCGATGCGCACCGCATCGTCGATCGGCGCGCCGGCGAGATTCGCGGTGATGCGCGTCGAGCCGATGCCTTCGGTGATCGAGCTGCCTTCCGCCTTGATCTCGCCCGTTTTCACGTGGCTGTACAGGCCGCTGCCGTGCGGATCGGCGAGCACGATCCGGATCTCCGGGTCCTGCTCCTTCAGGTAGCGGCTCACGCCGGCCAGCGTGCCGCCCGTGCCGGTCGCGCACACGAACGCATCGACCGTGCCCGCCGTGTCGCGCCAGATTTCCGGCCCGGTCGTCTCGTAGTGCGCCTGGCGGTTGACGACGTTGTCGAACTGGTTGGCCCACACCGCGTTGTCGAGCTCGTCCGCGAGCCGGCCGGCAATCTTCTGATAATTGTTCGGGTCGCGGTACGGCACCGCCGGCACCGGCCGCACTTCCGCGCCGAGCGTGCGCAGGATTTCCATCTTCTCCGGCGATTGCGTTTCCGGTATCACGATCACGCAGCGATAGCCGCGCGCCGCGCAGATGTGCGCGAGCCCGATGCCGGTGTTGCCCGCCGTCCCTTCGACGACGGTGCCGCCCGGCGTCAGCACGCCGCGCTGCTCGGCGTCGCGGATGATGTAGAGCGCCGCGCGGTCCTTCACGGAGCCGCCCGGATTCATGAATTCCGCCTTGCCCAGGATCTCGCAGCCGGTCTCCGCGCTGAGCTTCGCCAGCCGGATCAGCGGCGTGCGCCCCACGCAGTCGACGAAACCTTGTCGCACGTCCATATCCGCCTCCCGTCGCGCGCCCAACCCGCACACAACGAAGGATAGGACGCCGCGCCGCCGCCCGCTTTCGCCGCCGGCGATCGCGTACTAAGCTTGGAGAGCCCATCCGCGACGCCCGCGCCGCATCGCCCCAGACGAGGTCCGCCATGCTGCAATTGCACACCGTGACCATCCACAAGCCCGAGACGATGAACTTCATTCTCGGCCAGACGCATTTCATCAAGTCCGTCGAGGACATCCACGAGGCGCTCGTCGGCACCGTGCCCGGCATCCGCTTCGGCCTTGCGTTCTGCGAGGCGTCGGGCAAGCGGCTCGTGCGGCGCTCCGGCACCGATGCGGAGCTGGTCGAGCTCGCGTCCCGCAACGCTACCGCGATCGGCGCCGGTCACGCCTTCATCGTGCTGCTCGGCGACGGCTTCTACCCGGTCAACGTGCTGAACGCGATCAAGGCCGTGCCGGAGGTCTGCCGGATCTATTGCGCGAGCGCGAACCCGACCGAGGTGATCGTCGCGGAAACCGCGCAGGGCCGCGGCATCGTCGGCGTCGTCGACGGCTTTGCGCCGCTCGGCGTCGAAAACGACGACGACGTGCGCTGGCGCAAGGAGCTGCTGCGCACCATCGGATACAAGGCGTAGGCGGGATTCGCCGCGAACCCGCGCCGGGCCTGTTGGCTTTGCCGGGCAGGTTCCACGATGACGCGTCAGGATTCGGCGGCGGTGAAAAAGCTCGACCGTTAGTTGCGATTCGTCGGGATGTGCAGTGCGTGTGCCCTATACTTCCCCGCAGGCCGATACCGGGAGCGACGCATGTATTACCAGCTGATCTACGAACTCGTCGACGACTACCTGTCGCGGCGCGAGCCCTTCCGCGCCGAGCATCTCGCGCTCGCGCACGCCGCCACCGAGCGCGGCGAACTGGTGCTCGCGGGCGCGTTCTCAGACCCGGCCGACCAGGCCGTGCTCGTCTTCGAGGGAGACTCGGCCGAAGTGGCCGAATCGTTCGCGCGCGCCGATCCTTACGTGCAGAACGGCCTCGTCAAGTCGTGGCGCGTGCGTCCGTGGCGCGTCGTGGTCGGCAAGCACGCGCCACGCTAGGGCCTGTTCACCAGGCTACAGCCACCCTGCCCGCTTGAAGCGCCACCACAGCGCGAGATCGGCCACGGCCATCACGCCGATGCAGCCGTAGAAGCCATAGGTCCAGTGCAGCTCGGGAATGTTGTTGAAGTTCATCCCGTAGATGCCGGCGATCATCGTCGGAATCGCGAACAGCGCGGCGAACGAGCCGAGCCGCTTGGTCACCTCGTTCTCCGCGAGCGAGATCATCCCGAGATTGACCTGGACGGCCGTCACGACCATCTCGCGCCGCCCCTCGATCGTCCTCACGATCCGCTGCAGGTGGTCGTACACGTCGCGGAAGTAATGCTCCATCCCGCTGCAGACCTGCGGGATGCGCCCGCCCGTCAGCTTCGCGAGCGGCTCGAGCAGCGGCGCCGTGTGCTGATGCAGCATCACGAGCCGGCGCTTCAGCGAATACAGGTCCTCGATGATCGCGCGCGACGCCGCCGGCGTCGCTTTCGCGAAGATGCGGTCCTCGAGCTCCTCGAGCTCGTTGCCGAGCGTTTCGAGGACCGGGAAATAGCGGTCGACGACCTGGTCCATCAGCGCGTAGAACACGAACGCCGAGCCTTCCTGCAGCAGATGCGGCTCGCGCTCGCAGCGCGTGCGCACCGCGCGGAAATCCCGCTCGGTGTGGTTGCGCACCGACAGCACGTAGTTCGGCCCGACGAACACGTTCAGCTCGCCGACGTTGAATTCGCCGTCGCCGTCGAACTCCACCGTGTGCAGCACCGCGAACAGCGAGTCGCCGTATTCCTCGATCTTCGGCCGCTGATGGCCCTTGCGGGCGTCCTCGAGCGCGAGCTCGTGCAGCCCGAACTCCTCGCCCATCAGCTCGAGCTCGGCGGGCGTCGGGTCCTTCAACGCGACCCACACGAAGCACTCGGGCTTCGACACGTAATCGCTGATGGCGTCGATGTCGATGTCGGCCAGCTTGCGGCCGTCCTGGTATGCAGCGCAGTTGATCAGCATGGTGTCCATCATGTTGCGGTTTCATTCGCCAGTTTACCGGTTTGCCGCAGATCCGGTCCGGCTTCGGCGCGGCTTGCGCGGCGCGCCGTTATTGGTCATGATCGGGCTGCGTGCGCCGCAGCATGCGCGGGTACGCACCCGCACGCCCGCCCGCGGCCCGCCTGCGCGGCTTCATTACTTCAGCGTCAAGGAGACGGACCCATGTGGTATTTCTCGTGGATACTCGGCATCGGCGTTGCGCTCGGCTTCGGCATCATCAACGCGATGTGGCTGGAAGCGGAAGTGTATCCGCGCGACCCGAAGCTCAACGGCGCCAACCGGCCCGGATCGGGGAGCACGCCCTCGTGACGCATCTGGTGTTCTTCTGCGGCCACGCCGGCACCGGCAAAACCACGCTCGCGAAACGGCTCATCGGGCCGCTGATGCGCGCAACCGGCGAGGCCTTCTGCCTGCTCGACAAGGATACGCTGTACGGCCGCTACAGCTCGGCGGCGATGGGCGCCCTCACCCACGACCCGAACGACCGCGACAGCCCGCTCTACCTGAAGCATCTGCGCGATCCCGAATACCAGGGCCTGCTCGACACCGCGCGCGAGAACCTCGCGCTCGGCATCGGCGCGCTCGTCGTCGGCCCGCTGTCGCGCGAAGTGCGCGACCGGCGCATCTTCGACCGCGCGTGGCTCGGCATCGGCCCCGAGGTCACGCTGACGGTCGTCTGGGTGCATGTGCCGGAAGACGTCGCGCACCAGCGGATCGTCGCGCGCGGCAACCCGAACGACGCGTACAAGCTCGCGCACTGGGACGAATACCGGCAGCGCCGCTTCGTGCCGACCGGCGCCGAATGCGAAGGGCTCGTGATGTTCGACAACACCGCGCCGACCGACGCGGACGTCGCTGCGCTGCTGGCGCGGATCGTGCCGCCGCCGCGGGCGCCGCTCGTCCCGCCGCTGCCCGCCTGAACTTTCCCGCCGCATGGAAAAAACGCCGGGCGGCGCATCGCGCCCCCGGCGTCGTCATGGCGTCGTGCATCGACGCCAGGCAATTTACATTCAGGCCAGCGCGTGCACGCGCTCCATCGTGCCGCCGTCGTACAGCTTGCCGAAGCGGTTAGCGAGGAACGCCTTCAGCGACACCTTCTCCTGCGGGATGAAGCCGTGCTGCGGCAGCTTCTTCTCGCGGAACAGGTCCAGCACCGCGCACATCGCGCCGGCCGTCGTGATCTGGATCGCGCTCATGTGCATCCCGCACACGTCCTTCGCGAAGATCTTGCGCGTGAACACGTCCTGCACCAGCTGGCCGTCCTTCACGCCCGTCACCGTGACGAACACGAGCACGACGTCCTGCTTGGTCGAGGGCACCGCGCGGCGCATGATCGACTTCAGCGTGTCGCGGTCGGTCGACAGGCGCAGGTCCTCGAGCAGGAACTGCACGAGGTCGCGGTGGCCCGGGTAGCGCACCGACTTGTAGTCGAGCGTCTCGACCTTGCCCGACAGCGTCTCGCACAGCGTGCCGAGGCCGCCCGATGTGTTGAACGCTTCGTATTCGGTGCCGTCGAGCGAGAAGTGCTCGAGGCCTTCGAGCGGCTGCACCCACTGCTTGCGGCCGTCGCGGATCGCCTCGCACGGCTGGCAGTATTCGTTGATCAGGCCGTCGACGCTCCACGTCAGGTTGTACTTCAGCGCGTTGGTCGGGTACTCGGGCAACGCGCCGACGCGCATCTTCACGTCGCGCACCTCGCTGAAGCCGTTCACGAGCTCGTGCGCGGCGATGCCGATGAAGCCCGGCGCGAGGCCGCACTGCGGCATGAACGCGCGATCGGAGCCTTCGGCCAGCTCGCGGATCGCGTGCGTCGCGCGCACGTCCTCGGTCAGGTCGAAGTAATGGACGCCCGCCGCCTTCGCGGCGGCCGCGACGTTGACCGCGAGGTAGTACGGCAGCGCGTTGACGAGCGCATCGAAGCCCTTGACCGCTTCGCGGATCGCATTCGCGTCGGCCGAATCGACACGCTGCGTCGCGATGCCTTCGCGCGACAGCTTCGCGAGCGCATCCGCGTCGCGATCGAACGCGATGACTTCGTAGTCGCCGGTTTCACGCAGCATGTGAGCAATGGTGTGGCCGATCAGACCTGCGCCGACGATGGCGATTTTCATGCGCTTATCTCCTGATGATGGGTTGTGTTGTGTACGGCGTTGAGCCATGCACACAGTCTAGGGATGCGCAAAATCAGTTCCAAGACGAAGAATGATGCGAAACGACGGGTATCTTCGACGTTATGACGATACTTTTCGTCGAAACGACGGAACGACATCCGAAAGCCCCGATCGCCGGCCCGAACCGGGGCATCGGCGTGACGAAAAAATCCGACGCCGGGAAGCCGGCAAGGCAGACGCGACGAATGCGCGCGATGCGCCGGGACATACCCGGTGCGCGCAGCGCAAAGGAATGAAAAGACGGAAGGCCGCACTGCCGGCGTCACCGCGCGCGCAGCGCGGAACCGGCCGTTTCGCTTAGCCGGGCGCGACGGCCGATGCCGCCGCACGACGTCACAGGCGACGCATCACCCGCCGATCGTGCCGCGGTCGATCTTGCGCGACAGGATGATCGACGTCGTCGTGCGCTCGACGCCTTCGAGCGCGCCGATCTGGTCGAGCAGGTCGTTGAGCCGCTCCGGCGAATCGGCGCGCAGCCATGCGACGTAATCGTATTCGCCGCTCACCGCGCACAGCAGCTGCACTTCGGGCATTCGGTCGAGCTTCTTCAGCACGTCCTTGCCGTACTTCGGCGCGAGGATGATGCCGACATACGCGTAGATGCTCGCGTCGAGCACGTCCTGCCCGAGCCGCACGCTGTAGCCCGCGATCACGTTGGTGCGTTCGAGCCGCGCAATGCGCGCGACGACCGTCGTGCGCGCGACGTCGAGCTGGCGCGCGAGATCCGCGACGCTCGCGCGCGCATCGGCTTGCAGCAGCGCGACGAGTTGCCGGTCGAGGTCGTCGAGTTGGTCGAGGCGAGGTGGACGCATGAGGCTTGAGGCACGCGAGCGGAGCGCGTTTCGGATTGGAAGGTGACGGGATGATAGCGCCGAACGCCTGCCCGCCCAACC
This sequence comes from Burkholderia sp. MSHR3999, assembly GCF_000833595.1. Classification (NCBI taxonomy): domain Bacteria; kingdom Pseudomonadati; phylum Pseudomonadota; class Betaproteobacteria; order Burkholderiales; family Burkholderiaceae; genus Burkholderia; species Burkholderia sp. MSHR3999. Next base: position 1,712,462 of record NZ_JRFO01000001.1, read on the forward strand.
GGCGCGTCCATCGGCTGCGGCGCACGGCCTCGCCGATTGGTTACGCAACGATATCGATTCGTATCGGATGTAAGCAAGTGTCGCCTTGGCTGAACGCGCGGCGCGCGCCGTGCTACTAATACGTTGCGACGCGAAACCCGCGTGCGCCGCAGAAGCGCCCGCGCCCGCTCGCACGACACTATCCGGAGAGCCACCATGAAGAATATTTCGCTCACCCTCGCTACGCTCATGCTCGCGACCAGCGCATTCGCGCAGACGCAAACGCCGCAACCACCGCAAGCGCCTGCGCAGCCGGCTGCCGCCGCGGCGTCGGCCCCGGCCGCCGCCCGTCACGAAACGCGCCTCGAGGAGCGCATCACGTACCTGCACAGCCAGTTGAAGATCACGCCGGCGCAGGAGCCGCAGTGGAAGACCTTCGCCGACGCGATGCGCGCGAATGGCGAAACGATGGGCCGCCTGTACCGTCAGCGGATGGAAAACCGCAACGCATCGGCGATCGACGACATGAAGCAGTACGCGGAGCTCGCGCAGGCCAACGCCGACGGCGCGAAGAAGCTGGCCGACGCGTTCGGGCCGCTCTATGCGAGCTTCCCGGCCGACCAGAAGGCGCTGGCCGACACGACGTTCCGCAGTTGGCTGCACCACGGCGGCGAGCCCCGCGGCAAGGCCAAGGCGGCGCCCGGCGCGGCCGCGAGCGCGCCCGCGAAGCCCTGACCCGTGACGCGCAGCCGCCCCGCCCTCGCCGGGCCGGACGGCTGCGCGGCTTCCGCCGGCGACCGGCGCCGATTTCACAGCGCGCCGATTTCGGGATAAGCTCCACGCTTTTCCCGCATTTCTTCGCCATGCTAGAACTCAAGCAACTCGATCTCGGCACCGATCCGCAGGCCCGGCGCGTCGTCAAGGACGAGACCGTCGCGGTCGCCTTCGCGGCCGGGGACGGCGAACTGATGAGCCTCGAAGGCCCGAACCGCTACGTGGCCGGCGACGCGCTGATCACCGGCTCGACCGGCGACCGCTGGGTCGTGTCGCGCGCGCGCTTCGACGCGAAATACCTGCCGGCCGATCCGGCGCTCGCGCACGGCGAGCCCGGCGCGTACCGGAACCGGCCGGCGGTCGTCCTTGCGAAACGCATGGACGAGCCGTTCACGATCGCGCGCTCCGCGAACGGCGACACGCTGCGCGGCGTCGCGGGCGACTGGGTGATGCAGTACGCGCCCGGTGACTACGGCGTCGTGCAGGCGCAGCGCTTCGCGCAGGTCTACCGCGACGCCGGCTGACATCCTCAAGGCGCCGGCGACGACACTGCGCTCAAGCGAACTCGTCGTCGAGCGCAATCTCCGCGTCGCGCGACACCGCTTCGCCCGCCGCATGGCGCTCTTCGAGCGAACCCAGCATCGCTTCCACATACGCATGCAGCACCGCGTGGCTGCGCGCGCGCTGCATCGGCCGCATCGCCAGATAGCGCGCGAGCGCGGCCGGCGCGATGCGCACGTCGAGCGTCATCCGTTTCGGCGTCGCGCCGAAACGCATCGCGAGCCAGTGCACGGACAGGAAGCGGCCGCGTTCGTCGCGGCTTTCAACGAAACGGGTCTGCTCCGGGAACAGCTCGCAGATCACGCGCGCGAGCGCGGCGAATTCCGCGCTGTCGCATTCGATCAGATAGTCTTCCATCTCGCGCCTCCCGTCAGGCCGCCGCGCGCGCAGGCCGGCACGTCTTCACCAGTACGCCGATGAGCACCGCGGCCAGCACGAAATACGTGGCCTCGACCCATGCGGCCGACAGCGTGCGGACCTGATACAGCATCGCCGGCACGTCGGCGAGCGCGTGCAGCGCGATCGCGAGCGGCAGCACGCCGCGCCAGCCGGCGCGCATGCCCCGCCACATCAGCACCGACAGCGAGACTTGCAGCACGAACGCCGCGCAGCGCTCGAGCAGCAGCATCGCGATCGACGGCCCCGACAACGTCGCCAGCATCACGTGCAGGCGCAGCACGGCATCGCCCGGCAGCCCCGCGAGCTGCGCGTCGAGCTGGCCGTAATTCGCGAGCCATGCGAGATAGATCCACTGCCCCCAGACGAGCACGCCGACGAACCATGCTTCCGCGCCGCCGTGGCCGAGCCCGTAGCCGATCGCGCGGCCGTCGCCGGCCGTCGCGCCGTAGCGGCGGCTCAGGTAGCGCATCCCGAGATAGCGCCCCACTTCCTCGAACACGCCGGCCGTGAGCGCGCCGTACGCGACGAACGCGAGCGGCTGCGTGAGCCAGCCGCCGGCGGACGCCTGGCTCAGCACGATCCCGTGAAATGCGCGTTCGACGACCATCGCGAACAGCGTGAACGCGGCGACGCCGACGATCGCGTCACGCCTGTCGAGCGACAGCGGCTTGCGCAGGATGCGGTAAAGGACGAGCGGCAGCAGTGCGAGGATCAGCGTGGCGGCGATCAGCAGCGCCAGCGTGAAAGGGGAAACAGTCATGTAAATCCTTGTTCGGGGCAGCGCACCTGACGCGCTGCGTGCCCCGAATGATACTCAGCTTGCGGTCGACGCGCGCGCGATCAGCTCGCCGGGCAGCAGCGCGACGCGCGCGTCGCCCGCCGCGCCATCGATCCGCTCGTGGACGAATTCCACCGCCTTGTAGCCGATCTCGTAGGTCGGCTGACGAATCGTCGTGATGCCGATCAGCTCCGCCCACTCCGGATCGTCGATCGACACCAGCGCCGCCTGCGTCTGCCACGCGGAGCCGAAGCGGGCGCGCAGATGCCGTGCGATCGCGAGCGCGACCGGCGCGTTCGCCGCGAACAGCGCCGCGCGCGTGCCCCGCTGCGCGGCCGCGTCGATCCGCGCATCGACATCGGCGAGCGCGGCGGCCGCGGCCTCGGGTGCATTCAGGTCGAGCACGACGGTCCGGGGCACCGGCCGGCCGTGCGCGGCGAGCGTCGCGCGGAATGCCGCCTCGCGCAGGCGCCGCGAGCTGACCTGCTCGAACGGCTGCACGACGAAGTGGATGGCGTCGAAACCGCGCTCGATCAGGTGCCGCACGCCCATCTCGATCGCGTCGCCGTTGTCGAGGCCGATCAGGTCGGCGTCGAAGCCCTCGACCGTCCGGTCGACCAGCACCGCCGGAATCCCGCCGCCGCGCAGCGGGCGCAGCACGTCCTCCTCGGCGCCGAGCGCGTTGACGATCAGCCCTTCGACGCGATACGTGGTGAGCAGCTGCAGGAAGCGGCGCTCCATCTCGACCTCGTTCGCCGCGTGGCAGATGAGCGGCATGTAGCCGAGCGCGTGGCACGCGGCCTCGACGCCCAGCAGCACCTCGACGGTATAGGGATTGGTCAGGTCGGCCGCGAGCATGCCGAGCAGCCGATTGCGGCCGCGCTTGAGGCCGCGCGCCATCTGGTTCGGCCGGTAGTTCAGCCGCGCGATGGCCGCTTCGATCCGCTGGCGCAGATCCGCGGACAGCACATGGGTCTCGCCGTTCAGGTAGCGCGAGACGCTGGTCTTGCCGGTACCGGCCTCGCGGGCGACGTCGCTGATCGTCGCGGGACGCTGGCTGGTGGGGTGCGATTCGGTCACTGTCGTGCCTCGCGACGTGCGATCCGCTCTGCGACATACGCGGGCGGACGTTTGTTGTTGGATAGGTAAGCCAACTGACGGACTCTCCTGTCGGTCAGCCGCGCCGGACCCGGCGCGGATACGGGTCGCCCGAAGCGGGCGGCAACGGCGCCGGCTTCGAGGCGACGAGCGGGCGATCATAACGCAGCCGACGGGACGGCTCCAAGTCCATCGACTCTAAACGATCGACGCGAAAAACGCCCATCGTGTGCGGCCCCTCCCGGCCGCGCCCGCGCGCTCAGCCGGCGCGTGCGCGGGTCAGCGCGTCCGGATTGACCAGATTGACGCGCAACGTGCCCGCCAGCGCGCCGACCAGGTTTTCCGCCGCGCAGCGCGCCATCGCGTGCCGCGTTTCGTGGGTCGCCGAGCCGATGTGCGGCAGCGCGACGACGTTGTTCATCCGCAGCAGCGGCGAATCGGCCGCGAGCGGCTCCCGCTCGAACACGTCGAGGCCCGCGCCGCGGATCGTGCCCGCGCGCAGCGCGTCGATCAGCGCCGCCTCGTCGACGACCGGCCCGCGCGACGCGTTGATCAGGATCGCGCCGCGCTTCATCTTCGCGAATTCGGCCGCGCCGATCAGGTGGCGCGTCTCGTCCGACAGCGGCACCTGCAGGCACACGAAATCGGACTCGGCGAGCAGCTCGTCGAGCGTCACGCGGCGCGCGCCGTACTGCGCCTCGGCGTCCGGCTGCGCGGAGCGGTTCGTGTACAGCACCCGCATCCGGAAGCCGAGCGCCGCGCGGCGCGCCACCGCCGCGCCGATCCGCCCGAGCCCGACGATGCCGATCGTCTTGCCCTGCACGTCGGTGCCGTACAGGTCCGGGCCGATGCTGTGATGCCAGCGGCCGGCCTTCACCCACTCCGCCAGCTCGACGACGCGCCGGGCCGACGCGAGGATCAGCGAGAACACCGTGTCGGCGGTCGACTCGGTCAGCACGTCCGGCGTGTGCGCGAGCACGATGCCGCGCCGGGTCAGGTCGGCGACGTCGAAATTGTCGTAGCCGACCGAGATCGTCGACCACGCCTTCAGCCGCGGCGCGCGCTCGAGCATCGTCGGCGGGATCTTCAGGCTCGCGCCGATCGCGCCGTTGGCGTCGCCGAGCGCCGCGGCGAGCGCGTCGGCGCCGTCGGCCTGCACGACTTCCGCATGCTCGCGCAGATATGCGAGGACGTCGTCGGGCAGCGGCTTGTAGGCGACGATACGAGGCTTCATTGAGGCATTTTTCCTTGCAGCGGCGCGCCGAGCGGCTGCGCATCGCGCGCCTGGGGTTTGACGGACAGCGTGAGGATCACCGCGGCGACCAGCGCGGCGCTCATGAACGCGTACGACGCGACGGGCGAGCCGGTCGCGCCGTTCAGGTAGCCGACGAAATACGAGCCGACGAACGAGCCGAGCGCGCCCATGCTGTTGATCAGCGCCATCGCGCCGCCCGCGACGTTCTTCGGCAGCAGCTCCGGCACGATCGCGAAGAACGGGCCGTACGGCGCGTACATCGCGGCGCCGGCGACGACGAGCAGCGCATACGAGATCCAGAAGTGCGTCGAGCCGAGCGCATACGATGCGGCGAACGCGGCCGCGCCGATCAGCAGGAACGGCCACACGAAGCCGCGGCGCGAGCCGAGCCGGTCGGACGCCCACGACGCCGCGAGCATCGCGATCGTCGCCGCCAGGTACGGCAGCGCGGACAGCCAGCCGGTCGCGACCATCCCGAGCGCGGACCCGTTCTTGACGATCGACGGCAGCCACAGCACGAAGCCGTACACGCCGATGCTCCAGCAGAAGTACTGCGCGCACAGCTTGATCACGGCCGGCGAGCGGAACGCCTCGCCGTAGTTGCGCATCGGCTTGATCGCCGCCTGCTCGGCCGCGAGCGCGGCGTCGAGGTCGCGCTTTTCCTGCGCGGTGAGCCAGTTGGCCTGCGCGGGCTTGTCCTGCACGAGGAACCACCAGCACACGGCCCAGAGGATCGCCGGCACGCCTTCGGCGATGAACATGTGGCGCCAGCCGAATTCGTGGACGAGATAGCCCGACACCACCGACATCCACAGCACCGTGACCGGGTTGCCGAGGATCAGGAACGTGTTCGCGCGCGAGCGTTCGCGCTTCGTGAACCAGTTGCTGATGTAGATCAGCATCGCCGGCATCACGGCCGCCTCGACGACGCCGAGCAAGAAGCGGATCGCCATCAGCGACGGGATGTTGCTGACGACGCCCGTGAGCGCCGCGCACGCGCCCCACAGCACGAGGCTCCAGAACACCAGCGTCTTGACGCTGCGGCGTTCCGCGTAGATCGCGCCGGGGATCTGGAAGAAGAAGTAGCCGAGGAAGAACAGCGCGCCGATCAGCGACGACAAGCCCTTGCTGATGCCGAGGTCCTGGTTGATGCCGGCCGCCGCCGCGAACCCGTAGTTCGCGCGGTCGAGATAGGCGAGGCTGTAGGTGATGAAGATGATCGGCATGATCATCCACCAGCGTCGAGCGGCGAGATTGGCAGTCATGGATGTGTCTCCTGAGTCGACCGGGGTGCTTCGGCACCGGCTACGGTCCCATGCAAAGCGATGAAATAGCCCGCGATTGTGCCGTGCACGGCATCTCATTGCGCGGCGAAGTTTTCCTCTAAGCGATCGGCCGGATTGCTGACGTTTTCGAGACAGTCGAGCTGCCCGCGGGTCGGCAGCCCTTCCGAGTCGCCGATCACCTGGATCGCCAGCGCACCGATCCGGTTGCCGCGCGCGACCGCCTGCTCGACGCCGCGGCCTTCGAGCAGCGCGCTCACGACGCCGACCGCGAAGCCGTCGCCCGCGCCGACCGTGTCGACGACGCGCTCGACGCGCACGCCGTCGACCGTGCCTTCGCGGCCGTCGGCGGTCAGATAGTACGCGCCTTGCGCGCCCAGCTTGATCACGACGCCGCGCGCGCCCTGCGCGAGATAGAAGCGCGCGATATCGGCCGGCGCGTCGTGCCCGGTCAGCTGCCGCCCTTCCGCGAGGCCCGGCAGCACCCAGTCGGCGAGCGCCGCGAGCGCGTTCAGCGTGCTCGCCATCGCTTCGGCGGACGGCCACAGCGTCGGGCGCAGGTTCGGATCGAACGAGATCGTCTTGCCGGCCGCACGCATCTCGCGGGCCAGGTGGAACGCGAGTTCGCACGACGTCGCCGAAATCGCCGGCGCGACGCCCGTCAGGTGCAGGTGGCGCGCGCCGAGCACGTAGTCGGCCACGTAGTCGTCGCACGACAGGTGGCTCGCCGCCGAGCCCTTGCGGAAATACTCGACGGTCGGATCGCTGCCGTCGTCGTTGCGCGACTTCAACTGGAAGCCGGTCGGGTAGCGGTCGTCGACCGTCACGCACGACGCGTCGATGCGCTCGCGCGCGAGCGTGTCGAGCACGTAGCCGCCGAACGAATCACGCCCGACCCGGCTCACGTAGCCCACGCGGAAGCCGAGCCGGGACAGGCCGATCGCGACGTTCAGGTCGGCGCCCGCGATCCGCTTCGTGAATTGCGACGCGTGCGCGAGGTGGCCGGTCTCGGCGGCGACGAACATCGCCATCGCTTCGCCGTAGGTGACGACATCGAGTTGCTGGTGCATCAGTGAATTCCTCCGGGTCCTTTACGCATTCGTGCGCGCTTCAAGGGGCATCAAGCGGCATCAAGCGGCCTCGAGCCACGCGACGCGATGGCGCGCGTCGCGCCCCAGGTCGGCGGCGTCGAACGGAAACTCGATGCCGCGCGGCGCGTGCCGCGGCAGCGCCGCCAGCACGGCCGTGACGAGCGGGTCGCGCGGCGCCGGCGCGACCGCGAAACGGCGCGCGCCCTCGCCTTCGACCGCCTTGCAGTGAATGTATTCGACATGCGGCGCGAGCGCATCCGCGCACGCGAGCGGCGCTTCGCCCGGCCATTGCCAGTTGCCGATGTCGAAGGTCATGCCGAGCGCGCGCGGCGCGCCGGCCGCGTCGAGCGCGGCGAACAGGCCGCGGAACTGCGCGAGCGAGCCGCCGACCGGCAACTGGCCGTTCTCGACCACGACCCGGGCGCGCGCACCTTGCGACAGCGCGACGATGTCGGCCGCCTGCGCGTTGCCGGCAAAGCCGCCGAGCTGGAATTTCACGAAGCGCGCGCCGAGCGCGTCGGCTTCGGCGAGCGTGTCGCGCAGCGCGTCGGCGTCGAGCGCGCCTGCGTCGGTGTACAGGTTGGCGGGCGTCGAGTAGACCGACCACAAGCCGTGCGCCGCGAGCTGCGCGCCGAGCGCGGCCAGCGCGTCATGCGCCGCGTCCGCGTCGGACGCGAACAGCTCGCGCCGCACCTCGAACCCGGCCGCGCCCGCCTGCGCCACGGTCGCGACGAATGCCCGGTGGCCCTCCTGTCGCACCCGGTCCATGCCGAATGCGCTCGCCACGATCACGATGTCTGCCATGTTTCCCTTTATCACCGGAATGGAACCGGTTCCATTTGCGTGAGACGGATGGTGCGCCTCGTGCCGGGGGCACGCCATAGAGGAAATCCCTAGGATTTTCTCCGTGCGCGCGTCAAACCCCGTTTTGCGCAAGGCTCAACGCCAGGAACTGCGCCGCGACCCGCGACGGCGCGCCGCCGTGCGGCACGAGGATCGAGAAATGACGCGTGAGCGGCGCGGGCGCGAACGAGCGCATCACGAGCGCGGCATCGTCATGCCGCAGCGACATCGCGGACACGAAGCCGACGCCCATTCCCGCCCGCACCGCCTCCTTCACGGCCTCGACGCCGGCGATCTCGAGCGCGACGCGCATCAGCGCGCCCGTGTGCGCGAACGCGCGCTCGACGAGCTGCCGCACGCCCGAGCCCGCCTCGCGCAGCACCAGCGGATGCGCGGCCAGCGCGTCGAGCGACACGCCGCCCACGTGCGCGGGCCCCGCCAGCGGATGCCCGGCGGGCACGATCGCGACGATCTCGTCCTCGTGCCACGCATGCACGGTCGTGCCGGGCGGCAGCGCCTCGCCCGGCGGGCCTTCGATCAGCGCGATGTCGAGCGACGGCAGCGCCGCCACCACTTCGGACGTGTTGCCGCTCATCGTCTGGATCGCGACGCGCGGCGCCGTCTGCTGGAATGCGGCCATCAGGTACGGCAGCAGGTAGCTCGCGGGCGTCGTGCTCGCGCCGATCCGCAGCGTGCCGGCGTCGAGCCCGCGCACCGCGTCGCGAAACGCGCGCGCCTGCGCGAACGTGTCGCGCAGCGCGTTCGCATACTGCGCAAGCTGCTCGCCGGCCGGCGTCAGCCGGATGCCGCGGCCGTCGCGCTGGTACAGCGGCTCGCCGAACTCGTCCTGCAGCAGGCGCAGCTGGCCGGACACCGCCGGCTGCGACAGATGCAGCGCCAGCGCGGCGCGGCTGATGTTCAGGTGCTCAGCGACGGCCGCGAACGTTATCAGTTGATCCGGGGTCATGGAGATGAATTATCGGTTTTCCGGATAGTTTACGTCACAAATCACAATTTTTCATATCGATATAACCAAACTAGGATTAGGGCATTGAAATGACGATCCGATCCGGGTTCCATCATGTCTACTGCTCCGACTCCCCCTCTCAGCCACGCCGCGCCGTCGATGCGCGGCCAATTGAACGGCATCCTGTTCGTCGCGCTGTTTGCCGCGGCCGTGACGAGCCTGTCCGAACTGCCCGCGATCGCCGGGCTCGGCCTCTCCCCGCTGATCGTCGGCATCGTCGCAGGCGCGTTATACGGCAACGCGCTGCGCGACGGCATGCCGGCCAGCTGGGCGGCGGGCGTCAACTTCTCGGCGCGCAAGCTGCTGCGCATCGCGGTCGCGTTCTTCGGGCTGCGCGTGAGCCTGCAGGAAATCGCGCAGGTCGGCCTGCCGGGCCTGACCGTGTCGGTGCTGGTCGTCGTCAGCACGCTCGCGATCGGCACCTGGGCCGGCATGAAGCTGATGAAGCTCGACCGCGATTCCGCGCTGCTGACCGCGGCCGGCAGCGCGATCTGCGGCGCGGCCGCGGTGCTCGCGTTCGAATCCACGCTGCAGTCGAAGCCGCACCAGAGCGCGATGGCGGTCGGCAGCGTCGTGCTGTTCGGCACGCTGTCGATGTTCGTGTACCCGCTCGCGTATCACGCCGGGCTGCTGAACCTCGACGCGGCCGGCCTCGGCCTGTTCTTCGGCGGCACGATCCACGAGGTCGCGCAGGTGGTCGGCGCGGCGAGCGACGTCAGCCCGCAGGTCGCGCACATCGCGACGATCGTCAAGATGACCCGCGTGATGCTGCTCGTGCCGGTGCTGCTCGCGCTCGGCTGGTGGCTCGCCCGCTCGGCCAGCGCCTCGGCCGGCGGCGCGCACGGCAAGCGCGGGATCGCGGTGCCGTGGTTCGCGCTCGGCTTCCTCGGCTTCGTGATCGTCAATTCGCTGAACGTGCTGCCGGCCGACGTCACCCATACGCTCAACGTGCTCGACACGTTCGCGCTGACGATGGCGATGACTGCGCTCGGCATCGAGACCCGCGTGTCGCAGATCCGCGAAGCCGGCCCCCGCGCATTGACGACCGGCCTGATCCTGTACGTGTGGCTGATCGCCGGCGGCTACGGGATCACCTGGGCGGTCCAGCACTGGCTTGGCTGAGCCGCACGCCCGCTCCGCCTCGCGCGCCGCGCCCGCCGGGAAGGTCCCGCGGGCGCGGCGCAGTGCTATGCTTCGCGTCGTTTTCCACGGTCCTCGCTCAGTCGTGCTTTCCTTCCTGCTGAAGCTGCGCACCCGCGCCCAAACGCTGTTCCGCCTGTCGGACGCCCATACGATGCTGATCTGGTCGGTGATCGTCGGGATCGGCGGCGCGTTCGCGACGATCGCGTTCCGTGAAGGCATCGAGCTGGTGCAGCGCGTGGTCTCGGGCGGCAGCGGCAGCTTCGTCGAAATGGCGAAACGCCTGCCGTGGTACGTGCGCTTCTGGCTCCCCGCCGCGGGCGGCTTCCTCGCCGGCTGCGTGCTGCTGCTCGCGACCCGCGGCGGCGCGAAAACGCGCAAGACCGACTACATGGAAGCGGTCGCGCTCGGCAGCGGCGTCGTGCCGGTGCGGCAGAGCCTGTGGCGCAGCGCGTCGTCGCTGCTGACGATCGGCACCGGCGGCTCGATCGGCCGCGAAGGCCCGATGGTGCAGCTCGCCGCGCTCGCCGCGTCGCTCGTCGGCCGCTTCGCGCACTTCGACCCGCCGCGGCTGCGCCTGCTCGTCGCGTGCGGCGCGGCGGCCGGCATCACGTCCGCGTACAACGCGCCGATCGCCGGCGCGTTCTTCGTGTCGGAGATCGTGCTCGGCGCGATCGCGATGGAAAGCTTCGGCCCGATGGTGGTCGCATCGGTCGTCGCGAACATCGTGATGCGCGAATTCGCCGGCTACCGGCCGCCGTACGAGATGCCGGTGTTCCCGGCCGTCGCGGGCCCCGAGGTGCTGCCGTTCGTCGTGCTCGGCCTGCTGTGCGGGGTGCTCGCGCCGCAGTTCCTGCACCTGCTCGACGCGTCGAAGCACCAGTTCAAGCGGTTGCCCGTGCCGCTGCCGGTGCGGCTCGCGCTCGGCGGCCTGATCGTCGGCGTGATCTCGGTGTGGATTCCGGACGTCTGGGGCAACGGCTACAGCGTCGTGAACCAGATCCTGCATTCGCCGTGGACCTGGCAGGCGCTCGTCGCGGTGCTGGTGTTCAAGGTGCTCGCGACGGCGGCCACCGCCGGCTCCGGCGCGATCGGCGGGGTCTTCACGCCGACGCTGTTCGTCGGCGCGGTGCTCGGCTCGCTGTTCGGGCTCGGCATGCAGGCGCTGTGGCCGGGGCACACGTCCGCGTACTTCGCGTACGCGATGGTCGGGATGGGCGCGTTCCTGGCAGGCGCGACGCAGGCGCCGCTGATGGCGATCCTGATGATCTTCGAGATGACGCTCAGCTACCAGGTCGTGCTGCCGCTGATGGTGTCGTGCGTCGTCGCGTATTTCGTCGCGCGCGCGACCGGCACGACGTCGATGTACGAGATCACGCTGCGCCACCACCAGGACGCGCAGGAGCGCCTGCGGATCCGCACCACGCAGATGCGCGAGCTGATCCAGCCCGCGCAGACGGTCGTGCCGCTCACCGCGAGCGTCGCCGACATGACGCGCGTGTTCCTCGAATACCCGGTGAAATACCTGTACGTGACCGACGACGCGGGGCGCTTTCGCGGCGCGGTCGCGCTCAAGGACATCACGTGCGACCTGCTCGACAAGCGCGACACCACCGACAAGACGGCCGCGCACTACGCGCACACGCCGTTTCCGCTCCTCACGCCCGACATGCCGCTCGGCACCGCGCTCGAGCTGTTCATGGGCTTCCAGGGCGAGCGGCTGCCGGTGATCGAGAGCGCGGCGGAGCCGACGCTCGCGGGCGTCGTCTACAAGACGTCGCTGCTCGACGCGTACCGGCGGATGACGGGCGAGCGCTGATTCAGTCCGGCGCGCGCCCCAGCACCGCCCACGAGAAGAACCCCGCGAGCACGGCCTCGGCCGCCTCGGCCGACACGTGCTGCGGGTCGGCCGTGTAGTACGACTGCACGCCGTCGCACAGGCTCATCAGCCCGAGCGCGAGCGTCTCGGCCGGCAGCCGCAGCGGCGTGCCCGAGTGCTCCGAGAACGCACGGATGATGTCGGCCATCCGCGTGCGCGATTCCTGCAGGAACTGGTTGAAGCGCACGCGGAACTTCGCGTCGCGCGCCGCCTGCAGCTTCGCCTCGACCCAGAGCAGGTGGCACCGGTCGTCGATATGCATCCGCCGGTAGTAGGCGAGCGCGGTCGCCTCCATCTGCTCGCGCGAGCCGCCGCCCTCGAAGATCTGCCGCAACTCGGCCTGCACCGACGCGTGATCCCGCTCGAGCAGCTCGAACAGCAGCTCCGCCTTGCTGCGGAAATTCGAGTAGAACGCGCCCCGCGTATAGCCGGCGGCCGCGGCGATGTCCTCGACGCTCGCGGCGACGAAGCCTTTCTCCAGAAAAATCGACTGCGCAGCACTCAGCAGACGCTCGCGCGTCTGGTCCTTGCTCTGCTCCCGGGTCAAGCGCGTTGGTTGTTTCATGCCGCGAAGTCTAGCACCAACCTGGCGCCAACTGGCTTTCAGATTCATCTTTGCATTCAGATACAGCACTGTATTAGAATCCGCAACAGTATCCGAAAGATCTTGTCCGCGCGCATCGTTGCGCGCCGCTCGGGGCAAGCGCCCGCCGCTTGCCGGTTTCGCTCCGTTCTTACCGCCTCTGGGGGTTTCGTGAATCGCTCCGGTTCCCGTGCTGCGCTGCTGGTCGGCGCCGCGCTCGTCGTCGCCGCCTGTCACCCGAAAGAATCCGCACCACCCGCACCCCGCCCCGTCGTTGCCCAGCCGGCCCGCGCCGACGGCGTCGCGGTGTCGCGCACGCTGCCCGGCGAGATCCAGCCGCGCTACGCGACGCCGCTGTCGTTCCGCATTGCCGGCAAGATCGTCGAGCGCAAGGTGCGGCTCGGCGACACCGTGAAGGCCGGCCAGGTCGTGGCGCTGCTCGATCCTTCGGACGTCGAGAAGAACGCCGCGAGCGCGCAGGCGCAGCTCGACGCCGCGTCGCACCGCCTCGCGTTCGCGAAGCAGCAGCTCGACCGCGATCGCGCGCAGGCCCGCGAGAACCTGATCGCGACCGCGCAGCTCGAGCAGACCGAGGACGCGTACACGTCGGCGCTCGCGCAGCGCGACCAGGCGCAGCAGCAGCTCGCGCTCGCGAGGAACCAGCTGCGCTACGCGACGCTCGTCGCCGACCACGCCGGCTACATCACCGCCGAACAGGCCGACACGGGCCAGAACGTGTCCGCCGGGCAGCCCGTCTACCAGCTCGCGTGGGCGGGCGACGTCGACGTCGTCAGCGACGTGCCGGAAGCGGCGCTCGCGGCGCTCGCGCCGGGCCACACGGCAAGCGTCACGCTGCCGTCGCTGCCGGGCCGGCAGTTCGCCGCGAAGGTGCGCGAGGTCGCGCCGGCCGCCGATCCGCAAAGCCGCACCTACCGCGTGAAGCTGTCGCTCGAACGGCCCGACCCGGTGATCCGCCTCGGCATGACGGCCGACGTCGCGTTCGACGGCCTGACGGCCGGCAGCGACGCCGCGACCATCACGCTGCCCGCGACCGCGCTGTTCCATGACGGCCAGCATCCGGCCGTGTGGGTCGTGCGCGCGCAGAACGACACGCTGGAGCTGCGCCGCGTCGACGTCGCGCGCTTCAACGAGCGCACCGTGACCGTGTCGCGCGGGCTGCAGCCGGGCGAGCGCGTCGTGCTGCAGGGCGTGCACACGGTCAGCGCGGGCGAGAAGGTGCGCGCGATCGCGCCGCTGCATCCGGAGGACTTCGCGTCATGAGTTCGTTTCGCGAAGAAAGCCGCTTCAACCTGTCCGCGTGGGCGCTGCGCCACCAGGCGCTGGTCGTCTACCTGATCGTGCTGGCGACGGTCGCGGGCATCCTCGCGTACACGCGCCTCGCGCAATCCGAAGACCCGCCGTTCACGTTCCGCGTGATGGTGATCCGCACGTTCTGGCCGGGCGCGACCGCGCGCCAGGTGCAGGAGCAGGTGACCGACCGGATCGGCCGCAAGCTGCAGGAAACCCCGGCGATCGACTTCCTGCGCAGCTATTCGCGCCCCGGCGAATCGCTGATCTTCTTCACGATGAAGGACTCGGCGCCCGTGAAGGACGTGCCGGAAACCTGGTACCAGATCCGCAAGAAGGTCGGCGACATCGGCTACACGCTGCCGCCCGGCGTGCAGGGCCCGTTCTTCAACGACGAGTTCGGCGACGTCTACACCAACATCTACACGCTCGAAGGCGACGGCTTCTCGCCCGCGCAGTTGCACGACTACGCGGACCAGCTGCGCACGGTGCTGCTGCGCGTGCCGGGCGTCGCCAAGGTCGACTATTTCGGCGATCCGGACCAGCGGATCTTCATCGAGGTCAACAACGCGCAGCTCACGCGCGTCGGCATTTCGCCGCAGCAGCTCGGCCAGGCGCTCAACGCGCAGAACAGCGTGGCGTCGGCCGGCGTGCTGACGACCGCCGACGACCGCGTGTTCATCCGGCCGAGCGGCCAGTACGACAACGTCGCCGCGCTCGCCGACACGCTATTGCGCATCAACGGCCGCACGTTCCGCCTCGGCGACCTCGCGACGGTGAAGCGCGGCTACGACGATCCGCCCGTCACGCAGATGCGCAGCGCCGATGCAGGGCCGAACGGCAAAGGCGCGGCAGGCAAGGCCGTGCTCGGCATCGGCATCACGATGCAGCCGGGCGGCGACGTGATCCGGCTCGGCAAGGCGCTCGACGCGACGTCGCAGGCACTGCGCGCGCAATTGCCCGCCGGCCTCAAGCTGACCGAGGTGTCGAGCATGCCCGATGCGGTGTCGCGCTCGGTCGACGACTTCCTCGAGGCGGTCGCCGAAGCGGTCGCGATCGTGCTGGTCGTGAGCCTCGTGTCGCTCGGGCTGCGTACCGGGATGGTCGTCGTGATCTCGATTCCGGTCGTGCTCGCGGTCACCGCCCTCTTCATGTACCTGTTCGACATCGGCCTGCACAAGGTGTCGCTCGGCACGCTGGTGCTCGCGCTCGGCCTGCTCGTCGACGACGCGATCATCGCGGTCGAGATGATGGCCGTGAAGCTCGAGCAGGGCTACAGCCGCGCGCGCGCCGCCGCGTTCGCGTACACCAGCACCGCGTTCCCGATGCTGACGGGCACGCTCGTCACGGTGTCCGGCTTCCTGCCGATCGCGCTCGCAAAGTCGAGCACCGGCGAATACACGCGCTCGATCTTCGAGGTGTCGGCGATCGCGCTGATCGCGTCGTGGTTCGCGGCCGTCGTGCTGATCCCGCTGCTCGGCTTCCACATGCTGCCCGAGCGCAAGAAGCACGCGCACGAAGCGCACCTGCCCGACGATCACGAGCACGACATCTACGACACGCGCTTCTACACGCGGCTGCGCGGCTGGATCCACTGGTGCATCGAGCGGCGCTTCGTCGTGCTGGCGATCACGGTGGCCCTGTTCGTCGTGTCGCTGCTGGGCTTCTCGCTCGTGCCGCAGCAGTTCTTCCCGAGCTCCGACCGGCCCGAGCTGCTCGTCGACCTGCGCCTGCCCGAAGGCGCGTCGTTCGCGGCGACGCTGCGCGAAACCGAGCGCCTCGAGCAGGCGATCGCCGGGCGCCCCGAGATCGACCACGCGGTCAATTTCGTCGGCAGCGGCGCGCCGCGCTTCTACCTGCCGCTCGACCAACAGCTGCAGCTGCCGAACTTCGCGCAGTTCGTGATCACCGCGAAATCGGTCGAGGATCGCGAAAAGCTCGCGCGCTGGCTCGAAACCACGCTGCGCGAACGGTTTCCGGCGGTGCGCTGGCGGCTGTCGCGGCTCGAGAACGGGCCGCCGGTCGGCTATCCGGTGCAGTTCCGCGTCAGCGGCGACACCATCGCGACCGTGCGCGGCATCGCCGAGCAGGTCGCGGCCACGATGCGCGGCGACGCGCGCACCGTGAACGTGCAGTTCGACTGGGACGAGCCGGCCGAGCGCTCGGTGCGCTTCGAGCTCGACCAGAACAAGGCGCGCGCGCTGAACGTCACGTCGCAGGACGTGTCGAGCTTCCTCGCGATGACGCTGTCGGGCACGACCGTCACGCAATACCGCGAGCGCGACAAGCTGATCGCGGTCGACCTGCGCGCGCCGCGGGCCGACCGCGTCGATCCCGCGAAGCTCGCGGGCCTCGCGCTGCCGACGCCGAACGGCCCCGTGCCGCTCGGCTCGCTCGGCCGCTTCACGCCGTCGCTCGAATACGGCGTGATCTGGGAGCGCGACCGCCAGCCGACCATCACCGTGCAGTCGGACGTGCGCGCCGGCGCCCAGGGCATCGACGTCACGCATGCGATCGACGGCAAGCTGAATGCGCTGCGCGCGCAATTGCCGGTCGGCTACCGGATCGACATCGGCGGGTCGGTCGAGGAAAGCGCGAAAGCGCAGAAGTCGATCAACGCGCAGATGCCGCTGATGGCGATCGCCGTGTTCACGCTTCTGATGATCCAGCTGCAGAGCTTCTCGCGCGTGCTGATGGTCGTGCTGACCGCGCCGCTCGGGCTGATCGGCGTGGTGTCGACGCTGCTGCTGTTCGGCCAGCCGTTCGGCTTCGTCGCGATGCTCGGCGTGATCGCGATGTTCGGGATCATCATGCGCAACTCGGTGATCCTCGTCGACCAGATCGAGCAGGACATCGCGGCCGGCCACGGGCGCTTCGACGCGATCATCGGCGCGACCGTTCGGCGCTTCCGGCCGATCACGCTGACGGCCGCCGCCGCGGTGCTCGCGCTGATCCCGCTGTTGCGCTCGAACTTCTTCGGGCCGATGGCGACCGCGCTGATGGGCGGCATCACGAGCGCGACCGTGCTGACGCTGTTCTACCTGCCGGCGCTGTACGCCGCGTGGTTCCGCGTAAGGAACGACGAGCGCGACCCGCAGGGGGGCCCTTCGCAGGGTGGCCACGCTTCCGGCGACGCCGCGCCGTCGGGAGCCTGATCATGGAGCTGTCGATGAATCTGATGACGAACACCGCGCGCGCGCTCGCGGCCGCGGGCCTCGCCGGCGCGCTCGCGGGCTGCGCGTGGTTCGCGCCGAGCGGCGAGCCGCCGGCGATGCCGTCGCCCGCGCACTACGGCGCGACGCCGCAAGCCGAGCAGACGGTGGCGGCGCAAGGCGTCGCGCAGCATTTCGAAGTCGGCGCGCAGCCGGTGCCCGACTGGTGGACGCAGTACCGCTCCGACGCGCTGAACGCGCTCGTCGACGAAGGGCTGCGCAACAGCCCGACGCTCGGCGCCGCCGTGCACACGCTGAACGCCGCGCGCGAGCAGCTGCGC
The DNA here is from genome assembly GCF_000833595.1 of Burkholderia sp. MSHR3999. NCBI lineage: Bacteria > Pseudomonadati > Pseudomonadota > Betaproteobacteria > Burkholderiales > Burkholderiaceae > Burkholderia > Burkholderia sp. MSHR3999. The sequence goes on from NZ_JRFO01000001.1 coordinate 1,729,953, forward strand.
GCGCAGATCGGCAGCTCGATGCTGCCGTCGATCGACGCGGGCGGCCAGGCCGCGCGCCAGCGCGCGCTCGGCGTGCCGATTCCCGCGCTCGGCGCGCCGACGCTGCTGTACGACACGTTCGTCGGCCAGCTCCAGGCGCGCTACACGATCGACCTGTTCGGCGCGTCGCGCTTCGCGAACCGGGCGCTCGCCAAGCGCGTCGACGTCAGCGCGTTCCAGCTCGAATCCGCACGCCGCGCGCTCGCCGCGAACATCGTCGTCGCGTCGGTCACGAGCTCGGTGCTCGGCGCGCAGATCGACACGACCGAACGGCTCGTCGCGCTCGCCGATGCGCAGGCGCGCGACGCGGAGCGCCGCTATGCGCTCGGCGCCGCGTCGCGCGGCGATGCGCTCAACGCGCGGCAAAGCGCGGAGACGGTTGCGGCCGGCCTGCCCGCGCTGCGCCAGCAGCGCGACTCGGCACGCCATGCGCTCGCGGTGCTGGTCGGTCGCACGCCGGACCAGCCGCCCCCCGACCTCGCGCTCGCCGACCTGCATCTGCCCGCGCAGGTGCCGGTCGTGGTGCCGTCCGACCTGCTGAGGAGCCGCCCCGACATCCGCGCGGCCGACGCGGCGCTGCAGGCCGCCGCGGCCGAGGTCGGCGTCGCGACCGCGCAGCTGTTCCCGCAGCTGTCGCTGTCGGCGTCGATGGGGCAAGGCGGCTTCAACTGGCCGACGATGCTGTCCGGCGCGGGCGCGATCTGGAGCATCGGCGCGTCGCTCAGCCAGCCGATCTTCCACGGCGGCGCGCTGCTCGCGCAGCGCCGCGCGGCGAAGGAAAGCTACGCGGCCGCCGTCGACCAGTACAAGCAGACCGTGCTCACCGCGTTCCAGGACGTCGCCGACTCGCTCGCGGCGCTCGAGCACGACGCGCAGGCGCTCGACGCGTCGGGCCGCGCCGCGCTCGCCGCGCGCGGCGCGTATGACGATGCGGCCGCGCGCGTGCGGCTCGGCGCGCTGCCGCCGTCGGCGTCGCGCGCGAGCGAGCTGCAGTACCGCAACGCGCGGCTCGACGAGATCCGCGCGACGGGCGCGCGGCTCGCGGACACCGCGCGGCTGTATCAGGCGATGGGCACGCCGCCCGTCGAGACGGCGGCCGGCCAGCAGGCCCGCGCCGCCGTGCCGAACGCGCCGCCATCGCCGCAATGAGCCGGCCCGGGCGTCGGGTTCCGCGCCCGACGCCCACTCTTCCGCTTGACCCTCACGTAGCGTAACGTTCGAGACTCCAGCGTGCGCACCAAACGGAGGAACGAATGCGGCTGAAAGTGGGAGAACTGGCGAAACGCAGCGGGCTGACCGTCCGCACGCTTCATCACTATCACGCGATCGGTCTGCTGACGCCTTCGGCGCGCGCCGACAACGGCTACCGGCTGTACGACCGCGACGACATCGCCCGGCTCCACCAGATCCAGGCCCTGCGTCGCTTCGGACTGTCGCTTGCCGAAATCGGCGACTACCTGAACCAGCCCGGCGCCCCGCTCGTCGACCTCGTCGCGAAGCAGATCACGCTGCTCGACCGTCAGATCGAACAGAGCGCGCAGTTGCGCGAGCGGCTCGTGCGCCTGCACGCGCAGCTCGCCGAAGGCACGGAGCCGGAACTGGCCGATTGGCTCACCACACTGGAGTTGATGACCGTGTACGACAAATATTTCTCCGAGGAAGAACTCGCGCGCATGCCGATGTACCGCAAGAGCCAGACCGGCGACGCGGAATGGATCGCGCTCGTTGCCGACGTGCGTGCGCTATACGACGCGGGCGTGCCGCCCGAGGACGAGCGCGTGCGCGCGCTCGCCGACCGCTGGATGACGCTGCTCGTGCGCGACACGAACAACGACCCGCGCCTGCTGGCGAAACTGAACCTGATGCACGAGCGCGAGCCGTCGCTGCAGGCGCAGATCGGCATTTCGACTGCGTTGCGCGACTACGTGCTGCGCGCGGTGGCCGAAACGAAGATGCGGATCTTCGAAAAGTACCTCGCGCCGGACGAAATCCGCTTCATGCGCGCACACTACGGCGAGCGTGCGATGGAATGGCCGCAGCTGATGGCCGACGTGCGCGATGCGATCGACGCGGGCGCGCGGCCCGATTCGCCCGAGGCCCGCGCGCTCGCGCGGCGCTGGCTCGACCTGTTCCGCAGCTATGCGGGCGACGATCCGGCCACGCACGCGAAATTCCGCCGCGCGATGATGAACGAGCCGGCGCTGACGAAGGACGCGTGGGCCGACGAGACGCTGCTCGGCTTCATGCGGCAGACGATGGCGCAGTTGAATCCGCAGCATTGAGCGACGCTCGGCCGGGCCGCATGCGCACCGCATGCGGCCCGGCCGCCTGACAGCCTGACGGAATGCGCGCGATTACGGATAGGCGCGCAGGCTGACGCCGCGCCAATGCTTCGTCATGTAGCGGAGAAACGCGGGATTGGCCTTCAGGTCCGCGTTCGGCACGGGCGGCGCACCGCCGTCCATCACCTTGCCGTTCAGCGTGATGGTTTCCTCGCCGCGCAGCACGTATTTCCTGCCCTGATCGATCAGGAAATACTTGACCTCGTCGGGGCTGACGTCGCCGCGGCAGCCGATCTTGTACGCGAACAGGAACTGCTTGCGGCCGTTGCCGAGCAGGTCGAGCATTTCGACCGATGACGGCACGACGGCGAGAACCTTGTCCAGATCGCATTGCGTCACGTCGTCGCGCACCTTCCAGTCCGGCTGTCCGTTCAGCGTCCCGACGATCCTCAGCTGCGCGCCGTCCGGACGCGGGGTCTCCGTGAACGTGACCGCGTGCGCGCCGGCCGTGTCGGTCCACGTGTACTCGGCCGCATGAACGGCGTGACTGAACAGCATGGCGGCGATCGCGGGCCACGCGTGGCGGAAGCTTGTTTTCATTTTCATTGTGATGGCGAACCTCGGAAAGGACGCGCCATTATCCCGAAGGGCGCACGCCGCCGCCATGCCATCGCGCCGACTCACCACTTGCAGCCGGCATCGCGCACCGCGTCGATCGCGAGCGCCGGAATCGCGAGCAGCCCCATCCCCGCATACGCATTGCGGCAGTCGGCGCGGCGCGCCTCCGACATCCCGCGCGCGAGCGTGGCGTCCGTCGTCGCCCGCCGCGACACGCCCGCGACCGCGCCGGACGAAACCCCCAACCCGCTGATGGTCGCGGCCGCCGGACTGCGCCCGACCGTTCGCGGCGCGCCGATCGCATCCAGCTCGCCCCGCCAGTCGACGCCGGGCGCCGGCGCGTCGGCCGGGCTGCTTTCGGGGGCGCTCACGGCGTCCGCTTTCGGCATTCGGGTCGCCGCTGCGGACGAACGCGCCGGCACGCGTGTCGTCATGCTCGCGTCCCGATCGCGCAACGGGCGTGCACCGCCGGACCCGGCCGCATCCGTCCGGCCACGAACCGGCGCGATCGTCGCCGGCGCGCGCCGCGGCTGCGCCGGCGTCTGCAACGGAATCAGCTCGACGCTCAACGCCCGCCTGGCCGTGTCCGCGGCCGGCAGTCTTGCGGCGCGCTCGGCTATCGACGCCGACCGCAGCGCCAGCCAGCCGAGCAGATGGAGCGACAACGCCACGACGAACGCCAGCACGCCAACGCCCAGCCGCCGCGCATCGATCTTGCCGACTGCGATGCTCCCCGTCATGCCCGAGCCGCGCGTTTGCGCGACGCGTCAGCCCGCGTCGGCGACATCGTCGTCGCTGAATGCGAGCAGATCGCCGGGCTGGCAATCCAGATGACGGCAGATCGCGTCGAGCGTCGCGAAGCGAATCCCCTTGACCTTCCCCTGCTTGAGCAGCGACAGGTTCTGTTCGGTGATGCCGACGGCCGCCGCGAGGTCCTTCGAGCGGACCTTGCGGGTCGCGAGCATCACGTCGAGCTTGACGATGATCGGCATCGCGCGCGCCTCACACGAATTGCCGGTGCTCGGCGTCGAGCGCGCTCGCCTGCCGCAGGATGTGCGCGATCACGAGGATGCAGGCCGCGGTGAACAGCGCGACGACATACGGCATGCCGATGCTGATCGTGACGACACGGTGTCCGGCCGGCTCGCGCATCGTCGCCCACATGCTCAGGAGCGGCTCGCACACGATGCTCAGCAGGACCCACAGACCGACCGCGCGCCCCATCTTGCCGAGGTGCCGGGCGGCGTCCGCCGAGAAATAGTCGCCGCCCGCATAGCGGCGGAACAGCAGGCGCAGATGCCGCAGGCCGCTCGCCAGCGCGACGAGCGGCACGCTCGACAGCACGACGCCGCCGACCTTCTGCCACCACGGAAACGCGGCGACGTCGACGCCGAGCCCGGTGATCAGCGAATCGGTCAGGCCGAAGCCGAGACCCGCGCCGGACGGCGTCGCGTTCAGCGACGGCGCCACCCAGCATGCGGCGTTGAGCAGCATCATCGCGACGATGAACCAGAGCGTGACGGCAGCCATCCGCTGGCTGACACGGGCAATGCGATCGGCAGGCATGCGAATTCCTCGCGGTAGGGAGAACATGCCCGGATTCTAGGTGATCAATTATCGTAAAACAACCATTAATGATTGTCCGAGTTTGAATATTTGTCGCAATGCATGCATGTGCGGCGACGGGATGCCGTCACGCGTCCCGCGTCGCGAGCCCGAGCGCGCGCAGCCGCCGGTACAGCGTGCGCTCGCTCAGCCCGACGCGTTCGGCGAGCGCGCGTCGCGTGCCGCGGAACGTGCGCGCGATGCGCACGAGTTCGTCGTCGGACGGCGCGCGCGACGCGTCCGGCAGCCGCGACGCCGCATCCGCACATGCGATCTCATCAGGCAGGTGCTCGCTGCGGATCGTGCCGTCGTCCGCGAACAGGCAGGCGCGTTCGAGCACGTTGCGCAATTCGCGGATGTTGCCGGGCCATGCATAGGCGTCGAGGCACGCGCGCGCGGCGTCGGTCAGCGTGTGCGGCGCGGCGAGCGCGTCGCCGGCCCCGGCGCGCGCGTTCGCGATCCGCCGCAGGATCGACGCGGCCAGCAGCGCGACGTCGCCGTGCCGCTCGCGCAAGGCCGGCAGGTGGATCGGAAACGCGTTGATCCGGTAATAGAGATCCTGCCGGAACCGGCCGTCGTCGATCATCGCGCGCAGCGGCTTGTGGGTGGCGGCGACCAGCCGGAAATCCGCGCGCAGCGTCTCGACGCCGCCGACGCGCCGGAACGTGCCCGACTCGATCAGCCGCAGCAGCTTCACCTGCATCGGCAGCGGCACGTCGCCGATCTCGTCGAGAAACAACGTGCCGCCCTGCGCGGTTTCGACGAGGCCCGGCTTGCGCGCCGCCGCGCCCGTAAACGCGCCCTTCTCGTAGCCGAACAGTTCGCTTTCGAACAGCGTCTCGGCGATCCCCGAGCAATCGACCACGACGAACGGCCCCATCGCCCGCGCGCTCGCCTCGTGCAGCGCCCGCGCGAACAGTTCCTTGCCGGTGCCCGACTCGCCGAGCAGCAGCACCGGCAGCAGCGACGGCGCGACGCGCTGCAGCGCGCCGAGCGCCGCGTTGAACGCGTCCGAGCCGCCGACGAGCCCTTGCGCGCTCGGCTGCGCGGACGCGCTCTTCAGCGTCGTCAGCCGCTCGACGTACGCGATCACGTCGCCCGCCGCATCGAAGATCGGGCGCAGCTCGACGTCGACGTGCTCGGGGCCGCGCGGCGTGTGATGGATGTGCAGCACGCGGTCGGCGCCGCGCGACTCGAGCGCCTGCTTCATCGGGCAGTGCTCGCCCGCCTGGTCGCACGGCACGTCGTAGTGATGCGACACGCGGTAGCAATGCCGGCCCACGTGCTCGACGCCCGCCACGCCGAACTGCCGCCGGTACGCGCCGTTCGCCGCGAGGATCCGGTAGTCGGGGTCGACCACGATCATCGGCTGCGGATCGTGTTCCAGGTAGGAAACGAGCGCGCCCACGTCGGGCGCGGCGCCGCGCGGCTGGGCGGGAACGATCGGGATGACGTCGTGCTGGCTCATGGTCGGGTTCGGCGGGGTCTGTCATGTGGACTGCCGATTCTGCCATGACACTGCCAAAACTGGCAGCATGCGCGCGCCGGCAGGTTGCGCGCGTCGCCGCCCGCCGCATGCCCGCCGGTAAAAACCCGAACTGAATCAAGCCCCTGGCGCGTTCCCCGGCGCGTCAAGGCCGCCTGGCACGGTTTTTGTAATACCGGACGTCGATTGCAGAACCTGAATGAGGACGATCCCGTGAGCAACCTGCCCGTCATGTCGGTCGAAGGCTTCTTCGACCCGGCGACCAGCACCATCAGTTACCTGCTGCTCGATACGACGAGCCGCGAATGCGCGCTGATCGACAGCGTGCTCGACTACGACCCGAAGTCGGGGTGCACGCGCACCGCCAGCGCCGACCGGCTGCTCGCGCGCGTCGCCGAGCTCGGCGCGACGGTGCGCTGGCTGCTGGAGACGCACGTGCACGCCGACCACCTGTCGGCGGCGCCGTACCTGAAGGCGCGCGTCGGCGGCGCGATCGCGATCGGCGCGCAGGTGCGGCGCGTGCAGCATGTGTTCGGCCGGCTGTTCAATGCGGGCGCCGGCTTCGCGAGCGACGGCAGCCAGTTCGACCGGCTGCTCGACGACGGCGACGTGCTGCCGCTCGGCGCGCTGTCGATCCGCGCGCTGCACACGCCCGGCCACACGCCGGCGTGCATGACCTACTGCGTCGACGACGGTGCGCAACGCGCCGCATTCGTCGGCGACACGCTGTTCATGCCCGACTACGGCACCGCGCGCTGCGACTTCCCCGGCGGCGACGCGCGAACGCTGTACCGGTCGATCGCGCGCGTGCTCGGCCTGCCCGCCGACACGCACCTCTACATGTGCCACGACTACCCGCCCGGCGGCCGCGACGTGCAGTACGTGAGCACCGTCGCCGAGCAGCGGCGCGCGAACGTGCACGTGCGCGACGGCGTGACCGAGGACGACTTCGCCGCGATGCGCACCGCGCGCGACGCGACGCTCGACATGCCGGTGCTGATGCTGCCGTCGGTGCAGGTCAACATGCGCGCGGGCCACCTGCCCGAGCCCGAAGACAACGGCGTGCGCTACCTGAAGATCCCGCTCGACGCGATCTGAGCGCCTCGCCGCCGCCCCAACCGAAGGACCCACACAATGAACATCCGCAAGCTGACCGACACGCTGTCGGTCTCGCCCCAGATCACGGCGGCCGACCTGCCCGCGCTCTCCGCCGCGGGCTTCCGTGCGATCGTCTGCAACCGCCCGGACGGCGAAGGCCCGGACCAGCCGACCGTCGCCGAGATTCGCGCGGCCGCCGCGCCGCTCGGCATCGCCGTGCACGACCTGCCGGTCGATTCCGGCAAGGTCACCGACGATCAGGCCGTGCGCTTCGGCGCGCTCATCGCGTCGCTCGATGCGCCGGTGCTCGCGTACTGCCGCACCGGCACGCGCTCGGCGACGCTGTGGGCGCTGTCGCAGGCGGGCCTGCGGCCGCTGGACGACATCGTCGCGACGGCCGCCGCGGCCGGCTACGACCTGGCCGGCGTCGCGGCGCGCGGCCAGCGCGCGGCGCAGGCCGTCGACGCCAGCCACGACATCGTGATCGTCGGCGCGGGCGCGGCCGGCCTCGCGGTCGCATCGAGCCTGCTCGCGCGCGACCGGTCGCTCGACATCGTCGTGATCGATCCGGCCGACGTGCATTACTACCAGCCCGGCTGGACGATGGTCGGCGCGGGCGTGTTCCGGCCGGAGACGACCGCGCGCCGGATGTCCGACGTGCTGCCGCGCGGCGTGCGCTGGATCCAGGCGGCCGTGGCCGGCTTCGAGCCGGAAGCGCATGCGGTCGTGCTCGACGGCTGCCGGCGGATCGGCTACCGGCAGCTCGTCGTCTGTCCCGGCCTCAAGCTCGACTGGCACGCGATCGACGGCCTCACCGACACGCTCGGCCGCAACGGCGTCACGTCGAACTACCGCTACGATCTCGCGCCGTACACGTGGCAACTCGTCCGCGAATTCCAGGGCGGCCGCGCGCTGTTCACGCAGCCGCCGATGCCGATCAAGTGCGCGGGCGCGCCGCAGAAGGCGATGTATCTCGCGTGCGACCACTGGCTGCGCTCAGGCCGGCTCGGCGCGGCGAACGTCGAGTTCTGCAATGCGGGCGCCGCGCTGTTCGGCGTCGCCGACTACGTGCCCGCGCTGATGGAATACGTGAAGCGCTACGACATCGGGCTGTCGTTCGGCCACGACCTCGTCGCGATCGACGGGCCCGCGCGCCGCGCGACGTTTCGGCGCACGCTGCCCGACGGCGGCGCGGAAACCGTCGAGCGCGAGTTCGACATGATCCACGTCGTGCCGCCGCAGAAGGCGCCCGATTTCGTGCGCGCGAGCCCGCTCGCCGACCCGGCCGGCTGGATCGATGTCGATCCGGCGACACTGCGACACAAGCGCTTTCCGGACGTGTTCGCGCTCGGCGACGCGACCAACACCACCAACGCGAAAACGGCCGCCGCCGCGCGCAAGCAGGCGCCCGTCGTCGCGCACAACGTGCTCGCGGCGCTCGGCAAGGCGCAGGGCGACGCGGCCTACGACGGCTATGGCTCGTGCCCGCTGACCGTCGAGCGCGGCCGGATCGTGCTCGCCGAGTTCCTGTACGGCGGCAAGGTCGCGCCGACCTTTCCCGCGTGGCTGATCGACGGCCGGCGTCCGTCGCGGCTCGCGTGGCTGCTGAAGGAGCGGCTGCTGCCGCCGCTCTACTGGAAGGCGATGCTCAAGGGCCGCGAATGGCTCGCGAAGCCGACCATCGCCGACTGATTGCGCCCGACCGGATGACATCATGCTGATCTCTCTCGTGCTGGGCGGCATCGTCGGCGCCGTGCTCGGGCTCACGGGCGCGGGCGGCGGCATTCTCGCCGTGCCCGCGCTCGTCGTCGGGATGGGCTGGCCGATGCAGCAGGCGACCCCGGTCGCGCTCGTCGCGGTGGCCGGCAGCGCCGCGCTCGGCGCGCTCGAAGGCTTTCGCCGCGGCCTCGTGCGCTATCGCGCGGCGTTCCTGATGGCCGCGGCCGGCGTGCCGCTCACGGCGCTCGGCGTGCGGCTCGCGCACGTGCTGCCGCAACGCGTGCTGCTCGCGCTGTTCGCGGCGACGATGCTGGTCGTCGCCGGCCGGCTGCTGCGGCAGGCGCTGCGCACGCCTGGCGACGCCGTGCAGGCTTCGCCGCTGTGCGTCGGCCGCGTGAACCCCGACACCGGCCGGCTCGTCTGGTCGTGGCCGGCCGGTGTCGCGCTCGCGTCGACCGGCGCGGTGACCGGCCTGATGACGGGCCTGCTCGGCGTCGGCGGCGGCTTTGTGATCGTGCCGATGCTGCGCAAGTTCACCGACGTGTCGATGCATGGGATCGTCGCGACGTCGCTGATGGTGATCGCGCTGGTCGGCACGGGCGGCGTGATCGCGACGCTCGCCGCCGGCACGCACGCGCCGCTCGACGTGACGCTGTGGTTCACCGCGACCACCGCGCTCGGGATGGCGGCCGGCCGCGGCGTGTCGCGCCTCCTGTCCGCGCGGCATGTGCAGGTCGGGTTCGCGGCCGCGCTCGTGTGTGTCGCGCTTGGGTTGCTTGTGAAGGCGGGGTTGGGTGGGTGAGCGGAGGCGGCGGCATCGCGAACGTCGCGGTGCCGCCTCACTGTCCGTCGAAGTGACAACCTCCCTGCGGACATATCGGCCCTACCCGATCTAATACTTGGTCGCGTCGACCTTTACCTCGATCCTCGTATATTCCGGTCCTAGCCACCGCGGCCACGGCCGTCTGGGCGACGCCGGGCAAAAGCTTCGCGTACTGACCTGACCGGCGCGCGTCGCGACGGCGCAATAGAAAACGCCCGGCCCGACTCGTCGTCGGCACCGGGCGTCTTGCGTGGCGTCGGGCGAAACGGCGTCAGGCCATCGCCGCCGCTGCGGCCGTCATCCTGCGCCGCTCCTGGCGCAGCATCACGAAGTTCGCGATCACGACGCCGGCCGTCACCGCGAAGATGAGCAGCGTCGCGAGCGCGTTCATCTCCGGATTCAGGCCGAGCCGCACGCGCGAGAACACGACGAGCGGCAGCGTCGTCGAGCCGGGGCCCGACAGGAATGCCGACAGCACGAGGTCGTCGATCGACAGCGTAAACGACAGCAGCCAGCCGGCGATCAGCGCCTGCGAGATCAGCGGCAGCGTCACAGCGAAGAACACCTTGAGCGGCGTCGCGCCGAGATCGAGCGCAGCCTCCTCGAGCGACGGGTCCAGCTCGCGCACGCGCGACTGCACGATGATCGCGACGTACGAGATGCACAGCATCACGTGGCCGAGCCAGATCGTGAAGATGCCGCGCTCGGCCGGCCAGCCGATCCACTTGCCGAGCTCGATGAACAGCAGCAGCAGCGAGATCCCCTGGATCACTTCCGGAATCACGAGCGGCGCGTTGATCATTCCGCTGAACAGCGCAAAGCCGCGAAAGCGCCCCATCCGCGCGAGCACGAAGCCGGCCCACGTGCCGATCACGACCGACGCGGTGGCGGTCATGAGGCCGATCTTCAGCGACAGCCACGCGGCGGTCAGCAGTTCGTCGTCGTCGACGAGCGCCGAGTACCAGCGGAACGAAAAGCCGGACCAGACCGTGACGAGCTTCGACTCGTTGAATGAATAGACGATCAGGCTGACGATCGGGATGTACAGGAACGCAAAACCGGCAAGGAGCACCGCGAACTGCAGGAAACGATTCGGCTTCATTGACGGCGGCCCTCCTGCTCCTTGGCCTGGAAACGCTGGAACATCGCCATCGGCACGAGCAGCAGCAGCACCATCGCGCAGGTGACCGCGGAAGCCATCGGCCAGTCGGCGTTGTTGAAGAACTCGTTCCACATCACGCGGCCGATCATCAGCGTATTCGCGCCGCCGAGCAACTCCGGAATCACGTATTCGCCGACCGCCGGGATGAACACCAGCAGGCAGCCCGCGATGATCCCGTTCTTCGACAGCGGCAGCGTGATCTGCACGAACGCCTTCCACGGCTTGGCGCCGAGGTCGTACGCGGCCTCGAGCAGGCGCAGGTCCATCTTCACGAGGTGCGCATAGAGCGGCATCACGAGGAATGGCAGGTACGAATACACCATCCCGATGTAGACCGCGTAGTTCGTGCGGTACAGCTCGATCGGCGTATGGATCAGGCCGATCGCCATCAGGAAGTTGTTCAGGAGGCCGTTGTTCTTCAGGATGCCGATCCACGCATACACGCGGATCAGGAACGACGTCCAGAACGGCAGCATCACGCCCATCATCAGGACGTTGCGGGTCGCCGGGTTCGAACGCGCGATGTAGTACGCCATCGGATAGCCGATCAGCAGGCACAGCAGCGTCGTGATCGCGGCGACCAGCACCGAGTTCACGTAGGTCGCGAAGTACAGGCTGTCGGTCAGCAGGAACGCGTAGTGCGACAGGTTCAGCGCGATGTGCACGACGCCGTCGGTGTACGTCGCGAGCTCCGAGTACGGCGGGATGCCGAGCTGCAGCTCCGCGAAGCTGATCTTGACGACCAGCACGAACGGCACGAGGAAGAACAGCACGAGCCACGTGAACGGGCCGGCGACGACCGCGGTGCGGCCGGTGAGGTTGAAGCGCCTCACCGGCCAGTTGAGCAGGGACTTGAACGCGGTCATGACGTCAGCACCACGCCCGCCGATGCGCTCCAGCGCACGTAGATCTCGTCGCCGAGCGACGGCGTCTCGAGCTCCGAGATCGCGAGGCTCGACACGTTCGCGATCACGGTCTTGCCGCCGTCGAGCTTCACGTGATACAGCGAATACCCGCCCATGTACGCGACGTTCGAGATCCGGCCGTGCGCCCAGTTGAACGCGCCTTCGGGCGGCTTGCGCGTCAGCGCGATGCGCTCGGGGCGCACCGACACCGAGACCGGCATGCCGAGCGGGCCGGTGATGCCGTGGTTCACGTACAGCCGGCACGGCAGGCCCGGCGACTCGATGAACACGTGGTCGGGCTCGTCCTCGACGGTGACGCCGTCGAACAGGTTGGTCGAGCCGATGAACTCGGCCGAGAAGCGGGTGTTCGGATACTCGTAGACCTCGTTCGGCGAGCCGATCTGGACGATCTGGCCTTCGCTCATCACCGCGAGCCGGTTCGCCATCGTCATCGCCTCTTCCTGGTCGTGCGTGACCATGATGCAGGTGACGCCGACCTTGTTGAGGATGTTGACGAGCTCGATCTGCGTGCGCTGGCGGATCTGCTTGTCGAGCGCCGACATCGGCTCGTCGAGCAGCAGCAGCTTCGGGCGCTTGACGAGCGAGCGCGCGAGCGCGACGCGCTGCTGCTGGCCGCCCGACAACTGGTGCGGCTTGCGCTTCGCGAACTTGCCCATCTGCACGAGCTCGAGCGCCGCATGCACGCGCTCCTTCAGCTCGGCCTTCGGCACGCCTTCCTGCTTCAGGCCGAACGCGACGTTCGCCTCGACCGTCATGTGCGGGAACAGTGCATACGACTGGAACATCATGTTCACGGGCCGTTTGTACGGCGGCATCTGCGCGAGGTCCTCGCCGTCGATCAGGATCTTGCCCGACGTGATCGTCTCGAGGCCGGCAAGCATCCGCAACAGCGTCGACTTGCCGCAGCCCGAGCTGCCGAGCAGCGCGAACAGCTCGCCTTTGCGCACCGTCAGGTTGACGCTGCGCACCGCTTCGGTCTCGCCGAATTTCTTGACGACGTCGATGATCTGGACAAAGTTTTCGGCGCGCGAACCGGCGCCGGACGAGGAAACGAAGGACGGCGCGCTCGCAACCGGCGCACTCGACTGGCTATTCATGATGTGCTGCTTCTCTCCTGCGTTTGACGAACAAAGCCCCCGGGGGCACCAGGGGCTTCATGACTGCATGTGCGACTCCGGCTCGCTTTGCGTCAGCGTCCCGATTTCAGCTCGGTCCACAGACGCGTCTGCAGACGCTGGATCTCCGGCGGCAGCGGCTTGAGCAGGAACAGCGTCTTCACGACGTCGGCCGGCGGGTAGACGGCCGGATCGTTCGCGACGTCAGGCCGCACGTACTTGCGCGCCTCGGCGTTCGCGCTCGGGTAGTACACCGCGTTCGTGATCGCCGCGTGGACCTTCGGGTCCTCGATGTAGTTGATCCACTGCAGCGCAGCTTCCTTGTTCTTCGCATCCTTCGGGATCGCCATCACGTCGAACCAGACCGGCGCGCCGCCCTTCGGGATGTAGTACTCGACCTTGTAAGGCTTCTTCGCTTCCATCGCGCGATGCTTCGCGATCACGACGTCGCCCGACCAGCCGAACGCGAAGCACAGGTCGCCGCCGACCAGGTCGTTGATGTAGCCCGACGAGTTGAACTGCGTGATGTACGGGCGGATCTTCTTCAGCACCTGCATCGCGGCCTGGTAGTCGGCCGGGTTCGTGCTCATCGGATCCTTGCCGATGTAGTGCAGCGTCGCCGCGAACATCTGGTCGGGTGCGTCGAGCACCGACACGCCGCACGCCTTCAGCTTCGAGATGTTCTCCGGCTTGAACAGGATGTCCCAGTTGTCGAGCGGCACCTTGCCGAGGATCTGCTGGGCCTTGTTCACGTTGTACCCGAGGCCGGTCGTGCCGTACGCCCAGGGCACCGCGAACTTGTTGCCCGGGTCCGCGCCCGCGACGAGCGCCATCAGTTGCGGATCGAGATACTTGAGGTTCGGCAGCTTCGACTTGTCGAGCGGCGTGAAGATGCCGGCCGCGATCTGCTTGCCCGCGTAGTTGCTGGTCGGCACGACGATGTCGTAGCCCGAGCTGCCGGTCAGCAGCTTCGCCTGCAGCGTGTCGTCGCTGTCGTAGTTGTCGTAGCGGACCTTGACGCCGGTCTGCTTCTCGAAGTTCGGGATCGTGTCCTTCGCAATGTAGTCCGACCAGTTGTAGACATTGAGCTGCGTATCCTTCGCCGCTGCCGCCGATGCGCCCACGCACAGCGCCAGCGCTGCGAACCGGCACGCCACCTTTGCTTTCATCCCGTTCTCCCGTCCGGCCGGACGCATGTCCGGCTGTCGCCTGCCTCGCCATGACGGCGCGTGAAAATCCGCGCCGTCCCTTGAAAACCCCGAAAGCTACCATTATTCGCCGCCCGTCACAAAAAAATCGTGCCGGTGTCGCGCAAACGGAACAGATTCCTGTCGCAAACCGGCATCCCGGCGCGCGCAGCGGGGTAATCCGGAGGAAATTCTATCGGGTAATTTCCGTCTGTCCATCCTGAAAATGGACAGGCGAAAGCGTTCGGCCGACAGGCGGCCTCGCCCGGCGTCGCGCCGGGTGCCGGGAGCGGCCGCGCCCGATGCATTAAAATGCCCGCTGACGTTTTCCCCGTGCGAACCTTCCGATGGCCTCCAATCTCCACGACCTGCCCGACAGCCCCTGCATCGGCGTCTGCTCGACCCTCTTCGACGAAGTCTGCAAGGGCTGCGGCCGCACGGCCGCCGAGGTCTCGAACTGGGTGTTCCTGAGCGACGACGAGAAGCGCGCGGTGTGGGAGCGCATTTCGCGCGAAGGCACCGCGATGCGCTTCCAGTACGACAAGCTCTGACGCGACGGCGCGCAAACAAAAAAAAAGCGGCACGCATACCGCCGTGCCGCCAACCCCAACTCTGTTCTTGTTGCGTCTGTTGCGCGTGCTGCGTGATCAGAACTTCATCCCGACGCCCACGCCGACGATCAGCGGATCGATGTGCAGCGTGCCGATCGGCTTGTCGCCGAGCGTCGCGTCGGTGCTCATCCAGATCTTCTTCACGTCGACGTTGACGAACACCTTCTTCGTCACCTGCACGTCGACGCCGAACTGCAGCGCCGGGCCGAAGCTGCTCTTTTCGATCGACACGCCCTGCCCGCCGACGTTGAGTCCGTTGTTGTAGAAGTACGTGTAGTTCAGGCCCGCACCGACATACGGACGCACCTTGCCGGCATGGTTGAAGTGGTACTGCAGCAACAGCGTCGGCGGCAGCACGTTCACGCCGCCGAGGTTGCCGAGGTTCGACGTCATCTGGTGCCGCGACGTGCCGAGAATCAGCTCGACGCCCAGATAGTCGCGGATCATGTACGTGAAATCGAGCTCCGGCACGATCGCGTTCTTCACGCCGACGTTGATCGCGCCCAGCGTGTCGCTGCCGCGCTCGTTCGGCTGAATGCTGATCGCGCGCAGGCGGGCCAGAAAATCGCCCTGGTAAATGCCGTCGCCCTGCGATGCCGCGTGCGACACCGCCGGCATCGCGGCAAGACCCGCAGCGCATGCCGCGGCGGCAACAAATTTTTGAATCGTTTTATGCATCTGTATGGACCCCCAAAGAACGGAATCCATTCTGCCGGCAGGGTCTTGGGTGCGTTTTGATGTTCGTCAAGCCAGCGTAAACGCTGGACGGTTTGTCGCAGGCTCGCCCGCGCTGCCCGTGAGCAGCAGGTCGAGCAGATCGCGCACGCTGCGGATCGCACGGCCGAACGGCAGCGCTTCGCGGCCGCGGAAGAACAGCCCGTTCGCGACGTCGCCGCGCAACGCGGCCGCGAGGCGCGTATCGATGCAGAAGTGCCCGAACTTCTCGATGCCGTCGCGCAGCCCGCACACGCTCAGGCATTCGAGCGCGGCCGGGCAGCGCAGCTTCAGCGCGCCGAGCTTCTCGCGTATGCGCGCCTCGTTGCGCAGGTAGCGCTCGAGCCACGGCGTCTTCACCGCGCGCGCCGGCAGGCCCGTCACGCTGACGAACTCGACGATGTCGTCGGGGCGCGCGTCGGCGAGCACGCGCTTGAAATTCGGATGCGCGTCGCCTTCCGCGGTGACCGCGAACGGCGTGCCGATCTGCACGCCGTTCGCGCCGGCGGCCAGCGCGTCGCGCACCGCGTCGTGGCTGTTGATCCCGCCGGCGACGATCAGCGGAATTTGCTCGCGCTCGAGGCCGAGCGACGCGATCACCTGCGTGGTCTCGTCGAGCACGCGCGCGAAATCGAAGCGCGCGTCGTGCATGTCGTCGAGCTGCGTGACGCCGAGATGGCCGCCCGCGTGCGCGGGATGCTCGATCACGATCGCATCCGGCAGCCGGCCCTTCCTCATCCACTTCTTCAGCACGAGCGCGATGCCGCGGCTGTCCGACAGGATCGGAACCAGCGCGATGTCGCGGCCGTGCGTCAGGTCCGGCAGGTCGAGCGGCAGGCCCGCGCCCATCACGATCGCGTCCGCGCCTTCGTCGCAGGCGACGCGCACGTAGTCCGCATGCGCGCGGACCGCCTTCATCACGTTGACGGCGATCATCCCGCGCCCTTCGCCATAGGTTTTCGCGAGACGGATCTCGCGCGCGAGCGCCTCGAGATTCGCGGCCTCGAGCGTGGCGCGGTCCGGTTGCGCGCGGCAGCGCGCGAGCAGGTCCGCATGATGATGCCGCAGGTCGATGCTCGCGATCGTGCCGAGCGCGCCTTCGCGCGCGACGCTGCCGGCGAGGCGATGCGCGGACACGCCGACGCCCATGCCGCCTTGCACGATCGGCAGCAGCGAACGGCCGCGAATCACGAGCGGCGGGAAGGAAGTGCGTGCGGACATCGGGTACCTCGTCGAACATCGGGAAATGCGATGATCGGCGCGTCCGCCGACGCGCACCTTGAGCCGCGTCAAGAAAAAACGGCACGCGCGGTGCGTGCCGTTTTCAGAAATCGCGCGTCGTGCCGTTCAGGCGGGCTTCGCCGGCTTCAGCTGCATCGACTTGTATTCGAGGTATTCCTCGAGTCCGTAGACGCCGTTCTCGCGCCCGTGGCCCGACTGCTTGAAGCCGCCGAACGGCGCGGCCATGTTCCACGTGCCGCCGTTGATGTCGACCTGCCCGGTGCGCATGCGCCGCGCGACGCGCAGCGCGCGCTCGTCGCTGCCCGCCCAAACCGCGCCGCCGAGGCCGTACGGCGAGTCGTTCGCGATGCGGACCGCTTCCTCCTCGTCGCGATACGTGATGATCGACAGCACGGGCCCGAAGATTTCCTCCTGCGCGATCGTCGATTTCGGATCGACGCGGCCGAACACGGTCGGCTTCACGAAGAAGCCCTTCTCGATGCCGTCCGGCAGGCCGACGCCGCCCGTCACGAGCTCGGCGCCTTCGTCGATGCCGCGCTGGATGTACGACTGCACGCGCTGCTGCTGCGCCGCCGACGCGAGCGCGCCGAGGCGCGTCGACTCCTGCCGCGGGTCGCCGGCGACGTACGCTTCGGCCGCGGTCTTCGCCAGCGCCCGCGCCTCGTCGTAACGCGCCTGCGGCACGAGCATCCGCGTGTGTGCCGAACAGGTCTGCCCGGCGTTCAGGTAGCACGCGTTGACCGTGCCCTTCACCGCCGCCGCGAAGTCGGCGTCGTCGAGGATCACCGACGCCGACTTGCCGCCCAGCTCGAGCGCGACGCGCTTGACGCTCGCGGCGGCCAGCTCGGCCACGCGCTTGCCCGCGCGCGTCGAGCCGGTGAACGACACCATGTCGACGTCGGGGTCGGTCGCGAGCACTTCGCCGACGACGGGCCCGTAGCCGCACACGAGGTTGAATACGCCGGCCGGCAGCCCCGCGGCATCGATCGCCTCGGCGAGCATGAACGCGTTGAGCGGCGCGATTTCGGACGGCTTGAGGACCACCGTGCAGCCGGCCGCGAGCGCCGGCGCGACCTTCAGCGTGATCTGGTTGAGCGGGTAGTTCCACGGCGTGATCGCCGCGACGACGCCGACCGGCTCGCGCACGACGAGCGAATTGCCCACTCGCGCGTCGAACTCGAACGACTCCGCGAGCTTCGCATACGCGTTCCAGTTGTAGATCGGCCCGCCGACCTGGATCGCGCGCGACAGCTTGATCGGCATCCCGACTTCGCCCGTGATCGACTGCGCCAGCTCCTCGCTGCGCGCCTGCAGATGCTCGGCGATCTTGCGCAGGTATGCGGCGCGGGTCGCGGGCGGGGTCGCGGCCCAACCGTCGAACGCGGCGCGCGCGGCGCGGACCGCCGCCTGCGCGTCGGCCGGCTGCCCTTCCGGAATCCGGCCGATCACGGCCTCGGTGCCCGAGTCGATCACGTCGATCGTGCCGGCGCCCGCCGGTTGGCGCCAGGCGCCGTCGATATAGAACTGGTCGTAGGTTTTCATCGTCGTGTTCCGTCTCCGTGGAAACGATCATTTTAGCGAGCGCGGGACGCGCGTGACGGCACGCGGCGCCGGCACGGCGACCGGCGGTGCGCGATGACGTCCCGCCCGCCATGCGCCCCCATCCGCACCAGTCCGGGTGCGCGGCATGGTCCGCATCGTGCTATGTTTTTACTATCGGCACCGGTGCCTTGCGCCCGGCCGCCACCCGGAATCGACGCCTTTCGTGAGCGCTGCCATGACCGACGCCCGCCCCACCCTCGGCTCGCACGACCGCCTGGAGCTCCTCTGCTGGCTCACCTGCGGCAATCTCGGCGCGTACTACCTCAATGAGGCATGGCCGGATTCCGCGTTCCAGGTACAGGCCGCGCACCGCTGGCTCGACCGCCACCACCGCATGGCCGACTGGCTGGCGATCGCGAAGCTGTCCGCGCTCGCGCAGGACATCGCGAAACGCCATGCCGGCTTCGTCGACGCGGCCTGGGCGCGCGACGCGGTCGAGGAGATCGTCGACACCGACGACCTGAACTATCAGGCGCGGCTCGTGCAATGGGTGTACGACGACTGCTGCAAGGCGCTCGCGGACCAGCGGCTGGCGGATTGACGACGAGGCGGACATGCGGCGCACGGATCGATGCTCGGGCGCCGTGCCCGCGGACCCACTGAACCTCGAACTTGCACGGATGATCGCGTGACACGCGCATACCGATTTCTGCTGACCGCCGGCGCCTTCGCCGTGCTTGCCGCCTCGGCCGGCGCGGCCACCCCGGCGGCACCCGCCAGCGCATGCCCGTCGCCATCGTTCGACCGGTACCCGGCTCGCACCGTGCGCGCGCCGCGCGCGCTGCCCGACGCACCCCGGCTGCGCAGCAAGGAAGCCCGCCTCTACCGTACCGTCATTCGAGGCGAATTCACGGAACCCGCCAATTTTGCCGGTCACTATCGCGTCGCCGTGTGGGGTTGCGGAACGGACTGCCGGAATTTCGCGATCGTCGACAAGTACACGGGAACGACCTACACGATGCCCGGCGTGCAGGAGATCTCGGGGGTGATGGGCAACGGCGACGAGCGGCTCGATTTCCGTGCCGGCAGCACGTTGCTGATCGTATCCGGCTGCTTCAACGACGACTGCGGCCACGGCAACGCGAAGGCGGCCCGGTTCTTTTACGAATGGACCGGCACGCGGTTGCGCCTTGCCGGCACGTGCCCGCTGGACATCGAGCCGGCCGAGTGACGTCGGCCCGGGCCTCGCGCCGTCGCCCATCGCGGTCGAACCTCTGCAGTTCGCCGCCTTTCTCCCCTCGGATACCTCCACTTGGCGTTACGGCCCGCGCAACGCCGAAGCGCATTGTTGCAGCGTCGTCCATGCGCGCCTTTTCCCGAGCGCCCAAATCTTTTGCTCGGGGGGAAATTTTTGATATTCCGCAGATCAATGCGATCTGATATTCTGCGCGGCATCCGGCGATACCGCGTCGCGCCTCGTCACCGGGGTGCCGCATGCGCCGCTGCAGCGCAGCGATTCGGGCCAGGCAGAACAATCGTGAGAAGTCGGTAAATCAGACCGGTCGCGTAGAACGCGAATTGACACAGCGACCGAAAGACAATCGAAAGCTTGATGTCGGATCGCAATCCGCAACGCCTGCACGTATCCACCATGCTGCCCCGACCATCCGCACTTGCCGACGCGCACATTCTTGTCGTCGACGACCAGCCGGACCAGCTTCACCTGTTGATCGCCATCCTGCGCCGTGCCGGCTTCCGGATCAGCATCGCATTCGATGGATCACAGGCGTATCAGCGGGCGCTGGCGATCTCGCCCGACCTGATCCTGATGGACGTCCGGATGCCGCGCATGGATGGCTTCGCGGCCTGCCGACTGCTTGCCGAAACGCCCGGCACGTGCGCGATTCCAATCATTTTCCTGACGGTGGCCGGCGACCTCGACGAGCGTCTCGAGGGGCTGGGGATCGGCGGCGTCGACTACGTGCTGAAGCCGTTCGAACCTGCCGAGGTCCTTGCGCGGATTCGCGTCCACCTCGGCCGCGCGAAAGGCGGCCGGCATGCCGAAGCCGATCCGGCTGAGTCGGATCCCACCGGCAACGACGCCATCGTTCGCGCGGCCATTCGGCATCTTTCGCAAAGACTGAGCGACCCGCCCACGGTCGAACGGCTCGCCCGCCTGGTCGGCACCCATGAAAAGCGGCTGACGCGCGCATTCCGGGACACCCTCGGCCAGACCGTATTCGAGTATCTGCGCAACGAACGCTTGCGGATTGCTCAAGGCCTGCTGAGCCGCACGCCGTTGAGCATCGCGCAGATTGCCGAAGAAATCGGCTTTTCGAGCCCCGCGAATTTCGCCACGGCGTTTCGCGAGCGATTTGGCGTCACGCCGTCGGCTTACCGGGACGAATGTCGCACGTGCCGCTTGCAGGAGCCGGCCGGCATCCTGGAGCCCGATCTTGATCTCGGCTAGCGCCGCGACAACGATCGTCATGTGGCGCCGGTTGTTCTTGCTGTTCCTGTGCCTCTGCGGGTGGGCGTCGTGCGCCTTTGCCGTGCTGCCCGATGTGGCCGCCCAACCGATCCCGCAGCGTGCTTCGCTGGACCGGATTCAGGTATTCGAAGACGTGTCGGGCCGGATGCGGCTGGACGACGTGCTCGCGCTGCCGACCGAACGCCCGGGCGGGTTTCGCTCCGTCCGGCAGGACGGCTTGAAGCCCGGCTTCTCGCATTCGGCGTGGTGGCTGCGCGTGACCGTGACCAACCGCGGCACGACGGAATCGTCGCTCGTCCTTGCGCTCATGGAGCCGCGCCTCGTGCACGTGGACTTCCATATCGGACGCGACGGCCATCGTACACCTGACGGCATCGATTCCACCGCGGCGCCGGCAGCGCGGCCATCGGTATCCCGCAATCCATTGACGCGATTCACCCTCGGTCCCGGCGAGCAGGCCGTCATCCTGATTCGCGTGGCGGGCGATACCGCGCTCGCGCTCGAGCCGAAGCTGTATGCGGCGGCGGAGTATGAAGCGCTCGAGAAGCGCGCGGCGCTTTGGGGCGGCGGCCTGATCGGCGGCGTCCTGGCGCTCGGATGGTGCGCGCTGCTGATCGCCTGTTTCTCGCGCAGCGTCTCGTTCCTCGTGCTCGCGGCCGTCTGTTTCATGACGGCATCGTATGAAGCCGCCTTGCGCGGTTATACGAAAGTCTATCTATGGCCGCACGCAGTCGAATGGAGCGCCCGCAGCGTTTCGGTGTTCGGCTGCGTCAGCGTGCTGCTGTTCATCGTCTTCATCCTGCGCATCGCCTACGGCGAGCGAACCATGCTCCCCGCGCGCCGCGTGCTGTCCGGATTCGCGGTACTGGAGTGCGTCACCGCGGCAGGCGCCGCGTTCGGGAATCTGTACGTTTTCGCCCAGGTCAGCCTGGCCGTCAACGGAGTGTTCGGCATCGTCGAAGTGGGCGTTGCCGCCGTGCTCTCGCGCCAGGCGACGCCCACCGCGCGGATCATGCTGATCACGGTCGGCTTCGGGTTGTTCAACTTTGCGTTGCACCTGGTCGAGACGCTCGGCTTCCTGCCGGCCGGCCTGGGATGGCTGAATGCCGACATTCGTCCGAACCCCGTCATCGCCGTGATTGGCTTGGCCACCCATCTCGTCGTGCTCGCCGCATGGATCAACCATGTCGGGAAACAGCGGCAGGAGGCGCGGGAGGAACTTGCCGACTGGCAGCGAAGCGAGCACGAACGGCTGCGGCACGAGGTTGCGCAGCGCACGGCGGCATTGAACGCGGCCTTGCTCGACGCGGAAGAGAAAAACCAGCAGAAGATCGAAACCCTCGGCTATGTGAGTCACGACCTTCGCGCGCCGCTTGCGACGATTGCCGGCTATGCCGGACTGCTGCTGGACGCGGCCGATTCGAAGCAGGCACACCTGATCCGCGCGATCGAGCGCAGCGTGAGCTATCAACTCGGCCTGATCGACGAGCTGATCGGGTATGCGAAAGCCGAGCTGCAGCCGCTGGACATCGCCCCGGCGCCAACGGACCTGCTCGCGCTGCTGAACGACATCGCCGAATACGCGATCGCACTCTGTACGCCACTGAACAACCAGTTCCACCATCAGGCGCTGACGTCATTGCCTCGCCGGGTGGCGATCGATGGCCGCCGGCTGCAGCAGGTGCTGCTCAACCTGCTGTCCAACGCGTCCAAATTCACCCGTGACGGCATCGTCATGATGACCGTGCGAGCGCGCCGGCAGGACGACCGCTGGCTGATCGGATTCGACGTCGCGGATACCGGCATCGGGATCGGCATCGAGCAACAGTCGAGCCTCTTTTCGGCATTCCGCCAGATGCAGTCGATGAACGGCACCACGGGCCTCGGGCTGTTCATTGCGCAGCGCATCGTCGCCACGATGGGCGGCGATCTGCGCGTGTCGAGCGCGCCTGCTCGCGGCACCTCGTTTTCGTTCGAGATCGTCGTGGACGCCGCGGAGGCTGGCGCTGCGGCGACGTCGAACGTCATCCCCTATTCGTCCTTCGGTTCCGCCGACATACACGTGCGACGCGATCGCCACACGGCGATTGCCGTTCCGCCCGAAAGCGACCGCCGGGAACTGGCGGTTCTCGCGAAAGACGGACGCCTGACCGATATCGAGCAATGGATCGACAGCGCGAGCCGCGTTCATCCCGCGGCCACGGCGTTTTTGGCTGAGATCCGGCTCAGTCTCGACGCACTGGATTTCTCGGGCATCGAAGCGCTCGCGCTGGCGCCTCATGATCATCCGGTATATTGAAAAAACCGAAGGCCCGCTACCGGCAAATTGCCGATGCGGGCCTTGGGGGGATTCCGATGGCGTCGGCCTACGCGCTCGACCCCAAGTTTCTCGACGACATTACTGGCACGACAACACCACAACGCCGCCAACTCCCGACTTAGACTGCGAAGTCGAGTAGCCGAGGGCCACCAACGGCTGCTTCGCGTCATGGCCGACGACAACCGTTTGTACGGACAGGCTCCCTTCGGTCGAAACGCCATCCAACGGCGTCTGTGCCTTCGTCAACGTATATTGACCATTCAAGTCGTGAATCGTCATGCTCAGGTTGTTCAGCGTATGCGTACCGAGATCCAGCGTAGCCGAAGCCGTTCCAAGCGTGCCGGTCGGGCCACTGAAATCGTTTGCGACCGAATCCGCGATCAGTTGCGTGCAGGCAAGCGTTCCGCTCGCCACGGGTAACGAAAGGGGCGTGCCCACCGCGTAGTGAAGGCCCTGGTCCATGGTATAGGTATTGCCATCCGTGTCCTTGGCCATGTTCCAGCGGCCAATCGCGACATCGCTGCCGACGCCCTGGATTTCCGACACCATTCCGTGATCGAGTCCCAGGCAGTCGGTCGCGGAATCCGAAGAAGCCAGCGTTGTAAACGCGCCGCTCGCTTGTTGCAACAGGCTCGACGCGGGTACAGCCGAGGCGGTGAAATTCCGGTTCAACTGATATTCCTTGGGCATACTGGGCACGACCACCACGGCCAGCTTGCCGTTATTGTCCTTGACCTGAGAGGCTGAACCGGAATAGGTGAAATTACCGTTCGGCCGGCACGCTGCCTGAACGGCCGGCTGTGGGGATGAGGGCGTGGCGGATGATGCCGGAGGCGCGGATGTTCCTGTGCCGGACGTATTGACATCGTCTCCACCGCCACATGCCGAAAGCGCTGTCGTGATGAGTGCAACTGCGAAGAGGCAGGACGAGCGGGAAGATTGTTTCATTGGATTGGTCTCCAGATTTTCCCAATATTGTTGGGAGATGGTTTTCGGACGAGTTGCTTTACCTCGTGGGTGATTGGGCGAGCGCGATGTGCGCTGCGATGACGTGCCGGATATGCCTGAAATTCTCCTGCCAATTGAACACTCAAAACTGCCCCGTCAACTGAAATCCGACCGTCACGCATGCGGTCGGAAATCCGGACGGCTTGTAGACCGGCGTGCCCGCGAACAGGTCATAGCCGTACGCGCCCAAGCGCGTGCCGATACTGCCCTTGATGCCGATCACCGCGCCGGCCAGTTGCGTGCCGACCAGCGCAACCGGCTGCGGTCCCCATACATGGCCGTAGTCGAGTCCCGCGTAAAGGGCCTGCCCCGTCTGCCCGATCGGCATCTGCAATTCGTTGCGCCAGTAGAAGCCGCGCGCCGCCGCCAGCATCGTTTCGCCGTCGAAGCCGCGTACCGTGTACCGGCTGCCGATCGTCAGATCATCGATGTAGTACAGCGTGTTGCCGGTGTACTGACCATGGAATGTGGTCACGTAACGGAACGGCTGCTGCGCGATTGCAAAAGGTACCGACAGGTTCGCATCGACCACGGCCATCTTGTAGCGGTACGTCGGACCGCCGCCGGCCGCGAGCACGTCGTCTTGCGCGCCGAATCCACCAATGCCCTGCCGGTACGCGAGAGAACCGTCGAACTGCGCGCCACCGAAATAATGCCGATCGGTCAGGCCGAGTTCGATCAGCGTGTTGTTACGGCGCTGCTGCGAGATTTCCGTATCTTCGATGAAGCTCTGACCGAAGCGGCGCGACAAGCGGACATAGCCGCCGAATACATCGTTCTGGCTACGCGCGAGCACACGGGCGAGCTTGAAATCGATCGTCTTTGAATTACCGCTTGCGACGAACGTTTAATTAACGCCTGCGATCTGCTGGTAGTAGGTGTTCGTGTACGCCGAAAGGGTCGCAGTCCAGTAGCCCCACGGAATGGAATAGAACGCATTCCAGCCGTGTGAACCGAGGCGCTTGTCGCCAAATTCAAGGTCTTGACTCGCGCCAACGTTGAACACGTCGTTCAGCCCAAACGGATTGTCGATCCCGAGCGAAATATTGCCCTGCAATTTGCCGGTCGCGCGCGTGCCCGAATTGTCGATCGACGCGACGACGGTCCAAGGCTTGCCGCGCTTCACGTCAAGTACAACGTCGCTGTCGCCCGGCACGTCGCCGGGCACGATCTGCATCGATACGTCCTGACTCGATACGCGCTTCGTCTGTTCCAGACCTTGCTCAAGGTCACGCAGATTCAACAGTTCACCATCGCGCGTCGGAAACGCGGTTTTCCATGTGCCCCGCAGCTTTTCGTCAGCGAAATGCACGCGGCGAATCACGCCGGGAATCAACGACACTTTCAACGCGCCAGACGACAAATCCTGTTCGGGCAGCAGCACACGCGTCGTGATATAGCCACGCGACAGAATGTCTTGCGACAGCGCCTTGACGAGTACATCAAGCCCTTGCTTGCCGACACACTGCCCCGTGTAGTGTTCGAGCCATTCACGCGCGAATGCGAAGCGATCCATCGGCAGCGCGGACGCGCCCTTTGCTTTCACGCCATCCGGCAATGAGTCTGGAACGTCGACCACGAAATGATCAACGCGGAAGCATGGTGTTTCGGTTGGAAGCGTCGGATAGCCTGCACTTGCCGCAACGCTCGAACGCACCCCCGGCGCGGAAACGGTTCGTTCACGCTCACGGGTTTCTTCCTGCTGTCGAACCTGTTGGTCATTACCAACCGATTGAACCGACTGTGCCATCGCGCAGGTCGATGCAAAAAGCAACGATCCGGCGATAAAGCTACCCCCTCGGATTTTCTTCTTCATGTATTTGATTCTCGATTACACATGCCCTGCGACCATCCGAAATCAAAGCAGGATAACAATCGCACCGACCGCATGCACTAGTCGAAAAAGATGTTTGTGCAGCGCCGTGAACGGTAAAATCACATTTATGAAGATCGCCGCCACTTTCACTGATCCAACAGTAGCAGCGATCGGATTAAGAAATGTCGCCAACCTCTTGATCAACTACGCACACTTCCGCAACTCATCTCTCGCGGAATTAACTGCCCCCATAAAATCATCGAGACTGAATTTCATTTTTACACTGTCTGGCAGGATGTACAAATCAACCAAAAACTCAATCTGCATACTGTCATTTCCGCCCTCCCTGTCGATAACGCACAGTCTTTGCCCCTCAAAGCTGAGTTCCGCCATAAGGTGCTCGCGACCCATTTCACCAACAAAATCAATATTAAATTTCGTCACACCATTCACCTTATTACGTACTCGTACTTACAAGCAAATTTTGCCATCATCACCCACATCCGACCTGGCAATTAAATCGAAACATCCGCCCTTTAGCGAATTTACTCCCAACCCACTCCCTTAGCCAGTCGAATTTTCATTGACATATTTTTTAATCCCACAATCCAAAACTCCGAGTGCACCCACACTTGGCCAGCGCTCAAATTCATCCGGATATGAACTATATATTTTCCACCAAAGAACTGAGTCAGCGCCCAATTTTCAATCCCTACCAAAAACATTAAATACACAAACTCAACTTCACCACATCATTCACCACTACCTTCTCGCACATAGGTCACAAATTTATTCCTCCCCGCCTCCTCTAAGTGCAACCTACCGCATGACGGGCAGCGATACACTGTAATCTCCTTCCCTCTTAATTTTTCATAAAATGCCTCACCATCAATCGCCTGACCACCGTCCAATAAATCCACGATATCTTCCAGAGCTTTTTCCGGAATCAGCCTCCATTCGTCCTTACTCGGAGAAACAATCAAATTTATAACATGTCCGCACTTACAAGAAAATTTTGCCATTATCACCCACCTCCAACCGGACGATCAAACCGAAATATCCGCCCTTTAGAATTCTGAAAGAATATAGTATTAAATCCACAGCCATTGGGCTTACCCCACGTCCGCGCAGCAATAGAGACCATATCAGCATTGGACAAATCCGCCTGCACAATAACACCGTTGGCTTGATCGAATTTTCCTTCAATGTTACGAACAATGCTATTCGGATTAATGTTTTCAGGCGTATACACGTCAATTTGACCAACGCCCTTCACTGACAAGTCCGCAGTTCGAACACCGTCGACACCCTTCTGTGAAGCAGTAGGCTGATGACTTACATCATATCCCGCGTTCGCCAAACCTCGCCCTGCGCTAGTTTCGTTCGAATCCGGTGTGGCACCGGGCTCAACGGAAACTTTACCCTTAACGCTATCACTGTTATTAAGCGTCGCATTACCGGGAGCATATAAAGGAACGCCAGCTCCGGTTATCGAAGTAGCAACTTGACCGGCCGACGAGTCTACCAGCACCTGCCCCGGACTCGCCGCCGGCGGCTTACCGCCGCCCAACCCGATAACCGCGTTCAGCCCGTTGGCTATACCCTGCAATACCAGATCGAGCGCTGTCGTCTTCTTCCGGGGCGTGCCTTGTCCACTGGCCTCTTCAAGCGTGTCCGTATCCGTGTGGTTCCATTGGTTATACAGATTCACATTCGAAGCTGTAGCTGCGCCCGCTGTTCCGCCAACGAGCCAACCTAGCGCACCGACGAGCACATTGCCTGACACCTTCCCGGCAAGCGTCGAATCCGTCGCGCCAGCCACCTCCTTTGCAGCCTGCGCTGTCTGATCGGCCAGCAATGCTGCCAATCCCGCTCCAGCCGCCCCCTGCGCCGCGCTCCCGACTCCACCGCCGCCCAAGCCGCCGATGAGCGCTCCACCCGCAATATGCAGATAAACTCGGTTAGTTCCGCCTTCGGCCCACGAATCGGCCTCGGCTTGATAGGCGGCCTGCGCCGTCGTGTCGCCCGACGCCTTGGCGGCATCGGCTGCGCGTTGAGCCTCTTTTTGCTTCGTATCGGCATAAGCCCCGATGCCTTGCGCAACGACCTGACCTGCCGCCTGCGTCGCATTCATCAGGTCAGCCTGCTGATCCAGCAGGTGTTGCACGTCCGGCGTCTTCGAAACGCTTCCGTTCAGATTCGACGTGTCGCGGCTCAGGTTCGCCACGTCCTGCGTTTGACCCGCCGCGTTCGTGATATTGATCGCGCCCGCGCTGACACCACTACGCGTGGTCGCATGCTCGTTGCCGCTGTCCGATTGCGAAATCATCGGCGTCACGCCACCCGAACCGCTGACCGATCCTGGCCCGATTGCCTTGCCGGTGACGCCGACGCCGGCACCTGCGCTAAGGCCGCTGCTGTCCGCGTTGTAGGTCGAATGGTTTTCGATATCGCGATACGTCAGCGTGCCTGTCGTCAGCGTGTTCTTCGACGGATCGGCCGTGCTGGCGATCGCCGCGCCCGTCAGGTCGGTATTACCCTTGACGTTCACGTTGAAGCCGCCTTCACCAGCCTGAATTCCGGCCTGTTCGTTCACCCCTGCGTAATCGCCGTTTGCGTTGCCGTGGGACGAACTGAAGCTGGCGCTGCCACCGCCCATCGTACTGACACTGATACCGCCGCCAACACTGCTTTGATGCGCGCTGCTGACGGTCGTGTCCTGCACGCTGCGCATGTTCAGGTTGCCGCCGACGTCAGCGGTAACATTGCGGCCGGATACGTTCGAGCCGATCACATTCGTATCGCCGCCGCTGATCATCGTGACGCTGTTCGCGCCGGTCACGTGCGAATTGTTCTGCATCGCCGCGTCGCTGTTGCCGTCACCGTGTGCACGCGACATCGACGCCGAAACCCCGATGCCATTCGTGCCGATCGAGACACCGACGCTGCTGCCCGACGACGAATTCGAACTGCGCGTCGAATCGGTGTTCGTCGTGTTTTGCAGATCAATCTGATTCTTCGCAGCCAACAGCACATCGTTGCCAGATACGTTCGAACCAGCAACCGTAATATTGCCGCTGCCCGGTGTTCCGTTACCCGTCGCAATCAACGCAGTCGTACCACCAGCCGTCACACTCGATCCGCGCTGCGTCGTCTGGTTTTCCGACGTGTCAAGACGGCTATGGCTCGATCCGACGCTGACTTGAACGCCGATGCTCGGCGTACCGCCGCCGGCCAACGCGCCGCCGGTCAGTCCAGCCACACCCATCGCAGCATTACCAGCCGCCGCAATCGCGTGCAGGGCTGTCGCACGGCTATCGCCGGCACCGCTCTTTGCCGCCTGCGCCTGTTGATACGCGCCATTAATGGCATCGCCGATGCTGCCCGACAAACCAAGCGTGACACCACTGCTGCTTGTCGTCTGGCTATGCGTCCTGTTTCCAGTATCGGTTGCGGAATCGATGACGACATTTGCAGCCTTGCCCGTCAGGTCTTTTCCTGCAACCAGATCGCTTCCTGTCACGTGCAGGGTATTTCCGGTGCTGATACTCAGGTTGCCGTTGATCGAGCCGACTGCGCTTGCATTGTTCGTGACGCTCGATGCCTGATCCGTGGTCGCGAGTTTGTTGTTGCCGAACGAAACCGTCAGACCGCTCGTCATCAAGCCCGATTGCTGCTTCTGATAGTAGCTGGACGATTGCGTTGTATCTTGCGAGGTCTTGATATTGACATCGTGCGCCGCATTCAGCGCTACGTCGTTGGTACCGACGATCGTGCTGCCCGCGACGTTGATGTCTTTCCCGCTGGCGATATTTACACCATCGGCCGAGATCGTACTGCCGCTGCTGATCGTCGTAGTCTGGTCGATTCCGCTTGCGATCTTCGTTCCGCTCAACACGCCGCTACGGCTATGCGTTTCGTGCGAACTGTATTCGTGCGTCTCCGTCGCCGCGCCGACGTTCACATCGTCGGCCGCCAGCAGATTCGCGTTGCCCTTGTCGAGACTGATCGTGCTACCGGAAAGCGTAATGTCCTTGCCCGACACGATATTGACCGTGTCACCGCCTTTCAACGTCGTGCCGGTCACACTTTCATTCACGGCATGCAAAGTCGCCGCGGAACTGCGACCACGACTGCTGCTGGAACTATTGCTGTCGATGGTGGACGTTGCGCTCGCTGCACCAAGCGACACATCGCCCTTTACGGCCACCGTGCCACCTTGCCCAAGATCGATCTGCGTGCCCTTCGCCGTCAGGTCGCCGCCGACACCGATTTGCGACACGCCGCCGACCTTCACCGAACTGCCGACCGCCTGATTGACGTCCACGTCCGACACACCATTTGCGCGATGCACGACCGTGTGCTCGCCGGTTCGCTGCGCACCGAGATTCCAGTTGCCCCTGACCTGCATCCCCAAATTGCCGCCGACGTTCAGGTCTCCCGCGTTCTGCTGGAAATTCCCTCCAGTCACGATCGCCGCATTGCCCGCGACATCGATTTTCGCCTGCGGCCCGAGCGTCGTCGTGATGCGCGTTGCGCCCGTGTCGTTGACCTGTTTGACGGTTTTCGTTGCGGTATCGAGAATCAGGTCTTTCCCGGCGTCCAGCTGCAAGCTACCGGCCTTCACGTTCGCGGATGTCAGATCGACGTCGCCCGTCGTCGTCAGCTTCATCAAGCCGCCGCTTTGCAGCGCGCCGAATGCGTTGTCGATCTGCTTGCCTTCCACCGACAGCGTATTCGCCGCCTTCATCGTGCCGCTGTTCGTGAACGTTTGTGCGTTCTTGAGATCGATGTCGTTCGCCGCGATCAGCGGACCATTCCAGTTTTCCTGACTGGCTTTTGCCAGATAGACGACCGGCACCAAGACCGACTGTCCGCCAACGACGCGCGTCTCCATCAGGATCACGTTGCTCGTCAGTTGCGAAACCTGTTCAGGCGACAGGCTCATGCCGAGCGGAAGCTCGAGCGACTTCGACAGCGATGCACCGGCCGCCATCAGCGATTCGTACATCGACTGCGTATCCGTGTACGGTCCCAACACGGCCTTGCCCGTCAACGACGTAATTTCGTTGCGTACCAACTGCTGTTCGTAAAAGCCGTCGCCGAGCCGCTTCGGAATGTGCGTCAGGTCAACGCCGATCTGCTGGAAGAAATAATCGCTCGAAATGAAATTCTTTTGGTTCGTGAACGCCGGATTGGTCTCGATGACATACGGTGCATTCGGCGTAATGGTCGGCTTGAACAGCCCGCCTTGCGCAAGGGTGAGATTGTTCAGGACGTTGAGCGCAGTCGCGCTCGCGATGATCGGATTGACCATCGTCGGCGTGGTGCCGTGCACCGCGCCGGAATTGACGGGCAACGACTGACCGGCCACCAGTCCAAGCGACGGAATCGACGCGTTGCCTGCGGTGTTGTTGATGCTCGCGCCCGTACCTGACAACGTGCCATTCGTGACGAGCGTCGATTGATAATCGGGAATCTTGAATTCCTTCACGTCGGCCGGACCATTACATCATTTATCGCAGAATGAATATGTCCAGTCGTGTTCACTGTTGTCGTAGTTGTTGTAGTGATAATGCCCCGAATAGGTGACTGTCAGACCTGGTGCTTGCTGCCCCGATGCTTTCCAGCCGTCCGCATCGTAATTCGCCGGCATTTGGATGCCATTGACAGCGGCAATATTGCTCCAATAGTTTTGAAGCGTGCCAACCGACGATGCTCCGAGTTTGCCGCCCGAAACAATTTGGCCAGCAGGACTGATGTCTTTTACCGTATTCGCAGTCGCGACACCTGTATAGGTCGTGCGTTGATACCTGCTATTCCATTGGCCTTCATGGGGCGGATCAATAAAGATGCCGCCGATTTGCTTCCTCAATTGTTCGATGACGGAAGGATCAGCCTTTGCAAGATCAATCCCCGGAACATCATATGCGCCGTTGCATGCGTCCGTGAAATAGGCGGCGCAACCGGACATGCTGATCCCAAGCTGTTGCAACCACGCCGGATCGACGTTGCTGGTATAGCCGGTCGTCGTCATCACGCGACGCGTGTTCGTCACCTGATCGGCATGCAATTCCATGTCACCACCGGACTGGATCAATGCCGACTGGTTACGGATCAGTGCTGCATTCGTGTAATTCCCGTTCGCATCCTTGCCACCTGCCAGCACGACCTTGCCCAATCCGTAAATCGCCGTCTGCGCCATCGTGTCCGTCGCAGTCGTATCGTCCCGGTTTTCGATATCCCGCGATAGCAGTTCGAGCGTGCCGTTGCTATCCGATGCGCCAATCAGCGCAGTCGGACCGAGGTTCGACAATGTGCTGTCGGCAACGAGCGAAGCACTGCCACCGACCATCACGCCGGTATTAGTCAGCGTATTCGAATGCGTTTTCAGCAGATTCCCGGCCGCGATTGCGCCGCTGTTCACGATGTCGCCTGCGTGGATGGACAGGTTGTTGACCGATTGCAGGCCCGCACTGTTGGTGAACGTGCCGGGCAACGTGAACGCAAGATCATGACCCGCGCTGAATTGGTATGCGGGCGTGCTCGAAAAATCGCCCTGCAGATTCAGCGACGCATCATGCGCCGCACGGTACGCGCCGCCGCCAAGCAGCGTGCCAGCCGATACCGACAAGTCGTGCGTCGCACCGATTTGCCCGTTCGTGTTCGTAATCGCGCCGGTCGTTGCAACGTCGACATTGCCATCGGCGACGTTGCCGATTTTGCTATCGGTGTTGTCGAGCGTGTCGCTACGCACCTGAACGTTCGCCCCGCTCAGCTGCGCTCCATTCGTATTGACGATCGAAGCAGCTTGCGCGGTCACGTCGCCGTTACCGGTGATCGTGCCTGCGTCATTGACCAGTAGACTGCCGCCCTGGACCGATGTCGCGCCGGTGCCAAAATCCGCAATCAGCCCGCCCGAATTCTGAATCGATGCTGCGTGTACATTCAGCGTGCTCGTATCCGGACGAGCATCGGTGCCCGCTGCAATTTTCCCGTTCCGGTTGTCCAGCCTGCCGCCGCTCGTCAACGACATACCCGCTTGCGAGCGAATCAAGCCTTGCGAGTTCGCCAGATCGCCCGCGATGTTCGCGACAATGCCGTGACGCGCCGCGAAAGTCCCTTGCGCGTTGTTCCATGAACCCGCTTGAACAGCGGCCTGCCCATTGGTAACGACGGAGCCACCGACATTGCTGAAAGCACCTGTGCGGTTGCCCGGCTTCACCATCAGCGTGCCTGATCCGCCATGTGTGATCGTGCCGCCGTCGTTCAGCAATGTAGCCGATGCGAGCGTCAAGTCCGTGCTGTTGGTCTGCAGCGTGCCGCCTTGCGAATTATCGAGCGTGCCGGACACGTTGACCGCGATCGGACCGGTTCCGGTCTGCGTGATGACGCCGTTGTGATTGACAAGATCGGTGCCGTTCAACGCGACCTGTGTCGCCTGTACAGTGCCACCGCTGTTGTCGATCGTGGTGCCGTTCACGGTCGCCGACTGACCGACGATCGTGCCGTTCGCGTTCGACAAACGCGTGCCCGCATCGACCGTCACGGACTGTGCTGCCTTCAGCGAGCCGCCCGAGTTGTCAACGGCTTGCCCGGTCACGTGCAGGTCCGTATTGGCCGTGATGACACCTTGGTTGTCGACAGTACCGCCTTGTACGTTGACGCCACCGTTACCGCCGATCACCCCGCCCTGCGCGCCGGTTGCGGTCGTCCCGGCTGCATTGATCAATTGCCCGGTCGTCGTGATCGACAGGCCGTCGCCGTTCAACGACGTGACGCGCCCCGCACTATTGTCCAACGACGTTCCGGAAATATTCACTCCGCCTGCGCTTTGTATCGTCCCTTGGTTATTCGCGATCGCGCCGCCGTGCACCTGCATCGAGTCTTCCGATACGAGCGTGCCGCCCCGATTGTCGAAT
This sequence comes from Burkholderia sp. MSHR3999, assembly GCF_000833595.1. Lineage (NCBI taxonomy): Bacteria > Pseudomonadati > Pseudomonadota > Betaproteobacteria > Burkholderiales > Burkholderiaceae > Burkholderia > Burkholderia sp. MSHR3999. The sequence continues at coordinate 1,763,679 of NZ_JRFO01000001.1, forward strand.
TGGCCGGACGACTGCACAGTCAGCGGACCTTGCGTCGATACCTTGCCGCCTTGGTTCGAAATGCTGCGCGCAGCGAGCGTTGCATGACTGCCGCTTGACAGGCTGCCGTGATCATTGATCAACGCACCCGCCGCATTGGCATTGACCGCCCCCTGTGCGCTCGTCGTCGCATTGGAAAGGTTCAGGTCGCCCGCGTTCGCCCTCAGCGAGAGATGGCCGTTTGCAGCCGTTTGACTGCCGGAAAGATTGACGGCGCCACCCGAAATCGACGCGTTGCCGCCTGCGACGTTCCGACCGGTCGCCGTCAGCTGGCCCGTGCTCGACACATTCAGGTCGCCGCCCTTTCCGACAGAACCGTCGTTATTGACGCCTGCGCCGAGCGTTCCCGTCGAATCGATGCTGCCCGCATTGACCGTCGTACTTTCCTGCGCCGCAAGCGTGCCACTGTTCGACATCGCGCCGCCGGTCGATACATTGACGTTCTGCTGTGCATACGTCGTGCCGGTGTTTTGAATACTGTTCGCGGTGGCGATCAGGTTACCGCTCGCAGTCGTCTTGCCGGTCAATACCAGTTGGCCATTCGACTGCAGCGTCAGATCGCCCGCTTGTGCGGCAATCGTTCCGGCGTTTGCGACACCCACGCCGTTCTCGTTCGATACGAGGAGGATGCGGTTGCTATACATCCCGCCGAGTTGGCTCACGTCGATCGCAATGGCGGGTGCAGCGCCCTCGCCGGCGATCGGCGTGGCGGCCAGCGTGTCGTGATTGACCTGATTCGCACCCGCGACGACGTTCAGGTTTTTCGCATACATTGCCGCGTTCGCCTGCACGGCACGGGAAATCAGGTCGACCTGATCGACATTCGCGGCATTGAGGCCCGCCCCTTGCACGGAAATCAGGCCACGGGTTACGTTGAACCCGCCGAGCGAACCATCGGCGCCATAGTACGGCTGGCCCGTCGTCAACGTCGCGCGGCTTGTATTGATGAATCCCCCGCCATCGACGACGATGCCGGACGGGTTCGCCAGGATGACTTCCGCGCGGCTACCCGCGACCTCGACATACCCTCGCAATTGGGACGGGTTCGCGCTGTTGACCTGGTTGACGATGATTCGCGCAGACTGGCCCGGACCAAAGTTCGGGTTGCCGTTGATGTAGCCCGCCTGCTGCGTCTGAACGATCGTAGGCGAGTTGTTCAGAATCGCGCCGTTTTTCTGGACGTCGAACTGGTTGTACGTATTCACGGACACGCCAGCCCCCGAAGGCGCAGCGATATTCACCTGCGGCAGGCCATTTTGCGTCTGGATGACGTGTGTGTTGGTGCCCGGCGTCGGCGCGATTTGCGCGCTACTCGGCAGCGGCACACCAAACAGCAACGCAGCGGCCATCGCGATGGGCCCACATACGACGCGAAATCGTCGCGATTCGAGCAAGGCGATCGATCCATGCGCAATTCCGGCCGCATGTGCCGCATTACCGTTTTCCTGAACGACAATCATCGCGCCCCGCGCGCGATTGAACACCACCCGATAGCGATTCTTGTTCATTCTTCATCCGACGCGGGTCGCGCCTCTGCTTCAGATTGCGATTGAATTCAATGTCCTCTCGGTCGTACGCCGTTAATCTGGACTGCAATGAGAATTAGGAGGACGATATTTTTCCTCATGCATGTCGTCATTGCACGCTTCAGACGCACCGCGTGCAATTGATCTCCTACTTCCATGAAGCGATCGTAGCAGACGCAACGTACTGCGCATTGTCAGAGATGATCAAATCGATGAGCGCAGTCTCGACTTTCCCTGCCTAATCCAGGACGTATACGCAGAAATATTCACGAATTAACTTTTTAAGAAACGTTTTCTAATTGTTAATTCTGAATAGACGTTGGTTTGGCAACCAGCGCCAACGACAAAATTCGGTTCCGAATACAAAAAAGCCCGCTAGGAATAAACCTGGCGGGCTTCTCGGGTACATCAGGATGGATACATCGGGAGGACCGTTACGCCTGCCCCTGGCTCGCGAGGAAGTCCTCGTAATTCCCGCCGAAGTCGGTCAGCGTGCCATGCGTGGTCACTTCGATGATCCGGTTCGCGAGGCCGCTGACGAATTCACGGTCGTGCGACACGAAGATCAGCGTGCCTTCGAACTTCTCGAGCGCGATCTGCAGCGACTCGATCGATTCCATGTCCATGTGGTTGGTCGGCTCGTCCATCAGCAGCACGTTGTGGCGGCCGAGCATCAGCTTGCCCCAGATCATGCGGCCCTTCTCGCCGCCCGACAGCACCTTCACCGACTTCTTGATGTCGTCCGCCGAGAACAGCAGGCGGCCGAGCGTGCCGCGCACCATCGTCTCGTCGTCGCCGTCCTTGCGGTACTGGTCGATCCAGTCCATCAGCGTGACGTCGTTCGGGAACTCTTCGTACGTGTCCTGCGGCATGTAGCCGACGTTCGCGTTCTCAGCCCACTTCACCGTGCCGTGATCGAGCGTCAGGTTGCCGAGCAGCGAACGCAGCAGCGTCGTCTTGCCCGCGCCGTTCTCGCCGATGATCGCGATCCGCTCGCCCGGCTGCACCGACAGGTTGAAGTTCTGGAAGATCGTGCGCTCGTACTTCTTCGTGATCTCTTCCGCGACGACCGCGACGTTGTGCAGCTTCTTCTCGTACTCGAAGCGGATGAACGGGTTCTGGCGCGACGACGGCTTGAATTCCTCGATCTTGATCTTGTCGATCTGCTTCGCACGGCTCGTCGCCTGGCGGGCCTTCGACTTGTTCGCCGAGAAGCGGCGCACGAAGTCCTGCAGTTCGGCCACGCGCTCCTTCGCGCGCGCGTTCGCGGCAGCCTGGCGCTCGCGAGCCTGCGCGGACGCGAGCATGTAGTCGTCATAGTTGCCCGGCCAGACCTTCAGCGTGCCGTAGTCCATGTCGGCCATGTGCGTGCACACCGAGTTCAGGAAGTGACGATCGTGCGAGATGATGATCATCGTCGAGTTGTACTCGTTGAGCGTGTCTTCGAGCCAACGGATCGAGTTGATGTCGAGGTTGTTGGTCGGTTCGTCGAGCAGCAGCACGTCCGGCTTCGAGAACAGCGCCTGCGCGAGCAGCACGCGCAGCTTCCAGCCCGGCGCGACGTCGCTCATCGTGCCGTTGTGGAACTTCTCGTCGATGCCGATGCCGAGCAGCAGCGCGCCCGCGCGCGCCTCGGCGTCATAGCCGCCGTACTCGGCGAACTTGGCCTCGAGCTCGGCCGCATGCATGTAGTCGTCGTCGGTCGCGTCCGGGTTCGCGTAGATCGCGTCGCGCTCGGTCATCGCGGCCCACATCTCGGTGTGGCCCATCATCACGACGTCGAGCACGCGTACGTCCTCGTACGCGAACTGGTCCTGGCGCAGCTTGCCGAGGCGCACGTTCGGCTCGAGCGCGACGTTGCCGCCGCTCGGCTCGAGGTCGCCGCCGAGGATCTTCATGAACGTCGACTTGCCGCAGCCGTTCGCGCCGATCAGGCCATAGCGGTTGCCCTCGCCGAACTTGACCGAGATGTTCTCGAACAGGGGCTTCGGCCCGAATTGCATCGTGATATTGGCAGTAGAAAGCACGGCAGATCCCGTTAGGAGGTAATCGACGGAAAACCGTGTATTTTAGCAGGAGTCGGTGAATCGCTGAGTCACACCGCGTTCGGCTGCCGGATAAACAGGGGCGTGTCGCAATTTTCGCGAGTGCGGCAGCCGGCGTCGCAGGCATCCCGGCCGCCGTGCGCGCCCGTCATTTGCCGACCTTCGCCGACACCTTCGTCGGCGTCTTCAGCTGCGCGAACAGCTCGCTGCACGGCACGTCCTTGTTGTTGCTCGGCGCGATCAGCGGGATCAGCGCGGCCAGCGGATTGATCAGCCCGAGGCCGACCATCGCGCCGGCGCGCAACGCGAGCGCGCCCGCATCGACGCCGACGTCCGGATTCTTGAACGTGCCCTTCACGTACAGCGGCGAGCGCAGCGAGAAGATCCGGAAGCCCTTCGTGTGCGGATGGACCTTCAGGTTCATCGATTCGTCGCGCAGGCTGATCGGGCCGTCGACGTTGATCAGCGCGTCGTCGGTGTCGAGCGCGAACACCTTCGTGTCGAGCACGCCGTTGGTCGCCTGGAAATCGACCGCCGCGCAGTTGATCTTCACGTCGCGGCCGCCGAACAGCTTCTCGTAGACGACGTTCGCGACGTTCAGGCCGGCCGCTTCCATCAGCAGCCGGCTGATCGCGCCGTTGGTCACGATCGCCTTCACCTCGCCGTTCGACGTCGCGGCGAGCGCGGCCGGCGAGTTGCCGGTCGCGGACAACGACGCATCGCCGTTGATCTCGCCGAGCGCCGACTGCATCACCTTCTGGGTCGGGAACAGCTGCTTGAGCTTCAGGTGCCGCGCGGCGACCGTGAAGCGGCCCTTGAGCGGCGCGCCGCTGCCGTCGAGATGCGCGGTCGTCGCGAGCGAGCCGCCCGCGACACCGAACTTCAGCGGCTCGAACGACAGCACGCCGTCCTGCATCACGACGTGCGTGTACAGGTCGGTGATCGGCAGGTCCGCGCTCTTGATCAGCTTGCGGCCGGTGAACTTGACGTCCGCGTCGAGCGCGCGCCAGCGGTCGGTGCGGAACGCCTCGACCGGCAGCACGCGGCCTGCCGGCTGGCGCGTCGTGTCGCCGCGCTGCGCCTTGCTCGCGGCGGTGTCCGCGCCGATCACCGGCGCGAGGTCGGAGAAGCGCAACAGGTTCGACACCAGCTCGCCCGACAGCTGCGGACGCGGCTCGCGCTGCGCGTAGGCGAGCGTGCCGCTCAGGTCGCTGCCACCGACCCGGCCGTTGAAGTTCTCGTAGCGGAACGTGCTCGCGTGCGGCTTGAAATTGCCGATCAGGCGCCCTTCGGTCGCATAGGGCGGCGTGTCAGGCAGCGTGATGCCGGTCAGCGCATACAGGTGCGACATCGTCGTGCCCTGCAGCCACAGACGCAGGTCGATCGCGGCAAGTTGTCTCGGATCGGTCAGCGTGCCGACGATCGCGAGGCGCGTGTCGCCCGCCTTCACGTCGGCCTGCAGCGGGAACGGCCGCGACGCGTCCTCGAGCGCGAGCACGCCGCCGAGCTTGCCGGTGCCGCTGATCGGCACGCCCTTGTAGCGGCCGTCGACCTTCACGCCGAATGCGTACGCGGGGCCGGCCGCCTTGGCGGTCGCGCGGGCGTCGCTCGCGCCGGAAGCCGAGGCGACCGCCGCGGCGGACGAAGCAACCGGCGTGAACGACGCGGCCGCCGCACTCGCCGCGTGCGCAGCAGACGCGCCCGACGCCGCCTCGGCGCTCGCCTTCGCGCTCAACTGCGCGGCGCCATGCTTGCCGACGCGCTGCGCCGACGCCGCACGCGACGTTTGCTCCTGCTCCTTCATCACGTCGCCGAGCGGAATCGGCTGGCCGAGCGTGTCGATCGCGATCGTCAGGTCGGCCTTCGTGATCGCGTCGCGATACGTGACCTTGCCCTTCGCGAAGCCGAAGCTGTCGAGCCGCACCTTCCACGGCGACGGCTGATTCGATTGCTTGAACTGGAAGGTCCACGTGTTGCGGCCGTCGGCGAGCCGTTCGAGATCCACCGCGGGATTGACGACGTCGATCGACGGAATGACGATTTCATGCGCAAGCAGCGGCAGGATCGCGAGATCGAAGCGCGCGGCGTCGAGCGTGACGAACTTCGGCGCCTTCGCCCAGTCGGGGTTGCCGATTTCGATCCGTGTCGCGGAGAGGCTCGGCCACGGCACCCACGCGCGCCAGCCGGTTTCGCCGTCGGGGCGGCGCCAGTCGACCTTGAGATCGCCGTTGATCGCGAATGGGCGGCCGAGCGCCGCGCTCACCTGTTCGTTGACCCACGGTTTCACGTGGTTCCAGTCGAACGTGAAGACGAACACGCCGGCCGCCGCGATCACGACCGCGACGATGCCGGCGATCCATGCAGCCGATTTGCCGATGGCTCGAGTAAGCGTCATGGCGGTTCCGTTGTTGTTCTCGATGCATGTCGCGCCATGCCGGGCCGCTTGCGTGTTGCGTGGACGAACGGCGCACGACACCCGCGCGAGCTTTTCGCTGGGTATTATGACGCACGCCTTCGCGCCGCTTCGGCGCCATTAACGCTTTTTTTCATTTGTGACATGACAGCCATCGGCCTCATCGACGCGCTGGGTGTGACCCGGCGGGACGCCAGAAGCGGCAAGATCCTGCTTGCCCCCACCGATTTCAGCCTGCCCGCGGGCGCGCGCGTTGCGATCACCGGGCCTTCGGGCTCGGGAAAGAGCGTGCTGCTGCGCGCGCTCGCGCTGCTCGACCCGCTCGACGGCGGCCGCGTGCTGTGGCGCGGCAGGCCGATCCGCCGCAGTGCGATTCCGCGCTATCGGCGCAGCGTCGCGTATCTGCGCCAGCGTCCCGCGCAGACGGACGGCACGGTCGAATCGCAATTGCGCTATCCGTATTCGCTCGCGGTCTATCGCGACCTGACGTTCGATCGCGCGCGTGCGGAGCAGCTCGCCGCGCGCGCGGGCCGCGGCGCGGACTTCCTCGACAAGCGCGCGAGCGAGCTGTCGGGCGGCGAGGCGCAGATCGCGGCGCTGCTGCGCGTGCTGCAACTCGATCCCGACGTGCTGCTGCTCGACGAGCCGACCTCCGCGCTCGACCCGGACTCGACGCGCGCGATCGAGGCGCTCGTCGGCGCGTGGTTCGATGCGGCGCCCGACGCACGCGCCTACCTGTGGATCTCGCACGATCCCGCGCAGGCCGCGCGGATCGGCACGCTGCGGGTGACGATGCAGGCGGGCGTGCTGAGCGCCGCACAAGCCATGGAGGTCGCGCGATGAATTCCGTCCTGCAGGATCTGAGCCTCGTCGACGTCGGCATCGCGGCGGCGCTCGTCGCGGTCAACGGCGCGATCTCGGCCGCGCTGTCGCTCGGGCTCGGGCGCCAGCTCGCGCTCGCCGCGGTGCGCACCGTCGTGCAGCTGCTCGCGATCGGCTACGTGCTCGGCTGGGTGTTCGGCCATGCGCACTGGTACGTCGTGCTGCCGCTCACTGCGCTGATGACGCTGATCGCCGGCTTCGCGGGCGCCGGCCGCGGCAAGCGCACCTATCGCGGGCAGCGCGTCGACAGCATCCTGTCGATCTGGGCCAGCAGTTGGATCGTCGCGGCGATCGGCCTGTTCGTCGTGATCCGCATTCATCCGTGGTATGCGCCGCAGTATGCGATCCCGATCCTCGGGATGATCCTCGGCAATACGCTGACCGGCGTGTCGCTCGGCGTCGAGCGGATGACCGAGGAGCTCACCGCGCGCCGCGACCGCGTGGAAACGGCGCTCGCGCTAGGCGCGACGCGCTGGGAAGCCGCGCAGGACGCCGCGCGGCAGGCCGTGCGCGCCGGCATGCTGCCGACGCTGAACCAGATGGCCGTCGTCGGCGTCGTCAGCCTGCCGGGCATGATGACCGGCCAGGTGCTGGCCGGCCAGTCGCCGCTGCAGGCCGTGCGCTATCAGATCGTCATCATGTTCCTGATCGCCGCGGCGTCCGCGCTCGGCACGGTCGGCGCGGTGCTACTGACCTATCGGCGGCTGTTCTCCGCCGATCATCGCTTCCTCGCCGCGCGGCTCGAAGAACGCGCGCATTGACATGCATCGGCGCGCCGCCGCTAACGCGCGCGCCGCTTGCCGAGTGCCTGCCGCAGCGCGGCGAGCACGTCGGCGTCGGGCGCCAGGGCGTCGACCGACGCAACGAGCCGCACCGCGCGCGGCGTCGTCACGTAGGCCTGCGCGCCGACATAGCTGCCGCTGCCGGCCGAGCGCGTCGTCACGACGAGCGCCTGCGGCGCCCGCGCGCCGAGGTCGGCCGTGAACGCGTCGGCGATCGTGCCGTCGCGCGGATGCAGCATGCCTGCCACGTAGTCGTCGGTGTCGAAGCCGGGCGCGGCGTGCGCGCTCGAATACACGCGCACCGCGTAGCTGCCCGTCGAGCACGGCTCGAGCGCGCCGCTCGACACGACGGCCGTCTGTTGCCGCGACGGCAAAGCGACCTTCTTCACGAAGCTGCAGTCGTCGGCCGCATGCGCGGGCGCGGCGACGAGCGCAGCGGAGGCGAGCAGCGCGCGCATTGGGTCTTTCATCGGGATTCCGTTCGGAGGCTGGGGGCATGCCGGGGAGGATAACGTGAAGTCCGCGTGACGTCACGCTGGCGGTCACAAGCGCAGCGTCATGCAACCGTTCCGTGTCACGCCGCGCTGCGCCCACGCACCGTTCAGCGCTTGATCGACACCGCCACCTTCGTGCCGTCGCTCATCGTGACGGTTTTCGATCCGCCGTTGGACGAGATCGTCAACCACTTCACCTGGCTCACCGACACGACGTTCGGGCACAGCAGCGACTTGCCGCCGACCGTCACGCTGCGCGTGCCTTTCGGCGCGGCCGCCTGGAAGCTCATCTGCACGTTCGCCATCCCCTTCGCGTCGATCGACGGCGCGAGCCGGACCTGCGTCTGCCGGACCATCGCGCCGTTCGCGTCGCGCGGCAGGTTGGCGGAATTCGGGCACTCGTCCGGCATCGCGACCGCGCCATCGGGCGGCACCGATTTCCAGTTGAAGTCGTCCGTCTCGCCCGAGCGGATCTTGCGCGTCTCCTGCGTGTTGCCGAACGCCTTCGAATCGACCTTGACGGTGTACTCGAGCTGTCCGGTACCGCCGCCCTTCAGGCTGCCCTTGACCGGCGGCGCCGCGAACACGCTGGCGCTGACGCACGCCGCCGCGATCGCGACCGACCACGATGCGGCGACCGACACACTGCGTTGGCTCATGCTGACCTCCTTGTTTTGCGGCGCTGGCGCGCGCCTCGCGGTTTTCGATGCATGATGCGCTGCCAGTCTACCGCCAAGCGGCCCGCCATGCGCCCCGATCGCATCGGGTGTTACCCCGCTTGCGCTCGCCGCGCGTGCCGTGCGTTCGATGCTGCGCTCAGAAGCCGCTCAGCACCAGCTTGCCGATCGCGCGCCCCGCTTCCAGCAGCCGATGCGCGCGCCGCACGTTGTCCGCGTTGATCGCGCCGAGGTGCTCGCCGAGCGTCGTGCGCAGCACGCCGTCGTCGACGAGCCGCGCGACCTCGGTCAGCAGCTTGTGCTGCTCGATCATGTCCGGCGTCTCGAACATCGCGCGCGTGAACATGAATTCCCAGTGAAACGCGGCGCTCTTCGCCTTCAGCAGCTCGACCGGAATCGGCTTCGCATTCTCGACGATCGTGCAGATGCCGCCCTGCGGCCGGATCACCTCGGCCGCCGCCGGGAAGTGCCGGTCGGTGTCATTGAAGATCAGCACGTAGTCGACCTGCGGGTGGCCCGCGTCGCGCAGCTGCGCGGGCAAGTCGCCGAAGTGGTCGACGGCCTGGTCGGCGCCGAGCGCGCGCACCCACTGCGCCGATTCAGGCCGCGACGCGGTCGCGATCACGTGCAGCTTGCCCAGCGTCTTCGCAAGCTGGATCGCGATCGAGCCGACCCCGCCCGCGCCGCCGATGATCAGCACCGACTTGCCCGCGTCCGCGCCCTGCGGCGACACGCGCAGGCGGTCGAACAGCGCTTCCCACGCGGTCAGCGCGGTAAGCGGCAGCGCGGCAGCCGCCGCGAAGTCGAGCGTGCGCGGCTTCAGCGCGGCGATGCGCTCATCGACCGCGTGGTATTCGCTGTTCGCGCCCGGCCGCGTGATGCTGCCCGCGTAGAACACCTCGTCGCCCGGCCGGAACAGCGTCACGTCCGCGCCGACCGCGACGACCGTGCCGGCGGCGTCCCAGCCGAGCACGCGCGGCGCGGCTTCGACCTGCGGCTTCGGCGCGCGCACCTTGGTGTCGACCGGATTCACGGAAATCGCCTCGACCTTCACGAGCAGGTCGCGCGGGCCCGGAACGGGCTGCGGCAGCTCGACGTCGAGCAACGCCTGCGGATCGTCGATCGGCAGGTAACGGGTCAGTCCAACGGCTTTCATCATGCGGCTCCTTGCAGAGGGGATCGATCGGGCCGCGACGGCGGCCCTGTGACACCGCATCGTAGGCCGCGCGATCCTTCGTGAAAACCGCTATATTTCCTGAAACATTTTCCTGATTTCCCGAAGAATGACATCGGCCCCGACATCAGCCCCCATTCCCGCCCCCGACAAGCCGCTCGACCTGCTCGACGTCGGCCTGTTCGTGCGCGCGGCGCTGCTCGCGAACGTGACCGCCGCCGGCCGCGAATTCGGCGTGTCCGCCGCGGTCGCGAGCGCACGCATCGCGCAACTCGAACGCCAGCTCGGCGCCCGCCTGCTGCATCGCACCACGCGCCGCATCAGCCTCACGCAGGACGGCGAAGTCTTCATGGCGCGCGCCGAGGCGCTGCTCGCCGCCGCCGACGCCGCGCGCGCGTCGGTCGGCCACGGCCGCACCGAGCCGTACGGGCGCCTGAAGGTGTCGATGTCGTCGTCGTTCGGCCGCCAGCACGTCGCGCCGGTGATCCCCGCCTTCCTGCGCCGCTACCCATCGGTGTCGCTCGACCTGCGGCTGTCCGACGAGATCGTCGACCTGGTCGACGAAGGAATCGACGTCGCGATCCGGCTCGGCGCGCTGAAGGATTCGACGCTGGTCGCGCGCAAGCTCGCCGTGAACCGCCGCGTCGTGTGCTGCTCGCCCGCGTATCTCGCCGAGCACGGCGCGCCGCGCCATCCGGCCGATCTCGCGCAGCACGAATGCGTGATCCTCGGCGACCAGCGCGACTGGTCGTTCGTCACGCCGCAGGGGCCGCTCACGGTGCGCGTCGGCGGCCGGCTCGTCGCGAGCAACGGCGAGGCGATCCGCGAAGCGCTCGTCGACGGCTTCGGGATCGCGATCAAGTCGACCTGGGACGTCGCGCCCCAATTGGCGCGCGGCGCGCTCGTCACCGTGCTCGACGACTATCCGCTCGCCGACGAAGTCGCGATCTGGGCCGTCTACCCGAGCCGCGCGCACGTGCCGCTGAAGACGCTCGCGTTCATCTCATTCCTCGCCGGGCATTTCGGCGATCCGCCTTACTGGGATCGGGCGGATGCACGATAGACGGCGCGCGTAGCCGGTGCGGGCCGGCTCCGGGCGCGCGCGTGAATGAGCCCGACTGCCCGCCCGCGATCGCCGCGCGCCGCCGTCCGGCACCCGAGCCGCACCGACCGGCTACAATGTTGCGTTTGCGGCTCAGCCGCCCGCCGCCGGCATCGGGCGGGCCGGTTAGGCGTCGGCAGGCGGCCACAGCCGCCCACGCATTCCATTCGCATTCCAACCCATCCGTCATGATTCAGAATCTCGTCATCCAGAGCGTCGCGCCGTTGTCGGACGCGCATCACAAACCGTTGCTCGCGCTGGCGCGCGGCACCCGCGTCGTGCAGGTCGACGAGCACGCGCTGCGCATCGAGGGCGCCGATCCGGCGCAGCGGCCCGACATCGACGTGTATTGCGGCACGCACGCGCTCGACTTCGCGTTCGTCGATGCCGGCCGCACGCTGCGCGACTTCGGGCTCGTCGTGATGGACATGGATTCAACGCTGATCACGATCGAGTGCATCGACGAAATCGCGGATTTCTGCGGCCTGAAGGCGGAGGTGGCGGCGATCACCGAGGCGTCGATGCGCGGCGAGATCCGCGATTTCAACGAAAGCCTGATGCGCCGCGTCGCGCTGCTCGCCGGCCTCGACGCGCAGGCGCTCGAGCGCGTGTACGACGAGCGGCTGCGGCTGTCGCCGGGAGCGGAAACGATGCTCGCCGGCGCGAAGGCCGCCGGCCTGAAGACGCTGCTCGTGTCGGGCGGCTTCACGTTCTTCACCGAGCGCCTGAAGACGCGGCTCGGCCTCGACTTCGCGCACGCGAACACGCTCGAGATCGTCGACGGCAAGCTGACCGGGAAAGTGATCGGCGAGATCGTCAACGCCGACGTGAAGGCGCGCATGCTGCGCGACACGTGCGCGACGCTCGGCATCGCGCCGAGCCGCGCGATCGCGATGGGCGACGGCTCGAACGACCTCAAGATGATGGCGGAAGCCGGCCTGTCGGTCGCCTTCCGCGCGAAGCCGATCGTGCGCAGCGCGGCGACGGTCGCGTTCGATCACGTCGGCCTCGACGGCCTGCTGCGCCTGTTCTGAAATCAAAACGCCGGCGCGACCTCAGGTCACGCCGGCGCCTAGAGCCTGTTATGAACCTATATGAATGAGGTCGATGATTTTGGGCAGCATTAGACAGGCGAAGGCGAGGAAATGGAATCCGGCCAGCGTGTGAGGTAAGCGTTCATAGTCGCGCGCGAGGCGTCGAAAGCGCGCGGCCCATGCGAAGCTGCGCTCGACCACCCAGCGTCTGGGCAGCAACACGAAACCGCGTTTGGCCTCGGTGTGCTTGACCACCTCCAACTCAATGCCGTGGCTTTGTGCTGCCTGACGAGCCGCTTCGCCGGTATAGCCCTGATCCACGTACGCAAGCGCCACGCTCTGGCCGGTCAATTCTTGTACCGCATGCGCCAATTGCTCGACCTGTTCGCGATCCTGCTCATTGGCCGGTGTCACATGCAGTGCCAGCAACTGACCCAGAGTATCGACCGCCAGATGCACTTTCGAACCCTTGCGGCGCTTCGCGCCGTCGTAGCCGGCGCGTGCACCGGATTCCGGTGTCGATTGCAATGTGCGGCTGTCCAGGATCATGGCACTGGGTTGCGCTTTGCGTCCATCGCACACGCGCAACAGTTCTCGCAGATCATGCACGATCGCCTCGAAACAGCCCGCTCGCATCCAGCGCTGCGTCTGTTGATAGACCGCTTCCCACGGGGGCAGGTCATTAGGCAACATGCGCCACGGCGCGCCGCTTCTGATCAGCCAGCGCAGCGCATTGAAGACCTCGCGAAGCTCGTGGCGGCGTTGTTCACTGTCTTCTCGCACCAGCGCCAGATACGGCACTACGAACGACCATTCTTCGTCGCTTACATCGCTCGGATAAGGCTTGCGGGTTTTCATCCCGACATATTGCCTTATCAGCGGCAAAGTTCATAACATCCTCTAGGGCCTGTCCTGCCTGCCCGCGCGCCGCTCAGCCGAGCGTCGCCTGCATCGCGCGCTCGATGTCCGCGCGCAGGTCGGCCTCGTCCTCGAGGCCGACGTAGAAGCGCACCAGCGTGCCGCGATGCGGCCACGCCGGCCGCATCGACGCGACGTCGTACGGCATCGCGAGGCTGCACGCGCCGCCCCAGCTCCAGCCGATCGCGAACAGCTCCAGCGCCTCGACGAAGCGGTCGACCTGCTCCGCGCTGTAGCGCGCGTCGAAGATCACCGAGAACAGGCCGCCCGCCGCCGGAGCGCCGCCCGCGGTGAAATCGCGAACGAACGACGCATGGCCCGGACAATCCGGCAGTTGCGGATGCAGCACGGTCGCGATTTCGGGCCGCGCCTTCAGCCAGTGCGCGAGCGCGAGCGCGCTCTTGCTGTGCGCGTCGAAGCGCGCCTTCATGCTCGGCAGGCTGCGCAGCACGAGCGAGCAGTCGTCGACCGACACGCCGATCCCGCAGCGCATCCGCGCAAGCTTCAGATGCGCGTGCAGCGCCGCGTCCGCGGTGATCGTCGCGCCCATCAGCAGGTCGCTGCCGCCCGACTGGTATTTGGTCAGCGCTTGCACCGAGATGTCGACGCCGTGCTCGAACGGCTTGAACGCGAGCCCCGCCGAATACGTGTTGTCGATCGCGGTGACGACGCCGCGCTGCTTCGCGACCGCCGTGATCGCCCGGACGTCCGGCACTTCCATCGTCACCGAGCCGGGCGCCTCGAGCCAGATCAGGCGCGTGTTCGGCCGGATCAGGTCCGCAATGCCGGCGCCGACGAGCGGATCATAGAAACGCGCGGTGATGCCGAAATCCTTGGCGAGCCAGTTGCCGAAATCGGCGTTCGGGCCGTAGACGTTGTGCGGGATCAGCACGTCGTCGCCTGCCTTCACCAGGCCGAAGTAGACATTCACGATCGATGCGAGACCCGACGGCTGCAGCAGCGCGTGCGTGCCGCCCTCGATCTCCGCGAGCCGTTGCGCGAGCGCGAGCGAGGTCGGCGTCGCGTGCAGGCCGTAGCGCCACTGGCTGTCCTGGCGCCAGTCGAGGTTGCGCATCGTCGCGAGGTCGGGAAACACGACCGTCGACGCGCGCGCGACCGGCGCGACGAACGAACGGAAGCCTTCCGGAATCACGTCGTCCGGTTGAACGATGCGGGTTTGCAGCGCGCGCTTGGAAGTGGATGCAGTCATGGCGATGAGGCCGGGAGAAAGCCGAACGGTTGCTAAACGGACCGTCAGCATAGTCAAAACGGCCGCGTTTGGCCCGGTACAATGCGCGCCGCGCACACCGAGCCAGCGCGGGACTCAGTCGTCGGCGCGCAGGTCGACGACGCCGCCAACCGTCTCGATCTCCTGCACGCGGCCATCGCGCACCTGCAGCGCCGCGCGCGACCCGCGCGCCGGCCGCAGCACGACCGGCTGCGGGTCCGATTCATCCGAGTTCATCCGGTCCGCCTTCAGGCCGCCCGACGCATCGAAGCGGCCGATCCACACGCCGGTGATGTTGGTGCCGTCGTTCGATTCCTCGATTTCGAGCGTATCGCCGTCGCGGTCGCCGGCCAGCAGGATCACTTCGCCCGTGTCGGCGAACTGGTACTCGCCGTGCACGCCCTCTTCGTTCTCCTTCGGACCGAGACGCACGACGATCGGCCGGCCGCCGAGCGTGCCTTCGTAGCGCGGCAGGCGGGCGAACTCGGGGTTCGGCTTGAGCGGCCGCGCGGGGGCCGAGTCGTCCCGCTGCAGGTCCTGTTGCGGGTCCTGCTGCGCGTCCGGCGCGATGACGTGCGCCGCGAATGCGTGCGGCGTCGCGATGCCCGCCGCCAGCGCGCATGCGACGACGAGTGCCCGTTGCCATCCCGAATATCGACCCACCTTGTGTTGCTCCTTGCTCTCAGATCCGCTCGAAAATCGCGGCGATGCCCTGCCCGCCGCCGATACACATCGTCACGAGCGCGTAACGGCCGCCGATGCGCTGCAGTTCGTACAGCGCCTTCACGGCAATCAACGCGCCCGTCGCGCCGATCGGGTGACCGAGCGAAATGCCCGACCCGTTCGGATTCACCTTCGCCGGGTCCAGCCCCAGCGCCTTCGTCACCGCGCAGGCCTGCGCGGCGAATGCCTCGTTTGCCTCGATCACGTCGAGATCCGCGACCGTCAGCCCTGCGCGCTCGAGCACCTTGCGCGTCGCCGGCACCGGGCCGATTCCCATGTACGCGGGATCGACGCCTGCGTGCGCATATGCGACGAGACGCGCGAGCGGCCGCGCGCCGCGCTGCTCGGCCACGCCGCGCTCCATCAGCAGCACCGCGGCGGCCGCGTCGTTGATGCCCGACGCATTGCCGGCCGTCACCGTGCCGTTTTCCTTGACGAACACCGGGCGCAGCTTCGTGAAGTCATCGGCGCTCGCGTCGTGCCGCACATGCTCGTCGCGGTCGAACATGACCGGCGTGCCCTTCTTCGACCCGATCAGCTCGACCGGCAGGATCTGGTCCTTGAAATAGCCGGCCTGCGCCGCATGCGACGCGCGCCGGTGCGATTCGAGCGCCAGCGCGTCCTGCTCGTCGCGCGAGATCCCGTATTTCGCCGCGACGTTCTCCGCCGTCACGCCCATGTGGATCGACTGGAACGGATCGTTCAGCGCGCCGACCATCATGTCGACGACGCGCATGTCGCCCATCCGCTGGCCGAACCGCGCGGCCTGCATCGAATACGGCGCGCGGCTCATGTTTTCCGCGCCGCCGGCGATCGCGATGTCCGCATCGCCGAGCAGCACGCCCTGCGCGGCCGACACGATCGCCTGCAGGCCCGAGCCGCACAGTCGGTTGACGGTGAACGCGGGTGCGTGCTGCGCGACGCCGCCGTCGATCGCGGCGACCCGCGCGAGGTACATGTCCTTCGGCTCGGTATGCACGACGTTGCCGAACACCACGTGGCCGACCTCGTCGCCCGACACCTGCGCGCGCTGCAGCACTTCGCGCACGACCTTCGCGCCCAGCTCAGTCGGCGGGACATCCTTCAGGCTGCCGCCGAAATCACCGATCGCGGTCCGCACGCCGCTCACCACCACCACTTCACGCTGCATGTTGCCTCCTCATCCTCTATCCGAATGAAACAACCACGTGGACCGGCCGGCGTGCGGCATGCGCGTCAGCCCTGCATCAAGCGCTCCACCGCGTCCCGCCGCGGAATCGGCGCGACCGCGCCGTAGCCCGTCGTCGACAGCGCCGCCGCCGCGTTCGCGTAGCGCGCCGCCGTGAACGGATCGTCGCCCGCGACGATCCGCGCGACGAACGCGCCGCCGAAGCAGTCGCCCGCGCCCGTCGCGTCGATCGCCTCGACCGTGAAGCCCGGCACGACGCGCCGTTCGTGCGGCGTCGCGACATACGCGCCGTCCTTGCCGAGCTTCAGCGCGACGACCTGCGGCCCGAGCTCGAGCATCGCGTCGACGATCGCATCGCGATCGTCCGCGCCCGTGATCGCCGTGACGTCTTCCCAGCTCGGCAGGCAGATGTCCGTCTGGCGCAGCGCTTCGCGCATCACCGCGCGGGCGCGCGGCAGCGGCCACAGCTTCAGGCGCAGGTTCGTGTCGAAGCTGACCTTCGCGCCGTTGCGGCGCGCATGCTCCATCGCCGCGAACGCGGCGTCGCACGCGGCCGTGCCGATCGCGAGGCTGATGCCCGACAGGTGCACGGCCTTCGCGGCGGCGAGCGCGTCGAGCGGCAGGTCGCCGGTCGCGTAGCGGCTCGCGGCCGAGCCGGCGCGCAGGTAGTCGAACTGATGGCCGTTCGGGCCGTGCGTGACGAAGTACACGCCGGTCGGCGCCGCATGGTCGATGCGCACGTACGTCGTGTCGACGCCTTCACTGCGCCACAGGTCGCTCAGCAGCCGGCCGAACGGGTCGTCGCCGACCGCCGACACGAAGCCCGCCGACGCGCCCTGGCGCGCGGCCGCGATGCAGAAGTTCGACGTGTCGCCGCCGAAGCCCTGCAGGAATTCGGGGCGGCCCGGCTGCGACTGGTTGAATTCGACCATCGCCTCGCCGAGCGCGAGGATCTCCGGAAACGGCGCCGCCATTGCTTACACCTCGCCCCACAGATCGTGACCGTCGGCGCCCGTGATCTTCACGGACACGAAATCGCCGACCTTGTAGCGCTTCGACGCCTTCTGCGCCGGCTCGACGTAGACGACGCCGTCGATTTCCGGCGCGTCCGCCGCCGTGCGGCCGATGCCGCCTTCGTCGCTCACTTCGTCGATCAGCACCTTCAGCGTCTTGCCGACCTTGCGCTCGATGCGCTTCGCCGACACCTCCTCGGCCACTTCCATGAAGCGCGCGCGGCGCGCCTCGCGCACGTCGTCGGGCAGCGCGCCGTCCAGTTCGTTCGCGGTCGCGCCTTCGACCGGCGAATACGCGAAGCAGCCGACGCGGTCGAGCTCCGCCTCGCGGATGAAGTCGAGCAGCGTCTCGAACTGCGCCTCGGTCTCGCCGGGGAAGCCCGCGATGAACGTGCTGCGGATCGTCAGGTCCGGGCAGATCTCGCGCCACTTCTGCACGCGCTCGAGCACCTTCTCGGCGTTCGCCGGGCGCTTCATGCGCTTGAGCACTTCCGGATGCGCGTGCTGGAACGGCACGTCGAGGTACGGCAGCACGTGGCCCTTGAACGGACCTTCGGCCATCAGCGGAATGACTTCATCGACGCTCGGATACGGATACACGTAGTGCAGGCGCACCCACGCGCCGTACTGCGCCGCGAGCTCGCCGAGCGCGGCCACCAGGTCGGTCATGCGCGTCTTGATCGGCTTGCCGCTCCAGAAGCCCGTGCGGTATTTGACGTCGACGCCGTAGGCGCTCGTGTCCTGCGAGATCACGAGCAGCTCCTTGACGCCGGACTTGAACAGGTTCTCCGCTTCGAGCATCACTTCGGCGACCGGGCGCGACACGAGGTCGCCGCGCATCGACGGGATGATGCAGAACGTGCAGCGGTGGTTGCAGCCTTCGGAAATCTTCAGGTATGCGTAGTGGCGCGGCGTGAGCTTGATGCCGGCCGCGGGCACGAGGTCGACGAACGGATCGTGCGGCTTCGGCAGGTGCGAATGGACCGCCTGCATCACCTCGCCGACCGCGTGCGGGCCGGTGACCGCGAGCACCTTCGGATGCACTTCCTCGATCAGGCCCGAGCCGCTTGCGCTCTTTTTCGCGCCGAGGCAGCCGGTGACGATCACCTTGCCGTTTTCGGTCAGCGCCTCACCGATCGCGTCGAGGCTCTCCTGCACGGCTTCGTCGATGAAGCCGCAGGTGTTGACGACGACGAGGTCGGCGCCGTCGTAGGTGCCGGAGATTTCATAGCCCTCGGCGCGCAGCTGGGTGATGATTTGTTCGGAGTCGACTAGCGCCTTCGGGCAGCCAAGCGAAACGAAGCCTACTTTCGGGGATTGGGACATCTTGAATGTGGGGGCGTGGCGGCAAAAACGTGAGTTTACAGCCATTTAGGGTTCGGCGAGCCAAAATGAGCGGGCGGAATTCGCGAGCCAAGGGCGACCTGCGTATCGCCCCTTGTTCTTTCATCTGATGTATCGTGGCGCGATGCGCGCGCCGAACAACGGCCGTTGCGTCGCCGCATGCGGCCGGCAAACGGCGCGCCCGCCTCCAAAAACACGAAAGCGAAGGTCGTCCGACACGCAAGCGCGCTCGGCCAAGCCCCTGTCACCTACCCTGAAACCACCGCCATGAAGAAGCTTGTCAACCGCCCGTCCGACGTCGTGCGCGAAATGCTGGAAGGCATCGCGCGGCAGTCGCCGCATCTCGCGATCCTCGGCGACGATCACGTGCTCGTCCGCAAGACGCTTCCCGAACCGTCGCAGCGCGCGGTCGCGGTCCTTTCCGGCGGCGGCAGCGGCCACGAGCCCGCGCACGGTGGCTACGTCGGCGACGGGATGCTGAGCGCGGCCGTCTGCGGCGAGGTGTTCACGTCGCCATCCACCGACGCCGTGCTGGCCGCGATCCGCGCGACCGCCGGCCCGAACGGCGCGTTGCTCGTCGTCAAGAACTACACGGGCGACCGGCTCAATTTCGGGCTCGCCGCCGAACTCGCGCGCGCGGAAGGCATTCCGGTCGAGACGGTCGTCGTCGCCGACGACGTGTCGCTGCGCGAGCGCGTCGAGCGCGGGCAGCGACGCGGGATCGCGGGCACCGTCCTGATCCACAAGCTCGCCGGTGCCGCCGCCGCACGCGGGCTGCCGCTCGCCCGCGTCGCCGCGATCGCGCGCGAGGCCGCGGCCGATCTCGGCACGATGGGCGTCGCGCTCGACGGCTGCACGATTCCGGGCGCCGACAAGTCGGGCTTCCGCCTCGCCGACCACGAAATCGAGCTCGGCCTCGGCATCCATGGCGAAAAAGGCGTCGAACGCACTGCGCCGCTGCCGGCCGACGCGCTGGTCGACACGCTGCTGTCGAGCATCGTCGGCGATCTCGTCCTCGCCGGCGGCGAACGGGTCGCACTGCTCGTCAACGGTCTCGGCGCGACGCCCGACATGGAGCTGGCGATCGTGCTGCGCGCCGCGTACGACAACCTGAGCCGGCGCGGCATCGCCGTCGAACGCGCATGGGCCGGCACGTTCCTGTCGGCGCTCGACATGCCCGGCTGCTCGATTTCCGTGCTGCGGCTGAACGACGAGCGTGCGGCGTTGCTCGACGCGCCGACGCAGGCGCGCGCGTGGCCGGGCGGCGGCGCTGTCAACCCGCAGATCCGGGTGGCCGCCGCGGAAACCCGCGATGCGCCACCCGCAGCGCTCGACGCAACCGGCCGCGCATGGGCCGCGCGCCTGCGGCCGGCACTGCACGCGGTCGCGCGCACGCTGATCGACAACGAAGCGACGCTGGCGGAACTCGACGCGGCGGCCGGCGATGGCGATCTCGGCGCGAGCATGCATCGGGCCGCGCAGGCGATTCTCGAATTGCCCGACGCCGCGTACGGCACGCCGGCCGGCGCGCTCGCGGCGCTGGGCGCCACGTTGCGTCGCGCGATCGCGGGCAGTTCGGGGCCGTTCTATGCGACCGCGCTGCTGCGTGCGTCGCGCCGCCTTGCCGACGTCGCCGAACCATCGGCGCGCGACTGGGCCACGGCGTTCCGCTGTGCGGTGGAGTCGATCGGTGAGCTGGGCGGTGCGCGCGCCGGCGACCGGACGATGCTCGATGCGCTCGTGCCGGCCGTCGACGCGTTCGGCCGTGCGCTTGAAGACGATCGGAACGGCGCCGCCGCATGGGCGGCAGCCGTCGAAGCCGCCGAACGCGGCGCGCAGGAAACGGCCCGCATGACGCCGCGCGCGGGGCGTGCGAGCTATCTGGGCGAACGCGCGATCGGCACGCC
Source organism: Burkholderia sp. MSHR3999 (assembly GCF_000833595.1). Lineage (NCBI taxonomy): Bacteria > Pseudomonadati > Pseudomonadota > Betaproteobacteria > Burkholderiales > Burkholderiaceae > Burkholderia > Burkholderia sp. MSHR3999. The sequence continues at coordinate 1,784,148 of NZ_JRFO01000001.1, forward strand.
CGACGGAGGCGCCGTCGCGGTCGCGCTCTGGTTGCGGGCGTTGCTGCCGCACGTGCAGTGAGCGGCGACTCGGCCGGGCTCGCCAATTGAAGTGGTGTTGCAATAATCAAGTGCGTCGCAGTCGTTGCGCTACTCGACAGCCCCTTCGACCATTGCGTACCGGACAACGATAGAAGCACGGTCTTCGCCACGCTGGACGAACGCAAGGATGACTGACCGCTATCTGTCCGGGCGCACGGTCGCGAAGATGCGTTCGCCCCCTTCTCGCCGGCCACTCAGGCCGGCGTCTAACCCTCCGCAATCATCCTGCCGAAACGAAAGGACGACTCCATGTCATTACGACGTTTGATACGCACAGGGCTCTCGCTATGCCTGTTGATCGCAGGCACGGCGATGGCCCAACCGGTCGAAGTCCCGGGTTTTACCCACGTGCGCTCCCTGGGCGGTATCGACGAATACCGCCTGGACGCCAACGGCCTCACCGTGCTGGCCATGCCCGACCCTGCCGCGACGGTAGTCAGTCTCCAGGTGTTGTACAAGGTGGGTTCACGCAACGAGGTCACCGGCACCACCGGCGGCACCCACCTGCTGGAGCACCTGATGTTCAAGGGAAGCCGGCACTACAACAGGGAACAAGGCAACTCGCTGAACGTCTACATGGAGCGGGTAGGCGCCAGTTTCAACGCCACCACCTCGATGGACCGCACCAACTACTTCGGCACCCTCGGGCGCGATGCGTTGGAAGGCTATATCGCCATCGAGGCCGACCGCATGCGCAACCTGCTGCTGCGCCCGGAAGACCTGGCCAGCGAAATGACGGTGGTGCGCAACGAGTACGAGCAGGGCGAGAACAATCCTTTCCGCGCCTTGTTCCAGCAGGTGCTGGCCACCGCTTACCAGGCGCACCCCTACCATCATCCCACCATCGGCTGGCGTACCGACATCGAGCATGCCAGCGTGAACAAGCTGCGAGCCTTCTACGACACCTACTACTGGCCGGACAATGCGGTGGTCATCCTGGTCGGAGACTTCCGGCCTGAGCAGGCGCTCGGCTGGGTGAAGCAGTACTACGGCGACATCCCGCGCGCACCCACGGCGATCCCGGCGTTGACTACCGAGGAACCGCCGCAGCAGGGGCCGCGACGGCTGGTGCTCAAGCGGGCCGGTGCAACGGGCAATCTGATCATAGCGTTCAAGGCGCCTAACGCGCTGCATCCCGATGCGGCGGCGCTGACCGTGCTGGGCCTCGTATTGAGCCAGGGCAAGAGCAGCCCGCTGTATCGCACGCTGGTGGACACCGCGGTTGCCACGAATGCCGGAGCCAGCTTCTTTGCACTGCGCGATCCCGGTCCGTTTCTGGTCACGATCAGCCTGTCGCCCAACGCCAGACATGCGGACGCCGAGAAAATCGCGTGGGCCGAACTGGAGCGTATCAAGACCCACGGGGTGACCCGCGAGGATATCCAGCGGGTGTTGGGACCTTACCGGGCCGAGCAGATCTACAAGCGCGACGGTGTCAGCATGACCTCCGCTCTGCTGGGCGAGGCGGTCGCGCAGGGTGATTGGACCCGGTTCGTCACCGAGCTGGAACAGTTGGAAAAAGTCACGCCCGCCGATGTGCAGCGAGTGGCCCGCAAGTACCTCGATGAAGACCAGAGCACCACCGGCTGGTTCGTACCGGAGAAATCCACATGATGCGCGTTCGTTTCAACTCCCTGCGGCCGTGGTTGGTGCTGTTCGCCGCGCTGTGGTTGCCTGTCGCGGCTCAGGCGGGCATCGCCGATCGCGTCGTGCGCTCGCGGGCCGGCAGCATCGACCTGTTGGTCTATCCCATGGCGCCGCAGGAGATGGTGTCCGTGTCCGGCGTGATGCCGCTCGGCGATGCCGATGCGGCCAGTAAGGCGGCCAATCCCGCCGTGCCCTTGCTGACCGGCATGTTGCTGCAGGAAGGCAGCGCCCGCCGCGACAAGGTGGCCATCTCCGCGCTGCTGGACAGCCTGGGCGCGCACTTGTCGTTCCGGACCGAGGGAGGCTACGTCGGCATACGCGGGCAAAGCCTGACCAAGGATTTGCCTACGCTGATCGAGTTGATGGCCGAGCAGTTGCGCCTGCCGGCCTTCAAGGCGGAGGAACTCGGCAAGGCCAAGACCCGGCTGGAGGCTCAAGTCCGCCAGAGAGGGGAAAATCCGTCCGCGCAGGCCGCCGAGGCGCTGTATCGAGCCATCTACCCCGACGCGCACCTCAACGCCCCGGTGCCGCGTGAGCGGATGCTCCAGGCCATCGCCTCCGCCACGCTGGACGATATCAAGGCGTTTCATCGGGCCTACTATGGTCCGGCGCATATGACCCTGGTCGTGGTGGGCGGCGCGGACCCTCGCCGCCTGCAGTCCTGGGTGGCCGACGCTTTCGCCGGCTGGAGCGGTGGCATGGCTCTCGTGCGGCAGGGGCCGCCACGCAAGGCGAACCAGGCCGACACGCAGCGCATCGCGATGAAGGACAAGGCGTCCATCAGCGTGATGCTGGGTCAAGCCATCGACGTGCGTGCCAACGACGCCGACTTCCTGCCCTTGAGCGCGGCCGTCAACATCCTCGGCAGCGGCTTCACCGGCCGGCTGATGGCGAGCGTCCGCGACAAGGAAGGCCTGACCTACGGCATCCGTGCCAGCCTGTCGGGCCTCTCCCTCATGGACGGAGGATTCCTCGTCAACACCAGCTTCGCCCCGCCCCTGCTGGACAAGGGCGTCGCAAGCACCCGCCGCGTACTGGAAGCCTGGTGGAAACAGGGCATCACCCAGGCGGAACTGGATGCGCGCAAGGACGGCATGATCGGCCGCCATCAAGTCGCCATGGAAACCACGGGACAGATGGCCGCCATGCTCACTCAGACGGTGCTCCAGGACCGCCCTCTGAGCGACCTGGATACCTATCCCGAGCGCATCCGCGCGCTGACCGTGGACCAGGTCAACGCCGCCATCCGCAAGCATCTGGACCCCAGCAAGATGGTGCTGGTCGAGGCGGGGACGTTTGCGGAGAAATAGCACGCCTGCCGCTTGATCGCTTCACTCCGACCCGGCTTCGCCCGGGTCGTCGCTTTTCGCCAAGATCCGCGCCGCGCTCCCCGGTAATCCGCGACGAACCCGAAAATATGGGGTTCACGAAGAAGTTGAAGCTCAGGCTCGCACGACCTGCCATGTTCCGCTACCGGCATCACGATTGTAAAAATATGAAGCCGAGACGTTAAACAGGAAACCGGAGCCAGGACTGGCGTGGTTGCGGGTGTCCAGAAAGCCGGCGCCGTTATTGAAATCATTTAAAAGATGCAACCGATCTCCGGCGACGAGACTCGGGTTATCGTTGGCATTTGAGTCAATTAAAATGTGCCAGACAGCCGACCCATTACCTGTCGCCACACCGAAATCACCATTGGGCAAAAATGTGTTGCCGAACAGCACCAAACCTGCCTCATTCTTGATAGCCAGAATGGCCACCCGATCGCAGCTTCTAATTATATTCCCATTATCCGTGGCGCCACCGAGCGAAAAAATCACCCATTGCGTTACAGCGTCATAGCCATTTATGGACGAATATGTTCCGACATCGTCGACGGCACCGGCAATGGTCGACCCGCCCCTGCGCCGAGATAGCTACCGCCCTGATAGCCGTTAATGAAACGAACTACATCGCCATATCTAATGTAATCTTCCATTTTCACTCTCTGTGTCGTGACGCATTGGTCAGCGCAGCCATGCAAGGATGGGAACGCACTGAAAACATACCCTTCGCCAAACATCACATCAACCATACCCGGTTACACGGCAGCAAAACAATCAGCCTAATAACAGCAAGAAACAAACACGTCACTCAACAAAATCATGCACCATTCAACAAACGCAAATATCCCGTGCAACTTGCGCAAAGGCCGCCGAGTAGCGTCTTGCCGCGCACCTCCAATGCTCACCTCATCGCGATCTCGCCATTAACTGCCCAGCTCAATATCGCCGACCATTATTCACGACATCCACAACTACCACCAACACACTGAACAATACCTGCCACAATATCGAGAGATCAAATCAATCCGGCCGCTTATCAATCCAGAGAAACGATAAATTAATTTAATTGGAATTGTTCAATGCCAAACCATAATCTCTGTTGCGCACCGCAGCACGGGAACTCTGCAACCGAATTACCAAGCAACACGAAACCCCAGACAACCTTTCAAGACAGATAACCCACATCGGGAAGCCGCAGAACCAAAACGAACTACAAGGTCACAGACGCCGTTTCTCATAAAAACAAACGCCACCTCACCGAGCATCAACCGCGTCAAAAACTACATCATCGATTCACTCATAAAGGAAAAATCGTGAAAAAGATTGCACCGATGCTTTTTACTGCCATGATGCTCGCCTCTTCCTATGCGTCTGCTGATACGCTGTGCAAAGCCGGCAAGATCGACAAGGTCGAAACGGATACCAGCGGCAATCTGGTGGTCGTCATTGCCGACGGCTCCTACGCGTTCAGCACGAAGGAATTTTTCCCGATCATCTATTCCGCCTATAACGACAACCGGAATTTCTTCGTCTACGGCAATGGATGCGCTAACGGAACGGTAGCAACTCGTTTCGCGATTCGATAAGCGCACCTCGCGGTTAGTCGACGGCAACGGCGATTAACTTTTATTTTCATGTCGGCCGCCGGCATTCGCCGGTCGGCCTCTCTTGCGGTTGCCTGACGCCACTTTTTTTCGGCGCACGAAATCCACCCGCATCTGTCGTGCGCGGAAGATCGGGAAACCGGGAGCAACACGCTACGGCAGCGATTCAGGCTTGCTCCGCGCATCGGAGAGCCACGAACCCCGCAGGCGCCGATGCGAACGACCGGCCCCTGGCATCGAACGGCGCCGCCGTCGCAGCGGACCACGAGTCCGCACGACATGCGGCGACCTTGGCGCAATACGACAGACTTGCGTCCATCCCGCGCGACCCCGGCGCGGCGCGTTGCGCGCCCGCACCGCCTATCCGCTTACTTCTTCTCCGGCTCCGAGCCAGGCGGCTTGAACGGAAACGAGCTGAACATCGACTTCGCCTGATTCTGCATCTGCTCCTGCATCTGGACGAACATGTTCTTCGATTGCTCGATGTAGCTCGTCATCATGCCCTGCATCATCGGCGCCTGCATGTTCATGAACTGCGACCAGATCTCCGGATTCATCGCATTGTTCTCATACAGGTTCTTCGACTGGTCCGCGAGCTTGTTCTGGATGTCGATGAACGCCTGGATGTTCTTCTCCAGGTAGGTGCCCATCATCCCCTGCATCGCATGCCCGTAGAAGCGAATGATCTGCGACAGCATCGATGACGAGAACATCGGCACGCCGCCGCTTTCCTCTTCAAGGATGATCTGCAGCAGGATGCTGCGGGTCAGGTCTTCGCTCGATTTCGCGTCGACGACCTTGAAATCCTCCTGGTCCAGCACGAGCTGTTTCACGTCGGTAAGCGTGATGTACGTGCTTGTCTCGGTATCGTAGAGCCGGCGGTTCGGATATTTCTTGATGAGCCGTTCAGCCGTTTTCTTTGTAGTAGTCATGTAACGCCTTTAAGTGCCAGCGCAGCGCAGTGACGATCCCCCGCCGCCCGCAATACGGGCGGCGGGGCCCCTTTGCAAACGCCGAGCCGCGCGGCCACCCGGCCCGCGCGGCTCGGGGGCTCAGCCCATGTGCAGGCCGCCGTTCAGCGAGAAGTCGGCGCCCGTCGCGAAGCCCGAATCGTTCGACGCGAGCCACGCGACGATCGAGCCGATCTCCTCGGGTGCGCCGAGCCGACGCACCGGAATCGTCGCGACGATCTTCTCGAGCACGTCCGGACGGATCGCCTTGACCATGTCGGTGCCGATGTAGCCCGGCGACACGGTGTTGACCGTCACGCCCTTCGTCGCGACTTCCTGCGCGAGCGCCATCGTGAAGCCGTGAATGCCGGCCTTCGCGGTCGAGTAGTTGGTCTGGCCGAACTGGCCCTTCTGGCCGTTCACCGACGAGATGTTGATGATCCGGCCCCAGCCGCGCTCGACCATGCCGTCGATCACCTGTTTCGTCACGTTGAACAGGCTCGTCAGGTTCGTGTCGATGACGGCGGTCCAGTCCTCGCGCGTCATCTTGCGGAACACGACGTCGCGCGTGATGCCCGCGTTGTTGACCAGCACGTCGATCTCGCCGACCTCGGCCTTGACCTTGTCGAACGCTTCCTTGGTCGAGTCCCAGTCGCCGACATTGCCTTCCGATGCGATGAAGTCGAACCCGAGCGCCTTCTGGTCCTCGAGCCACTTCACGCGACGCGGCGAGTTCGGGCCGCAGCCCGCGACCACCTTGAAACCGTCCTTCGACAGGCGCTGGCAGATGCTGGTGCCGATGCCGCCCATGCCGCCCGTTACGTAAGCAATTCGCTGAGACATAAATCCCACTCCATTTTTTTGGTTTCGGGAGCCGCCGGGGCCCCTCTGACTTCACGCGGCGCCGGCCGGACCTCACGGCCGGCGCCGAGAACCGGACAGCGGGATTACGGACGCTCGACCGCGAGCGCGACGCCCATCCCGCCACCGATGCACAGCGACGCCAGCCCGCGCTTCGCGTCGCGCTTGACCATCTCGTGCAGCAGCGTCACCAGGATCCGGCAGCCCGATGCCCCGATCGGATGACCGATCGCGATCGCCCCGCCGTTCACGTTCACCTTCGACGTGTCCCAGCCCATCTGCTTGTGCACCGCCAGCGCCTGCGCCGCGAACGCCTCGTTGATCTCCATCAGGTCCAGGTCGCCCGGCGTCCAGCCCGCGCGCTCCAGACACCGGCGCGACGCCGGCACCGGACCCATCCCCATCACGCTCGGGTCCACCCCCGCGTTCGCGTACGCCTTGATCCGCGCCAGCGGCGTCAGACCCAGCGCCGCCGCCTTCTGCGCCGACATCACCAGCACCGCCGCCGCGCCGTCGTTGATCCCCGACGCGTTCGCCGCCGTCACCGTGCCGTCCTTCGCGAACGCCGGCTTCAGCCCCGCCAGCGCGTCCGCCGTCACGCCGTGACGCACGAACTCGTCGGTCGCGAACTGCAGCGGCTCGCCCTTCTTCTGCGGGATCGCCACCGGCACGATCTCGGCGTCGAAACGCCCGGCCTTCTGCGCCGCTTCCGCCTTGTTCTGCGACAGCGCCGCGAATGCGTCCTGCTCCGCGCGCGTGATCCCGTATTCCTTCGCGACGTTCTCCGCCGTGATCCCCATGTGGTACTGGTTGTACACGTCCCACAGCCCGTCGACGATCATCGTGTCGACCAGCTTCGCGTCGCCCATCCGGAACCCGTCGCGCGAGCCCGGCAGCACGTGCGGCGCCGCGCTCATGTTCTCCTGCCCGCCCGCGACCACGATCTCCGCGTCGCCGGCGATGATCGCGTTCGCCGCCAGCATCACCGCCTTCAGGCCCGAGCCGCACACCTTGTTGATCGTCATCCCCGGCACCGCGCTCGGCAGCCCGGCCTTGATCAGCGACTGCCGCGCCGGGTTCTGGCCCGAGCCGGCCGCCAGCACCTGGCCCATGATCACTTCGCTCACCTGCTCCGGCTTCACGCCGGCGCGCTCCAGCACCGCGCGAATCACCGTCGCGCCCAGCTCCGGCGCCGCGATCTTCGCGAGCGTGCCGCCGAATTTGCCGACCGCGGTCCGCGCGGCCGATACGATCACTACGTCCGTCATTTCCATTTCCTCCGGGCCGGCGCGACACGGCGCATCGCTCCCCGCCCTGTTAAAAAAACTGCGGCGCATTGGACAGCGTGCGCCGCCGTCCGGTTTTCGTCAATCGCGCTGCAACACGTAGCGGCCCGGCGCCGGCTCGATCACCGGGAACTGTGGCGAGCCGAGCTGCGCGCGCGGCGCCACCTTGCGGCCGCCGTACTGATCGAGCCATTCGATCCAGGCCGGCCACCAGCTGCCGGGCTGCTCGGTCGCGCCGGCGAACCAGTCGTCGGCCGATTCGGGCAGGCTGTCGTCGTTGACCCAGTAACTGCGCTTCTTTTTCGCGGGCGGATTGACCACGCCGGCGATATGGCCCGACGCGCCCAGCACGAACTTCAACGGCCCCGTGAGGATCGACGTCGACGCGTAGGCCGTCTGCCACGGCACGATGTGATCCTCGCGCGAGCCGTAGATGAACGTCGGCACGTCGATGCGCGACAGGTCGACCGCTTCGCCGCACACGGTCAGCGCGCCCGGCACGCGCAGCCGGTTCTCGAGATAGGTATTGCGCAGGTACCACGCGTACATCGGGCCGGGCAGGTTCGTCGAGTCGCTGTTCCAGTACAGCAGGTCGAACGGCGCCGGCGTGCGGCCCTTCAGGTAGTTGTCGACGACGTAGTTCCACACGAGATCGTTCGGGCGCAGGAACGAGAACGTATTCGCGAACTCGACGCCGCGCATCAGCCCGGGCGGCGTGCCGTTCTTGCCGCCGATCGTCTGTTCGCGCATCTGCACGTGCGCCTCGTCGACGAACACGTCGACGACGCCCGTATCGGAGAAGTCGAGCATCGCCGTGAGCAGCGTCATCGACGCGGCCGGGTGCTCGCCGCGCGCCGCGAGCACCGCGAGCGCGGTCGCCAGCATCGTGCCGCCGACGCAGAAGCCGAGCGTGTTGATCTGCTCGCGGCCGCTGATCTGCTGCACCGCATCGATCGCGGCCAGCATGCCTTCGTTCATGTAGTCGTCCCAGGTCTTGTGAGCGACCGACGCGTCAGCGTTGCGCCACGACACGAGAAACACCTGGTGGCCGCACGACAGCGCGTGCGCGACGAGCGAATTCTCGGGCTGCAGATCGAGGATGTAGAACTTGTTGATGCACGGCGGCACGATGAGGAGCGGCCTTTCGAACACCGTCTCCGTCGTCGGCTTGTACTGGATCAGCTGGATCAGGTCGTTCTCGTAGACGACCGCGCCCTCGGTGCAGCCGAGGTTCCTGCCGACCACGAACTGCGATTCGTCGGTCTGCGAAATCTTGCCGCGCTGCAAATCGCCGAGCAGGTTCATCATCCCCTGGCGCAGGCTCTCGCCCTGGGTCTCGATGATCGACTTCTGCGCGTCCGGATTGAGCGCGAGGAAGTTGCTCGGCGCGGCGGCGGCCGTCCACTGCTGGACCGTGAAGCGAATCCGCTCGCGCGTCTTCGGATCGGTCTCGAGCGCGTCGGCAAGCTCCTGCAGGTAGCGCGCGTTGAGCAGGTACCACGCCGCGGCGAACGCGTGCGCGGGCGACGCCTTCCATGCGTCGCCGCTGAAGCGGCGATCCTTCAGTTCGGGCGCCTCGGGCTTCGCGGCGCTCGCCTGCTGCATCAGCGTCACGCAGTCGCGCGCATAGTCGGCCTGCAGCTTCTGCAGGCGCTCCGGGGCAATCGCGGCGACCGGCAGCTTCAGGCCCGCGAACGGCGACGCCGCGCCGCCGAAATCGGGCATCGACGGCACCTGGAACGGAAACGACTTGGGAAACTGGAACGTCGCGAACGGATTCGTCGCGGCCGACGCCGTTGCCGCGCGCGCCGGGTCCGCGAAGCCCCGCCACGCGCTCAACCACGCCTCGAACATCTGCTGCATCGGCTGGACTGCCTGATCGAATGCCTGGCGGCCCGTGGAAGTGTCCGCCTGTGCGGACGTCGACGAGTTTTTCGATGCTGTCATTACCTGCCTTACCGGTGATTCCTGAGCGTCAATCGTAGAAATCCTGCTCGCGGCGCGGCGTGCCGGCCGATCGAGCCGGGCCGTCATGCACTGGAGAGGCGCCTCCAGATTCTGCCGCAGTGCGGTATTTTTATCATTATCGTTTTCCCCATGTGAAGCGTTGGATCAAAGCAGCGTCCCGCTCACCGTTATACATCGAGATAATCCGCGCAAAACAGACAGGACAAGGCTTTCGACGAACCCGGAGCATTTTGATTCGCTTGACTTCACATATTTTCTTTTGACTGCGGACGCCGCGGCGCAATGCCGCGCAAATATCGGGATAAACCGATTCCGCATTGCATCAAGTCCGTGCGCGCACCGTGTCAGTCGGCCAGCCAGATCGCCGCGGCCATGCGGCCCGTCACGCGATTGCGCCGGTACGAATAGAAGCGCGAACGCTCGGCGACCGTGCACGCGCCGCCGCCGCTCACGCGCACGACGCCCGCTCGCGCCAGGCGCAAGCGCGCCAGCGCGTACAGATCGGCGAGATACTTGCCGGGCGCGCCTTCGATCGCGACGAATGCGCGGCCGGTTTCATCATGCTCCGACTGCGGGGTCGTGTCGAGAAATGCGTCGCGCACGTCCGCGCCGACCTCGAACGCATCCGGGCCGATCGCCGGCCCGAGGAACGCGTGCAGGCCATCCGTCGCGCCGCCGGCAAGCGCTGCGACGCGCGCGGCGGTCTGCTCGACGATGCCGGCCGCGAGCCCGCGCCAGCCCGCGTGCGCCGCGCCGACTGCGCGCCCCTGCGCATCGCACAGCAGCACCGGCAGACAATCGGCGACCATCACGACGCATACCGCATTCGCGCGATCGGTCACGCTCGCGTCGGCCTGCGCCGGCGCCGCGGATCCGGAATCGGCTGTGATCACCTCGTCGGCACGCACGATCCGCGCGCCGTGAACCTGATCGAGCCATGCGGCGCGCGGCTGGCCCGCGAGCGCGAGCAGTCGTGCGCGGTTCTCGGCGACATGGGCCGGGGCGTCGCCGGTATGCAGGCCGAGATTCATCCCGCCCGGCAGCGCGACGCCGTCCAGCCAGCGCCCGTAAGGGCCCTCGCTGACACCGCCGTTGCGCGTCGTGACCAGCGCACGCACGCGCGGCGACACCTGCCAGTCGGGCTGCACGCAGTCCTGCCACGTCAACGGCGCCAGGTTCGTCATCGCCACTCACTCCTCCTCGTCGTCCAGGTACGGCTCATCGTCGTGATAGTCGCCGCCGAAATCATCGTCGTAGACACCGTCGTCGTCGTCGAATTCCCCATCGTCCTGCCCGAACCCGAGCGCCGCGACGAGCACGTTCATGTCGTCCGGCAGCGGGCAGCGCCATTGCATCGTCTTGCCGCTCACCGGATGCACGAGACCAAGCCGCCACGCATGCAGCGCCTGCCGCGCGAAACCGTCCGGCAGCGGCGTCACCGAGCGCTTGCCGCGCGCGCGCCCGTACACGGGATCGCCGAGCAGCGGATGCCCGGCGTGCGCGCAATGCACGCGGATCTGGTGCGTGCGGCCCGTCTCGAGATCGCACTGGATCGCGGAAACCGGCTGACGTTGCCACAGACATGTGTCAACCGTGCGGAAATGCGTGCGCGCCGGCTTGCCGGACGCACCGGTCACGACCGCCATCCGGGTGCGCTCGCGCGGATCGCGGCCGATCGGCGCGTCGATCGTGCCTTCGTCGGGCATCGTGCCCCAGACGAGCGCGAAATAGCGGCGCTTCACGGTGCGGGCCTGCAGCTGGCGAATCAGGTCGGTCTGCGCGGCAAGCGTGCGCGCGACGACCATCAGGCCCGAGGTTTCCTTGTCGAGGCGGTGGACGATCCCCGCGCGCGGCAGGCCGGCCGCCGCGTCGCCGTAGCGATGCAGCAGGCCGTTGAGGATCGTGCCGCTCCAGTTGCCGGCGGCGGGATGGACGACGAGGCCGGCCGGCTTGTTGATCACGACCAGCGCGTCGTCCTCGTAGACGATGTCGAGCGGCACCGGCTCCGGCGTGAACGCGAGCTGCTCCGGCAGCAGGTCGGGCACGAGCTCGATCGTCGCGCCGAGCGGCACCGGCTGGCGAATCTTCGCGGGCGCGCCGTCGACGCGCACGCGCTGCGCGTCGATCCAGCTCTGCAGCCGGCTGCGCGAGAATTCGGGGAACAGTTGCGCGAGCGCCTTGTCGAGGCGTTCGCCGGCGAGCGACGGCGGGACTTCGACGACACGCGGCGCATCGTCGGCCGTGGTGGACGGCGCGACAGACGACGGCAGCGCATCGCCGATGAGGTCGTCATCGAGCGAATCGCCGGGAGCGGCGTCGGCGGGCCGATCGCTTGGGCTATAATCTTCGCGATTTGACTTGCCCTTCCGGGCATTCAGCGAATTAGAACGGGTCATTTAGACTGGGTCACCGAGACTTGAAGCTAGGACATGCGAGCATGATGAATTCGACCAAACGCGCGGCAATAACCGTCGCCGCCCGGGCAACGGCGGTTGCGGCCGCAGCCCTCATCGCGGGTTGCCACGGCTTGCCGCAGAAGCAGGACGAGACCGCGACCTGGTCGAACAACAAATTATACTCAGAGGCTCAGGATGCCCTGACCGGCGGCGACTGGGGCAAGTGCGCGAAGTACTTCGAAGCGCTGCAGGGCCGCGACCCGTTCGGCCATTTCGCACAGCAGGCGCAGATCAACGTCGCGTACTGCAACTGGAAGGACAACGAACCGGCTGCCGCCGACCAGGCCGTCGACCGCTTCATCCAGCTCCACCCGGATCATCCCGACATCCCGTACGCGTACTACCTGAAGGGCATGATCCACTTCAACGACGATCTCGGTCTGTTCGGCCGCTTCTCCGGCCAGGACATGAGCGAGCGCGACCCGCAGGCGCTGCGCGAATCGTATGACGCATTCAAGGTCGTCGTCGACCGCTTTCCGAAGAGCAAGTACGCGCCCGACGCGGCAGCCCGAATGCGCTACATCGTCAACGCGCTCGCGTCGCACGAAGTGCACGCCGCCGACTACTACTACCGTCGCGGCGCCTATGTCGCGGCGATCAACCGCGCGCAGCTCGCGATCAAGGAATACAAGGGTGCGCCGGCGATCGAGGACGCGCTGCACATCATGATCCTGTCGTACGACAAGCTGCAGCAGCCGCAACTCGCCGAGGACACGAAACGCGTGCTCGCGGGCACGTTCCCGGACAGCCCGTACGTGACGGGCAAGGCCCGCCCCGGCGCGAAGAAGTCGTGGTGGCAGTTCTAAGCCGCCGCTGCGCATGAAGCGACAAAAAAACCCGGCCGATTGGCCGGGTTTTTCATTGGCGTCGCGCCGCTATGCCCGCTTCGCCGCACGCTGCTCGTCGAAGAACTCCTCGACGACTTCGATCTCGCGGGTCCGCTTGAACGGCGGCAGGCTCTGCCAGATCCGCCGCCCATAAGGCTTGTCGACGAGGCGCGTGTCGCAGATCATCAGCACGCCGCGATCGGTTTCCGCGCGAATCAGCCGGCCCGCGCCCTGCTTCAGCGTAATCACCGCCTGCGGCAGCTGGTGCGCGGCGAACGGACTCAAGCCCTTCTTTGCGAGCGCGTCGAGCCGCGCGGCCAGCACCGGATCGTCGGGCGGCGCGAACGGAAGCTTGTCGATCACGACGAGCGACAGCGCGTCGCCGCGCACGTCGACGCCTTCCCAGAAGCTCTGGCTGCCGACGAGGATCGCGTTGCCGTACGCGCGGAACCGATCGAGCAGCTCGGTGCGGCTCGCATCGCCCTGCACGAGAAGCGGCGTGTTCCACCCGCGCGACTCGATCACGTCGCGCAGCTTCGCGGCGATCCGGTCGACAGCGCGCAGCGTCGTGCACAGCATGAACACGCCGCCGCCCGATGCCTCGATGGCAGGCAGCGCGGCGTCGAACACCGCATCCGTGAAGGCGGGCGACGACGGCTGCGGCAGATTGCGCGGCACGTACAGCAGCCCCTGCGCCTGGTAGTCGAACGGGCTCGCGAGCGTCATCGAGCGGCGCGAGCTGAGCCCCATTTGTGCCGCGTAGTGCGTGAAATCGCCGCGCACCGACAGCGTCGCCGACGTGAACACCCAGGCGCGCGGCACGCCCGCGCGCTGCTTCGCGAAGATCGGCGCGACGGACAACGGCGTCTCGTGCAGCTGGACCGTGTGCGAGAACACTTCGACCCAGCGCACCTTCTCGCCGGCGTCGCCGCCCTCGCCGGCCTTAGATTCCACCGTCTCCGCGCTGGCGGCCGCCTGCGCGGCGCCGGGCGCGACCCAGCCGGCGAGCAGGTCCTGCAGCTCGCGCGCGCGCCGCAGGCATGCGCCGAGCGATTCCGCCCGTTCGGCCTGGCTCGCGAGCGCCGATGCAAGCGCGTCGAGCGCCGCCTCCAGCTCGTCGAGTGCGCCGAACAGCGGATGGTCGTCGCCGAGCTGCGCGAGCGACATGCGCACGATCGTGTCGTCCGCGAACGCGAGCCGCAGGTCCCGCGCCGCGCGCTCGAGCGCGCCGCCGAGCTTCACCCATTCGACCGCATCGCGCGCATGGCTCAAGCCCTCCGCGACCGTATCGCGCGCAAGCTCGAGGATCTGCGTCGTCGACAGCGTTTCGCCGAAGAACAGCGTCGCCGTCTCCGGCAACTGGTGCGCTTCGTCGAAGATGATCGTGTTCGCGTTCGGCAGCAGCTCGGCCATGCCGGTGTCGCGCAGCATGATGTCCGCGAAGAACAGGTGATGGTTGACGACGACGATGTCGGCCTGTTGGGCCTCGCGCCGCGCCTGCATCACGAAGCAGTCCTTGTAGTGCGGACACTCCTGGCCGAGGCAGTTGTCGCGCGTCGACGTGACCATCGACCATACGGGCGCGTTCTCCGGCACGCTCGCCAGCTCGGCCTTGTCGCCGCTTCGCGTGACTTTCGCGAAACGGACGATCTCCTGCAGGTACGCGGTGTCCTGCCGCGACGGCAGCCTGCCGTTGTCGGCGGTGCGCTGCAGGTAGTAGTGGCACAGATAGTTCGCGCGACCCTTGAGCATCGCGACCGTGACCGGCACCGCGAGCGCGTCGCGCACGGTCGGGAGATCGCGCAGGAACAGCTGGTCCTGCAGGTGCTTGGTGCCGGTCGACACGATGACCTTGCCGCCCCACAGCATCGCCGGCACGAGATAGGCGTAGGTCTTGCCGGTGCCCGTGCCCGCCTCGACGATCAGCGTATTGTCGCCCGCGTCGCTGTCGGCCTCCGCGGCCGCGGCGCCATCCGCGCCGGGTTCGGCCGCGTTCTCCGCATCGTTCTGCAGACGCCGCGCCGGGCGCTTGCGGGTCTCAAATATCTCGGGTTCGGGCATCCGGCGCGCGGACGCCTCCATCGCGGCCGCGACCGCACGCGCCATCTCGATCTGCGATGCACGGGGTCGGTAGCCGTCGAGCGCTCGCGCGAACAGCCCGCCGTCGCCGAAGATCGCGTCGAGCTCGTCGACGCGCTTGCGGCTCAGCTCAAAGGCGGCTTCAGGCGCACGGGCGCGCCCGGCCGACGAGGTGTCTCGCCGGGCATCGGGGGTGGCATCAAGCGGTGAATTCAAGGCAAGCGTTCCTGTGTCCAGCGCCCGGGCGGCGCCGGCGCTTGCCAGGCCGCGCTCAGGCGCGCTTATCCGGTTCCAGCTGCGATTGCAGCATGATGATTTTGTCTTTGGCCGCCAGCTTCTCTTTCTTCAGTCTGTGCAGCGTAATGTCGTCGATGTCGGACCGCCCTTCCTTCTGCTCGATCTCCCGAGCAAGCTGAGCGTGGAGCTCCTGCAATGAAGCCAACCGGTTGTGCAATTCCTGCTGCTGTTCCGCATGACGGCTTTGCATATGCGCCTCCTCATCGAAGCGGCGCGCCGGCCTGCGCGCCGGTGCGCTCGAGACTGCTTTCCGGATCAACCCAACACGTTACTGCCCCTGCATTTGCTGCTGTTGCTGCCTGGCCTTCTCGGCCGCTTCCTTCTGTCGCTGCTCCACGTCGGCCTTGTGCTGCGCGGCCTCCTTCTGCTTCTGCTCGTAGCGCGCGGCGTTGTCCGCCCGTTCCTGCGCCTTCTGGGCCGCCTGCTGGTGCGCTTCGTCGAGCTTGCGCTGGAAATCGGCCTGCTTCTGGTCGTAGGCCTGCTTGTTCGCCGCGCGCTGCGGGCCTTCCGCGCCGCGCTGCGCCTGCTTCAGCGCATTCTGCTCCTGCTTGTCGCGGAACGCAGCCGCGTTCGCCGCTTCGTTCGCCGCGCGCTGCGGCGCCTCCGCCGCATTCTGCGCCTGTTTCAGCGCGGCTTGCTGGTCACGCTGCTGCGCCCGCACCGCGCGCTGCTCGTCGTCGAGCGCGAGCTGCTCCTGCCGGATGCTCGCGCGCTCCTCGCGCATCTGGTCGCGCGCCTTGCCGAGACAGTAGTTGACGAAGAACTTGCTGTAGCAGTCGTGTTCGGCCACCGCATAACGATAATCGTTTTTGGCCGTGCGTTGATCGAGCACTTTTTGACGTGCGTCGAAGTCGTGCGTGGTCGAGGCCGGGACGGGCGCGGCCGCGTCGGCGGCCGATGCCGCGATGGCGGACGCCTGCGCATGCGCGCCGGCCGCCCCGAAGGACAAAGCCGCGGCAAGCGCTGCGCCGAGCGCGACGAGAGGAAAGCGGGAGGTTGGCAACGTCGTAGGAAAGCTGCGGGACATGTGTCAAATTCTATCACCCCGCGGATGGACGCTCTGCCATTTATGGCAAAATGCCCCGCTTCATTCACCCGCGGCGTCTGGTTCGGCGGGCTCGCCGCGAGCGGCCCGCCAGGCGGGCCTCACCGGCCCGCGCCGCGATTTCAGCAGGCAGAGATCATCCACGACATGACGGAAACCGTAGCACTCAAGATCGTACAGCGCATCGCCACCGAACTGACCGTCCAGCCGCGCCAGGTTGCGGCGGCAGTGCAACTCCTCGACGAAGGCGCCACCGTTCCGTTCATTGCCCGGTATCGCAAGGAAGTGACCGGCAACCTGGACGACACGCAGCTGCGCCAGCTCGAGGAGCGCCTGCTGTACCTGCGCGAGCTCGAGGAGCGCCGCGCCACGATCCTCGCGAGCATCGACGAGCAAGGCAAGCTGACCGACGAACTGCGCGCCGCGATCGACGCCGCCGACAGCAAGCAGGTGCTCGAAGACCTTTATCTGCCGTACAAGCCGAAGCGCCACACGCGCGCGCAGATCGCCCGCGAAGCCGGCCTCGAGCCGCTCGCGCAGGCGCTGCTCGGCAACCCGCTGCTCGACCCGCAGGCCGAAGCGGCCGCCTACGTCGACGCCGACAAGGGCGTCGCCGACGTGAAGGCCGCGCTCGACGGCGCCCGCGACATTCTGTCCGAGCAGTTCGGCGAAACGGCCGAGCTGCTCGGCAAGCTGCGCGACTACCTGCACAACCAGGGCGTCGTGTCGTCGGCGGTCGTCGAAGGCAAGGAGAACGAAGAAGGCGAGAAATTCCGCGATTACTACGACTACGCGGAAACGATCAAGACCGTGCCGTCGCACCGCGCGCTCGCGCTGTTCCGCGGCCGCAACGCCGGCGTGCTGACGGTCAAGCTCGGCCTCGGCGAGGAACTCGACGCGCAGGTGCCGCATCCCGGCGAGGCGATGATCGCGCGCCATTTCGGCATCGCGAACCAGAACCGGCCGGCCGACAAGTGGCTGTCCGACGTCTGCCGCTGGTGCTGGCGCGTGAAGGTGCAGCCGCACATCGAGAACGAATTGCTGACGCAGTTGCGCGAGGACGCCGAGCACGAGGCGATCCGCGTGTTCGCGCGCAACCTGAAGGACCTGCTGCTCGCGGCGCCGGCCGGCCCGAAGGCCGTGATCGGCCTCGACCCCGGCCTGCGCACCGGCGTGAAGGTCGCGGTCGTCGACCGCACCGGCAAGCTGCTCGCGACCGACACGATCTACCCGCACGAGCCGCGCCGCGACTGGGACGGCTCGCTCGCGAAGCTCGCGCGCATTGCCGCGCAAACCCAGGCGGAGCTCGTCAGCATCGGCAACGGCACCGCATCGCGTGAAACCGACAAGCTCGCGAGCGAGCTGATCGCGAAGCACCCCGAACTGCGCCTGCAGAAGATCGTCGTGTCGGAGGCCGGCGCGTCGGTGTACTCGGCGTCCGAACTCGCGGCGAAGGAATTCCCCGAGCTCGACGTGTCGCTGCGCGGCGCCGTGTCGATCGCGCGCCGCCTGCAGGACCCGCTCGCCGAACTCGTCAAGATCGAGCCGAAGGCGATCGGCGTCGGTCAGTATCAGCACGACGTGAACCAGCGCGAACTCGCGCGTTCGCTCGACGCGGTCGTCGAGGATTGCGTGAACGCGGTCGGCGTCGACGCGAACACCGCGTCGGCCGCACTGCTCGCGCGCGTGTCGGGCCTGAACGCGACGCTCGCCCGCAACATCGTCGACTACCGCGACGCGAATGGCCCGTTCCCATCCCGCGAGCACCTGCGCAAGGTGCCGCGCCTCGGCGACAAGACCTTCGAGCAGGCAGCCGGCTTCCTGCGCATCAACGGCGGCGAGAATCCGCTCGACCGCTCGTCGGTGCACCCGGAAGCGTATCCGGTCGTCGAACGCATTCTCGCGAAGATCAGCAAGCGCATCGACGACGTGCTCGGCAGCCGCGAAGCGCTCGCGGGCCTGTCGCCCGCCGAGTTCGTCGACGAGCGCTTCGGCCTGCCGACCGTGCGCGACATCCTGTCGGAACTGGAAAAACCGGGCCGCGACCCGCGTCCGGAATTCAAGACCGCGACGTTCCGCGAAGGCGTCGAGAAGGTGTCGGACCTGGTGCCGGGCATGGTCCTCGAAGGCGTCGTGACGAACGTCGCCGCGTTCGGCGCGTTCGTCGACGTCGGCGTGCACCAGGACGGCCTCGTCCACGTGTCCGCGCTGTCGACGAAGTTCATCAAGGACCCGCACGAAGTCGTGAAGGCCGGCCAGGTGGTCAAGGTCAAGGTGCTCGACGTCGACGTCAAGCGCCAGCGCATCTCGCTGACGATGCGCCTCGACGACGATGCGACCCCGGGCACGGCGGCGCGCGGCGGCCAGGAACGCGGCGGCGCAAGCCGGGGCGGCCAGGCGCGTCCGCCCCGTTCGCGCGAGCCGGAACCGTCCGGCGCGATGGCCGCGGCGTTCGCGAAGCTCAAGCAGCGCTGAGCGCGAGCGTTCCGGAAAAAGGAAAAGCCCCGCCGAATAAGCGGGGCTTTTTTCGTTCCGGTGCAGCCATCGCGGGGCGCGCGCCCCGCAGCCGTCAGATCTCGATCTTCGTGCCGAGCTCGACCACGCGGTTCGCCGGAATCGCGAAGAAATCGGTCGGCTTCGCTGCGTTCTGGTGCATCCACGCGAACACGCGTTCGCGCCAGATCGACATGCCCGGCAGCTGCGTCGGCACGACCGTTTCGCGCGCGAGGAAGAACGACGTGTCCATCAGCTCGAACGTCATGTCGTGGGTGCGGCCGAACTCTTCCAGCACCGCCTTCACGTCCGGCGTTTCGTTGAAGCCGTATTCCGCCGTCACCATGTACAGCCCGCCGCCCGCGTCGCGCGCGGCCAGCCGCTTGTCGTCGCGCACGTACGGGATATCGCGCGTGACGAACGTCAGGAAAATGGTCCGCTCGTGCAGCACCTTGTTGTGCTTCAGGTTGTGCAGCAGGCTGACGGGCACGAGCTTGTCGTTGCCGGTCAGGTAGATCGCCGTGCCCGACACGCGATGCGGCGGATGCGCGAGCAGCCCCTGCAGGAACGGCTCGAGCGGGATGCCGTCGGCCGCCGTGCGCTCCTTCACGATGTGCCGGCCCTTGTACCAGGTCATCAGCAGGAAGAACAGCAGCGCGCCGATCCCGAGCGGCAGCCAGCCGCCCTGCGCGACCTTCAGCAGGTTCGCGCCGAAGAAGCCGAGGTCGACCGCGAGGAAGACCGCGATGATCGCGCCCACCAGCAGCCGGTTCCAGTTCCACACCTTCACCATCACGACCGCGGCGAGCACGGTCGTGATGACCATCGTCGCCGTCACCGCGATACCGTACGCGGCGGCGAGGTTGTCCGAGCTCTTGAAGCCGATCACGATGCAGAGGATCACGAACAGCAGCAGCCAGTTCACGACCGGCACGTAGATCTGGCCGATCGCCAGTTCGGACGTGTGCAGCACCTTCATGCGCGGCACGTAGCCGAGCTGGATCGCCTGCGAGGTCAGCGAATACGCACCCGAGATCACCGCCTGCGACGCGATCACGGTCGCGACCGTCGACAGCACGACGAGCGGCAGCAGCGCCCAGTCGGGCGCGAGCAGGAAGAACGGGTTCTCGATCGCCTTCGGGTTCTGGATCAGCAGCGCGCCCTGCCCGAAGTAGTTGAGCACGAGCGACGGCATCACGAGCCCGTACGCTGCGATCCGGATCGGCTTCGCGCCGAAATGGCCCATGTCCGCGTAGAGCGCTTCGGCGCCCGTCAGCACCAGCACGACCGAGCCGAGCACGACGTAGGCCTGCAGCAGGTGGTCCGACATGAACGACACCGCGTAGTATGGGTTGATCGCCGCGACGATGCCCGGCACGCGCACGATGTGATACACGCCGAGCGCTGCGATCGCGACGAACCACAGCACCATGATCGGGCCGAACAACTTGCCGACCGTCGCGGTGCCGTGGCGCTGGATCCAGAACAGCGCGATCAGGATCACGATCGTGATCGGCAGCACGAGATGCGAAAGATGCGGGGTCGCGATTTCGAGGCCTTCGACCGCCGACATCACCGAGATCGCCGGCGTGATCACCGCGTCGCCGTAGAACATGCACGCGCCGAAGATCCCGAGCGCCATCAGCGCGCCCGTCACGCGGCTCTTCGAATTGAGCGGCCGCAGCGACAGCGCCATCAGCGCCAGCACGCCACCCTCGCCGTTGTTGTCGGCGCGCATCACGAACAGCAGGTATTTGATGCCGACCACGAGAATGATCGCCCAGAACAACAGCGAGATCACGCCGAGGATCGAGCCTTCCGTGAGCGGAATGCCGTGTGCGGGGCTGAACGCCTCCTTGAGCGAATACAGCGGACTCGTGCCGATGTCGCCGAACACCACACCGATCGCGGCGATTGCGAGCGCCTGCAGCGAATGTTGTTGCGTCGACGAATGCGGCGCGTGAATCGCGTCGGTCGCGTGAGTCGTATCGTTCATATGCAGCGAAATAATCGAGTCCGGAGTCGAACAAAACGAGCGCTATTCTACTCGCGCGGGGGTCGAATGCCGTCCTGTCCTGTTGCCGCGAAGCCACGAGGCCCACTGCGCCGATGCAACGCGGCGCGAGCTGTGGCAGGGAGGCCATCATAGCCGTGGCGTCGGCGGTTGCCTACCCGGGTCGCGACGCGCCAATGAAAAGCGGCGCCGCAAGCGGCGCCGTCAGAGAGCGGTTTGGCGATCGGCCGGCAGGCGCTTACGCGCGTGCGGCGTCGCGCTGCGCGTCGCCGCGCTTGATCCAGGCCTCGAGATTGTGCGGACGAACCGTATCCCATTCCTCGAACGGCTGATGGATCCACGGATTCGTCGGCAGGAACTGCGTGTGGTAGTCGGGCTTCACCTTCGAGCAGCCCTTGTACCAGAGCACGGCCGAGCGCACCGCCGTGACGGCCGGATAGCGCTCCTTCAGGTGCTCCTGCACGCGCGCGAGCGTGACGCCGGAGTCGACGAGGTCGTCGACCAGCAGCACGTTGCCGGCGAGATTGCCGCGCGTCATCGTGATGTACTGCGCGATGTCGAGGTTCCCCTGCTCGCGGCCGGCCGCTTCGCGATACGAGCTGGTCGCGAGGATCGCGAGCGGCACGTCGTAGATGCGCGACAGCTGGTCGCCGACGCGCAGGCCGCCGCGCGCGAGGCACAGGATCTGGTCGAACTTCCAGCCGGACTCATGCACCTGGAGCGCGAGCATCTCGATCAGGCGGTGATATTCGTCCCAGCCCACCCACAGGTTCTTGTCGTCGTTGCGCGGATCGGTCATCGCAAGCGTCATCGTGTTCTGCTGCGTCATCGTGCGTTACACCTTGAACGGATGACGGAGCAGGATCGTCTCGTCGCGGTCCGGGCCGGTCGACACCATGTCGATCGGCACGCCGGCCACTTCCTGGACACGGGTCAGGTACGCACGGGCGTTTTCCGGCAGCGCATCCCACGCGTTGATGCCGACGGTGCTTTCCTTCCAGCCGACGAACGTCTCGTACACGGGCTCGCAGCGCGCGACATCGGCCGCGCCGCGCGGCAGGATGTCCGCATCCTTGCCGTCGATCTTGTAGCCGACGCACAGCTTGACCTCGTCGAGGCCGTCGAGCACGTCGAGCTTCGTCATGCACAGGCCCGACACGCCGTTGATCTGGATCGAGCGGCGCAGCGCGGCCGCGTCGAGCCAACCGGTGCGGCGCGGGCGACCCGTGACCGAACCGAACTCCTTGCCGACGTTCGCGAGCGTGACGCCGACCTGATCCTGACGCTTCGGGTTGTCGGCGTCGTACAGCTCGCTCGGGAACGGGCCCGAGCCGACGCGCGTGCAATACGCCTTCGTGATGCCGAGGATGTAGTTGAGCTTCTGCGGACCGACGCCCGCGCCCGCCGCCGCCGCACCGGCAACGCAGTTGCTCGACGTGACGAACGGATAGGTGCCGTGGTCGATGTCGAGCAGCGTGCCTTGCGCGCCTTCGAACAGCAGGTTCTGGCCCGCGTTGTTCGCGTCGTACAGGCGGCGCGACACGTCGGCCACCATCGGCTTCAGGCGGTCCGCATAGCCGAGCATCGTGTCGAGCGTGGCCTGGAAGTCGACTGCCGCGCCGCCCAGGTACTGGGTCAGCACGAAGTTGTGGAAGTCGAGGTTTTCGCGCAGGCGGTCGGCGAAGGTCTTTGCGTCAAACAGGTCCTGCACGCGCAGCGCGCGGCGGCCGACCTTGTCCTCGTACGCCGGGCCGATGCCGCGGCCGGTCGTGCCGATCTTGCCCGCGCCCTTGCGCGCTTCGCGCGCCTGGTCGATCGCGATGTGATACGGCAGGATCAGCGTGGTCGCTTCGGAAATGAACAGTCGGTCGCGGACGTTCAGGCCGGCCTCTTCGAGCTCGCCGATTTCCTTGAACAGTGCCTCGGGGGACAGGACGACGCCGTTGCCGATGTAGCAAGCGACGCCTTCACGCATGATGCCCGACGGAATGAGGCGCAAGATGGTCTTCTTGCCGCCGATGATGAGGGTGTGGCCGGCATTGTGGCCGCCCTGGAAACGCACGACGCCCTGAGCGTGGTCCGTCAGCCAGTCGACGATCTTGCCCTTGCCTTCATCACCCCATTGAGTCCCCACGACGACGACATTTCGCCCGGGAGTCACATTCACTGCGCTGGCAGACATGTTGATTCGTTAGCTGGTTAAAAACGTATTCTACCTAGGTTCGCGGGCGATTCCGAATTTTTCCGTTTCGCTTCAACGATGTGGCACGCCAAAACGCGGCCCGCGAACGCCTTTTAGCGGGGCTCGACCACCCACGCGCCGTTGCGCTCGACGAGCGATCGGTCGCAGGCGAACTCGTCGAGCACATGATCGTGCCCCGGCAGCGCCTGGATCACGACCTCGCCTGCATCGCGCAGCGCCGCGACGGCCGCGCGCAGCGCATCGTCCTGCGCCCACGGCGCGAGGATCGCGGTGCCGCGCGCCTCGACCGGCGAAATTCGCGCGAGCTCGCGCAGGTCGAGCGAGAAGCCCGTCGCCGGGCGGGCGCGGCCGTACGCCTGGCCGACGTGATCGTAGCGGCCGCCGCGCGCGATCGCGTTCGGCACGCCATCGATGTAGGCCGTCAGCATCGCGCCGCTGTGATACGCGTAGCCGCGCAGGTCGGCGAGATCGATCGCGACTTCGACGCCCTTCGCCTGCGCCGCGAGCTGTGCGAGATCGTCGAGCGCCCGCGTGATCTCCGGCAGCGCGGGCAGCCGTGCGCGCGCCTCGTCGAGCACGCTCGCGTCGCCGTACAGATGCGGCAGCGCGCGCAGTGCGGCGCGCGTGTCGGCGCCGAGATCGTCGGTCAGTTCGTTCAGCAGCGGCACGTCCTTGCCCGACAGCGCGTCGTACAGCGCCTCGCCGCGCTCGGCTGCCCGCGCGTCGCGCGCGAGCAGCGCCGCGAGCACGCCCGCGTGGCACAGGTCGAGCCGAATGCGCGACAGGCCCGCGAGATGCAGCGCGTCGAGCATCAGCTGCTGGATTTCGAGATCGGCTTCCAGCCCGGCGTGACCGTAGATTTCGGCGCCGATCTGGATCTGCTCACGGGTGGCGTGCAGGCCGCGCGGGCGCGTGTGCATCACGTGGCCCGCATAGCAAAGGCGCGTCACGCCCTGGCGGTTCAGCAGGTGCGCGTCGATGCGCGCAACCTGCGGCGTGATGTCCGCGCGCAGGCCGAGCGTGCGCCCCGACAGTTGGTCGACCAGCTTGAAGGTGCGCAGGCGCAGATCGTTGCCGCCGCTCGTCAGCAGCGACTCGAGATATTCGAGCAACGGCGGCATCACCATTTCGTAGCCGTACGAACGGAAGCGGTCGAGCAGCCTGCGGCGCAGCTCCTCGATCTTGCGCGCTTCCGACGGCAGCACGTCGGCGATATTCTCGGGAAGTAACCAGGTCGACATCGGTACGGTCCTACGACGGGAAACACGGCGCGCGACACGCGCACCGCGGTGTGAATCGGAATCGGGTTCAGGCAGACGGCCGGATGCGCCGTCCGGATCAGGTGGCGAGCAGCAGCAGTGCGAGCCCGAGCGCCATCACGATCAGCCCGCCGATCCGGATATGATGCGGCGGCCGCTCCGCTATTCTACGAAACGTGTCCCGCCATGCGGACGGAAACACGAAGGGAAATGCGCCCTCGATAATCAGCATCAGCGCAACTGCGAGCAACAACGAGCCAGCCAGATCCATGCGAGCGACGGCGCCGCATGACGCGGCGCCCCAAGGTCAGTGTTTGCGGGGAGCGGGCGCCGCCGGTGCGGCACCGCCCGTCGGGCTGCGCATGAAGCGGAAAAACTCGCTGTCGGGGTCGACGACGATGATGTCGTTGCGCTTGAACGTATTGCGATACGCCTGCAGGCTCGCATAGAACTGGTAGAACTGCGGATCGCGGCCGAACGCGTCGGCGGCGATCGTCGCGGTCTTCGCGTCACCCTCGCCCTTGAGCGTCTGCGCCGACTTGTATGCGTTCGCCAGCACCGCCTGCTGCTCGCGCTCGGCGTCGGCCTTGATCTGCTCGACGTCCGCCGCGCCTTCGGCGCGCACCCGCGCAGCCTGCTCGCGCAGCGCGGCGATCATCCGCTGGTACGCGGCGTCGGTCTGCGCGGCCGGCAGGTCGACGCGCGTGAGCTGCACGTCGACCACGTCCACGCCGAACCCGGATGCCGTCGCCAGCACCGCGCCGCGGGCGGCGTCGGCGATCGCGCGCTGGCCGCCGATCACATCGTCGCGCTCACGCTTGCCGATCGCGTCGCCGAGCGCGCCCTTCAGCGCGACGCTCAGGCGGTCGCCGGCCGCGGCCGGCTCGCCGCCCGTCGCGGCGAAATACTTCATCGGATCGGCAATCCGGTACTTGACCATGTAGCCGACGAGCAGGTCATGCTTGTCCGCGGTCGCGAACTGCAGCGGATCCGCCGATTCGAGCGACTGCAGGCGGGTGTCGATCAGCGTCGCCGTCTGCAACGGCGGCGGCAGCTTGAAATGCACGCCGGGGCCGGCCAGCGTCGGGTCGGCGCCCGAACGGCCCGACAACACGGCCGCATGGCGCGGGTCGACGGTCAGGACGGTCGACGACGCAGCGAAGGCAACGATCACGATTGCGACGACGAGCGCAATGATTCGATTCATGACACGCGCTCCCGTTACTTCAGATCGTCTTCGCGCGACCGGCTGCGAAAAGCTTCGCGCGATCGCAGCACGTCGCTGCCGGATGCCGGTGCGGCCGCCGACGCAGGCACGCTTGCCGACGGCGTCGATGCCGCGGCCGGCGCCGGCACTTCAGCCGCCGATGCGCCGGCGGGTGCAGCGGCCCCCGCCGCACTTTGCCGGCCCTGCTCGACCAGCTTGTCGAGCGGGAGATACAGCACGTTGTTGCCGCCCTTGCTGCCGACGAAGATCTTCGTCGAGTTCGAATAGATTTCCTGCATGGTCTCCAGGTACATCCGTTCGCGGATCACGGCCGGCGCTTTCGAATACTGCGCGTAGACCTGCTTGAAGCGCTCCGCGTCGCCTTCGGCCTGCGTGACGACGCGATCCGCATACGCCTTCGCCTCGTCGATCAGTTTCGCGGCATCGCCCTGCGCCTTCGGCAGCAGGTCGCTCGCATAGGCCTGCGCGGCGCGCTTCGCGGCTTCGCGCTCGTCGCGCGCCTTCGCCACTTCGCCATAGGCGGCCTGCGTCTGCTCGGGCGCCGCGACGCTTTGCATCGTCACGGACGTGACTTCGAGCCCCGCGTGATAACGGTCGAGATCGCGCTGGATCGCTTCGCTCACCTGCTGCCGCAACGCGTCGCGATCCTGATTGAGGATGTCCGCCGCGCTGCGCGTGCCGACGATCGCGCGCACCGCGGCCTGTGCGGCCTGCGTGACGCTGCGCTCCGGATCGACGCTGCGGAACAGGTAATCGGTCGCCGAACGGATCCGGTACTGCACCGCGAAGCGCACGTCGACGATGTCGGCGTCGCGCGTCAGCATCGCGGATTCCTTCACGTTCGCGAGACGCACGACGTTGTTGCGGCCGACCTCGACCGAGCGGCTCTGCGACGTATCGACGATCTCGTGCGTTGCGAACGGATACGGCGCGCGCCAGTGCACGCCCTGCTCGACGGTGCCGGTAAGCCGGCCCATCTGCAGCACGACGCCCGTCTGGCCTTCCGGCACGACGAACAGGCCGCTGCCGGCATAGACCGCGACCAGCACGCCGATCACGATGCCGACGCCGACGCGCGCGGCCCGGCCGTTGTCCGGGCGGAACCCGTTGCCGCCCTTGCCGCCGAACAGGCCGCTCAGGCGCCGGTTGAAATTGCGCCACATTTCGTCGAGATCGGGCGGGCCTTCGCCGTCACCGCCTGGCGGGCGCTTCGATTCGTTCGCGCGGGGCTGCGTCCCGCCATTGCCTTCGCCACGTCCCCAGCGGGGATCGTTGATCGACAGCAAGGCGTGCTTGCGCCGCCCGTTACTCCGCTCGTTGTATTCGTTCACCAGAGTTTGTTCACCAGATTAGACGCCGGCAAACCGGCCGGGACCGGCTAGCGCCCGTGTTCGGAAAGCGTTTGGTCTTCGTGTGATTCCGCGGGCGCGCCGTCGAGCGGCATCGCGCCGTCAAGGTGTTCCGCAGAGGCGATTTCGGCGATGGCGGCGCGCAGCGCGTCCAGCCCTTGACCGGTGCGCGCGCTCAAAAAGACGCGCGAAATATTACCATACTCGTCCCGCTCGACCGCGTCGCCGCGGGCCGCCAGCTCAGGCACGGCGTCGATCTTGTTGAATACCAGGACCTGCCGGATCGTGTCCGCGCCGATCTCGTGCAGCACACCGTTGACCTGCTCGATCTGCTCGAGCCGCACCGCGCTCGACGCATCGACGACATGCAGCAGCAGGTCCGCGTGAATCGTTTCCTCAAGCGTCGCGCGGAACGCCGCGACCAGCTGGTGCGGCAGCTCGCGGATGAACCCGACCGTGTCCGACACGACGATCTGGCCGATCTCGTCGCCGAGATACACACGCCGCGACGTCGTGTCGAGCGTCGCGAACAGCTGGTCGGCCGCATACGCCTGCGCTTTCGTCAGCGCATTGAACAGCGTCGACTTGCCGGCGTTCGTGTAGCCGACGAGCGAGACCGACATCGTGCCGCTGCGCGCCCGCTGGCGACGCTGCGTACTGTGCTGGCGGCGCAGCCGGTCGAGGCGCGACTTCAGCATCTTGATGCGATCGCCGATCAGCCGGCGGTCGGTTTCGAGCTGGGTTTCGCCGGGGCCGCGCAGGCCGATACCGCCCTTTTGCCGCTCGAGGTGGGTCCACGCGCGGATCAGCCGGGTCGACAAATATTGCAGTTGAGCGAGTTCGACCTGCAGCTTGCCTTCGTGGCTGCGTGCGCGCTGCGCGAAGATGTCAAGGATGAGGCTCGTGCGGTCGACGACCCGCCTGTTAAGCGCACGCTCCAGATTGCGTTGCTGGGCCGGCGCCAACGCGTGATTGAAGATGACGATGTCGACGTCGTTGGCTTCGCAGGCGAGCCGCAATTCTTCGGCTTTGCCGCTGCCGACGAACATCGCGGCATCGGGACTGGAGCGGCGGCCGGTCAGGGTGACGGCGGGATGCGCACCCGCGCTGGATGCGAGAAGACTGAGTTCTTCGAGACTGGCCTCGAAATCGGTCTTGCCGAAATCGATGCCGACGAGCGCTGCGTTGGTCAAATTATCAGGTGTCAAGATTTGGCGGCTGGCATCGGTCGCACGCGGCGACCGGATGCCGGCCGCTGCGATAGGTTAGGACGAGGCTTCCGCGTCCGGGTGGAAGTTCACCGGGCGCGCCGGGACGACCGTCGAGATGGCGTGCTTGTAGACCATCTGGGTCACCGTATTACGGAGCAACACGACGTACTGGTCGAACGATTCGATGTTCCCTTGGAGCTTGATGCCGTTGACGAGATAGATCGAAACGGGAACGTGCTCCTTGCGCAGTGCGTTCAAAAACGGGTCTTGTAACAATTGCCCTTTGTTGCTCATGGCGTACTCCATCTTGTTTTGCAGGTTGATCTGGATTGGCGACGAAGAAAAAGAGATCCGCCGCCAATCGCTACACTATAGCCGATTTTGCGTGCCCCGCCCGGGCGTCGGCCATGCGGCCTACCCTTGCGGGACGTGCGTTCAGCTCTTGTCCGCGTACGGGTTGTGCGACGAACGGAACTCTATGCGCAATGGAGTCCCGGCCAGGGAGAAAGTTTCGCGGAAGCGGTTCTCCAGGTAGCGCTTGTAGGTGTCGGTCACCGCATCGAGCGCATTGCCGTGGATCACGATGACCGGCGGATTCTGGCCGCCCTGGTGCGCGTAGCGCAGCTTCGGGCGCACCGGGCCGCGACGGCGCGGCTGCTGGAACTCGACCGCCTCGATCAGCGCACGCGTGAGCTTCGGCGTCGGCAGCTTCGCCATCGCCGCGCCGTACGCGTCGTCGACCGAGCGCATCAGCGGGCCGATGCCGGTCTTTTCCGCTGCGGAAATGAAGTGGAATTTCGCGAATTCGAGGAATTTCAGCTTGCGGGTCAAATCCGCCTTGGTGCGTTCACGCACGTGCGGATCGAGACCGTCCCACTTGTTCACGCCGACCACCAGCGCCCGCCCTTGCTCGACCACGAACCCGGCGATGTGCGCGTCCTGGTCCGAAATGTCCTGCCGCGCATCCAGCAGAAGAATGACGACATTCGCGTCGGCAATCGACTGCAGCGTTTTCACGACCGAGAATTTCTCGATCGCCTCGAACACCTTGCCGCGGCGTCGCAGGCCGGCCGTGTCGATCAGCGTATAAGGCTTGCCGTTGCGCTCGAAATCGACGTAGATCGAATCGCGCGTCGTGCCCGGCATGTCGAACGCGATCACGCGGTCCTCGCCGATCAGCGTGTTAACGAGAGTCGACTTGCCGACGTTCGGCCGGCCGACGATCGCGATCTTGGTGCCGCGCGACGCCTTGTCCTCGTCTTCCTCTTCCGGCTGGCCCGCGTAAGCGACCCCGAGCGCCTCGTTGATCATCTCGGTCACGCCGTCGCCGTGCGCGGCCGAAATCGCGCGCGGATCGCCGAGCCCGAGCTCGTAGAAGTCCGACGCGACGGCCGTGTACTTCATCCCCTCGGACTTGTTGACGACGAGGAAGATCGGCCGGCCCGTCTTGCGCAGGTAGTCGGCGATCGACTTGTCCTGCGGCGCGAGCCCGTTGCGGCCGTCGACGATGAACACGACGACGTCGGCCTCCTCGACCGCCTGCCGCGTCTGGCGCGCCATCTCGTGCAGGATGCCGTCCTTCGCGACCGGCTCGAAGCCGCCCGTGTCGACGACGAGGTACGGCCGCTCGCCGACCCGCCCTTCGCCATAGTGGCGATCGCGCGTCAGGCCCGGCAAGTCGGCTACCAGCGCATCGCGCGAACGCGTGAGCCGGTTGAACAGCGTGGATTTCCCCACATTGGGGCGCCCAACAAGGGCAATGACCGGTTTCATCTGTGTAGTCTACGGTGAGGCGCAGCAGCGGGAGGCCCGCTGCTGCGGGCGGCTGCGCTGAATGAAAATATCACGAATTCGCGCCGCGCCGGATGCGCGCGCCCGGCGCGCGACGCGCGCCGTCCATCTTTCGTCTCGTACTGCCTTCCAAATACCGAACGGCCGGGAGCACCCGGCCGCCTTCAAGTGATGCGCGGCGCGCCGTGCGGCGAACCGCCACGCCCGGCGAGCGCGCCGTCGCGTCGTCAGCGCGGACGGAAGCCGTACAGCCCGCCGTCGTTCGTCTGCACGACGAGCGTGTTGCCCGCGAGGACCGGCGCCGCCGTGATCGGGCTGCCGTCGGTCTTCATCCGTGCGATGAACGAGCCGTCCTCGCGCGACAGGAAATGCACGTAACCCTTGTAGTCGCCCATCACGACCGCATGACCGAGCAGGTACGGCACGCCGACGTCGCGGCTCTTCAGCTTGGTGTTGCGCCACAGCTCGTTGCCGCTCGCCGCGTCATACGCAGTGACGACCGACCAGTCGTCGCCGCCCGCGACCACCGAGTCGTCCTGCGCGATGCCGCTGCGGCTCGAGAACGCCTTCTCCCACACCGGGCGGCCCGAGTTCGCATCGAAGCAGCCGAGCTGCCCCTGGAACGTCACTGCGCACGCTTGCGCGCCGACGAGCGTCGGCGGACCGCTGACGTCGTTGATCCGCTCGACTTCCGTCACGCCTTTCGGAAACGACACCGGCGTCTGCCAGTACGGTTCGCCCGTCTGCAGGTTGATCGCGACGAGGCCGCCGCCCGGGAAGCCCGCGAGCACCGCGGCGTCGCCCGCGAACGTCATGCCCGCCGACACGCGCAGGTTCAGCGGCACCGCGCGGTTGCGGTAGTTCCACTTCTGTTCGCCGGTTTGCGCGGAGAACGCGATCACCTGGCCGTCGATCGTGCGGACGATCACGAGGCCGTTGCCGACGAGCGGCGGCGAAAAGATTTCGCCCTGCACGCTCGTCTTCCACAGCAGCTTGCCGTCCGGGCCGAGCACGAACACGCCGCCCTTCAGCGCGCCGACCGCGGTCAGGTTGCCGTCGCTGCCGACGCCCGCCGACAGGTCCGAGTCGAGCTTGGTGCGCCAGATCCGCTGACCGGTCTTTGCATCGATCTTCTCGACCGAGCCGTTTTCGCCGGCCGCGAAGACCGCGTCGCCCACCGCCACCGGCGAGAACAGGTAGCGGCCGCCCTTGCCGACGCTCGACGACCAGACCTGTTGCACGTCGAGGGCGGGTTTGAACTCGGTCAGCGGCGTCGGCACGCGACGCGCGTCCTTCGTCGACGAGCAGGCCCCCAGTGCCAGGACGGCCGCCGCGCAGGCAACGGGCACAGCGTAACGTTTCAGCAAATTCATCGGTTAGCGAAGCAAAGTTAAGAGGTTGAGGAAGCCGTGGCTCAGCTGCCCAGCGCGTCCAGCTTGAACTGCACGAGCTGGCGCGCCGACATGTCTTCCTTCGGCAGGCTGTCGAGCGCGAGCTTGTACGCGGCGCGCGCATCGTCCGCCTTGCCTTGCGCGGCGAGCAGATCGCCGCGGCGATCGGCCACGAGGCCCTTGAATGCATCGATCGGCGTGCCGGACAGCAGCGCGAGCCCCGCGTCGTACGCCTTCTCGTCGAGCAGCAGCGACGCGAGGCGCAGCTTCGCGATCTGCCTGTACTCGTCGTCCTTCGCGTGATCGACCGCCCATTGCAGCTGCGTCTTCGCGCCCGCGGCGTCGCCCGCCGCGTACAGCACCTTCGCGGCCGCGAGCGCCGTCATCTGCGCATACGGCGTGCCGCCGTACTTGTCTTCCATGTCGGCGGCAGCGCGGGCCATCGTTGCCTTGTCGTTCGACGCGGCGGCCTTCTGCACCTGCTCGTACAGCCCCGATGCCTGCGCGGCCTGGCGACGCTGCCAGAAATTCCAGCCGTTGAAGCCGGCCGCGACAACGAGCGCCGCGAGGACGATCCACGTGGTGAGGTTGCCCCAGCGGGCCCACCACGCCTTGAGGCTTTCAATCGATTCTTGTTCGTCGTGGTAACTCATCGGCGAGCGATTCCTTCCTGTTCAGGCCTTTCTTGTCGAGCGAATGCCAGCGCGATCAGTCGTCGCCGTCTTCGGCGGATGCAACCATCGCATTGATTAGGAATTCGGTCAAGCTTTCGACCGGTACGGTCTGCTGAGCGTTCTTTTCCCCTTCCTCGCCCGTGCCGCGCAGCGCTTTCACGCCCGCCGTGCCGTTCGCGATCTCTTCTTCGCCGAAGATCACCGCGAACGCGGCGCCGCTCGCGTCGGCACGCTTCATCTGCGACTTGAAGCTCGCCGGCGCGCCGTCGGCGCTGCAGTGGAAGATCACGTCGAGGCCCGTGTCGCGCAGACGCTCGGCGGCGATGAACGCCTGCTCGCGCGCCGCCTCGCCCTGGTGCACGACGTACACGTCGACACCGTCCTGCTCGGGTACGAGCTGCTCTTCCTTCAGCAGCTCGAGAATGCGCTCGACGCCCATCGCCCAGCCGCACGCGGCGGTCGGCTTGCCGCCGAGCTGCTCGATCAGCGGATCGTAGCGGCCGCCGGCGGCGACCGTGCCCTGCGCGCCGAGCTTGTCGGTGACCCACTCGAACACGGTCAGGTTGTAGTAGTCGAGGCCGCGCACGAGACGCGGGTTGATCGTGAACGGAATGTTGTTCGCCTTCAGCAGGCGCTGCAGCCCGTCGAAGTGCGCGCGCGAGTGGTCGCCGAGGAAGTCGATCAGCTTCGGCGCGTTCCGCACGATTTCCTGCAGCGCCGGGTTCTTCGTGTCGAGCACGCGCAGCGGGTTCGTATACAGGCGGCGCTGCGCATCGGCGTCGAGCGCGTCGACGTGCTGCTCGAGATACTTGATCAGCTCGACGCGGTGCGCCGCGCGCTCTTCCGCGAGGCCCAGTGAGTTGATCTCGAGCTTGATGCCGGTCAGGCCGAGGTCGTCCCACAGGCGCTGGCACATCATGATGATTTCCGCGTCCGCGTCCGGGCCCGCGAAGCCGAGGGCCTCGACGCCGACCTGGTGGAACTGGCGATAGCGGCCGCGCTGCGGACGCTCGTGACGGAACATCGGGCCGATGTACCACAGGCGCTTCGGGCCGTCGTACAGCATGTTGTGCTCGATCGCCGCGCGCACGACGGCGGCGGTGTTCTCCGGACGCATCGTCAGGTGCTCGCCGTTCAGCGCGTCGGTGAAGCTGTACATCTCCTTCTCGACGATGTCCGTGACTTCGCCGATGCCGCGCGTGAAGAGCTGCGTGTGCTCGACGATCGGCGTGCGGATGTTCTGGTAGCCGTAAGCGCGCAGCAGCGACTTCACGGTGGCTTCGAAGAACTCCCAAAGGCCGGCATCCTGCGGGAGGATGTCGTTCATGCCCTTGACGCCCGCGAGCTTCTCGATCTTGCGTTTCTGTTCAGTCATCGTGTCTGTTACGAATTAGTTCTGGACGGCCGCACGGCCGTAATTGCGTTCGACGTAGTCGCTGACGATCTGCTGGAATTCCTCGGCGATGCGCTCGCCGCGCAGCGTCCTGACCTTCTCGCCGTCGATGAAGACGGGCGCGGCCGGGTTCTCGCCCGAGCCCGGCAGGCTGATGCCGATGTTCGCGTGCTTCGATTCGCCCGGGCCGTTGACGATGCAGCCCATCACCGCGACGTTCATCGTCTCGACGCC
Source organism: Burkholderia sp. MSHR3999 (assembly GCF_000833595.1). NCBI lineage: Bacteria > Pseudomonadati > Pseudomonadota > Betaproteobacteria > Burkholderiales > Burkholderiaceae > Burkholderia > Burkholderia sp. MSHR3999. The sequence continues at coordinate 1,817,814 of NZ_JRFO01000001.1, forward strand.
CGGATATTCCTTGCGCCAGACCGGCATCTGCTCGCGCAGGTAGGTCTGGATCTGCATCGCGAGCTCCTGGAACAGCGTGCTCGTCGTGCGGCCGCAGCCAGGGCACGCGATCACCATCGGTGCGAACGAGCGCAGGCCCATCGTCTGCAGGATTTCCTGGCCGACGACCACTTCGCCCGTGCGCGATGCGCCCGGCTCCGGCGTCAGCGAAATGCGGATCGTGTCTCCGATCCCTTCCTGCAGCAGCACGCCGAGCGCCGCCGTCGACGCGACGATGCCCTTCGAGCCCATGCCCGCCTCGGTCAGCCCGAGGTGCAGCGCGAAGCCGCAGCGGCGCGCGAGCTCGCGGTAGACGGCGATCAGGTCCTGCACGCCGCTGACCTTGCACGACAGCACGATGCGGTCGCGGCCGAGGCCCAGTTCGACCGCGCGCTCCGCCGAGCCGATCGCGGACTGGATCAGCGCTTCGTACATCACGCTCTGCGCATCCCACGGCTGCGCGCGCGCGCCGTTCTCGTCCATCATGCGCGCGAGCAGGTCCTGGTCGAGGCTGCCCCAGTTCACGCCGATCCGCACCGGCTTGTCGTACTTGATCGCCGCCTCGATCATCTGCGCGAACTGCGTGTCGCGCTTCGCGCCCTGGCCGACGTTGCCGGGGTTGATCCGGTACTTCGACAGCGCCTCCGCGCAGCCCGGATGGTCGCGCAGCAGCAGGTGGCCGTTGTAATGGAAGTCGCCGACGAGCGGCACCGTCACGCCCATCCGGTCGAGCTGCTCGCGGATCGCCGGCACGGCCGCCGCCGCCTCGGCCGTGTTGACCGTAATGCGCACGAGTTCGGAACCCGCGTTCGCGAGCTCCTTGATCTGGATGGCCGTGCCGATCGCGTCCGCGGTGTCGGTATTCGTCATCGACTGCACGCGCACCGGCGAATCACCGCCGATCGTCACCAGCGTTCCGCCCCAGCGGACGTTCACCGCATGCGATACGCGGCGCGGCGCATGCCCGCCGAACACCGGCTCGGTTGAACAAATCTGGCTGCTGCGTGGGGATTGAGCTTCGGATTGCATCGATAGATCCATTTACGCCGAATGCGCCGCGTTGCGGCGCATGAATTGAAAAAGCGCCGTGCCTTCAGGGTCTGTCGACGCACGTCACAGACCCTCGCCACGGCGCTTGCCGTCAGGGCAACGTGAACCGTGCCACGTTACCCCGCGCTGCCGAATATTTTGCCGGATCGACCGGTTTGCCTTCGAACGCGATCGCATCGAGGCCCGCCTTGTTGCCGATCGTGACCTTGAACGGACCGTCACCCGCGACCTGCTTCGTCTCGCCGCCGCGCACCAGCCCCGAGAACAGCTCCTTGCCGCTCTTGTCGCGCACGCTGAACCAGCTGTCCTGCTTGACCTTCAGCTCGACCATCGACTGGCCGGCCGCAACCACGACGCTCGCCGGCTGGGCCGCGGCCGCCACGACCGCGCTTGCCGCAGGCGCTACCGCCGCGGGCTGCGACACCGGCTCGGCCGCGGCCGGCACGGCGGAAGCCACGACTTGCGGCGCGGCTGCCGATGCGACCACCTGCGGCGCCGCTGCCGTCACGGCCGGCGCCGACGCCTCGACTGCGGCCGAGACCGATGCACCGCCCGCGCTCGCCGCGTCGGCGCCCGCCGCCGACGCGACCGGCGCCGATGCGGCGGACGCGCCGCCCTGCACCGCGCCGCTCTTGAAGCGCGCGAGCCAGTTCGACGAATCGCCGCCAGTGTGCCACATCGCCGCCGCGATCAGCACGGCCGCCGCCGCCGCAGTGCCCCACAGCCACGGCCGATGACGCGACGAGCCGCCGAGCGGAATCGACACGCGGCCGCGCGGCAGATCCGTCCCCGACGACGCGGGCATCGACAGATCCACCTCCGGCTCGCCGCGCTCGCGGCGCAGCGCCTGCGCAAACGGTTCCGGATCGACGCCGAGCATCTTCGCGTAGCTGCGCACGACTCCGATCGCGAACGTCACGCCGGGCAAATGGCTGATGTCGCCCGACTCGAGCGCCCGCAGCTTCTGCGGCGCGACCTTGAGCCGCGCCGACACGTCGTCGACCGTCCAGCCCTTCGCCTCCCGAAGCTGCGCCAGCCGTCCCCCGACGGCCGTCAGCGATTCCAGTCCAGCCGTTGCCGGCTTCGCGGCATTCGTCTCTGCGCCGTTTGACGGCTGCGGCTCACTCATCCTATTCCTCGCGTCGATTCTTCTTCACTGGCGGGCGCATCCGGCTCCTGCCGGCGCGGCGCCCGCGCGTCGTCCATACCATGCGCGGCGCACGAGGCGCCGCGTCCGATCGCTATTCGCGTGTTGTACCGCCAAATAGTCCGGGCATTCCGCCTAGGCGGCCCCGTCAAACCGCCCGGACCTCGATTATTTTTCCTGCTGCGCCCGTGCGCTCGGCAAGGCGCGTGCGATCCTTCACCGCACCGGCCAGCTGGCCGCACGCGGCGTCGATATCGTCGCCGCGCGTCTTGCGCACCGTCGTGACGACGCCCGCGTCGATGAGGATCTGTGCGAAGCGCTTGATCTGCTCCGGCTTCGAACGGATGAGCCCCGACTCCGGAAACGGATTGAACGGGATCAGGTTGAACTTGCACGGGACGTCGCGCGTCACCGCCAGCAGTTCGCGCGCATGCGCTTCGGTGTCGTTGACGCCGTCGAGCATGCAGTATTCGAATGTGATGAAGTCGCGCGGCGCCACCTTCAGATAGCGCTGGCACGCGGCCATCAGTTCGCGAAGCGGGTGCTTCTTGTTGAGCGGCACGAGCATGTCGCGCAGCGCATCGTTCGGCGCGTGCAGCGACACGGCGAGCGCCACCGGCAGCTCGGCGCCGAGGCGGTCCATCATCGGCACCACGCCGGACGTCGACAGCGTGACGCGGCGGCGCGACAGCCCGTACGCGTTGTCGTCGAGCATCAGCCGCATCGCCGGCACGACCGCGCTGTAATTCAGCAGCGGCTCGCCCATGCCCATCATCACCACGTTGGTGACCACTCGTTCGGCCTTGCCGTTCGGGCCCGGCGCGCGGCCGAGCGAAGCGCGCAGCGCGAATTCGGCCATGCGCAGCTGGCCGATGATTTCAGCCGTCGACAGGTTGCGGGAGAAACCCTGCTTGCCCGTCGAGCAGAAGCGGCAGTTCACCGCACACCCGGCCTGCGACGACACGCACAGCGTGCCGCGCGTCTCTTCCGGGATGAACACGGTTTCGACCGCATTGCCATTTCCGACGTCGATCAGCCACTTGCGCGTGCCGTCGGTGGAAACGTGGTCGCTGACGATATCCGGCATCACGATCGATGCGCGGCCCTTGAGCTTTTCCCTCAGGGACTTCGCGAGATCGGTCATGCCGTCGAAATCGCCGGCGTTGTATTGGTGGATCCAGCGCTGCAACTGCTTGGCGCGGAACGGCTTCTCGCCGAGGCTGCCGCAATACGCGACAAGGCCCTCGGCGTCGAAGTCGAGAAGATTGACGGAAGTTTCGCTCGTCATGATGTGCTGCCTTGCCGCGTGCGCTGAATCCTGCCTGCCTGAATGCTCAGTCAGTGCTTAACGCGAGTAGACGTTCATTTCCGGGAAGAAGAACGCGATTTCGACGCTTGCCGTTTCCGGTGCGTCCGAGCCGTGCACGGCGTTCGCGTCGATGCTGTCGGCGAAGTCGGCGCGGATCGTGCCCTTTTCCGCCTTCTTCGGGTCCGTCGCGCCCATCAGGTCGCGGTTCTTCAGGATCGCGCCTTCACCTTCCAGAACCTGGATCATCACCGGGCCCGAGATCATGAAATCGACGAGGTCCTTGAAGAACGGACGCGCCGCGTGGACTGCGTAGAACTTCTCTGCATCAGCGCGCGACAGGTGTGCCATGCGCGCTGCGATGACCTTCAGGCCGGCGCCTTCGAAACGGCTGTAGATCTGGCCGATCACGTTCTTTGCCACCGCATCCGGCTTGATGATCGACAGGGTGCGCTCGATTGCCATAAAAACTCCAAGAAATTAAGAAGTTACACTTCCAAATGAATCCGCTATTGTAGCACGATCCCGTGTATCATTGCGATTGAACCCTTACACACGCGAAAGGTTCCAAATCCATGTGTTTTGCGCCGCTCGGCCATTGAAACCTCCCGGCGCGGAACATATCTTAGCCATAGCTGTTCCGGTTTGCTGCGCCGCACACCGCGCGCGCCGAACCGGCCCCGGACGCCCACGCGTTCAATGTTAGGAGAAACCATGAACGACTATCCGTACAATTTCGGCCGCGGTGGCTCCGTCAGCACCGCCGAGGTTCGCAACCGCGTGCTGCGGAACACGTACTGGCTGCTCGCGCTGTCGATGGTGCCGACGGTGCTGGGGGCCTGGGTCGGCGTCGCGACCGGCTTCTCGCTGTTCGCGGCCACCAGCCCGATGATGAGCCTCCTCGCATTCTTCGCGATCGCATTCGGCTTCATGTTCGCGATCGAACGCACGAAGAACAGCGCGGCCGGCGTGTTCGTGCTGCTCGGCTTCACGTTCTTCATGGGCCTGATGCTGTCGCGCCTGCTCAGCTTCATCCTCGGTTTCTCGAACGGCCCGTCGCTGATCATGCTGGCATTCGGCGGCACCGGCATCATCTTCGCGGCAATGGCGACGATCGCCACGGTCAGCAAGCGCGATTTCTCCGGTCTCGGCAAGTGGCTGTTCATGGGCGTGATCGTGATCCTGCTGGCGTCGGTCGCGAACATCTTCCTGCAACTGCCGGCGCTGATGCTGACCGTGTCGGTGCTCGCGATCGCGATCTTCTCCGCGTACATGCTGTTCGACGTCCAGCGCGTCGTGAACGGCGGCGAGACGAACTACATCAGCGCAACGCTCGCGATCTACCTCGACCTGTACAACGTGTTCACGAACCTGCTCGCGCTGCTCGGCATCTTTGGCGGCAACCGCAACTGACGTTCGCCGCGCACCGGCAAAAAACCGGCCCTCGGGCCGGTTTTTTTACGTCCGCCTCCGGCGCGCTCAGTCGCGCTCGAACAGCGCGATCGATTCGACGTGTGACGTATGCGGGAACATGTTGACGACGCCCGCACCCTTCAGCCGGTAGCCGGCCTCGTGCACGAGCAGGCCCGCGTCGCGCGCGAGCGTCGACGGGTTGCACGACACGTAGACGATCCGGCGCGGCAGCGGACCTTCGCCGCTCTGCGCGATGTCCGCGAGCGCCTTCGACACCGCGAGCGCGCCTTCGCGCGGCGGATCGATCAGGAACTTGTCGAACGCGCCCAGCGCGCGGATGTCGTCGGCGCTCACTTCGAACAGGTTCCGGCACGCGAACGTCGTATGGCCGTCGACGCCGTTCTCGCGCGCGTTCGCAAGCGCGCGCGCGTCGTCAGCGTTTCGCTGCCCTCGATGCCCATCACCTCGCGCGCAAGGCGCGCGAGCGGCAGCGTGAAATTGCCGATCCCGCAGAACAGGTCGAGCACGCGATCGTCGCGCGACGGCGCGAGCAGGCGCAGCGCGCGGCCCACCAGCACGCGGTTGATCTGATGGTTGACCTGCGTGAAATCGGTCGGCTTGAACGGCATGCGGATGCCGAACTCGGGCAGCGTATAGTCGAGCGGCACGTCGAGCGGATAGAACGGCGTCACCGTATCCGGGCCCTTCGGCTGCAGCCAGAACTGCACCTTGTGCTCGTCGGCGAACGCGCGCAGCAGCGCTTCGTCGGCCGCGTTGATCGGCTCCAGCACGCGCAGCACGAGCGCCGTGACCTGTGAGCCGACCGCGAGCTCGATCTGCGGCATGCGATCGCGGATCGACAGCCCCTCGACCAGCCGGCGCAGCGGCACGAGCATCGCCGACACGTGCGGCGGCAGCACCTCGCAGCTCGTCATGTCGGCCACATAGCTGCTCTTCCTTTCGTGGAAACCGACCAGCACGCCGCCCTTCTTCACGACGTTGCGCACGGTCAGGCGCGCGCGCGGTAGCGGTAGCCCCACGACGGACCATGGATCGGTGCGAACATCGTCTCCGCGCGCAGCTTCGCGAGATGCAACAGGTTGTCCTCGAGCACGCGCTGCTTGATCGCCACTTGCGCGCGCATGTCGAGATGCTGCATCGAGCAGCCGCCGCAGGTGCCGAAGAACTTGCATTTCGGCTCCGTGCGCATCACGCTCGGGCGCAGAATATCGACAACCAGCGCCTGCTCGTAGCTCGGCTTGCGGCGGTAGCTCGAATAGGTCACGCGCTCGCCGGGCAGCGCGCCCTCGACGAAGATGACCTTGCCGGGCTCGCCATTCTCGGTCGTCATGCGGCCGACACCGCGCGCTTCCATGTCGAGCGATTCGATCTCGAGAACCGGGGCGCTATCGGGCGCGGCGGGCACGCTTTTCAATTTGCGCGCAGAAGTGGGGGCGGCTTCAGACACCAGCTTTTCCTGACAAACGTTGAAAGGCGAGATTGTAGACGAAGCACCGCCTCACCATGGAGATTCGACCATGCGACTGATCGATTGGAACATTCAATGGGGTCGGGACGCGGATGGCGTCGTCGACCTCCCCCGCACCATCGCCGCCGCCCGCGGGCTCGGCGATTTCGACGTGCTGTGCCTGCAGGAAGTCACGCGCGGGTTCGGCGCGCTGGCTGGCCATCCCGGGCCGGACCAGTTCGCGGAGCTCGCCGCGCTGCTGCCCGGCTTCACGGTCGTCGAGGCGATCGGCGCCGACCTGCCGCCCACCGCGCCCGGCGCACCGCGCCGCCAGTTCGGCAACGCGATCGCCAGCCGCCTGCCGGTCGGGCGCGTGATGCGCCGGCTGCTGCCGTGGCCGGCCGACGATGCCGCGCCGTCGATGCCGCGCGTTGCGCTCGAAGTCGAATTGGCAACCGCGTCGGGCCCGCTGCGCGTGACCACCACTCATCTCGAATATTATTCCGCCCGGCAGCGGCTCGCGCAGGTCGATGCGCTGCACGACCGGCATCGGGAAGCGTGCGCGCATGCGGACCGCCCCGCGCGCGCAGAGCATGCGGACAGCCCGTTCAGCGCGACCGCGCAGCCGCGCGACGCGATCGTCTGCGGCGACTTCAACAGCGCATACGACAGCGACGCGTATCGGCGCTTTCTCGAACCGGTCGAAGGCGCGCCGCGCTTCGTCGACGCGTGGGCGGCGCTGCATCCGGGCGTCGCGCCGCCGCCGACGGCCGGCGTCTACGACACCGTGCAATGGTCGGAGGGGCCGCTTGCGTGCGACTTCGTGTTCGTCACCGACACGCTGCTGCCGCGCGTCGCGCGCTGCGAGATCGACGGCGACCTGCGCGCATCCGATCACCAGCCGATCGTGCTCGAGCTGAATTGACGGCGTGCGCTACGCGTCGAAGGCGGCGAGATACTCGGCCCAGTGTGGCGCAAGCTCCTGGGCGAGCGCGTTCTTGACGAGCAGGATCTCGTTCGCGTACTCGTCCGGCGTCAGGCCGCCGCGCATCAGCTGGAACCGGCAGTAGAGCAGATAGGTATTGACGACGTCGGTTTCGCAATAGTTGCGGATCTCCTCGATCCGCCCTTCACGGAACGCGGTCCAGACCTGGCTGCCGTCCATCCCGAGCTTGCCCGGGAAGCCGCACAGCTTCGCGAGCGCGTCGAGCGGCGCGTTCGCGCGCGCCTGATACATCGCGAGCAGATCCATCAGGTCGGTGTGCCGCGAGTGATAGCGCGAGATGTAGTTGTTCCACTTGAAATCGCGGTCGTCCTCGCCGAGATCCCAGTAGCGCGTCGCGGGAATGCCGTGCACGAGCGCGCGGTAATGGAGCACCGGCAGGTCGAAGCCGCCGCCGTTCCACGACACGAGCTGCGGCGTATATTTCTCGATCACGCGGTAGAACGACTGGATCAGCGTTGCTTCGCCGTCCTGCGGCGTGCCGAGCGAGCGCACGCGAAAGCCGTTGGCGTCGCGGAACACGCACGAGATCGCCGCGACGCGCTGCAGATGGTGCGGCAGGAAATCGCTGCCGGTCTTCTCGCGGCGGGCGGCAAACGCGTGTTCGGCTACCGCGGCGTCGTCGAGCGTCGCGGGCAGATCGTCGAGACGGCGAATGCCGTCGACATCGGGAATCGTCTCGATGTCAAAAACCAGAATCGGAGTCATTTACAGAACGGCGTCCTTGCGAACGCCATTGGAGGCGAAGAACCGCTTGAGGCGCACCAGCGCTTCCTGCTGGATCTGCCGCACGCGCTCGCGCGTGAGCCCCATTTCGTCGGCGAGTTCCTCGAGCGTCGCCGGTTCGATGTGGTTCAGGCCGAAGCGACGCTCGATCACGTGCCGGTGCTTGTCGGACAGCCGCGACAGCCACGCGCGCGTGAGCGTCTCGAGCTCGCGGTGCTGCACTTCGGCGTCCGGTGACTGGCTCTGGTCGTCCGGCAGCAGATCGAGCAGGCTGCTCGCCGGATCGAGATCGAGCGGCGCGTCGAGCGACGCGGTGTGCTCGTTCAGCGCAAGGATGTCGGTGACTTCCTCGGCGGTCTTGCCGGTCAGGTAGGCGATGTCGTCGATGCTGGCTTCGCGGCGCTCGGCCGCCTCGCCCGTCGACATCGAGTTCTTTTCGAGGTGGCGCTTCGCGCGCAGCACCTGGTTGAGTTCGCGGATCACGTGCACCGGCAGGCGCACGGTGCGGGCCTGATTCATGATCGCCCGCTCGATGCTCTGCCGGATCCACCACGTCGCATAGGTCGAGAAACGAAAGCCGCGCGTCGGGTCGAACTTCTCGATCGCGTGCATCAGGCCGAGATTGCCTTCCTCGATCAGGTCGAGCAGCGGCACGCCGCGATTCAGGTAACCCTTCGCGATGCTGACGACGAGCCGCAGATTGCGCTCGATCATCACCTGCCGCGCCTCGAATTCGCCGGCCTTCGCGAGGCGCGAATAGCGCTGCTCTTCCTCAACGGTCAACAGCGGCTTGACGCTGATGCGGTTCAGGTAATGCTGGATCGTGTCGGCGGTCAGCTCCGCCTGCAGCATCGCCCGGAAATCGTCCAGTTCGGGCGACGCTTCCGCGCTGCCTTCACGCTCGTCGTCGCCGCCGTCCGCGTCGGCGTCGCGCGACTCGAACTCGCGCTCGTTGTCCGCGACGTCCTCTTCGTCGTCCGTCGAAGCGCCAGTGCGCCCCACCGATGCTTGCGTGGCGCGACTGAGGTTCTCAGACTCGGCTTGCGGCTCGTGGCGCTTCGATTTCGGCATGGTCGTCTCGGTTATTGAGGCGGCAAATACTTCAGCGGATCGACAGGTTTACCCTGACGGCGAACCTCGAAATGCAGCATCACGCGGTCGGCATCGCTATTACCCATCTCGGCGATCTTCTGCCCCTTCGTCACCGCGTCCCCCTCTTTTACCATCAAAGCGCGATTGTGTGCATATGCCGTGAGGTAAGTTGTGTCGTGCTTGATGATAATGAGGTTGCCGTAGCCGCGCAGGCCGTTGCCCGCGTAGACGACGCGACCGTCCGCCGCCGCCTTCACGGTCTCGCCGGACGCGCCGCCGATGTTGACGCCCTTGTTCTTCGCGTCGTCGAAATTGTTCAGCACCGGGCCGCGCGCGGGCCATGCGAACGTGACGGGGCCGCTCGGCGTCGCCGACGTGTCGCTCGACGCCGCCGCGGCAGCGGGCGACGCAGCGGTGGCTGCCGACGCGCCGCGGGCCGGCGTGGCCGGGCCGCTGCTCAGCGGCGCGGTCGCGACGGCGCCGCCCGTGATGGGCGCGGCGCCCGGCGCAACAGCGGCGGCTGCCGCGCCGCCCGGCGGCGCGACGCGCAACAGCTGGTCGACTTCGATCTGATTCGGATTCGCCAGGTTGTTCCACGCGGCGATGTCGCGATAGTTCTGTCCGTTCTCCAGTGCAATCCGGTACAGCGTATCGCCCGGCTTCACACGGTAGTAACCCGGAGGAGGCGGGCCGAGCGGAACCGCCGGCTGCGCAGCGGGCGCCGTGCCGAGCGAGCCGGAGCGGTCGACGACGGGCGCGTTGTCGAGCCGCGTCGCACAGGCGGCCAGTAGCGTGGTGAACGCGGCCACACAGATCGCGCGCTGGGCGAGCGTGAGCGGTTCCTTGGAACGTTTGTTTTGCATCGCGCGCAACATACTCATCGGTTTCAAATTACTCCGGATTTTAAAGGGACAAAGAAAACGCGATCAAGCCGCGACTCCCGCCACTGTGCGGGCGCGACGCGCTCGACGAGCGTGAGCACCTGGGGCTGCCCGCTCTGCCCGCCGACCGGCGCGACGAGCCGCCCGCCGATCGCCAGCTGCTCGAGCAGCGCCTGCGGCACATCGAGCCCGGCCGCGGCGATCACGATCGCGTCGAACGGCGCCGCGGACGGCAGGCCCACACGCCCGTCGCCGTAGTGGAGACGGATGTTCGGCACGCGCAGCGGCCGCAGGTTCAGCTTCGCGCGCTCGTAGAGCGGCTTGATGCGTTCAATCGAATACACGTCGCGCGCCACATGGCTCAGCACGGCGGCCTGGTAGCCGCAGCCGGTGCCGATTTCCAGCACGCGCTCGAGGGTGCGGCCGGCCATCGCGAGTTCAATCATCCGCGCGACGACCGACGGCTTCGAGATCGTCTGCTGGTGGCCGATCGGCAACGCGGAATCCTCGTAGGCCTGCGTCGCGAGCCCGGGATCCACGAACAGGTGGCGCGGCACCGCGGCCATGGCCTCCAGCACGCGGGCGTCAGCGACGCCGTTTGCGCGTAGCCGTTCGACCATCCGTTCGCGCACGCGTTCAGACGTCAGCGCATGCGCGCCGGCGAGCGCGGCATTCTGCATTTGCATCGCGGGCCTGGAGGCAGCCTTCGGCGCAGCAGCCGGCTTGGGCGCAGGCGCCGCGCCCGGCCTGGACGCGCCGGGCGGCTCGGACGCCCGCGGCGTCGCCACCGTCCCGCCTCGCGCGGACGCGCCGGCCGACAACCGCTGGCGCGTGCCGTCGCCCGCAGCATGGCGCTCGCCCGCCCGGCCCTCGGCCTTGCGCGGCGCCCGCTTGAGGTCTTCGAGCGCGAGCGGGAACCGCTTCGCGCGCTCGCCGCTCATGAAGCGCGCCCCCCGGCGCGCACCCAGTCGTGCGTCGCGGGCAGCATGTGCGTATGCGTGAGATCGAGCTGCAGCGGCGTGATCGATACGAAACCGTTTGCGACCGCATGGAAATCGGTGCCTTCGCTCGCATCCAGCGCCGCCCCTGCCGGCCCGATCCAGTAGATCGGCTCGCCGCGCGGGTTGGTCTGGCGGATCACCGGCTGCGACGGATGACGCTTGCCGAGGCGCGTGACCTTCCAGCCTTTCAGCTCGTCGTAAGGCAGGTTCGGGATGTTGACGTTCAGCAACGGCTGGCCCGGCAGCGGATGCGCGAGATAGTGCTGCACGATCTCGGCGGCGACGCGCGCGGCGTCGGCAAGATGCGCCCAGTCCTTGTCGACCAGCGAGAACGCGATCGCGGGCACACCGAACATGATGCCTTCGGTCGCCGCCGCAACTGTCCCCGAATAGAGCGTGTCCTCGCCCATGTTCTGGCCGTTGTTGATCCCCGACACGACGAGGTCCGGTTTCGTATCGAGCATGCCGGTCAGCGCGATGTGCACCGAATCGGTCGGCGTGCCGTTCACATAGAAGAAACCCGTACTCGCGGAGCGCTGGATCGACAGCGGTCGCGACAAGGTCAGGGAATTCGATGCGCCGCTGCAGTTCTGCTCGGGCGCCGTCACCGTGAGTTCGGCCAGCGGCTGCAGCGCGTCGTGAAGCGCCGCGAGACCGGGGGCGAGATAGCCGTCGTCGTTGCTGAGTAGGATTCGCATGCGGCGATTGTAACCGAGGAAAGATGGCGCGAGAGCGACAGTCCGGCCCGCGCAGACGCGTGCTCGCGCGCCATGCGCCGCCGCGTTGCGCGGCGGCCTTCCCGGTCAGATCGCGCCGGCTTCGCGCAGCGCCGCAATCGCCTGCGCGTCATAGCCAAGACCGCGCAGCACCTCGTCGGTATGCTCGCCGAGCTCGGGCCCGAGCCAGCGCGTTTCGCCCGGCGTGCCGGACAGTTTCGGCGTGACGTTCGGCAGCGGAATGTCGGTGCCGTCGGCGAGCTTGAAGCGCTGGATCATCTGCCGCGCAACGAACTGCGGATCGGTGAACATGTCGGCTACGCTGTAGATCCGCCCGGCCGGCACGTCCGCCGCGTTGAGCACCGCGAGCGCTTCGTCGATCGTGCGCGGCGCGAGCCACGCGGCGATCGCGTCGTCGATCTCCTGTGTGCGCGGCACGCGCCCGTCGTTGCGCGCGAGCGCCGGATCGTCGGCGAGGTCGTCGCGCTCGATCGCCTTCATCAGCCGCTTGAAGATCGGGTCGCTGTTGCCGCCGATCACGATGCTGCCGTCGCGGCACGCGTAGGTGTTCGACGGCACGATGCCCGGCAGCGACGCGCCGGTGCGCTCGCGCACCATCCCGTACACGCCGTATTCCGGCACGACGCTTTCCATCATGTTGAACACCGCTTCGTACAGCGCGACGTCGACCACCTGCCCCGCGCCGCCGTTCATGTTGCGATGATGCAGCGCCATCATCGCGCCGATCACGCCATGCAGCGCGGCGATCGAATCGCCGATCGAGATGCCGATGCGCGGCGGCGGCAAGTCGGGGTAGCCGGTGATGTGGCGCAGTCCGCCCATCGATTCGGCGATCGCGCCGAAGCCGGGCCGGTCGCGATACGGGCCGGTCTGCCCGTAGCCGGACAGGCGCACCATCACGAGGCCGGGGTTTTCGGCCGACAGCACGTCGTAGCCGAGCCCGAGCTTCTCGAGCAAGCCCGGGCGGAAATTCTCGATCACGATGTCCGCGTCGCGCGCGAGCTGACGCGCGATCGTCTTGCCGGCGTCCGATTTCAGATTGAGCGTGACCGATTTCTTGTTGCGCGCCTGGACCGACCACCACAGCGACGTGCCGCCCGTCTCCGGATGCAGCTTGCGCCACTTGCGCAGCGGATCGCCGCCGTTCGGATCCTCGATCTTGATGACTTCCGCGCCGAATTCGGCAAAGAGCCGCGACGCGAACGGCCCGGCGATCAGCGTACCGAATTCGAGCACTTTGACGCCCGCGAGCGGGCCCTGGCTGGTGCTCATGTGTCTCCCTGGCATGAGGAACGGCGCCGCCAGATCGGCGGCGGCCGTAGCGTTACATCGTGCGGCGGTCGAGCATCGCGCGCGCGATCGTGCCCGCGTCGACGTATTCCAGCTCCCCGCCGACCGGCACGCCGCGCGCGAGACGCGTCACCGCGAGCCCGCGCGCCTTCAGCGTCTGGCCGAGATAGTGGGCGGTGGCCTCGCCTTCGTTCGTGAAGTTGGTCGCGAGCACGACCTCCTTGACGATGCCGTCGGACGCGCGCCGCACCAGCCGGTCGAAATGGATTTCCTTCGGGCCGATGCCGTCGAGGGGGCTCAACCGCCCCATCAGAACGAAATACAGCCCGCGATAGGTCATCGTCTGTTCGAGCATGATCTGGTCGGCCGGCGTCTCGACGACGCACAGTAGCGTCGGATCACGCTCCGTATCGCTGCAGACCTCGCAGATCTGCGCCTCCGTGAACGTATTGCACTTTTCGCAGTGCTGCAGGTGCTCGGTCGCGAACAGCAGCGAACGGCCGAGCCGCTCCGCCCCCTCCCGATCGTGCTGCATCAGGTGGTACGCCATGCGTTGCGCGGATTTCGGCCCGACGCCGGGCAGCACGCGCAGCGCTTCGACGAGGGCGGACAAGGCGGACGGCTGTTTCATACGTCGACGGATGCCTGGACGGAAGCGCCGCTCAGAACGGCAGCTTGAAGCCCGGCGGCAGCGGCAGGCCGGCCGTCATGCCGCTCATCTTTTCCTGCGACGTCGCTTCGGCCTTGCGCACGGCGTCGTTGAACGCGGCAGCCACGAGATCCTCGAGCATGTCCTTGTCGTCCGCGAGCAGGCTCGGGTCGATCGCCACGCGGCGCACTTCGTTGCGGCAGGTCATCGTCACCTTGACGAGGCCCGCGCCCGACTGCCCTTCGACCTCGATCTGCGCAAGCTGCTCCTGCATCTTCTTCATGTTTTCCTGCATTTGCTGCGCTTGCTTCATCAGTCCGGCGATGTTGCCTTTCAACATGGGAATACTCCTTCTTGATCGTGTGAAAACCGGCACGCGGCGCGTGCCGGCAATGTGCATGGGCGTGATTGTGCCCGTCGCCGCACGGTCCGTTCAATGCAGCGTCGGCGACGCGCCGTCCGCCGATGCGGCGGCATCCGCGAGCGGACGCACCGAGCCGTCGACGATGCGTGCGTCGAAGTCACGCACGAGCTGCTGGACGAACGGATCCGCGTGAATCTCCTGCTCCGCCTCGCGCTGGCGCGCCGCGCGCGCGGCCGCGTCGAGCGCCGCCGCGGTGCGCCGCGCGGGCCCGACCTCGACGGCGACGTCGACCGGCTTGCCGAGCGCATCCGCGAGCGCAGCCTTCAGTTTCGCGACCTGCGCCGCATCCGCGTACTGCGGCACCGGCACGGACAGCTTGAGCGTCGTCGCGTCGACCGCCGTCAGCTCGCTGTTGAACGCGAGCTGGTACGCGACGCCCTTCAGCGGCAGCCGCGCGGCCAGCGCCGGCCACTCGCCGTCGAAACCGATCGGATCGAGCGCGATCGCAGGCGGCAACGGGCGCGTATCGACCGGCGCGGACACGGCCGGCTTCGGCGCGACGCGCACGTCGTCCGACCCGCTGTCGAACACCGGCACGAAGCCGTCGTCGGGCGGACCGCCGAACATCTCGTCCGCGCTGAGCGGCACGTACTCGTCCGGCGGAATGTCTTCCCAAGGCGGCGGCGACTGACGCGTATCAGGCTGCGGTGCGCGAGCCGCGGCGCGCGGCGTCGGCACCTGCACCGCGGGACGCGGCGCAGCCGGTTTCGCTGCGGCCGGCGCGGCCGGTTTCGCCGCCGCGCCGGCGCGCGAGCGATCGGTCGACACGCGCATGCCGGCATTGCGCAGCACATCGAGCGCCGCGGCGGCGCCACCCGAGCGTGCAGCAGAACGCGGGGCGGCGTCCGTCGACGCGGCGCGCGGCGCGGATTCGGCCGGCGCAGCATCCGCCGCATCGGTACGGAATTCGGATTTCGCCGGCGGCGCGGGCGGGTCGTTCTTCACGGCTGCGGCGGGCGCGGCCGCGGACGCATCGGCTGCCGCGACCGGCTGAGCCGCTGCGGTCGGGGCGGGCGTCTCGGTTGTCGCGGGAACGGCCGGCGGCTCGCTCGCGCGTTCGCCGGGTTGGGCAGGCACATCGGCGGCTGGTCGCGCGACCGGCGCGGCAGACGCCGTCGGCGCCGCGGCTGCCGCCGGCTTGCGCGTCGCCTCGGCGGGTGCCGCCGGCTTCGCGGCCGACACGGCCGCACGCGGCCCCGGCACGGCGCGCGGCGCCGAAGCCTGGCCGACCGGCGCACCGCCGGCAGCGCCGGCCGCCGGCTCGAACGCGAGCATCCGCAGCAGCGTCATCGTGAAGCCCGCGTACTCGTCGGGCGCGAGGCCCAGTTCCGCACGACCAACCGTCGCGATCTGGTAGAACAGCTGCACCTGCTCGGGGCTGAGCGTCTGCGCGAACCGGCGCAGGTCGGCCGCTTCCGGCCACTCGTCGAGCACCGAGCCCGGCGCGAACTGCGCCCACGCGATCCGGTGCAGCAGGCTGGCGAGATCCTGCAAGGCGGTCGAGAACGACAGGCTGCGCAGCGACATTTCGTCGGCGATCGCGAGAATCCCGGTGCCGTCGCCGGCCGCGAGCGCGTCGAGCAGGCGCACCATGTAGGTCTGGTCGAGCGCGCCGAGCATCCCCGACACGGCCGTTTCCGTCACTTCGTTCGCCGAATAGGCGATCGCCTGGTCGGTCAGCGACAGCGCATCGCGCATGCTGCCCTGCGCCGCGCGCGCGAGCAGGCGCAGCGCCTGCGGCTCGAACGTGATCCGCTCTTCGCCGAGGATCCGTTCGAGATGCGACACGATGTGCCCGGCCGGCATCTGCTTCAGGTTGAACTGCAGGCAGCGCGACAGCACGGTGACGGGAATCTTCTGCGGGTCGGTGGTCGCGAGGATGAACTTGACGTGCGGCGGCGGCTCCTCGAGCGTCTTCAGCATCGCGTTGAACGCGTGGTTCGTCAGCATGTGCACTTCGTCGATCATATAGACCTTGAAGCGCGCATCGACGGGCGCGTACACCGCGCGCTCGAGCAGCGCGGCCATTTCGTCGACGCCGCGGTTGCTCGCGGCGTCCATTTCGACGTAGTCGACGAAGCGGCCTTCGTCGATCTCGCGGCACGCGCGGCACACGCCGCACGGCTGCGACGTCACGCCGGTTTCACAGTTGAGCGCCTTCGCGAAGATCCGCGACAGCGTCGTCTTGCCGACGCCGCGGGTGCCCGTAAACAGATAGGCGTGATGCAAACGCCCGCCGTCGAGCGCGTGCGTGAGCGCCCTGACGACGTGCTCCTGGCCGACGAGCGAAGCGAAATCCTTCGGACGCCACTTGCGTGCGAGAACTTGATAGGTCATCAGGAAATTGTATCAGCAACGCTGCGTCGCGCCGACACGCGAAACGGTACGGAACACGGATGCGAAAACGTGAAAAGCGCGTGGAGAGCGGAAATAAAAAACGCCCTGCGAACGGGGCGAGAAGGAAGGTGACGAGCCCGACCCTCGGCACTGGCGGAAAACGGCTGTGGCTGCTTCGTTCCCGACCTGACCAGGTTCACCGGCCCACCATGCGAGGAGGCCCGTCACGGCGCATTCTATCACCGCTTTGCGCCGAATGCGATCGTTATTCGAACGAATATGCGAAAGCAGGCGCGTGCAACAGGCGCGACCGCCCTCTTGTATTTTGCGCGCCGGCCTCCACATCCGTGACGCAACGGTCTTCGGCGTACGTGCCCCTACTCGCGAAGCGGCTACTATCGCCGTCAACAGCGGATAGCAATTTAGGCTAATATGACGCCCGAATGACCCGCGAGCCGCGGTACGCAGCGCTTACGCCCTTCTTTTCCGGAGTGCGGAGCTACCTGCCGCAGCGGCCTGCCGCCCGCCGGGCGGCAGGCGCGCCGAGAAGGCGCCATGCAGGCAGTCCCCGAACCGAAAGAGGTATTGACCAAATGAGCGAACAGATCAAACACATCAGCGACGCATCGTTCGAACAGGACGTCGTCAAATCCGACAAGCCGGTGCTCGTCGATTTCTGGGCCGAATGGTGCGGCCCGTGCAAGATGATTGCCCCGATCCTCGACGAAGTCGCGAAGGATTACGGCGACAAGCTGCAGATCGCGAAGATCAACGTCGACGACAACCAGGCGACGCCGGCGAAGTTCGGCGTGCGCGGCATCCCGACGCTGATCCTCTTCAAGAACGGCGCGGCCGCCGCGCAGAAGGTCGGCGCGCTGTCGAAGTCGCAACTGACCGCGTTCCTGGACAGCCACCTGTAAAAGCACCCGCAGGTTCGCGGACGTGTTGTCAACCGGCAACACGTCCGCCGCCAAGCCGCCGATCGGCCGCTCAAGCGCGAATCGGCCTATGCTAGAATTAAAAAACGTCTACAAGACGCATTTAAGCCTCTGAGCGATTCCGCTCGCCCTCCTCCCTTTTTTCTTTCGTCGCTTCTCTTCCCTGGCGGGATTCCCGTATGCATTTATCCGAGCTCAAGTCTCTGCACGTGTCCGAATTGATCGAGATGGCCAACGGCCTGGAGATCGAAAACGCGAACCGCCTGCGCAAGCAGGAGTTGATGTTCGCCATTCTCAAAAAGCGCGCCAAGACGGGAGAGACGATCTTCGGCGACGGCACGCTCGAAGTGCTGCCGGACGGCTTCGGCTTCCTGCGCTCGCCGGAAATGTCGTACCTCGCGAGCACCGACGACATCTACATCAGCCCGTCGCAGATCCGCCGCTTCAACCTGCACACCGGCGACACGATCGAAGGCGAAGTCCGCACGCCGAAGGACGGCGAGCGCTACTTCGCGCTCGTCAAGGTCGACAAAGTCAACGGGCAGCCGCCCGAGGCCTCGAAACACAAGATCATGTTCGAGAACCTCACGCCGCTGCACCCGAACAAGCCGCTGTCGCTCGAGCGCGAAATGCGCGGCGAAGAGAACGTCACGGGCCGCATCATCGACATGATCGCGCCGATCGGCAAGGGCCAGCGCGGCCTGCTCGTTGCGTCGCCGAAGTCGGGCAAGACCGTGATGCTCCAGCACATCGCGCACGCGATCAAGCAGAACCACCCGGACGTGATCCTGTTCGTGCTGCTGATCGACGAGCGCCCTGAAGAAGTGACCGAAATGCAGCGCTCCGTCGCGGGCGAGGTGATCGCGTCGACGTTCGACGAACCGGCCACGCGCCACGTCCAGGTCGCCGAAATGGTGATCGAGAAGGCCAAGCGCCTCGTCGAAATGAAGCACGACGTCGTGATCCTGCTCGACTCGATCACGCGTCTCGCACGCGCGTACAACACCGTGATCCCGGCGTCGGGCAAGGTGCTGACGGGCGGTGTCGACGCGAACGCGCTGCAGCGCCCGAAGCGCTTCTTCGGCGCGGCGCGCAACATCGAGGAAGGCGGCTCGCTGACGATCATCGGCACCGCGCTGATCGAAACCGGCAGCCGCATGGACGACGTGATCTACGAAGAGTTCAAGGGCACCGGCAACATGGAAGTGCACCTCGAGCGCCGCCTCGCGGAAAAGCGCGTCTACCCGTCGATCAACCTGAACAAGTCGGGCACGCGCCGCGAGGAAATGCTGATCAAGCCCGAGATCCTGCAGAAGATCTGGGTGCTGCGCAAATTCATCCACGACATGGACGAAGTCGAGGCAATGGAATTCCTGCTCGACAAGATCCGCCAGACGAAGAGCAACTCCGAGTTCTTCGACCTGATGCGCCGCGGCGGCTGATCGCCCCGGCAGCGGATACGACGGCCGCCCGCGCGTTACGCCCGGCGGCCGTTTTTTCGCGCCAACATGAACGTGAACGTACACGTTGATCTATAATTCTTTCCGCCTCCCCAACCCGCCGACCCCGCCCCGATGACGACCGACACCCCCGCCCTGCTGCTGACCGTGAGCGACGCCGCCGCGCGGCTCGGCGTCACGCCGCGCACGCTGAAGTACTACGAGGAGCGCGGGCTCGTCACGCCGTCGCGCAGCGAAGGCCGCTATCGTCTCTACGACGAAGCCGACCTCGAGCGCTTCGCGCGAATCCTGCGCCTGCGCGCGCTCGGCTTCTCGCTGCAGGGCATCACCGAAATGCTCAAGCGTCCGCTGGAAGAGACGGACGACGGCCGGCGCCGCTACTCGGACGCGTCGCTGCGGGACATCCGCACCGGTCTCGCGGAACAGATCGGCACGCTGGACCGGCGCATCGCGGCGGTCCAGCGCGAGCTGAAGGAAGCGGTGGCGCTGCGCAAGGAACTGCAGCGCGACATCGACTACGTCGAGCGGCGCCTCGCCGGCGAAAGCGCGGATGCGCTGATTGCGCAGCGGCGGGCCGAGGCAAGCGAGCGCCGGTCGCGCAAGAGCCGCGCATGAACGCGACGCCGGGCCGCCCGCCACTGTGGAGCCGCGCAAGCCTGCGCGCCGACCTGTTCCCGTGGGCGCTCGCGCTCGTCACCGG
Source organism: Burkholderia sp. MSHR3999 (assembly GCF_000833595.1). Taxonomy (NCBI): domain Bacteria; kingdom Pseudomonadati; phylum Pseudomonadota; class Betaproteobacteria; order Burkholderiales; family Burkholderiaceae; genus Burkholderia; species Burkholderia sp. MSHR3999. The sequence goes on from NZ_JRFO01000001.1 coordinate 1,837,475, forward strand.
CATCGACTATTTCGACAACGCGACGTTCTCGTTCTTCGCCAGCTACATCGCGGGCGGCATCAACGCGTCGCCGGACGAGCTCGTGTGGTCGTCGAGCGCGTACGCGGTCGCGGCCGTGCTCGGCATCCTCCAGCAGCAATGGTGGATCGACCGCCTCGGGCATCGCCGCTACGTCGCCGGCTGCATGCTGATGTTCTCGCTCGGCGCGATCGCGTCCGCGCTCGCCGATACGTCGCTGGAACTCGCGTTCGCGCGCGGCTTCCAGGGCTATTTCATCGGGCCGATGATGGGTGCATGCCGGATACTGATCCAGATCAGCTTCACGCCGCAGGAACGGCCACCCGCGACGCGCGCGTTCCTGATCATGATCCTGCTCGGCAGTGCGCTCGCGCCGATCGCCGGCGGCCTGCTCGTCGCGCATTCGACGTGGCGCGCGCTGTTCGCGTGCACGGCACCCGCAGGCGTCGCGTTCGCGATCCTCGCGCTGCTGACGCTGCCCGACACCGGCAACCTGCCCGACGACGAACGCGGCACCGGGCATTTCTGGCCATACGTCGTGTTCGCGCTCGCGCAGGGCGCGCTGCAAATCGTGATGCAGCAGGTGCGGTACCAGCTCTACAGCGGCTCGCCGATGCTGATCCTGCTGACGGTCGCGGGCCTCGGCGCGCTCGCGTGGTTCGCGCACCACCAGTGGCACCACCCGACGCCGCTCGTGCGCCTGCACGCGTTCCGCCAGCGGACCTTCCAGGTCGGGCTCCTGCTCTACATGTTCTATTACTACGAGTCGACCGGCTTCAGCTACCTGACCTCCCGCCTTCTCGAATCGGGGCTCGGCTATCCGGTCGAGAACGCCGGGCGCCTGGTCGGCACGATGTCCCTGATCTCCGCGACCGCGCTGTTCGCGTACCTGCGTTACGCGAAGCTGATCACGCACAAGAAATGGATCATCGTGCCGGGCTTCGCGGTCGCCGCGTTCGCCGCGCTGTGGATGACCCGCATGACGCCGCAGGTCGGCGAAGCGGCGCTGATCGTGCCGCTGCTGCTGCGCGGCCTGCTGCTGCTGTTCATCGTGCTGCCGGTCGCGAACCTGACGTTCCGGATCTTCGCGATCGACGAATACACGCACGGCTACCGGCTCAAGAACATCGTCCGCCAACTGACGATCTCGTTCGCAACCGCGTCGGTGATCATCGTCGAACAGCATCGGCAGGCCGTGCACCAGACGCGGCTCGTCGAGCGCGCGAACGTGTTCGACCCGCTGTTCCAGCAGACGGTCGACGCGCTGGCCCGCAGCTACGCGGCCGCCGGCCATGCGCCCGGCGATGCGCACGCGCTCGCAATCTCGTCGATCGCGCGGATGGTCGCGCAGCAGGCGTCGTTCCTGTCGTCGCTCGACGGGTTCTATTTCCTCGCCGGCGTCGCGATATGCGGCGGGATCTTCGCCGCATGGCAAAAAGACATCGATTGAGTTAAAAGTCAGGCTTTGGGATTCACGTTGCCGTTTCCATGCTTTCGAAACTCACCCGCTGGCTCGACCATCGCCGCCGCGACCGCGCGCTGCGCAGCCACCCGATCCCCGACGCGCTGTGGCAGGACACCGTCGCGCGGCTGCCGTTCCTCGACTACCTGCCGCCTGACGACCTCGGCCGGCTGCGCGAGCTGACGAGCCTGTTTATCGCGCACAAGTCGTTTTCGACCGCGCACGGCCTCGAGCTGACCGACGAGATGATCGTCGGCATCGCCGTGCAGGCCTGCGTGCCGGTGCTGAATCTCGATCTGTCGCTTTACGACGGCTGGGTCGGCGTCGTCGTGTATCCAGGCGAATTCGTGATCCGCAAGACCGTGCAGGACGAGGACGGCGTCGTCCACGAGGTCGAGCAGGACGCGAGCGGCGAAGCCTGGGAAGGCGGACCGGTGATCCTGTCGTGGGAAGACGCGCAGATGACCGACGGCCGCGACGCGTACAACGTCGTGATCCACGAGTTCGCGCACAAGATCGACATGATCAACGGCGCGGCCGACGGCTATCCGCCCCTCTTTCGCCGCTGGCATGCGCCGCACCTCGACGCGCAGGCGTGGGCCGACGTGTTCGAGAACGCTTACGACCAGTTCTGCGCGCGCGTCGATGCGGTGCCGGATCGCGCCTGGGCGCGCTTCGAGCGGGAGTCGCTGATCGATCCCTATGCGGCCGACCACCCGTCGGAATTCTTTGCCGTATGCAGCGAGGCGCTGTTCGTGCGGCCGCGTGCGTTCGAGGCCGAGTTCCCCGAGCTCTACCGGCTGCTCGCCCGCTATTACCGGCAGGATCCGGCCCAAACCGGCGCGCTCGACGCGCGCTGAAAATTAATCGCCAACCGTCTGATTTTCTGGCATAATCGCCGTTTTTCGACCTTAGGCAAGTGGCTCGCGCCGGGCTTGACGCCAGCCGACACGCGCAATTCGCGCGGTTCGGAGCGGCAAGCGGCGGGTTGGCTACCGCTCTCACCAAGGAAAATCATGAAACCTGGCATTCACCCGGATTACCGCGAAGTCGTCTTCCAAGACATGTCGAACGGCTTCAAGTTCATCACGCGCTCGACGATCCAGACGCGTGAAACCATCGACTTCGAAGGCAAGACCTACCCGCTCGCCAAGATCGAAGTGTCGTCGGAGTCGCACTCGTTCTACACCGGCCAGCAGAAGATCATGGACACGGCAGGCCGCGTCGAGAAGTTCAAGAACAAGTTCGGTTCGCGCGCCAGCGGCAAGGTCGCGAAGTAAGCTTCGCGACGCATCCGGTGACCGCAACGCACCGGTACCGCACCAAAGGGCAGCCCAGGCTGCCCTTTTTCGTCTCTGCTCGCCCCAGCGCCGTCGGCCGGCGCCCGGGCGCAACCGCTGACGCGCAACGGCCGGCGCGTCTACAATGCCGGATGCTCAAAACCGGCGCGCCGCGCGGCATCGCGCGAGCCGCGCCCAGAACAATTCGCCCATCTGCATGAAGCCTGTCGTTCGCCTCACCGCCTCCGCCACGCGCGCGCTGCCGCGCTGGCTGCTGCTCACGCTCTGCCTCGTCTATGCGGCATTCGGCCTGTTCGGCCGCGACCCGTGGAAAAACGAGGACGCGGCGGGCTTCGGCGTCATGTGGACGATGGCCAAGGGCGGCTGGCACGACTGGCTGCTGCCGAATCTGGTCGGCAAGTTCATCACGACCGACGGACCGCTCGGCTACTGGCTCGGCGCGCTGTCGATCCGCTCGCTCGAGCCGTGGGTCGACGCGAGCAACGCGTCGCGGCTCTCCACCGGCATCCTGTTCTGCATCGCCTGCGCGTTCGTCTGGTACGCCGCGTATCTGCTCGGCCGGCGCGCCGAAGTCCAGCCGTTCAAGTACGCGTTCGGCGGCGAGCCCGAGCCGCGCGACTACGGCCGCACGCTCGCCGACGGCGCCCTGCTGATCCTGCTCGCCTGCTTCGGCCTCGCGGAGCGCGGACACGAAACGACGCCGCAGCTCGCGCAGTTCGCATGGATCGCGATGCTCGTCTACGGGCTCGTGCGCGGCATCGACAAGCCGCTGCAGGGCGCGCTGTGGTGGGGCGCGGCAATCGGCCTCGTCTGCCTGTCCGGCAACCCGGTGCTCGTCGGCGCGCTCGTCGTCGGCACCGCCGTGCTGTGGCTCGTCACGCCCGAGATGCGCAACCTACACCTGCCCGCGATCGGCGTGCCCCTCGCCGCCGCGATCATCGCGCTGTGGGTGTTCGCCGCGCTCGCCGCGGCGCCGGACGACGCCGCGTGGTTCTTCGATCAATGGGTGCGCGGCAGCCTGATGCGCTTTTCCGGCCCGCCGACCGCCGTGCTGATGTACGCGGCGAAGAACCTGCCGATCTTCGCGTGGCCCGCGTGGCCGCTCGCGATCTGGGCGTGGTGGAGCTGGGCCGGCCTGCGCCGGCGCACGCACATCGCGATCCCGCTGTCGGTCGTCGTGCCGCTCGTCGCGCTCGTGATCCTGCAGAGTCAGCAGTCGAACCGCATGTACATGCTGCTGCTGCCGCCGCTCGCGGTGCTCGCGACGTTCGCGCTGCCGACGCTGAAGCGCGGCGCGATCAACGCGATCGACTGGTTCGCGGTGCTGAGCTTCACGATCCTCGGCAGCTTCGTGTGGCTCGTCTGGCTGGCGTCGATGACCGGCTTCCCACACCCGCTCGCGCGCAACCTCGCGCGTCTCCTGCCGGGCTACGAGCCGCACTTCAAGGTGCTGTCGTTCGTCTGCGCGGTCGCGGTGACGGTCTGCTGGTTCCTGCTCGCGAGGTGGCGCGTGTCGCGTCAGCCGAAGGTGCTGTGGCGCAGCGTGGTGCTGTCAGGCGCCGGCACCACGCTGATGTGGGTGCTGCTGATGACGCTGTGGCTGCCGATCGTCAACTACGGCCGGACCTATCGCGACGTCGCGCAGCAGATCGCCGCGCACCTGCCGTCCGATTACGAATGCATTTCGCCGGTGCGGCTCGGCGACGCGCAGATCGCGACGTTCGCCTATTTCGGCAACATGCACTTCGATTACTCCGGCGACTGCGACGTGATCCTGCGCCAGGACCGTGCCGATTTCGGCGAACCGAGCTCGATGTCGCAGTACGTGTGGCGTCTCGTCTGGGAGGGCCGCCGCGTCGCCGACCGCGACGAGCGTTTCCGCCTGTACGAGCGCATCGAGCGGCCGAAGACGCCGGTCAAGCGCCGGCCGCCGCGCCGCAAGGCGGACGATTGACGATGCTGGCCGATATCCGTCGGATCATCGGCCTCGCGTGGCCGGTGCTCGTCGGCCAGCTCGCGATCATTGCGTTCGGCGTGACCGACACCGCGATGGTCGGCCGCTTCTCCGCCACCGATCTCGCCGCGCTCGGGCTCGGCGCATCGATCTACCTGTCGGTCTTCATCGGCCTGACAGGCATCCTGTCCGCGCTGCAGCCGATCACCGGCCAGCTGTACGGTGCGCGGCGCTACGCCGAGATCGGCGAGGAAGTCCGCCAGGCGCTGTGGCTCGCCGCGCTGCTCGCGGTGCCCGGCTTCCTGCTGCTGCATTTCCCCGAACCGCTGCTGCGTCTCGCGCACGCGCCCGCCGCGCTGCACGAGCGCACCGTCGCCTATCTGCGCCTCCTGTCGTTCGGGCTGCCGGCGAGCCTCGTGTTCCGGATCTACGGCGCGCTCACCAACGCGGCCGGCAAGCCGCGCCTCGCGATGATCCTGCAGATCGGCGCGCTCGCGCTCAAGTTTCCGCTGAACGTCTGGTTCATCTTCGGCGGGTTCGGCGTGCCGGCGCTCGGCGGTCCGGGATGCGGGCTCGCGAGCACGGTGATCAACTGGGCGCTCGCGCTGGTCGGCTTCACGTTGCTCGCGAAGCTCGACGTGTTCGCGCCGCTCGCGATCTTCTCGCGCTTCTGCTGGCCGGTCTGGGCGCGCCAGAAGGCGATCCTGAAGCTCGGCGTGCCGATGGGCCTGTCGTACCTGATCGAGGTCACGTCGTTCACCTGCATGGCGCTCTTCATCGCGCAATTCGGCACGACGACGCTCGCCGGGCACCAGATCGCCGCCAACATCAGCGGCGTGCTGTACATGACGCCACTGTCGATCGGCGTCGCGACGTCGACGCTCGTCGCCCGCGCGCTCGGCGCCGGGCAGCCCGACGAAGCCCGGCTGCTCGGCCGCCACGGCGTGACGCTCGCGGGCGGGATCGCCGCGCTGTATGGCCTGCTGGTGTTCGCGCTGCGCCCACTGATCGTCGGCGGCTACACGCCGAACCCGGCAGTCGCCGCGGCCGCGATGCCGCTCGTCGCGATCGTCACCTGCTATCACTTCTTCGACGCGCTGCAGGTCACGTCCGCGTTCGCGCTGCGCGCGTACAAGGTCGCGGCCGTGCCGACCATCATCTACGCGGTCGCGCTGTGGGGCGTCGGGCTCGGCGGCGGCTACCTGCTCGGCTTCGACGTCGGCGGCTACTCGCCCGCCTGGCTGACCGGCGCGCGCGGCTTCTGGTTCGCGAACACGATGAGCCTGATGCTGGCGGGCGCCGGGCTCGCGCTGTACCTGCGGCATGTGAGCCGCGCCGTGAGCCGCGCGCCGGCGCCCTCGCCCGAGCCCGCCTGAAAGCGCGCATGACGGGCACGCGCCGCCCGCGTCAGGCGGCCACCCGAGCTGCCTATGCCGCCACCTCGCCGTCGCGCTGCCGGAACACCTCGTGCGCGGCGAACAGCGCATTCAGCGCGGCCGGAAACCCCGCATAGACGGCCATCTGCATGAACACTTCGACGATCTCGTCGCGCGTGCAGCCGACGTTCAGCGCCGCCTCGATATGCACCTTGAGTTGCGGCTGCGCGTTGCCCAGCGCGGCGAGCGCGGCAATCGTCGCGATCTCGCGCGCCCTCAGGTCGAGCTGCGGCCGGCTGTAGATGTCGCCGAAGCCGAATTCGACCAGCAGCCGGCCGAAATCCGGCGCGATCGGCGCGAGCGCCGCGATCACGCGTTCGCCCACGTCGCCGTCGATTTCCTTCAGTTTGTTCCAGCCGCGCGTGTAGCGGTCGTCAGCGAGTCGTTCCATTGTGCGTGTCCTGTTCCGGTTGTGGGGATGTCGCCTGTCGCCCCGCGTCGCGCTCCGCCGTCTCGTAATAGGCGATCTTCTCGCCGATCACGTCGAGGCTCGCCTGCAGCTCCGCGATATGCGCGCGCACCGCATCGCGATGCGCGACCAGCAGTTCGCGGCGCGCGCCGAGCGTCGGCTCGCCGCGCGCACGCAATGCGGCGAACCGCTGCATCTGCGCGATCGGCATGCCGGTCGCCTTCAGTCGCATCACGAAGCGCAGCCAGTCGAGGTCGGCCGGCGCGTACAGCCGGTGCCCGGCCGGCGTGCGCGCGATCGCGCGCAGCAGGCCCGCCTGCTCGTAGTAGCGCAGCGTGTGCGTCGATACGCCCATCAGTTCGGCAACCAGACCGATCGTCAGGGCGCGTGCGGCGGAAGTCTTCGATACGGGTGACATGACAGACAGGCTCAAGGTTAGGACTTAGAGTTCACTCTAAGTCAACACCCTGTCGACGGCCAGTGCGACGTGAGCGGCGATTCCGTCAAACATCGTCAAAACCGCGGTCCGGCGGGGCCTGCGCCCTTTACAGCAGCGCAAGCGTTCAGCAAGATTCCGGCAGCCTGTCTTAAAAAGGGCACGCACTTGTCCTATGCTTAACGGCGACGCCCGGCCCCGTGCCGCGTGCCGGCCGTTGCAACAGCCATTCATCCGTTCGATCCAGGGAGCCCTTGCCATGCTGAAAAAGCTGCTGATGCTGTTCGTCGCGCTATCGCTGTCGCTGACCGCGGCCTTCGCCGCGGCGGTCGAGGTCAACACGGCCGACCAGGCCGCGCTCGAATCCGTCAAGGGTCTCGGGCCCGTGAAGTCGAAGGCGATCATCGACGAACGCACCAAGAACGGCCCGTTCAAGGATGCTGACGATCTCGCGAACCGCGTGAAGGGCCTCGGCACGAAGTCGGTCGCGCATCTCGAGGAAAACGGCCTGACGATCGGCGGTTCGGCGACGCCGCCGAAAGGCGTGAAGGCGTCGAAGCCCGCCGCGGCGACGGGTACGACGGCTCCGGCGACGAAGCCGGCCGCAACGCCGGCCACGACGGCTCCGGCCACGACGGGCGCCGCGACGACCACCGCGCCCGCGCCGGCCGCAAGCGTGCCGGAAGCGGCGTCGAAGCCGGCCAAGACCAAGCGCGCATCGAAGAAGGACAAGGCCGCCGCGGCCGCCGGCGCATCGGCGCCGGCCTCGGATGCAAGCGCGCCGGCCGACGCGTCGTCCGCGAAGGGTTCGAAAAAGAAGGGCAAGAAAGACAAGGCTGCCTCCGCCGCCGCGGCGTCGGGCGCCTGATGCGCGCCGCGTGCGCAGCAATGCGCGCGCGGCTTCGTTCCACGGGCGCCGCCGTCGCGGCGCCGTTTCATTGAAGGTGAAGAATCATGGGTCTACTCGACATCGTCGGCGGTCTGCTCGGCGGCCAGGCCGGCGGCAATTCGCAAAGCGCGCTGCTGTCGGCCGCGCTCGAATTCATCAACAACCAGCCGGGCGGCCTGAATGGCCTGATCGAGAAGTTCAAGGCCGGCGGCGCCGGCGACATCATCGGCTCGTGGGTCGGCACCGGCGAGAACCAGCCGATCTCGGCCGACACGCTGCAGAACGTGCTCGGCTCCGACGCCATCGGCGCGCTGGCGAGCAAGTTCGGCGTCGATCCGGCGCAGGCATCGGGCATCCTCGCGCAGGTGCTGCCGCACGTCGTCAACCATGCGACGCCGAACGGCGAAGTGCCGGCCGACGGCCAGGTCGACACGTCGAACGTGCTCGGCACGCTGACGCAGCTCGCGGGCCTGTTCGGCGGCAACAAGCAGGCGTGAGCCTCAGCCGGCAGTTGCACGCCGGATGAAAAAAACACCCCGCCTCGCGGCGGGGTGTTTGCTTTTGGCGACCCGGCTTCGCGCTCCGGGCCCGGCGCCGAGGCGCGCTCAGTGAACGACGCGGTCGAACACGAACGTGCCGTCCCGGACGTCGACCGGAATCACGTCCTTCGGACCGAAGCGGCCCGCGAGGATCAGCTTCGCGACCGGGTTCTCGATCTCCTGCTGGATCGCGCGCTTGAGCGGCCGCGCGCCGAACAGCGGATCGTAGCCGACCTTGCCGATCTGCTCGAGCGCCGCTTCCGACACGTCGAGCGCCATGTCGAGCTTCGCGAGCCGGTCGTGCAGGCGGGCGAGCTGGATCTTCGCGATCGACTGGATGTTGGCGCGGTCGAGCGCATGGAACACGACGACGTCGTCGATCCGGTTCAGGAACTCGGGGCGGAAATGCTGCTTCACCTCGAGCCACACCGCGTCCTTGATCTCTTCCTGCGGCGAACCCGCCATCGCCTGGATCACCTGCGAGCCGAGGTTCGACGTCATCACGATCACCGTGTTCTTGAAGTCGACCGTACGCCCCTGCCCGTCCGTCATCCGGCCGTCATCGAGCACCTGCAGCAGCACGTTGAACACGTCCGGATGCGCCTTCTCGATCTCGTCGAGCAGGATCACGCTGTACGGCTTGCGGCGCACGGCTTCCGTCAGGTAGCCGCCTTCCTCGTAGCCGACATAGCCCGGCGGCGCGCCGATCAGCCGCGCGACGCTGTGCTTCTCCATGAACTCGCTCATGTCGATGCGGATCAGGTGCTCTTCCGAGTCGAACAGGAACGCCGCGAGCGCCTTGCACAGTTCGGTCTTGCCGACGCCCGTCGGACCGAGGAACAGGAACGAGCCGTACGGACGGTTCGGATCGGCGAGACCCGCGCGCGAACGGCGGATCGCATCGGCGACCGCGTCGATCGCCTCGTTCTGGCCGACCACGCGCTCGTGCAGCTTCTCCTCGATGTGCAGCAGCTTCTCGCGCTCGCCCTGCATCATCCGCGACACCGGAATGCCGGTGGCGCGCGACACGACTTCCGCGATTTCCTCCGCGCCGACCTGCGTGCGGAGCAACCGCGGACGCGTCGGGTTGTGCTGCTCCCGCTCTTCGGCCTGCGTGACCTGCTTCAACTGCGCATCGAGCTGCGGCAGCTTGCCGTACTGCAGTTCCGCGACCTTCTCGAGCTTGCCTTCGCGCTGCAGGCGCGCGATGTCGGCACGCACCTTCTCGATCTCTTCCTTGAGCTGCGCGCTGCCTTGCACCGCGGCCTTCTCGGCGGTCCAGATCTCCTCGAGGTCCGAGTACTCGCGGCCGAGCCGTTCGATTTCTTCCTCGATCAGCTGCAGGCGCTTCTGCGACGCTTCGTCCTGCTCCTTCTTCACGGCCTCGCGCTCGATCTTCAGCTGGATCAGCCGGCGGTCGAGCTTGTCCATCTCTTCGGGCTTCGAATCGATTTCCATCTTGATCTTCGACGCCGCCTCGTCGATCAGGTCGATCGCCTTGTCCGGCAGGAAGCGGTCCGTGATGTAGCGATGCGACAGCTCGGCCGCGGCGACGATCGCCGGGTCGGTGATGTCGACGCCGTGGTGCAGCTCGTACTTCTCCTGCAGCCCGCGCAGGATCGCGATCGTCGCCTCGACGCTCGGCTCGTCGACGAGCACCTTCTGGAAGCGACGCTCGAGCGCGGCGTCCTTCTCGATGTACTTGCGGTATTCGTCGAGCGTGGTCGCGCCGATGCAGTGCAGCTCGCCGCGCGACAGCGCCGGCTTCAGCATGTTGCCCGCGTCCATTGCGCCTTCGGCCTTGCCCGCGCCGACCATCGTGTGGATTTCGTCGATGAAGACGATCGTCTGCCCTTCGTCCTTCGCGATGTCGTTGAGCACCGCCTTCAGGCGCTCCTCGAATTCGCCGCGATACTTCGCGCCGGCGAGCAGCGCCGCCATGTCGAGCGACAGCACGCGCTTGCCCTTCAGCGTCTCCGGCACCTCGCCGTTGACGATCCGCTGCGCGAGCCCTTCGACGATCGCGGTCTTGCCGACGCCCGGCTCGCCAATCAGCACCGGGTTGTTCTTGGTGCGGCGCTGCAGGATCTGGATCGAGCGGCGGATTTCGTCGTCGCGGCCGATCACCGGATCGAGCTTGCCCGCGCGGGCGCGCTCGGTCAGGTCGATCGTATATTTCTTCAGCGCCTCGCGCTGGCTTTCCGCGTCCTGGCTGTGCACCTGCGAGCCGCCGCGCACCGCGGCGATCGCGGCTTCGAGCGCCTTGCGCGTCAGGCCGTGCTGGCGCGCGAGCCGGCCAACCTCGCCCTTGTCGTCGGCGGCCGCGAGCAGGAACATCTCGCTCGCGATGAACGTGTCGTTGAGCTTCTGTGCTTCCTTGTCCGCCTGGTTCAGCAGGCCGATCAGCTCGCGGCCGAGCTGGATGTCGCCGCCCGTGTCCGTCACTTGCGGCAGGCGCGAGATCGCCTCGTTCAGCGCGCCTTGCAGCGCCTGCACGTGAACGCCCGCGCGCGACATCAGCGAGCGTGCCGAGCCGTCCTGCTGCGCGATCAGCGCGGCCAGTACGTGAACCGGTTCGATGTATTGATTGTCGCGGCCTGCCGCGAGGCTTTGCGCATCCGCCAGCGCTTCCTGGAATTTGGTGGTGAGCTTGTCGATTCTCATTTGGTAGAGACCTCCAATTTTCGATTAACACCAAAATGAGGATGGTTATGCGGCTTTCAAGCGGATTCCTGTTGATTCGGCGCAAAAGTGCTCGCGGACCGTCGCAATCTGCGAACGGGCGGCCGTCAGTGCGCGGCGCGCGCGTCAGTTGGCGAGCGGCGACGGCTCGGCGGGCGCTGCCGCGTCCCGCACGAAGGCGATCGGCTTGATGCCGAGCAGCGCCGCGAGCGGCGACGCAGGCTGCGCGAGCTCGCCGAGCGTGTGCCGGTCGAGTTCCGCGAAGAACGCGTCGCGCGCCGCCGCCAGCACGCCCTTCAGGCGGCAGTGCGGCTCGATGACGCACGCGCGCTGCGACTCTCCGCCGGCAAAGCAGCCGACCAGCGCGAAATCGTTCTCGGTCTCGCGCACGACCTGGCCGACCGTCAGCCGCATCGAGTGCGGGAACAGCCGCAGCCCGCCGTTGCGGCCGCGGACGGTATCGACCCAGCCAAGCTCGCCGAGGCGCTGCACCACCTTCATCAGATGATTCTTCGAGATGCCGTAGGCGTCCGAAATCTCCTGGATCGTCGCGAGCCCGTCGCCGCGCACGGCAAGGTACAGCATGACTCTCAGCGAGTAGTCGGTGTAGTCGGTCAGTCTCATGGATGAAAGCGGTGTTTGATGATCGTGCGCTGATTACGCGCGCCCCCCGGTTGCCGGGACCGCCTGCGCGCAATAAGATGCGGGGCATCAGCACGTTTATCGAGGGGTTGGCCGACGTTATTGTGCGTCAAAATCATGCCGGCGTCCCACCCTTCGCCCGGCCCCTTTATCGTCATGACCGCCACGCCTACCCCGCCCGACGCCGCGCCGAACCGGCCCCGCGACGCGGAACCCACTGAAGACAACATCCGCGCGCTCGTCTACGCGTTCTACGACCGCGTGCGCGCCGATCCGCTGCTCGGGCCCGTGTTCGACGGCAAGCTGGCCGGCCGCTGGGACGCGCACCTGCCGAAGATGGTGACCTTCTGGTCGAGCCTCGTGCTCGGCACCAAGGGCTATCGCGGCAACGTGCAGCAGGCGCACCAGCCGCTCGACGGCCTCGAGCCCACGCATTTCAGCCGCTGGCTGGCGCTGTTCCTGAAGACGGTCGAAGCACGCTACACGCCGCCCGCGGCGGTCCGCTTCATGGAGCCGGCGCTGCGGATCGCGCAAAGCCTGCAGTTGAGCCGCTTCGGCTGGGATTACCGGATTCCGCCCGAACAGCAGGCGCTGCTCGACGCGGTCGCACCGCGCCGCCGCGACGATCCGGATCACCTGCCGTCGCGCACGCGCGGCGAGCCGTTCCCGGCGAAGATCATCGGGCGCGGTTCGTCGGAGGATTGAGCCGCGCGGAGCAGTCGCGCGACGCTTTGACGCAGGCTCCGTCCCGCCGCGACGCAATGACGCGGCCCCTTGGCCCTTACCCTTGGCCGCGCTCAGCGCGGGGCGTTGCCCGATTCGACGCCCCAGCGCGCAAGCGCTGCGTCGTCGGTGCTGCGGGCATCCACCCAGCGCTCGCCGTCGGGCGTCGTTTCCTTCTTCCAGAACGGCGCCTGGGTCTTCAGGTAGTCCATCACGAACTCGCACGACGCGAATGCGTCGCCGCGGTGCGCGGCGACCGTCGCGACCAGCACGATCTGGTCGAGCGGGTAAAGCTTGCCGACCCGGTGCACGATCGCGACGTCGATGCCCGGCCAGCGGCGGCACGCATCGGCGGCGATCTGCTCGAGCGCCTTCTCGGTCATCCCCGGATAGTGCTCGAGCTCCATCGCGGCGACCGAATCGCCGTCGTTCAGGTCGCGCACCGTGCCGACGAAGCAGGCGATCGCGCCGATCTTCGGATTGCGCGCGCGCAGCGCCGCCACCTCGGCATTCAGGTCGAAATCGTCGGCCTGGACTCGCACCGTTGCCATCGCGCCTCCTCAGCCGCCCGTCACCGGCGGAAAGAATGCGACCTCGCAGCCGTCGGTGATCCGCGTGCCGGCGTCTGTCATTTCGTGATTGCAGGCCATGCGCAGCGCGCGGCCTTCCGCGAGCGTGTCGGCCCACGCGCCGCCACGCATGCGCAGCCACGCGCGCACGTCGCCGACGGTCGTCACGCCGTCCGGCACGTCGGCCTGCTCGTCGGAAACGCCCAGCGCCTCGCGGACGCTCGCAAAGAATTTCAGTTGAATCTTCATGTCGAAAGGCGCCGCCCCGTCAGGACAGCAGTTCGGAAAACGGCAGGAAGCGGACGGTCTCGCCCGCGCTGATCGCATGGTGCGGCGGATTGTCGATCAGGCCGTCGCCCCACACCGTCGACGTCAGCACCGCCGAGCTCTGGTTCGGGAACAGGTCGAGGCCGCCCGCCGAGTTGATGCGCGCGCGCAGGAACTCGTTGCGCCGGTCGGACTTGCCCTGCGTGAAGTCGGCGCGCAGCGACAGCGCCCGCGGCGCGACGTCGCGCACGCCGGACAGGCGCAGCAGGAACGGCCGGACGAACAGCAGAAACGTGACGAAGCTCGACACCGGATTGCCGGGCAGCCCGATGAAATGCGCGTCGGGCCGGCTGTCGCCGCGCCGGATCGCACCGAACGCGAGCGGCTTGCCGGGCTTCATCGCGATCTGCCACAGCGCGAGCCGGCCTTCGGCTTCGACCGCGGGCTTCACGTGGTCCTCGTCGCCCACCGACACGCCGCCGCTCGTGAGGATCACGTCGTGGTCGCGCGCGGCCTCGCGCAGCGTGTCGCGGGTCGCGGCGAGCGAATCGGGCACGATCCCGTAATCGGTCACGTGGCAGCCGAGCCGCTCCAGCAGCCCGCGCAGCGTGAAGCGGTTCGAGTTGTAGATCGCGCCAGGCTTGAGCGGCTCGCCGGGCATCGTCAGCTCGTCGCCGGTGAAGAACACCGCGACCTTGATCCGCCGCGCGACCGACAACTGCGCGCAGCCGACCGACGCGGCAAGGCCCAGCGCCTGCGGCGTCAGCCGGGTGCCGGCGGGCAGGATCACCGCGCCGCGCCGGATGTCGGCGCCTTGCGCGGTGATCCATTCACCGGGCTTCGGCGTATGCAGGATCTCGACCGCGTCGGCGTCGGCTTCGGTCTGCTCCTGCATCACGACCGCGTCGGCGCCGGGCGGCACCGTCGCGCCGGTGAAGATGCGCGCCGCGGTGCCGGCCGCGAGGGGCGCTGCCGGATGGCCGGCGGGAATGCGCTGCGACACCGGCAGGCGCCGGTCGCCGTGCATCAGATCGGCAACGCGCACCGCATAGCCGTCCATCGCGCTGGTGTGCATCGGCGGCACGTCGAGCGTCGACTCGACGTCGGCGGCCAGCACGCGCCCGAGCGCATCGAGGGTGGCGACGGATTCGGCGCCTGCCAGCGGCGTCGCGGCGTCGAGCAGCGCGCCGAGCGCTTCGGCGGTCGACAGCATCGGCGCGCGCGGCGCCTCGGGATTCGGATTCGACATCGATTGAATCGGGGATCGTTGGGTGCAATACACCATTGTAGCGACGCCGCCGCATGGGCGCGCGATATGGCGGGCATGCGGGAACTGTGATCGGCGCGGATGCGTGGCGCTGGCGCTTGTTTCGCGCGGCGCCTGGCGGCAGGCACGGCCGGGCGCCGCCAAGCAAAACGGCCGGAACCCCGATCCGTTCGACGAATCGGCGTTCCGGCCGTCCGGCATTGCCGGGCGCTCGGCCCGGCAATGTATTACGCGCCCGTATGCGCGGCGATGAAATCCTTGACCTGCTGCGCGTCGGCCTTCACGACCTCGAAGCGCTGCGGCAGCGCCTCCAGCCCATCGAACGCGGCCGGCCGCTCCGGCTCGCGATCGAGCGCTTCGCGGATCGTCTCGCCGAACTTGATCGGCTGCGCCGTCTCGAGCACCACCATCGGCACGCCCGCATCGAGATGCTCGCGTGCGACCTTCACGCCGTCGGCGGTATGCGTATCGATCGTCGTCGCATAGCGCGCGAACACGTCGCGGATCGTCGCGATCCGGTCCGCATGGTTGCTGCTGCCCGACACGAACCCGAATTCCGCGACGCGCGCGAAATCGCCGCTCGCCGTCAGGTCGAAGCCGCCCTTTTCCTCGACGTCGCGGAACAGCTGCATCACGCGCGCCGGATCGCGGCCGAGCAGGTCGAACACGAAGCGCTCGAAGTTCGACGCCTTCGAGATGTCCATGCTCGGGCTGCTCGTGTGATACGTCTGCTCGGCGCTGCGCACGCGGTATGCGCCGGTGCGGAAGAACTCGTCGAGCACGTCGTTCTCGTTGGTCGCGACGACGAGCTTTGCGATCGGCAGGCCCATCATCCGCGCGATGTGGCCCGCGCATACGTTGCCGAAGTTGCCCGACGGCACCGTGAACGACACGCGCTCGTCGTTGCTCGTCGTCGCGGCGAAGTAGCCCTTGAAGTAGTAGACGACCTGCGCGACGACGCGCGCCCAGTTGATCGAGTTGACCGTGCCGATCTTGTGCTGCGCCTTGAACGCGTGATCGTTGGACACGGCCTTCACGATGTCCTGGCAGTCGTCGAACACGCCTTCGACCGCGAGGTTGAAGATGTTCGGATCCTGCAGGCTGAACATCTGGGCCGTCTGGAACGCGCTCATCTTCCTGTGCGGCGACAGCATGAACACGCGCACGCCGGCCTTGCCGCGCATCGCGTACTCGGCCGCGCTGCCGGTGTCGCCCGACGTCGCGCCGAGGATGTTCAGCGCCTGGCCGTGCTTCGCGAGCGTGTACTCGAACAGGTTGCCGAGCAGCTGCATCGCCATGTCCTTGAACGCGAGCGTCGGGCCGTTCGACAGCTCGAGCAGCGAGATCGGCGCGCCGTTCTCGGTGCCGAGCGTCTTCAGCGGCGTGATGTCGGCTGCGTTCTCGCCGTGGCGCGTATTGCGATAGACATCGGCCGTGTAGGTGCGGCGCGTGATCGCGCGCAGGTCGTCGGCCGGAATGTCGTCGCTGAACTTCGACAGGATCTCGAACGCGAGATCCGCATACGGCAGCGTGCGCCAGCGCGCGAGCTCGTCGGCGGACACCTGCGGATACTCGGCCGGCAGGTAGAGCCCGCCGTCCTTCGCGAGGCCGCCGAGCAGGATGTCGGAGAACGTGTGGCGCTCGCCGATGCCGGCGCCGCGCGTGGAGATGTAGTTCATGTCGCCCTCGATCCTCAGTTCAGCGCTTCCATGCGCAGCTTCGTCACCTTCGACACGACCGTCGCGAGATCCTCGATCCGCGCGATCGCCGCGTTGACGTTCTTCTCGACCGTCACGTGCGTGATCAGGATGATGTCGGTCTCGCCGTTCGCGTCGTCGACCTGCTCCGACTCCTTCTGCAGCAGCGCGTCGATCGAGATGCCCGAATCGGCGAGGATGCGCGTGATGTCCGCGAGCACGCCGGTCTGGTCGGCGACGCGCAGGCGCAGGTAGTAGCCGCTCGTCACTTCGTCGATCGGCAGGATCGGCGTGTTCGACAGGCTGTCCGGCTGGAACGCGAGATGCGGCACGCGATGCTCGGGGTCGGCCGTGTGCAGGCGCGTGACGTCGACGAGATCCGCGACGACCGCCGACGCGGTCGGCTCCGCGCCCGCGCCCTTGCCGTAGTACAGCGTCGTGCCGACCGCGTCGCCGTGCACGACGACCGCGTTCATCGCGCCCTCGACGTTCGCGAGCAGGCGCTTCTCCGGGATCAGCGTCGGGTGCACGCGCAGCTCGATGCCGTTTTCGGCGCGGCGCGTGATGCCGAGCAGCTTGATCCGGTAGCCGAGCTCTTCCGCGTAGCGGATGTCGGTCGCGTCGAGCTTGCTGATGCCCTCGACATACGCGCGGTCGAACTGCACCGGCACGCCGAACGCGATCGCGCTCATGATCGTCGCCTTGTGCGCGGCGTCGACGCCTTCGATGTCGAAGGTCGGGTCGGCTTCCGCATAGCCGAGCTCCTGCGCGGCCTTCAGCGCGGTCGCGAAGTCGAGGCCGCGGTCGCGCATTTCCGACAGGATGTAGTTGGTCGTGCCGTTGATGATGCCGGCGATGTACTGGATGCGGTTCGCGGTCAGGCCTTCGCGCAGCGCCTTGATGATCGGGATGCCGCCGGCGACGGCCGCCTCGAACGCGACCATCACGCCCTTCTCGCGCGCCGCCTCGAAGATCTCGGTGCCGTGCACCGCGAGGAGCGCCTTGTTCGCGGTCACGACGTGCTTGCCGTTCGCGATCGCGCGCAGCACGAGCTCGCGCGCGACGCCGGTGCCGCCGATCATCTCGGCGACGATCGCGATCGACGGATCGTCGACGACCGCGTTGAAGTCATCGGTGATCTGCGCGCTGCCGGCGTCGCCGCCGAGCGCGGCCTGGGCCTTGGCCGGGTTGCGCACCGCGATGCGGACCACCTCGATGCCGCGCCCCGCGCGTCGCTTGATTTCTTCCTGGTTGCGGCGCAGCACCTTGAAGGTGCCGCTGCCTACCGTGCCGAAGCCCAACAGGCCAACTTTGATCGGTTCCATGCTGCGTGTGATCGTGAGTAAAAGTTAAAAACGGATGGCGCGGTGTCGCCCGGCTCAGACCGAATGACGCTTGCGATAGCCGTCGAGGAAGCGCGCGATCCGGTCGATCGAATCGGTCAGGTCGTCGAGATTCGGCAGGAACACGACGCGGAAGTGATCCGGCGTCGGCCAGTTGAAGCCGGTGCCCTGCACGAGCAGCACGCGCTCCTCGAGCAGCAGGTCGAGAATGAACTGCTGGTCGTTCTGGATCGGATAGAGCTTCGGGTCGAGCCGCGGGAACATGTAGAGCGCGGCCTGCGGCTTCACGCAGGTCACGCCCGGAATCGACGTGAGCATGTCGTACGCGAGCTCGCGCTGCTTGTAGAGGCGCCCCGACGGCACGATCAGCTCGTTGATGCTCTGGTAGCCGCCGAGCGCCGTCTGGATCGCGAACTGCCCCGGCACGTTCGCGCACAGCCGCATCGACGACAGGATGCCGAGCCCCTCGAGATAGTCCTTCGCGCGCCGGCGGTTGTCGCCGCCCAGGCCCGACACGGCCATCCAGCCCGCGCGGTAGCCGCACGAGCGGTAGCTCTTCGACAGGCTGTTGAACGTGACGGTGATCACGTCCTCCGACAGCGCGCCCATCGCCGTGTGCTCGCGGCCGTCGTAGACGATCTTGTCGTAGACCTCGTCGGCGAACACGATCAGCCCGTGCCGGCGCGCGATCTCGAGCAGTTCGAGCAGCAATTCGTCCGAATAAAGCGCGCCCGTCGGGTTGTTCGGGTTGATCACGACGATCGCCTTCGTATTCGGCGTGATCTTGCGGCGGATGTCGTCGAGATCGGGCATCCAGTCGTTCTGCTCGTCGCAGACGTAGTGGACCGGCGTGCCGCCCGACAGGCTGACCGCGGCCGTCCACAGCGGGTAGTCGGGCGCCGGCAGCAGCACCTCGTCGCCGTCGTTCAGCAGCGCCTGGGTCGCCATCACGATCAGCTCGGACGCGCCGTTGCCGATGTAGATGTCGTCGAGGCCGACTCCGACCACGCCCTTCTGCTGCGTGTAGTGCATCACCGCCTTGCGCGCCGAGAACACGCCCTTCGAGTCCGAATAGCCCGACGACGTCGGCAGGTTGCGGATCATGTCCTGGATGATCTCGTCCGGCGCGTCGAAGCCGAACGGCGCAAGGTTGCCGATGTTCAGCTTGATGATGCGGTGGCCTTCTTCCTCGAGGCGCTTCGCATGCTCGAGCACCGGGCCACGGATGTCGTAGCAGACGTTGAGCAGCTTGTTCGATTTCTGGATCGGTTTCACGACGACACGGTTCCTGGATAATGCCTGGCGGCCTGGGGACGGGAATCGAAACTGGAGAGCGGCCGGTTTGTGCGCGCTGTCTAGGCTGGACGATTTGCGGCGGCCGGGCGCGGCTTGTGGCGACGCACGACGCGGATGCCGCCCGGGGGCGGCCAAAAAGTTATAATTTAGCGGATTTTGGCCGACTTTCGCAATGCACAAAGCCGCGCCGGGCCCGCGCCGTCGGGCGTCCCGCGCGCGCCGCGCTCGAAATCGGCCTGCCGGGCCCGCGCGGCCCGTCCGGGCCGCCTGATCCGGGAAGCCCCATCCAGGCGGCCCATCTGGACGGCCCCATCGAACACCTATCGGAACTGCGGACATACTGATTTGAAACTGCACCAGGACGCGAGCGGCGCGCTCAACACCGTTACCGGCTATGGCCCCGATTATGTCGACGTGAATCTCGAACGTCACGAACAAAGCGTCATCGTGCTGCCCGGCGGGCCGGTGCTCGCGTGGCCGGTGTCGTCGTTCGACGCGCTCGCGCCCGAGCATTTCGCGATGCTGCTCGAACCGGCGCCCGAGGTCGTGATCTTCGGCAGCGGCGCCCGCCTGCGCTTCCCGCATCCGCGCCTCGTCGCGGCGCTCACCGCGCGGCGCATCGGCGTCGAGACGATGGACTTCCAGGCCGCCTGCCGCACCTACAACATCCTGATGGCCGAAGGCCGCAAAGTCGCCGCCGCGCTCTTAATTGAACGTTAATCCCCGATGCGGTAAAACTCTCGCCGGCGTTCCGGGCCACGCCAGGCCGGGTCCGATCCCCGGTCCGGCGCATGCCCCGTCGCAAGCCGCCAGCGGCACATCACAACAACCAACAGGCTGAAACTTCCATGAACGATACGCCGTCGAGGCTACCGCTCAATCGCACCGCGCTCGCCCTCCTGATCCTCGCGCTCGCCGTCGTCTGGTTCGCGCCGCTCGGCCTGCGCCACCTGATTCCCAGCGACGAAGGCCGCTACGCCGAGATGGCGCGCGAGATGTTCGTCACCGGCGACTGGATCACGCCGCGCTACAACGGCTACAAGTACTTCGAGAAGCCGCCGCTGCAGACCTGGCTCAACGCGCTCACGTTCGCGTGGTTCGGCATCGGCGAGTGGCAGGCGCGCCTCTATACCGCGCTCGCGAGCTTCGCGGGCGTGCTGGTCGTCGGCTTCACCGGCGCGCGCCTGTTCAACCCGCTGTCCGGCTTCCTCGCGGCCGTCGTGCTCGCGAGCTCGCCGTACTGGAACCTGATGGGTCATTTCAACGCGCTCGACATGGGCCTGGCGCTCTGGATGACCATCACGCTCTGCGCGCTGCTGCTCGCGCAGCGACCCGGGCTGCGGCCCGCCGCCGCGCGCGGCTGGATGTGGGCGTGCTGGGCGTCGATGGCGCTCGCGGTGCTGTCCAAGGGCCTCGTCGGCCTGATCCTGCCCGGCGCCGTGCTGGTGCTCTATACGCTGATCGCGCGCGACTGGGCGTTGTGGAAGCGCCTGTACCTCGTCAGCGGGCTCGTGATCTTCTTCGCGATCGTCACGCCGTGGTTCGTGCTGGTCCAGCAGCGCAACCCGGAATTCTTCAATTTCTTCTTCATCGTCCAGCAGTTCCGCCGGTATCTGACCCCGGAACAGAATCGTCCCGGCCCCTTCTACTACTTCGTGCCGGTGCTGCTGGTCGGCTTCCTGCCGTGGCTGTCGGTCGCGTGGCAGAGCCTGCGCCATGCGCTGCGCATGCCGCGCCAGCCGAACGGCTTCGCGCCGATGCTCGTGCTGATGATCTGGAGCGCGTTCATTTTCCTGTTCTTCAGCGCGTCGCATTCGAAGCTGATCTCGTACGTGCTGCCGGTCGCGCCGGCGCTCGCGCTCATGATCGGCGCGTACCTGCCGCTCGTGCCGGCCGAGCGCTTTCGCCGCCACCTGCTCGGCTACCTCGTGTTCCTGGTCGTCGCGGCGTTCGGCATCATCTTCCTCGCCTACCAGGGCGATGCGCGCACGCCGAACGCGCAGTACCGCGCATTCCAGCTGTGGCTGTACGCGGGCCTCGCGGTCGCGGCCGCGCTGACGCTCGCCGCCGCGTGGCTCAACCGCCATGCGCGCGCCGGCGTCGCCGCCGCGATCACCGCGTTCGGCGCCGCGTGGCTTGCGTTCGGCACGATCGGCGGCACCGGCCACGACGAGTTCGGCCGCTACAGCTCGGGCGCGCTGCTCGCGCCCGCGGTGCGCGCCGAACTGGCGAAGCTGCCGGCCGACACGCCGTTCTACTCGATCGAAATGCTCGACCACACGTTCCCGTTCTACGTCGGCCACACGACGATCATGGTCGCGCGCACGGACGAGCTCGCATTCGGCATCTCGGTCGAGCCGGACAAGTGGATCCCGACCGTCGACGAGTGGATCGCCCGCTGGAACAAGGAGCGCTACGCGCTCGCGATCATGCCGGTGAACCGCTACGACGATCTCGCCAAGGCCGGCCTGCCGATGCGCGTGGTCGCGCGCGACAACCGCCGCGTGATCGTCGAAAAGCCGCAATCGTAAGGACGCCGCCCCATGAACCCGATCTCGCTCGTCTGCATCGTCACCGGCGTCATGCTCAACGCCTGCGCGCAACTGCTGCTCAAGGCCGGCGTCAACGCCGTTGGACACTTCGAATTCACCCGTGCGAACATCGTGCCCGTCGGCCTGAAGATCGCGACCCAGTTGCCGATCATCGGCGGCCTCGGGTGCTACGTGCTCAGCGTCGTCGTGTGGATCGTCGGGCTGTCGCGGGTCGACGTGTCGATCGCGTACCCGATGCTGTCGCTCGGCTACGTCGTCAACGCGTTCGCCGCGTGGTACCTGTTCGGCGAGGTGCTGTCCGTCCAGCGGCTCGTCGGCATCGGCATCATCCTGGTCGGGGTGTTCGTGCTCGCGCGCAGCTGAGCCGCCCGGCCGTTAAGCGCCTGCCTACAAAAAATCACGGTACGAATCCGTCAACCGGTGTTTAATGCCGGTTTCGGGCAAGCGCCCGACCCTTTTCACACGCCATTACGAGTCATGCGTTCATGAGCCAGACTACCGTTCCGTTCCTGCCGTTCACGCGCCCGGAAATCGACGAGGAAACGATCCAGGGCGTCGTCGAGGTGCTGCGCTCGGGCTGGATCACCACCGGCCCGCAGAACCAGCGCTTCGAGGCCGCGCTGTCCGAGTACTTCGGCGGCCGCCCGGTGCGCGCGTTCAATTCGGGCACCTGCACGCTCGAGATCGGCCTGCGCATCGCCGGCGTCGGCCCCGGCGACGAGGTGATCACGTCGCCCGCGTCCTGGGTGTCGACCAGCAACGTGATCCTCGAGACCGGCGCGACGCCGGTGTTCGCCGACATCGACCCGGCCACCCGCAACATCGACCTCGACCTGCTCGAAAAGGCGATCACGCCGCGCACGAAGGCGATCATCCCGGTCTACCTGGCCGGCCTGCCGGTCGACATGGACCGCCTGTACGCGATCGCGCGCGCGCACAAGCTGCGCGTGATCGAGGACGCCGCGCAGGCGCTCGGCTCGACGTGGCGCGGCCAGCGCATCGGCGCGATCGGCGACATCGTGTCGTTCAGCTTCCATGCGAACAAGAACCTGACGACGATCGAAGGCGGCGCGCTCGTGCTCAACAACGAGGACGAGGCCATCCTCGCGCAGAAGTACCGGCTGCAGGGCATCACGCGCACCGGCTTCGACGGGATGGACTGCGACGTGCTCGGCGGCAAGTACAACCTGACCGACGTCGCCGCACGCGTCGGCCTCGGCCAGCTGCCGCACCTCGCGCGCTTCACCGCGCAGCGCCATGCGCTCGCCCGCGCGTACTTCGCCGCCTTCGAAGGCGGCGCGGCCGCGAAGCTCGGCCTCGGCCTGCCGCTCGCCGAATTCGAGCACGGCAACTGGCACATGTTCCTCGTCACGCTGCCGCTCGAGCGGCTGACGATCACCCGCGCCGAGTTCATGGCGCAGATGAAGGAGCGCGGCATCGGCACCGGGATCCACTACCCGGCCATCCATCTTTTCTCGCTGTACCGCGCGCGCGGCTTCAAGGAGGGCATGTTCCCCCATGCCGAACGGTACGGCGCGTCGACCGTCACGCTGCCCCTCTTCACGCAGATGACGGAAGGCGACGTGCGTCGCGTCGTCGACGCGATCAACCAGATTTGCGAACAATACGGAAAGTAAGCCTACATGAGTCACCTTGAAGCACGCGCCGGGCATCCGGGCGCCGGACGTCCGGGCGCAGCCAACCCGGAAGTATCGGTCGTCATTCCCGTGTACAACGAGGAAGACGGCCTCGCGGCGCTCTTCGCGCGGCTGTATCCGGCGCTCGACGCGCTCGGCACGTCGTACGAAGTGATCCTGATCAACGACGGCAGCCGCGACCGCTCGGCCGCCATGCTCGCGGACCAGTTCCACGTGCGCCCCGACACGACGCGCGTCGTGCTGCTGAACGGCAACTACGGCCAGCACATGGCGATCCTGGCCGGCTTCGCGCAGTCGCGCGGCGAGATCGTCGTCACGCTCGACGCCGACCTGCAGAACCCGCCGGAGGAAATCGGCAAGCTGATCGCGAAGATGCACGAGGGCTACGACTACGTCGGCTCGATCCGCCAGCAGCGCCAGGACAGCCTGTGGCGACGCAAGGCGTCGGCGATGATGAACCGGCTGCGCGAGCGCATCACGCGCATCAAGATGACCGACCAGGGCTGCATGCTGCGCGCGTACAGCCGCCGCATCATCGACACGATCAACGTGTGCGGCGAGGTCAACACGTTCATTCCGGCGCTCGCCTACACGTTCGCGCAGAAGCCGACCGAAGTCGAGGTCGCGCACGAGGAGCGCTTCGCGGGCGAATCGAAGTACTCGCTGTACAGCCTGATCCGCCTGAATTTCGACCTCGTGACCGGCTTCTCGGTCGTGCCGCTGCAATGGCTGTCGTTCATCGGCGTGATCCTGTCGCTCGGCTCCGCCGCGCTGTTCGTGCTGCTGCTCGTGCGGCGCTTCATCGTCGGCGCGGAAGTGCAAGGCGTGTTCACGCTGTTCGCGATCACGTTCTTCCTGCTCGGCGTGATCATCTTCGCGCTCGGCCTGCTCGGCGAGTACATCGGCCGCATCTACCAGCAGGTGCGCGCGCGGCCGCGCTACCTGATCCAGACCGTGCTCGAGCGGCACGGCAACGTGCAGGATGCGCCGGCCGGCGAAGGCCGCCAGGAGGTCGCGCGATGAAGCCGCGCGCCGTCGTCTTCGCCTATCACAACGTCGGCGTGCGCTGCCTGCAGGTGCTGCTCGCGCGCGGCGTCGACGTCGCGCTGGTCGTCACGCACGAGGACAACCCGAACGAGAACATCTGGTTCGGCAGCGTCGCGTCGGTCGCGGCCGCGCACGGCATCCCGGTCGTCACGCCGGCCGACCCGGCGGACCCCGCGTTGCGCCGCGCGCTCGCCGATGCGCGGCCGGACTTCATCTTCTCGTTCTATTACCGGCACATGCTGCCCGTCGACCTGCTCGCCGTCGCGCCGCGCGGCGCGTACAACATGCACGGGTCGCTGCTGCCGAAATACCGGGGTCGGGTGCCGACCAACTGGGCGGTGCTCAACGGCGAGACCGAAACCGGCGCGACGCTGCACGAAATGGCCGCGAAGCCCGACGCGGGCGCGATCATCGGCCAGACCGCGGTGCCGATCCTGCCGGACGACACGGCCGCGCAGGTGTTCGACAAGGTCACGGTGGCCGCCGAGCAGACGCTCTGGCGCGTGCTCCCCGCGCTGCTCGCGGGCGAGGCGCCGCACCTGCCGAACGATCTCGCGGCCGGCAGCTACTTCGGCGGGCGCAAGCCCGAGGACGGCCGGATCGACTGGTCGAAGCCCGCCGCGCAAGTCTATAACCTGATCCGCGCGGTCGCGCCCCCGTATCCGGGCGCGTTCACCGACCTGAACGGCGCGCGCTTCGTGGTCGCGCGCGCGCGCGTCGCGGCGCCCGGCAGCCCGGCCGCCGCGGCGGCGGCGGATTTGCCGCCCGGCCTGCACGTAAGCGATAATGCGCTATTCGGCGTCTGCGGCGACAGCCGCGCCATATCCATTCTCGAGCTGTGGCAACAGCGCGACGGCAGCGAAACCGTCGTGACGCCCGCGGAATTCGCGCAGTTCATTCATTCTTCCCGTCATTCATGAAAGCAAAAAAAGTCCTGATCCTGGGTGTGAACGGCTTCATCGGCCATCACCTGTCGAAACGCATTCTTGAAACCACCGATTGGGAAGTGTTCGGCATGGACATGCAGACCGATCGGCTCGGCGATCTCGTCAACCACGAGCGGATGCATTTCTTCGAGGGCGACATCACGATCAACAAGGAGTGGGTCGAGTATCACGTGAAGAAGTGCGACGTGATCCTGCCGCTCGTCGCGATCGCGACGCCCGCGACCTACGTGCAGCAGCCGCTGCGCGTGTTCGAGCTCGACTTCGAGGCGAACCTGCCGATCGTGCGTTCGGCCGTGAAGTACGGCAAGCACCTCGTGTTCCCGTCGACCTCCGAGGTCTACGGGATGTGCACGGACGAGCAGTTCGACCCGGACAACTCGGCCCTCACCTACGGCCCGATCAACAAGCCGCGCTGGATCTACGCGTGCTCGAAGCAGCTGATGGACCGCGTGATCTGGGGCTACGGGATGGAAGGCCTGAACTTCACGCTGTTCCGCCCGTTCAACTGGATCGGCCCGGGCCTCGACTCGATCTACACGCCGAAGGAAGGCAGCTCGCGCGTCGTCACGCAGTTCCTCGGCCACATCGTGCGCGGCGAGAACATCAGCCTCGTCGACGGCGGCTCGCAGAAGCGCGCGTTCACCGACATCGACGACGGCATCAGCGCGCTGATGAAGATCATCGAGAACCCGAACGGCGTTGCGTCGGGCAAGATCTACAACATCGGGAATCCGAAGAATAACTTCTCGGTGCGCGAACTCGCGCACAAGATGCTCGAGCTCGCCGCCGAGTTCCCCGAGTACGCCGATTCCGCGAAGAACGTGAATCTCGTCGAGACCACGTCGGGCGCGTACTACGGCAAGGGCTACCAGGACGTGCAGAACCGCGTGCCGAAGATCGACAACACGATGCAGGAGCTCGGCTGGGCGCCGCAATCGACGTTCGACGAAGCGCTGCGCAAGATCTTCGAGGCGTACCGCGGCCACGTCGCCGACGCACGCGCGCTCGTCGAGCAGCAAGGCTGAAGCGGGACGCACGCTTGGCTCGCATCGTCCTCAAGATCGACGTCGACACGCTGCGCGGCACGCGCGAAGGCGTGCCGAACCTCGCGCGCATCTTCGACCGCTTCAGCGCGCGCGCGACCTTCCTCTTCAGCCTCGGGCCCGACCATACCGGCTGGGCGCTGCGGCGCGTGTTCCGCCCCGGGTTCCTGAAGAAGGTGTCGCGCACGTCGGTGGTCGAGCATTACGGCGTGAAGCAGCTGATGTACGGCGTGCTGCTGCCGGGCCCCGACATCGGCCGCCGCGCGATCGCCGACATGCGCGCGATCCACGAGGCCGGCTTCGAATGCGGGATCCACACGTGGGATCACGTGTACTGGCAGGACAACGTGCGCGTGCGCGACCGCGACTGGACTGCGCGTGAGATGCAGAAAAGCCACGCGCGCTTCGTCGAGATCTTCGGCGCGCCGCCCGTCACGCACGGCGCGGCGGGCTGGCAGATGAACGACGCGGCATTCGAGCAGATCGACGCGTGGGGCATGCGCTATGCGTCCGACGGCCGCGGCCATTCGCCGTACCTGCCGGTCGTCGGCGGCAGGACGCTCGCGCACGTGCAGATGCCGACGACGCTGCCGACGCTCGACGAAGTGCTCGGCATCGACGGCGTCGATACGCACAACGTCGCCGCGCATATCCTCAAGTTCACCGAAACCAATCCGCACGACCAGGTCTTCACGCTGCATGCGGAGCTGGAAGGCCAGAAGCTTGCGCCGGTGTTCGAGCAGCTGCTCGCCGGCTGGCGTGCGCAAGGCCATACGTTCGCGACGATGGGCGACTATCACGCGACGCTGGACCGCGACACGCTGCCATCGTACCCTGTCACGTGGGGCGAGATTCCGGGCCGGTCGGGCGAGCTGATCGTCCAGCCCGACTGACCCACGCGGGCAGGCGACGCCATGCGCCTGCCCGTCGGCGCGTCCTTCCCTGCGCGCCGACGCAATCGCGTCGGCGCATAACGCGCCGTCACCCACGCGCGCCGTTGCCAAGGCGCCCTCCCATAACAACAGGAGAAACACGTGTCCGTCGAAGTTGACCGTCAAGTTCCCGATTTCACCGCACCGGCCACCGGCGGCGATCTTTCGCTGTCCGACCTGCGGGGCAAGAAGCTCGTGCTGTATTTCTATCCGAAGGACAACACGCCCGGCTGCACGACCGAGGGGCTGCAGTTCCGCGATCTCTATCCGAAGTTCAAGAAGGCCGGCGCGGAAATCGTCGGCGTGTCGCGCGACAGCCTGCGCTCGCATGACAATTTCAAGGCAAAGCTCGAGCTGCCGTTCGCATTGATTTCCGATGCCGACGAAGCGCTGTGCACGCTGTTCGATGTCATCAAGATGAAGAAAATGTATGGCAAGGAAGTGCGCGGCATCGAGCGCTCGACGTTCCTGATCGACGCCGACGGCGTGCTTCGCCAGGCATGGCGCGGCATCAAGGTGCCGGGTCACGTGGACGACGTGCTAGGTGCTGTACAAGCGCTTTGAGGCGCGTTATATTGGGCCGCAATGAATGCCAGTCCGCCCCATATTTCTCGTAGCTGCGCCGGTGCTCGTAGCAATGCTTTCCGGCACCTGACGCGCATCACGACGGTATCAGCCGAGCCGCATGTCCCGGTCGACGGGGCAGCGGCTTTTTTTATGGTCTGCGCGCCGGCACTCGGTCCGGCCCTTCACCCGTCAAGGAGTTGACCGACACTTAGGCGAACCGGCTAAACGAAATTCATGTGCGCCACCGCGCGCAAACCGCACGCGTGTTCGTCACGCAGCAGGATGCGATCAGCGGCGCACCCCAGCGACACGATTCCTCCCGAGGGACACCATGCCTTTGCCTACCCCCCCCAGCAAGCTCGGCAGCCTGCTGCCGCCCGACGAATACAAGGCGAAAGCGCGGCCGACGAAAGCCGCAAAGAAATCCGCCGAAGGGGACGTTTCCACGGCCGCTGACTACGGCCCGGCTAGCGTGGCCCAACCGATGACGCCAGCCGCCAACACCGCCGCACAGCTGCGTGCGGTCGCGTCGGCGCCGGAAGCCGCGAGCGCGCCCGCGCGCAGCCGCAAGACCAAGCAGACGGCCGCGCTGCTGCAGCCCGTGCCGGCGCCCGCGGAGCCCGCCGCGCCGCTCGCGCGCGCAGAGAAACCCGCCGCCGCAAAACCGGCCGCGGCCGCCGCGAGAGAAGCCGGCGCGGCAACCAGGTCGCGCGGCCGCAAGGCCGCCGAGGCCGAGATGCAGAAGCTGTTCGTGCTCGACACGAACGTGCTGATGCACGACCCGAGCAGCCTCTTCCGCTTCGAGGAACACGACGTCTATCTGCCGATGATGACGCTCGAGGAACTCGACAATCACAAGAAGGGGATGTCGGAAGTCGCGCGCAACGCGCGCCAGGTGAGCCGCACGCTCGATGCGCTCGTCGCCGACGCGGGCCCGATCACGAACGGCATTCCGCTGGCGCGCCTCGGCAGCCGCGAAGCGCTCGGCCGCCTGTACTTCCAGACGACGCTCACCAACATTCCGCCCGTCGAAGGCCTGCCGCAAGGCAAGGCCGACAACCAGATCCTCGGCGTCGTGCGCGCGCTGCAGCGCGACCGGCCGGACCGCCAGGTCGTGCTGGTGTCGAAAGACATCAACATGCGGATCAAGGCGCATGCGCTCGGCCTGCCCGCGGAAGACTACTTCAACGACCAGGTGCTCGAGGACAAGGATCTCCTCTACACCGGCGTGCGCGAGCTGCCGCAGGATTTCTGGACCCGGCACGCGAAGGGCATGGAAAGCTGGCAGGACACGAAGACGGGCACCACGTACTACCGCGTGACCGGCCCGCTCGTCACGTCGATGCTGGTCAACGAGTTCGTCTATCTCGAGCCGCAGAACGGCGAGCCGACGTTCCATGCGCTGGTGCGCGAACTGAACGGCAAGACGGCGCTCCTGCAGACGCTGCGCGACTACAGCCACCACAAGAACAACGTGTGGGGGATCACCGCGCGCAACCGCGAGCAGAACTTCGCGCTGAACCTGCTGATGAATCCGGAGATCGACTTCGTCACGCTGCTCGGCCAGGCCGGCACCGGCAAGACGCTCGTCGCGCTCGCGGCGGGCCTTGCGCAGGTGCTCGACGACAAGCGCTACAACGAGATCATCGTGACGCGCGCGACCGTGCCGGTCGGCGAGGACATCGGCTTCCTGCCCGGCACCGAGGAAGAGAAGATGCAGCCGTGGATGGGCGCATTCGACGACAACCTCGAGGTGCTGCAGAAGACCGACGACGCAGCCGGCGAATGGGGCCGCGCGGCGACGCAGGAACTGATCCGCTCGCGCCTGAAGGTCAAGAGCATGAACTTCATGCGCGGCCGCACGTTCGTCGACAAGTACCTGATCATCGACGAGGCGCAGAACCTGACGCCGAAGCAGATGAAGACGCTCGTCACGCGCGCGGGCCCCGGCACGAAGATCGTCTGCCTCGGCAACATCGCGCAGATCGATACGCCGTACCTGACGGAAGGCAGCTCGGGCCTCACCTATGTCGTCGACCGCTTCAAGGGCTGGGGACACAGCGGCCACGTGACGCTCGCGCGCGGCGAACGCTCGCGGCTCGCCGACTACGCGTCCGACATCCTGTAACGCAGCCTGCCGGCCGATTCAGGCCGGTTCGCGAAAGCACACGGCGCTCCCGAAACGGAGCGCCGTTTTTCTTTTTGGGGTCGAAGCCAGTGCTTGACTGTGTCACGCAACCACGACGCATTACGCGCGAAACTTCAAGTAAATTCTCAAGAATTGTTGCCTAAGCCCCGTCGGAGCGACTACCATCGGGTCTGTCTGTTGTCATACGATTGTCGAGCGCGCCGCGCTCGCCCGCCTGTCATGCTTCGAATCTGGCTTCCCGTCGCCGTCGTCTCGCTGCTTGCGGCCTGTTCCAGCGTGCCGCCGCAGTCGGCTTCGCGCTCGTCGGGCATGAAGATCACGACGCCCCGCGCCTTCGCCCCGCCCGCCAATTTCCCGAAATTCGTCGACCACAGCGTCGGCCAGGAAGAAATCTCGATCCAGGCGATGAGCCTCGTCGGCGTCCCGTACCGCTGGGGCGGCAATACGCCGGACAGCGGCTTCGACTGCAGCGGGCTCGTGCGCTACGTGGTCGGTCGCGCAGTGGACGTGAACCTGCCGCGCACGACCGCCGACATGAGCAGCCGCGGCATGTCGATCGACCCCGAACAGGTCGCGCCGGGCGACCTGATCTTCTTCAACACGACCGGCCGGCCGCACTCGCACGTCGGCATCTATGTCGGCAAGCTGCGCTTCGTCAACGCGCCGTCGACCGGCGGCACCGTGCGGCTCGACTACCTGACGAACCCGTACTGGGCGAAGCGCTTCGACGGGATTCGCCGCGTCGCGCCGCCGAAGTCGCAACCGACGCCGTTCGATGCGCCGACTTATGAAGCGCGTCGCGACGACGTGCCGCGTGTGCAGCCGGCGGCGCCCGCGCCTGTCGTAACGGCAGCAGCGCCGCGGCAGCCCGCTTCTGCGGCTGCGCAGCCGAGCGTGTCGCCGGCGCCGGCGCCGATCGTGCCTGTCGCAACAGCCGCGTCGGCGGCGCCTGCCGATGCGTACGAACCGCCGCCGCCGCGCATGGCCGTGGCCCAGCAACAGGCGGCATCCGTGGGCGGCGGCGCCGCCCAGACGGCAAACGCGGCGCCGGTTGGCGCACCGGAAGTCGGCACGCCGATTCCGACGACGGCGCTGACGGCCGCCGAGGCCGCCGCATTCGATGCGGAACCGCCGCCCGCCGCCGCGCCCCGTCAAGCGCGCGTCGCCGAGTCCGGCGCCGTGCAGGTGCTGCGCGCGTCGACGCGATCCGCGCCCGTCGGCGCGCGCACCGGCACGGCCGATGATCCGATTGCACGGTTCGCCAACGGAAATGATTGATTCGCGCGGCGTTGGCGCCGCGCTGCGTTCTCATTGCGGGCAAGCTCCGCCTGATTGCGCTCCGCACTTGCGGAGATAGGCACATCGAACGGCAAACGGTCGCCGTAGCTCGACTCGACACCCCGTCCTTTTCCCGCACACTCGGCATTCCAGCCCGCCCGACCAAACAAATCTATGGTCAGCCCGATTTTTGCAAGCGAGGCAGTGTTGACCTAAAGTGGACTTGCTCGAATCTATCCGGGGTCGCGGATGGGAATGATCCCGCCCCATGATGGGAGCCGCGCCGGGCAAACCTCAAAAAGCGCTCAGCATCGAGATGCTGTTTTTGTTGTCAGGTTACTTGCCCGGCCGTTGAGTCGTTTATGCCTTCACGTATCTCGCGTCGCAAAACCAGGTGTGACGACTGAAGCCGTAAGCGATCGGAAGCGTCAGGCCGCAAGAGCCGCCGGCGCGCTTCTGTAGTGTGTCCCTTTGGCGAGGATGGCCCACGCGATCCTCGCCAATTTATTGGCCAGCGCGCAAGCCACTACGTTCGAGTGCCGTCGCGCCAACAGGCTGCGGACCCAGGTGCCCAAGGAATCCGTTCGGCGCTCGATACCCAGCATGATGACCCGCGCGCATTGCACCAGCAGCCGTCGCAGTTCCTTGTCGCCGCGCTTGCTGATGCCCAGTAGCGTTGGTTTGCCGCCGGTGCTGTACTGTCGAGGCACCAGACCGATCGAAGCGGCAAACTGCCTTGCCGAACCATATTGATGGGCGTCGCCCAATTCCGACATCAACACGCTGGCGGTGATTGGCCCGATGCCGGGAATCTCCAGCAGCCGTTCGCTGCGCTCGTCCTCGTGCAATTGCGTGAGCAGCTCGTGTTCGAGCTGGCCGATCTGCTCGTCCAGATACTTGAAATGCGCCTGCAGCCGTTCGAGCACGGCCACCAGCCTGGGCGGCAACGCTTGCGTCTCCAGTACGGCCGGCAGTCTGCGGATCACCGCCATGCCACGCGGCAGGCTGATACCGAACTCCAGCAGAAATGCGTGAATCTGGTTGATCGTACCGGTGCGCTCCCGCACCAGCGCCTCGCGCACGCGGTGCAAGGCTGATACGACCTGCTGCGCTTCGTTACGCGGACTCACGAAGCGCATGCTCGGGCGCGAAGCGGCTTCACAGATCGCCTGCGCATCCGCGAAGTCGTTCTTGTTGCCTTGCCGGAACGGCTTGACGAAGTGGGGAGAAATTAGCTTGGCCTCGTGGCCCAGCGCTTGAAGTCGGCGGGCGATCCAGTGAGCACCGGCGCAGGCCTCCATGACCACGGTACAACTCGGAAAATTGCCCAGCAGCGCGAACATCTGGCTGCGCGTGAGCTTCTTGCGGAACACCATCCTGCCTGACGCGTCTTGCGCATGCAGGTGGAAGCAGTGCTTGCCCAGATCGATGCCGACTAGCGATACCGTGTCCATGATGGCCCTCCAGAAGGACAAAATCCTCACTCAGCGTAGTCCGCTGGGTGAGGATCGGGCTGACCATCCTATTAAGCGCCGCAGCCTGTCGGCATGCGGCGCTTTCGACGTGAAGCGTCCTTCGGGTGCGATCAGAAGATCCGATGGCCGAGCCACCAGCCGCCCGCCGCGAACAGCGCGGACGCCGGCAGCGTCAGCACCCACGCCCACACGATGTTGCCGGCGACTCCCCAGCGCACGGCCGACAGCTTCTGCGTCGCGCCGACGCCGACGATCGCGCCGGTGATCGTATGGGTCGTCGACACCGGAATGCCGAGGAACGACGCGATGAACAGCGTCATTGCGCCGCCCGTCTCCGCGCAGAACCCGCCGACCGGCTTCAGCTTGGTGATCTTCTGGCCCATCGTGCGCACGATCCGCCAGCCGCCGAACAGCGTGCCGAGGCCCATCGACAGGTAGCACGCACCGATCACCCATGCCGGCGGCGCGTCGGCGCCCGCCGACGCGTAGCCGGTCGCGATCAGCAGCATCCAGATGATGCCGATCGTCTTCTGCGCGTCGTTGCCGCCGTGGCCGAGGCTGTACAGCCCGGCCGACAGCAGCTGCAGGCGACGGAACCGCCGGTCGACCTTGCTCGGCGCGGTGCGGAAGTACAGCCACGACACGCCGAGCATGAACAGCGAGCCGAGGATGAAGCCGAGCAGCGGCGAGATGAAGATGAACGCGATCGTCTTCATCAGCCCGTCGATGTTCAGCGATCCCCAGCCCGACTTCGCGAGCGCCGAGCCGACGAGGCCGCCGATCAGCGCGTGCGACGAGCTCGACGGGATCCCGTAGTACCAGGTGATCACGTTCCAGGCGATCGCGCCGACGAGCGCGCCGAACACGACATAGTGGTCGACGATCCCGGGATCGATCGTGCCTTTGCCGACGGTCTGCGCGACCTTCAGGTGGAAGATGAAATACGCGATGACGTTGAACGCGGCGGCAAATGCCACCGCCTGCTGCGGCTTCAGCACCCCGGTGGACACGACGGTGGCGATCGAGTTCGCCGCGTCGTGGAAGCCGTTCATGAAGTCGAATACGAGCGCGACGAGCACCAGCGCCGCGACCATCCATAGGGCAAGTTGTATCGAATGCATCGTGTTCCGCTCAGGCGTTTTCCAGCACGATGCCTTCGATGATGTTCGCGACGTCCTCGCATTTGTCGGTGATCTCTTCGAGCAGCTCGTAGATCGCCTTCAGCTTGATGAGGTTCTTCACGTCGTTCTCTTCGCGGAACAGCTTCGACATCGCCGCACGCAGCACGCGGTCCGCCTCCGACTCCCAGCGGTCGATCTCCTCGCACGCCTTGAGGATCTGCGCGGACTGCTTCATGTCCGACAGCAGCGCGACGGCCTGCTGCACGTGCTGCGCCGACTGCGTGACGATATGCGCGAGCTGGCTCGCCTCGGACGTCACCGCCTGCACATCGTACAGCGACACGGCGGTCGCGACGTCCTCCATCAGGTCGAGGATGTCGTCCATCGTCGTGATCAGCTTGTGGATCTCGTCGCGGTCGAGCGGCGTGATGAACGTCTTGTGGAGCAGATCGATCGCTTCGTGCGTCAGCTTGTCAGCGGCCTTCTCGGCCAGCTGCACGTTCTGCTTGTGAATCTCGGCG
This sequence comes from Burkholderia sp. MSHR3999, assembly GCF_000833595.1. NCBI lineage: Bacteria > Pseudomonadati > Pseudomonadota > Betaproteobacteria > Burkholderiales > Burkholderiaceae > Burkholderia > Burkholderia sp. MSHR3999. Next base: position 1,871,695 of record NZ_JRFO01000001.1, read on the forward strand.
TCGGCGAGATTGTCGATCAGCAGTTCGAGTTCGCGGCCACCGGAAACGATGTACTTCGCGTGCGCGTTGAAGATTTCGAAGAACTTGCCCTCGGTGGGCATGAATCGACCGAACATGGAATTCCTGAAAGATGGTCAAACGGCTGTCACAAAAATCGGCGACATTGTACCGTTTCCCGTCCGGCGCGCACATGAAGCGTGCGCGCGCACCGAGACGGGATACAACGTTTCGTGAAATAGGGGTTTACAAGCGGCGTTACTCGCCGTAGAAGTTCTGTGCACCTGCAAAGTTGTCGAACTTCGTGTATTGCCCCAGGAACGTGAGTCGAACGGGCCCGATCGGGCCGTTACGCTGCTTGCCGATGATGATTTCGGCAGTGCCCTTGTCGGGGCTGTCCGGGTTGTAGACTTCGTCCCGGTAGATGAACAGGATCACGTCAGCGTCCTGTTCGATTGCGCCCGATTCCCGCAGGTCCGACATCACCGGACGCTTGTTCGGACGCTGTTCGAGGCCGCGGTTGAGCTGCGACAGCGCGATCACCGGCACGTCCAGCTCCTTCGCGAGACTCTTCAGCGAGCGGGAGATTTCCGAGATTTCGGTCGCGCGGTTCTCGCCCTGCGACGAGCCCGTCATCAGCTGCAGGTAGTCGACGATGATGAGGCCGAGCTTGCCGCACTGGCGCGCGAGCCGGCGCGCCCGCGAACGCAATTCCATCGGGTTCAGGCCGCCCGTCTCGTCGATGAACAGCTGTGCCTCGCTCATCTTCTGCACCGCGTGGGTCAGCTTCGGCCAATCCTCGTCGGTCAGCCGCCCGGTCCGCATCCGGTGCTGGTCGAGCCGCCCGACCGAACCGAGCATACGCATCACGAGCTGCGTGCCCGGCATTTCCATCGAGAACACCGCGACCGGCAGCCCGTACTCGACCGCGACGTATTCGCCGATGTTCATCGAGAAGGCCGTTTTACCCATCGACGGGCGGCCGGCGACGATGATCAGCTCGCCGCCGTGCATCCCCGACGTCATCCGGTCGAGGTCGACGAAGCCCGTCGGCGTGCCGGTGACGTCGCTCGGATTCGCGGTGTGATACAGCGTGTCGATGCGCTCGACGACCTGCGTGAGCAGCGGCCCGATCTCGAGGAAGCCCTGGTTGCCGCGCGCGCCCTCTTCGGCGATCGAGAACACCTTCGCCTCCGCCGCGTCGAGCAGCTGGCGGACTTCCTTGCCCTGCGGGTTGAACGCATCGGCGGAAATCTCGTCGGCCACCGACACGAGCCGGCGCAGCACCGCGCGGTCGCGCACGATTTCCGCATAGCGGCGGATGTTCGCGGCGCTCGGCGTATTCTGCGCAAGCGCGTTCAGGTACGCGAGCCCGCCGACGTCGTCCGCCTTGCCCGACGTGGTCAGCGCTTCGTACACGGTCACCACGTCGGCCGGACGCGTCGACGCAATCAGCCTGCCGATGTGCTCGAAGATGATCCGGTGGTCGTAGCGGTAGAAATCGCCCTGCGACAGATAGTCGGCGATCCGGTCCCACGCCGCATTGTCGAGCAACAGGCCGCCCAGCACCGACTGCTCGGCTTCGACCGAGTGCGGCGGGACTTTCAGCGATTCGATTTGAGGATCTTGCGGCGCGTTCATGGGTTGGGATTATCGCGAATTGGGCGCGGAGATGCCAGCGCGGCCGCCGGCTGCCGGGCAACAAAAAAGGCAGGCCCCGGTTGCCCGGGCACCTGCCCTTCATCCGGGCGGCGGGAGCCGCCCGGCGAGACTGCCTGTCGCTTACGCGTGGTCGCCGATCACGTTGATCGTGACGTCGACGACGACGTCCGTGTGCAGCGCGACCTGAACGCCGTGCTCGCCGATCATCTTCAGCGGGCCTTCCGGCATGCGAACCTGCGCCTTCTCGACGTCGTAGCCTGCCTTCTTCAGCAGTTCAGCCACGTCACCGTTCGTGACCGAGCCGAACAGACGGCCGTCGACGCCCGACTTCTGCGTGATTTCGAACGACTGGCCTGCCAGCTTCTCGCCGACTGCCTGCGAAGCCGCCAGCTTTTCAGCGGCGACCTTTTCCAGCTCTGCGCGACGCACTTCGAATTCAGCGATCGCTTCCTTCGTTGCACGGCGAGCCTTGCGGTTCGGGATCAGGAAGTTGCGAGCGTAACCGTCCTTGACCTTGACGATGTCGCCGAGGTTGCCCAGATTGGCGACTTTTTCCAACAGAATGATTTGCATTCGAATTCTCCTTATTGCGTCGCCTGATTACGCCTTGTGCTGATCGGTGTACGGCAGCAGCGCGAGGAAACGCGCGCGCTTGATCGCCGTGTCCAGCTGACGCTGATAGTGCGCCTTCGTGCCCGTCAGGCGAGCCGGCGTGATCTTGCCGTTTTCGCCGATGAAGTCCTTCAGCGTTTCCGTGTCCTTGTAGTCGATCTGCTCGACGCCGGCCGCGGTGAAACGGCAGAACTTCTTGCGCTTGAAGAGCGGGTTTTGTTGCTGACGACGCTTGTCGAATTTCTTACCAGTGGGGCGGGCCATGTTCAGTCCTTTCCAATGTCCTGCAATGCTGTGATGTGAAACACCAAGGTGCGCGCGTTGCGGCTTTTCTTCGCCAGGAAGCCCGTGAACAGCGTCTCGACGCCCATTTCACAGCCTTCCAGCCTGCCGCTCGCCTCGCCGGCCGCCACCGCCTCGATCGTCATCTCGACCTGACGGGGAATGCCTGCCTCGACGACTTCCGCGCGGTGCTGCAACGTGGCGCTTGCGATCGGAACGCCGGCGGGCGTGTACCGCACCGCTGCGCGCTCGACGACGCTCGCCGTCAATTGCAACCTGTTCACGTGAGTCGCGTGCTCCTTGATGGCTTAAAGGTGACGAGCTTAAGCCTGCGCTTCGGTCGGCTGAGCAGCAGCCGCCTTCTTGGCTTCTTCGCGCTGAACTTCCTTCATCATCGGCGACGGGCCGGTCTCGGCCTTCTTCATCTTGACGATGAGGTGACGCAGCACGGCATCGTTGAACTTGAACGCGTGTTCGAGTTCGTCGAGCGTCGTCTGGTCGCACTCGATGTTCATGCAGACGTAGTGAGCCTTCGCGAGTTTCTCGATCATGTAGGCCAGCTGGCGACGGCCCCAGTCTTCGACACGGTGGATCTGGCCGCCGTGCGACGTGATCGTGGTCTTGTAACGCTCGATCATCGCGGGCACTTGCTCGCTCTGATCGGGGTGCACGATGAAGACGATTTCGTAATGACGCATTACACACTCCTTGTGGATTGAAGCCACCCGGGCGTCTGAACCGGTGTGGCAAGTGAGAAGCCAGAGATTTTAACCCGGATATGGGTCGCATGCAAGGCGAACCGTTGATTCGCCGCGCGAATCGGCCATGTTTTCAACGACTTGAGCCCGGCCGGCAGCCGCAGCCCCCGCAGATCGTGATGGGGCCGCATCGCGCGGCCCGCCGTCACTCGGTGCGCGGCGCGGCAAGGCGCGCGTTCAGCGCCGTCTTGAATGCCGCAAGCGCCGCCGGCTCGGCGTCCGTCACCGCCCACCACGTCATGCCGGCCGCGTCCCAGCGGTCGAGCGCATAGCCCTGCGACACGGTCGCATATGGCGCCGTCGCCCCGCCCTCGCCGGCCGGCCGCACATAGACGTCGATCACGTGCTGCCGGTAGCGGTAGACGAGCACCGCGACGCGACGCTGCCCGACGTAGTCGAGCCGGCCGCCCGCGAGCGGGAAGCCGCTCGCGCCCAGGTCCTCGACCGGCGGCGCGTAGTCGAGCCGCCCGTTGAACCACGGCTTGACCGTGTGGCGGTCCGTCGAGATCACGTCGATGTCGCGCGCCGACAGGCCGGCCCGCACGTGGCTCGCGACGAGCTCGTCGACGGTGCGCTCCGTCGCCGCGCGGTGCGCGGACAGCGTCAGCCCCGCCGCCGCGGCCAGCGCGATCACGAGCGCAACACCCCAGCCGAGGCCCGACAGCGCAACGGCGCCCGGACGCGGCCGAACCGCCGCCGGGCCGCGCGGCGCGCCCCGCAGGCCGAGCCGCTCCAGCCAGCCGGGCCCGCGCGCGGCCGCCCGGGGTTCGGCGTCCGCCGCCGGCAGCCCCGCGAGAATGCGCGCGCGCAGCGCATCCGGCGCGCGATGGTATTCCGCCTGCCGGACTGCCTGGCCGAGCGCGACGATCCGGTCGCGCTCGCGCCGGCACGCGTCGCAGGCGTCGACGTGCCGCTGGATCCGCATCGCATCGGGCGCCGGCAACTCGCGGTCGACGTCCGCGCCGAGCAGTTCGCGCGCTTCGTTACAGTCCATCGATGGCCTCCGATGCGGTTCCGGCCGCCGGCGCGCCGCCCGACGCGGCGCCGGCCTGCGGCGCTTCCTTGCGGGCCGCGCCGCGCGCACCGCCGCCGAGCAGCGCGGCGAGGCGGCGGCGGCCGCGCGCGAGCCGCGACATCACGGTGCCCACCGGCACGTCCGCGATCGCCGCGATCTCGCGGTAGCTCAAATCCTCCATTTCGCGCAGCACGAGCACTTCCCGATATTCGGCCGGCAGTTTCGCGAGCGCGGCGTTCACGAGCCGGGCGTCCTCGCCGCGCAGCAACTGCGCGAGCGGATCTTCCGCCTCCGGGTGCCAGTCGTCGGCCGACTCCGTTCCATCGAGCGTGTCGGGCACCGCCACTTCGTGCGCGTGCGTGCGCCGCCGCCATTCCGTGTACCAGGTATGGCGCACGATCGTCAGCAGCCACGGCCGCGCGTTGCCGCCGTGGCAGCCGTCGACGAAGCGCAGCGCACGCACGCACGCCTCCTGGACGACGTCCTCGGCGTCGCTCGCGTTGCCGCTCAGCCAGCGCGCGAGGTTGTACGCGGCGTCCAGATGCGGCAACACGAGCGTGCGAAAGCGTTCGCCGCGTGCCGCCGCGCCGCCGTCGTCCACCGCCCGTTCGTCGACCCTCCGGCCGGATTGCCCCACGTCGCCTCCTCGTTGATCCGCGCGGCCGCGGCCGCCTCCGTCCGGCGTGCGGCGCCCGGACAGACTGGCGATACGCACGCGGTCGAAGATATCTACCGCCCGTGAATCGAGTTTATTCCCGCCGAACACGCCGGGAGGCGAAAAATAATCCGGGAATGGCGGCCATGCGGGGGCGGTATCACAGGCAAACGCCTTCGTCATCATCCGCACCGGTGCCGCCATGCCATACGCTCTCGCCTTTCCGAAGCACCCCGATTCGCGCGCGGCCGGCCGCGCCCGCCGCGGCGAACTCCGCGCCCCCGCGCCGCCCGCCGCCGCGCCCGGTCGTGCCCCGGCCGCCGCCGCGTCGCGCGCGCCTACGGCGTGCCGCTCCAGTAGCCGGCGCGCGCGTACGCATCGCGCAGGTAGTCGATGAAATAGCGCACGCGCGCCGGCACGTAGCGCTGCTGCGGGTAGACGGCGAGGATGTCGTAGTCGGGCAGCGCATAGTCGTCGAGGACGGTCTCGAGCTCGCCCGTCTCGAGCTGCGCGGCGATCTCCCAGGTCGAGCGCCAGCCGAGCCCGAGCCCTTCCGACGCCCAGCGGTGCAGCAGTTCGCCGTCGTTGCAGTCGAGGTTGCCCGTCACGCGCATCGTGACGATCTTGCCGTTGCGCTGGAAGTACCAGCCGCGGTTCTGGCCGCCCTGCAGGTTGAACGCGAGGCAGTTGTGCTTCAGCAGGTCGTCGAGCGTCTTCGGGCGGCCGTGCCGGCGGAAATAATCCGGCGTGCCGCAGACGACGCGCCGGTTCGACGCGAGCTTCACCGCGACGAAGTTCGGATCGACCGCGCCGCCGATCCGGATCGACAGGTCGTAGCCTTCGCGCACGAGGTCGACGACCCGGTCGGTCAGGTTGAACGACAGCTGCATGTCCGGCTTGTCGGCGAGAAAGCCCGGCGCGTGCGGCGCGACGTGCTTGCGGCCGAACGCGGCCGGCGCGGACACGATCAGGTGGCCGCTCACCGCGCGCCGCCCGGCGGCCAGCTCGTTCTCGGCCTGGTCCCATTCGGCGAGCAGGCCGCGGCAGCGCTCGAGAAACGCCGCGCCCTCCTCGCTCACGACGAGCCGCCGCGTCGAGCGGTACATCAGCTTCACGCCGAGACGCTTCTCCAGCGCGTCGATGCGCCGGCCGAGCACGACCGGCGACACCCCCTCCTCGAGCGCCGCGGCCGCGAGGCTGCCCGCGTCCGCGACCCGCACGAACGTCTCGATCTGCTTGAAGCGGTCCATCCCGTGTCTCCTGCATGACGGCCGGCCAACGCCCGACCCGCCGTCATTCGATACTTTTAGTTTCGAAAAAAGCGACTCCGGCTGATCTTATCAAACCTTTGATGCATCCCTAAAGTGTCTCCAACAGACCGATTCGCAAGATCCGCAAACATTCAAGGAGACATTCATGGCCAAGATGAGAGCCGTCGACGCCGCCGTGCTCGTGCTCGAGAAGGAAGGCATCCAGACCGCGTTCGGCGTGCCGGGCGCCGCGATCAACCCGTTCTATTCCGCGATGCGCAAATCGGGCGGCATCAGCCACGTGCTGGCCCGCCACGTCGAGGGCGCGTCGCACATGGCCGAAGGCTATACGCGCGCCGCTCCAGGCAACATCGGCGTATGCATCGGCACGTCGGGCCCCGCCGGCACCGACATGATCACGGGCCTCTACTCGGCGTCGGCCGACTCGATTCCGATCCTCGCGATCACCGGCCAGGCGCCGCGCGCGCGCCTCTACAAGGAGGACTTCCAGGCGGTCGACATCGAGTCGATCGCGAAGCCGGTCACCAAGTGGGCCGTCACCGTGCGCGAGCCGGCGCTCGTGCCGCGGGTGTTCCAGCAGGCGTTCCACCTGATGCGCTCGGGCCGCCCGGGCCCGGTGCTGGTCGACCTGCCGATCGACGTGCAGCTCGCCGAGATCGAATTCGACATCGACACCTACGAGCCGTTGCCCGTCTACAAGCCCGCGGCGACCCGCGCGCAGATCGAGAAGGCGCTCGCGATGCTCAACGACGCGGACAAGCCGCTGATCGTGTCGGGCGGTGGCGTGCTCAACGCGGCGGCCGAGGAGCTGCTCGTCGCGTTCGCGGAAACCGTCGGCGTGCCGGTGATCCCGACGCTGATGTCGTGGGGCGCGATTCCGGACGACCATCCGCTGATGGCCGGCATGGTCGGCCTGCAGACCTCGCACCGCTACGGCAACGCGACGCTGCTCGCGTCCGACTTCGTGCTCGGCATCGGCAACCGCTGGGCGAACCGCCACACGGGCAGCATCGACGTCTACACGAAGGGCCGCAAGTTCGTCCACGTCGACATCGAGCCGACCCAGATCGGCCGCGTGTTCGGCCCGGATCTGGGGATCGTGTCCGACGCGAAGGCCGCGCTCGAGCTGTTCGTCACCGTCGCGCAGGAATGGAAGGCCGCCGGCAAGCTGAAGGACCGCGGCGCGTGGGTGGCCGAATGCCAGCAGCGCAAGCGCACGCTGCAGCGCAAGACGCATTTCGACAACGTGCCCGTCAAGCCGCAGCGCGTGTACGAGGAGATGAACAAGGTGTTCGGCCGCGACACGTGCTACGTGAGCACGATCGGCCTGTCGCAGATCGCCGCCGCGCAGTTCCTGCACGTGTTCAAGGCGCGCAACTGGATCAACTGCGGCCAGGCCGGCCCGCTCGGCTGGACGATCCCCGCCGCGCTGGGCGTGCGCGCGGCCGATCCGCAACGGCCGATCGTCGCGCTGTCGGGTGACTACGACTTCCAGTTCATGATCGAGGAGCTCGCCGCCGGCGCGCAGTTCAAGCTGCCGTACGTGCACGTCGTCGTGAACAACTCGTACCTCGGGCTGATCCGCCAGGCGCAGCGCGCGTTCGACATGGACTACTGCGTGCAGCTCGCGTTCGACAACGTCAACGCGCCGGAGTTGAACGGCTATGGCGTCGATCACGTCGCGGTGGCCGAAGGCCTCGGCTGCAAGGCGCTGCGCGTGTCCAGGCCGGAAGAGATCGAGCCGGCGCTGAAGCAGGCGCAGGCGCTCGCGGAAGAGTTCAGCGTGCCGGTGATCGTCGAAGTGATCCTCGAGCGCGTGACCAACATCTCGATGGGCGCCGAGATCGACGCGATCAACGAGTTCGAGGATCTCGCCGACAAAGCCGAACACGCGCCGACCGCGATCTCGCTGCTCGACTGACCCGCCCCATTCCTACTGACCGACCGAAGAGGCTTAGCTCATGCCGAAGTTTGCAGCCAACCTGACCATGCTGTTCAACGAAGTGCCGTTCCTCGACCGCTTCAAGGCGGCCGCCGACGCGGGCTTCGACGCCGTCGAGTTCCTGTTCCCGTATCCGTACGCGAAAGAGGAACTCGCCGAGCGGCTCGAGACGCACCGCCTGCGCCTCGTGCTGCACAACCTGCCCGCCGGCAACTGGGACCAGGGCGAGCGCGGCATCGCGTGCCTGCCCGATCGCGTCGGCGAGTTCCAGGAAGGCGTCGGCCGCGCGATCGAGTATGCGAAGGCGCTGAAGGTGCCGCAGCTGAACTGCCTGGTCGGCATCCCGTCGGCGAGCACGGCGCGCGACACGACCTTCGTCACGATCGTCGACAACCTGCGCTTCGCCGCCGATGCGCTGAAGCGCGAAGGCATCCGCCTGCTCGTCGAGCCGTGCAATTCGTTCGACATCCCGGGCTTCGCGCTGAACCGCTCGGCCGAAGGGCTCGACGTGATCCGCGCGGTCGGCTCGGACAACCTGTTCCTGCAGTACGACATCTATCACATGCAGCGCATGGAAGGCGAACTGGCCGCGACGATCGAGCGCAACCTCGCGTCGATCGGCCACGTCCAGCTCGCGGACAACCCGGGCCGCAACGAGCCGGGCACCGGCGAGATCAACTACGCGTTCCTGTTCGCGCTGCTCGACCGGCTCGGCTATGCGGGCTACGTCGGCTGCGAATACAAGCCCCGCACCACCACGACCGAAGGGCTCGGCTGGCTGCAACGCATCGCCGGGTGTGCGCCAGGCTCGGCGCGCCGCGCCGCCTGAGCCTCGCCCGTTCCGTCATCGCCCCTACAAGGAGACACTCATATGGCAACCATCGGTTTCATCGGCCTCGGCATCATGGGCGCGCACATGGCGCGCAACCTGCTCAAGGGCGATCATCAGCTCGTCGTGAACGGCGCGTTTCCGGTGCCGGACGACCTGCGGGCGAGCGCGAAGGTCGTCGCGAACTCGACCGAAGTCGCGAAGCACGCGGACATCATCATCTCGATGGTTCCGGACACGCCCGACGTGCGCAATGTGCTGTTCGCCGACGACGGCGTCGCGAAGGGCCTCACCGCCGGCAAGCTCGTGATCGACATGAGCTCGATCTCGCCGCTCGACACGCAGGCATTCGCGAAGGACATCAACGCGCTCGGCTGCGACTACCTCGACGCGCCGGTGTCCGGCGGCGAAGTCGGTGCGCGCGAGGCGACGCTGACGATCATGGTCGGCGGCCCGGAGCAGGCCTTCGAACGCGCGAAGCCGCTGTTCGAGCGGATGGGCAGGAACATCACGCTCGTCGGCGACAACGGCGCGGGCCAGACCTGCAAGGTCGCGAACCAGATCATCGTCGCGCTGAACATCGAGGCCGTCGGCGAAGCGCTGCTGTTCGCCGCCCGCTCGGGCGCCGATCCGGAGCGCGTGCGCCAGGCGCTGATGGGCGGCTTCGCCGCCTCGCGCATCCTCGAAGTGCACGGCGCGCGGATGACGAAGCGCACGTTCGATCCGGGCTTCCGCATCGAGCTGCACCAGAAGGACCTGAATCTCGCGCTCGACGGCGCGCGCAAGCTCGGCCTCGCGCTGCCGCACACCGCGAGCGCGCAGCAATTGTTCAGCGTCTGCGCATCGCACGGCGGCAAGGCCTGGGATCACTCGGCGCTCGTGCGCGCGCTCGAGATCATGTCGAACTTCGAGATCGCGCAGCCGCACGCGCACGCCAAGGTCGCCTGACGCAATCGCGCGCCGTCCGCGGTCATCGCGGACGCGCGCACACGCCACACTTGCGGTTCCGCGTGCCGGACCGCATCGATGCGCGCGTCGTCGCGCATCTCCGTGGGGCGCCCCGCCACGCATCGCAGCTCGCGTGCGACGGGGCGAAAAACGCCGCTCTGGGCTGAGAGCGGCGAGGTGGGGTCCGCAGCGGCACCCGGCGACGCCGGGGAAGCCTTGGTCGGTCAGACGTCGTCGTCGGGTGTCCGTCTGTCGGATTTCACGTCTTACACTTCTTTACGTTCACGCGTGCAATAAGTCATGCAATCGTCGCCGTGAACGCCTACACTTTCGCCACGCCTTTCGAGAAAACCGCCGCGCGCGCATTCGTGCCAGCGCGGTGTTTTTTTCGCCACTTCACGGCGCGTTTTCTTTTCAACCACCTAGGGAGTGCAGCGATGGGTCTTCTTTCCTTTATCAAAGAGGCGGGTGAAAAACTGCTGGGTCACGCCGACGCGCAAGCGGCGGAAGATCCGAATGCCGCGAACCAGACCGCGGCCGATGCGATCAAGCATTACATCGACACGCAGGGCCTCGACACGTCGAACCTGACTGTCGCGTTCGACGGCGCGTCGCGCACCGTGACGCTGTCGGGCAGCGTCGCCGATCTCGACACGAAGGCCAAGGTCAAGGTCGCGGCCGGCAACGTGCAGGGCGTCGCGGGCGTCAACGACGACGACCTCCAGCCGGACGATCCGGAAGTCCAGTACCACGACGTCGTGTCCGGCGACAATCTGTGGAAGATCGCCGAGAAGTACTACGGCGACGGCACGAAGAACACCGCGATCTTCGAAGCGAACAAGCCGATGCTGTCGAGCCCCGACCGCATCTATCCGGGCCAGAAGCTCGTGATCCCGCCGCAGTCCTGATCGCTCGCTCAGGATCGCAAAAACGAAAAGGCAGGCCGATCGGCCTGCCTTTTGCATTGACGCCGGACGCAACGCGTCCGGTCAGTAAGTGTCGAACAAGCGCTGCAGGTCGTCGCGCGCGCCGATTCCGTTCGCGAGCGCGAGCATCAGCAGCACGCGCGCCTTGAACGGGTTCAGCGAGCCCGCGCTCACGAAGCCGAGCGCGTCGTCGCAGGCGGCGCCGTTCTTCATCACGTGCCCGGAGCCGACCCGCGACGCGCGGACCACGGCGACGCCCTGCTTCACCGCATCGGCGAGCGCCGCCTGCAGCGTCGCATGGATCGAGCCGTTGCCGGTGCCCGCGACGACGAGCCCGCGCACGCCGGCCGCGACGAGCGCATCGACGGCGGTGCGCGTGGCCCCTGAATAGCTGGCGACAACCTCGACCGCCGGCCATGCATTAAGCATCGCCAGTTGCGAATCGTGCGGACGCGTCACGCGCCGCGCGAATTCGACGCGGCCGTCCTGCACCCAGCCGAGCGCGCCGAGTTCCGGCGACTGGAACGCGTCGACCGCATACGTGCTCGTCTTCACGACGTCGCGCGCGCCATGGATCCGGTTGTTGAATGCGACCAGCACGCCCTGCCCGCGCGCGGCCGGGTGAGCCGCGACCGTCACCGCGTTGAGCAGGTTGAGCGGGCCGTCGGACGACAGCGCGGTCGCCGGGCGCATCGCCGCGGTCAGCACGACCGGCTTGTCGCCCCGCACGGTCAGGTGCAGCGCGTAGGCGGTTTCCTCGAGTGTGTCGGTGCCGTGCGTGATCACGATGCCGTCGACGGCGTCGTCGGCCATCAGCGCGTCGATGCGCGCGGCCAGCGTGTTCCAAAGCGGCAGCGCGAGATCCTTGCTGTCGATGCTGGCGACCTGTTCAGCGTCGATGCGCGCGACGGATGCGAGCGCCGGCACTGCATCGAGCAGGAAGTTGACGCCGAGCGCGCCGGCCTGGTAGCCGGCCGTGCTGGCGGCGTCGGGCGCGGCCCCGGCGATGGTGCCGCCGGTGGCGAGGACGGCGATGCGCGGCAGGGCCGGCGGCGAAACGGAAGCGAAGTGCGGAGTATTCATGGGCGCGATTGTAATGGCTCGCGATCCGGGCACGATAGTCCGGCCGCGCCCGGCGCGTGCGCATCATGGTTTGTCCCGATCGTCCGCCTGCGTTTTTCGTCAACGCCGGTCCGGTCCGCCACGTTATAGAAAGTGCTGTTTTGGTGTTTTCACATTGATTCGCCATAATCGGAGCGCGCGGCGCGATGCGTCCCCGCTATGTGTCCCGCTTCGCGATGGCGTCAATAAAACGCAGTTCACCCCATGGGAGTGTCAAATGAAAATTCAATCGCTCGTAGCCGCACTGCTCGTCGGCGGCATGCTCGCTTCTCCCGCATTCGCGGCGAACAGCCAGCAGGACAAGATGAAGGCCTGTAACACCCAGGCAGCCGGCAAGACGGGCGACGAACGCAAGGCATTCATGAAGGACTGCCTGTCGGCGAAGCCGGCGAAGGCGATGTCGCAGCAGGACAAGATGAAGGCCTGCAACAAGGACGCCGCCGGCAAGAAGGGCGACGAGCGCAAGGCGTTCATGAAGAGCTGCCTGAGCGGCCAGCCGGCCGCCTGATTCCGGCCTCGCCCATCATCAATGCCGCGCACCGTTTCGACGGGCGCGGCATTGTTGTTTTCGTTGCACGCGCATCGACTCCGGTCGCACGGATGACGGGCTCGCCGCCGGCCGGCGGCCGCGCGCGGCCCTCCTGACGACGGCTTTCCGTGCCCGCGCCCGCCCACCGCGCACGCCCCGCACAGGATGCGGCAATTCGCCGCGTTTTCTTCTATGATGGCTGCAATGCGGCCCATCCAAGCATAAGAAGCGCCATCGGGCCGCCCTCGACATGGACGCGCACGCCGCGTCAAACGGAGGCTTGGATGGCATGGAGACAACACCGCTGGTTCCGCCGCTGGGTGATCGTGATCGTGTTCTGGGCCGTCCCCGTCGCGATCGTCGCCGTGCGCGAGATCCGCGAGGAAATGGCCTACAACAAGGCGGACCTGCAGCTCGCGCTGACCACCTGGCAGCTCACCGATGCGCAGCGCGCCGCCGGCGCCGCCGCGCGCTGTCACGGCGCCCCTGACGAAGCGCGCGCGGCCGGCTGCCCCGCCGACGTGCTCGCCGCCAATGCCCCCCGCCAGCAGGCCGCGCGCGACGAGTACGTGGTGCGCCGCAACACGCTCGCGAGCTACCTGTGGCATGCGTTCGTCGGCTACTGGGTCGTGCCGGCCGCGTTCCTGTTCGCATGCGGCGTCGTCATCGCGCTGATCCGTCGCGCGCTGCGACGGCCGCCGATCAAGCCGCCGGTGCCGCACTGACGCGCGCATCGCCGCACCGCGCCCGTCGCCCTCCCCTTGGCCTGCAAGCCGCCGGCGCATGCGCCGCGCCGGCGAGCGCGTGCGCGCCATTCGTCGGCGGATAGCGACACAACTTGACGATTTGACGCTTTTTCATTTCTCGATGAAAAGCCTCCCGTAATCCGCTGTGATATAACTGCCGACGTGATCCGCCCCTTGAACGGTGCGACTCACCCTGTACATCACCCGATGGAGAAGAACGATGCAAAAACGGAATCTCGCACTGAAAGCCGCCGCCGCGCTCATCGTCGGCAGCCTCGCGCTCGCCGGTTGCACCACGACCCCCGACAAGCCCGACACCGCCGCGACCAATGCGTCGAAGCGCCAGGCGATCGATTCGAGCGTCGACGCGACGTTGTCGCGCCTGTATTCCACGGTCAAGGGCTCGCGCGAGCTCGTCGCGAAATCGCGCGGCGTGCTGGTGTTCCCTGAAGTGCTCCAGGCCGGCTTCATCGTCGGCGGCCAGTCCGGCAACGGCGCGCTGCGCGTCGGCGGCAGCACGGTCGGCTACTACAACACGTCGTCGCTGTCGGTCGGCCTGCAGGCGGGCGCGCAATCGAAGGCGATCGTGTTCCTGTTCATGACGCAGGAATCGCTCAACGAATTCCGCGGCTCGGACGGCTGGGCCGCCGGCGCGGGCGCGTCGGTCGCGCTGGTGAAGATGGGCGCGAACGGCGCGGTCGACACCAACACGGCCACCGCGCCGGTGCAGGTGTTCGTGCTGACGAACGCCGGCCTGATGGGCGACGTGTCGATCAACGGCACGAAGGTTACCAAGCTGAAGATCTGACGCACGCTGCCCGCGCCCCGCGCGGGCAGTCCATGTGCAAACGGCGATGCCCTCACGGGCATCGCCGTTTTTTGCGCCTGCGCGACACGCGTCAGGTCGTCGAATCGATCACCTTGAAACGCGCGCGCTTCTGCGCGCGGATCAGCGACTGATAGACGTCGACGTACTGCTGCGCCATCCGGCGCGACGTGAAGCGCTCCTCGAAGCGCTGCCGCACGCGTGCGCGCGGCAGCAGGCGCAGCCGGTTGACGGCCGCGACCGCGCTGATCTCGTCCTCGACGATGAAGCCCGACACGCCCTCGTCCAGCACCTCCGGCACCGAGCCGCGATTGAACGCGATCACCGGCGTGCCGCACGCCATCGCCTCGACCATCACGAGGCCGAACGGCTCCGGCCAGTCGATCGGGAACAGCAGCGCATGCGCGCCCGACAGGAATTCCGCTTTCTGGTGATCGGCGATCTCGCCGATGTATTCGACATGCGGCAGCGCGAACAGCGGCTTGATCTCGCGTTCGAAATACTCCTGGTCGGCCGCGTCGATCTTGGCGGCGACCTTGATCGGCAGCCCGCACTGCTGCGCGATGCGGATCGCCGTGTCGACGCGCTTTTCCGGCGAGATGCGGCCGAGGAACGCGAGATAGCGCGGCTCGACCGGCTGCGGCGTGTAGAGCGTCTCCGGCAGCCCGTGATAGACCGTCGTCAGCCATTTCGCCTGCGGCAGCGGCTGGCGCTGCGCGTTCGAGATCGAGATCACCGGCGCCGTGTTGAACGTGTCGAACACCGGCTGCTGCTCGGGCAGGTCGAGCCGGCCGTGCAGCGTCGTCACGTACGGCACTTCCTGGCGGTTGAAGACCGAGAACGAGTAATAGTCCATGTGGAAATGCAGGACGTCGAAGTCCTTCGCGCGGCGCGCGACCGTTTCCATCAGCAGCATGTGCGGCGCGATCCGGTCGCGGATCGACGAGTCGAGCCGCAGCGCGCGCGGCCACACCGGCTCGAGCTTCGCGCGCGTCGTCGAATCGCCGCTCGCGAACAGCGTCACGTCGTGACCGAGGTCGACGAGCGCCTCGGTGATGTACGACACGACGCGCTCCGTGCCGCCGTACAGCTTCGGCGGCACCGACTCGGTCAGCGGGGCGATCTGGGCAATTCTCATGATCCACGTCTCCAAAGGGTCGGCGCAGCGCCGCCCGAATATTTCATTATTGGCGATCCGGCCGGGACGCACCGAGGGTCTTGCATTTTATGGGTGTTGTTACAGGCCGGATACACTCGGCCACGCTGCCGATACAGGGGTCGGAGCTACGGCGGACAACGCGCCGCGCGTCAGCGCGACGGCCATTTCCACGGCGGCAGGTCCCGCGTGTCGGCATCGACGAGCCCGGTCGCGCCGAGCCGCTTGTCGAGCACGAGCGACTCGCAGCCGGCCTCGCGCTCGAGCGTCGCGATCAGCCGCGCCGCATGCGACACGACGATCACCTGCGAATGCCGCGCCGCCTGCGCGATCAGGCGGCCGAGCGCCGGCAGCAGGTCCGGATGCAGGCTCGTCTCCGGTTCGTTCAGCACCATCAGCGCGGGCGGCCGCGGCGTCAGGAGCGCCGCCGCGAGCAGCAGGTAGCGCAGCGTGCCGTCCGACAGCTCGGCGGCCGCCAGCGGGCGCAGCAGCCCCGGCTGGCGCATCAGCACCTCGAAGCGGCCGCGGGCGCCCGGATTGTCGATCTCGACCGACGCGCCCGGAAACGCATCGTCGATCGCCGCGTCGAGCGCCGCGCCGTCGCCGATCTCGCGAATCGTCCGCAGCGCGGCGGCAAGGTCGGCGCCGTCGTCCGCGAGCACGGCAGTGTGGGTGCCGATGTGCGACTGCCGCGCAGGCGCCTGCGCGTCGGTGCGGAAATGATCGTAGAAGCGCCACGAGCGGATCCGCTCGCGCACCGCGATCATCTCCGGCGCGCCGCGCGGGTCGGCGAACTCCGTCATCATGCTGTCGAAGCTCGCGACCGGCTGCGGGACGGTCGACCAGTCGCCCGACGCATCGCGCGCGCGAATCTGCGCGCCCTGCCGGTCGACCAGCAGCGTCGACGGCCGCAATGTCGGCCCGCTCCAGATGCATTCGCGCTTGACGACCGGATCGAGCCCGAACATCGAATCGTCGTTCTTCACCGGCAGGCCGAGGTCGATCGCGTAGCCGAAATCGTCGCACGCGAACCCGAGCTTGAGGCTCACCGGCCCGTTGCGTACCGTGCCGGTAACGGGCGCATCGCCCGCCAGCATCGACCGCGAAAACCGCTCGGGGCCGGCCCACAGCGTCGACGGCAGCCCGCCCTCGCGGGCCAGCGACGGGATCACGCGGCCCTGCGCGGTGTCGGCGAGCAGCCGCAGCGCGCGGTACACGCTCGACTTGCCGCTGCCGTTCGGCCCCGTCACGACGTTCAGCGCCGCGAGCGGCACGATCAGCTCGCGCAGCGAGCGATAGTTGGCAATGGCGAGCGTATGGAGTGCCGTCATGATCGGGGGCGGATCAGCGTCCGTCGACGGCCTGCGGATCGGCCGCGGTGTTCGCCGCCGTGCTGGCGGCAGGCGCGCGTTCGTGCGGGCGTGCAGGATTCGGCGCGTCCGGCGCCGAGGCGTGCGGAAACAGTTCGGTGCGGCTGCGCGGCAGGCACTGCGGGTAATGCGACTGGATGTACGCGATCAGCCCCTCGCGCACGCGGCAGCGCAAGTCGAAGCACAGCGACGAATCCGCCGCGCTGACGAGCGCGCGCAACTGCATCGTGCGCTCGGTCGCGTCGGTCACCTGCAGCACCTGCACGCGGCCGTCCCATTCGGGCGCGTGCTGGACGAGCCGCGCGAGCTCCTCGCGCAGCGGCGCGAGCGGCGTCCGGTAGTCGACGGACAGGAACACCGTACCAATGATTTCGGCGCTGTTGCGCGTCCAGTTCGCGAACGGATTCTCGATGAACCATTGCAGCGGCACGACGAGCCGCCGCTGGTCCCACAGGCGCACCGACACGTAGGTGCCGGTGATTTCCTCGATGCGCCCCCACTCGCCCTGGATCACGACGACGTCGTCGAGCCGGATCGGCTGCGTCAGCGCGATCTGCAGGCCTGCGATCAGGTTGCCGAGCACCGGGCGCGCGGCGATGCCGGCGACGAGGCCCGCGACCCCGGCCGACGCGAGCAGGCTCGCGCCGACCTGGCGCACGTTCGGGAACGTCATCAGCGCGGCGCCGGTGCCGACGATCACGATCAGCACCATCACGGTCCGCGACAGCACGCGCGCCTGCGTATGGATGCGACGCGCCTGCAGGTTGTCCGCCGTGTCCAGCGGATGGGCCTGGATGATCGCCTCGCAGACCGCGGCCGCGAGCCGCACGAGCAGCCAGGTCAGCGCCACGATCGTGCCGACGGCCGCCGCGGTGCGCATGCCGCGCACGAACGGCACGCCGTCGTCGGCCTGCAGCCAGACGAATTCGAGCGCGAGCAGCGCGAGCGTGACGAGCGACGGCTTGTCGATGTAGCGCAATTCCACGCTCAGCATCGGATAGGGGCGCGCGATGCGCTTGACGACGCGCGCGCCGATCCGGTGCGCGGCCGCGCCGACCAGCAGGATGACGGCCGACACGATCAGCGTGCCGAGCCACGAATGCAATGGCGCATCGGCGATGCGCCGCAGTTCCTCGAGTGAAATCATCGACGCCTGAGCCTCTTCGGTTCAGGAGGCGCATCATGCGCCTCGTCCTGGATGCATCGGCGACGCCCGGGCGCGGCACGCGCCCGGACACGGCTTCAGTTCAGTTGCCGCCCCTGCAGGGAAACGCCTTGCCGAGACCGAGCGACACCGCGGTGCTCGCGTTGTAGTCGGCCAGCTTCGGATTTTCCGCGATGTACTTGCGCACCGCGTCGGTCATCTGCTGCGCCTTGATGTCGGGCGGCAGGCAGAAATACTGGCCGACGCGCGGCCCGGTGGTGCCGCCGATCGCGTCGATCGTGTTGTAGACGCCGTCGGCGGCGCCTTCGATGTAGGCCGCGCACGACGCCCGCGATTTCACGTCCGTCTTCGCGCACAGCCGATCGAGATCCGCGCCCGTGAAAGCCGCCGCCGACAACGGCACGGCGAACGCCGCGGCACAAAACATAGCCCGCAACATGGTGTTCCTTATGTCAATGCGATCCGTGGCCGCCGGCCGCGCCTGACCGGCGCGCGCCTGGCCGGCCGCGCTCAAAACCGTTATTTTGCACTCTTTTGGGCATTGCCCGGCGTTGCCGCCCCGATGCGCTCGGTGCGCTTGCTCAGGATGTCGATCGCATCCGGCGCCTTGTAGTGCTTCGCGAACTCCAGCGCGGTGATGCCGAGCTGGTTCTTCACCTGCGGATCGGCGCCCTGGTCGAGCAGCAGATTCACCGTCGACGCGTGGTTGCCGCGCGCCGCCATCATCAGCGGCGTCGTGCCGTTCGGCGATGCCGTATCGATGTACGCGTCATGGTCGAGGAGCACCTTGACGACCGCATCCTGGCCATTGGTGGCCGCGTAGTGCAGCGGCGCCCAGCCCTTCTTGCTGACCTCCGCGCCCTTGTCGATCAGGAGCTTCACGAGACCGACGTCGCCGTTCAGCGACGCGAGCATCAGCGCGTTCTCACCCGCCTTGTCTTCCTTCTCGAGGTCGACGTTCGGCGCCGCGGCGAGCGCCGCCGCCACCTTGTCGGACTTCTCGCGCGCGGCGATCACGATGAGCGGATCGCCGTTCGGCGCGAGCGTGTTCGGATCAAGGCCGTTCTTCAACTGCTTGCCGATGTCGGCAATGTCGTCGAACTTGACCGCCTTGACGATCGCTTCGAGCGACTCCGAGTGCGCGCCGGCGGCCGCGAACAGCCCGCCCGCGACCAGCGCGGCGGCGGCGAGCGCACGTTTCGGCAGATGTTTGATCGGCTTGGTCATTGTTGTGGGCTCCTTCCCCTGGGTTGTCGGCTGCGTCGCGCCGCCGTCAGCGGGCGATCTTGAACAGCCGGAAAAAGTTCTGCGTCGTCGCGTCGGCCAGCGCCTCGACGGCGATGCCGCGCTCGGATGCGATAAAGCGTCCGACATGGCTGACGTACGCAGGTTCATTCGGCTTGCCGCGATACGGCACCGGCGCGAGGTACGGCGAATCGGTCTCGATCAGCAGCCGGTCGAGCGGCACGCGGCGCGCGACGTCCTGCACGTCGGTCGCGTTCTTGAACGTGACGATCCCCGACAGTGAGATGTGGAAGCCCTGCGCGAGCGCCTGCTCGGCGACCGGCCACGGCTCGGTGAAGCAGTGCATCACGCCGCCCGGCACCGCCGCGCGCTCCTCGGCCATGATCCGCAGCGTGTCCTCCGACGACGACCGCGTGTGAATGATCAACGGCTTCAGCGTCGCGTGCGCGGCGCGAATGTGCGTGCGGAAGCGCTCGCGCTGCCATTCCATGTCGGCGATCGAGCGGCCTTCGAGGCGGTAGTAGTCGAGGCCCGTCTCGCCGATCGCGACGACCTTCGGGTGCGCGGCCAGCTCGATCAGCTCGGCGAGCGTCGGCTCCTGCGCGTCCTCGTGATCGGGGTGCACGCCGACTGACGCATAGACGTTGTCGTGCGCCTCCGCGATCGCGAGCACCTCGGCCAAGGTCTCGAAATCGACGGACACGCACAGCGCGTGCGTGACGTCGTGCTCGCGCATGTTCTCGAGCACCGCCGGCAGGCGGTCCGCGAGACCCTTGAAATTGATGTGGCAGTGAGAATCGACGAACATCGTGTTTCCTGAATCCTGGTGACGGGCGGCCGCTCGGGCCGCGCGCCGCCGGTTATGCGCCCCGTGCGCAATCGAGCCGCTTGCCGGGGCTCACTCGAACATTTCACGATATCCGAGGAACAGTTCCTCGAATACCAGCCGCGCATTGAGCGGATGGTTCTCGACCATCCGCTGGCGCGTCACGGTCTTCATGAAGCGCGCGAACGCATTCGCGTCGAGCGCGTCCGCGCAGCGCGCGAGCGCGGCGGCATGGACCGGGAAATAGCGCGGCGCGCCCGCCATCCGCTGCGCGAGCAGGTCGTACAGCCAGCGCTGCAGCCAGCCGAGCACGAGCGGCACCGGCAGCTTCTGCAGCGCCTCGCCGCACGCGAACGGGTCGCACCCCGCGCCGGCCGCGAGCTGGCCGAGCGTGAAGTCGCGCAGCGGCCGGTTCTCGTCGCTCGCCAGCGCCAGCGCCGCGAGCGGCGCGCCGCCCGCCTCGGCCAGCAGCGCCGGCGCGTCCGCGACGCCCTGCGCGGCCAGCCACGCGGCGGCCTCGTCCGGCGCCGGCACCGTCATCGGCCATTGCCGGCAGCGGCTGATGATGGTCGGCAGCAGGCGGTCGATGCGCGCCGACACGAGCAGGAACACGACGCCCGCCGGCGGCTCCTCCAGCGTCTTCAGCAGCGCGTTCGACGCGGCGACGTTCAGCGCCTCGGCCGGATACAGCACGACGACGCGCGCCCCGCCGCGGTGCGAGCCGACTCCGCAGAAATCCAGCAGCGCGCGCACCTGCTCGATCTTGATTTCCTTGCTCGGCGCGCGGGTCTTCTTGCCGCCTTCGTCGGCATCCGCCGGCTTGGCGTCATCCGCTGCGCCCGGCGCTTCGCCGGCGAGCGCTTCCGGCAGCACGATCCGGTAGTCGGGATGGTTGCCCTGCGCGAACCACGTGCAGGCCGCGCACGCGCCGCACGGCTCGCCATTCGCCTGCGGGGATTCGCACAGGAAGCCCTGCGCGAGATGCTGCGCGAACTGCAGCTTGCCGATCCCGGCCTGGCCGTGCAGCAGCAGCGCATGCGGCCATTGCGCGCGCAGTTGCTGCAGGCGGTTCCAGTCGTCGGTCTGCCACGGATAGATCATGTGTGTTCCAAAGGTAAGCGAAGCGGCCGTCCGGAATTACAGCGCGGCGAGCACGCCTTCGAGCTGCCTGCGGATCTCGGGGATCGAGTGCGTCGCATCGACGATCGCGAAGCGGTGCGGCGCCTCGGCCGCTCGCCGCAGGTATTCGCCGCGCGTGCGCGCGAAAAACGCGTCGGATTCGCTCTCGAACTTGTCGGGCATCCGCGCCGCGCCGCGCCGCTCGCTCGCGACCTGCGGCGCGACGTCGAACAGCACGGTCAGGTCCGGCTGGAAGCCGCCCTGCACCCAGCGCTCGAGCGCCTCGAGCTTGTCGCGCGGCAGCCCGCGGCCGCCGCCCTGGTACGCGAACGTCGCGTCGGTGAAGCGGTCGGACACGACCCAGTCGCCGCGCGCGAGCGCGGGCTCGATCACGAGCGCGAGGTGCTCGCGCCGTGCGGCGAACATCAGCAGCGCCTCGGTCTCGAGGTCCATCGGCTGGTTCAGCAGGATCTCGCGCAGCTTCTCGCCGAGCTGCGTGCCGCCCGGCTCGCGCGTGACGACGACCTGCCGGCCGGCGCCGGCCAGCTTGTCCTGGAGCCGTTCGCAAAACCATTCGAGGTGGGTGGTCTTCCCCGCCCCGTCGATGCCTTCGAACGTGATAAATCTACCGCGCGCCATCATTGACCTCGTATGTATTTGTCCACGGCCTTGTTGTGGTCGTTGAGCGAGTCGGAAAACACGCTCGTGCCGTCGCCCTTCGCGACGAAGTAGAGCGCGCTCGTCGCCGCCGGATTGATCGCCGCCTGCAGCGCCGCGACGCCGGGCAGTGCGATCGGCGTCGGCGGCAGCCCGCGCCGGGTGTACGTATTGTAGGGAGTGTCGGCCTGCAGGTCGCGCTTGCGCAGGCGGCCGTCGTACGCGTCGCCGAGCCCGTAGATCACCGACGGATCGGTCTGCAGCGGCATGCCGATGCGCAGCCGGTTCGCGAACACCGCCGCGACGAACGCGCGGTCCGCCGCATGCCCGGTTTCCTTCTCGACGATCGACGCGATCGTCAGCGCTTCGTAAGGCGTCTTGTACGGCAGGCCCGGCGCGCGCGCCGCCCACGCCTCGTCGAGACGCGTCTGCATCAGGCGGTACGCGCGCCGGTAGATGTTCAGGTCGACCGTGCCCTTGTCGAACAGGTAGGTATCGGGAAAGAACAGCCCTTCGCCGCTGCCCCGCTTGACCGCGCTGTCCGGCGCGCCGATCGCGCGCAGCAGGTCGGCGTCGCTCATGCCGGCGGTCGTGTGCACGAGATCCGGGTTTCCGTCGAGTTCCGCGCGCATCCGCTTGAAGGTCCAGCCTTCGATCACGGTCGCGACGTATTCGTTGACGTCGCCGCGCGCGATCTTCTGCAGCACGTCGTACGGCGTGATGCCGCTCTTGAATTCGTAGTTGCCGGATTTGAGCTGGCTGGACAGGCCGAGCACGCGCGTCATCGCGACGAACGCGAACGGCTCGACGGGCACGCCGCCGCGCTTGAGCTGCTGCGCGACGCTCTTCACGCTGCTGCGCGGCTTGATCGTGACGTCGAGCGGCGCGGCGCCGAGCAGCAGCGGGCGGGTTGCCCAGTAATACGCGCCGCCCGCGCCGGCGGCGACCACAACGACGGCCAGCGCCGCGACGGTTGCGGCGCATTTCTTCAGTAGGGACATGGAAACGTGACTCAGGTAAGACCCATATAATACTTGCTCGCCTCCGTCAAAGTCAGGGTTGACTGTTCCCTCATTCCATGAGCACACCGTTCGCTTCACCGGCTGCCCAGGCCGCACCCGCCTCGCTTCCCGTGTTCCCCCGTCCGCCGGCCGCCGATTTCGACGCGGCGGGCGCGTACATGCCGCTGCCGCAGTTCGGCGTGATCGACGTCGCCGGCGACGATGCCGCGACGTTCCTGCACACCCAGCTGACCAACGACATCGAGCACCTCGACCCCGCGAGCGCGCGGCTCGCCGGCTACTGCTCGCCGAAGGGGCGCCTGCTCGCGTCGTTCCTCGCATGGCGGTCCGGCCACGACGTGCGCCTGCTGGTCTCGAAGGACGTGCAGGCCGCGGCGCAGAAGCGGCTGTCGATGTTCGTGCTGCGCGCGAAGGCGAAGCTCGCGGACGCCAGCGACGCGCTTGCCGTGGTCGGCTTCGCCGGCGACGTGCGCGCCGCGCTGTCGGGCATCTTCGACGCGCTGCCGGACGGCGTGCACGTGAAGGTCGACGGCCCCGCCGGCGCGCTGATCCGCATGCCGGACGCCGCCGGCAAGCGGCGCTACCTGTGGATCGGGCCGCGCGCGGAAGTCGACGCGCGGCTCGCCGCGCTCGACGGCAAGCTGCCCGCCGTGTCGCCGGCCGTGTGGGACTGGCTCGACATCCGCGCGGGCGAGCCGCGCGTCACGCAGCCGGCCGTCGAGCAGTTCGTGCCGCAGATGATCAATTTCGACGTGATCGGCGCGGTGAATTTCCGCAAGGGCTGCTATCCGGGCCAGGAAATCGTCGCCCGCAGCCAGTATCGCGGCACGATCAAGCGGCGCACCGCGCTCGCGCACGCCGCGGGTGACACCGACACAGTGCGCGCCGGCATCGAGCTGTTCCACAGCGACGACCCCGGCCAGCCGTGCGGGATGGTCGTGAACGCGGCGGCCGCACCGGCCGGCGGCGTCGACGCACTCGTCGAGATCAAGCTCGCCGCGCTGGAAAGCGGCAGCGTGCATCTCGGCGCGGCTGACGGCCCGGCGCTCGCGTTCGAGCCGCTGCCCTACGCATGGCCGACGGAGGCTTGAGCGGCCATCCCAATGTTCAGGCGCCGGCCCGCGCGGTGCGGCCGGCGGCCGAGGTTCGAAGCGAGAGATTTGCCCGATGTGTCTGATTGCCTTCGACTGGCAGCCCGATGCCGCCGCCGGTCCCGTATTCACCCTGGCCGCCAACCGCGACGAGTTCTTCCGTCGCACCAGTGCGCCGCTGTCATGGTGGGAGGATGTGCCCGGCCTGCTGGCCGGCCGCGATCTCGAAGCGGGCGGCACGTGGCTCGGCGTGTCGCGCGACGGCCGCTTCGCGGCGCTCACGAACTATCGCGCGCCGTTCGACATCCGCGCGGGCGCGCCGACCCGCGGCAAGCTCGTGTCCGATTACCTCGGCGGGCAGCCGGTCGCGCCGCTCGACTACCTCGCGCGGCTCGCCGAGCATGCCGCGGTGTACAACGGCTTCAACCTGCTGGTCGGCGACTGGAAGCGGCGCGAGCTCGCGTGGTTCTGCAACCGCGCGGCGGAAGACGCGGCCGGCGTCGACGCGCCCGTTCTCGTGCCGGCCGGCGTGCATGCGCTGTCGAATGGGCGGCTCGACACGCCCTGGCCGAAAGTGGTGCGCAAGCGCGCCGAACTCGGCACGCTGCTGACCGACGACCCGACACCCCCGCTCGACGACCTGATCGCGCTGATGCGCGACCCGCACATCGCCGCGGACGACGCGCTGCCGCACACGGGCATCCCGCTCGAGCGCGAGCGCGCGCTGTCCGCCGCGTTCATCGAGACGCCCGAATACGGCACGCGCGGCACCACCGCGCTGCGGGTCACGATGAAGGAAGGCGTGCGGCTGACGGTGGAAATCAAGGAACGCTGCGACGACGACGGCTCGCACCGCATCGTCCGTCCCGGCGCGTTCGAACGCGCGTTCACGTTCGACATCGACGCGACGCAGGCGCGTTGACGCGCGCGACGGTCGTCGCGTCGGCTGACGCCGCCGCGACGCTCACGGCGCGCGCGTCATCTCGACGTGCCGCACGCCGGCCTCGACGAACCACTCACCGATCGTCGAGAAGCCATGCCGCACATAGAACGGCACGGCCGTCTCCTGCGCATAGAGCCGCACGGCAGGCTCGCCGCGGCGCCGCGCCTCGTCCAGCAGCGCCTGCAGCACCGCCGAGCCGGCGCCCTGCCCGCGCGCGTCGGCCAGCACCGAGACGCGGCCGATCGTGCCCGACGGCAGCAGCCGCCCGGTCGCGATCGCGCGGCGCGCGCCCGTCGCCGCGTCGATCCGGTACGCGACGGCATGGCGCGACAGCGGATCGTCGTCGTCGAGCTCCCACTCCGGCGGAATGCGCTGCTCGCGCACGAACACTGCGTCGCGAATGCGCGCGGCGTCGCCGCCCAGCGTCGTCCAGTCGCCCGTCTCCACCTCGCAGTTCGTCATTGCGCATCCTCCGCGCGGCCGCGCCGCCGTCAAAGGTCGTCAATCGTCGTCGAATGCCGCCTTCAGCGCCGCGACCGCATCCGCATGCGCGGCGAGCACTTCGGGCACGTAGCCGCCCATCTTGAAGAATTCGTGAATCATCCCCGCGTAGCAGGTCAGCGTGACCGCATTGCCGGCCGCGCGCAGCTTGTCCGCATACGCGACGCCCTCGTCGCTCAGCGGATCGTATTCGGCGGTCGCGATCCACGCCGGCGCGACGCCCGCGAACGACGGCGCGCCGCGCGTGCCGTCGAGCGGCGCGAAACGCCAGTCGTCGCGATCGGACGGATCGCGCACGTATTGCGAGAAGAACCACTGGATCGTGTCCTGCGACAGCAGATAGCCGTTCGCGAGCCGCGCATGCGAATCGGTCTGCTGGTGGCCGGTCACGCCGGGATAGATCAGCAGCTGCAGCGCGAGCCGGATGCCCGCGTCGCGCGCGAGCACCGCGCAGACGGTCGCGAGCGTGCCGCCCGCGCTGTCGCCGCCGACCGCGAGCCGCGCCGCGTCGATGCCGAACGCGCCCGCCTCGCGATGCAGCCAGCGCAGCGCGTCGTCCGCATCGTTCGCCGCGGTCGGAAACTTGTGCTCCGGCGCGAGCCGGTAGCCGACCGACAGCACCGCGCATTGCGCGTCGCGCGCGAACATCCGGCACAGCGCGTCATGCGTGTCGATGCTGCCGACCGTGAAGCCGCCGCCGTGGTAGTACACGAGCGCCGGCAGCGGCTCCGCGAGGCTCGGCGCGACCGGCAGGTACAGGCGCGCGCCGATCGAACGGCCATCGCGCGTCGGCACGACGCAGTCCTCGACCGAGTGCATCGGCGCCGGCGCGACGTCGAGGATCGGCGCGCTCTTCTCGTAAGCCGCGCGCGCCTGCTGCGGCGTCTGATGATGATAGGACGGACGTCTGGCCCGCTCGACCATGTCGAGTATCTGGGCGATCTTCGGATTCAGCGGCATCGGCAAGCGGGCGCGGGAACGGCGCGGGAACGGTCGACAAGCGCCGTATCATGCCACGCCCGCGTCATACGAGCTGCACGAGCTGCTTGCCGAAGTTGCGGCCTTTCAGCATCCCGAGGAACGCTTCGGGCGCGCGCTCGAGCCCGTATGCGATCGACTCGCGGTAATGCAGGTGTTTCGACGCGACGAGCTCGGTCAGCTCCGCGAGCGCGGGCGGCCACGCGTCCGGATGCTCGAACACGATGAAGCCCTGCATTTTCAGCCGCGAGCGCAGGATCAGCGCCGGCGCCGCCAACGGCGCGCTCGCGCCGTCGTACGCGGCGATCATCCCGCACACGGCGATGCGGCCGAACGCATTCATCCGCGCCATCGTCGCGTCGAGCACCGCGCCGCCGACGTTCTCGAAGCACCCGTCGACGCCGTCGGGCGTCGCGGCCGCGAGGTCGTCGACGAGCCGGCCTGCCTTGTAGTCGACGCACGCGTCGAAGCCGAGCGCCTCGACGACGTAGCGGCACTTGTCCGGACCGCCCGCGATGCCGACCGCGCGGCACCCGGCGCGCTTCGCGAGCTGCCCGACGACGCTGCCGACCGCGCCGCTCGCCGCGCTCACGACGACCGTTTCGCCGGCCTTCGGCACGATGATCCGGTTCAGCCCGTACCACGCGGTGACGCCCGGCATCCCGGTCACGCCGAGGCTCGCCGACAGCGGCACGCGCGACGTGTCGACCTTGCGCAGCCCGTGGCCGTTCGACGTGCCGTATTCCTGCCAGCCGAGCGTGCCGACCACGCGATCGCCGACCGCGAACCCGGGGTGCCGCGACTCGATCACCTCGCCCGCGGTGCCGCCGATCATCACTTCGTTCAGCGGCTGCGGCGGCGCATACGACTTCGCGTCGTTCATGCGGCCGCGCATGTACGGATCGAGCGACAGGAAGTGATTGCGCACCCGCACTTCGCCGTTGGCGAGCGGCGCGAGCGGGGTCTCGACGAGCCGGAAGTTGTCGACGCTCGCCGCGCCCTGCGGACGCGACACGAGCAGGATCTGACGATTGACGATGCTCATCGCTGCCTCCAGTCCCATGCCTCGCGGCCGCGCGGGATGCGCGCCGCAAGAAAAAACGGCCCTGCCGGACAGGCAGGGCCGCACGTCGCCGCGCTTACGCGTCGCTCGGGCCGGGGTGCGCGTCCGGCGCGGTGCGGTTGCGTTGCCGGCGGATGTCGCGGCCCACCGCGAGCCGCTTCATGTACTTGAACGTGCCGAGCGCCTTCGCGACGAAGTGCCCTTCGCTGTCGCGCACCTCGCCTTCGCAGTACGCCATCGTCGTCGAGCGGTGCATCACGCGCCCGTATGCGCGCAACTCGCCACGCCCCGGCTGCATGAAGTTCACCTTCATCTCGACCGTGACGACGCCGACGCCGTCGTCGGTCAGGCTGCGCGCGGCCATCGCGAGCGCGACGTCCGCGAGCGTCATCGTCACGCCGCCGTGCGCGATGCTCCACGTGTTCATGTGCCGTTCGTCGAGCGGCAACAGGATCTCGCTGTTGCCGTCCTTCGCGGACACGAGCTGCACGCCGAGCATGTCGACGAACGGGCTCTCGATCTGCGGGCCGCCCGCGTGCCGTGCCGCGCCGCTCATCATGCCGCGTCGACGAGGTAGTCGATGCACTGGCGCGCTTCGCGCACCGCGCCGACGAATTTCTTCACTTCCTCGTGCACCGGATGCACCTGGTACGCATCGAGCGCCGCCTGGTCGACGAAGTCGGACACCAGCACGACGTCGTAGGTCGCTTCGAGGCCCGGCGTCGCGAGACCGACTTCGAGATGAAGGACGCCCGGCACGATGTCACGGCACGCTTCGAGCTTCTCCTTCAGCCTGAGCGCGTTCTGCGCGCGCGTCGCGCCTTCCGCGGTTTCCTTCAGTTTCCACATGACGATATGTCGGATCACTTCGTTCGCTCCAGTTTCAGGTCGTGATGGTTTACCATTGTGGCCCAAACCTCGTCGACCGGGAATCCTGCCCCACCCGGCTCGCCAGCCGGATGGACGGGCAGGCGCGAGCCTGCATCTTCCGCGCCGGTTGGCTACACTGCCGGCTTGTCCCCGCTATACGAAACGCACGCCATGAATCGCCCGCCCTATCTCGCGCACGCCGCGCTGCTGGAACTGGCCCGCCAATCGGCCGCCGTGTCGTCGTCGTGCACGTGCACGAAAACGCCGCTGGACGGATGGACGAGCCTGCCGCTGTCGCTGCCGGAGGATCAACTGGAAGCGGTCGGAACGCTCGTGGCGCCGGACGAGACCGACGAACCGACCTTCGACGAATATCATCCGGCCGGAACGCGCTACTGGTCGGCGGATGCGCCGATCGCCGCGCGTCATTTCCCGTACAACCGCAGCAACGTCTGCCGGTGCCGGCCATGCGGGCGCGTGTACCTGCGCTACCAGGAGGGCGGCGGCTACTTCATCGATCAGCGGATTCGCGCACTGAACCCGGAGCTGATCGTCGATGCGGGCGGTTGACGCTTTCGCATCGCGCCATCACGTGACCCGGCCCAATCGCCGTCAATGCGCGACGACGCGATTGCGCCCTTCGCGCTTCGCCTGATACAGCCGCTCGTCCACCGCGCGCAGCAGCGCGTCGACCGTGCTGCCGTCGATCCCGTACTGCGCGACGCCGACGCTGACCGTCACCTGCACCCGCTTGAAATCGAGCCCGAACGGCGCACTCGCGATCGACGAGCGCAGGCGCTCGGCCGTCATCCGCGCGCCCTCGAGCGGCATCTCCGGCAACAGCGCCATGAACTCCTCGCCGCCGACCCGCGCAATCCCGCCCGCCGGCCGGACCACGAACTCGTCGCCACCGCCCCGCGCGGTCCCGCTCCCCGGCCGAATCGCCTCGATGCATTGCCGCACGACGCCGCGCAGCACCTCGTCGCCGATCTGGTGCCCGTACGCGTCGTTGATGTTCTTGAAGTTGTCGAGATCGAACGCGAGCAGCGAGAACGGCGTGCCGTCGCGTTCCGCGCGCTGGATCTCGCGTTCGACGAGGCCGATGAACTGGCGGCGGTTCGACGCGCCCGTCAGCGGGTCGGTCGCGGCCAGGTATTCGAGTTTCTGGTTGGTGCGCCGCAGTTCCTGCAACGCGCTCTCGGTGCGCGACATCGATTCCGACAGCCGGCTCATCAGGTCTTCCTGGCTGTAGATCGCCGAAAAAGAACGCGTGGTCTGCAGCGCCTGCACGACGCCGTAGCTCAGCAGGAAGAACCCGCCCGCGAAGATCGCATGCGCGAGCCACCACATGTGGTTCCACGGCTTGCCGAGAATGAACGCGAGCGACGACAGCGCGAACGCCGTGATCGACATCCCGTAGATCGCCATCAGCGGCGAGCGGATGCGACGCGCGAGCAGCACGCCGACGTTGAGCATCGAGAACACCATCGCGCCGCCCTCCATCGACAGGCGGGTGCCGAGCGCGCCGGCGACAGGCGAATACGCGATATACGCAACCGCTGCATCGACGGCGACGAAGAACACGACCCACGGCAGCCAGGTGCGCAGGCTCGTGCGCCGGTCAACGCGATCGGACGGCCGCGAATACGACATCAGGCCGGTCAGCAGCAGGATCGCCATCACGAGCCGCGACGCCGGCCCGTACAACAGGAACAGCCAGATGTTGTAATGCGCCATCCCGGTGAAGAGGCCGTGCAGCGCATAGATCATCGCGAAGCCGAGAAAGCCGAGCGTCAGCCAGCGCAGCAGCGGTTCGCCGGACGAGCGGTAGCACACCCACGTCACGTACGTGACGAAGGCGCCCTCGAGCGTCGCCGCGGCAATCGCGAGTTCATGGAACGCGTGGCTCTCGAACGTCAGGTGCGGATCGCCGAAGAACCACAGGTATGCGATGAGATAGGCCGGCAGCAGCGCGAACCCGATCAGCAGGCACTTCGCGTAGATTTTCGCGACGGCGCTGACGGCGCGCGGCGGCTCGCTTGCGGTGTATGTCGTGCTCAATTCGGCCCCCGATCGATCCGCTGCGTTGTTCGAATACGAAAGACGCCGGACCACGACACACCGCCCGCCCCCCGCTTACGGGGCATGCGCGGCGACCGTCCGCGCGACGCGCTATCCGGCCCCTAATACCGAAAGGCAAATGTCAGAGGCTAGTATAGGTGGGGCGAATCGTTTGACAAGTAAGGGGAAACGGCATCGGTGCAGCCACGCGGATTGATTCGCATCCGTATCGGATCGCGCGGATCGGACTCATTGCCGCAGGTGGGTCGAGGCTCCCCCGGGCGGCTGTGCAGTCGGCGTGCGAACGACGCACGCCGGCCGCGCCATGGTCAGACGATTTCGAACAGGCCGGCCGCGCCCTGCCCGCCGCCGATGCACATCGTCACGACCGCATATTTCACGCCGCGCCGCTTGCCTTCGATCAGCGCGTGGCCGGTCAGGCGCGCGCCCGACACGCCGTACGGATGCCCGACCGCGATCGCGCCGCCGTTCACGTTGAGCCGGTCCTCGGGAATGCCGAGCGTGTCGCGGCAATACAGCACCTGCACCGCGAACGCCTCGTTGAGCTCCCACAGGCCGATGTCCTCGACCTTCAGCCCGGCCTGCTTCAGCAGCTTCGGCACCGCGAACACCGGGCCGATGCCCATCTCGTCCGGCTCACAGCCGGCGACCGCGAAGCCGCGGAACACGCCGAGCGGCCGCAGGCCTTCCTTCTGGGCGATGTCGGCGCTCATCACCACGCACGCGGACGCGCCGTCGGAAAACTGGCTCGCGTTGCCGGCGGTGATCACGCCGCCCGGCACGGCCGAGCGGATCTTCGACACGCCGTCGAGCGTCGTGTCCGGCCGGATGCCTTCGTCGGCCGACACCGTCACGTCCTTCGTGAAGAGCCGTCCGGTCGCCTTGTCGGCAATGCCGGCGCGCACGGTGATCGGCACGATCTCGGCATCGAAGCGCCCCGCCGCCTGCGCGGCCGCCGCCCTCAGCTGCGACTGCACGCCGTATTCGTCCTGCCGCTCCTTCGAGATCCCGTAGCGCTTCGCGACGTTCTCGGCGGTCTGAAGCATGTTCCAGTAGATCTCCGGCTTGTGTTCGAGCAGCCAGCCCTCGTGCACCATGTGCCGGTTCATTTCGTTCTGCACGCACGAGATCGACTCGACGCCGCCCGCCACGTATACATCGCCTTCGCCCGCGATGATCCGCTGCGCGGCAAGCGCGATCGTCTGCAGCCCGGACGAGCAGAAGCGGTTCACCGTCATGCCCGGCACGCTCACCGGCAGCCCCGCGCGCAGCGCGATCTGGCGCGCGATATTGGCGCCCGTCGCGCCTTCCGGGTTCGCACAGCCCATGATCACGTCCTCGACGCGCGCGGGGTCGAGCCCGGTGCGTTCGAGCGCGGCGGAAACCACGTGGCCGCCGAGCGTCGCGCCGTGCGTCATGTTGAAGGCCCCACGCCACGATTTCGCCAGCGGCGTGCGCGCAGTCGATACGATTACGGCTTCGGTCATGCGAGTCTCCTTCCTGTTCCTGCTTCCTGGATGAATGAGTGAATGCGCTACGCCGCCGGGCGCGCGCCGGCCGACGTGACCCGCGTCACGCCCGCCGCCTGCAGCTGTTGCCATGCGTTCGCGAGCGACCCGTTCAGGTCGATCGCGCGGCATGCGTCGTCGATCACCGCTGCGTCGAAGCCCGCCGCCCGCGCGTCGAGCGCCGACCACGCGACGCAATAGTCGGTCGCGAGCCCGCAGCACCACACGCGCTTCGCGCCGAGTTCGCGCAGGTAGCCGGCGAGGCCCGTGCGCGTCGTGCGATCGGCTTCGACGAAAGCCGAATAGCTGTCGACCTGCGCGTCGCCGCCCTTACGGATCACGAGGCGCGCGTGCGGAACGTCGAGGTCGCGATGCAGCGCCGCGCCGTCGGTGCCCTGCACGCAGTGCACGGGCCACAGCACCTGCTCGCCGTACGGCAGCGCGAGCGTCGAGAACGGCTCGCGCCCCGGATGGTTCGCCGCGAACGACACGTGGTCGCGCGGATGCCAGTCCTGCGTCAGCACCACCTGGTCGAAACGCGCGGCGAGCGCATTGATGACCGGCACGACCGCATCGCCGTCCGGCACCGCGAGCGCGCCGCCGGGCATGAAGTCGTATTGCACGTCGATCACGAGCAGAATGTCGTCGGTGTGTTTCATCGCGTTTCTCCCAAAGGCGCCGCGCGGCAGCACGGCAGCGCCGTCAGCCGTTGAAGCCGCGTCCGGCCTGCGCGAGTTCGGCGATCGACGGCGCGAGCTGCCACGCGTCGCCGTTCGCGGCGGCCGCATAGCGGCGGATCGCCCGCTCGACCTTGTAGAGGCCGACCGTGTCCGCATACAGCATCGGGCCGCCGCGCCACAGCGGGAAGCCGTAGCCGGTCAGGTACACCATGTCGATGTCGGACGCCTTCGACGCGATCTTCTCCTCGAGAATCTTCGCGCCTTCGTTGACGAGCGCGAACACGAGCCGCTCGACGATCTCGTCGTCGCCGATCTTGCGCCGCTCGACGCCGCGCTCCTGCGAATACGCGACGATCATCTCGTCGACGAGCGCCGACGGCTTCGCCTTGCGCTCGCCCGGCGCGTAGTCGTACCAGCCCGCGCCGGTCTTCTGGCCGAAGCGGCCCTGCTCGCACAGGCGATCGGCGATCTTCGAGTAGTGGAGGTCCGGCTTCTCGACGTAGCGGCGCTTGCGGATCGCCCAGCCGATGTCGTTGCCGGCGAGGTCGCTCATCCGGAACGGGCCCATCGCGAAGCCGAACTTCTCGATCGCGCGGTCGACCTGCGCGGGCAGCGCGCCTTCCTCGAGCAGGAACAGCGCCTGGCGGATGTACTGCTCGATCATCCGGTTGCCGATGAAGCCGTCGCACACGCCCGACACCACCGCGGTCTTGCGGATCTTCTTCGCGATCGCCATCACCGTCGCGAGCACGTCCTTCGCGGTCGCCTCGCCGCGCACGACCTCGAGCAGCTTCATCACGTTCGCCGGGCTGAAGAAGTGCATGCCGACGACGTCCTGCGGCCGCTTCGTGAACGCGGCGATCCTGTTCACGTCGAGCGTCGACGTGTTCGACGCGAGGATCGCGCCCGGCTTCGCGGCTTCGTCGAGCTGGCGGAACACCTGCTCCTTCACGCCGAGCTCCTCGAACACGGCCTCGATGATCAGGTCGGCGTCCTTCAGGTCGGCGTAGGACAGCGTCGGCGTGATCAGCGCCATGCGCGCATCGAGCTTCTCCTGCGTGAGCTTGCCCTTCTTCACCTGCGCGTCGTAGTTCTTGCGGATCGTCGCGAGCCCGCGCTCGAGCACGTCCTGCTTCGTTTCGAGCAGCACGACGGGCAGGCCCGCGTTCACGAAGTTCATCGCGATGCCGCCGCCCATCGTGCCCGCGCCGATCACCGCGACCCGGCGGACCTCGCGCACCGGCGTGTCGGCCGGCACGTCGGGAATCTTGCTCGCCGCGCGCTCGCCGAAGAACGCATGCCGCAGCGCGCGGCTTTCCGGCGTCATCATCAGCGCGACGAAGCCGTCGCGCTCCGCGATGACACCGTGATCGAAGCCGTGCAGCACGCCCGCCTCGATCGCGTCGATGCACTTGTGCGGCGCGGGGAAGTTCGGCGCGGCGGCCTTCGCCGAGTTGCGCGCGAACTGGATGAAGCCCGCGGCGTTCACGTGGACGATCTTGCGATCACGCACGCGCGGATGCGGCCCCGCCTGCGCGCCGACCTTGCGGGCGAACGCGACGGCCGCGTCGAGCAGGTCGCCCTCGGCCATCGCGTCGAACAGCCCGCTCTTCGCGAGCTGCTCGGACGGCACCGGCGCGCCCGACACGATCATGTTCAGCGCGGTCTCGAGCCCGACCGCGCGCGGCAGGCGCTGCGTGCCGCCCGCGCCCGGCAGCAGGCCGAGCTTGACCTCCGGCAGCGCGATCTGCGCGCCGGGCGCCGCGATCCGGTAATGCGCGCCGAGCGCGAGCTCGAGGCCGCCGCCCATTGCGACGCTGTGGATCGCGACGACGACCGGCTTCGCGCTCGCTTCCACCGTGCGGATCACGGTGTGCAGCGTCGGCTCCTGCAGCGCCTTCGGGGTATTGAATTCAGTGATGTCGGCGCCGCCCGAGAAGGCGCGGCCCGCGCCCGTCAGCACGATCGCGGCGACCGCCGGATCCTGCGCGGCGCGATCGAGCCCTTCCATGATGCCGAGCCGGGTCGACAGACCGAGCCCGTTGACGGGCGGATTGTTGAGCGTGATGACGGCGACGCCGTCGCGAATCGAGTAATCCACTGCCATCTGTCTGCCTCCATGCGTCGCGCGCCGGGGTGGCTGCGCTTCATTGTGCGCGGGTGAACAGCCGCTTGTCCAAGACGAACGGAGGCAGCATACAACGAAAAAGCACGGTCGTTCAATTTGAATTTGAACGCGATTCGGGGGAGGAACAACTGCTAGCAGCTCGCCGTCGGCAGCGTGTAATCCCGGAACATCTCGCGCAGCTTCAGCTTCTGCAGCTTGCCCGTGGCGGTATGCGGCAGCGCGTCGACGAACACGACGTCATCGGGAATCCACCATTTCGCAACCTTGCCGTCATAGAACGCGAGCAGTTCCTCGCGGCTCACGTCGGCGCCATCCCGCAGGACGACGACCAGCAGCGGCCGCTCGGTCCACTTCGGATGCGCGCACGCGATGCAGGCGGCCTCGGCGACCGCCGGATGCGCGACCGCGACGTTCTCGATGTCGATCGAGCTGATCCACTCGCCGCCCGACTTGATCACGTCCTTGCTGCGGTCGGTGATCTGCAGGAAGCCGTCCGGATCGATCGTCGCGACGTCGCCGGTCGGGAACCAGCCGTCCGCGAGCGGCGACGCGTCGCTGCGGAAGTAGTGGTCGACCACCCATGGCCCGCGCACCTGCAGCTCGCCGAACGCGACGCCGTCCCACGGCAACTCGCGGCCGTCGTCGCCGACGATCCGCATGTCGACGCCGCAGATCACGCGCCCCTGCTTCTCGAGCACCTTGCGCTGCGCGTCGAGCGGACGCTGCGACTGCGCCCAGGTCAGCTTCGCGAGCGTGCCGAGCGGCGACATCTCGGTCATGCCCCACGCGTGGATCACGCGCACGTCGTACTCGTCCTCGAACGTGCGCAGCATCGCCGGCGGGCACGCGGAGCCGCCGATCACGGTGCGCTCGAGCGTCGAGAAGCGCACGCCCGCTTCGCGCATGTAGTCGAGCAGCCCGAGCCACACGGTCGGCACGCCCGCCGAGAAGGTCACGCGCTCGGCCTCCATCAACGTGTACAGCGACTTGCCGTCGAGGTCCTTGCCGGGCAGCACGAGCTTGCCGCCCGTGAGCGGCACCGAGTAAGGCAGCCCCCATGCGTTGACATGGAACATCGGCACGACGGGCAGCACCGCGTCCATCGCGGACAGGTTCATTGCGTCGGGCAGCGCCGCGCCGTACGCGTGCAGCACGGTCGAGCGATGCGAATACAGCACGCCCTTCGGGTTGCCGGTCGTGCCCGACGTGTAGCAGAGCCCCGACGCCTGCTGCTCGTCGAGGCGCGGCCAGTCGTAGCGGCCGTCCTCCGCTTCGACGAGCGTCTCGTAGCACAGGAACGGCGTCGCGCCGGCAGGCAGGTGCGCGGTGTCGGTCATCGCGATCCAGCCCCGCACGTGCGGGCATTGCGGCGCGAGCGCGTCGACGAGCGGCGCGAAATTGATGTCGAAGAAGACGTAGCGGTCTTCCGCGTGGTTGACGATATAGGCGATCTGCTCGGGAAACAGGCGCGGATTGATCGTGTGGCAGACGGCGCCCATGCCGCTGATCCCGTAGTACGCCTCCAGATGCCGGTAGCCGTTCCATGCGAGCGTGCCGACGCGCTCGCCCGCTGCGACGCCGAGCCGCGCGAGCGCCTGCGCGAGCTGCTTCGCGCGCCGTTCGCAGTCGCGATACGTGTAGCGATGCAGGTCGCCCTCGATCCGCTTCGACACGATCTCGACCGCGCCCGCGTGACGCGCGGCATGCGTGATCAACGAGGACACCAGGAGCGGCATGTCCATCATCTGGCCCAGCAACGGCTTACCCATCGTCTTGTTCTCCCGGAAGGACGCGAATCGGTGTACGGCCTCGGGCCGGTGCCGCGGCCCGGCGCGCCGCCATGCGGGCGGCGCGGCGCCGCCTTACAATATCGGCTAAACCAGAGGCGCTCAACATGTCGTTTTCCCGAAGCGCAGCCGATCCGGCTGACACCCTGCCCAACCTCCCCGATCTTGCCGCCACGCTCGGCGCGCCCGCCGACGGCGCATTCGTGCGGCTCGGCGCGGCATTTCACACGCGCCTGCCGGCCGCGCCGCTGCCCGCCCCCTACGTGGTCGGCTTCTCCGACGAAGTCGCGCGGCTGCTCGGGCTGCCGTCGACGCTCGCCGGCCATCCGCAGTTCGCCGCGCTGTTCGCCGGCAATCCGACCCGCGACTGGCCCGCGGAGGCAATGTCGTACGCGTCGGTCTATTCGGGCCACCAGTTCGGCGTATGGGCCGGCCAGCTCGGCGACGGCCGCGCGCTGACCATCGGCGAGCTCGACGGCACGGACGGCCGCCGCTACGAGCTGCAGCTGAAGGGCAGCGGCCGCACGCCGTACTCGCGAATGGGCGACGGACGCGCGGTGCTGCGCTCGTCGATCCGCGAGTTCCTGTGCTCCGAGGCGATGCATCACCTCGGCATCCCGACCACGCGCGCGCTGACCGTGATCGGCTCCGACGCGCCGGTGGTCCGCGAGGAAATCGAAACGTCGGCCGTCGTCACGCGCGTGTCCGAAAGCTTCGTGCGTTTCGGCCACTTCGAGCACTTCTTCTCGAACGACCGCCCCGACCTGCTGCGCACGCTCGCCGATCACGTGATCGAGCGCTTCTACCCGGCCTGCCGCGACGCGGACGATCCGTACCTCGCGCTGCTCGAAGCGGCGACGCTGCGCACCGCCGACCTCGTCGCGCAATGGCAGGCGGTCGGCTTCTGCCACGGCGTGATGAACACCGACAACATGTCGATCCTCGGCGTGACGATCGACTACGGCCCGTTCGGCTTCGTCGACGCGTTCGATGCGAACCACATCTGCAACCACTCCGACACGCACGGCCGCTACGCGTACCGGATGCAGCCGCGCATCGCGCACTGGAACTGCTACTGCCTCGCGCAGGCGCTGCTGCCGCTGATCGGGCTACAGCACGACATCGCCGACGACGACGCGCGCGCCGAACGCGCGGTCGAGGACGCGCAGGCCGTGCTCGCGAAGTTTCCGGAGCGCTTCGGACCCGCGCTCGAACGCCTGATGCGCGCGAAGCTCGGCCTCGAGGTCGAACGCGACGGCGACGCCGCGCTCGCGAACCGGCTGCTCGAAGTCATGCACGCGAGCCATGCGGACTTCACGCTGACGTTCCGCCATCTGTCGCAACTGTCGAAGCACGACGCGAGCCGCGATGCGCCGGTGCGCGACCTGTTCATCGACCGCGACGCGTTCGACGCATGGGCGAACCTCTACCGCGCGCGCCTGTCCGAGGAAGCACGCGACGATGTGGCGCGCGCCGCCGCGATGAATCGCGTGAATCCGAAGTACGTGCTGCGCAACCATCTGGCCGAGATCGCGATCCGGCACGCGAAGGAAAAGGATTTTTCCGAAGTCGAACGGCTCGCGCAGGTGCTGCGCCGGCCGTTCGACGAACAGCCCGAATACGCGTCGTACGCGGCGCTTCCGCCCGACTGGGCCGGCTCGCTCGAAGTGAGCTGCTCGTCGTGACGCCCGCGTCCCGACCGTTCCATCAGGAGAAACGACCCATGTCCCACGATTCAGACGACAAGTCCTATCCGTACCAGAAAGACGACGCGGAACTGCGCCGCCGGCTCACGCCGATGCAGTACGAGGTCACGCAGCATGCGGCGACCGAGCGCGCGTTCACCGGCGAATACACCGACACGGAAGACCCCGGCATCTACAAGTGCGTCGTATGCAGCACGCCGCTGTTCGAATCCGGCGCGAAATTCCATTCCGGCTGCGGCTGGCCCAGCTACTTCAAGCCGCTCAACAGCGAAGTGATCGAGGAAGTGATGGACTACACGCACGGGATGGTGCGCGTCGAGGTCCGCTGCAACCACTGCGGCGCGCACCTCGGCCACGTGTTCGAGGACGGCCCGCGCGACCAGACCGGCTTGCGGTACTGCATCAATTCGGCTGCGTTAAACTTCGACTCCCGACCCGAAGACCAATGAGCGGCGCGCGGGCGGATCGGCCGGACATACCCTGCGATTCGCGACCGCGACGCCGCGCGGGCCCCTACAACGGTGAAAGGCCGCGCAAGCGGCCTTTCACGCAGCTGCGATCATCATGAAATTTTTGTTCGATCTGTTTCCGATCATCCTGTTTTTCGCCGCCTTCAAGGTGTGGGATATCTTCACCGCGACCGCCGTGGCGATCGTCGCGACGCTCGTTCAAGTCGCGTGGGTGGCGTTCCGGCACCGGAAGGTCGACACGCTGCAGTGGGTCAGCCTCGGACTGATCGTCGTGTTCGGCGGCGCGACGCTCGTGCTGCACAACCAGAAATTCATTCAGTGGAAATTGACGGTGCTTTACTGGCTATTTGCAATCGGCCTGCTCGCCGCGCGCTACGCGTTCGGCAACAACCTGATCGAGAAAATGATGGGCAAGCAGCTCACGCTGCCGCACCCCGTCTGGGACAGGCTCAACGTCGCGTGGTCGCTGTTCTTCGCGGCGCTCGGCGCGGTCAACCTGTACGTGATGCGCAACTTCACCGAGTCGCAGTGGGTGAACTTCAAGCTGTTCGGCACGACGGGCGCGATGGTCGTGTTCCTCATCCTGCAGAGCCTCTGGCTCGCGAAATACCTGAAGGACGAATGACATGAGCGATGCCTTCCTGAACGCATCGCCCGACGCGCGCATCGCGCTGATCGAGGCGCGCCTCACCGCCGCGCTCGCGCCCGTGTCGCTCACGGTGCGCGACGACAGCGCGCAGCACGCGGGCCACGCGGGCGCGGCCGCCGGCGGCCACTACACGGTCACGATCGTGTCCGCTGCATTCGCCGGCAAGGCGCGCGTCGCCCGGCACCGGCTGGTGTATGATGCGCTCGCTGATGCGATGCAGCGCGGCATTCACGCGCTCGCGATCGTCGCGTACACGCCCGAAGAATTCAACGAATCTTCAATCTAGTCGTCTCATTAGGAATTCCCGATGATCCTGAAATCCCCCCGCCTGTGGGCCGCAGCGGCCGCTCTCGCAGCAGCGCCGGCCTTCGCCCAGAACATCGCCGTCGTCAACGGCACGCCGATTCCGAAGTCGCGCGCCGACGCGATGGTCGCGCAGCTGGTCCAGCAAGGCCAGCCCGACAGCCCGCAGATGCAGCAGGCCGTGCGCCAGGAACTCGTGAACCGCGAAATCCTGATGCAGGAAGCCATTCGCCGCGGCATCCCGAACCGTCCGGACGTGAAGGCGCAAGTCGCCGTCGCGCAGCAGACCGTCGTGCTGCGCGCGCTGATCGAAGACTTCCTGAAGAAGAACCAGCCGACCGACGCCGAAGTGAAGGCGCGCTACGACGAACTGGTGAAGGGCGTCGCGAACCGCGAATTCCACCTGCACCACATCCTCGTCGACAACGAGCAGCAGGCGAAGGACCTGATCGCGAAGATCAAGGCCGGCGCGAAGTTCGAGGATCTCGCGAAGCAGTACTCGAAGGACCCGGGTTCGGGCAAGAACGGCGGCGATCTCGACTGGGCCGACCCGAAGGCGTACGTGCCGGAATTCGCGGCGGCCGCGACGAAGCTGCAGAAAGGCCAGATGACCGACGAGCCGGTGAAGACCCAGTTCGGCTGGCACATCATCCGCGTCGACGACGTCCGCGCAGTCGCGCCGCCCCCGTTCGACCAGGTCAAGCCGCAGATCGCGCAACAGATGGTCCAGCAGAAGCTGCAGGCGTTCGAGGAAAGCCTGCGGCAGCAGGCCAAGGTGCAGTAACGCCACGCTGCGCCGCATACGAAAAAGCCGCTCCACGGAGCGGCTTTTTCTTTTGGCCAGCGGCGATGCGCAGTGCCGCTACGCGTGGAAAGACGCGTGATACCGCACTTCACCCACCGGACGTGGCGCGGCGGCATCGAACGGCAGCACCATCAGGTATTCCGGCGGCGCCTGCGGAAACACGATGTCGCCTGCGGGCCCGAAGCCGAAGCGCGCGTAATAGGCGGGCTCGCCGAGCACGACGCAGCCGCGCGCGCCGAGCCGCCGCAGCGCATCGAGACCGGTGCGCACGAGCCCGGCGCCAACGCTTTGCCGCTGGCAGTCGGGCAGCACCGCGAGCGGCGCGAGCCCGTACCAGCCCGATTCACCGCCGTCGCCGATCGTCCCGATCGTCACCGGGGAAAACGCGACGTGCCCGATGATGCGCTCGTCGCGCTCCGCGACGAGCGACACGCTCAGGCAGCCGTCCGCACGCAGCGCGTCGACGATCCGTTGCTCGAACTGCCCGTGCTGCGGCGCAGCCGCGAACGCCGCGGCGATCACCCGGGCAACCGCCGCGACGTCGCTCGCGCGCTCGTCGCGCAGCGTGACGACGTCGACCGGCGCATGCGGATCGAACATCGCGTCAGCCGATCCAGCGGCGCGCGTTGCGGAACACGCGCAGCCACGGGCTCGCCTCGCCCCAGCCTTCCGGGTGCCAGCTCATCGTGACCGTACGGTGCACACGCTCCATGTGCGGCATCAGCACCGTGAAGCGGCCGTCGGCGGTCGTCACCGACGTGATGCCGGCGGGCGACCCGTTCGGGTTGAACGGATAGCTCTCGGTCGCGTTGCCGCGATGGTCGACGTAGCGCATCGCGACCGCGACGCGATCGATGTCGCCCTGCTGCGAGAAGTCCGCATAGCCTTCGCCGTGCGCGACCGCAACCGGAATCCGCGAGCCTTCCATCCCCGCGAAGAAGATCGACGGCGACGACTGGACCTCGACGAACGAGAAGCGCGCCTCGAACTGCTCGGACTTGTTGCGCGTGAACTTCGGCCATGCATCCGCACCCGGGATCATCGACGCGAGGCTCGACAGCATCTGGCAGCCGTTGCAGATGCCGAGCGCGAACGTGTCCTGCCGCGCGAAGAACGCCGAGAACATGTCGGCGAGGTTCGCGTTGAAGCGGATCGTCTTCGCCCAGCCCTCGCCCGCGCCCAGCACGTCGCCGTACGAGAAGCCGCCGCACGCGACCGCGCCGGTGAAGTCGGCAAGCGTCGCGCGGCCCGCGAGCAGGTCGCTCATGTGCACGTCGTGCGCGTCGAAGCCCGCGCGGTCGAACGCATACGCGGTTTCGAGGTGCGAGTTCACGCCCTGCTCGCGCAGGATCGCGACGCGCGGACGCGCGCCCGTCGCGATGTACGGCGCGGCGATGTCGTCGGCCGGCTCGAACGTCAGCACCGGCGAGATGCCCGGGTCGGCCGCGTCGAGCAGCGCGTCGTATTCGGCATCCGCGCAGGCCGGGTTGTCGCGCAGGCGCGCGATGCGCCAGCTCACCTCGCTCCACGCGCGATGCAGCTCGGCGCGCGGTGCGTCGTAGATCTTCTTCGCGTCGCGGTACACCTCGATCACGTCGCGCTCGTTGACCGAGCCGATCACGTGCGAGCACGTCGACAGCCCGAACTCGCGCAGCGCGCCGAGCACCGCGTCGCGGTCCGTCGCGCGCACCTGCACGACGGCGCCGAGCTCTTCCGAGAACAGCGCGCGCAGCGTGCGGTCGTCGCGGCGGCCGCTCGTCTGCTTCGCCCAGTCCTTCGCGTCGCCGTAGTCGGATTCGTGATTGGCGTCGAGCGTCAGCATGTCGACGTTCAGCGACACGCCCGCGTGGCCCGCGAACGCCATTTCGCAGACCGTCGCCCACAGGCCGCCGTCCGAGCGGTCGTGGTACGCGAGCAGCAAGCCTCGCGCATTCAGCGACTGGATCGCGTCGAAGAAGCGCTTCAGGTCTTGCGGATCGTCGACGTCCGGCGTCGCGTCGCCGACCTGCTGCGTGACCTGCGCGAAGATGCTGCCGGCCATCCGGTTCTTGCCGCGGCCGAGGTCGATCGCGATCAGCACGCTGTCGCCGGCGTCGGCGACGCGCTGCAGCTGCGGCGTCAGGTGGCGGCGCACGTCTTCGACCGGCGCGAATGCGGAGATGATCAGCGAGACCGGCGCGACCACTTCCTTCGCGACGCCCTGCTCGTCCCACTTCGTCTTCATCGACAGCGAGTCCTTGCCGACCGGGATGCCGATGCCGAGGGCCGGGCACAGCTCCATGCCGATCGCCTTCACCGTGTCGAAAAGCGCGGCGTCTTCGCCGGCGGTGCCGCACGCGGC
The DNA here is from genome assembly GCF_000833595.1 of Burkholderia sp. MSHR3999. Lineage (NCBI taxonomy): Bacteria > Pseudomonadati > Pseudomonadota > Betaproteobacteria > Burkholderiales > Burkholderiaceae > Burkholderia > Burkholderia sp. MSHR3999. The sequence goes on from NZ_JRFO01000001.1 coordinate 1,914,280, forward strand.
CATCCAGTTCGCGGACAGCTTCAGCTTGTCGAGCGACGCGATCGGCGCGCTCGCGATGTTGGTGATCGCCTCGCCGACCGCCATGCGGCCCGACGCCGGCGCGTCGATCACGGCGAGCGGCGTGCGCTCGGCCATCGTCATCGCCTCGCCCTTGAAGCCCGCGTAGTCGAGTGCCGTCACCGCGCAGTCGGCCACCGGCACCTGCCACGGGCCGACCATCTGGTCGCGCACCGACGTGCCGCCGACCGAGCGGTCGCCGATCGTGATCAGGAACGACTTGCTCGCGACCGTCGGGTGCTTCAGCACGTCGACAGCGACCTGCGCGAGCGCGACGCCCGTGACGTCGACCGGCGCGCGTTCGGTGCTCACGCGCGTGACGTCGCGGTGCATGCGCGGCGGCTTGCCGAGCAGCACTTCCATCGGCATGTCGACCGGGTATTCGTCAGCGCCCGTCGCCTCGTCGTCGACGAGCCGCAGCTGGCGCTCGTCCGTCGCGACGCCGACCACCGAGAATGGGCAACGCTCGCGCGCGCAGATCGCCTCGAAGCGCGGCAGGTCGGCCGGCGCGATCGCCAGCACGTAGCGCTCCTGCGCCTCGTTCGACCAGATCTCGCGCGGCGACAGGCCCGACTCCTCGAGCGCGACCTTGCGCAGCTCGAAGCGCGCGCCCTTGCCCGCGCCGTCGACGATCTCGGGGAACGCGTTCGACAGGCCGCCCGCGCCGACGTCGTGAATGCTCAGGATCGGGTTCTCGTCGCCGAGCTGCCAGCAGCCGTTGATCACTTCCTGCGCGCGCCGCTCGATTTCCGGGTTGCCGCGCTGCACCGAGTCGAAGTCGAGCTCGGCCGTGTTCGCGCCGGTCGCCATCGAGCTCGCCGCGCCGCCGCCCATGCCGATCCGCATGCCGGGGCCGCCGATCTGGATCAGCAGGGAGCCGGCCGGCACGTCGTGCTTGTGCGTGTGCGCGTCGGAGATGTTGCCGAGGCCGCCCGCGATCATGATCGGCTTGTGATAGCCGCGCACCTGGCCGCCGACGTTCTGCTCGTACACGCGGAAGTAGCCGCCAAGGTTCGGGCGGCCGAATTCGTTGTTGAACGCGGCGCCGCCGAGCGGGCCGTCGATCATGATCTGCAGCGGCGACGCGATGCGGTCCGGGCGGCCGTACGGGCCGTGCTGCTCGTTCGGGTTGCGCTCGGCCACCGGCTGCGCGGCGTCGCGCGCGTTTTCCCACGGCTGGCGCGCGCCGGGCAGGTCGAGGTTCGACACCGTGAAGCCCGTCAGGCCCGCCTTCGGACGCGCGCCGCGGCCCGTCGCGCCTTCGTCGCGGATCTCGCCGCCCGCGCCGGTCGCCGCGCCCGGGAACGGCGAGATCGCCGTCGGGTGGTTGTGCGTCTCGACCTTCATCAGCGTGTGCGTGAGCTCGGTGTGGCGGCCGTAGCGCTCGCCGGGCTCGCCGGCCGCGCCCGCGCCGCGCGGGAACCAGCGCTCCGCTTGCGCACCCATCATGATCGACGAGTTGTCCGAATACGCGACGATCGTGCCTTGCGGGCTCAGCTTCTCGGTGTTGCGGATCATCGCGAACAGCGACATGTCCTGCGCTTCGCCGTCGATCGTCCACTGCGCATTGAAGATCTTGTGGCGGCAGTGCTCGCTGTTCGCCTGCGCGAACATCATCAGCTCGACGTCGGTCGGGTTGCGCTCGAGCTTGCGGAACGCGTCGACCAGGTAGTCGATCTCGTCGTCGGCGAGCGCGAGGCCCAGCTCGACGTTCGCGCGCTCGAGCGCGCCGCGGCCCTGCGCGAGCACGTCGACCGTCGCGAGCGGCTTGGCCGGCAGCTCGTCGAACAGGTGCTTGGCGTCGTCGCGCGACGCGACCGCGCTTTCGGTCATCCGGTCGTGCAGCGCGGCCGCGACCGCGGCGCGCGCGTCGTCGGACAGCGCCTTCTTGCCGCCGAGCAGGCCCGACTTCAGCGTGACCGTGTACTCGACGCCGCGCTCGATGCGGCGCACGTGCGTGAGGCCGCAGTGCTGCGCGATGTCGGTCGCCTTGCTCGCCCACGGCGAGACCGTGCCGAAGCGCGGCAGCACGACGAAAGTCTCGACCGCGCCCTTCTCGGCCGCCGCCTCGAACGGCGCGCCGTAGTGCATCAGCGCGTCGATGCGTGCGCTGTCATCGGCCGACAGCGGCTCGGCGGCATTGACGAAGTGCAGGTACTGGCCGCGCACCGCGACGATGTTGGCGTCGATTTGCCTGAGCGTATCGAGCAGACGGGTTTGACGGAAATCGGAGAGGGCCGAAGCGCCGGGAAAACACGAGAAGTGAGCCATGGGCTGGACTGACGTCGATGAGTCGCGCAAGGTGGCGACGTGGGGCAAAAGGAAGGCCGTAATTATACCCGGAAGTCGGGCGCCCAAGCCCGTCCGCGGCGCGTGCCGGGCGTGCCCGAACCGGTCGCGGGCCGCGCGCCGCCGGTTTGGCGCTATCATTGCCGGTTCACCGGGCCCCGCGGCCCGTCACGCGAATCACCCACCGGGCGGCCGGACGGCCGCCCGTCATCGAAGCAATCCATGGATGTCATCGTCATCGGCGGCGGAATCAGCGGCGTCGCCACCGCCTACCAGCTGCGCGCGGCCGGCCATCGCGTGTGCGTGGTCGAACGCCACGCGACCGTCGCGCAAGGCGCGACCTACGGCGATGGCGGCACGCTGCTGCCGAGTCCGCTCGACGTCTGGTTCGGGCCGACCTTCATGCGCCAGCGCCAGCCGCGCGACAGCGGCATCGTCTACAAGCCGGGGCTGAACGGAGGCGTGCGCCGCTTCGTGAAGCGGCTCGGCGAGCTGCGCGAGCCCGACGCGTTCGCCACCCAGTACGCACGGCTGCGCCCGCTGGTCGACGCGTCGCGCGACACGCTCGCCGACATCGAAGCCCGCTTCGATCTCGACTTCGAGCAGAAGACCGGCGTGCTGCACGTCGTGCGCGACGCCGGCGACTGGGACGCCGCGCAGCCCGCGCTCGAGCTGCTGCGCACGCTCGACCTGCCGCACCGCGTGCTGACGGCCGCCGAATGCGCGGCGCTCGAGCCGTCGGTGCCCGCCGAGCCCGGCTTCGCCGGCGGCGTGCTGCTCGAGAGCGAGCGCACCGCGAACTGCCCGCTGTTCACGAAGCTGGTCAAGCAGGTGCTCGACGAGCACGGCGTGCAGTTCCGCTTCGGCGCCGATGTCGCCGCGATCCGCGCGGACGCCGGCCGCGCCGCGGTCGAGCTCGCGCCGCCGGGCGGCGACCGGCGCGCGTCGAAGGCGCGCGAGGTCGACGTGATTTCCGCCGACGCGATCGTGGTCGCCGCCGGCGCGAGCAGCCTCGCGCTGCTCGAGCGGCTCGGCATGCGCGTGCCGCTGCATCCGATGCGCGTCCACACGCTGACCGCGCCGGTCGCCTACGTCGAACACGCGCCGCACCTGGCCGTCGTCGATTCGATCAAGCGCATCTCGATGACCCGCACCCACCAGCGGCTGCGCGTCGGCGGCGGCGCGGTGCTGCAGAGCCTGCAGGACACCGCGCGGCCGCTCGCCGCGCCGTTGTCGGAGGCCGCGCTCGCGCTGCTCGGCCAGGCCGTCCACGACTGGGTGCCCGGCGCCGCGAAGATCTCCGCGGCACTGTCGTGGCAAGGCACGCAGCTGCTGTCGCCGGACGGCCTGCCGGTCGTCGGTCCGACCTCGCATCCGCGCGTGTTCGCCAATTTCGGGCACGGCCCGGCCGGTTGGGGGCTCGCATGCGGGTCTGCTAAAGTGGTGGCGGATTACATCGGCGGCGCCACGCAGCACTGGCCCGCCGACACGCTCGCCGCGCTGCGCGCCGAGCGCTTCTCGCCCTGACCGGCCGCGCGGGCTCGCCCGGCGGCGCCGACCCTCCTGCCGCCATGACGCTCGCCCACCCCGCCCACCCGCTTCCCGCCCCTGAACCGATTGCGCTGCTGCGCGTCGCCGACCTGCGCGCCGCGGAAACCGCCGCGGCCGCGGCGCTGCCGCCGCACACGCTGATGGCGCGCGCCGGCGCCGCCGCCGCGCGCTGGCTGTCCGAACGCGTGGGCGGCGACGACCGCCCCGTCTGGTTCGCGGTCGGCCCCGGCAACAACGGCGGCGACGCGCTCGTCGCGGCGGCGGAACTGCAGCGGCTCGGCGTCGCGACGCACGCGTGGATGCCCGTCGCGGTGAAGCCCGACGACGCGCAATGGGCGCTCGGCGTCGCCCGCGCCGCCGGCGTGCCGGTCTCGGCGGAGCCGCCCGACTCGCTCGACGGCTACGCATGGGTCGTCGACGGCCTGTTCGGCATCGGTCTCGGCCGTGTGCTCGACGGCGCGTTCGCGGACCTCGCCGGGCGCATCGCCACCCGCGCGCGCACCGTCGGCCGCGTGCTCGCGCTCGACGTGCCGAGCGGGCTCGACAGCGATACCGGCCGGATCGTCGGCGCGGGCGCCGCGGTCGCCGCGACGCATACGCTGACCTTCATCGGCGCGAAGCCGGGCCTCTACATGGGCGAGGGCCGCGATCTCGCCGGCGAGATCGCCGTCGCGTCGCTCGACGTCCCGCCTCCGGCCGCGCCCGCGGTGACGCTGAATGCCCCGGCACGGTTCGCCGCCGCGCTGCCCGCGCGCGCGTTCGCGTCGCACAAGGGCACGTTCGGCAGCCTGGCCGTGATCGGCGGCGACACCGGCATGTGCGGCGCGCCGATCCTCGCCGCGCGCGCCGCGCTGTTCGCCGGCGCGGGCAAGGTGCACGTCGGCTTCCTGGGCGCCGGCGCGCCGCCTTACGACCCGCCGTTTCCCGAGCTGATGCTGCATCCGGCCGACGCGCTGGATCTCGACGCGATGACCGCGGTCGCGGCCGGCTGCGGCCTCGGCACGCGCGAAGCCGCGGCGACGCTCGTGCGCGACCTGCTGGCGCACGACGCGCCCACGCTGCTCGACGCCGATGCGCTGAACCTGGTCGCCGCGCACGCCGATCTCGCGGCCGCGCTCGCGGCGCGCGGCGCGCACGGCCGCGCATGCGTCCTGACCCCGCATCCGCTCGAGGCGGCCCGGCTGCTCGGCTGCGACACCGCGGCCGTGCAGCGCGACCGCCTCGACGCCGCGCACGCGCTCGCCGCGCGCTTCGCGAGCGTCGTCGTGCTGAAGGGCGCCGGCACCGTGATCGCCGCGCCCGACGGCCGCCTGACGGTCAATCCGACCGGCAACGCGGCGCTCGCGTCAGGCGGCACCGGCGACGTGCTCGGCGGCCTGATCGGCGCGCTGCTCTCGCAGCGCGTCGGCCCTTACGCCGCCGCGCTCGCGGGCGTCTACCTGCACGGCCTCGCGGCCGACACGCTGGTCGCGAACGGCACGGGCCCGGCCGGCCTGACGGCGGGCGAACTCGCGCCGACGGTGCGCACGCTGATCAATCGCCTTTTTTACCCGTCGACGCGCGCGGACACATAACGCCGCTATACTGAGTCCCCCGCCGCGCGGCGGGCCACTCGTCCGCCGGCAGTCCGTCTCCGACTCGCCGGCGCGGCATTCCTCCGATTCACGCCTCACTCGAACCGCCATGACGCTGAAATCGTTCCCCGCCTGGACTGCCCTGCAAAACCACTTCGAACAGATCCGCAACGCCCGGTTGCGCGACTGGTTTGCCCCGGAAAACGATCCCGCGCCCACCCGCGCCGAGCGCTTCACGCTCTCGGGCGGCGGCCTCGCCGCCGACTTCTCGAAGAACCGCATCACCGACGAGACCGTGCGCCTGCTCGCGCAGCTCGCGCGCGACGCCGGCGTCGAGGCGCGCCGCGACGCGATGTTCGCGGGCGACGTCGTCAACCCGACCGAAGGCCGCGCGGCGCTGCACACCGCGCTGCGCGCAACCGATCCGCTTGCGCCGTTCCATGCGCAGGTCAGTGCCGAGCGCGCGAAGATGGCGACGTTCGCGCGCGCCGTGCGCAGCGGCGCGTGGACCGGCTACACCGGCAAGCGCATCCGCCACGTGATCAACATCGGCATCGGCGGCTCGGACCTCGGCCCGAAGATGGTCGTGCACGCGCTGCACCACGTCGCGACGCCCGAGATCTCGACCCACTTCGTGTCGAACGTCGACGGCGCCGATCTCGCGCGCGTGCTCGAGCAGGTCGATCCGGAAGAGACGCTCGCGATCATCGTGTCGAAGACCTTCACGACGCTCGAGACGATGACGAACGCGCGCTCGCTGCGCGACTGGTTCGTCGCGAAGGGCTGCCCGGAGGATGCGCTGTCGAAGCACTTCGTCGGCGTGTCGGCGAACCCCGCCGAGGTCGTCCGGTTCGGCATCGACGAGAACAACGTGTTCGAGATGTGGGACTGGGTCGGCGGCCGCTACTCGCTGTGGTCGGCGGTCGGCCTGTCGATCATGATCGCGATCGGCCCGGAACAGTTCGACGAGCTGCTCGCGGGCGCCAACGACATGGACCGCCATTTCCGCGAAGCGCCGCTCGAGCGCAACCTGCCGGTGCTGCTCGGGATGATCGGCATCTGGTATCGCAACTTCTTCGGCTCGCAGAGCTACCTCGTCGCGCCGTATTCGGAAGCGCTGCATTACCTGCCGTCGTACCTGCAGCAGCTCGAGATGGAGAGCAACGGCAAGTCCGCGCGCCTCGACGGCACGTTCGTCGACTACCCGACGTCCGCCGTGACCTGGGGCGAGCCGGGCACCAACGGCCAGCATGCATTCTTCCAGATGCTGCACCAGGGGCCGACGATCGTGCCGATCGACTTCGTCGCGGTGCTGACGCCCGAGCATCCGCTCGCGAGCCATCATCCGAAGCTGCTCGCGAACTGCTTTGCGCAGAGCGAGGCATTGATGCTCGGCCGCACGCTCGACGAAGCGCGCAAGGTCGCCGGGCCCGGCAACGAGGCGCTCGCGCCGCACCTGACGTTCCCCGGCAACCGCCCGACGACGACGCTGCTCGTCGACGCGCTGACGCCCCGTTCGCTCGGCGCGCTGATCGCGCTCTACGAGCACAAGGTGCTGGTGCAGGCGTCGGTGTGGCAGATCAATCCGTTCGACCAGTGGGGCGTCGAGCTCGGCAAGATCCTCGGCAAGGTGGTCGAGGCCGACCTGGCCGCCGAGGCGGTCGATCCGGCAAAGCACGATTCGTCGACCACCGCGCTGATCGCACGCGCACGCGCCGCGCTCAAGCGCTGACGCGCAACCGGCCGCGCGTGCACGCGCGGCCGGGCCGTCGACGATCCGTCAGGCGCCGTGCTGTGCTGCGCGCGGCGCCACGATCCGCCCCGCGTCGAGCGTCACCGTCGTCGCGCAGCGGCGCGCGAGCTCCGGATCGTGCGTGACGAGCACGAGCGTCGAGCCGTGCGTGCGATTGAGTTCGAACATCAGGTCGATGACCGCGTGACCGGTCGCCGCGTCGAGGCTGCCGGTCGGCTCGTCGGCGAACAGGATCGACGGCCGGGTGACGAACGCGCGCGCGAGCGCGACGCGCTGCTGCTCGCCGCCGGACAGCAGCTTCGGATAGTGGGTGGTGCGTTCGCCGAGCCCGACCTGCACGAGCAGCGCCCGCGCGCGGTCGGCCGCGTCACGCGCGCTGACGCCGCCTTGCAGCTCGAGCGGCAGCATCACGTTTTCGAGCGCGGTCAGATGCGGCATCAGCTGGAACGACTGGAACACGAACCCGACCGCGCCGTTGCGCAGTGCCGCGCGCCCGTCCTCGTCGAGCTGGTCGAGCGGCTGGCCGAGCAGCCGAACCGTGCCGCTCGTCGCGCTGTCCAACCCCGCAAGCAGGCCGAGCAGCGTCGATTTGCCGGACCCCGACGCGCCGACGATCGCGAGGCTGCTGCCGGAGCGCACCGTCAGGTCGATGCCGTCGAGGATCGTCAGCTCGCCCGTCGCATCGGCGACACGCTTGCATACGTGATGGACTTCGATGATCGGATCGCTAATCTTGAGCATGGATACGACAACTCGCAGGAATAGACGCGCGGCGCTGGCCGCACTGCTGAGCGGCGTGCTCGCCGCAACCGCGGCCGGCCTCGCTTGCGCCGCGACGCCGCCGGCCGCCCCGCCGGGCCAGCCGGTGATCGTCGTGCTGGGCGACAGCTTGTCGGCCGAATACGGGCTGCCGCGCGATACCGGATGGGTCGCACTGCTGCGGCAACGGCTCGCCACCGAGCGGATCGATTATAGCGTCGCCAACGCGAGCGTCAGCGGCGACACCACGAGCGGCGGGCGCGCCCGCCTGCCCGCCGTCCTCGCGCGGCTCAAGCCCGCGATCGTCGTCGTCGAGCTCGGCGCGAACGACGCACTGCGCGGCGTGCCGCTCGCGACGACCGAACGCAACCTGCGCGAGATCGTCGCCGACGCGCAGCGCGCGCGCGCGCGAAGGTCGTGCTGGTCGGCATGTTCGTCCCACCCAACTACGGCCCCGACTACACACAGAAGTTCCACGGCATCTATACGCGGCTGTCGAAGGATCTCGGCGTCCCGCTCGTGCCGTTCCTGCTGGCCGGCATCGAGAACCGGCCCGACATGTTCCAGGCCGACCAGATCCATCCGACCCGGCAGGCGCAGGGCGTGCTGCTCGACAACGTGTGGCCGTCGCTGAAGCCGCTGCTCGGCAAACCGCGCGGCTGAACACGCGCCGCGCCGGCAGCGTGCACGCGCACGGCCAACAAAAAGCCCCGCTCGATGGCGGGGCTTTTTGCTGTCGACGCGGCGGAGATCAGTTCCCGCCGTCCTGCGCGGCATTCGCGGTCGAACCGTACAGCTTCACCTTCGATCGATCGCGCAGCGCGGCGAGATAGGCTTCGCCTTCGCTCTGCGCGTCGACCTGCGCCATCTGCTGCTGCGCGGCCGCGAGCTGCTGCGGATCGACCGCGGAGCCCGGGATCACCGAATTCACGCGGTAGATCGCATAACCGTCCGCGCCGAGATCGACGCCGACGTAGGCCGGCAGTGCCTTTGCGTCGACCTTGTAGACCGCGCTCAGCGCCGCGGGCGTCAGGCCGTGCGACTGCGTGCGCGAGACGGTTGCCGCCGGCGCGAAGCCCGCGGTCGCCTTGGACTTCTGCAGCTCGGCGAGCTTTGCCGCACCGTCCTTCTTCGCGAGTTCCGCCGCCTGCTCGGCGATCACCTTCTGGCGCACCGCATCCTTGATCGTGTCGAGCGCAGGCACGGCGGCCGGCTTGTAGTCGGTCACACGCGCCGAGATCAGCGTGTTGTTGCCGATGTCGATCGCCTGCGTGTTGTTCCGGCTCTTCACCGAGTCGGTCGCGAACACCGCAGCCAGGAACTTCGCGTTGTTCAGCGGGCTCGTGGGCGGCAGCGCGGGGTTCGGCGTCGGCGTGACGGTGGCCGTCTGGATCGTCAGCTTGTACTTGTCCGCGGCCGGCTGCAGGCTCTTCGCCTTCTCGTAGACGGTCGACGTGAAGCCTTCCGCGTTGTCCGAGAACGCCTTCGACGCATACTGCTGCTTCAGCTCCACGGCGATCGCATCCTTCACTTCCGCGAACGGCTTCACGGCCGCCGGCTTCACTTCGGTCGCCTTCAGGATGTGGAAGCCCAGATCCGATTGCACGATGCCGCTCACGTCGCCCTGCTTCAGCGCGAACGCGGCATCGTCGAACGCCTTGCCGCCCGCGGTCGAGCCGCGCGTGATGAAGCCGAGGTCGCCGCCCTTTGCCGCCGACGGCGCGTCCTGCGAGCTCTTCTGTGCGATCTGCGCGAACTGGTCCGGATGCGCCTTCACGTCGGCGAGCAGCTGCTCGGCCTTCGCCTTCGCGGCCGCCTTGTCCGCGGCGCTTGCGTCGCCGGCCGCCGCGATGAAGATGTGGCTCACGCGCACCTGCGCTTCGGTGCGGAAATGCGTCGGGTTGTCGTCGTAGAACTTCTTGATGTCCGCGTCGGTCGGCTGCGCGTTCGCCGCGGCTGCCGCCGGCGAATAGACGAGATACTGGATCGTCGCGGTCTCCGGCGTCGCGAAGCTCTGCTTGTGCGTGTCGTAATAGGCCGCGAGCTGCGCGTCGGTCGGCTGCACCTTCGACGCGTAGTCGCTCGTCTTCAGCACGAGCGCCTGCACTTCACGCTGCTGCGCGGCGAGTTCGGACAGCCGCTGCGCGAGGCTCTTCGGCGTGAACGCGCTCGACACGATGCTGGCCGGAATCTGCTGCAGCGCCAGGCTGTAGCGCACGCGCTCCTGGTACTGCTCGGGCGTCATGCCCTGGAACGACAGCAGTTGCGCATAGCGCTCGACGTCGATCGAGCCGTCCGGCTTCTTCAGCGACGCGATCATCGGGTCGCTCAGCAGCGCCTCGCGCACCGCGTTGTCGGACGCGGTCAGGTGCAGGCGCTGCGTCTCGTCGGCCAGCACGCGCTGCTGAATCAGGCCGTCGAGCACTTCCTTGCGGTGCTCGGGCGTGTCGAACGACTTCAGGTCGAACTGCGCGCCGAGCGCCTGACGCGCGCGATCGATCTGCTGACGGTACGTTCCGTCGAATTCGACTCGCGTGATCTTGTGCCCGTTGACCGCCGCGACGTTCGCGCTTTCATCGAAGAAGCCGCGGAAGCCTTGGATCCCGACGAAACCCAGCCCCGGCAACACGATCAGGAGCAGGAGCGCCATCATCAGGCGCTGGTGATTACGGAAGAAATCGAGCATGCGTGACGGGGTGTGTATTGGACAAAACGCCCGATATTACAACAGCGGGCAGGAAAAAAGGCGAAACGGGAGGCGTCGGCCTGGCGGCGCCGGCGTTGCTGCAGCGCAAACAAAAATGCCCGCACGAGGCGGGCATTTATTGTCTTGGCGGAGCGGACGGGACTCGAACCCGCGACCCCCGGCGTGACAGGCCGGTATTCTAACCGACTGAACTACCGCTCCTTGGTCTGGCTGAATCGCGAAACTGGTGGGTGCTGAGAGGCTCGAACTCCCGACCTACGCCTTGTAAGGGCGCCGCTCTACCAACTGAGCTAAGCACCCGTTCCGGATTCAATCTGGCTGCGATCTGCATTTCGGCATCAACAACCAGCGAGCCCGCTAGTTTAATCCACCCTTCAGAACTTTACCAGCCCTGAATCGCGAAATTTTTGCAGCGCCGATTTCGATCGGCGCGCCGCGCATAAAAAACCCGCGGACACGCCGCGGATTTCGTGAACAACCGTCACATCAGACTCAGTGCTTGACGACTTCCGTCGAGCCGGCATCCTTCGCCGTTTCCGCGACGGGCGCCGCAGCCTTCGCCTCTTCTTCCGGCGGCAGCGGGGTCGGCGTCCGCTCGAGCGCGAGTTCGAGCACCTTGTCGATCCAGCGGACCGGCACGATCTCGATCGCGTTCTTCACGTTGTCCGGAATCTCCGCGAGATCCTTCACGTTCTCTTCCGGAATCAGCACGAGCTTGATGCCGCCGCGATGTGCGGCCAGCAGCTTCTCCTTCAGGCCGCCGATCGGCAGGACTTCGCCTCGCAACGTGATCTCACCCGTCATCGCGACGTCGGCGCGCACCGGAATGCCCGTCAGCACCGACACCAGCGCGGTCGTCATCGCACCGCCGGCGGACGGACCGTCCTTCGGCGTCGCGCCTTCCGGCACGTGGATGTGGATGTCCTGCTTCTCGAACGCTTCGTCCTTGATGCCCAGACGCCGCGAACGCGAACGCACGACCGAACGCGCTGCCTCGACCGACTCCTTCATTACGTCGCCGAGCGAACCGGTGCGAATCACGTTGCCCTTGCCCGGCATCACCGCGGCTTCGATCGTCAGCAGGTCGCCGCCGACTTCCGTCCATGCGAGGCCCGTCACCTGACCGACCTGGTTTTCCTTCGCCGCGAGGCCGAAGTCGTACTTGCGCACGCCGAGGAACGTGTCGAGGTTCTCGCCGTCGACCTTGATCGCGCCCGTTGCCTTCTTCAGCAGCAGCATCTTCACCACCTTGCGGCAGATCTTCGACACTTCCCGCTCGAGCGAACGCACACCGGCTTCGCGCGTGTAGTAGCGGATGATGTCGCGGATCGCCTGCTCGGTGACCTCGATCTCGCCTTCCTTCAGGCCGTTGTTCTTCTTCTGCTTCGGCAGCAGGTAACGCTGCGCGATGCTGACCTTCTCGTCTTCCGTATAGCCCGACAGACGGATCACTTCCATCCGGTCGAGCAGCGGCGGCGGGATGTTCAGCGAGTTCGACGTCGCGACGAACATCACGTCCGACAGGTCGAAGTCGACCTCGATGTAGTGATCGGCGAACGTGTGGTTCTGTTCCGGATCGAGCACTTCGAGCAGCGCCGACGACGGATCGCCGCGGAAATCCATGCCCATCTTGTCGACTTCGTCGAGCAGGAAGAGCGGATTGCGCACGCCGACCTTCGTGAGGCTCTGCAGGATCTTGCCCGGCATCGAACCGATGTACGTGCGACGGTGGCCGCGGATCTCGGCCTCGTCACGCACGCCGCCCAGCGCCATGCGGACGAACTTGCGGTTCGTCGCGCGGGCGATCGACTGGCCGAGCGAGGTCTTGCCGACGCCCGGGGGCCCGACGAGGCACAGGATCGGCGCCTTGACCTTGTCGACGCGTTGCTGCACCGCGAGATACTCGAGGATGCGTTCCTTGACCTTCTCGAGGCCGAAGTGATCCTCGTCGAGCACCTGCTCGGCGTTCGACAGGTCGTTGTTGACCTTGCTCTTCTTGCGCCACGGCAGGCCGATCAGCGTGTCGATGTAGTTGCGCACGACCGTCGCTTCGGCCGACATCGGCGACATCAGCTTCAGCTTCTTCAGCTCCGCGTCGGCCTTCTTCTTCGCTTCCTTCGGCATGCGCGCGGCGTTGATGCGCTTCTCGAGCTCCTCGAGGTCCGCACCCTCTTCGCCTTCGCCCAGCTCCTTCTGGATCGCCTTGACCTGTTCGTTCAGGTAGTACTCGCGCTGGCTCTTCTCCATCTGGCGCTTCACGCGCCCGCGGATGCGCTTTTCGACCTGCAGGATGTCGATCTCGGCTTCGAGCTGCGCGAGCAGGTGCTCGAGGCGCTCGACGACCGGGAACATCTCGAGGATGTGCTGCTTCTGGTCGAGCTTGAGCGGCAGGTGCGCGGCGATCGTATCCGCGAGCCGGCCCGCCTCGTCGATGCCCGACAGCGACGTGAGGATCTCCGGCGGGATCTTCTTGTTCAGCTTCACGTACTGGTCGAACTGCGACACGATCGCGCGGCGCAGCGCTTCCGTTTCCGCGCTGTCCGCGTGGTCCGGCTCGAGCGGCATCACCTCGCAGGAGAACTGCGTCTCCTGTTCCTCGATCGACAATGCCTGCGCGCGCTGCAGGCCTTCGACCAGCACCTTCACGGTGCCGTCCGGCAGCTTCAGCATCTGCAGGATGTTGGCGACGCAACCGACCTCGTACATGTCCTTTTCGGTCGGCTCGTCCTTGGCCGCGGTCTTCTGGGCGACCAGCATGATGTGCTTGCCGCCTTCCATCGCTGCTTCGAGGGCCTTGATCGATTTCGGCCGGCCCACGAAGAGCGGAATCACCATGTGCGGGAAAACGACGACGTCCCGCAGCGGCAGCAGCGGGAGCGTGATGCGTTCCGGCGGGAGAAGTTGGGTGCCTGACATTTCATTTCCCCATGAGTGGAATCAATTGTTCGGTAATTGAGGCCGGCGCATCCGATTGCAAGGCCTCCCAGCGTGGGAAATATTCGGTAAGAAAGTAACCGCCGCGTGTTGAGTCAGATTACCCACAAGATAAACGAAAAAAAGCCGTTCACGCTTCGATGAACGGCCTTTTTTGTCTGAACATCGCCGTCAAGCCGGTCAATTCGAACCCGCCACCTTCGGCGTGTCCTCGTAGATCAACAGCGGCTTGCCGTCCCCATCGATGACGTTCTCGTCGATGATGACCTTGCTGACCCCTTTCATCGTCGGCAATTCGTACATCACGTCGAGCAGCGCCTGCTCGATGATCGAACGCAGACCGCGCGCGCCCGTCTTGCGACGGATCGCCTTGCGGGCCACCGCCTGCAGCGCGGCCGGGCGAATTTCCAGCTCGACGCGCTCCATCGCGAACAACTTGTGATACTGCTTGACGAGCGCGTTCTTCGGCTCGACCAGGATCTTCATCAGCGCGGCCTCGTCCAGCTTGCCGAGCGTCGCGACCACCGGCAGACGGCCGATCAATTCGGGGATCAAACCGAATTTGATCAGGTCCTCCGGCTCGACCTCGCGCAGCACCTCGCCGGCATCGCGCTCCTGCTTGCTCTTGACCGTCGCGCCGAAGCCGATGCCCGTCTTCTCGGTACGATCGGTGATCACCTTCTCCAGGCCGTCGAACGCACCGCCGCAAATGAACAGGATGTTGGTCGTGTCGACCTGGATGAAGTCCTGGTTCGGATGCTTGCGGCCGCCCTGCGGCGGCACCGACGCCATCGTGCCCTCGACGAGCTTCAGCAGCGCCTGCTGGACGCCCTCGCCCGACACGTCGCGGGTGATCGACGGGTTGTCCGACTTGCGGCTGATCTTGTCGATTTCGTCGATGTAGACGATCCCGCGCTGGGCCTTCTCGACCTCGTAGTTGCAGTTCTGCAACAGCTTCTGGATGATGTTCTCGACGTCCTCGCCGACGTAGCCGGCTTCGGTCAGCGTCGTCGCATCCGCGATCACGAACGGCACGTTCAACAGGCGCGCCAGCGTCTGCGCGAGCAGCGTCTTGCCGGAGCCCGTCGGGCCGATCAGCAGGATGTTGCTCTTCGACAGCTCGACGTCGTCCTTCTTGTCGAGATGCTTGAGACGCTTGTAGTGGTTGTAGACGGCCACCGCGAGGATTTTCTTCGCGCGCTCCTGCCCGATCACGTACTGATCGAGGATGTCGCGAATTTCCTGCGGGCTCGGCAGATCCGACCGGGACAGGCTGGCCTCGACGCCCGCGGCTGCCGCCTCGTCACGAATGATCTCGTTGCACAGGTCGATGCACTCATCGCAGATGAAGACCGACGGGCCGGCAATGAGCTTTTTCACCTCATGCTGACTCTTGCCGCAAAACGAGCAATACAACAGCTTCTCGCTGTTCGAACCTTTTTTGTCCGCCATGAATGTATGAGCCTCCGGACAGGTAAATGACATGATACGCCGAATGCTCCGCGCGCCACGACCTAGGGCGCGACCTGAGCCGGCTGGATGCGCTTGCCGAAGTTGCTCGGGGCGTATCGGGCGTGCCGCCGCTAATGGGGCGGCACCCCACTAAGTTCACGGACGCTTCAGCAGCACCTGATCGATCAGCCCGTACGCCTTCGCGTCCTCGCTCGACATGAAGTTGTCGCGGTCGGTGTCGCGCGCGATGCGCTCGACGTCTTGGCCCGTGTGCTGCGCCAGCAGCTGATTGAGCCGCTCCTTCAGGTAGAGGATCTCGCGCGCCTGGATCTCGATGTCCGACGCCTGGCCACGCGCGCCGCCGAGCGGCTGGTGGATCATCACGCGCGAGTTCGGCAGCGCGAAACGCTTGCCCTTCGCGCCCGATGCGAGCAGGAACGCGCCCATGCTCGCGGCGAGGCCCATGCACAGCGTCGACACGTCCGGCTTGATGAACTGCATCGTGTCGTAGATCGCCATGCCGGCCGACACCGAGCCGCCCGGGCTGTTGATGTACAGGCTGATGTCCTTGTCCGGGTTCTCGCTCTCGAGGAACAGCAGCTGCGCGACCACGAGGTTGGCGGTCTGGTCGTTCACTTCGCCGACCATGAACACCAGGCGCTCCTTCAGGAGACGCGAATAGATGTCGTACGAACGCTCGCCGCGGCCGCTCGTTTCGACGACGATCGGAACCAGCCCCAGCGCCTGGGCCTCGAAACCCTGCGGCGCGTTCGAAGCAAGCATGTCCAGCAATTCAGCGCGAGTGATCATTCAATGAACCTTGTTCGAATGGGAAATTGAACGGATGGAAGCCGCCCGCTCAATCGCCATATTAATGGCAACCGTGCGCCTGACGTAAAAACGGCGTGCGGGCCGTCGCTCCGACAGCCGGCACGCCGCTAGAGCGACACTTACGCTTGCGCCGATGCGCTCGCGAGTGCCTCGAAGCTCACTTCCTTGTCCGTCACCTTCGCCTTGCCCAGCACGAAATCGACGACGTTGCTTTCAACGACGAACGCTTCCATCTCGGCGAGGCGCTGCTGGTTCGAATAATACCAGCGGACCACTTCCTTCGGGTCTTCGTAGCTCTTCGCGAACTCGTCGACTTCCGCGCGGATCTGCTCCGGCTTCGCTTCCAGGCCGTTCGCCTTCACCAGCTCGGCGAGCACGAGGCCCAGCTTCACGCGGCGCTCGGCCTGCTCGGCGAACATCTCGGCCGGGATCGGCGCGTCCTTCGCGTTCGGCACGCCGCGCTGCGCGAGATCCTGGCGCGCCATTTCGACGAGGCGCTGCTGATCCTGCTCGATCAGCGCCTTCGGCACGTCCAGCTCGGAAATCTTCAGCAGCGCGTCCATCACCTGGTTCTTGACGATCGCCTGCGTGCGGCGCTTTGCCTCACGCTCGAGGTTTTCCTTGATCTCGGCGCGCATCTTGGCCAGATCGCCGTCTTCGATGCCGAGCGACTTCGCGAAGTCGGCGTCGATTTCCGGCAGGTGCGGCCATTCGATCTTCTTCATCGTGACCGTGAACTGGGCCGTCTTGCCGGCCACGTCCTTGCCGTGGTAGTCGTCCGGGAACTTCAGGTCGAATTCGCGCGCTTCGCCGGCCTTCAGGCCCAGCGCGGCCGTTTCGAATTCCGGCAGCATGCGGCCTTCGCCGAGCACGAACGGGAAGTCTTCCGCGGTGCCGCCCTGGAACGCGACGCCGTCGATCTTGCCGACGAAGTCGACCGTCACGCGGTCGCCGTTCTTGGCTGCCGTGTCCGCGCCGCCGTCGCCGTGCTCGCCGGCTTCGCCGCGTGCGTGGAAGTGCACGCGCTGCTTGCGCAGGATGTCGAGCGTGCGGTCGATTTCCGCGTCGCCGATCGACGTCGTCGAGCGCTCGACTTCAGCCGTCGCCAGGTCGCCGATCTTCACTTCCGGATAGACCTCGAACGTCGCGTCGAACGCATATGCGTCTTCCGCCTGCTCCTGCTTCGGCGCGAAGCTCGGCTGGCCCGCGACGCGCAGGTTCTCGGCACGGCTGATCGTGAAGAACTCCTGGCCGATCTTGTCGCTCAGGACTTCCGCCTCGACCTGACCCGCGTATTGCTGCGCGACCATCTTCAGCGGCACCTTGCCCGGGCGGAAACCCGGCATGCGCACGTTCTTCGCGAGTTTCTGGATACGGGCGTCGATTTCCTTCCGCACCGTGTCTTTCGGCAGGGAAATCGTCACGCGGCGTTCAAGCTTGCCGAGGTTTTCAACAACGTTAGCCATGGCTTCAATCGTCCTAAAATTATTCGAGCGAATCGGGTTTTCCTTGCCGTGCCTGCCTGGCGGCGTCATACGCCGCGCCGGGACGCCACGCCATCCTTGCATGCGCCGGGAGGGCTGGCGCAAGCGGCTCGGAGCACGGCTTTGGCCGGAAGAATCGACTATTCTAGCAAACAATTTTCCCTGCACCGCCAGAACCGGCCACGCGCGTGCGCGGCCGTTGCGCGACGGCCGCCGATGCGCATGGATCGCCGATATGCCGCCGCGCATATCCACGCCCGCCCCCGCATCCTGTAAGCTGCTTCGAAAGCGCATGCGCCGCCGCACGGCGGCCAATCGTCCGACCAATCACGCCAACCGGAGACACCATGCCGCATCACCCGTCCGCGCCCGTCGTCGCGCCCGTCGTGGTCATCGCGCCCGATTCGTTCAAAGGCTCGCTTTCCGCCGCGCAGGTCGCGGACGCGATCGCCGCCGGCATCCGCCGCGCGCGCCCCGATGCCGTCGTGCGCTGCTGCCCGATGGCCGACGGCGGCGAAGGCACGCTCGACGCGATGCTCGCCGGCGGCGGCACGCGGCGCAGCGTGACGGTGGCCGGCGCGTCGCTCGCGGCGCGCGACGCCGCCGTTGGCGTCATCGATGCGCGCACCGCGATCGTCGAGACGGCCGAGATCGTCGGCATCACCGATCCGGCCGGGATGAGCGTCCCGGTCGACGCGCGCAGCACGCGCGGGATGGGCGAAGCGATCCGCCGGCTGCTCGACGCAGGCGTGCGCCGGTTCTTCGTCGCGCTCGGCGGCAGCAGCACCAACGATGCCGGCGCGGGGCTCCTCGCCGGGCTTGGGCTGCGCTGCCTCGACGCCGCCGGCCAGCCGGTCGAGCCGGTGCCGGCGCGGCTCGCCGAGATCGCGCGGATCGACGCGTCGGGGCTCGACCCGCGCATCGCCAACGCCGAGTTCATCGGCATGTCGGACGTCGACAACCCGCTGACGGGCGCGCATGGCGCGACCGCGGTGTTCGGCCCGCAAAAGGGCGTGACGCCCGAGCAGGTTGCGACCCTCGACGCAGCGCTCGGCCATTTCGCCGACCTGCTCGAAGCGGCGCTCGACCGGCGCGCCCGCGACCTGCCGGGCGCCGGCGCGGCGGGCGGCCTCGGCTTCGCGCTGCACATGCTCGGCGCGCGCTTCGAGGCGGGTGCGGAAGTCGTTGCGCGGCAGGTCGGCCTCGACGCGGCGCTCGCGGGCGCGGACTGGCTGATCACCGGCGAAGGCCGCTCGGACGTGCAGACGCTGCACGGCAAGGCGCCGTTCATCGCGTGCCGTCATGCGCAGGCGGCAGGCGTGCCGGCGTCGCTGCTGTCGGGCGCCGTCGATCCGGCCGCGCTGCCGCGCCTTGCCGAACATTTTTCCGGGTGCTTCTCGCCCGCGCCGGGCCCGATCACGCTCGACGTCGCGATCCGCGACGCCGCCAGCCTGCTCGCGAACGAGGCGGAGCAGCTGACGCGCCTGAAATACGGCGCGCGCTGACCGTTGACCCGAGCGCGCGATACGGGAACAATCGGGCCCGCCCTTTATCATCAGGATTCGACATGAAAGGCCGTCCAGCCGGGCTCGATCAGTTTTTGACCTACCGCCTCCACGTGCTCACGAAGCGCTCCGACCGCGGCATCGGCGAGGTTTACCGCGACAAGCTCGGCATCTCGCTGCCCGAGGCGCGCGTGATCGCGGCCGTCGGCGCGTTCGGCCCGTTCTCGATCATGGATCTCGCGCGCCACACCAACCTCGACAAGAGCCAGGCGAGCCGCGCGGCCGAGGCGCTGCTGCAGCAGGGCCTGCTCGAACGCAGCGCGAGCGAGGCGGATGGCCGGATCGTGCTGATCGCGCTGACGCCGGACGGCCGCGCGCTGCATCGCAAGATCATGCCGATCGTGCGCAAGTGGAACGACGGGCTGCTCGCCTGCCTGTCCGACAGCGAGCGCAACACGTTCGAACGGCTGCTCGAGAAAGTGCTCAGCCACGCGCTCGAGCGCGACGACTGAGCCGCGGGGCGGCCGCCCCGCTCACCCCGCCTGCAGTCCGCTGTTCGCGGCGCGCTGGCGCAACAGGCCGAGCACCGCGTCGCAATACGGCGTCGGCACGTCCAGCTTGCGCCCCAGCTCCGGAAACACGCCGAGGATCGGCCCGATCTCGAGCGAGCGCCCCGCTTCGAAATCCTGCAGCATCGACGTCCTGAACGCGCCGAGCCTGCGGGTCACCGCCATGCGCTCCGGCGCGCTCACGCCGGTATCCAGGCCGAGCTTCGCGCCGATCGCGGCCGCCTCCTCCATCATCCGCAGCGCGAGCGCGTGCGTGCAAGGATCGTCGAGCAGGCGGTCGGCCGTCGAGCCCGTCAGCGCGCTCAGCGGATTCATGTTCATGTTGCCCCACAGCTTCGCCCAGATTTCGGTGCGGATCTGCGGCGTCGTCTCGACGTCGAAGCCGCCCGCGGCCAGCGCCGCCGCGAAGCGCGACGCAGCCGCATCGCGCGCCGGATCGGGCGCGCCGACGATCAGGCGATTGCCGCGCCCGCGCCGCACGATGCCCGGCGCGTCGGTGCTCGACGACAGGTGCACGACGCAGCCGATCGCCTGCGCCGGCGGCAGCGCCGCGGACACCGCGCCGCCCGGATCGACCGCCTCGAGCGGCACGCCGTCGAGCGGCCCGGCCAGCCCGTGCGTGAACCACCACGGCAGGCCGTTCATCGCCGCGACGAGCACCGTGCGCGGCCCGACGAGCGGCGCGAGGCGCGCGGCCAGATCCGGCAGCGCCTGCGCCTTCAGCGCGATCACCACGTAGTCCTGCACGCCGAGCGCGGCCGCGTCGTCGCTGGCGTCGAGCGGGAGCGACGACATCGCGCCCGTTTCGTCGAGCACGCGCACGCCGTGCGCCTTCAGCGCGTCGAGCGTCGCGCCGCGCGCGTAGGCGCTCACGCGCATGCCGGCTCGCGCGAGCGCTGCCGCAAGCAGTCCGCCGATCGCGCCGACGCCGACGACCGCTGCGCGCACCTGCCCTGAATTCGTGTCGTTCATGATGGAATTCCGTCTCCCGGAAGCCGACGAGCATAGCGCGACATGGTTGCACACACAACCATCTCGATGCTGCACGGTCGTCGACGAGATCACCAACCGCTGCGCGACAGCCCGATGGGCTTCTGCCTGCTCGCGAACATCGCGATCGAGGCCGCGCGCGTGATGCACCGGCCCTTGCGCGATCCGTGCGGATGCGGTTTCCTGTGAGTTTGCATGAACAAGGCCACGAGCCGCATCCTTCCGATGAAACCCACCCCGCGCGAGCATGCGCGCCGCAGGCCGTCGAACCTGACGCTGAATATCGCCGCCATCCTGGTCGGCCTCGTGACGTTCGCGATCGGCGCGAGCTGGCTGATCTACAGCTGGATCGTCGACCGCGAAGCGCAGTATTTCGCCATTCCGCTGGTGTTCTCGGTGCCGGTGATCGTCGCGGTCGCGGTGCGCAGCTTCTGGGATTAGCGTCCCGGCAAGGCACGCAAATGCCTGCGCGTCATTCGACGACGGAACGGCCCACGGCGCCGAACGCCAGCCGCGCAGGCTGCTCGCGCAGCACGCGGCGGCGCCGGCAATCGATCTCGGCCAGCGTCGGCCGCTGCCGCGGCGGCACGGCGCGGCGAATGCCGAAGATCTCCGCGAGATTCGCCTGCGGCTCATGCAGCGGCATCAGCACGTCGGCGGGACCGGTCAGCAGCGGCGTCACGCCGGGGCCATGGCCGCTGACCGTGCTGTCGCCGTGCACGATGACGCCGATGGTCACGCGGCCCGCGCGATAGAGCGGGCCGCGCCGCGTGTCGGCGTCGGTAATCGCGACCATGTCGCCGAAACGCAGGCTGCCCAGCCGATAGCGCTCGCGCGTGAGCCGATCGGCAAGCTGGATGTCGTAGTCGCCGCGCCACGCGGTGTTCTTCCCGAGGCCCGAGCCCATCAGGCGCGCCGGCACGAGGTGCGTGACCGGCACGTGCAGGCGTCCGTCGCGCGCCACGATGCCCCAACGGCGCAGCAGGCGCGGCGCGCAGTTCAGCACCTCGACGCGCGCGCAGTCCGGCAGGCGCAGCCCCAGGCCGTGCGCAACGATCTGCACGCGGTCGCCGATCCGCAGTTGCATCAGCACCTCGCTCGGGAAGTCCACCAGCACGTGATTGACGCCGCCGTGCTTGCCGGTGACCAGCCCGACCTTGCCGCTGCAGGGCCCGCTGATCACGCGGGCCAGATTGCCGACGCACGCGGACGTGATCAGCGCGTTGTTGGGGCCGTCGCGCGGGCCGGTCACCTCGCGGCCGTTGTTGTGCAGCGCGACGCCGGGCTCCACGTGATCGCCGGCGAGGCCGACGCACAGATCGCCGATCCGCTTGTTCAGCGCGATGCCGCCGGTGCCGGGCAGCACCCGCGCGACACCGTCGTAGCCGATGCGATACGCCGACGCCTGGCCGACCGGATGCGCGATCTGGCCGGCGACCACGGTGGCGACCAGTTGGCCGGCATTGACACGTGGCCCGTTGCGGCCATCAGGTTGCGTGGACAGGCTGCGGCTCATCACGACTCTCCGATTGTGCGCGCCGGCGCGCCGCGCGGCGATCCCGGCCCGAGGCGGCACGGCGTTGTCGCTTACAGGTAGTACCACCATGCGCGCACGTCGTCCCACGGGTTCGCGGCATCGATCCGGGGCGCCGGCGCCAGCCCCTCTTCCGCGCGCGGCGGGACATGCGCCGCCGCCGCGACCATCGCCGGCACGACGTTCACGTGCAGCGCAACGAGCGGCGGGAGCTCCTGCGCCAGACTCGCCAGCCCCGCCGCCGCCAGCGCGTCGAGCAGCAACGCGCGCTCGGCGGCGAACAGCGACGCGGACCGCTCGGCCGGCAACGGATCGAGCAGCCGCGCGGGACGCCCGAGGCGCGCGAGCGCCTGCACCGGCCAGGGCTCGCGCTGGGCGACCGACGCCGTCAGCACCAGTGCGCCTTCCAGCGCCGCCGACAACGCGAGCGCGTCGACGCTGGCCTCGCGGGGACGCCAGCGCGACGGCCAGATGCCGGACACCGGGTCCTCGTCGAGCCGCAACCGTGCGGCCAGCGCTTCGGCCAATGCTTCGTAATGCATCACGATCCCCGAGGCGACGGCGCCATCCAGCTGCGATTCGGCGAGGTTGTCGCCGATCCAGCGCAACGGCCACGCGCTCGCATCGGTCGCGTCGCGCAGCGCGATCCACGCCTGCAGCACGTCCGCGAGCGGCCACTGTGCGTCGATATCGTCGTTTGGCGCCCCGGCCGCCAGGCCGGGCAGCAGCAGTTCGCTCGCGTCGATCACCTGCCAGAAGCTGCGCGTGAGCCACGGCTCCAGCACCCGTGACAGCCGCAACGCGAACGCCAGCCCGACGCGCGAGCCGAGCACCAGCGCGGGATCGAGCACGCAAGCAAGCTTGCGGCTTCGCACCGAGACCAGCATGTCGTCCGCGCGCATGGCCGCTCACCCGCGCACCGCGTCAGGCGCCGATCGCCTGCGGAACGCCCAGCACGCTCTTCAGCGCCGGGGTCACGCCGGGGAAGCCGCGCCCTTCCGGCGTCATCCGGTAGGCCGCGAGCCAGGCCTCGGCGTGCGCGCCCATCGGACGCACGACGTTCTGGAACAGGATCGGGTCGATCGCGGTCTTGAAGTCGTTGTCCGCGACGAACTGCAGCATCCGCCGCCCGCTCTCAGCCATCTTGGCGCGCTGCGACGGTTCGGCGACCCCGCCGAGATAGCGGTTCGACACGATCTCGACGACGTCCCACTTGGTGTTCGCGTCGAACGCCTTCTTGATGTCCGGCGAATCCAGCAGCTTGAGCACCTGGATCAGGTAATGCCCGGTCTCCATCGCCAGCGCGAAGATGTTGCCGTAGGTCGAGCGGTCCAGCGCGTAGCGCAGGTCCAGGCCGATGCGCTGGATCGTGCCGACGCTGCCGAACGGCCGCTGGTCGATCAGCTGGCCGCCGCGAATCACCTCGCCGATCAGCAGGTCGCGGAAGTACTGGCCGATGGCGACCACGAAGCCGACCATCTGCCGATGGAAATTGCGGTTGACGACCGCGCCGGCCGGCGCCTGCGCGTTGCCGTAGTTGAACGCGCGGCGATACGCGATCATCCGGTCGCTCTTCTTGTAGCGGATCGGCTGCCACTTCTCCAGCAGATACAGGCCGCGCGCGCCGGGGCCCCGCTGGATGCGCATCTTGCCGAGCCGGAACAGCCGCAGCAGGGTCTCCACCACCTCGAAGATCTTCATCCGTTCGTGCTGGTAGATGTAGTACAGCTCGGCCGCCGCGTGCAACTGGCTGGGCACGATGGAATCGTCGAAATCCGGCTGCACGCGCGGATAGGCGATCTTGTCGAAGCCCACTTCGCCCTGGGGGCCGAGGCCCAGCAGGTCGAAGAACCCCGCATCGCCGCCGCCGTTCGGCTTGCCCAGCAGTTCGCCGAAGCGCTGTTCGAACTGGTTGGAGAAGGCTTCCCGCTGATCGGGCGGCAAGCTCGCCAGCTGTTCCTGCAGGAACGTGTCCCACAGGCGCTGGATCGTCTCGTTGGTCTGGAAGTTCATGGCCTACTCCTGTGAGCGAAGTCGATGCGCGGGACGGGTGACGGGTGGCGCATGCGGACGCTGCGGCTGCGACGACGGCTCGATGTTCCCAACGTTGCGCTGCGCGCTTGTCGGTCGACCGGCGGCACCGGCAACGCCGGCGCCGCCAGCGGCGAGCGCCTGCGATCACTCCTTCTTGTACAGCCGCAGCACCTCGGAATTGATGCGGGCGATTTCGGCAAACGAGGTCTCGACATCCTGCGGAATGCGCGGAACAGGCGGATTCAGCCGATCGACGTGCGCGCCCTTGTCCACGAGCCACAGGCCGCCATGCTGGAAGGCCGCGAGCACGCCGAGACTGGTGGTATCGACGTGGTCTCCCGAGAGCAATTGCATCAGGTTTGGATGCGGGTTCCCCACGGTTGCCTCCATGCCGCCGAAAACCTGGCTGATCGGCACGCAGCCGGACGCCATCTGCTCGACGATCGGCCGCCAGTTCTCGTCGGTCTGCACTTGCAACGCCAGTTCATGACGGAGTCGCGCTCGCGCTCCTGGCGGCACCGAGATCCCGGTGCTGTCCGACCAGTTGCCGGAACCGAGCTCCCAGTAAGCAGAAAACCGGTTGGCGCCGCCGCCCTGCGGGATCAGCAACGCCTGCAGGTCGTCAAGTTGCTGGTCGACCCGCAACGTTTGCTCCGCACGCGTGGCGTTATCGTCGAACGAGCCGAGGTAAGTCAGCGCCGTAGGTGATTTGGCCCAGCTCCCCGGGTTCCTCGCCGCGTAAATCAGCAGGCCGCACGCCGCCGCACGCAACTCCGGATCCCCGAAGTCCTTCTCCCCGATCGCGTAGAGATCGATCGCGCGATCGATGTCGAACAGGATCTTGTCGAGGACGATCTGCGCCCTGACCACGTCGTCGCTGCACATGCAGCGCGTCAGGCAGTCGATCGTGGACGCGAACTGGCCGCGCCGGTTGACCAGCTCGATCAGGCGGTTGTCCGCACCGGACAACTGGGTCGAGCCGTAGAGACCGTACAGCAGCACCGTCGGCCGCGAAATGCGCAGCAGGCGGAATCCGCCGGAATGGTTGAAGCCGTCGATGAACAGCTGCAGCGCCTCCTGGAACGCGGCGAGGGCCGGCGACTGCGGGCTCACCGCATGCAGCGTGATCTGCACGAAGCGCTCGAAGCGGTTGAGCGGCGCCCAGGCGGTCGCGCCGACGCGCCGCATGCCGCTCGTCGAGCCGCCGCCGGCCGCCTGCACGAGGTCGTCCATCGCCCGCGCCAGTTCGACCTCCGACAGCAGCGACCGGAGTTCGAACTGGCCGCGATTCTCGAGCATGCTGTACAACTGCCGATAGGCATCGAGGCCGCGCGGCCACGTGCTCTGGTTGAGCGACTGCTGCGCGCCGCCGGACAGGTTGCGCAACGCCACCAGCACCGCATCGCGACGCGCCTGCAACTCGGAGAACGGCACCTGCAGCAGATAGCGTCCGCCCGCGAAGCCGTTGTTGGCCAGCGCTTCGCCCATCATCACCAGCAGCACCGCGCAGACTTCGTCCAGGCTCTGCGCGAGATTGCGGTAGTCCTCGTTGAGTTCCGGCGTCAGCGCGCCGATCAGCCGTGCGAGGCGCGCATACTCGCCGAGCTGGCGGCGCATCGCGAACGCCCGGTCGCGGCTGTACGCGTCGAGTCCCTGCAGCGCCGAGTTGACGCCGTCGTCGACCAGATCGTTGATCGCCTGCTGCCAGCCTTCCAGCTCGGGGCGCACGTCCTTCGCGAGATTGCTGCTCAACAGCTCGGCAAGATCCTGGTTGAGGTCGCTCCTGGCCTGATCGAGATCGAGACCGGTCGCGGTCGGCGCGGCCGGCGCGCCGACCGGCAGCGACGGCGTATTCAGGAACGGCAGCCCGTCGGCCTCGCCGCTGATCGCCCGCGCGCGCGGGTCGCCCTGGTAACGGTCCAGCAGCGCCCGGGCGACCTGCGCCGGGTCGGCGGGATCGCCCACTTTCAATTCGCGCCGGATGAGATTGTCGAAAGCGATGCGCTGCGCGCCCGCCGTCGCCGGCGCGCTCGTCCCGTCGGACTGCGGCCAGCCGGTGTAGGCAAGATTGGCGGGGATGGACATGGCGGTACCTCGCTGGAAAAGGCTTGGCTAGTGTGGATGCTTCGTCGGCTTCCCGGCATTCAGGCGGCCAGCCGCAGCCGCGGCGGCGCGGCCGGCTGCGGCGGCAGATGGGCGGTGAGCATCGCGATCACGCATTGCGCCAGCCGCTGCGGCGCGATGCCGCCGCCCTCCAGCGCGTAATGCGCGGCGCTGACGAGATGCCGCGGCGCCAGCTCCGGGTCGCGCCCGGCGGCGAGCCGGCGGGCGCCGTCGCGGATGGCCGCCTCGTCGTCCGGGCGAAAGGGCATGATGTCGACGAGCGCGCGCTGCGCCAGGTTGCGGCGCGTCTGGAACGCGATCTCGTCCACCACCTCGGGAATCAGTCGCGGCGCGCTCGCCATCAGCGGCGCCGGAATGCGATGGCCAGTGTTCGCGCGATAGAGGCCCTGCCATACGCGCAGCAGCTTCGTCGCGTCGGCGCCGAAGCCGAGGCGGCGCAGCATTTCCGCGAGCAGATAGACGCGCAGATAGGCCGTCGGATGCGCGCCGCCCGGCCGGTAGGTCATGGTCCGCGGTTGCGGATGCGCGAGGAAGTCGGCCATGCCCCACGCCGCGGCCGGCCCGCCGAGCAGGATCGCCGCCAGGTCCGCGAAGATCTCCTTGTGCCAGCGGCCATAGATGCCGGCCAGGAACGGACTGTGCGCGCTGCCCATGATGCGCTTCAGCACGGCCTGGCGGTTTTCCTGCCAGATGCCGAGATCGGCCTGCAGGTTATGCGCGACCTCGTGCAGGAACACCGATTGCCAAGGCTGGTCCCGGTCCCACGGAATGCGAATGAGCGGAAACGGATTTTGCTCGCCGAGCAGACGCGACAATTGCACGCCGCGCCGCATCGTCGCGGGCGAGTAGCCGTGCTCCATGTAGCAGACTGGCTTCAGCAGCGGGCCGTCGAAGATGCGCGGCGCCGCCTGGCGGATCGCCTGGTAGCAATCCTCGGCGATCGCGTCGTGGGCCGCCAGCGCGGGACCGAAGCTGGTCCCGCGCTGCGCGAAGACCTCGTAGAACATGCCGAACAGGCGCCGGGCCCGGTCGAGCTCGCGCTCGACCAGCGCGATGTCGATCAGCACCCGCTGCGGCGCGCGCCGGTCCCAGTCCCGCAGGCCGGCAAAGCGTGCGCGGATGCGCCGCTCGACTCGCGCAAGGCGTGCGTTCGCCGCTTCGAAATGACGGGTCGACGGCGAGTAGCGCATGTCCTGCGGGCGCAGGCCGACGAACGCGTTGTCGATCCGCGCCAGCCGCGACAGGCGGGCGGACAGCCCGCTGATTTTCGCTTGCAGGAAGCGGTGCAGGTTCATGGCCGGCTCCGTGTGCGTCGATGGCGGGGCGTCAACGCGCGCCGGTGATGGTGATCGTCACCGGGCCGCGCAGGCGCAAGTGCCGCACGCCGCAGTGCGGGCACCCGCCGCCGGCCGCGCCGGGCACGTACCGCCCGCCGGTGGCGGCCACGCGGCGCGCCATGGGCGCGATCGTTCGCGCGATCGTCCTGGCGCCCTGGCCGCGCGGCGTCGCGCGGCGCGCGGCCGGCACCAGCGGGCGCGCCAGCCGGCGTATCGCCTGCGGCCGGCGTGCGACCTGCTGCGCGACGCGCCGCACGATCTGCGCAGCCGCACGCGGCGCGACGCGCTGACGCTGCGCGATGCGTCGCGTCGCGCGCACCGCGCGAGCGACCGCGCGGGCGGCCGGCGGCCCTTGCCGTCGCGTGGCCGTGCGAACCGCCCGGGCGACGCTGCGAACCGCCGCGCGCCTGACCTGCGGCGCGGCGCGCGCGATGGCCGGCAGCGCCCGGCGCACCACCATGCCGGCCAGCACGGGCGCTGCCGCGTCGATCCCGTCCTCGTCGAGGCCGTCGATCATCTCGTCGAACACCTCGAACTCGTCGGCGCCGTCGGCCAGCAGACGGCCGGCGACGTTGGCGATGCGGCCGATCATCTGCGCCTGCGGAATCGGAATCATGCTGGCGAGCGGTCCGACCACGCGCGCCGCGCTGCCGATGCCGCGCCCGACGCTGCGCGCGACGCGCGCCAGCCGGCGAAAGAATTCGTCGCCGTCGGCCGCGTCGAGCGCGTCGGCAACGAGTTCGTCCATCGCGTCGAGCTCGTCGGCGCCATCCCATTCGCCGGCCGCGTCGAACTCGTCGCCTTCGTCCGCTTCGTCCGCGAACTCGAATCCGTCGCCTTCGTCGTATTCGTCGAAACCGGCGCCGCCGCCCGCGAGACCCGCGACGACATTGCCGATCCCGCCCAATACCCGGCTGAGGAATTCGTCATCGCCCTCGTCGCCGTAGTCGCCCTCGTCGAAACCGTCTTCGTCGAACTCGTCGTAGGCATGCGCCGAAGCGCGGGCCGGACCTTCTGCGGCTTCGTACATCAGGTCGTCCATTGCATCCGTTTCGAATCGGTCCATGGTGTGCTCCTTTCAGCGCCAAGCGTCAGTGAGAGGTGATCGTCAGCGTGACCGGGCCGTCGATATGGAAACTTCGGCTCCGGCCGATGCGCTCGCTCCGCAACCCGTGTCCCATGTCCGCGGGACACACGAGCGGGCGCGGGGCGCCCCGCTGGACCGCGCTGCGGATCAGGCGCGGATTCTGTGCGAGCTGCCGGGCGGCGCGCGGCAGCTCGCGACGGACGAGCCGCACGGCTTGCTGCGGCGTCGGCAGCCGGCGTTGCGCCGCCGCGGCCGCGGAGTGCGTCAGGCGCGGCAACGCGCGCACTGCATGCGGCCAGCGCGACCTCGCCAGCTCGCGCGCCGCGGCCGCGACGCCTCGCACCAGCGCGCGGCGCGCAGCGGCCGACAGTTGCGCGGCGTTTCGAAAGCCCAGCCCGCGCACAGCGGCGCGAGCCGCCAGGCCGATCATCGCGGGCAAGGCTTCGTCGACGCCGTCGTCGACGTAGAGGTCGGCCAGCGCATCGAAGGCTTCGTCCGCGCCTGCGCTGCGGCTCAGCAACTGGCTGATCTGCCCGAAC
The DNA here is from genome assembly GCF_000833595.1 of Burkholderia sp. MSHR3999. NCBI lineage: Bacteria > Pseudomonadati > Pseudomonadota > Betaproteobacteria > Burkholderiales > Burkholderiaceae > Burkholderia > Burkholderia sp. MSHR3999. The sequence goes on from NZ_JRFO01000001.1 coordinate 1,943,390, forward strand.
AGGCCCTGAACCCCGCCCGCCGCCTGGCCGAGCGCGCCGGCCGCACGCCGGGTCCGACGCGCGGCGCGACCGACACGTCGCGCGACTTGCCCGGCATGGCCGAGCATGTCAGCCGCGGCTGGCGCCCCTGCGACGCGCGCCAGCCTCGCCAGCGCAACGGCCGCCGGCGAGACGGCGTCCGCGACGCTGCCGATCCGGCCCGCGACGTCGTCCGTGCGCCGGGCGAGCGCGCCGACCTGCCCTGCGACACCTGCCGCCCTGCCCAGCCCGCGGCCGACCACGCCGGCCGCACGCCCGATGCCGCCCAGCAATCGTCCGATGAATTCATCGTCGTCCGCCGCATCGAGTCCGTCGGCCAGCTCTTCTTCGAATGCGTTCCAGAGCGCCATGTCGTCGACGCCATCCACGTCGTCGGCCAGGTCCTCGCCCGCATCGCTCTCTTGCGCATCGACGGCGAAGTCGCCGCTTTCGTCGAACGATTCGTCGCCGAATGACGCGTCGGCGCTCTGCTCGTCGAAACGCTCGAATGCATCCGTCTCGTCGGTCGTGTCGGCTTCGTCCGCCACGTCGCCATCGAAGGGCTCATCCATTGCATTGCTCCGCGATCGATTCGGGACAGCAGGAAATCCGGCGTGCAGTGCAACCGGCGCACGGTCGACCGGCACGTTGACCCCACTCTAGTGGAGCGCCTGCGTACGCGAATCGCCCGTTGCGGTCGATTCGATCGCATTCGCCTCGTCACGCTGACTCGCGCGGACAAGCGTATTAAGGCGACGCCGAAGAAGTACGTACGAACGCTCGCCATTCACCGGCTTGACCCATTTGGGGTAGCGCGTTTGTGGCGCGATGCCGGCCTTGAATTTCATCTGACCTTGTGCCACAACGGAGAGGTCGCAGCCGCGGCGGACAAGTGCATCGCAACAGCGAAAACCGTCGCGCGTTCGAGGCTCCATCGACGGAAGGCCGAACGGGTCGCGGGCGACCGACCACGGATCGTTTCCGCTTGCCCGTTGCTCAGGACCGCGAATTCCGGAGACTGCGCCGCGCCTCTCGCGAGGACGCGCCGACACGGCAGATCGGGTGACGAATGCAGTGCTTCACGGGTTGCGCAGAGTCATGCGGCGGCGGGCCCGGCAAACAACGTGGGGGAGCCATTCCGTGCCGGTATCTCAACCCGATGACGAGCGGTTGCCCGACGCGAGCAGGCTCTGGATCGACCGGCCGGCAGCCGGGGCGCAACGGCCGTTCGCCGGCCGGGAGATCGGCGAAGTCGAACTCGCGGGACGCAAGTGCCGTGTGCTGCTCGCCGACGGTGCCGGGCCAGTCGATTGCGATATCGACGAGACGAACGGCATGCGCTCGGCCGGTGCGGAAGGTGAAATCGTCCGCTTCGAATTCGAGGGGCACCGCTACGTGCTGGTGGCCGAAGCACGCCGCCGCCGGGATGCCGCGCCGCCCGGCGACAATCCGTCCGGCATCGACATCGGCCGGCTGTTGAGCAGCCGTGAAATGCAGGTGGTTCAGTTGGTCTGCATGGGTTTCCTGACCAAACAGATTGCCGATCGCCTGCATATCAGCGAGTTCACCGTGCGCTCTTATCTGAAAACGATCTACGCGAAGCTGGGGGTGCGGTCACGCGCCGCATTGGTGTTTCGCTTCATGAAGACGTTCGATGCGGACGCGCCGTTCAGGGAGTGAAAATGAAAAAACCCGCGAGGCGTCGGCTGTCGCGGGTTTTTTGCATGTTCCGGGGCGGGGCGGAACTGTGTGTGGTGCGTGAGGCCGGACTCTAACTGCAGTTCGGACTAAAACCGGGGGCAGGTCACAGTGTCTCGAACTGGCCGGCAGCCGACCGATAGGCAAACTTCGCGCTTGCCCGTCAGGGCCACTGGTAAACTCGAATAGCCAAAGCACCTTTGAGGTTGACAACAACGCAAGAAAGGACGCTTGGCAGCGTCCCAATGCCCCGCTCGACTTCGGTCACCTAACTTCGTCTTGACGCGAGCAACTCTCGCTCCAATTCCGACCATATCGACTTGAAGAACAGTCGGCACATGGCCCGCCACACACAACCGGTAGCGCGATAGTAGGCCGAAGACTGCTGCTGTGCGAGCCAGCCGCTGATATCCCGCAGCACTTGGTCCCCGTCAAATCCGGTCCACACGGCGGGTGCCGGCGACAATCCGTTACCGCCCAATACGGGGGCCACCTCGTCGAAGTAGGTTCGCTTCAACTCCGCATCCGTCATGTTCGGACAATGCTGAACCAGTGAGTTTGCGATGCCCCTATAGTCCACCTCGTTATCGACGAACAAGTCCGACATCGTGAGCCAGCAATTCTGTCGCTCGATTGTGTCTATCGAATCTGCCATTTCATGAACTCTCGCAACTCTTCCTGATACAGCTCATTTCCCTTTTCCGCCAAGTGTGCGCCTGCAAGACTACCAGCGGCAATCAACACGAACGCACAAATCGGCGCACCGGGACCGCAAACCATCGACACGGCTGCGCCCGTGAGTGCGCCGCCAAGCAATGAGCCACCAACAATCGAGCCCTGCCGGTTGATCTCCTGAACTTTGTCATCCGATGTCGCGACCTTATAAAGGGCCAGAATTGCAGTCATGGCCGTGAACACCTTACCGGTTGCCGCGAGTTTGGTGGCCAATCCGCTGAACTTGACACTGTCCCGGCCACTTGCATCAATGATCGCGTAGTACACCTTCGCGCGCTGCTCCGCATTCAATCGATCGAATGCACTTGGCAAGCGCCCTTCGACGATATTAGTCACATATTGCTTCAACTCGAACACCGACATTTTCTTTGCCGCCGGTTCAGTCTGCAGGACGCTATACCGCTCTAGCAGAAATCGCTCAGAAAGCCCCTCCTTCTTGTGGCGCTCGGCCACCGCGAGGGTGCCAGCAGACGTTGCTGCGCGAGTCTCCTTCATAATCTGGTTGCGCAGCGTTTGAGCGAACCGAACGCCCTCCTCGAGGCCGACACGGCCTGCGGCTACCTCCGCACGTACCAATTTCGGAACCTCGGCAATTTGGCGCATGTACTCTTGGCGGAATTTCGCATCCTGAATGAAGTCAACGGCAATCTTCTGCGCCGCCGCTTCGAACTGTTGAAGTGATTTCTCGAGCAACCCATCTAGTTGGTGTTGCTGATTCACTGGATAGGATCCGGTGTAGTGAATCGAATCGTCGTCGTTCCGCGCGATTGCAGGATATTCGAGGGGCATATCGGGCCTCTTATGTTGTCAGGGTATCGGCGTAGGAGTCGAAGAACGTGCCACTCGACTCATCGGCATCTGCCGACACCGTGACCCGCTGACATACCTTGCCCGACGGGTTCTCGAAACGCACCGTATTTTGATGATCGAAGGTACCGGTCGCAGTTGTGCCGTCATCGAAATGGGCCACGCATCGCAGCCCTTCCAGCGAACCGATATCGTTTGCCTTGAATGCAATGTACGACCATTGCTCGATAGGTAGCGCTGCCAAGCTGGGTGCAAAACCCATGCTGGAAAGCCCATCGCCGTCATATTGCTCGAACATCATGCTCTGCGAGGCAAGCATGACCGGCATCGGCTGACAGCCACACGCTACCTTGTCCCCTCCAGGGCGACCTTCTGTCCCATCCAGCCATCCGGCCAACGCGGGCCGACTGGCACGATATGCCCCACCGATTTGCATGCCGGACACGCGACCGTAGCCCCAAGATGGGTCATCTGTTGACCATTGATTGACGTATTCGGGATTCCGGCGGTCACGACCCCGCCAGAAGTCGACTTGTCGCCGACGAGCAAGTAGCTCCTTTTCACTTCCGATTGCCCTCATTTTTTTGATTGGGCCGTTGATACCGTATCTTCATATGATTGTCGAGAGGCAGCGCCATGTAACTCTTCAATTGCTGTCAATTTCTGCAGGCGACCTCTCAGTGCACTGGTAGCGGCGAGCGCTCGTCAATACCCCCCGCACCATTGCGTCCCGCGGTTTCCGGCGCTGATATCAACACCGATCCTTGGCTCCTAGAAGAGTCCGACCGGCTCCGCCGCGTCATCCCAGCCGAAGATGATCAGTGCGTTCCGCTCGACGCCCCTCCCACCTCCGACCGTGTACTGAATCGGAACGGTCTCGATGTGAGATCACGTCGAGGAACGCGACGCGGTTCTTGCCGCCAGCCGCTGCGATATCGATTCGGGCAATGTCACTTCTCCCCAAACAGATGCTTCGCGTTCCGACGCAACTGCACCTCCAGATACTGCGATCCGATGATGCCGAGCGCGCTACCGAGGCCGAGCGGCGCGATACCGGCAACCATCTACGCCGCCGAACCCAACAATGCCCGGTCGGCAACGAGCCGAAACGTCAGTTACTCGCTGCCGACCAACACCTTCGCGACACCAATCAATCCGCCCATGATGATCACCTCCAGAATCGTCTTTTCGTGATCTTGCACCCCACCCCTGTTGAAAAAAGAAAAGCCGCCCGAGTTACCTCGATACGGCATCCGGAACATTAAACAGAATTCGAGAAAATTCCAGTTTATTAATCAATCATCCCAAACAGAAATCCCGGTCGTAAAACAAAAAAGCACCAAACCAGCGATACACATCTTAATTGGCGGTTTACATCCAGAAGATCAAGACCTACCATCAAAATTCCAATGCGATCTCGATCAGATGTTTTTTCATCCAGCACTTATCGATCGCCTTGGATCAAGCCATCACACGCGCAAATTTCCATCTCATTCATATCGGAGGAAAAAATGGCTCGAATCATTTGGGGAAGCATTAACAGCGACGGGACCATCCGCAATGGAAGCGGCGACTTCAGCGTCGAGAACACCGAAGCAGGCAAGTATGCAATCTCCTTCAACCCCGGATTTTCGGCAACACCCGGAGTAGTCGCAACTCAAAATAACTACGGCGATACCGGACAAAGCAATCTGGACGGAGTAGTCGTCCCTTTCGTCAACAATAGCTACTGCCAAATCAATACCGGGAACAATTCAAACAAATTCCAAAACAGAAGCTTTGCATTCATCGCGATTGGCAACTAGCAAGTCAAATGCATTACCGAGCCGGCTCTTGCCCAAGAATCCGCCAAAGCCTGATTTTCGAATTCGCGGCGAACTATCGAGTAAGAGCCGGAAGCAAAACGGCAAAACACTGAACGCGTCGTCAACGCTGCGTGAGGTGACTACCTAGAGAACTATGAAGCGGGAAAACTCGCGCAACACCCACTGAACACTACCCCGGCGCTGGAACTACGAGGTTGATTTTCTTCCCCGGCTTCTTGCCGTGCCCAGATTTCGCCTTACCCTTGTTTCCGGCGTTCAACTCGACCGACGTCTCCCAACTGCGGCCAGCGTACGTGTGCTTCACCGACTCGACCAGAAACTCGCGGTTGGCCTCCTGCTTCACCGTCTTCTCGGCCGCGATATCCGTCCGTCCACGCATGCCCAGGACGCTCTTCGCGATATTCGCGAGCACGTCGCCGACCGTATGAGTCTTGCTACCCTGTCCGGTAGCAATCGACCGCAACTCAGTTTCGCGCTTGAGCGCCCACGCCTCGGCTTTCGTATCGCGGACGGCCGAGTCTGGGACGCCCTTTACGCTTGTGCGCGCCAACCGCCAGTTGCGGTCATTCTGAACGACACCATGCTTAACCCCCCTGCGTAATTTCTGCGCAGCGAGGCGGAATTTAGTGTGTTTTCGTATGGTGATTTGGAGGGGTCGGCAACCAGAAAAATCAACGCAAGTCATTGAAAAAAAATGCGTTATGGTGCCTTGCGGTGCCGCGCGAAGATGCTTGATGGTGCGTGAGGCCGGACTCGAACCGGCACACCCTTGCGGGCGTCAGGACCTAAACCTGGTGCGTCTACCAATTTCGCCACTCACGCGTGTCTCTATCACCTGCCAGCGCATTGCGCACCGGCCCCGGGCCGTCGCGCCGACATGCAAAACCGGCGCGCCCGATCAGGCGAGCGCGAGATTCTACCCGATCCGCGCGGCATTGTCTGCATCGACCGGCGAGGTTCACGCGCCGGTGCTAGAATGCCGCGCTTGATGCTTCCGGCGGTGCGCAACCGCACATCCCCCGATACCGCCCCCGACCCGATTCCGCACGTGAATTTCGACGACTACTGTCAGCAGAAAGCCGCGCCCGCCGGCTCCAGTGTCTACTACGCGTTGCGGCAGGCGCCGTTCGCCGTCCAGCCGCGCCTCACGGCCCTCTTCGCGCTGCGCCGCGAACTCGAGGAGACCGTCAAGGAAACCAGCGACCCGACCGTCGGCCACACCAAGCTCGCATGGTGGCACAAGGAACTGGCGGCGCTGGCCGCCGGGGAGCCGTCGCATCCGGTGACGAAGGCGCTCGCGCAGCACCATCCGTCGATCGCGGCCGAAACCGACGCGCTGCGCGCACTGGTCAGCGGCTACGGAATGGATCTCGAACAGGCGCGCTACCTCGATTTCGCGAACCTGCGGCGCTACATCGCACAGGTGGGCGGCGGCTTCGCGTCGCTCGTCGCGCGGGCGAGCGCCGCGCGTCCGGCCGAGCCGCAGCCGTGGGCCGATGAAGTCGGCCACGCACTGATGCTCGCGCAATTCGTGCAGGAGCTCGGCAACGACGCGCGGCACGGCCGCATCTACCTGCCGATCGACGAGCTGCAACGCTACAACGTGACGGCCGCGGACCTGCTGAACCGGCGCTACAGCCCGGCGTTCACCGAACTGCTGACGTTCCAGACCGCTCGGGCGCGCGACGCGCTCGCGGCCGCCGACGCGGCAATTCCCGCCGCCGAGCGCCGCGCGCAGCGCACGCTGCGCGCGCAACTCGCGCTTGCCCGCGCGCTGCTCGTCGAGATCGAGCGCGACGGCTACCAGGTCCTGCACCAGCGCATCGCGCTGACGCCGATCCGCAAGCTTTGGATCGCGTGGCGCGCCGCGCGCCGCCGTTGACGTTCCGCTACGCCCTCAACAGCGGCAGCGGCTCGAATCGCTGCTGCAGCACGCGCGTCGCATCAAGCCCCCACCATGGCCCGAGCACCGTCGCATAGAGCCGGCGGAAGTCGACCTCGACCGGCAGGTTGCCGTTGCCGTCGAGCCGCCCGAGCGCGGGCGGCGCACCGTACAGCCCGCCGGCCACACGCCCGCCCATCACGAAATGCGCCGCAGCCGTGCCGTGGTCGGTGCCGTTGCTCTGGTTCTCGCGCACGCGCCGCCCGAACTCCGCATACGTCATCACGAGCGTCTCGTTCCAGCGCCCGAGCTCGACCAGCGCGCCGCGCATCGCGCTCATCCCTTCAGCGAACTGCTTGAGCAGCGCCGCCTGCTGGCCTGGCTGGTTTTGGTGCGTGTCGAAGCCGTTGAGCGTGAGCCGCAGCACCGCAACCCCGTCCTGCGCGGCCGGCCCCGACGCGTCGCACGCGGCGAGCACCTGCATCGCTGTCTTCACCGCGGTGCCGAACGCGCCGCCCGGAAACGCCGTCTTGAAGTCCCGCATCCCGCCGCGCGGACGCAGCCGGTCCGCGGCCTTCACGATGTCGTTCTCGACGTCGATGATGTGCGCGAGCGCCGGGTTCTGCTCGCGCAGCGACACGGGCTCGGCGAGCCGCGCGGCGCGGATGAACTGCGCCGGATTGACGAGCGCGATCGCGCGCGCGCCGTTCGCGAGCGGCCCCATCTCGGCGCTGCCGAGCACCACGCCGTCCGCCGCGAAGCCGGGCGGCACCGGCGCCTGCGCAAACGTGCGCGTGAGCCAGCCTTCGCGCAGATACTGATCGGAACGCGACGCGGTATCCCAGATCTCGATCGAGCGGAAATGCGACAGGTTCGGCTGCGGATAGCCGACGCCCTGCACGATCGCGACCTGCCGATCGCGCCATAGCGGCATCAGCGCCGCGAGCGACGGATGCAGCCCGGTGCGCTCGTCGAGTTGGAGCACCTGCTCGCGCTTGATGCCGATGCTGCGGCGGAACGCGTAGTACAGCGGGTCCGCATAGGGCACGACGGTATTGAGGCCGTCGTTGCCGCCCTTCAGCTCGACGAGGATCAGCACGTTCGCATAGCCCGCGCGCACCTTCGTCGCGGCAAGCGGAGCCGCCAGCGCGCCGGGTTGCCAGAGCGACACGCCCGCCGTCGCGGCAGCGCCGGTAAGCGTGAGGAAATCGCGTCGGTTCATCGTGAATCCTTTGCCGGGAGCAGCGCATGCGTGGCGCGCCGGCGACTCGTCGTCATTTCAATTGATAGGCCGGGTCCATCAGCAGCGCCTCGAGATACGCGCTGCCGGTCGATCCGGTGTCGATCGCCGCGACGGGCGGCACCGGCAGCACCGCATGCTGCAGCTGAAGTTCGGTCGACAGCCCGGCAGGCGCCTGCGGCCGCGCGCGGTATTGCGCGAGCCAGCGTTCGAGATCGAAACGCAGGCCGCCGCGCGCGGGCATCGCACGCGGGTTGCCGCTGGCCATCGCGGCCACCCCGCCGGGACTTGCCCCGGCCTTCGCCGCCATCGCGCCGGCGCTTCCACCGAGCGTCGCGGGACGCATGCCGGCGGTCTCGGTCGCGCGGAACAACTGCTCGACGAACTGCTTGCGCGCGAGCAGCGTCGAGCTGTTGATCCAGATCGCGCCGCCCGGCCAGCCCTTGACGTTCGGCGGATAGAACAGGTTCTGCCCGAGCGTGCGCACGGTGTTCGCGAGCATCTGCGGATCGCCGTAGCCGACGTCGAATAGCCGCACCGACCCGACGACGAATTCCGCCGGCGACTTGACCAGCACGCCGCGATTGCGCGGATCCCAGAACGCGTCGGTCGACCACAGTGCGGCGAGCGCCGCGCGAATCTCGTAGCCGCTCGCGCGAAAGCGCTCGGCGACCACCTCCAGTTCGCCTGCGTCCGGCGTATCGGACACGAACTCGCGCCACAGCTTGCCCGCGATGAAACGCGCGGTCTCCGGACGCTTCAGCAGGATGTCGAGGAAGCCGTCGCCATCGAACGGCCCCGTCTCACCGAGGATAGTCTTGTCCCCGGCGTCGTGCCACTCGGTCCGCACGGCAAAGCGCAGCGTGTCGGGATCGATCGTCCAGCCGGTCATCGCGCGCGCGGCTTCGGTCACGTCGCGCTGCGTGTAATGCCCTTCGCCGAGCGTGAACAGCTCCATCACCTCGCGCGCGAAATTCTCGTTCGGGCGCCCCTTGCGGTTACTCGCGCCGTCGAGATACTGCAGCATCGCCGGGTCCTTCGCGATCGCATGCAGCAGCGTGCCGAAATTGCCGAGCGCCTCGCGGCGCAGCAGCGCATTCTGCGCGGCCATCGTTTGCGGAAACGGCACCTTGTCCTGGCCCGACGTGAAATGCCCATGCCAGAACAGCGTCATGCGCTCGGTCAGCGGCGACGGCGTCGCGATCATCTCGTTGACCCAGGCCGCGCGCAATGCGTCGTAGCGCTGGTTGCGCATGCGCTGCTCGTCCCGCCGCTGGTCCGGCGTCTGCGCCTGCCGCTCGGCGCGCGTCGGCGGCAGTTCGGCGAGCCAGTCGGGCCACGTCGCGGCCGGCTCGCGCCGGACGTTGCCGAGCGCGTCGGCCACCGCCTGCGCACGCGTCAGGCCGACGAGGCGCGCCACGTCGGCGGGCGCCGGCGTAAAGCCGGTGCGACTCAGGAAGAACTGCGCATCATCCGCCTCGAGGGGCGTTTGCATCGCAGGCGGCAGCGCCTGCGCAGCGGCGTTCGCTCGACTCATCGTGAAGGACTCCCGAAACGCGCAATGCGCGCATGTGCCGGTTAAACGGCATCCGGTGAGCGAAAGTTGACTGCAAAATTGCTACGGAATTTTTCCGGCGACGGGCTTCCGGCGGCGGGCGGAAACAGCGCGAATCAGCGCTTGTACAGTTCGCGGACGGCGTCCTCGATGTGCTGGCGCAGCAAGTGGCGCTCCTCGGGCGTCATGTGACCGTCGCGGCGGCGCTGTTCGAGATCGGGAGGCACGGCGGAGCGGGCAATGGCATCGGCACGGTCGGCCTGCTGCGCCGCCTTGCCGCGGGGCAGCTTGCGCGACGAAGCGCCCGGCTCGGGGCGTTGCGCATATGCGAAGTTCGACGCACACGGACCGGCGAGCGCGATCGTCAGCATCAGTGCAATCCGGGCAGATCGCATGACCGTCCTCGCTTCTTTGGTCGATTTGTTCCCTACGTCACGCGGCAACCGGCTACCTCTGGTACTTGAAAAACCCTGCGGAAATCGGGCGTGCAAACCATGAAAGATTAAGTGCAGCGAGTATCCACCGAATTTCGTCTTCGAGTAAAGGAATCTCTATAGCGTGCCTTTACTCCGCGCCACACCACGGGTAAATTTTGTAACTGACTGTAACGTGCCAAAATCCCCGGCCGCGCGCCATTTCCCATTCGCGATAAGATGCCGTACATGGAAACGAAAAACCCCTCCAAGATTCTCGTCGTCGACGACGACCCGCGCCTGCGCGATCTGCTGCGCCGCTATCTGGGCGAGCAGGGCTTCAATGTGTACGTCGCGGAAAACGCGACCGCGATGAACAAGCTGTGGGTGCGGGAGCGTTTCGACCTGCTCGTGCTCGACCTGATGCTGCCCGGCGAGGACGGCCTGTCGATCTGCCGCCGCCTGCGCGGCAGCAACGACCGCACGCCGATCATCATGCTGACCGCCAAGGGCGAGGACGTCGACCGCATCGTCGGCCTCGAGATGGGCGCCGACGACTACCTGCCGAAGCCGTTCAACCCGCGCGAGCTCGTCGCGCGCATCCACGCGGTGCTGCGCCGCCAGGCGCCGGCCGAGCTGCCGGGCGCGCCGTCGGAAACGACCGAGGTGTTCGAGTTCGGCGAGTTCTCGCTGAATCTCGCGACCCGCACGCTGACGAAGTCCGGCCAGGAAATTCCGCTGACGACCGGCGAATTCTCGGTGCTGAAGGTGTTCGCGCGCCATCCGCGCCAGCCGCTGTCGCGCGAGAAGCTGATGGAGCTCGCGCGCGGCCGCGAATACGAAGTGTTCGATCGCAGCCTCGACGTGCAGATCTCGCGCCTGCGCAAGCTGATCGAACCGGACCCGGGCAGCCCGCGCTTCATCCAGACCGTCTGGGGCCTCGGTTACGTGTTCATCCCGGACGGCGCGGCCTGACCTTCCCTTCTTCCGGCATCGCCTGTCCACGGCCCGTCCCATGCGTATCGACCGGCGCCTTGTGCAGCTCGCCTTCGGCGGGCTGTTCTGGCGCACCTTCCTGCTGATCGCGCTGCTGATCTCGGTCAGTCTCGCGGCATGGTTCCAGAGCTTTCGCGTGATCGAGCGCGAGCCGCGCGCGCAGCGCGTCGCGCTCCAGCTCGTCGCGATCGTCAAGCTCACGCGCACCGCGCTGCTCTATTCCGATCCCGACCTGCGCCGGGCACTGCTGCAGGATCTCGAAAGCAACGAAGGCGTGCGCGTGTATCCGCGCGAGAAGACCGACAAGTTCAGGCTGCAGCCCGACGAGTCACTGAACCGCCTGATCGAGCACGACATCCGCAGCCGGCTCGGCGACGATACCGTGATCGCGCAGACGGTCAACGACATCCCCGGCGTGTGGATCAGCTTCAAGATCGACGACGACGACTACTGGGTCGCACTCGACCGCGAGCAGCTCGACACCGTCACGGGGCTGCAGTGGGCCGGCTGGGGGCTGTTCGCGCTCGCGCTGTCGCTGTTCGGCTCCGCGTTCATCACGAGCCTCGTGAACCGGCCGTTCTCGCGGCTCGCGCTCGCCGCGCGCCAGGTCGGCTCCGGCCAGGCGCCCGAGCGGCTGCCGGAGCGCGGCATGGGCGTCGCAGCCGACACCAACCGCAGCTTCAACCAGATGGTGCGCGACCTCGAACAGCTCGAGGCCGACCGCGCGCTGATGCTCGCGGGCATCTCGCACGACCTGCGCACGCCGCTCGCGCGGCTGCGCCTCGAAACCGAGATGAGCCCGTCCGACCAGGCGACCAAGGACGCGATGGTCGACGACATCGAGCAGATGGACCGCATCATCGCCGCGTTCATCGACTACGCGCGCCCGACGCAGCGCCGGCCCGAGCCCGTCGACCTGTCGACGATCGTGCAGGAAGTCGCCGCGCGCATCTCGGGCGAGGACGGCGTGCAGATCCAGACGCGGCTCGCGCCCACCGCCGTCATCGAGGCCGACGAGACCGACATGCGGCGCGTGATCGGCAACCTCGTCGAGAACGCGCGCAAGTACGGCCAGAGCCGGCAGGACGGCGTCGCGCGGATCACGCTCGAGACGCGCGTGTCGCACGCGCGGGTCGAGCTGTCGGTCAGCGACGAAGGCCCCGGCATCCCGGAGGACCAGCTGCCGCTCGTGATGCGGCCGTTCTACCGCGTCGACACCGCCCGCACCAAGGCGGACGGCACGGGCCTCGGGATGGCCATCGTGCAGCGCCTCGTCGGCCGCTATCGCGGCGCGTTGCGCCTGCGCAACCGCAGCCCGGAACCCGGGCTCGAAGTCACGCTCGAATTCCCCGGCGGCAAGGCGCGTGCGACTGCGTGACGCGCACGGGCACGCGTATTGCGCCGCACACTATCGACCCGGTTGACAAAATCTATGAAGGTCGTTAGTCAAAACCTATTGAAGCGTTCATTCAATAGTGTTATAGTCTTTCCCATGCTGTCACATCACCGTTGCAGCACCGAGGTAGCTTGACTCAAGTCTTCTTCCCAACTCATTCATACAGGAGTAGCCGCATGAAAACCGTGGGCGATAAACTCGAAGCTTTCACCGTCGTAGCCGCGAAGCCGGGCTTCAACCACCACGAGGAAAACGGCCAGTCGGCGTTCGAGACCATCACCGAAGCGTCGTTCCCGGGCAAGTGGAAGATCATCTACTTCTATCCGAAGGATTTCACGTTCGTGTGCCCGACGGAAATCGTCGAGTTCGCGAAGCTGACGAAGCAGTTCGAAGAGCGCGACGCCATCCTGCTGGGCGGCAGCTCGGACAACGAATTCGTCAAGCTCGCATGGCGCCGTGAGCACAAGGACCTGAACAAGCTGAACCACTACTCGTTCGGCGACGTCAAGGGCGAGCTGATCGACCAGCTCGGCGTGCGCGACAAGGAAGCCGGCGTGGCGCTGCGCGCGACGTTCATCGTCGATCCGGACAACACGATCCAGCACGTTTCGATCAACAACCTGAACGTCGGCCGTAACACGGACGAAATCCTGCGCATTCTGGACGGCCTGCAAACGGACGAACTGTGCCCGTGCAACCGCTCTGTCGGTGGCGCAACGCTGTAAGCGCATCGATGCACGAAGCCCGTGGCGCACTTGCTGCCTGCGGGCTTTTTTAACGGCCAACCCATAGGAGATATCAATGGAATTCATCGACTCGATTAAGGCACGTATCCCCGACTACGCGAAGGACATTCGCCTGAACCTCGACGGCACGATCTCGCGCTCGTCGCTCGAAGGCACCGACGCGGTCGGCGTCGCGCTGGCGGCGGCGTTCGCGGCCAAGAGCACGGCGATCGTGAAGACGATTCGCGAAGCCGGCGTGCTGTCGCCCGAGGAAACCAACGCGGCGCTGACTGCGGCCGCGCTGATGGGGATGAACAACGCCTGGTATCCGTATGTCGAGATGGCCGACGACGCCGACCTGAAGACCCAGCGCGCCGAGCTGCGGATGGGCGCGTATGCGTCGCACGGCGGCGTCGACAAGCGCAAGTTCGAGATGTATGCGCTCGCCGCGTCGATCGTCGGCAAGTGCCACTTCTGCGTGAAGTCGCACTATGCGCTGCTGAAGAACGAACAAGGCATGACCGTCACGCAACTGCGCGACGTCGGCCGCATCGCGTCGGTGATCAACGCCGCCGCGCAGGTGATCGCCGCCGAAGGCGAATAATCAGCGCCGCGCGAGCCGCACGGCGCGCGCAACACGCAAAAACGCCACGCGGGCCGGCCTCGAGTGGCGTTTTTCATTTCCGCAAGCGATTGCAGCGCGGGCTGCGTCGCCGCGCTGCCGCGCGAGCCAGCCCCGCCGCGGCCCGTCAGCCGCCCTGCTTCACCAGCAGCGCGGCGGCCTGCGCCTCGATGCCCTCGCCGCGGCCGAGATAGCCGAGCTTCTCGTTGGTCTTCGCCTTCACGTTCACGCGCTCGAGCGGCAGGCCGAGATCCTCGGCGATGTTCGCGCGCATCCCGTCGATATGCGGCGCGAGCTTCGGCGCCTGCGCGATCACGGTGCTGTCGACGTTCTGGATCGCGAAGCCCGCGGCCTTCACGCGCGCCGCGCATTCGCGCAGCAGCACGCGGCTGTCCGCGCCCTTGAAGGCCGCGTCGGTGTCGGAGAAGTGGCGGCCGATGTCGCCGAGCGCCGCCGCGCCGAACAGCGCGTCGGTGATCGCGTGCAGCAGCACGTCCGCGTCCGAGTGGCCGAGCAGGCCGCGCTCGTACGGAATCGTCACGCCGCCGATGATGAGGGGGCGCCCCGGGACGAGCTGGTGCACGTCGTAGCCTTGTCCGATTCTGAAATCCATGCGTGTTCCGATTGTGATTGAGTGGGGGTCAGGTGGATTGCGGGGCGCGCGCGAGGATCGCTTCCGCCAGCGCGAAGTCTTCCGGATACGTGACCTTGAAGTTGCGCAGGCTGCCCTGCACGACGCGCGGCGTATGGCCGGCCCATTCGATCGCGCTCGCCTCGTCGGTCAGGTCGTGCCCTTCCCGCTGCGCCTTCAGGATCGCTTCGCGCAGCATGCCGATGCGGAACATCTGCGGGGTCTGCGCCTGCCACAGCGCGTCGCGCGACTCGGTGCGCGCGATCGCGTCGCCGCCGGCCGGCACGCGCTTCAACGTATCCGCGACCGGCAGCGCGACGATCCCGCCGACCGGGTCGTCCTTCAGCGTCGCGACCAATGTGCGGATCAGCTGCGGCGTGATGCCGGGGCGCGCGGCGTCGTGCACGAGCACCCAGTCGTGGTCGGTTGCGCCGAATTCGGTCAGCTCCAAGAGGCCGTTCAGCACCGACGCCTGCCGGGACGCGCCGCCGCAGCGGCGCACCGCGAAGCGCAGGCCGGCAAAGCGGCGCGCGTCGAAGTGCGTGTCGTCGGGCGCGAGGACGACGAGCGTCTGCGCGAACTCGCTGCACCCGTCGAACGCGGCGAGCGTGTAATGCAGGAGCGCGCGCCCGGCGAGCGTGCGGTATTGCTTCGGCACGGCCGAGCCGGAACGGCTGCCCGTGCCGGCACAGGGAATCAGGGCAAAGAGTCGGGGAGTCACGAAATGAAACGCCGGAAAGGTGAAATCAAGAAGCGGATTTTATAATAGGTCTTTCGTCTCGACCGGCGCACCGCGATGCGCCTCGCGCCCGCTACCCTGCCGTCCCTATGCCAGACAACGCTTCCAACCCGTTCGCGTCGCCCGTCGCACGCGTCAAGCCCGGCCAGCGCTTCGCCTTCGACGGCGCCCACGGCTCCGCCGATGCGCTCGCCATCGCCCGCTATCTTGCCGACAACCGCCACGACCTGCCGCTGCTCGCGGTGATCTGCGCGAACGCGGTCGACGCGCAGCGCCTCGCGCAGGAGATCCGCTACTTCTCCCCCGACGCGCGCGTGCGCCTGCTGCCGGACTGGGAAACGCTGCCGTACGACACGTTCTCGCCGCACCAGGACCTCGTGTCCGAGCGGCTCGCCACGCTGCACGACCTCGGCGAAGGACGCTGCGACGTGCTGCTCGTGCCGGCGACGACCGCGCTGTACCGGATGCCGCCCGCGTCGTTCATGGCGGCCTATACGTTCGCGTTCGCGCAGGGCGAGCGGCTCGACGAGGCGAAGCTGAAGGCGCAGCTCACGCTCGCCGGCTACGAGCACGTGAGCCAGGTCGTGCGGCCCGGCGAATACTGCGTGCGCGGCTCGCTGATCGACCTGTTCCCGATGGGCTCGCCGCTGCCGTACCGGATCGACCTGTTCGACGACCAGGTCGACTCGATCCGCGCGTTCGACCCGGACACGCAGCGCAGCCTCTATCCGGTGCGCGACGTGCGCCTGCTGCCGGGCCGCGAATTCCCGTTCGACGAGGCCGCGCGCACCGCGTTCCGCAGCCGCTGGCGCGAGACCTTCGAAGGCGACCCGAGCCGCGCGCCGATCTACAAGGACATCGGCAACGGCGTGCCGTCGGCCGGCATCGAGTACTACCTGCCGCTGTTCTTCGACGAAACGGCGACGCTGTTCCACTACCTGCCGCAGGACGCGCACCTCGTGTTCACGGGCGACCTCGACGCGGCGATCCGCCGCTTCACCGCCGACACGAAGCAGCGCCACGCGTTCCTGTCGCACGACCGCGAGCGGCCGATCCTCGAGCCGCAGCGCCTGTTCCTGTCGGACGAGGATTTCTTCGCGTTCGCGAAGCCGTTCGCGCGCGTCGTGCTGCCCGCGCAGCCGGCGGGCGGCTGGGCGACCGGCCTGCCCGAGCTCACGGTCGACCGCCATGCCGACGATCCGCTCGCCGCGCTGCGCACGTTCATCGACACGTCGGGCAAGCGCGTGCTGCTGACCGTCGAATCGGCCGGCCGCCGCGAAACGATCCTGCAGCTGCTCGCCGAGCACCATCTGCGGCCGGCGTCGAACGACCACTTCGCCGGCTGGCTCGCGAGCGACGACCGCTTCGCGCTCGGCGTCGCGCCGCTGTCGAGCGGCTTCGCGGTGCCGGGCGAAGGCTACGCGATCGTCACCGAGACCGAGCTGTACGGCGCGCTCGGCCGCCGCGCGGGGCGCCGCCGCCAGGAGCAGGCGAGCAACGTCGACGCGATGGTGCGCGACCTGTCCGAGCTGAAGGTGGGCGACCCGGTCGTGCACGCGCAGCACGGCATCGGCCGCTACATGGGCCTCGTGTCGATGGACCTCGGCGAAGGCGAGACGGAATTCCTGCATCTCGAATACGCGGGCGACAGCAAGCTCTACGTGCCGGTCGCGCAATTGCACGTGATCTCGCGCTACAGCGGCGCCGATCCGGACAGCGCGCCGCTGCACGCGCTCGGCTCGGGCCAGTGGGAGCGCGCGAAGCGCAAGGCCGCACAGCAGATCCGCGACACCGCGGCCGAGCTGCTGAACCTGTACGCGCGCCGCGCGGCACGCGAGGGCCACGCGTTCGCGCTCGACCCGCGCGACTACGTGAAATTCGCGGAGAGCTTCGGTTTCGAGGAGACGCCGGACCAGGCCGCGGCGATCGCGGCCGTGATCGGCGACATGACGAGCGGCAAGCCGATGGACCGCCTCGTGTGCGGCGACGTCGGCTTCGGCAAGACGGAAGTCGCGCTGCGCGCCGCGTTCATCGCGGTGCTGGGCGGCAAGCAGGTCGCGCTGCTGTCGCCGACCACGCTGCTCGCCGAGCAGCACACGCAGACCTTCGCGGACCGCTTCGCCGACTGGCCGGTGCGGATCGTCGAGCTGTCGCGCTTCAAGACCGCGAAGGAAGTCAACGCGGCGATCGCGCAGATCAACGAAGGCAGCGTCGACATCGTGATCGGTACGCACAAGCTGCTGTCGTCGGACGTGCAGTTCAAGCGCCTCGGCCTCGTGATCATCGACGAGGAGCACCGCTTCGGCGTGCGCCAGAAGGAAGCGCTGAAGGCGCTGCGCGCGGAAGTCGACGTGCTGACGCTGACCGCGACGCCGATTCCCCGCACGCTCGGGATGGCGCTCGAGGGCCTGCGCGACTTCTCGGTGATCGCCACGGCGCCGCAGAAGCGGCTCGCGATCAAGACCTTCGTGCGCCGCGAGGAGGAAAGCGTGATCCGCGAGGCGATGCTGCGCGAGCTGAAGCGCGGCGGCCAGGTGTACTTCCTGCACAACGAGGTCGAGACGATCGAGAACCGCAAGGCGATGCTGGAGGAGCTGGTGCCCGAGGCGCGCATCGCGATCGCGCACGGCCAGATGCACGAGCGCGAGCTCGAGCGCGTGATGCGCGATTTCGTCGCGCAGCGCGCGAACGTGCTGCTGTGCACGACGATCATCGAGACGGGCATCGACGTGCCGAGCGCGAACACGATCATCATGCACCGCTCGGACAAGTTCGGCCTCGCGCAGCTGCACCAGCTGCGCGGCCGCGTCGGCCGCTCGCACCACCAGGCGTATGCGTACCTGCTCGTCCACGATCCCCAGGCGCTGACCAAGCAGGCGCTGCGCCGGCTGGAAGCGATCCAGCAGATGGAGGAGCTCGGTTCGGGCTTCTACCTCGCGATGCACGACCTCGAGATCCGCGGCACCGGCGAGGTGCTCGGCGACAAGCAGTCGGGCGAGATCCACGAGATCGGCTTCCAGTTGTACACGGAGATGCTGAACGACGCGGTGAAGGCGCTGAAGAACGGCAAGGAGCCCGACCTCACCGCCCCGCTCGCCGCGACGACCGAGATCAACCTGCACGCGCCCGCGATCCTGCCGGCCGACTACTGCGCGGACGTGCAGGAGCGGCTGTCGCTGTACAAGCGTCTCGCGAACTGCGAGCACGGCGACGCGATCGACGGCATCCAGGAAGAGCTGATCGACCGCTTCGGCAAGATGCCGCCGCAGGCGCACGCGCTCGTCGAGACGCACCGGCTGCGGCTCGCCGCGAAGCCGCTCGGGATCACGAAGATCGATGCGAGCGAGGTGGCGATCGGGCTGCAGTTCGTGCCGAATCCGCCGATCGATCCGATGCGGATCATCGAGATGGTGCAGAAGCATCGCCACATCAAGCTCGCGGGGCAGGACAAGCTGCGGATCGAGACGCGCTCGCCGGATCTCGCGGTGCGCGTGTCGACGATCAAGGAGACGCTGCGCGCGCTCGGTCATTCGAACCGGCAGGACGCGGCCGCCGCGTCGCGCTGAGCGGCCGCTTCGGCGGCCCGCCGCCCCGAAAAGCGCCGCGTTGCTGCAGCGCATCGCGGCCCGCGAGAGCGGGCCGCAGCGTTTTTGAGTATGATTTTCGCATTCATCCGACGGAGTTGAGCCATGCCCACCCTCGACGCGACGGCGCCGGCCGCTGCCGACCATGTCGACCACGACGACGCATCGCTCGCCAGCCTGCCGTGGATCAGGCAGCTCGTTTCGATGGACACGACGAGCCGCGTGCCGAACCTCGGCCTGATCGAAACGGTGCGCGACGCGCTCGCCGCGCAGGGCATCGCGTCCGTGATCACGCACGATCCGCGCGAAGGATGGGCCAACCTGTTCGCGACCGTCCCCGCGCATGACGGCGCGACCGACGGCGGCATCGTGCTGTCCGGGCACACCGACGTCGTGCCGGTCGACGGCCAGCAGTGGGACAGCGACCCGTTCCGGCCCGAACTCCGCGACGGCCGCCTGTACGGCCGCGGCACCTGCGACATGAAGGGCTTCATCGGCGCGGCGCTCGCGCTGCTGCCCGAGATGCAGGCGACGAAGCTCGCGAAGCCGATCCATTTCGCGCTGTCCTACGACGAGGAAATCGGCTGCGCGGGCGCGCCGCTGATGATCGCGGACCTGGTCAAGCGCGGCGTGAAACCGTCCGGCTGCATCGTCGGCGAGCCGACCGGCATGCGCCCGATCATCGCGCACAAGGGCATCAACGCGTACCGCTGCTGCGTGCGCGGCCACGCGGCGCACTCGTCGCTGACGCCGAAGGGGCTGAACGCGATCGAATACGCGGCGCGCCTCATCTGCCACATCCGCGACGTCGCCGACCGATTCCGCGCCGAAGGCCCGTTCGACGCGCTCTACGACGTGCCGTTCTCGACCGCGCAGACGAGCATGATCCAGGGCGGCAACGCGATCAACACGGTGCCGGCCGAATGCCGTTTCGATTTCGAGTTCCGCAACCTGCCGACGCTCGATCCGGAGCCGATCTTCGCGCGCATCGAAGCCTATGCGCAGGAAACGCTGCTGCCGCAGATGCGGCGCGAGCATCCGAACGCCGCGATCGAATTCTCGAAGATCGCCGCGGCGCCCGGTTTCGACGCGACCGAGCAGGCGGCGATCACGCAGCTCGTGCGCGCGCTGACCGCCGACCAGGACAAGCGCAAGGTCGCGTACGGCACCGAGGCCGGCCTGTTCGAACGCGTGGGCATCCCGAGCGTCGTGTGCGGGCCCGGCTACATCGAGCAGGCGCACAAGCCGAACGAATACGTCGAGCTCGCGCAACTGGCCGAATGCGAGCAGTTCCTGCGCAAGCTCATCCGCAGCATGTCGGTCGACGCGCACTGACCGTTTCCCGCCACGCCGGCTCGCGTGGGCGGGCCGGTTCACTCCCCCATCCGCCAGGCCATGTCGACATCACAACAGGGCACCGCCCACACGATCGACGGCGAGCCGATCCCGACGCTCGACGAAATCGCCGCACAGCACTTCGCGCTGTCGCCGTGGGTTTCGCGCACGCCGGTGTTCGAGCGCGCCGACCTGCCTTCGCTCGAAGGCACGCACGTCAACTTCAAGTTCGAACTGCTACAGGCCAGCGGCAGCTTCAAGGCGCGCGGCGCGTTCACGCACCTGCTCGCGCTCGACGAGGCGCACCGCAATGCCGGGGTCACCTGCGTGTCGGCCGGCAACCATGCGGCGGCGGTCGCGTATGCGGCGATGCGGCTCGGCAGCAGCGCGAAGGTCGTGATGTTCCATACCGCGAGCCCGACGCGCATCGCGCAATGCAAGCAGTACCGCGCGGAGGTCGTGCTGGCGGCGAGCGCGTCGCAGGCGTTCGATCTGGTGCGCCGGATCGAGGCCGAGGAAGGCCGCTTCTTCATCCATCCGTTCAACGGCTATCACACGATTCTCGGCACCGCGACGCTCGGCTACGAATGGGCGACGCAGACACCCGACCTCGACGCGGTGATCGTGCCGATCGGCGGCGGCGGGCTCGCGGCCGGCGTGTCGACCGCGCTGCGGCTCGCGAATCCGCGCGTGCACGTGTATGGCGTCGAGCCTGACGGCGCCGACGCGATGAGCCGCAGCTTCGCGGCCAATCACACGGTCAAGATGGCCGCGATGCACACGATCGCCGATTCGCTGATGGCGCCGCACACCGAGGAATACAGCTACCAGCTGTGCCGCCGCCACATCGACAGCATCGTCACCGTCTCCGACGACGCGCTGCGCACGGCGATGCTGTACCTGTTCTCGCACCTGAAGGTCGCCGTCGAGCCGGCCTGCGCGGCGGCGACGGCCGCCCTGCTCGGCCCGTTGCGCGAGACGCTGCACGGCAAGCGGGTCGGCGTGCTGCTGTCGGGCACCAACACCGATCCGGTCACGCTCGGCATGCACCTCGCGCACGCAAAGCTGCTGCGCTGACGCCGCGCCGGGTTATCCACGGTTCGTGTTGAAGAGCCTGTTGAAAAGTTTCTGGAAACTGCGCCAACGCGTTGATCGGACTGGGCTTTCCCCGCGCGATGCGGTTTGCGGCAGCGGCCGCGCGCGGCCCGTCGCGCAGCTAAGGGTTATCCCCAGTTTTTGTTGACAGGACTGTGGAGAACTCACCGACAAGCGACCCAAGGCATTGTTTTTATTGAGAAAGCAAACATTGCCCCCGGGTACGCCGCCGATTGGGCAATGTTCGCCGTCACCGCAGGTTATCCACAATTTCTGTTGACAGGCATGTTGATAAGGGCGGGATCGGCGCGCCAAGTCGTTGATGCGCAAGGGTTCGTGCGGCGCGCCCGTCACGCGGGCCGGCGGCAGCGGCACGTCCCTCCTTCATCGCAATAAAAAACGGCGGTCGCATCGCGCGGCCGCCGTTCGTCGTGTCGTCGCCGGGCGCTGCCGCGCCCGCCGTCGTCGATCAGGGCTTGTTGCTCTCGAACATGTCCATGATCTGCTGCTTCTCCTGCGCGGTCACGGGCGGCGGCGCCAGGCCCGCCGCGCCGGCCGAGCCGAGCGCGTCGTTCGCGCTCATCGCATTGGCCGCCGGGTTGATGTCGACGCTCGCGACGAAGCCGGCGCCCGGCGTGCGATCCGCGTAGTACAGCTCGCCGTCGATCGTCGTCAGCCCGTCGGGCATCGGCATCGGCTGCTCGGGCACGCCCTGCAGCGCGGTGCGCATGTAGCTCACCCAGATCGGCAGCGCGAGCTGCGCGCCGAATTCGCGGCTGCCGAGGCTCTTCGGCTGGTCGAAGCCCATCCATGCGACCGCGACGAGCGACTGCTGATAGCCGGCGAACCAGCCGTCCTTCGCGTCGTTGGTCGTACCCGTCTTGCCCTGCAGGTCGCCGCGACCCAGCACGTTGGAGCCGGCGCCCGTGCCGGCCGTCGCGACCGTGTGCAGCAGGCTGTTCATCACGTACGCGTTGCGGCCTTCGATCGTGCGCGGCGCGGTGCCGCCGGCGATCACCGGCTGCGCCTTCTGCAGCGGCTGGCCGCGCGCGTCGTCGACTTCGGCGATCAGGTACGGGTCGACCTTGTAGCCGCCGTTCGCGAACACCGCGTAGCCGGTCGCGAGCTGCAGCGGCGTGACGAGCCCCGCGCCGAGCGCCATCGGCAGGTACGGCGGCGTCTTCGCCGGATCGAAGCCGAAGCGCTGCGTCACGTACTCCTGCGCGTACTGCGTGCCGATCGACGCGAGAATGCGGATCGACACGAGGTTCTTCGAACGCTGCAGGCCGGTGCGCATCGACATCGGGCCGTCCGGCTGGTCGTCGTCCTTCGGCTCCCACGCGGTGCCGCCCGGCACGCTCGGCGGGAAATACAGCGGCGCGTCGTTGATGATCGTCGCCGGCCCGAGCCCCTTGTCGAGCGACGCCGAATAGACGAACGGCTTGAACGACGAGCCCGGCTGCCGCCACGCCTGCGTCACGTGGTTGAACTTGCTCTTGTTGTAGTCGAAGCCGCCGACGAGCGAGCGGATCGCGCCGTCCTGCGGCGCGATCGCGACGAGCGCGCCCTCGACCTGCGGCAATTGCACGATCTGCCAGCCCGTCTTCGCGTCCTTCAGCACGCGCACGATCGAGCCGGGCTTGATCTTCAGCGCGCTGTTCGCGCGCGGCCCGAGCGCCGCCGCGACGAAGCGCAGCCCGCCCGCGCCGATCGTCGTCGTCGCGCCGCCGACGAACTGCACCTCGACCGCGTTCGGCGCGGCGGCCAGCACCACCGCCGACTGCAGGTCGCCGTTGTCCGGATGGTCGGCGAGCGCGTCGTCGATCGCCTCGTCGCGGTCGTCGCCGGCCGCCGGCAGCGTGATGAAGCCTTCCGGCCCGCGGTAGCCGTGGCGGCGCTCGTAATCGAGAATGCCGCGCCGCACCGCCTGGTACGCCGCTTCCTGGTCCGCCGCATTGATCGTCGTCGTGACCGTCAGGCCGCGCGTATACGTCTCGTCCTTGTACTGCGCGTACATCATCTGCCGCACCATCTCGGCGACGTACTCGGCATGCACCGCGTACTGGTTGCCCGGGGTGCGCACGTGGATCTCTTCCTTGATCGCCTGGTCATACTGCGGCTGCGTGATGTAGCCGACCTCGCGCATCCGCTTCAGGATGTATTCCTGGCGCACCTTCGCGCGCTTCGGATTGACGACCGGGTTGTACGCGGACGGCGCCTTCGGCAGGCCGGCCAGCATCGCGGCTTCCGCCAGCGTGATGTCCTTCAGGTCCTTGCCGAAGTAAACCCGGGCGGCCGCGGCGAAACCGTACGCGCGCTGGCCGAGATAGATCTGGTTCATGTACAGCTCGAGGATCTGGTCCTTCGTCAGGGCCTTCTCGATCTTGTACGCGAGCAGCATTTCGTAGATCTTGCGCGTGTAGGTCTTCTCGCTCGACAGGAAGAAGTTGCGCGCGACCTGCATCGTGATCGTGCTCGCGCCCTGGCGCGCGCCGCCGTGCATCAGGTCGGCGACGCCGGCACGCAGGATGCCGAGGAAATCGACGCCGCCGTGTTCGTAGAAGCGGTAGTCCTCGATCGCGAGCACCGCCTTCTTCATCACGTCGGGAATCTCCTGGAAGCGCACGAGGCTGCGGCGCTCCTCGCCGAATTCGCCGATCAGCACGTGATCGGCGGAGTAGACGCGCAGCGGCACCTTCGGCTGGTAGTTCGTCAGCGCATCGAGCGACGGCAGCTGCGGCGCCATCACGACGAGCGCATAGCCGACGATCAGCGCGCCGACGACGGCCAGCGTGGCGAACAGGCCGACGAACCACAGCGCGACGCGCGAGCGAAACGAGCGGCGGCGGCCCCCGCCGCCGTCATGCTGCGGCTCGCGGTGCGCATCGCGGTCGTCGTCATCGGTGTAATAGGCTCCAGCAGGCGAACGGCGCAGCGTGTAATGAGGTTCTTTCCTGGCGGAAGAAGAAGGCGGTCGTTTGATAATTGGCATGTCGGAATGGCGGGCGCGCATCGCGCCCTCGGACGCATGCGGAATGCAAGCGGATGAATCGAGAGAGAGTGCATCGTGACACATTCGTCACGTCGACAGACCGCGTCGCGCGGCGATCCGTTCCCGCGACGTGACAGCGCATTTTAATGAAATCAATCGAGTGGCTTCGCGATTTTTTGTAAAAATTCCCGCGCCGCGGCGCTGCGCGCGCCATTTTGCCCGCCTGCCCGGCCTATCATGAACACGAAACCCGCGCGCCCGAGCTTTCAATCATGAAAGACTCGGCGCGCGGTTTTCCGGCCCGCAATTCGCATCGCTTGAACTTGCGCGTTTAAGCCGTATTTAAGTGATCCGGTGGTGTAATATCCGCCGGCAATCGCGGGCCGGAACCGGCACCGCCGAGGGCCACGCCGCCACGACGCGGCGCATTTCACACACGGAGGATTTCATGTCGCTTTTCGACTCTATTTCGCGCACGCTCAAGGGCTTGCTGAACGACGCGGCCGACTCGGTGCAGGACCCGTCGCGCGACGCACGGCAGATCGTGCGAGAGCTCGACGACAGCATCGGCCGCGCCGAGAACTCGCTGATCGAGATCGAGGCGCAGGTCGCGACCCAGCGCAGCAAGCGCGATGCGGCCGACGACAAGGTGAAGAAGTACGAGGACGGCGCCAAGCGCGCGCTGCAGTCGGGCGACGAGTCGCTCGCGCGCGAAGCGCTCGGCGCGCAGGCGAACGCCGAGGCGGAGCGCGACGCGCTCGCCGCCGAACTCGCGACGCTCGAGCCGTCGGTCGACAAGCTGAAGGGGCAGATCGCCGAGATGCGCCAGCGCCGCAACGACCTGAACGCCCGCTCGAACATCCTGCAGGCGAAGCAGGAAATCGCGCAGGCGAAGGACGTCGCGGCCACCGCGCTCGGCGGCATCGGCGGCAAGAACCTGTCGGAAGATTTCCAGAAGCTCGAGGACAAGGTCGCGCTGCAGAACGCACGTTCGGACGCCCGCCTCAATTCGGCCGACACGTCGAGCGGCAAGGCGCTCGACGACAAGCTCGCCGCGCTGAACAAGGGCCCGTCGGTCGAGGATCGACTCGCTGCACTGAAGAAGCAGCTCGATACGCCCGCGCAGTAACCGGCGCGCGCCGCCCGGGGTGCCGGCGCGGCGCGCATCGATCGCAAGGAGACGGGCGCGCGCGCCCGGTTCGATCATGAAGAAATCCCTCGCCGCTCTCGGCTTCGCGCTGCTGGCGCTGTCGACCGCCGCGTTTGCGGTACCGTCGCTGCAGCAGGTCGAACAGTCGATCGCGCAGCGCGACTGGCAGCGCGCCGACACGCAGCTGTCGCAAGTCATCGACGCGCATCCGAACAACGCCCACGCGCACTACCTGTATGCCCAGGTGCTCGATCGCGAAGGCCGCGCGTCCGACGCGCTCGCGCAGCTGCAACGCGCGAAGACGCTCGATCCGCAGTTGCGGTTCACCGATCCTTCGCGCTTCGCGCAGACGGAAGCGCGCATCCGCGCGGACGCCGGCCGCGTGAGCAACGCGCCGGCCATGAGCAACGCGCCGTCGGCAAGCGCCCGGAGCGGCACGCTGCAGTCGTCGCTCGCGCCCGCCGCGGCGCCCGCCGAAAAGCACGGGCCGTCGGTCGGCATGTGGATCGGCCTTGGCCTGATCGTCGCGGTGATCGCGCTGGTGCTGCGCTGGACGCTGCGGCGCGCGCGCTCGGCCGGCGACACGCGCGCCGACGACGAACGCCGCGCGCAGTTGAAGCGCGCGACCGACGTGCTCAACGACATCCGCCCGCTCAAGCTCGACGCGCGCCTGTCGACGGCGCCCGGCGCCGCCGCGCTGACGAGCGAGCTCGAGGGGATCGAGACCGACGCGCGCGAACTCGTCGAGGCGCTGTCGAACGGCAAGAACCCGGTGCCGCCGTACCGCGTCGACGAGCTCGAGAAACGCCACGCGAGCGCGAAGGCGCGTGTCGAAGGCCGGCCCGATCCGGCCGCGCCGGCGAGCGCGCC
Source organism: Burkholderia sp. MSHR3999 (assembly GCF_000833595.1). Taxonomy (NCBI): domain Bacteria; kingdom Pseudomonadati; phylum Pseudomonadota; class Betaproteobacteria; order Burkholderiales; family Burkholderiaceae; genus Burkholderia; species Burkholderia sp. MSHR3999. Next base: position 1,969,699 of record NZ_JRFO01000001.1, read on the forward strand.
GGCCGGCGGCAGCGGCTCGGTGTTCGCGCAGGAAGCGGACCGCCTGAGCGGCGCGCAGGGCCAGCCGTACCCGCCGCAGCAGGTTCCGCCCCCCTACCCGTCGCAATACCCGCCGCAGCAGCAACCGCCCGTCGTGATCCAGCAAGGCGGCGGCGGCTTCGGTGGCGGCATGGGCGGACTCCTGACCGGCGTGCTGCTCGGCCAGGCGATGTCCGGCGGCCGCGACCGCGTGATCGAACGCGAGGTGATCGTCGACGACGAGCACCGCCGGCGCGAAGCCGATCCGGGCTTCGACCTCGGCCGCGGCGACGATACGAACTGGGACGACGGCAGCAGCGGCGGCAGCGGCGGCGTCGATCTCGGCAGCAACGACGACGGCTGGACGGACACCTGATCGTCACGACCCGGGGCGCCGCCGCATCGCGCGCCGGCGTCCCGCGCGAGCGGGCTCCGCAATGCCGCAACCCGCTCGCGGCGCCGATTTGTCAATCATTTCAAGATGGGCTATCGGCAATGGGGCACGTTCGCTATCATGCGGCCATCGGCGTGCCACCGACCCTGAATTCGACGCAACGCGTCGCGGCACGCCTTCCTTTGCCCCAACCAGGAGAAAGCCGCTCATGAGCATCATCAAGGAATTCAAGGAGTTCGCCGTCAAGGGCAACGTGATGGATCTCGCCGTCGGCGTGATCATCGGCGGCGCGTTCTCGAAGATCGTCGACTCGATCGTGAAGGACCTGATCATGCCGGTCATCGGCGTCCTGACGGGCGGCCTGGATTTCTCGAACAAGTTCGTACTGCTCGGCACGATCCCGCCGTCGTTCAAGGGTAATCCCGATTCGTTCAAGGACCTTCAGGCCGCGGGCGTCGCGACGTTCGGCTACGGCTCGTTCATCACCGTGCTGATCAACTTCATCATCCTCGCGTTCATCATTTTCCTGATGGTGAAATTCATCAACAAGCTGCGCAAGCCCGTGGAAGCGGAAGCCGCGCCGGCCGCGACGCCGGAAGACATCGTGCTGCTGCGCGAGATCCGCGATTCGCTCAAGCAGCGCTGAGCCACCGCCCGCCGCCGTCAGCCAGGCCCGCCGCGTGCGGGCCTTTTTGTTGGTGCGCGCCATGCGGGACGCGGCGCCGGCGCCTCGCATTTTTTTGTGACGAGCGGATGCACGCGCCGGGAAACCGGGTCTATCATGGAGACTAAACGACAGTACAGGCGCCAAGCGCTGACTGTGTCGATCGTGGCGAGCAGGTCGACGGGAGACATCGATCGTCGCACTGCACGAGCGCAGCATTTTCGTGTGCTATAAAGGATCGACATGCGGCGTACATAGCCGGGAGTGGGTCGCATGAAAATGCCGCATTTCTTGCAATTGTTTTTGAGGCGAGTGTTTATGTCCTTCCCGAAGAAACGTCGACGCGCGCAGCAGGATGGCCAGGAATCGTTCCTCGCGGTATTGCGCCACTCGAAACCGTTCGCCCAGCTCGACACCAAGATCGCGCGCGCCCGCGCGCAGGACGAACCGGTGCTGTACGCGCATGTGCTTCCCGGCCTGGACGTGCTCCTGTGCAGCGTGCGCGGCGCACAGCCGCCGTACCCGGCAATCGCCGAGTTGCGCAAGCGCTGCATCGAGTCGATCGCCAACGCGCTGGAACAGCCGCTCGACGGCCTCGAAAACGGCGGCTACTGGTACGAATCCAACGGCTTCGGCTTCCTCGTGTTCGCGAGCCGCGCCCGCGTGCGCATCCTGCCCGAATTTGGCGCGGGCACGAAAGCGAGCCTGCGCAGCGGGCTCGGGCGACAGAACGCCGGGGATACGACGCCCCGCTCGCTCGGCTGATTCAGCGCCGGTTTTCGATGGGCCGCCTTCGGGCGGCCCATCTGTCATTCGCGCGTCGCAGTCATGCCTCTCGGCGCCCGTTCCCCGGCCTGACGATATCGATGAACGCGGCGAAGTCCGCGTCGGCGAGCCCCATCGCCGCGCCGAGCCGCAGCACCTGCTGCACGGTGGCCGACACCGGCATCACCGCGCCCGTGTCGCGCGCCGCATCGGCAATCGTGTCGACGTCCTTCTGAAACGTGCCGAGCGCGCCGATCGGCGAATGGCCACTCGAAGTCATGCGCGGCACGAACGTCTGCAGCAGTACCGAATCCGCCCAGCCGCCGGCAAGCGCTTGCGCGAGGCGCGCGGCGTCGATGCCGCTCGCCTGCGCGAGACCCACCGCCTCGGCGATCGCGGTGACGGTCGCGGTGACGATCGCCTGGTTGCACAGCTTCGCGGTCTGGCCCGCGCCCGCGTCGCCCATGTGCGTGATGCGCGCGGCGTACGCATCGATCAGCGGCCGCACCGCGTCGAGATCCTCCGCGCGGCCGCCCGCCATCACCGCGAGCGTGCCGGCCTGCGCGCCGGGCACGCCGCCCGACACCGGCGCGTCGACCCAGCCGACGCCGAGGTCCGCCGCGCGCTTCGCATAATCGCGCGTCACGCCGGGCGGAATGCTCGAGTGGTCGACGATGCGCCGCACGCGGCGCGCCGCCGCGTCGCCGGACAACAGGCCGTCCGGGCCGAACACGACGTCGCCGACCGCGCGCGCGTCCAGCACGCACATCAGCACCGTTTCGACCTGCTCCGCCAGCGCGCGCGGCGTGTCGACGACCCGCGCGCCGTCGGCCGCGAGCGCCTCCGATTTCGCGCGCGTGCGATTCCACACGCCGACGCGGTGGCCCGCCGCCAGCAGATGCCGAATCATCGGCGCGCCCATCAGTCCCGGTCCGCAAAATCCGACTTCCACGATACGCCTCGTCTCCGATATGGGTTGAACTTGCCGCCCATCATACCTATCACTCAAGAAGCCGGACGCATTCCGCACGTGGCGGCGCTTGTGCGCTGCGCCCGCGGCGGAACCCGACACGACAGGGAGCGCATCATGAGCGACCACATTTATAAGCTGATCGAACTGACCGGCTCGTCGCGGGAATCGAGCGACGACGCGATCCGCAATGCCATCGCGAAAGCCGCGGCGACGCTGCACAACCTGCACTGGTTCCAGGTGACCGAGACGCGCGGCCACATCGAAGGCAACCAGGTGATTCACTGGCAGGTGACGCTGAAAGTCGGACTGCGCATCGACGACTGACGCGAGCCAGCCGCATCACGCACCATGCCACCCCGGATGCGCACCCGCGCATCCGCGCCCTTCATGCGCCCCGCGCCTGCCGCGGTCGCTGCCGTGCCGGCGGCCCCGTGCGGGTATCCATTGCTTGACGCTCTTTTTCGTTCATATTAAAAACCATATACCCCATCCACCTCTCGATCAGCCCGGGCATATAAACGGAGAAATCATGAGTCAGCAACGCGAGGCGATCGACACGTACCTCTTGCGCGTCTTGCACACCCTGTTGATGGAGCGCAGCGTCACGCGCGCGGCCGTCAAACTGAACCAGTCGCAACCGGCGATCAGCGCGGCGCTGCGGCGCCTGCGCGACATCACCGGCGACCCGCTGCTCGTGCGCGGCAAGTCCGGCATGGTGCCGACCGAATACGGGCTGCGCCTGCTGGAGCCCGTGCAGAACGCGCTGCGCGAGATCGAGCGGATCAAGTTCCAGCAGCACAGCTTCGATCCGGCGACGTCGATCCGCTGCTACCGGATCGGCTGCCCCGACTACCTGAACGTGCTGTTCGTGCCGACCGTCGTCGAGCGCTTCCGCCAGGCCGCGCCGAACGCGACGCTCGAGTTCCACTCGCTCGGCCCCGCGTTCGACTACGAGCTCGCGCTCGAGGACGGCAAGCTCGACATCGTGGTCGGCAACTGGCCGGAGCCGCCGGAGCAACTGCACCTGTCGAACCTGTTCGTCGACGAGATCGTCTGCCTGATGAGCAATACGCATCCGTTCGCGAAGCGCGGCGGCCTCACGCTCGACCAGTACCTGAACGCACCGCATCTCGCGCCGACGCCCTACTCGGTCGGCCAGCGCGGCGCGATCGACGTGCACCTCGCGCGCGAGCGGCTGAAGCGCCACGTGGTCGTCACGCTGCCGTACTTCAACCTCGCGCCGTACGTGCTCGTGAAGTCCGACCTGATCTTCACGACGACGCGCCTGTTCGCCGATCACTACGCGAAGTTCCTGCCGCTGTCGGTCGTGCCGGCGCCGCTCGACTTCCCGCCGATGCAGTACTACCAGCTCTGGCACGAGCGCTGCCATTACTCCGACGAAGTGCGCTGGCTGCGCGGCCTCGTCGCCGAGGCCACCCGCACGCTGATCGAGGCGTAACGGCACGCGCGCGCTGCCGCCGGCCCGCCGCCGCGCACCATGACGGCGCGTGGCGGCGGCTAGCCGCGGCGTCAGCGCGACGCGTCGACGAGCGCCTGCGCGAGCGCGTTGTGGCGCGCGATGACGGGCGGCAGGTCGAGCGTCGCCAGGCGTCCTTCTCGCACGACGACCCTGCCGTTCACGACCGTATACGCCGCCTGCGACGGCGCGCAGAACACCAGCGCCGCGACCGGATCGTGCAGCGCGCCCGCGAACTGCGGCTGGCGCAGGTCGAACGCGGCGAAGTCGGCCGCCATCCCCGGCGCGAGCGCGCCGATGTCGTCGCGGTTCAGCACCTTCGCGCCGCCCAGCGTCGCGATTTCGAGCGCCTCGCGCGCGGTCATCGCATCCGGCCCGAAGCCGACGCGCTGCAGCAGCAGCGCCTGGCGCACTTCCGCGACCATCTGCGCGCCGTCGTTGGACGCCGAACCGTCGACCCCGAGCCCGACCGGCACGCCCGCGAGCCGCATCTTCTTCACCGGCGCGATGCCCGACGCGAGCCGCATGTTCGAGCACGGACAGTGCGCGACGCCCGTGCCCGTGCGCGCGAACAGGCCGATGCCGGCATCGTCGAGCTGCACGCAGTGCGCGTGCCATACGTCACGCCCGACCCAGCCGAGATCCTCCGCGTATTCGGCCGGCGTCATCCCGAACTTCTCGCGGCTGTACGCGACGTCGTTGACGTTTTCCGCGAGGTGCGTGTGCAGCGACACCCCATGCTCGCGCGCGAGCACGGCGGCGTCGCGCATCAGCTCGCGGCTCACCGAGAACGGCGAGCACGGCGCGACGACCACCCGCAGCATCGCGTAGCGCCCGTCGTCGTGGTAGGTCTCGATCAGCCGCTGCGCGTCGCGCAGGATGTCCGGCTCGCGCTCGACGACCGAATCGGGCGGCAGGCCGCCATCGCGCTGGCCGACGCTCATCGCGCCGCGGCTTGCGTGAAAGCGCATGCCGATCCGCTGCGCGGCCGCGATGCTGTCGTCGAGCCGGCTGCCGTTCGGATAGATGTACAGATGATCGCTCGACGTCGTGCAGCCGGACTGCAGCAGCTCGGCCATCGCGGTCAGCGTCGACACCTCGATCATCTCCGGCGTCAGGTGCGCCCAGATCCGGTACAGGTTCGTGAGCCAGCCGAACAGCTCGGCGTTCTGCGCGGCCGGAATCGCGCGCGTCAGGCTCTGGTACATGTGGTGGTGCGTGTTCACGAGCCCCGGGATCACGAGATGCCCGCGCAGGTCGAGCACCTCGTCGGCCGTGTCGGGCAGCTCGGCGCTCGGGCCGACCGCGACGATCCGGTTGTCTTCGATGTAGAGCCCCGCGTCGCGCAGCTCGCGGCGCGCGCCGTCCATGGTCGCCAGCACGTCGGCGTGCTTGACCAGCAGGGTCTTCGGGCGGGATGGGGAATCGTGCGGCGCGCGGGCGGGCGCGCCGGAGTGCTGCTCGAGGTTCATGCGTTCTCCGCGTCGGTCTGCCCCAGGGCGGTTCCTGTGGGCGGTCACAAAGCCGTTCGAACGCTGATTCGCGGCACGCCCGGTGCCCGCGTCCGTTCGAACGCCATGGCCCGGTTACCCGGCGTGCTCGCCGTCTTCGGGGTGCGCGCCGGCCGGAGCCGACGCGCACGGCGGGAGGATCGCGCATGCGCGTGCGGCACACAATGCGCGATCCCGAATACCCGGGTTTACGGTTCCGATATGGTACGCGCGCAGCCGGTGCGCGGGGGCGTCCGGCCGCGGGCGGGACGGCGTTGAAGCGGCGCTGGAATGGCGGTTTTTCGCGCCGTCGACAGCCGTTCATGCGCGGCGCATTATCTTTGCTATCGCTCGCGGTTTTGCATGGCGAACCTTCTTAAAATGCCTGCACGGCGCTCGTTTCAACTCGCCGACGGGTATGTAGCCACGTGACGTGGAGCCTCGATCCGCCGCACGTTCATTGGATCGAGTCGCCGCCGAACCTCGCATTCACACAAGGAAAATTGCGAATGGGAAAGCTCACTACCCACGTACTCGATACGGCGCACGGTCGTCCCGGCGCTGCGCTCAAGGTGGACCTCTACGCGCTGGACGGCGAATCGCGCCGTGCGATCAAGACCGTGCTGACCAATAGCGACGGCCGCTGCGACGCGCCGCTGCTCGAAGGCGACGCGCTCGCCGCCGGCGAATACGAACTCGTGTTCCATGCCGGCGACTACTTCGCGTCGCTCGGCGTGAAGGTGCCCGAACCCCGTTTCGTCGATCGCGTCGTGCTGCGTTTCGGCATCGCCGACCCGGGCGCGCACTACCACGTGCCGCTGCTCGTGTCGCCGTGGTCGTACAGCACCTATCGCGGCAGCTGACACCGTATCGGCCGTCCGCAACAAGACAACGATCTGAGTCTGGAGGAGTTTCATGGAAGGCTTCATCACCGACTGGCTGAACCTCGCGCTGCGATGGCTGCACGTCATCGTCGCCATTGCGTGGATCGGCGAGTCGTTCTACTTCGTCGCGCTCGACAACAGCCTGAAGCCGCCGACCGACCCGAACCAGCGCAAGCGCGGCGTGTTCGGCGAGCTGTGGCACGTCCACGGCGGCGGTTTCTACAACATGCAGAAATACACGGTCGCCCCGCCGGAAATGCCGGATGACCTGCACTGGTCGAAGTGGCCGTCGTACACGACCTGGCTGTCGGGCTTCTCGCTGTTCTTCGTGCTGTACCTGCTCGCGCCGAACACGTACCTGATCGACAAGAGCGTGCTCGACATGGGCCCGGTGGTCGCCGTCGCGTCCGCGCTCGGCTTCCTCGCGGCCGGCTGGATCGTCTACGACTCGCTGTGCCGCATCCTCGGCACCAACGACCGCGTGCTCGGCATCTGCGTCGGCATCTACGTCGTCGCCGCCGCGTACCTCGCGTGCCACATCTTCGCGGGCCGCGCCGCGTACCTGATCGTCGGCGCGATGCTCGCGACGATCATGTCGGCGAACGTGTTCTTCGTGATCATCCCCGGCCAGCGCAAGATGGTCGACAAGATGCTCAAGGGCGAGGAGCCGAACCCGATCTACGGCAAGCGCGGCAAGCAGCGCTCGGTGCACAACACGTACTTCACGCTGCCCGTCGTGTTCGCGATGCTGTCGAACCACTACGCGATGACGTACACGAACAGGTTCAACTGGGTCGTGCTCGTGCTGATCATGCTGGCCGGCGCGCTGATCCGCCAGTTCTTCGTGATGCGTCACCGCGGCAAGCAGCTGTGGTACCTGCCGATCGGCGGTGTCGCACTGCTGTCGGGCGCGCTGGTGTGGACGATGCCGAAGCCCGTCGCGCCGGAAGCCCAGGCCGCGAACGCGCCGAAGATCGCGATCAACGACATCATGCCGATCCTGCAGCAGCGCTGCATCGAGTGCCACTCGTCGAAGCCGACGCTGATGGGCAGCGCGCCCGCCGGCGTGATGTTCGACACGCCGGACGAAGTGTCGAAGAACGCGCAGCGCATCTACGAACAGGCCGTGCGCCTGAAGGCGATGCCGATCGGCAACGTCACGCACATGACCGACGACGAGCGCACCAAGCTCGCCGCCTGGTTCGAGGGTGGCGCGGCCAAGTAAGCCGCCATGCGCCGGTTGCCGGCGCAGTCCTCTCCGTTCGCGGGCCCGGTGACGGGCCCGTTTTCTTTGGGTGTTCCGAATGCGTCGTGTGCTAGCCGCGCATCGCGTCGCGCTGCAGTGCGACGAGCGCGTCGAGCGCGCGCGGGCCGTCGTCGAACGGCACGAAGATGTGATCGTGATACGCGGCGGCCATCACGTTGCAGCTGATGCCGGCCGCACCGAGCGCCCGCGCGAATGCCGCGGTGAGGCCGACGGCCGCGAGATCGGAATGCACGGTCAGCGTGATCCATGCGGCGCGAAACAGCACGGGCCAGCCGCGGCGCGCGGCTGCCGCCTCGTCGACCACGACTGTCAGCCCTTCCGCTTCGCGGAACGTCGCGATCGTTTCGGATAACGATACGTCTGCTTCGGTCGACAGCGATACGAACGCGAATGCGCCAGGATGCAGTTCAGGTCGCATCGTGCGCAGCAGGATTGCGAGGTCGTTTTCAGGTTGGCTCATCGGAGGAACACGTCCGGCACCGGACGTCGGGTCGTGGCGATGCGGGCACGATAGCACGCGCCATGACCACTTCGTCCGCGAGCCAGTCGCGTAACGCGACGATGCGCGGATCGTCCTGCGCTCCGGATACACGACGCGACACGCGCAAGGCCTTGGCGGCCTGAATCGCGCGGAAGCGGCGGCACATAAAAAACCCGCGCAAGTTGCGCGGGTTTCGACAAACGACGGCAGAAACGCCGGCGACGACTCAGGCCGTCAGCGCGTGCAGCGCCTCGTCGGTGAGCCACAGCGATTCCTGCAGGTCCTGCTCGTTGAGGTTCAGCCCATCCCCGCCGCGATCGACGACGATGAAATCGCTGACGTCGCCGAGCGCGATCAGCGGATGATGCCACACGCCCTTCGCATAGTTGACGCCCTGCCAGCCGCTCGTCACGAACGCCCGGATCCGCGCCGGATCGAGCTCGCCCGCTGGCGCGACGACGACGAGATACGGCTTGTCGTTCAGCGGCACGAACGCCTGGCTGCCGAGCGGATGCCGCTCGAGCATCTTCACCTCGAACGGCAGCGTGCGCGGCTGGCCGCGAAACAGGTTGACGAGCGTGCGACCGCCCTCGTCGTCGACATCGACCTTCGCAAGATCGTGAAAGCGGATCGTCGTGCCGAGGTTGATCGGGATCTGCTTCGCGCCCTCCGTCTCGATCACGTCGCCGAACGGCGCGAACGCTTCGCGGGTCAGTGGTTCGATGATGAGCGTCTTCATTTGTCGAGCGTCCCGAAGAGGCGCAGGCGCGACACGCCGCCGTCCGGAATGATGTTCAGGCGCACGTGCGTGACAGGCCCAAGCGACGCGATCTCATGTTCGAAATAGTGCTGCTTGTCCATCTGCAGCTTCTGCTCGTCGAGCAGCACCGGCCAGAACATCGACTGCGTGACCAGCGAGCTGTCGGTGCCGCCCGTCACGTACGCGGCCTGGATCGAGCAGCGGTCCGGATAATTGCCCTTGAAGAACGCGGTGTCGACTTCGATCTTGCGGATCACGCCCGGCTGCGCGAGCGCGATGATCGCCCAGTCGTTGCCCGGCTCGCGGCGGCGGCGGGTTTCCCAGCCGTCGCCCATGTTCACGCCGCGGCCCGGCAGCAGCAGGTTCGACGCGAGGCCGAAGTGCTGGTTGTTCGCGGCGACCACGTAGCCGCCGTTTTCCGTCGCGGCGAGATCGAACAGCTCGGTCGCGCTCGCGCCGGCCCAGTCGAGCTGCGGCTGGCCGTACACGCGCAGGCGCGCGATGCCGCCGTCCGGGTAGATGTTCACGCGCAGGTGCGTGAACGCGCGCGCATCGCTCGCGTCGACGTAGTGGTGGCTGTTGCCCTGCAGCGTCGTCGCGGGCACGATCTCGACCCACTCGGTCGCCTGCGTCGGCGCGCCGTCGGCCACGTGCGCGGCCTCGATCGACGCGGCCGGCGGGAAGTTGCCGGTGAAGTGGCTCGTGTCGATGTCGAAGCCCTTGATCACGCCCGGGCGCGCGAGCTTGACGATGCACCAGTCGTAGCCGGTCGTGCGCTTGCGGCGCGTTTCCCAGCCGTCCATCCACTTGCCGTGGTCGTCGTACTTGCCGGGGATGAACACCGCCGGCTCCGGGTTCAGCATGCGCTCCTTCGGCGCGAAGAAATCGTCGCTGGCCTCGAGCGCCTGCGCACCGAGACGCGGGTCGGCGAGATTCACGTAGCGCCGCGTGAAATCGGGTGCGTCAGGGTCGAGAAGCGGGATTGCCATGGTGTGTCCTTGTCAGTATTGCGAAGCGGCCGCTGCGATGCAGCAGGCCGTATTGTGGTGTCACGCGTCGATCAGGTCGTGGAGCCGGAAGCGCGCGATCCGGTAGATCTGGTCGAGGCTCGCGCGCAATTCTTCGGTGCGCGAATGATTCACGCGCGACTCGAAGTTCGCGATGACGCCGTGCCGATCGTAGCCGCGCACCGCGAGGATGAACGGGAAGCCGAACTTCTCGCGATAGGTGCGGTTCAGCGTCAGCAACTTGTCGAATTCTTCCTGCGTGCACTGGTCGAGGCCCGCGCCGCTCTGCTCGCGCGTCGATTCGGCGGTCAGCTCGCCGCGCACCGCGGCCTTGCCCGCGAGTTCCGGGTGCGCGTTGATCAGCGCGAGCTGGCGCACTTCGCCTGCCGCCTCCACCGCGCCCGACATCGTCTCGTGCAGCGCGTCGATGCTCGCATACGGCCGCGCGCCCGCGGCCGCCTCGGCGACCCACGGCGAATGCTCGAAGATCCCCGACAGCGCCGCGACGAATGCGCCCGGCGCCATCGTGTTCAGTTGCTCCAACGTGTAACGCATCGCCTTCATGCCTTTCCTTCGTTCCGTTGATTGGGCTGATACGGATGATGTTCACGCCAGTGGCGCGCGATGTCGACACGCCGCGTCACCCATACGCGATCGTGCTGCTCGATGTGGTCGAGGAACCGCTGCAGCGCGCGGAACCGGCCCGGCCGGCCGAGCAGCCGGCAGTGCATGCCGATCGACAGCATCTTCGGCGCCTCGTCGCCCTCCTCGTACAGCACGTCGAACGCGTCGCGCAGGTAATGGAAGAAGTGATCCGCGGTGTTGAAGCCCTGCGGCGTCGCGAAGCGCATGTCGTTGGTGTCGAGCGTGTACGGGACGATCAGCTGCGGCGTCGTGCCGCCGCCCGACACGGCGACGTCCATCCAGAACGGCAGGTCGTCGCCGTAGTAGTCCGAGTCGTACAGGAAGCCGCCGTATTCGGCGACGAGCCGGTGCGTGTTCGGGCTGTCGCGGCCGGTGTACCAGCCGAGCGGCCGCTCGCCGGTCACGCGCTCGATCGCCTCCATGCCGAGCCGCATGTGCTCGGCCTCGAGCTCGGGCGTCATGTTCTGGTAGTGAATCCAGCGCCAGCCGTGGCACGCGATTTCATGGCCGAGCTCGACGAACGCGCGCGCGAGCTCCGGATGCCGCTCGATCGCCATGCCGACGCCGAACACGGTCAGCGGCAGGCCGCGCTTCTCGAACTCGCGCAGGATGCGCCACACGCCGGCCCGCGATCCGTATTCGTAGATCGACTCCATGCTCATGTGGCGGTCCGGATACGCGGCCGCGCCGACGATTTCCGACAGGAACTGCTCGGAGCCGGGGTCGCCGTGCAGCACGCAGTTCTCGCCGCCCTCTTCGTAGTTCAGCACGAACTGCACCGCGATGCGCGCCCGCCCGGGCCAGTTCGCCTGCACCGGATGGCGGCCGTAGCCGATCAGATCGCGTGGATAGTTGGGATCGAGTGACATGGTTCGATGTGCGACGAAAGCTTGCTGAATGATGGGTATCGATCGGCCCGGCCGGCGGGCCGCCGCGCTCGCACCGGCTGCGCGGCGCCCCCGCGAGCCGATGCGAACGATGGCCCAGTGTAGCGAAAACGCCCATATGCGCCCATACGGCGGCGCAGATAGTGCGTGTCAGACGGTGTGTATGTGCGGGTGCGGCAAAGCGGCGGCGCCCGGCCGGCCCGGCGCCGGGTCCGCCGCGTCCCCCGGCGGGCTGAAGCGCGCGAACTCGCCGTCGTAGCGCTTCGGCAGCGGGCGGGCGTAGTCGCCGCGCTTCGCGGTCGCGAGCCGCAGCGCGACGAGCGCCTCGGCCCATTTCACCGCCGCCGTGACGCCTTCGACCACCGGCGCGCCGATCTGCTGCTCGATCTCGTGCGCGAATTCGGCCATCCCCGCGCAGCCGAGCACGATCGCGTCGGCGCCGTCCTCGTCGAGCGCGCGCCGGCATTCGTCGACGATGATCCGGCGCGCGGCCGAGCCGGGCCGGTCGAGTTCGAGCACCGCGACGTCGGTCGCACGCACGTTGCGGCAGAACCGCTTCATCCCGTAGCGCTCCGCGAGATGCCACGCCATCCCGCAGGTGCGCGCGAGCGTCGTGACGACCGAGAAGCCGGGCGCGAGCACGCTCGCCGCATGCATCGCCGCCTCGGCGATGCCGATCACGGGCCCGCGCGCGAGCTCGCGCGCCGCGTACAGCCCCGGATCGCCGAAGCATGCGATCACGTATGCGTCGAAGCCGTCGCGCTCGCCCTGCGCGATCTCGGCCAGCAGCCCGGGCGTCGCGAGCGCCTCGTCGTAATAGCCTTCGATCGACGGCGGGCCCAGCGGCGGGCTGACCGCCACCACCGCGGTGCCGGCGCCCGCGACCTCGCGCGCGCAGCGGCCCATCGCGTCGGTCATCCGCCGCGTCGTGTTCGGATTGATCAGCTTGATCTTCATCGCGCGCCCCTCAGGCCTTGCCGTTCGCCAGCAGTCGGTAGAACGCGAACCCGAGCGCCGCGCCGATGAACCACGAGAAGTTCGCGACGCCCTGCCAGCCCGGCATCATCACGCAGACGATCGCGATCAGCGCGGCCGGCAGCAGCGCGGCGAGCGCGCGGCGATTGACGCCGCCCGTGTACCAGTACGCGCCGCGCTCGGACATCGTGTACAGGTCGTCGCGCACGAGCCGGCCGCGCTTGACGAGGTAGAAGTCGGCGATCAGCACGCCGTACAGCGGGCCGATGAACGCGCCGAGCACGTCGAGCGTGTAATGGATCACGGCCGGGTTGTTGAACAGGTTCCACGGCGTGATGAAGATCGACGCGACCGCCGCGAGCATCCCGCCCGCGCGCCAGCTGATGAGCCGCGGCGCGACGTTCGAGAAGTCGAACGCGGGCGACACGAAGTTCGCGACGATGTTGATGCCGATCGTCGCGATCGTGAACGTCAGCGCGCCGAGGATCACCGCGGTCGGATGATCGATGCGCCCGACCGTCTCGACCGGATCGGTGATCAGCTCGCCGAACACCGGCAGCGTCGCGGCGGTCGTGATCACCGTGACGAGCGAGAACGCGAGGAAGTTGACCGGCAAGCCCCAGAAGTTGCCGCGCTTCACGTCGCCGAAGCTGCGGCAATAGCGCGAGAAGTCGCCGAAATTCAGCATCGGCCCGGAGAAGTACGACACGACGAGCGAGATCGCGGTGATCATCACCGGGATCACCTCGGCGCCGTGATACCTGACGCCGCCGAGATTGATGCCGATGTTGCGCCAGCCCGCGCGCCACACCATGTAGCCGGCGAGGATGAACATCACGACGTAGACGGCCGGGCCCGCGAAGTCGATGAACTTCTTGATCGTCTCCATCCCGTTCCAGAACACGAATGCCTGCAGCACCCACAACAGCATGAAGCCCGCCCAGCCGAGCGCCGACAGCCCGAGAAAGCCATAGCGATGCACGTCCGCATACGGCAGCCACTGCGGGAAGAACTTCAGCACGACGATCACGAGCGCGCTCGATGCGAGATAGGTCTGGATCCCGTACCACGCGATCGCGATCAGCCCGCGGATCACGGCCGGCACGTTCGCGCCGAGCACGCCGAAGGTCGCGCGGCACGCGACCGGATACGGCACGCCGATCTGCTGGCTCGGCCGCGCGATCAGGTTGCACAGCACGTTGACGAGGCCGATGCCGACGATCAGCGCGATCAGCACCTGCCAGCTCGTCAGCCCGAGCGCGAACAGGCTGCCCGCGAACACGTAGCCGCCGACGCTGTGCACGTCCGACATCCAGAATGCGAAGATGTTGTACGAGCCCCATGTCTGATTTTTAAGGGGTGCCAAATCTTCGTTATACAGACGTTCGCTGAAACCGCCCGGCAATGGCGGGCCGCTCCCTTCGCCGCCGCCCTCCGCCGGATATGCGCCGTCGTGCGCCACACTGAACTGAGCCATGACCTCTCCTTGACCGCGGCCGCACGGCCGCTTCATCGTCGTCGAAATCGCCCCGGGCCGTCGTCCCGGGGTCGGACCTGCGGCCGCGGCGCTTGCCGCGTGCCGGCATTGCTTCAGTTCAGTGGGTGCGCAAGCAGGGTTCCGTCGCCGCTTACGCGGCGCCGCCGAACACTTCGCGCAAATCGACCGCCCCAGGCGCGGGCCGGTCCAGCATTTTCAACTCGACGTGCTGCAGGTGGTGCGCCATCAGTTCCGCCGCGCGCTTCGCGTCCCCCGCTTCCAGCGCGACGAGGATCGCGCCGTGATCGTCGAACGAACACGGGCTGCGCCCGTGCGATTCGTACAGCGCCGACATCAGCGTCGAGCGCGCGACGAGGCCGTCGAGGCACGCGCTGAGCGTCGCATTGCCCATCAGCGCGGCGAGCGCCGTATGGAACTCGCCCGACAGGCGGATCCACGCCGGGACGTCGCGCCGCTCGAACGCCTTGCGCTCCTTGTCGATCAGCGCCGCGACGCCCTTCAGGCGTTTCGCGCCCGGCCCGGTCGCGAGCCGTTCGACCACCGCCAGCTCGATGATCCGGCGCATCTCGAACACCTCGTGCACGTCCTGCAGCGTCGGGCTCGCGACGAACGCGCCGCGATTCGGCTCCAGGTCGACCAGCCGGTCGGTCGCGAGCAGCGCGAGCGCCTGGCGGATCGCCCCGCGCTTGACGCCGAACACGTCGCACAGCTGCGCCTCGGTCAGCTTCGCGCCGGGCGCGAGCCGGTGCTCGAGGATCGCCGTCCGGATACGCTCGGCGATCGCTTCGGGTCCGGGCGCGCCGGACGGGACGGATTCGGGCTCGTTCATGATCTGCATCGTCTGATGGTCCTCATCGTAGAACGGACATAAAGATTGTCAACAATTCTTTTCATCGATTTTGCACAATCGGCGCGCATCGCGGCGAACCAGCATGGTGCAACGCGCGCAAAATCCATGCAGGACAAGCCTGAATCGCCCATTGCAGCGATCCTCGTCCGTATTGGGGCGGGATATTTTGTTGACAAAACTGGTGCACGACGGAAGCGGCACCGTATTGCGCGAGGCTCGAATACTTGATCGTTAGTTGCGCGACAGCATAAAGAAAAAGGCGGAAGACCCGCCCTTTCGATCGTGCGTCCCGGCATCAGCCGAGATGCGGATAGTCCGACAGTGTGAGCCGGAAGCCGTGCGCGTTCGCGACGAGCTGCGCCCGTGCGCCGAACGGCAGCGTCACCAGGTCCGGCACGTGACCGAACTGCAGCCCCGTGACGACCGGAATGCCGATCACCGCGCGCACCTGCTCGATCATCGCCTGCATGTCGTAGCCATTGTCGTATTCGAACGGCCGCGCGCCGGTGAACTGGCCGAGCACGAGCGCCTGCTGGCGCGCGAGCAGCCCCGACAGGTGCAGCTGGTAGATCATCCGCTCGATGCGGAACGGCTGCTCGTTGACGTCCTCGATGAACAGAATGCCGCCCTCGATATCGGGCATGTACGGCGTGCCGACGAGCGACGTGAGGATCGCGAGGTTGCCGCCCCACAGCGTGCCGGACACGTTGACGCTCTGCGCCTGCGGCGCATCGGCCACGATCGTCGTGGACGGCTGCGTGATCGTCCGCCAGAAGTGGCTCATCGTGAAGTCGCTGGACGTCTGCGCGCCGAAGTCGGCCGACAGCATCGGGCCGCCGAACGTCTTGATCCGTGCCTTTGCATACAGCGCGAGCTGGATCGCGGTGAAATCGCTGTGACCGACCAGCGCGATCGGCCGGTCGCGCAGCCGGTGCTCGAGCCCCCGATAGTCGAGCCCGTGCAGGATGCGCGCGGCGCCGTAGCCGCCGCGCACCGCGAGCCCGATGTCGGGCAGCGGCCGCGCGGGATCGGCGAGCCGGTTCAGGTCCCCCGCCCGTTCGCCGTCGGTGCCGCCGAAACGCTGGTAGCGCCGCTGCGTCGCCTCGATGTTCTCGATGCGGTGCTTCGCATTGCTCAGGCGCTCGAGCGCGCGATTGATCGCGTCGGGATCGTGCGGATAGCCGGACGGCGCCAGCAGGCGGATCGAATAGGATGCAGTGGACGAAGCGGACATGGGCGAGACGTGTCGGTGATCAAACCAGCTTAGAGGGCCCGAACCGCGCCGGGTTCACGACGTGCCGGACGCCAGGTCGCGAGCGATGCGCGCCTCGCGCAGTGCGCGGCGGCGCTCGGCGAAGAACGACTTCAGCGCCGCGCCGCACTCGTCGGCCAGCACGCCGCCGACGACTTCGGTGTGGTGATTGAGCTGCGGATTCGCGAACGCGTCGATCACGCTGCCGCATGCGCCCGTCTTCGGGTCCGCCGCGCCGTACACGACGCGCGCGATCCGCGCGTGCATGATCGCGCCCGCGCACATCAGGCACGGCTCAAGTGTCACGTACAGCTCGCAGCCGGGCATCCGGTAGTTCTGCAGATGCTGGGCCGCCATCCGCAGCGCGGCCATTTCGGCATGGGCCGACGGGTCGTGTCCGCCGATCGGGTGATTGAAGCCGCGCGCGATCACTTCGTCGCCGCGCACCAGCACCGCGCCCACCGGCACTTCGCCGGCCGCACGCGCCTCTTCGGCGGCGGCCTGCGCGAGCCGCATGAAATGCGTGTCGCGCGCCGACACCGGCGCGGCGGCGGGCTCGGGAGAATCGGTCGCGGGTTCGGCAGGCACGCCCGGCAGCACGTCGGGCGTCACATCGGCCCCGCTTGCGCAGGCCCGTCGTCGTCGAGCCCGCGCTCGCACAGGCGTTCGGCGATGCGGCGGCAGTATTCGCGGGGCACCGTCATCGGGCCGCCGCGCAGCGATTCGAGCGCCATGTCGAGCGCCAGCATCTTCGCCTGCAGTTGGCAACGCGCCGCGCGGTCGCTGACCGCGCGCAGTTCGTCCTGCAGATTGCGCAGCGCGCGCAATTGCTCGACGGCTGGCGGCACGAAGCCCGCATTCTTCAGGATACGGTTGGCCACCCGCACCTCCTCGGGTACGAGCAGGTCGTCGTCCAGCGCCTGTGGCGCGCCGGTACCCGGCAAATCGTCGAACGCGCCCCGCGCGGCGGCGGCGGCAATACGCTGTTCGACCAGGGCGTCAAGCAATCTCATTGGTCAATCGAAACAATGCGGCAGCCGAATTCTAGCAGGGTGACGCGCGTATGACAGGCCCTTCGAGAGAATGCTCGATATTGCGTCGGCGACGGGATTGTGCTGGGCCGGCGCGTGCGCCGTTCTTCCCCCTTTTTATGACGATGCGCGGCGTGCGGCATCGCATAATCGCACCGCATCGCCGCGCGTTGCCCAGTCTGCGCAGCCGATAGACGCGACCACCTGCGCCGCCCGACGGTCGCGCCGTTGGCTATTGACCGCCCTCGTAAAGCTGGTTCAGGCGTTCCAGTTCACCCAACTTCTGCGCGCGCAGCAGTTCCTGCTTGACCTGCGCCCGGGTCAGGCCGGCCGGGCTGCCCGCCTGCGTACCGGCGGCGGGCATGCTGCCCACTGCCGTCGCGCTGACCGCGGCGTCGGACGGCGACGCCGGTGCGCTTCCCTCCTGCGCCCGGGCGAGTCCTGCTGCACAACGCGGCCAGCATCCGGATGCCGGCGCTTGCGACCGGCGAGCCGCTCGCGTTCTACCGCGACGACCGCGTGCCGGACTGGCTCGCGCCGCTGCTGACGAACGTCAGCCGGATCTGGCGAGGCCCCCCCGCGCCGCCCGCCACGCTGGAGCGCTGCACCACCGCGGGCCGCTTCCGCTTCAAGGCGTATCGCTTCGCCGACGCCGGCGCGATGCGACGCAAATTCGCGATCGTGATCTACATCGAGCACTTCCCGCCGCTCGAACTGGAGATCGAGCGGCTCGGCTTCCGGCTCGGCCTCACCGAACGCCAGCGCGAACTCTGCACGCAACTCGTGCTCGGCCGCTCGCACTGCGAGATCGCGCGCTGTCTCGCATTGCGCGACAGCACGGTCGTCGATCACGTCCGCAAGATCTATCGCAAGCTCGACGTCCACAACCACGACGAGCTGCGCAGCGTGTTTCGTCTCGGCGCGCTGGGGTAGCCGCCGCCGGCATCGGGCGATCCTTCGGAAACGGCGGAGCTATCGAAACCCGCGCACGCCGGTCCGGAAGAATCTTCAGTCGTTCAGGCGCGAATCTCGGCGGACGGCCTGCGGCGGCAGGCCGAACCCGCGCACGAAGGCTTCGCGCATGTGACGGCGATCGCGAAAGCCGGTCTCCCTCGCGATGACGTCGAGCGGATGCCGGCTCTGTTCGATCATCAGCCGCGCGGCCTCCAGCCGCAGCCTTTCGATGGCCTTGGCCGGAGACTGTCCGGTTTCGAGCGTGAACACACGGCTGAACTGGCGCGGGCTCAGGTGAACCGTCTCTGCGAGTTCCTCCACCGTCAGCGAGCGGCCCAGATTCCGGCGCGCATAGTTAAGCGCATTCTGGATGCGGTCCGATTTCGGCGCGAGCTCCAGCATTTCGGAGTGCTGAGACTGGCCACCTGCCCGCCGCTGGTGCATGACCAGCTTGTGCGCGACCGAACGGGCCGCCTCCGGCCCCAGATCCTTTTCCACCATCGCGAGCGCGAGGTCGAGGCCGGCCGTCATGCCGGCGGACGTCCAGATCGGACCGTCGACGATATAGATCCGGTCGTCCTCGACGCGGATGTCGGGAAAGCGCTTCTGCATGTCGCGCCCGAACGCCCAATGCGTCGTCGCGCGCCGCTGCGCCAGCAGGCCCGCCTCCGCGAGCACGAATGCGCCGGTGCAGATCCCCGCGATGCGCCTCGCGCGATGGCCCGCGCGGCGCAGGTACGCCAGCAGCTTCTCCGGGGCCGGCGATTCGAGCGGATCATTGACCCCGGCGACGATCCACGTGTCCACGTCGATCTTCCCGCGCAACGACCGCGTGCCCACCGCCATGCCGAGCGACGAGCGCACCTCGCCGCCGTCTGCGGAGAAGTTCTCGAGCGCGTAGAACGCCTCGCCCGCCACCATGTTCGCGTACTCGAACACCGATTGCGACGCGAGCGCCATGATCTGAAAACCGTCGCTGATCAGAAAGCCGATCCGGTGCATGTCCGTTCTCCAGTGTCGGTCGACGCTGCCACGCCATGTCCTGAATCATACCCATATACGTCATTTCCGTCGCACCGGATCGAAGCCAGAATGGACTCACGCATTTCCCCTCCCCCTACGAAACGGAGTGACATCATGGCTCAAGCACATCAAGGTACGGCTGTCGTGACCGGCGCGTCGACGGGCATCGGCGCAATCTACGCCGACCGGCTGGCGCGCCGCGGCTACGACCTGATCCTGGTCGCGCGCAACCGCGACCGGCTGGCGGCCCTCGCCGAGCGCATCACGAACGACACACGCCGCAGCGTCGAGATCATCGCCGCGGACCTCAACGACCGCGCCGAGCTCGCCGGCGTCGAAGCGAAGCTGAAGCAGGATGCCAGCATCACGCTGCTGGTCAACAACGCGGGCGTGGGCACGCATACGCCGCTCATCGACAGCGACGTCGACGCGATGACGCGGCTGATCGACCTGAACGTCACCGCCCTCACCCGCCTCACGTATGCGGCCGTCCCGGGTTTCGTCGCGCGCGGCAAGGGCGCCGTGATCAACATCTCGTCGATCGTCGCGATCTCGCCGGAAACGCTCAACGGCGTCTACGGCGGCAGCAAGGCGTTCGTGCTCGCGTTCAGCCAGTCGCTGCATCACGAGCTCGCCGACAAGGGCGTGCAGGTGCAAGCGGTGCTGCCCGGCGCGACCGCCACCGATTTCTGGGAGACCGGCGGCCTCCCGCTCGAGCACCTGCCCAAGGCCATCGTCATGTCGGCCGCCGACATGGTCGACGCCGCGTTGACGGGCTTCGACCGTCGCGAACTCGTGACGATCCCGTCGCTGCATGCCGGCGAAGAGTGGGACGCCTATGAAGCCGCGCGGCGAACGATGGCCCCGCATCTGTCGACCGACACGCCTGCACCGCGTTACGCGACGGCGCGGTAAGTCCGACATTTCGAGCCTGTCGTCGATCCCGTTCGATAAGGAATTCTGATCATGAAACTCAGCGGAAACACCATCTTCATCACCGGCGGCACGTCGGGCATCGGTCGCGCGCTGGCGGGAGCCTTCAGTCAGCGCGGCAACAAGGTCATCGTTGCAGGTCGGCGCAAGGCGTTGCTCGACGAGATCGCGAAGCTGAATCCCGGCATCGACACCGTCGAGCTCGACATCGGCGACGCCGCGCGGATTCAGGAGGTCGCCGCGCAGTTGATCGAACGTTATCCGGCCTTGAACGTCGTGATCAACAACGCGGACGTCATGCCGTTCGACGACGCCGGCGGCCCGTTCGACGACGACCAGGCCCGCCGTCTCGTCGACACGAACCTGCTCGGCCCCGTGCGCGTGAGCGCCGCGTTCGTCGAGCAATTCAACCGGCTCATCGTCGACAACCCGATTCCTGTCGCATGACGGTCGCGCGCGGCACGGCGGCTGACGTCACCGGAGCTCACATCATGACTGCAACGCTTGAAGAGAAGAACACAGCGCTCGTCCTCGACGCACTCGACACACTGTTCAACCGCAAGGACTACGCGAAGGCCGCGCAGTTCTGGTCCGACTCGTATGTCCAGCACAGCCGGCATGTTCCCGCCGGACGCGACGGGCTGTTCGGCCTGGTCCGCACGCTTGGCGATCTGCGTTTCGAATACGACCGGGTGATCGCCAAGGACGACTTCGTCTGGGTGCACAGTCGCTACACCAGCTCGGCGGGCCCGGCCGCGCTGATCGGCGTCGACATCCTGCGGATCGAGGACGGCAAGCTCGTCGAGCATTGGGACGTGTTGCAGGACGAGGCAACGCGCGGCGAATCCGCCGGCGGGTATCCGATGTTTGGGGACACATTTGCGGGCGAGCGGTGACGCGCGCCACCATCTTATGAGGTCGGACAGGCATTCGCGCCGAACGCTGCGGGTTCGACGATTCGCTTGCTCCACAGCCATTCCAGAAGCCGTCGTGCGCTGGCGGGTTCCATCGATCCCCCGAGCGACCCGATCAGCTCGAGCGGAAGCGCCGCCCGCGTCAACGCGCCGAGCAGCGGAACGAGCGCGACGCCGTCCCAGAACGCGACAGGGCGATCGAGATTCGGGTGCTGCAAGGCGGGATGCGCGATGACTCGATCGCCCGTCGCGCATGGCACCACGACAATTTCGGCATCCCGAGCAAAGCGGATCGGATCGTGCATGGGCAATCGGGGAGCGGAATCACCGGACGGCGGGCGAACGACTGCGATCTGCGCCCATTCGGCTTGCAGCGCTAGTGTCAAGTCGGCAACACGCGCGGCGCGCGTATCGTCGGGCGCCAGGCCCGACGTCAACGTTGGCGTCGAGCGCCCGCGCCAGAAAGGCGATTCGCCACACCATGCCTGGCGATAGTATCCGGCACTCCATGCGAAATGACGCGCTGCGCTTTCCACCAGACGCGACTCGTAAAAGCGCCGAGCCAGCGCTTGCTCCATGGCATTGCTCGCCCGGCACCAGGTGTTGAGCGCGATGACGGCCTGGAGCGAGAATCGCATCGCCTTTTCGACGCCCGACGACGAAATCGGATCGAGCGCGAACGCGGCGTCCCCGAGCTTGACCCGCCCCTCTTGCCAGGCAAGCGCGTCGATGTAGGGTGTCGATGCGCACATGCTCGGCGCATTGCACCAAGGCAGGCCGGCCATCTCCTCGAACAGCGCGCTGCGCGCGCAAGCCCGCCGCAACAGCGTTTCCGGCTCGCGCGCCGGCGCATCGCCGCGCATGGACGGATCGAAGGTGAACATGATGCGGTAGCGGCCGCTCGGCAGCGCCGCGCCCCACATCCATCCGTCGGGGAGCGCATCCACGCGAGTGGCCCGATCGGCGCCCGGCCCCCGCGCCGAGGCCGGGATCTCGGCCCACAGCGTCGACAAGCGCGCCGCGCGCAGGCGTTGCGGTTCGCGCCGGCTTTGCCGGCCCTGCGCATCGAGCACGGCCGTCGCGTCGACCTGCAGCAAGCCTTCGGACGTCGCGATTTGCACCCGCCAGCTCCCCGGCCTGCCGTCGACGCGAACCAGGCTCGCCGGCCGCAGCACGGCCACGCCCCGCGCCTGGGCCAGGCGCACGAGCGCCGCATCGAACGCGGCGCGATCGACGACGGCGCCGTCGTGCGCCACCGTCTCGATCGCCTCGCTCGTCCAGCGCAAGCGCGTGGGCTTGCCGGCGAGGATGGGCACGGTCTCCAGCGCATCGTTCGCGTCGAGCAAGTCGATGATGTTCCGCACGCCGGGCGTCAGCGCCTCCCCGATCTGCGGACGAGGCCATGACCTGCTTCGCTCGACGAGCAGCACGCGATGCCCGAGCTGGTTCAGGCGCAGCGCCGCGCACAGGCCCGCGGGCCCGGCACCGACCACCACCATGTCGAAGGTGCGATTCACGCGCCGCCCGCGGCGTCGGCCGGCGTCTCGCGCGGACCGGCGAACCAGTCGGGCGCATGGCGCGCCAGCCGGCCGTGCGCGCCGATCACATAATGCAGCCATCCGCGGATGTAGTCACATGCGCTGCGCCCACGCGCAAGGACTTCATGGTGGCACCCGCCACCGCACAGATAGCGCGCCCAACAGGTGTGACAAGGCTGTTGCCGGTGTACGTGACGCTCGGCCAGCCAGGTCGTCTGGCGTACGCGATCGACGCCGGTGGCGAGATGCCCCATGGTGCCCGCCTCATCTCCCACGAAACGGTGGCAGGCCGCCAGCTCGCCGTCGGCGGATACGCCGAAATATCCCGCGCCGGCGCCGCATGGATAGGGCCGGTGCGTGCCGCGCTGAATTTCATGCAAGGCGTTCTGCATGTTCAGGAACGGGTAGCGCTCGCCGCGCATCACCTTTTGCTCGAACGCGAGCCCGCAAGCGATCATCCCTTGCAGCATGTCCGCCATGTCGGCGGGCCCCATTTCCGCGCGGCCGTTCGCGGCGCGCAGCAGCGGCGAAAACCCGACACTGTGAAACCCCATGTCGATGAACGTATCGAGCGTGTCCGGCAAATCGAGATTGAACGGTGTGACGGTCACGCGCGCGGAGACCTGCATGCGCCGCTGACGCGCGAGGAGCGGCGCCAAACGCTCGACGATGTGATCGAAGGATCCCCTGCCCCCTTTGAACGGACGCAATCGGTTATGCACGGGCGCCGGTCCGTCGAGGCTGACCGTGACCGCGAAACCGTGCTCCTCGAAGAATTCGGCGTCGTCTTTCTGCAGGAGACTGCCGTTGGTCGTGACCGAAAAATGGCAGCGTATGCCGCGCAAGCCGGCGCGCTCGCGCGCATGGGCGGTCGCCGCGCGCAGCACGGCTCGATTGGCGAGTGGCTCTCCGCCCATGAATGCCAGATTGATCTTGTCGCCGTCGCCAGCCCCGTCGATCAGCAGGTCGACGGCCGCGAGCGCGGTCTCCAACGGCATGTTCTTCGCCTTGCCGCCGAATTCCCCCTGCTGGGCATAGCAATAGGTGCAGCCGAGGTTGCATTTCTGCGCGACCGCGAGCGACAGCGCATGTATCGGCACGTCGACCAAAGGGGCGTCGTCGATCACGGGCATCAGCCCCAGCCCGTAGCGCGCCACCAGCGAAGCGACGGCCCCCTCCTCCCCGCCCGGCAGCCCCGCGAGCAATTCGTCACGCAGACGGGGCGGCACATGGAAGAGCCGGCTTCCGTTGACTAGCAGCAGTTGCGCGCCCTGCGCATCCTCGACCAGATGGATTTCGGGATGCTGCGGGCGCGACTGCTCGACGATGCGTGCGGCCATTGCCGTCGCCACGGCGGCGAGCGGCGCGCCCGCCTGATGGTTCCGCACCGGGCGATCCGTGGCGGCAGGCTCGGCCTGCGGATCACGTTTCATCGGCATCCTTGCCCCGTATCACGAACCGGAGATCCTCCTGCCACGACTTGAACAGATCGTCGTAGGACCACAGCCGCGAGTCGACGCGATTATCCGGTACGTAGGTGCCCGTGCGGCGCTTGGACAGCCACATGTCGCCGCGAGCCAGCCCGTCGTCGCCCGGCTCGACGTTGACGAAGTCGGGGCGCGAGGCGGCCCAGTAGTAGCACGCGCATTCGCGGTAGTCGTTCTGCCACGGCGCGCAGAGGCCTTGCGTCAGCTCGCCCGGCTCGAGCATCTGCAGGTTGAAGCTGGCCGTATCGCCATCGAAGAAGCGCCTGAGTACGAGCGTCTCCTTCAAGGTCTCCTTGTGGGTGTCGACCAGCACTTCGTCCGTGGCGTTCTGGTAGGCCGTGAATTCGCATTCGACCGCCTGCCCCTGCAAATGCACGATGCGGGCGATGGAGTTGGACCACTCCATGAACGACACCGCGTTGGGGTTGGGCGCGCTGGCAAGCGGGACCGAATCCGCGTTCGGCCGCACCGGGCCTTTCGTCGCGACCATCGTGCCGACCTCCAGCCCGGCAAAGCGAAGCAGGCGGCGCGTCTTGAGGTGCTCGTAGCCCTTCTCCGCGTCGATCACGTAGTTGTTGTTCTCGACCAGCGTGATGCCTTCGAACGCGCGCCGCCAGAGGTTGCGGAAATCGAATTCCAGACCGGGAAAGCAATTCGAAATCGCGCTGCGCGGCAGCACCGACGCCGGGTTGCCTACGCCGCGGTGATGAATCTGCGCGGTCAGATTGGCGGCGCGGATGGCCGTGTCCCCGGCCGGCTTCGGGTCCTGCGGATGATTGGGATCGTTAGCCGACATGCTGGTCTCCCTTCGAACTCGGTTGTCCGAACATCGCGTCTCGAGCCGCCTTGATCACGAGATTGATATGGCGGCGCGTGAGCGTCAGGCTGCGACCATCGGCGCCGCGCATCAAGGCCGGCATCTTGCGCAGCCCTTCGGCGGATAGGTCGCCGATCTCCTCGGGCTGGCGCAGAACCTTGGCGAACCACGGCGCGCCGCCCGCCGACAAGGCGCTAAACACGCGCTCGTGCAGTGCGCGCAGCGCGAGATTGTCGACGATCGATTCGGCGGCGATGGGCTCGTAATAGCGCTCGAAGTCGGCAGCGTTCTGACGCACCATGGTGCTCGCGATGTCGAGCCGGCCATTGACGGGATTGCCGTTCATGACGGCCGTGTTCATCAGGCGGATGGTTTCCAGCGCGCGCAGGACGATCTCCGTGGCTTCGTCGATCGATACGCTCTCCTGCTCGACATCCGTGCCGTAGAGAATCTGCTCCATCTCGTCGGACACCACGCGCACGGGCAGCGTATCGGGCGCATAGGCGGGCGGCCCCGCACCGATATAGCCGTGAGCACGCAGCGTGGAACCGTCCTGCCTGGTCAGCACGACTTGAACGTGGCCGTCGCATTCGTCGTCGAGGTAGCCCCAGCTGACCTGATTGCCGTCCTTGCCGGCGTAGCCGGCATAGATCTGGGCGGGATTGGTCAGCGTGGGGCCCGTGCTTTCCGTATAGCCGAGCCAGTCGCCGCGCGTCTCGTCATAGAGCACGAGCTCGTCGCGATCGATGATGGGATCGTCCTGCAGCGCCACGTCCTCGTCCGACAGGCGGCGCTTCATGCGTGTCCCGTACACGATGCCGGCCGCGGGCGTATAGCGCAGACGGATCTCGGGATGCCGCTGCGTCGGCTTGATGAACTGGACGTGACCCAGCGGCAGGTGCCGCCCGGTGCGAAAGTTCTCGCAATGGCCTTCCATCGCATGCCGCCGGTGGTCCTTGAGGCCGGTCAGGCGCGCGTGGATCTTGTCGTTCGGATTGTTCGTGCGCCGGTAAATCTTGATGTTCCCCAGCTGGACGTCCCAATGCAAGGCGCCGGTGTCCAGCTGTTCCGCGGCCAGCAGCTGGAGCGTGAGCGGCTGCAACTGGTCCGGCGCTTCGCTCGTGCGCGCATAGACCTCGAGGAAAGGCGCCACCGGGCGCACCTTCCTGTCCTCGTCCTTGAAGCGGATCTTGTCGGGCACGTAGGCCCGCACGATTTCACCGCTTTCCTGGTCTACCTCCAATGTCGTACACGGCACGATGCGGCGAAAGTCGAGCGGCTTGTCGGGATCGACGGCGAGGTCGAACGCTTCGAGCGGCGTCGCCGCGGCGCCCAGCCTGCCGACTGCAATTGGCGGCAGAATCCGGAGTTCCAGTATCGGCATGTTTGGCTCCTAGGGTCTGTTTACATACGGAACACGCATGCGTTGCGACGAGAACGGCCGCTCGCGAGGCGCGCGACGCCGCGAATACTGGACGTATTCGCAAGGAGCGCAACGCGGCGAGCGGCCGTTCTCGTCGCAACCCCAAATTTCGAAAAAACCATTCCACGGGAATGCCCGAAATCGCCCGTATGGCGGCGTCGCTCGTCGCTTGTTTGGCACGGCCAAACGGCGCTCCTCCCTCCTTGCCCTACGAGCGATTTCGGGCATTCGCATGCGTGTTCCGTATGTAAACAGACCCTAAAGTAACGCCGGATCGACGTCGCCGGACAAGATGCGCTTGGCGATAGCGACCATGCTCTTGTCGGCTTCGCGCAGGCTGAGCAGATACGGACGGTGTGCGGCATCGATGCGGGCCAGCAAGGCCGTCGTCAGGTTGTCCGATGCCGCCAGCAGATCGAGGTGGCCGCGCCACCGGTTCGCCTCGCCCAACGGGCTGTCGAGCGTATACGGCACCTGGAACGGCGGCCCGGCGAGCGGTGCATCCGGCCTGTTCGACACGCGCGACTGCATCAGGATCTCGGCGAGGGCGCGCAGGTTGTACATTTCGCCGAACGCGGCATTGACGATCGCGCCGCGCGGCGTCACCGTGCCTGCCGCATTGAGCCCGCCGTAGAGCGTGAAGCTGTGGATCAGATACTGCAGCAACATGCGATAGCGCAGATTGGATAGCGACGCCCACAAGGCCGTCACCGGCTCGGTGATGGGCGTCACCGGCGCGCCGTCCTGCTCGGGCTCGAGCTGAGGATCGAGCAACACGTATGGGTTGACCGCGACCGGGCGCGAAGGCTGCCAAGCATCGTGCGCGCCCGTCGTGGCCGCGACGCTCTCGCTCAACGCGGCGAGTGCTGCCGGATAGGCCGCCTGCCATGCCGCTTCGAGGTAATCGTCCGGACGTGCGTCGCCCCAGACATCGACGCCGCACAGCTCCCCTTCAAGGACCCTGCGCATTTCAATGTAGATCCGCAGGAACCGCACGAAATGCGAGGGCTGCGTGCCATGCGTGGCCTCGCCTTGCTGTGCAATCGCCTTCAGCGCGTCGACGGCGTCGTCGCGTGACGTGGCGGGCTTCACCAGCACGTCCGGCGTGCTTTTGAGCGACGCGTGGCCGCTGCTGCCGCGCTGGCCGCCCTGGTACCCGCGTCCCCACTCCGCGAAATCCGCCTGGCAGCGGTAGGTGTCGGCCTGAAAGACCTCGTCGGGCAGGTAGTCCGGATCGTTGACGAGCGGAATCAGCGCGTCGAACAATTCCGCGACCTGGTGCGGATTGGAAGCCTGTGCCTCGACGCGCGCACGGATTTCTTCGCCCAATGCGCCGCCTTTCCAGCCGACGGGTGCTTCCGCGTAGACGTATTTCGCGAGCGAATCGAGCGTCAGCGGTTCGAGCATGAAAGGAAACGGATAGAACGGCGTATCCCACGGATAATCGTCACGCTCGAAATGCAATGGCGAACCGATCAGGCGCAGTACGTTCTGCACCGTGATCAAATGACCCATTTCCTCCTTTGCGATGCCGAGAATGGCTTCTTGCCAAATGCGCACGGTATCGTGAAATTGTGGCGGCACCTGCGGGCCGCCCAGCGAATAGGCGGCATATAAATACTGCACCATCAGGCAATGCTCGATTTCCGCATCGATGGACAGCAGGTAGGTCACGTAATCGCGCGGGGAGAACTCGCTTATGAGTGGCGGCGCCGCTACACCGCCTTTGGCAGTCGGCCCGCGCGGCGTCAGCTCGGCGGGTTGTTGACCGATAGGCGCAAGATGGCGCCAAAGTCTGAGAGATTGCATTGCCGCTCCTTATTGCCCACGTCATCAAGAAAAGAGTCGCGCGGAACTGCAGGAAAAGGCCGGTATTGCGGGAAAGCGGGGATCGCACAAGCACGCTGTCGAGCGTGTCATTGCGCAGGCGTGATTTGAATCGATGCGATGGACGGTGTTTGGTCGCCCGTGAATATTGTCATTTCATTATTGCACGCAGCGCTGACGAGACAAGTCTGTCAAGTTTGACAGCTCGGGAAAACACCATGTCCGGCATGCACAATTGCCCGTGCATGCCCCCGCCCGCTCCCGATCGCGAAAAAAAGGGGCGCCTCAAGGGCGCCCCGCATGTTCAGCCGGTTGCGTACAACTCACTCCCACTCGATCGTCGCCGGCGGCTTCCCCGAGATGTCATACACGACCCGGTTGATCCCGCGCACCTCGTTGATGATCCGGTTCGACGCGCGGCCGAGCAGCGCGTACGGCAGGTGCGCCCAGTGCGCGGTCATGAAGTCGGTCGTCTGCACCGCGCGCAGCGACGTCACGTAGTCGTACGTGCGGCCGTCGCCCATCACGCCGACCGACTTCACCGGCAGGAACACCGCGAACGCCTGGCTCGTGAGGTCGTACCAGCTCTTGCCGACGTCGGCTTCGCCGCACAGGCCCGCCGCCGCATCCTGTGCGGTCGCGGTCGTGCTGCGCAGCTCCTCGATGAAGATCGCGTCCGCGCGGCGCAGCAGGTCCGCGTACTCGCGCTTCACCTCGCCGAGAATCCGCACGCCGAGGCCCGGGCCCGGGAACGGATGGCGATACACCATTTCCGGCGGCAGGCCGAGCGCAACGCCCAGCTCGCGCACCTCGTCCTTGAACAGGTCGCGCAGCGGCTCGAGCAGCTTCAGGCCGAGCGTCTCCGGCAGGCCGCCGACGTTGTGGTGGCTCTTGATCGTCGTCGCCTTCTTCGTCTTCGTGCCGCCCGATTCGACCACGTCCGGATAGATCGTGCCCTGTGCGAGCCACTTCGCCTTCGACAGCTTCTTCGCCTCGGCCTGGAACACCTCGACGAACTCGCGGCCGATGATCTTGCGCTTGGCTTCCGGATCGGTCACGCCGGCCAGATGGCCGAGGAACTGCTCCGATGCGTCGACGTGCACGACCTTCGCATGCAGGCGGCCCTCGAACATGTCGAGCACCATCTGGCCTTCGTTCAGGCGCAGCAGGCCGTGGTCGACGAACACGCAGGTGAGCTGGTCGCCGATCGCGCGATGGATCAGCGCGGCCGCGACGCTCGAATCGACGCCGCCCGACAGGCCGAGGATCACTTCCTCGTCGCCGACCTGCTCACGGATGCGCGCCACGGCTTCCTCGATGTGATCGCGCATGATCCAGTCCGGCTCCGCGCCGGCGATGTCGAGCACGAAGCGCTCGAGCATCTGGCGGCCCTTCACGGTGTGCGTGACTTCCGGGTGGAACTGCACCGCGTAGTAGCCGCGCGCCTCGTCGGCCATGCCGGCGATCGGGCAGCTCGGCGTCGACGCCATCAGCTTGAAGCCCGGCGGCAGCTCGGTAACCTTGTCGCCGTGGCTCATCCAGACCTTCAGCATGCCGTGGCCTTCGGCCGTCGTGAAATCCTCGATGCCGTCGAGCAGGCGCGTATGGCCGTGCGCGCGCATTTCCGCATAGCCGAATTCGCGTTGGTCGCTCCACTCGACCTTGCCGCCGAGCTGCACGGCCATCGTCTGCATGCCGTAGCAGATGCCGAGCACCGGCACGCCGAGATCCCACACGGCCTGCGGCGCGCGCAGCTGATGGTCTTCGTACGTGCTCGCATGGCTGCCCGACAGGATCACGGCCTTCGGCGCGAACTCGCGGACGAAGTCGTCGGACACGTCGTTCGGGTGAATCTCGCAATAGACGTGCGATTCGCGCACGCGCCGCGCGATCAGTTGGGTGACTTGCGAACCGAAGTCGAGAATCAGGATTTTGTCGTGCATGGCTGCGGACGGGATGAAGAACAAACGGATAAGAAAAGCAGCGCATCGCGCGCTGCGTCAAAAGCATGGACGGCGGCGTCGGGCGAAACGGGCGCGCGACGCACGGCCGGTCATTCCTGCATCGGCGGGCGCTCGTCCAGCGCGACGTCGCTTGACGCCTTGCCGGACGCGGCAGGCGCGCCGGACGACGCTGCGGTGGACGAAGCTGCGGCGGACGTGGCCGCCGGGCGGGCAACGAGCGGCTCGGCCCGCTGCGGCGACACCGCCGCCGGCTCGGCCGGCCGCTGCGCGGCTCGGCCTTCGAGCGCCTGCGCCCGCTCGCGCCGCCGCACCGCCGAAGCCAGCCGCACGCCGCCGAGGCCGAGCACGAACAGCACGACGCCGACCGCCGCGGACAGCAACTGGCCGGCCGCCGCCAGCGCCGGACCGTGCGAGCCGATCGCCCACACGATCGTCAGCATGCCGGTCAGCCAGTTCACGTGGCCGACCGCGCGCGCGACCGGCGCCGTCAGGTCGCCGTTGACCGCCGCGTGCGCCGCGAGCCACGCAAGGCCGAGCAGCGCGATGCCGAACGCCTGGCCGAGCATCGCCGGCTCGACGTTCGCAAGCTGCAGCGCGTTGAACAGCGCATGCCACGGCGTCAGCACGAACAGCAGGCCGAACGCCGCCAGCAGCACGGCATCGACGACCAGCACGGCTCGCAGCAACGGTTTCATCGGCGCTTAGTCCACGTGGTAGTTCGGCGCTTCCTTCGTGATCTGCACGTCGTGCACGTGCGACTCGCGCATGCCCGCCGCGGTGATCTGGACGAATTCGGCCTTCTCGTGCAGCTCGGCAATCGTCTTGCAGCCGCAGTAGCCCATGCTCGCGCGCACGCCGCCGATCAGCTGGAAGATGATGGCGTTGACCGAACCCTTGTACGCGACGCGGCCTTCGATGCCTTCCGGCACGAGCTTGTCGATGTTTGCGGAGTTGTCCTGGAAGTAGCGGTCCGCCGCGCCGTCCTTCATCGCGCCGACGGAGCCCATGCCGCGGTACGACTTGTACTGGCGGCCCTGGTACAGGAACACGTCGCCCGGCGCCTCCTCGGTGCCGGCGAACATGCTGCCCATCATCACCGCGTTCGCGCCGGCGGCGAGCGCCTTCGACACGTCGCCCGAGAAGCGGATGCCGCCGTCGGCGATGCACGGCACGCCGGTGCCGCGCAGCGCTTCCGACACGTTCGCGATCGCGCTGATCTGCGGCACGCCGACGCCCGCGACGATCCGCGTCGTGCAGATCGAGCCGGGGCCGATGCCGACCTTCACCGCGTCCGCACCGTACTCGACCAGCGCCTTCGCGGCCGCGGCCGTCGCGATGTTGCCGCCGATCACCTCGACGTGCGGGAAGTTCTGCTTGACCCAGCGCACGCGCTCAAGCACGCCCTTGCTGTGACCGTGCGCGGTATCGACGACGATCACGTCGACGCCCGCCTGCACCAGCAGCTCGACGCGCTCTTCGTTGTCCGGACCGACGCCGACCGCCGCGCCTGCGCGCAGCTTGCCGTGCTCGTCCTTGCACGCGTCCGGGTGCTCGGTCTGCTTGGTGATGTCCTTGACGGTCATCAGGCCGCGCAGCTCGAACGCATCGTTGACGACCAGCACGCGCTCGAGGCGGTGGCTGTGCATCAGCGCCTTCGCTTCGGCGAGCGGGGTGCCTTCCTTGACCGTCACGAGGCGCTCGCGCGGCGTCATGATCGACTTGACCGGCTCGTCGAGGCGGGTTTCGAAGCGCAGGTCGCGGTTCGTGACGATGCCGACGAGTTGCGGGCCCTCGACGACCGGGAAACCCGAAATGCCATGCTGGCGCGACAGCGCGATCACGTCGCGCACCTTCATCTGCGGCGGCACCGTGATCGGGTCGCGGACGACGCCGGACTCGAAGCGCTTGACCTTCGCGACTTCGCGGGCCTGCTCGGCGGGCGTGAGGTTCTTGTGGATGATGCCGACGCCGCCTTGCTGCGCCATCGCGATCGCGAGGCGACCTTCGGTGACCGTGTCCATCGCGGCGGACACGAGCGGCATGTTCAGGGAGATGTTGCGGGTCAGCTGGGTTTTGAGGCTGGTGTCGCGCGGCAGAACGTCGGAGAAGGCCGGGACGAGGAGCACGTCATCGAAAGTGAGTGCTTTTTGGATCAGACGCATGGCAAATCCTATGGGCGCAAAATGGAATTATACGCGATGTGCGGCTGAATTTCACAACACGAACAAAGGCTTAGCCGTTTTCCGGCGGTTGGGGCCCCGAATCGTTCGCATCCCCGTTCGAGTCGTTTTCGATCCGGTTTCGTTTTGGGTGCCGGCGTGTCCGTTCGCGCGTGCCCTCACGCCAGCCCGGCCGCGCGTGCGATCACCGATGCGCCGGCCCGACAGCCCGCGCCGTGCGGGGGTGTGGTGCTAGATTAGTGCCGGGCCACGAACGGCAGGAGTGACAAGTGTGTCGGGATTCGGATGGATTCGCTGATTACGGCCGCAGCTCGCGCGCTCGCCGCGGGTGACCCGCTCGGCGCGCTGAACCGGGTCGCGCTGCGCGACGACGCGCCCGCGCTCGCGCTGCGCGGCATCGCGATGGCGCAACTCGGCGACTTCGAGCGCGCGAAGGCGCTCGTGCGCAGTGCGGCGCGCGCGTTCGGCCCGAAGGAGACCGTGGCCCGCGCGCGCTGCGTCGTCGCGCAAGCCGAGATCGCGCTCGCGTCGCGCGAGCTCGGCTGGCCGACCCGTGCGCTCGACGCCGCGCGCACCACGCTCGAAGCGCACGGCGATCACGTCAATGCGGCGCACGCACGCCATCTCGAAGTGCGCCGGCTGCTGCTGATCGGGCGCCTCGACGACGCCGAGCGCGCGCTCGCCGGCCTTGATCCGGCGCCGCTGCCGGCGGCGTCGCGCGCCGTGCACGAGCTCGTCGCCGCGGGCATCGCGATGCGGCGCGTGCGGCCCGGCGCCGCGCGCGCGGCCCTCGCCCGCGCACGCCAGGCCGCGCAAGACGCCGGAATTGCCGCGCTGACGGCCGAGATCGACTGCGCGCGCGGCATCCTCGACGCGCCGGCCGCCCGCCGGATCGCGCCCGGCGGTGCGCGGCTCCTGCTGCTCGACGAAGTGGAAGCGCTGCTGGCGTCGGACGCCGTCGTCGTGGATGCGTGCCGCCATGTCGTGCGCGCCGCGCGCACGACGATCCCGCTCGCGCGGCGGCCGGTGCTGTTCGCGCTGGCGCGTGCGCTCGGCGAGGCGTGGCCGGCGGACGTGCCGAGGGACACGCTCATCGCCCACGCGTTTCGCGCACGGCACGCGGACGAATCGCATCGCGCGCGCCTGCGCGTCGAGATCGGCCGGCTGCGCGCGATGCTCCAACCGCTCGCGGACGTGACCGCGACCGCGCGCGGCTTCGCGCTCGAGCCGCACGGCGCGCGCGAGGTCGTCGTGCTCGCGCGCCCGGTCGACGAAAAGCATGCGGCAGTGCTCGCCCTCCTCGCCGACGGCGAAGCGTGGTCGAGCTCCGCGCTGGCCCTCGCGCTCGGCGCGAGCCAGCGCACCGTGCAGCGCGCGCTCGACGCGCTCGCGCAGGCAGGCAAGGTGCAGACGTTCGGCCGCGGGCGGGCGCGTCGCTGGACGACGCCGCCCATGCCGGGATTCGCGACGATCTTGTTACTCCCCGCGCCGCTGCCGGGCGACTAGGATGGCGTTACCGAACGCACTGAACGACGAGGACGGCGACATGAAACGATCCGCGGCAGACATCATCCGGGAATACGGCCCCTTTCCCGGCGTCGACGGCGTGCACGGCGTCACGTTCGACGGCCAACAGGTCTGGTTCGCGTCCGGCGACCGGCTGAACGCGCTCGACCCGGACAGCGGCGAGACGCTGCGCACGCTCGACGTCGCCGCGCATGCGGGCACGGCCTTCGACGGCCGGCACCTGTTCCAGATCGTCGAGGACCGCATCGAGAAAATCGATCCGCAGACCGGCCGCGTGCTCGCGACGATCCCCGCGCCCGGCGGCGGCGGCGATTCGGGACTCGCGTGGGCCGAAGGGACGTTGTGGGTCGGCCAGTATCGCGAACGGAAGATTCATCAGATCGATCCGCAGACCGGCGCGGTGCTGCGCACGATCGAATCGAACCGTTTCGTCACCGGCGTGACCTGGGTCGACGGCGAGCTCTGGCACGGCACCTGGGAAGGCGACGCAAGCGAGCTGCGGCGGGTCGATCCGCAATCGGGTCAAGTGCTCGAACGGCTCGACATGCCGCCGGGCGCCGGCGTGTCGGGGCTCGAATCCGACGGCGGCGACCGCTTCTTCTGCGGCGGCGGCAACAGCGGGAAGATTCGGGTCGTGCGTCGCCCCGCACGCGGCGCGACGGCTTCGGCCGATTCGACGGATCAATAGGCCAAGTCTCCCCTGCCGACGACACGCGCGGCGTTCGCCAACGCCGCGCCGCTTCCCGCCGAGTGCAGGAATGAACAAGACGCCTTTGCGCCGACACCGCTAAGATGCGCGCTCGTCAGTGATTCAGCCGGAGAAGTCGATGCAGCGCGGTGTGGTGTACGGAGTGTTGGCGGGCGCCCTGTGGGGCATGGTGTTCATGGTTCCGCGGCTGTTGACCGACTTCTCGCCGCTGCTGCTGAGCGCCGGCCGGTACGCGATGTACGGCCTCGTGTCGCTCGCGGCCGCGCTGCCGGTCGCGCGCTCGCTGCTCGCGCGCCTGACCCGCGAGGATTTCATCGCGCTCGCGAAGCTCGCGCTGGTCGGCAACGTGGCCTACTACATGCTGCTGTCCGGCGCGGTGCACCTGATCGGCATCGCGCCCAGCTCGCTGATCGTCGGCGTGCTGCCCGTGACCGTCACGCTCGCCGGCCTCGGCGACCAAGGCGCGGTGCCGCTCAGGCGGCTGGCCGGCCCGCTCGCGCTCGTCGTCGCCGGCATCGCGTGCATCAACGTCGACCTGTTCACGTCCGAAGCCGCGCACGCGACGACGCTCGCGCAGAAACTCGCCGGCATCGCGTGCGCGGCGGGCGCGCTCGCGAGCTGGACCTGGTATGCGGTCGCGAATGCCCGTTACCTGCAGCGGCATCATCATTTCAGCGGCAACGAATGGTCGGTGCTGTGGGGCGTCGTGACGGGCCTGATCGGCGCCGTGTGCTGGCTCGGCGTCCTCGCGGCGCCCGCCGGCACGCTGCAGGCGGCGCTGCCCGCGTCGCGCTGGCAGCTGTTCTGGCTGCTGAACCTCGGTCTCGCGATCGGCGCGTCGTGGCTCGGCAACGGGCTGTGGAACGCCGCGTCGAAGCGCCTGCCGCTGACGCTGTCGGGCCAGCTGATCGTGTTCGAGACCGTGTTCGCGCTGCTGTACGCGTTCGTCTACGACCACCGGCTGCCGCGCGTGTTCGAAATCGCGGCGCTCGTGCTGCTGCTCGCGGGCGTCTACGGCTCGGTGCGCCGGCACGGCGACACGCACACGAAGAACGATCCGATGAATGCGAACCTCACCGCGCACTGAGCGCGGCGGGGTTTGATCCGACGAATCGGATAAATCAGCGTCGGATCGCGCGAATCAGCGCGAATCCTTGTGCTGCCACTTGCGGCCCTCGACGGAGCCTTCGCGACGCGATTTCTCGACACGGCGCTGGCGTGCGACCTTCGGATCGACGATCAGCGGCCGGTAGATCTCGACGCGGTCGTGGTCGGCGAGCGGCGCGTCGAGCGGCACGAGCTTGCCGAACACGCCGGTTTTCGCGTGTTCGAGATCGATCTCCGGATGCAGCGCGAGCACGCCGCTCGCGTCGATCGCCGCGCGCACGGTCGCGCCGTCCGGCAACGTGACCGGAATCAGCGTCTGGCGCTCCGGCAGCGCGTAGCAGACTTCGATCGACAGCATCGCGTCACCCCTTCCCGTAGCGCTGGTCGGCGCGCTTGACGAACGAATCGACGAACGTGTTCGCGATATGGCTGAACACCGGCCCGATGATCTTCTCGAGCAGGATGTTCGAGAACTCGTAATGCAGCGAGAATTCGATCTTGCACGCATCGGCGCGCAGCGCCGTGAAGCGCCACGAGCCGGTAAATTTCTTGAACGGGCCGTCCGCGAACTCCATGTCGATGCGCGTCGGGCGCTGCTGCGTGTTGCGGGTCGCGAAATGCTGCTTGATGCCCTTGAAGTTGATGTCGATGCGCGCCTCCATCCCGTTCTCGTCCTGGCGGCGGATCTCGATGCCGCCGCACCAGGGCAGGAAATTGGGGTAATCGGCAACGTCGGTGACGAGGTCGAACATCTGTTCCGCCGAATGACGGATCAATACGGTTTTCTGGACATCTGCCATAAATCGCGCGGCATCGCAAAGGTGGGAACGCAAGCCGGGCGATTCTCGCCCCGCTTTGCTAAAATTGTGATTTTAAACGAGTTGGCCCGATCCTTTCATGAGCATCATCGACAACAGGAAAGCGCACTTCGATTACCACATCGAGGAACGCTACGAGGCGGGGCTCGTGCTCGAGGGCTGGGAAGTCAAGGCGCTGCGCGCCGGGCGCGGCCAGATCAAGGAAGGCTACGTGATCGTGAAGAACGCCGAGATCTTCCTGATCGGCACGCACATCAGCCCGCTGCCCGAGGCCTCGACGCACATCAAGCCCGATCCGCTGCGCACCCGCAAGCTGCTGCTGCATGCCGAGGAAATCAAGAAACTGATCGGCAAGGTCGAGCAGCGCGGCTACACGCTCGTGCCGCTGAACTTCCACTACAAGGGCGGGCGCGTGAAGTGCGACATCGGCCTCGCGAAAGGCAAGAAGCTGCACGACAAGCGCGAAACCGAGAAGAAGCGCGACTGGGAGCGCGAGAAGGCACGCATCATGCGCGCCGGCACCTGACGCGCCGTTACCTCGCATGAAAAGGCCCGCTCGAAGCGGGCCTTTGTCCTGTGGGGGAAGCGTGACGAGCCGGCGGGCGGCCGGACGCGCACTTCATCGCACTTCGTCGCGGCAATCCGCCGCACGCCCGGCGCACGATACAGCCGCGGCAAGACCGCCGCGGCGACACCACTCAGGCCTTGCCGCCCGGCGTGCCGGCTCCCGCCGGCCCCGCATGCCTGACGATCGACAGCGCCGACGCGATCGCGGTGCCGAGATCCGACAGGTTCGACGGCACGATCAGCGTATTGCCCTGCTTCGCGAGATTCGAGAACGCGCCGACGTACTGCTCGGCGACCTTCAGGTTCACCGCATCCATCCCGCCCTGCGACTGGATCGCGTTCGCGATCTTCTGGATCGCCTGCGCGTTCGCCTCGGCGACCGCGAGAATCGCCGCCGCCTCGCCCTGCGCCTGGTTGATCGCCGCCTGCCGCTCGCCCTCCGACTTCTGGATCGCGGCTTCGCGCGCGCCCGACGCGAGGTTGATCTGCTCCTGCTTGCGGCCTTCCGACGCGGCGATCAGCGCGCGCTTCTCGCGCTCCGCGGTGATCTGCGCCTGCATCGCGTGCAGGATCTCCTTCGGCGGCGTGAGGTCCTTGATCTCGTAGCGCAGCACCTTCACGCCCCAGTTCGCCGCGGCCTGGTCGAGCGCCGAGACGATGTTGTGGTTGATGAAGTCGCGCTCCTCGAAGGTCTTGTCGAGCTCGAGCTTGCCGACCACCGAACGCAGCGTCGTCTGCGCGAGCTGCGTGATCGCGAGCACGAAGTTGCTCGACCCGTACGACGCCTTCATCGGATCGGTCACCTGGAAGTACAGCACGCCGTCGACCTGCAGCTGCGTGTTGTCGCGCGTGATGCAGACCTGGCTCGGCACGTCGAGCGGAATTTCCTTCAGCACGTGCCGGTACGCGATGCGGTCGACGAACGGCAGCACGATGTTCAGGCCCGGCGACAGCGTCGCGTGATAGCGCCCGAAGCGTTCGAGCACCCACGCGTGCTGCTGCGGCACGATCTTCACCGTCTTCGACACGATCACGACGGCAATGACGAGCAGGACGACCCAGATGATCAGCGAGTCCATGAAGCGTTCCCTCCTTGTTGTCAGCGGACGATCAGCCCGCGGGTTTCGCTACGACCACGAGACAGTTGCCGCGCACGGCGTGCACCTGGTAGAGGCGCGCGTCGTCGCGCTCGCCGTCGGCCAGCTCGACGTCCCATTCGGCGCCCCGGTACAGGACGCGCGCGCGCCGGTCGCGCCACGCGTCGACCGTGAGGGTCGCGCCGATGTCGAGATTGATGTCCGGATTGGCCGACGCGTCGCGCTTCTGCCTGCGCCCCAGCCCCGAACGGCGCAGCACGATCATCGCGCCGATCGCGACCAGCGCGGCCGCCCCGAACTGCACGTGCGGCGCGAAGCCGGCCACCTGCAGCAGGCCGCCCACGAGAAACCCGAGCGCGATCATCAGCAGATTGAACGTGCCGGTCAGCAGTTCGCCGACGACCAGCACGCCCACCCCGATCCACCAGAACAAGTGCCCCGACATCATGTGGTCTCCAGAAAAAACGACCCCCAAGCTCACTGCGTTCGCTGCCCCCCGAGGGGGTGGCCGGCACTCTTGGGGCGGCCCGGCGAGTGCCCGCAAACGAAAACACCCCGGTGCTACCGGGGTGTTTATAGCATGAAGCTTGCGTATTGCCTTCATCCGGCAGGCGGACGCGCCGCCCGCCTGCCGGAGGACCGTTGCCGATCTTACTTGCGGTTGGCGAGCGCCTGCCACGTGTCGATGATCGTGTCCGGGTTCAGCGAGATCGACACGATGCCTTCATCGGTCAGCCATTGCGCGAAGTCCGGGTGATCGGACGGGCCCTGGCCGCAGATGCCGACGTACTTGCCCATCTTGCGGCAGGTGTCGATCGCGCGCTTCAGCAGGAACTTGACCGCCGGGTCGCGCTCGTCGAAATCGACCGCGAGCAGCTCCATGCCCGAGTCGCGATCGAGGCCGAGCGTGAGCTGCGTGAGGTCGTTCGAGCCGATCGAGAAGCCGTCGAAGTGCTGCAGGAACTCTTCGGCGAGGATCGCGTTGGTCGGCACTTCGCACATCATGATCAGGCGCAGGTCGTTCTCGCCGCGCTTCAGGCCGAACTTCGCGAGCAGGTTCACGACGCGCTCCGCCTGCTTCACGGTCCGCACGAACGGCACCATGATCTCGACGTTGGACAGGCCCATCTCATCACGCACGCGCTTGAGCGCGAGGCACTCCATCTCGAACGCCTGCGCGAAATCGTCGGCGATGTAGCGCGACGCGCCGCGGAAGCCCAGCATCGGGTTTTCCTCGTCCGGCTCGTAGCGCGAACCGCCGATCAGCTTCTTGTACTCGTTCGACTTGAAGTCGGACATCCGCACGATCACGGGCTTCGGGTAGAACGCCGCGGCGATCGTCGCGATGCCTTCCGTCAGCTTGTCGACGTAGAACGCACGCGGCGACGCATGGCCGCGCGCGACGCTCTCGACCGCCTTCTTCAGATCCTGGTCGATGTTCGGGTACTCGAGGATCGCCTTCGGGTGCACGCCGATGTTGTTGTTGATGATGAACTCGAGACGCGCGAGGCCGACGCCGGCGTTCGGCAGCTGCGAGAAGTCGAATGCGAGCTGCGGGTTGCCGACGTTCATCATGATCTTCACCGGGATTTCCGGCAGTTCGCCGCGCTGCACTTCGGTGACTTCCGTCTCGAGCAGCCCGTCGTAGATCTT
Organism: Burkholderia sp. MSHR3999; assembly: GCF_000833595.1. Classification (NCBI taxonomy): domain Bacteria; kingdom Pseudomonadati; phylum Pseudomonadota; class Betaproteobacteria; order Burkholderiales; family Burkholderiaceae; genus Burkholderia; species Burkholderia sp. MSHR3999. Next base: position 2,009,555 of record NZ_JRFO01000001.1, read on the forward strand.
GCCTTCGTCGCCTTCCGCGCACGACACCGTGACGAGCGCGCCGTCCTTCAGCACGTCGGTCGCGTCGCCGCAGCCGACGACCGCCGGCACGCCGAGCTCACGCGCGATGATCGCCGCGTGGCAGGTACGGCCGCCGCGGTTCGTGACGATCGCGGCCGCGCGCTTCATCACCGGCTCCCAGTTCGGGTCGGTCATGTCCGCGACCAGCACGTCGCCCGGCTGCACACGCTCCATTTCCGACGGGTCCTGGATCACGCGCACGGGGCCCGCGCCGATCTTCTGGCCGATCGCGCGGCCCGTCGCCAGCACCTGCGACTGGCCCTTCAGCTTGAAGCGCTGCTCGGCCTTGCCGCTCGCCTGGCTCTTCACCGTTTCCGGGCGCGCCTGCAGGATGAAGATCTTGCCGTCGCGGCCGTCCTTGCCCCACTCGATGTCCATCGGACGCTGGTAGTGCTTCTCGATGATCACCGCGTACTTTGCCAGCTCGATCACGTCCTCGTCGGTGATCGAGTAGCGGTTGCGCTGCTCGTGCGGCACGTCGACCGTCTTCACGCGGCCCGGCTCGCCCGGCTGCGTGAACTCCATCTTGATCAGCTTCGAGCCGATCGAGCGGCGGATGATCGGGTACTTGTCCTGCGCGAGCGTGGTCTTGAACACGTAGAACTCGTCCGGGTTCACCGCGCCCTGCACGACGGTTTCGCCCAGGCCGTAGCTCGACGTGATGAACACGGCGTCCTTGAAGCCCGACTCGGTGTCGATCGTGAACATCACGCCGGCCGCGCCGACGTCCGAGCGGACCATGCGCTGCACGCCGGCCGACAGCGCCACTTCGGCGTGCGTGAAGCCCTTGTGCACGCGGTACGAGATCGCGCGGTCGTTATACAGCGACGCGAACACGTGCTTCATGCGATCGAGCACGTCGTCGATGCCGACGACGTTCAGGTACGACTCCTGCTGGCCCGCGAACGATGCGTCGGGCAGGTCTTCCGCGGTCGCGGACGAGCGCACGGCGAACGACAGCTCGCCCGGCGAGCCGTTCTGCAGGACTTCGAACTGCGCGCGGATTTCCTGCTCGAGGCGCGGCTGCATCGGCGCGTCGACGATCCACTTGCGGATCTCCGCACCGGCTTCGGCGAGCGCCTTCACGTCGTCGATGTCGAGCGACTCGAGACGCTTCGCGATGCGGTCGGTCAGGTCGTTGTGCTTGAGGAAATCGCGGAATGCGAGCGCGGTCGTGGCAAAACCGGTGGGTACGCGCACGCCTGCCGACGCAAGCTGGCTGATCATCTCGCCGAGCGACGCATTCTTGCCGCCGACGATCTCCACATCGGTCATCCGCAACTGCTCGAACGGAATTACATACGCCTGGTCCTTTGCGACGTTTGCTGCGTTAGTCATACAAGCCCCTAAGTGTGAAAAAAATGCTCGATCGCGCAAGTGGGCTTGAACGCGGGCGCTTGCAAAAAGGCGCGGCGCGTCTTGTGCAACCTGTTAGATAAACAATCGCCGAGCCCGAATATCTTCCGACCCGATTTGCAAAAATCCCGGCAGAAGGGCGAAATTTTCAACTGTTTCGCCGAACTTGCCGGGAATTTTCAATCGCTTACGGCAAGCGCGCTGCGCGCGTCGCGCACGGCCCCCGCAATTGCTTATCCAACAGGTTGCCGCTATTCTACCGTGCCGGCTGCCGGATGTGCGCGACCTCGTCACTGCGCCTGGAGAGCGACCTCCAGCCGCCCGCGCCGCCCGCCCTTCACGTTCGACGTCCAGATTCATGCTGCCTACCGTTTTCATCGTCTCCGACGGCACCGGGATCACTGCCGAGACCTTCGCGCATTCGATCCTCTCCCAGTTCGACCAGAAATTCCGCCTCGTGCGCGTGCCGTTCGTCGATTCGCTCGACAAGGCGTACGCGACCGTCGAGAAGATCGACGAAGCCGCCGTGCATGACGGCCGCCGCTCGATCGTGTTCACGACGCTCGTCGACAGCGAGTCGAACGAGATCGTCAAGCGCTCGAACGCGCTCGTGCTCGACATGTTCCAGCGCTTCGTCGAGCCGCTCGAGCAGGAACTGCAGCTGAAGTCGAGCCATGCGATGGGCCGCGGCCACCAGAACGCGGACACCGAGGAATACAAGACGCGGATCGAGGCGATCAACTTCTCGCTCGCGCACGACGACGGCCAGTCGAACCGCAACCTGTCGGAGGCGGACGTGATCCTCGTCGGCGTGTCGCGCAGCGGCAAGACGCCGACGAGCCTGTACCTCGCGATGCAGTACGGCGTGAAGGCCGCGAACTATCCGCTGATTCCGGAAGACTTCGAGCGCGGCAAGCTGCCGTCCGCGCTCAGCGCGCACCGCGACAAGCTGTTCGGGCTGTCGATCGATCCGCAGCGCCTGTCCGAGATCCGCAACGAGCGCCGGCCGGGCAGCAAGTACGCGGCGCCCGAGAATTGCCGCTACGAGATCAACGAAGCCGAGGCGATGATGCGCCGCGAAGGCATCAAGTGGCTGTCGTCGACGCACAAGTCGATCGAGGAGATCGCGACGACGATCCTGCAGGAAGTCCGCCTCGACCGGCAATCGTACTGACGCGGCGCGGGCGCGCCGCCCTTCCCGCCCCGAAAAATGCAAAAGGCCGCGTGCGACACGCGGCCTTTTTCGTTTCGCAGCACCGGGGCGCGACTGCCCTGCCGCCCCGCACCGTCACGTGCGGCGCTGTTGCCGCACCTGCTCGAACAGGCAGACCGCGGCCGCGGCCGCGACGTTCAGCGACTCCATCCCGCCCGGCTGCGGAATCGTCACGCGATGCGTCGCCGCGTCGCGCCAGAACGCCGACACGCCGGCGCCCTCGTTGCCGAACACCCAGACGACCGGCCCGGCCAGGTCGCAATCGTAGATCGCCTGCGCGCCGTGCGAATCCGTCAGCGCGACCGGCACGCCGATCCGCTCGGCGAGCGCGCCCGCCTCGACGTCCTCGTGGATCGACAGCAGAAAATGCGCGCCCATGCCCGAGCGCAGCACCTTCGACGACCACGCGTACGCGGTGCCCGGCGCGCAGAACACGTGCTTCACGCCCGCCGCTGCTGCGCTGCGCAGGATCGAGCCGACGTTGCCGGCATCCTGCACGCCGTCGAGCACGACCGACGTGCCGGTCACGCGCGCGGGCAGCGGATGGGACGGGCGGTCGACGAGCAGCAGGAAGCCGACGCCGTTGACGACGTTCGACAGCTGGCCGAACAGCGCGTCGGGCAGCGTGACGAGCCGGTGCGCGTCGACGCGCGCGACGATCGCCTGCGCCTCGTCGTGGCGCAGCGCGCCTTCGGTCGCGACGCACAGTTCGGGGATCGCGCCGGTGTCGAGATACGCGCTCGCGAGATGGAATCCTTCGAGCAGCGCCTGGCCGCTGCGGCGCTGATGCGACGTCGAACCCGCGAGCGCCTTCAGGCGCTTGTACAGCGGGTTGTCGCGGGAGGTAATGACTTTCATCGAATCAGATCGAGCGCCGCACGCACCGGCGCGAACGAGCGGCGATGCGCTTCGCACGGCCCATGCTCGCGCAGCGCGGCAAGGTGTTTCGCGGTGCCGTAGCCTGCATGCACGTTGAATCCGTAGACCGGGAAGCGTTCGTGCAGGTCGACCAGCATGCGGTCGCGCGTGACCTTCGCGAGGATCGACGCCGCCGAGATGCTCGGCACCAGCGCATCGCCGCTGACGATCGCCTCGGCGCGCACCGACAGCGTCGGGCAGCGGTTGCCGTCGATCTGCGCGAGCGTCGGCATGACCGCGAGCCCTTCGACGGCCCGCTTCATCGCGAGCATCGTCGCGTGCAGGATGTTCAGCGTGTCGATTTCCTCGACGCTCGCCGACGCGATGCAGTACGCGTGCGAACGCGCGACGATCAGCTCGTACAGCGCGTCGCGCTTCTTCGCGGACAGCGCCTTCGAATCGTCGAGCCCGTCGATCGGCTGCGCGGGATCGAGAATCACCGCGGCGGCCACGACCGGGCCCGCGAGCGGGCCGCGCCCGGCTTCGTCGACGCCGCAGACGATCTCGTCGGGGCGGCTGAAATCGAAGCCGCCCTGCGCGTCGGCCGGCGCGCGGCGACGCGATGTGCGTGCTGCCGTCATGCGCGCCGCCCCTTACGCTGTTCGATCACGCGCACGACCGCTTCGGCGGCCTTCGCGGCCGTGTTCTGCCGCAGGGAAAGATGCATTTCGGTAAAGATTTCGGTGAGCGTGCGGCGGTTCGCGTCATCGCGCAACTGCGTCAGCGTCGCGTCGGCCAGCGCCTCCGGCGTCGCAAAATGCTGCAGCAGTTCCGGCACGACGAAGCGTCCGGCGAGGATGTTCGGCAGGCCGACGTACGGCAGGTAACCCTGCCGGCGCATGATCTGCCCGGTCAGCCAGGGCACCTTGTACGAGATCACCATCGGCTTCTTCAGCAGCGCGGCTTCCAGCGTCACGGTGCCGCTCTTGACGAGGATCGCGTCCGCCGCCGTCATCGCGACCTGCGAACGGCCTTCGGTGATCGTCAGCGCGAGTTGCGGATGCGCGTCGACGAGCGGCTGCAGCAGCGCGCGCAGCGCCGGCGTCGCCGCCGGCATCACGAAGCGCACGCCCGGCTCGCGCTGCTGCATCAGCGCCATCGCCGCGAAGAACGTCGGGCCGATCAGCGCGATTTCCGAGCGCCGGCTGCCGGGCAGCACGGCGATCACCGGGCCGTCGGCCGGTAGGCCCAGCGCGATCCGCGCGCCGTGCGTGTCGGGCTCGAGCGGGATCTCGTCGGCGAGCGGATGGCCCACGTAGGTCGACGCGACGCCCGCCTTGTCAAGCAATGCCGGCTCGAACGGAAACAGGCACAGCATGTGGTCGACCGACTTGACGATCGTCTTGATCCGGCCGCCGCGCCACGCCCAGATCGACGGGCACACGAAGTGGATCGACGGAATGCCCGCTTCGCGAACGGCCTGCTCGACGTTGAAGTTGAAGTCCGGCGCGTCGACGCCGATGAACGCGTCCGGCCGGTCGGCGAGCAGCTGGCGCTTCAGTTCGCCGCGAATCCGCAGGATCTCCGGAATCTGGCCGAGCGCCTCGACGTAGCCGCGCACCGTCAGCTTGTCCATCTGCCAGTGCGAGTCGAAGCCGTGCGCGATCATCCGCTGGCCGCCGATCCCGTAATAGCGGGCCGACGCCGGCAGCCGCTCGTGCAGCCCGCCGAGCAGCGATGCCGCGAGCAGGTCGCCCGACGGCTCGCCCGCCACCATTGCAAGCCGGAGCTGGTTGGTCGGGAGCGACATCGCTTAGCGGATGATGCCGCGCTGGGACGCGTCGATGAACGCGACGAGCGCCTTGACCGGCGCGTCGCCGTCGCCGCCGGCTCCCGCCAGCTCGCGCAGCTGCACCTTTGCTTCCTCGAGCGACAGGCCGTTCTTGTACAGCAGACGGTATGCGCTGCGCAGCGCCGAGATCGCATCGGGCGAGAAGCCGCGGCGGCGCAAGCCTTCGACATTGATTCCGTGCGGCTCGGCCTTGTTGCCGGCCGCGATCACGAACGGCGGCACGTCCTGCACGAGCGCCGACGCGCCGCCGAGCATCGCGTGCGCGCCGATGCGCACGAACTGGTGCACGCCGGACATGCCGCCGACGATCGCCCAGTCGCCGATCTCGACGTGGCCCGCCATCTGCGCGTTGCTCGACAGGATCACGTGATTGCCGACGCGGCAGTCGTGGCCGATGTGCACATAGGCCATGATCCAGTTGTCGTCGCCGAGCGTCGTGACGCCGGCGTCCTGCACGGTGCCGGTGTGGATCGTCGTGAATTCGCGGATCGTGTTGCGATTGCCGATCACGAGCCGGGTCGGCTCGTCCTGGTACTTCATGTCCTGCGGCCGGCCGCCGACCGACGCGTAATGGCCGATGCGGTTGTCCTCGCCGATTGTCGTGTGACCTTCGATCACGCTGTGCGAACCGATCGTGGTGCGCGCGCCGATCGTGACGTGCGGGCCGACGATCGCGTACGGGCCGATCTCGACCGATTCGTCGATCTGCGCGCCCGGCTCGACGATCGCCGTGGGATGAATCCTGGTCATGCGCGGTTGCCTCTCAATATGATGTGTCGCGTTGCGTTGCCATGCGTGCCGCGTCGCTCAGGGCGCCGCGTCGGCCGTCTTGACCGTGCACATCAGCTCGGCTTCCGCCGCGACCTTGCCGTCCACTTCCGCCACTGCCTTGAACTTCCAGATGCCGCGGATATAACGTTCGAACGTCACGTTCAGGATCAGCTGGTCGCCCGGCTCGACCACGCGCTTGAAGCGCGCGCCGTCGATGCCGACGAAGTAGTACAGCGTGTTTTCCGGGTCCTTCGGCTGCTCTTCCGCGAACGTCAGCAGCGCGGCCGCCTGCGCGAGCGCCTCGAGAATCAGCACGCCCGGCATCACCGGCCGCTTCGGGAAATGCCCCTGGAAGAACGGCTCGTTGATCGACACGTTCTTCAGCGCCTTGATGCCCTTGTGCGGCTCGAGCTCGAGCACGCGGTCGACGAGCAGAATCGGGTAGCGATGCGGCAGCAGCGTGAGGATCTTGTGGATGTCGAGATTGATTTTTTCAGTGCTCATGATGGTTCGTCTCACGCAGAGGCTGCGCGGTGGTGAAGCAAGTGCTGATGCGGGCCGGTGCCCGGCCCTGTCGGTCGAACCGGGCGGCACATGCAGTCCCTGCCCGGTTCATGATGTCGCATGGTATGGGTTACGCGTCCGCGCCGCCGCCCTGGGCGGCCAATGCGGTCTCGAGCGCCTTGATGCGGTCGCGCAGCTTGTCGAGATTGCGCACGAGCGCTGCGCTCTTGTTCCAGTCGCCGTGGTCGACGGCCGGGAATGCGCTCGTGTAGATGCCGGCCTTCGGCAGCGATTTCGATACGCCCGACTTCGCGGTGATGATCACGTAATCGCCGAGCGTCACGTGGCCCGCGATGCCGGCCGCGCCGCCGATCATGCAGTGGCGGCCGATCGTCGTGCTGCCCGCGATCCCCGCACTCCCGGCGATCACCGTGTAGGCGCCGATCCGGCAGTTGTGGCCGATCTGGACCAGGTTGTCGATCTTCACGCATTCCTCGATGACGGTGTCCGCCATCGCGCCGCGGTCGATCGTCGTATTCGCGCCGATTTCGACGTCCGGGCCGATCGCCACGCCGCCGACCTGCGGGATCTTGACCCAGCTGCCGGTGCGAGCGTCGCCGTCGCCGACGAAGTCCGGCGCGAAGCCGAAGCCGTCCGAGCCGATCACCGCGCCCGAATGCACGATCGCGCGCGGGCCGATCCGGCAGCCGTGGTAGACCGACACGTTCGGATACAGGTGGGAACCGGCGCCGATCTTCGTGCCGCGGCCGACGAACACGTTCGCGTCGAGCTGCACGCCGTCCTCGATCACCGCGCCCGCGTCGATCGTCACGTGCGGACCGATCACCGCGGTCGCGGCGACCTGCGCGGCCGGATCGATCGTCGCGCTCGGATGCACGCCCGCAGCGCGCGGCGGCGCGGCGAGGTCGATGAACATCTGTGCGACGCGCGCGAAGTACGCGTACGGATTCGGCGTCACGATAAAGCTGCGACCGGTAGCGGCCGCGCCCAGCTTCTCCAGATCCTTCGGCGCGATCAGCACCGCGCCTGCCCGGGTCGTCTCGACCTGCGACAGGTATTTCGGGTTCGCGAGGAACGCGAGCTGCTGGGGGCCGGCCTGGTCGAGCGGCGCGAGGCCGCCGACCTGGCACTGGCGGTCACCGACGATCTCGCCGCCGAACCGCTTTACGAGTGCCTCAAGCGTCAATGCCATTCGTCATCCGCTCCGTTCAGTTCACCGAGCCGGACGCGAGCGCCTTGAGCACCTTGTCGGTGATGTCGATGCGCGGGCTGACGTACACGGCTTCCTGCACGATCAGGTCGTAGTTCTGCTGCTCGGCGATCTGCTTGATGACCTTGTTCGCGCGCTCGAGCACCGCCGCCAGCTCTTCATTGCGGCGCTGGTTGAGATCCTCGCGGAATTCGCGCTGCTTGCGCTGGAAGTCGGTATCGAGCTGCGCGAGGTCGCGCTGCTTCTGCGCGCGATCGCCCGGCGACAGCGACGCGCCGTTCTTGTCCAGCGAGTCCGACATCGACTTCAGGCGCTGCGCCATGTCCTGCAGGTCCTTGTCGCGCTTCGCGAACTCGGCTTCGAGCTTCGTCTGCGCCGCCTTCGCGGGCACGGACTCGCGCAGGATCCGATCCGAATTGACCGCCGCGATGCGGGCGACGTCCTGTGCGTGCACCGTCGCGGCGCCCAGGGCCAGCGCAACGGTCAGCGCGCACATCACTCGTTTCGAAAACTTACCGGTTAGCAAAATTACCCTCTCGTTGCTGTTGTCATGAGCGTTCGATCAGAACGCCGTCCCGATCTGGAACTGGAATTTCTGGTACTTGTCGCCTTCGTGCTTCTGGATCGGGAAGCCGAGGCTCAGCTTGAGCGGCCCGATCGGCGAGATCCACGCGAGGCCGACGCCGTAGCCGTAACGCAAGCCGTTCGCGCCCGTGCTGTTGCCGCCCGGCGCATTGCCCCACACGTTGCCGCCGTCGACGAACGTGAACACGCGCAGCGTGCGGTCGTAGCCGGTGCCCGGCAGCGGGAACGTCAGCTCGATGTTGCCGACGACCATCTTCGAGCCGCCGATCGGATCGCCCGTCTTCGAGTCGCGCGGGCCCAGCGAGCTCGGCTCGTAGCCGCGCACGGAGCCGATACCGCCCGCGTAGTAGTTCTTGAAGATCGGGTACGGGTTGCCGATGCCGTTGCCGTAGCCGCCTTGCAGGTTCATGCCGAGGATGAAGCCGCGCGAGAACGAATAGTAGTACTGCGCCTGCAGGTCCGCCTTGTAGTACTGGATCTTGCCGACCGGCACGCCGTACTCCATGTTCGCCTGCGTGAAGTAGCCGCGGCTCGGGATCAGCGCGCTGTCACGCGCGTCGCGCGACCACGCGACCGTCAGCGGCACCGTGTTCGACACGCGGCCGAACTCGTGGACGTAGTCCTGGTAGCTCTGCGGCGTGTTCGAATCGACGTCGAGGCGGTTCTGCTCGAAGCCCGCGCCGAAGTACACGGTGTCGACTTCCGAGAACGGGATGCCGAACTTCAGGTTGCCGCCCGCGCTGACGATCTTGAAGCTCGAGTTCGTCGAATAGTAGAGCGGCTGGTACGTGCGGTAGTAGACGTCCGTGATCCGCTTGATGCCGTCGACCGTGAAGTACGGGTCGACCTGCGTGACGGTCAGCGTCCGGTAGCTCTTCGCGGTGTTGACGTTCACCGCAAGACTCGTGCCCGAACCGAACACGTTGTCCTGCGACACGCCCGCCGACAGCACGACCTTGTCCGTCGACGAGAAACCCGCGCCCAGCGTGATCGCGCCGGTCGGCTTCTCGGCGACCTTCACGTTCACGTCGACCTGGTCGTTCGTGCCTTCGACCGGCACCGTCGCCACGTCGACGTCCGTGAAGTAGCCGAGACGGTTCACGCGGTCCTTCGACAGCGCGAGACGGCTCGAGTCGAACCACGAGCTTTCGAGCTGGCGCATTTCGCGGCGCACGACCTCGTCGCGGGTGCGCGTGTTGCCGACGATGTTGATGCGGCGCACGTACACGCGGCGGCTCGGATCGACGACGAGCGTCAGGTTCACCTTGTGGTTCGCCTGGTCGATGTCCGGCTGCGCGTTGACGGCCGCGAACGCGTAGCCGTATTCGCCGAGCTTGTCGACGATCGCCTTCGTCGTCTGCTGCAGCTTCTCGGCCGAGAAACGGTCGCCCGGCTTGATCTTGATCAGCTTGTTCAGCTCGGCCTCGCGGTCGAGCAGGTTGCCCGCGAGCTTGATGCCGGACACCGTATACGGCTCGCCTTCGTGCAGCGTCACCGTCAGGTACATGTCCTTCTTGTCCGGCGAGATCGACACCTGGGTCGACTCGATGTTGAACTCGAGGTAGCCGCGGTTCAGGTAGTACGAGCGCACCGCCTCGAGGTCACCGGTCAGCTTTTCCTTCGAGTACAGGTCGTTCTTCGTGTACCAGGAGAACCAGTTCGGCGTCGACAGCTGCATCTCGTCGCGCAGCGTGCTGGTCTTGAACGCCTTGTTGCCGATGAAGTTGATCTGGCGGATCTTCGCGCTCGGGCCTTCGGCAACCGCGAACAGGATCGACACGCGGTTCGCGTCGACCGGCGTGACCGTGGTCTTGACCTCGGCTGCGTAGAAGCCGCGCGTCAGGTACTGGCGCTTGAGCTCCTGCTCCGCCTTGTCGACGAGCGCCTTGTCGTAGTAGCGGCCGTCCGCGAGACCGACCGCGCGCAGCGCCTTCGTCAGGTTGTCCTTGTCGAATTCCTTCGTGCCGGTGAAGTCGATCGACGCAATCGCCGGACGCTCCTGCACCTGCACGATCACGACGTTGCCCTGGGTGGCGATGCGCACGTCGTTGAAGAAGCCCGTCGCGTACAGCGCGCGAATTGCTTCGGATGCCTTGTCGTCCGTGAAGGTATCGCCTTGCTTGATCGGCAGGTACGCGAACACGGAGCCCGGTTCGACGCGCTGCAAGCCCTCGATCTTGATGTCTTGCACCACGAACGGTGCGGCTGCATGCGCCGCGAGTCCGTGCGCGGCGAGCGCCGCCGCTGCCATTGTCTTAGGTACAAAGCGATGAGGTTTGAACAACATGCATCCCCAATATTTAGCTGCATCAAATCAGGCGGCTGCCCGCGGCCGCCGCCCGACGCTTCAGAAATGGATTAGCCGAGCCAGATCGTTGAACAGCGCGATCGCCGACAATGCGACGATGCAGATCAACCCGGCTCTTTGCAGAATCAGTTGCCAGCGTTCCGAAACGGCTTTCCCGGTCGCGGCTTCAACCAGATAATATAACAGATGCCCCCCGTCCAAAACGGGAATCGGCAACAAGTTCAGTACGCCAAGGCTAATGCTGACAAGGGCGAGGAACGACAGGAACGCCGACGGACCCAGCCGCGCGCTCTTGCCTGCGTAGTCGGCGATCGTGACCGGACCCGACAGGTTTTTCAGCGAAGCGTCCCCGGTGATCATCCGCCCGAACATCCGCAGCGAGTACACCGCGATGTCCCACGTGCGGCGCGCGCCCAGCTTCAGGCTGTCGATCGGCCCGTAGCGCACGTCTACGCCCGGCGTCTGCATCGACAGCGCCGCGCCGATGCGGCCGACCTGGCGCCCGGTTTCGTCGTCCGGCTGCGCCTGCGGCACGATCGTGACCGTCTGTGCGACGCCGCCGCGCTCGATCTTCATCGCCAGCGTCTTGCCCGCATGGTGCTTGATTGCGTCGATGAAGCGCGACGCGCCGCCGATCCGCTCGCCGTCGAGCGCAAGCAGCTTGTCGCCGCTCTTCAGTCCCGCCTGCTGCGCCGCGCTGCCCGGCTGCACCGACGCGACCGACAGCGTGCCGCCGCCCGGCTCGAAGCCCAGCCGCGTCATGAAATCGTCGTCGATGTCGCCTTCCGCGATATTGCGCAAATCGACGCGGAAATCGAACGTCGACGCACCGCCGTCGCGCGCGCCGAGCACGACCTCACGGTGATCGAACGCCGCCGCGAGGAGCTTCCAGCGCAAGTCCGGCCACGAGCGCACCGGCTGCGCGTCGCCTGCGGGCACATCACGGATCGACACGATCGTCTCGTTGCCGTCGAAGCCCGCACGGGCCGCCACCGTGCCGGCCGCCGGCGGCGCGATGATCGCCGCGGGCTCGGTCACGCCGGACGCGAAAACGGCTGAGAACAGCAGGATTGCCAACAGGAAGTTGGCAATCGGCCCCGCCGCGACGATCGCGATGCGCTTGCCGACCGGCTGGCGGTTGAACGCCTGTCCGAGTTCCTCCGGCTTCACGCCGGGGCCCGGTTCGCGTTCGTCGAGCATCTTCACGTAGCCGCCGAGCGGCAGCGCGGACAGCGTCCACTCGGTGCCGGTCTTCTTGCTGACCCAGCGCGCAACCGGCTGGCCGAAGCCGATCGAGAAGCGGAGCACCTTCACGCCGCACCAGCGCGCGACGCGATAATGACCGTACTCATGCACGACGACCAGCACCCCGATCGCCACCGCAAACGCGACCAGTTCGACCAGCACGTTCATGAGCACCTCATTCAGGCAGTGCGCTCCACGCGTGGCGCAGGCGCTTTCGCAATGATCTCGGCGGCGAGGCGGCGTGCCTCGGCATCCGCCGCCAGGACGTCGTCGAGCCCGTTCGGCACGCGGTTCGGCAGCGCATTGAGCACCGCGTCGACCGTCGCCGCGATTGCCATGAAGCCGATCCGGCGCTCGAGAAACGCTTCGACCGCGATTTCGTTCGCCGCGTTCAACGCGGCGCTCGCGATGCCGCCTTCAGCCAGCGCCTTCAGCGCGAGCGCGAGGCACGGGAAGCGCGCGTAGTCGGGCCTCTCGAACGACAGCTGCGCGATCTGCGCGAGGTCGAGCTGCTCGACGCCCGCGTCGACGCGGTCCGGATAGGCGAGCGCATGCGCGATCGGCGTGCGCATGTCGGGGTTGCCGAGCTGCGCGAGCACCGAGCCGTCGCGGTACGACACGAGCGAATGGATCACGCTCTGCGGATGGATCAGCACGTCGATCCGGTCGCCCGGCAGCCCGAAGATCCAGTGCGCCTCGATCACTTCGAGGCCCTTGTTCATCATCGTCGCGGAATCGACCGAGATCTTCCGGCCCATCACCCAGTTCGGGTGCTTGCACGCCTCGTCGGGCGTCACGTCGACGAGCGTTGCCGGTTCGCGCGTGCGGAACGGGCCGCCCGATGCGGTCAGGATGATCTTCGCGATCCCGCCGTGCTCGGCCGCGTCGCGCGGCATGCACTGGAAGATCGCGTTGTGCTCGCTGTCGACCGGCAGCAGGATCGCGCCATGGTCGCGCACCGCGTCCATGAAGATCTCGCCCGACATCACGAGCGATTCCTTGTTCGCGAGCAGGATGCGCTTGCCGGCACGCGCGGCCGCGAGGCTCGGCGCGAGGCCCGCCGCGCCGACGATCGCCGCGACGACGGTGTCGCACTGGTCGCTCTTCGACACGTCGACGAGCGCCTGCGGCCCGTAGGCGACCTGCGTCTTGCTGCCGGCCGCGCGCAACTGCGCTTCGACGTGCGCGGCCGTCTGCGCGTCGCCGACCACCGCGACCTCGGGCGCAAAGCGCAGGCACTGGGCGACCAGCTTGTCGCCGTTGCGATGCGCGGTCAGCGCATAAACCGAGAAGCGCTCCGGATGGCGCGCGACCACGTCGAGCGTGCTGTCTCCGATCGAGCCCGTCGAACCGAGCAATGTCAGGCGTTTTTGCATAACTGAAGTGTAGGGGTTAACCGTGAAACAGCAGCATCGCGAGCGGCAGCACGGGCAGCAATGCGTCCACGCGGTCGAGCACGCCGCCGTGCCCCGGCAGCAGACCGCTCGAATCCTTCACGCCGGCCTGGCGCTTCAGCAGCGACTCGAACAGGTCGCCGATCACGCTGTACGCGACGAGCAGCGTCAGCGCCGCCCAGGCGCCCGGCCCGCCGAACTGCGCGGCGAAAGCAGAAAAAAGGGTCGGCTCGAACAGGTGCGCGGCCATCGCGACGCTCGCGACGATCATCACGGCGAGCCAGCCGCCCACCGCCCCTTCCCAGCTCTTCCCGGGGCTGATCGTGACCGCCAGTTTACGCTTCCCGAAGGCCTTGCCCGCGAAATATGCGCCGATATCGGCCAGCCAGACGACGAGCAGCAGCGACAGCACGAACGGCACGCCCTGCGCGCGCGCCGTGACGAGCGCGTGCCAGCAGGCGGCGAAGATCACGAGGCCGGCCGCGAGCAGGAATGGCCGCCACACGCCCCCGGCGAGCACGGGCTTGCGCCGCAGCGCGAACGGGCCGACCAGCAGCCAGAACACGCCGGCCGCCGCAAAAAGGGGGCGGGATGAAGAGGTGCCGATGCCAACGCGCGTAGTCGCCAGCAGCGCCAGCGCCGCGACGATCGCGTAGACGACCGGGCCGGCGCCGCCGAGCTTCAGCAGGCGCGCCCATTCCCAGGCGGCGAACACGAGCACGACGCCGATCAGCGCGCCGAACGCGCTCAACGGCGCGAACAGGGTCACCGGCAGCAGCACCGCCAGCAGCACGACCGCCGTGATCACACGGGTTTTCAGCATGAAAGGGAATCGGCGTTCTGGGATTGCGGCTCGAGCTGGGCACTCGTGCGGCCGAAGCGGCGTTCGCGATCGGTGTACGACGCCAGCGCATCGGTCAGCGCCGCGCCGTCGAAGTCCGGCCAGAATTTGTCGGTGAAATAGAATTCGGTGTACGCGAGCTGCCACAGCAGGAAGTTGCTGATGCGCTGTTCGCCGCCGGTGCGGATGAACAGGTCGGGCTCCGGCGCATAGGCCATCGCCAGGTGGGGCGCGAAGCTGTCTTCGCTGACTTCCACCTCGCGGCCCTCGCGCGCGGCCTGCTCGACGAGCTTGCGGGTCGCTTGCAGGATGTCCCACCGGCCGCCGTAGTTCGCGGCGATGGTGAGCGTGAGGCGCGTGTTGCGCGCCGTCTTGGTTTCGGCGCGGCGGATCAGCGCCTGGATCCGCGGCTCGAAGCGGTCGAGATCGCCGACGACACGCAGGCGGATCCCGTTCGCATGCAGCTTGCCGACCTCGCGCTCCAGCGCGGTGATGAACAGCCGCATCAGGAACGACACTTCCTCGGTCGGCCGCCGCCAGTTCTCCGAGCTGAACGCGAACAGCGTCAGGTATTCGACGCCGACGCGCGCGCAGCCCTCGACCACCGCCCGCACCGCGTCGACGCCGCGTGTATGCCCCGCGACGCGGGGCAGGCGGCGTTCGGTCGCCCAACGGCCATTGCCGTCCATGATGATCGCGATGTGACGCGGCACGGCGCCGACGTCAGGCACGCGAACGGTAGAGCTGGTATAAGTCATGGCCGTTGAGACAGTAATGCGGGAAGAAGGCGGGACGCGAGAACGACGGTCAGACCGTCATGATCTCCGCTTCCTTGCTCTGCACGAGCTTGTCGATTTCGGTCACGTGCTTGTCGGTCAGCTTCTGCACGTCGTCGCCCGCGCGGCGCTCGTCGTCTTCCGAGATTTCCTTGTCCTTGACCAGCTTCTTCAGCTGCTCGTTCGCGTCGCGGCGCAGGTTGCGGATCGCCACCTTCGCGGTCTCGCCTTCGCTCTTGACGACCTTCGTCAGCTCGCGGCGGCGCTCTTCCGTCAGCGGCGGCATCGGCACGCGGATCAGGTCGCCGGACGTCGCCGGGTTCAGGCCCAGGTCGGCTTCGCGGATCGCCTTCTCGACCTTCGCGACCATGTTCTTTTCCCACGGCTGCACGCCGATCGTGCGCGCGTCGACGAGCGTCAGGTTGGCCACCTGCGAAATCGGCACCATCGAGCCGTAGTAGTCGACCTGCACGTGATCGAGCAGGCCCGTGTGCGCACGGCCCGTGCGGATCTTCGCCAGATCGTTCTTGAACGCTTCGATCGAGCGCTGCATCTTCTGCTCTACGCCCTTCTTGACATCAGCGACACTCATTTCAACCTCCGAACCTTCAAATCTTCAATGAACGCGGACTCGTCGCGTGCGCAGCGGCGCCGCGCGGGCGTCCCAACCGGTCGCCCGGCCGGTCGCCCGCATCCGCGGGAGTTTACACGTGGACGAGCGTACCCTCGTCCTCGCCCAGCACGATGCGCTTGAGCGCACCCGGCTTGTTGATCGAAAACACGCGAATCGGCAGCTTCTGGTCGCGGCACAGCGCGAACGCGGTCGCGTCCATCACCTGCAGGTTGCGGCTGATCGCCTCGTCGAAGCTGATCGTCGTGTAGCGCGTGGCCGACGGATCCTTCTTCGGATCGGCGGAATACACGCCGTCGACCTTCGTCGCCTTCAGCACCACCTCGGCGCCCACTTCCGAGCCGCGCAGCGCGGCGGCCGTGTCGGTCGTGAAGAACGGGTTGCCGGTGCCGGCGGCAAAGATCACGACACGGCCCTCCTCGAGCTGGCGGATCGCACGCGGGCGGATGTACGGCTCGACGACCTGATCCATCCGCAGCGCGGACTGCACGCGCGCCTCGATGCCGGCGTGGCGCATCGCGTCCTGCAGCGCCAGCGCGTTCATCATCGTCGCCAGCATCCCCATGTAGTCCGCCGTCGCGCGGTCCATGCCGGCCGCGCCGCCCGCCACGCCGCGGAAAATATTACCGCCGCCGATCACCACCGCGAGCTGCGTGCCGAGACGCACGACTTCGGCGATATCGGCCACCATCCGTTCAATCGTAGCGCGATTGATGCCGAAGGCATCGTCGCCCATCAGCGCTTCGCCGGAAAGTTTGAGGAGGACGCGTTTATAGGCATTGGACATAGGGGCTTCCGAGCGACGAGAGGATGACAACCACGAACTGTAGGGGCGAAATACTGATTCGGGCAAGCGCCGCCGGCCAGACCGGACCTTCCGGCCGGCCCGGCGACGCCGCCGGCCGCGGCGGAGCGGACGCCCGCCGCGGGTGCTGCCGGACTGCTTACTGCTGCTTTGCTGCTGCGACCTGGGCGGCCACTTCGGCCGCGAAGTCGTCCTGACGCTTCTCGATGCCTTCGCCGACGACGAACAGCGCGAACTTCTGCACTGCGGCATTCGCTGCCTTCAGCATCTGCTCGATCGTCTGCTTGTCGTTCTTCACGAACGACTGGTTCAGCAGCGACACTTCCTTCAGGTACTTCTGGACGCTGCCGTCGACCATCTTCGCAACGATTTCGGCCGGCTTGCCCGATTCCGCAGCCTTCTGCTCGGCCACGCGGCGCTCCGTCTCGATCAGCTCGGCCGGCACGTCATCCGACGACAGCGC
Source organism: Burkholderia sp. MSHR3999 (assembly GCF_000833595.1). Taxonomy (NCBI): domain Bacteria; kingdom Pseudomonadati; phylum Pseudomonadota; class Betaproteobacteria; order Burkholderiales; family Burkholderiaceae; genus Burkholderia; species Burkholderia sp. MSHR3999. The sequence goes on from NZ_JRFO01000001.1 coordinate 2,026,448, forward strand.
GACCGGCTTCATCGCCGCGATGTGCATCGCGACGTCCTTGCCGACCTGCTCGTCCGCGCCCGTGTACTCGACGATCACGCCGATGCGCGCGCCGTGCAGGTAGGTCGCGATCTTGTTCGCGGTTTCGAAACGGACGAAACGGCGGATCGACACGTTCTCGCCGATCTTGCCGATCAGCGCCAGGCGCACTGCGTCGACCGTCGAGCCGTCGAGCGGCAGCGCCGACAGCGCAGCCACGTCGGCCGGGTTCTGCGTCGCGACGAGTTCCGCGACGGTCTTCGAGAACGCGAGGAAGTCGTCGTTCTTCGCGACGAAGTCGGTTTCGCAGTTCAGTTCGACCAGCGCGCCTGCATTGCCGCCGACGAACGATGCGACGACGCCTTCGGCCGTCACGCGCGATGCCGCCTTGCTCGCCTTGTTGCCGAGCTTGACGCGCAGCAGCTCTTCAGCCTTGGCCAGGTCGCCGTCTGCTTCCGTCAGCGCCTTCTTGCACTCCATCATCGGTGCGTCGGTCTTTGCGCGCAGTTCTGCCACCATGCTTGCGGTAATTGCCGCCATCATTCGCTCCTTGAGTCTGTATTCACAACGCCGCCCGCTTGGACGCGAACGGCCGAGATTCGTTTCCGGACCCGCGCCGATTCGGCGCGATCAGGTCCGGCGCACAAGCTTAAAAAAAGGGGGCCTGTTGAGAGCCCCCTTTTTGCGCCGGCTCGGGGCCAGTTACGCGTTTTCCTCGACGTACTCGTCGTCGCCGCCGCGCACTGCCTGGACCACTTCGTTGACCGCGTTCGCACGGCCTTCGAGGATCGCGTCGGCCACGCCTTCCGCGTACAGCGCGACTGCCTTGCTCGAGTCGTCGTTACCCGGGATCACGTAGTCCACACCTTCCGGCGAGTGGTTCGTATCGACCACGGCGATGACCGGCACGCCCAGCTTGTTCGCTTCGGTGACGGCAATCTTGTGGTAGCCGACGTCGACGACGAAGATCGCGTCCGGAATGCCGCCCATGTCCTTCACGCCGCCGATCGACTTCTGCAGCTTGGCGATTTCACGCTCGAACAGCAGCGCTTCCTTCTTGCTCATCTTCTCGAGCTCGCCTGCCTCGACCGCCGCTTCCATGTCCTTCAGGCGCTTGATCGAAACCTTCAGCGTCTTGAAGTTGGTCATCATGCCGCCGAGCCAGCGTGCGTTGACGTACGGCATGCCTGCGCGCTGCGCTTCCTGCGCGATCGTGTCGCGCGACTGGCGCTTCGTGCCGACGAACAGGATCGTGCCGCGGTTCGCCGCCAGTTGACGCACGTACTTCTGTGCGTCGTTGAACATCGGCAGCGTCTTTTCGAGGTTGATGATGTGAATCTTGTTGCGGTGACCGAAAATGAACGGTGCCATCTTCGGGTTCCAGAAACGGGTCTGGTGACCGAAGTGGACACCCGCTTCCAGCATTTGGCGCATCGTAACTGCCATGTAAATTCTCCACGAGGGTTGGGTCTTAAGCCGGCTGCCGTACCGCCGCACGAACGGGTCCGCATGCTTTCCGTTTCGCGCGGCCGGCACCCTGGTTGCGCCGGCTTGCGATTCGGCACATGCAAAACGAAGATGCACGTGCCGCAAGCCTTTCACTGCAAACGCCGCCCCAGCTTGGGACATGCGACGCATTTGAGTGTCGACTTAGCCAAAGAGTATAGCATGCCGAGCGGTCCGCCCTCAAGTCGCCCGACACTTTGCCGGGCCGGCGGCGGTGCCCGCGGCAATCCGCAAAAACCCGCATCCGCGCGGCCGCCGGGGCTGCGACGCCCGGCATAAGGTGCGATAATCCATTAATTCACCGCTTTCCAGGCACACCCCGATGGCTATTACGCTCAAAAACGAACACGATATCGCGCAGATGCGCGTCGCCTGCCGTCTGGCGAGCGAAGTGCTCGACTACCTCACCCCGCACGTCGTCGCGGGCATCACGACCGCCGAACTCGACCGCCTCTGCCACAACTACATGGTCGACGTGCAGGGCACGGTTCCCGCGACGCTGAACTACCAGCCGCCCGGCTACCCGCCCTACCCGGCGTCCTGCTGCATTTCCGTCAACGACGTGATCTGCCACGGCATCCCGGGCGACAAGGTGCTCAAGAACGGCGACGCGCTGAACATCGACGTCACCGTGATCAAGGATGGCTACTTCGGCGACACGAGCCGGATGTTCATCGTCGGCGAGGGCTCGATCCTCGCGAAGCGCCTCGTGCAGACCACCTACGAGTGCATGTGGCTCGGCATCGACCAGGTCAAGCCCGGCGCGCATCTCGGCGACATCGGCCACGCGATCCAGAAGCACGCGGAAGCGCAGGGCTACAGCGTCGTGCGCGAGTACTGCGGCCACGGCATCGGCACGGTGTTCCACGAGGATCCGCAGGTCGTCCACTACGGCCGCCCGGGCACCGGCGTCGAACTGAAGCCGGGCATGATCTTCACGATCGAGCCGATGATCAACGCCGGCAAGCGCGACATCCGCACGATGCCCGACCAGTGGACGGTCAAGACGCGCGACCGCAGCCTGTCCGCGCAGTGGGAGCACACCGTGCTCGTCACCGACACCGGCTACGACGTGCTGACCGTGTCCGCCGGCTCGCCCGAGCGCCCCGTCTTCGCCCATTCGACCCCGGCGGCGTGAGCGCGTCCGCGCCTGCCCGCTGCTGATCCGCCGCCCATGAGCGCTCACGCCGCCCCCTCGACCGAAGCGCTCTCGCGGCGCGCCGAATTCAAGGCCGCGAAGGCCGACCTGCTCGCGCGCTTTCGCAACGCGACCAACGTCGCGTCGCTGATGCACGCGCTGTCGAAAGCCACCGACGATGCGCTCAAGCGGGTCTGGGACGACTCCGGGCTGCCCGCGACGCTCGCGCTCGTCGCGGTCGGCGGCTACGGGCGCGGTGAGCTGGCCCCCTATTCCGACGTCGACATCCTCGTGCTGCTGCCCGACGGGCATGCCGCCGAACTCGACGCCCGGATCGAGCGCTTCATCGGCATGGCCTGGGATCTCGGCCTCGAGATCGGCAGCAGCGTGCGCACGGTCGCGCAATGCATCGAAGAGGCGTCACAGGACGTCACGGTGCAGACCTCGCTGCTGGAAGCGCGCCGCATCGTCGGCAGCACCGCGCTGTTCGAGCGCTTCACGGTGCGCTACCACGAGGCGCTCGACGCGCGCGCGTTCTTCACCGCGAAGGTGCTCGAGATGCGCCAGCGCCACGCGAAGAGCCAGGACACGCCGTACAGCCTCGAGCCGAACGTGAAGGAAAGCCCGGGCGGGCTGCGCGACCTGCAGACGATCCTGTGGATCGCGCGCGCGGCCGGCTTCGGCAGCAGCTGGCGCGAGCTCGACACGCGCGGCCTCATCACCGAGCGCGAAGCGCGCGAGCTGCGCCGCAACGAAGGCTTCCTGAAGACGCTGCGCGCGCGGCTGCACGTGATCGCCGGGCGCCGCCAGGACATGCTCGTGTTCGACCTGCAGACCCAGGCGGCCGAAAGCTTCGGCTACCGGCCGACGCCCGCGAAGCGCGCGAGCGAGCAGCTGATGCGCCGCTACTACTGGGCCGCGAAGGCCGTCACGCAACTCGCGACGATCCTGATCCAGAACATCGAGGCCCAGCTGTTCCCGGCCACGAGCGGCATCACGCGCGTGCTGTCGCCCGAGCGCTTCGTCGAGAAGCAGGGGATGCTCGAGATCGTCGACGACGACGTGTTCGAGCGCCATCCGGACGCGATCCTCGAGGCGTTCCTGCTCTACGAAACGACGCGCGGCGTGAAGGGCCTGTCCGCGCGCACGCTGCGGGCGCTGTACAACTCGCGCGAGATCATGAACAACGCGTGGCGGCGCGATCCGCAGAACCGCCGCACGTTCATGCAGATCCTGCAGCAGCCCGAAGGCATCACGCACGCGTTCCGGCTGATGAACCAGACGAGCGTGCTCGGCCGCTATCTGCTGAACTTCCGCCGCATCGTCGGCCAGATGCAGCACGACCTGTATCACGTGTACACGGTCGACCAGCACATCCTGATGGTGCTGCGCAACATCCGCCGCTTCGCGGTCGCCGAGCATGCGCACGAATATCCGTTCTGCAGCCAGTTGATCGGCAATTTCGAGCGGCCGTGGGTGTTGTACATCGCGGCGCTGTTCCACGACATCGCGAAGGGCCGCGGCGGCGATCACTCGACGCTCGGGATGGCCGACGCGCGGCGCTTCTGCCGCGAGCACGGCGTCGCCGGCGACGACGCCGCGCTGATCGTCTGGCTGGTCCAGCATCACCTGACGATGAGCCAGGTCGCGCAGAAGCAGGACACGAGCGACCCGGAAGTCGTCAAGCGCTTCGCCGATCTCGTCGGCAGCGAGCGCCGGCTGACGGCGCTCTACCTGCTGACCGTCGCCGACATCCGCGGCACCAGCCCGAAGGTCTGGAACACGTGGAAAGGCAAGCTGCTCGAAGACCTGTACCGCACGGCGCTCGCGGTGCTCGGCGGCGCGCAACCCGACACGCATTCCGAACTGAAGTCGCGCCAGGAAGAGGCGCTCGCGCTGCTGCGCCTCGAGACCGTGCCCACCGATGCGCACCGCGCGCTGTGGGACCAGCTCGACGTCGGCTTCTTTCTGCGCCACGACGCGGCCGACATCGCCTGGCAGACCCGCGTGCTGTACCGGCACGTGAACGCCGAGACCGCGATCGTGCGCGCGCGGCCGTCTCCCGTCGGCGACGCGCTGCAGGTGCTCGTCTACGTGAAGGACCGCGCGGACCTGTTCGCGGGCATCTGCGCGTACTTCGACCGCAACGGGCTGTCGGTGCTCGACGCGCGCGTCAGCACGACGCGGCACGGCTATGCGCTCGACAACTTCATCGTCACGCAGACCGAGCACGACGTGCAGTACCGCGACATCGCGAACCTCGTCGAGCAGCAGCTGGCGACGCGCCTCGCCGAGGCCGCGCCGCTGCCGGAACCGTCCAAGGGCCGGCTGTCGCGGCTGTCGCGGACGTTTCCGATCACGCCGCGCGTCGACCTGCGGGCCGACGAGCGCGGCCAGTACTACATCCTGTCCGTGTCCGCCAACGACCGGCCGGGCCTTCTCTATTCGATCGCGCGCGTGCTGGCCGAGCACCGGGTCGGCGTCCACGCGGCGCGGATCAATACGCTCGGCGAACGCGTCGAGGACATCTTCCTGCTCGACGGCGCCGGCCTCTCCGGCAACCGTCTGCAGATTCAGGTGGAAACCGAGTTGCTGCGCGCGATCGCAGTCTGAAACAGTCTGAAAGTATCCCAGCGTTTATGCGCACCAAATTGACCGTCAAGAATCCGCGGCCGGCGTCGCCGACCCGCGCCCCCGTCCGTTCCGGCAGCCTCGTCGCCCGCAAGCCGGTGCGCGCCGCTGCGCCGGATGCGGCAGCCAAGCCGGCCCGCCCGAAGCAGGCGCCCGCGCCGGCGGCCGCCGGCGAGCGTGCGTTCAAGCCGCGCGCCGCCGGCGGCGCGGACCGTCCGGGCGCGGATCGCGCACCGGCGAAACGTCCGCCGCGTGACGGCAGCGCCGAGCGCAGCTATCGCGGCGGCGATGCGAAGCCCACCGGCCGCACCGAACAACGTGGCGCGGGCCGCCCCGGCGATAGCCGCCCGTATCGCAGCGCGGAAGGCAAGCCCGCCGCGCGTGGCGAGCGCGGCGAATCGCGCCCGTATCGCGACAGGGATGCGAAACCCGCAGGACGCACCGAACGCGGCGAGCGCCGCCCCGGCGAAAACCGTCCGTATCGCAACGCGGAAGGCAAGCCCGCCGCGCGTGGCGAACGCGGCGAATCCCGCCCGTACCGCGGCACGGACGCGAAACCTGCGGGCCGCACCGAGCGCGGCGAACGTGGCGAATCGCGCTATCGCGACAAAGACGCAAAATTCGCAGGACGCGCCGAACGCGGTGAAGGCCGCCCGTACCGCAGCGCGGAGGGCAAGCCAGCCGCACGCGGCGAGCGCAGCGACACCCGCCCGTATCGGAGCACGGATGCGAATCCCGCAGGCGAGCGCCGCAGCGCCGACGGCAAGTTCAGCCGAGGCAAACCCGACGCGCGCCCGGCCCGCCGCGGCGACGACGATGCGCGGCCCCGTCGTGCGAGCGCCGGCGCCGAAGGCGGCAAGCGCCCCTATCGCGACACGACAGGCGGCGAAGGCGCGAAGCGCAGCTTCGGCGAACGCCGCACGTCGTCCGACCGCCCGGCCCGCGCGCCGCGCGACGGCGATCGCGCCGCGCGCGGCCCGAACGCCCCCGCCAAGCGCGGCGCTGCCGAACGGCCGTCGTCCGGCGCGGGCTTCAAGACCGCGCAACCGGTGAAGCGCCGGGCAGCCGACGTGGATCGCGGCGACGAGTCCGGCCTGATGCGCCTGTCGAAGCGGATGTCGGAACTGGGCCTGTGCTCGCGCCGCGAAGCCGACGAATGGATCGAGAAAGGCTGGGTGCTGGTCGACGGCGAACGCATCGACACGCTCGGCACCAAGGTGCGCGCCGACCAGCGCATCGAAATCGACGAACGCGCCAGCGCGGCACAAGCGGCGCAGGTGACGATCCTGCTGCACAAGCCGGTCGGCTACGTGTCGGGCCAGGCGGAAGACGGCTACGAGCCCGCGACCGTGCTGATCACGCGCGAGAACCACTGGAGCGGCGACCGCTCGGCGCTGCGCTTCTCGCCGCAGCATCTGCACTCGCTCGCGCCGGCCGGCCGGCTCGACATCGATTCGACCGGCCTGCTCGTGCTGACGCAGAACGGCCGGATCGCGAAACAGCTGATCGGCGAGCAGTCGGACATCGACAAGGAATACCTGGTGCGCGTGCGCTTCGGCGAGCGCCTGATCGACATCGACCAGCACTTCCCGGCTGAATCGCTCGCGAAGCTGCGCCACGGCCTCGAGCTCGACGGCGTCGCGCTGAAGCCCGCGATGGTGAGCTGGCAGAACGGCGAGCAGTTGCGCTTCGTGCTGCGCGAAGGGAAGAAGCGCCAGATCCGCCGCATGTGCGAGCTGGTCGGCCTCGAGGTGGTCGGCCTCAAGCGCGTGCGCATGGGCCGCGTGATGCTCGGCGCGCTGCCGCAGGGGCAATGGCGCTACCTGTCGGCCGACGAGACGTTCTGACGGCAGTTCCGACGGCCCTACGCGGCGCGTCTGCGCACGTTACGAAAAAGCCCGCCGTGTTTTTCCGGCGGGCTTTTCTCATTCCGGCGGGCAACGCGAGCGATCGCGCCCGTCCCGCATCAGTCGTCCGTCGCGTCGAGCCCCGGAAACAGCACGTCGGTAAACCCGAAGCGCGTGAAATCGGTGATCCGCATCGGGTACAGCTTGCCGATCAGGTGATCGTATTCATGCTGGACGACCCGCGCGTGAAACCCTTCGGCAACGCGGTCGATCTTCGCGCCGAACTGGTCGAAGCCGCTGTAGCGGATCTTCGCGTAGCGGCTGACGACGCCGCGCATGCCCGGCACCGACAGGCAGCCTTCCCAGCCCTCCTCCATGTCCGGCGGCATGTACTCGATCTTCGGGTTGATCAGCACCGTCTCGGGCACGGGCGGCGCTTCCGGGTAGCGGTTGTTGTTGCCGAAGCCGAAGATGATGACCTGCAGGCCGACGCCGATCTGCGGCGCGGCCAGTCCCGCGCCGTTCGCGTGATGCATCGTCTCGAACATGTCCGCGACCAGTTCGTGCAGCGCCGGCGTGTCGAAGCGCTCGACCGGCTGGGCGATCTCGAGCAGGCGGGGATCGCCCATCTTCAGAATCTCGCGAATCATGGCGCATGGCCCTCCAGAAGTTGGTGTAATCCGTCTTCGTCCAGCACGGGGATGCCGAGCTCCTCGGCCTTCGCGAGCTTGCTGCCCGCCTCCGCGCCCGCGACGACATAATCCGTCTTCTTCGACACCGAGCCGGCGACCTTCGCGCCGGCCGCCTCGAGCATCTCCTTCGCCGCATCGCGCGTGAGGTTCGGCAGCGTGCCCGTCAGCACGACGGTCTTGCCGGCCAGCACGCCCTGCGGCGCCTTCGGCGCGGGCGGCCCTTCGGGCCACGTGACCTTGCCCGGCGCGCGCAGCTGCTCGATCACCGTGCGGTTATGCTCCTCCGCGAAGAACTGGTGGATCGACTCGGCGACGATCGGCCCGACGTCGTTGACTTCGAGCAATTCCTCGACCGTCGCATCCATGATCGGATTCAGCGAGCCGAAATGCTTCGCGAGATCCTTCGCGGTCGATTCGCCGACGTGGCGGATGCCGAGCCCGTAGATGAAGCGTGCCAGCGTCGTGTGCTTGGCCTTCTCGAGCGAATCGAGCAGGTTCTGCGCGGACTTCTCCGCGAACCGGTCGAGTTCCGCGAGCGTCGCGAAGCCGAGGTTGAACAGGTCGGCCGGCGTGCGCACGAGGTTCTGCTCGACCAGCTGGTCGATGATCTTCTCGCCGAGCCCGTCGATGTCGAGCGCGCGCCGCTGCGCGAAGTGCCACAGCGCCTGCTTGCGCTGCGCCGGGCAGAACAGGCCGCCCGTGCAGCGGGCGATCGCCTCGTCCGGCAGCCGCTCGATGCGCGAGCCGCACACCGGGCACTCGGTCGGCATCACGAACTCCGGTGCCGGGTCCGGCCGCCGGTCGAGCACCGCGCCGACCACTTCCGGAATCACGTCGCCCGCACGCCGCACGATCACCGTGTCGCCGATGCGGATGTCCTTGCGGCGCACCTCGTCCTCGTTGTGCAGCGTCGCGTTGGTCACGGTCGCGCCGCCGACGAACACCGGCTCGAGCCGCGCGACCGGCGTGATCGCGCCGGTGCGCCCGACCTGCACGTCGATCGCGACGAGCGTCGTCAGCGCTTCCTGCGCGGGGAACTTGTGCGCGAGCGCGAAGCGCGGCGCGCGCGACACGAAGCCGAGCCGCTCCTGTTCGTCGCGGCGGTTCACCTTGTAGACGACGCCGTCGATGTCGTACGGCAGCGACTCGCGCTGCTCGCCGATCTTGCGGAAGAACCCGAGCAGCCCGTCAGCGCCGCGCACGACCGCGCGCTCGCGGTTCACCGGCAGGCCGAGCGTCTCGTACCAGTCGAGCAGCGCGCTGTGCGTGTCGGGCATCGGCGCGCCGTCGAGCACGCCGATCCCGTACGCAAAGAACGACAGCGGGCGCTGCGCGGTGATCTTCGGATCGAGCTGGCGCAGGCTGCCGGCCGCGGCATTGCGCGGGTTCGCGAATTCGCGCTGCCCGGCCGCGCGCTGGCGTTCGTTCAGGCGCGCGAAATCGCGCTTGAACATCAGCACCTCGCCGCGCACGTCGAGCACGGCCGGCAGGTTCTTGCCCTTCAGCTTCAGCGGCAGCGAGCGGATCGTGCGGACGTTCTGCGTCACGTCCTCGCCGGTCGTGCCGTCGCCGCGCGTCGACGCCTGCACGAACGTGCCGTTTTCGTAACGCAGCGAGATGGCGAGGCCGTCGAATTTCAGCTCGCACGCGTATTCGACGGGGTCGGTCACCGACCCGGCGAGATCGACGGCCTTGTCGAGCGCGTCGGCGATGCGCTTGTCGAACGCGACGATGTCCTCATCCTCGAAGCCGTTGTTGAGCGACAGCATCGGCGCGTCGTGGACGACCGGCGTAAAGCCGCCCGCGACCGCGCCGCCGACGCGCTGCGTCGGCGAGTCGGGCGTCACGAGTTCGGGGTGGTCCGCCTCGATCTGTTGCAGTTCGAGAAACAGTCGGTCGTATTCGGCGTCGGGCAGGTCCGGCTGGTCGAGCACGTAATAGGCGTGGTTCGCCCGCTCGAGTTGGTCGCGCAGCCACGCGGCGCGCGCGTCGGGCTGGCTGGCTGGCGGTTCGGCTTGGGTTCGGGCCATGCTGGCGGCAGATTCTTTCTGAGACAATCGAATGCCAGATTATCTCAGTTTGGCGCCGCGCCGGGGGCCGGAAACGGCGTGGCGCGCGATGCTGCCGACAGCCCGCCGGCAGCGGGTCGCGGCGGCATCGCGCGCCGCGACCGGTGGTTCGCGTTACTGGCTGAACAGCCGCCGCGTGACCGGCGAGCCGGCCGGAATGCCGGCTTCCTCGAGCTTCGCGTACAGCTTCATCAGCTGCTGCTCGATCGCGAGCAGCGTCGATTCCGGCAGCGGCCGGCGCTGGTCGTCGACCACCCGCGCGCCGATCCGCTCGGACAGCGACTTCGCGTAGTCGCACATCAGCCGGAACGGCAGGATGTCCTCTTCCGCGACCGGCACGTCGAGCACCAGCGTGATCATGTTGCCGCCCTTGTAGGTCAGGTCGTCGCGCAGGAAGTTGGTGTCGCCGAACTGCAGCATGAACACCGGATTCTGCTTCGCGTCGAGCTTGACGAAGCGCGTGCCGTCGCGCGACAGCAGCAGCCCGTCCTGCGACGCCACCGCCTGCACGTAGTTGGCCGACCACGGCGCGCCGTCCGACATCACGTTGATCGACAGCTGCGCGTCGCATTGCGCGGCGAAGCCGTCGAGCTCGCGCGCCATCGACACCGTCTCCATCATGTCCGGGAATTCGGGCGCGCCGTCGATCGCGTCGGCGAACTGCTGGACGCCGGTCACGAATTCCGAGAACTCCAGCTCGTTCAGCGGGCCGCCGCGGTTCGCGAGCTGCGCGGCCGCGCGCAGCTCGTCGTAGCGCACGCCGTTCTGCAGCAGCTCCCAGTTGCCGCCTTCCGGCTTGCCTTCGATGTGCACCGGCTTGCTCCCCGCGCGGCGCAGGCGCTGCGCGACCGGCAGGATCTTGTCGCCCGGCAGCGGCGATGCGAGGCGGATCGGCACGATGCAATCGATCCGGCGATCGACGACCGCGGGCGGCGCCGCGGAGATCGTCGTCGCGGCCGGCAGCACCGGCTCGGCAGGCTTAACCGGCTCGACCGGCTCGCTCGCGCCGCTTTCGTCGGCCGTCCCGGCGACCGGCAGGTCGGCCGACGTCGCCTCGGCCTGCAGGTCCGCCGGCATGTCGGCAGGCGCCGCGCCGCCCAAGGCGGCCCCGCCTAAGGTGGCCCCGCCGAACGTCGGCTCGACGCGTGCCGCCTCGGCCGACGCGCCCGCTGCAGCCTCGGCGTCCGGCGCCGCCGACTCGCGGCGCGCCGGCTGGCGCACGGGCTCGATGAACGGCAGCTCGTCGTCGCGTTCCGGACGATGCATCGCGTCCGCCGTCTCCTGCGGCATCGGACGCGGCATCTTGCGCCGCACCTTCGCGCCCTGCCACGCGTTGTAGACCACGACGCCGCCCACCACGACCGCGCCTGCGCCGATCAAACCGAGTGTCAACTCGTCCATGCACGCTCCATCACAATTCTTTTTCGTTGGGCTCGCAAGCGGGGCGCCATTGCGCCGGGCGGCTCCGTGCCGCACGCCCGCGAACCCGGTTCGTAAACGTCAATTCTGGGCAAAACCCGCGGCGGTTTCCATGTCCACCGCGACGATCCGCGACACGCCCTGCTCCTGCATCGTCACGCCGATCAGCTGCTGCGCCATCTCCATCGCGATCTTGTTGTGCGAGATGAAGAGGAACTGCGTCTTGTCCGACATCGCGCGCACGAGGTTCGCGAAACGCTCGGTGTTCGCGTCGTCGAGCGGTGCGTCGACCTCGTCCAGCAGACAGAACGGGGCCGGGTTCAGCTGGAACATCGCGAACACCAGCGCGGTCGCGGTCAGCGCCTTCTCGCCGCCGGACAGCAGGTGAATCGTCGCGTTCTTCTTGCCGGGCGGCTGCGCCATCACCTGCACGCCGGCGTCGAGGATCTCGTCGCCCGTCATGATCAGCTTCGCCTGGCCGCCGCCGAACAGGCGCGGGAACAGGTCGCTGAAGTGACGATTGACTTCGTCGAAGGTTCCCTGCAGCAGCGTGCGGGTTTCCTGGTCGATCTTGTGGATCGCGTCCTCGAGGGTCGTGATCGCGTCGTTCAGGTCGGCCGACTGCGCGTCGAGGAACACCTTGCGCTCGTTCGCGGCCTTCAGTTCGTCGAGCGCCGCCATGTTCACGGGGCCGAGCGCGTTGATCGCATTGTTGATCCGCGTGACCTCGCCCTGCAGGTACGACGGCTTCAGGTCCGGCGTCAGCTTCTCGCGCAGCGCGGCCTCGTCGACCTCGGCCGTCGCGAGCTGCTCGGCGAACTGCTCGACCGCCAGGCGCGCCGCCTGCTCCTTCAGCTGCAGCTCGGTGATGCGGTCGCGCAGCGGCTGCAGCGAACGCTCGGCGACGAGACGCTGCTCGTCCGACGCGCGCAGCTTCGCGGTCAGGTCGTCGAGCTCGATGCGCGCGGCCTGCAGCGCCTCTTCCTTCACCGCGCGGATTTCGAGCGCGTCCTGCAGGCCCGTATGCGCGGTCTGCTCGTTGATCGTCTCGAGTTCGGCGCGCGCGTCTTCCAGCGACGCGGCGACGCGCTCGCTCTGCTCGTGCGCGACCTGGATGCTGCGCTTGAGCTCGTCGATCCGGGTCGCCGCGTTGCGCGCGGCGAAGCGCGCGTCGTTCGCGCCGCGCTCCAGATCGCGCGCCGCCTGGCGCGCCTGCGACAGCGATTCGTCGAGCGACTCGAACGCGAGCTGGTTGTCCTCGAAGCGCGCCTGCAGTTCCGCGAGCTCGCCGTCGAAGCGCTCGAAATTCGCTTCCGACTCCGCACGCAGCGCACGCTGCTCCTCGACCTGCGCGCCGATTTCCTCGAGCTCCTCGCGAATCTGCGTGCTGCGCTGCGTATAGCGCTCGTGCGCCTGTGCGAGCTTCAGCACGTCCATCTGCAGCGCGTGCACCCGCTGCGTCGCGCGCTCGGCCTGCGCGCGCACGTCGGCGAGCGCCTGCGTCGCCTGCGTGTGCGCGGCTTCCGCGCGCACCACGGCCGACTTCGCTTCGTCCGCGAGCAGCGCCTGCGCGCGCACCTGGCGCGTCAGGTTCTCGATTTCCTGCTGGCGGGCGAGCATCCCCGCCTGTTCCGAATCGGCCGCGTACAGCTGCACGCCGACGCGCGTGACGAGATGGCCCGCCTTGACGACGAACGCGCCGCCGGCCGGCAGCTGCGTGCGCGTCGCGAGCGCCTGCGCGACGTCGTCCGCGACGTACACGTTGCCGAGCCAGTCGTTCAGCACCGCGCGGATGCCCGCGTCGTCGATGCGCACGAGCGACAGCACCGGGCGCAGCCCGGCCGCCGCCACGGGCGGCTCGCCGGCCGGCGGCGGCGCGTAGAACGCGAGCTTCGCGGGCGGCGCGTCGGTCGCGAACGCCTTTACCCAGTCGAGATTCGACACTTCGAGCGCGGCGAGCCGCTCGCGCAACACGGCCTCGAGCGCCGTTTCCCAGCCCGGCTCGACATGCAGCTTCTTCCACAGCCGCGGCAGCGTGCCGAGCTCGTGCTTGTCGAGCCACGGCTGCACCTTGCCCTCGGTCTGCACGTTCTCCTGCAGCTGCTTGAGCGCGGCGAGGCGCGCCTCGAGCTGATGGATCTGCGCGCTTTCGGCCTGCACGCGCTCGTGCGCGGCGCGGCGCTCGGCGTCGAGGCGCGGCACGGTTTCCTGCGCGTCGGCGAGCCGCGCCTGCGCGTCGGAGAGGATTTCTTCCTGTTCGGCCAGCTGCATGCGCAGCTCCTCGAGCTGCGCCTCGTCCGGCGCGTCGAGGCCGCCCGCTTCCGCCTTCAGGCGTTCCTGCCGCTGCTGCAGCTGCTGCAGCTGCTGGTCGGCGTTGCGCTGGTGCGCGGCCTCGAGCTTCAGCGACTGCTCGGTCTGCGCGATCCGCGCGCGCTCGTCGTTGAGCTGCGCCTGCGCATCGCGCCAGGTCGCCTCGAGCGCCGGCAGCGCGTCGTGCTTCGCCGCGGCGTCATCCTCGGCGAGCGCGGCCTTCTCGTCGGCGATCGCGCGCGCCTCCTCGGCGTCCGCGAGCTCGTCCTGCGCCTTCTCGGCCTGCGCGCGCCACTGCTCGCGCTGCGCGTCGAGCGCGGCGATCTGCGCCTGCACGCGGTTGCGCGATTCGACGATGAACTTGATCTCGGCTTCCAGCCGGCTCACCTCGGCGTTCGCCTCGTAGAGCGAGCCCTGCGCGCCCTGCATCGCGTCGCTCGCCGCGTAGTGCGCGACGCGCAGCGTCTCGAGCTGCGACTCGACCTCGCGCAGCTTCGCGGTCTGCGCCTCCAGGTCGATCTGCGCCTGCTCGATCGCGCGCTGCTGCTTCTGCTGCTCGCCGCCGGCCTCGTTCTTGCGCAGCAGCCACAGCAGGCGCTGCTTTTCCTCGCCGTCGGCGACGAGCTCCTTGTACTTGGTCGCGACGACCGCCTGCGCCTCGAGCTTCTCGAGGTTCGCGGTGAGTTCGCGGACGATGTCCTCGACGCGGGTCAGGTTCTCGCGCGTGTCGTGCAGGCGGTTCTCGGTCTCGCGGCGGCGTTCCTTGTACTTCGACACGCCCGCGGCTTCCTCGAGGAACACGCGCAGCTCTTCGGGCTTCGCCTCGATGATCCGCGCGATCATGCCCTGCCCGATGATCGCGTACGCGCGCGGGCCGAGGCCGGTGCCGAGGAAGATGTCCTGGATGTCGCGGCGGCGCGCCGGCAGGTTGTTGATGTAGTAGCTCGACGTGCCGTCGCGCGTCAGCACGCGCTTCACGGCGATCTCGCCGTACTGGCCCCACTGCCCGGCCGCGCGGCCGTCGGAGTTGTCGAAGATCAGCTCGACGCTCGCCCGGCTGCCAGGCTTGCGGGCGGTCGAGCCGTTGAAGATCACGTCCTGCATCGACTCGCCGCGCAGCTCGGACGCGCGCGACTCGCCGAGCACCCAGCGCACGGCGTCGATGATGTTGGACTTGCCGCACCCGTTCGGGCCTACCACGCCGACAAGCTGGCCCGGAACCTGGAAATGCGTGGGATCGACAAAGGATTTGAAGCCAGCGAGTTTGATCGAGCTCAGACGCACGGCGGTATCGGATGTGAAGAATGTGTGAAACGGACGACGACACGCCGCGCCGGACCAGCCGGCCCTTGCGCGCGGCGCGCCTCGGAATTCAAAAACGGGGCCGCGCTCTCGAGCGTCGGGCCCCGCAAACGGCACCCATCATACCATCGCGCGTGCGCCGTCCCGCCCGTTCCCGGGTTTGTCCTGCACGGCGCGCGGCCGGTGGACCCGGCTCGACAGCAGCGTCGCGAGCACGATGCAGGCGCCGCCCGCCCACTCCCGCGCGCCCGGCAGCTCGTTGGCGAACACCCACGCCGACAGCGCGGTGATGACGATCTCGAACAGCATGATGATCGACGCCCGGTTCGCCGGCACGCGCGCGAGCCCGTACTGCACCAGCAGGTTGTTGGACGCCATCGTCACGCCGATGCCCGCGACCAGCAGCGCCGCCACGCCCAGGTTGCCGCCCGCCGGCACGGGCGGCAGCCCCTCGAACAGGGACGCGATCGCGCCGAACACAGCCGCGCCGCCGAACAGCGTGGCGGTGCGCATCTCGGCCCGCATCTGCGGCAGCTCGCGGCTCGCCTTGACGACCAGCACGTTGCTCATCGCGAAGCTCAGCCCGGCCGCGAGCCCCGCCCATTCGGCCGGGTTGGCCGGCAGCGGCACGCCGAGCCGCGGCGACCACAGCATCAGCATCGCGCCGCCGATCGACAGCGCGGCAAGCCCCGCGCCCGCCCAGCTGAGCCGCTCGCGCAGCAGGAAGTGCGCGTAGATCGCAGTCCATGCGGGGGTCAGATAGAACAGCAGCATCACACGCAGCACCTCGCCGTGGATCGTGCCCCACACGAAGCCGAGGTTGGTGATCCCGGCCGTCACCGCGATGCCCGGCAGCACCCAGTGCCAGCGCAGCGTCGCGATCGCGCGGTGCCGCGCGACGACCACGAACAGGAACGCGACGACGCTCGTCAGCGCGCTCGCCGCGGTGCCCGTCAGGCCCAGCGACGCCAGGATCCGCAACGGATACCAGATCAGGCCCCACACCGACGCGCCGATCAGGATCGCCAGCGTCGGCAGGCTGCCGCGTACTGCGTTGTTCATCTTGTTCGATACCCTTTATCTTTCGTTGTCCGGCCGGCGCTCCGGCCCGCCGTGACTGCATTCCGTCACGCTATAATCGTCGGCTGCGAAACGCGCTGCCGCTCCCGGCGGCGCCGCTTCGCCGCCGCGCGGCGCGAGCGCCGCCCCTTTCGCTTCAACCGGCCGCGATGGCCGCTTCGCCCGTGAACCCTCGACTCGACTCGCTCCAGCCCTATCCCTTCGAAAAGCTGCGCGCCCTGTTCAAGGACGTGACGCCCGCCGCCGGCCTGAAACCGATCAGCTTCGGCATCGGCGAGCCCAAGCACCCGACCCCGGCGCTGATCCGCGACGCCGCGGTGGCCGCGCTCGACGGCCTCGCCGCGTATCCGCCCACGGCCGGCTCGGACGCGCTGCGCACGTCGATCGCGCGCTGGCTCGAGCGCCGCTACGGGCTGCCGGCAATTGATCCGGCGACGCAGGTGCTGCCCGCGTCCGGCTCGCGCGAAGCGCTGTTCTCGCTCGCGCAGACGGTGATCGACGCGAGCCGCTCCACCGGCGGCGAGAAGGCGATCGTACTCTGTCCGAATCCGTTCTATCAAATTTACGAAGGCGCGGCGCTGCTGGCCGGCGCCGAGCCGTATTTCGCGAACAGCGACCCGGCCCGCAACTACGCGTGCGACTATGCGGCCGTGCCGGACGACGTGTGGGCGCGCACCCAGCTGCTGTACGTGTGCTCGCCGGGCAACCCGACCGGCGCGGTGCTCACGCTCGACGACTGGCGCGAGCTGTTCGCGCTGTCCGACCGCCACGGGTTCGTGATCGCGTCCGACGAATGCTATTCGGAGATCTACTTCGACGAGTCGAAGCCGCCGCTCGGCGGGCTCGAGGCCGCGCATCGCCTCGGCCGCGGCTTCGAGCGGCTCGTGATGCTGTCGAGCCTGTCGAAGCGCTCGAACGTGCCGGGCATGCGCTCGGGCTTCGTGGCCGGCGACGCCGCGCTGCTGAAGAAGTTCCTGCTGTACCGCACGTACCACGGCTCGGCGCTGTCGCCCGTCTGGCAGCAGGCGAGCATCGCCGCATGGAACGACGAGGCGCACGTGCGCGAGAATCGCGCGCTGTACGTGCAGAAGTTCAACGCGGTGACGCCGATGCTCGCCGACGTGATCGACGTGAAGCTGCCCGACGCCGCGTTCTACCTGTGGGCCAACGTCGCGCGCACCGGCCTGTCGGACACCGAGTTCGCCCGGCGCCTGTACGCCGACTATAATGTGACGGTTCTGCCCGGCTCGTATCTCGCGCGCGACGCGCACGGCACGAATCCGGGCCGCGATTTCATCCGGATCGCGCTCGTCGCGGGCACCCCCGAATGCGTCGAGGGCGCGCAACGCATCGTCGACTTCTGCCGCGGCCTCGCCCGGTAACCGACCCTCCCGATCAATTCCTTCATCTCCTGCGAAAACGAACATGTCGCAACAACTTCAGCAAATCATCGATACCGCCTGGGACAACCGCGCCGAGCTGTCGCCGAAGGCCGCGCCCGCCGAAGTCCGTGACGCCGTCGCGCACGCGATCGAGCAGCTCGACAAAGGCGCGCTGCGCGTCGCCGAGAAGATCGACGGCAGCTGGACCGTGCATCAGTGGCTGAAGAAGGCCGTGCTGCTGTCGTTCCGCCTGGAGGACAACGCGCCGATGCCGGCCGGCGGCTACTCGCAGTTCTACGACAAGGTGCCGTCGAAGTTCGCGAACTACACCGCCGAAGACTTCGCCGCGGGCGGCTTCCGCGTCGTGCCGCCGGCGATCGCGCGCCGCGGCTCGTTCATCGCGAAGAACGTCGTGCTGATGCCGTCGTACACGAACATCGGCGCGTACGTCGACGAAGGCACGATGGTCGACACGTGGGCCACGGTCGGCTCGTGCGCGCAGATCGGCAAGAACGTGCACCTGTCGGGCGGCGTCGGCATCGGCGGCGTGCTCGAGCCGCTGCAGGCGAACCCGGTCATCATCGAGGACAACTGCTTCATCGGCGCGCGCTCGGAAGTCGTCGAAGGCGTGATCGTCGAGGAAAACTCGGTGATCTCGATGGGCGTGTACCTCGGCCAGAGCACCAAGATCTACGACCGCGAAACCGGCGAAGTCAGCTACGGCCGCATCCCGGCCGGCTCGGTCGTCGTCGCGGGCAACCTGCCGTCGAAGGACGGCTCGCACAGCCTGTACTGCGCGGTGATCGTGAAGAAGGTCGACGCGAAGACCCGCGCGAAGGTCGGCCTGAACGAACTGCTGCGAGGCGACTGATGGCGAAGCCGCGCACCGTGGTCGTCTACGGCATTCCGAACTGCGACACCGTGAAGAAAGCCCGCGTGTGGCTCGACGACCACGGCGTCGAATTCGAGTTTCACGACTTCAAGAAGGCCGGCGTCAGCGTGCCTCTGGTCGAAGACTGGCTGAAGGACGTGTCGCTCGACGCGCTCGTGAACAAGCGCGGCACCACGTGGCGCGGCCTCGACGACGCCATGAAGGCGGCCGCGGAAACGCAGGCCGGCGCGGTCGCGCTGATGATCCACAAGCCGTCGGTCATCAAGCGCCCCGTGCTCGTCGTCAACGGCCGCGTGAAATCGCTCGGCTTCGCGGCCGACCAGTACGCGGCACTGTTCGCCGCTTAGGGCCTCGCCGGCCTGCTGCCGCCGCACGGCGCCCGAACACCTCGCTGCCGGCCACCGCGCCGGCATTTTTTATCGAAAGTGGTCCGAACCATGTCCGCCACCCTAGCCCTTACCGAACAGCTGATCGCGCGCGCGTCCGTCACGCCCGACGACCAGCACTGCCAGCAGATCATGACCGAGCGCCTCGCCGCGCTCGGCTTCGACATCGAGACCATCGCGTCGCACGGCGTGACCAACCTGTGGGCCGTCAAGCGCGGCGCCGCCGGCCGCGACGGCAAGCTGCTCGCGTTCGCGGGCCACACCGACGTCGTGCCGACCGGCCCGCTCGAGCAATGGACGTCGCCGCCGTTCATTCCCGCGCATCGCGACGGCAAGCTGTACGGCCGCGGCGCGGCCGACATGAAGACCTCGCTCGCGGGCTTCGTCGTCGCGACCGAGGAATTCGTCGCCGCGCACCCGAACCACCGCGGCTCGATCGCATTCCTGATCACGAGCGACGAGGAAGGCCCCGCGACCGACGGCACCGTGAAGGTCGTCGAGCTGCTCGAAACGCGCGGCGAGCGCGTCGACTACTGCATCGTCGGCGAGCCGACGTCGACCGCCGAACTCGGCGACGTCGTGAAGAACGGCCGCCGCGGCTCGATGTCCGGCGAGCTGATCGTCAAGGGCGTGCAGGGCCACATTGCGTACCCGCACCTCGCGAAGAACCCGATCCACCTGCTCGCGCCGGCGCTCGCCGAGCTCGCCGCCGAACAGTGGGACGAAGGCAACGAATACTTCCCGCCGACCACCTGGCAGGTATCGAACCTGCATGCGGGCACCGGCGCGACCAACGTGATCCCGGGCCATATCGACCTGCTGTTCAACTTCCGCTTCTCGACGGCGAGCACCGTCGAAGGCCTGCAGGCGCGCGTGCACGCGATCCTCGACAAGCACGGGCTCGACTACGAACTCAACTGGTCGATCAGCGGCCTGCCGTTCCTGACGCCGCGCGGCGAGCTGTCGAATGCGCTCGAGACGGCGATCCGCGCCGAAACCGGCCTCACGACCGAGCTGTCGACGACGGGCGGCACGTCGGATGGCCGCTTCATCGCGCGCATCTGCCCGCAGGTGATCGAGTTCGGCCCGCCGAACGGCAGCATCCACAAGATCGACGAGCACATCGAGGTGCGCTTCATCGATCCGCTGAAGAACGTGTACCGCCGCGTGCTCGAACAACTGATCGCCTGATGGAGTCCCGCATGACGACACCTTTTGCAACAGTTCGCGACCTGCTGCGCTACGCGGTCACGCGTTTCTCGAAGGCGAAGCTCGCGTTCGGCCACGGCTCGGACAATGCATACGACGAAGCGGCCTATCTGGTGCTGCGCACGCTCGACCTGCCGCTCGACACGCTCGAGCCGTTCCTCGACGCGCGCCTGCTGCCGGACGAAATCGACGCCGTGCTGACCGTGATCGAGCGGCGCGCGACCGAGCGCGTGCCCGCCGCCTATCTGACGCACGAGGCGTGGATGCACGGCCACCGCTTCTACGTCGACGAGCGCGTGATCGTGCCGCGCTCGTTCATCGGCGAGCTGCTCGACGACGGCCTGCAGCCGTACGTCGCCGATCCCGAGCAGGTCGGCGCGGTGCTCGAGCTGTGCACCGGCTCCGGCTGCCTCGCGATCCTCGCGGCGAGCGCGTTCCCGAACGCCGAGATCGATGCGGTCGACCTGTCCGACAAGGCACTCGAAGTCGCGGAGATCAACGTGCGCGACTACGGGCTCGAGGACCGCATCTCGCTGCACCGCGGCGACCTCTACGCGCCGCTGCCGATGTTCCGCTCGTCCGAGCCGGGCGCGCGCTACGACGTGATCCTGACGAACCCGCCGTACGTCAACGCGGCTTCGATGGCCGCGCTGCCGCCCGAATACCGGCACGAGCCCGAGATGGCGCTCGCCGGCGGCGAGGACGGGATGGACGTCGTGCGCCGCATCATCGGCGAGGCGCGCAACTGGCTGCACGACGACGGCGTGCTCGTCGTCGAGATCGGCAACGAGCGCGAGCACGTCGAAGCGGCATTCGGCGGCCTCGAGCTGACGTGGCTGTCGACCAGCGCCGGCGAAGACAGCGTGTTCCTGATCCAGGCGTCGGATCTCCCGCAGAAGCCCTGACGCCCCGCCAGCCCGAGCCGCGCGGCGCCCCGCTGCGCCGCGCGGTTCGGTAAGATGCGCGTAAGCGGCCGCGATGCCGCGCTTCAGGAGTCCGCCACGCGCTTATGACACTCGACTGGCTACACCTCGGCACGCTCATCCTGGCCATCCACGTGCTCGGAATCGTCGCGGCCTGCCACGCCATCCTCAACACGCGCACGTCGCAAGGCGCGATCGCGTGGGCCGTGTCGCTTGCGGCGATGCCCTACCTGACGCTGATCCCGTATCTGTTCCTCGGCCGCAGCAAGTTCTCCGGCTACGTCGACGCGCGCCGCCACGAGACCGAAGCGCTGCGCACGCATACGCACCCCGTTCCGTGGGCCGCCGCCGATTCGACCGACGGCGCGGCCGCGAGCGCACTCGGCCAGCCTGCGGTGCATGCGCTCACGCGGCTCGGCGGCATGCCGTTTCTCGCCGGCAATGCGGTGCGCACGCTCGTCAACGGCGAAGCGACGTTCGCGGCGATCCTGTCGGCGATCGACGACGCGCGCGACTACGTGATCGTCCAGTTCTTCATCGTCCGCGACGACGCGCTCGGCCAGATGCTGCGCGACGCGCTGCTCGCGCGCGCAGCCGCGGGCGTGCGCTGCTACCTGCTGTACGACAGCATCGGCAGCTTCGACCTGCCGCACGGCTACGTCGACGCACTGCGCGCGGGCGGCGTCGAAGTCCATCCGTTCGCGACCAAGCGCCAGTTCGTCAACCGTTTCCAGCTCAACTTCCGCAATCACCGCAAGATCGTCGTCGTCGACGGCAATTGCGCGTTCGTCGGCGGACACAACGTCGGCGTCGAGTATCTCGGCGCGAAGCCCCGGCTGTCGCCGTGGCGCGACACGCACATCGAGCTGCGCGGCCCCGTCGTCGCGAGCATCCAGTACGTGTTCGCGGAAGACTGGCACTGGGCGACGCAGAAGCTGCCGCCGCTCGCGCCGCCGCCCGCCGCGCTGCCGCACGCCGACATGCACTGCCTCGCGGTGCCGATGGGGCCGGCCGACAAGCAGGAAACCGGCTCGCTGTTCTTCGTCGAGACGATCAACGCGGCGCGCGAGCGGATCTGGATCACGACGCCGTATCTCGTCCCCGACGAAGCGGTGATCGCCGCGCTCAAGCTCGCGGTGATGCGCGGAGTCGACGTGCGCATCCTGATCCCGAGCCGGCGCGACCACGTCGTCGTGTTCGAAGCGTCGAAGCTGTACGCGCGCGACCTAGCCGACGCGGGCGTCAAGGTGTTCCGCTACCGGCCGGGCTTCCTGCACCAGAAGGTGGTGCTGATCGACCGCAGCGCAGCCGCGATCGGCAGCGCGAACCTCGACAACCGCTCGTTCCGCCTGAACTTCGAGATCATGGTGCTGACCGTCGATCGCGCATTCGCCGACGAGGTCGAGGCGATGCTCACGGCCGACTTCGCGCTGGCCTATGAAGTCGACGCGAGCGAATATCGCCGCTCGCCCGCGTGGCGGCGGGTCGCGATGCACATCGCGCGGCTGTTCGCGCCGATTCTGTGAGCGGCCTCCCGATGCCACGGCGACCCGCGCCGGCCGCGTCGGGCGTCACAGCAGCTTTTCGACGTCGGCGGCGATTTCGTCGGGCTTGGTCGACGGCGCGTAGCGCTTGACGATCCGGCCGTCGCGGTCGACCAGGAACTTCGTGAAGTTCCACTTGATCGCCTTGAGCCCGAGGATGCCGGGCGCTTCGTCGGTCAGGTAGCGGTACAGCGGATGCGCATTGTCGCCCTTCACGTCGATCTTCGCGAACATCGGGAACGTCACCCCGTAGTTGCGCTCGCAAAATGCGCCGATCTGCGCGGCGTCGCCCGGCTCCTGCTTGCCGAACTGGTTGCACGGGAAGCCGAGCACGAAGAAGCCGCGCGACGCGTACTGGTCGTAGAGCTTCTGCAGGCCGGCATACTGCGGCGTGAATCCGCACTCGCTCGCCGTGTTGACGATCAGCAGCACCTTGCCGCGATACGCATCGAGCGACGCCGGCGCACCGGCGAGCGTCTCCGCGCTGAAGGAATACAGTGTGGACATCGTGCCCCCTTTCGAATTCGAACCGACGTGAAGTCTAGGCGAAAAACGCGCGGAAACGGCATCTCCCGAACGGCCAATGCCCGGTGCGCGGCCCGCAGTCTAGAATAGCGGTTTTGCCCAGCCATTTCCGTCGTGATCCGTTTCAATCAGTTCAGCCTTGCGCGCGGCACCAAGCCGCTGTTCGACGCGGCGTCGTTCGTGCTCAATCCCGGCGAGAAGGCCGGCCTGATCGGCGCGAACGGCGCCGGCAAGTCGACGCTGTTCGCGGTCCTGCGCGGCGAGCTGCACGCCGACGCGGGCGATTTCTCGATGCCGCCGTCGTGGCGGATCGCCCACGTGTCGCAGGAAACGCCGGCCGTCGAGCGCTCGGCGCTCGACTACACGCTCGACGGCGACGCCGCGCTGCGCGAGATCGAAGCGCGCATCGCCGCCGCCTCGGCCGCGCATGACGGCTCGGCGGAAGCGGAGGCCCATGCGGCATTCGCCGACGCCGACGGCTACACCGCGCCGGCGCGCGCGGAAGCGCTGCTGCTCGGCCTCGGCTTCACGCTCGCGCAGACGCGCGAGCCGGTCTCGAGCTTCTCCGGCGGCTGGCGCATGCGCCTGAACCTCGCGCAGGCGCTGATGTGCCGCTCCGACCTGCTGCTGCTCGACGAACCGACCAACCACCTC
Organism: Burkholderia sp. MSHR3999; assembly: GCF_000833595.1. NCBI lineage: Bacteria > Pseudomonadati > Pseudomonadota > Betaproteobacteria > Burkholderiales > Burkholderiaceae > Burkholderia > Burkholderia sp. MSHR3999. The sequence goes on from NZ_JRFO01000001.1 coordinate 2,049,975, forward strand.
GACCTCGACGCGATCGTCTGGCTCGAAGACTGGCTGCACCGCTACCCCGGCACGCTCGTCGTGATCTCGCACGACCGCGAATTTCTCGACTCCATCTGCAACGTCACGCTGCACCTCGAGAATCGGCAGGTGAAGCGCTACGGCGGCAACTACTCGCAATTCGAAGTGTTGCGCGCGCAGCAGCTCGCGCTGCAGCAAAGCGCGTACGAAAAGCAGCAGAAGACGGTCGCGCACCTGCAGAGCTTCATCGACCGCTTCAAGGCCAAGGCCACCAAGGCCCGCCAGGCGCAGAGCCGGATGAAGGCACTCGAGAAGATGGAGCTGATCGCGCCGGCGCACGTCGCGTCGCCGTTCACGTTCGAATTCCGCACGCCCGACGCCGCGCCGAACCCGATGATGGTGATGGAAGACGTTCGCTGCGGCTACCACGGCGACGACGGCGCCGAGATCCCGATCGTCGAGCGCGTGTCGCTGTCGATCCAGAACGGCCAGCGCATCGGCCTGCTCGGCGCGAACGGCCAGGGCAAGTCGACGCTGATCAAGACGCTCGCGGCGACGCTCGAACCGCTGTCCGGCCATGTGCGCGAAGGCAAGGGGCTGACGATCGGCTATTTCGCGCAGCATCAGCTCGAAACGCTGCGCGAGGACGATTCGCCGCTCGCGCACCTCGCACGGCTCGCGCCCGACACGCGCGAACAGGAGCTGCGCGACTTCCTCGGCGGCTTCAATTTCTCGGGCGACATGGCGACCAGCCCGGTCGCTCCGTTCTCGGGCGGCGAGAAAGCGCGCCTCGCGCTCGCGCTGATCATCTGGCAGAAGCCGAACCTGCTGCTGCTCGACGAGCCGACCAACCACCTCGACCTCGAGACGCGCCACGCGCTGACGATGGCGCTCGCGCAATTCGAAGGCACGCTGATCCTGGTCTCGCACGACCGGCACCTGCTGCGCGCGACGACCGACCAGTTCATGCTCGTCGCGAAGCACCGGCTGCAGCCGTTCGACGGCGACCTCGACGACTACCGCGACTGGCTGCTGCAGCACGCGGCCGAGCAGCGCGCGGCCGCGAAGGCCGACAGCGCAGCCGCGGCGGGCGCGGAGCCGGCCGTCAACCGCAAGGACCAGAAGCGTCAGGAAGCCGAGGCACGGCAGCGGCTGTCGCACCTGAGAAGGCCGCTGCAGACGCGCATCACGAAGCTGGAAAAGGAAATGGAAGCGCTGCACGCGGAGAAGGCCCGCCTCGACGCATTCGTCGCCGATCCGGCGAGCTACGAAGCGGAGCGCAAGACCGAACTGACCGACGCGATCCGCAAGCTGGGCGATGTCAACGCGCGGCTCGAATCCGTCGAGGGCGACTGGCTCGCCGCGCAGGAAGAGCTCGAGCAGATCGGCTGACCGCCGCGCGGCCCGGCCCGGCGGGCCGCCCGCTCAGCGCCGCGGCAGTGTATCCCGCGGCATCTGCTCGTCGTCGCGCATCAGGTGGCGGCGCCCTTCTGTCGGCCGCCGGATCACCTCGACGACTTCCGCTTCCGTCACGTCCTCCGCCACGACCCGTCGCGCGAGACGCCCTTCCGCGTCGATCCATTCGACGATTCGGCACCCGCCGCCCCACGGCTGGCGGATCGGCTCCGACACGCGGCAACCGCGCAGGTTGTAAGCGCCTCGGTCCAGCGCTTGCCCGTACTGTTTCAACATAGATCCCTTTCGCCTTGCACGGTTCGACTGTCCGCAAAAGGATAGGGAAAAGCGATGTCCGCCGGGTTACACAACCCTACAAAACATTTACAGCGAATTACGCGACAGATCGCCGGGGAGTTGCCCCCGGCGCGCGGCGGCGCTCATTCGAGCCCGCGCACCCGGTCGATCGCCTGTTCGATCCGCTCGACCGCCATCACCTCCAGCCCGTCGATCGGCTGTTTCGGCGCGTTCGCCTTCGGGATCAGCGCGGTCGTGAAGCCGAGCTTCGCGGCCTCGCGCAGGCGCTCCTGCCCGCGCGGCGACGGCCGGATCTCGCCGGCCAGCCCGACCTCGCCGAACACGATCAGGCCCTTCGGCAGCGCCTTGTTGCGCATCGACGAATGAATCGCGAGCAGCACCGCGAGGTCGGCGGCGGGCTCGGCGATCTTCACGCCGCCCACCGCATTGAGGAACACGTCCTGGTCGAAGCACGCGATGCCCGCATGGCGGTGCAGCACCGCGAGCAGCATCGCGAGCCGGTTCTGCTCGAGCCCGACCGCGAGCCGGCGCGGGTTCGGCACGTGCGCGGTGTCGACGAGCGCCTGGATCTCGACGAGCAGCGGGCGCGTGCCCTCCTGCGTGACGAGCACGCACGAGCCGGGCACGACCTGCTCGTGCTGCGACAGGAACAGCGCGGACGGATTGGCGACGCCGCGCAGGCCGCGCTCGGTCATCGCGAACACGCCCAGTTCGTTCACCGCGCCGAAGCGGTTCTTGAACGCGCGCACGAGGCGGAACGACGAATGGGTGTCGCCTTCGAAGTACAGCACCGTGTCGACGATGTGCTCGAGCACGCGCGGGCCGGCCAGGTTGCCCTCCTTCGTCACGTGCCCGACCATGATGATCGCGGTGCCGGACTGCTTCGCGATCCGCGTGAGCTGCGCCGCGCACTCGCGCACCTGAGCGACCGAGCCGGGCGCCGACGTGAGCGCTTCCGAATAGACGGTCTGGATCGAGTCGACGACCGCGACGTCCGGCCGCTCCGCGTCGATCGCCGCCTGGATCTTCTCGAGCTGGATCTCCGCGAGCAGCTTCAATTCGGCCGCCGGCACGCCGCCATCGAGCAGCGCGAGCCGCTGCGCGCGCAACGCGATCTGCGCGGCCGACTCCTCGCCGCTGATATAGAGCGTGCGCCGTTCGCTCGCGATGCCCGCGAGCGACTGCAGCAGCAGCGTCGACTTGCCGATGCCCGGATCGCCGCCGATCAGCACCACGCCGCCCGCGACCAGCCCGCCGCCGAGCACGCGGTCGAATTCGCCGATGCCGGTCGAGAAGCGCGGCACGTCGGCCGCCTCGATGTCGACGAGGCGCTGCACCGGCGCGCGCTTCGCGAGCGACTGGAAGCGATGCGCGGACGGCGCTTCGGCGACCGATTCGACCAGCGTGTTCCAGGCCTGGCACGACGGGCACTGCCCCTGCCACTTCGGGGACTGACCGCCGCACTCGCTGCAGACGTAAACCGTTTTCTGTTTAGCCACGCGGTGCGCCCTTATTCCGCGCGCACCGGCACGCGGGCCGCGACCGCGCACATCAGTTCATAGCCGATCGTCCCGCAGTGGCGCGCCACGTCGTCGATCGGCAGTTCGTTGCCCCACAGCTCGACCCGCGAACCGACGCCGGCCTGCGGGCACGGGGTCAGGTCGACCGTGATCATGTCCATCGACACGCGGCCGACGATCCGCGTGCGGATGCCGTCGACGATCACCGGCGTGCCCTCGGGCGCGACGCGCGGATAGCCGTCCGCATAGCCGCACGCGACGACGCCGATGCGCATCTGCGCCTGCGCGGAAAACGTCGAGCCATAGCCGATCGACTGCCCCTTCGCGATCGTCTGCACCGCGATCAGCTCGGACGCGAGCGTCATCGTCGGCTTGAGCCCCGTGTCGGCGATGTCGCCGAAGCGCCCGGACGGCGACGCGCCGTACAGCATGATGCCCGGGCGCACCCAGTCGAAATGCGTGCCCGGGTGCCAGAGCACCGCCGCCGAATTCGCGAGGCTGCGCGCGCCGGCGATGTGCTCGGCGCCGCGCTCGAACGCGGCCAGCTGCTCGGTGACGCCGCGCTCGCTGTCCGCGTCCGAAAAATGGGTCATCAACGTGATCTGGCCGATGCCGTGGCAGGCGCGCGCGCGCTCCCACGCGGCGCGATATTTCTCGGGCGTGTAGCCGAGCCGGTTCATCCCGCTGTTCATCTTCAGCTGGACGTTGACGGGCTTCGACAGCCGCGCCGTTTCCAGCATCCGCATCTGCTCGTCGTTGTGGACGGTCGTGGTCAGGCTGTAGCGGTCGATCACGTCGATGTCGGTCGAACGGAAGAACCCTTCGAGCAGCAGGATCGGGCCGGCCCAGCCGAGCTCGCGCAGCTTGACGGCCTCGTCGAGATCGAGCAGCCCGAAGCCGTCGGTGCCGCGCAGGCCGGGAAACGCACGCGCGAGGCCGTGCCCGTACGCGTTGGCCTTGACGACCGCCCAGACCTTGGACTGGCCGGCGTAGCGTCGGACGACGGAGAGATTGTTGGCGAGAGCGGCGGTATGGATGGTGGCGGAGATCGGGCGCGGCATGGGAAATTTACGTAAAGACGCTTGCGAATCATCAGCTTACCGCGCCTTTTGGGCGCCGAAGCCGACAACTTGCGGAACGATCGGGGAATCTTGCTAGTCCGAATCGCTGTATTTTCGTGTTATAAAGCCGTGCGCACAACCCATTTCGAACGGAATAAGCCGATCGCATACCTGGCGGCCTACGCGGCCGGGCCGCAGCGACGAACGCATCGCATCAGATGAAAAAAGGTTTTTACACCATCATGGCCGCGCAGTTTTTCTCGTCGCTGGCCGACAATGCGCTCCTCATCGCCGCCATCGCTCTGCTGAAAGACCTCCACGCCCCGAACTGGATGACACCGCTGCTCAAGCTGTTCTTCGTGTTGTCCTATGTGGTGCTGGCGGCATTCGTCGGCGCCTTCGCGGATTCACGCCCGAAGGGCCGCGTGATGTTCATCACCAACTCGATCAAGGTCGTCGGCTGCCTGATCATGCTGTTCGGCGCCCATCCGCTGATCGCGTATGGCATCGTCGGCTTTGGCGCCGCGGCCTACTCGCCCGCCAAGTACGGGATTCTTACCGAGCTGCTGCCGGCCGACCGGCTCGTCGCGGCGAACGGCTGGATCGAAGGCACGACCGTGAGCTCGATCATCCTCGGCACCGTGCTCGGCGGCGCGCTGATCAGTCCGCACATCGCGTCGCACGTGATCGCTCACACGCCTGCGTGGATCAACACGCCCGCCGAATCGGCGATGGCCGTCATCATGGCGATCTACGTCGTCGCCGCGCTGTTCAACTTGCGCATCCCCGATACCGGCGCGCGGTACCCGCGACAGGAACACGGCCCAGTCAAACTCGTCACCGATTTCGCGGACTGTTTCATGGTGCTCTGGCGCGACAAGCTCGGCCAGATCTCGCTCGCGGTCACGACGCTGTTCTGGGGCGCTGGCGCGACGCTGCAGTTCATCGTGCTGAAATGGGCCGAGGTATCGCTCGGCATGTCGCTGTCCGAAGGCGCGCTGCTGCAGGCGGTCGTCGCATTCGGCGTCGCGGCCGGCGCGATCGCCGCGGCCAGCCGAATTCCGCTGAAGAAATCGCTGACCGTGCTGCCCGTCGGCATCATCATGGGCATCGCGGTGATGCTGATGGCGTTCTACACGCGCGACCTGATCCCGTCGAACTGGATCGTCCATCTCGGCCACTTCCGGCTGCCGGTCTACCTGATCATCGCCTACATCTTCCTGATGTGCGTCGGCGCGCTGTCCGGCTACTTCGTCGTGCCGATGAACGCGCTCCTGCAGCACCGCGGCCACGTGCTGCTGTCGGCCGGCCACTCGATCGCGGTGCAGAACTTCAACGAGAACCTGTCGGTGCTCGTGATGCTGTGCCTGTACGCGGTGCTCGTGTGGCTCGACGTGCCGGTCGGCGTCGTCATCGTGCTGTTCGGCACGTTCGTCTGCCTGACGATGTGGCTCGTGATGCGCCGCCACCAGGCGAACCAGCGCCAGTTCGATTCGGTCGCGCTGATCGGCGAGGCGAAGCACTGACGCGCCCGCTCCCGTTCCCGCATGCCCGCGCCGGTTGCCGAACCGGCGCTTTGCCAACATGACGCATCCGATCCCCAACGTGCTGACGATCGCCGGCTCCGACTCCGGCGGCGGCGCAGGCATCCAGGCCGACCTGAAGTCCTTCTCCGCGCTCGGCGCGTACGGCGCGAGCGTGATCACCGCGCTGACCGCGCAGAACACGCGCGGCGTGACCGGCGTGCACGCGCCCGACGCCGCGTTCGTGACCGCCCAGCTCGACGCGGTGTTCGGCGACATCCGCATCGACGCGGTGAAGATCGGCATGCTGGCGAACGCGGCGATCGTGCACGCGGTCGCCGACGCGCTGCGCCGTTACGCGCCCCGCTACATCGTGCTCGACACGGTGATGATCTCGAAGAGTTCGCACGCGCTGCTCGCGCCGGATGCGGTCGACGCGCTGCGCGGCGAGCTGCTGCCGCTCGCCACCGTCGTCACGCCGAACCTGCCCGAGGCGGCCGCGCTGCTCGGCGACGCGCCGGCGACGACCGAAGACGACATGGTCCGGCAGGGCCAGGCGCTCGTGGCGGCAGGCGCGCACGCGGTGCTGATGAAGGGCGGCCACCTGCCGAACGCCGACGCGAGCCCCGACTGGCTCGTCGACGCGGCTCGCACCGTGCGCTTCGACGGCCCGCGCGTGCGTGCGAACAATACGCACGGCACCGGCTGCACGCTGTCGTCCGCAATTGCCGCGTTGCTGCCGCGGCATCCCGATCTGGAAAGCGCCGTGCGTGACGCGAAGGCCTACCTCACCGGCGCGATCGCCGCCAGTGACCGCCTCGACGTGGGCCGCGGCGTCGGCCCCGTGCATCACTTCCACCGCTGGTGGTGAGCGGCGGCTGACGCCGCGTCAGTCCGCCTTCGCCGCGAACGCCCGCGCCCGCTCCGGCCAGTCGTCCGGCACGACGAAGCCGCGCGCGGTCTCGCGCCACGCGCCGTCGGCGGCCGGCCCGTAGACGCCGATCAGCGCCGGCGCCTGCCGCTCCGACAGCCCTGCCGGCAACGCATGCGCGGGCGCCAGCGGCTCGGGCGCGCCGGCGCCCGCCGCGATGCGGCGCGGCGCGAGCCACGCGAGCCGCGGCAGCACCGCCCATCCGGCGTCGGGCGGCTGCGCGGCCGCCCACGCGGCCCACTGCGCGTGGGTCAGCCAGAAGCCGCGCGGATGATCCGGCGCGATTTCCCCGTCGAGCCGCGGCAGCGGCGCGCCGTGCGGATAGAACAGCCATCCCTTGATGAACACCTGCGCGTCGGACGGCGCGCCGTAGCCGAGCAGCGCGAATCCGTCGCGCCCGCTCAGGCGCAGCTGGTGATCGATCAGGCGGGCGCGCTTGCGATCGAAACGGTCGACCAGATTCGGCCCGACGAAGTCGGCAAGCGACGCCGCGTCGCCGTCGCACTTGGGTGCGCACAAATAGCACTTCACGGCCAGTTCCCAATGCAGGCGCCGACCGCCGGGCGTATCGACGAGGAAGTCCACCTCGCCGAGCGTCCGGCCGTTGATGCGCAGCGCGAGGTTGGCCGCGACGAGCCGCAGCGCGGGCCCGTGCGTGAGGAAGAATTCGAGCAGGCACTCGGCATAGCGGCCGAGACGCACCGGCCGCAGCCCTTCGAGCGCGCGGTGCAGCGCTTCGGGTGCGGCGTCGAGCGCGGCCAGCCACGCTTGCGCGGCCGCCCGCTCGGCGGCATCGGACCACGGCTGCGCCAGCGGCGCGCCGGGCGCCGCTGCGAGCAGGCTCGGGCTCGCCAGCAGCCATGCCAGATCGCGTACCGCGGCGTCGTGCAGCGTTTCGACGAACGAAGACGCCGCGCCGGCTGTCATTGTGCGGACCGCTCGACTGCCCCGGGGATGGCCGCCCCACGGAAGGTATCGCGCGCAAGGCACAGGTCTGCCCAGGCCTTCGACTTGTCCTGCAGGCTGCGCAGCAGATAGGCCGGGTGGTAGGTGACGATCACCGGCACGCCTTCGTAGGCATGAACGCGACCACGCAGCGACGCGATGCTCGCGTCGGTCTTCAGCAGCGTCTGCGCGGCGAAGCGCCCGAGCGCCACGATCAGCTTCGGCTTCACGAGCGCGACCTGGCGCTGCAGATACGGCTCGCAGCGCGCGACCTCGTCCGGCTCCGGGTTGCGGTTGCCCGGCGGGCGGCACTTGATCACGTTGGCGATGTACACGTTGGCGCCGCGCTCGAGCGACAACGACTGCAGCATGTTGTCGAGCAGCTTGCCCGCCTGGCCGACGAACGGCTCGCCCTGCTTGTCCTCGTTTTCGCCCGGCGCCTCGCCGATCAGCATCCAGTCCGCTTCGCGATCGCCGACGCCGAACACGGTGTTGGTGCGCTTCTCGCAAAGCCGGCAGCGCGTGCAGTCGGCCACGCGCGCGGCGAGCGCGTCCCAGTCGAGTTCGGCGACCGGCGTCTCGGCCACGCGCAGCTCGGCGACCGGCGCGGGATCGGCCGGCGGCGCGGCGTCGAACCACGCGAAATCGTCTTCTTCGGCCGGCCGCGCATCGGCCGGCGGCGCAACATCGCCCGTGCGCGCGGCTTGGCGGGATGCGCTGCGCTCGCCCGCGGCGGACGGGGCATGTGCTTCGGGCGGCTGCGTCGCGGCCGGTGCCGCGCCGGCGTCGGACGCTTGCTTCGGTGCATCCGCCCGCGCGGATGCCGGCAGCGGGCGTGTCGGCGCATCGCCCGCCTGCGTGACGGCCACGGATGCCGCCGGCTCCGATGCAATGGCGCCTGCGCGCGCCGCGCCCCCCTCGCCTGCCTGACCCACCGGAGCCGCCTCCGGCGCTTTCGTCACGGAATCCTGCGCGGCGGCCGCCGGCGCATCGGCCGCGTGCAGCCCGCGCCGCACCCAGATCTGCGCCAGCCCCATTTCCTCGAGTGCCGCTTCAGCCCACGCCATGCGCGCCTCCGTCCTTGTTCAGCGTCAGACGCATCACGATCGCGTCCTCCCGGCCGCGATGCCGCGCCGGATAGTAGTTCTTGCGCCGCCCGATCGTTACGAAACCGAAGCGCTCGTACAGGTGGATCGCGCGCGGATTGGACGGCCTCACTTCGAGCAGCATGCCGTCGAGCCGCTCCGCCCGCGCGATGCGCACCGCCTCGCGCAGCAGCGCGAGGCCCGCACCCGTGCATTGCGCGGCCGGCGCGACGCACAGGTTCAGCAGGTGCATCTCGTCGATCACGGGCATCAGCACGCAATAGCCGACGAGCGCCCCCGTCACGTGACGCAGGCACACGCCGAAATAGCCGTTGCGCAGCGAATCCTCGAAGTTGCCGCGGCTCCACGGGAATTCGTAGGCGGCATGCTCGATCGCGACGACTTCGTCGAGATCGGCGTCCGTCATCGGCGACAGATACCGGTCGCTCAGCAGCACACCCGTCATTCCCGCGCTCCGCCCGGTTGAGCCGCGCGCGCCGCCATCCGTTCGGCGGTGGTCTGCGCGACCTTGTCGCGCACGTATTCGGGCGCGGCCTGGTCGGCCGGCACCGTGCGCCCGGCCCGGAACGCGCGCAATGCCGCGTGCGCGACCGCCAGCGCATGCGGCATTGCATCGCCGTCGATCACGGCTGCCCGCGCGACGGCCGGCAGCTGCGCGCCGAACGCGGCGGCCGCGTTGCCCGCGAGCGTGAACGGCGCGTCGGGCACGCCGACCGCGGCAGGCGCGTCGAGCGCGGCCGGATGCAGCGTGCGCCAGTCGCCGGCGCCGTCGTCCCACGCGAACTCGGCCCAGTAGACCTCGTCCATCCGCGCGTCGAGCGCGGCCAGCACGCGCGCGGTGCCGGGCGCGCGCAACCGCGCATGCTCGGCGCACGCGAGCAGCGTGCCGACCGGCACGACCGGCAGCCCGCGCCCGAACGCGAGGCCCTGCGCGATCCCGGTCGCGGTGCGCAGGCCCGTGAACGAGCCGGGACCCGCGCCGAACGCGATCGCATCGCAGTCGGCGAGCGTCAGCCCGGATTCGGCGAAGAGTTCCTGGACGGCCGGCAGCACGCGCGTGCTCGACACGGCGCCCGTCAGTTCGTGGCGGACCCAGCTTTGCAGGGAGGAAGCGGCGGATTCGGCCATGGCCGAGCGCAGCAGCGCGACCGAGCAGTATTCGGTCGACGTATCGATGGCGAGGAGCACTGTTTGCGTCATGGCCGACATTGTAATGCGGCGCCCCGCTCCCACGGGCGACACGCGGCGGATCGCGCCGCACCGCGGACACGCGCGGCGGTTTGGAAGGATCGCTCGACCCGCCGCGGCGGCGCGCTTGCTAAGATCGCCCGACTTGAAACTTCCACGGAGACACCCGATGAGCGACATCACCGCGCAGTTCAACCAGGCCCAGGAAGACGTGAAGCAACTGTCCGAGCGTCCGGGCAACCTTACGCTGCTGCGCCTCTACGCGCTCTTCAAGCAGGCGACCGACGGCGACGTGCACGGCGACAAGCCGGGCTTCACCGACATCGTCGGCAAGTACAAGTACGACGCGTGGGGCGCGCTGAAGGGCACGTCGCAGGATGCCGCGAAGCAGCAATACGTCGAGCTCGTCGAATCGCTGAAGAACGGCACCGCATCCTGATCGCGGCTCGCGGTCAAATCGGCAGTGGCGCAGCGCAGCAAATATCTCTATAATGCCGGCTGCGTCACTTCCGCGCTCGGCCCACTGGCCGAACCGGCCGGACGCCTCGTAGCGTTAAGCTCCAATCCGGTTTAGAACCTGTCCCCTTCCTGCTTCGGCTCTAGCGGCCGTCAATTATCAGGCTGGCGGCAACGCGTCTCAGCACGCCGCACCCAAAACAGCTTCTAGCCTCATCCGCCTCGTGACCGGCGGATTGCACCCGTTTTCCGATTTGCTCGTTGAATCCGACAACTTGGGCATGCGCGATTGGCGCCGACGTTTCACCCACTGTGTTTCAAGGATTGTTATGACTTCGAGCATTTCCACCAGCCCCCTCAACGCGACCGCCGACAAGGCGCTCGGTCTCGACGGCGCCGCGCAGCCCGCGGCGCCGGCTGCCGACGAGCCCACGTTCGCGTCGCTCGGGCTGTCGCCGGAGATCGTCTCCGCGCTGCAGGCCGCCGGCTACGAAAAGCCGACGCCGGTCCAGCAGCGTGCGATTCCGGCCGGCATCGCCGGCCGCGACCTGCTGGTGTCGAGCCCGACCGGTTCGGGCAAGACCGCCGCGTTCATGCTGCCCGCGATCGAGCGCTTCGCGCAGCTCCAGAAGGCGCAGGCGCAGCAGCCGCGCCCGCCGCGCGAGCCGAACAACGGGGACCGCCGCGCCCGCCGCCCGCAGCCGGTCGCGCGCCCGGGCCTCCTCGTGCTGACGCCGACCCGCGAACTCGCGATGCAGGTGACGACCGCCGCATCGACCTACGGCAAGCACCTGCGCCGGCTGCGCACGGTCAGCATCCTCGGCGGCGTCGCCTACGGCCAGCAGCTGATGCTGCTCGCGAAGAACCCGGAAATCCTCGTCGCAACCCCGGGCCGCCTGCTCGACCATCTGGAGCGCGGCCGCATCGACCTGTCCGAGCTGAAGATGCTCGTGCTCGACGAAGCCGACCGCATGCTCGATATGGGCTTCATCGAGGACATCGAGACGATCGTCGACGCGACGCCGGAATCGCGCCAGACGATGCTGTTCTCGGCCACGCTCGACGGCAAGATCGGTTCGCTGACGAGCCGCCTGCTGAAGGACCCGGAGCGCATCGAGATCCAGCAGCGCCTCGAGTCGCGCGCGAACATCGCGCAGACCGTGCACTACGTCGACGACCGCGATCACAAGGATCGCCTGCTCGATCACCTGCTGCGCGACAACGCGCTCGACCAGGCGATCATCTTCACGGCGACCAAGATCGACGCCGACCAGCTCGCCGGCCGCCTCGCGGACGCAGGCTTCGAATCGGCCGCGCTGCACGGCGACCTGCCGCAGGGCGCCCGCAACCGCACGATCCGCGCGCTGCGCGAGCGCCGCGTGCGCGTGCTCGTCGCGACCGACGTCGCGGCGCGCGGCATCGACATCCCGGGCATCACGCACGTGTTCAACTACGACCTGCCGAAGTTCGCGGAAGACTACGTGCACCGTATCGGCCGTACCGGCCGCGCGGGCCGCTCGGGCATCGCGGTCAGCCTCGTGCATCATGCCGAGCAAGGCGCGCTGAAGCGCATCGAGCGTTTCGTGCGCTCGCCGCTGCCGGTCAACGTGATCGAAGGCTTCGAGCCGCGCAAGGCGCCGCCGCGCAACGATCGCGGCAACGGCGGCCGCGGCCGTCCGGGCGGCGGTAACGGCGGCCGTCGTTTCGGCGGCAAGCCGGGCGGCGGTCACGGCAACGGCGGCCGCGGCGGTTACGGCGGCGGCAACGGCGGCTGGAGCGGCAAGCCGGGCGGCAGCCGCGACGGCGGCAACCGCCGCAGCGACGGCCAGCGCGGCGGCCCGCGACGCAGCAATTCGGCGTCGTAACGGCGCGCGGGCGGCCTCATCGGCCGCCCGTATCCGCCCCGCAGCACGCAACCGGCGCACCCGCGCCGGTTTTTTTCGCCCTCATCGATATTTCACGATGCGAAAAATTTTTTTGTGTCGTAAAAAATCATGCTGCGTGGCACAACACGCGGCATTGCAGGATGGAAAAAAGCATTTCTTATCTCGAAATAAGAATGACAAGCAATTGATTTATAACGATAAAAAATTTCCACCCTTCCTGAACGAGCCCCTGTTTCGCAACCTGCGATTTGCCTAGACTCTTATACAAGACTTCGCGAAACGGAACACCCCACTTCCCGCCTCGCGAATTGCATCACCTCGTTCGATTCATCCCGATTCAGGCAAGGTCACGTCAAGGAGCACATCATGTCGCGTCAGCAACAGGCACAGGAACTGCAAAAGCAATGGGAAACCGATCCGCGCTGGAAGGGCATCAAGCGCACCTATACGGCTGAGGACGTGGTCCGCCTGCGTGGCTCGCTGCAGGTCGAGCACACGATCGCGAAGCGCGGCGCGGAAAAGCTCTGGACCCTGATCAACAACGAGCCGTTCGTCAACGCGCTCGGCGCGCTGACCGGCAACCAGGCGATGCAGCAGGTGAAGGCCGGCCTCAAGGCGATCTACCTGTCCGGCTGGCAGGTCGCGGGCGACGCGAACGTCGCCGGCGAAATGTACCCGGACCAGTCGCTGTACCCGGCGAACTCGGTGCCGCAGGTCGTGAAGCGCATCAACAACACGCTGACGCGCGCCGACCAGATCCAGTGGTCGGAAGGCAAGGACCCGGGCGACGAAGGCTACGTCGACTTCTTCGCGCCGATCGTCGCTGACGCGGAAGCCGGCTTCGGCGGCGTGCTGAACGCGTTCGAGCTGATGAAGGCGATGATCGAGGCCGGCGCATCGGGCGTCCACTTCGAAGACCAGCTCGCGTCGGTGAAGAAGTGTGGCCATATGGGCGGCAAGGTGCTCGTGCCGACGCGTGAAGCGGTCGCTAAGCTCGCGGCGGCGCGTCTCGCGGCCGACATGATGGGCACGCCGACCGTGCTGGTCGCCCGCACCGACGCGGAAGCGGCGGACCTGATCACGTCGGACATCGACGACAACGACAAGCCGTTCCTGACGGGCGAGCGCACGGTCGAAGGCTTCTTCCGCACCAAGCCGGGCCTCGAGCAGGCGATCTCGCGCGGCCTCGCGTATGCGCCGTACGCCGACCTGATCTGGTGCGAAACGGGCAAGCCGGATCTCGAGTACGCGAAGAAGTTCGCGGAGGCGATCCACAAGCAGTTCCCGGGCAAGCTGCTGTCGTACAACTGCTCGCCGTCGTTCAACTGGAAGAAGAACCTCGACGACGCAACGATCGCGAAATTCCAGAAGGAACTCGGCGCGATGGGCTACAAGTTCCAGTTCATCACGCTGGCCGGCTTCCACGCGCTGAACTACTCGATGTTCAATCTCGCGCACGGCTATGCCCGGACGCAGATGAGCGCGTTCGTCGAACTGCAGCAGGCCGAGTTCGCGGCAGCCGACAAGGGCTTCACCGCGGTCAAGCACCAGCGCGAAGTCGGCACCGGCTACTTCGACGCGGTCACGCAGACGGTCGAGCGCGAAGCGTCGACGACCGCGCTGCACGGCTCGACCGAAGACGAGCAGTTCTTCGACGGCAAGAAGGTCGCGTAACACGCGTCGGCGCCCGAACCGCGAAGGCGCAACAGGGGGAGGAGACGGCATGCGCGCGGCGGCAGACGCGCGACGTGCCGCACGGCCTGCGGGCCGCATACGACAAGGCGCGCGCCGGCCCTGCCCGGCGCGCACTGCTTTGCGCGTCGGCCGACCAGCCTTTGCCCGCCGGTTGCCGCGCCTACCGATAAACGATCACCGGAATTTTCGTATGGGTCAGTACGCGCTGCGTCTCGCTGCCGATCAGCAGGCTGCCGAGCCCGCGGCGCCCGTGCGACGCCATGAAGATCACGTCGCAGCCGCCGCGTTCGGCCGCCTCGATAATGCCGAGATACGGCGACGGATGCACGCTCGTCCAGGTATCGCAGTCGACCCCCGCCTCCCGCGCGGCGGACTCGACCTCGTCGAGATGCGAGCGCGCCTCGCGTTCGCTGCGCGCCCTGAAATCGGCGGGCGGCTCGATGATCACTTCGGAGAACGGCGAGTACGGATACTGCGGCAGGCACGCATACGCGGTCACGCGCGCGCCGACCGCCCGGGCGAGATCGATCGCGCCGTCAATGGCCTTCTTCGACAGGTCGGACCCGTCGGTCGGAACGAGGATGTGCTTGAACATCGCGCCCTCCATCGCCAATCGCACCCCGTGCGCCGCGCGCCCGGCGTGCCTGTTTCGATTGTAGTGTGCGAAAGCCGGCCGCCGGCCCCGGCAGCGGGTTCGCCCTCATATCGGAAACGCGCGGGCGGCGCAAGCGCCGACGAGCGGCGCATCCTACCCCCAATACCCGGGCCGCTCGTAGGTGTGTTTCAGGTAATCGAGGAACAGCCGCACGCGCAACGGCAAATGCCGGCGCTGCGGGAACACCGCGTGAATGCCGATCGGCGGCGCCGCGAACGCGTCCAGCACGCTGACGAGGCGGCCGGCCGCGACGTCGTCGCCGACCTCCCACCACGAGCGCCACGCGAGGCCGTGCCCCGCCAGGCACCACTCGTGCAGGACCGCGCCGTCCGAGCATTCCATCGTGCCGCTCACGCGGATCGACACGACCTTGCCGTCCTCCAGGAACGACCAGCCGCGCTGCTGGTTCGCGTTCGCGGCGAGCGCGAGGCAGTTGTGCCGCGCGAGCTCCGCAAGCGTGGCCGGCGTGCCGCGCCGCGCGAGATAGGCGGGCGACGCGACGCACACGCGGCGGTTCTCGCCGAGCTTCAGCGACACCAGCGACGAGTCGGGCAGCTCGCCGAGCCGCACCGCGCAATCGAAGCCCTCGTTGACGAGGTCGACCATCCGGTCGGACAGGTCGAGCGTGACCGACACGTCCGGATGCGCGCTGCTGAATTCGGGCACGAGCGGCGCGACGTGCCGCCGGCCGAAGCCGGCCGGCGCGGAGATCCGCAGGTGGCCGCTCGCCTTCACGCCGCCCGCGGACACGCTCGCCTCCGCGTTCTGCATGTCGTTGATGACGCGCTGGCAATCCTCGAGGAAGGCCGAGCCCTCGAAGGTCAGCGTGAGCTTGCGCGTCGTGCGCACCAGCAGCTTGACGCCGAGCCGCTCTTCGAGCGCATCAAGGCGGCGGCCGATGATCGCGGGCGCGACCCCTTCCGCGTGCGCAGCCGCCGACAGGCTGCCTTTCGCCGCGACCGCGACGAACGTTTCGATCTGTTTGAACCGGTCCATGAATCGGGAGAACGGCCTCGACCGTCCTTCACGTTGACTGAAGCGGCTCCAGATTAGGTATATGAAAGTAAAAGATCAAGTGATGTTTAGCGTCTTTTTTGGTACTGACGATCACGAATAAAATCGTTTCCGACCTCTGAAACTGGAGCGCAAGGCTATGTCGGCCACAACGACACTCTCTCCCAACGCCATCCTCTTCGACGCCTACGGCACGCTGTTCGACGTGCACGCGGTCGTGGCCGCGGCAGAGCAGATGTTCCCCGGCCACGGGGAACGGCTGTCGCAGCTGTGGCGGCGCAAGCAAATCGAATACACGCAGCTGCGCACGCTCGCCGATCCGGCCGGCGCGCGCTACCGCCCGTTCTGGGACATCACGCACGACGCGTTGCGGTTCGCCGCGCGTGCGCTCGGCCTCACGCTCAACAGCGCCGCCGAGAAGCGCCTGATGGACGAATACGCGTGCCTGTCCACCTACCCCGACACGGTGCCCGCGCTGCGCAAGCTGCGCGCGCTCGACCCGCGTCCGCAGCTCGTGATCCTGTCGAACGGCAACCCGCAGATGCTCGACATCGCGGTGAAGAGCGCCGGCATGACCGGCCTGTTCGATCGCGTGCTGTCGGTCGACGCGGTGCGCGCGTACAAGCCGTGCCCGGCCGCGTACGCGCTCGGCACCGATGCGTTCGGGCCGAACCCGCGCGACCTCGTGTTCGTGTCGTCGAACGGCTGGGACGTGACGGGCGCGGCCTGGTTCGGCTACACGACGTTCTGGCTCAACCGCACGGGCGCCCCCGCCGAGGAGCTCGGCGCGCCGCCCGACGGCACCGGCGCCGACATGGCCGACCTGCTCGCTTTCCTCGCCACCCCGGCTCCGTCCGGCAGAAGCGCCAGCCGCGCGCGCCCCGGCCCGGGCGCGTAACGCTGGCATCGATGCCGGCCACCTTCCCCTTTACCGAAACCGCAACTGACCGACCAAGGAGATGAGACTCATGACCACCACGCTCACGCTGCCGCAAGGCATGGCGATTACCGGCGAGATCCGCCCGGGCTACGAAGCCATCCTGACGCCCGCGGCACTCGAACTCGTCGCGGCGCTGCACCGCACGTTCGAGCCGCGTCGCCAGGCCCTGCTGCAGGCGCGCGTCGAACGCACGAAGCGCCTCGACGCCGGCGAGCGCCCCGACTTCCTGGCCGAGACGAAGGCGATCCGCGAAGGCGACTGGAAGGTCGCGCCGCTGCCCGCCGACCTGCAATGCCGCCGCGTCGAGATCACCGGCCCCGTCGAGCGCAAGATGATCATCAACGCGCTGAACTCGGGCGCCGATTCGTACATGACGGACTTCGAGGATTCGAACGCGCCGAGCTGGACGAACCAGATCGACGGCCAGATCAACCTGAAGGACGCGATCCGCCGCACGATCTCGCTCGAACAGAACGGCAAGTCGTACCAGCTCAACGACAAGGTCGCGACGCTGATCGTGCGTCCGCGCGGCTGGCACCTCGACGAAAAGCACGTGACGGTCGACGGCCAGCGCGTGTCGGGCGGCGTCTTCGACTTCGCGCTGTTCCTGTTCCACAACGCGAAGGAGCTGATCGCGCGCGGCTCGGGCCCGTACTTCTATCTGCCGAAGATGGAAAGCCATCTCGAGGCGCGCCTGTGGAACGACATCTTCGTCGCCGCGCAGGAACAGGTCGGCATCCCGCGCGGCACGATCCGCGCGACCGTGCTGATCGAGACGATCCTCGCCGCGTTCGAGATGGACGAAATCCTGTACGAACTGCGCGAGCACAGCTCGGGCCTGAACGCCGGCCGCTGGGACTACATCTTCTCGGCGATCAAGAAGTTCAAGAACGACCGCGACTTCTGCCTGGCCGACCGTTCGAAGATCACGATGACGGTGCCGTTCATGCGCGCTTACGCGCTGCTGCTGCTGAAGACCTGCCACAAGCGCAACGCGCCGGCGATCGGCGGGATGAGCGCGCTGATCCCGATCAAGAACGATCCGGAAGCGAACGACAAGGCGATGGGCGGCGTGCGCTCGGACAAGCAGCGCGACGCGACCGACGGCTACGACGGCGGCTGGGTCGCGCACCCGGGGCTCGTGCCGATCGCGATGGAGGAATTCGTGAAGGTGCTCGGCGACAAGCCGAACCAGATCGCGAAGCAGCGCGACGACGTGCAGATCGAAGGCAAGAACCTGCTCGACTTCCAGCCGGAAGCGCCGATTACCGAAGCCGGCCTGCGCAACAACATCAACGTCGGCATCCACTACCTCGGCGCGTGGCTCGACGGCAACGGTTGCGTGCCGATCCACAACCTGATGGAAGACGCGGCGACGGCCGAGATCTCCCGCTCGCAGGTGTGGCAGTGGATCCGCTCGCCGAAGGGGGTGCTCGACGATGGCCGCAAGGTGACGGCGGAACTGGTGCGCGACTACGCGAAGGCCGAGCTGGAGAACGTGAAGCGATCGGTCGGCGGCAATACGCAGCCGTACGAGCGTGCCGCGGCGATCTTCGAGCAGATGTCGACGTCGGAAGGCTTCACCGAATTCCTGACGCTGCCGCTGTACGAGGAAATCTGACCGCGTCGCGACCGCATGAAAACAGCCCGATCAGCGCAAGCCGATCGGGCTGCTTCGGTCAGGCCGCCCATCCGGTTCAAGCGCCCCGCGGGGCGCTTTTTCTTGGGTGCGACGCGCGCCCGCTCAGGCGGCTTCGCGTTCGCGCCGATGCTGGACCCAGTCGCCCGACGCGATGCGCGGCTTGTCCGACACCGCATGCGCGGCGACCGGGTAATACAGGCACGCGTACTGCCGGCCGCCGAGTTCGACGCTCGTCGCTTCCTGCCTGAACAGAGTGTCGACGCCCGGATACACGCGCTCGATCTCGTCGAGCACGGGGACGAGCCGCTCGTCGACTTCATAGACGTCGCCCCAGACGAGCGTCTTCCCGTCCGCCACCGCGACCATGCCCGGATACGTGCCGAAATCGTACAGTTCGCCCGGCAGCGCGGCCGCACCCACAAGCGTCGGCGCCGCGATGCCGTGCCGGGCAGCCGCATGGCCGATATCGTTGGCCTCTCCCGCTCTCAACGTGCCGTAGACGAATACGTGGCGCATCGTGTTTCTCCTTCTTCGATTCGTGTGTTGCCGTGTCAGGTCAGCGACGTCGCGCTGACGAGCACGCCGTCCTCGTCGGCGTAGATCCATTCGCCGGGGGCGATTCGCGTGCCGAGCACCGTGACGGGAACGTCCCGTTCACCGGCCCCGCGTTTGTCGCTCTTGCGCGGATGCGTCGCGAGCGCGAGCACGCCGACGTTGCACGCGCGCAACTCAGCCGAATCGCGCACGCATCCATAGACCACGATACCGGCCCAATGGTTCTTCTCGGCGAGCGCGCCGAGGTTGCCGCCGACGAGCGCGCAACGCCGGCTGCCGCCGCCGTCGACGACCAGCACGCGCCCGGCGCCGTCCTGCTCGAGCGCGGCGCGCACGAGCGTGTTGTCCTCGAACAGCTTGAGCGTCGCCGCGGGCCCCGCGAAACGCGCCGCACCGCCGTACGGGCGCAGCGCCGGCTCGAGCACGCGCAGGGCGCCGGCCGCGAGCTGGTCTTCGTGGGCGTCGCAGAGGTCGGTTGTTGCAAACGTCGTCATGTCATCGTCTCCGGTCGCATGCAAGGTTCAATCGAACGTTGCATTATCGACTGAAAAAAAGCCGCCACGCGCAGGTGTGCGAGCCTTCTAAAATGACGGCATCGCTGCCGCACCATCCGAATTGCCCATGAATCCGTCCGCCCGCGCCGACGAGCCTGCTCATCGCGACACCATCGACATTCCGCCGGAATTCGCGCCGACGCCGGTGCACCCGATGCGCGTGCGTGCGCGGCCGGTGCCCGCCGGCGCGCGCATACCGCGTCACACGCACGCATGGGCGCAGCTCGCCTATGCGTCGCGCGGCGTGCTGCGCATGGCGACGACGGGAACCACGTGGATGGTGCCGCCGTCGCGGGCAGTCTGGGTGCCGCCGCACGTGACGCATGAGGTCTTGATCGTCGAGGACGCGTACCTGCGCACGCTGTACATCGACGAGTCGATCGTGCCGGGCGGGCTCGACGCATGCCGCGTCGTCGAAGTGACAGGACTGTTGCGCGAGCTGATCGTCGCGCTCGACGCGCGCGACCTGGGCGCGGCCCGCGAACGCCTGCTCTGCGCACTGGTGCTCGACGAACTGAGCCACGCCGAACCGCTACCGCTGTCGGTGCCGATGCCCGACGAGAAACGGCTGCGCACGCTGTGCGAAGCGGTGCTCGCGCAGCCCGCGCAGGCGGAATCGCTGGAACACTGGGCGGGCGAGGTCGGCGCGAGCACGCGCACGATTTCACGGCTGTTCAAGCAGGAACTGGGCGTGAGCTTTTCGCAATGGCGGCAGCAGGCGCTGCTCGCGCGCGCGATTCCGCTGCTGAACCAGGGGCGTCCGCTGTCGCATATCGCGCGCGAGCTCGGCTACCAGAGCCAGAGCGCGTTTTCTGCGATGTTCCGGCGCGCCTTCGGCGAAAGCCCGCGCGCGTTCATGCTGCGCGGCCACGCGCACGAGGCCGCGGAAGGCATGACGGGAAGCGACGGACGACCGCACGGCGACACGGCGGAGCCCCAACCGTGACGGCAGTGCGCGGCCGTCAGACCGGCCGCACCATGTGCCGGATCGCGCCGAGTTGCGCGAACCGCGACCCGGTCACGCGATAGCCCATGCGCAGATAGAGCCGCGCGGCGGGATTGTCGACGAACACGCGCAACTGGAGCTCGCTCAGCCCGCGCGCCCTCGCCCAGCGATGCGACATCTCGAGCAGGTAGGTGCCGGCGCCGTGTCCGCGATGGCCGGCCGCGATCTGCACGTCGCGGATGTGCAGCGAATCGCCCTCTTCCGTGACGCGGAGCACGCCGATCCGCTCGCCGTCGGCTTCGAGGATGAAGTTCTCGGACTCGCGCCAGCTCGCGTAGAACAGGTCACTGCGCCACACGAGCCCGTGGCGCTTGTAATAGCCGCCCATGTTGCCGTGCGTCAGTGCTTCGGCAAACGGAAAATCGCAGGGCTCCGCGGGGCGGAGCTGATACAGGAGTCGCAGGTCGGTGGGATCGAGCATCGCGCGATGATCAAGGACGCATCTCGCCACGATAGCGCAGTCCGGTGCGGATGCAATCGTGATTTGCTCGTATCGCGCTGAGGGGATGTCTAACGTCAAGCGCCCGCCAACGGGCGCAACCGGAAACGCAAATGAAAAAGCCCGCTCAAGGCGGGCTTCTTCATTTTTTGGCGGAGCGGACGGGACTCGAACCCGCGACCCCCGGCGTGACAGGCCGGTATTCTAACCGACTGAACTACCGCTCCAGTCTTGCTGCTTGCCTAGCAGGCGTCGGTTGCTTCCTGCCGGCGCATCGTTTGTTCGAACGACGCCGAAATCTGGCGTCCCCTAGGGGATTCGAACCCCTGTACTCACCGTGAAAGGGTGATGTCCTAGGCCTCTAGACGAAGGGGACAACGTACTGCTTACATCCTTAATACAAAAGCCCGCTCAAATAACGACTTGAACGGGCTTCGTTCTGGCGGAGCGGACGGGGCTCGAACCCGCGACCCCCGGCGTGACAGGCCGGTATTCTAACCAACTGAACTACCGCTCCAGCTTTCTTCACCCTGGCCCGCAGACGTCATTGACACTCTGCAAGCCTTGCGGCACTTCCAACGAAACGCCGCTGAATCTGGCGTCCCCTAGGGGATTCGAACCCCTGTACTCACCGTGAAAGGGTGATGTCCTAGGCCTCTAGACGAAGGGGACAACGGACTGCTTACACCTTTAATACAAAAGCCCGCTCAAAAACGTCTTGAACGGGCTTCGTTCTGGCGGAGCGGACGGGACTCGAACCCGCGACCCCCGGCGTGACAGGCCGGTATTCTAACCGACTGAACTACCGCTCCAACTTCCTTAACCCTAACCCGCAGGACGTCGGTTACGTTCCTGCAGGCTTCGCGACACTTCCATCGAAACGCCGCTGAATCTGGCGTCCCCTAGGGGATTCGAACCCCTGTACTCACCGTGAAAGGGTGATGTCCTAGGCCTCTAGACGAAGGGGACAAAATCTTTTCAGATCTGTCTGGCTTCCGTTATTAATTTTTCATCAACAACGAAGGCCGAAATTCTAACTGCTTTAAATCGTTTTGTGAAGCATTTTTTAACTACCCTGCTTCGCGAATCGATTGGTTTGTTCTGTTGGTGGAGGTAAGCGGGATCGAACCGCTGACCTCTTGCATGCCATGCAAGCGCTCTCCCAGCTGAGCTATACCCCCTTGCAGAACAGAAATGAGATTATATGGACCAACTTTGCGCTTGTAAATACCCTTTTTGCGATTCGAGCAAAATTTTTTGCGAAGCCGCCGATCGACGGCTTCGCGAATGCTCGAACCTCAGGCCAGCGCGCCCTCGATGCGCGACACGACAGCATCACGGCCGAACAGCATCAGCACCGCGTCGATCGACGGCGTATGCGTCGTGCCCGCGACCAGCAGGCGCACCGGCATCGCGAGCTGCGGCATCTTCAGCTTGTGCGCGGCCAGCGTCGCCTTCAGCGCGGCCGAGATCGCCTCCTTGCTCCACTCGACCGTCTTCAGCGCCGCCGCGAGTTCGGCCAGCGCCGGGCGCACCGCGTCGGTCACGTGCTGCGCGAGCGCTTCGGCATCCGGCGCCGGCACGCGGTAGAACATCGCCGCGCCCTCTGCGATTTCCTTGAGCGTCGACGCACGATCCTTCATCAGGCCGATCACCGCCTCGAGGGCCGGGCCGCTCGCGAGCGCCGCATCGTCGATGCCGAGCGCCTCGAAGAACGGCTTAGACAGCGCGGCGAGACGCGCGTTGTCCGCTTCCTTGATGTAGTGGTTGTTCAGCCAGTTCAGCTTGTTGTGGTCATACTGCGCCGGCGACTTGCCGAGATGCTCGAGGTCGAACCACTCGACGAACTGCTCGCGCGAGAAGATTTCGGCGTCGCCGTGCGACCAGCCGAGGCGCGCCAGGTAGTTCACGACCGCTTCCGGCAGATAGCCCGCGTCGCGGTACGCCATCACGCTCATCGCGCCGTGACGCTTGCTCATCTTCTCGCCCTGCTCGTTGAGCACGGTCGGCAGGTGCGCATAGACCGGCACTTCGCCGCCGAGCGCGCGCAGGATGTTGATCTGGCGCGGCGTGTTGTTCACGTGGTCGTCGCCGCGGATCACATGCGTGATCCCCATGTCGAGGTCGTCGACCACCACGCAGAAGTTGTACATCGGCGTGCCGTCCGGACGCGCGATCACGAGGTCGTCGAGCTCTTCGTTCGAGATCTCGACACGGCCCTTCACGGCATCGTCCCATGCGACGGTGCCCGTCAGCGGGTTGCGGAAACGCAGCACCGGCTTCACGCCCGCAGGCGGCTCGGGCAGCACCTTGCCCGGCTCCGGACGCCACGTGCCGTCATAGCGGGGCTTCAGGCCGGCTTCGCGCTGGCGCTCGCGCAGCGCGTCGAGCTCCTCGGTCGACATGTAGCACGGGTACGCGAGGCCCTCTTCGAGCATCTTCGCGAGCACCTCGCGATAGCGGTCCATCCGCTGCATCTGGTAGAACGGGCCTTCGTCGAAATCGAGGTCGAGCCACCGCATCCCTTCGAGGATCGCGTCGACCGCTTCCGGCGACGAACGCTCGACGTCGGTATCCTCGATGCGCAGCACGAACGTGCCTTGCATCTTGCGGGCGAACGCCCACGGATAGAGTGCGGAGCGGATGTTGCCGAGATGGATGAAGCCGGTGGGGCTCGGCGCGAAGCGGGTACGGACAGGACGGGTCATAAACGGTAACTCGAACGCCTGGGGCGCGTGAATGATTCGACGCGGGGTCGGCAGCGGCTGCCCGGAGAACTACGGGACCGGCGACGCCCGGAACGGAAAAGAAGCCGAAATTATACCCGTGCCGGACATCGCGCCAAGCGCGGCGCTTGCTTTATGATGTGCGCGCCGCGGCCGCCTTGCCGGCGCCGCGCCGCCCCGACCTACCGACGCAGCGGGCCCGTCGCCTGCTGCCCGACGCTGGAGAACCTTCGATGTCGTCCCCTCGCCTGTCGCGCCGCCAGTTCACGATCGCGTGCGCTTCCGCCAGCCTCGCCGCCTGCACGTCGCCCGGCGGCAAGAGCCGCCCCGACAACGCCCCCGCAGCCCAGTCGCACGACAAGCCGGTGAAGATCGCCATCGCGCTCGGCGGCGGCGCGGCGCGCGGCTTCGCGCACATCGGCGTGCTGAAAGGACTCGAGGCGCGCGGCATCCCGATCGAGATCGTCGCCGGCACGAGCGCCGGCTCGGTGGTCGGCGCGCTCTATGCGTCCGGCATGAACGCGCTGCAGCTCAACAAGCTCGCGCTCGAGATGGACCAGTCCGCGATCAGCGACTGGGCGCTGCCGTTCCGCTCGCGCGGCCTGCTGCAGGGCGTCGCGCTGCAGAACTTCATCAACAAGACGCTGAACAACCGGCCGATCGAGAAGATGGCGAAGCCGCTCGGCATCGTCGCGACGGATCTGCAGAACGGCCAGCCGATCCTGTTCCAGCAGGGCAATACGGGGCTCGCGGTGCGCGCGTCGAGCAGCGTGCCGTCGGTGTTCGAGCCGGTGAAGATCGGCAGCCGCGAGTATGTGGACGGCGGCCTCGTGAGCCCGGTGCCCGCGTCCTACGCGCGCAAGATGGGCGCGACCTTCGTGATCGCGGTCGACATCTCCGCGCGCCCGGACGGCGCGGCGACCGGCAACCCGATCGAGATGCTGCTGCAGACGTTCACGATCATGGGCCAGACGATCAAGACCTACGAGCTCGACAAGTACGCCGACGTCGTGATCCGCCCGAGCCTCAACGCGATGGGCGGCAGCGACTTCAGCCAGCGCAACGCGGCGATCCTCGCCGGCGAGGAAGCGGTCGCGCGCATCATGCCCGAGCTGCAGCGCAAGCTCGCGGCGGCGCGCGGGACCGCCGCGACTGCCGCGACCGCCACATAAGGCAGCGCCCGGCGCCGACTGCCCCAAAAGCAAAAAACCCTGCCGCCTTTCGGGCGACAGGGTTTTCGATCCGGCTGTCGGGGAACGCTCAGTTGCTGCCGTTCGCCGCGTCGTCGCCGATCGTCGCGCGCACGCGCTGGCGCAGATCGTCGGCCTTCATCGGGAACTGCGACTCGATCCGGCGCGCGCCGTTGAAGCGCTTTTCCCAGTAGGTGCTGTCGAGATCGTCGACGCGAACCGTGCTGCCCGTCGACGGCGAATGCACGAACTTGTTGTCGCCGATGTAGATGCCGACGTGCGAGAACGTGCGGCGCATCGTATTGAAGAACACCAGGTCGCCCGGCTTCAGCTCGCTCACGCGCACCTTCTCGCCGACCCGGCTCATCTCTTCCGCGCGGCGCGGCAGCGACATGCCGAGCGTGTCCTGGAACACGTAGCGCACGAAGCCGCTGCAGTCGAGCCCCGAATCCGGCGTGTTGCCGCCCCAGCGATAGCGGACGCCGATCATGTTCAGCGCGCCGACGACGACGTCGCCCGCCTTGCCCGCCATGCCGGACAGGAACGACTTCGCGCCGCCGCTCGACGACGATGCGTTGGCTTGGGAATTCTGGGAGGAAGCCGACCCGGATTGAGTCGAATTCGCGGCATTCTGATTAAAACTGCTGACTTCGTCGGCGAACGCGCCGGAAGTTGCAGCGAACAGGACGCCGATAAACATCCCGGCGACGGCGCGCGCGCATGCCTGGGTCAGGGATCGGTGCTGCATTGGTCGATGGATTGTGCTTAAAAATCAGCTGATTGGCGGAAAATTTCGGTCGATACTAGCCAGCGCGTATCCGTTTGTCAAAACAAATTAAAAAATACAATCGAGATGGTCAGACCATTGGCGCCCTATCACGCTTTCCAGACTGCTTTCAACAGCTTTTGTGTGTAAGGATGTGACGGTTTGGTGAAGATGTCGGCGACCTCGCCGGCCTCCACGATCGCCCCGTCCTGCATCACCGCGACGCGGTGCGCCATCGCGCCGATCACGTCCAGGTCGTGGCTGATGAACAGATAGCCGAGGTTGTATTTCTGTTGCAAATTCGCGAGCAGCTTCAGCACCTGCTGCTGGATCGACACGTCGAGCGCCGACGTCGGCTCGTCGAGGATCAGGATGCGCGGCTCGAGCACGAGCGCGCGGGCGATCGCGATCCGCTGGCGCTGCCCGCCGGAGAACTCGTGCGGATAGCGATGCATCACCGTGCGGTCGAGGCCGACCTCGCGCAGCACCGCGAGCGACTTCGCGCGCCGCGCGTCGGCCGACAGGTCCGGGCGGTGCAGCTCGAGCCCTTCGCCGACGATCCGCTCGATCGTGTGGCGCGGCGACAGCGAACTGAAAGGATCCTGAAACACGACCTGCATGTTCGAGCGCAGCGCGGCCTGCTCGCGGCCGCGGTAGCTCGACAGCGCGCGCCCCTGGAATTCGATCTCGCCGTGCGCGGTCTTCTGCAGCCCGAGCAGGGCCATCGCGAGCGTCGACTTGCCGGAGCCGGACTCGCCGACCACGCCGAGCGTCTCGCCCTGCCGCACCGACACGGACACGTCCGACACCGCCGCCACCGGCACGGACTTGAACCAGCCCGCGAGGCCCGGGCGCTTGCGCGCGAACTGCACGGTCACGTGGCGCGCGTCGAGCAGCACCGGCGCGATCGGCAACACCGGCACGACCGCGCGCTGCGGCCGGCTGTTCAGCAGGCGCTGCGTATACGGGTGCTCGGGCGCGGCGAAGATCCGCTCGACCGCCCCGCTCTCGACGAGCCGGCCTCGCTCCATCACCGCGATGCGGTCGGCGAAGTGCCGCACGAGGTTCAGGTCGTGCGTGATCAGCAGGATCGCCATCCCGCGCTTTTCAGCTTCCTCGCGCTGCAGCTCCAGCAGCAGCTCGACGATCTGCGCGCGGATCGTCACGTCGAGCGCGGTGGTCGGCTCGTCGGCGAGCAGCAGGCGCGGCCGGCACGCGAGCGCCATCGCGATCATCGCGCGCTGCCGCTGGCCGCCCGACAGCTGGTGCGGATAGCTGTCGACGCGCCGCTCCGGTTCCGCGATGCCGGTACGCGCGAGCAGTGCGATCGCCCGCTTTCTCGCGTCGCCGGCCGTCACGCCGTCGTGCAGCTGAATCGTCTCGCCGATCTGCGCGCCGATCGTATACAGCGGGTTGAGCGCCGTCATCGGCTCCTGGAAGATCATCGCGATGTCGGAGCCGCGCAGCCCGCGCATCTCGCGCTCGCTCTTGGCGACGAGGTCCTGGCCCGCGAAGCGGATCGTGCCGCCGACCTCCGCGTCGCGCAACAGGCGCAGGATCGCCAGCGCGGTCACGCTCTTGCCCGAGCCCGACTCGCCGACGAGCGCGACCCGCTCGCCGCGGCCGATCGCGAGCGTCACGTCGTCGACGGCCACCGTGTCGCCGAAGCGCACGTGCAGACGTTCGAGCGACAGCAGCGGCTCGGCCGGCTGCGTCACGATCGCGGTGCTCATCGCTGGCCTCCCGCCGCCCGCACGGAATCGGCGATCCGCGTGTCGAGCGCGTTGCGCAGCGCGTCGCCCATGAAGGTCAGCAGCAGCAGCGTCGCGACCAGCACGCCGAACGTCGACAGCGAGATCCACCACGCGTCGAGGTTGCCCTTGCCCTGCGCGAGCAGCTCGCCGAGGCTCGGCGTCGGCGGCGGCACGCCGAGCCCGAGGAAGTCGAGGCTCGTGAGCGCGAGAATCGCGCCGCTCATCCGGAACGGCAGGAACGTGATCACCGGCGTCAGGCTGTTCGGCAGCACGTGGCGCCAGATGATCTGCCAGTTCGTGAGCCCCATCGCGCGCGCCGCGCGCACGTAGTCCTGCGTCCGGTTGCGCAGGAACTCGGCGCGCACATAGTCGGCAAGGCCGATCCAGCCGAACAGCGACAGCAGCACGATCAGCAGCAGAAAGCTCGGCTCGAAGATCGACGCGAAGATGATCAGCAGGTACAGCTCGGGCAGCGAGCTCCAGATCTCGATCAGCCGCTGCCCGACGATGTCGATGCGGCCGCCGAAGAAGCCCTGCACCGCGCCCGCGGCAATGCCGAGCAGCGTGCCGATCAGCGTCAGCACCAGCCCGAATTCGACCGACACGCGAAACCCGTAGACGAGCCGGGCAAGCAGGTCGCGCCCCTGCGCGTCCGTGCCGAGCCAGTTCTCGCGCGACGGCGGCGCGGGATTCGGCACGCGCGAGAAGTAGTTCAGCGTGTCGTAGTGGTAGCGGTTCGGCGGATAGACGACGAAATTGCCGGGCGCCTCGAGGCGCTTGCGGATGTACGGGTCGAGATAGTCGGCGGGCGTCGGGAAATCGCCGCCGAAGGTCGTCTCCGGATACGCGTTGAACATCGGGAAGTAATAGTGGCCGTCATAGCGGACGACGAGCGGCTTGTCGTTCGACCACAGCGGTGCGGCCAGGCTCGCGGCGAACGCGACGACGAAGATCACGAAGCTCCAGTAGCCGAGGCGCTGCTGCGTGAAGCGCCGCCACACGCGGCGCGCGGGCGACGGCGACACGCGCGCGCGCGCGGCGTCGAGGCGGGACGATGCGGCGGCCTGGCTCATGCGCGCCCTCCGCGGGCGGCGCGGCGCGCGCCGGTGTCGCCGTCGAAACGCGGCGGGAAATGCGAGCGTGGGGGGCGTGCCAGCCTCCGCCGGGCCGCCCCAAGGAGGCTGGCCGCCCCCTCGGGGGGCAGCGAGCAAAGCGAGCGTGGGGGTCGTTTCATCTCAGCGCTCCAGGTTTTCGAATTGAATGCGCGGGTCGACCCACACGTAGCAGAGGTCGGAGATCAGCTTGGTCGCGAGGCCGATCAGCGTGAACAGGTACAGCGTGCCGAGCACGACCGGGTAATCGCGACGCACGACCGACTCGTACGACAGCAGCCCGAGGCCGTCGAGCGTGAACAGCGTCTCGATCAGCAGGCTGCCGGTGAAGAACGCGCCGATGAACGCGGCCGGAAAGCCGACGATGAGCGGCAGCATCGCGTTGCGGAACACGTGCTTCCACAGCACGCGGCGCTCGGACAACCCCTTCGCGCGCGCGGTCAGCACGTATTGCCGGCGGATCTCGTCGAGGAACGCGTTCTTCGTGAGCATCGTGACGACCGCGAAGCTGCCGACGACCGACGCGGTGATCGGCAGCGCGATGTGCCACAGATAGTCGAGGACTTTGCCGGCCGTCGACAGCGCCGCGAAGTTGTCCGACGTGAGCCCGCGCAGCGGGAACAGCTGCCAGAACGAGCCGCCGCCGAACAGCACGAGCAGCAGCACGCCGAGCACGAAGCCGGGAATCGCATAGCCGACGAGCACGACGAGGCTCGTCGCGACGTCGAACGGCGAGCCGTTGCGCACGGCCTTCGCGATGCCGAGCGGCACCGAGATCAGGTAGGTGAGGAAGAACGTCCACAAGCCGATGCTGATCGACACCGGCAGCTTCTGCACGATCAGCGACCACACGCTCTGGTGGCGGAAGTAGCTGTCGCCGAGATCGAAGCGCGCGAAGTGCTTCAGCATCAGCACGTAGCGCTCGAGCGGCGGCTTGTCGAAGCCGTACAGCGCCTTGAGCTGCGCGATCTGCTGCGGATCGACGCCGGTGCGCGAGCGCATCCCGAACGGCGCCGCGCCCTGCTCCGTCGCGCCCTTGCGCAGTTCCTGCACGGCCTGCTCGACCGGGCCGCCCGGCACGAACTGGATCACGACGAAGGTCAGCGTCAGCACGCCGACGAGCGTCGGGATCATCAGCAGCAGGCGTTTGAGGATGTAGCTCCACATAAGCGTCGACTCGCGATCGATTGACAACGGTTTGGACGGCGGGCGGGACGCACGGCGCTCAGCTGCCCGGCTTGACCCACCAGGTCGACACGACCCAGCCCTCCGCCGAATAGTACAGCGGCAGCGTCTGCGGATAGCCCAGCGTGCGCTTGTACGCGACCCGGTGCGTCGTGCTGTACCACTGCGGGATCGCGTAGTAGCCGTGCATCAGCACGCGGTCGAGCGCACGCGCCGCATCGACCAGTTGCTCGCGGGTCTGCGCGGCGCCGAGCGCCTGCAGCAGCGCGTCGACGGCTGGCGACTTGAGCCCGATGACGTTGTCCGAACCCGGCTCGTCCGCGAACTTGCTGCTGTAGCGCGAGAACTGCTCGGCGCCCGGCACCTGCACCCCGAGGTAGCGGATCGTCGTCATGTCGTAGTCGAAGGCGTCCATGCGCTTTTGCAGCAGCGCGTAGTCGGCGGTGCGGAACCTCGCGTCGATGCCGAGCTTCGCGAGATTGCGCTGGTACGCGGCCACGACCGGCTCGAACGCGGAACCCGCGTCGTCGAGGATCTCGAACGTGAACGGCTCGCCCTGCGCGTTGCGCAGCGCGCCGTCGCGATACGTCCAGCCGGCCTGCGCGAGCAGCGCGCGCGCCTTCAGCAGGTTCGCGCGCAGCGAGTTGGGCGGATCGGTGTTCGGCTGGACGACCATCGGCCCGAACACCGCCGGGTCGAGGTGTGCGCGCAGCGGCTCGAGCAGCGCAAGCTCGCCCGGCCCCGGCATGCCGGTCGCCTGCAGGTCGGTGTCGGCGAAGTAGCTGTCGAGGCGCGTATAGCCGCCGTAGAACAGCTGGCGGTTCAGCCACTCGAAGTCGAACGCGAGGTCGAGCGCCTGGCGCACCCGCACGTCGCGGAACTGCGGCCGGCGCAGGTTCAACATGAAGCCCTGCATGCCCGCGCCGTTGTGCTGCCGGAATTCGCGCTTGATCAGCTCGCCGCTGTCGAAGCGCTTGCCGACGTCGTGCCGCACCCAGTTTCGCGCGATGTTCTCGACGAGCACGTCGTACTCGCCCGCCTTGAACCCCTGGAGGCGCGTGACGCCGTCGCCGTACAGCTTGTAGACGATCCGCTCGAAGTTGTGAGTGCCGACCCGCACCGGCAGGTCGGCGCCCCAGTACGCGGGGTTGCGCCGGTACGTGATGTTGCGGCCGTTGTCGTAGCGCTCGATCAGGTACGGCCCGCTGCCGATCGGCTGCTCGAACGCGAGCTGGTCGAACGGGATGCGCGTGCCGTCCGCGCGCAGCCCCCATTTGCGCGAGAACACCGGCACCGCGGCCGCGATCAGCGGCAACTCGCGGTTGCTCCGGCGGAATTCGAAACGCACCGTGGCCGGGTCGACGATCGCCGCGCGCGCGATGTCGCCGAAGTACGCAGCGAACTGGGGCGCCGCCTGCTTGCTCTTCAGCGTGTCGAATGAATGCTTGACGTCGGCTGCCGTCACCGGGTCGCCGTTCGAGAAGCGCGCGCGCGGGTTCAGGTGGAACGTGACCGACAGGCGGTCCGGCGCGACGGCGATATCGTCGGCAAGCAGGCCGTACGCGGACGCGGGCTCGTCCAGGCTGCCCGTCGCCAGGCTCTCGAACAGCATCTCGATGCCGGGCGCGGCATTGCCGCGCATCGTAAACGGGTTGAACTTGTCGAACGACGTCAGCCGGGTCGGGTTCGCGAGCACGAGCGTGCCGCCCTTCGGCGCATCCGGATTCACATAGTCGAAATGCGCGAAGCCCGGCGGATATTTCGGCTCGCCGTACTGGGCGATCGCGTGGGCGGCATGCGCGACGCTCGCGGCAAGCACGGCCTGCATCAGCAGCGCCGCCGCCGCGCGGCCGGCAACCCGCACCGCGCCGGAACGGGCACGCGCGGCGGCGGTCCGGGGCAAACCCTTCGTCATAAAGTCCTGTCGATCGATTGAGGGTGGCAACGTCCGCGCATTCTACCCATTCGGATCGGTCTGACACCATTCGGCATTTGCCCATGTTTTCGGCCCAAGCCGGAAACACAAGCAAAAACCCCACGCTCTTCGACAAGCGTGGGGTTCGTCGGCAGTCGGAACAGCCCCGGCGGCGGCCTGCAGATCAGCGCCAGCCGTTGTGGCGGCCGCGATCGTGATCCCAGTGGCCGCGGTCGTCCCAGTCGCGATGGTGGCGATACCACTCGTCACGCCCCCAGTAGCGGCGGCCGTCCCAGTAGCGATCGCCGTGCCAGCCGATCACGATGGCCGGCGCAGGCGCTGCGTACACGGGCGCGCCATACACCGGCGCCGGCTGGTAGACGACCGGCGGCGGAGGCGGCGGCACATACACCGGCGCGGGCGCGACGTAGACCGGCGCCGGCACGCCGACGTTGATCCCGACATTGACACCCGCCATTGCTGCGCCCGACAGGAGCAACGCCGCGGTACCTGTGATGAGCGACGCAACACGCAAGGTCTTCATGGATTCCTCTTCTGGTTGTTTCGTGGGTGATTGGACTATAGCGGCATGCAACGCACGCGCATATTTCAAGTTTGTAAGAACTGATGCGCAGGATCGCAACCCGGAGGCGCGCTAACGTCTTGTAACATTCACACCCCCTGCCGCATCGGTGCGGCCCGCGCGGCGGCGCAAACGCGCCGCGCGCGGACGGGCAATAAAAAAGAGCGGCACATGGCGTGCCGCTCTTCTTTTTTCGGGAACCGCCGCCGCGTTACCGCGACATCATGTTCATGCTGACGTTGTGCATCACCCACAGCGTGCCGACGATCAGGATCGCCGCGGTCAGCACCGTGTAGCTGAACGCCATCACGTTCCAGCGCTGCCCCGACGAGCTGTTCATGTGCAGGAAGTACACGAGGTGCACGACGATCTGCACGAGCGCGAGCACCGCGAGCGCGATCAGCGACGCATGCGGCGACAGCACGCCGCCGAGCACGAGACCGAACGACGCGGCCGTGAGCAGCACCGACAGGACGAAACCGGCGATGTAGCCGCCGACGCTGCCGTGCCCTTCTTCGAGTTGAGACGAATGCGAATGGGCCATTTAGATCACGCTCGCGAGATAGACAAAGGAAAACACGCAGATCCACACGATGTCGAGGAAGTGCCAGAACAGGCTCAGGCACGTCAGGCGCCGGATGTCGCGCTCGGTCAGCTCGCGGCCGAACGCGATCTGCGCGGCCAGCACGATCATCCACAACAGGCCGGCGGTTACGTGCAGCCCGTGGGTGCCGACCAGCGTGAAGAACGCCGACAGGAACGCGCTGCGCTGCGGGCCCGCGCCTTCCGCGATCAGGTGCGAGAACTCGCGCAGCTCCATCGCGAGGAACGCGACGCCGAGCACGAACGTCACCGCGAGCCAGACCAGCGTCGCGCCGCGCTTGCCGCGGTGCGCGCCGAGCATCGCGAAGCCGTACGTGATGCTGGAGAGCAGCAGCGCGGCGGTTTCGACCGCGACGCCCGGGATGTCGAACAGGTCCTTCGCGGTCGGGCCGCCGGCGTACTGGTTGCCGAGCACCGCGAAGGTCGCGAACAGCGCCGCGAAGATCACGCAGTCGGTCATCAGGTACAGCCAGAAGCCGAACACCGAATGCGACGGCGGATGGTCGTGGTCGTCCGCGTGGCCGACCAGGTTTGTGCTCAAGGTTTTCTGCAACATCAGTTGGCCTCCAGTTCCACGTCGTCGACGCGCGGCGCAGTCGTGCGCGCGGCGTGTCGCGGCTCTTCGATTCGCCGCACCGTGGAGGCGGGAATGAAATAACCGTCGTTATTGCGCGAGCTGTAGATCACGAGCGTCGCGACGATGCCGGCCAGCCCGGCGATCGCGAGCCACCAGATGTGCCACACGAGCGCGAAGCCGAGCGCAAGGCTGAAGACACCGACGAACAGGCCTGCGCTCGTGTTCGACGGCATGTGGATGTCGCGGTACGCCGCGCGCTTGCCCTGCCCTTCGCCGCGCGCCTTCATGTCGGCGAACGCGTCGAGCGTGCGCACCTGCGGGATCGTCGCGAAGTTGTACGCCGGCGGCGGCGACGTCGTCGCCCATTCCAGCGTGCGGCCGCCCCACGGGTCGCCCGTCGTGTCGCGGGATTGCGGCAGGTTGCGGTTGCGGATGCTGACCACGAGCTGCAGCAGCTGGCACGCGATGCCGATCGCGATCAGCACGGCGCCGAACGCGGCGACCAGCAGCCACGGGTGCCACGCCGGGTTGTCGTAGTGGTTCAGGCGGCGCGTCATGCCCATGAAGCCGAGCACGTACAGCGGCACGAACGCGATGTAGAAGCCGACCTGCCAGAACCAGAACGCGGCCTTGCCGAGCTTCTCGTTCAGCTTGAAGCCGAACGCCTTCGGGAACCAGTAGTTGAAGCCCGCGAGATAGCCGAACAGCACGCCGCCGATGATCACGTTGTGGAAGTGCGCGATCAGGAACAGGCTGTTGTGCAGCACGAAGTCCGCGCCGGGAATCGCCATCATCACGCCGGTCATCCCGCCGAGCGTGAACGTGACCATGAAGCCGATCGTCCACAGCACCGGCGTCGAGAATTCGATCCGGCCGCGGTACATCGTAAACAGCCAGTTGAACACCTTCACGCCGGTCGGGATCGCGATGATCATCGTCATGATCCCGAAGAACGCGTTGACGTTCGCGCCGGAGCCCATCGTGAAGAAGTGATGCAGCCACACGAGGAACGACAGCACCATGATCGCGCAGGTCGCGTACACCATCGTCTTGTAGCCGAACAGCGGCTTCTTCGCGAACGTCGCGATGACTTCCGAGAAGATCCCGAACGCCGGCAGGATCAGGATGTACACCTCCGGATGCCCCCACGCCCAGATCAGGTTCAGGTACAGCATCGCGTTGCCGCCGGCTTCGTTCGTGAAGAAGTGCATGCCGAGGTAGCGGTCGAGGCCGAGCAGCGCGAGCGTC
Organism: Burkholderia sp. MSHR3999; assembly: GCF_000833595.1. Lineage (NCBI taxonomy): Bacteria > Pseudomonadati > Pseudomonadota > Betaproteobacteria > Burkholderiales > Burkholderiaceae > Burkholderia > Burkholderia sp. MSHR3999. The sequence continues at coordinate 2,084,463 of NZ_JRFO01000001.1, forward strand.
GCGGTCAGGATCGGGAACGACGCCATGATCAGCACGTTCGTGCAGAGCGCCGTCCACGTGAACACCGGCATCTTCATCAGCGACATGCCCGGCGCGCGCATCTTGATGATCGTCACGAAGAAGTTGACGCCCGTCAGCAGCGTGCCGACGCCGGAAATCTGCAGCGCCCACAGGTAGTAGTCGACGCCGACACCCGGGCTGTACTGCAGCTCGGAGAGCGGCGGATACGCGAGCCAGCCCGTCTGCGCGAACTCGCCGATCACCAGCGAAATGTTGATCAGGATCGCGCTGACCGCCGTCATCCAGAACGAGAGCGAGTTGATGAACGGGAACGCGACGTCGCGCGCGCCGATCTGCAGCGGCACGATCAGGTTCATCAGGCCGACCATGAACACCATCGCCATGAAGAAGATCATGATCACGCCGTGCGCGGTGAAGATCTGGTCGTAGTGATGCGGCGGCAGGAAGCCGGGCGCGTTGTACGAGAGCGCGAGCTGCATGCGCATCATGATCGCGTCCGCGAAGCCGCGCAGCAGCATGATGAATGCGACGATGATGTACATCACGCCGATCTTCTTGTGATCGACCGACGTCAGCCATTCGCTCCACAGCCATTTCCACCGGCCGGTGATCGTCAGTGCGGCGAGAATGCCCAGCACGACGAGCCCCATGAAGGCGCCCGCCCCCATGATGATGGGCTGATCGAACGGGATCGCCGAAAGTGTCAGTTTGCCGAACATGCGTTACCCCTTCGTGCCGCAGGCGGCGTCCTTCAGGTCGAGGACGTGGCCATCGTTGTATTTCGCGATGATGTTGTGGAACAGCTTCGGATCGACCGACGAGAAGTAGCGCACCGGCGCCTTCTCGCTCGGCTGCGCGACCGTGCCGTACGCGGTCATGTCGAGCCGGTCGGACGACGCCCTCACCTTCTGCACCCATGCATCGAACTGCTCGCGCGGCTCGGCGAGCGTGCGGAATTTCATGTCGGAGAAGCCGCGGCCGCTGAAGTTGGCGGACGTGCCCGCGTAATCGCCCGCTTCGTCGGCGATCAGGTGCAGGCGCGTCTGCATGCCGGCCATCGCGTAGACCTGGCCGCCGAGCTGCGGGATGAAGAACGAGTTCATCACCGAGTCCGACGTGATGCGGAAATTCACCGGCGTACCCACGGGAATCGCGAGCTGGTTGACCGACGCGATGCCGAGCTCCGGATAGATGAACAGCCACTTCCAGTCGAGCGCGACGACTTCGACGTCGATCGGCTTGACCGACGACTCGAGCGGCTTGTACGGGTCGAGCTCGTGGGTGGTCTTCCACGTGAGGATGCCGAGGAACAGGATGATCAGCGTCGGCACGGTCCAGATCACGACCTCGATCGCGGTCGAGTGCGACCAGTCCGGCGCATACGTCGCGTTGCGGTTCGACGCGCGATAGCGCCATGCGAAGTACAGCGTCAGCAGGATCACCGGCACGACGACGATCAGCATCGCCCACGTCGACGTCGCGATCAGCGCTTTCTCGGCAGCGCCGATGCTGCCTTTCGGATTCAGCACGTCGAGGTTGCAGCCGGACAAACTCAAGGTCACGGCGAGCGGCAGCAGCCTCGACGCGCCTTTCAAAGCCTTTCTTTTCATTACACAGCCTGGTTGTCTATGAATCCATCCACGCCCGATGCGCATTCGATCCACGAAAGTGGCGGCATCTTACGGCGACTGGATTTGCTGAAAATCAACAAATGCGGCAAATGACCATTGCAGAATTTGCTGTGTGTCAGATTGTCGCGGGGCATGCGACGCATGCGCGCAAGCAGCGCCCGACACACGAGCGTCACGGCGATCAGCCGTGCACCGACGCCACGACCGAAGACCGCGCGGGCGTCGTGCCCTCCGCGTCCGGCACCTTCGATTGGCCGGCCTCGCCGATCAGGCGCGCGACCGTCGGATCGATCGCGTCGGTGAACGGCTTCGGATCGACGCCGACCATCAGCACGATCAGCGCGAGCGACGCGAACACCACGATCTCGCGGCGGTTCAGGTCGACGAGCTGCGCGATGCGCGGGCTCGCGACCTTGCCGAACACGACCCGCTTGAGCATCCACAGCGTGTACGACGCGCTCAGAATCAGCGTCAGTGCCGCCAGCGCGCCGATCCAGAAGTTGAAGCGGATCGCGCCCATGATGATCATGAACTCGCCGACGAACCCCGACGTGCCGGGCAGCCCCACGTTCGCCATCGAGAACAGCAGCGCGAACGTCGCGAAGCGCGGCATCACGTTCGCGACGCCGCCGTACTCCGCGATCGCGCGCGTGTTCGTGCGGTCGGACAGCACGCTCACGCAGAGCAGCATCGCGCCCGCGACGAAGCCGTACGACACAAGCTGCACGATCGCGCCTTCGACGCCGATCCGGTTGAACAGGAACAGCCCGAGCGTGACGAGCCCCATGTGCGCGACCGTCGAATACGCGAGCAGCTTGCCGAGATCGGTTTGCGCGAGCGCGAGCAGGCTCGCGTAGACGATCGCGAACAGCGACAGCGCAATCACGGCCGGTGCGAAGAAATGACTCGCGTCCGGCGTGATCGGCAGCGCGAAGCGCAGGAAGCCGTAGCCGCCGAGCTTCAGCATGCCGAGCATCAGCGCGGCGCCGGTCGGGCCGTCCGAGTAGACGTCGCGCAGCCACGTATGAACCGGCCACATCGGCACCTTGACCGCGAAGGCCGCGAAGAAGCCGAGGAACACCAGCAGCTGCGGCGCGAAGCCGAGCTGCAGCGTGCGCCACACGCTCATGTCGAACGTGTGCGACTTCGCGTACAGGTACAGCATCGCCATCAGCAGCAGCAACGAGCCCGCGAACGAGATGAAGAAGAACTTCACCGCCGCATGCACGCGGTTTTCGCGGCCCCACGTGCCGATCAGCAGATAGAGCGGGATCAGCGTCGCCTCGAAGAAGATGAAGAACAGCAGGCCGTCCTGCGCCGCGAACACGCCCACCATCAGTCCCGACAAGATCAGGAACGACGCGAGGTATTGCGCGACGCGCACCGTGACGGACTCCCACGACGCGACGACGATCACGAGCGTCGTGAAGGCGGTCAGCACGACGAGCCATAGCGACGCGCCGTCGATCCCGAGGCGCCAGCCCGCACCGAATGCCGCGAGCCAGTCGCGGTGCTCAACGAACTGCATCGCGGCCGAATGCTTGTCGAAGCCCGCGACCAGCGGCACGACGGCCGCGAGCCCGGCGAGCGCGCCGGCGAGCGCGATCAGCCGCGTGCGGCGCGGATGACGGTCGGAACCGGCGCGCAGCAGGAACGCGCCGAACAGGATCGGAACCCAGATGGCCAGGCTCAGAATGGGGAAAGCTTGCATGTCAGTAAAGCCCTGAGAGTGCCGCGCGCTGGATCGGGGACAGGCGCAACGAAAGAAACGAAATAGACGTGAAAGGTATATTTCGTGGATCACCGGTGTCGGGCAAATGTAAAGCGGCATCCTGCGAAAGCTTGATGCCGGTCAAGCGCAGCCGGGTTAACCAGCATAAAGCGGTTGATTATTTTTTGCATCGCAGCAAGTGTGCGCTGCAAGAACCCGCGACAAATCGTTGATTTTCTTGTATTTATTTGTGCGAAGCAGCAGCAGCAATGCACTCGATCATGGCCGGGATACGGCATTTTTGAGACGAGGAGTCGTCAGCGTATCCGGCAGATTGCGCTTGGTGAAATTCATCGCATCAAAATTCGGGCCGCGTTTTCTTACATCGATATTTTCATTTTTATTACACATTGGCCGGACGGAAGGTTCCTTTCGCCGCATTCATTCCCGGCCGCGCCGGTTGCTGCGCGGCGCCTGCGCAGTCAACTCCGCCGCAGCAACACGACGAAGAACAGGCTGCCGAACAACGCGGTCACCACGCCGATCGGCAGATCCTCCGGCGCCGCGAGCGTGCGCGCGGCCACGTCGGCCCACACCAGCAGGATCGCGCCCGTCAGCGCGGCGACGGGCAGCAGGCGGCCATGCTCCGCGCCGACGATGCGCCGGCACAGATGCGGCGTCACCAGCCCGACGAAGCCGATCGCGCCGCTCACCGCGACCATCGCGCCCGTCGCGAACGATGCGATCACGAACACCTCACGGCGCATGCGCGCGCTCGGCACGCCGAGCGCCGCCGCCGCGACGTCGCCCGACATCAGCGCGTTGAGTTCGCGGCGCCTTGCAATCAGCGCGCCGCCGGCCAGCACCGCACACACGCCCGGGACCGGCAACAGGTCCCAGCGCGCGAGGCCAACGCCGCCGAGCATCCAGAACAGCACCGACGCCGTCGCGCGCGGATCGCCGAGATACAGCATCAGATTGCCGAGCGCGGCCATCATGAACGACACCGACACGCCCGCGAGCAGCAGCCGGTCCGGTTCGAGCCGGCCGCGCCGGTACGCGAGCGCGATCACGCAGGCCGTCGCGGCGAGCGCGCCCGCGAACGCGGCCATCGACAGCGTGAACGGCCCGAACGCGGCGCCGAAGCCGACCGTCGCGGCGACCGCGCCGAGCATCGCGCCGGCGCTGACGCCGAGCAGGTGCGGATCCGCGAGGCGATTCGCGGTCGCCGCCTGCAGCGCGACGCCGACGCTCGCGAGCGTCGCGCCGACGAGCGCCGCGAGCAGCGCGCGCGGGATCCGGATCAGCCAGACGATGCTGTCGTCGCCAAGGTTCCCGCCGGGCTGCGCATCGAGCGACGCCGCATGGCCGAGCGCGGCCGCGACGTGCGCGACGACGATCCGCGCGACCTGCGCGGGAGCGATCGACGCTGCCCCGAACGCGGCCGACAGCACGACCGACACCGCCAGCAGCACGGCGAGCAGCGGCAACGCGATGCCCGCGCGCAGCCGCGCGGCCCGGACCGGCGCGCTCATCGCGGCGCGCGCGCGAACGCGGCCGGATACAGCGCGCGCGCAATCGTCTCGACGGCCGCGACGTTCTCCGGGCCCGGCGTCGCCGCGTCGTACGGAATCACGACGAAGCGCCGGTCGCGGATCGCGGCGACGCGCGCCAACGCCGGCTGGCTCATGAGGAAGCGCATCTTCTGCTCGGCGGTCACGGCCGAATAGTCGACGATCACGATCGCCTGCGGATCGCGCTCGACGACGCTCTCCCAGCTCACCTGCGTCCAGCTGCGCGGCACGTCGTCCATCACGTTGCGCGCGCCCGCCGCGGCCAGCAGCGCGGTCGGCATCGCGAGGCTGCCCGCCGTCGTCGGCTTGTCGGTGCCGCTGTCGTAGACGAACACCCGCGGCGGCGGCCCGGCGGTGGCGACTGCGCGCGCGACCGCCGCGAGCCGCTTGCGCATCGCGTCGACGACCTGCCCGGCGCGCGCCTCCACCGCGAAGATGCGTCCGAGGTTGTGCAGGTCGCGGAACACGTCGTCGAACGACGCGGGCGGCCGCGACATCACGTGCGAGCACGACTCGGTCAGCTCATACGTGCGGATGCCGAACGGCGCGAGCGTGTCGGGCGTCACCGGGCCGCCGACGTGCATCCCGTAGCCCCACCCGGCGAGGTAGAAATCGGCGCGCGCCGCGACCAGCACCTCGAGCGACGGATACTGGCTCGCGAGCTCGGGCACGCCGGCGAGCGCGGCGCGCAGCCGCCCGTTGCCGGTTTTCCAGCCGCCGATGCCCGTGTATCCGGCGAGCCGGTCTTTCAGGCCGAGCGCGAGCATCATTCCGGTCAGGTTGGCGTCGTTGCTCACCGCGCGGGCCGGTGCGCGGTCGAACGTCACGTCGCGGCCGCAGCTGCGCACCGTGACGGGATAGGCGCTTGCGTGCGCGGCGGCGCAGCCCAGCGCGACGACGGCGAACAGGCGCCGCAGGACGGGGATCGGCATGTGGGTCATTCCGGATGAAGGGGCGTGATGCGCGGCCGGCCCGTGACCGGATGGCGGTCGACGAGCGCGGCGACGCCGAACACGTCGCGCAACCTGTCTTCCGTCAGCACGTCGTCCGGCGCACCGGACGCGACCACCCTGCCGTGCGCGAGCACGTAGAGCCGGTCGCAGTACGCAGCCGCGAGGTTGAGATCGTGAATCGTCGCGAGCGTGGGGATGCCGAGGCGCCGCACCCGCGCGAGCAGTTCGAGCTGATGGCGCAGGTCGAGATGGTTCGTCGGCTCGTCGAGCAACAGCAGTTCCGGCTGCTGGACGAGCGCGCGGGCCAGCAGCGCCCGCTGCTTTTCGCCGCCCGACAGCGACGCGAACGGCTGCGCGCGCCGCGCCAGCAAGCCGACGTCGCGCAGCGCGCGCTCGACGATTCGCGCGTCGTCGGCCGTGTCCGCGTCGAACAGCCCCTTGTGCGGCGTGCGCCCCATCCACGCGAGCTCGTCGACGGTCAGCCCGAAGTCGTCGGGCGTTTCCTGCTGCAGCACGGCAACCCGCCGCGCGACCGCGCGCGGCCGCATGCGCCAGACGTCCTGCGCGTCGAGCGCGACGCTGCCGCCGTCGGGCCGCGTGTAGCGGAACACGCAGCGCAGCAGGCTCGTCTTGCCGCTGCCGTTCGGGCCGACGAGCCCGACGAACTCGCCCGCGCCGACCGCAAGCGACACCGTGTCGAGCACGGTCGGCACGCCGGTAGGCGACCAGCTCACGCGATCGATCGACAGCATCGGCGTCGGCGTGCGCACCGTCATTGCTAGAAGCGCAGCGTCGCGACGAGCTCCGCCGAGCGCGCGGGGCCGAGCAGCCATTGCTCGCCGCCGTTCGACGTCGTCATCGCATACGTGCGGTTCGCCAGGTTGCGCAGATAGAGCGCGAGATCGACGCGCGGCGTCGCACGCCACAGCAGCGACGCGTCGAACACCGTGTACGACGGGATCGACACGCGATTCGCATCGTCGCCGTAGGTGCGGCCGACGTAGCGCACGCCGGCGTTCGCCTGCCAGCCCTGCGTGAACGCCCAGCCGAGCCACAGATTCGCGGTCTGCTGCGGCACGTTGGCCGGCACGCTGCCGGCCCGCGAAACCGCGACGCCGCCGATCGTCTGGTTGAACTCGTCGTAGCGCGCGCGCAGCAGCGCGACGTTCGCGTCGACCGTCCAGCCGTGCGGCAGCCGCGCGCCGCCCGTCAGTTCGACGCCGCGCGACGACTGGCGGCCGACCTGCCGGCGCAGCGCCGGATTGAACGGATCGGTGCTGAGCAGGTTGCGCTTCGTGATGTCGTATACGGCGAACGTCCAGTACGCGCGGCCGTCGGCGAGCGTCTGCTTGGCGCCCGCCTCCCATTGCTCGCCCGTCGCGAGCCGGTAGTTCGCCTGCGACGCCGACAGCGTCACGAGCGAGCCGAGCCCCTCCGCGCCCGTCGTGTATTGCGCGTACGCGGACAGCGTCGGCGTGACCTCGAACACGAAACCGGTGCGCCAGCCGACGTTCGCAAAGCGCTTGTCGAAGCCGGCGCCGGTGGCCGCCTGCTCGCGGCGGTACGCGACATGGTCGTAGCGCAGCCCGCTCACCCACGCGACGCGCGGCAGCACTTCGAGACGGTTCTCCGCGAAGATCGCGGCCTGGCGCGTGCGCGTGCTGAATTGCGGCACGGTCGGGTCCGGGCTCGCGAACACGCCGGGATCGAAGCCGTGTGCGTTCACGGTCGATTCGCCGCGGTACGGCGAATTGTTGCTGCCGTCGAACGTGATCTGGTTGAATTCCGCGCCGATCACGAAGCGGTTCGCGCGGCCCAGCAGCCGGCCGTCGAGCCGCGCGCTGATGCGATCGCCGATCTGTCGCTGGTGATGGCCGATCTCGAGGTAGTCGCTGCGCGTCACGCGGCTTGCCGACGCGTCGAGTGCATAGGACTCCGCATTGCGCCAGTGGCGATTGGACGTCAGATAGTAGAACTGGTTGTCGATTCGCACGCCGGCCGTCGGCCGGTACGTGGCCGACAGCCGCGTCCACTGGTCGTAGTAGGAAATCGTCGCATCGCCGACGTTGTAGTTCAGCTTGCGCAGCGTCGAATCGAGCACGCCGTTCGGGGCCGGCACGCCGTAGTAGGTCGCCGGCTTCTGGCGACCGTAGTCATAGTCGAGCGTCAGCGTCAACTGCGGGCTCGCGTCGAATTTCAGCGCGCCGCCGAACGCCGTCGTGTGGGTATCGGCCCGCGCGGCGAGCCCGTTCGCACGCGCGTCGCTCGCGTAGAACCGGTACGACAGCCGCGAACCGAGCGCGCCCGTCGTGTCGAACGCGACGCGCTTGCCGCCGCCGGTGTCGACGCCCGTCTGCAGTGTCGTCTCGCGGACGGACTGCGGCCGCTTCGGCACCACGTTCACGACGCCGCCGATCGCGCCTTCGCCGTACAGCACCGACGCCGGACCGCGCAGTACCTCGATGCGGTCGACCGACCACGCATCGAACGGAAACGTGATCGTGCCCGCGGCGGGAAGGAGTCGTACGCCGTCGAGCAGCGTCATGACCGACTCCTGGCCGTCGAAGCCGCGCACGCTGAGCGCAGTGCCGCCGTTGCCGGGCGCGGCCGCGCTCGAAAAGCCGGTCGCGCGGGTCACCGCGTCGAGCACCGTGTGGTCGCCGCGCGTCGCGATCGCCTCTGCCGTGACGGTCTCGATGCTCGCCGGCGTGTCGAGACTCGACAGGCCGAGCCGCGAACCGGTATCGAGCACGCGCGACAGCGGATCGAGCGGCGCGCCTCGCGCGGTGACGTTGATCGTCGGCAGCGCGTGCGGCGCGGCATCGGCTGCCGCGGCCTGCGCTGCAAGCGCGCCGGAAGTGGTCATCGCGCAGGTCAGCATCGTCGTGCAACCGCGCCGCGAGTGTGCCAGCCACGCCCCGCGTCGGCGCGGCGGGCTGCGTCGACGCGCCGGTGATGGTGTTGTTCTCGTCACTTCGTATCGATCTTCGTGTGGTCTCGCCGCGCGCGAAACCACGCACCGGCAGCTGGCGCGCCGGTCGGCACGCAATCTTTGAATGATACATTATATCGTTGCCCACTGTCAGGCAATTGTCAGCTGGACGGCACCGGCGAGACCATGAGCAAAGGAGCGGCTGCGGGAAGCAAATGGAGGACGAGTGAAGAAGCTTGGCCCATTCGGCCAGCCGGAAAAAGAAAAGCCCCACAAGTCCGAAAACTTGCGGGGCTTGTTCCGCCATTTCTGGCGGAGACGGAGGGATTCGAACCCTCGATCCAGGTTTTGGCCCAGATGCTCCCTTAGCAGGGGAGTGCCTTCGACCTCTCGGCCACGTCTCCCAAACTTTCGCTCGCACCAGGGAGGCAGTGCGACGAGAAGAAGATAATATAGGGTTTCGAGCCGCAGGTCAATTTCTTTGATGCATTTTCTTCAATGCATCACGAAAATTTCATTACGCCTGTTCGAGTTCGAATGCTTTGTGCAGCGCGCGGACGGCCAGCTCCATGTACTTCTCGTCGATCAGCACCGAAATCTTGATTTCGGACGTCGAGATCATCTGGATGTTGATGCCCTCTTCCGACAGCGTGCGGAACATCTTGCTCGCGACGCCCACGTGCGAACGCATGCCGACGCCGACGACCGACACCTTCGACACCTTCGGGTCGCCCTGCACCTGCTCGGCGCTCACGTGGCCCTTCACCTGGTTGGTCAGGATGTCCATCGCCTTCTGGTAGTCGCCGCGGCCGACCGTGAACGTAAAGTCCGTCTTGCCCTCGACGCTCTGGTTCTGGATGATCATGTCGACGTCGATGTTCGCGTCCGCGACCGGGCCCAGAATCTGATACGCGATGCCAGGCTTGTCGGGCACGCCCATCACCGCAATGCGTGCTTCGTCGCGCTGGAACGCGATGCCGGAAATGACTGCCTTTTCCATGGTCTCGTCTTCTTCAAAAGTAATCAGGGTGCCCGAGCGCATTTCCACGTCGAGCGCAATCAGCGGATCGGTCAGGCTCGACAGCACACGCGTCTTCACCTGGTATTTGCCGGCGAATTCGACCGAGCGGATCTGCAGGACCTTCGAGCCGAGGCTCGCCATTTCCAGCATTTCCTCGAACGTCACGCGATCGAGGCGGCGCGCCTCTTCGACGACGCGCGGATCGGTCGTGTAGACGCCGTCGACGTCCGTGTAGATCAGGCACTCTTCTGCATCGAGCGCGGCCGCGACCGCCACCGCCGACGTGTCCGAGCCGCCGCGGCCGAGCGTCGTGATGTGGCCGTCCGGGTCGACGCCCTGGAAGCCCGTGATGATCACGACCTTGCCGGCGTTCAGGTCGGCCTTCACGCGCTCGTCGTCGATCGAGTGGATGCGCGCCTTCGTGTATGCGCTGTCGGTCTTGATCGGCACCTGCCAGCCGGCATAGCTCACGGCCTCGACGCCGATCTCCTGCAGCGCGATCGACAGCAGGCCGACGCTGACCTGCTCGCCGGTCGACGCGATCATGTCGAGCTCACGCGGGCTCGGCTGGCTCGAAATCTCTTTCGCGAGACCGAGCAGACGGTTGGTTTCGCCGGACATCGCCGACGGCACGACCACCATCTGGTGCCCGGCCTGATGCCATTTTGCGACGCGTTTCGCGACGTTCTTGATGCGCTCGACCGAGCCCATCGAAGTGCCGCCGTATTTATGTACGATGAGTGCCATTGTCGTTCTGAACTGGAGGAGAAGCCGCACGGGCGCGCTGGACAGGCCGCGTTGCCGTTCGGTCACGCGGCTTGTGGCTGTGGACGGACGACGAGGGGGACGGCTGGGACGCAACGCGCAAGCGTGACGGATTTTGCCCGGAAGGCCGATCAGGCCGCGCAAACCGGGTACGTCACGCGGAAAACCTGCACAAAACGCTCAAAAATCGAGCCGAGCAAACAACCGAGCGTACCCGATCGATGTCCGATTGACAAGCCGGACGCCGTACCGGCGGCCGCTCCGGCGCTGTTTACCAAATAGTGAAAATCGGCGCAGCATCGCCCCTCGCCCGGGCACTTTTCATGCGATCAGCAGGTCGGGCCGCCATTCGATCCGGCGCCATGCGCCTCCGCCATCGACGTCCCCGCCCTCGCGGTTCACGCCGAGCCGCGGCACGAAGAGCAGCCGGTCGCCCGCGAACAGCAGCGGCACGTCGCGCTGCCACGAAGGTACGCCGCGCTCCTGAAACAGGTTCTTCAGCGTGCGGCCCGGCCCGCCGGGCGCCGTGCGCATCCGCTCGCCGCCCGCGCGGGCGCGCGCAGCGAGCGGCGCGGCGCGCAGCAGCGCGTCGGGCACCGCGTCCGCGTCGCCGGGCGCGGCCGGCGCGAACACGAACGTGCCGCGCCACGCCGGCAGATGCCAGACCTCCTGCCCGCTCCACGTGCACGTGCATTCGGGGCGCGGCGCGCCGCTGCCGTCGTCGGCCGGGTCGCCGCTGTCGCCCGCTTCCCAGGAGACGGCATCGCGATACAGCCGCAGGCACTGCCCCGCGTGATCGACGCGCAGCGCATGCGCGTCGTGCGCGTCGCGCAACTGCCGCATCATGTCGGCGAGCCGCGCAGCCGACGCGCCCGGCAGGCCGAGCCTGCGCATCCAGAAACGCAGCAGGTTCGCGCCCCGCGCATCGTCGAGCGCGACCAGCGCGCTGCGCGACAGCGCGCGCCCGTCGTCGCGCGCGGCGCCGGCGAAATCCAGTTCCGCCAGATCGTCGAGCAGGCGCTGCGCCGACGCCGCATGCTGCGCGGCCCGGCCGAGCGCATCGCGAAAGCCCGGAAAGTGCACGGCGAGCGCCGGCAGCACGTCGACCCGCAGCGCATTGCGCGCAAAGCGCGTGTCCTGGTTCGATTCGTCGTCGATCCACGCGAGCTCGTGCTGCGCCGCATAGCGCTCGAGCTGCGCGCGCAGCAGCCGCAGCAGCGGACGCACGCGCTCGACGCGCGCCGCCGCTGGACGGTAGCGCGGCGCCATCGCGGCGATCCCGGCGATGCCCGCGCCGCGCAGCAGCTGCAGCAGCACCGTCTCGGCCTGATCGTCGGCGTGCTGCGCCAGCCACAGCACGGCCGCGCCGTGCCGCTCGCACATTGCGTCGAGCGCCGCGTAGCGGCTCTCCCGCGCGCTCGCCTCGATCCCGGCGCCGCTGTTGCGCGGCACGTCGACGCGCATCGAATCGAATGCGACGCCGAGCTTCGCGGCGCTCGCCGCCGCGTGCGCGGCCCACGCGTCGGCATTCGCGCTCAGCCCATGGTGGACATGCAGCGCGATGCAGCGCGACGCGCCCGCGACGCGCACGGCCGCGTCCAGCAACACCGACGAGTCGAGCCCGCCGCTGTACGCAATCGCGATGCGTGCGCCGGACGGCGCATCGGCAAGCGCAACGCCGACCGCATCGAGGACGACGCGGTCGGCGGAAAATTCGCTCGGTGGGATCACGATGGAAAAGCGCGCACGCGGGCGCGCTGCGATGGACGCACGCGGGTCATGCGCCCGGCGTGGTTTCCTTGAACTTGCCGTAGGCCATCAGGCGTTCGAAGCGGCGCTCGCGCAGCGCATCGATGCTCATGCCCTGGAACTGGCGCAGCGAATCGGCGAGCGCACGGCGCAGCAGCGCGGCCATGCCCTTCGGATCGCGATGCGCGCCGCCGAGCGGCTCGTTGATGATCTTGTCGATCAGGCCGAGCGCCTTCAGGCGGTGCGCGGTCAAGCCAAGCGCCTCGGCCGCCTCGGGCGCCTTCGCTGCGCTCTTCCACAGGATCGACGCGCAGCCTTCCGGCGAGATCACCGAATAGGTCGAGAACTGCAGCATCATCACGGTGTCGGCCACGGCGATCGCGAGCGCGCCGCCCGAGCCGCCCTCGCCGATCACGGTCGTGATGATCGGCGTCTTCAGCTCGGCCATCACGTACAGGTTGCGGCCGATCGCTTCCGACTGGCCGCGCTCTTCCGCGCCGATGCCCGGATACGCGCCCGGCGTATCGACGAACGTGAAGATCGGCAGGCCGAATTTCTCGGCGAGCCGCATCAGGCGCTCGGCCTTGCGATAGCCTTCCGGACGCGGCATCCCGAAGTTGCGCGCCGCGCGCTCCTTCGTGTCGCGCCCCTTCTGGTGGCCGATCACCATGCACGGATGGCCGCCGAAGCGCGCGAGGCCGCCGACGATCGACAGGTCGTCCGCGAATGCGCGGTCGCCATGCAGCTCGTGAAAATCAGTAAACAGCTCCGCGACGTAGTCGAGCGTGTACGGACGCTGCGGATGCCGCGCGATCTGCGACACCTGCCACGGCGACAGGTTCGCGTACAGGTCCTTCGTCAGTTGCTGGCTCTTCTTCGACAGCCGCTCGATTTCTTCCGAAATATCGACAGCCGAATCGTCCTGCACGAAGCGCAGCTCTTCGATCTTGGCCTCGAGTTCGGCGATCGGCTGTTCGAAATCCAGAAACGTGGTTTTCATGTGTTCGAATCCTTGGGTCTTGCGGCAGCGCGTATTCTACCCGCGCGCGCGATGCTCAAAACCGGTTCTCAACTATTGATATTTAAAACCCGATAGCCCCGATCAGGCCCCGGTGTCCGGCGAGTCCAGGCTGCGCCACATGTACCAGGTCGCGACGGTGCGCCACGGCTCCCAGTTGGCCGCCACTTCCCGCGCCTCGCTGCGCGTGACCGGCTCCCCGCTGAAATAATTGACGCTGATCGCGCGGATCAGGCCGGGATCGTCGAGCGGCAGCACGTCCGGACGCGACAGGTTGAAGATCAGGAACATCTCCGCCGTCCAGCGGCTGATGCCGCGGATCTGCGTGAGTTCCGCGATCACGTCCTCGTCTTCCATCGACGTCCACTTGTCGACGTGCAGCGCGCCCGACACGAAGTGCTGCGCGACGTCGAGAATGTATTCCGTCTTGCGCTTCGACAACCCGCACGCGATCAGCTTGTCCGGACCGAGCTTGATCACCTGCTGCGGCGCGAGCTTCGGACTGGCCGCCTCGATGCTCGCCCACACCGACTGCGCGGACGCCACCGAGATCTGCTGGCCGACCACCGAGCGCGCGAGCGTGACGAACGGATCGCCGCGCTTGACGAGATGCGCGGGGCCGAACTTCGGGATCAGCTTCTTCATGATGCGGTCGCGCTTGACGAGATCCGCGCATGCCTTGTCCCAGTATGCGGGTCGCACGACGACGTCGACGCCGTCGATCTGCGCCGGCTTCGCCGCCGGCGGCTGCGTGTGACCGTTGAGCGAGGCGCCGTTCGGCGCGACGCGCTTCGCGTCCGCCTTCGCCGCCGGCGCACGCTTGGCTGCCGGACGCGCAGCGACGTGCGTCGCGCGCTTGACCGGCGCTTTTCTGGCCGTTGCCATCTTGCCTCCTACCTGACGAATCGGTCAGTGGAACGCTGCGCGCTCATACGCGACGCCATTCGGTCGACCCGCCCGGTTTGTCTTCAAGCGCGACACCGGCTTCGAGCAGTTCCGCCCGGATCCGGTCCGCTTCGGCATAGTCCTTCGCACGTTTCGCCGCGCCGCGCGCGGCGATCCTCGCTTCGATCTCGTCGGCCGCCAGCGCGCCTTCCTGCGCGGCGCCAGCCGCCTGCTGCAGGAACGCGCGCGGCTCGCGGCCGAGCAATCCCAACAGTGCCGCCAGTTGCTTCAGCTGGCGCGCCAGCGCCGCGTCGCGCGTGCGGTTCACTTCACCCGCCAGCTCGAACAGCACGGACACCGCGAGCGACGTGTTGAAATCGTCGTTCATCGCGGCCGCGAAGCGCTGCGCGTGCGGCTCGTTCCAGTCGAGCGCCGCCGCATCCGGCACGACGTCCTTCAAGGCGGTATAGAGCCGCGTCAGCGCCGCGCGCGCATCGTCGAGATGCACGTCGCTGTAGTTGAGCGGCGAACGGTAATGCGTGCGCACGATGAAGAAGCGCACGACTTCGGCGTCGTACTGCTCCAGCACGTCGCGGATCGTGAAGAAGTTGCCGAGCGACTTCGACATCTTCTCGTTGTCGACCTGCACGAAGCCGTTGTGAATCCAGTAGTTGACGAACGTCTGGCCGGTCGCGCCTTCGCTCTGCGCAATCTCGTTCTCGTGGTGCGGGAACTGCAGGTCCTGCCCGCCGCCGTGGATGTCGAAATGGTCGCCGAGCAGCGTGCAGCCCATCGCCGAGCACTCGATGTGCCAGCCGGGCCGGCCCGCGCCGTACTTCGAATCCCACGACGCGCCTTCCGGGTCCTCCGGCTTCGCGCGCTTCCACAGCACGAAATCGAGCGGGTCTTCCTTCGCGTCGTTCGCGGCGACGCGCTCGCCCGCGCGCAGATCGTCGAGCGACTTGCCCGACAGCTTCCCGTAGTTAGCGAACTTGCGCACCGAATAGTTGACGTCGCCGTCATTCGCCTGATACGCGTAGCCGTTCGCCTCGAGCGTCTCGATCATCCCGAGCATCTGCGGAATGAAGTGGGTCGCGCGCGGCTCGATGTCCGGGCGCTGGATGCCGAGCGCATCCTCGTCCTCGTGCATCGCGGCGATGAAACGGTCGGTCAGCGACTTGATCGTCTCGCCGTTCTCGACCGCGCGGCGGATGATCTTGTCGTCGATGTCGGTGATGTTGCGCACGTACGTGACCCGGTAGCCGATCGCACGCAGCCAGCGCTGCACGAGGTCGAACACGACCAGCATGCGCGCATGGCCCACGTGACAATAGTCGTAGACGGTGATTCCGCATACGTACATCCGCACCTCGCCGGGCTGGCGCGGCACGAAAACTTGCTTGTCACGCGCGAGCGTGTTGTAGATGCGCAGTGATTCCATAGAGATGAACCGTGAGCCGAAGGGAACCGCCATGGCGATACTCGCCCTGCATGCGAAACGATCGAGCCGCCGCCGCGGCATCGTGCCGCGCGTCCTCGATATCACATGGAGCGGTCAGGCTGCAAGCACAGCGGTGACGGCCACGAGAGGCAAAAGAAAGACTATCTGCGGCTCGCCGGAACGCGCAGACGTTTTGTTAGAATGGCTCGGAGTATAACATTCCGATTTACGCCTATGAAATCTCCCCGCGGCCGCGCGCAGAGCGCTGCGACCCTCGTTGCGACCGCCGTCATGGGCGTCGCGCTGACGTTTCTGCCTGCCGCCGCGGCCCACGCGCAGAAGGGCCCGCCCACGGCCGACGGCACCCCCGAGATCGACTCGTCGATCGCCGGCAAGCAGTGGAAACAGGCGCTCGCGCAGCTCGACGCGCGCATCGCCGCGAACCCGCACGACGTGCAGGCCCAGTTCAAGCGCGGCACCGTGCTCGCGCGCCTGAACCGCGACGACGACGCGATCCAGCAATTCGTCGCGATCACCCAGGCCTACCCCGAACTGCCCGAGCCGTACAACAATCTCGCGGCGCTCTATGCGAAGCACGGCCGCTACGACGAAGCGCGCTCGGCGCTCGTCACCGCGACCCAGGCCAACCCGAGCTACACGCTCGCGTACGAGAATCTCGGCGACCTGTACCTGCGCCTCGCGGCCGAATCGTACAAGCGCGCGCAATCGCTCGGCCGCACGAGCGGCCCGACCGCGCAGCGCCTCGCCGACCTGCAGAAGATCATCACGCCGCCGAAGGCTGCCCCGGGCGCCCGCGCCGCCGCACCGTCGACGCGCGCGTACTCCGACCGCGCGGCCGCGAACGTGACCACCACCACGCTGCCGCTGTCGCCGACGTTCCAGTTCGGCGGCCCGTCCGGCGCGATGACGGCACCCTACGTCGCGCCGTCGCAGTAAGCGGCACGCGGCGCTCCACCCACCCTGGCACTCCACCCATCCAACCAGAGGATCGCAATGAAACGTCTGTTGCTGGCGCTTGGCGGCGCCGCCCTCCTCGCGACCGCACCCGCGTTCGCGCAAACGGCCACTGCGCACCCCGTCGTGCAGCTGAAGACCTCGCAGGGCGACATTCGCGTCGAGCTGTACCCGGAGAAGGCGCCGAAAACGGTCGCCAACTTCCTCGATTACGTGAAGGCCGGCCAGTACAACGGCACGATCTTCCATCGCGTGATCAAGGGCTTCATGATCCAGGGCGGCGGCTACAAGGCGAACTTCGACGAGAAGCCGACGCGCGCGCCGATCCCGCTCGAGAGCCGCAATGGTCTGAAGAACACGCTGGGCACGATCGCGATGGCGCGCACGAGCGACCCGAATTCGGCGACCGCGCAGTTCTTCATCAATACGGTGGACAACGGCGGCCTCGACTACCCGAACCCGGACGGCAACGGCTACGCGGTGTTCGGCAAGGTCGTGTCGGGCCTCGACGTCGTGAAGAAGATCGAAGCGGTGCCGACGACGGTGCGCGGCCCGATGCGCGACGTGCCGGAGCAGGCCGTCCTGATCGAATCGGCGAGCGTCGTCTCGAAGTAAATCCGGCCGGACCCCGTTCCGGCGACTCACGCGGCCGCGTCGCACGACCGGCCGCGTGCCATTTAAACCGCCCTATCGAAGGAATTCATCATGGTTGAACTGCACACGAACCACGGCGTGATCAAGCTCGAACTCGACGCCGAAAAAGCGCCGAAGACGGTCGAGAACTTCCTGAACTACGTGAAGAAGGGCCACTATGACGGCACGGTGTTCCACCGCGTGATCAACGGCTTCATGATCCAGGGCGGCGGCTTCGAGCCGGGCCTGAAGCAGAAGCCGACGGACGCGCCGATCGACAACGAGGCGAACAACGGCCTGAAGAACGACACGTACACGATCGCGATGGCGCGCACCAACGATCCGCACTCGGCAACCGCCCAGTTCTTCATCAACGTGAACGACAACGATTTCCTGAACCACTCGTCGCCGACGCCGCAGGGCTGGGGCTACGCGGTGTTCGGCAAGGTCGTCGAAGGCCAGGACGTGGTCGACAAGATCAAGGCCGTGAAGACGGGCAACGCAGGCTTCCATCAAGACGTCCCGACCGACGACGTCGTGATCGAGAAGGCCGTCGTCGTCTGACGAGCGTATACGGAGGCACTTCGATGTTGCAGGAGACTCCGCCGCGAAGCGTCTCCGCGGGCGTGCCGGGCGAGCGCGAATACGCGCAGGCCGCACGCCCGTTCCTGTTCCTGTCCGATCTGCATCTGAGCGACGCGATCCCGAAGACGGTCGCAGCGTTCGAGCATTTCGTGACATACACCGCGGACAGCGCCGACTCGGTCTTCATTCTCGGCGACCTGTTCGAATACTGGATCGGCGACGACATGCTCGACGACGATCCGTTCGTCAAGCGCATGGCCGCACTGCTGCATACGCTCTCCGCGCGCGGCATCGCGCTCTACGTGATGCACGGCAACCGCGACTTCCTGCTCGGCAAGCGCTTCATGAAGGCGGCCGGCGCGATGCTGCTGCCCGATCCGGCGCTGATCATGGCGTTCGGCCAGCGCATCGTGCTCGCGCACGGCGACGCGCAGTGCACCGCCGACGTCGGCTATCAGGTGTTCCGGCGCTTCGCGCGCAACCGCCTCGCGCAGTGGCTGTTTCTCGCGTGGCCGTTTCGCTGGCGCCGCGCGCTCGCGCAACGCATGCGCGCAAAGAGCGAAGCCGGCCGGATGCGCCCCGCCTCGCCGATCTACGACGTCACGCGCGAAGGCGTGGCCGCGCTGTTCAGGCAGAGCCGCGCGAGCGTCATGATCCACGGCCATACGCATCGCCCTGCGCGCCATCTCGAACCCAACGGCGTGCGCTGGGTGCTGCCGGACTGGGATCTCGATCACGGGATGCCGCGCGGCGGCTATCTGCGCGTCGATGCCGAAGGCATCCACGCGATGCCGCTCGACTGACGGCCGCACGCCCGGCAGGCCGCCGCCCGCGGCAACACCCCGCCGCTCAGGACTCGCGCTCGACCGCCTTGCCTTCCAGCACCGCCGACAGGCGGCGCAGGTCGAGGCGCGCCGCATCGGCGCCCTGCAGCGTTTCCAGATGCGTGCCGAGCCGCTCGAGCGCCGCGACGATTTCGTCGACGCGCCGGCTTTCCTTCGCCGCGTGATCGATCAGCCCGTGTATCGCGAGCGACATCGGATCATCCGCATTCGGCGTGATGCCGTACGCGCAGAAGGCCGCGCGCTCGGGTTGCGGCTTCGGCTGCGCCGGCATCACGACGCGCGCCGGGTTGCCGACCGCCGTGCCGCCCGCCGGCACCGGCTTCACGACCACCGCGTTCGAGCCGATCTTCGCGCCCGCGCCGATCGTGAAACCGCCGAGCACTTTCGCGCCCGCACCGACGATAACGCCGGCCTCGAGCGTCGGGTGACGCTTCGCGCCGCGCGTGAGCGACGTGCCGCCCAGCGTCACGCCCTGGTAGATCGTGCAGTCGTCGCCGACGATCGCCGTCTCGCCGATCACGACGCCCATCCCGTGATCGATGAACACGCGCCGGCCGATCGTCGCGCCGGGGTGGATCTCGATGCCGGTCAGGAACCGGCCGACCTGCGACGCGAAACGCGCGAGCCAGTAGCGCCTCGCGCGCCAGCACGCGTGCGCGAAGCGGTGCAGCATCAGCGCATGCAGCCCCGGATAACAGGTCAGCACTTCCCAGGCACTGCGAGCGGCGGGGTCCCGCTCGCGAATCGTCGCAACGTCTTCGCGCAGTCTCGTGAACATGGTCTGATCTGGGGAAAGGGCCGGCGCGCACCGCCGGCAATGGCCGGCTTTATCGCGCCGGCTGCTTTGTATATGACGTTCGGCGATTTTAGGGCGAGTCGCGCACGCCCGCACGACGTCGCGCGTTTCTCCCCGGCGCCGGCGCGGGTATTCGCGCGGCGGCCCCGCGGCGCGTCAGGCGTCGCGGTCCGGCGTGCGCGATTTCAACAGGATGTGCTTTGCGATGCCGCGCAGGATGTTCACCTCCTCCCGCTCCAGCCCGGTGCGCGCGAACAGGCGCCGCAGCCGCGGCATCAATTTCTTCGGATTGCGCGGGTCGAGAAAATCGAGCGCGATCAACGCATTCTCGAGGTGCACGTACATCCGCTCGATTTCGTCGCTCTGCGCGAGCGTGCCGGCTTCCGGTTGCGGCAACGATGCGTTCGCGCGTTCGAGGAACGCGATCCGCAACTCGTAGGCCAGCACCTGCACCGCCTGCGCGAGGTTGAGCGAGCTGTACGCCGGATTCGCCGGAATATGCGCGAGCGCGCTGCACTGGTCGACGTGCTCGTTCGCGAGGCCGGTGCGCTCGTTGCCGAACACGAGCGCAATGTCGCCCGTGCCGACCTGCGCGCAGGCCTGCTCGGCGGCCGCGCGCGGCGCGAGCCGCGGCGGGCCGTACTCGCGCGTGCGCGCGGTCAGCGCGATCGACCAGTGGACGCCGGACAGCGCGTCGCCGAGCGTCGACACGACATGCGCGGACGCGAGCACGTCGTCCGCGCCGCTCGCCATTGCGATCGCCTCGGGGTCGCTCTGCACGTGCGGCACCCGCGGCGCGACCAGCACGAGCCGCGAGAAGCCCATCGTCTTCAGCGCGCGCGCGGCGGCGCCGACGTTGCCGGGATGGCTCGGCTCGACGAGCACGAAGCGGGTTGACGTAAAGCCGCCGCGCAGCGGCCCCGACGGCTGTGCCGCGCCCGATGCGCACGGCGCGGTGTTCTCCAAGGTTTCCAACACGGTACGACTCGATAATCAGAATGGCCGTATGGTATCGCCAACGCGGGGCCAAACCCACCTGTCCGGACGGCCAGTGGGGTTTCCCCGCACTCGCGTCGCCTAAACGGGCCGAAAGTCGGGTAAAATCATGTCTTTACGCGCCGCCCAGGCGGCGCGGGTCGTGCCCGCTCTTTGTCAATTCGCGTCTCACCTCGCCCACGCGCGCCTGCGCCGTTGCGGGCGGGTTGTTCCACTTTCGTGGCGGCCACCTGCCGCCGGCTACAGGATCCAGGCTCATGCATCCCATGCTCAACATCGCTGTCAAGGCTGCGCGCCGCGCCGGACAGATCATCAATCGCGCCTCCCTCGATCTCGACCTGATCGAGATCCGCAAGAAGCAGCAGAACGACTTCGTCACCGAAGTGGACAAGGCCGCCGAAGACGCGATCATCGAGACGCTGAAGACCGCCTACCCCGATCACGCGATCCTCGCGGAAGAATCGGGCGAATCCGACAACGAATCCGAATTCCAGTGGATCATCGATCCGCTCGACGGCACGACCAACTTCATCCACGGCTTCCCGTACTACTGCGTGTCGATCGCGCTCGCACACAAGGGCGTCGTCACGCAGGCCGTCGTCTACGACCCCAATAAAAACGACCTGTTCACCGCCACGCGCGGCCGCGGCGCGTACCTGAACGACCGCCGCATCCGGGTCGGCCGCCGCGACCGCCTGTCGGATTCACTGATCGGCACCGGCTTCCCGTTCCGCGAGAAGGACGGCCTCGACGCGTACGCGCGCCTGTTCACCGAGATGACGCAGGCCTGCACGGGCCTGCGCCGCCCGGGCGCCGCCGCGCTCGACCTCGCGAACGTCGCCGCCGGCCGCCTCGACGGCTTCTTCGAGCAGGGCATCAACGTGTGGGACATGGCGGCCGGCAGCCTGCTGATCACCGAAGCCGGCGGTCTCGTCGGCAACTACATGGGTGAAGCCGACTTCCTGCATCGTCACGAGATCGTCGCGGCGAACCCGAAGGTCTACGCCCAGATGATCCCGATCCTGAACCGCTACAGCCGCCTGCAGCCGGCCGCGGAATAACGGCGCCCGCGCGCCGCAGACGGCCCGGGTCCGCCCTGCGCGGGCCCGGGCCGTTTTCCATTCCGGGCCGGCCGAAACGCTACGCGAGCGAGCGGATGAAGCCCGCCGCGAGCACGCAGTAGAACAGTCCGCAGAAAAGGCCGAACGGCTTGCGCGTGCGTGCGAAGAACGGCCCCGCCGAATGCGACGAGAACGCGAGCGCATACGTCGTGAACACGATGAAGCCGAGTGTCGCGCAGCCGGCGACGAGCACGAAGCTCGTCCACGCCGACGCGTTCGCCGACAGCCCCAGCGTCGTCACGGTCAGCCACGACAGGATCGCCTTGGGGTTGGTCAGGTGGATGCCGAGCCCCTGCAGATAGAACCTCGCCAGGCTGCCGCGCCGCGCCTGCGCATCGGCCGTCAGCGGATCGCGCGTCGAGTATGCGGCGCGCACCGCCTTGTACGCGAGCCACAGCAGATAGCCTGCGCCGAGGATCTTGAGCCACATGAGCAGCACACCGGACGACAGCAGCATCGCGGACACGCCGGCCGCCGCCGTCACGCCCCAGCAGAGCGAGCCGGACATCACGCCGGCGGCCATCGCCAGGCCGGGCGTGCGCCCGTGGTTCAGCGACGCGTTCGCGATCGACAGGTTGGCCGGCCCCGGCGTTGCCGTGCCGATCAGGTAGACGGCGAACGCGACGCCGAAGCCGGAGAAGTGGGCGAGGTTCATATCAGCGAGCACCCGCATGCAGACGGCGCCGATGCGCCGATCTTGTTTGCCGAACAGTCGACCGAGACTGATGAAGCATCGTCGCGAAGATTCCCGTCATTCATGTGGACGCCCGGATCAGGAACATCGTCCGATCGCGGCCGGCAATCCACCGGGGTTCCCGCCCACGCCCGCTCCAGGCGGCGGCGGATGCCGGGTCGCGATACTTTGCAATCGCCGGAGCACGACGCCTGATTCCTGGCTTTCAGATCGTCATAAGTCGGCATGTGGTTTCCTCCGGATCAAAGTGTGTTCGCTACCGCTTTGCGCCATTACCGTCCCAGCGACAGCACGCGCCCCCTTGCCGCTCGTCTCGACCATCGCATTTCCGAGAAACGGTGGCCCCGATTATTCGACTAGAATCCGTGCGAGGGAATGAACAGAACCGAACAATCACCTCCAAAGTGTTCAGCCGTTTTCACTGAACACTTTGGCCGAAGTTCTTGACGGTGGCGTCCGATGAAACTCGCGCTCGACACGACGACCGGCGTTCCGCTGACCGAACAGCTGGTCGACCAGATCGAACGGATGATCCGTTCGCGGCAATTGCGCGGCGGCGTGAAACTGCCGTCGATCCGCAAGATGGCGGCCGATCAGCAGATCAGCCGCTTCCCGGTCATCGAGGCATACGACCTGCTCGCTGCCCGCGGCCTGATCCGGCCGCGCCACGGCTCCGGCTTCTACGTGACCGACCGGCTCGACGCCGGCGCGCTCCCGGGCGGCACGGACCCGCGCGTTGCCGAGGAGGAAACGAGCCACATCCTCAGGCAGTTCGCGTCGCTGGACGATCGCGTGAAACTGTCGAGCGGCTTCGTGCCGGCCGCGTGGCGCGACGTCGACGGCATCGCGCAGGCGGTGCGACACGTCGTGCGCGGCGACACGGCGAACCTCGTCGACTACGCGCAGCCGCAGGGCGATCCGCTGTTGCGCCGGCAGCTGTGCCGGCACCTCGCGCCGCTCGGCATCGACACCCAGCCGCAGCAGATCCTCGTCACGCACAGCGCGAGCCAGGCGCTCGATCTTGTCGTGCGCCTGATGCTGAAGCCGGGCGACACGGTGTTCGTCGAGGATCCCGGCTATTTCAACCTGTTCGGTTTGCTGAAGCTGCACGGCGTGAAGCCCGTCGGCGTGCCGCGCCGCGAGACGGGGCCTGACATCGAGGCGGCCGAGGCGCTGCTGCGCGAACACCGACCGAAGCTGTTCTTCGTCTCGACCGTGCTCCATAACCCGACTGCGACGAACATTGCACCGCCGATCATGTTCCGGCTGCTGCAGCTCGCGCACCAGCATGGCTTCACGATCGTCGAGGACGATGTCTACGGCGATTTCGAGGCGACGCCGTCGCAGCGGCTCGCGACGCTCGACCAGCTCGAACGCGTGATCTATGTCGGCGGGTTCTCGAAGACGCTGTCGTCGTCGCTGCGGGTCGGCTACCTGGCCGCGCGGCCCGACCTGATCAAGCATCTCATCGACCTGAAGGCCCTCACCAGCATGGGCGGCGCACGGATCGTGGAAAGCATCGTCGCGCTGCTGCTCGAGCGCGGCACGCACCGCAAGCACGTGGAGCGGCTGCGCCGGCGCCTCGCGCAGGCGTCGGCGCACACGGTCGCGCGATTGCGGCAGGCGGGCTGGCAGGTGTACGCGCAACCGAACGGCGGGATGTTCGTGTGGGCATGCGTGCCGGGCGTCGACGATTCCGCGCGGCTCGTCGAACTCGCGCGCACGCTCGGGCTCGATCTCGCGCCGGGGCGCGACTACCGGCCGAACGGCGACGCCACGCCGTGGGTCCGGCTCAACGTGGCGGCGGCGAGCGATCCGCAGGCGGCGGCGTTCATCGACGCGGCGGGAAGCCTGGGCGGGTGAGCTGGCCGGTGCTTGACCGATCAGTAGCCGGTCCATAGGATGGCCGCGACCGATGCGACTCGCGGATCGCGGATCGCGGATCGCGGATCGCCATGTCACAACAAGATTCCTATCGTTCCCTGCTGAACATCCCGGGTTTGTCGCCTTTACTCGTCGCGGCGACCTGCTCGCGCCTTGCCGGGCGGATGTTCGTTCTTTCGGTGGTCCTGTTTGTCCTGGAGCGGTTTTCGTCGCCCGAGCTTGCCGGATGGTTGATGTTCGCTGCAATCGTGCCCGGCTTGGTCGTCAGCCCCGTTGCGGGCGCGATCCTCGGCAACTCGGCCGGGTCATGTCCATCTCGATGAGCCTGAATGCGGCGGGGTTTCCAATCGGATCGGCCATCGCCGGAACGTTGATCGCCACTTCATCTTCGGTAGCGCTGATGATGGCCAGAATCGCATCCGTGATGGCTGCACTCGCGACTTCGGCAATCCCGCACGATCTCACTCGGGCCCGAACCGGGAAAGAGTCCGGTTAGCCATCGTCAGCGCCCGATCGAATCGGGATGCCGCGCGTGCCTGCGCCATATCTGACAAGGCTCTGCCCGAATTCACTCGAACTTGCCGAAATCCACTTCTTCTTTGACGAACTTCCCCGTCAACAGGAGCGCTCGTTCGATGTCCGCGACTATGGACAAGTTGTTGATCGACGCGGTGACGAACAACGCCCAGATGTCGTCGTCTATTTCATAGTGGCCCCGCGCATACGTCCAATAGCTGAAATAGCGATCCTGAAACAACGCGACCCGGGATTCATCAAGGCCGTCAGGATGCGGTATTCGGACGGAATGCAGTGCATCTTGCAGGATCGCAGCGACGTTTGGAAAATGATCCGTGCGATGGTCTTCCAGTACCTCGACCAGAAGATCGCTACCGTGATATACCGGCCGAACCCGGAATCGAATCAGGTTTGTCATGGCTCCCTTTCTGTTTCTGTGCACTGGTGTAGAACGACCACTTGTGGCCGGCAGAGGACGACTCGGACAATCAACGTGTTGCCTTAGCGAACAAATATCCGCCAAACTGGGTATGGCACGCGTTCTCCATAAGCTCATTCCCGACCGACCGAACTATCGGCCCGTATGGGAGAGCATCGTCCGTCTCATGTAGACAACGATACGACCAGCTCCTTATGCCATAGAGCTTCCAGAGTCATACCATCACCAATCCATTGAAGGCACCATGAAAAAAATCATTTATTTAGTGTTTTTATTGCTACCCGCGACTTCATTTGCTGAAGCGTGCATCAGCGGCATGAATGTATACGACGATTTATCTTGCACACTCCACGCCCTCGATAAATCAAAAAAAGATCTCAATGCAATTTATCAGAAAATATATGCATCCACACAATACAAGGATGAGCTGGAGAAATCACAGAAGGCCTGGCTCAATTACAGAGAAAAGCAGTGCAATGGCTATATTGCAGCCGAGGCCTCGCAATCCCAAGGCGCCGGCCTGATTACAAAAGACTGTCTCGTCACGATCACCAAGCAGCGAGTTGACTATTTGAAAACTCTTCTCGAAAAATAGCAGACCGAAAATGAAGTCAGCAATCCGCATCGAGATCCGGCTCGTCGAGCACGATCTCCTGCCCGCATTCGCGGATCTGCAAGTGTGAGACCGGCGTGGTCGTCCGCGCCGCCATCTGCCATTAGAACAGACCCACTGGCTGCGCCGCATCATCCCGGCTGGAACGGACAACTCGTTCCGGTCGACGCCCTTTTATGACCTCCAGCAACCGTATATTGGAGCGGCATGGCCTCGATGTGGACGCGCCGGAGCCAAGGTGATCATCGAGGTAGAGCAGCGTATGAGGGCGATCATGCTGCCTACCTTCAAGCCTTCCCGACCTCGCGCGAACGCCCGTCGTCCGGCCCTTGCGAACCACCCATCCCGACGTTGGTCGATCGGATAGCAGCCCGCAACGCACGCGCCATGTAAACTATCGCCTATTGCGCACTCCGGCTCCAACTGGCCGGTCACGATCATATCGAGGGTTCGGCGCCGCCGCTTTCACGAATCCGGCCGATTCACGACAAGCAACCGGCGGCCCCCCGATTGAACCCCGAACGTACGCGGGACGAACGTTATCCCGCCCAAAACCAACCGATTACGCTCATTTTTGATGGAAAACACGCCCGTCAGCAACGAAACTCCAATGGACTCGCAATCGCTCAAGGGCACGCCCGCCGTGGCCGCGAGCGATACGCAGTCGTCCGCGGCCCGCGCCGTCGCCGGGCTCGGAAACCACACGCCGATGATGCAGCAATACCTGCGCATCAAGGCCGACCACCCCGACACGCTCGTCTTCTACCGGATGGGCGACTTCTACGAGCTGTTCTTCGAGGATGCGGAAAAAGCCGCGCGCCTGCTCGACCTGACCCTGACGCAGCGCGGCGCATCGGGCGGCAACCCGATCCGGATGGCCGGCGTGCCGCACCATGCGGTCGAACAGTACCTCGCGAAGCTCGTCAAGATGGGCGAATCGGTCGCGATCTGCGAACAGATCGGCGATCCGGCCACGTCGAAGGGCCCCGTCGAACGCAAGGTCGTGCGCGTCGTCACGCCGGGCACGCTGACCGACGCCGCGCTGCTGTCCGACAAGACCGACGTCTACCTGCTCGCGATGTGCACGGGCCACAACAAGCGCGGCGTCGCGGTCAACATCGGCCTCGCATGGCTCAACCTCGCCAGCGGCGCGCTGCGCCTCGCGGAGATAGAACCCGACCAGCTCGGCGCCGCGCTGGAACGCATCCGCCCGGCCGAGATTCTCGCGGCCGACGCATCGGCCGACGCGATGCCCGCCGGCGCGGGTGCGCTCAAGCGCGTGCCGGCCTGGCATTTCGACATCGCGGCGGGCACGCAGCGCCTGTGCGACCAGCTCGACGTCGCGAGCCTCGACGGCTTCGGCGCGCACTCGCTGACGAGCGCCTGCGGCGCCGCGGGCGCGCTGCTCCTGTATGCGGCGGCCACGCAAGGCCAGCAGTTGCGGCACGTGCGCAGCCTGAAGGTCGAGAACGAAACCGAATACATCGGGCTCGATCCGTCCACGCGCCGCAACCTCGAGCTGACCGAAACGCTGCGCGGCACCGAGTCGCCGACGCTGTATTCGCTGCTCGATACCTGCTGCACGACGATGGGCAGCCGCCTGCTGCGCCACTGGCTGCACCACCCGCCGCGCGCGTCCGTCGCCGCGCAGTCGCGCCAGCAGGCGATCGGCGCGCTGCTGGACGCGCCCGCGAACGCGAGCCTCGATGCGCTGCGCAGCGCGCTGCGCCAGATCGCCGACGTCGAACGGATCACCGGCCGCCTCGCGCTGCTCTCCGCGCGGCCGCGCGACCTGTCGAGCCTGCGCGACACGTTCGCCGCGCTGCCGGCGCTGCGCGAGCGCATCAGCCCGGTCGCCGGCAACGCGGACGCGCTCACCCGCCTCGATGCCGCGCTGGCGCCGCCCGCCGAATGCCTGGACCTGCTGACGAACGCGATCGCCCCCGAGCCGGCGGCGATGGTGCGCGACGGCGGCGTGATCGCGCGCGGCTACGATGCGGAGCTCGACGAGCTGCGCGACATCTCGGAAAACTGCGGCCAGTTCCTGATCGACCTCGAAGCACGCGAACGCGCCCGCACCGGCATCGCGAACCTGCGGGTCGAGTACAACAAGGTGCACGGCTTCTACATCGAAGTCACGCGCGGGCAGACCGACAAGGTGCCGGACGACTACCGCCGCCGCCAGACGCTGAAGAACGCCGAGCGCTACATCACGCCCGAGCTGAAGACCTTCGAGGACAAGGCGCTGTCCGCGCAGGAACGGGCGCTCGCGCGCGAGCGCGCGCTGTACGACGCGGTGCTGCAGGCGCTGCTGCCGTTCATTCCCGAATGCCAGCGCGTCGCGTCCGCACTCGCGGAACTCGACCTGCTCGCCGCGTTCGCCGAGCGCGCCCGCGCGCTCGACTGGGTCGCCCCCACGTTCACCGACGAGATCGGCATCGACATCGAGCAAGGCCGGCATCCGGTCGTCGAGGCGCAGGTCGAGCAGTTCATCGCGAACGACTGCAAGCTCGGCACGGAGCGCAAGCTGCTGCTGATCACCGGCCCGAACATGGGCGGTAAGTCGACGTTCATGAGGCAGACCGCGCTGATCGCGCTGATGGCCTATGTCGGCAGCTACGTGCCGGCGAAGTCCGCGTGCTTCGGCCCGATCGACCGAATCTTCACGCGCATCGGCGCAGCGGACGATCTCGCCGGCGGCCGCTCGACGTTCATGGTCGAGATGACCGAGGCGGCGGCGATCCTCAACGACGCGACGCCGCAAAGCCTCGTGCTGATGGACGAAATCGGCCGCGGCACGTCGACGTTCGACGGCCTCGCGCTCGCGTGGGCGATCGCGCGGCACCTGCTCGCGCACAACGGCTGCTACACGCTGTTCGCGACGCACTACTTCGAACTGACGCAGCTGCCGGCCGAGTTCCCGCATGCGGCCAATGTCCACCTGTCGGCGGTCGAACACGGTCACGGCATCGTGTTCCTGCACGCGGTCAACGAAGGTCCCGCCAACCAGAGCTACGGGCTGCAGGTCGCGCAGCTTGCAGGCGTTCCGGCGCCGGTGATCCGCGCGGCGCGCAAACATCTCGCGTACCTCGAGCAGCAGTCGGCCGCTCAGCACACGCCGCAGCTCGACCTGTTCAGCATGCAGCCGGCTGCCGACGATCTCGAATGCGCGGACGCGCCGGCCACGCCGAGCGCGCCCCACCCCGCGCTCGAAAAACTGCGCGACATCGACCCCGACGACCTGAAACCACGCGAAGCGCTCGACCTGCTGTACGAGCTGCGCGCGCTCGCCCAATCGCACGATGCCGACGGGCACGCGTAAGCGCGCGGCGGCCGGCCGGCTCGTGCACGCAGCCGTCGCGCTCGCCGCGGCGGCTGCGCTCGCGCTTTCCGGCACGCTCGCCCAGGCGGCGCCCGCGAAGCGCGCCGGCGCGCCCTATTCGTTCGCGGTCGTCTCCGGCGTGATCGCGTCGCCTGCCGACGAGGTCGCCGCACAGCGGATGCTCGAGGCGATGGCGCGCGAGCGCAACCTCGCGTTCGTCGTGTACGCGGGGGATCTCAAGGGAGCCAGGGAAGCATGCCGCGATGCGCTGTACACGCAGCGCGGCGCGATTCTCGACGCATCGCGCGTGCCGCTCGTGTTCGTGCCCGGCCGCGACGACTGGGTCACCTGCAACACGGCGGCGGGAGGCGGCTACGATCCGGTCGAACGGCTCGACTTCCTGCGGCAGACGCTGCTCGCCGGTGCGGCGCTGCCCGATCCGGGCGCGCTGCAGATCACGCGCGAGAGCGAAGTCGCGCGTTTCCGGCCGTATCGCGAGAACGCGCGATGGGTGCGCGACGACATCGTGTTCGTCGTGCTCAACGCCCCCGCGCCGAACAATTACTTCCTGACGGCCGGCGGCCGTAACGGCGAGTTCGAGGATCGCATCGTCGCGAACGGCTTCTGGATCGACCATGCGGCCGAATACGCGAAGCGGCGCGACGCGCGCGCGCTGGTCGTGATCTTCGAAGGCGACCCGAAGTTCGACCGCTACGAACGCGCCGAACGCTTCGCGTGGCTGCGCTTCAACCGCCCGCGCGTGCGCGACGGTTTCCGCGAACTGAAGCGTTCCCTGGTCAAGGCGGCCGCCACCTTTCGCGGCCCGATACTCGTGATGCACGCGAGCGGCGAACCGCTGGCGAACGGCTTCGCCATCGATCGTCCGCTGCGTACCGACAATGGGGAACTCGTAGGCAACCTGACGCGCGTCGCGATCGGACCGCGGCGGCCTGCCAGTCAATGGGTGAAGGTCGGTGTGTCGCCGGCGCGGCAGACGCCGTTCAACGTCAGCCTGCAGGACGTGCCGAATAACCTGCCGGTGCCGCCGGCCTTGCCGGCCGCACCGCACGACGATGTCCCGCTTCCGCAGATGCCGGAGATTCCGGCCCTGCCGGCGCTACCGGACGCCTCGTCGGTCGCGCCACCGCTGCCGGGCGACAGCAGGGCGCCGAATGACGCATCAGGCCCCGCGCCGGCGCCCTACTTCACGGCTCCGACGCAAGGCGCGCCCGCCAGCTCAGTGCAGCGTGCGCCCTGACGGCTCGCCGTCCTCGTCGTCCTCATCCTCGTCGACGATTTCGAGCCCTTCCGCACCGTGCGCGTGCTCATGCTCGATTTCGTCCTCGGTGGCTTCGCGCACGTCCTTCACGGTCAGCGAGAAACGCAGCGCCATGCCGGCGAGCGGATGGTTGCCGTCGAGCACGACCTTGTCTTCGGCGATGTCGGTCACCGTGTAGATCAGCGAGTCGATCTCTTCGTCGCCGTCCTCCGGCGTGCCTTCGAACTGCATGCCTACTTCGATCGGCTCGGGAAAACGGTCGCGCGGCTCGATCTTCACGAGCTCGGGGTCGTAGTCGCCGAACGCGTCCTGCGGCTCCAGCTGGATCTGCGCCTGGTAACCCGGCTCCTGGCCGTCGAGCTGTTCCTCGATCTTGGGGAACGTGCCATCATAGCCGCCGTGCAGATAGACCATCGGCTCGTCGCTTTCCTCAATCAGATTGCCTTGCGCATCCGACAGCTTGTAAGCGACCGACACGACGGTGTTTTTTGCGATTTTCATCCAATTCTCCCAAATACAACTCTCATTATACGATGCGCAAACGGTCTCAAGCCGAACCGCTGGATGGCGCAGCCGCCGCGGTCGGCGCGCCGCCACCCGATCTTCCCACGCCGCTGCTCGGCGGCCTCACCCCGGCGCAATTCATGCGCCGCTACTGGCAGAAGAAACCGCTGCTGATCCGCCAGGCGATCCCCGGCGTGACGCCCCCCGTCTCGCGCGACGCGCTGTTCGAGCTGGCGGGCGACTACGACGCCGAATCGCGCCTGATCACGCACTTTCGTAACAAGTGGCAACTGGCGCACGGCCCGTTCGACGACGACGCGCTGCCGCCCGTCACGCGCAAGGCCTGGACCCTGCTGGTGCAGGGGCTCGACCTCCACGTCGACGCCGCGCGCGCGCTGCTCGACCGCTTCCGCTTCATCCCGGACGCGCGCCTCGACGACCTGATGATCTCGTACGCGACCGACGGCGGCGGCGTCGGCCCCCATTTCGATTCGTACGACGTATTCCTGCTGCAGGTCGAGGGCAAGCGCCGCTGGCGCATCGGCGCGCAGCGGGACCTGTCGCTGCAGCCCGGCGTGCCGCTCAAGATCCTCGAGCATTTCGAGCCGAGCGACGAATGGGTGCTCGAGCCCGGCGACATGCTCTACCTGCCGCCGCACATCGCGCACGACGGCGTCGCCGAAGGCGAATGCATGACCTGCTCGATCGGCTTCCGGGCCCCGTCCGCCGGCGAACTGGGCGCCCAATTCCTGTATTACCTCGCGGAGCGCGGCGGCTTGCGCAGCGGCGCCCGCAGCGACGACCTCTACCGCGATCCGAAGCAGCCCGCCGTCGAGACGCCGGCGCACCTGCCGCCGGCGATGGTCGAACGGGTCGCGGCGATCGTCAACGGCATCAAGTGGCGCGAGCAGGACGTCGCCGAATTCCTCGGCTGCTACCTGAGCGAGCCCAAATCGAACGTCGTGTTCGACCCGCCCGCACGCGTACTTTCCGAGGCGGCGTTCGCCGCGCAGGCCGCGCGGCGCGGCGTATGTCTCGACAGACGCGCCGCATTGATGTATAACGCGCGCTCGTACTTCATCAACGGCGAGGAAGGACCACTCGATCAGGCCGCCAAATGGCTGCCCGAGCTGGCCAATCAGCGTCGGATGGAGGCGAAACGGTTTGTAACACTATCCCGGGATCCCTCCATGACAGCATTACTGCACGAGTGGTATCGTGCGGGCTGGATACGGGTCGGAAGCCGGGATTAGTGTGAGTTGACCCGTAGCCCACGCAAATCAAAATTTGTATGGGAAAGACAACGTATTGACCCCGCATTTGTCGACGGTCGATAGGAAAGTGCATATAATTTCCGCCCAAGCCGTAGGGAAGATTCACGCTCTAGAAGTGCGTCTCCACCAGCGGCCCAGGTCGGTGTTGGAGCACATTACCGGTATTGTTTCGCGCTGTTGCTTACCCTTTAACCATAAAAGGACGTGATCATGAAGAAATCCCTCCTCGTAGCTTCCCTGCTGGCTGCTGTTGCACTGGCTGCTTGCAACAAGAGCGCAGACCAAGCTGCTGCGCCGGCTGCTAGCGACGCTGCTGCTGCCGCTTCGTCGGCTGCTTCGGCAGTTGCTGGTGCTGCGAGCGACGCAACGGCTGCTGCTTCGTCGGCAACGGCTGCTGCGAGCGACGCAGCTGCTGCTGTGGCGTCGGCTGCTTCGGCAGCGACGGCTGCTCCGGCTTCGGGCGCAAGCCAGTAAGCCTCAGCATCAGCTGAAAAAAAACCGGCCCTCGGGCCGGTTTTTTTACGCCTGCACGTTTCGACAGGCGCAGGCGTCCGCTCCGGGCCGCAGGCCCGCCCTCCTAGGTCAACACCAGCCAGTCGAAGCCCGTTTCCTGCGTGGCGACAACCACGTCGCTCCCATCCGTGCCCAGCACGCCCGCAAACCCCTGACGGGCCAGTTCCGGCCTGTTGTTCTGCTGGCTCAGGTGAGCCGCCACGAGATGCTGCAGGCGGCTGCGTTCAAGCGACGCGAGGATGTCCGCCGCCGCGTCGTTGCTCAGGTGCCCGTGACTGCCGCCGATCCGCGCCTTCAGCGACTGCGGATAGCGGCTCGCAGCCAGCATCGCGGTATCGTGGTTCGATTCCAGCACCAGCGCATCGCAGCCGCTCAGGACGGCCGTGATGTGCGGCGTGGCCCCGCCCACGTCGGTCAGCACGCCGAGGCGGTGGCAGCCGTCCAGGAACACGAACTGGAGCGGCTCCCGCGCGTCGTGCGGGACCGTGTACGGCAAGACTGCCAGATCGCGTATCCGGGCCGTCTCGTCGCCCCACAGTACGTGGAGCTCGACGTCCGCTTCGTCCGCGCCGACCGCGCGCGCGGTGCCCCAACTCATGTAGAGCGGCAGAGACGCGCGCCGGGCGAGCGTCAACGCGCTGCCGACATGGTCGCTGTGTTCGTGGGTAATGAGGATCGCATCGAGATCGTCGATGCCGAGATGCAGACGGCCGAGCCGGCGCTCGACCTCCTTGGCGGAAAAGCCGCAGTCGAGCAGCACGCGGGTGGTGGTCGCGCCGCTCGCGGCTTCGACCACCAGTGCGTTGCCTTCGCTGCCGCTTCCGAGGCTGGCGAATCGCACGCGCTTAGTTCAATTGCGCGTGAAGCAGCGAGATGATCCGCTGGGCGTCCGACGAGTTGTCGATCTGGCCGTTCGCGTCGACCACCGCGACCTGCGTGCCGCCATTGCCCTGCGCACGCACGTTGACGACGAATTCCTTGCCCGGCTTCGCCGCCGACGGGCCGCCGTAGAACAGCTTGCCGAACAGGCCGTCGCGCTTCAGCTCTTCCATCGAATTCGCGTAGCGCACGAAGTACATGCCCTTCTCGCGGTCGCGGTTGTCGACCGTGAAGTTGGTGCGATCGAGCGCAAGGCCGACGCGCAGCCACGCGCGATCGAACGATTCGGCAAGCTGCAGCGTCGCCGTGCCGGCGCTCGCGGCGCTGACCTGCGCGGGCGCCGTCGCTGGCCGCGCGTCGGTCAGCAGTTGCTTCGCCTGCGTTTCGGACAGGCCGAACTTCTGCATCAGCTTCGCCAGGAACACCGCCTCCAGCACCGGATTGCGCGGACGCTCCTCCCAGCGCGACGACGTGCCGCCCTGCGGGCCAACCATCATTTCCTCCATCGCGCTGTGCGTGATCGAGATGTCGGTGTTGCCGTCCGCCGTACGGTTCACGAGCGTGCGGAAGCGGTCGCGCGTGCCGGACGAATACACGAAATCGACGACCCTGCCGATCGTGCGGCGGAACCAGTCGTCAGGAATGTTCGCGCGGTTCTCCGCCCAGTCGGTGGCCATGATCCCCGTCGACGGCGCGTCGGTCTTCAGCGAAAAGCCGTTGTCCTGCCAGAAATCCTTCAGGAGCGGCCAGAGCTGCTCCGGCGTGCGGCCGTCGACGACCAGCCAGCGGCGGTCGCCGTCGCGCTCGACGTGCATGCCGAGCGGATCCTGCGCGGTCGGCACGCCGTCCGTCGCGGTGCCGGCTGCCGTCGTCGCGCGCGGCGGCAGCGTGCCGAGGCCGGCATTGGCCGGCGGCGCGACGAACTGCTGGCTCGTCGGCACCGGCTTCAGGTCGCTCGGCACCGCGAGCGGCGGCGCCGAACCGGTGTTCTTGTAGTTGACCTTGTCGGGAGCCAGATAGTCGTTCAGCGTATCGCAGCCGGCGAGCGCGCCCAGCGCAAGCGCCACCACCGAAACCTGGATGGCGCGAGAGGAAAAGGCGAAACGTTTCATGAAATCCTTCGTCTTGCTAGAACGCTCGTCAGGAGCGGCGCCGGACGGAGCCGGCCGGTGCGGGTTGATCAGGGAATGAACCGGCGGACGGTGCCCCGTCCGCCGCGACATCAGGCCAGGACGCCGGCTTCGACGAGCGCCGAGCGCACCGCGTCGTGGCAACGTTCGTCGAGCGGCGTGAGCGGCAGGCGGATGCCGCCCTGCATCTTGCCCATCGCCTGCAGCGCCCACTTCACCGGAATCGGGTTCGCCTCGATGAACAGGTTCTTGTGCAGCGACAGCAGCTGCATGTGCAGCTCGCGCGCCGTCTTCACGTCGCCGGCCAGCGCCGCGCGGCACAGCGCGCTCATCGCGCGCGGCGCGACGTTCGCCGTCACCGAGATGTTGCCGTGACCGCCCAGCAGCATCAGCGCGATCGCGGTCGGATCGTCACCGCTGTAGATCGCGAAACGCGCCGGCGCGGCCTTGATCAGCTGCGCGGCACGGTCGATGTTGCCGGTCGCTTCCTTCACGCCCACGATGCCCGGCACCTGCGCGAGACGCAGCATCGTCTCGTTCGACATGTCCGCGACCGTGCGGCCCGGCACGTTGTACAGGATCACCGGCAGGTCGATCGCCTCGGCGATCGCCTTGAAGTGCCGATACATTCCTTCCTGCGTCGGCTTGTTGTAGTACGGCACGACCTGCAGCGTCGCGTCCGCGCCGACCGCCTTCGCATGCTTCGTCAGCTCGATCGCCTCGGCGGTCGAATTGCCGCCCGCGCCGGCGATGATCGGAATGCGCTTCGCCGCGTGCTCGACCGCGGTGCGAATCATCAGGATGTGTTCTTCGACGTTGAGCGTCGCCGACTCGCCACTCGTCCCGACCACGACCAGCGCGTCGGTGCCTTCTTCGATGTGCCAGTCGATCAGCTTGCGAAACGCCGGCAGATCGAGACTGCCGTCTTCGAGCATCGGGGTGACGATCGCGGGGATGCTGCCGCGGATTTGAATGCCGTCTTGGGTGCCGTTAGCCATGAAACGCGATTGAGTATGAATCGGTAAACGTTGAGATTGTAGCGGATTAGCCGGGCAGTTCGTAACGCGGAATACCCGCCTCCGACCCCGTGGCCGCGCCCTCGCGCACCGCGCAGATGCGCTGGACGAACGCCGCGCGCGGCGCAGCGACGAAGCCGTCTTCGTACCCCACCACGCGCAGGCGGCCGCGCACTGCCTCGAGCAGTTCGCCCGGCGCGAGCAGGAACGCGGGGTTCGACGGTTTGCCGACCGTTTCGTTTCCTCGCGCGAAGGTTTCGTAGACGAGCACGCCGCCCGGCGCGAGCGCATCGAGCAGATGGGGCCAGAGCGGGCGGTGCAAGTAATTCGTGACGACCACGGCCGCGAACCGCTCACCGGCCGGCAGCGGCCACGGTGCGCCTTCCAGGTCGGCATCGCGGGCGTCCACGCCGGGAATCGCGCGCAATGCGGCGAGCGCGGCCGGATCGCGTTCGAGCGCGACCACCGGATGCCCGCGCGCCGCAAACCAGCGCGCATGCCGCCCGTCGCCCGCGGCAACGTCCAGCACCGCGCCGCCGGCCGCGATCAGCGGCGTCCAGCCGGCGACCCAGCGCGACGGCTCGGTCGACACGCCGTGCCCGCCGCCGACGGACACGGCCGGCTCATGCCTGTCGCTCACGTGTACGACAGGCCCATTGCGTCGCGCACGTCGCGCATCGTCTCCGTCGCGTACTTGCGCGCCTTGTCGCAGCCGTCGGCGACGATCGCGCGCAGCAGCGACGGGTCGTCCATATACTTCTGCGCGCGCTCGAGCATCGGCTGCTGTTCGCGCAGGATGCCTTCGACCACCGGCTGCTTGCAGTCGAGGCAGCCGATGCCCGCCGAGCGGCAGCCCTTCTGCACCCACTCGTGGGTCGCCTCGTCCGTATAGACCTGGTGCAGCTGCCATACCGGGCACTTGTCCGGATCGCCCGGATCGGTGCGGCGCACGCGCGCAGGATCGGTCGGCATCGTGCGGACCTTCTTCGTGATCGTCTCCGCGTCCTCGCGCAGGCCGATCGTGTTGCCGTACGACTTCGACATCTTCTGACCGTCGAGGCCCGGCATGCGGGACGCCTCGGTCAGCAGCGCCTGCGGCTCGACGAGGATGATCTTGCGCGCGCCTTCGAGATAGCCGAACAGGCGCTCGCGGTCGCTCATCGACAGGCTCTGCGATTCCTGCAGCATCGCGCGCGCCTGCTCGAGCGCCTCGTCGTCGCCCTCCTGCTGGTACGCGTTGCGCAGCTCGTGATACAGCTTCGCGCGCTTGCCGCCCAGCTTCTTCGCGGCCTCGAGCGCCTTCTCCTCGAAGCCCGGCTCGCGGCCGTACAGGTAGTTGAAGCGGCGCGCGATCTCGCGCGTCATCTCGACGTGCGGCACCTGGTCCTCGCCGACCGGCACGAGCGAGCCGCGGTACAGCAGGATATCCGCCGCCATCAGCACCGGATAGCCGAGGAAGCCGTAGGTCGACAGGTCCTTGTCCCTCAGCTTCTCGATCTGCTCCTTGTAGGTCGGCACGCGTTCGAGCCAGCCGAGCGGCGTGCTCATGCCGAGCAGCAGCGCAAGCTCCGCATGCTCGGGCACCTTGCTCTGGATGAACAGCGTCGCCTGCGCCGGGTCGATGCCGGATGCGAGCCAGTCGATCAGCACGTCCCACACGTTCTTCTCGATCACCTCGGGCGTCTCGTAGTGCGTCGTCAGCGCATGCCAGTCGACGACGCAGAAGAAGCACGGGTACTCGGACTGCAGCTTCACCCAGTTTTTCAGCACGCCGTGGTAGTGGCCGAGGTGCAGCGACCCGGTGGGCCGCATGCCGGAGAAAATACGATCTGGGAACATGATTGTCGTTAGAAAAGCGAGGCGAAAGGAGTCAGGATGGC
The DNA here is from genome assembly GCF_000833595.1 of Burkholderia sp. MSHR3999. Taxonomy (NCBI): domain Bacteria; kingdom Pseudomonadati; phylum Pseudomonadota; class Betaproteobacteria; order Burkholderiales; family Burkholderiaceae; genus Burkholderia; species Burkholderia sp. MSHR3999. Next base: position 2,122,058 of record NZ_JRFO01000001.1, read on the forward strand.
CGCCACGACGCGATAACCCACGTTGACGAGCGGACGCAGCCAGAAATTCGTCAGCACGCCCGTCGCGACCAGCAACAGGACGATGATGAAACCGTACGGCTCGATGCGCGACAGCGCGATCGACTGCTTCGGCGGCAGCAGCGCCGCCAGGATGCGGCCGCCGTCGAGCGGCGGCAGCGGGAACAGGTTCAACACGCCGAGCACGAGGTTCACGCTGACGCCGGCAAGCGCCATGCGCGCGAAGAACGGCTCGTCGACATGCGCGGCGGCGAGCACGATGGTCAGCACGCCCCACAGCAGCGCCTGCGCAAAATTGCACGCGGGGCCGGCCAGCGACACCCACAGGCTGCCCCAGCGCGGATCGCGCAGGTTGCGGAACGCCACCGGCACCGGCTTCGCATAGCCGAACAGGAACGCGCCGCCGGTCAGGAAATACATCACGAGCGGAATCGCGATCGTGCCGATCGGGTCGATGTGGCGCATCGGATTGAACGACACGCGCCCCATCATGTAGGCGGTGTTGTCGCCCAGAAGGCGTGCGGCATAGCCGTGCGCGGCCTCGTGCAGCGTGATCGCGAAGATCACGGGCAGCGCGTAGACGGCGATGGTCTGTATCAGGTTAGCGTCCATATCGCGTTATTGTAACAAGCGCAATCGCACGGACACGGAAGGAACGGCGCGGGTTCACGCCGCCGTCAGCCCGAACGGCTCGAGCGGCCCGCGGCCCGCGCGCACGAGTTGCGGCTCGTCGGCCGTCAGGTCGAGCACCGTCGACGGCTCGCGCGGGCACGCGCCGCCGTCGATCACGAGATCGACCTGCCTCTCGAGCCGCGCGCGGATGTCCTCCGGATCGTTGAGCGGCTCCTCCTCGGGCGGCAGGATCAGTGTCGTGCCGAGCAGCGGCTGGCCGAGCGATTCGAGCAGCGCAAGCGTGATCGCATGCTCCGGCACCCGCAGCCCGATCGTCTTGCGCGACGGATGCGACAGCCGCCGCGGCACCTCCTTCGTCGCCTGCAGAATGAACACGTACGGGCCGGGCGTCACCGACTTGATCAGCCGGTATTGCCGGTTGTCCACCATTGCGAAGTTCGCGAGTTCGGACAGGTCGCGCACCAGCAGCGACAGATGCTGCTTCTCGTCGAGGCCGCGGATGCGGCGCACGCGCTCGACTGCATCCTTGTCGTCGAGGTGGCACGCGAGCGCATAGCTGGAGTCGGTCGGCATCGCGATCACGCCACCCTTGTTGACGATCTCCACTGCCTGCTTGATCAGGCGCGGCTGCGGATTATCCGGATGAATCCTGAAGAACTGGGACATGGGGATGGATAAAGAGGGAATGAACGGGGGCGCGCCGCAGCGGCGACGCGCGCGGCCGGCCCGCCGTGGGGCGTCAGAGCCAGCGTTCCCAGACCGGCTTCAGGTCGGACGGCAGCGGCGGCAGGCTGCCCAGCTCGACGCGGCCTTCTCCGGGCGCGTGGAAATCCGAGCCGCACGATACTTCGAAGCCGAAGCGGCGTGCGACGTCCGCATATTCGCGATACTGGTCCGGCGTATGGCTGCCGGTCACGACCTCGATTGCGCGGCCGCCGAGGTCGATGAATTCGCCGAAGAACGCGTCGAACTCGACCGGTGTGTAGCGATAGCGGCCCGGATGCGCGACGACCGCCTCGCCGCCCGCGCCGCGGATCCACTGCACGGCATCGGACAGCTTCGCCCAGCGATGCGGCACGAAGCCGGGCTTGCCGTCGCCGAGCAAGCGGTCGAAGACGTCCGACGTCGATTCCGCATGCCCGTTCTCGACCAGGAAGCGCGCGAAATGTGTGCGCGAGATCAGGTCGGGATTCGACACGTATTTCAGTGCGCCGTCGTAGGCGCCCGGAATGCCGAGCGTCTCGAGCTGCGCGCCGATCGCCTGCGCGCGGGCCGCACGGCCGTGGCGCGTGCGGTACAGGCCGTCGACGAGCGCCGGGTTTGCCGGATCGATGTTCAGGCCGACGATGTGCACCGTGCGCGACGCCCAGGTCACGGAAATCTCGACGCCGCTCAGGTAGCGCATGCCGAGCGCCTCCGCTTCGCTGCGCGCCGCCGCCTGGCCGCCCACCTCGTCGTGATCGGTGAGCGCCCAGAGGGTCACGCCGCCGGCATGGGCGCGGCGCGCGACGTCGACAGGCGACAGCAATCCGTCGGAGACATTCGAATGGCAGTGGAGATCAGCGTTCATCGTAGGCATCGGAGGTGAAGCTTCATTCTACTGCAATGCGGCATTCCGCCGCCGCGCCTCCCCCTTCCCGTCCCGCTGCGCGCCGGCCGCAAACGCTACGCGCAGAACGCCTCGATCAGCGCCGCGATCTGCTCCGGCTGGTCGTGGTGAACCATGTGGCCGGCGTCGTCGACGAGCTTTTCGCGCCAGTCCGGGAACGCCCTGAAGCGCGCCTTGAACTCCGGCAGCGGGATGCCGCCGGCCAGATAGGCGAGCGTCGGCGAATCGACCGCCTCGACGTGCAGCACTTTCGCGCGCACCTGTGCCCAGGTCGCCATCACCTCGTCGAGCCGGTACAGCAGCGGCCCGACCAACTTGTGCGCGGGATCGGCCAGCAGATGGAAGCGTCCGTCGTCGCCCCGCTTCGACCAGTGCGCGGCCAGAAACGCCGCGCGGTGCGGCTCGAGGCGGGGATTGGTCTTGATCAGGCGGGCGGCCACCTCGTCGAGCGACGCGTAGGGCTTCAGCGCCGACGGCTCGCGCAGGCCGTCGAGCCAGTTGCGCAGCCGGCCCGGCGCCTGCTCGGGCCGCGCCGGGGCCAGGCCGAAACCCTCGAGGTCGACGACGCGCCGCACACGCTCCGGCCGCGCGCCGGCATACAGACACACGACGTTCGCGCCCATGCTGTGCCCGACCAGGTTGACCTGGCCGGCCGGCGCATAGTGGTCCAGCAGCGCATCGAGATCGCCGAGATATTCATGGAACCAGTAGTGACCGCCGCCCTGCCGCGCCACCGGCCAGTCGGACAGCCCGAAACCGCGCGCGTCCGGCGCGATCACCTGCCAGTCGCCCGCCAGCGCATCGACGACGAACTGGAACGACGCCGCGACGTCCATCCAGCCATGCAGCATGAACAGCGTCGGCGCATCCGGCCGGCCCCAGCGCCGGACATGCAGCCGGACGCCGCGAACCGTGACGAAATCGGAAACAGAACTCGTGGCAGTCATTGCAGCGGTCAAAAAAGAATGGTCGTTCGATTATAACGATGCCGCCGCGCGGGCGCGTGCCGCGATCGTCACGCGTGTCGAGGCACTCCTCTAGGCGCCGCCGCCCTGCCTGACGGGTCATGCTGTCGATCAGGCCCCTTCCCGCGTCGCGGCGGCGTCCTGCGCCGCGAGCGCGTCCAGCTCGGCGGGCTCGAAGCCGGCGCTGCGACGCGCATCGAAATTGAACGGGCCGCGCAGGCGCGGCGCCTGGTACTGTTCGGCCAGTTGCCGGTAGGTCGGCAGCGGGTCACGGCCGGCCTCGTCACACAAATGGCGGAACCAGTGGTTGCCGATCGCGACGTGGCCGATTTCGTCGTGCAGGATCACGTCGAGGATCGCGGCCGACGCGTGGTCGCCCGCCTGCGCGAGCCGCGCACGGATCGGCGGCGACGCGTCGAGGCCACGCGCCTCGAGCGTGCGCGGCACGAGCGCCATGCGGGCAAGCACGTCGCCCGCCGTGCGCTCGCACATTTCCCACAGCCCGTTGTGCGCGGGGAAATCGCCGTACGCATGACCGAATTCGGCGAGCCGGCCGGCCAGCAACGAAAAGTGATACGCCTCTTCAGCGGCGACCTTCAGCCAGTCCGCATAGAACGCGTCCGGCTGGCCGCCAAAGCGCCACACCGCATCGAGCGCCAGATTGATGGCGTTGAATTCGATATGCGCGAGCGCGTGCAGCAGCACCGCCCGGCCCTCCGGCGAGCGCATGCTGCGCCGCTCCAGCTGGCGCGGCTCGACCAGCGCGGGACGCGCCGGACGCCCCGGCAGCCCGGCCGGCTCCGGCAGGACGAGCGACGGATCGATCGTCGCCTGCCCGGCCAGCAGCGCGTCGTACAGCGTGCGCACCCGGGCAGCCTTCGCGGCCGGCTCGGGCGTGCGCAGGGCGTCGAGCGCGGCGCGGCGCACGCAGGTCGACGCGTCGGAATCGACGGATGAGGAAGGCACCATGTTCATGACCAGGGGCACCGTTGAATGCGCGTCGGGAGCCGCCGCGCGCAACCGTTTACAATACGCGCTTGTACTGCTGCGGCAGGCGCGGCGCGAAACGCGTCATTCTACCGACGCCTGCCGAACGATACCGCTTTGCATGAGACCGGACTCGGCGCTCAAGCGCCGGGGCCGATCGACAAAGGAGACAATGTGACGATCTACAAGCTGGGCGACACGGCCCCGACCATCCACGAAAGCGTGTTCGTCGCCGATACGGCGGCCATCATCGGCAAGGTCGTGCTCGAGGAGAACGCGAGCGTGTGGTTCGGCGCGACGCTGCGCGGCGACAACGAGCCGATCACGGTCGGCGCGGGCAGCAACGTGCAGGAAGGTGCGGTGCTGCACACCGACCCCGGCTATCCGCTGACGATCGCCGCGAACGTGACGATCGGGCACCAGGCGATGCTGCACGGCTGCACGGTCGGCGAGGGCTCGCTGATCGGAATTCAGGCGGTGGTCTTGAATGGTGCGGTGATCGGCCGCAACTGTCTGGTCGGCGCCGGCGCGGTCGTGACGGAGGGCAAGACGTTTCCGGACAACTCGCTGATTCTCGGCGCCCCCGCGAAAGCGGTGCGCGAGCTGTCGGCCGAAGACGTCGCGCGGCTGCGCGCGAATGCGAAGACGTACGTCGAGCGGCGTGCGCACTTCAAGGAGCAACTCGTGCGGATCGGCTGATCCGCACGGAATTCAAGGAAGAAGAGTGAGCGACCAGTTACAGAAATTCATGTTCAACGCGGCGCCCGTGCGCGGCGAAATCGTTTCGCTGCGCAACACGTGGCAGGAGGTGCTGACCCGCCGCGACTACCCGGCCCCCGTGCGCACGGTGCTCGGCGAGATGATGGCCGCGTGCGCGCTGCTGTCGGCGAACCTGAAATTTCACGGCACCCTCGTCATGCAGATCCTCGGCGACGGGCCGGTGAAAATGCTGGTCGTGCAGTGCAGCTCGGATCTGTCGATGCGCGCGACCGCGAAGTTCTCCGGCGACGTCGCCCAGACGATCGGGGACGACACCCGCTTCGCGGAGCTCGTCAACGCGAGCGGCCATGGGCGCTGCGTGATCACGCTCGACCCGGCCGACAAGCAGCCGGGCCAGCAGCCGTACCAGGGCATCGTGCCGCTCAACGGCGAACACGGGCCGCTGGAGTCGGTCGCGCAGGTGCTCGAGCATTACATGCATCACTCGGAGCAGCTCGATACGCGGCTGTGGCTCGCCGCCGATAGCGACCGCGCGGTCGGCATGCTGCTGCAGAAGCTGCCGGGCGACGGCGGCATCGTGCCGCGCGCCGCGGAAACCGATGCCGATACATGGGAGCGCGTGTGCACGCTGGGCGGCACGCTGTCCGCCAAGGAACTGCTCGAGGTCGAGCCGGACGTCGTGTTCCGCCGGCTGTTCTGGCAGGAGAACGTCCAGCATTTCGACCCGGCCGGCACGCGCTTCGCGTGCACGTGCTCGCGCGAAAAGGTCGGCGCGATGCTGAAGATGCTCGGCCAGGAGGAAGTCGACAGCGTGATCGTCGAACGCGGCCACGTCGAAATCCATTGCGAGTTCTGCAACCAGCGCTACGAATTCGATCCCGTCGACGTCGCGCAGCTGTTTGCCGCGCCCGAACTCGCGAGCGGCGTGACGCCTGCCGCCGAGCAACGTCACTGAGCCGCACGAGCACGCACCCGCTGGCGCGCGGGCGCATAATGAACGGCGCACGAGCGTCGAGCGCGCGCCCCCCGCCGCCGGTCGCCGGCGCGCTGCTGGAGAAGGACATGAATCGCCTGTTTCGCCCCCTGTTGCTGACGAGCGCCGCAGCCGCCCTGCTCGTCCTCGCCGGTTGCGCGGTGCAGCCGGCCTCCACGATCCTGAGCCGCCTGCCCGAACAACGCGCGTCCGGCCAGCCGGTGACGTTGACGCCTGCCGAGCGCAAGCGCTACGACGAGATCGACCGGCAGGTGCTGCGCGAACAGGACGACGCGATCGCGACCGAAGCCGCGATTCGCGCGTGGTCGTACTACACGCCGCCGCCCGTCACGTACTATGGCGGCTACTACGGCGGCGGTTGGGGGCACGGCTGGGGCACGGGTTTCAGCTACGGCTATCCGGGCTGGTGGTGGTAAGCCCTTCAACGGCTCGATTGCCGACCGGCAGGAAATAAAAAAGCGCGGCATTGAATTGGCTGCGCTTTTTCAACAGGCTCGCATCACCGCAATCAGTGGTGAGGCTGCTTCCCCTTCTCGCCGCCGTGATGCCGCGACGGCTTGGCCGTCGACTGCGGATTCGGCACGACGCGCACCGGCGCCGCGGACACTTCGCCGCGCGTCGACGTGCTCGACAGCGTGTTGGCAACGGGCGCCGCCTGCGCGGCCTGCGCGTTCGGCGATACGAACTGCACGAACACCTCGCCGTCCTTCACCATGCCCATCTCGTAGCGCGCGCGTTCCTCGATGGCCGCCGTGCCGCCCTGCAGATCCTGCACTTCGCCCGCGGTCCGCTCGTTGCGCAGCTTCTCGTCGGCGTTCTTCTGCAACTGGCTGTCGAGCTGCTGACGCAGCTCGTGCACACGCAGCCAGCCGCCATGCCCCCACCATAGGGGGTACTGAATAAGCGCCAGCAAGGCAATCAGGACGACAGTGACGAGCCGCATGTAGGAGACGCAGATATAAGAAGCGCCGCTCCACGCATCACGCAGAGCGGCGTCGAAGCAAACCAGCCCGATAGTAGCGCGTTAGCGCAGGTTATAGAACGCTGACTTGCCCGGGTAGCTCGCGATATCGCCGAGATCTTCCTCGATGCGCAGCAACTGGTTGTACTTCGAGATGCGATCGCTGCGCGACAGCGAACCCGTCTTGATCTGGCCGGCGTTCAGGCCGACCGCGATGTCCGCGATCGTCGAATCTTCCGTTTCGCCCGAGCGGTGCGAGATCACGGCCGTGTAGCCTGCGCGCTTCGCCATCTCGATCGCCGCGAACGTTTCGGTCAGCGTGCCGATCTGGTTGATCTTGATGAGGATCGAGTTCGCGATGCCCTTCTCGATGCCTTCCTTCAGGATGCGCGTGTTGGTGACGAACAGGTCGTCGCCGACCAGCTGCACCTTCTTGCCGAGACGGTCGGTCAGCAGCTTCCAGCCGTCCCAGTCGCTTTCGTGCATGCCATCCTCGATCGACACGATCGGGAATTTGTCGGCGAGCGTCGCGAGGTAATCGGTGAACTCGGCCGACGACAGTTGCAGGCCTTCGCCCGCGAGCTGGTACTTGCCGTCGTGGTAGAACTCGGATGCCGCGCAGTCGAGCGCGAGCAGCACGTCTTCGCCCGCACGGTAGCCGGCCTTCTCGATTGCCTGCAGGATCGTCGACAGGCACTCGTCGTTGCTGCCGAAGTTCGGCGCGAAGCCGCCTTCGTCGCCCACCGCCGTGCTCATGCCGCGGTCGCTCAGGATCTTCTTCAGCGCGTGGAACACTTCCGCGCCGCAACGCAGGGCTTCACGGAACGTCGGCTGGCTGACCGGGACGATCATGAATTCCTGGATGTCGAGGCTGTTGTTCGCGTGCGCGCCGCCGTTGACGATGTTCATCATCGGCACCGGCAGCTGCATCGCGCCCGAGCCGCCGAAGTAGCGGTACAGCGGCAGGCCGGCCTCTTCGGCGGCAGCCTTCGCGACGGCCATCGACACGGCCAGCATCGCGTTCGCGCCGAGGCGCGACTTGTTGTCGGTGCCGTCGAGCTCGAGCAGCGTCTTGTCGAGGAACGCCTGTTCCGACGCGTCGAGGCCCATGATGGCTTCAGAGATCTCGGTGTTGATGTGCTCGACCGCCTTCAGCACGCCCTTGCCGTTGTAGCGGCCGGCTTCGCCGTCGCGCAGTTCGATCGCTTCACGCGAGCCGGTGGACGCGCCCGACGGCACCGCCGCGCGGCCCATCGTGCCCGATTCGAGCAGCACGTCGCATTCGACGGTGGGGTTGCCGCGCGAATCCAGAATCTCGCGGCCGATGATATCTACGATTGCACTCATGGGTTTCCTCTGAGAATGACGATGGATTCTTCACCCTGCGACGGCGCGTGCGCGAAAGCCGCTTTCGCTACAGACGCGCGAAACCGCCGCAGGTTCATACGTTCTTAGTTGAAATCGTTTTCCAGGAACGGGGTGCGCTTCACAGCCTGGTCCAGCGTGACGAGCGTCTCCAGCAGCGCGCCCATCCGGTTGAGCGGCACCGCGTTCGGGCCGTCCGACTTTGCTTCGGCCGGCTTCGGGTGCGTTTCCATGAACAGGCCCGCGACGCCCGTGGCGACCGCCGCGCGCGCGAGCACCGGCACGAATTCGCGTTGGCCGCCCGAGCTCGTGCCCTGCCCGCCCGGCAGCTGCACCGAGTGGGTCGCGTCGAACACGACGGGTGCGCCCGTCTCGCGCATGATCGCGAGCGAACGCATGTCCGACACGAGGTTGTTGTAGCCGAACGAGACGCCGCGCTCGCACGCCATGAAGCGGTCTTCCGATAGCCCCGCTTCGCGGGCCGCTTCACGCGCCTTGTCGATCACGTTCTTCATGTCGTGCGGCGCGAGGAACTGGCCCTTCTTGATGTTGACAGGCTTGCCCGAGCGCGCGCACGCATGGATGAAGTCGGTCTGGCGGCACAGGAACGCGGGCGTCTGCAGCACGTCGACGACCGACGCGACCTGCTCGATCTCCTCGATCGAATGCACGTCGGTCAGCACCGGCAGGCCGAGCTGGCGCTTCACCTCGGACAGGATGCGCAGCCCCTCGTCCATTCCGAGGCCGCGGAACGACTTGCCCGAGCTGCGGTTCGCCTTGTCATAGGACGACTTGTAGATGAACGGGATGTTCAGCTTCTCGCAGATTTCCTTCAGGCGGCCGGCGGTATCGATCGTCATCTGTTCGGATTCGACGACACAGGTGCCCGCAATCAGGAAGAAAGGCTTGTCGAGACCGACCTCGAAATCGCACAGCTTCATGCTTTCACTCCGGCGCGCGCCTGCTGACCGGCCAGCGCGGCTTCGACGAACGACTTGAACAGAGGATGGCCGTCACGCGGCGTGGACGTGAATTCCGGGTGGAACTGCACGCCGACGAACCACGGGTGCATCGAGCGCGGCAGCTCCATCATTTCCGGCAGGTCCTCGCTCGGGGTACGCGCGCTGATGATAAGGCCGCCGCTTTCGAGCTGGGGCACGAAGCGGTTATTGACTTCATAACGGTGGCGGTGACGTTCGTTCACGTCCTTGCCGTAAATCTCTTCCGCGAGCGTGCCGGGCTTGATCGGGCAGCGCTGCGAGCCGAGACGCATCGTGCCGCCGAGATCGGACTCCTCGGTGCGCTTCTCGACCTTGCCTTCGCGGTCGTACCACTCGGTGATCAGCGCGACGACGCGTTCCGGCGTCTCCTGGTCGAATTCGGTGCTGTTCGCCTGCTTCAGGCCGACGACGTCGCGCGCGAACTCGATCACCGCGAGCTGCATGCCGAGGCAGATGCCGAGGTACGGCACCTTCGCCTCGCGCGCATAGCGGATCGCCGCGATCTTGCCTTCCGTGCCGCGACGGCCGAAGCCGCCGGGCACCAGCACCGCATCCAGGTGCTTCAGGCTGTCGACGCCGTTCGCCTCGATCTCTTCCGAGTCGATGTACTCGATGTTGACCTTCGTCGACGTGTGGATCGACGCATGACGCAGCGCTTCGATCAGCGACTTGTACGACTCGGTCAGGTCGACGTACTTGCCGACCATGCCGATCGTCACTTCGTGCTTCGGGTGCTCCAGCTTCTCGACGAGCTCGGACCACATCGCGAGGTCGGCGTCGTGCGGCGACAGCTTCAGCTCGTCGCAGATGATCTTGTCGAGGCCCTGATCGTGCAGCATCTGCGGAATCTTGTAGATGCTGTCGGCGTCCCACACCGAGATCACGGCGTCTTCCGGCACGTTCGAGAACATCGAGATCTTCTTCGATTCGTCGTCCGGAATGCGGCGATCCGCGCGGCACAGCAGTACGTGCGGCAGGATGCCGATCTCGCGCAGCTTCTGCACGCTGTGCTGGGTCGGCTTCGTCTTCAGCTCGCCGGCCGTCGCGACGTACGGCACGAGCGTCAGGTGCACGAAGCACGCGCTGTTGCGGCCGAGGCGCAGGCTCATCTGGCGCGCTGCCTCGAGGAACGGCAGCGACTCGATGTCGCCGACCGTGCCGCCGATCTCGACGATCGCGACGTCCGGCTCGCCGCAGGTGGCCGACGCGGCCCCGCGCTCGATGAACGCCTGGATCTCGTTCGTGATGTGCGGAATCACCTGCACGGTCTTGCCGAGATAGTCGCCGCGGCGTTCCTTGCGGATCACCGATTCGTAGATCTGGCCGGTCGTGAAGTTGTTGGCCTTGCGCATCTTCGTGCTGATGAAGCGCTCATAGTGGCCGAGGTCGAGATCCGTCTCCGCGCCGTCTTCCGTCACGAACACTTCGCCGTGCTGGAACGGGCTCATCGTGCCGGGGTCGACGTTGATGTAGGGATCGAGTTTGAGGAGGGTGACTTTCAGACCGCGCGATTCGAGGATCGCGGCGAGAGAGGCGGCGGCAATACCCTTGCCAAGGGAAGAAACTACGCCGCCGGTGACGAAAACATATTTGGTCATCGCTGGATGCTCGCGGGAAAAACGGATTATACCGTAAAGCCCGCGCTTCTCTCAGCAATTGACGCGATGATTGCGCCCTTTCGCGCTGTGCCGCGCCGGCCGAGCCTGACGCGTCGGATGTGGGCGGCCGGGCCGCGTTTCAGGCGTCGTGCGCGGACCCGGCGCCCCCTTCTTCCGCGCGCAGCGTATTCAGCATCCGCTGCAATGCGCGCGCCGTCTCCAGCGGCCGCTCCATCGGGAACAGGTGACTGCCCTCGAGCCATTCGATGCGCCCGCGAGCCGCGCGGCGCGTGGCGTCGAGCCCGACCTGGCGCACCTCGCGCGAGTGCGTGCCGGCGAGAAAACCGAGCGGCACCGGCGTGCCGTGCGCGAGCCGCGGGCCGAGCGTATGCGGCAAGGTCCGGTAGATCAGGTATTCGACCTGCCGGTCGAACGCGAGCGCGCGCTCGCCGTCGACGGCCGCCGGCGGAATGCCGTAGTCGATGTAGTCGGCCAGCATCCGCTCGTCCCAGCGCGCGAACGCCGGCTTCTCGCGGAAATGCCGCCAGGCTTCGTCGCGGCTCGCCCAGCGCGTGCGCCGGTTGCGCGTCGCCGCGGCCGGCGACAGCCGCTCGTCGAGCCCCGCCCACTGGCTGGCGCGCAATGCGCCGCTGCGCCAGCCGGCGATGATCGGCGAATCCAGCATCACCACGCCGCGCACCCACTGCGGCTTCTTCAACGCGGCCATCAGCGACAGATAACCGCCGAGCGAATGGCCGACGAGCCACACCGGCCGCTCGTAGCGTCCGCCGATGTCGTCGAGCAGCTGCTCGACGAGGTGCGGCCAGTCGCGCGTGACCGGGTAGCGCCGGTCGTGCCCGATCCGCTCGATGTAGCGCAGCTCGTAGTCGTCGGCCAGTTCGGCGAAGATCGTCCGGTACGTCGACGCCGGAAAGCCGTTCGCGTGCGAAAAATGAATGATGTCCTTCAAACGCCGGTGTCTCCTTTGTGGACCCGAGCTGGCGCTTCAGCGCCGACTCAGCTCCCATGCAAAGCCGTCATCCCGCCAGGCGCGTCACCGGTCCATCCAGTAGCGGCGCTGCGCATCGCGGTGAAGCTCGAGCGCGAACCTTCCATCCGCCGGCGCGACGTCGAACCGCACGGCGCCGTCGCGATCGGTGCGCGGCAACGGGATCCCGCGCGCCGCGAAGCGCGCGAGGACGGTCCGGTGCGGATGCCCGAATCGGTTGCGATAGCCTACAGGAAATACCGCGACGCGCGGCCCGACCGAATCGAGGAAAGGCTCGACCGACGACGTGCGGCTGCCGTGATGCGCGACGACCAGGATCTGCGCGGCGAGCGCGTCGCGATCCGTGTCGACGAGCCGGCGTTCGACGCGCGCGTCGATGTCTCCCGTCAGCAGCGCGGACGTGCCGCCCGCGTCGACGCGCAGCACGCACGACTGCGCGTTCGTCGCGCCGCCGCTGGGGCCGCCCTGCGGCCAGAGCATCGTGAACGTCACGCCGTCCCAGCGCCAGCGCTGCCCCGCCGCGCAAGGCACGCGGCTCGCGACGCCGGCCGCCTGCGCGTCGCGCCACAGCCGGTTGCCGGCCGGCATCCCTCCCAGCAGCTGACGCACCTCGACCGCCGCATAGACGGCGGGGGCGCCGCCGGTGTGATCCGCATCCGCGTGGCTCAACACGAGCGTGTCGAGATCCCGGATGCCGCGGGCGCGCAGGAACGGCGCGACGATCCGTTCGCCCGCATGGGTCGACTCCGCGCCCGGCCCGGCGTCGAACAGCAGCGTCCGGTGCGCGGTCTCGACCAGCACCGCTGCGCCCTGCCCGACGTCGATCACGGTCAGCCTGAACCCGCCTTCCGGCGGCCGGTCCGGCACCGGCGCGACGAGCGGCAGCCAGGTGAGCGGCGCTGCCCAGCGCAGCGGCCAGCCGCGCGGCAGCAGCACCCAAACAACGCCCACGCAGGCGAGCGTCAGCACCGGCCAGTCTGGCATCGGCAGCCAGAACACGCTGCGCGGCCAGTCCGCGAGCCGTTCGAGCGCCACCATCATCGGATCGAGCGACATGCGCGCGAGCCGGAAAGCGGCGGCGTCGAGCGGCGCGGGCAGCGCGATGCCCGCAAGCACGATCGGCGTGACGACGCTGCTGACCCACGGAATCGCGAATGCGTTCGCGAGCGGCCCCGATACGGAGATCTGCGCGAACCATGCGGCCGTCAGCGGCGCGAGCCCGATCGTGACCGCGTATTGCACCCGCGATGCTTCGGCCACGCGGCGGACGACCCGCCGGCGCCATGCGCGCAGCCGCTCGCCGAACCCGGCGCCGTCCGGCTCGGCGCCGGGCTCCTGTACGGCGCGCCAGCCCGACACGGCCAGCAGGATGACGGCGACCGCGCCGAACGACAGCCAGAAACCGGCCGACAGCACCGCCCACGGATCGGCCAGCAGCACGGCGCCCAGCGCCGCGCACAGCACCGACGACGCCGGCACGCTGCGCCCCGCCAGATATGCGACGCCGCCCGCCGCGATCATCCACCACGACCGCTGCGCCGGCACGTTGAAACCGGCCAGCGCCGCATAGCCGAGCGCCCCCGTCAGCGCCGCGAGCGCGGCGACCCAGGGGGCCGGCACGACGAGCACGGCGGCGCGGCCCCGCCAGCGAAGCCGGCGCCAGACGGCCGACGCGAGCCAGCCGGCGATCCCGCCGACCAGCCCGACGTGCAGGCCCGAGATCGCCACCAGATGGCTGGTGCCGGTGTTGCGCAGCACGCGCCAGTCGTCGTCGCCGATGCCGGACTGATCGCCGATCGCGAGTGCGGCGACGATGCCGCGATGATCCGCGTGCTGCCCGAGCGTCGCGACGATGCGCGTCCGCAACCGGTCGCGCAGGCGATCGACCGACGCCTGGATGCCGCGCGCCCGCGCATCGAGCAGCGCCGCGCGCTGCGGCGCGCTAACGTAGCCGAGCGCGCGAATCCCCGCACCGAGCCACGCCGCCTCGCTGTCGCGCACGCCGGGATTCGCTTCGCCGTGCGGCCGCTTCAGCCGCACCGTCAGGCGCCAGCGCTGCGCGGCGCGCAGGTCCGGAGCCGCCGCCGGTTCCGCGCGCGCCCCGTAGGTGCGCCATGACAGCCGGATCAGCGGCGGGAAACGGGTCAGGCCGGCATCGTTCGATTCGACGGCGAACAGGAACCGTGCGCCTGCGTCGTCGACGACAGGCAGCCCCTTGATCACACCCGTGACCGTGATGTCGCGCCCTTCCCATTCGGCGGGCAACGCGTCGCGCAGCCGCCACTCCGCCCGCCCGGCCGCGTACCCGAACCCCACGACGCAGGCCGCCGCGGCCCACAACGTCCAGCCGAGCGCGGCAGTCGCCCGCGTCCGCGGCCGGCGTCGCGCGCACCCGATGCCGGCCGCCGCGAGCGCCGCCAGCACGGCCGCGCCGCCCAGCCAATGCGCCACGCCCGGCAGCGCCGCCTGCCGCTGCAGCACGGCGACGCCGAACGCGAACGCCACCCACCACACGCGCATGCCGCCTCCTCGCCGACCCGGCGACGCCGTCGAGAATCGGGCGCCTTCGGGAAACGATTATGCGGACGAAAGCGCGAGCCGGGGCAACGCGGCACGCGCGTTAGCCGAAGTGCATAGGGCAAGCTCGGCCGCGTCGATGCCGCGCAGTTCGGCAAGCACGTCGCCGATGCGCGGCACCTGGGCCGGCGTGTTGCGGGATTGGTACGCCCACTCGGGCGCGATGTCGGGCGCATCCGTTTCGACGACGAGCGCATCGACCGGCAACTGCGTCGCGAGCCGCCGGATCTGCAGCGCGCGCGTGAACGTGACGTTGCCGCCGAAGCCGAGATGCAGGCCCTGCGCGAGATACGCGTCGGCCTGCTGGAAACTGCCGTTGAACGCGTGCGCGATGCCGCGCCGCACGCCGAAACGGCGCAGCCCCGCGAGCACGCGGTCCTGCGACTTGCGCACGTGGCAGAGCACCGGCAGGTCGAACTCGCGCGCGAGCTTCAATTGGCCCTGATAGAAGAACTGCTGCCGGTCTTCGTCGAGCCCGGGCACGAAGTAGTCGAGACCGATCTCGCCGATCGCGACGAAGCGCGGATCGTCGAGACTCGCTTCGATTTCCATGCGCAGCCGGTCGAGATCGCCGTCGTGCGCATGCGGCGTATACATCGGATGGATGCCGAGCGCATAGACCGCGCCCGGCGTGCGATGCGCGAGCTCGCGCACCGTCGCGAAGTTGTCGCGCCCGACGCTCGGGATCACGATGCGCGCCACGCCCGCGTCGCGCGCCGCCTGCGCGACCGCGTCGCGGTCGGCATCGAATTCGGCGGCATCGAGATGGCAGTGCGTATCGATCCACATGTCAGCGTTCGCCAGACCGCTCCCGGCACCCGCGCCGCCCGTCGGGCAGCGGCGCGCGCGAGGAGCGCGGGTTCATGTCAGACCGGCAGGGCCGGCTCTTCGTGCAGCACGCCGTCGCGCAGCCGCATGATGCGGTCGCAGCGCGCGGCGAGATCGGGATCGTGCGTGACGATCACGAAGCTCGTGTTCAACGTCTCCGACAGTTCGAGCATCAGGTTGAACACCGTATCGGCGGTCCCGCCGTCGAGGTTGCCGGTCGGCTCGTCGGCGAGCACGCACGCGGGCTTCGTCACCAGCGCGCGCGCGATCGCGACGCGCTGCCGCTCGCCGCCTGACAGCTCGCCCGGACGATGCTTCGCGCGCGCGCCGAGGCCGACGCGCTCGAGCATCGCCTGCGCGTCGCGGCGCGCGTCCTCGGCCGTCATCCGGCGGATGCGCAGCGGCATCGCGACGTTGTCGAGCGCGCTGAATTCCGGCAGCAGGTGGTGAAACTGGTAGACGAACCCGAGCGCGCGGTTGCGCAGGTCGTTGCGCTCGCGCTCGCCGAGCTGCGTGAACGGCTTGCCGAGCAGCGACACCTCGCCCGCGCTCGGCTCGTCGAGGCCGCCGAGCACGTGCAGCAGCGTGCTCTTGCCGGAGCCCGACGCGCCGACGACCGCGAGCTTCTCGCCGCGCCGCACCGACAGCTCGGTATTGTTGAGCACCTGCACGTTGAAACCGCCCTGCACGAACGCCTTCGTGATGCCGCGCGCCTGAAGCACGTAGTCCTGCATACCTGCCGAATCCTGGTTGTTGTAATGGGGTCGGGAAGCCGCGACGGCGGCGGCGCGGTCATTCATAGCGCAGCGCCTCCGCCGGCTTGACCTTCGCGCCGCGCCAGCTCGGGTAGAGCGTTGCGACGGCCGACAGCGCGAACGCGATCACGCCGATCCGGATCACGTCGCTCGCGACGAGCTCGGACGGCAGCTCGCTGATGAAGTACACCGACGACGGCAGGAACTGCACGCCGAGCGCATGCTCGATCATCGGGATCAGCCACGGGATGCTCCACGCGATCAGGCAGCCGAGCGCGATGCCGAGCGCGGTGCCGGAGAAGCCGATCGTCACGCCCTGCACGACGAAGATCTTCATGATCGAGCCCGGCTGCGCGCCGAGCGTGCGCAGGATCGCGATGTCGGCCTGCTTGTTGGTCACCGTCATCACGAGCGACGACACGAGGTTGAACGCCGCCACCGCGATGATCAGCGTCAGGATGATGAACATCATCCGCTTCTCGATCTTCACCGCCGAGAACCAGGTCTTGTTCTGCTGGGTCCAGTCGCGGATGTACAGGCTGCCGGACAGCGAATGCGACAGCTCGACCGCCACGTCCGGCGCCTTCTGCATGTCCTTCACCCGCAGCCGCACGCCGGTCGGCGCGCTCAGGCGGAACAGCGCCTCGGCGTCGCGGATGTCGATCATCGCGAGCGTGCTGTCGTATTCGTAGTGCCCCGACTCGAACACGCCGACGACCGTGAACTGCTTCAGCCGCGGCAGCATCCCGGCCGGCGTGATCGTGCCTTCGGGCGCGACCAGCGTGACCTTGTCGCCGACCGTCACGCCGAGATTGCCGGCCAGCGCATCGCCGAGCACGATGCCGAACTGGCCGGGCACGAGCGCGGTGAGCTGGCCCGCCTTCATGTCCTTGCCGATTTCCGACACCTGCGGCTCGAGCGACGGCTCGATGCCGCGCAGCATCACGCCGCTCACCGCGTCCTGGCGCGTGAGCAGCGCCTGCGCGTCGACGTACGGCGCCGCGCCGGTCACCGACGGGTTGCGGCGCGCCTCCTGCGCGGTCAGCTGCCAGTCGGGCATCTGGCCCGTCGGCGAGAACACCTCGACGTGCGCGAGCACCGACAGCATCCGGTCGCGCACCTCCTTCTGGAAGCCGTTCATCACCGACAGCACGACGATCAGCGCCGCGACGCCGAGCGCGATGCCGAGCATCGACACGAGCGCGATGAAGGAAATGAAGCCGTTGCCGGTCGTGCGTTTGCCGGCGCGCGTGTAGCGCCAGCCGATCTGCCATTCGTACGGAAGTTTCAAGCGAATCCTTTCTGCTGGTTGCGGCATCGGGGCGGCCCGAGCGTCGGGTCGCCGCCCGCCCGGGCGGGGGCAAAACCGGCCGCCGGACGCGAGCCGGCCGTCGGCCCGCCCGAACACGCGCGCAGTTTGCCATACAATGCGCACCATCATGCACGACCGACGCCTCCATTTTCTCGTTCCGTTCGCGCTGCCGTCGGCGGCCGATGCGGCCTCGTCCCTGCACACGCTGGACAGTCCCGCGCTCGAAAAGTTGCTGTCGCGCGCGAGCCTCGTCGAACGCGTGGCCGGCGAGGACTTCCAGCGCACGCTGCCGCACGAGCGCTGGCTCGCCCGCCAGTTCGGCGCGGCCCAGGGCAACGCCGCCGACGAGGCGCCGCTCGCGCCCTACATGCTGCTCGCCGACGGCGGCGACCCGGGCGACCAGGCCTGGGCCTGCGTGGAACCCGTGCACGTCGAGATCGCGCACGACCATCTCGTGCTCGTCGATCCGGCCGCGCTCGAGCTGGAAGACGGCGAGGCGGCCGCGCTGCTCGCGGTCGCACGCCCGCTGATCGAGGAGCTCGGGGTCCGGCTCGAAGCGCCCAGCCCGCACCGCTGGTACCTGTCGAGCGAACAGTTCCGCCACCTGGCCGGCGCCGCGCCGCTGCGCGCGAGCGGCCGCAACATCGAAATCTGGCTGCCGCACGAGGCGCACACCGGCGAACGCTCGCGGATCTGGATGAAGCTGCAGAACGAAGTGCAGATGGCCTGGTTCCAGCATCCGGTCAACGAAGCGCGCGAGGCGCGCGGCCTGCTCGCCGTGAATTCGATCTGGTTCCACGCGCAGGGCGCGCTGAAGCCCGTCGGCCGGCCGTTCGCGCGGGTGCTGTCCACCGCGCCCGCGGCGCTCGGCCTCGCGCGCGCGGCCCGGGCCGACGCCGGCGCGCCGCCCGCCGCGTTCGACCAGCTCGCCGCCGCCGACGGCGCGACGCTCGTCGAGCTGTCGGCGCTCACGACCCCATTCATCGAACAGGACTGGGCGAGCTGGCACGACGCGCTCGGCACGATGGAGCGCGACTGGTTCGCGCCCGTCCTCGCCGCGCTGCAGCGCGGCGAACTGGCGCGCGTCGACGTCACGCTGTGCGGCGACACCGGCTCGGCGACCCTGCGCGCGACGCGCGGCGACCTGCGCAAGTTCTGGCGCCGCCGCCGCGCGCTCGCGTCCCTGTTCGAATAAAACCACCTCATGACCCGTATCGTTACCCGCCCCGTCGCGCCCGCCGACGCCGAAGCGCTCGCGCGCCACGGCCTGCACCCGGTGCTCGCGCGCCTGTACGCCTCGCGCGGCGTGCAATCCCCGTCCGACATCGAGACCGCGCTCGCACGCCTCGTGCCGCCCACCGAGCTGAAAGGCTGCGCCGACGCGGCCGCGCTGCTCGCCGACGCGATCGCCGACAAGCGGCGCCTGCTCGTCGTCGCCGACTACGACTGCGACGGCGCGACCGCCTGCGCGGTCGCAGTGCGCGGGCTGCGGATGTTCGGCGCGCAGATCGACTATCTGGTGCCGAACCGCTTCGAGTACGGCTACGGCCTCACGCCCGAGATCGTCGAGCTGGCGGCCGCGCGCAAGCCGGACCTGCTGATCACCGTCGACAACGGCATCGCGAGCGTCGCGGGCGTCGAAGCCGCGAACGCGCGCGGGATCGACGTGCTGGTCACCGACCACCACCTGCCCGGCGACGCGCTGCCCGCCGCGCGCGCGATCGTCAACCCGAACCAGCCGGGCTGCGCGTTCCCGAGCAAGCACATCGCCGGCGTCGGCGTGATGTTCTACGTGCTGCTCGCGCTGCGCGCCGAGCTGCGCCGCCGCGGCGCGTTCGCCAGCAAGGAGGCCGAGCCGCGCCTCGACGGCCTGCTCGACCTCGTCGCGCTCGGCACCGTCGCCGACGTCGTGCGGCTCGACGGCAACAACCGCGTGCTGGTCGCGCAGGGGCTGCAGCGCATCCGCAACGGCCGGATGCAGCCGGGCGTCGCCGCGCTGTTCCGCGCGGCCGCCCGCGATGCGCGCACCGCATCGGGCTTCGATCTCGGCTTCGGCCTCGGGCCGCGGCTGAACGCGGCCGGCCGGCTGTCCGACATGTCGCTCGGCATCGAGTGCCTGATCACCGACGACGTCGGCCGCGCGTGGGAGCTCGCGCAGCAGCTCGACACGATGAACCGCGAGCGCCGTGAAATCGAGGCCGGGATGCAGCAGCAGGCGCTCGCCGATCTCGCCGACGTCGATCCGGCCGACGCGTGCACGATCACCCTCTTCAATCCCGAATGGCACCAGGGCGTGATCGGCATCGTCGCCGGACGCCTGAAGGAAAAATTCCACCGGCCGTCGTTCACGTTCGCGCACGCGGACGAGCACGGCGCGCGCGTCAAGGGTTCCGGGCGATCGATCCCCGGCTTCCACCTGCGCGACGCGCTCGACCTGGTGTCGAAGCGCGAGCCGGACCTGATCGTCGCGTTCGGCGGCCACGCGATGGCGGCCGGCGTCACGCTCGACACCGCGAACGTGCCGCGCTTCGCGGCCGCGTTCGAGGCGGTCGCGCGCGAATGGCTGTCGGACGACGCGCTCGCCCGCGTGATCGAGACCGACGGCGAGCTCGAGGACGCCTACTTCACGCCACAGTTCGTCGGGCTGCTCGACGAGGCCGTCTGGGGCCAGGGCTTTCCGGCCCCGCTGTTTTCGGGCGAATTCGACGTCGTGTCGCAATCCCTCGTGAAGGACAAGCACCTGAAGCTGCAGCTCGCGCGCGGCCGCCAGCGCTTCAACGCGATCTGGTTCAACCGCACGGAGCCGCTGCCGGCGAGCGCGCTCATCGCATACCGCCTCGTCGCCGACACGTGGAACGGCGTCACGCGCGTGCAGCTGATCGTCGAGCACGCGGGCGGCTGAGTGGGTACCTGAGCGCGCCCCGTACCGCGCGCCGCCTCGTCCGGCGGGGCGCGGACGAGCGTGCGCCCCCCTGCCGGCGTCACCGGGAGGCCCTGCCGATCGGCTATAATTCCGCTTTTTTACGAAGCACGAAAAGCGAAACGATCATGGAAGCGGAACGTCTCAACGCGATCGAAAGCTCCCTGCTCGACCTGCGCAACCGCGCGGGCGAGCTTCGGGGGTATCTTTGACTACGACGCCAAAGCTGCGCGTCTGACCGAAGTCAACAAGGCACTCGAAGACCCGAACGTCTGGAACGACTCGAAGAACGCCCAGGCGCTCGGCCGCGAAAAGAAGCTGCTCGAAGGCGTCGTCATGACGCTGACGGCGCTCGATAGCGACCTGCGCGATGCGCTCGACCTGTTCGAGATGGCCCGCGAGGAAAACGACGAAGACACCCTCGTCGCATCGGAAGAAGACGCCGCGAAGCTCGAGGCGCGCGTCGGCGACATCGAGTTCCGCCGGATGTTCTCGAACCCGGCCGACCCGAACAATTGCTTCATCGACATCCAGGCCGGCGCCGGCGGCACCGAGGCATGCGACTGGGCGTCGATGCTGCTGCGCCAGTACCTGCGCTACTGCGAGCGCAAGGGCTTCAAGGCCGAGGTGCTGGAAGAATCCGACGGCGACGTCGCCGGCATCAAGAACGCGACGGTCAAGGTCTCGGGCGAATACGCATACGGCTTCCTGCGCACCGAAACGGGCATCCACCGCCTCGTGCGCAAGTCGCCGTTCGACTCGTCGGGCGGCCGCCACACGTCGTTCTCGTCGGTGTTCGTGTATCCGGAAATCGACGACTCGATCGAAGTCGAGGTCAACCCGGCCGACCTGCGCATCGACACGTACCGCGCATCGGGCGCGGGCGGCCAGCACATCAACAAGACCGACTCGGCAGTGCGGATCACGCACATGCCGACCGGCATCGTCGTGCAGTGCCAGAACGACCGCTCGCAGCACCGCAACCGCGCCGAAGCGATGGCGATGCTGAAGTCGCGCCTGTACGAAGCCGAGATGCGCAAGCGCCAGGCCGAGCAGGACAAGCTCGAGTCGAGCAAGACCGACGTGGGCTGGGGCCACCAGATCCGCTCGTACGTGCTCGACCAGAGCCGCGTGAAGGACCTGCGCACGAACGTCGAAATGAGCAACACGAAAGCTGTGCTCGACGGCGATCTCGACGACTTCATCAGCGCGAGCCTCAAACAGGGCGTGTAAGCGCCGCGGCGCGACCCGGCCGGGTCGCGCCACCCTTGCCCTCCCCGTTTGCGTTGCCGCACCCACCCCGAATTCCGACCATCATGACCGAACCGACCCAAACGCAGCCCGCCGTCGCGGCGGACGAAAACCAGATCATCGCCGAGCGCCGCGAGAAGCTGCGCGCATTGCGCGAGCAAGGCGTCGCCTATCCGAACGATTTCCAGCCGACGCACCACGCGGCCGACCTGCAGGCCAAATTCGCCGACTCGGACAAGGCCGCGCTCGAAGCGAACCCGGTCGAGGTGGCGGTCGCCGGCCGCATGATGCTCAAGCGCGTGATGGGCAAGGCGAGCTTCGCGACGGTGCAGGACGGTTCGGGTCAGATCCAGTTCTTCGTGACGCCGAACGACGTCGGCGCGGAAACCTACGACGCGTTCAAGAAGTGGGACCTCGGCGACATCGTCGCCGCGCGCGGCGTGCTGTTCCGCACCAACAAGGGCGAGCTGTCGGTCCAGTGCAAGGAACTGCGCCTGCTGTCGAAGGCGCTGCGCCCGCTGCCGGACAAGTTCCATGGTCTCGCCGACCAGGAAATGCGCTACCGCCAGCGCTACGTCGACCTGATCGTCACGCCGGAAACGCGCGACACGTTCCGCGCGCGCACCAAGACGATCGCATCGATCCGCAAGTTCATGGACACGGCCGACTTCATGGAAGTCGAGACGCCGATGCTGCACCCGATCCCGGGCGGCGCGGCCGCGAAGCCGTTCGTCACGCACCACAACGCGCTCGACATGCAGATGTTCCTGCGCATCGCGCCGGAGCTGTACCTGAAGCGCCTGATCGTCGGCGGTTTCGAGCGCGTGTTCGAAATCAACCGCAATTTCCGGAACGAAGGCGTGTCGCCGCGCCACAACCCGGAATTCACGATGATGGAGTTCTACGCCGCGTACACCGACTACCGCTGGCTGATGGACTTCACCGAGCAGCTGATCCGCCAGGCGGCGATCGATGCGCTCGGCACCGCGACGATCCAGTACCAGGGCCGCGAGCTCGACCTCGCGAAGCCGTTCCACCGCCTGACGATCACGCAGGCGATCCAGAAGTACGCGCCGCAGTACACCGACGGCCAGCTGTCGGACGACGCGTTCCTGCGCAGCGAACTGAAGCGCCTCGGCGTCGACGTCACGCAGCCGGCGTTCCTGAACGCGGGCATCGGCGCACTGCAGCTCGCGCTGTTCGAGGAAACCGCCGAAGCGCAGCTGTGGGAGCCGACGTACATCATCGACTACCCGGTCGAAGTGTCGCCGCTCGCACGCGCGTCGGACACGGTGCCGGGCATCACCGAGCGCTTCGAGCTGTTCATGACCGGCCGCGAAATCGCGAACGGCTTCTCCGAGCTGAACGATCCGGAAGACCAGGCCGCGCGTTTCAAGAAGCAGGTCGAGCAGAAGGACGCCGGCGACGAGGAAGCGATGTTCTTCGACGCGGACTACATCCGCGCGCTCGAATACGGGATGCCTCCGACGGGCGGCTGCGGGATCGGCATCGACCGTCTCGTGATGCTGCTGACCGACAGCCCGACGATCCGCGACGTGCTGCTGTTCCCCCACCTGCGCCGCGAAGACTGACCCGCCTCGCCTGCGCGCCCTGCGGCGCGCAGGCGACAGCTTTGTAACCGCGCGTAAATCCCGCCTGCCGGCGTCCGCCGGCAATCGCTCCCTCCCCCTTTTATCTCGGCCTCACGCCGGCTTTTGCCCGGTCTGGTGCACGCCCGTCCGCAAACTCCGGCAGCGAATCGTTACAACTTGATACGGCGGCCGTCCTGTGCCTGGACGACACTCCTTTTGCAAAACAACGCACGATTGCGTGCGAGGAGAGCAAAAATGGACAACCAGAATCAAACCACGCCGCAAAAGCAACGCCTCCACCCGCTCGTCGCGACCGCGGCGGGCGCCGTCATCATCGCGAGCCTCGCGGCGACGGCGGCCGTCACCGGCCTGTTCCCGAAGGCCACCAGCAGCGACGCGCAGAACGGCCAGACGCAGGCAGCATTGATTGCCTCGCAGCCGGCCGTCGATACGGCGGCGGCAGCCAGCGCGGCACGCGCTGCGCAAGCGCAGCAGCTCGCGGCCGAGCAAGCCGCGCAACAACAGCAGGCGCCGGTCGCCCAGACCCAGCCTCAACCGGCTCCGCGCCCGGCGCCGACGCACCATCGCCGCCATACGTCGACGGCGCCGCGGCCGCCTGAGTACGCGCAGCAGGGCGGCGGCTACGCGCAGCCTTCTTCGTCCTATTGCCAGACCTGCGGCACGGTCGTCGCGATCAACCAGATGCGCACGCCGGGCCAAAGCACCGGTATCGGCGCAGTGGGCGGCGCGGCGGCGGGCGGCCTGCTCGGCAACCAGTTCGGCCGCGGCAACGGCCGCACCGCGATGACGCTGCTCGGCGCACTCGGCGGCGGCCTCGCGGGCAACCAGGTCGAGAAGCAGGTGCGCGCGGAAACTGACTACCAGGTGCAAGTGCAGATGGAAAACGGCACCACGCGCACGTTCACGTACCACAACCCGCCGCCGTTCGGCCAGGGCCAGCGCGTGCGGATCGAGAACGGTACGCTGGTCGGCGCGTAACCGGCCTCGGCCCCCTGCCCGCGTGTCATGCGCGGGCAGCGTGACCCGGAAACGAAAACGGCTCGTGATCGCTCGCGAGCCGTATTTTCATCCCGAGCCGCTTGCGCCATCCGGCGCCCGCCGTGCTCAGTCTTCTTCGTCGAAGTCGGATTCGTCGATCCAGTGCGCCTGGATCGCTTCGAGGATCTTCTCGCCGGAATGCTTCGGGTCATCGTCGAAGCCGTCGAGTTCGAGCACCCACTGGCGCAGGTCGACGAAATTGATCCGCTGCGGATCGATGTCCGGATGCTTGTCCGCCAGCGCGATCGCGATCTCGCGCGAATCGGTCCATTTCATCGCCTGCCTCCTGTTCCTGTCAGTGATTTTCCTTCGCGTGGTTGATCGAGTACTTCGGAATCTCGACCACCAGGTCCGAATCTTCCTGCACGATCGCCTGGCACGACAGGCGCGACGTCGGCTCGAGGCCCCACGCCTTGTCGAGCAGGTCGTCCTCGTCCTCCTCGGACGGCTCCAGATCGTTGAAGCCCTCGCGGATCACCACGTGGCACGTCGTGCAGGCGCACGACTTCTCGCATGCGTGCTCGATCTCGATGCCGTTGTCGAGCAGGTTGTCGCAGATACTCTTGCCGGGCGTCGCGTCGATCACCGCGCCTTCCGGGCACAGTTCGACGTGAGGCAGCACCACCAGTTGAGGCATGTCCGTTCCGTCAGTCAGGTGCGGCAGCTTGCGCCGCACGATTCATCATAACGCCGGCCGTCGACGGCCGGCGTGCAAGTCCTTCGTTCAGATCTCGTCGAGCCTGCGACCCGCCAGCGCGCGCTTGATGCTCTTGTCCATCCGGCGCGCCGCGAATTCGTCGGTGCCTTCGGCCAGCGCCTTGATCGCCGCTTCGATCGCGTCGGTATCGTCGCCCTGCGCAACCGTGCGCAGCGCCGCCACGCGCGCATCGACTTCCGCGCGCTCCGCGGCGTCGAGCAGCTCGCCATCGGCCGCGAGCGCGGCTTCGGTCGCCTCGATCATCCGCTCGGCCTCGACCTGCGCCTCGCGCAACGCGCGCGCCCGCATGTCGATCTCGGCGGTCTTGAAGCTTTCCTCGAGCATCTTCGCGATGTCGTCGTCGGCGAGACCGTACGACGGCTTCACGACGACCGACGCCTCGACGCCCGAATGCTGCTCGCGCGCGAACACCGACAGCAGGCCGTCCGCGTCGACCTGATAGGTCACGCGAATCCGCGCCGCGCCGGCCGTCATCGGCGGGATGCCGCGCAGCTCGAAACGCGCGAGCGACCGGCAGTCGGCGACGAGCTCGCGCTCGCCCTGCACGACGTGGATCGCCATCGCGGTCTGGCCGTCCTTGAAGGTCGTGAATTCCTGCGCGCGCGCGATCGGGATCGTCGAATTGCGCGGGATGATCTTCTCGACGAGGCCGCCCATCGTCTCGACGCCGAGCGACAGCGGAATCACGTCGAGCAGCAGCCAGTCGTCGCCGCCGCCGCGATTGCCGGCGAGCAGGTCGGCCTGGATCGCCGCGCCGAGCGCGACGACCTGATCCGGATCGAGATTCACGAGCGGCGGCTGGCCGAAATGCTTCGCGACCGCGTCGCGGATCACCGGCATGCGCGTCGCGCCGCCGACGAGCACCACGCCCTTGATGTCGGCCGGCGTGACCTGCGCGTCGCGCAGCGCCTTGCGGGTCGGCGTCAGCGTGCGCTGCACGAGCGGCTCGACGAGCGCGGCGAACGCATCGTGCGTGACCGTCTGCACGAGGTGCGCGCCGCTCGACAGCGTCACGTCGAGCGACGCCTGCGGCGCCGCGGACAGCGCTTCCTTGAGCAGCCGCACGCGGTCGAGCAGCAGGCGCACGTCCTCGGGCGCGAGCGTGTTCGCGTCGATCCCGGCCTGCGCGAGCACGTGGCCGAACAGCGCATGATCGAAATCGTCGCCGCCGAGCGCCGAATCGCCGCCCGCTGCGAGCACTTCGAACACGCCCTTCGTCAGCTTCAGGATCGACAGGTCGAACGTGCCGCCGCCGAGGTCGTAGACCGCGTACAGGCCTTCGGCGGCATTATCGAGGCCGTAGGCGATCGCCGCCGCGGTCGGCTCGTTCAACAGGCGCAGCACGTTCAGGCCCGCGAGACGCGCGGCGTCCTTGGTCGCCTGGCGCTGCGCGTCGTCGAAGTACGCGGGCACCGTGATCACCGCGCCGACCAGCTCGTCGCCGAGCGTATCTTCCGCGCGATAGCGCAGCGTCGCGAGAATCTCGGCCGACACCTCGACCGGGCTCTTCACGCCGTCGACGGTGCGGATCTGCACCATGCCCGGCGCGTCGACGAATTCGTACGGCGCGTTCGCCGCGCCTTCGACTTCGGCCTTGCCGCGGCCCATGAAGCGCTTGACCGACACGATCGTGTTGCGCGGGTCGGTCGCGGCCTGTTCCTTCGCGTCGTGGCCGATGCGGCGGCCGCCCTTCTCGAGGTAACGCACCACCGACGGCAGCAGCACGCGGCCCGCTTCGTCCGGCAGCACTTCGGGCACGCTGTTGCGCACGGCCGCGACGAGCGAATTCGTCGTGCCGAGATCGATCCCGACGGCGAGCCGCCGCTGGTGCGGCGCCGGCGCCATGCCCGGTTCGGAAATTTGCAGTAAAGCCATCTTGGTTCGTTCGGGCGCTCGGCCCGTTTGCTGCGCGTGCCGCGAGGCACGCGGTTAAGTTTCGAGACGCTCGATCTGCGCGCCCACTTCCGACGCGACCCGCTCGATGAACATCAGCTGGCGCACCGCCTCGGCGGCGGCCTGGTCGGCGCCGCTGTCGAGCAGCGCGCCGAGGCGCTCGACGCGCGCGCGCTTCTCGTCGCGCAGCTCGGCGAGCAGCGCATCGAGCGCGTCGACGTTGCGCGCGGCCGCGGCATCCTCGATGCCTTCGCGCCACTCCATCTGCTGCATCAGGAATGCCGGTTCCATCGCGGTGTTGTTTTCCGCGCCGATATCCACGCCGCGCAGCGACAGCAGGTAGGTGGCGCGTTTCAGCGGATCGCGCAGCGTCCGGTATGCCTCGTTCGCCCGCGTCGCCCACTGCATCGCGATGCGCTTTTGCGCGTCGCCGGCCGCCGCGAAGCGGTCGGGATGCACCTGCGTCTGCACGGTCCGGTAAGCGGCGTCGAGCGCCGCGTCATCGAGCGCGAACTGCGCCGGCAGGTGAAACAGGTCGAAGTGGCTGTCTTTCAGCGAGACCATCGTCGCGTTCAATTCCGATTCGTCGCGCGGGCATTCGCCGCGCATTAAAAAGGCGGCACGCGCCGCCTGTTGCCCGCTTCGCGCGGCACCCCGCGTCACACGCGGAACGATTCGCCGCAGCCGCACTCGTCCTTCACGTTCGGGTTGTTGAACTTGAACCCTTCGTTCAGGCCCTCGCGCGCGAAATCGAGTTCGGTGCCGTCGATGTACGCAAGGCTCTTCGGATCGACGACGACCTTCACGCCATGGCTTTCGAACACCTGATCCTCGGGCGCAAGGTCATCGACATACTCGAGCTTGTACGCGAGGCCCGAGCACCCGGTCGTGCGAACGCCGAGCCGCAGGCCCAGCCCCTTGCCGCGCCGGACCAGATACTTCTGGACGTGCTGCGCTGCTTTTTCGGTCAGTGTAATTGCCATGATGTCCTTGCCGCCGCGCGCCGATCGCGGTGCGCGGCGTTCCAGCTGGTCGCTCGATTCCGCTCAGGCGGCTGCCTGATCGCCTTCCTTGACGTCGTGACGCTTCTTGTAGTCAGCCACGGCCGCCTTGATCGCGTCTTCCGCGAGGATCGAACAGTGAATCTTCACCGGCGGCAGCGCCAGTTCCTCGGCGATCTGCGTGTTCTTGATCGAAAGCGCCTCGTCGAGCGTCTTGCCCTTCACCCATTCGGTCACGAGCGAGCTCGACGCGATCGCCGAGCCGCAACCGTAGGTCTTGAACTTCGCGTCTTCGATCACGCCGTCCGCGCCGACGCGAATCTGCAGCTTCATCACGTCGCCGCAGGCCGGCGCGCCCACCATGCCGGTGCCGACCGCGTCGTCGTCCTTCGCGAACGAGCCGACGTTACGCGGGTTTTCGTAGTGATCCAGAACCTTGTTGCTGTAAGACATGACTCAGACTCCTTGACTCGTTACGTCTGCGTGCGCCAATCCGCCCGCGTGTGCATTCAATGCGGTATTCAGTGCGCGGCCCATTCGATCGTCGACAGATCGATGCCTTCCTGGTGCATTTCCCAAAGCGGCGACAGTTCGCGCAGCTTCGCGATCTTGCTGTTCAGCAGATTGACCACGTAGTCCACCTCCTGCTCCGTCGTGAAGCGGCCGACCGTGAAGCGAATCGAGCTGTGCGCGAGCTCGTCGTTGCGGCCGAGCGCGCGCAGCACGTACGACGGCTCCAGCGACGCCGACGTGCACGCGGAGCCCGACGACACCGCGACGTCCTTGATCGCCATGATCAGCGACTCGCCTTCGACGAAGTTGAAGCTGATGTTCAGGTTATGCGGGATACGGTGCTCCATGTCACCGTTCACATACGTTTCCTCGATCTGCGACAGGCCGCGCAGCAGCTTGTCGCGCAGCATGCGCACGCGCTCGTTCTCGGTCGCCATTTCTTCGCGGGCGATGCGGAACGCCTCACCCATGCCGACGATCTGGTGCGTCGGCAGCGTGCCCGAGCGCATCCCGCGCTCATGGCCGCCGCCGTGCATCTGCGCCTCGATGCGCACGCGCGGCTTGCGGCGCACGTACAGCGCGCCGATGCCCTTCGGGCCGTAGGTCTTGTGCGCCGAGAACGACATCAGGTCGACCTTCAGCTTCGCGAGGTCGATCTCGACCTTGCCGGTCGCCTGAGCGGCGTCGACGTGGAAGACGATGCCCTTCTCGCGGCAGATCTCGCCGATCGTCTCGATGTCCTGGATCACGCCGATCTCGTTGTTCACGTGCATCACCGACACGAGGATCGTGTCCGGGCGCAGCGCGGCCTTGAACACGTCGAGGTCGACCAGGCCGTCTTCCTTCACGTCCAGATAGGTGACTTCGAAGCCGTCGCGCTCGAGCTCGCGGCAGGTGTCGAGCACGGCCTTGTGCTCGGTCTTCACCGTGACGATGTGCTTGCCCTTGCCCTTGTAGAAATTCGCGGCGCCCTTGATCGCGAGGTTGTCCGATTCGGTCGCGCCGGACGTCCAGATGATCTCGCGCGGATCGGCGTTCACGAGTGCGGCCACCTGCTCGCGCGCCTCTTCGACTGCGCGCTCCGCGTCCCAGCCGTATGCGTGGCTGCGCGACGCCGGGTTGCCGAACTGCTCGCGCAGGTACGGCACCATCTTGTCGACCACGCGCGGATCGACCGGCGTCGTCGCGCTGTAATCCATGTAGATGGGCAGGTGGAGAGTCTCTTGGGTCATCTGTCGCTCCGGGTATTCTGTGCAGGGACTATGCGTTATAGGGTGTCGGCGGGTTGGCTTCTCGCTCACGAGCTTGCGATGTTGAACACCGAATTCG
Organism: Burkholderia sp. MSHR3999; assembly: GCF_000833595.1. NCBI lineage: Bacteria > Pseudomonadati > Pseudomonadota > Betaproteobacteria > Burkholderiales > Burkholderiaceae > Burkholderia > Burkholderia sp. MSHR3999. The sequence goes on from NZ_JRFO01000001.1 coordinate 2,151,666, forward strand.
GGCCGAGCGGCATCGTGCGCACCGGCTCGGCGGGCGCGGCGACGGGCTCCGGCGCGCGCCGGTCGCGCAGCACCGCGGGCGCGCCTTCGCGCGTGCGCTGCTGATCGACGAGATCCTGCAGCGATACCGAATCGAGGTATTCGACCATTTTCTGGTTGAGCGTCGCCCACAGCTCGTGCGTCATGCAGTGGCCGTCGGGCTGCTTCGAGCCGTCGCACGTGCCCTTGCCGCCGCACTGCGTGGCATCGAGCGGCTCGTCGACCGCAATGATGATGTCGGCGACGGTGACGTCCTGCGCGCGGCGCGCGAGGTTGTAGCCGCCGCCCGGCCCGCGCACGGACTCGACGATTTCGTGTCTGCGCAGCTTGCCGAACAGCTGTTCGAGGTACGAGAGCGAAATCCGCTGGCGCTGGCTGATGCCTGCAAGCGTCACCGGGCCCTGCTCCTGGCGCAGTGCCAAGTCAATCATCGCCGTGACGGCGAAACGGCCTTTGGTGGTGAGTCTCATGGTGGTGTCAGGGGACTGCAATCTTGACGATTTTGGTCAAGTATAAATATTTGACGATTTTAGTCAAGTATCCCTGTCTTCGACAGGGTATTCGCGAAACGGTTAATGAAAACCGGCCGAAGTCAGCGCGGCACGCGCTGGCGCAGGGTGTCCAGCAAGCCGCGGCACGCGGCCTCACATTGGTCGAGCACTTGCTCGAAGCCTTGCGCGCCGCCGAAATAAGGGTCGGCGACCTCGGACGCCGTCGCGCCGGACGCGAATTCCATCAACAGCCGCACCTTGTCGCGATGCTGCACGGGGCAGCGCCGGCGCAATTCCGCGAGATTGGCCTCGTCCATCGCCAGCAGCAGGTCGAAGCGCTCGAAATCGGCTGCGCTCACCTGGCGCGCGCGCAGCGCCGACAGGTCGTAGCCGCGCGTGCGTGCCGCCGCCTGGGCACGGACGTCGGGCGGCTCGCCCACGTGCCAGTCGCCGGTGCCGGCCGAATCGACGTCGATCCGGTCCGCCAGCCCGGCGGCTTCCACCTGATGGCGCATCACGCCCTCGGCGGTCGGGGAGCGGCAGATGTTGCCGAGACAGACGAAACAGATCGCAACGCGGGTCATCGCACTACCGGAAGGCCGCGGCGGACCGCGTAAACGAAGAACGTGCCATTATACAAAGGCGCCCGGAATCGCGCCGTCGCGCCACGCGACGGCGACCTGCGTCAAAGCGCCTTGGGTGCGGCGAGCACGACACCGCCGGCTGCGGCGGGCAACGGCTTCGCCACGTCGTCGACGAGCCCGAACGACACGGCGCGCGCCAGCTCGGCGGATGCCTGGTGCACTGCGAGCGGCCCCCGCGACGGCGCGTCGCCGACGGCGTGCAGATAAGCGGCAGCCGCGAGCGGCACGACGATCGCCAACGGCCAGTACATCGATATTGTCTTTTTCATGATGCGACCTCCTTGACCTGACGTCCCCGGAACCCTCTCCCGGAGACTACAGGCCAGATTCTATAGGCCGCATCTATCAGGATAAATACGTAAATAGTGAACTCAGTGTTGCCGCCGGATGAACAGTCGCGCGGCGTTCAGCCGAGATGGCTGCGCGACGCGGCGTACAGCTCGCGGAACGTGCGCCCGGTCGGCACCGGCAGGTCGCGAGTTTCCATCCAGCCGCCCATCATCGGCAGGCGCCGCAGCATGCCGCCCCCGCCGCCGAGCCGCTCGAGGATGCGCACCGCGAGTTTCGTCGTCAGCGCATAAAGCGTCGGGCGGCGCGCGACGAAGCCCCACGCGGCCAGCGCCGCGCGTTCGCGCCACGGCCGCAGGCGGCGCTCGACCTGCTTCTCGCGCAGCGTGCGCAGCAGGTGCGACAGCGGGATCCCGACCGGGCAGACGCTGTCGCACTCGCCGCACAGCGTCGCCGCCTGCGGCAGGTCGAGCGTGCGATCGAGGCCGACGTAGCTCGGCGTCAGCACCGACCCCATCGGCCCCGGATAGACCCAGCCGTAGGTGTGGCCGCCGACTTTCTGATACACCGGGCAATGATTCATGCAGGCGCCGCAGCGGATGCAGCGCAGCATCTCCTGGAACTCGCCGCCGATGAGGCCGGTGCGGCCGCCGTCGACGAGCACCACGTACATGTGCTCCGGACCGTCCTCGTCGCCCGGCCCGCGCGGCCCGGTCAGCAGCGAGAAGTAGTTCGACGTCTTCTGGCCGGTCGCCGAGCGCGGCAGCAGGCGCATCGCGGTCGCGAGATCCTCGAGCGTCGGCAGCACCTTCTCGATGCCGGTCACCGCGACGTGCACGCGCGGCATCACCGTGCACATCCCCTCGTTGCCCTCGTTCGTGACGAGCGCGACCGAGCCCGTCTCGGCAATCACGAAATTGCCGCCCGTCACGCCCATGTCGGCCGACAGGAAGTGCGGACGCAGCACCTCGCGCGCCTCGCGCGTCATGTCGGGAATCTCGGTGAGGCGCTCGCGGTGATGGGTGCGCGCGAACAGGTCGGCGATCTCGTCCTTGTCCTTGTGCACGACGGGCGCGATGATGTGGCTCGGCGGCTCGTTGTCGTTGATCTGCAGGATGTATTCGCCGAGATCGGTCTCGATCGACTGCACGCCCATCTGGCCGAGCACCTCGTTCAGGCGCATCTCCTCCGACACCATCGACTTGGTCTTGATCACCTTCTTCACGTCGTGACGGCGCGCGATGTCGGCGACGAGGCGCGCCGCGTCGGCCGTCGTGTCCGCGAACAGCACCGTCGTGCCGCGCCGGGTCGCCTCGCGCTCGAACGCCTCGAGCCACGCGTCGAGGTTCTCGAGCGCGCGATTGCGGCGCGCCTTGAGCGCCGCGCGCGTCGCCGGGAAGTCGATCTGCGTCATCGCGTCGGCCCGTGCGGACACGAACTTCGTCGACAGCTTCTTCAGGTTCTGCTGCAGGCGCTGGTCGGCCAGCTTCTGGCCGGCGCGCGCCTTGAAATGCATCGATTGGACTTGCATCGCGGTATCGGGGGAGAAAGTGAGCGGACCCGGGCGTCAGACGTCGCCCGCCAGCACCTGCGCGATGTGCAGCACGCGCGTGTCGCGGTCGCCCGTGCGGCGCAACCGCCCTTCGATGTTCAGCATGCAGCCGAGATCGCCGAGCACGACGGCGCCCGCGCCCGATGCGCGCACGTTCGCGCATTTCTCGTCCGCGATCGCCGCCGAGATGTCGCCGTACTTGACCGCGAACGTGCCGCCGAAGCCGCAGCAGTGCTCGCAGTCCTTCATCTCGGTGACCGCGACGCCGCGCTGCGCGAGCAGCGCGCGCGGCTGCGCCTTCACGCCGAGCTCGCGCAGCCCCGAGCACGAATCGTGGTACGTGACCGGCCCCGCGAATTCGCCGCGCTCGAGCGTGACCTTCGCGACGTTCACGAGGAAGTCGGTCAGTTCATAGACCTTCTGCTGGAATCGGGAATAGCGGCCCATCAATTCGGGATCGTCGCGGAACAGGTCGCCGTAGTGCGTACGGATCATCCCGCCGCACGAGCCCGACGGCGCGACGACGTAGTCGAACTGCTCGAACTCGCGCAGCGTCTTCTCGGCGAGATCGCGCGCGAGCGCGCGGTCGCCGGAGTTGTAGGCCGGCTGGCCGCAGCAGGTTTGTGCGGGCGGCACGATCACTTCGAAGCCCGCGTCGCGAATCAGCTTGAGCGCGGAAAAACCGATTTCGGGACGCATCAGATCGACCAGACAGGTCACGAACAAACCGACTCGCATAGGCGCTCCTTCGAGAAAACGGCTCTCATTATCCGCCGTTTGCCCGGCAGGACCAACGCCGCCGCGCGCGGCGCGGGCGCCATGAACCGATGCGAGGACTTCCTCGAACGCCGTTCGCTTTTTTCACGATACGAGATACAATCGGCGCAACAGCGCATGACGCAGCAACCGATTCCCCAACATGACCAACCCGACCCCGGATTCCAAAACGTCGATCCAGGTGATCGAACGCATGATGCGGCTGCTGGACGCGCTCGCCGCGCACAGCGACCCCGTCAGCCTGAAAGAACTGGCGCAGCGCACCGAGCTGCATCCGTCGACCGCGCACCGCATCCTCAACGACATGGTGACCTGCCGCCTGGTCGACCGCTCCGATCCGGGCACGTACCGTCTCGGGATGCGGCTGCTCGAGCTCGGCAACCTCGTGAAGGCGCGCCTGTCGGTGCGCGACGCGGCGCTGATGCCGATGCGCGAGCTGCACCGCCTCACCGGGCAGACGGTCAACCTGTCGGTGCGGCAAGGCGACGAGATCGTCTACATCGAGCGGGCCTATTCGGAGCGCTCCGGGATGCAGGTCGTGCGCGCGATCGGCGGGCGCGCGCCGCTGCACCTGACGTCGGTCGGCAAGCTGTTCCTCGCGGCCGACGAAACGTCGCGGGTGCGCGCGTATGCGACGCGCACGGGGCTCGCCGGCCACACGCAGAACAGCATCACCGACATCGCGAAGCTCGAGCGTGAGCTGACGATCGTCCGCCAGCAATCATGTGCGCGCGACAACGAGGAACTGGAGCTGGGCGTGCGCTGCATCGCGGCGGGCATCTACGACGACTCGGGCAAGCTGGTCGCGGGCCTGTCGCTGTCGGCGCCGGCCGATCGCCTGCAGGACGCATGGCTCGGCCAGTTGAGCCGCACCGCGCTGACCATCTCGGAATCGCTCGGCTACCGGCCGGAAAACGCGAAGGAACTGGACGGCCTGCAGCGGCAAGCCTGAACCGCCGCCGCGCGATTCATTGGACGAAAAAAAGCCCCGCGACGCGGGGCTTTTTGCTGGCTGCGGCTTATCAGGTCCCGCCGTTCGACGCGTTGGCCGCCGTCAGGCGCTCGCCGCCGCCGGCGTCGAGCCAGTTGCGCAGCCGCGCCGCATCGGCGAAGCGCGAATACTTGCCGAACGAATCCAGCAGCACGATCACCATCGGTCGGTCGTGAATCGTCGCCTGCATCACGAGGCACTCGCCGGCCTCGTTGATGAACCCGGTCTTCTGCAGGCCGATGTCCCACGAGTTGTTGCCGCGAATCAGCGCGTTCGTGCTGTTGTAGGCCAGGTTCCGCTTGCCCGTATTCACCTCGTAGCTGCGATCGGTCGAGAACTTGCGGATCAGCGGATACTGGTACGCCGCGTTGACCATCTTCACGAGGTCGCGCGCGCTCGACACGTTCTGGCTCGACAGCCCGGTTGCATTCTCGAAGTGCGTATCGGCCATGCCGAGCGCCTTCGCCTTTGCGTTCATCGCGGCGACGAACGCCGGACGGCCGCCCGGGTAGTAGCGCGACATCGACGCCGCGGCGCGGTTCTCGGACGCCATCAGCGCGATGTGCAGCATGTCTTCGCGCGACAGCACCGAGCCGACCGACAGGCGCGAGCCGGTGCCCTTCTCGTAGTCGCGATCCTCGTCGGTGACTTCGATCTGGTCGGTCAGCGGCAGCTTCGAGTCGAGCACGACCATCGCCGTCATCAGCTTCGTGATCGACGCGATCGGCACGACCGCATGCGAATTCTTGTCGAACAGCGGCTCCCCACTGTTCTGGTCGACGACGTATGCGACGCTCGAGCGCAGCGCGAGCGCATCGGGCGTGTCGTGCAGCCCGAACGCCTGGCCGACGGACGGCTGGCGCGGCTGGAACGCAACCCGGCGCACCGCGCCGTGGTGGCGCACGTTCGCGGCAAGCGTCGCGCGCTTGCGTGCCGATTTCGCGCGCGGCGCGTCGTCGGCGGACGCCGATTTCACCGACTTCTTCGCGGACGAAGCAGTCGCTTTCTTCTTGGCGGCTTGGTGGGTCTTCGCAGTGGCGGCAAAAGCGTCAGCAGGCGTCATGGTGGCAGTGGCCGCCAGCAAGGCGACGGCAACCGACACCGCCGTGCCGAGCGCCATGCTCTGCAACATTCTGCGCGGTGAAAACGATTCGGCTTTCATTGGGGTCTGGACAAAGCGGCGGGAGGTTTCCGCAAGTGTAGTTAAGGCTGAAAAAATAAGCAATATTAGGCACTTACCGATCGTCTTTAAACCGGATTGTAAGCGTCGTTGAAGCTTCGATCGATCGACGCCCCCGCCCCCATCAAAAAAAATCATGACGGGTGCACAGCCCCACAGTGCTCGTATCCCGATTACCCCTCGGTTAATTGAGATAACGTCACTTTTGGAGCGATTTAAAGCGGGGAAACTACGTATCCGGCGCTCGGAGCGCCAAACTGCGCGCGTGTCGGGCCCTGGCGAAGGCACTTCGCCCCGAGCCGCACGAAACGGCGCGCTTTTCGACAAGAACAAGAGCACAACGTTCCACCCCCCTGTCAGGTTTACCTGCGCGCGATCCTGGTGCGGCCGACGTGCGCGCGGTGCGTGCGCACCATGTGGGAAAGCGCGTGGAACCGTTTCCTTAGCGCGACGATAACTCGTTGTTTTGTCGATAAATTGTCGCGATTGTGCGACGCACAAAAAGTGCTTGACATTGGCTTCTTCTGCCCTAAAATAGGTTCCATTGCTGCGTTGCACAAAGCACGCGCATCCGTGGTTCCCCTTCGTAGTGCCCTTTATCCTTGCGATCGTCGCGATCGCCTTTCAGGAGCTTGACATGTCTTTGCTGACCCCCGAGCAAATCGCTGCCGCACAGAAAGCCAACCTCGAAAGCCTGTTCGGTCTGACCACGACGGCGTTCGAAGGCATCGAGAAGCTGATCGAACTGAACGTGCAAGTCGTGAAGTCGACGCTCGCCGAGACGCAGGAAAACGCGCAGCGCCTGCTGTCGGTGAAGGATGCACAGGAACTGATCGCGCTGCAGGCGAGCCTCACGCAGCCGGTCGCGGAAAAGGTGCTGGCATACGGCCGCCACGTGTATGAAATCGCGTCGGCCACGCAGGCTGAATTCGCGAAGGTCGCGGAAGCGCAGTATGAAGAGCAGAACAAGAAGGTCCAGGCACTCGTCGACAACGTCGCGAAGAACGCGCCGGCCGGTTCGGAAACGGCCGTCGCCGCGCTGAAGTCGGCGCTGAACGCCGCGAGCACGACGTACGAAACCGTGCAGAAGGCTGCGAAGCAAGCGGTCGAGATCGCCGAAACGAACTTCAACGCCGCCGCCGCCGTTGCAACGAAGGCTGCCAGCGCCGCTGCATCGCGCCGCGCAACCAAGCCGGCTGCGTAAGCCAGCGCTTCCGTCGCTCCGGAAAGGCCGCGCCCAGCGCGGCTTTTCTTTTTTGGGGCGCGACCGACGCGGCTGCGGGAGCTCGACGGTCCTGTCGGCTCCGCTGCATCCGGTCCTTGCCGATCATCCGGACAGCGCCGCCCCGCCCCCCCGACCGAACAAACGCAAAAAAACGGCGCTTCCCCGATTTGCGGGAAGCGCCGTTTTGCGGTGCCGGCGCGCGATGGCGCCGGCGGCATTGCAGCGAGGCGTTACTTCTTGCGCTGCGGCGGCAAGTCCGTGCAGACGCCTTCGTACAGCTCGGCCGCCATGCCGATCGATTCGCCGAGCGTCGGGTGCGGGTGGATCGTCTTGCCGATGTCTTCCGCGTCCGCGCCCATCTCGACGGCCAGGCACACTTCGCTGATCAGGTCGCCCGCGTTCAGGCCGACGATGCCGCCGCCGATCACGCGATGGGTTTCCTCGTCGAAGATCAGCTTCGTGAAGCCTTCGTCGCGGCCGTTCGCGATCGCGCGGCCCGACGCGGCCCACGGGAACACCGCCTTGCCGTACTTGATGCCCTCGGCCTTGCACTGCTCTTCCGTCTTGCCGGCCCACGCCACTTCCGGATCGGTGTACGCGACCGACGGGATCTGCAGCGCATCGAAGTAGGCCTTCTCGCCGTGCGCCGCTTCCGCCGCGACGTGGCCTTCGTGCACGGCCTTGTGCGCGAGCATCGGCTGACCGACGACGTCGCCGATCGCGAAGATGTGCGGCACGTTGGTGCGCATCTGCTTGTCGACGTCGATGAAGCCGCGATCCGTGACGGCGACGCCCGCCTTGTCGGCGCCGATCTTCTTGCCGTTCGGGCTGCGGCCGACTGCGACCAGCACGAGGTCGTAGCGCTGCGGCTCGGCCGGCGCCTTTTCGCCCTCGAACTTCACGTAGATGCCGTCTTCCTTCGCTTCCGCGCCAACCGTCTTGGTCTTCAGCATCACGTTGCCGAAGCGCTTCGCGTTGTACTTTTCCCAGACCTTGACGAGGTCGCGGTCCGCGCCGTTCATCAGGTTGTCAAGCATTTCGACGACGTCGATCTCGGCGCCGAGCGTCGCGTAGACGGTGGCCATTTCGAGGCCGATGATGCCGCCGCCGATCACGAGCATCCGCTTCGGCTGCTGGCGCAGCTCGAGCGCGCCGGTCGAATCGACGATGCGCGGATCATCCGGCAGGAACGGCAGCTTCACCGACTCCGAGCCGGCCGCGATGATCGCCTGCTTGAACTTCACGACCTTCTTGCCGCCGTCGCCCTGCACTTCCATGTGATACGGATCGACGAACGCGCCGACGCCCGTCACGACCTCGACCTTGCGCGCCTTCGCCATGCCGGCGAGGCCCGTCGTCAGTTTCTTCACGACGCCGGACTTGAAGTCGCGCAGCTTGTCGAGGTCGATTTCCGGCTTGCCGAACGAGATGCCGTGCGACGCGAGCGCTTCCGCTTCGTCGATCACGAGCGCGGTGTGCAGCAGCGCTTTCGACGGAATGCAGCCGACGTTCAGGCACACGCCGCCGAGCGTCGAATAGCGCTCGACGAGCACGGTCTTCATGCCGAGATCGGCCGCGCGGAACGCGGCCGAGTAGCCACCGGGGCCGGCGCCGAGCACGAGCATGTCGCACTCGATGTCGGCGGCGCCGGCATAGCTGCCTGCCTGCGGCGCGGCCGCCGGAGCGGCTGCGGGCGCGGCCGGCGCTGCGGGCTTGGCCGGCTCGGCGGCCTTCGCGGGCGCCGCGGCTGCGGCTGCGGCTGCCGCTTCGACGAGCGCGATCACGGTGCCTTGCGAGACCTTGTCGCCGGCCTTGACCTTGATTTCCTTGACGGTGCCGGCGACGTCGCTCGGCACTTCCATGGACGCCTTGTCGGATTCGAGCGTGAGGAGCGTCTGCTCCTTTTCGATCACGTCGCCCGGCTTGATGTTGACTTCGATGACATCGACGCCGCTGAAATCGCCGATATCCGGAACCTTGACTTCGATGAGACTCATTACTGTCCCCTTCTTGATTAACTGCAGACAGAGAGAGGGAGAAACTCGCGAGTGAACTACGGCCTGACTGGAGAACGGGGGCATGGGCAGGACCACCTTTGCCGTCCGCCCAAGGACGCGCCTTTCTTTTGGTTACTTTTCTTTGGCAAGACAAAGAAAAGTGACCGCCGCCCCGCGCAGGGGCGACGCATGCAGACCGTCATGAAAGCAAGTTCAACGACGAGGCGCGGATAACCGACAGAAAACCCACGCCCCCGCGAGAAACGCCCACGCTCATCAAAGAATCACTCGACGGAAGTCGCCCAGGAGCGCGCCGAGATACGCATTGAACCGCGCGGCTTCCGCGCCGTCGATCACGCGATGGTCGTACGACAGCGACAGCGGCAGCGTGAGACGCGGCACGAACTGCTTGCCGTCCCACACCGGCTTCATCTGGCCGCGCGACAAACCGAGGATCGCCACTTCCGGCGCGTTGATGATCGGCGTGAAGTGGGTGCCGCCGATCCCGCCGAGCGACGAGATCGAGAAGCAGCCGCCCTGCATCTGGTCCGGCTTCAGCTTGCCTTCGCGCGCGGCCTTCGACAGCTCGGCCATTTCCTTCGCGATCTCGACGAGGCCCTTCTTGTCCGCATCGCGGATCACCGGCACGACGAGGCCGTTCGGCGTGTCCGCGGCAAAACCGATGTGGTAGTACTGCTTGAACACGAGGTTGTCGCCGTCGAGGCTCGCATTGAAGGTCGGGAACTTCTTCAGCGCGGCGACGACCGCCTTGATCACGAACGCGAGCATCGTGAACTTCACGCCCGCCTTCTCGTGCTCCTTGTTCAGCTGCACGCGCAGCGCTTCGAGGTCGGTGATGTCCGCTTCGTCGTTGTTCGTGACGTGCGGGATCATCACCCAGTTGCGATGCAGGTTCGCGCCCGAGATCTTCTTGATGCGCGACAGCGGCTTCGCCTCGAACGGGCCGAACTTCGCGAAGTCGACCTTCGGCCACGGCAGCAGGTTCAGCTCGCCGCCGCCTGCCGGCGCGGCCGCTGCAACCGGCGCCGCGCGCTGGCCGGTCATCACGCCCTTCACGAAGTTCGTGACGTCTTCCTTCGTGATGCGGGCCTTCGGACCACTGCCCTGCACGCGCGCCACGTCGACGCCGAGCTCGCGCGCGAACTTGCGCACCGACGGCGACGCGTGGCTGGCGCGGTATTCGCCAGCCGGCGCGGCGGCCGGTGCGGGTGCCGCAGCCGGTGCCGGCGCAGCCTTCGGCGCGGGCGCCGCTGCGGCCGGGGCCGGAGCGGCTGCGGCCGCCGGCGCGCTCGCCTGCGGCGCCGCTGCGGCGGCCGGCGCACCGGCGGCCTCGAGCAGCACGATCAGCGTGCCTTCCGACACCGCGTCGCCGACCTTCACCTTGATGTCCTTCACGACGCCGGCGGCCGGGCTCGGCACGTCCATCGTCGCCTTGTCGGACTCGAGCGTGACGAGCGACTGTTCCTTCTCGACCGTGTCGCCGACCTTCACGCCGATCTCGATCACCGGCACGTCCTTGTAGTCGCCGATGTCCGGCACCTTCACTTCGAGCACGCCGCCGGCTGCGGCCGGCGCGGCTGCCGGCGCCGGAGCGGGCGCTGCCGCCGCCGGGGCCGCGGCGGGCGCGGCCGCGCCGTTCGGCTGCGCGGCGGCGCCGCCTTCGAGCAGGATGATCAGCGAGCCTTCCGACACCGCATCACCCACCTTCACCTTCACTTCCTTGACCGTGCCGGCCGACGGGCTCGGCACGTCCATCGTCGCCTTGTCCGATTCGAGCGTGACGAGCGACTGCTCGGGCTCGACCGTGTCGCCCGCCTTCACGAGCACCTCGATGACGGGCACATCCTTGTAATCGCCGATATCCGGCACCTTCACTTCGATCGCTTGACTCATCTTTTTGTGTCTCCAGAGCCGCGCGCGCCCCTCCCGGAAGCGGCGCGCGGCATCACACGGCGCGTGTGCGTTAAACGGTCATCGGGTTGGGCTTCGACGGATCGAGGTTGTACTTCGCGATCGCATCGGCGACGACCTTGCGGTCGATCGTGCCTTCGTCCGCGAGCGCGTTGAGCGCCGCGACCGTGACCCAGTAGCGGTCGACTTCGAAGAAGTGACGCAGGTTCGCGCGGGTGTCCGAGCGGCCGTAGCCGTCGGTGCCCAGCACGACGAAGCGGCGATCGATCTGGCCGCGGATCTGGTCGACCAGCGCGCGCACGTAGTCGGTCGACGCGATGACCGGGCCCTGCGTGTCCTTCAGGCACTTCTGCACGTGCGACAGGCGGCGCTCGTCGGTCGGATGCAGCAGGTTCCAGCGCTCGACTTCATGGCCTTCGCGCGCGAGCTCGGTGAAGCTCGGCACGCTCCACAGGTCGGCGGCGACGCCCCAGTCCTTCTCCAGCAGGTCGGCGGCGGCGATCACTTCGTTGAAGATCGTGCCCGCGCCGAGCAGTTGCACGCGCGGCGCCTTCTTGCCGGCGTCGGCCTTCCTGAACGCGTACATGCCCTTGATGATGTCGGCCGCCACGTGCTCGCCCTGCGGAATCGCCGGGTGCTCGTAGTTCTCGTTCATCACCGTGATGTAGTAGTACACGTCTTCCTGGTCCTGCACCATGCGGCGCAGGCCGTCCTGGATGATCACCGCGAGCTCGTAGCCGAAGGTCGGGTCGTAGCTCACGCAGTTCGGCACCGACGCCGCCCACAGCAGCGAGTGGCCGTCTTCGTGCTGCAGGCCTTCGCCGTTCAGCGTCGTGCGGCCCGCGGTGCCGCCGAGCAGGAAGCCGCGCGAGCGCATGTCGCCCGCCGCCCATGCCAGATCGCCGATCCGCTGGAAGCCGAACATCGAGTAGAAGATGTAGAACGGCACCATGATCTCGCCGTGCGTCGAGTACGACGTCGCCGCCGCGATCCAGTCGCACATGCCGCCCGCTTCGTTGATGCCTTCCTGCAGGATCTGGCCGGTTTCCGATTCCTTGTAGAACATCAGCTGATCGGAATCTTCCGGCACGTACTTCTGGCCTTCCTGGTTCCAGATGCCGATCTGGCGGAACAGACCTTCCATGCCGAACGTGCGCGACTCGTCCGGGACGATCGGCACGACGCGCTTGCCGAGCGCCTTGTCCTTCAGCAGGATGTTCAGGATCCGCACGAACGCCATCGTCGTCGAGATCTCGCGGCCTTCACCGGTGCCCTTCAGCAGCGGCTCGAACGCGTCGAGCGCCGGCACCGGCAGCGACGTCGCCTTCTGGCGGCGCTGCGGCAGGTAGCCGCCGAGGTCCATGCGCTGCTTGCGCATGTACTCGAGTTCCTTCGAGCCTTCCTCGAACTTGATGTACGGCACGTCGGCGATCTGCTCGTCCGTGATCGGCAGGCGGAACTGGTCGCGGAACTTCTTCAGTTGCTCGACCGGCAGCTTCTTCTGCTGGTGCGTGATGTTCATCGCCTGACCGGACTCGCCCATCCCGTAGCCCTTGATGGTCTTCGCGAGGATGACGGTCGGCGCGCCCTTCGTGTTGCTGGCTTCGTGGAACGCCGCGTAGATCTTGTGCGGATCGTGGCCGCCGCGGTTCAGCGCCCAGATGTCGTCGTCGGACCAGTCGGCGACGAGCGCCTTCAGTTCCGGCGAATTGAAGAAGTGCTCGCGGACGAACGCGCCCGATTCCGACTTGTACGTCTGGTACTCGCCGTCGACGACTTCCATCATGCGGCGCATCAGCGCGCCCGTCTTGTCGCGCGCGAACAGCGCATCCCAGCGGCTGCCCCAGATCACCTTGATCACGTTCCAGCCGGCGCCGCGGAATTCCGATTCCAGTTCCTGGATGATCTTGCCGTTGCCGCGCACCGGGCCGTCGAGACGCTGCAGGTTGCAGTTGATCACGAACACGAGGTTGTCGAGCTTCTCGCGGCTCGCCATGCCGATCGCGCCGAGCGATTCCGGCTCGTCGGTCTCGCCGTCGCCGAGGAACGCCCAGACCTTGCGGCCTTGCGTCTTCGCGATGCCGCGCGCTTCGATGTACTTCATGAAGCGCGCCTGGTAGATCGCCATGATCGGGCCGAGGCCCATCGACACGGTCGGGAACTGCCAGAAATCCGGCATCAGCCACGGGTGCGGGTACGACGAGATGCCGTTGCCGCCGACTTCCTGGCGGAAGTTGTCGAGCTGGTCTTCGGACAGGCGGCCGAGCAGGAACGCGCGCGAATACACGCCCGGCGACGAGTGGCCCTGCACGAACACGAGATCGCCGCCGTGCTGATCGGACGGCGCATGCCAGAAGTGGTTGTAGCCGACGTCATAGAGCGTCGCGGCCGATGCGAACGATGCGATGTGGCCGCCGACGTTGGTGTCCTTGCCCGCGCGCAGCACCATGGCCAGCGCGTTCCAGCGCGTGTACGAGCGGATCTTGTGCTCGATTTCCTGGTCGCCGGGAATCTTCGCCTGGGCTTCGACCGGAATCGTGTTGATGTACGGGGTGTTCGCGGAGAACGGCAGATGCTCGCCGCGCGTGCGCGCGAACTCGATCTGCTTCTCGATCAGGTAGTGCGCACGACCGGTGCCGACGGAGGAGATCACACCGTCGAGCGCCTCGAGCCATTCAACGGTTTCCTGCGGATCGTCGTCACGCTCGGCGGCGACATACTTCATCACTTCGTTAGGTACAGCGGACATTCTCGTCTCCTGGTCCGGAAATGTGAGGATCGCTCTTCGTGCAGACGACGCGGCGCGACCGGCTGCGGGCAAGCTCCAGCGGATTGTAATGAGCCCGTACGGCCGCGCGCAACAAAATTTTCGAATTATGAGATCATTTCCCGCTATACGAAATATTGCTGCGGCGCACCCATGCTTCGGGGCTCCGCGGCACGTCGCCGTGCAGTAAATCCGTTTCCGTTCAACATATCCGGTATAGGTTTTCCATATATAGCGCTGCGCTACAATCCTGCCATGTTGACCGATCGGCTTTTCGCACGCTCGGCGCGACCGTCGGGCCCGCCGGCAGAGTCGCAGCCGTCCCGTTGGCACCACGGACCGTGGTGGTCCAACTCCTATTTGCTGACGCCCCTCCTGTCGATCCTCGTGTTCCTGGTGGTGATGAGCCTCATTCTATGGAGCCTCAACCGCCGCGAGCAGCAGCAGCAGGAAGACACGCTGTTCCGCAACGTCGCGTGGGCGCAGCAGCAGATCCGCCTGTCGATGACGGGCGCGCAGGAGCAGCTCCAGGCGCTGTCGCGCGACCTCGCGTCCGGCCGGCTCGACCAGAACGGGTTCCAGATGGCGGTCGCGGACGTGATGCAGACGCATCCCGAAATCCTCTACCTGAACTGGTACACGGCGCCGGGCACGCAGCGCTGGCCGGCCGTGCATCCGCCCGTGCTCGGCCAGCGGCTCGCGCGGCCGGGCGACGCGCAGATGCAGGACGCGGTGCGCGGCGCGTACGACGAGGCGCGCAGCTCGCGCCGCCAGGCCTATTCGCCGCTCGCCTACGACGACTTCGGCAACGGCTACATCACGCTGCAGACGCCCGTGATGCGCGGCGATCGCGAGTACCTCGGCTCGATCGCCGCCGTGTTCTCGGTCGAAGGGATCCTGAAGCACGACATCCCGCAGGAGCTGTCGTCGAAATACAAGATCTCGATCACCGACGCGAACAACCGCGAGCTGTCGTCGACGTCGTCGCGCCCGCGCCTGCCGCGCGACTCGCACTACGACCTGCCGCTCGATCCGCCCGGCCAGGGCCTGACCGTGCGCGTCTACGCGTTCCCGCAGCTCACCAACCTGACCAACAATACGCTCGTCTGGCTCGTCGCGGGGCTGTCGTGCTTCGTGCTGTGGAGCCTCTGGAGCCTGTGGAAGCACACCCGCCAGCGCTTCGAGGCGCAGCAGGCGCTGTACGCCGAGGCGTTCTTCCGCCGCGCGATGGAGAACTCGGTGCTGATCGGCATGCGCGTGCTCGACATGCACGGCCGCATCACGCACGTGAACCCGGCGTTCTGCCGGATGACCGGCTGGGACGAGAGCGACCTCGTCGGCAAGGTCGCGCCGTTCCCGTACTGGCCGCGCGATTCCTACCCGGAGATGCAGCGCCAGCTCGACATGACGCTGCGCGGCAAGGCGCCGAGCTCCGGCTTCGAGCTGCGCGTGCGGCGCAAGAACGGCACGCTGTTCCATGCGCGCCTGTACGTGTCGCCGCTGATCGACAGCGCCGGCCGCCAGACCGGCTGGATGTCGTCGATGACGGACATCACCGAGCCGAAGCGCGCGCGAGAAGAGCTTGCCGCCGCGCACGAGCGCTTCACGACGGTGCTCGAGAGCCTCGACGCCGCGGTGTCGGTGCTCGCCGCCGACGAAGCCGAGCTGCTGTTCGCGAACCGCTATTACCGGCACCTGTTCGGCATCCGCCCGGACGGCCACCTCGAGCTGTCCGGCGGCGGCTTCGACCGCGCGCAGGCGTCGTCCGACTCGATCGACATGGTCGACACCTTCGCCGGCCTGCCGGCCGCCGCGCTGACCGGCAGCACCGCGGACGCGCAGGAGGTCTACGTCGAGAGCATCCAGAAATGGTTCGAGGTGCGCCGCCAGTACATCCAGTGGGTCGACGGCCACCTCGCGCAGATGCAGATCGCGACCGACATCACGACCCGCAAGAAGGCGCAGGAGCTCGCGCACCAGCAGGAAGAGAAGCTGCAGTTCACGAGCCGATTGATGACGATGGGCGAAATGGCGTCGTCGATTGCTCACGAATTGAACCAGCCGCTCGCGGCGATCAACAACTACTGCTCGGGCACGCTCGCGATGGTCAAGAGCGGCCGCGCGACCAACGAAATGCTGGCGCCCGCGCTCGAGAAGACCGCGCAGCAGGCGCTGCGCGCGGGGATGATCGTCAAGCGGATCCGCGAATTCGTGAAGCGCAGCGAGCCGAAGCGCCAACCGGCGCGGGTCGCGGACATCGTCGCCGACGCGGTCGGGCTCGCCGAAATCGAGGCCAGGAAGCGCAGGATCCGGATCGTCACGGAAATCCTCGCAAGAATGCCTATTATTTATGTCGACCCCGTGCTGATCGAGCAGGTGCTCGTGAACCTGATGAAGAACGCGGCCGAAGCGATGGCCGACGTGAAGCCGGCATCGGCCGACGGCGTGATCCGCGTCGTCGCCGATCTGGAGGCGGGCTTCGTCGACATCCGCGTGATCGACCAGGGTCCGGGCGTCGACGAAGCGACCGCCGAGCGCCTGTTCGAGCCGTTCTACAGCACCAAGTCCGACGGCATGGGCATGGGGCTGAACATCTGCCGCTCGATCATCGAATCGCATCGCGGGCGTCTGTGGGTGGTCAACAATGTCGAGGCGGATGGCCGCATCTCCGGCGCGACGTTCCACTGCAGCCTGCCCATTGGGGAACCCGCTGATCTCGGCCGAGGGGGGTCCGAGGCATCGGCATCACATACCGTTACGGGAGAATTATGAATAGCCCTGTCACCACCACTCAGGAAACCGTCTTTGTCGTCGACGACGACGAGGCCGTGCGCGACTCGCTGCGCTGGCTGCTGGAGGCGAACGGCTATCGCGTGCAATGCTTCTCGAGCGCCGAGCAGTTCCTCGATGCGTACCAGCCCGCCCAGCAGGCCGGCCAGATCGCGTGCCTGATCCTCGACGTGCGGATGTCCGGCATGAGCGGCCTCGAGCTGCAGGAACGCCTGATCGCCGACAATGCCGCGCTGCCGATCATCTTCGTCACCGGTCACGGCGACGTGCCGATGGCCGTGTCGACGATGAAAAAGGGTGCGATGGACTTTATCGAGAAGCCGTTCGACGAGGCGGAGTTGCGCAAGCTCGTCGAGCGGATGCTCGACAAGGCCCGAAGCGAAAGCAAGAGCGTCCAGGAACAGCGCGCCGCGAGCGAGCGTCTGTCGAAGCTGACCGCCCGCGAGCAGCAGGTGCTCGAGCGGATCATCGCCGGGCGCCTGAACAAGCAGATCGCCGACGACCTCGGCATCAGCATCAAGACGGTCGAAGCGCACCGCGCGAACATCATGGAAAAGCTCAACGTCAACACGGTGGCCGACCTGCTGCGCCTCGCGCTGTCGAAGAAACAGGCGTGAGCCCCGTCGCGGCCCGGCCGAGCCTGCCGGGCCCGCGCGCCGCCCCGCCCCGACGCGGCCTGAGCGCGGGGCGGCGACTTCACGTTCGGGCGGCGGGCGATCCTGCGGCCCGCCGATGACGCTTCCCGCGCATTCGCTGTCGGACGGCGGCAGGCGGACGGTATAATTCTCTGCTTTGCTGCGGCGCACCCCGACGCGCCGCACGCCCGCATTCCAACTTCCGCAGAACCCACCACCATGACAGCCCTCCTCATCGACGGCAACGCCCTTTCGAAGACCTTGCGCGCCCAGGCCGCCGAACGCGCCGCAGCACTCACCGCCCGTGGCCACCAGCCCGGCCTCGCGGTGATCCTCGTCGGCGACAATCCGGCCAGCGAAGTCTATGTGCGCAACAAGATCAAGGCGTGCGAGGACAACGGCTTCTTCTCGCTGAAGGATCGCTACCCGGCATCGCTGTCCGAAGCGGACCTGCTCGCGCGCATCGACGCGCTGAACCGCGATCCGAAGATCCACGGAATCCTCGTCCAGCTGCCGCTGCCGAAGCACATCGACAGCCACAAGGTGCTCGAGGCGATCGCGCCGGAGAAGGACGTCGACGGCTTCCACGTCGCGAACGCGGGCGCGCTGATGACCGGCAAGCCGCTGTTCCGCCCGTGCACGCCGTACGGCGTGATGAAGATGTTCGAGGCTCACGACATCCCGCTGCAGGGCGCGAACGCGGTCGTGATCGGCCGCTCGAACATCGTCGGCAAGCCGATGGCGATGCTGCTGCTCGAAGCGGGCGCGACCGTGACGATCTGCCACAGCAAGACGCGCGACCTCGCCGCGCATACGCGGCAGGCCGACATCGTCGTCGCCGCGGTCGGCAAGCGCAACATCCTGACGGCCGACATGGTGAAGCCGGGCGCGACCGTGATCGACGTCGGCATGAACCGCGACGACGCCGGCAAGCTGTGCGGCGACGTCGACTTCGCGGGCGTGAAGGAAGTGGCCGGCCACATCACGCCGGTGCCGGGCGGCGTTGGCCCGATGACCATCACGATGCTGCTGATCAACACGATCGAAGCCGCCGAGCGCGCCGCCGCGGCCGCTTGACCACCCCCCCTCCCGCCGGCGCGCGTCCGCGTGCCGGCATCCGGCCGGCCGCCGTCGGGCGTGTTCCGGCCCCGCCCCAATCGCGCCGTTAGAAACTATCGATTGGAAAGCGCGCGATGCGCCCCAATAATGTCGATATCGGGCGCTCCGCCGCGCCCTCCCCTCCATCACCCCGGTTCATCCGGCAACAGACAGGGAGTCTTATGTCCGCAAGCGCCAATACCAATCCGCTCCTCGACTTCTCCGGCCTGCCCCGTTTCGGCGAGATCCGCCCGGAACACGTCACGCCCGCGCTCGACACGCTGCTCGCCGATGCCAATCGCGCCGTCGACGCCGCGAGCGCGAGCGCGACGCCGGCGACCTGGGCGGACGTCGTCGAGGCGGTCGAGCGCGCGACGGAGCCGCTCGGTCGCGCCTGGGGCGTCGTCGGCCACCTGAACGCGGTCGCCGACACGCCCGAGTTGCGCGCCGCATACGGCGAGAACCTGCCGCGCGTGACCGAGTTCTGGTCGAGCGTCGGCCAGAACCTCGCGCTGTACGAGAAGTACAAGGCGATCGCGGCAAGCGCCGAATACGCGACGCTGTCGGTCGAGCGCAAGAAGATCCTCGACAACGCGCTGCGCGACTTCCGCCTGTCGGGCGCGGAGTTGCCGGAAGACCAGAAGCCGCGCTTCGCCGAACTGCAGGAGCAGCAGGCCGCGCTGTCGAAGGCGTTTTCCGATCACGTGCTCGATGCGACCAATGCGTACGCGTATGTCGCGCAGGACGAGGCCGAACTGGCGGGCCTGCCCGGCGACGCGATCGAGGCGGCTCGCGAAGCCGCGCAGAAGGACGGCAAGGACGGCTGGAAATTCACGCTGCATTTCCCGTCCTACTTCCCGGTGCTGCAGTACGCGGACAACCGCGCGCTGCGCGAGACGCTCTATCGCGCATATGCGACGCGCGCGTCCGAACTCGGCCCGCAATACGGCGGCGGCAACGCCGAGTGGGACAACACGGCGATCGTCGCCGACGAGCTGAAGCTGCGCCGCGAAGAGGCGCAGATGCTCGGCTATCGCAACTTCGCCGAAGTGTCGCTCGCGCCGAAGATGGCCGAGTCGCCGCAGCAGGTCGTCGCATTCCTCGAGGATCTCGCGACGCGCGCGCGCCCGCACGCGGACCAGGACTGGGACGAGCTGCGCGCGTTCGCCGCGAAGGAACTCGGCCTGGCCGAGCTCGCGCCGTGGGACGTCGCGTATGCGGCCGAGAAGCTGCGCCAGCAGCGCTACGCGTTCTCGGAAAACGAGGTCAAGCAGTACTTCCCGGAACCGGCCGTGCTGAAGGGCCTGTTCACCGTCACCGAAACGCTGTTCGGCGTGCGGATCAAGGCGGACGACGCGCCGGTCTGGCACAAGGACGTGCGCTTCTTCCGCGTCGAGAATCGCGACGGCTCGCTCGTCGCGCAGTTCTATCTCGACCTGTACGCGCGTGAAGGCAAGCGCGGCGGCGCATGGATGGACGATGCGCGCTCGCGCGCGAAGCGCGGCAGCAGCGTGCAGACGCCGGTCGCGTACCTGACCTGCAACTTCTCCGCGCCGGTCGGCGGCAAGCCCGCGTGCTTCACGCACGACGAGGTGATCACGCTGTTCCACGAGTTCGGCCACGGCCTGCATCACATGCTCACGCGCGTCGACGAGCTCGGCGTGTCGGGCATCAACGGCGTCGAATGGGATGCGGTCGAGCTGCCGTCGCAGTTCATGGAGAACTTCTGCTGGGAATGGGACGTGCTGTCGTCGATGTCGTCGCACGTCGACACGGGCGCGACGCTGCCGCGCGCGCTGTTCGACAAGATGATCGCCGCGAAGAACTTCCAGAGCGGCCTCGGCACGCTGCGGCAGATCGTGTTCTCGATGTTCGACATGCTGCTGCACGTCGATTTCGATCCGGCGGGCGCGATCGGCGTGAACGACTTCGCGCGCGAGATCAACGAGCGCTACCACGTGATCCCGCAAGCGCCGTTCTCGCGCTGGCCGAACACGTTCAGCCACATCTTCGCGGGGGGCTACGCGGCCGGCTACTACAGCTACAAGTGGGCCGAAGTGCTGTCCGCGGATGCGTACGCGGCGTTCGAGGAAGCCGCCGCAGCCGGCGGCAGCGTGCTCGATGCGGCGACCGGCACACGCTATCGCCGCGAGATCCTCGAGGTCGGCGGCAGCCGTCCGGCGATGGATTCGTTCAAGGCGTTCCGCGGCCGCGAACCGCAGATCGACGCGCTGCTGCGCCACAACGGGATGGCCGCGCCCGCGCACTGAGCGCCCCGCCCGTTTTGCACGCATCGATGACGACGGCACCGCATTGCGCGGTGCCGTTTTTCATGGCGCCGGCGGCTCGGGTTCGAACAGCGCGATCTGCCCGTGCCGCTCGGCGGTGTCTTCGTCGATGCGCACGCCGACGCCGAGCAGCCGCACCGGCTGCGCGCGCCGCGTCAAGCCCTTCGCGAGCAGCGCGACGGCCGTCTCCGCGTTCGTCGCATCGGCGACGCATTCGACCGTCGTGCGCTGGAAATCGGCGAAGCGGATCTTCACGTACAGCTTGCGGATCGACCGCGCGGCGCCCGCGCGCGCGATGCGCGCGTCGAGCTGGTCGGTCAGCTTGCGAATCTCGGCCGCGCATTGGTCGAGCGTCGTCAGGTCGGTCACGTAGGTCGTCTCGACGCTGACCGACTTGCGCTCCTGGTCCGCCTGCACCGGCCGCGCGTCGATGCCGCGCGACAGCTCGTAGAGGCGCCGCCCGAACGCGCCGAATTCGCGATGCAGATCGATCAGCGACCATTCGCGCAGTTGCGCGCAGGTCTGGATGCCGAGCCGGTCGAGGCGCGCGGCCGTCACCTTGCCGACGCCGTGCAGCTTGCGTACGGGCAGCGCCGCGACGAACGCGTCGACTTCGTGCGGGCGCACGACGAACAGGCCGTCGGGCTTGTTCCAGTCCGACGCGATCTTCGCGATGAACTTGTTCGGCGCGACGCCCGCCGACACCGTGACGCCGACCGTTTCGAACACCCGCCGGCGGATCTCGCGGGCGATCAGCGTCGCGCTGCCCTGGCAGCGCTCGGAACCGCTGACGTCGAGATACGCCTCGTCGAGCGACAGCGGCTCGACGTCGGCCGTGTAGTCGCGATAGATCGCCATGATCTGGCGCGACGCGGCGCGGTACTTGTCCATCGCCGACGGCAGGATCAGCAGGTCCGGGCACTTGCGCATCGCGAGCGCCGACGACATCGCCGAATGCACGCCGTAGCGCCGCGCCTCGTAATTGCAGGTCGCGATCACGCCGCGCTGATCCGGGCGGCCGCCGACCGCGAGCGGACGCCCGCGCAGCGACGGGTCGTCGCGCATTTCCACCGACGCGTAGAAGCAGTCGCAGTCGCAGTGGATGATCTTGCGCACGCGCGGCGGCGCCTCGGCCGGTGGCGGCGCGCTCGGTTCGGCTGGCGGAATGGTGGTCGGGCTCACGGTGCCGATACTGTACAAAAACACAGTGCCGGTTTCAACTGCCCCGTGCTGCCACGCACGGCCGCTCCGTACCGGCCGGCTTCGCGCGAAGCGTATCGCCGGGCGCTCGCTCGCGCACCTATACTCGCGGCGATACGGTAAACGGGGAAGTCGCGGATGAAGACGATCGGACTGATCGGCGGGATGAGCTGGGAATCGTCGGCGGAATACTATCGGATGCTGAACCGGTATTCGAAGGCGCTGCACGGCGGGCATCACAACGCGAAGAGCGTGATGGTGACGGTCGATTTCGCGGAAATCGAAGCGTTGCAGCGCGTGCACGACTGGCCCGCGCTCGGTGCGCACATGGCCGCCGCCGCGCGGCAGCTCGAAGCGGCAGGCGCTGACCTGATCGTGCTCACGACCAACACGATGCATCGCGTGCACGACGCGATCGAGGCGGCGGTTGCGCTCCCTTTCCTGCACATCGCCGATCCGACCGGCGAAGCACTGCTTGCGGCGGGCGTCTCGCGCGTCGGCCTGCTCGGCACGCGCTATACGATGGAACTGCCGTTCTATGCGGAGCGGCTGCGCGGGAAGTTCGGGCTCGACGTGCTCGTGCCGGATGAACGCGGGCGTGATGACGTGCATCGGATCATCTACGACGAGCTGTGTCACGGTGTGGTCGACGCGGGGTCGCGCGCGACGTATGCGAGGATCATCGAAGGACTTGCGAAGCGTGGCGCGCAGGCCGTGATCCTCGGCTGCACGGAAATCACGCTGCTGATCGGCGCGGAGGATTCGCCGTTGCCGGTGTTCGATACGACTGCGCTGCATGCGCAGGCGGCGGTCGAATGGGCGGCGCGTTGACGCATACGCACCCATACGCTGCTCGCGCGAGACACGCGCAGAAAACAAAAAACCCGGCATCGAGCCGGGTTCTTGTTGGCGAGGTGCGCATCGGTCACTTGCGCTGCACATCGCCAGATGTGCTTGGTTGCGGGGGTAGGATTTGAACCTACGACCTTCGGGTTATGAGCCCGACGAGCTGCCAGACTGCTCCACCCCGCGTCAGAGAAATAAATTATAGGGGCACTGCGATCACACGTCAAAGGTTTATTGCAAATTCTTGACGGCCGCGCCGATCGAACTAGTTCTTCCGCCGCGCAAAGCGCCCGCGCGCCGTTCTCCCGGCGAATAGGCGCGCACCCGCCGGCTCCTTACGCTGGGGACGTTTCTTCGTTTCGAGAGAACGTCCATGGCTGCCTCCCCTCCTTCCATCGATCGGCACGCAATACCGGTGCTGATCTCCAACACGTTCGCGTTCACGGTCTGCTTCGCCGTCTGGATGATGTTCGCGATCCTCGGCATCCCGCTCAAGCAAACGCTCGGCCTCAACGACACCGAATTCGGCCTGATCGCCGCGATGCCGGTGTTGAGCGGCTCGCTGATCCGCGTGCCGCTCGGCATCTGGACGGATCGCTACGGCGGACGCGTCGTGTTCGTCGCGCTGATGCTCGCCACGGTCGTGCCGGTCTGGCTCGTCGCCGATGCGACGCAGCTCTGGCAATTCCTGCTGCTGGGGCTGTGCGTCGGCCTCGCCGGCGGCTCGTTCTCGGTCGGCACGCCGTACGTCGCGCGCTGGTTCCCGAAGGCGCGGCAAGGACTCGCGATGGGCGTATTCGGCGCCGGCAACGCGGGCGCCGCGCTCAACAAGTTCGTCGCGCCCGCGCTGATCGCGGCGGCCGGCACCTGGACGATCGTGCCGCGCGTCTATGCGCTTGCGCTGCTCGTCACCGCCGCGATCTTCTGGCTCGGCTCGGCCACGAACCCCGCCCACCACGGCAGCGGCGACATCACGCTGCGCGAGCAATTGCGCGTGCTGCGCGACCCGCGCGTGTGGCGCTACGCGCAGTACTACTCGGTCGTGTTCGGCGGCTACGTCGGCCTGTCGCTGTGGATGACGCAGTACTACGTCGGCGAGTACGGCTTCACGATGCAGGCCGCCGCGTTTCTCGCCGCCTGCTTCTCGCTGCCCGGCGGCGTGCTGCGCGCGATCGGCGGCTGGCTGTCGGACCGCTACGGCGCGTATCGCACGACGTGGTGGGTCATGTGGGCCTGCTGGCTTGCCTTCTTCGTGCTCAGCTATCCGCCGACCGACTTCGTCGTGCGCGGCGCGCACGGCCCGCTCGCGTTCCATCTCGGCCTGTCGCCGGCGGCCTTCACCGTGCTGATGTTCGGCGTCGGCATCGCCATGGCGGTCGGCAAGGCGTCGGTCTTCAAGTTCATCGCCGACGAATTCCCCGACCGGATGGGCGCAGTGTCGGGCGTCGTGGGCCTCGCCGGCGGCCTCGCGGGCTTCCTGCTGCCGATCCTGTTCGGCGCGCTCGCGGACCTGACCGGCGTGCGCTCGACCTGCTTCATGCTGCTTTACGGCGCCGTCAGCGTCAGCCTCGTCTGGATGCACTTCAGCTTCCGCGCCGAACGGGCCGCGCACGACCAGCTCGTGCTCGCCGCCCGCCGGTCCTGACCGTTTCCCCCTCTCCCCCCGTTTCACGGAGCACATCATGTCCACGCCTGTCCTTGTCCGCTGGGATCCCGAAGATCCCGCCTTCTGGCGCACCCAGGGCCGCCCTGTCGCCTGGCGCAACCTGCTGATCTCGATCCCGGCGCTGGCGCTCGCCTTCGCGGTGTGGTCGCTCTGGAGCGTCGTCGTCGTCAACCTCGATCGCGCCGGCTTCCATTTCAGCAAGAACCAGCTGTTCTGGCTCACCGCGCTGCCCGCGCTGTCCGGCGCGACGCTGCGGATCTTCTACTCGTTCCTCGTGCCGATGTTCGGCGGACGCCGCTTCACCGCGATCTCGACGGCCAGCCTGCTGATCCCCGCGATCGGCATGGGCGTCGCGCTGCGCGACCCGTCGACCGGCTATCCGACGCTCCTCATGCTCGCGCTGCTCTGCGGGTTCGGCGGCGCGAACTTCAGCTCGTCGATGGCGAACATCAGCTTCTTCTTCCCGAAAGCCGAAAAGGGGCTCGCGACCGGCCTGAACGCCGGCATCGGCAACCTCGGCGTGTCGGTCGTGCAGTTCGTCACGCCGCTCGTGATCTCGGTCGGCCTGTTCGGCGCGCTGGCCGGCGCGCCGCAAGGCGGGGCCGTCGACGGCGGCGGACCACCGGTCTGGCTGCAGAACGCCGGCTTCGTCTGGGTGCCGTTCATCGTCGTCGCGACGCTGGCCGCGTGGTTCGGGATGAACGACATCGCGGACGCCCGCGCATCGTTCGCCGAGCAGGCCGTGATCTTCCGCAGGCGGCACAACTGGCTGATGTGCTGGCTCTACGTCGGCACGTTCGGCTCGTTCATCGGCTTCTCCGCCGGCTTCGCGCTGCTGACGAAGGCGCTGTTCCCGGGCGTCGACGCGGCCGCCTACGCGTTCCTCGGGCCGCTCGCGGGCGCGCTCACGCGCCCCGTCGGCGGCTGGATCTCCGACCGTCTCGGCGGCGCGCGCGTCACGCTGTGGACCTTCGCCGGCATGATCGCCGCGGTCGCGGGCGTGATCGCGTGCCTGCCGTCCGCCGGCAACGCGGGCAATTTCGCGGGATTTCTCGCGCTGTTCGTCGCGCTGTTCGCGCTGACCGGCATCGGCAACGGCTCCACGTTCCGGATGATTCCGGTGATCTTCCTCACCGAGCGGCAGCGCGCCGCGCAAGGCGGCACCGAGGCCGACCGCCGCCAGGCGGTGGTCGACGCCGGCCGGGAGTCGGCGGCGGTGCTCGGCTTCGCCGGCGCGATCGGCGCATACGGCGGCTTCTTCATCCCGAAGACCTTCGGCACGTCGCTCGACTGGACCGGCTCGGCCGTGCCCGCGCTCGCGTGCTTCATCGCGTTCTACGCGACCTGCGTCGCGATCACCTGGTGGTTCTATGCGCGCCGCCGCGCACCGATGCCCTGTTGACCGGCGTCAAGACCACGCGCCGCGCGCCCGCCGTCCGGCGCCGCAGCGGCGGGCCTGCGACATCGCGTCCTGGTTCGTCCGAACTAGGCCGTCTCCCGCACGCCGCCACGCCCGACGGCGAATGGGCGCCGCGCCGCGCGACGCCTAAGCTGGACGCCGTCCCCTGATACCGGCCCGCGCATCGTGATCGCGCGGGCCACCGGAGAAACACGCATGAGTCATTTTCTGGATCGACTGAAATTCATGTCGCGCGTGAAGTCGACGTTCGCCGACGGCCACGGCGCCGTGGTGGACGAAGACCGCCGCTGGGAAGACGGCTATCGCAGCCGCTGGCAGCACGACAAGATCGTCCGCTCGACGCACGGCGTCAACTGCACCGGCTCCTGCTCGTGGAAGGTCTACGTGAAGAACGGCCTCATCACGTGGGAAACGCAGCAGACGGACTACCCGCGCACCCGCCCGGACCTGCCGAACCACGAGCCGCGCGGCTGCCCGCGCGGCGCGTCGTACAGCTGGTACGTGTATTCCGCGCAGCGCATCAAGTACCCGATGATCCGCGGGCGCCTGATGGAAATGTGGCGCGACGCGCGCAGGACGATGGACCCGATCGCCGCCTGGGAGTCGATCAGCCAGGACCCGGACAAGGCCGCCCACTACAAGTCGGTGCGCGGCCTCGGCGGCTTCGTGCGCGCCGACTGGGACACCGCGACCGAGATCGTCGCCGCCGCGAACGCATACACGATCAAGCGCTACGGCCCCGACCGCATCATCGGCTTCTCGCCGATTCCCGCGATGTCGATGGTCTCCTACGCGGCGGGCGCGCGCTACCTGAGCCTGATCGGCGGCACCTGCCTGTCGTTCTACGACTGGTACTGCGACCTGCCGCCGGCGAGCCCGCAGGTGTGGGGCGAGCAGACCGACGTGCCGGAATCCGCCGACTGGTACAACGCCGGCTACCTGATGGTCTGGGGCTCGAACGTGCCGCAAACGCGCACGCCCGACGCGCACTTCTATACGGAGGTGCGCTACAAGGGCACGAAGACGGTCGCGATCTCGTCCGACTACGGGGAGATGGTGAAATTCGGCGACATCTGGCTCGCGCCGAAGCAAGGCACCGACGCGGCGCTCGCGATGGCGATGGGTCACGTCGTGCTGACGGAGTTCCATGCGAACGGCCGCTCCGCGTATTTCCGAGACTACGTGAAGCAATACACCGACATGCCGATGCTCGTGATGCTGCGCGATCGCGACGGCGTGCCGGTGCCCGACCACTTCCTGCGCGCGTCGCATCTCGCCGGCGCGCTCAACGAGGCGAACCATCCGGAATGGAAGACGCTCGCGATCGACGCGTCGAGCGGCGACATCGTCGCGCCGAACGGCTCGATCGGCTTTCGCTGGGGCGAGGCCGCGCACGACGGCGGCGCGAAGGTCGGCCGCTGGAACCTCGAGATGAAGGACGGCGGCAGCGGCCGCGCGATCGATCCGCTGCTCACGCTCGTCGACGCGCACGACGAGATCGTCGACGTCGGCTTCCCGTACTTCGGCGGCGAGCACGACGCGCTGCTCGCGCGGCGCGTGCCCGTCAGGCGCGTCACGCTCGCGGACGGCACGACCGTGCGCGTCGCGACGGTCTACGACCTGCAGATGGCGAACTACGGCGTCGACCGCGGCCTCGGCGGCGCGCACGTCGCGGCGAGCTTCGACGACGACGTGCCCTGCACGCCCGCGTGGCAGGAAAAGCATACCGGCGTGCCGCGCCACCTCGTCGTGCAGGTCGCGCGCGAATTCGCGGACAACGCGGACCGCACGCGCGGCAAGAGCATGATCATCGTCGGCGCGGCGCTCAATCACTGGTACCACAACGACATGATCTACCGCGGCATCATCAACCTGCTGATGATGTGCGGCTGCATCGGCCAGAGCGGCGGCGGCTGGGCGCATTACGTCGGCCAGGAAAAGCTGCGTCCGCAGTTCGGCTGGGCGCCGCTCGCGTTCGGCCTCGACTGGTCGCGCCCGCCGCGCCAGATGAACGGCACGTCGTTCTTCTACAACCATACGAGCCAGTGGCGTCACGAGAAGCTCGCGGTCGGCGAGATCCTCGGGCCGACCGCCGACGCGTCGCGCTACGACGGCCTCACGCTGCTCGACCTCAACGCGCGGTCGGAGCGCATGGGCTGGCTGCCGTCCGCGCCGCAGCTCGGCCGCAATCCGCTCGACGTCGTCGACGAAGCGGCGCGCGCGGGCCGCGAGCCGGTCGCGTATGCGGTCGAGCTGCTCAAGTCCGGCGCGCTCGATTTCGCGTGCGACGATCCGGACAACCCCGCGAACTTCCCGCGCAACATGTTCGTGTGGCGCTCGAACATCCTCGGCAGCTCCGGCAAGGGGCACGAGTATTTCCTCAGGTACCTGCTCGGCACCCAGCATGCGCTGTTCAGCGACGAGGCCGACGCGCTGAAGCCGTCGGAGGTCCGGGTGCGCGACGCGGCCGAAGGCAAGCTCGACCTGCTCACGGTGCTCGACTTCCGGATGAGCACGACGTGCCTGTACGGCGACGTCGTGCTGCCGACGGCGACGTGGTACGAGAAGGACGACCTGAACACGTCGGACATGCATCCGTTCATCCATCCGCTGTCCGAAGCCGTGCAGCCGCTGTGGGAAAGCAGGACCGACTGGGAGATCTACAAGGCGATCGCGAAAAAATTCAGCGAGCTGGCCGGCCCCTACCTCGGCACGCGCCGCGACCTCGTCCTCACGCCGCTGATGCACGACACGCCGGGCGAGCTCGGTCAGCCGTTCGAGCCGAAGGACTGGCGGCGCGGCGAATGCGACCTGATTCCCGGCAAGACGGCGCCGTCGATGACGGTCGTCGAGCGGAACTACGCGGACATCTACCGGAAGTTCACGTCGATCGGCCCGCTGCTCGACACGCTCGGCAACGGCGGCAAGGGCATCGGCTGGGACACGCGGCACGAAGTAGCCGAAATCGCCGCGCTCGGCGGGACGGTCGCCGAGCCGGGCGTCAGCGAGGGACGGCCGCGGCTCGACAGCGCGATCGACGCCGCCGAGATGATCCTCACGTTCGCGCCCGAAACCAACGGCCATGTCGCGGTGAAGGCGTGGCAAGCGCTGTCGAAGATCACCGGCCGCGACCACGCGCATCTCGCGGCAGGCCGCGAGCACGACAAGATCCGCTTCCGCGACGTGCAGGCGCAGCCGCGCAAGATCATCTCCGCGCCGACCTGGTCGGGGCTCGAATCGGACGAAGTCAGCTACAACGCGGGCTACACGAACGTGCACGAGCTGATCCCGTGGCGCACGCTGACGGGCCGCCAGCAGTTCTACCAGGACCATCGCTGGATGCTCGATTTCGGCGAAGGCGCGTGCGTGTACAAGCCCGCGATCGACACGAAGAGCGTCGCGCCGCTGCACCGGCGCATCCCGAACGGCCAGCCGGAGCTCGTGCTGAACTGGATCACGCCGCACCAGAAATGGGGCATCCACTCGACCTACTCCGACAACCTGCGGATGCTGACGCTGTCGCGCGGCGGCCCGCACGTGTGGCTGTCCGAAGCCGAGGCGCGCGACGCGGGCATCCGCGACAACGACTGGGTCGAGGTGTTCAACGTGAACGGCACGCTGACCGCGCGCGCGGTCGTGTCGCAGCGCGTGCCGGCCGGCATGTGCCTGATGTATCACGCGCAGGAAAAGATCGTGAACGTGCCCGGCGCGGAAACGAGCGGCAAGCGCGGCGGCATCCACAACTCGGTCACGCGCACCGTGACCAAGCCGACGCACATGATCGGCGGCTATGCGCAGCAGTCGTATGGCTTCAACTACTACGGCACGGTCGGCAGCAATCGCGACGAGTTCGTGATCGTGCGCAAGATGAATCGCGTCGACTGGCTCGACGCCCCGCTCACCGAAGGAGAAGCGCAATGAAGATCCGCGCGCAAGTCGCGATGGTCCTGAACCTCGACAAGTGCATCGGCTGCCACACCTGCTCGGTGACCTGCAAGAACGTCTGGACGTCGCGCGAAGGCGTCGAATATGCGTGGTTCAACAACGTCGAAACCAAGCCCGGCATCGGCTATCCGCGCGAGTGGGAAAACCAGGACAAGTGGCAAGGCGGATGGCGCCTGAACCCGAAAGGCCGGCTCGAGCCGCGCCAGGGCGGCAAGCTGAAGATCCTCGCGAACCTGCTCGCGAACCCGAACCTGCCCGCGATCGACGAATACTACGAGCCGTTCACCTACGACTACGCGCATCTGCAGCACGCGCCGCTGCTGCAGACGCCGCCGACCGCGCGCCCGGTGTCCGCGCTGACCGGCCGGAAGATGGACAAGATCGAATGGGGGCCGAACTGGGAGGACGACCTCGGCGGCGAATTCGCGTCGCGCAGCCGCGACCGGCTGTTCGACCAGGTGCAGAAGGACATGTACGCGACGTTCGAGAACACGTTCATGATGTACCTGCCGCGCCTGTGCGAGCACTGCCTGAATCCCGCGTGCGTCGCGTCGTGCCCGTCCGGCTCGGTGTACAAGCGCGACGACGACGGCATCGTCCTCGTCGACCAGGACAAGTGCCGCGGCTGGCGTATGTGCGTGTCCGGCTGCCCGTACAAGAAGATCTACTTCAACTGGCAGTCGGGCAAGGCGGAGAAATGCGTGTTCTGCTTTCCGCGCATCGAGGCCGGGCAGCCGACCGTCTGCTCCGAAACCTGCGTCGGCCGGATCCGCTATCTCGGCGTGATGCTGTACGACGCGGACCGCATCGAGGCGGCCGCGTCCGTCGAGCATCCGCAATCGCTGTACGACGCGCAGCTCGGCCTGTTCATGGACCCGAACGACCCGGCCGTGCGCGCGCAGGCGCTCGCCGACGGCGTGCCGGCGAGCTGGATCGACGCCGCGCAACGCTCGCCCGTCTACCGGATGGCGTGCGAATGGAAGATCGCGTTTCCGCTGCATCCCGAATACCGGACGCTGCCGATGGTCTGGTACGTGCCGCCGCTGTCGCCGATCCAGAGCGCCGCGCAGGCGGGCCACATGGGAATGAACGGCATCATCCCCGACGTGCGCAGCCTGCGCATCCCGATGCGCTATCTGGCGAACCTGCTGACGGCCGGCGACGAAGCGCCGGTGGCCGCCGCGCTCGACAGGATGCTCGCGATGCGCGCGTACAAGCGCGCGCAGACCGTGCACGGCGAGCACGACGCGGAGGTCCTCGCGCAGGTCGGCCTGCGCGCCGACCAGGTCGAGGCGATGTACGCGCTGCTCGCGATCGCGAACTACGAGGACCGCTTCGTGATCCCGTCGTCGCACAAAGAGATGGTCGAAGCCAGCTTCGACGAGAAAGGCCGTTGCGGCTTCTCGTTCGGCAACGGCTGCTCGGGCGGCACGTCGAACGGCACGCTGTTCGGCAGGAAGCGCGCCGAGCCGGGCGTCGCGTATGCAGCGCTGCCGACCACGCGCAAGCAAGCCGGCGCCGCCTGAAACCGAACCGGAGAACCTGATGTCGCCCTATCCGCTGCTGTCCGTGCTGCTCACCTATCCCGACGCAGACCTGCTCGACGCGCTGCCCGACGTTCGCGCGGCGCTCGAACGCGATCCCGGCGCGCGCGATGCGCTCGCGCCGCTCGTCGACCACCTCGCGCAAACGCCGCTGATCGCGCTGCAGGAAGCCTACGTCGCGACGTTCGACCGCACGCCCGCGCATTCGCTGCACCTGTTCGAGCACGTGCACGGCGAAAGCCGCGCGCGCGGCCAGGCGCTCGTCGACCTGCTCGACGAATACCGCCGCTTCGGCTTCGAGCCGGCGACGAACGAGCTGCCCGACTACCTGCCGCTGTTCGTCGAATTCCTGGGCGCGATCGCGGCCGACGGTCACGTGGCCGACGCGCGCCGCCTGCTCGGCGACGCGATCGACGTGATCGCCGCGCTCGGCGAGCGCCTCGAACGCGCGCAGAGCCCGTACGCGGGCGCGTTCGCGGTGCTGCACGCGCTGTCGCCGGTCGCGCCGCAACCGGTCGCCGAGCCGCCGCCGCGCACGATGGACGAGGCGCTCGAGCGCTTCGGACCGGGCGCGGACGGCGTCGAGCCGCTGCCGGGCGCGACGTCCGCCGGCGTCCAGCCGATCCGCTTTCATCCGCGCCACGCGCGACCGT
Organism: Burkholderia sp. MSHR3999; assembly: GCF_000833595.1. NCBI lineage: Bacteria > Pseudomonadati > Pseudomonadota > Betaproteobacteria > Burkholderiales > Burkholderiaceae > Burkholderia > Burkholderia sp. MSHR3999. Next base: position 2,183,633 of record NZ_JRFO01000001.1, read on the forward strand.
GACGCATCCGCTCCTGTCCAGCCAGAAGGCTTCGCCATGTCTTACCTGAACACCTTTCTCTTCGGGATCTATCCGTACCTCGCCGCCGCGCTGTTCCTGTTCGGCAGCCTCGCGCGCTTCGAGCGCGAGCAATACACGTGGAAGACCGACAGCTCGCAACTGCTGCACCGCGGTGCGCTGCGCACCGGCAACATCCTGTTCCACGTCGGCGTGCTCGGCCTCTTCTTCGGGCACCTCGTCGGCCTGCTCACGCCCGTGGCCGTGTGGGACGCGCTCGGCGTCCCGCATCACGCGAAGCAGCTCTTCGCGATGACGGCGGGCGGCATCATGGGCGCGATCTGCGCCGCCGGGCTCGCGATCCTGCTGCATCGCCGGCTCACGCACCCGCGCATCGCGGCGGTGACCCGCACCGGCGACAAGGTGCTGCTCGCGTGGCTGCTCGTCACGCTGCTGCTCGGCCTGGCGACGATCGTCGCGTCGGCGTCGCACACGGACGGCGCGCTGATGGTCAGCCTGATGACGTGGGCGCAGCACGTCGTCACGTTCCGCGGCGACGCCGCCGCGCACGTCGCGCAAGCGCCGCTCGTGTTCAAGGCGCATCTGCTGATGGGCATCACGCTGTTCGCGATCTTCCCGTTCACGCGCCTCGTGCACGTGTGGAGCGGCTTCGCGTCGGTCGCGTATCTCGGGCGCGCGTGGCAGCTCGTGCGGGTGCGGCGATAAGCCTCACGCGCCGCCGTGTCGCAGCCGCCGCGTGCGCGCGCGCCCGATAATCGACCGGATCCCCCAACCGTTGCGTCCGCCATGCAGCCGACCGACCACCCGCCCGGCGCGCCGTTGCGCCATCGCCTGTCGACCCGCATCGTCGCGCTGTCGGCAGGCGCGCTCGCGCTCGTGCTCGCGATGATCGGCGGCACGCTGTGGCTGTCGTGGCAGCTCGAGGGCGCAGGCGCCGCGATCAACGACGCGGGCAGCCTGCGGATGCGCGCGACGCGCGTCTACGTCGATCTCGACCAGTACCGGCGCACCGGCCGCGCGCAGGCCCTCGACAGCGAATTCGCCGCGATCGACGGCACGCTCGCGCGGCTGCGGCGCGGCGATCCTTCGCGTCCGCTGTTCCTGCCCGCCACCGAACCGATCCGGCGGCAGCTCGACGCGGTCGCGGCGCGCTGGACGTCCGGGCTGAAGCCGCTGGCCACGGCCGCGGCCCGCCCCGCCGCCCCGGATGCGCTGCGCACGGCCTACGCGGACGCGCTCCCCGCGTTCATCGACGACGCCGACCGGCTCGTCGGCGAGATCGAGCGCGACAACGCGCGCAAGACGACGCTCCTGCGGCTGTCGCAGGCCGGGCTCGGCATGCTCGCGTGCGCGGGCGCCGTCGCCGCGGTCTACCTGCTCTACCTGTGGATCATCCTGCCCGTGATCCGGCTGCGCGACGGGCTCACGCGCATCGCGTCGCGCGAGTTCGGCGCGCGCCTGTCGGTGGACACGCGCGACGAATTCGGCGATCTCGCGCGCGGCTTCAACCGGATGGCGAACGAATTGCAGGAAGCCTACGCGGGCCTGGAAGCGCGCGTGCAGGAGAAGACCGCGCGGCTTGCATCGCAGAACCGCGAGCTGGCGGCGCTCTACGAAACGGCCGCGTTCCTGAACCGTCCGCAAACGGTGGACGACATGTGCCGCGGCTTCCTGCAACGCGCGATCCGGCAATTCGACGCCGACTCGGGCACGATCCGCGTGACTGCCCCGGACGGCAGGAAGCTGCATCTCGTGTCGGCCGAGGGCTTTCCCGAAGCGCTCGCCGACGCCGAGCGCTGCATGCCGGTCGGCGACTGCCATTGCGGCGCGGCCGCGCGCGACGAGACGGCCGTGCTGCGCGACATGCGCGGCAGCGCGACGCCGTGCGCGCGCGAGGGACTGATGGGCGTCGCGGTGTTTCGCATCGTCACGCAGGACGCGACGCTCGGCACCTTCTCGCTGCACTTTCGCGATGCGTCGCGCCTGCCGGCCGCCGAGCGGCGCGTGCTCGACACGCTCGGCCGGCATCTGGGCATCGCGCTCGATCATGCGCGGCTTTCCGCCAGCGCGCGCCAGCTTGCCGTCGCCGAAGAACGCAACCTCGTCGCGCAAGGCCTGCACGACAGCATCGCGCAAAGCCTCAACTTCGTGAACCTGCAGGCGCAGATGCTCGCCGACGCGATCGCGCACGACCACCTCGCCGATGCGCGGGAGATCCTGCCGATGCTGCGCCAGGGCATCGAGCAGAGCTACGCCGACGTGCGCGAGCTGCTCGTCAATTTCCGCACCCGCCTGTCGCACGGCGAGCTGCGCGCGGCGATCGCCGAGACGGTCGCGCGCTTCGAATCGCAAACCGGCATCGACACGACGCTCGACGACCGCGACGACGGCGGCGCGCCGCTGCCGCCGGACCAGCAGCTGCAGGTGCTGTTCATCCTGCAGGAAGCGCTGTCGAACGTGCGCAAGCACGCGCGCGCGCGGCACGTCGCCGTCACCGTCGAAAACGGCGCGGCGTTCCGCCTGCACGTCGCCGACGACGGCCGCGGCTACGACCCCGCGGCGCTCGATGCGCACGGCCACACGCAGGTCGGGCTCGCGATCATGCGCGAGCGCGCGGCGCGCCTGCGCGCGACGCTCACGCTGTCCGGCGCGCCGGGGCAAGGCGCGCGGGTCGACCTGTCGTTGCCCGCCGGCATGCGGCAAACCGCCTGAGGAAGCGCCACCATGACGATCCGAGTACTCCTGATCGACGATCACACGCTGTTTCGCAGCGGCCTCAAGCTGCTGCTGCAGCGCCAGCCCGATTTCGAGATCGTCGACGACGCGCCGGACGGCGTCGAAGGGCTCAAGCGCGCGAAGCAGCATCAGCCCGACGTGATCCTGCTCGACCTGAACATGCCCGGCCTGTCCGGCCTCGAAACGCTGCAGTTGCTCGTGCAGGACGTGCCGGGCGCGGCGGTCGTGATCCTGACCGTCTCCGAGGATGCGGAGGAACTGACCGCCGCGTTGCGCGACGGCGCATGCGGCTATCTCGTGAAGAACGTCGACGCGGACACGCTCGTCGCGGGCATCCGCAAGGCGGCCGCGCACGAACCGGTGATCGCGGACAGCATGACCGTGAAATGGATCGCGAGCCTGCGCGCGGCGCCCGCCGCGCCGCCGGCCGCTGCCGCGTCGCCGTCGGCCGGCGCCCCCGCTGCGCTGACGCCGCGCGAGCACGACATCGTGCGCGCGATCGCGCGTGGCGCCAGCAACAAGGAGATCGCGCGCGAGTTCGACGTGGCGGAGAGCACCGTGAAAATCCACGTGCAGAACGTCCTGAAGAAGCTGAATCTGTCGAGCCGCGTGCAGATCGCCGTCTATGCGGTCGAACAGGGCCTCGCCGGCATGCAGCCGTCCGACGGCTGACGCCGGCCCGCGGGTTCTCCGGGCCGGCCCGGTGCGCTCGCGGTAAGATGGCGGCCTCATGCACTCTCGCCGCCTCCATCGATGAAGATCGCCACCTGGAACGTCAACTCGCTCAACGTCCGCAAGCAGCACGTGCTCGACTGGCTCGCGCAAAGCGGCGCCGACGTACTGTGCCTGCAGGAGCTGAAGCTGCCGGACGACAAATTCCCGCGCGCCGATCTCGAGGCCGCCGGCTATCGCAGCTGGTTCACCGGCCAGAAGACCTACAACGGCGTCGCGATCCTCGCGCGCGACACCCTGCCGTTCGACGAATCGGACATCACCCGCAACGTCCCCGGCTTCGACGATCCGCAACAGCGCGTGATCGCGGTGACGATCGACGGCACGCGCATCATCTCCGCGTATTTCCCGAACGGCCAGGCGCCCGACTCCGACAAATTCGTCTACAAGATGCAGTGGCTCGATGCGCTGAACGCGTGGCTGCGCAGCGAACTGCGGCGCTACCCGAAGCTCGCGCTGCTCGGCGACTACAACATCGCGCCGGAAGACCGCGACGTGCACGATCCCGCGAAATGGGAGGGCCAGAATCTCGTGTCGCCGCAGGAGCGCGCGCACTTCGCGGGCCTGATCGAACTCGGGCTCGTCGACGCGTTCCGCCGCTTCGAGCAGCCCGAAAAGACCTTCACGTGGTGGGACTACCGGATGATGGCGTTCCGCCGCAACGCGGGGCTGCGCATCGACCACATCCTGCTGTCGCCGGCGCTCGCCGAAACCTGCACGTCGTGCGTCGTCGATCGCACGCCGCGCACGTGGGAGCAGCCGTCCGACCATACGCCCGTGGTCGCGGTCGTCGGCTGAGCACGCTGCCCGCGCGCGGTCAGTGACGCGCGGTCAGCGACGCGCGGTCAGCGACGCGCGGGAGCGGGCCCGAGATGGGCCCACAGGAAACCGAATTCGGCCGCGTCGGATTCGGCGCGCTCCAGATCGTCGGCGCTGCCGTGGCCGCCGTCGGTGTTCTCCCAGTACCACACCCGTTCGTGGCCGAGCGCGTGCATGCGCGCGGCCATCTTGCGCGCATGCGCGGGATGCACGCGATCGTCGCGCGTCGACGTCGTCAGCAGCAGCGGCGGATACGCGACGCCTTCGCGCACCCGGTGATACGGCGAGTACGCGGCCAGCGCCGCGCCCTCGCGCGGGTCGTCCGGGTCGCCGTACTCGTCCAGCCATGCGGCGCCCGCGTGCAGCTTCGGATAGCGTCGCATGTCGAGCAGCGGCACCCGGCAGAGCACCGCGCCGAACAGCTCCGGCCGCTGCACCATGCACGCGGCGACCAGCAGCCCGCCGTTGCTGCCGCCCTCGATGCCGAGCTGCGCGGCCGTCGTCACGCCCGTTGCGATCAGATCCTCGGCCACCGCGATGAAATCGTCGAACGAGCGCTGCCGGTGCTCGCGCTGCGCGTCGACGTGCCAGCGCGGCCCGAACTCGCCGCCGCCGCGGATGTGCGCGAACGCCGCGACGCCGCCGCGCTCGAGCCACGCGATGCCGAGCGCATCGCTGTAGCCCGGCAGGTTCGGCAACGCGAAGCCGCCGTAGCCGGACAGCAGGCACGGCCGCGCGACACGCGCGCCGCCGCCGGGCGCATCCAGCGCATCGCGCGGCCCGATCAGCGTGTACGGCACCACGGTGCCGTCGCGCGAGCGCGCATTCGCGCGACGCACGACGAGCCCGGCCGGGTCGAACTGCACCGGCGGCCGGTCGAGCAGCACGCGGCGCGACGGCGCATCGGCCGCACGATCGGCAAGATCGGCCAGCCAGCATTCGGGCGGATCGAGATAGGTGTCGACGTCCACGTACACGTCGTCGTTCACCGTCGCCTCGACGGGCTCGACGTCGATCTGCGCGTCGCCCGGCCAGTCGAACGGCCGCGCGTCCCACGTCCACGCGCCGTCGTCGGCCTGCCGCGGCTGCCACAGCAGCGTCCGGTTGTTCACGTCGTCGAGCCAGCTCGCGATCAGCGTGTGGCGCGTGTGCGTCCACGTGCACGCCGACGTCGTCGGCCCCGGCTCGAACAGCGTGTCGAACGCGCGCGAACCGGCAAGAAACGCCTCCTCGCGGATCGCGAGCAGCGAGCCGCCCGCGTGGCGCACGCCGTCGCATTCCCAGTCGAGCCGCGGCTCCATCATGAGCCAGCCCTGCCAGAATCCGACCTCGACGTGCGTCGGCACGTCGTAGCGCGCCCACTCGCCTTCGGCGGTCAGCCGGTACGAATGCAGATCGAAGAAATCGACGCTGCGCGATGCGAAGTGGCGGCCTTCGACGGGGTCGTACCACGCGCCCGCGCTAACGTCGTCGGGCTCGCCGCGGAACACGACGGGCGCATCGGCGAGCGGCGTGCCGCGCACCCAGCGCCGCGCTTCGTACGGATAGCCTGCCGCGGTCGCATGCGCTTCGCCGCGATCCCAGCTCACGTAGACGGTGTCGCGATCGATCCAGCCGATCGTATGATGGCCCGGCTCGTCGATCGTGAAACCCGCGTCGACGAAGCGGCGCTCGACGAGATCGAACTCGCGCACGACGACCGCGTCGGCGCCGCCCGGCGACAGCGACAGCAGCGCGCGATCGCCGTCCGGATACAGGATCGCGTCGTGCTCGAACACCCACGACTCGCCCTCTTCCACGCCGAGCGCGTCGACGTCGAGCAGCGTTTCCCACGCGGGCCGGCCCGCGCGCCAGTCGTCCCAGCGCGCGCGGCGCCACAGTCCCTTCGGATGAAGGTCGTCCTGCCACAGGTCGTACGCCCAGTCGCGCCAGCGGGCCGGAATCACCGGGCGCTCGCGCGGCAGGTAGGCTTGCGCGAGGCGCGCCACGAGCGCGCGATACGCGTCGTCGTCGCGCAGCGCGACGCGCGTGCGCGCGTTCTGCTCGTCGACCCACGCGCGGGCGCGCGCGCTGTCGAGCGCTTCGAGAAAACGGAACGGGTCGGCCCCGGCGGGCCAGCGGAAGGAATCGGACATGGCGGATCGACTTGGCAGCACACTGCGGTCAAACCGCGATTATGTCCGATCGCGGCATGCGCGGCGCCCGCGCATGCCGCACTGCGCGCTTACGGCTCCAGATGCAGTTCCTGGATCTTGCGCGTGATCGTGTTGCGGCCGATGCCGAGCCGCTCCGCCGCCTCGACCTTGCGGCCGCGCGTGAAGTCGAGCGCCTCGCGGATCACCGCGGCCTCGAAGCGGCGCGCGAGTTCGTCCATCACGTCGGCCGAATTCTCGCGCAACAGGCGCGCGACCTCGGTGCGCAGCCCGTGCTCCCACATTGGATAGCCGGCCGGCGCGCCGCCGTTCGGCGCCGCGGCGGCCGGCGCGCCCGTCACGCCGGCGATCGGCGGCAACGCGCTCGCGTCGCTGCCTGCCGCCTGCGCGTCGGCCGCGTCACCCATCGCGACGACGGCCGCGCCGGACGGCACGAGATCGGGCGGCAGGTCCTTGATCTCGACCGTCTGCGCGGGCGCCATCACGGTCAGCCAGTTCGCGAGGTTCTCGAGCTGCCGCACGTTGCCGGGGAACGGCAGCGACGTCAGGTACGCGAGCGCCTCGTCCGACACGCGCTTCGGCTCGACGCCGAGATCGCGCGCGCTCTTCTGCAGGAAGTGGCGTGTGAGCAGCGCGATGTCCTCGCTGCGTTCGCGCAGCGGCGGCAGGCGCAGCCGGATCACGTTGAGCCGGTGATACAGATCCTCGCGGAACAGCCCCTGCCGCACGCGCGACTCGAGGTTCTGGTGGGTCGCTGCGATCACGCGCACGTTCGCGCGCAGCGGGCTGTGGCCGCCGACGCGATAGAACTGGCCGTCCGACAGCACGCGCAGCAGGCGCGTCTGCAGGTCGAACGGCATGTCGCCGATTTCGTCGAGGAACAGCGTGCCGTTCTCGGCCTGCTCGAAGCGGCCCTGGCGCGTGGTCTGTGCGCCGGTGAACGCGCCGCGCTCGTGGCCGAACAGCTCCGATTCGAGCAGGTCCTTCGGAATCGCCGCGGTGTTCAGCGCGATGAACGGCCCGTTCGCGCGCGGACTGTGACGGTGCAGCGCCCGCGCGACGAGCTCCTTGCCGGTGCCCGACTCGCCGGTGATCAGCACGGTCGCGGCCGAATGCGACAGGCGGCCGATCGCGCGGAACATGTCCTGCATCGCGGGGGCCTGGCCGAGCATCTCGGGCGCCTCGGCGACGCGGTCGTCCTGCGGCGCGCCGCTGCGCAGGCTCTCCTCGACCGCGCGGCGGATCAGCTCGACGGCCTTGTCGACGTCGAACGGCTTCGCGAGGTATTCGAACGCGCCGCCCTGGAACGCCGCGACGGCGCTGTCGAGATCGGAGAACGCGGTCATGATGATCACCGGCAGGTCCGGCATCCGCTCGTGCACCGCCTGCAGCAGCTCGAGGCCCGAGCCGCCCGGCATCCGGATGTCGGACACCAGCACCTGCGGCGTCTCGTGGTCGAGCGCGCCGAGCGCGTCGCGCACGTTCGAGAAGCTCTTGGTCGCGAAGCTGTCGCGCGCGAGTGCCTTTTCGAGCACCCAGCGGATCGATTGGTCGTCGTCTACTATCCAGATCGGCTTCATAGGTCGGTCAGATATCTCGGTGAATCGCGGGTCGCCGCTCAGTGATCGAGCGGCAGCAAAATCTGAAATTCGGTGCGACCGGGCCGGCTTTCGACCTCGATCATCCCTTCGTGCTGCTGCACGAACGTCTGCGCGAGCGTGAGGCCGAGGCCGCTGCCGTCCTCGCGCCCGGACACGAGCGGGTAGAAGATCCGGTCGCGGATCTCGTCCGGAATGCCCGGCCCGTTGTCGATCACGTGCAAGTCCAGTGCCAGCTTGTACAGGCGCTTCGCGATCGTGATCTTGCGCGCGACCCGCGTGCGCAGCTCGATGCGCGCATCGCCCTGCGCGATCCGCTCGCGCAGCGCCTGCGCCGCGTTGCGCACGATGTTCAGCAGCGCCTGGATCAGCTGCTCCTTGTCGCCGCGCAGGTCCGGCACGCTGACGTCGTAGTCGCGCTCGATCGACAGCCCGCGCGGGAACTCGGCAAGCATCACCGCGCGCACGCGCTCGCACACTTCGTGGATGTTCACGTCGCCGACGATGTGCGGATGCCGGTGCGGCTCGAGCAGCCGGTCGACGAGCGTCTGCAGGCGATCGGACTCCTTGATGATCACCTGCGTGTATTCGCGCAGCTCGCCGCGCTCGCGCTCGCCGAGCTCGAATTCGAGCAGCTGCGCGGCGCCGCGGATCCCGCCGAGCGGGTTCTTGATCTCGTGCGCGAGATTGCGGATCAACTGCTTGTTGACCGCGGTCAGGTCGTGGATGCGCTCCTCGCGGTCGGTGCGCGACTGGCGCTCGTTCTCGAACAGCTCGACGAGCACGAAATCCTGCGCGCTCTCGAGAAAGCCGACGATCGCGTGCACGTGCAGCGGCTCGCGGCCGGGCCGGTCGAGCACGGTGTCGAGGTGCGTCGCGTGAAAGCGTTCCTCGCCGATCGCGGTGATCGTCGACGCGAGCTCGTTCGCGTTCGGAAAGATCTCGCCCCACGGCCGCTGCGCGAGCTGGCGGCGCGAGATGTCGAGCATCGCCTCCGCGGACGGATTCGCGAACGCGATCTTCAGCGTCTTGCGGTCGAGCACCAGCACGACCGTCGGCAGCGCCTCCAGCCCGGCGAGCAGCCCCGAACGTGCGAGCCGCTCGTCATCCGACAGACGCTCAGGCTGCCCCGTCTTCGCCTTGATCAGATTCTTCAGAACCATCTTGCGTGCTTATCGAGCCCAGGATGCGCAAAAAATGTGAATGCCGCGGAACAAAAAAGGGACGGCTGGGCGCCGTCCCCTTTTCAGATTCCGCTGCTCGCGCCGGGAGTTGCGCGGCGCGAGCGAACCGGCGTGGCGGCGCTTCGCCCGCTGAAGCGTCGAAGCGCCATCGCCGCTTACAGCGAGTAGTACATCTCGAACTCGATCGGATGCGTCGTCATGCGGAACTTCGCGAGCTCCTGCTCCTTCAGCGCGAGGTACGCATCGATCATGCCGTCCGTAAACACGCCGCCGCGCGTCAGGAACTCGCGATCCTTGTCGAGTGCTTCGAGCGCCTGGTCGAGGCCCGCGCAGACGGTCGGGATCTTTGCATCCTCTTCCGGCGGCAGGTCGTACAGGTTCTTGTCGGCGGCTTCGCCCGGGTGGATCTTGTTCTGCACGCCGTCGAGGCCCGCCATCATCAGCGCCGTGAAGCACAGGTACGGGTTGGCCATCGGGTCCGGGAAGCGCGTCTCGATGCGGCGGCCCTTCGGGTTCGACACGTGCGGAATGCGGATCGATGCCGAACGGTTGCGTGCCGAGTATGCGAGCTTGACCGGCGCCTCGAAGTGCGGGACGAGACGCTTGTACGAGTTCGTCGTCGGGTTCGTGATCGCGTTCAGCGCACGGGCGTGCTTGATGATGCCGCCGATGTAGAACAGCGCGAATTCCGACAGGCCGGCATAGCCGTTGCCCGCGAACAGGTTCTGGCCGTCCTTCCAGATCGACTGGTGGACGTGCATGCCCGAACCGTTGTCACCGACGACCGGCTTCGGCATGAACGTCGCCGTCTTGCCGTACGAGTGCGCGACGTTGTGGATGATGTACTTCGACCATTGCGTCCAGTCGGCGCGCTGCACGAGCGTCGAGAACTTCGTGCCGATTTCGTTCTGGCCCTGGCCCGCCACTTCGTGGTGGTGCACTTCGACCGGGATGCCGAGCTGTTCGAGCAGCAGGCACATTTCCGAACGCATGTCCTGGAACGTGTCGACCGGCGCGACCGGGAAGTAGCCGCCCTTCGTGCCCGGACGGTGGCCCGTGTTGCCGCCTTCGAATTCCTTGGCCGACGACCACGGCGCTTCTTCCGAGTTGATCTTCACGAAGCAGCCCGACATGTCCGTGTTCCACTGGACCGAGTCGAAAATGAAGAATTCCGGCTCCGGACCGAAGTACGCGGTGTCGCCCAGGCCCGTGCTCTTCAGGTATGCCTCGCCGCGCTTCGCGAGCGAACGCGGGTCGCGCTCGTAGCCCTTGCCGTCGGCCGGCTCGACCACGTCGCAGGTCAGCACCAGCGTCGACTCTTCGTAGAACGGGTCGACGAACGCGGCGCTCGGGTCCGGCATGAGCAGCATGTCCGACGCCTCGATGCCCTTCCAGCCAGCGATCGACGAGCCGTCGAACGCGTGACCGTTCTCGAACTTGTCTTCGTCAAACGCCGACACCGGCACCGACACGTGCTGCTCCTTGCCGCGCGTATCGGTGAAGCGGAAATCGACAAACTTGACGTCCTCGTCCTTCACGAGCTGCATGACGTCGGCGACGGTTTTACTCATAACCTCTTCTCCTGATTGAACAATACCGGCGGACTGGGACCGCCTCGTTTATCGAGCTGCTCGGAGCTTGGCTTTGGCGCAGCGTGCCCCGATTCGACCGGATTCAATAAAGCAGCTTCCGTGCCATGTTTGCGCGGGGCGGGCGCAAATCGCGCCGTGGCTCGCCGCGACGAGGCTACGCCGCGCAATTTCGGGGCCTTGCCGGTTCGTCGCAGGCACCCCGATGGTGCACTCCATCGTGTGCGGCATCACGAATGAATCATTATGGTGCATTTCACGCATTTTGCACCCTTTTGGTGAGCACGCGCGCCGTGCACGGGCCGCGTGGCGCACGGGCATCGCGCGGCAGGCGGCGCGCTAGAATGTTCGTTTGATCGATAGGGAGACCTCCTGCCATGAGTACGCTCGAACAGCTTTACGCGAAGGCCGACGAACGCCGCGCCCAAGGCGCGCTGAACTATGCCGGCGCGCTGCTGCCGGCCGAGGCATTCGAACTGCTGCAGCTCGACCCGTCGGCGCGCCTCGTGGACGTGCGCACCCGCGCCGAGCTGGACTGGGTCGGCCGCCCGCTCGTCGGCGACGGCCAGTACCTGCATCTCGAATGGGCCCGCTACCCGGGCGGCGTGCCGAATGCCGAATTCGTCGACCAACTGAAGGCGGCCGTCGAACCCGGCGCACCGGTGCTGTTCCTGTGCCGCAGCGCCGCGCGCTCGAAACTCGCCGCGCTCGCCGCCACGCAGGCCGGCTACACGAAGGCGTTCGACCTGCTCGAAGGCTTCGAGGGCGCGAAGGACGCCGAAGGCCACCGCAAGACGGTCGAAGGCTGGTGCTTCCGGAAACTGCCGTGGATCGGCGCCTGACGGCGCACGCGCGCCGTCTGCGTCATCGTCGAGCCGGGCGATGACATCCCGATGACGGGCCGCGTTGGTGAACGACTGCGGCCCGTTGCGTTCTCGCTTACGACGCGCGCGTCACTTCGGGTTCGACGACGTCGCCGCCGAGCAGGTGCACGCCTTCGCGCAGCTTCACGAACGCGGCCGCGACCGCTTCCGGTTCGCCCTTCACGCCGAGGTCGATATGGCGGCGCGCGTAGATCCCGCCCCGCTCCGCATCGCCGACGCTCGGCAGGCTGAACACCCGCACGCCCGGAAAATCGCGCTCGATCTTCTCCATCAGCGGCGTGAGCGTCGATTCCGGCAGCTCGAACACGTACAGCGAGCGCTCCGCGTGCGGCGTCGCGTGGTGCAGGTGCGCATAGCGCGTGTCGAGCACCCACTCGATCATCGGCCACGCCATCACCGGGAAGCCCGGCACGAAGTGGACGTCGCCGACCGAGAAGCCCGGAATCCGGTTGTAGCCGTTCGGGATGATCGTCGCGCCGCGCGGAAACACGCCCATGTTGAGCCGGTGCCGGTTTTCCGGCGAGTCGAAATCGATCGGCTGGTCCGGGTCGGTGTGCGTCTCGCGGATGCGCTCCTGGATCAGCAGCTTCGCGTCCGGATGCAGTTCGAGCGGCACGCCGAGCGCCGCGGCCGCGCACTGGCGCGTATGGTCGTCCGGCGTCGCGCCGATGCCGCCCGTCGAGAACACGATGTCGCCCGCCGCGAACGCGCGGGCGAGCGTCGCGGTGATCCGCGCCGGATCGTCGCCGACGTACTCGGCCCAGTCGAGCGCGAGGCCGCGCGCGCCGAGCAGCTCGATGAGCTTCGCGAGATGCTTGTCCTGCCGGCGGCCGGAAAGGATTTCGTCGCCGATGATGATGATGCCGATACTCATGCCTGCCCCATGTCGATGGTGGTGGCGCGCGGCGTCGCGCGCAGGTCCTCCAGCGCGCGCAGGCAGTAATGGCCGAACCACAGCGCCGAAAAAACCAGAATGAACGCGTAAACCCAGATCATCGCCGCCGCGACGAACGGAAACAACACCATCATCCAGACGGACGACACCCAGATGAGGGTCGGCAGCGTGCCGAGAAAGCCGGTCGCGACGCCGATGCCGATCAGCGGCCAGCGGTGCCGCTGCACGAGCGCGCGGCGTTCGTCGCGGCTCGCGTGCTCCGCGAGCGCGTCGTAGGTCATCACCCGATACGTGATCCAGCCCCCGATCACCGGCGGCAGCAGCGCGAAGAACGGCGGGATCAGCCACAGCGGCAGCGTGACGACGAACGCCACGATGCCGGCGAACGCCGTCCACAACGCATTGAACATGCTGCCGACGAAGGTGCCGCCGCGCTTCATCTCGAGCGCGGCGAACTGGCGGCTCGACAGGTACTTGACCACGACCGGCATCGAGATCGACGCGATCAGCAGCAGCACCGTCAGCACGATCAGCGGCACCGCGAGCGCCACGACGACGAACGGCGCGACGACCGCATGCAGCTGCGACAGCCCGATCAGGTCGAACACCCGGTAGAGCGCCGTCGTCAGCGCGAAGCCGTCGAGCGCGCCGCGCGCGGCGTCGACGAGCGTCTGCCACGCAAACCACAGCAGGACGCCCCAGAACAACGCGGAGACGACGAACGGCATCAGGGTGAGCCAGAGCATCCGCGGGTGCAGCGCGCTCGCGAGTGCCCGGACGAAGGAACGCAGCAAGTCGTTCATGCGGGCCTGGGTCGACGAAGAAAAACGGGGAAAGGATAAACCACGCGGCCCGTCTGCGCCAAAACGCAGACGGGCCGCGGGAAAGGAACGCCCGGCGCAGGAACGGGCATCGCCGGACGCAGAGGAATGACGGGCGCCGCGCTCAGGCCGACGCCGCGCCGCGCTTCGCGGGGACGAGGCGCCGGAAGATCCGCACGAACGCGAGACCGTGCTGCGCCCAGAAGCCTTCGCCGTACGACACGCCCTCGATCTGCTCGCGGATGCCGGTCGGCTCGACCGTGCGGTTCCACGACGCAGTGCCGAACATCATGTCCCACCACGGGAACAGCACGCCGAAGTTGCAGCCGTACTTGGTGCCTTCGTGGCCGTAGCCGACCGCGTGGTGGCGGCGGTGGAACGTCGGGCTGACGAGCAGGCGCTCGCCGAGCCAGCCGAACGACAGCCGCGCATTGGTGTGCTGGATGCTCTGCGCGAAGTTGGTGAGCGCGGTCAGCACGACGAACTGCGACGGCGACACGCCGATCACGAGCGCGATCGCCGCGAAGAAGCACGACTGGATCACGTCGTCGAGCAGGTGGTTGCGGTCGTCGCACCACAGCGACATCTGCCGCTGGCTGTGATGCACCGCGTGCAGCTCCCACCAGATGCCGATCTTGTGCTGCCAGCGGTGATACCAGTAGCCGGCGAAGTCGAGCACGACGACGTAGATCGCGAACGTGACGATCGGCTGCGACGTGACGCCCGGCCACAGGTAGTCGAGGTTGAAGTTCGCGATGCCGTGCAGGCGCAGCCACGCCTGGAAGTTGTCGAACAGCGGCTGCAGCGCGAAGAAGAAGAACAGCGAGTAGATGCCGAGCTTCGCGATCAGCGTGTAGATCACGTCGACCCGCACCGCCTTGCGGTTCGTCCATTTCTCGACCGGCCGCAGCGCCTCGAGCGGGCGCAGCAGCACGAACATCGCGACGATCTGCAGCGCGCCGACGATCACCCAGTAGAGCGCGTCGTAAGTATCCTCGTCGTAGTCCATCAGGTTGAACTTGAAGAGGAGCGGCTGCACGACGTCGACGTACAGCCAGGTCTGGATGTCCGACACGAATGCGTCGATCAGGTGCAGCATCGTTTGCTCCCGAGCGTCACGCGCCGTTCGCCGCCTTCCACGGCGCGCGGTCGTAGAAGTAGATCCCGTGCGGCGAGCGGCCGACGGCGATCGTCTGCACCAGCTTGCGCGACGCCAGGTCGATGATGCCGACCTTCTTCGCGAAGCGGAACGTCACCCACAGCGTCTTCTTGTCGGCGGACAGCTCCATGTCGTCGGGGCCGGGCAACAGGCCCGTGATGTCGCCGACGTTGGTGAGCGTGTTCTCGTCGATGATGCTGATCGTGTTCGCGACCCGATTCGTGATCGCGACGTGCGTGCCGTCGGCGAGCGAGCGGAAGTTGTGCGCGCCCTTGCCGGTCGTGATCGTCTTCACGACCTTCTGGTTGCGCCAGTCGACGACCGCGACGTAGTCCGCGCCCGTCATCCCGACCAGCAGGTACTTGTCGTCCGGCGTCAGCCACAGGCCCGCCGGCACCTTGCCGACCGGCATCTTCCACTTGACCGTCTGCGTCGCGAGGTCGACCGCCGCGATCTCGCCGGACACCTGCAGCGACACCAGCACCGTCTTGCTGTCCTTCGTGAACGCGAGGTGGCTCGGCATCACCGCGAGCGGCACGCGCTTCGCGATCTTCAGGTCATGGCCGTCGTAGCTGTAGATGTCGAGGCGATCGAGGCGCAGCCCGGTCGACACGAACCACTTGTGATCGGGCGAGAAGCCGAGCTGGTAAGGATCCTCGATGCCTTCGACCGTGCGCTGCAGCTTGCCCGTCTTCGGATCGACGAACATCAGGCTGTTCGACACCGAATTCGCGACGATCAGCGATCCGTTGTCGGGCGTCGCCATCAGGTGGTGCGGTTCCTTGCCGGTCGGCATCGTGCCGACGACCTGGCGGCTCTGCTGGTCGATCAGGGAAAGCGTCGCTTCGGCCGAATTGAGGACGATGACGTTGTTCGCGTGTGCGGCGGGCGCCAGCACGGCTGCGGCCAGCGCGAGCGCGCGGCCGAGGGAAAGGAAAGTGCGCATGAAGACTCACGTCGTAGATCGGGCGTCATTGTAAAACGGACGACCGCCCCCGCCGGTTGACGGAAACGGACGTTGCGCCACTTCGACGCAGGGCCGGCGGCGGCGTTCCCGCGCGCGCGAAAGATTCCCGCGCGGGGCGCGCCGCCGGCCGGGGCCGCGCCGGCCCTAGCGTTGCATCGACTCCCAGACCTTGTGCAGCCGCTTGACCGACACCGGCATCGGCGTGCGCAGCTCCTGCGCGAACAGCGAGATCCGCAGCTCCTCGAGCAGCCAGCGGAACTCCGCGAGGCGCGCATCGGCGACGCCGCCGCGCTGCGACACCGCGCGCTGGTATTGCTGGACGAGCGGCTGCAGGTCGCCGAACTGCTTCGCGTCCCGGGCCGGATCGGCCTTCAGCTTGTCGATCCGCAGCGCGATCCCCTTCAGGTAGCGCGGGAAGTGCGCAAGCTGAACGTAAGGCGTGTCGATCACGAAGCGCTTGCCGACCAGCGCGGCGAGCTGCTGCTGCAGGTCCGCGTGCGCCTGCGCGAACGGCTTCGCCTGCGCGAGCTTCTTCGCGAGCCCCGCGTATTCGGCGAGGATCTGCCCGACGAGCCGCGCGATCTCCTGCGCGAGCAGGTTCAGCCGGCTCCTGCCCTCGTCGCGGCGCGCGTGGAAGCTCGCGTCGTCGACGGGCAGCGGATCCTGCAGGCACGCGCGGTCGAGCGCGGTGTCGATCAGCTGGTCGCGCAGCTCGTCCTGCGTGCCGAGCGACATGTACTGCATCGCCATCTCGCGCAGGCCCGGCAGGTTCTTCTCCAGATACTTGATCGGCTCCTTCAGCTGCAGCGCGAACAGCCGCCGCAGCCCCGCGCGATGGATGCGCGCGGCTTCCTCCGGCGAATCGAACACCTCGACGTCGCAATGCGCGCCGCGGTCGACGAGCGCCGGGTAGCCGAACAGCGTCTGCCCGCGCCGGCGGATTTCCAGCAGCTCGGGCAGCTTGCCGAAATTCCAGGTCGTCAGGTTCTCGTAGAGCGCCGTCGCACCGGCTTGCGCCGGGGCGGCGGTCTGCGGCGGTGCGCCCTTCCCGATCTTGCCGCCGCTCTTGCCGCCCTGCGCGGCGCCCGCGCCGGCGGACGGGGCCGCATCGGCGTCGCCGCCGGCCGTGATCGTCGCCGCCGCGGCGATCTTCTGGAACTGCTGCTGCGCCTGCGCGCCGAGTTCGCTGCGCAGCTGCGCGAGATTGCGCCCCATCGCGAGCTGGCGGCCGTGCTCGTCGATCACCTTGAAGTTCATGAACAGGTGCGCGGGCAGCGTTTCGAGCTTGAAGTCGCCCGTCTTCATCATGACCTGCGTCTGCGCGCGCACGTCGGCGATCAGCGCCTCGACGAGCCCGCCCGCACCGAAGCGCTCGCGCCCCATGCGCTCGACGAAGCCGGCCGCGAATTCCGGCAGCGGCACGCAGTGCCGGCGCAGCTTCTGCGGCAGCGACTTCAGCAGCAACTGCACCTTCTCCTTCAGCATCCCCGGCACGAGCCACTCGCAGCGGCGCGCGTCGACCTGGTTCAGCGCGTAGAGCGGCACCGCGAGCGTCACGCCGTCGCGCGGCGCGCCCGGCTCGAAGTGATACGTGAGCGCCATCTCGACGCCCGCCATCGTCGCGCGCTTCGGGAACAGCTCGGTCGTCACGCCCGCCGCCTCGTGGCGCATCAGGTCGTCGCGCGACAGGTACAGCAGGCGCAGCTTGTCTTCCGGCTGGCCGCCCTTCTTCACCTCGTCGCGATACCAGCGCTCGAACGCGGCGCCCGTGTGGATGCCTTCCGGAAGCGCCTGGTCGTAGAACGCGTAGATCAGCTCGTCGTCGACCAGCACGTCCTGCCGGCGCGACTTGTGCTCGAGCTGCTCGATGTCGGCGAGCAGCTTGCGGTTGTGCGCGAAGAACGCGAGCTTCGTGTCGAACTCGCCTTCGACGAGCGCGCCGCGGATGAACAGCTCGCGCGCGCGCGCCGGGTCCTGCCTGCCGAACGCGACGCGCCGCCGGTGGTAGACCGGCAAGCCGTACAGCGTCGCGCGCTCGAATGCGCTCACCTGCGCCGGGCGCTTTTCCCAGTGCGGCTCCGACAGCGCCTTCTTCAGCAGATGCGCGCCGACCTTCTCGATCCATTCCGGCTCGATCTTCGCGAGGCAGCGCGCGTACAGCCGGCTCGTCTCGACCAGCTCGGCCGCCATCACCCAGCGTCCCGCCTTCTTCGCGAGCGCCGAGCCCGGCCACAGGAAGAATTTGATCCCGCGCGCGCCGAGATAGTGCGGCTCGTCGTCGGCCTTCAACCCGAGGTTGCCGAGCAGGCCCGTCATCAGGGCCAGATGGATCTGCTCGTAGGTCGCTTCCGCGTCGTTCAGCCGCCAGCCGTGCTCGCGCACGACGGTCAGGAGCTGCGAATGGACGTCACGCCATTCGCGCAGGCGCAGGTGCGACAGGAAATTCTGGCGGCACGCGTCGATCAGCTGGCGGTTCGACTTCTTGTGCGCGACCGCTTCCTCGAACCACGCCCAGATCTTCAGCCATTGCAGGAATTCCGAGCGCTCGTCGGCGAAGCGGCGGTGCGCCTGGTCGGCCTGCTCCTGCGCGTCGATCGGCCGGTCGCGCGGGTCCTGCACCGACAGCGCGCTCGCGATGATCAGCACTTCGCGCAGCGCCTGCTGGTCGCGCGCGCCGAGGATCATCCGGCCGACCCGCGGATCGAGCGGCAGCCGCGCGAGCTCGCGGCCGAGCGGCGTCAGCGCGTTGTCGTCGTCGACCGCGCCGAGCTCGTTGAGCAGCTGGTAGCCGTCCGCGATCGCGCGGCCCGGCGGCGGCTCGAGGAACGGGAACATCTCGATCGCCGTCAGGTGCAGCGACTTCATCCGCAGGATCACCGACGCGAGCGACGAGCGCAGGATTTCCGGATCGGTGAAGCGCGGCCGCGCCTGGTAGTCGGTTTCCTCGTACAGGCGGATGCAGATGCCGTCCGCGACCCGGCCGCAGCGGCCCGCGCGCTGGTTCGCGGCGGCCTGCGAGATCGACTCGACCTGCAGCTGCTCGACCTTGTTCCGGTACGAATAGCGCTTCACGCGCGCGAGGCCGGTGTCGACGACGTAGCGGATGCCCGGCACCGTCAGCGAGGTCTCGGCGACGTTCGTCGCGAGCACGATGCGGCGCGCGTTCGACGGCTTGAACACCTTGTCCTGCTCGGCCGCCGACAGGCGCGCGAACAGCGGCAGGATCTCGGTGTGCGGCGGGTGATGCTTGCGCAGCGCCTCCGCGGCCTCGCGGATCTCGCGCTCGCCGGGCAGGAACACCAGCACGTCGCCCGAGCCTTCGCGGCACAGCTCGTCGACCGCGTCGACGATCGCGTCCATCTGGTCCCGCTCGGCCTCGCGCGCGGTCTTCACGCGGTCACGGCTCGCGGTGCCCTCGGCGTGCTTCACGGCCGGGCGATCCTCGGCCACCGGGCGGTAGCGCATCTCGACCGGATACAGGCGCCCGCTCACCTCGATCACCGGCGCCGGCCGTTCGTCGCTGCCGAAATGGCGCGCGAAGCGGTCCGCGTCGATCGTCGCCGACGTGACGATCAGCTTCAGGTCCGGGCGCTTCGGCAGGATCTGCTTCAGGTAGCCGAGCAGGAAGTCGATGTTCAGGCTGCGCTCGTGCGCCTCGTCGATGATCAGCGTGTCGTATGCCTTCAAGAGCGGATCGGTCTGCGTCTCGGCGAGCAGGATGCCGTCCGTCATCAGCTTGACGGACGCGCCGGGCGCGAGATTGTCGGTGAAGCGCACCTTGTAGCCGACCACTTCGCCGAACGGCGTGCCGAGCTCCTCGGCAATGCGGCGGCCGGTCGACGACGCGGCGAGCCGGCGCGGCTGCGTGTGGCCGATCAGGCCGGTGCCGCCCGCGCCGAGGCCGCGGCCGAGTTCGAGGCAGATCTTCGGGAGCTGCGTGGTCTTGCCCGAGCCCGTCTCGCCGCAGACGATCACGACCTGATGGCCGGCGATCGCACGCGCGATCTCGTCGCGCTTGCCCGACACGGGCAGGCTTTCGGGGTACGTGATCGGCGGGACCGGATTGGGCGTGACGGCGGCACGCGGCGCGCGCTCGCGTTGCGGCCCGCGCTGCGGATTGCCCGTCGGCGCGCGTGGCGTCCGGCCCTCGGGCTGGCGCGCGTCGCCCGCACCATCCGGGTGCTCGGCCGACGGCGCGTTGGCCCGCGTCGGCGCGGGACTTTTAGGTACATTCGACATGGGGGCGCATTATAATCCCGCCCATGAATTCCCAAACCGACCTCCCCCACGCCCAGTCCGGCGCCGCGAACCCGCCGGCCGCCGACGATTCGGCCGCCAGCCACGCGCAGTTCGTCGACTGGATGCGCTCCGTCGCGCCCTATATCCACAAGTTCCGCAACAACACATTCGTCGTGGGATTCGGCGGCGAGGTCGTCCAGCAGGGACTCCTCAGCGCACTGGTGTCCGACATCGCGCTGCTGCAGGCGATGGGCATCCAGATCGTGCTCGTGCACGGCTCGCGGCCTCAGGTCGAGGAGCAGTTGAACCTGCACGGTGTCGAATCCGAGTTTTCGCACGGGCTGCGCATCACCGATGCGCGCGCGCTCGAATCCGCGAAGGAAGCGGCCGGCGAAGTGCGCCTCGACATCGAGGCCGCGATCAGCCAGGGCCTGCCGAACTCGCCGATGGCGCACGCGCACATCAGCGTCGTGTCGGGCAACTTCGTGACGGCGCGGCCGGTCGGTATCCTCGACGGAGTCGATTTCGCGCATACGGGCGTGGTGCGCAAGATCGACGCCGAATCGATCCGCCATTCGCTCGCGAGCCGCAAGCTGGTGCTGCTGTCGCCGCTCGGCTTCTCGCCGACCGGCGAGGCGTTCAACCTGTCGATGGAGGACGTCGCGTCCGCGGCGGCGATCGCGCTGCGCGCCGACAAGATCATCTTCCTGACCGAGGCGCCCGGCATCGTCGACGACGAAGGCGAGCTGGTCCGCGAAATGTCGCTCGACGCAGCCGCCGAGCTGCTCGACTCGGGCAACGTCCAGGGCGACGACGCGTTCTTCCTGAAGCACGCGATCCGCGCGTGCCGCGGCGGCGTGACCCGTGCGCACCTGATCCCGCAGTCGCTCGACGGCAGCATGCTGCTCGAGCTGTTCCTGCACGACGGCGTCGGCACGATGATCTCGTACGAGAACCTCGAGAGCCTGCGCGAAGCGACGCCGGACGACGTCGGCGGCATCCTGTCGCTGATCGAGCCGCTCGAGACGGACGGCACGCTGGTGCGGCGCGGGCGCCACCAGATCGAGCGCGACATCGACCACTTCTCGGTGATCGAGCACGACGGCGTGCTGTTCGGCTGCGCGGCGCTGTACCCTTACCAGCAGGAAAAGATCGGCGAGATGGCGTGCCTGACCGTCGCGCCCGAGGCGCAAGGCTCCGGCGACGGCGAGCGGCTGCTCAAGCGCATCGAGCAGCGCGCGCGGGCGCGCGGCCTCACGCACATCTTCGTGCTCACGACGCGCACCGAGCACTGGTTCCTCAAGCGCGGCTTCGTGAAGGTGAGCGTCGACGACCTGCCGGAAGACCGCCGCAAACTCTATAACTGGCAGCGCAAGTCGCTCGTGCTGATGAAGCAGCTCTGAGCGCAGGCACGGCTGCCCTCCCCCAGACCGATTACAGGAGAAGTACACGATGGCTCGAATGATCCAATGCGCGAAGCTCGGCAAGGAAGCCGAAGGTCTCGATTTCCCGCCGCTGCCGGGCGAACTCGGCAAGCGCATTTACGAAAGCGTGTCGAAGGAAGCGTGGCAGGGCTGGCTCAAGCAGCAGACGATGCTGATCAACGAGAACCGCCTGAACATGGCCGACCCGCGCGCGCGCCAGTACCTGATGAAGCAGACCGAGAAGTACTTCTTCGGCGAAGGTGCGGACCAGGCGTCCGGCTACGTGCCGCCGACGGAAGGCTGACGCGAGTCGCGCGGCCGGCTTCCGCCGGTCTTGCACCGATATCGAAAGCGGCACCGTGCGACGCGCGGTGCCGTTTTCGTTTTGGGGGGCGACTTCCGGCGGCGACAGCGCGCGCCGCGCCGCTCACCCCGCCGGCTTCAGCGCGCCGCCCTCGCTGGCCTGCTCCAGCCCGCCAGCCGCGTTGTCGGCGCCCCATTCCGCCGCATCGCTGCGCTCGGCGCTCGACAGCTCGTCCGCGCGATGGCCCGTGCGGTTCAGCAGCGCCAGCATGCAGACGAGCGACACGCACGCGTAGAGCCCCGACGCGATCGCGACGCCGACGATGCTGCCCGTCGCGTTGAGGATCGCCTGCGCGAGCACCGGCGTGCCGCCGCCGACGACGAGCGCGCTCAACTGGTACGCGAGCGACAGCCCCGTATAGCGGACGTTCGCCGGAAACACGCGCGCGAGCACGCCGCCGACCGCGCCGTAGAACATCGCCGACGGAATCGTCGACACGCACATGCCGGCGACGGCGATCCAGTACGAGCGGGTCGCGAGCGCGTGGAACATCACCGGCATCAGCACGATCTCCGGAATCAGGATCCAGCACATCGCGCGCCGCATGTCGATCTTCGACACGAGCCATGCGCCGACGGGTTGCATCAGGAACTGCACGACGAGCGACATCGACAGGATTCCGAGGAACGTCCCCTGCGCGTAGCCGAGCTCCCGGGTCGCCCACGACAGCGCGAACGTGCTGCGGAAATACGTGACGTTGATGACGGGCAGCGTGCCCGCCGCGAGCAGCACGACCGGCCAGTGATCGCGCACCACGTCGCGCAGCGGCAGCTTCACCGTGCGCTTGCGCTGCAGCACGCGCTGCATGTCGGCCGACTCCTCGAGCTTCAGGCGGATCACCATGCCGACGACCACGAGCACCGCCGACAGCAGGAACGGGATGCGCCAGCCCCACATCAGGAACGCGGGCGTCGGCAGCGCGCTCAGCGCGAAGAACGCGCCGGTCGCGAGCAGGTTGCCGGTGGGCGAGCCCTGCTGTGCGAACGCCGCGTACAAGATGCTCCGGTGCTTCGGCGCGTTTTCGCTCGCGATCAGCACCGCGCCGCCCCACTCGCCGCCGACCGCGACGCCCTGCAGCACGCGCAGCACGACGAGCCCGGCCGGCGCCCATGCGCCGATCTGCGCGTAGCTCGGCAACAGGCCGATGCCGGTGGTCGCGAGCCCCATCATCACCAGCGTGATCACGAGCGCGGTCTTGCGGCCGACGCGGTCGCCGAGATGGCCGAACACGATCCCGCCGAGCGGACGCGCCGCGAAGCCGGCCCAGAACGTGACGAACGCGAGCAGCGTCGCGACGCCGGGATTCATCGTGCTCGCAAAGAACACCTTGCCGAACACGAGCGCGGCGGCCGTGCCGTAGATATAGAAGTCGTACCACTCGATCGTCGTGCCGACGAACGCGGCAAGCGCGGCGCGGCCCGGCCGCGGGTTCGCGGCGGGTTGGGGATGCGGACGGGTCATCGATGTCTCCGTGTCAGTAGTCGGTGGCGCGACTGCCGCGCGCCTTGTCCGGTTTGGCCGGGCTGTGCCGCCGGCCGGCGGCCTCGCGTCAGTCGGGCGCCTTCAGCACGCCGGCGTCGAGCAATTGCTGCTGCAGCGCCGGATCGACCCCGAGACGGTCGAGCACCGCGCGCGTGTCGCGGCCCAGCGCCGGCGGCGACGAGCGGTAGGTCGCCGGCGTGCGCGACAGCTTCACGGGCGACGCGATGCCGCGATACGCGCCGATCTCGACGAACAAGTCGCGGTGCCACGCATGCGGATCGCGCACGACGTCGGCGACCGTCTGCACCGGGCCGCACGGCACGCCGGCCGCCATCAGGTCGCGCGCGAGCGGCAAGCATGCATGCGGCGCCAGCAACGCTTCCAGCGCGGCCTTCAGCTCGGGCCGGTGCGCGCAGCGGCTACGGTTGTCGACGAAGCGCGGATCGTCCACCAGTTCCGGCGCGCCGAGATGCGCGGCGAGCCGCGCGAACTGCCGGTCGTTGCCGACCGCCAGGAAGATCGGCACGGTCGCGGTGCGGTAGCCGTCGTACGGCGCGATGTTCGGATGCGCGTTGCCGCTGCGTTCCGGCGTGCGCCCGGAGCCGAAGAAGTTCGGCAGATGCGGATGCAGCAGCGACACGCCGCAGTCGTAGAGCGCGATGTCGATCGACTGCCCGTGCCCGCTCCTTTCGCGCTCGGCCAGCGCGAGCAGGATCCCGGCGAGCGCGTTGAGCCCCGTCACCATGTCGACGATCGGCAGGCCGATGCGCATCGCGTCGCCGTCGCGCTCGCCGTTGACGCTCATCAGCCCGGCCATCGCCTGGATCACCGCGTCGTAGCCGGGCAGCCCGCCGAGCGGACCGTCGGCGCCGAAGCCCGTCACCGCGCAGTGGATCAGCCGCGGAAAGCGCGGCCGCAGGTCGCGCGCGTAGTCCATGCCCCAGCGCGCGAGCGTGCCCGGCTTGAAGTTCTCGACCAGCACGTCGGCCTCCTCGAGCAGACGCCACAGGATCGCGCGGCCCTCGTCGCACGACAGGTCGAGCGCGAGCCCCTCCTTGTTGCGGTTGACGCCGATGAAGTACCACGCGGTGTCGTCGAGAAACGGCGGCCCCCAGCCGCGCGTCTCGTCGCCCGCCGGCGGTTCGATCTTGATCACCTGCGCGCCGTGGTCGGCGAGCGCCTGCGTGCAGTACGGGCCGCCGAGCACGCGGCTCAGGTCGACGACCTTCAGGCCGGCCAGTGCGCCTTGCGTCCCGTTCATCGCTCGACCTCCGGCAGCAGGTCGAGCGCTGCGGCCAGCGACACCGGCGCGCCGCGCAGCAGCGCGTCGACCGTCGCCGCCTCGTCGCGGCGCTCGCGGCGCGACGGCGGCGCGAGCGGATCGACGGGCAGCAGCTTCTCGCGCACGATCAGGTGCGCGAGCGCGAGACGGCGATGGTCCGGCGCCGTGCATACGCCCTCGCACGCCATCAGGATCGCCGCGCTCGCGTAGTACAGCGCGGACGCGGCCTGGCGCACGCCTGCGTCGTCGCCGCTCGCCGCGACCTGCGCGAGCGCATCGGTTGCGCGCGCGAGCACGCGCGTGAACACGGTGCGGCTCGCGTCCGGCAACGGCGCCTGGCCGAGCCGGTCGGCGAGGAACGCATGCAGCGCGTCGAGCGCGCGCTCGCGCTGCGCGGCGCGCGCGACGTCGAGCGCGACGATGTTGCTCGTGCCCTCCCAGATCGAGCCGAGATGCGCATCGCGCACGAGCCGCGCGTCGCTCCATTCCTCGATGTAGCCGGTGCCGCCGCGCACTTCCATCGCGTCGCCCGTCACGCGGCGCGCGTCGCGGCACGCGCGGAACTTGATCAGCGGCGTCAGGATGCGCACGCAGCGCGCGGCCTCGGCATCGCCGGCGTCGGCTTGCTGCAGCAGCAGCGCGATCCGGATGAACATGGTGCGCGCGGCCTCGGTCGGCAGCAGCATCTTCATCAGCTGCCGCTGCATCAGCGGCAGCTCGATCAGCGTGCGGCCGAACGCCTCGCGATGCATGGCGACGTGCAGCGCCTCGTTCATCGCGCGCCGCATCAAGCCCGCCGCGCGGACGCCGTTCGACAGCCGCGACATGTTGATCATGTCCGCCATCTGGTGGAAGCCGCGGCCGATCTCTCCGATCAGGTATGCGTGCGCGCCTTCGAGCGCGATCTCGCCGCTCGCCATCGACCGGCTGCCGAGCTTGTCCTTCAGCCGCACGATCCGGTAGTGGTTGCGCGTGCCGTCCGGCAGCGTCTTCGGCAGCAGGAACAGCGCCAGCCCCTTGATGCCGTCCGGCGCGCCGTCGGGCCGCGCGAGCACCATCGCGAGATCGGCGTCGGCGTTCGAGCAGAACCACTTGTCGCCGTACAGGCGCCACACCGTGTCGCCGTGCGCGTCCGTGTCGCGCGCCGCGCGCGTCGCGATCCGGCCGACGTCGGAGCCCGCCGCCTGCTCGGTCATGAACATCGCGCCCTGGTACAGCGTGTCGAAGTCGCGCGACGCGAGCATCGGCAGATAGCGCGCGACGAGCTCCGGCTCGCCGAAGCGGCGCAGCGTGCGGGTCAGCGAGTCGGTCATGCTGACCGGGCAGCACAGCCCGAACTCCGCCTGCACGAACAGGAAGGTCAGCGCGTACTTGACGAGCGGCGATGCAGGCGCGCGCTGGTGGCTCAGCGACGCGAGCCCGAGCTCCGCATACGCGACGCGCTCGAGCGCGACATACGCGGGATGCTTGTCGATCCGCTGCACGGGCTCGCCGCGCCGGTTGCGATGCTCGAGCACCGGCGGATGCTTGTCCGCGCATGCGGCCCATTCGTCGAGCTCGCCGCTGACGCGCGCGCCGAGCGCGTGCAGCTGCGGTTCGAGTTCCGCATATCGCGCATCGCCGAGATGGAGCCTCAGCAGCACGCCCAGATCCGGATCCGCGGTGAAGAAATTGATGCCCCGGGTGTCGGGGATATTGGAAGCGCCGGTGGTCGGCGCGCGATCGATGTCGTTCAAGTCGGTGTCTCCTGCCCATGCCAAGCGGTCCGATCAGCGTAGGCGCGGGACCGATAAGCGTCCAATACAGGATTTATCCGGTACGATAGACGGCGCTTATCGATGCCGAAGCCAGGGGAAAGAGGCGATGGAACTGAAGCAGCTTCGATATTTCGTCGCGGTGGCCGATGAGCTGCATTTCGGGCGCGCCGCCAAGCGGCTGTTCATCTCGCAGCCGGCGCTGAGCTTCGACATCCGCAAGTTCGAGGACGCGCTCGGCGTGCAGCTGTTTGCGCGCACCAGCAAGTCGGTCGCGCTGACCAATGCCGGCGAGGTGCTGCTCGGCGAGGCGCGCCGGCTGCTGCTGCAGGCGGCCGAGGCCGAGCGCCTGACGGTCCGCTCGGCGTCGGGGTACGCGGGGCGGCTGCGGGTCGGCTTCGTCCATTCGATGCTGTATCGCGGGCTGCCCGACGCGGTGCGGCGCTTCGAGGCCGACCACCCGGGCGTCGAGATCGTGCTCTCGGAAATGAACACGCAGGCGCAGGTGCAGGCCATCCAGCGCGGCCAGATCGACCTCGGCTACGCGCACTGGGGCCACTTCCCGCCCGAGGTCGATTCGACGCCGATCCATGCGGAGCCGTTCGTCTGCTGCCTGCCGGCCGGACATCCGCTCGCGCGGCGCCGGCAGGTTGCGCTCGCCGCGCTCGCGAACGAGCCCTTCATCCTGTTTCCGCGCGACGCGGCCCCGCACTATCACGACCTGATCATCGCGCAATGCGTGAATGCGGGCTTCAGCCCGCTGATCCGTCACGAGGCGCGGCTGTGGCAGACCATCCTGTCGATGATCGAGTTCGGGATGGGCGTCGCGCTCGTGCCGCGCGTGCTGCAGCAGGTGAAGAGCGACCGGCTCGCGTTCCGGCCGCTGAAGGATGCGCCGCTCGAATCGCGCACGCTCGAGCTGAAGCGCAGCGGGAGCGCCGAACCGGTCGCGCTGCGCTTTGCCGACTATCTGCGCGCGTCGATCGAAGCGCTGCCGGCGCTCGCGGGATGAGCCGCGCCGGTGTCGCGACGGCGTGCCGGCTGGCGTTCGTCACGAACTTCGAGGCCGTCCACGACACGAATGTGCGTGCCCGTAAAAAAATTTGCAGAAAGTGCTTTACGAACCCGAAAAAGCCTGACATAATTTCATCTTCTTTGGGCGGTTAGCTCAGCGGTAGAGCACTGCCTTCACACGGCAGGGGTCACTGGTTCGATCCCAGTACCGCCCACCAAGGATTCATCGGTGTGTGAAGCCCGAAGAACAAAGGCCCTCAGGCGTAAGCCGAGGGCCTTTTTCTTTGCGGCCGAACTTGGCGAATTTAGCCTTTTGGCGCAGAAGTGGCGCACTCAGACAATAAGCCCAGACGCAACAAGAACCACATAGTCTGGAGCATCGATGGCATCGATCTGGAAGCGCGGGAACTACTGGCGGGCGGCAGTTCGTCGTCAAGGCTATCCCGAACAAACTCGTACGTTCGACACCAAGGGCGACGCTGAAGCATGGGCTCGCCGACTGGAGTCGGAAATGGACCGGGGCCTCTTCGTAGACCGGACAGAGGCTGAACGCAACACCCTGGGCGATCTGCTCAACCGGTATGCAGCCGAGGTATCACCGCAGAAGAAAGGCGGTGCCGTCGAAATATTGCGAATCAGAAAGCTCCGGAAAGACGCGCTCGCTCAATACAAGATCACTGCCCTCAGTAGCAAAGTCCTCGCCGACTATCGCGATCGCCGCTTGACTGAAGTATCGCCATCAAGTGTGAATCGCGACCTCAATTTGATCAGTCACGTGCTGAACGTGGCGAGATGCGAATGGTCTGTCCACTTCGAAACCAACCCCGTATCTGTCATTCGTCGCCCACGCGAAAATCGCGCACGGAGCCGACGACTGTCGCCGGGCGAAGAACGCCGATTGCTTGACGAGCTTCTGCCTAGTCCACGGGACAACGAAGGCCGATTTGAGCCAGGGGGCTGCCGAAACCGCTGGGTACACCCGGTAGTCGCCATAGCACTCGAAACCGCGATGCGGCGCAGTGAAATCCTTTCTCTGCGGTGGTCAGATGTCTTTCTCGACGCCAGCTACGTCAGGCTGCACGACACGAAAAATGGAGAGGCACGTGACGTACCGCTATCCAGCCGTGCCGTCGCCATATTGTCCGCGCTGCCCCGCGACATAAGCGGACGCGTATTTCCGATCTCGCCCGAAGCGCTAAAGAAAGCATTCACACGCGCGTGTGCGCGTGCCGGAATCGAGAACCTCCATTTTCACGACCTCCGGCACGAAGCGACGAGTCGGATCAGCGAACGCCTCGATAACGTTTTGGAACTATCGGCGGTGACTGGCCATAAGACGGTCCAAATGCTGAAGCGCTACTACCACCCGAGGGCAACAGACCTTGCGAGAAAGCTCGGGTGACCGCGAGGGACACCCCAATCCGATACGCGACGAATAAGCAAACGCCGGCTTCGCACCCGGCACTTGGCCTCATCCGAATCAAGCACAAACTCTAAAGCGGCGCAGCCGGCCGGCAGCCACCGACCGGCTACGCCTGACCAAAACCGATCTGAAAGGAGATCGATCATGGCTACCGCCATTGTCGCCGCTCGTCGGCACCCCCTGCAAACGCTCTCAGCGGACAGTGACCTCGCGCTGGTGCTTGAGCTTGAAGACCCGATGCTAATGAGCGAGCAACGGCTCGAGGACCTGCTACAGGCGTGCAGACCCGGCGATAGCGTCGAGCCCGAACTGTGGGGCTACCTCCAGGGGCTGCTAGATCAGCGACGCTACGGGAGGCGCGCATGAAAGCCGCCATTGCGTTCGCTGCGCTGCTCGCTGCGCCATCTCTGACAGTGGCCCAGACGTCGCCGTCCGACCCGCTCGCCGTCGAGCCGCCTGGTACGCCTCCGGACATCGTGGCTGCCTGGGAGCAGTACTACAACGAGCAGACCATGGAGGTGCAGGTCGTCAACGGCATCTGCGTGGAAACTCCCATGACACGGCGACAGTGGCTGACGCTGCATCGCGCGAGGTAATCAATGAGCCCCAACCACTTGCTGGATACAACCGCGCGGCCGGCACACGGCACGCACCAAACGGGCTGCGCACGAAGGAAAGGCCGGCTCACCAGAATACTGATTGGCTCTCGTGATCGGCAACGGGGCTATTACGACCTGTTGTCGCTCGGCATTGGAGCGAGCATAGCAATCGCGTTCGCGACCGTTGGCCTGTGGCAGAAGCGCGAAGAGATGCTGTCACAGCAAATGGCCGCGCAGGGCGATGTACTCGCCGAAATCGGCAACAGCATTAACGGCAAATACCTGTCCATCTACTACTCGAATCTGGTCAATGGCACAGCCATTCCCGGCGTTGCGAACGAATACGCACCAACGATGGCTGAGCTTGAAGCAATCAATGTCATCCCCGCCGGCTATTCAACGACGAGCGTGTATGGGGCACCGTACGTCATATCCCTTGCGAAAACTCCCGCCGGGTGCGTCGCCCCCCGTTGTGACATCGCCGGCATGGTGTATATCGATGGTGCCCTTACTGATCCCTCGACCGGCCGCCCATTGACTCTCGATGATGGGGCGGCCGCGATCGGTGGTGACGGCGGCTATTCCGATATCGTGACGCCCGCCATCATTGCGGGCCCAGATGGCGCCTGGTCACTGCCAAATCCGAAAGGCAACGTCGCAGGTGTACTTGCGATGCGTGTCGGTTACGGGTCGAGCGGATGGTCCGCGTTTGTTCGTCGCGATGGTTCGCTTCCGATGGAAGGCGACCTGAACTTCAAAGGCACGACCGGAACGCTGCACAACATCACCAACGGGAACTCGATTACGTCCCAGAGCCTGCAGACTCTCGCGGACGGTGCGTTCGGCGCGCCGTCCGTGTCTTTGGCCAATGGCAAAGTAATCGCCTTCAACCAAGTTCCGGAGGGCGGAGTGCTCGGCCTCGTAGGTGCCAATGGCCAAGCCGTTTATTTGCAGAGTTCAAACGGCAGATTCCGTCTAGTAAACGGCTCCTGGAACGGAGAGCTGTTTTCCGTTGATCAGGCAGGCAACGTGACTGCCAACGGAAACGTACAGATCAACGGCAACACTACGATGGGTGCCAACACCCAAATCTACAACCCCGGCACTCAGTACATTGAGACAGGCGGCGGCAACCTGTACCTGAAGCCATGGAACGGCTCGGGAGCAACAATTGTCGGCGGCGGTGGCGGAAGCGGCCAACTGATCACGACGGGGCGGTTTACCTCGAACGAATATATCCAGCCCAACGGATGGGCGGCACCAGGCGGAGCCTGCTCTCCCAACGGGTTGATAGCCAATTCTGGAACTGGCCCATTGTTTTGCCAATCCGGTATCTGGATAACGGCGGGCGACGGCGTGGCCTGGAGATGCATTCAATACGATTCGTTCTGGGCCTCAGGAATCTTGCAAAACCACTACTTCAACGTCTTCAACTCCCCTTCCGATGTTTCGGGCGGCAGCGAGGGCAATGGGTGGGTCACTGTTTGCCGACAAAGCTAGAAGCGATGCCATGAAACTCAACCTCCGTCATTTCACACACGTGATCGCGGCCATTCCCGGTGCGATCCGCCGTCGCCGGGCACGGGGCCGCCTGACCCGCGAGCAATTCAAAGACGCGTGCCTGATCGTCCAGATCTGCGTACTCGTGCATTGCTTCGCGCTCGCCTCTTTATGGTGGGCGCGCAGCCACGACGGTGAGGCCGGAAGCTGGATGAACTGGGTCGGTGTCGCAATGGCCATCGCGTGGGTCGTCTGTTTCTGGGGGGTCCTCTTGAAACAGGCGCACATAGCGGCCGAGAACGCAGTCAAGCGAGAGATCCAACGATGAGCACCACATCGAAGAAAACGTTGACCGGTCGCCGCTTGGCTCGGACCGAAATGTGCTGCGACGCCGCCATTTCGCACAGCCGAAGCAAGCAAGCCGCCGTCGCACTGGCGATCTTGCTTGGCTCGGCAACGTCGTTTGCACAGTCGCCCGTGTCCATGGGGGACATTCAAAACGCAGCGAACCGCGGCGGCGACAAGTCCATGTCGTTGCTGGAACTCGTCTACGGGTCCGTGGTACACAACCCGCTCGCAGCCGGCGGTGGATCGGGCGGCATGATCGCGCAACTGTTCCTGGTAGTGAACGCGTGCATGCTCGCTGTCGGTGCGATATGGGCCATGTATCACTTTGGCTCCGCAATGATCGCAACCGGGCAGGATGGCGAGTTCATGGGACAAAAAAAGTCCTCGCCGTGGTTCATCATACGCATGAGTGTCGGCTTCGCCGGCCTCGTTCCTGTCTTCGGCGGTTACTGTGGCGCGCAGATGGCGATGCTCTGGGGAACGATGCTCGGCGTGGGAATTGCGAACCTATCGCTCGACGCTGCTGTGTCCGTGCTCAACAGCGGCGGATCGATGATCGCAACGCCAGCCTCGCCGCAGGCGACCACACTCGCGAAGGCTCTCTTTGAAGCGAACCTCTGCGCGCAAGCAGCTAACACGGCGATAGCCAACATGCCGAATGAAAGCGGCGTGTCTGTCGATGCAGGCGAAAATTTCAACGCGATCACGACGAGCAACAAGGTCGTGCTCATGAACCAGCGAGGACTTTCGTGCGGCGGAGCGGAGATCAACATTACGCAACCGCCGACACTACCGTCGTATGACGGTATGGCCGTCTATTCGCTCGACCCCGGATCGATCTACTCGCAGATGCTTGGCGCGCACCACAACGCGCTGACCGCGCTTCAGTCCACGTTGTCGTCCGCTGCGCAGGCTTACGTGTCTTCCGTGAATGGGCAGGCTCAGCCGGCAGATCCTCAGAACACGATCAATCGGGCCGCGCTCCAGTACGAGAAGACCGTTTCAGATGCGATCTCGAATTCCTCGAACGCGATCAACGGATTGGCAAGCGTAATACAGTCGAACCTGCAACGCGACGGCTGGATCATGATCGGGGCGTGGTATCAAACTTTTGCTCAGGCGAACTCGCAGGTAACGAGCCTCGCCAACGCGACGGCCGCCGCGGTACCAGGTACCGATCCCGACTACATGCCCTACCCGCAGCTATACCGAAGAGTAAGTGCGGCGTATTTGCAGCAAAACCAGCAGGACGCGTCTGTGTCCACTGCACAAAATGCCAACGGTATGTTCGGAAGCGGCGTTAGCGGCCTGACGGATGCGAAGAGCATTCTTGGGAAGATCTTCAACGGCCAAGGCATAGTGAAATGGGCGGTCAACCTCAACTCCGGCCAAGGCCCTGGAGGCACGACTAATCCACTGATCGGCATGAAGAATCTGGGCGACTATATCCTTGACGCCGGTTGGGTCGGTCTCGCCGGGTATGCAGCGTTGGAAGGGATGGCTGAGGCGAAGGAGACCACTGCAGGCAAGATCGCGTCGGCCGCTGCTGATGTCGCCACCTTGGGCATGTCCGATGTCATTGCAGGTGCAGCGAAAGGGATTCTAAAAGCGCTCGCGCCGTTCGTAGTTATCACGATCATCTCGCTATTCTTCTTCGGCGCGATGCTGTCGATCTACATCCCGATGCTTCCGTTCATCATTTGGTTCAGCGGCGTCGTGTCCTGGTACGCCGTCGTCGGGGAGTCGATGGTCGCTTCGCCGTTATGGGCGATGACACACCTTGATGGCGAAGGTGAAGGGTTGGGACAACGACCTACACATGGCTACATCTTCCTGCTGAACGTCATGTTCCGACCGGTCTTCATGGAAATCGGCTTCGTCCTAGCTGGAGCGGGCATTGTGGTGCTCGGGACGCTGCTCAACTCGATGTTCGGCGTTGCCATGCAAAACGCCCAATACGACTCCACGACAGGCCTCGTGAGCATCATTGGCTACATCGTTCTCTACGTCGGTATGTGCCAAACGCTATGCAACAGCACGTTCAGCTTGATACACATCGTGCCTGACCAGGTGTTCTCATGGGTGGGCGGTCAGATGGCGTCGCGCATGCCGGAATTAGAGGATCGTGTGAATCGCCTGTTCGGCGCGGGTATCGGGCATGGCGGCAACACCGGTCGGAGTCAAGTTCCTTCTGTACTCGGGCGCGGGGATGGAGACCCGCCGAGGTCTATCGGTCCATCAGGGGACGTAGGCCGAGACTTAGGCTGATTGAGAGCTGGTTT
Organism: Burkholderia sp. MSHR3999; assembly: GCF_000833595.1. Lineage (NCBI taxonomy): Bacteria > Pseudomonadati > Pseudomonadota > Betaproteobacteria > Burkholderiales > Burkholderiaceae > Burkholderia > Burkholderia sp. MSHR3999. Next base: position 2,216,899 of record NZ_JRFO01000001.1, read on the forward strand.
GAAAGCGCCTTTTCGTATGCGCTACGCGGCGCGACGATTGCCACAGATCACAGCATCGAACTGCTCATCAAACAGCCGTTGTCGGTTATGTTGAGCCGTCAAAAAATGGGAGGGGTCAGCCTTGGCTAGTTCACGAATTGCGATTTCCTTGAGCACTTTGTGACCGGCAAGGTTGGCCTGGGCAACCAAAAGTTGCTGCTCAAGTTTTTTCGCATACGCCTTCCAGTCTGCCGCATTCCGCTCGGCAGCGAACGCTCTGCCAAGCGCGGCCCCGTTGTCGCTCATTCTCCCCTCTCCTTTGGGTTTGCTTCACGCTTCAATATATCGGTAACGCATCGCCCCTCGCAAGAGCCGTTTTTGCGCGATGCGTCTGCACCCACAATACGACCTGCGTCTCGATCGACATATGCGGGCTGGATACCTTTCATTTCCAGTTCGCGTACAGCCTTGGCGATAGCAGCGTTCGCGCGCGCCAGAAACTCGGGGCTTGTCATGAAACGACCTAGTTTGTCGGCAGGCATTGCGTACTCTCCTTTGCTATAAGCATACGCCGACTCCTAGGCCCTTGAAGCGACGTTTTCACCGCCAGTATCGCGCGGGGCGCGACCAAATAACCTCACCGCACCCTGAACGAAATTTGCCACGGCGTCGGCATCGCTTGGAATTACACCCCGCCTCGGGTGACTGTAGCCGAGCGGGATATGGAAGACCTGCGGGCATGGCACCAGTTGCTTAGCGTCGAATCCTGGCGCTGCTATGGGGCCAAGATGGATATCGACTAGTGCCTGCAACGTGTGCGGACACGTTGAGGTCACGGCTCGCCGGCGGCACGCGCGACCAAATAACCCCCCCATGCGGCCGCCGCTGCTGCGCTCAACACGGAGGGATTCTTGCGATGCACCACCGTGGTCCGAATCATCATTACGCACAACGTCATCTTTATGACGATAAAGCCACGAAATCTGACATAAGCGCTATTATGTCCGATTGTTTACGCGTGAAACAACGATCACCGTCGCCAGCGCTCTGCAAGCGTAGTAGATTCGCGAGCGCCGTCTTGCGGAGCAACGGCTCATTCCGGCGGCGTTGCCCAAAGCTCTTCCAAGTTGACATCATCACTGCTTGGCCGATGCTCCTTGAGCAGAGGGTCAATCTTCAGGATCATAGGCAAATCAAACGCCGTCCCAGTAACGACGCAGCAGCCTTTCGCAAGTGTCGGTATCAAGGCTTTCGAAGACGAGTCAAGGGTGCTGATGGTGTTATCCAACAGCATGAGATCCCGCTCATTCACCAAGCGATGAATGAAGAAATTGTGTATCTGAGAAACAATGGTCGGAGAGATGTCGGCTGGTCGCTGACTGGATAAGGTGAGATAGACTCCATACTTTCGGCCTTCCTTGATAATTTCCTCAAAAAGCTCCAGCCGGTAGTCCTTCCATATTTCGTGCTCGCGCGTAGATTGCTCGGATAGGATATTATGTGCCTCATCAATTATGAGGTGAAGAGTACGGGTAGGCGGACTCTTCAAATTCTCTGAATCCTTGTGATTAATGTAAAAATTCTTTGCTATCAGGAGCGGCAGAATTTTCTTGATTTCGTTCTTGCATTTTTTGAGCGATATGACATGCAATAGATGTGGAGGCTGCGGAAAATCTACAATTTCAATAACATTGCGAAGAGCCGAGATCGAGGACCTTGCTCGCGATAGTACCGGCTGAATATGTTCATATTGAGCATAACCCAGAACAACATCGGAACACAGTTGGAGATAGCACCTCAGGATGAGTTCAGTGAACTGATCCATGCCATCGACGTCAATATGCTCATCCAGCAATGGCTTCAAGTGCGCCTTGAAGCCGCTATTATCAGAATTGTAGTAATTGTTATCCGCATCCCTGAAATATTTATTTTTAGCGTTATATGTAATTCCTTTTAAGTGGCCCTGCAATGGCTCGCAGTCAAGGATTCTAGCGATTTCTCGACTTAGCTCTAGGGCGTCAGGCTTTGGCTCGCTTGCGCTAAAAGCTTTCTCAAAAGTTTTCTCAATGTACCGCTCAAGCGGAACATCCTTGAACCTATCCTTACCACTGAGGACCCTCCTCAAGAAGGGTTGCTGTGTGTTCGTAGTTGCCTGGAATAATAAACTCAGGGTTTCCACATCCCAAAAGTGCGAGGCTTCAATTTTGAACTTGTGCCCTCCTTTTTTGGAATCGAGAACTGTAATTTTCTTCTGTTTAGCCGGAAGAATCTGCCCCTCAGTATATTCACCATTAAAATCAATGATCACGAATTGACTCTTCAATTTGAGCGCATTTATTTTTTCGTTGAAGAGGGTCGTGTAGAGCTTTGCGAGGGTATTGGACTTACCACTACCCGTGTTGCCAAAAATCCCAAGGTGGTTGTTGAAAATGCGTGTCCACGGCAGGTTGATGGGAACATTCTCCTTAAGCATGGTTCCGATCGAAAACTTAGTCTTATTCTCCGTGCCATAAATTCTGCCAATCATAGGCTCACTGAGAAGGGATGCCTTGTCCCTGATCATGGGCATGTACTTCACACCCTCATAGAACCTCTCGTCTACAATGTAGCCGATGGGGCGCACGTCTACCTTGCGAATGTAGAGCGTCTTTTCGGCGTCGGTATCTATTTTTCGCTCATCAAGGTATTCGCCTTCTACTAAGCAGACGATATCAATGAACCCACGCTGAATCGAAACGTGCTCTCTTAGCGAAACGCCTCGGTACTTGACCCCATCATAAAAAATGGTTTCCTGACTGGAGTCTTCAAAGATTCGCAGTGATATGCGTATTCCCGATACAGCGATGACTTCGCCAACGACGATGCTCACAAGTCGCCTCCATCGTCTCCATCAGGAGCTACATATACTTCAGGTTTGAGAGAAAAGACATACTTATTGAAGTTTGTAAAATCCAGCCTTTCGCCATCCGGCGGCCCAATGACGGTGACGTTCTTCCAAAGCTTAAATTCCTCCCGCATGCTTTCAGCACCACTTTGACTAAAACAGCAGATAAAGGTCTGAAGCTGAGGATTGGACAGCGAACGTTGCACAAGCTTGCGAATGTGCTCATCGGCAAAAGAAAAACCAAATGTGATAAGAATCGAGTTTGGCTTTTCAAGCTCATAGCTCAGAAATCTGAGCATCTGATAGTAGTGCTCTTCAAAGACTGTCTCGTGAAACTTCCATTTTGTGGGGTTCACGATAGGAAGCTTATTGTACTCCGTCCAAAATCTATCCATCTGTTGACGGGTAAAGGTCACTGCTGGAATGTTGACTGTCGTGCCGCCTTTATTCTCGAGAAGATAGGTAGAGAACTTCTTTATCTTACCAATGGTTCGAGGACTTAACAGATTTTTAAAATCGTTGCCATATTTTACCTCAATCTTGTCACCACTCTTCGCCCAGAATACAGACCCATGAAGATGGATAATGTTGAGCTGCGGGATGCCATAATTGCTTCGCTCAAAGACACCTGTCTGGCATTGAAACGTGTTAAAATTTTTAGCATGCAAGTATTTTTTGTGAAAGCCCGCCGTTCCATCATTAACCACAAAATCATGAGATCCCTTCATGAGGATGTTATCGGCACTGTGGGCTAAACAGCCGTCATAGTTTGTTGTAAAGATATTAATCTTTCGATTCAAATCTTTTCTTCTGTCGAGCAATCCAAGAAGCGTCTTAAGGAATATTTCATAATTCTTGAGATTGATCAATCCTTTTTCCGACTTCACTTCAGTCGGGGAAAAAGTCTGCACCGGAAAAATGCATGTATTGTAGTAATGCATAAACAAGGCAGTTCGCTTTTCCGGCCAAGTCTCGAATTTTGTCGCCAGCGTCTCGACCGTCTCCCATTCACCTTTAGTATTTTTTATCGCGAGAGCCAACGTTGGAAACAAGTCTGCAGAAGCACCTGAGCCAACGAGGATGTTAATATTTTTATTGTAAGCGTCTAGCGGCTCAATTGATTCAAACATTGCTGCTCCCGTAATTTTATTAGTCAGCTTCGTTGATTATATCCAATATTCGAAGAGACTCCCTTTGCGCAACGCGTCCTCAGTGATCGTCAGCCTTTGACGCTGAAGCCTTCGGGCTGGCATCGATCAGTATGATTTCCCTGCAGTCGGTCAGCTTCAACCGCTTGATGATGTTATTGACTCGCTGCAATTCGGAGTCATTGAAGTACATGATAACTTTGATTGACGTCTTCGCGTCGCTGGCTTTTTCATAAATTGCGACTTGATGTTGTAGATTTTTTTCCAAAGCCGTGTTCTTGGCGAGCTTAAACTCGACTAGGTTTGAGTTTCTCTTGCCCTTGGATACCTTAAAGTCCACCGGGCCACGTCCGTTGTTGACTTCGGCGTTCAGGTCGAGGTTGGCGGAGTTGTCGAACCATGTGAGCCGGAACATCACGTGCAGATCAATCTCGCGTTGAATCGGCTGCCCGTTCACGTAGAACAGTCGATGCCCGCCTTGGTCTTCGATGACGTGTTTCAAGTACAAGACTCGCTTCATGCTCTGCTCGTACGACGAGTCGTACGTGTAGAACTCTGTGCCCGCTAGATGTTCGCTGACCAAAGCCTTGATGTTTTCGACGAATTGCTGTTGCGTCTCATACACCTTAGCATTAGCCGATCGATGGGCCTCAGAGCCGTGCTCTTCCTTCCAAAGGATGTAATAGTCAAGCAGTTCATGGAACTGCTCAATGGTTTTCATGGCCGCTGCCCGCTTTTCCTTTGCCTTCGTCCGCCGGTCGATCTGCTTGTAAAAGTGATCGTTTACCTGCGCCCGCAAATCTTCGTCAGGAAGTGAGACACAGATGTCGTAGAAGCGATCGAGCATGTCGGTTTGATTGATCCAGGCCTCATCGCGCGTCAGGATTTCCTTCGGCGTCAGAATGACGTAGTCCCCGTTGGCGACAGGCAACTCGAAGTAATCGGCCTGCCATCGCTTGGTGTCGTAGTCGAACCGGACGCGCTCGACGCGGAAACGTGCTCGCTGGTCCGGCTGAACGTGTGCGAGAGCGAAGGTCTGCGTGTACTCCAATAAGTAGCTCTTGATTAGGTTTGTAGTGAAGTCGCTGAGGTGATCACGACCTACGCCGCCGCTGAGTAAGCCTAGCTTTTCCAAGTGGCTGCTGTGCGAGATCGTCTCCTTGCCGAAGTCCTTGAAAGCGGTAGTGAGGTTACGGGCGAGGGCGCGCGCGAAGTCGGGTCCAAGTCCGGTGCCGACGTTGCCTGTTTTGCTGAATCCAAGCCAGTTCTGCTTAATCTCTTTGAACACCAGCCACTGCGAAATAGAACCTGGCGTCAACTCGCCCGCGACCGCCCGATCTCGGAGAAAGCAAAGATACGTGATGATTTGGTCGTGCAGTTCTCGGTAGACGGGGTTTTTGCTATCGTAAAGCAGGAAGGGATCAACAAATAGTGGCAGGTCGTTAACCAACGCAACGTTGAACGCACCGTATTCTTCGAAGATTTCCGGCCGCACGCTGAAGACATCCGAGAAGTAGATCTTCGGAATTCCATTTCCTCCGCCCATATGAGCGCCCCTGAGGTTGTAACAATTACCTTATAACATACCCCGAACAGTAGCTTCCTCGGTGGGAACACGCCGATGCGACTACGCTCGTCGACAGAACGGGGCCGGGGCTGGCCTTGGCCATAGTTCGGCCCTGCAGCTGATTACGACCTTCTGCGTTGGAGCAACCGGCCAGCCACCGCAATTTATTGGCTTGATTACTTAATTACTTCACGGCAACTCGTCGTACCCGGTAATGCATCGAAACGACGCACCTTCGACGTAAGTGTCGCGGCCATGTGGCCATTAGCATCTCCTGCGCGACAGAAACGACGCACTTTCGACGCAGAAACGACGCATTGGCGATAGCCCAAGCGCCGGTCATCCAAGTTTGGGACCGCGCCGCTTTGCACTCGCGATTTTGAATCGAGCCAAACGGTCAACCTTCGGCGAATGCTTGACTGGCCGTGCCGTATGTACGAACAGCGTCGTGACACGTTCGCCCCGACCTTTTCGGCCGTGAACGGCATGGCCGTACCTCCCAATGCTGTAATCGCTCAAATGTCCCATAACCTTCGCTGCGTGTTCTAACGATACGTTGGGATCAGCTTTCATGTCGGACGCCACCTGGTGGCGGAAGCAATTCGGGCTGACGCGCGTCCGCAATTTTGGGAACCTGCTTTTCCCGAGTTGCACGACGCTGTTGTACAAATAATCCTTGTCGTGCGTGATCGTGAGTTGGGCCGTTCCTTCGGCGGCATCTCGACCAACTAGGGCATGCAGGAATTTCAATGCCGGGTTGGCATTCGCATCTATCGCAAAACCTACTGATCGCGTGGGCTGCCCGCGCTCGCGTCCACCAGCATCGACGCATTTGGCGCCATTGATTACGATCGCGAGCTGGTCTCCGCGTACGATGACACGCGCGCCGGTTGCGAGTTCTGCTGAGCGGCATCCTGTGAGCCAGAGCACAGCAAGAGCGGGGAGCAGTTGCGGCCTAGAATGCCGCCATTGCGGTTGGGATGCCTGCTCCCATAAGGCTTCGCGCCAATCAGCTGGAAGCAACTTGAGGGTAGGTTTCTTAGCTTTTCCCATTGTTCACGTCCGTCGTTAAGTTTCCGTCGCCATATGATTTCCCTCTTAGCCGAGTCCCGTAGAGGAAGATTTCTGAAGGGTTAGAAATCGGCTGAAACCACCCCCGAGTCGCTACGCGCCTCGACCCCTGAGGGGTTGGGGCTCGCGCTGTTTCAGCCACAACTCGCCATGTCTTCGCATGTCGTTGTTGTGGCTGAAACAGCGCGAGCCCCCTCTTGTCCGACATGCTGTCCGGACAAGAGACCGACACGATTTCGGCACGTTGGAAATCAGGATCTGCGTGTGTTCGGTTGAGGAGGATTCGCACGAATCGTGGCGTCCGCAGTTGGGTCCCGGCGGGGCCGTTTGCTGCCCGCAAACCGGCGTTGTGCCGCTTCTATCGTCGTTCCCGCGCCCGCCCGTGGACGGCTGCGCTGCCCACCCCGCGAGGGCGTGGACAGCGCCGGCTCGTTGGCCGGCGTTCCGCAGCCGCCCCCCGGCTCCCCGCGAACTCGCCCTTCGGGCCTGACGCGGCCCTGACGGGCCTTTGCCCCAAAGAGAGATAACCGCAAACGGAGGGAGAAGCCGCTCCAAGACGCGTTCGAGCCACAATCGCTCGCTTGTGCTGACACCCTCTTCCTGCAAAACCTTTCCCACGTTGGCAGGCCGACGGCTCTTCACCGCGCCATGTTGGGAAGCGGCGCAGCCGCCGAGCCGGTAGGGGCCGGTCCGGTAGGACTCGACCGCCCGTACGGCGGACGACCCCGTAGCCCGGCGAGCCAATGGCGCGGACCACCGACGTTTGCGGAACATTCCGGTTGGGTGGCCGACTACCCCATACAAGCGAACGGCACTGCCCTTCGCATCGAGGGCCCTCTCTTCTGAGCGTCGGACTTGTCCACAAAGGCGACTGGTAGAAATAAGGTAGGAGAAAGGTAGAAGGCGAAAAGGAGTCGAAAAAACTAATGCGGACAATGAGTTACAAAGGTAGTGCGCGACGTAACCCCGAGAAAGCGCGATGTAACCCCGACGAGCCGCGACGTAACCCCGACGACGGGGCGACGTAACCCCGATTACCCTCATAGTTTTGTCCACACCGTCTGCGGTCGCCCCTTCGTACTGGTCTCGATCCGACCGCCCACGATAATTTCTAGGCGCTCCAGTTCGCGCATGGCGCGATTGAGCGCGTCGACGAAATCGCGCATCCTCCCCGTGTATTCCAGCTTGCGCTTTAGCCACTCCAGAGGGTTCCTTTGCACCTGATCGTTAGACGTCGCGACGAGCCGTTGCAGCGCCTTCGCCATGTCCTGCCTCGGCCCAAACCGCAACCGCTTATTCCAATCGATCAGCGCGAATTCGCGATTCTCGAACATCAATCGCCAACGCGGATCGATTCGCAGCGTGTAGGATTCGGTCTCCTCGTCGTAGTCGAAGCCATCAATTAGGTGCAAAGCACGCTTCTTACCAATCTCGTATTTCGGTTGGCCGTTTTTTGTCACGTCGATCACCAGCATGGCGAACGTCAGCGCCTCAAATGTGCGAAGCAGCCACTTGTACTCGTAGTTCCCGACGTGTCGACCGATGGAGCGCAGGAACCGGGCGCGCTTGACAATCACGGGCGTACCTAGCGAGTGGTTGCTCGCCTCGTGGATTGCCTGCATCCAAACGTCAGCCTGTGCCTCGTCCAACTGTTCGCCCCAAAACTTGATGACGGCATCGGCGCGACTGACTAGCACTGCGTCCTTGAGTATCTTCTTGCGACCTCGTGCCACAGGCGCGAACAGGCTAGACCGAGCAATATGATTCGGCATCGCACGCATGAATTCGTCTATGCCTGGCAGGAAAAGCTGTGTCGGTGCTTCCTGCACACGTCGCGCCTCTGTACGTGCCAGCGCCTCCGCCTCACGTTGCCGAAGGAGATCGAGCGTGCCGATGGACGCGCCCGACTCACCGCGCGCCATACCGGTCGAGCCATCGGACATCACGTTAGCGGTCACAGGTGAGTCAACCGTAATCAAGGCGCGCATTCGATTGCTTTGCGACGACGCCCGCGGCGCGGGGTATCCATTCCCTGTTCGGTCAAGACAGCGTGATTAACCGTCAAACCGTTGAGCCACCCGCGTACATCTGCCGTGCGCCATCGCACATAGCGGTTCTGGCGCATGACGGGCGGAGGGAACTCGCCGCGCATGTCGCGCTGGTAGAAAGCGTTGGTGGTGATACCCAACAAGCTCGCGAATTCAGCGGGACTGATCAAGGCGCAGGCATCGAAATTGGCGAAGACAACTCGGAAGTCGACGTCTTTTTCTCGCTGCTGCAATCGCATCTTTCATCCTCTTCAGTTCAGTTGACCTGAGAGGAAATTTTCAGTAGCGTCGAAGCCTACGCATAAGGCTAAATTTATAAGGTTCGCTCATGGCCCAAGCACGAACGGATAGCACGCAAAAGGCGCTTGAAAAGCAAGCTCAATGCTCCGTGCTGACGAAGGTTCTGCTGACGAGTGGAAAACACTTGTCCGTGCTCGAGCAGGAGCTGGGATTGGTTTTCAGCGACACGGCTAACGGTGTCGTCCCGACTGGAGACAGGTTCAGGAAGCTACTCAATCCCAAGCGGAGTCCGATGCGGCGCACGAAGTTTGTCGATGTTGTCCGCCGAGCATATTCGAAAGGCTGGCTCACCGGGAGCGACGTTTTCGAACTTGGACTGGAGCAGGCCATCAGCAGCCCGTATGCTGCTGACGTCTTCGATGACCGAGACGCCGCGCACACCATTTTCAAGAAGGGAGTCGAGCGAATGTCGGCAGGACTGCTCCCTCTCAGTTCTGCCGGGAAACAAGGTGGCACACCTCGACGCCCTCGCGACCATGCGGAAGCACTTGAAGGGTACGAAGCTTGGGTGAGAGAAATTCGCAAACTCGGCTGCTGGGTTGCAAACACCGCCGACTGGATGGAGTGGTACGAATCGACGCATCATCCGTATCGGCCCTCCGGCACGTCGATATTCAGCGCCCGATCGATGGACCCGGCGCCACTCACCCCGAAGGTGGACGACGATTGCTGGCAGCCCCATCAGATTGACGCGGAGGAGGCGCTCCCCAAGTACCACCCATTGCTTGTCAAAGATCTCATCCTGATATGCGATGGCGGTTTGCCGTACGCCCGTCATCCAGAGCCGCTCGATCGGCGGGAACTGGTCAGGGCCGAACAACTCCGAGAACGCGAGGAGCGGGAGTGGCGGGAGTTTATCCACGCTATCGAGCATCGGCGGGGTCGAAGTCAGACCGCCGACTAGTCGGTCGACGGCGCAAAATGGGCGCACTGCCGATTCATCGACGTAGAAAGATGAAGATGACTGAGCAAGGAAAAAACCCTTTTAAAATCAGCACACTCGAAGTAAGATGACGGCGGTCAAGTAGACCGATCAGGGGCTTGTTTCTGATTCACACGGCAGGGGTCACTGGTTCGATCCCAGTACCGCCCACCAAAGAATTCGCCGGTTGTGGCGACGCGTCAAACGCTGGATCGAGCAGTTCTCTCCGGCGCCAGCGCAAAACCACTAGGCAAAGAAAAAGCCCTGTACTCGCAGGGCTTTTTTTTCGCTCATCGGCATCATTATTGCGACTTACATGCCGCCTGCTCAACGTAGTGGATAAGCGAATCCGGACCTATCTGCCCCGCCGGGGTCTGAACGCCGGGACTAAAGATCGCCTCACCTCTTAACAAAAATGTCTCGGCGAGAAACACGGCCGTGTCATTGGCGCAATCAATGTCAACGCGCACAACCTCACGATCATAATTTCCAATCGGCGCGCTTTGCGGTTGATCGTAGGTTACGCGATACCAGACAACCACATTCGAACCACGATACTTGGTGGTCGCGGTTTCATATTCCAGCAAACCGGACTGCGTGCGCACTATCGGCGTCCAATTTGACGCACTAGCAGCTGTCGCCAACAACGCTAGTCCCGCCCCCACAAGAAATATTGTAGTTCTCACTTTGCCCCCGCTGGGTTTCCCTTCAGTCTGGCCACTATTGCCGAGCGTGCTTCACGTTCAGAATCTCCACCACGTCCGCATCAATGCTGTACACGACAATGTAGTTGTGGTGCACCACCATTTCCCTCGTTCCGGATACGCGCCCCGCTCGGTACAACCTCGGGTGAACCTTCAACCCCTCCGCCTTTTCACGAATCGTATGCACCAGGGCTAATGCTGCATCCGGATCGTCCTCCACGATAAACTCCAGGATACCCAACAGGTCTTCCTCGGCCAACGGCCGCCACTTAAGTCTTAGCACGCTTCCCCTTTCTCATCGCTTCGACGCGGACCAGAGCCTTTTTCATCACGTCCTCATGCTCGATGCTCGGGCGCGGGTCGTCGATCGACGCCTGCACCTGCTCGCGCAACCATTTGTCATAGGCCGCCGCATTCGCGTGCGTCTGCTTCATCGCAGCTGCACGATCCGGACGGCTTGAACGCTCGATCTCGACCTCATCCGGTCGCCATGCTTCGAGCGAGAAACGCCCCGACTGCAACCCAAGCTCGCGAATTACCTCAAGCGCCTTGACCGGGTTCCGAAACGCACGCGGCCGACGATTGTTCGACGTGACCAGCACGGCCGTTCCAGCCGTCCGTGTCTCCAGCTCGACGTAAAATGAACCGCCCTCAGCTTTGAGAACAGCCGACAGGACACCGCCCGCATGTGCGGCGGCAGCAGCCTGAGACACATCTAACGTTTTCATGGCACAACCTTTAGTAGATAACGGCACGATCTATAATACATCGTGCCACACTCAATAGCATTCCGCCCCCTTTATTTGACGTAAAACCCCAACCAGTCGTCGGCGCCTCACGCCTCGGCGTAAAGCAGGGTCACTGGTTCGATCCCAGTACCGCCACCAAAGAATTCACGGACCTGCATCTCACGACGCAGGTCCTTTTCGTTTTCGTGATGCAGCTTTTCGCACGCGCCGATCGCCCCACCCGCTCAGCCGATCCCCACCCGCTCCACCGTCGCATCGAACGCCCGCTTCGCCTTCTCGACGATCTCGTCGACCTCGGCCTCGCCGACCACCAGCGGCGGCGACAGCAGCATCCGGTCGCCGGTCGCGCGCATGATCAGGTTGCCGTTGAAGCAGAAGTCGCGGCAAATCGTGCCGACCTCCCCGCCACGCTCGAAGCGCACGCGCCGCGCCGGCTCGCGCGCGAGCTGAACGCCCGCGACGAGCCCCGCGCCGGCAATCTCGCCGACGATCGGATGCCCGCCCAGCGCGTCGCGCAACCGGCGCTGGAAATACGGACCGATGTCGCGCTTCACGCGCGCGACGATCCCCTCGTCGCGCAGCAGCTTCAGGTTCGCGACCGCGACCGCCGCCGCCACCGGATGGCCCGAGTAGGTGAGGCCGTGGTTGAATTCGCCGTTGTCGATGATCGGCCGCGCGACGCGCTCGTGGATGCCCACCGCGCCCATCGGGACGTAGCCGCTCGTCAGCCCTTTCGCGAGCGTCATCAGGTCCGGCTCGAAGCCGAAGTGCTGGTGCGCGAACCATTCGCCGATGCGCCCGAAGCCGCCGATCACCTCGTCGGCGACGAGCAGGATGTCGTACTTGCGGCAGATCCGCTGGATCTCCGGCCAGTACGTCGACGGCGGGAAGATCACGCCGCCCGCGCCCTGGAACGGCTCGCCGATGAACGCGGCGACGTTCTCCGCGCCGAGTTCGAGAATCTTCGCTTCGAGCTGCTGCGCACGCGCGAGGCCGAACGCCTCGGGCGTCTCGCCGGCTTGCGCTTCGCCGAAGAAGTACGGCTGGTCGATGTGCACGATGTGCTCGACCTTCGACGGCATCTGCTCGTGCATGTAGCTCATCCCGCCGAGCGTGCCGCCCGCGATCGTCGAGCCGTGATAGCCGTTGCGACGCGAGATCACGTACTTCCTCTGCGGCTGGCCCTGCACGCGCCAGTACTGGTGCACGACGCGCAGCACGGTGTCGTTGCCTTCCGAGCCGCTGTTGCAGTAGAAGAAGTGGTTGAAGCCCGGCGGCGTGACTTCGGCGAGCAGCTTCGACAGTTCGATCACCGGCGGGTGCGTGGTCTTGAAGAACGTGTTGTAGAACGGCAGTTCCTGCAGTTGCCGGTAGGCGGCGTCGGCGAGTTCCTTGCGGCCGTAGCCGACGTTCACGCACCACAGGCCCGCCATCCCGTCGATGATCCTGTTGCCGTCCGAATCCCACAGGTAGACGCCGTCCGCCTTCACGATCACGCGGCTGCCCGCGCGATTGAGCGTGCCCATGTCGGAGAACGGGTGGATGTGGTGCGCGGCGTCGAGCGCGCGGTATTCGGCGGTGGTGCGGGCCGTGGGCGCGGCGGGCTCGATCCGGGCCGGTTCGTTGCGATCGGTCATGTGTCCTCCGGAGTGCGGTGGTGCGCGCTCACACGTGCAGCAGCAGATGCCGGCGCTCCCATGAACTGATCACGCGGAAGAACGCCTCGTATTCGGTTTCCTTCAGCGCGAGATACGCCTTCACGAACTTGTCGCCGAGAATCTCCGCGAGCGGCGTGCACGCAGCCATCGTCGAGATGCCTTCCTCGAGATTGCGCGGCAGCTGGTAAGGCAGGTCGTAGCCGTCGGACGCAAGCGGCTGGGTCGGCTCGAGCCGCTGCGCGATGCCGAGATAGCCGGCGGCGAGCGTCGCCGCGAACGCCAGGTACGGGTTGCAGTCGACGCCCGGAATGCGGTTCTCGATGCGGCGCGCGAGCGGGCTCGACTGTGGAATGCGGAAGCCGACCGTGCGGTTGTCGTAGCCCCACTGCACGTTGATCGGCGCGGCCATGAAGCGCGACAGCCGGCGGTACGAGTTGATGTACGGCGCGAAGATCGGCATCAGCGCCGGCGTGTACGTCTGCAATCCGGCGAGATAGCCACGAAACAGCGGCGTCACGTCGCCTTTCGCATCGGCGAACAGGTTGCGGCCGGTTTGCGGATCCGCGAGGCTTTGGTGAATGTGCATCGCGGAGCCGGGCTCGCCTTCCATCGGCTTCGCCATGAACGTCGCGTACATGTTGTGCCGCAGCGCCGCTTCGCGCACCGTGCGCTTGAACAGGAACACCTGATCGGCAAGCGACAGCGCGTCGCCGTGCATGAAGTTGATCTCCATCTGCGCGGCGCCGACCTCGTGGATCAGCGTCTCGATGTCGAGCCCCTGCATTTCGCAGTACTCGTAGATGTCCTCGAACAGCGGATCGAATTCATTGACTGCCTCGATCGAATACGACTGGCGGCCCGTCTCCGCGCGCCCGGTGCGGCCGACCGGCGGACGCAGCGGCAAGTCGGGATCGGCGTTCATGTCGACCAGGTAGAACTCGAGCTCGGGCGCGACCACCGGCTTCCAGCCCTTCGCCTTGTACAGGTCGAGCACGCGGCGCAGCACGTAGCGCGGCGAGATCTCGACCGGCGAGCCGTCGAAGTGCACGCAGTCGTGGATCACCTGCGCGGTCGGGTCGACCGCCCACGGGATCAGGCAGATCGTCGACGGGTCGGGCACGCACACCATGTCGGGATCGGTCACGCCGGTCAGCGAGCCGTCTTCCGGATATTCGCCGGTGACGGTCTGCACCATCACCGCCTGCGGCAGCCGCATCGATTCGCCGGACTCGAACTTGTTGCGCGGGATGATCTTGCCGCGCGCGATGCCGGCCATGTCGGGAATGATCGCCTCGACCTCGGTGATGCGATGCTGCCTGAGGAATTCGTCCAGTGCGGGTTGCATGATCGGCCTCTTTCAGTCCACGACATGTGCGTCCGGCGGCGCGGTTTCGCCGTCGACGGCCGCACGGATACGGTGCGTCATGTGCGCGCGGCACGCCGCGCCGAATGCCGCGAAGATATCGCGCGACAGCGGCTGCTCCGCGAACCGCCATTCGGGATGCCACTGCACGCCGAGCGCGAACGCGCGCGCGCCGCGCACGCTCACGGCCTCGATCAGGCCGTCGGGCGCGCTCGCCTCGACGACGAGCCCCGCGCCGACGCGCGCGATGCCCTGGCCATGCAGCGAATTGACCGTCGCTTCGCACGCGCCGCGCGCGATCCGCTGCAGCAGGCCGCCCGGCGCGAAGCGCACGACGTGTGCGGGACCGTATTGCGCGTCGAGCGGATCGGACGGCGTCTCGCGATGGTCGGCGAACCCCGCGGTCGCATGCAGCCGCTGATGCAGCGTGCCGCCATACGCGACGTTCATTTCCTGCATCCCGCGGCAGATCGCGAGCACCGGCACGCCGGCGTCGATCGCCGCGCGCATCAGCGGCAGCGCGGTCGCGTCGCGCGCCGGATCGTGCAGCGTGCCGGGCGCGCTCGCGTGCCCGCCGTAACGATGCGGCTCGACGTTCGAATGGCTGCCGGTGAACAGCAGGCCGTCGACCGCCGCGACGAGCGCGTCGACCGGCTGGCGCATGCCGAGCGCGGGCAGCACGAACGCGAGCACGCCCGCGCCGTCGACGAGCGCGGCAAGGTACTTCTCCCCCGCCGCATGCGCCGGATGCGCGCCGCACATCATGCGGTCGGCGGTCACGGCGACGATCGCGCGCGCCCTCATGATCGCGTCTCCCGAAGCATCGTCGCGCGCACGCGCAACGACGCGCCGCATGCGTCGCGCTGCGGTATGCGGTGCGGCCCGGAACGGATGAGGCAAACGGCGCTAGGGCAACAACGACGCGCTGCCGTCGCACTGAATCGCGCTGAACGCGCGCGTGGTCACGAGATTGAAGCGGCGCAGGCCGCGATGGGACACGGCGGTGAGGCAAGGCTCGCTGGACAGGGCGGAATGCGTGCCGCGATCGGCATGCCGGAGCGGACCGGCACGACGCGGCGCGCCCGCCGACGGACTTCGCGTCCGCTGGATCGAAGGGCTGGCGGCTTTCACGATCGTACTCGACTGACGGATGAACGCTGAACACGTGTCGCATTGCAGCGCGCGGTTCGACCCGTGCAGCGACACGCAAGCAAGCCGTCGTTTGTGACGGCTTCCTGACATTCAGCTTATATCACCTAAAAATTGCGTCAAATTTTCAAGCGTTCGCGTCGGTATTAACCCTGACAAAAACAATGGCGGCATCGATTCGCAGAATCGATGCCGCCTCGTGCAATGCGTCGCCGGTCGCGTTCAGCGATACGCGAGCGCGGTCTCGGCGAGCGTCTGCAGCAGCGGCGACACCCGCGCGGCGCGCGCTTCGTCGTACGCGTACGGACGCGTCTCTTCCATGTACGTGATCTGCGCGAGTTCGAGCTGCACGGCCTGCACGCCCGTCTCGGGCACGCCGTAATGACGCGTGATGTAGCCGCCCTTGAAGCGGCCGTTCGCGACCGCCGTGTAGCCGCCATGCGCGATCACGCGCTCGGCCAGCGCCTCCGCGAGGCCGGGCGCGGCGCTCGCGCCGTTCGCGGTGCCGAAGTTGAAGTCCGGCAGCCGCCCGTCGAAGAAGCGCGGCACGTGCGAGCGGATCGAATGCGCCTCCCACACCAGCACGCGGCCGTGCTCGCGCTTCACGCGTGCGATCTCGCCCTGCAGCGCTTCGTGGTACGGCCGCCAGTAGCGGTCGCGGCGGCGCAGGATCTCGTCGTTGCCGGGCAGCGCGCCGGCCGGATAGAGCGGCGCCTTGTCGAACGTGTCGACCGGCACGAGGCCCGTCGTGTCCTGCCCCGGATACAGGTTCTCGTTGTCGGGCGGCCGGTTCAGGTCGACGACGTAGCGCGCATGCGACGGCACCAGCACCGATGCGCCGAGCGCGACGGCGAAGCCGTACAGGCGCTCGAGGTGCCAGTCGCAATCGTCGACGAAGCGCGCGTCGGGCGTCATCGTCGCGGCGATGTCGTCTGGAATGAACGTGCCCGCGTGGGGAATCGAGATCAGCAGCGGCAGCGTGCCCTGCTTCAGCGTGAATACAGCCGGTTGGTCGGTCATGTCGGTCCCGTGTCGGTCGGACGGCGCGCGCCCCGCGGCGCGCGCCGGTTGCCGCGCATCAGCGCAGCAGTTGCGCCAGCGCGGCGCGGTAAGCGGCATACGCGGCGGCTTCGTCGCGATGGCGGCGTTCGCGCACGACGCATTCGCCGCCCGTGTAGACGTCGCGCACCGGCGTGTCGCCGTGCTCGGCGAACACCGCGCCGGACAGCCACGCCGCGCCGTCGTGCTCGGCAATCGCCGGGTGATCGGGATCGAGGACGAGCCAGTCGGCGCGGCAGCCCGCGCGCAGCGCGCCGATCCGCCGCCCGCTCGCCTGCGCGCCGCCGGCCAGCGCCGCGTCGAACAGGCGATCCGCGACGCAAGGCTGCGCGTCGCTCGCGAGCACGTTGCGCGCGCGATGCACGAGCCGCTGCCCGTATTCGAGCAGGCGCAATTCGGCGCGCCAGTCGACCGACGCATGGCTGTCGGAGCCGATGCCGATCACGCCGCCGTGCGCGAGATAGTCGACGGCCGGGAACACGCCGTCGCCGAGGTTCGCTTCGGTCGTCAGGCACAGGCCGGCGACCGCGCGACGCTGCGCGAGCGCCGCGGTCTCGGCCGCGTCGACGTGCGTCGCGTGCACGAGGCACCAGCGCGCATCGACGTCGAAGCGGTCGAGCAGCCACTGCACGGGGCGCGCGCCATAGGCGCGCACGCAGTCGTCGACCTCGGCCGTCTGTTCGGCGATGTGGATATGCACGGGCGCATCATCGGACAACCCGTCGAGCAGCGTGCGCAAGCCCGCTTCGGACACCGCGCGCAGCGAGTGCGGCGCGACGCCGTAGCGCAGCGCGCCGCACTCGGGCGCGGCGCGGCGCATCGCGTCGAGCAGTTCGAGTAGGCCGTCGGGCGTGTTGATGAAGCGGCGCTGGTCGTCGCGCGGCGGCTTGTTGCCGAAGCCCGCGAACTGGTACGACACGGGCAGCATCGTGATGCCGATGCCGGCCGCGCGCGCGGCGTCGATCACGCGCACGCCGAGCTCGGCGAGCTGCGGATAGCGCGAGCCGTCCTGCGCGTGATGCACGTAGTGGAATTCGCACACCGACGTGTAGCCGCATTTCAGCATCTCGACGTACAGCCAGCGTGCGATCGCCGCAAGCGCGTCGGGCGTGATCTTCAGCGCGAAGCGGTACATCAGGTCGCGCCAGCTCCAGAAGCTGTCGGACGGGTTCGCGCGGTATTCGGTGAGCCCCGCCATCGCGCGCTGGAACGCGTGCGAGTGCAGGTTCGGCATGCCGGGCAGCACCGGCCCCGCCGCGCGCGCGACGCCCGCCGGCGCATCGGTGTCGGGCGTCACCTCGGTCAGCGTGCCGGCCGCGTCCCAGCGCAGCAGCACGTTGCGGCGCCAGCCTTCAGGCAGGTAGGCGTGCGCCGCGAACAACGTCGTGTCGGTCATCGTGGGTCCCATCATCCGTTCGTGCGGCGAAACACGGTCGTCCCGCCGCGCACGACCTGCTCGCACAGCGGGCGGCCGATCCAGTAGGCGAGCTCCGCGAGCGAGCCGACCGACCACACCGCGAAATCGGCCTGGCGGCCGACCTCGAGCGCGCCGTGGCGGCCTGCGCGGCCGAGCGCCGCCGCCGCATGGCGCGTGACGCCCTGCAGCACTTCCGGCACCGTCATCCGGAACAGCGTGCAGCCGAGGTTCATCGTCAGCAGCAGCGATTCGAGCGGCGACGTGCCCGGGTTGTGATCGGTCGCGAGCGCGATCGGCACGCCATGCTTGCGCAGCAGGTCGAGCGGCGGCAGTTGCGTCTCGCGTATGAAGTAGTACGCGCCGGGCAACAGCACGGCGGCCGTGCCGGCCGCCTTCATCGCCTCGATGCCGGCTTCGTCGAGAAATTCGAGGTGATCGGCGGACAGCGCGCGATAGCGCGCGGCAAGCGCGGTGCCGCCCGCGTTCGACAGTTGCTCCGCGTGCAGCTTGACCGGCAGCGCGCGCCGCGTCGCGGCCTCGAACACGCGCTCGGTCTGCGCGAGCGAGAAGCCGATCCGCTCGCAGAACACGTCGACCGCGTCGACGAGCCCTTCGTCGGCAAGCGCCGGCAGCATCCGTTCGCACACTTCGTCGATGTACGCGTCCGCGCGGCCCGCGTATTCGGGCGGCAGCGCGTGCGCGCCGAGGAAGGTCGTGTAGACGCTCACCGGGAAGCGCTCGCCGAGCTGCCGCGCGACGCGCAGCATCTTGCGCTCGCTCGCGAGGTCGAGCCCGTAGCCCGACTTGATCTCGATCGCGGTCACGCCTTCGGCGAGCAGCGGCTGCAGGCGCGCGGCGGCCTGCACGAACAGCGTCGTCTCGTCGGCCGCGCGCGTCGCGCGCACCGTCGACACGATCCCGCCGCCCTGCCGCGCGATTTCTTCATAGCTGACGCCCGCGAGCCGCTGCGCGAATTCGTCCGCGCGCGTGCCGCCGTACACGAGGTGCGTATGGCAGTCGACGAGCCCCGGCGTCACCCACGCGCCGTGCAGGTCTTCGCGCGCCCAGTGCGCATAGCCGTGCGGCAGCGCGGAGAACGCGCCGAGCCAGACGATCGCGCCGGTTTCGTCGACGGCGATCGCCGCGTCGTCGATCGTCTCGTCGGGATGGCCGTGCGGACACAGCCTCAGGTGATGCCAGACAGTCGATTTCATGCGATCAGTTCGTATCGGTAGCGTCGAGCGACACGGCGAGCAGCGCGCCGTCGCCGCTCACCGCGACGTCGAGCGCACGCTGCAGCCCGTCGAGCCGCAGCGTGTCCAGTTCTTCCAGCGTGCAAGTTGCGCCGTCGAGCGCGACCTGCACCGTCCCGTTCGCGCAGAACAGCAGCACGGTGTCCGCGCGCGCGATGCGATGCGTGCCGGCGCGCCACGCGGCGACCGACCCGCGCGTCGTCGCGCGGCGCGTCATCAGGTTGAAGTCGCGCGTCGGGCCCTCGTGCAGCGTCGCATCGATCGCCGTCTCGCCCGCGAAATCCGCGCGCGCGAGCGGCGCATCGAGCACGTGGCGCGCGCCGTCTGCCGCCGCGAGCGTCATGCCCGCGCCGGACAGCAGCACCAGCGTGCGGTCGATGCCTTCGAAGTGCGAGAACGGCCCCGCCGCGGCGACGTCCGCGACGCTCACGCGCCACGCGAACGCGTCAAGCGCGGCGCCGGGCGGCGCCCCGAAGGAAGTCCCCTTGGGGAAATGCGCGGCGATCTCGCGCGTCACGCCGCCGCCGTTCTTCCACGGCGACGCGACGAGATCCGCCGCGCGGATCAGCGCGGCGGCCAGCGTCGCGTTCACCGGCGCCTGGTCGTGCGCCGTCATGCTCAGCGGCCGAGCATCGGCAGCTTCAGGCCGGCTTCGCGGGCCGTCTGCTGCGCGAGTTCGTAGCCGGCGTCCGCATGGCGCATCACGCCCGTGGCCGGGTCGTTCAGCAGCACGCGGCCGAGACGCTCGTGCGCTTCGGCGGTGCCGTCCGCGACGATCACGACGCCCGAGTGCTGCGAGAAGCCCATGCCCACGCCGCCGCCGTGGTGCAGCGACACCCACGACGCGCCGCCTGCCGTGTTCAGCAGCGCGTTGAGCAGCGGCCAGTCGCTGACCGCGTCCGAGCCGTCCTTCATCGATTCCGTCTCGCGGTTCGGGCTCGCGACCGAACCCGTGTCGAGGTGATCGCGGCCGATCACGATCGGCGCCTTCAGCTCGCCGTTCTTCACCATCTCGTTGAACGCCTGGCCGAGGCGGTAGCGATCCTTCACGCCGACCCAGCAGATCCGCGCGGGCAGGCCCTGGAACGCGATGCGCTCGCGCGCCATGTCGAGCCAGTTGTGCAGGTGCGGATCGTCGGGGATCAGCTCCTTCACCTTCTGGTCGGTCTTGTAGATATCCTCAGGATCGCCGGACAGCGCGACCCAGCGGAACGGGCCCTTGCCTTCGCAGAACAGCGGCCGGATATACGCCGGCACGAAGCCCGGGAAGTCGAACGCGTTCTCGACGCCCATTTCCAGCGCCATCTGGCGGATGTTGTTGCCGTAGTCGAGCGTCGCCGCGCCGCGCTGCTGCAGCGCCAGCATCGCGCGCACCTGCACCGCCATCGACTGCTTCGCGACCTTCACGATGCTCTGCGGATCGACCTTCTGCGCCTCGCGCCACTGCGCGACGGTCCAGCCCTGCGGCAGGTAGCCGTTGATCGGGTCGTGCGCGCTCGTCTGGTCGGTCACGCAATCCGGCGTGATGCCGCGCTCGACGAGCTCCGTGAACACGTCGGCCGCGTTGCCGAGCAGGCCGATCGACACCGGCTTGCCTGCGCGCTTCGCTTCCTCGATCATGCCGAGCGCCTCGTCGAGGCTCGTCGCCTTCTTGTCGACGTAGCGGGTCTTCAGGCGGAAGTCGATGCGCGTCTCGTCGCACTCGACCGCGATCATCGAGAAGCCGGCCATCGTCGCCGCGAGCGGCTGCGCGCCGCCCATCCCGCCCAGGCCGCCCGTCAGGATCCAGCGGCCCGACGGGTCGCCGTTGAAGTGCTGGTTCGCGACCGCGAAGAAGGTTTCATAGGTACCCTGAACGATGCCCTGGCTGCCGATGTAGATCCAGCTGCCGGCCGTCATCTGGCCGTACATCATCAGGCCCTTGCGGTCGAGCTCGTTGAAGTGGTCCCAGGTCGCCCAGTGCGGCACCAGGTTCGAGTTCGCGAGCAGCACGCGCGGCGCGTCCTTGTGCGTGCGGAACACACCGACCGGCTTGCCCGACTGGACCAGCAGCGTCTCGTCCTCGTTCAGGTCCTTCAGCGATGCGAGGATCTGGTCGTAGCATTCCCAGTTGCGCGCCGCGCGGCCGATGCCGCCGTACACGACGAGCGCGTGCGGGTGCTCGGCGACTTCCGGGTCCAGGTTGTTCTGGATCATCCGGTACGCGGCTTCCGCGAGCCAGGTCTTGCAGGTTTTCTCGCTGCCGCGCGGCGCGCGGATCGTGCGCGTCGGATCGAGACGGGGATCGATGTGTTTCGGATGGTTCATGACGACTGCTCCCGAGGGAAATGGAAAATCAACAGATTCAGAAATGCCCGGTGAAGCGATAACGGCTGCCGGGATGCCACAGATTCGCCACCGAGGCGACGACGCCCTGCGACCAGGTGCGCCGATGTAAAACCAGACACGGTTCGACGTCGTCCATCCGAAGCTGCTCGCGCCGCTCCGGCGCGGGTGCGGCCGCTTCGATCCGGTACTCGACGCGCTGCAGCGGCGCCGCGCGCATCAGGTACTGGTTCGGCGTCGTGTTCGTGAAATCCTGCTCGGCGTAATCCGGCGCGACCGCCGGATTCACCCATCGCTCTTCGAGCTGCACCGGCTCGTCGTTCTCGAAATGCAGCACCTGCGAATGAAACAGCTTCGCGCGCACCGCGACCTGCATCTCGTCCGCGAGCGCCTCGTCGGCCCTCACGGTCTCGAGGCCGAGCACGCTCGCGCGATGCGCGTGGCCGCGCGCCGCCACCTCTTCCGAGATGCTGCGGATCGCCACCAGGGTCGACTCGTACTTCGGCCGCGCGACGTAGGTGCCCGCGCCCTTCAGGCGCGTGAGCACCTGCTCGGCCGTCAGCTCGCGCAGCGCGCGGTTGACGGTCATCCGCGCGACGCTGAACTCGCGGGCCAGCTCGTTCTCGGACGGCACCTGATCGCCCTCCGCCCACTCGCCGGCGTGAATGCGGGCCAGGATGAAGTCCTTGATCTCCTGGTAGACCGGTGCGCTCATCGCGTTACTGTTCCGATGCGAACGAGAACGGGCTGTGCTTCGCGAACGCACGCTCGCCGACCAGCTTCGCGATCACCGCGATGTCCGGCGCGAAGTAGTGGTCGAGCTCGTAGTGCGCGACCTTGCCGCGGATCGTCTCCATCACGGGCGCGAGCTTCGGGCTCGTGTGATGCGGCGCGCGCAGGTCGACGCCCTGCGCGGCGGCCAGCAGTTCGATCGCGAGGATGTGCTTCGTGTTGTCCGCGATGTCGGCGAGCTTGCGCGCGGCGAAGGTCGCCATCGACACGTGGTCTTCCTGGTTCGCCGAAGTCGGCAGCGAGTCGACCGACGCCGGGTGCGCGAGCGTCTTGTTTTCCGACGCCAAGGCGGCCGCCGTCACGTGCGCGATCATGAAGCCCGAGTTCACGCCGCCGTCCTTCACGAGGAACGGGGGCAGGCCCGACAGCGTCGCGTCGATCAGGAGCGCGATGCGGCGCTCGGCCAGCGCGCCGATTTCCGATGCGGCGAGCGCGAGGTTGTCGGCCGCGAACGCGACGGGTTCCGCGTGGAAGTTGCCGCCCGACAGCACTTCGCCGGTGTCCGGGAAGATCAGCGGGTTGTCCGACACGGCGTTCGCCTCGACCAGCAGCACGTCGGCTGCATGGCGCATCTGGTCCAGGCACGCGCCCATCACCTGCGGCTGGCAGCGCAGGCTGTACGGGTCCTGCACCTTGTCGCAGTCGCGGTGCGACTGGTTGATCGGCGAGCCTTCCAGCAGGTCGCGGTAGGACGCGGCCGCGTCGATCTGGCCTTGATGGCCGCGCAGCTCGTGGATGCGCGCGTCGAACGGCTTCACCGAGCCGGCCGCCGCGTCGACCGACAGCGCGCCCGCAACCAGCGCGGTGCGGTACAGGTCTTCGATCGCGAACATGTTGTCGAGCGCCAGCGCCGTCGACGCCTGCGTGCCGTTCAGCAGCGCGAGGCCTTCCTTCGCCTGCAGCGTGAGCGGCGCGAGGCCCGCGACGCGCAGCCCCTCGACCGCGCTCGCGCGCTCGCCGCGGATGAACACTTCGCCGACGCCGAGCAGCACGGCCGACATGTGCGCGAGCGGCGCGAGGTCGCCCGACGCGCCGACCGAGCCCTTCACCGGGATCAGCGGCAGCACGTCCGCGTTGAACAGCTTGATCAGCGCGTCCATCACTTCGCGACGGATGCCCGAGTGGCCGCGGCCGAGGCTCGACAGCTTCAGCGCCATCAGGAGGCGCACCGACGAGCGCGCCATCGGCTCGCCGACGCC
The DNA here is from genome assembly GCF_000833595.1 of Burkholderia sp. MSHR3999. Taxonomy (NCBI): domain Bacteria; kingdom Pseudomonadati; phylum Pseudomonadota; class Betaproteobacteria; order Burkholderiales; family Burkholderiaceae; genus Burkholderia; species Burkholderia sp. MSHR3999. The sequence goes on from NZ_JRFO01000001.1 coordinate 2,240,486, forward strand.
GACCGCGTGCGACAGCACGAGGTTCTTCTGCAGCAGTTCGAGCTGGTCGTGCGGGATGTGCGTGCTCGCCAGGCGGCCGAAGCCCGTGTTGATGCCGTAGGCCGGGTCGCCCTTCGCGGCGATGTCGGCCACCGCCTTCGCGCCGGCGTCGATCTTCGCGAAGCTGGCCGGGTCGAGCACGAGCTGCACCGGTTCGCGGGCGATCTTGCGCAGTTGCGGGAGGGTCAGGTGGCCGGGGGTCAGCGTAATCATGTGAGCAATCCTGTCTAGACAAGTTCGAGATGGATGCAGTGTAGCCATCCGAACTTGTCTAGACAACCCGTTTTCCCCCGATTTCGACTCGGGAGTTTCCCTGATGCCCGGAATCGTCCACAGGCCGGCGCACGCTGGGTCGGTATTTATCACATGTTGCGATTATTTTTGTCTTGGCAACATACGATTCATACCATCCGCTGTGGAGAGGCCGCCATGAACACCCCGTCCCGTTCGTCCCCTTTGTCCGCTTTCACCGCCCTGCTCGCCCGCTGCACGTTCGCCGCCGCCTGCGCCGCGGCCTGCGCGCCGCTCGCCGCGGAGCCGCTCGCCGGCACGCTCGCGAAGATCCAGCAAAGCAACGTGATCGCGATCGGCCATCGCGAAACCTCGGTGCCGTTCTCGTACGTCGACGCGAGCGGCAAGGTGATCGGCTTCTCGCAGGACCTGTGCGACCGCGTGATCGCCACGGTCAGGGCGCGCACCGGCAAGCCGGACCTGCAGGTGCGCTTCATTCCGGTCACGTCGCAGAACCGCATGCCGCTCGTGCAGAACGGCACGGTCGACCTCGAATGCGGCGTGACGACGAATCTCGCCGCGCGTCATGCGCAGGTCGCGTTCTCGACCACCTTCTTCGTCGCGACGACGCGCCTGCTCACGCGCACGACGTCCGGCATCCGCGACTTCCCCGACCTGGCCGGCAAGACCGTCGTGACGAACCAGGGCACGACGTCCGAGCGGCTGCTGCGCAGGATGAACGAGGAAAAGAAGATGAACATGCAGATCATCAGCGCGAAGGACTACGGCGAGGGGCGCCTCACGCTCGAATCGGGCCGCGCGGTCGCGTACATGATGGACGATGTGCTGCTCGCGGGCGTGCGCCAGCTCGCCGCGAAACCGGCGGACTGGACGATCGTCGGCACGCCGCAATCGTCGGAGGCCTACGGCTTCATGCTGCGCAAGGACGATCCGCAGTTCAAGGCGCTCGTCGACGGCGTGCTCGCGCAGGCGATGAAGAGCGGCGAGATCAATGCGCTGTACGACAAATGGTTCATGAAGCCGGTGCCGCCGAAGGGTCTGTCGTTCGACTTCCCGATGAGCGACGTGATCAAGGCGCGCTACGCGGCGCCGAACGACACGCCGCTCGAATGAACGGCGCTCACGCGCGCGTCCACGCGACGCACGCCGCGTAGCCGGGCGCCGCGTCGAGCCACGCCGCGTCGAAGCCGGCCACGCCGGCCGCGGGCGCGGCGGGCGAGACGACCTCCACCGCCGGCGTCGCCGCATCGCGCGGCGGCACCACCGCGAACGCCCGCAGCCCGCCGCCGATGCCGGTGCCGAGCGCCTTGAGCAGCGCCTCCTTCGCGGACCACACGTGCATGAACGCGTCCGCGCGCGCGGGGTCCGGCAGCGCGTCGAGATAGGCGGCTTCGCCGGGCGCGCACACTTCGCGCGTCAGCCCGCGCCAGTCGGTCGCGCGGTCGCAGCGCTCGATGTCGACGCCGACCCGGCAGCCGGCCGACCACGCGATCAGCGCGTGATCGCCCGCGTGCGACACGTTGAAATCGAGCGACGGATGATGCGGGTGATGTGCGGGATCGAGCGCCGGCCGGCCGGCTTCGCCGACGACGAGCGCCACCGCCTGCGGCGCGATGCCGAGCTGCGCGCCAAGCACGTCGCGCAGCGCGACGCGCGTGCCCGCGCTGCGCACCGCGTCCTGCGAACGCAGAAAGCGGCCCGCCCGTGCGCGTTCGGCGTCGCTCAACGCCGCATACGCGGGCGACGCGAGCGGCACCTGCCAGTCGAAATCGACGCGCACGACCTGCACGCCCGCGCGGCGCGCGGCCGCCGGCACGTGGAGCGGATGCGCACGATAGGCGCGATGCGCGGCGTGCGCGTCGCAGGCGGAATCGGGAGCGGACGGGAGGGTCATCGACGCGGGACCGGCAGGACGAAAGGTCCGATGTTAATCGATCGCCGTGCGCGCGGCGCGGTTCGACCGCGCACGACCGTGCCCGCCGGCGCATGCCGCGCCCGCGCCGCCGCGTGGCGCGCATGGACGACGCCCGGCGCGCCGGCCGTGTCGCTCGAATTCGCCATCATGCCTCCTCGCGCGGGCCGCCCCGGCCGAACTTGACGCATCGCGCAAACTCGACCAATCTTGCTGCTTCGTTCGCATGAATCCAACGCATGTCAACGCCACTCGTCCGTCTCCCGTCGCTGGACCTCGTGCGCGGCTTCGTCGCCGTCGGCCGCCGCATGAGCATTACGCTCGCCGCGCAGGATCTGTGCGTGACGCAATCCGCGGTCAGCCGCCAGGTGCATGCGCTCGAAGCGCATCTCGGCGTCGCGCTGCTGCAGCGCGGCTACCGCAAGATCGCGTTCACGCCGGAAGGCGAGCGCCTGTTCCGCATCGCCGACGCCGCGCTGCACAGCCTGCAGGACGCCGTCGGCACGCTCACCGCCGCGCGCGAGCGCCAGCCGGTCACGATCACCGCGAGCATCGGCGTCACGGCGCTGTGGCTGCTGCCGCGGCTCGGCGGGCTGCAGGCGCGCCATCCGGAGATCGACCTGCGCGTCGCCGCGAACGACAAGGTGCTCGACTTGCGCGCCGAAGGCATCGACCTCGGAATCCGCTACGCGCCCCTCGACCGTGCGCCGGAAGGCGCGCTGCACCTGTTCGACGAGACGGTGGTGCCGGTCGCGCACCCGGCGCATGCAGCGCGGCCGATCGCGGATGCCGCCGCGCTCGCGGGCCACGTGCTGCTCGAATTCGACGGGCAGCCGCAGACGCAGCTGCAGTGGCACGACCACCTGCGCGCGGTCGGGCTCGGCGATGCGCGCCCGAAGAGCGTGCTGCGCTTCAACCAGTACGACCAGGTGATCCAGGCGGCGATCGCCGGCCAGGGCATCGCGCTCGGGCGGCTCGCGCTCGTCGCGCCGATGCTCGCGGACGGACGGCTGACGGTGCTCGGGCCGCACCGGCCTGCCCCGCAGAACGGCTACGCGTACTGGCTGTACCAGCGCGACCCGACGCCGCGGCGCGAGGTGGCCGAGGTGCGCGACTGGATTCGCGCGGAAGCGGCCGAATGCGACGCGGCCGTGCGCGCGCAGGCCGCCGTGCAGGGGTAGCGCTCACCTGCGTGCGGCCGAACGCGACGCGACGTCAGTCCAGCCGGAACGCCGCCTCGAAGCGCGCGACGAACGCGTCGAATTCCGCTTCCGGCAGATGGTTGATGCCGGCGGCGCGCCTGCGCCCGCCGCCGGTCGGGAAGGCGCGGCAGAAGTCGTCGGCGCCGAGCGGTCGGCCGTCGGGCACGCGCACGCTGACGCAGAGCCCGCCGTCCGCGCGCGGCGACAGCACCGCGAGCGCGGCGCCGGGCGCATTGCGCATGCGTTCGTTCGCGAGCATGCCCGTCGCGCGCCGCGCCCACGCCTGATCGGGCATCCGGATCAGCGTCGCGCCCGGCATCTCGCGCAGCGGCGCCAGCGCGCGGGCGCGCGCCAGGTCGTCGCGGCAGCCGTCGCGCAGCGCGGTGAACACCGGCGTGCCGCGCACGAAGTCGAGCGGATCGGCGCACGGCAGCATCGCGTCGGCCAGCGCCGCGGGATCGAAATGCAGGTCGCCGACGCAGTCGCCGTATGCGTTGTAGTTCAGGTAGCGCCCGAGCTCCGCGAACGTGCGCGCATGCGCCGCGTCGATGCCGTGCGCGTGCGCGAGCACGTCGCCGAGCGCCGGCAGCTCGTCGCCGAACGCCGCGACGATCGCCCAGCGCACGTGGCGGCCGCCGAGGTAGCGGTTCACGAGCACGCTCGTGCACACGTCCGCCGCCGTGTCGATGTGCGCGTCGAAACGCGGATCGTCCGGCAGCGCGCCCGCGAAGTGATGATCGAAATAGCGGATCGCGACACCGTCGCTCAGCAGCCGGGCGACGGCGTCGCGATTCTGGTCGTGCGATACGTCCAGCACGGTGACCCGGTCGCCCGCGCGCGCATCGACCCGCGCCAGCAGGCGCACGTCGCGCTTCACGCCGGTGACGAGCGCGCCCCGCTCGCCCTCGGCGAGCCGCAGTTGCTGAAGCGCGCACAGGCCGTCCGCGTCGCCGTTGAAGGCGAAGAAGTGGCGTCCGCCGTCGAGTGCCTGCATCGTCCGTTTCCCTGTTCTGCAACGCGGCATGGCGCTGGAGCCGCTGCCGGTCGCGTCGATCACCCGATATTCTGACGCGACGGCGAGCGCGGCCGTCAATACCGCGCCGCAGGTGCAGCGGCAATCGGGCGCCGACAGGCCAACCATGTCATACGTCATCAGATATCAAGTCCACGCTTCCAAGCCGGCTCGAATCCATAAATCAACAACTTCCCGGGTAAACCCGCGCCCCCGGCGAGCGTGCCCGCGCGTAACATGTCATATGACGACGTACTACATGACCTCGCCGCGCGAGCGTCCGAAACGCCTGCCGCCCCGACCGGAGACACCCTTGAACACGCCCTCGCCCGCCCGATCCGGACGCGACCCGCTCGCGTCCGCCGTCTCCAAAGTGAAATGGTACGTGCTGCCGCTCGTGCTGATCATGTTCATCGCGAACTACATCGACCGCGTCAACGTCGGCTTCGTCGACCGCCATCTCGAGGCGTCGATCGGCATCGGCGCGGCCGCCTACGGGCTCGGCGCCGGGCTGTTCTTCGTCGGCTACGCGCTGTTCGAGGTCCCGTCGAACCTGCTGATGCAGCGCTACGGCGCGCGCATATGGCTCGCGCGCATCATGGCGACGTGGGGCATCGTCGCGGCGTCGATGGCGTTCGTGTGGAACGACACGTCGTTCTACGTGCTGCGCTTCCTGCTCGGCGCGGCCGAGGCCGGCTTCTTCCCCGGCGTCGTGCTGTACCTGACGCAATGGCTGCCGCCGCAGGAACGCGGCAAGGCGATGGCGATCTTCCTGGGCGGCTCGGCGTTCGCGTCGGTGCTGTCCGGCCCGGTCACGGGCGCGCTGCTGTCGGTTCGCGGCCTCGGCTTGCAGGGCTGGCAGTGGATGTTCCTGATCGAAGGGCTGTTCTCGGTCGTGCTGTGCGGCGCGAGCTGGCTGCTGCTGAAGTCGCACGTCCGCGACGCGACGTGGCTCACGCCGGACGAGCGCAGCGCGCTCGAACGCGCGCTCGACGACGAGCGCGCGACGCGCGACGTGCGTTCGCGCGTGCACGTGCCGGCGCTCGCGCTGCTGAAGGACCCGCAGATCGCGCTGTTCTGCTTCCTCTACTTCTCGATCCAGCTCACGATCTACGCGGCGACCTTCTGGCTGCCGACGATCATCCGCAGGATGGGCGGCCTCACCGACTTCCAGGTCGGGCTGTACAACACGATTCCGTGGATGATCGCGATCGGCGCGATGTACGGCTTCGCGGTGCTGTCCGCGAAATGGAAGCATCCGCAGCGCTGGCTCGCGTGCGCGCTCGTGCTGGCCGCGTGCGGGCTGTTCGCGTCGACGTCGCACGATCCGGTGTGGTCGTTCGCGTCGATCTGCTTCGCCGCGCTCGGCTTCAAGGCCGCGTCGTCGCTGTTCTGGCCGATCCCGCAGGGCTACCTCGACACGCGCGTCGCCGCGGCCGTGATCGCGCTGATCAACTCGATCGGCAACCTCGGCGGCTTCGTCGCGCCGACGGCGTTCGGCTATCTGAAGCAACATACGGGTTCGATCACGGGCGGCCTGTATGCGCTCGCGATCGCGTCGCTCGTCGCCGCGCTCGCCGCGCTGTTCGCCCGCACGCACCGGCGCGGCGACCCGTCGCGCGGCCTGCCGGCCGACGAACCGCTCACGTCCTCCACGATGCTCCGCCATGCCGAACACTGACCGCCTGACCGTCATCGTCTCGAACGCCGTCGACGGCGATCTCGCCACCTACTCCCTGGACGCCGGCGGCACGCTCGCGCCGCTCGGCCGGCATCCGGCCGGCGACGCCGTGATGCCGCTCGCGTGCAGCGCCGACGGTTCGCGGCTGTACGCGGCGACGCGCGGCGAGCGGCCGTCGATCGTCGCGTTCGACGTCGATCCGGGCGGCGGCGCGCTCACGCGCGTCGCGTCGGCCGCGATCGACGCGAGCCTCGCGTACCTGACGCTCGACGGCAGCGGCCAGTGGCTCTTCGGCGCGTCGTACGGCGGACACGCGCTGAGCGTCTACGACGCCGCGCGCGTGCGCGACGGCGACGGCGTGCCGCTGCAGGTGATCGGCGGCATCCCGAACGCGCATGCGGCGATCGTGTCCGCGGACGACCGTTTCGCGTACGTCAGCTCGCTCGGCTCGGACCGGATCTTCTGCTTCGAGCTGGCCCACGACATGCGCGGCCTGCGCGCGATCGAGCGCGGCGAGGCGCGCATCGAACGCGGCTTCGGGCCGCGCCACCTGCGGCTGTCGCGCGACGGCCGCACGCTCGTCGCGGTCGGCGAGTTCGAGGCCCGGCTCGCCGTGTTCGCGCGCGACCCCGACAGCGGCCGGCTCGGCGACGCGCACGTCACGCCGCGCCCGGCGATGCTCGCGCCACTCGCGCCGGGCCACCCGCGGCCGCCGGCGCCGGCCGAGCCGGCCGTCTGGGCGGCCGACCTGCACCTGAGCCCGGACGAGCGCTTCGCGTACGTGTCGGAGCGCACGACGAGCCGGCTCATCTGCTATCGCCGCCATGCGGACGGCGCGTTCGAAGCCGTGCACGCGACCGACACCGAAGCGCAGCCGCGCGGCTTCGCGATCGATCCGTCGGGGCGGTTCCTCGTCGCGTGCGGCGAGCGCTCGGAGCATGTGTCGGTGTATGCGATCGAGCCCGAGAGCGGCGTGCTGTCGCTGCGCGCGCGCGTGCCCGGCGGACGCGGCGCGAACTGGATCGCGATCGTGTGACGCGGCGCGCCACCCGTCATCGCTCAGCGCCGCTCGCTCGGCGCGACGCCCGTCCAGCGCTCGAACGCGCGCGTGACATTCGCGCGGTCCGTATCGCCGCCGCGCGCGGCGATCTCGCCGACCGGCCGGACGATCACCACACGTCGAGGCGGCGGGCAATCGCGCGGGCCGCGTCGACATCGCCGTTGCGATAGGCGGCGCGAACGGCCGCCGCGGTGGCCGCCCATTCTTCCGGGGATGGATTGGCGCGCAACCGCACGGCAACGCGCGGCAATGGGGCAAGCTGTTCCCGCAGGCGTACGATCAGCTGGCAGCAAGGAGAGGCCGCCAAAGCCGCCGCAGGGTTCAACGCAGCCTCGGCGAGCGCGGTCACCCAGCTGACCGCCGCGTCGTGCCGCGCCGCTTCGAGGTGCGGCAGATAACGCGCATCGCCCGACAGTGCCGCCAGCAGCGCGGCCCAATGCCTGCCCCGCCAGCCGAAGTGCCGGGTCAGGTCAGCGAGAAGCGCATCGTTCAACGCGGACAGACTTTGCCGGCACACGTAGTGGAAATCGAGGGGCGCGTACCGCACGCGCGGATAGTCGCGCAGCATGTGCGCGAGTTCGGCGCCGGCCTCGACGACGTCCGTCAGCAACGATTGAGCCGAAGCGGGCCGATTCAACCGGAGCGATGGAACGTGCAAGAGCAGACGGGCGACGTCGTCGTACAGGTAGTGCATGGCGGATCTCATTGTCACGGGAGCCGGAGTCGGCACGTTCGCGCGCGCGAATCGCTGGGGGTCGTATCTCCCGGCGCGCGACGCGCAGGCCGACTTGTAACAGAAACCGTAACGAGTGGTAATTCCTGCTCGTTCATACGAAATCCGCAGCATGCGGCGCGACGCACCGGCATCGTGCGGCATCGCGCTTTTCCGCGCCCAATCCTCCGTTCTTACATGCTGTTACGCGACATACATTTCGTTACCTTGGTAAAAATCCTGTTCGGTTAAAGTCGGTCCTCAATTGATTTAAATCATCCGATTTAATTATCAATTTGCCTTATCAATAACAATCTTGCTCTCTCCAACAGCCCGGCGCGCGGCGATTGCGTGCGACGGCGGAGAGTTGGCGGCGTCCAAAGCCGCCACGCGTTCGGCTCTGTCGGTGTCACGGCAGGCCCGTCGAACGTCGCTTGCTGATCCCCTGATTGCAGCTCCGCACCCTCACGGGCGCCGCGTCGTCGCGCGCGCCGTTTCGTCGCGGCGTTGTGTCGGGGGGCGTCCTCCGGTTGCGCGCAACCGGCCTCCGCACCACATTGAACAGGAATCAACCGATGCGAAAGATTGCCCCGTTGGCTCTCTCCCTGCTCCTCCCCGTCATGCTGGCCGCCTGCGGCGGCGACGACGGCGGCACCCAATCCGCCAGCGCCCTGAAGTGGAACGGCGGCTGGGGCGGTTCGAGCTCCACGTCGTCGACGGGCTCGACCTCCACGACGTCCACGTCGACGTCGACCTCGTCCGGCACGACCTCCGGCTCCACGACGACCACGACCGCGACGAGCGGCCCCGGATTCCCGGTTTCCGGCCCGTGGATGACGTACTACGGCGACGCGTCCGGCCTCGACCTGAACCGCGCGGCCACCACGTACCGCGTGATGGACATCGACCTCGATCCGGGCGTCGGCAACTTCACCGCCGCGCAGGTCGCGACGCTGAAGAACAACGGCCAGAACAAGGTGCTGAGCTACCTGAACCTCGGCTCGTGCGAGCACTGGCGCGACTACTGGAACAGCGCACCGAGCGGCTTCGTGTCGTGCGGCGCGAACACGGCCGCACAACGCGGCGCGTACCAGGGCTATTCGGACGAGACGTGGATGAACGTCGGCAACGCCGACTACCAGAACCTGATCCTCAACTACGTCGCGCCGCGCCTCGTCGCGCAGGGCGCGGACGGCTTCTATCTCGACAACATGGAAATCGTCGAGCACGGCACGTCGACCAGCAACGGCCCGTGCGACGCGTCGTGCAGCCAGGGCGGCCTCGACCTCGTGCGCAAGCTGCGCCAGAAGTATCCGAAGCTGCTGATCGTGATGCAGAACGCAACCGGCGACGTGACGCGCCTGGGCACCACCGGCGGCGTGAAGTACGCGAGCCTGCTCGACGGCGTCGCGCACGAAGAGGTGTACAAGCCGAGCTACGACCAGGGCGCGGAGCAGCAACTGCTGAACTGGAAGAGCATGAACCTCGCGCCGGGCGGCCATCCGTTCTGGATCGCGACCGTCGACTACGTCGGCTCGTGCACGAACACCGCCGACGCGTCGAGCGCGTACACGTCGGCCCGTTCGCACGGCTTCTCGCCGTACGTGTCGGACGCGAGCGCCGGCCAGGGCACGGTCTGCTACTGGGGCCTCTGATCCGCCATGATGCGTCGCGCGCGCCACGCGCGTGACGCGCCGCAGGCCGGGCGCCCCGCCCGCCTCCGGCTTCGCACCTCCATGCGGCGCCCGTCCGGGCGCCGCTTGCACGCTACGACCGCGCGCGCCGCTCGCCGGACCCGACGACGGGCGTCAGCAACTGCCGCACCAGCCCCTGCGCGACGCTCGTCGCCGCATCGCGGCTCCAGCCCGTGCGGCTCGCGGTGCCGCTCCACACCACCGCGCCGGTCTGCAGGTCGATGATCTGCAGCGCGATGCCGATCGCCGGCTCGCCGTCGACCCCGACCTTGTAACGCCACTCGTTCACCGCGCCCGTCAGCCCGTAGCGCAGGTGGTTGTCGGTCGCCCACTTCTTCGCCTTGCCGACGTCCGTGCCGGTCCAGTCGACGAACATCCCGTCGTCGCCGGGCGCGCGATACTCGCGCACGTCGGTGTAGCCCTGCGCGCGCAGGAAGCCCGCGACGATCGACGCCGCGCGCTGCCCGGCGTTCGCGGTCTCGGTGTTGTTCTCGATCGGCAGCACGGCCCAGCCGGTGTTCGCCATGCGCAGGTCGCTGTGGCCGCCGTTCGCCTCGAACGGCGACACGGGGCCGCTGTCGACCTGCGCGCAGCCGGCGAGCAGCGCGCCCGCCGCGGCCAGCGCCAGCCACCAGCGGCGGGCGGTCCTTGCGTGCCGCGCCGGCTTGTCCGCCGCATGCGGCGATGCGCTCTCGTTCATTTCGCTCTCCTTGCTTGACGGGTCAATACATCCAGCGATAGCGGATGCCGACTTCGGTGAAGGGCGTCGACTGGTTCGCCGACGCGCTGGCATGGGTGACGTAGAGGCCGAGCTGGTCGTGGCCGAGCACGCTGCCGACGGCGCCCGCCGTCACGCGCTCGCCCCACTTCGCATTCGAGTCGTACAGCGGACCGACCTCGAGGAACGGCCGCCAGCGGCGCGAATAGCCGTCGAGCAGCCCGTTGCCGAAGCCGCCGAGCAGCGCGACCTGCGTGAAGTTTCGCGGCACGAACAGCGGCGACGTCAGCGGCACGCCGTTCGGCGCCATCTGCCGCAGCAGCGCGCCCGGCGTGCCGTTCGCGGTGTAGTCGCCGCGCGTGACGGCGACGCGCACCGTGAAGTCCGGATACGCGACGCGCAGCTTGTAGCCGCCGTCCGCGGTGATCAGCGTGCCGTGGCCGAGGTACGAGCGGTCCTGCCCGAAGAAGCGCGCGTATTCGACACGTGCCCGCGTGAACACGTGCGGGTCGGGCTGGAACGCGACCGCGCCGACCACGTCGTCCTTCACGCCGCCGACCTGCAGCTGCGCCGATTCCGTCGCTTCCTGGTTGCGCCCGAGCGAATAGCTGAAGCTCAGCGGCCGGCCCTCGAACAGCGCGCCTTCGATGCGCACCGTCGTGAAGTCGCGCAGCGCATTGCGGCGGCCGAGCACGAGCGCTTCGCGATCGATCGTGCCGTAGCGGCGCAGCACGCCCTCGAAGTTGCGGTCCTTGCCTGGCACGCCGGGCAGCGACGCGTCGCCGTGCTGCGCGCGGTCGACGTAGCGGAACGCGAACGCGAGCGTCGGCGTGATGCGCACGCCCGCGCCGATGCTGGTCTCGTAGAACAGCAGCGGCCCCGTATGCAGATACCGGAAGCCCGGCGCGATCGCCTGCGCGGTCGGCATCACCGCATCGACGTAGGTCGCATGCATCGCGTCGTTGTCCGGCAGCAGGTTCTGCGCCTGCGCCGCATCCTGCTGCGCCGCTTCGACGCGGCCCACGCGCTGCTCAATGGCGATCTTCGTCGCGACCGGCATCGGATCGGCCGGATCGTCGAGCATCTGCGACAGCGTCGCGGCATCGTCGTCCGCGAGCGCGAGCGCGGCCTTCGCGTACGACGGCTGCGACAGGTGCTGCGTGTAGCGCCACGCGAGCCAGTCGCGCTCGAAATCGTACGCGTCGTGCGACTGGCTCCACGCGAGCAGCGCTTCGTTCGCGATCGCCGAATAGCGCTCGTCGCGGCGGGTCAGCGACTGCGCGGTCGCCGGCGGCAGCATCGACAGGTCGCCGAGATCCGCCGCCGCCTTCGACGCCGCCGCCGCACCCGCCTGCTCGTCGCGGCGCAGCAGCTCGATCAGCAGCCGCTTCGACGCGTCGCCGCCCGCGAAGCGGTCGGTGAGCGCGATGAAGCGCACGCGCGCCATGTCGTATTCGTCCGGCGTCATCCGCGGCGGCCGGCGCTGGTCGATCCGCTCGCGATGCAGCTTCTTCCATGCGGTGCGCCGGATCTGCCACGCCTCGTCGGTCTGCCCGTCGAGCTCCAGCGCATCGGCGACCGTCAGCCGCCACAGCATGTCGTCGCGATGCGACGGCAGGTTCAGCCGCAGGAAATGCAACGCGGCGCGCGCATCGCCGAGCTGCAGGTAGGCCGCCGCATACGCGGCCGCGAGCGGCGTGTCGGCGCTCGCGCGCGACCGGTACGCGCGCAGCGCGGCGCGCAGTTCGCTCGCGCTGCCCGCGTCGTTCAGCAGCCAGATCAGCGCGACCTGCGCGTTCGCGTTGTCGGGCTGGATGCGCAGCACCGCGCGCACGTCGTCGATCGCCCGCGCAGGCTCGCCGACGAGCCGCCAGTATTGCGAGCGCGCCATCAGGTATTCCGGATCGCGTTCCGCGGCGGCCGCCTGCGCGGGCGTCAGCGAATTCAGCAGCGTCGCGATGCGCTCGTACGCGCGGGCGCGCGTGTAGTAGTACACCGCGCGCCGCAGGTCGCGCAGCTCGCCGGTGCGGCGGTACGCAAATTCGGCGACGCGGCCCGCGTCGAGCGGTTGATCGTCGAGCGCGTCGATCATCTGCTCGAGGTCGCCCGGCGTTTCGCGGCCGCCCTTCAGCAGGTGCCGCGAGCCCTCGACGACCACGTCCGGCTTGCCGGCCAGCTTGCCGAGCGTCGCATACAGCCGCCAGTACGCGTCGGCGTTCGGCGCCGTGTCCGCCGCAGGCTTCGCCTTCTCCAGCGCCGCGAGCGCCTCCGCATAGCGATGCTGGCCGTACAGCGCCACCGCGATCTTCGTCGCATACGCCGGGTTCGGGCCGTAGTCATGCTCGAGCGTCTGCCAGGTGCGCAACGCCAGCGCGTCGTCGCCGGTGCGCTCCGCGAGCGCCGCGGTGCGTTCCAGCACCGGCTGGCGCAGCGCGCCGTGCGCCTGCATCGCGAGGAAGCGGATCGCCGCGCCCGGGTCGGCGCGCCCCTCCTGGATCGCGACGTACGCATCGATCCATTCGAGCTGCTTGCGGCGATCGACCTTCGCGCCGCCGCGCTCGAGCTCGTGCTGCATCGCGGCCAGCAGCGCGCGATCGTCGCGCAGCGCGGGCGCGAGCCGCAGCACCTGCTGCCACGACGCTTCGTCGTTGCGCGTCTTCGCGAGCCACATGTATGCATCGAGCGCGACGCGCGGCCGGTTGTTCCAGGTCGCGACCTGCGCGAGCCGCTCGTGCCACACGACGGAATTCGGGTCGCGCGCGAGCGCGTGGCGCGCGACCTCCTCCGCTTCGCGCAGCTTGCTGTTCTGCAGGTAGACCTTGAACGCGAGTTCCTCGTCGGACGGCGCGGCCTCGTCGGCCGATTCGTCCGGCGCCTTCGCCGCCTGCGCAACACGCACGACATGCGGCTCGTCGCTCCAGCGCCATACCGCGAGCGTGAGGCGCGGCGCGTCGGCCGCGTCACTGCGCGCCGCCGACGGCGTCGCGTCCGCGCGCTTGCCCGCGCCGTGCAGGTTCATGAGCTGGCTCGTGTAGTCGGAGGCCAGGTCGGGGCGGCCCGCCGCCATCGCCAGCGTGATCAGGAAGCGCAGCGTGCGCGCATCGGTCGCGAGCTCGCCGACGTGCTCGCGCGCGGCGAGCATCGCGTCGCCGAGCAGGTTGCCGCCCTGCAGCGCGCGCAGCCCCGCGAAGAACAGCGCGCGCCGCTCGGCTTTCGACGTCGCGCGCTCGCTCGCCGCGAACGCCGCGTCGGCGGCCTCGCGGTAGTGCCCGCCCGCGAGCTGCGCGGCCGATTCCTTGTTGAGCCAGAAGATCGCGCGCGCCGGCTCGCGCATCGCGAGGCGATGGTAGCAGCGCGCGGCGAGCCCGCCGTCGTTCAGCGCGGTCGCCTTGACCGCGAGCATCTGCAGCTGCGCCGGCGACAACGGCGCGTTGAGCGCATCGTTGAGCAGCGCATCGAGCCGCGCAATGCGGCCGATGCGCTCGGGCGCGCCTTCCGGCAGTGCATAGAGCCGCTGCTCGGCGAGGCCGATGCCGGACAGCAGCGCGCGCAGCCTGACGTCGGCATCCGGCGACGCGCGCAGTTGCGCGACGAGCCGCTCCGCATCGTCGTAGCGGCCTTCGGCGATGTATTCGTGCGCGAGTTGCTCGACGGCATGCGCGTTGTTCGGGTCGGCGCGCAGCCACGCGCGCAGATACGCGACGGTGAGCATGTCGGTCTCGCGGCTGTCGAGCAGCGCGCGTTCGAGCGTGCCGCGCGGAAACACCGCGATGAGCGACAGCGCGACGGCCGCGCCGAAGCCCGCGATGCCGAGCGGCGAAACGAGTCGTTTGCGGTCAGATTGCACGGTCGGCCCCCATGTCGACGAATGGCGCGGGACCGGCCGCCGGCGCAGCGTCGCGGCGTTGCGCGCGCACGGCCTCGCGCGCCGCGAGCGCCGACGCGCGCAGCCCCTGCGCGAACGCGCCGACGCCGACGACGTCGAGCGCCGGCCCGGTCACGTACGGAATCACGCCGGCCGCGCGGATCCGCGCCGCGGTGTCGCGCGCGCACGCGTCGTCAGCCGGCGGGCAATAGTCGATCGACACCACCGGCAGGCCGTACGCCTTCGCGGCGCCCACCTGCAGCATCAGCCACGCGCGATCGGCCGGCGTCACTTCGGTATAGCGCTGCTGCGCCTGGCTCCAGCCGCGATAGAGCGACTCGAACGCGACCGCATACACGCTCGCATGCACGCGCGGCAGCAGCTCGAAGCCGCGGTTCAGGATCAGCCGCGCGGACGGAAAGCGCGCCTTGATCGCGTCTATCACCGCGACCACGCCCGCTTGCTGACGCGCGCGCTCGGCATCGGTCTTCGCGATGATCTGATAGGAGTCCAGCGTATCGAGGAAGAAGCCGCGAAAGCCGCGCGCCCACAGCGGCGCGATCACGTGCTCGACATAGAATGCCGGCCATTTCGGCATCGACTGGTCGACCACCGCCGAGCCCCACGCGCGATTCTCGCCACGCAGCCATGCCTTCGGGATGTCCTTGAAATACCTGCGCGCGGCCGTCACTTCGCCGACGCTCACGTAGGCGAGCCACGTCGTGCGCGACGTGTCGGCCGCACCCGGATCGAAGTCGCTGTCGGGCTCGACGACGACGCTGTCGAATGACGACAGCGCGACGACCGGCACATGCGCGCCGTAGAAGAACGCGAAGGTGGGCAGCGGCGCGACGGCCGCGCCCGCGCGCGCTTCGCCCGCGTCGGCCGTGGCAAGCGGCGCCG
Source organism: Burkholderia sp. MSHR3999 (assembly GCF_000833595.1). NCBI lineage: Bacteria > Pseudomonadati > Pseudomonadota > Betaproteobacteria > Burkholderiales > Burkholderiaceae > Burkholderia > Burkholderia sp. MSHR3999. The sequence continues at coordinate 2,255,536 of NZ_JRFO01000001.1, forward strand.
CGAACGTGGTGGTGGAATCGGCTGGAAGCGAAGCCGTGTCGAGAGAAGCGGCCTGCGCCGACGCCGACAGCGGCGCGAGACACGCAATGAGCGCCCTCGCGCCGACCAGGCGACGTCGAATCCTCCCCAACATGACCATGCCCCCCGGGCCCAACGGCCGTTGGCTTTGCACTGCGAACCCCTGTGCTGTCATTCTTGCGTCGCGGCGCGCCCTCCCTGTTTCCGTGTCTCGTCTGCACACGAACGCGTCGCGCTATCGAATCGATCACGCATGAAAGCGCGATGCCTTCGATGAAGAAATAGACCAAGACATTTCGAAGATCAAGGCGCGAACCCGGCAGGAACACGAAACGTCGGGGCGGACTTTCCCGTAGTGCACGCGGGCGACGCGAACCCTTTCAGTACGCTGTTGCACATCTGTTACGCGCCACCGCAAACTGGCCTGCGCCGTGCGCCGACGGCCGGCGTCGACGGCAATGCGCGATCCCGTTGCACGCGCACCCGGCAGATGCCGCCCCACATGTGCGCGGCAAGTCGCGCCGGCCCGCGGTGCACCGATATCGGTTCCGATGTATCAGCCATGAAACGAAATTCGGCCGATTCAGCGTGTTCGACGCCGCGGCGCGTGGGCCGTCCACCCATGCGCAAGGTAGCCCGATCACTGGTACGTTATTTGCGTCTCCGCGAGGGACAGCATCGACGGCGCGGGCCGTCACCCTATCGGGGACCGGCGTCGGCTACGACGCCGGCGTCGAGACCTGCGGCGGCCAGCCGAATCCCGGCATCGCGCTGCCCATGGGCGGCGCGTTGCCGATTCCTGACCCGGCATCGTGAGGCCCGGGATGACGGCAGGCACACGGCCCACACGGCCGCGACACACGACAACGATCCGGATGCGCGAGGTAAGCGATGGCGATCGACTCCAAATCGACACGACTCGGCGCGGGCATGAACGCGCAGGCCGACGCGCCGACGCGCAGGCCTCGCCCCGGCCTGCGCGCGCGCTTGCTGCGGCGTGCGTCGGCCGCGCGTTTCGCGTCGCTGCTGCCGCGTGATCACGCAGCGGCGTATGTCGCGCTCGAAACGCTCGTGCTGTTCGTCGCCGTCTTCGCGCTGTGCCGCGTGCTGTCCCCCGCCGATCCGCTGCTGATCGGCAAGGCGTTCCCATGGATGTGGCTGCTGCCGCTGTTCGTCGCGCTGCGCTACGGCACCGTCGCCGGCCTCGGCGGCGGCGTGCTGCTGGGCGTCGCGTGGGGCGTGTTCTATGCGCGCCTGCCGCTCGCCGACGTGTTTCCGCGCGACTTCTTCGTCGGCGGCTTCATCACGATGCTGATCGCCGGCCAGTTCAGCGACACGTGGGCCGCGCGGCTGTCGCAGGCACGCGTGTCGAACGACTACCTGAGCGAACGCCTGTCCGTGCTGACGAACAACCAGTACCTGCTGCGGCTGTCGCACGACCAGCTCGAACAGGACTTGCTCGTTCGGCCGTCGACGCTGCGCGACGCGCTCGCGCGGCTGCGCGAGATGATGCTGCACGACGCCGCCGGCGCGCACGCGGCGCTGCCCGGCGCGCAGCGCTTTCTCGACACCGTTGCGCAGGCGTGCCAGATCGAGGCCGCGCAGATCCACGCGCTGCACGACGGCGTACCGGCCGCCGCGCCCGTCGCCGCGACCGGTGCGCCGTTCGATTTCGACGCCGGCGATCCGCTCGTCGTCGCCGCGCTCGACGAGCTCGCGCTCGCGCACCTGCAGTCGCTCGACGCGCGCGACCGCGCACACACCCGCTATGTCGCGTGCGCGCCGCTGATCGGCGCCGGCGACGAAGTCATCGGCGTGCTCGTCGTGTCGCAGCTGCCGTTCCTCGCGCTGACCGCAGAGAACCTGCAGCTGATGTTCGTGATGGGCAGCTACTACGCGAACGGCGTGCATCACGCAGCCGTCACGCGCGACGTGCTGCAGGCGTTCCCGGATTGCCCCTACGACTTCGCGCTCGAATATGCACGGCTCGCCGACCTGCAGCGCACGAGCGGCATCGCGTCGTCCGTGGTGCGGCTGCAGTTCGGCGCGAGCCGCCAGGCGCGGGCGATCTTCGATCACGTCGAGCGGACCAATCTCGACTTTCACGTGCAGTGGGTCGTGCGTGCCGGCGGCACGTGCGCGCTGGTGTTCCTGATGCCGCTGTGCGACGAGGCCGCCGTCGACGCGCAGCTGCAGCGGATCGAAACCGACGTGCGCAACCGCTTCGGCCTCGGCTTTGCGGACGCGCGCATCGTCGCGCGCTGGGCACCGCTCGCCGGCGCGCCGCCCGACGGCACGCTGCGCCAAATCCTGGCCGACCGTGATGACCTCGCGTGACCCTGCCTCGCGTGCGTCGCGCAATGCCCGCGCCCACACCACCCGCGCCGCGCCGCTGCGACCAAGACCGACGTGGCCGGGCGGGCGGGCGCTGCTCGCGACGTGCGAGGCCGGCCGCTTCGTGGCCGACGCGATCGTGCGCCTCGCCGTGCGCCTGCACGCGTTCGCGTTTCCGCATCTCGACGAAGGTGCGCTGATCGCGTTCGTGCGCGAGCCGCAGTTCGCGCCGCACCTGCTCGCGACGCTCTCGTATGCGCGAGAACACCAGGTGAAGGAAGGCCTGCTGAACCGGCAGGCGGCGGTCGGACGCCGCGTGACCGCGCTCGTCGCGATGCAGACGATGCCGGTGCGCGCCGCCAGCCCGATCCTGCACGGGCTGCTGAACGATCCGGCCGACGACGTGCGCCTGCTTGCATACGGCATGCTCGACAAGAGCGAGAAGCGCGTCACGCAGCAGATCGACGTCGAACGTGCACGGCTCGCGCAGCGCCTGTCCGACGACGAACGCTGCCGCGTCGAAAAGACGCTCGCCGAACTGTATTGCGAGCTGGTCTATGCGCGCCTCGTCGAAGGCGACCTCTATCGCAACGCAATCGAGCAGGGCGACGCGCACGCGGTGCGCGCGCTGCGCCACCGGCCGCTCGACGGCGCACTGTGGCGGCTGCGCGGCCGCCTTGCGTTCGAGACCGGCCGCCTCGACGACGCCGACGCGATGCTGAAAAAAGCGATCGATTGCGGCTTTCCGCGCATGCGGGTGCTGCCCTATCTCGCCGAGATCGCCTACCTGCGGCGCGACTACGCGGCGGTGCGGCGCTGCCTCGACGGCCTGCCGGCGGTGCCGCCTCATCGGCTCGCGCCGATCGCCGACTACTGGAATACGTGACGAGGAACGTCCACCATGATGCGCGACTCCGGTCTCGACACGCGCCCCGGCAACCGGCCGGCCACCGTCACCGATGCACTCGGCAACGTGCTGCCGCGCGCGGCGTGCGCGGACATCGGGCTGCTGCTCGAGGGCACCTATCCGTACGTGAGCGGCGGCGTGTCGTCGTGGGTGCACGACATCATCCGCGCGTTTCCCGAGTACACTTTCGGCCTGTGCTTTCTCGGCAGCAAGCCGGACGACTATCCGAAGATGTCCTACCCGCTGCCGGCCAACGTCGCCCACCTCGAGGTTCATTACCTGTACGACGCCGATCCGCCGTCCGGGCCGGTGCGCAGCGTGCCCGGCAACCGCGACGCGTTCGAGCGGATCGCGCTGCTGCACGAACAGCTCCGGCGGCCCGCCGACGCGCCGCTCGACAACCGGCTCGTGCGGCGCGTCGTCGACGACCTGACCGAAGAGCACCGGCTCGACGAGGCGCAGTTCCTGTACAGCCAGGAAGCGTGGACGTTCCTGACCGACCAGTATCGCGCGTACTGCAGCGACCCGTCGTTCTCCGACTATTTCTGGTCCGTGCGCCTGATGCACCGGCCGCTGTGGCAGCTCGCGCGCATCGCCGAGCAGTTGATCCCGATGCGCCTGTATCACGCGGTGTCGACCGGCTACGCGGGCTTTCTCGGCGCGTTGCTGCGGCACCGCCAGGGGCGGCCGCTGCTGATTTCCGAGCACGGCATCTACACGAAGGAACGCAAGATCGAGCTGTTCCAGAGCCAGTGGATCCGCGACAACCGCAACCTGATCGAATACGACGCGTCGCATATCGGCTACTTCCACGAGATGTGGGCCCGCTTCTTCGAGGCGCTCGGCAAGATGACCTACGCGGCCGCCGACGACATCGTCGCGCTGTACGAAGGCAACCGGCGCCGCCAGATCGTCGACGGCGCGCCGCCGCCTAAGACGCACACGATTCCGAACGGCGTCGACCTGCGCCGCCTCGCGCCGCTGCGCCGGCTGCGGCCGGCCAGCACGCCTAAGGTGCTGTGCCTGATCGGGCGCGTCGTGCCGATCAAGGACGTGAAGACCTTCATCCGCGCGATGCTGACCGTGGTGCGGGCGATGCCGGACGCCGAGGCCTGGATCGCCGGGCCGGAAAGCGAAGACCCGTCGTACGCGGCCGAGTGCCGCGAACTGATCGACCGCCTCGGCCTCGCGGGCAAGGTGACGCTGCTCGGCATGCAGCGCATCGACGAGCTGCTGCCGAAGATCGGCGTGCTGGTGTTGAGCTCGATCTCGGAGGCGCTGCCGCTCGTGATCCTCGAGGCGTTCGCCGCGGGCGTGCCGGTCGTCACGACCGACGTCGGCGCGTGCTGCGAGCTGATCCACGGCTCGGACGCCGACGACGCCGCGCTCGGCGCCGCGGGCCGGCTCGTGCCGATCGCGGACCCGGTCGCGCTCGCGCACGAGGCGCTCGCGCTGCTCGCCGACGACCACGCGTGGCGCACGGCGCAAGCGGCCGGCATCGCGCGCGTCGAGCGCTTCTATTCGCAGGAGCGGATGGTCGGCGCCTATCGCGCGCTGTACACGATGCTGGCCGGCGCGCCGGACCGGCACATGCCGGATGCGGGACGCGCAGCCGGCGCCGCGTCGGCGTGTCCGTACGCGGGCACGCGGCCAGCGGCGCGCGGCTAGCGGCGCACGGCTAGCGGCGCGCGGCCAGCGGCGCGCGGCGAGTGGCAGGCGGCGCGCGACAAGCGCCGCGAACGAAGGGCTTGCGCCAGTCGCCGGCGCGCCGCCGCGAGCGACGGCAACCGGCCCGGGACGAAGGAGCGATCGATGTCCGCCATCGGAATCAAGCTGCGCCGGCTCGCCCGGCACAATTCGCTGCTCGGCATCATGCGCGCGTATACGTATGCCGGGCTGGTCGGCGCCGGGCCGTGGATATGGTCGATCGTCGGCATGCTGCTGGTCGGGCTGCTCGGCGCGTCGCCGCTGTTGCCGAACGCGATGGTGTCGGATTTCCAGGTGTCCGCGACCTACCTGATCGGCGCAAGCCTAATCGTCACCGGCCCGATGCAGCTCACGCTCACCCGCTTCACGAGCGACCGCCTGTTCGACCGGCAGCTCGACGCGATCCTGCCGAACTTCACCGGCGCGCTGCTCGCGGTCACGGCCGGCGCGATCATGCTGGGCCTGCTCGCCGCCGGCTTCGCGTTCGACGCGCAAAGCGCGCTGTACCGCGCGCTGATGGTCGCCGGCTTCGCGCTGCTGTGCGACATCTGGATCGCCAGCGTGTTTCTCGCGGGGCTCAAGCAATACACCGGCATCCTGCGCGCGTTCTTCGTCGGCTACGCGGTGACGACGGTGGCCGCGGTCGGGCTGAAGCGCTTCGGCCTCGAAGGGCTGCTGTACGGCTTCGTGCTCGGCCAGACGCTGTTGCTGCTGTTGCTGCTAATCCGCGTCTACGGCGGCTTCTCGGCGTCGCGCGTGGTCTCGTTCGACCTGCTGCGGCGCGCGCATCACTATCCGGCGCTGTTGCTGATCGGCTTGCTGTACAACCTCGGCATCTGGATCGACAAGATCATGTTCTGGTATTCGCCGAGCTCCGGGCAGGCCGTGATCGGATCGTTGCATGCGTCGGTCATCTACGACATCCCGATCTTCCTCGCGTATCTCGCGATCACGCCGGGCATGGCGGTGTTCATGCTGCGCGTCGAGACCGAGTTCGCGGCGCATTACCGCGCGTTCAACACCGCGATCCGCGAAGGCGGCTCGCTGCAGCAGATCGAGTACGCGCACGACGCGATGGCGCAGTCGCTGCGCAGCGCGCTGTTCGACATCGTCAAGGTGCAGGCGCTGACCGTGCTGGTCGTGCTCGCGACCGGCCCGCTGCTGCTCGACGCGATGGGCATCTCGCGGCTCTACATGCCGCTGCTGTCGGTGCAGGTGATCGCGACCAGCCTGCAGATGGTGTTCCTCGCGATCATGAACAGCTTCATCTATCTCGACCGGCAGCGGCCGGCGCTCGCGCTGATCGCGATGTTCTGCGTGCTGAACGGGTGCCTGACCGCGGCATCGCTCGCCGCCGGCCCGGTGTTCTACGGGTACGGATTCGCGATCGCGCTGCTCGTCGTGGTGCTCGTCGGGATAAGCTGGCTGGACCGGAAGCTCGATACGCTCGAATACGAGATCTTCATGCTGCAGTAAGCGGCGCGCACGCGCCGCGAACTGCCATCCACGCCAGACATCACGCGTCACGCGTCGATCGGCGGCATCGGCCCCTGCCCGCGAATCCACGCCCAGTTCGCGCGCTCGGCCATCTCCTTGTCGCCGCGGCTGTCGCCATACGCGAACAGCTGCCGCGGCGGATGCTCGCCCCACCACGCGCTCAGCCGCGCCACCTTCTGCGGCCCCCAGCAGTTCTCGCCGTCGAGCCGGCCGGCGAACGCGCCGCGCTCGAACGCGAGCCGCGTCGCGAGCACCGCGTCGAAGCCGGCCGTCTTCGCCCACTTCTCCAGGTACAGCGACGGCGACGCGCTGACCAGCACGAGTTCGTGGCCGCGCGCGCGATGCTCGCGAATCCGCTCGAGCATTTCGGGGCGCACGAGCCGCGGCAGGTCCGTCGCGACGAAGCGGCACGCTGCCGCCTCCAGCGCGTCCTCGCGCATCGGCCCGAACGCGAACCACGCGAACTTCGCCTTCGCGTCGCCGCGCGACAGCCGCCCCGCCTTCATCGCGACGATCCACGGCAGCGCGCGCAGCCCCGCCCACGCGAAGCGCGGCGTGCCGATCGCGGAGCGGACGAAATGGCGGAAGCTGTCGGAGGTGGTGATGGTGCCGTCGAAATCGAACGCGGCAACGATGCGGTCGGTCATGAAAATCGGTCGGGAAGTCGTTCGGAAGCCCCCGAAGATAACAGAGACTTCGCCGCGCGCGCCGATCCGCCGCGCGTCACCGCAATCCGGACCGCTGCTGCCCCGGCAGATACCCGCCGAACCCGGACAGGCTCGGCGCGCTGGCCGCCGTCGCGGGCGCGGCCGGCGCCGCATCGCCGGCCGGCATCGCCAGGCCCGGCGCGAGGTAAAGGAACTTCCACTTCGCGTAGGTCTCCTCGCCGTCGAAATCCGCGTATTGCCGCGGAAAGCCCGCACGCTTGACGGTGGCCCGGTCGACGCTGCTGTAGACGCCGTAGAAGCGGTCGGCTCGCCACAGGAACATCCAGTCGGCCCGGCCGGTCAGCGGGTCCGGATACGCGCGCCGCAGATGATGCCGCGGCGTCGGGAAACGCGTGTCGTCCACCAGATCGTCGACGCTCGCCGGGTACGCGCGGGCCAGGCCGTAGTAGCGCACGATCGCCCTGCGATACTGGTCGCCGGCGAACAGCAGCTGCTTCTCGTCTTCGCGGCGCCGTTGCAGCGCCCAGACGTCCAGCGCGCCGGCCAGCGCGATCGACATCAGCATCAGCGCGATCAGCAGCGCGAGCAGCACGAGCCCGCGCTGACGCGCGGCATGCGCCCGGCGCACGGCCCGGCCGGCCGCGCTCATCGCGCCGCTCCCGCCGCGTGCGGCGGCTCGCCCTGCGCGCTGCTCGCGGGCGCCACGTCGTAGACCCCCGGCTTGGTCTCGTCCGGCGACGCGATCACCGCCCATTTGTCGTCGCCGTTCACGGGATCGACCGGGACCACGCGCAGGTAATGCCTCGCGACCAGTTCGTCGAGCGTCTCGGGATACTGGCCGTTGTCGCCGAAGTACTGGTCGATCGCGTTGCGCATCACCGCGATGTTCTGCTGCCGGACCTGCTCCTTGCCGCGTTCGATGCTGTGCAGGTAGCGCGGCACCGCCAGCGTCAGGAGCAGGCCGATGATGGCCATCACGACCACGATTTCGATCAGCGTGAAGCCGTGCGATCCGTGCATGCGAGCGGGTTTCATGATGGGTGCACCGTCACCATTGTCTGTACGGGATGCCGTTGATGCCGACGCGCGCGGATTTCGACGTCACGTCGAACACGTCCTTGCCGGCCGCGTCGTTCGCGGACGAATCGCCTGCCGCCCCGCCGGCCGCCTGATCCGGCGGCTGGCCGTAGGCGCGCACGTTCCAGGTCTCCTCGGCCGGCGTATCCGGGTCGCCGGTGAAGAACGGATCGCGCGGCACGCGGCGCAGGAACATCAGCAGGCCGCCCTTCGGGTCCCGCGCGTCCTTCACGCCCGTCACGAGCACGCCCAGCGACGGCGGATAGCCGGACGCCTCCGCGTCCTTTTCGATCTTCCCCGCGTCGCTCGCGTCCTTGTACGCATCGAGCGCGGTGCGGATCTCGCGCAGCGCGGCGCTCAGCTCCTGCTCCTTCTGCCGCTGCACGACCAGCTCGGAAAACGGCATGATCGCGAGCGCGAGGATGCCCACGAGCGCGAGCGTGATCACCATCTCGATCAGCGTGAAGCCGCGCCGGGCGTGACGCCCCGTGCCGTTCCGGGTGGCCACGGCTCAGTTCCCGTTCTGGATCGGATGCAGCGGGTTTTCGTTCGGGATGTCGCCCGCCGGCATCTGCAGCGTCGACGGCGGCGGCGCGGCGGCCGGCGCGGCGGCCGGCGCCGCGGCGGGCGCCGGGGGTGCCGGCGGTGCGGCAGGCGCCGGCGGCGCGACCGGCGTCACGGTGGCGCCCGGGGCCGGTTCCGCTTCGTTGCCCGCCGGCTCGGCCGCCTGCGCCGCGCCCTGCGCGGGCTCCGCCGCCTTCGCGGGCGCCGTCGCCGGCGCGGGCTGCTGTCGCGAGAAACGCCCGCCGTACGGTTCCGGCGGCGGCGTCGTGCGCGGTGCGGCCGGCATCTGCCCGAACGCGCCGCTCTCCGGCGACGGCAGCGCGCGGGTCGCCGCCGCGCCCAACGCCGAAGCCGCGCTCGCGCCCGACGTGCCGCCGCCGACGCTGCCGGGCACCGGCCGCGCCTTGGGCCGCGCGGCCGGCTCCGCGGGCGCTTCCGCGTTCAGCGCCACGGGATCGAGCCGCAGCTCGTCGGCGTGCACGTTGACGTCGGTGCCCGACCATACTTCCTGCGTGTCCGCGTCCGCCGCGACCTGCGGCCGGACGATGTGCGGCGTGATCTGCAGCACGATCTCGGTCTTCTTGTGATCGCCTTCGTGATCCGAGAACAGGCGGCCGAGCAGCGGCAACTGCCCGAGCCCCGGCACCTTGTTCGCGTTGCGGCGGTCCTCGTCCGAGATCAGCCCGCCCATGATCTGGGTTTCGCCGTCCCGCAGCCGCAGGCTCGTCGACGCGCTGCGCGTGCCGATCTGATACGCGAGCGAGCTGAGCCCCTGCGAATTGCCGCTCTGGATCGTATTGGTGATGTTGCTGACCTCGAGATTGAGCTTGATGCCGACGTCGCCGTCGCGATAGACCTGCGGCTCCACTTCGAGCTTGATGCCGACGTCGAGGTACTGGATCATCTGCGTGAACGACGGCCCGCTCGTGCTCGGCGTGCTCGAGCTCGAAATCACCGGCACCTTGTCGCCGATCATGATGCGCGCCTTCTCCTTGTTGCGCGTGCGGATGCGCGGGCTCGCGAGCAGGTTCGCATCGGTGTCCGTGAGCTTGAAGTCCGCCGTGGCGGACAGGCCGCTGACGTTCAGCGCATTGACCGGCAGATGATGCAGCGCGCCCCAGGTATTCACCGTGCTCGGCGTCGACACGGTGAACGAGTTTGGCCAGTTGATGCCGAGCTGCGACATCCGCTCGTGCGACACTTCCAGCACCTCGACTTCGAGCATCACCTCCGGCTCCGGCAAGTCCTGCGCGGCGATCATCTCGTCGGCCACCTTGATCATGTCCGGCGTGCCGCGAATCGTCACGGTGTTCGCGCGCTCGTCGATCACGACTTCCTTCACTTTCAGCAGGCTCTTCAGCAGCGACTGGATCTGCTTCGCGTCGACGTTCGACAACTGGAACGTGCGCACCTTGAGCTCCTGGTATTCGAGCTCCTTCGCCGGCGTCGCCGGGTAGATGAACAGCGTGTTCGCGTTCATCTGCTTCTTGTCGAGCTGGTTCTGCAACAGGATCATGTCGACCGTGTCCTGCAGCGACGCGTTCTGCACGAAGATCGTCGTCTTCAGGTCGGCCCGCACGTCGCGGTCGAAGATCACGTTCAGTCCGGACGTGCGCGACAGCGCCTCGAATACCATCCGCACGTTCGCGTCGCGGAACTGCAGCGACACCGGCGTGCGCATGATCGACGAAGCGGCGAGCTTGTCGTCGCGTTCCGCGTGCTGCTGCCGGCGCTTTTCGTCGAGCTCGCGCTGCATCCGCAGCGCCATCGCATTGGCCGGGTTCTCGACCAGCACGCGGTGCACGCGATCGGCCGCCTGCGCATACGAGCCGCGCTTCATCATCCGGTCGGCTTCCTGCAGGATCGCCAGGTGCTTGCGGTCCTGCTCGATCATCGCGCCGATCCTGCGCGCACGCTCGCTGCGCGGATCGAGCTCGGTCGCCATATAAACGGAGCGGGACGCGGCGTCGAACTGGTTGTCCTGGCGAAGCCGGTCGGCGTTGTCGAGGAGTTCGTTGATTTCGGCGTCGCGGTCGTGCATCGCATCGATCTTCACCTGCGCGTTGGTCGGATCGTCGTGGAGGTTCGGCACGTGTGCGCAACCGCCGCATGCGAGCACCGCCGCGGCGATCGCCAGCGCGCGTTTCGTCGCGATCCGGCTCGCCGGCGCGCAACGGGAATCGAACGGGGTGACAGGCGCGACGCATGTCGATCGACCGCTGTTCCCGTCGCGGCGCGCCCCCCGTGTGCGTGAGGTTTTCATCACTTTGCCTCCACTGGAATGGACACCACCTGCGTCTGGTTCAGCGGCAGATAAGTCAGCACCACGTTCGACGCCGACACGGCGTCGACACGGTACTGGCCATCGATCACGTCGCCGGGCGACACGATCAGCAACTGATCGCCGTTGCTGAGAAACACCTGCGGCTTGTCCGCCTTCGCATCGAGTTCGCCGACGTAGGTGAACGGCACCGGGGGCGCCGTCGGCGGCGCCGGGCGCGCGGTGGGCAGCGGCGCCTCGACGGGCGGCGGCGGCAGCCACGACGATGCGGTGAACGGATCGTTCGCCGATTCGACGGACACCGGCGCGCGCAACGCGGCGAGTTTCTCCCGCGGCGTCGCCGCCGGCGTGGGCGTATCGACCTGTGCGCTCGACGCCGCAGCCGCCGCGGACGCCGCTTGCGCGATTGCTCGAGACGGCGGCGCGCGATGCCCGGCAACCGGCCGCGCGGGCGCGCCATCGCGGTGCAGGTGGCCGAACGCCGCGCGCGGCGACGGCGCCGGCGACGCCGCGACCAGCATCCGATACCCGGCGACGCCGGCGACGATGCAGCACACCGCCAGCGCGATGCGCATGACGGCGGCGGGTTTCACGGCGACCGGCTTCATGGCTGCGCGCTCCGGTAGACAAGCTCGAAACGCACGCGCGCGTCGAGCACGTTGCCGTTCACGGCGGGGCGCGCGACGTGGATTTCCTGCAGCGCCGCATTCGGCACGTTGTTGAGCACCCGCGCGACGAACTGACGGATCGCGCCGTACTGATCCTTGACGGGCAGCAGCACCTGATAGCGCGCGAAGCGCGCGCCCGAGTCGGTCGTCACCTGATACTCGGCGGCCCCGAGCGTCAGGTGGCTGTCGCGCGCCTGCGCGAAGATCGCGGCGATGTCGTCCGCGCTCTGCGAAAAGCGCGGGAACAGGTCGGGCAGCGCGTCGAGCGCGACCGCTTCCGCCGCCGCGTGGCGCTCGCCCGCCGGATGGCTGCGCGCCGCCCGCGCGAGCCCCGCCGGGTCCCGCATCGCGCGCGTGTCGGCTTCCACGTTCGCGACGGCCGCGTACAGGACAGCCGCCGCGCCGAGCATCAGCACGCCGGCGAGCCCCGGCAGGCCGAACGCGCGCCGCAGTTCGTAGCGCACCGTGAGCAGCGCGTCGCGCAACCGGGCCGCGTTCATGATTTTCTCCACACGGCCGTGACCTGGAAACGCACCGGCTTGCCCGGCACGTTGTCCTCGATCACGTGTCCGTTGAGCACCGCTTCGCGCAGCAGCACGCTCGCCTGCAGATACTTCAGGTAGACGACCATCGCGTCGAGGTTCTTCGCCTCGGCGGTGATGCGGATCTGGCTCTGCGCCGGGTTCTGGTCGATGCCGATCAGCGCGACGTCGTGGTCCGGATAGTCCTCGACGATCGAAAAGAGGTCCTGCCATGGCACCGTCAGTTCGCGCAGGATCGCCTGGCCCTGCTTCTCCGCGAGCTTCGCCGCCGGAGTCGGCGGCGGCTTCGCGACGTGCCGCTGCGCGAACGTCCGATGGCGGACGGCCTCCACCGCCGCCTGCGCGCGATCGTTTTCCGCATACGCGTGCCACAGCCGCGCGCCGCACGCGATCAGCAGCACGGCGGCGACGGCCAGCAGGATCATGCCGCCCGGCGCGGCGCGCGCGCGCGGCGCCGGCCGAAATCGATGTCGACGAGCGGAATCATTGCGCCACCTCCATCAGCCGGCGCGCGAGCGACCCGTCGAGGGCCGGCTGCGGCGGGCGGATCGCCGCCGCGAAACGTTCGGCGAACGGCGCGGGGTCCATGTCGATGCCGCACAGGTAGATCCGGCAGTCCTCGCGCCTCAGGCCCGCCCGCGTCGCCGAACGCTCGAACAGTTGCCCGGCGAGTTCGGCGAGCCGCGACGCGTCGCCCGCATCGCCCGCGAACAGGCGCTGCGCGTCATAGGCGGTCCAGCCGCCGCGCTCGATCATCACCGCCTGCATCAGCTCGCCCGCGACGAACAGCAGCAGCGCATCGCCTTCGCACCCCGCCGCGATCCGGTTCAGCAGCTGCGGAAGACACGCCCGCAGGCTGCGGATGCGAATCGCGCCGGCGGCGCACGCTTCGTGCATGCCGTCGTGCAGCGCGCGCGGCATCGCGCTCGCGAACAGCGCGCGGCCGCCGTGCTGCACGCACAGGCGCACGACCAGCGCATCGCCGTCGATCCCGCAGGTGTCCGAAAAATGCGCGCGCGCGACGGCTTCGAGCTCGCGCGCGCGCAACGTGCGGAAGTCGCCGCGCAGGATCGCGTGGTTGCACCAGAAATCGTCGAGCACGACGTATGCACTGCGTATCATTGGCGCCGCGGCCGGCGCCGCCCCGCCCTGCTGCCCGGCGCCGGGCAGGGCGCCGAGCGCCGCGCGCAGCGCGTCGAGCACGCCCGGCCCGGTGCCGAACTGCGCGTCGGGAATCGCGACGCTGACCGGCTCGGCGGCCGGCGCCCGCTTGCGCAGGTACCACCGTCCGCGCGTGCGGGCGCCGACGACGACCTCGCGCGCGCCGACGCCGATCGCAACCGGACTATTCAACCATCGTGACACGGTTGATCTCCTCGAGTGTCGTTTCGCCGCGCCTGACCAGCTCGATCGCCGCCGAGCGAAGCGTCGTCATCCCGCCGCGCAGCGCCGCCGCCTTGATGTGCCCGAGCGGCGCGCGCTCCGACAGCAGTTGCCGCAGCTCGTCGTTCATGCGCAGCGCCTCCGCGATCGCACGCCGCCCGCGATAGCCGCTGCCGCGGCACATCGCGCAGCCGGCGCCGCGGCGAAACAGGTAGCTGCCGGCCGCGTCCGGGTCGATGCCGGAGCGCGCGAGCGCGTCCGCGTCGACCGTGTCCTCGGCCAGGCAGTCCGGGCAGCACTGGCGCAACAGCCGCTGCGCGATCACGCCGTTGAGCGCGGACACGAAGCTGTACGGATCGACCTCCATGTTGGTGAAGCGGCCGATCACGTCGAACACGTTGTTCGCATGCACGGTCGTGAACACCTGGTGCCCGGTCAGCGCGGCCTGCACGGCGATCTGCGCGGTTTCGGGATCGCGGATCTCGCCGACCATGATCTTGTCCGGGTCGTGCCGCAGGATCGAGCGCAGCCCGCGCGCGAACGTCAGCCCCTTCGCTTCGTTCACCGGAATCTGCAGGATTTCGCCGAGCTGGTATTCGACCGGGTCCTCGATCGTCACGATCTTCTCGAGGCCGTTGTTGATCTCGGTGAGAATCGCGTAGAGCGTCGTGGTCTTGCCGCTGCCGGTCGGCCCCGTGACGAGCAGCATCCCGTACGGCATCGACGCGATCGCGCGCATGAAGCGCGTGTCGGCCGGCTGGAAGCCGAGCGCCTCGAGCGTCAGGCCGCCCGCGGCCTGCGACAGCTGGTAGCGGTCGAGAATCCGCAGCACCGCGTCCTCGCCGAACTGGTTCGGCATGATCGACACGCGGAAATCGATCTCGCGCCCCGCGTACAGCGCCTTGAAGCGCCCGTCCTGCGGCACGCGGCGCTCCGCGATATCCAGCTCGGAAATCACCTTCACGCGCGACAGCACCTGGTCCGCGACGTCGCGCCCGTCGATGCGGCCGACCACGGTGAGCACGCCGTCGACGCGGCACTTGATCATCAGCCCGTTCGCGCGGCATTCGAGGTGGATGTCGCTCGCCAGCATCTTGAGCGCGTCGTAGATCGTCGAGTTGAGCAGCCGCACCACCGGGCTGTCGTCGCTGCTGATGCCCTGCAGCGTCAGCGCGAGCGACGCCGGATCGGCGGTGCGCTGGATCGGATCGTCGAACGCGAGCGAGTCCATCGCGCGCACGTCCTTCTCGCGCACGGTCAGGTACGCGTTGAGGTCGCCCGCGCTCGCGAGCGCCCAGCCGTAAGGCACCGCCGGCCGCGCGCGCATCCGGTGCTCGACCCAGCCGCGGGTGCGCGCATCGAGCGGATCGGCGACGGCGAACAGCAGCGCGTTGCCGTTGTCCGGGTGGCGGAAGCACACGCACAGCCGCGCCGTCGCGTCGACGAACGGCACCACGTCGAAATCCGGTTCGAGCCGGCTCAGCTCGCGCATGCCGATCGGCTTCATCCGGAATTGCGCGGCGAGCTGCGTGCGCAGCTCGTCCGCGCCGAGCGACGTGCGCGCCATCAGCTCCTCGAGCGCGCGAATGCCGGAACCGTGCCGCTCGGCGAGCGCGCGCAGCGTGTCGCGCAGGTCGGCGCCCGCGTCGGGAAGTGCTTCCGATGGTGTGGTCACGGTATCCACGTGCGTGCCCCAGGCGGTCTACTGAATGCTCGACGCGATCTCGAAGATCGGCAGGTACATCAGCACGACGATCCCGCCGATGACCACGCCGATCACGATCATCATCGCGGGCTCGATCAGCCGCGAGATCAGGTCGATCGTGCGCGCGACCTGCGCTTCCTGGAACGCGGCGATCCGGTCGAGCACGCGGCCGAGGCCGCCGGTCTTCTCGGCCACCGTCAGCAGCCGGTACGCGATCGCGTTCGCGAGGCCGGCCTGCTGGAATGCGTCGGAAATCCGGGCGCCGTTGCGCACCTGCTGCAGCGCGAGCGCGAGCGCGGCCCGGTCCGCGCCGCCGACCAGGCCGCGCGCGAGGTCGAACGCGCGCACGGCGGGAATGCCGCCGTCGACCAGCATCGCCGTCGTGCGATAGAACTGCGACTGGCGAAACACGCGGAAGTGCTGCCCGATGCCGGGCAGCGCCAGCAGGCGATCGGCGATCCAGATCCGCAGCGCCGGCCGGCGCAACGCGAGGGCCGTCGCCACGGCCAGCACCGCGAGGCCGATGCCCAGCCCGGCGCCGTGCGCGTGCACCATGCCGCCCCACGCCATCAGCAGGCGCGACATCAGCGGCAGTTCGCGCCCGCTGTGTTCGAGCAGCGTCGCGAACCGGGGCACGACGAAGCCGAGCAGGAACAGCACGACGGCCGCGCCGACGAACAGCAGGACCGTCGGATAGATCGCCGCCGACACCACGCGCGCGCGCAGCTCGTGGAGCGTCGCGCTGTTGCGCGAATAGCGCGTCAGGCTGCCGGCGAGCCCGCCGGTCTGCTCGCTCGCCTTCACGCACGCGACCAGCACCGGCGGGAAGACGTCGCTCGCATGCTCGAGCGCCGCGGACAGCGACTGCCCCTCTTCCAGTTGCCGCAGCAAGTCGCGATACACCTGCGCGGACGCCTCGCGCCGCTCGTTGCCGCCGAGCGTGCGCAGCGCGTCGACGACGCCGACGCCCGCGTCGAGCAGCGCCGCGAGCTCGCGCGCGAACAGCTCGACGTTGAAACGCGCGCCCGGCATGCCGAGCCGGTTCGCGCCGCGCCGCTGCCGCCGCGCGTCCGCGCTCACCGACACGACGCGAAAGCCGCGCGAGCGCGCGAGCGCGCTCGCGCTCGCCGGCGAATCGCTGTCGACGCGAACCGTCTGGACCGAGCCACTCGTATCGAAGACACGCAGCACGAACTTCACGTCGACTCTCCTTGCCAGCCTGCTCACGGCAGGCGCGAGCACCGCGCCTGCCCCCTACCACGACGAGATCGTCGCGTTCTCGCCGGTGCCGCCGCCGCGCCCGTCCTTGCCGAGCGAGAACAGGTCGTAGTCGCCATGCTCGCCGGGCGAACGATACTGGTACGGCCGATCCCACGGGTCCACCGGCACGGCCTTCTGCAGATACGGGCCGCTCCACCGCTGCGCGTTCTGCGGCTTGTTCACGAGCGCGTCGAGACCTTCCTCGGTCGTCGGATAGGCGCCGACGTCGAGCCGGTACTGATCGAGGGCCTGGCCGAGCGACACGATCTGCGCGCGCGCGATCTTCACGTTCGACTTGCCGACCTGTTCGAAATACCGCGGCGCGACGAGTCCCGCGAGCAAGCCGATGATGACCATCACGACGAGCAGTTCGAGCAACGTGAAGCCGCGGCTTGCGCACGCGCGGCAAAGCGGCGCGGCGCCACGCCGCACGTGCCCCGGCACGCCGGGCTGGATCGAGGACGATTCGTCGCGCACGGCTGCCTCCCTGTAGCGACCCGCCGCTTCAGCAGCGCTGAAGCCCCTGAATGCATTCTTGTTCAGGTCGATACGGGCCAGAAGTAGGGAGTGCCGTCCATCGGCATGGGTAAAGCCCCCCCAGTTGCTCCACCCGTTTTTGGCGGGTTTTCACACCCGGTCGTCGTCGCTCAGCGCGAGCACGCCGATGTCGATCGCGAAGTGGACGAGGCCGGCGAGGTTCGCGATGCCGAGCTTGCGCATCAGGTTCGCGCGATGCTTTTCCACCGTCTTCGGGCTGAGCTTCAGGCACTCGCCGACCTGCCGGCTCGTATGACCTTCGACGACGAGCCGCAGCACCATGCGTTCGCGGCCGGTCAGCGCATTCCACAGCCGCGCCTTGTGCGCCGAATCGTCGCGCAAGCCCTGCGCGCATGCGCGGGATCGATACGCGTCGAGACTGACCACGCACTTGCCCTGCATCACGAAACGCATCTCGCGGACCAGATCGGCGAACGACGCATCCTTGACCACGTAGGCGGCCGCCCCGGCGGCGAACGACTCCTGCACGTGACCTTCGCTGCGGTGAACGGTGAGCACGATGATGCGCGCATGCGGCGCATCGCGCCTGATCGCCGCGATCGCCTCGAAGCCGCTGCCGCCCGGCATCGACAGGTCCATCAGGATCAGGTCGGGCTGCATGAGCGCGGCGAGGCGGCAGGCCTCGTACCCGCCGCTCGCCTCGCCCACGATGCAGTAGTCGTCCAGCTCGGAAACCATGCGGCACAGGCCGACGCGCAACAGATGCTGGTCCTCGACCACCAGCACGCGAGTCTTCTTGTCCAATTTCGTCGCTCCTTGCCGGACGCGCGCGGCTAGTCCGACGCGACGACGTCGCGATAGGCCGCGAGCAGTTCCGACGGCGTCGCGAAGCCGTCGATGCGCATCCATTGCCTGCCTGGCGCTGCGCGCAGGAATGCCACCGGTGCGTGATTCATCTTGTCGCCGCGGTACACGTTGAACGCGCGCTGCGCGGCGATGCTCGCGTCGACCGTGCCGGTGTAGTGCTGCCACTCGGGGCCGGCGTCGAATCTCGCCGCATAGGCCCGCAGCCGCGCGGGCGTGTCTTCTTCCGGGTCGATCGAGATCGACACGATGTGCACCTTGTCGCGGTCGCTGCCGAGCTCGCCCTGCAGCCGCTCGAGCGTCTGGCTGATCATCGGGCAGATGGTCGTGCAACTGGTGTAGATGAACGTCAGGATCACCGGCCGGCCGTCGTTCAGCTCGTCGACCAGCGACACGGTCTTGCCGTCGTCCCGCACGAGCTCCACCGGCGGCAATGCATAGTCGGCCATCGAGTGCGTCGTGCCGGGCGCGACAGCGTGATGCATGTGCATGTCCGCGGTTTCGGTGGCGCTTTCCGCAGCGCTTTCGGTGGCGCCTTCGGCAGCGTTCCCGACGGCGTTGTCGATCGCGCTCTCGGCGGCCTCGCCGGCCGCCTTTCCGCCGGTGTTCGCCGGAGCAGCCTCGGGCGCCTGCTCGGCCGGCGTCTCCATCATGCTCCCGGCATCGTTCTCGTTGGCGCTGCCGGCAGCGTTCCGTTGAGCATCCTCGGCCGCGTCGCGGGTCGCATTCCCGGCGGCGCTCGGCGCCGCGCTCTCGGTCGCGCTTCCGGTCGCGTTCTCCATGACGCTCCCGGCGGCGCTCTCTTCAGGCGCGCCCCACGCCGCAGCCGCGGCAAGCGCGGCGCCCGCGAGCAAGAATGCGCCCGCCGTCGATTTCGCAGTCCCTTTCATATCCGTCTCCCTGGCGATAAGCGAGGCCGCGAGGGCTTCTCCACCTCGCCCGTGCAGTGTCCGGAATCTGTCCGCAACGGTCATTGGATGACGCCCCCCAAAGGCCGGTAGGGTAAGTCCGCTTGGTGGATTACCCGTCGTCCGCAGCCGGGATGCCCCCCACGCCGCGCACCCGCATTCACCCGATTGCTGGATGTGCCGGTCGCGGCCTAGAATCACAGCGCCATTACGGTTTCCTGATAACGCAGCATCGGGGGCTCTCATGCGTGAACGCCAGCCCGAAGGACCGCAGATCAGGCTGCTCGACCTGATCGACGCGATGCGCAAGCTTCGCAGCGCGGTCCGTCCAGGCGATCGCGGCGCCGGCATCGTCACCGATGCGCGCGGGGCGGCGCTTGCCATTCTCACGCCCGACGGCGTCTTCGTCTGCGTGAATCGCAGCGCCGCGGCGCTGCTCGGCTACTCGAACGACGATCTCGTCGGCAAGCATCTCGCCGACCTCGCGCCCGACGACACCCATGCCGAATTGACGGACGAATTGTCGACGAGCGCCCGCAGTCCGTTTCACTCGTTCAGCGCGGCGCTCTGCGGGCGCACCGGCCATCCCGTGCCGCTCCTGCTGCATCAGCAGCCGCTCCCCGCCGGGGACGCGGGCGCCGGCATGCTGCTGACGCTGTTCGAGGAACCGCTGAGCTTCGAGATGAAGCCGCACGGCCCGTCCGAATCGCTCGACGCCGATGCGCGCGCTTGCCAGACCTGGCTGATGCTGGGTCAGCAGAAGGAGCGCCACCGGCTGAGCTCGGAACTGCATGACGGCATCGGCCAGGCCTTGACGCTCGTCAAGCTGATGAACGAGGACGCGCTCATGCGCCTGCGCCGCGGCGACGTCGACGAGGCCGCGAGCCTGCTCGACGCCACGGTTCAGCGCATCCGCGAAACGATCGGCGACGTGCGGCAGATATGCGGGGAACTGCGGCCGCTGATGCTCGACCAGCTCGGCCTGCCCGCGGCATTGGCTTCGTTGTGCCGGCGCATCGAGCGCGACACGGAGACGCTGTCGGTCACGTTCAATTGCGACGTCGACGACGACGACGTGCCCGAGCATCTGAAAGCGGACATGTTCCGGGTCGCGCAGGAGGCGCTCAACAACATCGTCAAGCACGCGCAAGCCAGCGAAATCTCGCTCGGCCTGCAGCACGTCGCGGGCGGCCTGCTGCTGACGATCCAGGACGACGGCGTCGGCTACGAGCACCGCCCGCTGGCGACGGAGGACGCGCGCATGACCGGGCTCGGCCTGATCGGCATGCAGTACCGCGTCGAGTCGCACGGCGGCACGTTCTCGATCCGATCGTCGGCCACGAGCGGCACGCTCGTCTCGGCGACCTGGAGGCTGTGACGCGACGCGCGCGTCGCGCTCAGCCGTCCCGCTCAGCCGTCCGCCTCGCCGAGCGGATATTCGCGCAACGGCGCCCTCGCATCGGCGTCGCCCGCCTGACTGCCGTGGCCGGTCGAGTGAGCGGGCACGTCGTTCGCGTTGGGCTCCGCGCACTTCGCCGCCAGCGACGTCAGCAGCCCCATGTTCATCGCGACGAGCACCAGCTCCGTCAGGTTCGCGATATGGAGCTTGTGCATCATGCTGGCGCGATACTTCTCGATCGTCTTCGGACTCAGGTTCAGGTACTGGCCGACCTGCCGGTTGGTGCGCCCTTCGGCGATCAGCTTCAGCACGCTGCGCTCGCGCGCGGTCAGGATGTCCCAGGCCGTCTTCGGCGCGGGCATTTCGCGGCCGGTCACGAACGAATCGACCATATACCCGTACACGTCCGCGCTCAGGTGCTTCTTGCCCTGCATGACCGTGCGCATCGCCAGCAGCAGCTCGTCGAACGAGACGTCCTTGAGCACGTAGCCGTCGACGCCCGCACGCAGCGCTTCCCGCACATACTCCTCGCTCTGGTGCACCGTCAGCGCAACGATGCGCACCTGCGGCGAGCGCCGCTTGATCGTTGCACTGGCATCGATGCCGTTCATCCCGCGCATCGACAGATCGATCAGCATCAGGTCCGGGGCAAGCGCGAGCGCCTGCTGGCACGCCTCCTTGCCGTCCCTCGCCTCGCCGACCACCTCGTAATCGCCTTGCGCGCACAGCATCGAGCGCAGGCCGCTTCTCAGCAGATCATGGTCTTCTGCAATTACCACGCGACATTTGGTGTTCACGTCTTCCACTCCCGGTTGCCCCCCTACCCGGTCGCTGCGGAACGTTCGATATGGCCATGTCGTATCCGCAGGGCCGGCAACGCTCTCTGGGTATCGTTCCCAGTCCTGATTTATCCATGCATTTGCCTCCGCAACCGACTGTCATGTCGCTCGATTGAGCAAGGTTCGCGCCACGGCCCGGCCTGCCAGCCCCAGCCGGGGCCCGGGCGCGGCACGGCCGCCCGGAAACGGCCGGGGTTCGTCCCGTGTGTTTCAGGAATGAATCCTTTTGGCGCCTTTCGCCGGATTAGTGCGACTACGGATAGCGGAATTACCACTCGTTTTTCGCGGCCGGCGAAAATGATTGAATCGCGACAACATAAAAGCCGGAATAAACCGGATGGCGCACCGCAAGAAATGTAATCGGCGCCGCTCGATTTTCATTACCGCCGATTACCGATGTAACAATCTTGCACAACCCGTCACGTCCGGCGATACGTGCATCGAAGTGTAGGGAGGCGCCCCATTGCAGCACGGATTTTTCGTACACCACAATTCAGGTGCAGGAGATCCGGAAGATGCACCACTGCCTTTCATCCCGCCTGGGAAACGCCATCGTCGCCGCATGCGTGGGGCTCGGCGCCGCATGGCCGTGCGGCGCATGCGCGGAGATATTCGGTGCGGTCACGAGCAGCGGCGTCATCGTGTTGACGAACGAGCCCGGCAACGCCGGTCTGAAGGTGATCGTCGCGGGCCCGCCGGCCGCCGGGCCGGACGCGCCGCGCGCGTCGTCGAGACCGGCCGACGGCGCCGTGCTGTCGCGGTTCGCGGACGTGATCGAAGAAGCGAGCCACGCGTTTCGCGTTCGCCCCGAACTCCTGCGCGCGGTGATCGACGTCGAGTCCGGCTACAACCCGAAGGCGGTGTCGGACAGAGGCGCGCTCGGACTCATGCAGTTGATGCCCGGCACCGCGCGACGCTTTTCGCGCGGAGACATGCTCAATCCGCGCGAGAACGTGCTGGCCGGCGCGCAATACCTGAGATTCCTGCTCGACCTGTTCAAGGAGAACGTCGAGCTCACGCTGGCCGCATACAACGCCGGAGAGAGCGCGGTGATCCGCGCCGGCTATCGCATCCCGGCGTTTGCGCAGACGCGCCTTTACGTGCCGCGCGTGCTCGCGCGCTACAAGCAGCTGCTGGCCGCGAACTAGCCGATGCCGATGCTCGCACCGCGCATCGCGAGGCAGCGCACGCCGTGCGAACGGTAGCGTCGGCCCGGCCAGCCGCTCAAGGAAACGCGGGAATGGTCGGGTCCTCGCCCTCGAGGTGCGCCTCCGCGTGGTGAAGCTTGATCAGGTCTTCGATTTCATGCACGCGGTCCTTCGCGACGTCGATCATCATCAGCAGCTCGCCGCGCTCGATCCCTTCCTCGAACCGCTTCAGCCGCGTATTCGGCACGTCGACGCCGATCATCGACGCCGCCCATGCGCCGAAGCCGGCGCCGGACAACGTGATCGTCACCACGGCGCCGCCGGCGATCGGCAGGCCCGCCGGCGGAAAGGCCAGGGCGAGCAGCGCCATCACCATTCCGGTCGCACAGCCGACGGCCGTGCCGCGCGCCAGCGACGGCAGCAGGTCGCTGCGCTGCGCCAGCGTCGCGGTCGGCAAGCCGTCAAGCACGGTGTGGCGGTTTGCAACGACATGGATGTGCCGCCACTCGACCCGTTGCAGCAGAAGCTCGTTCACGATCAGATGCGCGCACTGCGGCGTCGGCAACAGAAAATAGATGCGTCTCACGGCCCCTCCCCCTACCTTGCTTCACGCATGCACGGATGCACCCGATGACATTCTCGTCCGGCGCGCCGCCCGCTTGAAGTAGGAACACTCGCCGACATGCATGGGTAGAACACGGTAGACGGCGCCATGCGCGCCGCGTCAAAGCTGCCCGTAGCTGTGCAGCCCCGACAGGAACATGTTGACCCCGAGGAATGCGAACGTCGTGACGATCAGGCCCGTCAGCGCCCACCACGCGGCGGCCGTGCCGCGCAGGCCCTTCATCAGCCGCATGTGCAGCCACGCCGCGTAGTTCAGCCACACGATCAGCGCCCAGGTCTCCTTCGGGTCCCAGCTCCAGTAGCCGCCCCACGCCTCGGCCGCCCACAGCGCGCCCAGAATCGTCGCGATCGTGAAGAACGCGAAGCCGACCGCGATCGACTTGTACATCACGTCGTCGAGCACCTCGAGCGCCGGCAGGCGATCGCCGAGCACGCCCCGCTCCTTCATCAGGTACGCGACCGACACCATCGCCGACAGCGCGAAGCTGCCGTAGCCGATGAAGTTCGCCGGCACGTGGATCTTCATCCACCAGCTCTGCAGCGCCGGCACGAGCGGCTGGATCTGCTGCGCGTCGCGCGCGATCGAATACCACATCAGGAAGCCGACCGCCGCGCTGATGATCAGCAGCACGAACGCGCCGAGCGCGCGCGTGCCGTAGTGGCCTTCGTAATACAGGTAGAGCAGCGCGGTGATCAGGCTGAACAGCACGAACACTTCATACAGGTTCGACACCGGGATATGGCCGACGTCGGCGCCGATCAGGTACGACTCGTACCAGCGCGCCATCATCCCGGCGAAGCCCATCAGCACCGCGACCCACGTGAGCTTCTGGCCGATCGCGGCGGCGGACGCCGAGCGCGCGAGCGTGCCGATCCAGTAGAACACCGTCGCGAGCACGAACAGCGCGCTCATCCACAGGATCGCCGACTGGCTCGACAGGAAGTACTTGAGGAAGAACGCCGAGTCCGCGCGCGCCAGGTCGCCCTGGTAGATCCGGATCGACAGCAGCGCCAGCACCGCGATCGACGCCATCAGCAGCCGGGCCGGCTTCCAGCGCCAGCCGAGCGTGACGAGCGCCGGGACGGTGCCGATCAGCACCGCCTTGTCGTAGCCGTTCATGAACGCGGCGTAGCGCGTCAGTGCGAACGCTGCGCCTGCGACCATCGCGAGCGCGAACAGCCAGTCGACGATGTCGAGACGCAGCAGGAACGGGCGCGCGCCGTGCGGCGCAAGCAGCGGCTCGGCAGCCCGCCGCCGCTGCCGCGGCTGGCGGACCAGCGCCGCGCCGCCGCGAGAGGATTGCATGATCTTCATCGTCGTCACCGTGACGGAACCGCTTAACTCAGGAATAAAAAGCAGCGCCCCGCCCCGGGGGGAGACGAAGCGCTGAAATGTTCAGCGATCCTCGGGCGGACTTGCCGGCGCCTCGGCCTCCGGCGGGAACGCCTCGACGTACGCCGCCACCGCGCGCATGTCATGCTCCGACATGTTCGCGCACACCTCCTTCATGACCGTGCCGCGCGGCCGGGTGTCCGTTTCGCGGAAGATCCTGAGCTGCTTGACCACGTAGTCCGCATGCTGGCCGGCGAGACGGGGAAACCGCTCGACGCCCTCGCCGTGCTGGCCGTGACATCCGATGCACGCCGACACGCCCTTGTCCGGCAGGCCCGACTCGAAGATCGACTTGCCCGCGCTGATCAGCGCGAGATCGCCGATGTCGCCCAGCGTCGTGCTCTGGCTGGAGAAATACGTGGCAAGCTCGTCGATCTGCGCGTCGGTCAGGTGCGTGAAGCCCCACATGTACCGCTTCGCGTTCGGATCGGCCCGCGTGTGAAGCTTGAAGTCCGTCAGCTGATCGACGAGGTATTCCTTGCGCTGCCCGGCGAGCTTCGGAAACATCGGCGACACCGACACGCCGGTCGCGCCGTGGCAGTTCGAGCACACCTGCAGCGCGATGGTCTTGCCCGCCACGGCCGGGTTGTCGACTTGCCGCGAGCGCTCCAGGTTATGGCACGCCGACCCGGCCAGCAGCATCGCAAGCGACACGAGATGGGCCATCTTGTTCATGTCAGGGACCTCCTTGACGCAATTTCCGCCGCCCTCTGAAACGATTCCGTTCTGCGACGGTGCGCATGCGCACCGACACGCGATGCGAGATGCGCGCCGCCCTCCCGCTGCGCGTGCTCCAGTCGGCCACGCGCACGGGAAATGCCGGACGGAAGGTCAGAACGAAGCGACCCATAGGTACAGGAACAGCGTGTCGTTGTCCCTCGCGTTGCGCCCGTTTCCGTCGTAATTGGTCGTCGCGCCGAGGAACTTGGTGAAGTGCGTGTACTGCAGGCCGACGCGCACGTATTGCACCGGTATCCAGAAGATCTCCGGCGTCCAGCCCTGCGTGTTCGGATGGAAGTTCGCGCTGGCCGCGTACAGCGTGCTGTCCGGCGTGCCCGTCGTGTTGAAGAACGACAGACTGACGCCGTATTTGTTCTGGTAGATGTACGACGCCTTGAGCCGCAGCGAGTTGAGGTTCGCCGCCGTGTTGTCGCTCACCACGAAGTTGTTCGGGTCGTGAATGTTCTCGCGCACGTAGCGCGCCTGCGCGGTGATCGTGTGCGGCTCCAGCAGGTATTGGTACTGCGTGTCGAAGCCATAGTCGCGATAGCGCGTGACGCCCGCGCCGAAGATCGGGAAACTGTTCGGGTCGTTCGGATAGATGTTGACGCTGAACCCGAACGCGCCAACCATCAGGCTGTGAGGGCCCCAGTCGTGCGTCAGCGCGATGCGCGCATACGGGTTGTAGCCGCGCAGATAGACCTGCGGATGGTCCGGGTTCCCCGCTTTGCTCCCGTGGCTCAGGAACGACCAGATGCCGTCGGCCGTGCTGTACGCGGTCAGCTCTGCATAGACCGTCTTGTTCCAGTACAGGTACGCGCCCGTGCCGACGGCCTGCATCGCGAGGGCCCCTTCGATCACCGGCGTGACCGGCACGCCGGCAACCGGGCTGATCGCCGACCCGATGTACGGGTAGCTCCAGGCCGGCGCGGTGTTGAAGACGTCCTGCACGGTCGGATTGTTGTGCAGCGTCAGGCCGAGGATCAGGTCGTTCGCGGGGGACATGATCCGGTCGACGAAGCGGAAGTCGGTGTTGTCCGACGCCCACCAGCCTTTCCATTTGCCGCTGGCGTCCTGGTGATCGTAGTTCGCATAGGTGAACTGCGCGAAGCCGCCGATATGGTCGGTGATCTTCCCGGCGAGGAACACGCTCGCGAAATCGAAGATCGGCAGGCCGTTCTTCGGCGTGATCGGATTGCCGTTGGCGTCGCTGTTCGCGCGCGTCTTGGTCAGGTCGCCGACGGCCATCGCGGCGAGCGGAATCGTGCGCTCGCCAAGCGTATAGCCGTTCAGCTTGAACAGGCGCCCGTACGGCGTGAGCTCCGGAAATTGCCCGCCGGCATGACAGGCGACGCAGCTTTGCCCGGTCTGCCGCGCGAAGATCGGCAGCGCCTGTGCGGCGGAAAACTGCAGCAGCGCGAGTGCCGCGAGCGCGATCGTCCAGCCTCGACGAAGCCAGTGATGACGCGCGCCACGGCCGACAAGAAAGTTCGTCATCGCTATTCTCCCCAACGCCCTGTATCGCCCCGCTCCGGCGCGACAAGCGAACGTCGCGCGCTGTCTTCATTGTGCAAAGCGCCAAGCGAAACCGGCATGGGGCAACCCCCTCTTGTCGCGTGCTGATCTCTACCCGATCGCGATGCGGCGGCCGCTCAGGGGACGATCCAGCCGCCGTCCGCGGAGAGCTTCATGCGATCCGGCCCGGCGAACCGGACGATATAGCCGCCCTTCGACGCGAAGCGCTGCCCGGGGGCAAGCGTCAGGCGCGGGTAATAGCCCGTGAGGATGCGGCGCTCGAGCATGTCCTGGATGCGCTCGACGAGGTATTCCCGCACGAACGCGTCGACCAGGTGGCTGAGCGTCTCGGCGAGCAGCCCGCAGGCGAGATACGTGTCCGCCTGCACTTGCGGCGCGACCATCGGAATCTGCCGGATCGTGAACCAGCCGAACGCATAATCGACGCGCACGCGCCGCCCCTCCGGCAAGTCGAACGGGTACGCGATGCGCGTCACGCCGCGCCAGCGCGTCGGCAGCGGCGTGTCGTCGAGCCCGCCGAGCAGCCCCGACATGAAGACCGTGTCCGACGCGGGCGGCACGTGATCGAGCGCCGCGATGTCGGGCGGCCGCAGCCACAGCACGAGCACGTCGTCGCGCGGCATCCGCTGCAGCGCGTGCGCGACGCCGTCGCCGGGCGCAAGCGCGCGGTTCGACACCGCGAAGCCGCGCGCTTTCAGCGCGGCGGCCAGCGCTTGCGCGCCCCGCTCGCCGTTGTCGCCCGCGCGATAGACCTGCCACACCGTCTTCACCGCTTTCGCAGCCGGCCTCGCCCCGGCCTCGTCCAGAATGCGCTTCGCGATCAGCTCCGACTCGAGCAGCACGCCCTTCGAGAAGTACACCGAATAAAAGTCGTGCTCCGTTTCGATCGGCACCTCGACGTTCGGAAAGAGGCAAGGCACGGCCTCCTGCTCGCAGAAATCATGGACCGGCGCCCAGTTCCTGCCGCCGAGCCCCGACACCACGGCCAGCACCGGCTGCCGCGCGAGATCCTGTCGCAGTTGTTCACGCCACGTGTCCGGCGGTCCCTTGAGTTCCCACACATGCAGCTCCCAGCGGCGATTGACCATGAACATCATCTTGCGCGTCGAGCGCAGCGGCGGCGTCGCGCCGAATGGAAACGCGTTCTTGTCCGCGAAGTAGTGCCGCAGGACGTCGAGCATGCCCGCGCGCTTCACCGGGTCCGCGTCCGGCGTGATGATCGTCGCGAAATGCAGCACCGTGTCCGCCGCGCCCGACGGCCTGCGCTGGTCGAGGCGCTTCAGGTAGCCGGTCAACGCGGCCATGTCGGCGTCGCCGAGCGCGTACCGCGGCATCAGGCTGCCGAGCGGCTTGCCTTCGGAATCGATCCCGTCGCGCACGGCTCTCGCGAGCAGTGCCTCCGTGTACGGCTCGCGATCGGCGCGCATGCCGGCGACATAGGGGATGTCGAGATCCTCGGCGGTTCGCGCGCGCGGATGGACCAGGTAGCGCCACGTGATCGGGGGGATCGTGTTGTTGCCTTCCTTCGAGCCCAGGCCGCTGCGCCGATGACAATTGATGCATGCGGCGGCGGCGCCTTGCAGGCGCACGCCGTCCTTGTGCACCGCTTCGAGCGGCTCGCCCGAGCCCAGGAGGCCGCGCTGGAAGATCGCCTGTCCCGCGTCCGCCGCCGGCTCGCCGCAGCGCGCAGCGCCCGCCGGCACGATCAGCGCGACCAGCAGCGCGGCCAGCTGCGCGCCCCGCGCGAGCATGCGCGACGCGCGCGCGCCAGGCCGCGCGAGGGCGCGCAGCCGCCCCCGGACGCCGTTCATGGCCGTGGCGTCGGCCGACCGGTGCGCGACTGCCGCGGCGTCACGTCGGCATCGATCGAAACCGGACGGCGCCGGTCCGTCGAGACCGGCCTGGCGAAGATCGCATCGTCGAGCGGCGGGTTCAGCGACACCTTGTCGATGACCAGCGTGTCCTTGTTCGGCGACGACGCCGATCCGGTGACGATCCTGAGCGGAATCCGCAGGCCGTCGATGGTCCGGTAGTCGCTGTAGTTCACGTCGACGGTCACCGCGCCGCGCGGCCCGCGCACCTCGCGGTCGGTCTTCACGTCGAGGAACGTCTGCGCGTCGATCCACACATGGCGCAGCGCGCCGGAGGGCAGCTTCACCGCCAGGCGATACACGTTGCGCCCGTCGATCCGGTCGACGCCGTCGAGCGCCACGCCGACGCCCTTCGCGTCATGGTCGATCAGCGGCCCGTCGATCACCTGCTCGTCGCGCGCGGACACCAGCTCGTCCATCGTGTAAGGCCGCACGCTCGCGCTGCCGCCTGCGTTCGCGCCGAGCTTCCAGCCTTCGTGGCCATCGAATGCGCGCACGCCCGTCTGGCCGAACACGGTGATCTCGAAGCGCGTCTTGTTCGGCCGTTTCATCGCGAGGATGAACGGCATGTCCCGCACCGGCGCATTCGCACTGTCCACATGGCCGGACCAGACCATCGTCCGGACCTTGCGCCATGCGTCGAGCCCGCCGCGCGCCGCGGCGTTCTTCTCGACGATCTGCTCCGCCGTCAGGCCTTTCCCCGGCATTTGCTCGCACGCGCACAAGGCCGCCGTCACGCAGCCGGCGAACACCCACGCTTCGATTCGTCTCATGGCCTCCTCCCCCCTCCGTTCGGATGCCTGACCAGTGGCTGCCGGCTAACGGCTCGCCGCCTTCGCGACGGTGAGCGGCGGCTTGCCGAACATCGCGTCGTCGGCCGGCTGGTTCAGCGCGACATGGTCGATCGTGATCTTGCGCGTCTCCTTGACGCCGCTCACGACGGTCTCGAGCGTATGCGGCACGACGACGCCGCTCTCCTTCTTGTAATCGCGATAGAAGATCGCGACGCTGTGCGGCCGGCCGTCGAGCACGCGCGGCTCGCCGTCGATCTTCAGTTCGAGAAACGTAGCCGCATCGATCCACACGCGGCGCTCCGCCCGCTCTTTCGTCGTCACCTTCAGCACGTACGCGCGATGCCCCTCCACCGTTTCCGTGCCAAGCATCTGGACCGTGCTGCCCTTGCTCGCGTAATCGACGAGCGGCCCGTCCAGTTCCGCGGACTGCGCCGCCGATTTCGCCTCGGCGGGCGTATAGGGCTCGACTTCGTTTCGGCCGAGAAACGGCCTGACTTTCCAGCCTTGCGCGCCGTCATAGACCTGCAACGCGGTCTGCGCGTTGAAGCGGACTTCGAAGCGGCTCTTGTGCGGGCGCTTCATCGTCATCACGAACGGCAGCGCGGTGTTCTTCGTGCCGCCCGCCTCCATCAGCCCCGACAGCGTCAACGTATTGACCGCGCGCCAGGCTTGCAGCCCGCCGCGCGCCGCCACGTTGCGCTCGACGATCTGCGCGGCGCTCATGCGCCCCGCCGATGCGGCCCTGGCCTGCGCGGTCCCCGCCGCCGAGGCCGCGAGCGCGTCGGGGGTCGACGCGAGCAAACCCGCCAGCGAGGCCGCCCCAATCACTGTCGAAAGAAACCGGCTCATGTGTCTTCTCCTCTCCCTGTGCCGCGCATCGCGGCCGCATCGTCATTCGACCACCAGCCCGTCGATATGCAACGATCCTATGATCACGTTCACGCGCTCGCCGGACTTCACGACGTTGCCCTTGTTCGAGAACACCATCCAGTATTCCCGGCCGGCCTCGATGCTGCCGCTTTGCCGCAGCTGGCCGACCTTGTCCATCACCGGCACCTCCAGCAGCGCGTGACTCGTCTGTCCGTACAGATACGGCGTCGCGCTCCTGTCGGCGAGCCGCTTCGCGGCGACGGGATCGGTCACGCGGTAGCTGAAGCGGATCAGGTTGTCCGATGCGATGCGGTGCACCTTCAGGTTGTCGATCCCTCTCGTCATCATGTAATAGGTTCTCGCGCGCCGCGTGAGGTCCGGCCGGTACGGCGAATGCCTCGCACCGGCGGCGGGCGCCGCCTTCGTGCCCGCCGCCGGCGCGCCCTGCTGCGCCGCGGCCGGCTCAGCGGCGGCCGCGGCGGCCAGGCACGCGGCGACCGCGTAAAGCGCTGCTCGCCTGCGCAGCACACGTGAACGGTTCATGGCGCCCCTCCCTCAAGGCAGGGTCGGCAACGTGCCGAGCCCCAGCGGATCGATCGGCAGGCCGCCCAGGATGCCGGACGGCAGGAATTCGACCGCACCGATGTCGTACTTCCCCTGTTGCGGGCGCGTCGTGCCGAAGAAATCATGATTCGGCGCACCCGTTGGCGTTCCATTGTTGATCGCGGGCGAACCCGAGCGCAGCGAGTAGTTGCCGAGCAGCACGCCATACCCGGCGCTGCCTGACGTGATCGACATGTTGAACAGCGACAACGGGCCATACGACATGTTGATCCACTGATTGCCCTCATCGGGCACCGCCGACGGCAGCAGGCTGAACAGCGGGTTCGGCAGGATCGTGTCCGAGATGCCGGGCGGCACCGCGAAGCCGTTTCCGCCGCCCTCCGGCGGCACGCGCGCCCCGTTGCAGTACTGGCTCACCACCGACGGGTTGGACCCGCTGTTGTTCGCGCCCGGGTAGTCGCCCGCATCGGTCAGGATCGAGTACTGCGGGTTCAGCGTGAGCCCCGACTGATGGTTGCCCGGGCCCGTGTCGCCATACGCGCCGATGTCCCAATAGACCGCGTTCGGATCGCAATAGCCCGTCGGATGCCCGGCCTGGTTCAACGTCGGATTCAGCGCGACCGTGTTCTGCAGCCCGGGGATGCTCGGATTCAATCCGGCCACCGTGATGAAGAACGTGCGGTTCTGCCAGAACACGTTGTTGGTCAGGACCGGGTTCGAGAACGTCGTGCAGTTCGGCTGCCCAGCCGGACACGCGACGCCGGGGGCCGTGAACGCGGCGATGAAGTTCGCCGTGTGCCGCGCGGTCTCGAGCCCGGCCGGCTGGTACGTCGACGTCGTGATCGGGTTGCACGTCGTTTGCGCGCCGACCGTGGTGCAGTTCGGCGGCCCGACGTTCGCCTGGCTGGCCGCATCCGTGTTGAACAGCACGCCGGCGGACGCCGTCGCGTCGTTCGACATCACGGTGTTGTTGACGAAGCTCACGCGCACCGCGTCCTGCAACGACACGCCGCCGCCGCCCCAGCCCGCGACGTTGTTCGCGATGATGTTGTTGATGACGCTAACCGTGTACCAATTCGCCGTGTTGTTGGGGCTGCGCTGCACGTCCGTGCCGTTCACCTGCTGCAGCCGCAACCCGCCGCCCTTGCCGCTCTCCGCCGTGTTGCCCATGATCAGGTTCCCGTCGATCACGAGCTGCGGCCCGATGCCGTCGGACAATTGCGGTGCGCAGTCCACGTCGACCGTCGTGTTTTCGCAGAAGGTGCCGTCCGGCGGCACGCCCTGGGCGATGATGCCGCCGCCGTAGGTGGGCAGTGTCGGGTTGTTGCTCTGGTTGAACAGCACCCAGTTGTGCGAGATATCGCCGGCGTAGCTGAACCCGAAGTGCGCGACGCCTCCGCCGTCGCCGCTGCTCAGGTTGCCGCACACCCAGTTGTAGTTGAAGTGATAGTTGTCGGCGCCCGTGCAGAATACGACGCCTCCGGCCGACGACGGCGTGCTCGAATTGATCTCGTCGCCGTACGACGCGTTCGACGTCACCGAATTGTGGTGCACGTTCACGGCCTTGTTGAAGCCGAACGGAAGCTCGGTCACGCCATCGGCCGCGATCGTGCCGTCCGGCACCTCGACCTGGCCGACCGAGATGCCGCCCGTGAGCGTGCCGGAGTTCGAGAACACACGGTTGTTCGACACCTCCATCAGATGATTCCAGCCGTGCAGGAAAATCCCGCCGCCGCCCTGCGAGCTGTTCGTGACCGTGATGCCGTCGATGCGCGACGGATTGCACAGGAAGTTGCTCGGATTATTCGCGCAATCCGGCGGGTTCGGCTGCGACTTGGTCGGGCCCGTGAGCGGCGTGCAGATGCCGTTCGCGGTGCAGTTCGGGTCGGGCTGCGGCACGCCATTCACCAGCACGTCTTTCACGCCCTTGCCGAGCACCGTGATGCCGGCGCCTTCGTAGGCGCCCATCAGCGTCGGCTCGAGCAGCATTTCGCCGAGGTTGCCGTTCAGGTTCGCGTCCCACCCCACGGTCGGCTCGAACGGGATCGGGTCGACCTTGCGCTGCATCGCCGTCGGACATGTATAGGTTCCGGTCGGATCGAACGGGTTCGATGCCGAGATCATCGCGCCGTTCATCGCGACGCCGAACAGGCAGTCGACCTCCCTGCGCCACGCGTCGAGCTTGCCCGACGGATGCGTGTTCGCGTTGATCACCACCGACGGCGCGCCGACGCCCTGCAGCCGCACCGGCTTCCACATCACGACCATTTCGTTGTACACGCCGGGACCGACGACGATCAGGTCGCCCGGGGTCGCCTTGTCGATCGCGGTCTGGATCGCGTTGTTCGTCGCGTTCTCGCCGTTCACGTACGTCGGCGCCTTGCCGCCCACCGTCACGGTGACCGTGTCGATCGTGCGCTTGCCGCTTGCGGTCGTGACGACGAGTTCGCCGCAGGACGCCGGCGTCGCCACGCCGATTTGCGGAATCGTGCAGCTCGAGAAGTTCAGCGGCGTCACGACGACGTGGATCTCCGAGTCGGTCCACGACTGCACCGACGCCACCTTGCCGCCGATCGTGACCTTCCCTTGCGTCGCACCGAAGCCATAGTGGCGCTTGACGAACTTCTGGTTGAACGGCGCCGCGGTCGCGGCCGGCCCGTCGTACGCATGGTTCGGCACGACCTGATCCCCGAGCGCCTTGATCGTCAGTTGGTGACCGACCGCGCTGACCCACGGGCCTGCCCCTCCGCCGCTCGCGTCGCCGGTCACGCTGGCGATCGCGGGCGTGCCGTCCGGGTACGCACAGTCAGGCGGGTTGTAGCCAGACGCAAACGCCTGGACCGGCACCACCGGCGTGTCCATGTACTGGGTCTGCCCGGGCATGAACGGAATCTCGTAGCAGAACTGGCTGTAGGCCGGGTTGAACAGCGGATCGCGGATCGTCTGGCCCGGATGCGCCGGGTCGGGCATGTCCGGATCGTTCATGCAGGCGACCATCATCGTCGGCGCGTAGCCGGTCGGATTCGGCGGGTTGACCTGCCACGTCGAATAGTTCAGCCCGTTGAAGATGCCCCACGAATCCGAATACGTGCGCGCAACTTCATTGCCGGCGAAGTCCTTCATCGAGATCGGCACGTTCGGCACCGCGAACTTCTCGCCGAACTGCGGCGAATACGGATCGAACTCGGCGGAGAAGTCGTCGAGCATGAAGCCCGTGTAGTGCGCGGCGACGTGCGTCGAGCTGAACAGCCAGAACTTCGCGAGCACCGACATCTCGTTCGTGAGCGTGACCTCCTTGCGGTCGCACAGGTGCCGCGAGGCGCCCGCGAACGGCGCGACCTCCTTCGAGCCCGGGAACAGGCTGATGTAGTCCGGCACGATACGCAGCGCGCCGACGCACGGCCAGAACGTCTCGACACTGCCCGTGTCGCCTTCGTGCCGCGGCGTCGAGCCCAGGTCCGTCGTCGGGTTCTGCACACTGTTCCGGTTGAAGGTCGAATTCATCGCCGCCTGGTCGGGCAGGATGAAGATATTGCCGAGGCCGCCGAACTGTTGCGTCACCGGCGCGATGTAGTTGTCGCCGATCAGGATGTTCTTGTCCTCCTCCTTCACGAGCTCGTAGCCCGGCGGCACCACCACTTCGACGACGTACTTCCCGGCCGGCAGCATCTGCGTGCCGTCGCCCGACGGATTCGGCACGCAGATCGTGCAATTCGTGCTCGTCGGCAGGCCCGTCGACGGGTTGCGCGCGGTCACGCTCGGGAACTGGTACATCCCGTCGTAGGGCGCCGGCTGCACCTGGTTGAACGCGTGCATGCCGTCATAGCACTTGAACTGCGAATTCGCAGGCAGCGCGCGATGCGTCGGGTCGAGCCACTGCGGGCTGTTCTTCAACGTATAGAAGAACGGGTCGCTCGTCTCCTGCCCCGGGCAGTTCATGTTCGGAATGCCGTCGGAGCGGAAGCCCTGCGCCCAGTCGTCCCAGCTGCTCGTCTTCGTCGTATCGACGAGCACGAGCGTCGTCGTGCCGTCCGCGGCCGTGCCCTCCTGGTACAGGTTGACCGTCACGTTCGGGATGTTCGGCGTCCAGCTCGTGTGAATCAGCAGCGCGGGATCGTCGAACGGCCGCGTCGACGCGTAGATCACCTCGCCCTTGATGCCGCCGTTCTCGGTCGGCAGGTACGGCTTCTTGCCGAACTCGATGAACGAATTCTGGCCCGAGAAGCCCTGCCAGCCTTCGGTCGTCACCCAGGGCGGATCGATCCGCGCGGTCGACGGGTTCGTGCCGGACTGGTCGACGCAGTCCGCGTCGTTGCAATACCTGGCGCCCGGCACGCGCAGGTTCGCCGGCAGATGCGCGGTCGACGATTCGATCGTGTTGGCGAAGTTTGCCGCGATGTTCGAGCTGCCTCCGCCGGTCGTGCCGTCGACCGGGCCGCCCGCGTCATAGACCACGTGCACGCCCGTCTGCTTGTAGCGCGTCGTGTCGGCCTCGACCACATACCAGTTGAACAGCGGGAACACTTCGTTGAACGCGGCGAAGCCGTTCAGGTCCGTGTTGTTGAAATTCGAATAGCTGCCGTCGCGGAAACGGATGTTGGTCGGCACGAGCGTGAGCCCCGGCTCGCTGTCCTGCGAGACGCCGTCGCCGTTCTGGTCGAAGTAGGTCCGCGTGTACAGGTTCGTATGCCACTGCAGCACGGGAATGTCGCCGAGGTCCTTCGACTGTCCGCCCTTCAACTGCGTCGCCGTCGCCAGTCCGTCGACGATCTGGTCGTTCCATTGGTCGAAGACCGTGATGCGGAACGTGCCGTCGGGCAGGCCGCTGACCGTGAACGTGCCGTCGGCATTGCACTTCGTAAAGGCGATGTCCTCCCCGTCGGTGTCGCCGACGCTCACGTAGCACTGCGTGAAGCCCAGCGAGTCGCGCGAGCCCGAGCTGTACAGGTTCTCGTTCGGCGGGCGGCTGTAGTGCAGGTTCGTGATCCGGCCGGAGAGCGAGTTGTTGCACGTCGCGCCGGCGCACACCACCGGCAGCCGGTCGTTGATGATCTTCGGATTCGCGAAGCCGATCGACACGTGGAAGCCCGCGGGTCCGAACTCCTGGAAGTACGACGGACCGCCGACCTTGATGAATGCGTCGTGCGCCTTCTGCCCGTCCAGCGTGTTGGTCTGCAGCCATTCCTCGCCGCGGCCGATCCGGTCGGCGCCCGGCGTCGCGACGACGCCATAGCGGCCCGGCATCATGTTCGCGATGACCGCCTGGCCGACGAGGGGCGACAGCGTCTTGCCGTCGGACTCGTATTTCGGGCAGGTCGGGATCATGCCGACGAGGCCGTCGGTCGTCGTCGAAATCGGGCACGCGTTCAGGCCCGTGGCAGGATCGATGGTGCCCTGCAGCGAGTTCGACAGCGGCATGTTGAACATGTCGTAGCTCATCTGCCCGGTGGCGTCGCCGGTGCCGCCCGCGTCGTCGAACAGCTTGATCTCGAACCCGCCGAGACCCGGCTCATGCGCGGTGCCGAAGCCGTCGCTGCCGCCGGTCACGTCCACTTCGCCGTTGACGGGCGCATCGTCCTCGAACACGAATACCGAGATCTTCGCGGTCTGCAACGGCGTCTCCTGCACGAGCACGTTGACGCTCTTCTGGGCCGGCGCGATCGGCGCGCCGCCCATCGTGTGGCCGCAGGCGCCCGTGCCCGGCGCGAAATCCGCCCCGCCGGGGCCAGACGGGCAATCCTTCGAGATGTCGAACTGCCGCTTCGGCCCGGTGGGGTTGTTCGGGTCGACGGGCTGCGGGCCGCCGCCGCCGTTCGAGAAACTGTTGCCCGCGTCGCCCGGCAGGATCGAGATGTAGTAGTGCTTGGTCGGATCGAGCGACACCTGGCTCGGGTCGACCGCCACCTGCTGCGATGCGCTCGTGCGGCACGCGCCGTCGCCGACGTCGCATACCGTGGGCACGTGCGTGTTGGTGGCGGGATCGAACACCGTCTGCCCCGACTCGCACGCCACCTTGCCCACGCAACCCGCCGCGATCACCGGCATATAGCTCGAATGGAAGCTCGTGCCGAGGCTCGGCACCGGCAGCGGCGGACAGTTCGCGGGACGCGGCGTCGTGTTCACCTGGCAGGCCGGGTCGATCTGGAACGTGCGGTCTTCCTCGATGATCCACCGATAGTCGGTGAGCTGCACCGGCGTCTTGCCCGGCGCCGTGCTCGGCGCGTCCAGCACCTTCACGGCGAGCCCGCTGCCGCCCTTGAACGTGACGGCAACGTTCGCGGGTGCGCTCGGCGTGTTCTGCGAATTGACCGCCGTGTACTTGAAGGTCACGCCCGCGGTCGCGGCGCCGACGGGCGGCGCGGCCGGCGTCACGACGAACGAACCATCCGCGTTCAGCGTGACGGTGCCGCCGCTGACGCTGCCCGGCACCACGGCCGCGGTGAGCGGCAGGCCGCCGGGGTCCGTGTCGTTGCCGAGCACGCCCGGCGCGCCGATCTGCAGCCGCGACGCGACGTTGCTCGTGTAGCTGTCGTCGTGGGCGACCGGCGGACCGGACAGGCAGCCGGCCGCTTGCGTGCAGGCGGCCAGCGTCACCGTCGCGGTGATCGCCGGATTGCCGTTCGCCTGATACACGAAGCTGTCCGAAGTCGCGCCGGCATTGGGCACGTAGCTGAACGTGCCGTCCGGGTTCAGCGTCACCGTGCCGTTGGCCGGCTTGGTCACGAGCTGCACGCCATAGACGCCGACGTCGTTGGCGATCACCCCTTTCGCCGGGTCCGCCACGGTCAGCGTATTGCCCGCCACGAGGAAGTACTTGTCGGGATTGGCGACGACGTTCTGGCCGCCGCCCGCCGAAGGAAGCGCGCCGTTATTGACGCTGAGATACGCCTGCATGCCGCCGTCGCGCTGGTTGTTGGTGGACAGGCTCAATTGCCGGTCGAACACCGGCAGCGCGGCTGCGTTCAGCGCGGGCGCGTTCATCAGCACGTCGTAGGTCTTGCCGGCCGCCAGGAACACCGTTGACTGCACGCGCGGGTTGCCGGGCAGCGGATTGCCGTCCTCCGCGACGAGCGCGAACCCGGACACCGCCGGATTGCCGGTCTGCGCGCCGACCACCGACGGCACGTGCATCCGCAGGCCCGCGTTCACGAAGCGCAGGAGCACCCGGCCGGTCGACGCGGGCGCACTCGCGGGGAACGACGACAGGTTCGGATGCGTGCGATCGAACGCGACGCCGTTGATCAGGTAATAGCGCGGATCGTAGTTCACCGCCGGCGGATAGCAGGTGCCGAACGATGCGGAATGCGAGTCCCCGCAGCCGCCCGACAGACCCGACCATACCTTGGTCTCGCTGAAGCCGGCAGTCGCCACGGCTGCGGCGACCGCGGCGTTCTGCACCGGATCGATTTCGCTCAGCACGAGCGGGACGTCGGCATCGTAGCCGACGCCCGGATAGGCAATCGCCTGCGACGTCGCGGAAGCCGGCGTGCGCACCACGAGTACGCCGTAGAGGCCCATCGGCCCCTGGATCGACGGATGGGAGCCCGATTCGATCAGATAGGTGCCGGGCCGCAGGTTGTTCCACGTCAGCGCCGTCGTCGCGCCGTGCGCCACCTCCGTCGAGAACGACTGGACCCGGGGGCCTTGCGCGGGCGGCGTAAACGTTGCGCCGCTGCCGGTGCCGGCGATCGGCCAGGTCGTCGCGGTCTGCGTCGCATGCACCGGGCTCGCGGTCGACGTCGCCGTCTTGCCGAGACCCCCGCCGAGCTGGCCGACGATCACGAGCGAGGTCGGCACGGTGGCCGGCAGACTGTTCGTGAGGTTGATCGTCAGCGACGCGCCGGACGGCACGGTGATGACCACCGGCGACCAGTTCGCCCCGGCGCCGGGATTGGCCGCCGCGCAGGTCGCCGGCGCCACCGCGGCGGCCGAGCACGTATAGCCCCACATCGGCACGATCTGGCCGTCGGGCATCATGGCCGTCGTGGCCTTCGCCGTCAGGCTCACGCTCTGGGCGAGGGATGCCTCGCTCGCTGCCAGGAGCATGGACGCGGCGAGGCCCGCCTTGACCAGGTGGAGGAGCGTCACCTTGAACTGGTTGAATCTCATGGCCGGTCTCCCCGCCTCTAGTTGCCTTCGTTGATCACGAAGGCTTGTGGATCAACGAGCATCATCATCATCATTCCGCCCGGGAAGATGTTGTTCGTGGTGATCTCGCGTTCATTGTGCGAATGCCACATGAAGGCAAAGCCCGCTTCGCTTCCCGGCGGATTCGCGATCGTGCCGCTCGGCGGCGTCGTGCCTGTCGGCGACGTCGCGCGTATCGTCGCGTCCGGTCCGAGATAGGGGCTGCCGCCATACCACGCACCGTTCGTGAGGATGTGCGAGTCGGGCAGCGTGACCGGTCCGCCGCTGCCGACGTTCCCGAACGGATGCGCTTCGAGCGCCTTGTAGTGGTCCGCGCACCATTCGTAGTAATTCGGCGCCGTCGGGTCTGCCGTGTAGTAGCCGTTCGCGTCCGGAATGCACACGCTGCCGTCGCCCGGCTTGTGCCCGTAGACGTCCCAGTTCAGGCCCTTGCCGGTCCAGTAGAAGATGCCGTCCATGGTTTGGCCCGGCGTCGTGGTCGTGGTGAACAGCAGCGGCCCCGCGACCTTGGTCGCGTCCGTCTTGGCGAGCAGCAGGTTCCCGTCGCGCGCGAGCACGCGGACGTGATTGCCGTGTTCGTGGAACGGATGCTGCCAGCGGCCCGTGCCGATGATGCGCAACAGCACCAGTTCGCCGGGGTGCATGTGCGGATTGCCGTTGTAGGGCTGATGCGGATACTGGAACGAATAGTTCGGGTCCATGTCGTCCGGCATCGAGCGGCCGTTGATCATGAAGTACGCGGGGTGATAGGGCTCGGTCGCGACGGTCATGCAGCCCGTCGGCAGCGTGCACGTCTTCGTGGCCTCCTGCTCGGCCTGCGTATGGATGCGCGGATCCATTTCGGAGAACTGAAACAGGTACTCGCGGTCGTAGCACGCCGAGACGTGGTTGTACGCCGCTGCCGCGTTGCGGTAGTCCGGCTGGCCGTCGGGCAGCGTCGCCGCGACGGCGCGGCACCCCTGCGGCAACGCGAGCACGCCCGGCGCCGACGTCGGCAACACGATGATCGCGCCGTAGAGGCCCATTTCGATCTGCAGGTCGCCGCGTGTGCCGCTGTAGTACGCGTGCGTGCCGGGCGTCGCCGCGACGAAGCTGTAGGTGACCGTGTTGCCGTGCGTCGCTTCGCGCGTGAGCAGCCCGGGCACGCCGGTGAGCGTGGCGGGACACGCGCCGTTCTGGTCGAGCGCCGCCGCGCACACCTGGAATCCCTGAAACAGGATCGACGTGTTGCCCGCGGCCGCCGGCAGATTGTTCGTGAGCGTCACCGTGATCACGTCGCCCTGCTTCACGATCAGTGTCGGCCCGGGAATCTGCATGCTCGGGCAGTTCGCGCCGGTGATGCCCGCCGGCGAGAATCCCGCCGGCGCCGTGCGGCAGCCATAGCCCCATGAATAGACGCTCGTGCCGTCCGGCTGGCTGATGCGACTCGCCTCCGCGCTCAGGTCGAAGTGCGTGCCGGTGATGCCCGGCGCCGCGGCCTGCACCGGCACGCAGAGCAACGCGGCAAGCATCGCCACGGCAAGCCGCACGAGCCGTCCGGCGCCCGTGCGCGTTGCAATCCAGATTTGATCAGTGAAGTGACCCACGATATTTCTCCTAGATGCAGGACTTCGTGGCCGGGTTCAACGCACCGGAGCAGATGCGGACTTCCGTCATCAAGCCCCCGAAGTTCTCGGCGTCGTTCGACAGGTGATCGAGGTTCGGCGTGTAGAGGTAATAGACCGAACCTGGCGCGTACTTCGTCGTGTCGCTCGCATCGAGAATCACGTCAATGGATTCGCCCCCGCCGAGCGTGATCGAGTTCGTGTAGTAAGTCAGGTCGTTGCCGGCCATGTCGCGCAGCAACCGGGCGTTGACGCCGATCACGTGCATCGGGACGCCGAGCGACGCGAGCGTCTGGAATTCGGTGACGTCGAGGTCGGAAATCCTGAGCAGCGCGCGGCCGCCGGCCGGAATATTGATGATGGTCGGCAGCGGCTGCGAATAATGCGGCGTGCCGTCCGCCACCGGGGTCTGCATCGCGCCGCTGGTCACGGTGTCCGGATAGCTGCGCCCGTTCAGCATGAAGTACTTGTCCTTCATGTCGGTGAACGGTTCCGGATTGAACGTCATCCCGACGAAGTGGAAGTTCGGATCGAAGCCGTGTATCTGCACCGGATACTCGACGTCATACGCGGTCGAACCGTCGCCGTCGTTGTATGCATACAGCGTCGGCTTGCCGCTCTTGTCGTTGGCATGCAGCGCGGTGTTCGCAGGCGGCAGCGGCGTCGAGCACAGAATGTCGTTGCCGCACCGGGTGCGAAGATCGCCCTGCTGCGTCACCAGCGCGTTGTACAGCGACGCGCCGGCCGGTACCCGGTTCTGGCGCGGCCGCACGAAGATCTGGCCGACCATGCCCATCTGCAGGTGCTCGGGCGGCGTGATGTGGCAGTGCCAGAAGTAGGTGCCGGCATCGGGCGCGAGATAGTAGTAGGTAAAGCTGCCGCCGATGTTGATCGCCACCGACGCATCCGGCACGCCGTCATAGAACGACGACGCATTCGGGTAGCCGTGGAAGTGCACCGTATGCTGCTCGAACAGGTCGGGGCGCATGATCATGCCGACGTTGGTGAGCGTCAGGAAGAACTCGTCGTCCTCGTCGATCGCCATCGCGGGTGCCGGCATGTTGCCGTTCATTACGCCGATGTCCATGATCGGACGCGGATCCACGTGGCCGGTCAACTGGCCCGGCGGCGAGGACTCCGGGTCGGGCACGAGGCCGACCGCGCCGTTGTAGGTCGGGTCCGTTCTCGGATCGCCGACCGTGTTGAACACTGACGCGAACTCCGTACCGGGGCGGCCCGCCTGGATGTCGGCAATGCCGGACAGCGGACCGAAGGAAAACAGATAGGTCTGCGTACCGTCGGCCATCGTTGCATACCCGTCGCCGCCCGAGATCTGCTGGCACTTGATGGCGCCGTTGACGACGCCCGTCGGCGTGGAGTTTTGCCCGGTGAAGGACGGCCGGGTATAGGCGGGTTCCGCCGCACCGGGTGGCAGCGCCGTCGGATGGGACGGCGTGGTGAACGGGCATTGGACGCGAAACGACTGGGCGAACGACGGAACGGCGGACAGCAGGAGCAGCAGTGCCGCCACACTGCTGCAACACATGCGGGTGCTGAACATATGACCTCCATCCTTGGGGTCAACCAGCGATACGCGCTGGACGTCATGCTCGGTTGCAAACGCGGGCTGGCGACGTCTTCGCAATGACCCGTAGCTGGATTGTGCAGAGGCGCACGCAGGCCCGGGATGGGTCACCCCCCTACTTTTCGGGTAGGGGGGACCCAGCGCGTCCGATGGGTTGTGTTGTCCCGGACGAAGGTTGGCGCGCGCTCCGGTGGCCGCAGGTGGTCAGTCGCGCGCGACGGATGCGTCGGCGGGATACCGGCGCGGCTGCTTTCGTCTTTACTTCAGGAGAATGGGCGTCGCGCCGGCCGGCACGCGCCCGGTGCGGCGTGTAGGGATGCGAGTGGCGCCCGGGCCGGCGCCCGCCCCTCGCCGCTCAGCCGCGCGGCCGCGCCGCGGCCGCCGCCGGCAACACCACGTTCATCAGGTGATCGGCGCGCGACAGCAGGTCGGTCACCCGCTCGTCGAGCCCGCGCAGCAGCGCCGGCTGCATGCGGATCTGCTGGACCGCCTGCCCGACGATGTTGCGGCGGTCGAACAGCGTGCGTTCGAGCCCGGGGTCGTCGGGCGC
The DNA here is from genome assembly GCF_000833595.1 of Burkholderia sp. MSHR3999. Lineage (NCBI taxonomy): Bacteria > Pseudomonadati > Pseudomonadota > Betaproteobacteria > Burkholderiales > Burkholderiaceae > Burkholderia > Burkholderia sp. MSHR3999. The sequence continues at coordinate 2,298,062 of NZ_JRFO01000001.1, forward strand.
GCGCACGACGTCCGCGACCGCGCTCAGCGCCGCGAGCACGACGACGAGGCTTTCGTCCGCGTGCCGGACCTTCGCGGCGAGCGCCTCGGTCCGGCGCGGGAAGAAGCCGAGCGACTGCTTGAGCGCGCCGAGCGCCGCGCGGTAATCGACGTGGCCGGACGACGGGCGGAACCAGCGGTCGAGCATGCCGGCCTTGCGCGTGGCCTGCGCGAGCAGGTCCGCCATCAGGTCGGCCGCGCCGAGTTCGTTGAATTCGCGCGTCGTGGCCGCGACGGCCTCGACGAGATTGCCCGCGCTTTCGAGCGCGGTGTCGCCGATCGTCGCCACGCTCGCGAGCTTGAGCGGCACCAGTTGCCGGATGTGCCGCTCGACGCGCGGCGCGCAGTCGGGATAGAGGTTCGGGAAACGCGCCTGCGCGGCGCGGAAGCACTGTTCGAGCAGCGGATGATCCGATTCGCCGAACAGCGCGCGGCCGACCGCGTCGGCCGGCGCCGCGCGCGCGGGCCGCTCGGGCGCCGGCCCCAGGTCGAGCGCCTTCGGCGCGGGCCGGTCGGCCGGCCGTGATGCGTCGGCCGGCGGCGCATCGAACGCGAGCCGGCCCGGCGTGCGCGCGGGCGCGCCGTCGAAATCGAGCGGCTTCGGCTCGTCAGGCTGGCGGGTCATCGGTGCATCCCGCCCGGCGCGCCGGTGGTCCGTGCGCCGGGCTGCGGCGAGTCAGACCACGCCGCCGTAGGCGCGGACGAAATCGCCGAGGCCGCGGTTGTAGCCCGCGCCGACCGCCTTGAACATGAATTGGCCGTCGCGCCGGTAGAAGCTGCCGACCTGCACCGACGTCTCCATCGAGAAGTCCTCTTCGAGCGCATACTTCGCGATCACGGCGCCCGTCACCTCGTCGGCGATCTGGATGTAGCTGTTGCGCACCTGCCCGAAGTTCTGGCGGCGCGCTTCGGCCTGGTCGATCGTGACGACCACCGAGATTTCCTCGATGTCCGCCGCGAGCTTCGTCACGTCGATGAAGATCACCTCGTCGTCCCCGTCGCCGCTGCCGGTGCGGTTGTCGCCGCTATGGACGACGCCGAGGCACTTCGACGCCGGCATCCCGCGCTTCGGGAAATCGTCGCCGGGCTGGATGAAGGTGTCCTTGCGCTCCATCGTGCGCACTTCGCTGTTGTAGAACACGAAGTGCTGATCGGAGATCAGCTTCGGATTGTTCTGCGCGTCGTACTTGCACAGGAACACCGACACGTCGAGATCGAAATCCGTGCCCGTGTCCGTCGCGTTCGCATCCCAGCCGAGGCCGATGCGGAATTTCTGCGTGCCGGGCGCCTCTTTCGACAGGTTGAGGCGGCCGCCCTTCGACAAATTGATCATCTGAACATCTCCTGCTGGAATCCGCCGACCACCGGCGGTAACCCGGGCTGCCCGCGGCAGCCCCTCGTCAATCGGTGCCGCGCACCGTCACTTGCCGCCGGCCGTCGCGCGGTCTTCCTTGCGTTGCGCGATGATCGACGACCACACGGCCGCGCCGATCGTCGCCGCGCCGATCAGCCCCGTCACGACCTCGGGAATCTCCAGCTTCACGCCGAGGAACATGATCGCCGCGAGCGCGCCGATCGCCCAGAACGCGCCGTGCTCCAGATAGCGGTATTGCGCGAGCGTGCCCTTCTTCAGCAGCACGAGCGTCATTTCCCGGATGTAGGCCGCGCCGACGCCGAGGCCGAGCGCGATCAGGAAAATGTTGTTCGACAGCGCGAATGCGCCGATCACGCCGTCGAAGCTGAACGACGAATCGAGCACTTCGAGATACATGAAGCCCGCGACGCCTTCGCGCACCACGCGCGAGCCGGTGTCCTCGCCGCCGATCAGGTCGCCGATGCCGTGCGCGATCACGAAGCTGATCACGCCGAACGCGCCCGCCAGCAGGAAGCTCACCTGCTCGGCCGACGGCACGTACAGCGACGCGACGATCACGATCGCGAGCGTCAGTGCGACCTCGAGCGCGGTGATCCGGCCGAGATGCCGCATCGGGCCTTCGAAGATGCCGATCCAGTGCTCGTCCTTCTCGGTGTCGAGCATGAACTTGAAGAACACCATCAGCAGGAACGCGCCGCCGAACGCCGACACCTGGTGATGCGCGGACGTCAGGATCGCCGCGTACTTGTCCGGCGCGTCGATCGCGAGCGTCAGCGCCTCCCACATGCCGATGTGGCCGATCACCGCGACGATCAGGAGCGGGAACACGAGCCGCATGCCGAACACGGCCACCGGCAGGCCGAACACCATGAAGCGGTTGCGCCACTTCTCCGACCAGTTCTTGAGCACGGATGCGTTGACGACCGCGTTGTCGAGCGACAGCGAAATCTCGAGCACGCACAGGACGGCGACGATGAGCATGTCCTTGACGCCGCCGAGCCAGTACGCGACGACGAGCGCCAGCACCGTGAGCGACAGCGGGATCTTGAAATCTTTCAGCATGATGGGAATGTGACTCTGTTCGAAAAAGGGATGCCGTGCGGGCCCGCGCTTACTTCGCGCGCACCCAGTCGCAGAATTCCTGCGTGATCAGTTGTTCGTAGATCTGCTCGTCGGAGACGTCGAGCGACTCGAGATGCAGGAAGCCGACGTTCGGCATTTCGTCGGCGACTTCCTCGAGGAAGTCGAATTCGCTCGGGTCGCCGACGCCGACGAGCGACCAGTACAGCGGGTAATGCCGCGACTCGGCCAGCAGCTGGCGCACGCGCTTGCGATCGTTCTTCGGGTTCTGGCCGTCGGTGACGAACAGCACCCAGGCCGGCAGGTGGCCGTTCGCCGACACGGGCGCGCTCGGCGGCGCGGGCGCGTCGTCCGCGCCGCCGAACAGCCGGCTCAGGAAGCCGCGCTTGGCTTCGCGCTTGCGCTCCGGCTCCGGCGCGCGGAAGAAGAAGTCGACGATGTCGTGCATCACCGGCGCGTACTGCGTGCCGCCCCACTTGTCGATGTCGCCGTTCAGCACGAAATCGGTGATGTACGCGCCGTAGTTGTCCGGCGTCGCGGTCGGCAGGCGGTCGAAGCCTTCGGTGAAGGTCCACGTGTCGACTTCGCCGTTGTCGTCGAACTTCAGCGCGATGCCGAGGATCCGGTCGTGCGTCTCCTGGATCACGCCCGACTTGTAGAGCGCCTTCGCGGAGCCCGAGATGTCGAGCGCCGCGCCGACGCGCACCACGGGCGGCTTCAGGATCTGGCGTTTTTCGAGGACGATCGCGACCTTCGCCGCGCGTTTCTCAAGCGTAATCATGCGTGAACCTCAGTTGTGCTTCGGGGCGAATCGGGTGATCAGGTCCTGTTCGAGCTGGCGCAGCCGCGGCGCGTCCTGCTCGCGCTGCCGCTTGCCTTCGGCGATGATCTGCGTGACGTCGTCGAACGCGCCGAACAGTTGCTGCTGCGCGTATTCGAACGTGTCGGTCGAGATCACCGGGCGCTGCGCGAGCTTCGCGACCTCCTGCGCATTCGCGCGGTTGAGGTCCGCCTGCGCGCGGATCGCCTCGTCAGCCGCGTCGTAGGTCGCGTTCGCGAGCGCCGCCGCGCGCTTCGTGCCGAGCTGTTCGAGGTAGAGCGCGAACGCGTTGGTCCACGCGGGGATCAGCACGGTCTTGATCGTCATGAACTTCGACGTCAGCGTGCGCTTCTGGTCCTGCTCCATCCGGATCTGCGGCGCGAGCTGCTTCGACATCAGCATCGCGCGGTCGAGATCGTCGAGCTTGCTTTCGAGTGCGTCGACCTTGCGCTTCACGTCGAGCAGCCGCTGCGCGCCGAACGCGTCGTCGGCTTGCTGGCCGGCCGCGAGATGCGCGCGCAGCGTCGCGAGCGCCGCTTCGCCGTGCGTCTTCGCCAGCGCGATCTCCTGGTGCAGCGCGTAGTTGTCGTCGTACATCCGCTCGAGTTCGTCGATGCCGGCCTTCTGCCGCTGCGCATGGCTCTCGAGCTCGACGACGAGCGTGTCCATCCGCTTGCTGACCGACTCGTATTGCGACAGCAGCTTTTCCTTCGTCGAACGGAACAGCCGCGCGACCTGCGTGAGCAGCCCGCCCTTGTCGGCGCCGCGCGGGTCCAGCCCCTTCGCGGTTGCAATCAGTTCGTTGAGCTTGTCGCCGAACTGGTCCGCGTCCGATGCGCGCACGCTCGCGAGAATCTGCTGCGAGAAGGCGGCGATCCGGCCGCCCTGCGTCGCGCCGAGCTGGTCGATCTCGTCGACGGTGATCAGGCGCGCCGCGTCGGCCGCCGGCGGCATGGCGACGGCGGGCGACGTAACGACGGGAGACGAGGACGGGGTGGAAGGACGATCGCTGACCGCGTCGGATTTCTTGTCATCGAACAGCGGCTTCATGTGGCTACCACGTTTCCTTTTCTGCTTCTGCTGCGGGTTGTCGTGCCCCAATGACGGGCATCCGCGATTTCCGGCCGTGCTCTCTCACGGCGGCGGCAGACGGACAATAAATGGGGTGAATGCCCTGCGTCAAGAGAATGCTTTCATTTTGCATTCATTGACGAAGCGGAACGTCGGGAACCGTGAAGGGAGAAGAAGTTTCTTCCGGCGGGAAGCAGGCCCGGCGGGCTTGTGACAAGGGCGTGACGGCTTGCGGCGATCGGCACGATTGAAAGCGAGTTGAAAGATTGCGGGCGCTGCGCGTCGATCGGCCATTACGGATCACTGACCGCGTGACGCGGGGCTGCGGGGCGACATGTTTTGAAGGACGGCTGGATCGACGGCATTCGCCGCGCATTCCCAAAGCCGTCGTCGGCCTTTATATTCTCGCGAATTCGCGAAATTTGTACGGGACAAAAAATGAACGGTTGGGTTGTTGCGCTGGCCGGCGTCGTCATCCTCTACGTGCTGCTGCGCATGCTCAGGCGGCCGCAGGCGCCGCGGGCGACCGAAGCGGCAAAGCCCGCCGCGGACGATACCGCGCCACCATCGTTGCCTGCTCAACTGAAGCAGACGCTGGCCGGCCAGCCGGACGTCGCTTCGATCGATCGTGTCGTGGTCAACGCCACGGTCGATGTGGCTGCGCTTCGGCGCGACATGACTGCGCCGCTCGTCGAATGCGGCGCGCTCGACCCGCGCGTTCGCGACGAGAACGAGCGCCTCCTGCCCGAGTCGCCGGACCTGGTGATCAGCGTCCCGTTGCGCGCAATTCCGAGCGCCCTGATCGCCCGGCTATGGGATAACCCGGTCGACAACCTGCAGTTCCACGCACACGTGACCTGGCGCAATCGCGGATACGTCCACGGTGCCTACGGGAATATCGCCGCTCTCGAGCAGGCATTCGACGCATGGCTGGACGCCGCGCCGGGATGGCACGACGTCTGCCAGGAACGGGGCAGCTATATCGACGGCGCGTTCTTCACCGACGAGGTCGTGCTGCATATGGAGCGCGATTATCTCGACACCTCCGTCGCCATCGACGTCGTATCGCGCGACGTATTGAGGCGCGACGTGCGCAAACAACTTGCAGAATTGCGTGCGCACCTGAGCAATCACTCCACGGTCGACGCGAACCGGCTCGCCCCGTAACCGCGCTCACGCATGGGTCCGTCGCTGCACCGAACCCGACGATCAGGCCCGAACCGCAGGCGGTTCCACGCCGCCGAGCAGCCGTTCCAGCGAAAGTCCGATCGCGAGCACGTCCCGGTCTCCGCCCGGCAGCCCGGCGAACTCGATCCCGACCGGCATGCCGTCGTCCGCACGTCCGGCGGGCAGCACGATGCTCGCCATGCCGGCGCAACTGCCGAGCCCGACGTTGCGGCCCAGTGCGTCGAACGCGTCGATCGTGCGCCCGCCGTCGATCGTCACGCCGGTTTCCTCGCCGATCCGGGGCGCACGCACCATGGCAACCGGAAACGCGAGCACGTCCGCGCGATGCTCGCGCATGCGGGCGGCAACGCTCGCCGCGAGCGCATTCCGCTCGCGCAACGCCGCCTCGTACGCTTCGCGCGTGGGCGTGTGCGGCGGCAGGACCATCGCATCCATCAGGTTCTTCGTATTCGACCCGAGCGTCGCATACAGATCGTCGAAAGCAACCCCCGCATCGTGGCGTCGAAGGAAATCCGCGACGCTGCCGCGCAGTTCGGCGGCCACGATCGTCCCGACGATGCCGGCCGCGCGTGCCACCTCGTTCAGCGAGCCGGCGACTTCCACGACGGATACGCCCGCTTCGCGCAGGCGCGCCAGCGCATGCCGCGCGACCCGCTCGACTTCGGGATCGAGCTCCGCCCAGAGCGCCGCCGGGACGGCGACGCGCATCTCGGTCACGAGGCGCGGCTCGATCGCACGCGCATCGCGCGCGGCAATCCGATCGAACAGGACGAGATCCTCGACGCAGCGGGCAAGCGGGCCGACCTGATCGAAGTGGCGGCTCAACGGCATGATGCCGTCGTCCGGATAGCGTCCTCGGCTCGGGCGAAAACCCTCGATCCCGCAGAAGGACGCCGGCAGGCGAATCGATCCCCACGTATCCTCGGCCACCGCGAGCGGCGCCATCCGGGCCGACACCGCGGCGGCCGAGCCGCCGCTGCTGCCGCCCGGGCTGCGCGCGAGATCGTACGGATTACGAACTGCCCCGAAGGTTTCGTTGTTGCTGGTCCAGCCGAACGACAGCTCGTGCAGATTGGTCTTGCCCATGACGATCGCCCCTTCCTCGCCGAGCAGGCCGATCACGCCGGCGTCGGCGGACGGCCGGAAGCCCGACAGAGACAGCGTGCCGTTCGACGTCGGCAGCGCGCGCGTATTCACGCTGTCCTTCACCGGAACCGGCAAGCCATGGAGCCGGCCGAGCGCACCGCCGCGCCTGCGCCGTTCGTCGGCCGCGCGGGCCGCCTGCAGCACCGCATCGCGATCCAGCGTGCGAAATGCATTGAGCGTGCTCCAGCGCTCGACTTGCTCGAGCAGCGCCGTCGCGTACCGTTCCGCAGTGAAATCGCCACGCTGCATCGCGGCGACGGCCGCGGCCGCGCCGAGGCCGAGCAACGCGGCGTCGCCCGACGATGCGGCCTGCGTGAAGCCCTCTGCATTGTCCTTGTCCATCTCTTTCTTCTCCGTCGATTGTTCGGAAATCCGATTCCGGCGCCGCCGGCGCGGCGCTGAAATCCCCCCGTTCAATGCGCGGCCCGTCCGGCCACGCGGCGATCGCTCCGATGCCGCACGATCGCGAGCACCAGTCCCGCCAGCACCAGCAGCATCAATGCGCCGCCATAGAAATTGGCGACCGTCAGCAGCCCGAGCCGCGGCGTCATGTAGCCCGCGAGAATCGCCGGCAGGCAGTTCGCGAGATAGCTTTCCACATAGAAGGCCGCCATCAGCCCCGCGCGTTCGTGCGGCTGCGCGAGCGGCATCACGCTGCGCACCGCGCCGAGAAAACCCGCACCGAAGCCGATCCCGGCGATCACCGAGCCGACCAGCAGAATCGCCGTCACGCCCAGATCGGCGCCCGCGAGGATCGCGGGAATGCCGATGAGCAGCGCCAGCGCGCCGACGATCAGCACCGGCAGCGGCTTGCGCAGGCGCGCGACCAGGACGGCCGCACCGCCGCTCAACGTCAGCGCCGCGACGCTCAGCCCGCCGAACCAGACCGATGCCGCGCCGGTCACCTTGCCGATCAGCGACGGCATCAACGACAGATAGAAGCCACCGAGCGCCCACACCGCTACGTTGATCGGCGTGATCGCCAGCAGCTCGGCCAGGGCGGCCGGCGGCACCGAAATGCTCGGCCGCAGCGACTTCAGTGCGCCGGGCCGGCCGCCTGCCGTTTCCGGCGTGCGCCACGTCTGCAACAGCTGAAACGCGAACAGCGCCAGCAGCAGGACGAATGCGAGATGCAACGGCGCCGGCGCCAGTTGGGCCAGCGCGGTCGATCCGAGCACCCCGAGCGACATGCCGCCCATCGGCGCCAGCCCGTTGGTGAACGCGCCCCGCTCCCGGTCGAGGTCGATGAGGGCGGCCGCCACGGACGCGGTGGCGAGCCCGGTCGCCACGCCCTGCAGCACGCGCGCGGCGATGAGCCAGCCCGGGCCGGCCGCCGCCAGAAACAGCCCCATCGCGCCCATTTCAAGCACGAGCGCCGCGCTGATCACCGGACGCCGGCCGATATAATCGGACAGCGCTCCCGCCACGATCAGCGCGGACAGCAGCGACAGCGCATACACGCCGAAGATCAACGTCAGCAGCATCGGCGAGAAATGCCATTGCGCCTGATAAAGCCGATAGAGCGGCGTCGGCACGCTCGACGCGGCCAGATAGCCCACCAGCGTGATCGTGTGGGTCGTCATCGCGGAAGCGGTCGCAGCGGGCGCCGCTCCGGCGGGTGCTTCGGTTTGGGTGATGTTCGACATGGGCCAGCCGGCTCACTAAAGCAAAGAATGTGCTTTAAGATAGCGATGATCGGGCACAAATGCAAATATTTTGCTTTAGCAGCGTTCGTTGCTGGATGTGTTGCATGAAGGAATTGAATCGACCATGACGACGAGAAAGGGATTGAGGCCGGGTGGTCGCAGCGCGCGCGTGCAGGAAGCCGTGCATCGCGCAGTCCGGGGCCTCCAGCAGGAACACGGCCGGGACGGGCTGACCGTGCCGGCCATTGCGGCGCGCGCCGGCGTGACGCCGTCCACCATCTACCGGCGCTGGGGCGACCTGCCGCAGCTGCTTTCCGACGTGGCGGTCGAGCATCTCCTGCCCGACAGTCTTCCGCCGGACACGGGTTCGTTTCGACAGGACATGGAGCACTGGCTGGCCCAGTATCTCGAGGAGATGTCGTCCGAGGTCGGCCGGACGCTGCTGCGCGACGTGCTGAGCTGCGCCGATCCGCTCAATGCGGGGCAATGCGCGCGCTGCATCGAGGAACAGTTGGACCGCATGCGCGAGCAGGCGCTTGCGCGCGGGGAGACGCCGCCGGCCTGCCGGACCCTGATGGATTACGTCATCGCGCCGCTGGTCTACCGGATCCTGTTCGCGGCGGAAGCGCCGGCGTATGCGTTTGCGCAGACGTTGCTGGATCGGGTGCTGGCGCGGGTCGTCGAGATCGAGGCGTGAGGCGGGAAGCCGATTTAAACCCTACAATACGCAAGCAATAAACCGGCCGTCCGGACAACGGGTTTCATCAGGCATCCCGTCCGGCATTTACGCAGTTCCGCTGTATAACAATATTCAATGCGGCATTCATGAAAAGAAGACATTTTCTCGCGCTGTCCATCGCGACGGCGTCCGGTCTGACGGCCGGGTGCAAGGGTATCGGCCCGATCACCGACCGGTGGCTCGAGGATTCGAAATACGACGAAACGCTGTCTGCATTCCTGATTACCCAGGACGGCAAGAAACTTGTCGTGCTCGGCAAGCAGTACCACTACATCTTCGACATGCCGCCGCAATTGCGCGCGGTGATGACTGCGCCGTACCGGCAGAAGCTGGACACGGAGTTCATCGGTTTCGAGGCGCAGGGCGACACGATTTCGGGCCGCTATCGGATGACCTTGTCGAGAGCAGATGCGCCACCGGACAGCGATGCCCGCGCGCGTGCGCTCGCGGACGGCTTCAAGGACGAAGGCCATCGCCTCACCGAACGCGGCACGATCAGCGGCACGCGCTACCTGCCGAGCAACCTCGACGGCGCGCAGATACCGCAGGCGTTCAATTCCGCGTATCGCGTGGACGTGACGGAAAAGCCGTCCGCCGTCGGCAAGGCCATCAAGCTGGCGCTGTCGCCGGTCGCGGTGGCCGCGGATGGCGGGCTGGCCGTGATGCAGCTTGCCCTCTTCCCGATCGGCTTTCCGATTCTGTTGATCGCCATGCAGCGGAGCGCGTCGTCTGGCGGCTCGATGCATCCTGCCAAGACCGAGGGGAATGGGGACTCGCGATAGCGGTAAGCCGAGCAATCAACTTTTGATAGCCGATTTGCGAGCCGCAAAACAAAAATCCCCGCAAGTCACTGACTCAACGGGGATTTCGGCTTGAATTCTGGCGGAGAGAGGGGGATTCGAACCCCCGATAGGCTTTCACCTATACACGCTTTCCAGGCGTGCGACTTAAACCACTCATCCATCTCTCCGGGAAGAGCGAGAGTATAGCAAACTCTTGCGGCGCCCCGCCACTCCCTCGTGCACACCCGTCACGGATGGCGAATGTAGTCGACGAGCGCACGCGTGTAATCGTCCGGCCGGCGGTCGAGCAGGCTGACGACGATCGCGACCGCAAACCCCGCCGGCACGCCGAACACGCCCGAGCTGATCGGCTCGATCCCGAACCACGTCGGCCCAGCGAAGCCGGTCAGCTGCGCGAAGTACGGATACGTCGACACGATGTAATACACGCACACCACGAGCCCCGTCACCATCCCGGCGATCGCGCCGCGCGTCGTCGTGCGCTTCCAGAACACGCCCAGCACGAGCACCGGAAAGAAACTCGACGCCGCGAGCGAGAACGCCGCGCCGACGAGGAACAGGATCTTCCCCGTATTGAGCGACGCGACATACGACGCGAACAGCGCGACCCCGAGCAGCAGCACCTTCGAGATCGTCACCCGCCGCTGGCTCGACGCGTCGGGCGCGACCATGTGGTAGTAGATGTCGTGCGACAGCGCGTTCGCGATCGTCAGCAGCAGGCCGTCCGCGGTCGACAGCGCGGCCGCGAGCGCACCCGCCGCGATCAGCCCCGACACGACGTACGGCAGCCCGGCGATTTCCGGCGCGGCCAGCACGACCATGTCCGGCTGCATCTGGATTTCGGACCAGTGCACGATGCCGTCGCGAATCTCGTCGACGACGCCGATCAGGTCCGGCTCGAAGTGATGCCACTGCGTGACCCACGCCGGCAGCGCCGCGAACGGCCGCCCGACGAGGTTCGCGAGGATCTCGTACTTGATCATCACCGCGAGCACCGGCACGCTCAGATAGAACAGCGCGATGAAGAACAGCGTCCAGCCGACCGAACGGCGCGCGGACGCGACCGACGTCGTCGTGTTGTAGCGCGTCAGGATGTGCGGCAGGCTCGCGGTGCCGAGCGACAGGCACAGCAGCAGCGCGAGGAAGTTCCGTTCACGCGGCCGCCGCTCGTCGTCGCTCGCCGCCGGAAACGGCTCGTGCATCGGCACCGGCGGCGCCGCGCGCGCGAGCAGGTCGTCGCGCGCCTGCGACCACACCACGCGCGCCGCCGCCGGGTCGCGCGGGAACTCCGCGAGCGCGCGCTCGCGCTGGCTGATCTCGCGCAGCGGCCCGTTGTGGCGGCGCAGGTCGGCCAGCTGGTCGACGAGCCGCCCCCGCTCCTGCGCATACGACGCGGGCAGCCGGTCGAGCTGCGTCTGGATGTGCGCGGCCTGCCGGCGATAGGCGTCGCGCACCCGCTGCTCGTCGCGCGAATCGCGCACCTGCGCTTCGCGCGCGGCGACGCGCTCCATCAACTGCCCGTAGCCGAATTGCGGCACCGGCCCGAGCCCGTTCTTCATCGCGATCAGCGACACGGGAATCAGGATCGCGCTGATCAGGATGATGTACTGCGCGACCTGCGTCCACGTCACCGCGCGCATCCCGCCGAGGAACGAGCAGACGAGTATGCCCGCGAGCCCGCAGAAGATGCCGATCGCGAAATCGACGCCGATGAAGCGCGTCGCGATCAGCCCGATGCCCTGGATCTGCGCGACCAGATAGACGAACGAGCACAGGATCGCCGCGCCCGCCGCGAGCGCGCGCACCGCGGTGCTCGAGAAGCGCGTGCCGAGAAAGTCGGGAATCGTGTAGCGGGCGAGCTTGCGCACGTACGGCGCGAGCAGGAACGCGACGAGGCAGAAGCCGCCGGTCCAGCCCATCAGGTACGCGAGCGCGTCGTAGCCGGTCGCGTACAGCGATCCGGCGAGGCCGATGAACGACGCGGCCGACAGCCAGTCGGCGGCGGTCGCCATCCCGTTGAACGCGGACGGCACGCGCCGCCCGGCGACGTAGTACTCGACGAGGTCGGACGTGCGCGACAGCAGCCCGATCACCGCATAGACGGCGATCGGCACGAACAGGAACACGTAGCCGATCCACACGCCGGAACCGGCCGCGCGCTCGATCCGGCCCAGCAGCAGCACGAACCCGAGAAAGCCGAGCGTGTACAGCGCATACGCGCGGATCAGGCGACGCGTCAGCATCCGTCAGCGCCCGCCACGCGTGTCGCCGGCCTGCGCCGCGTACGCGTCGTACGTGCGGCGCAGGATGCGGTCGGCGCGTTGCATCAGCCCGATGTAGATCACGATCAGCACGAGATAGACGAGGATCGCGCCTTGCGCGCCGACGTAGAACGGCAGGCTGAACCCGGCGAAATGCACACCCGCGAGCGCGGGCGCGAAGAACGGAACGACGAACGACACCGCGAAGCCGGTCGCCATCAGCACGGCGATCAGCGCGACGTTGAAGCGCCAGTAGCGCGCATGCGCGCGCGCGAGCGGCGCGGGAACGGGCGGCGGCGCGACAGGCGCGGGACGGGACGGAGCGGTCATGCCCTTGTGTAGCAAAAAGCCCCTGCGCGGGCAATCGGGATTGCCGCGCAGGAGCGCATGCCGCGGCGCCGGGTCAGCGCACTTCGGCGAGCTGGTCGAGGATCGCGGGGTTCTCGAGCGTCGACGTATCCTGCGTGATCGTCTCGCCCTTCGCGAGCGAGCGCAGCAGGCGGCGCATGATCTTGCCGGAGCGCGTCTTCGGCAGGTTGTCGCCGAAGCGGATGTCCTTCGGCTTCGCGATCGGCCCGATCTGCTTGCCGACCCAGTCGCGCAGCTCCTTCGCGAGCTTCGCGGCCTCTTCGCCTTCCGGACGCGCACGCTTGAGCACGACGAACGCGACGACCGCCTCGCCCGTCGTCTCGTCCGGACGCCCGACCACGGCCGCCTCGGCGACGAGCTCGTGCGCGACCAGCGCCGACTCGATCTCCATCGTGCCGAGCCGGTGGCCCGACACGTTCAGCACGTCGTCGATCCGGCCCATGATCGTGAAGTAGCCGGTGCCCTTGTCGCGCACGGTGCCGTCACCGGCGAGATAGAGCCGGCCGCCGAGCTCGTCGGGGTAGTAGCTTTTCTTGAAACGCTCCGGGTCGCCCCAGATCGTGCGGATCATCGACGGCCACGGGCGCTTGACGACCAGAATCCCGCCCTGCCCGTTCGGCACGTCCTGCCCCGTCTCGTCGACCACGGCCGCGATGATGCCCGGCAGCGGCAGCGTGCACGAGCCCGGCACGGTGGGCGTCGCGCCCGGCAGCGGCGAGATCATGTGGCCGCCCGTCTCGGTCTGCCACCACGTGTCGACGATCGGGCAACGCTCCTGGCCGACGTGCTTGTGATACCACATCCACGCTTCCGGGTTGATCGGCTCGCCGACCGTGCCGATGATGCGCAGGCTCGACAGGTCGTAGCTCTTCGGATGGACCTTGTCGTCGGCCTCGGCCGCCTTGATCAGCGAACGGATCGCGGTCGGCGCGGTGTAGAACACGCTGACGTGGTGATCCGCGATCATCTTCCAGAAGCGTCCGGCGTCCGGATAGGTCGGCACGCCCTCGAACACGACCTGCGTCGCGCCGCACGCGAGCGGGCCGTACGTGATGTACGTGTGGCCGGTGATCCAGCCGATGTCGGCGGTGCACCAGAACACGTCGGCGGGCTTCCAGTCGAACGCCCACTTCATCGTCAGCGCGGCCCACAGCAGATAGCCGCCGGTGCTGTGCTGCACGCCCTTGGGCTTGCCGGTCGAGCCCGACGTATACAGGATGAACAGCGGATGCTCGGCGCCGACCCATTCCGGCTCGCACGTATCGGCAACGCCTGCGGTCAGCTCGTGCATCCACAGGTCGCGGTCCGCATGCCAGTCGATCTTGCCGCCGGTGCGGCGATAGACGATCACGCTCTTCACGGCGTCGCAGCCGCCCATCGCGAGCGCCTCGTCGGCGATGCTCTTGAGCGGCAGCGTCTTGCCGCCGCGCAGCTGCTCGTCGGCGGTGACGAGCGCGCTTGCGCCGACGTCGACGAGCCGTTCGTTGAGCGACTTCGCGGAGAAGCCGCCGAACACGACCGAATGCGTCGCGCCGATGCGCGCGCAGGCCTGCATCGCGACGATCGCCTCGACCGACATCGGCATGTAGATGACGACGCGATCGCCGCGGCCGATGCCGCGCTGCTTCAGCGCGTTCGCGAAGCGCGACACGCGCGCGAGCAGGTCGGCATAGGTGACGCGGGTGACGGCGCCGTCGTCGGCTTCGAAGATCACCGCGACGCGCTCGCCGTTGCCGGCTGCGACGTGGCGGTCGAGGCAGTTGTACGACGCGTTGAGCTCGCCGTCGTCGAACCACTTGTAGAACGGCGCTTCGGACTCGTCGAGCACCTTCGTGAACGGCTTGTGCCACGCGAGCGTGTCGCGGGCCTGGCGGGCCCAGAAGCCTTCGTAATCACGCTCGGCCTCGTCGGCCAGCGCGCGATAGGCTTGCATGCCGGAAATGGCCGCCGCCTTCACGAGCGCCTCGGGCGGCTCAAACTGGCGGCTTTCGTGAAGAACCGATTCAATCGTGGACATCGACTACCCCTTGGTGAACATGAATCCTCTGATTGCCGGCGCGTGTCATGCGCGCCGCGTCTTGATCGGCGCAAGCGCGCCGCTGTCTCCCACCTCACCCGCACGCGGCCCGGGGGCTGCGCGCGATGCTGCGCCGCACCACTTCGCACGACGGCAAGCGCGTGGCCCGGCGCTTCCAAGATAAGCGCGTCAACTTACCCGTCACTTACGGACAAAAACGGACAAATTCGGCGACACCACCGGCGGCACGCCATGCGGCGCGCTTTGCGCTGTTACGACCACGACCCTACAATCCTAACTGAACTCGCCTCACGGATTCCAGCTTGAATCGCTACGCACTTTTCCTCATCGTGTCGATGCTGCTCGTCGGCAGCAACGTCGGCATCGGCAAATCGATCGTCGTCTTCGTTCCCGTCGCCATTCTCGCCACGCTACGCTTCGTGATCGCGATCGGCGTGCTGTGGCCGCTGTTCCGTCCGGTCAAGATGCGCGCGGTCAGGCGCGGCGAATGGCTGAACCTGTTCCTGCAGGCGTTCTTCGGCACCTTCATGTTTACGCTGCTGATGCTGAACGGCGTGCAGCGCACGAGCGCGGTCGCGGCCGGCGTCATCACGAGCACGATCCCCGCCGTCGTCGCGCTGTTCGCATGGCTGATCCTGCGCGAAAAACCGAACGGCCGTGCGCTCGTATCGATCGCGCTGGCGATCGTCGGCGTCGTGACGATCAACTTCGCGAACGGCGGCGCGACCGCGAGCGGCGCGACGGCCGGCTCGCTGAGGGGCAACCTGCTGATGCTCGGCGCGGTGTGCTGCGAGTCGATCTACGTGATCCTGTCGCGCCGCCTCACGCAGACGCTCGCGCCGATCGACATTTGCGCATACACCCACCTGTTCGGCCTGCTGCTGATGCTGCCGCTCGGCGCGGGCGCGATGTGGCATTTCAATTACGCGAGCGTGCCGGCGAGCATCTGGGCGCTCGTCGTCTGGTACGGCCTGTCGGCCAGCATCTTCTCGTTCTGGATGTGGATGAAGGGCATCCGCCACGTGCCGGGCAGCCTCGCCGGCGTGTTCAGCGCGGTGCTGCCGGTCGCCGCGGCCGTCTACGGGATCGCGTTCCTCGGCGAACGGCCGACGCTCGCGCACGGCTTCGCGCTCGCGTGCGTCGTCACCGGCATCGTGCTCGCGAGCCTGCGCGTGAAACGCACGCCGCCCGTCACGCCCTGATCCGTCCCCGGCGCCCCGCCCGGCCGCGGGGCGCGTCGCTGCAGCCGAACAGGCCGACGCGCTACAATAGCGCGCCTTTCCGAATTACTACCCCCCGATACACGCCCCCGTTCGCCCATCATGTCCGCCTCGCAGACCGACCCGCATTCGCCCGTCCGTCCCGTCGTCCGCCGCATGCGTCCGCTGCCCAGACTGATCTTCATGAGCCGCTGGCTCCAGGTTCCGCTGTATCTCGGCCTGATCGTCGCGCAGGGCGTCTATGCGTTCCTGTTCCTGCACGAGGTATGGCACCTGCTGTCGCACGCGGCCAGCCTCGACGAGATCGGCGTGATGCTCGCGGTGCTCGGCCTGATCGACGTGGTGATGATCTCGAACCTGCTGATCATGGTGATCGTCGGCGGCTACGAGACGTTCGTGTCGCGGCTCGGCGTCGAGGGGCATCCGGACGAGCCTGAATGGCTCGACCACGTGAACGCGGGCGTGCTGAAGGTCAAGCTGTCGATGGCGCTGATCAGCATTTCGTCGATCCACCTGCTGAAGACCTTCATCAACCCGGACCAGCACACCACCCACGCGATCATGTGGCAGGTGCTGATCCACGTGTCGTTCCTCGTGTCGGCGCTCGTGATGGCGTGGGTCGACCGCCTGACGACCCACACGCATCCCGCGCATTTCCACGAGACGCGCGCCCCAGCCGCCGCGTCCCGCAAGCCGGCGGAACATGCCGCCGGCAACGCATTCCCCACAGTCCTCACAGAGTCTCAGCCATGACCGTCATCAAACAGGAAGACCTGATCCAGAGCATCGCGGATTCGCTGCAGTACATCAGCTATTACCACCCGCTCGACTACATCCAGGCCCTCGGCCGCGCGTACGAGCTCGAGGAAAGCCCGGCCGCGAAGGACGCGATCGCGCAGATCCTCACGAACAGCCGCATGTGCGCGGAAGGCCGCCGCCCGATCTGCCAGGACACGGGGATCGTCACGGTGTTCGTGAAGGTCGGCATGGACGTGCGCTGGGACGGCGCGACGATGGGCGTCACCGACATGATCAACGAAGGCGTGCGCCGCGGCTACACGCATCCGGACAACGTGCTGCGCGCGTCGATCGTCAATCCGCCCGAAGGCGGCCGCAAGAACACGAAGGACAACACGCCGGCGGTGATCCACTACGAGATCGTGCCGGGCGACAAGGTCGACGTGCAGGTCGCCGCGAAGGGCGGCGGCTCGGAGAACAAGTCGAAGTTCGTGATGCTGAACCCGTCGGACTCGATCGTCGACTGGGTGCTGAAGACCGTGCCGACGATGGGCGCGGGCTGGTGCCCGCCGGGCATGCTCGGCATCGGCATCGGCGGCACCGCCGAGAAGGCGATGGTGATGGCGAAGGAATCGCTGATGGAGCCGATCGACATCCAGGAGATCATCGCGCGCGGCCCGAAGGACTGGGTCGAAGAGCTGCGCGTCGAGCTGCACGAGAAGGTCAACGCGCTCGGCATCGGCGCGCAGGGCCTCGGCGGCCTCGCGACCGTGCTCGACGTGAAGATCATGGCCGCGCCGACGCATGCGGCGTCGAAGCCGGTCGCGATGATCCCGAACTGCGCGGCGACGCGCCACGCGCACTTCGTGCTCGACGGCTCGGGCCCGGCGAAGCTCGAGGCGCCGTCGCTCGACGCATGGCCGAAGGTCCAGTGGGAACCGAACACGGAAACCAGCAAGCGCGTCGACCTGAACACGCTGACGCCGGAAGAAGTCGCGAGCTGGACGCCGGGCCAGACGCTGCTGCTGTCGGGCAAGATGCTGACGGGCCGCGACGCGGCGCACAAGCGCATCGCCGACATGCTCGCGAAGGGCGAGAAGCTGCCGGTCGACTTCACGAATCGCGTGATCTACTACGTCGGCCCGGTCGATCCGGTGCGTGACGAAGTGGTCGGCCCGGCCGGCCCGACGACGGCCACGCGGATGGACAAGTTCACCGAGACGATGCTCGCGCAGACGGGCCTCATCTCGATGGTGGGCAAGGCCGAACGCGGCCCGGTCGCGATCGACGCGATCAAGAAGCACAAGGCGGCCTACCTGATGGCGGTCGGCGGTGCGGCGTACCTGGTGTCGAAGGCGATCCGAGGCGCGAAGGTGCTCGCGTTCGAAGACCTCGGCATGGAAGCGATCTACGAGTTCGACGTGCAGGACATGCCGGTGACGGTTGCCGTCGATTCGTCGGGCACGTCGGTGCACCAGACCGGTCCGAAGGAGTGGCAGGCGAAGATCGGCAAGATCCCGGTCGCCGCAGCGTAAGCGCGGACGCCCGAAAGGCCGGACACCTGTCCGGCCTCGGCGGCCCCACCTTTTTGCTTCTCATTCTCATCCCGCTGCGTTGGCCACTCGGACGAGCGCCGGAAACTTGGCATTTCGCTTTCGAGCGATTATCGTTCGGGTTCTGAAGCCCCACCATCAAGAAGGACACAAGCCATGCAAGGCGACAAGAAAGTCATCGAATACCTGAACGCCCAGTTGAAGAACGAGCTGACGGCGATCAACCAGTACTTCCTGCATGCCCGCATGTACAAGCACTGGGGACTCGAGAAGCTCGGCAAGCACGAATACGACGAGTCGATCGGCGAGATGAAGCATGCGGACTGGCTCATCGAGCGCGTGTTCATGCTCGACGGCCTGCCGAACCTGCAGGATCTGCACAAGCTGCTCGTCGGCGAGGAGACCGAAGAGATCCTGAAGTGCGACCTGAAGCTCGAGCAGATCTCGCAGGCGACCTGCAAGGAAGCGATCGCCTATTGCGAGTCGGTTCGTGACTACGTGTCGCGCGAAATCTTCGAAAAGATCCTCGACGACACCGAAGAGCACATCGACTGGCTGGAAACGCAGATCGACCTGATCGGCAAGGTCGGCATCCAGAACTACCAGCAGACGATGATGGGTTCGCCCGAGTAAGCGCATTCTCCCGCCCTTCCCCGCCATTGCAGACTGCCTGAGCATGTCGACGCCTTCCGTCATCGCCGCGACGGCCGCCGCGGGCGCGCCCGTCGGCGTCTTCGATTCCGGGCTGGGCGGCCTGTCGGTGCTGCGCGCCGTGCGCGCGCAACTGCCCGACGAATCGTTCGTCTACGTCGCCGATTCGCGCAACGCGCCCTACGGCCCGCGCGACGAGGCGTTCATCACGGAGCGCACGCTGGCGATCGGCGAATGGCTCGCGCGCGAGGGCGCGAAAGCGCTGGTCGTCGCGTGCAACACCGCGACGGCGCAGTCGATCGCGGCCATTCGCGAACGTCTCGCGATCCCGCTCGTCGGCGTCGAGCCGGGCATCAAGCCCGCGGCAGCCTTGTCCGCGAGCGGCATCGCGGGCGTCCTCGCGACCCAGTCGACGCTCGCCAGCGCGCGCTTCCAGGCGCTGCTCGACCGCTACGGCGCCGGCCGCCGCTTCATCTGCCAGCCCGGGCACGGGCTCGTCGAGGCGGTCGAACGCGGCGACACGCACTCGCCTGCGCTGCGCGCGCTGCTCGACGGCTACCTGCAGCCGATGCTCGATGCCGGCGCAGATACCCTCGTGCTCGGCTGCACGCACTACCCGTTCTTCACGGAAACGATTCGTGACCTTGTCGGCGACCGCCTGACGATCGTCGACACCAGCGACGCGATCGCCCGCCAGCTCGCGCGCGTCCTCGACGAACGCGGCCTGCGCGCGCCGGCCGGCACCCGTGCCGCGCCGCCGCGCTTCTGCTCGACCAGCGACGGCCGGCAGCTGCGCGCGCTCGCGTCGACCCTGCTCGGTCTCGACGCGCCGGTCGAATCCGTCGCCATTTCCTCGCCGAACGCACACGCTTGCACGGCCGCCTGATGCCCTCATCCGGCCCCCTTCTCCGTCAGCAACCCCTCTAAGTCAGCAACCCCTCTAAGGGTCTGGTTTTGTTACAAAAAAGCCGGATGCGGGCTTGTCAACGCCAGCAAATTTAATGATAATAATTCGCATTAACGTTAGCTATCGCACTCATCATGATCGTCTGCGTGTGCAAGTCTGTATCCGATCGCACGATTCGCGCATCCCTCGCGGAAGGCGTGGATTCCTTCGATGAACTCCAGTTCGAACTCGGCGTGGCCACCTGCTGCGGCAAGTGCGAGGAGTCCGTGCGGGACATCATGGCCGAGCAAGGCGTCTGCGCGAGCCGGTGCGGTGTCGAGCATCATGCTCACCCGATTCCCGTGACGTTCTACGAGCGCAAGGCGGCCTGACCCGCGCCGAGTGCGCGTGCGGCCTAGGCCGCATTTTTTGTTTTACCCGTCAGCAAGCCGGCATCAGCGCGAGCCAACGGCCTACCTGTCAAGGAGCCTGTCATGGAATTGCTGATCGGATTTGTTACCACCGTGTGCATCTCGTTGCTGATCTTCCGCAAGTGATGCTGCGTCACCCGCTGCACGTCGCGTGCGGCGCCGTTCTTTCAAGCTAACATGCAGGCTTCGCATTCCGCTCCAGCCGGCGCCTGGCCGGCGGCCCCCCGTATGAATCCCCGAGTGATCGCCGCCGCGGTCGGCGTGCTCGCCGCGCACGCGGTCCTGCTGACCGCGGCCTGGCTCCATCGCAACGCACCGCCGGCGAAAAACGTCGAGGTCCAGTCGATCACCGCGCAACTGATCACGCCTGCGCCGATCGCGCAGCAGGTCGCGGCCGAGTCGATCCCGCAACCGGCCCCGCCGAAGCCCACGCCGCGCGTGAAGCCCAAGGTCGAGCCGAAGCCAGTGCCGAAGGTGTCGAAGCCGACGCCGCAGCCGGTTGCGCCGTCGCCCGTGCCGTCGCCGACACCCGCCCCCGCGGCCGACCCGACGCCTGCGCCCGCGCCTGCCGCACCGGCTGCCGCCGCGCCGTCGGCCGCGCCCGGCCCCGCGCGCGAGACGATGGACGTCAGCGCGCCGAAGAATGTCCCGACGCTCCAATGCGCGTTCGTGAAGCCCGACTATCCGTCGATGTCGCGCCGCCGCGGCGAATCGGGCACCGCGTACGTGCATTTCGTCGTCGGCGTGACGGGCAAGGTCGAGAGCGTCGAGCTGCAGAAGAGCAGCGGCTATCCGCGCCTCGACGAGGCCGCCCTCGCCGCGATGCGCGCGTCGACGTGCCGTCCCTATATCGAGAACGGTCAGGCGATCCGCGCTGCCCGTACCCAGCCCTACAATTTCGGGCTCACCGACTAACACTGCCTCATCCGGAAGATTCGAAAGGAATAAAAATGCAAAGCTACGGTATCGCGCACGTCTGGGCGCAAGGTGATTTCGTCACACGCTTCATCGCAGTCGCGTTGCTCGTGATGTCGGTCCTGTCGTGGATGGTGATCGTCATCAAGGGCTGGAACGTGATTCGCCTGAACCGCCTCACGAAGAACGCCGAGCAGGCGTTCTGGCATTCGGACGACTTCGACGACGGCATCAAGAAGCTCGGCCAGGCCGCGTCGACGCCGAGCGACAACCCGTTCCTCGCGCTCGCGCTCGCCGGCAAGGAAGCCGCCGACCATCATCACCAGACGCAGCCGCATCTGCATGACCGGATGGACGTGTCCGACTGGATCACGCGCTGCCTGAAGGACACGATGGACGAAGGCATCGCGCGCATGCAGGGCGGCCTCGCGATCCTCGCGTCGATCGGCAGCACCGCCCCGTTCGTCGGGCTGTTCGGCACGGTCTGGGGGATCTACCACGCGCTGCTCGTGATCGGCGCGACCGGCCAGACGTCGATCGACCAGGTGGCGGGCCCGGTCGGCGAATCGCTGATCATGACGGCCTTCGGCCTGTTCGTCGCGATTCCGGCGGTGCTCGGCTACAACGCACTCACCCGCGCGAACAAGGGCGTCGTCAGCAAGCTGCGCCGCTTCGCGCACGGCCTGCATGCGTACTTCGTGACGGGCGCGCGTCTCGCGTCGTCGTCCACTCGCGACGGCCTGCGTCTCGCGGCCCGCGCCAGCTGAAGCGGGGTGAACGATGGCAATGAACACCGGTTTCAGCGACGATGACGACGACAGCGTGATGAGCGAGATCAACATGACGCCACTCGTCGACGTCATGCTCGTACTCCTGATCATTTTCCTGGTGACGATCCCGGCGATGCAGCACGCCGTGAAGATCGACCTTCCGCATGCGAGCAGCCAGCCGGTCGAAGACAAGCCGCAGACCGTCGACGTCGCGATCCAGGGCAACGGCACGATCCTGTGGGACGATCAGACGGTGACGCGCGAACAGCTGCAGGCGCGCATTGCCGAGGCCGCGCAACGCAAGCCGCAACCCGAGTTGCACCTGCGCGCGGATCGCAAGGTCGCCTACGAGCGGGTGGCCGAGGTGATGTCCGATGCGCAGGCCGGCGGCCTGACGAAGCTCGGCTTCGTGACGGAGCCAAAGGCAAAATCAAAGTAACCGCGCGTTGTGACCCTCGCCGGCCGCGCCTAGCCGGCCGCACCTCGCCGGCCGCGCCCAAAAGTAAAAGGCCTTCATCGCCAGATGAAGGCCTTTTTTCATGCGCACGCGGGCGCCTTCGGGCGGCGGGCTCTTCGGCGGTATCGGTTGCGCCTCGAGCAACGCAAATGCGGCTACCGTGGTCTGCACGGACTGCGCTTCCTGCCCTATCTGGCTCGCAACATATGCGGCCACCGTCTTCCGCTCAGAACATCCTTCGCGAAATGGGATTCCAATATAGGCCCGCCGGCGCGCGCATTCAAGACTTCACCGATTGAAACTTGCGATTGCAAGCGACGCTTCAATGACAAAACAAATTTGCAGTGCTTGAAGGTCCGTGTCACGCGGCCGATGCATCCTCCGCCATCTGTTTCGCACGCTCCGGGCAGCCCGGCTGCTGATATTTCCCGTGGTCGAGCTTCTCGACCAGATAGTCGACGAACGAGCGCACCGCCGGCGGCATCCCCTGCCGCGAAACGAACACCGCATAAAGCTGCGGCACCGGCAGCGTCCAGCCCGGCATCACCGGCGAAAGCTGCCCGGCGCGCAGCGCGTTGCCGTACATCATTTCCGGCAGCGCCGCGATCCCGACGCCGTCGAGCACGGCCTCGCGGATCGTCATCAGGTCGGCCGTCACGAGGCGCGGATCGTGTTCGTGTACGTGCTTCGTCCCGTCCGGCGCGATCAGGTTGAACACGTGCCGCCCGTCGACGCTCGGCGTATCGAGCGTCTCGAAATGGGCGAGATCATCCGGCACCAGCGGCGGCGCGTTCTGGCTCAGAAGGTTCGGCGCGCCGACCAGCATCTGTTCGGTCCGCCACAGCGGCCGCACGATGATGTTCGCGTTCTCCGGCGGCTCGGAGCGCACCCGCAGCGCGACGTCGATCGAATCCTCGAACAGGTCGATCACGCGATTCGTCACGCGAACGTGCACCTTCACTTCCGGGTAGCGATGCAGGAATTCGGGCAGGATCCGCGACAGCATCGTCTGCGACACCGTGACCGGCACGCTGACCCGCACCGAACCGCGCGGCGACGCGCGCAACTGCTGCACCGCGTTCATCGCGGCCTGCGCCTCGGCGAGCATCGCCTGACAGTGCTGATAGAACAGCTCGCCCGCCTCGGTCAGCGCCAGCTTGCGGGTCGAGCGCTGCAGCAGGCGCACGCCCAGCGACGCCTCGAGCTCGGTCAGGCGCCGCGACAGGCGCGACTTCGAGATCCCCAGCACACGTTCGGCCGCCGAGAAGCCGCCGTGCTCGACGACCTGCGAAAAGTACATCAGGTCGTTCAGGTTATGTGCGTCGATATTCATGTCATCGTTCCAATTCCAGAACAATCCATTGCGAACTGAGCTGAATTAATAGGCAAACCGGCCAATATAATAGCGCTACGTTTCAAAAATGGCGCTATTCCATCTTTCCGAGGCCTGCCGCATGACGACCGATCGCTCCCTTGACCGCACCTACCCCGCCCTTCGCACGACCGAAGGCGGCGGCTTCGTGGTCCACCGGCCGTTTCCGACCCGGCTGCTGATGGATTTCGATCCGTTCCTGCTGCTCGACGAAATGGGCCCGGTCGACTACGGCCCGGACGAGGCCAAAGGCGCGCCCGACCATCCGCATCGCGGCTTCGAGACGGTGACCTACGTGCTCGACGGACGCTTCCGGCACCGCGATTCCGCCGGTCACGCGGGCGCGCTCGGCCCGGGCGACGTGCAGTGGATGACGGCCGGCGCCGGCGTCGTGCACAGCGAGATGCCGGACCCGGCGTTCGCCCGCACCGGCGGCCGCTCGCACGGCTTCCAGCTGTGGGTCAACCTGCCGCGGCGCGACAAGCTGATCGCGCCGCGCTACCAGGAGATCACGGCCGACCGTATTCCCACCGCGACGTCGCCGGACGGCCGCGCACGCGTCCGGGTGATCGCCGGCGAAGCGTTCGGCGTCAAGGCGGCCATCGAGACGCGCACGCCGATCCTCTACCAGCATTTCACGCTCGAACCGGGCGCGACGGTCACTCAACCGGTGCCCGCCGGCTATCGCGTATTCGCGTATCCGATAGCCGGCACCGGCCTCTATGGGCCTGACCGGCAGGCAATCGACGCCCGCCACATGGTCACCTATCGCTGCGACGGCGACGCGGTCACGTTTTCCGCCGGCACGGAGCCGCTCGACCTGCTGCTGATCGGCGGCGTGCCGCTCAACGAGCCGGTCGTGCGCTACGGTCCCTTCGTGATGAGCACCGAGGATGAGATCCGGCAGGCCGTGGCCGACTACCAGAGCGGACGCATGGGCCGCATTGCATCCTGACCGTGTCGATTCGGGGACGCAGGTGCCGCGATCGCGCGGAATTTGCGTCACAATAGGTTCTTGAACCACGTGGCGCCCGCCACCACCAGGAACCCGTCCCCTTGAACTTCGAACACCTGATCCAGATCAACGCCGACGATCCGGCCGTGCCCACCCTGACCCGCGACCAGCTGTGGGAAGGGCTCGTGCTGCGCGCCGAGCAGCCGCAACTGTTCGTGATCGGTCTCGACAGCTGCGTCGTCCACGAACGGACCGAGACGACGCTCGAGCGCGAACTGCACTTCGGCAACGCGACCGTGCGTGACCGCGTGACGTTCACGCCGAACCAGCAAGTCCGCTACGACATCCACGCCGCGGATGGCGAGATCG
The DNA here is from genome assembly GCF_000833595.1 of Burkholderia sp. MSHR3999. Taxonomy (NCBI): domain Bacteria; kingdom Pseudomonadati; phylum Pseudomonadota; class Betaproteobacteria; order Burkholderiales; family Burkholderiaceae; genus Burkholderia; species Burkholderia sp. MSHR3999. The sequence continues at coordinate 2,322,953 of NZ_JRFO01000001.1, forward strand.
GCGGCTCGCTGACGATGACGATCGAGGAACGCGAAGACCAGCAGCTCTTCCTGCGTTTCGAGTACCGTACGACGCTGGCTGTCAGCAACGACACCGAAGATGCGCGGCAGACCCACGAGATCGTCAAGGAAGCGTATCGCACGTCGGATATCGACACCGTGCGGCTGATCCGCGAATACGCGCAGGGACGCAAGGATCCCGATCCCCTGCACTGATGCGACGGCGGCCGCCTCATGCGGCCGCCTCTTTGATTCGTCCTATCAGATTCAAGGTTTCGATCAATAAAGAGTTTTGGTAAATGGGAATGGTTATCATTTAGAATTCATTCCATCGCATCGACATTGACCGATCAACCGAATGACCGACACCACTCGCTCGAGCACGCTGACCTTGCGTCGTACCACCGGCGCCCCAGGCGGCAGCCGCCAGAAGACGGCAGCGGTCACGACGCCGGCGAAGCCCGTCGTCACAAGCCGCGACGCCGGCACGCGAGTCGTCAGCAGCGATGCGTTGCTGCAGGGCCGCAGCCACGTCAGCATCGCGCACAACGGGGAAACCTATCAGTTGCGCGCCACGCGGCTCGGCAAGTTGATCCTGACGAAATAGTACGCAGTACAGAGTATTGTGGGGACCACCTCCCTGAGAGGTGTTGGGCATTAGCCAGCGTAACGGCTTGCACGCGAGATCTAGACCCCTTCGTGCAAACACACTCAAGCAGCCGTTGCAGCAAGCCAAGCCACTTTTTTGGTTCTCGCAGCAAAGACAAAAGCGACACGTCGAAGGACGTGTCGCTTTTTCATTTCATGCGCGGCATGCGGCGCGGCGGTCTGCGCACACGCCTGATTCGGTCATCTTTGGTCAGAAACGCGCGAAGCCCCAGAACATCAGCCACCACGCGCTGTCGATGACGGCGAGCGCAACGGCAAACCATGCGAATGCCGCCGCGCGGCGCGGCCAGGCCGCATAACGCCCCGTCACCTGCCACGCCAGCCACGCGCTCCATGCGTTTGCCGCGACCAGGATCGCGATGCGCACGTCCGACGCCCAGCCGAGCGGCACGTGTTCGGCACGCAGCAGCGACAGCGTCGTCGCCGACAGGCCGAGGAACACGCCCGCACCCGCGATCGGGATCAGCGACTGCGCGAGATGGTGGACCCGCACGCGATCGAAGCGGCCCAGCATCAGCGTCGCGCAGGCCAGCACGACGAGCAGCGCCGTGCCGTACACGAGCCCCGTGCCGACGATGTAGCTGACGATGAGCCCGCCGTCGAGCCACGAGAACACGTCGTTGCGTTCCGGATAGTGCGTGAGCAGGAACCACGGCGCGTTGGTTTCGAGCGGCCACGTGATATCGCGATCGATCAGCCAGCCCGCGAGCCATTGCTTGATCTGCACGAACCATGGGCTGACGGTCCAGTGGAACGCGCCGATCGCGACGCCGAGCAGGCCGTACAGGATCAGCGCGGTGTCCCACGGGTTCGCCTGCTGCGCGCCGAGCTTCACGACCTCCTCGGACGGCGAGCGCCACGACAGCGAGATCGCGTCGCGGTGCCCGCTGCAGCGGCCGCACATATGGCACGCCGCCGCGCCCTTCATGTTGCGCAACGGCACGAGCGGCGCGCAATTGATCGGAATCACGCGATGCCCGTGCTCGCCGTTCTTGTACGAACGGCGCCATGCGTCCTCGTCGACCTTGTAGCGCATCGGCGCGAGCCGCGCGAGCAGCCCGAACACGCCGTTGACCGGGCACAGGTACTTGCACCACACGCGCTTCTCGCGGCCGTACAGCACGCCGATCACGATCGCGCCGACGGTCGAGCCGCCGAGCACGAACAGCACCGCCAGCGGATACTGGTACACGCTGACCATCTGCCCGTAGATCGTCGTGAGCCCGAACGCGACGAACGGCCAGCCGCCCCACCGCATCCAGCGCGGAATCGCGCCGCCGCGGCCGAACTTGCTCGCGTATTCGGTGAGCGCGCCCTCCGGACACAGCACGCCGCACCAGACGCGGCCGAGCATCACCATCGACAGCAGCACGAACGGCCACCAGATGCCCCAGAACACGAATTCCGCGGCGAGCGTGAGGTTGCTCCACAGATGCGCGGAATCGTCAGGCAGCGGCATGATCGCCGGCACGATGATGAGAAACGCATAAACGGCCACGACGCCCCACTGGACGCCGCGGATCAGCGCGCCGTGACGCTGCATCCATTGGCCGGCCCGGGCGAGCCAGCCTGGTCTTGCGCCGGCGACGGTACTCATGCGGCGCGCCCCGCGGCCGCGGCCGGACGCCGGCTCGCGCGCTTGAGCAGCAGCCAGACGGCCGCCCAGTAAATCGCGTACGCGATCAGGTTCATCAGCGCCGGATGCGCGCGATAGCCGGTCAGCGTCGCGACCAGCGAACCGAACGTGCCGGAATCGTCGAGGATGGCCGACGTATCCCACACCTGCGACATGCCGAGCGGCAGGATTTCCTTGTCGATCAGCTTGTCGACGCCAGTCTGGAACAGGCCCGCGCCGAGGAATAGCAGCATCACTTCAGTGACGCGGAAGAAATGCCGCCACGAGAAGTACTTGCCGCCGAGCTGCAGCAGATAGAACGTCAGGAACGCGAGACCGAGACCGATCACGACCGCGAGCATCTGGCTGCCGTCGACATGGCCCGACTGGCCGAACCCGAGGCCGTACAGGAAGATCACCGTTTCGCTGCCTTCGCGCGCGATCGCGAGCGCGACCAGCACCGCGACGCCCCACCAGTTCGAATCGCGCGTGCTCTGCTGCAGCGACTGCTCCATGTCGCGCTTCAGCGTGCGGCCGTGCTGGCGCATCCACAGCACCATCTGCACGATCAGCACGCACGCGATGAGCACCATCGCCGTCTGGAAATAGTCCTGCGCGTCGCCGGACAGCACCTCGGTGAACCCGACGAGCGCGGCGCCGAGCCCGACGGCCATCAGCAGCCCGACCGCGACGCCTGTCCACAGATATGGAATACCGCGACGCGCGTCGTCGTCGCCGTTCTTCAGCCACGCATAGAGAATGCCGACGACGAGCAGCGCCTCGACGCTCTCCCGCCAGACGATGAACAAGATCTGACCCATCGATACCTCCCTGACATGCAGGACACTCAAACGCCCGCATGCAGACAAAACTGCATTACTTCGCGACGATCACGCCCTGCGCCTGCTGGTGGAAATCGTCGAAAAACTTGTATTCACCCGGCGAAAGCGGTGCGACGACCACGAACGAGTCGGCGCCCGGCGCGAGCACCTTCTCCTTGCGCAATTGCACGCTTTCGAATTCCGCGGCGCCCTTGCCGGTGTTCCTGATCTCGATCTTGAAGCGCTGGCCGGCCGGCACCTCGATGCGCGCCGGATTCAGCTTGCCGTCCGCCATCTCGAGCTTGAACGTCGGCAGATCGGCGGCCTGCGCGGCGCCGGCGAGCAACAGCGCGGCGGCCGCGACGACGAATTTCTGGGGGAATTTCATTCTGGTTTCTCTACGACGACGGCGCGCCCGAGGCGCGCCGTCCGTTATTCCACCGATCAGTAACCGCCCTTCTTGCCGATGCCGGCGAACGGGAAGTCGTATTCGAGCGTGATGGGCTTGAACCACTGGCCCACGCCGGTTTCCTTGTCGACATGGCGGCCGAAGGCCATGTGGCCCGTCTGCATCGGCGCCTTGACGACCATCGTCAGGTGGTACTTGCCCGGGCCGTTCAGCTTCACGTTGTCGCCGTAGTGCGGGCCGTCGCTCGCGACCATGCCCATCAGGTCGCCTTCCGCCTTCCACTTCGCATCGCCCTGCTTCGTCAGCTTGTAGGTGACCTGCAGGTACGGCATCCAGTCGCCTTCGGCGAAGCCGGTCGGGTTGTTCTTGACCGCATGGATGTCGGCCTCGAGGTGGATGTCCGAATCCGATGCCTTGCGCATCATCCCTTCCGGATCCATCGTGATCGGCTGCAGGTAAACCGCGCCGATTTCCATCCCGCCCTGGATCTGCTGCTTGCCGATCGGATATTCGGCGGCGGATGCCGACATGGCGGCCAGCGCCGCCGCTACCGCAACCGAAGTGCGGATGAACGAAGAACCCAACATGGACACTCCTTGTTTTTATCTGACACAAGTGCGGCCGCCCGGCTGGTCGGCCCACCGACAAACACTAACGCGATGAAGAACGTTAATGCGAACAATTCTCAATAATGGCGAAGTTTAGCACCGAACGCGTACTGGGACAAACCGGCAACCGCGTAAAACCCTGATATGACAAGGCTTACAGGCAGGTTACCGGCCGTCTTTGGCAACAGTTGGAGAGATTTACCGGACGCCGCTCACGTGGTCGCCGACGTTCGCGCCGAACACGCGCTCGCGCAGCAGCGCAAGCTGATCGCGCGTGGCAGCCGCCTTTTCGAACTCGAGGTTCTTCGCGTAATCGGCCATCTGCTTCTCGAGGCGCTTGATTTCCTTCGCGATCTGCTTCTCGGACATGTCCTCGAACTTCGCGCGCTGCTGCGCTTCCTTGAGTTCCGCGCGCGCGCGTCGTCGGCGTTGTAGACGCCGTCGATGATGTCCTTGATGCGCTTCACGACACCGCGTGGCGTGATGCCCATCTGCTCGTTGTACGCGATCTGCTTCGCACGGCGCCGCTCGGTTTCGCCGATCGCGCGCTTCATCGATTCGGTCATCGTGTCCGCGTAGAGGATCGCCTTGCCGTTCACGTTGCGCGCCGCGCGGCCGATCGTCTGGATCAGCGAGCGCTCGGCGCGCAGGAAGCCCTCCTTGTCCGCGTCGAGGATCGCGACGAGCGACACTTCCGGAATGTCGAGCCCTTCGCGCAGCAGGTTGATCCCGACCAGCACGTCGAACGTGCCGAGCCGCAGGTCGCGGATGATTTCGACGCGCTCGACCGTATCGATGTCGCTGTGCAGGTAGCGCACCTTGACGCCGTGATCGGCGAGGAATTCGGTGAGCTGCTCGGCCATCCGCTTCGTCAGCACGGTGATCAGCACGCGCTCCTCGGCCTTCACGCGCGCGTTGATCTCGGTCAGCACGTCGTCGACCTGCGAGCTCGCCGGCCGCACCTCGATCTCCGGATCGACGAGCCCGGTCGGCCGCACGACCTGCTCCGCGATCTGCCCGGTCACGCGCTTCTCGTAGTCGGCCGGCGTCGCCGACACGAAGACCACCTGGCGCATCTTGCGCTCGAATTCGTGGAACTTGAGCGGCCGGTTGTCGAGCGCCGACGGCAGCCGGAACCCGTAGTTGACGAGGTTCTCCTTGCGCGCGCGGTCGCCGTTGTACATGCCGTTCAGCTGGCCGATCAGCACGTGCGACTCGTCGAGCAGCATCAGCGCGTCGGGCGGCAGGTAGTCGACGAGCGTCGGCGGCGGCTCGCCCGGCGCGGCGCCGGAAAAGTGCCGCGAGTAGTTCTCGATGCCCTTGCAGAAACCGAGCTCCTGCAGCATCTCGAGGTCGAACCGGGTGCGCTGCTCGAGGCGCTGCGCCTCGACGAGCTTGTTGTCGGCGTGGAAGAACTCGAGGCGTTCGCGCAGCTCGTCCTTGATCGTCTCGACCGCGCGCATCACCGTATCGCGCGGCGTCACGTAGTGCGACGACGGATACACGGTGAAGCGCGGAATCTTCTGCCGCACGCGGCCCGTCAGCGGGTCGAACAGCTGCAGCGTCTCGACCTCGTCGTCGAACAGCTCGACGCGCACGGCCATCTCCGCGTGCTCGGCCGGGAAGATGTCGATCGTATCGCCGCGCACGCGGAACGTGCCGCGCTGGAAATCCTGCTCGTTGCGCGTGTACTGCATCGCGATCAGCCGGGCGATCACTTCGCGCTGGCCGAGCTTGTCGCCCGTGCGCAGCGTCAGGATCATCTGGTGGTATTCGGACGGGTTGCCGATACCGTAGATCGCCGACACCGTCGCGACGATCACCACGTCGCGACGCTCCATCAGGCTCTTCGTCGCCGACAGCCGCATCTGCTCGATGTGCTCGTTGATCGACGAGTCCTTCTCGATGAACAGGTCGCGCTGCGGCACGTACGCTTCCGGCTGGTAGTAGTCGTAGTACGACACGAAGTACTCGACCGCATTGCGCGGGAAGAACTCGCGGAACTCCGCGTAGAGCTGCGCGGCGAGCGTCTTGTTCGGCGCGAACACGATCGCCGGGCGGCCGAGCCGCGCGATCGTGTTCGCCATCGTGTAGGTCTTGCCGGAACCGGTCACGCCAAGCAGCGTCTGGAACGAGAGGCCGTCCTCGATGCCTTCGACGAGCGTCGCGATCGCGGTCGGCTGGTCGCCGGCAGGCGGATACGGTTGATACAGCTGGAACGGCGACCCTTCGAAGGTCACGAATTTCGATTCGTCGAGCGCGTCGCCGACGTCGGCATGATGTTCGGACATGGAATGCGGCCGGAACCAGGACAAAAGAGCATTCTAGCGCTTCGCGGACGCGCGGACTGCTGCCGGCTCCTGACGCGCGCGGACGGCCGCCGATTGCCGATCGGCGCGTCACGATGCGAAAAAGTGGCCGCGAATTCGCTACAATGTCGAACTGCTGCGCTTTCGGCGTCGTGCCTGTCCGCGCGCGGCCTGCCGCGCCCCCGCCCGATGAAAGCCTGACCCTCTTTTCACTACTGCCGAACCATCATGTCGCTCTTCTCCGCTGTCCAGCTTGCTCCCCGCGACCCGATCCTGGGCCTGAACGAAGCCTTCAACGCCGATACCCGCTCGACCAAGGTCAATCTCGGCGTCGGCGTGTACACGAACGAGGAAGGCAAGATTCCGCTGCTGCGCGCGGTCCGTGAAGCGGAGAAGGCGCGCGTCGACGCCGGCCTGCCGCGCGGCTACCTGCCGATCGACGGCATCGCCGCGTACGACGCCGCCGTGCAGAAGCTGCTGCTCGGCAACGATTCGCCGCTGATCGCCGCAGGTCGCGTGGTCACGGCGCAGGCGCTGGGCGGCACGGGCGCGCTGAAGATCGGCGCCGATTTCCTGCGCACGCTGAACCCGAACGCGAAGGTCGCAATCAGCGATCCGAGCTGGGAAAACCACCGCGCACTGTTCGAAGCGGCCGGCTTCGAAGTCGTCGCGTACCCGTACTACGACGCGAAGACCAACGGCGTGAACTTCGAAGGCATGCTGTCGGCGCTCAACGACTATGAGCCGGGCACGATCGTCGTGCTGCACGCGTGCTGCCACAACCCAACCGGCGTGGACCTGAACGACGCGCAATGGCAGCAGGTCGTCGACGTCGTCAAGGCGCGCAACCTCGTGCCGTTCCTCGATATCGCATACCAGGGCTTCGGCGACAGCATCGACGCCGATGCGGCCGCCGTGCGACTGTTCGCCGCAGCCGACCTGAACGCATTCGTGTCGTCGTCGTTCTCGAAGTCGTTCTCGCTGTATGGCGAGCGTGTCGGCGCGCTGTCGATCATCACGTCGAGCAAGGACGAAGGCGCGCGCGTGCTGTCGCAGCTCAAGCGCGTGATCCGCACGAACTACTCGAACCCGCCGACGCACGGTGGCGCGGTGGTCGCCGCGGTGCTCGCGTCGCCGGAACTGCACGCATCGTGGGTGCAGGAACTCGGCGAAATGCGCGACCGCATCCGCGCGATGCGCAATGGCCTCGTCGAGCGCCTGAAGGCGAGCGGCGTCGACCGCGACTTCAGCTTCATCAATGCGCAACGCGGGATGTTCTCGTACTCGGGCCTGACGTCGGCACAAGTCGACCGTCTGCGCGACGAGTTCGGCATCTACGCGGTCGGCACGGGCCGGATCTGCGTCGCCGCGCTGAACACGCGCAACCTCGACGTCGTCGCCAACGCGGTCGCGGCCGTCCTGAAGTAATTCGCCGGCACGCAGACGGCATCTTTCGGTGCCGTCCCGCCGACGTGAAAAACGCGCTCCACGGAGCGCGTTTTCTTTTGCGGCTTACTGCATGAACCAGCCGTGGCTGACGACGACGGACTGGCCGGTCAGCGCGGCGCTCGGGAACGCCGACAGGAACAGCACCGTCTGCGCGACGTCCTGCACCGTCGTGAACACGCCGTCCACCGTGTTGCCGAGCATCACCTTCTTCACCACTTCGTCCTCGCTGATCCCGAGCTCCTTCGCCTGCTCCGGAATCTGCTTGTCGACGAGCGGCGTGCGCACGAAGCCCGGGCACACGACGTGCGAGCGCACGTTGTGCTTCGCGCCCTCCTTCGCCAGCACGCGCGCGAGCCCCAGCAGCCCGTGCTTCGCGGTCACGTACGCGGACTTCAGCGGCGACGCCTCGTGCGAGTGCACCGAGCCCATGTAGATCACGACGCCGCCGCGATCGTCCTTGTACATGTGCTTGAGCGCCGCCTTGGTGGTCAGGAACGCGCCGTCGACGTGGATCGCCTGCATCTTCTTCCAGTCGGCGAACGAATAGTTCTCGATCGGGTTGACGATCTGGATACCCGCATTCGACACGAGGATGTCGATCGAGCCGAACGTTTCGGCCACCTTGTCGATGCCGCTGTTGACGGCGTCCTCGTTGGTCACGTCCATCGCGACGCCGATCGCCTTGCCGCCCGCCTGCTTGATTTCCTCGGCCACGGCGTTCGCGCCGTCCTGGTTCAGGTCGGCGATCGCCACCGCCGCGCCCGCCTTCGCCAGCTCCAGCGCGATTTCCTTGCCGATGCCGCTTGCGGCGCCCGTCACCACCGCCACCTTGCCGCTCAAATCCGCTGCCATGCACGTCTCCTTCGATCTTGGGTCAATAAAGCGCCGGTCCGCCGCGCGGGTGCGCGATCGTCGGCGGGCAAGCCGCTATTGTGCATGATCCGCTTCCGCCATTCGCGCCCAAAGCGTCTAAGCTTAAGGTCGGTCCTGCACGCAGGAGGCACGCATGAACTATCGACGACTCGGCCGCGCCGGGCTGCGGATCAGCGAGCTTTCGCTCGGCTCATGGGTCACGTACGGCAACCAGGTGGACCAGCGCGCGGCGCGCGAGTGCCTTGCGGCGGCACGCGATGCCGGCGTCAATTTCTTCGACAATGCCGAGGTCTATGCCGGCGGCGCATCCGAGGAAATCATGGGACATGCGCTCAAGTCGCTCGGCTGGCCGCGCGTCAGCTACGTCGTATCGACGAAGTTCTTCTGGGGGCTCGCAGAGGCGCCGAACCAGTACCACACGCTGAACCGGAAATATCTGCTGAACGCGATCGACGGGTCGCTGCAACGGCTGCAGCTCGACTACGTCGACCTTGTCTACTGCCACCGTCCGGACCCGCAGACGCCGATCGAGGAAACCGTCTGGGCGATGAGCGACATGATCGCGCGCGGCAAGGCGCTGTACTGGGGCACGTCCGAATGGAGCGCGGACGAGATCCGCGCGGCGTGCGAGATCGCCGAACGGCATCACCTGCGCAAGCCGGTCGTCGAGCAGCCGCAATACAACCTGTTCCATCGGACGCGGGTCGAGCAGGAATATGCACGCCTCTACGACGATTACGGCCTCGGCCTCACGACCTGGAGCCCGCTGGCGTCGGGCCTCCTGACCGGCAAGTATCGACACGGAGTGCCGCCCGGCAGCCGCGCGCAAGTGCAAGGCTACGACTGGCTGCGCGAGAGGCTGATCGACCCGGCCCGCAACGATATCGTCGAAAGGCTTGGCAGTGTCGCCGCGGAGCTCGGCTGCAGCGTCGGCCAGCTGGCGATCGCATGGGTGCTCGCCAACCCGCACGTGAGCTCGGTCATCACCGGCGCGTCGCGGATCGAGCAGATCGCGGACAACATGCACGCGCTCGACGTCGTGGCAAAGCTGACGCCGGACGTCCTGCAGCGCATCGAGGATCTGGTCGGCAACGCGTACGAATAAAGGGCGATCGTCGGCCATTCGCGTACAATACGCGGCCGCATCGACGCCCGCCTCGCCGGCCGCACCTTGCTGGCCACACCTTGCCGGCCGCACCCGATCAACAGGTTTTCATCGATTCACTTCCGTTCCAGGCAGCCCGCCATGCTCAGTTATCGTCACGGTTTTCACGCAGGCAATCACGCAGACGTGCTCAAGCACGCCGTCGTCGTCCAGTTGCTGCGCTATCTCAACAAGAAAGACAAATCGTACTGGTATGTCGATACGCACGCGGGCGCGGGCGTGTATTCGCTCCGCGAAGGCTATGCGGCCAAGACCTCGGAATTCGACACCGGCATCGGTCGCCTGTGGAATGACAAGAATCTGCCGCCGGTGCTGGCCGAGTACCTCGACGAAGTACGGGCACTGAACGACGACGGCGAATTGCGCTACTACCCCGGCTCGCCGTATCTCGCCTGGCGGCTGATGCGCGAACAGGACCGGATGCGGCTGTTCGAGATGCACAGCACCGAAATCGACGTGCTGCGCCACAATTTTCGTGACGCCGGCCGGCGCGCGATGATCTTTTCGGGCGACGGATTCGAGGGCATCAAGGCGTTGCTGCCGCCGGCGCCGCGCCGCGCGCTCGTGCTGATCGATCCGTCCTACGAGGACAAGAAGGATTACGTGCGCACGCTGGCATGCGTCACGGAATGCCTGAAGCGATTCGCGACAGGATGCTATGCGATCTGGTATCCACAGGTCGCCCGCGCGGAATCCCAGCGTTTTGCCGAACAGCTGAAACGGCTGCAGCCGGACAACTGGCTGCACCTGACGCTGACGGTGTCGAATCCGCCGGCGGACGGGCTGGGCCTGTATGGCAGCGGGATGTTCATCCTAAATCCGCCTTTTACCCTCGCCGCGAATATGAGGGAAACGCTGCCCTACCTGGTCGAAGCGCTGGGGCAAGATGGCGGCGCCCGGTGCGAGATCGAGCACCGGGGCAACTGAGCGACGCGCCGACCGGCTACGGCTGGCGCGGCTGGGGTTGCGGCAACGGAAGTGGCTGACCGGCCGGCGGCGCACTCCATCCCGGGACGTTGATGTACGGTGCGACGAACACCGGAATCGACGAATTCGGCGCTTGCTCGGCTGGCGTCCGCATTCTCGCGGGCTCGACGATCGGTTCGCGCGACAACGGCGCGGTCTGCAAGATGAGTCCGCCCTTTCCGTCCTGGATCCCGCGTTGCGTGTCGAGAATCAGCGGCTGCGAGGCCGTCGCGGCAAAACCGGCCAGTGCGTGAATGAACAATGCGCCGGCCAGACCAACGCGCGCAAGTGATACTCCGTACCCGTCAGCGATACGCAAGCGCATGATTTTGCCCTTCAGGTTGTAAAACAGGCCCATACCATAACGCCATGCGGCCGGCTTCACCAGATACATCGCACAAAAAAACAAAGCCCCGTCGATACGGGGCTTGCTTTATGTACGGCGCCATCGGCGCCTGATGGCGACTCCGATTACAGCGAGTAGCCATTCGTTTCCAGCGAGCGGATACGATGCTCGAGCTGGACGATGTCCGACGACGTCGCGAGATAGGCCTCACGGCGCTCGCGCTCTGCGGATTCGAACCAGGTGCTCAGCTTTTCAACGATGTAGGCAATCATGATGTTCTCCAAGGAAGGGGGAACCCTGGCGAATCAGACTTCAGGGGTTTCCCGTATAGGGTTATCCCTGATTATAGCGATGCCGCACCAAGATGCTAGTGAAATGGTTGCATGGCAGTCATTCCAAATTGGAATGATTCGCAGGGGATGCGACGCAACCCATTGATTTCAATGAAATTGCAACATCTCCCCTGTTCGCCCCCTTGAGGCCATGCACTATTCTGGTTCGGAAACGGGGGCAGCAAGGCGCGCCAAAATCGGGCATTCCGGCCGATCGTCGCCACTGCAGTGCGCGGCCAGGTCGACCAGCGTATTGCGCATGTCGGTCAATTCCGCGATGCGCTCGTCGAGTTCGGCGACGTGTCCAAGCGCAATCGACTTCACCTCTGCACTGGCGCGGGACCGGTCTTGCCAGAGCGCCAGCAATTTGCGGATATCTTCGACGAGAAAGCCGAGGTGTCTGGCCTGACGGATGAAACGCAGGACATGGATTTCGTCTGCGCCGTAGATCCGATAACCGGAGTCGCTCCGCTTGGCCGGCATGAGAAGACCGACCTGCTCGTAATAGCGGATCATTTTTGTGCTGACCCCGGATGCGCGCGAGGCGTCGCCGATGTTCATTCCACACCCTCTCGTCGAGTACGCGTTTCGATTCGCGAAGCACCGCCCTGTGTGTTCCCGGCGGCATCCTGATCGTATCAAATCATGCCGGTTCGTTCCGGGCAGGGGCCGCTCCATGGACGTTAGAGGGGGCACCGTGCCATTTCCGCCGCTGGAAATGCAAAAACCCCCGCCGGTTGGGCGGGGGTTTCTGGCTTGAGGGAGCCTGACGATTACCTACTTTCACACGGGAATCCGCACTATCATCGGCGTAGAGTCGTTTCACGGTCCTGTTCGGGATGGGAAGGGGTGGGACCGACTCGCTATGGTCATCAGGCAAAGAGGGTTGTTCTGCTGGCTTGGCCAGCAGAACCAATCTGGGAAGAAGCAGTAATCCTGGGTTGTGCGTATCGCACATCGCGGTCATTCAACCGCTCTAAAACAGCCTTGTTATAGGATCAAGCCTTACGGGCAATTAGTATCGGTTAGCTGAACGCATTACTGCGCTTACACACCCGACCTATCAACGTCCTGGTCTCGAACGACCCTTCAAGGGGATCAAGTCCCCAGGGATATCTCATCTTAAGGCGAGTTTCCCGCTTAGATGCTTTCAGCGGTTATCTCTTCCGAACATAGCTACCCGGCGATGCGACTGGCGTCACAACCGGTACACCAGAGGTTCGTCCACTCCGGTCCTCTCGTACTAGGAGCAGCCCCCTTCAAATATCCAACGCCCACGGCAGATAGGGACCAAACTGTCTCACGACGTTTTAAACCCAGCTCACGTACCTCTTTAAATGGCGAACAGCCATACCCTTGGGACCGGCTACAGCCCCAGGATGAGATGAGCCGACATCGAGGTGCCAAACACCGCCGTCGATATGAACTCTTGGGCGGTATCAGCCTGTTATCCCCAGAGTACCTTTTATCCGTTGAGCGATGGCCCTTCCATACAGAACCACCGGATCACTATGACCTGCTTTCGCACCTGCTCGACTTGTCGGTCTCGCAGTTAAGCACGCTTATGCCATTGCACTATCAGCACGATTTCCGACCGTACCTAGCGTACCTTCGTACTCCTCCGTTACGCTTTGGGAGGAGACCGCCCCAGTCAAACTGCCTACCATGCACTGTCCCCGACCCGGATCACGGGCCAAGGTTAGAACCTCAAACAAACCAGGGTGGTATTTCAAGGACGGCTCCACCGAAACTGGCGTTCCGGTTTCATAGCCTCCCACCTATCCTACACAGATCGGTTCAAAGTCCAATGCAAAGCTACAGTAAAGGTTCATGGGGTCTTTCCGTCTAGCCGCGGGTAGATTGCATCATCACAAACACTTCAACTTCGCTGAGTCTCGGGAGGAGACAGTGTGGCCATCGTTACGCCATTCGTGCAGGTCGGAACTTACCCGACAAGGAATTTCGCTACCTTAGGACCGTTATAGTTACGGCCGCCGTTTACCGGGACTTCAATCAAGAGCTTGCACCCCATCATTTAATCTTCCGGCACCGGGCAGGCGTCACACCCTATACGTCCACTTTCGTGTTTGCAGAGTGCTGTGTTTTTATTAAACAGTCGCAGCCACCAGTTTATTGCAACCCCTTCACCCTCCTGGCGCAGGCCAGTCAAGCTACAAGGGCGTACCTTATCCCGAAGTTACGGTACCAATTTGCCGAGTTCCTTCTCCCGAGTTCTCTCAAGCGCCTTAGAATACTCATCTCGCCCACCTGTGTCGGTTTGCGGTACGGTCATCGTTAGACTGAAGCTTAGAGGCTTTTCTTGGAACCACTTCCAATTGCTTCGCTCCCGAGGGAGCTCGCGCCACACCCTTGAATCCTGCGCCCGGATTTGCCTAAGCGCCTTCTCCAATGCAGCGACCGGGACTTCCAACACCCGGACAACCTTCCGCGATCCGTCCCCCCATCGCATCTAACGACGGTGCAGGAATATTGACCTGCTTCCCATCAGCTACGCATTTCTGCCTCGCCTTAGGGGCCGACTCACCCTACGCCGATGAACGTTGCGTAGGAAACCTTGGGCTTACGGCGAGGGGGCCTTTCACCCCCTTTATCGCTACTCATGTCAGCATTCGCACTTCCGATACCTCCAGCACCCTTTACAAGGCACCTTCGCAGGCTTACGGAACGCTCTCCTACCATGCGAGACTAGCTCGCATCCGCAGCTTCGGTATATGGCTTAGCCCCGTTACATCTTCCGCGCAGGACGACTCGATCAGTGAGCTATTACGCTTTCTTTAAAGGGTGGCTGCTTCTAAGCCAACCTCCTGACTGTTTTAGCCTTCCCACTTCGTTTCCCACTTAGCCATATTTGGGGACCTTAGCTGGCGGTCTGGGTTGTTTCCCTCTTGACACCGGACGTTAGCACCCGATGTCTGTCTCCCGTGATTGCACTCTTCGGTATTCGGAGTTTGCTATGGCGGGGTAATCTGCAATAGACCCCCCAACCATGACAGTGCTCTACCCCCGAAGGTGAGACACGAGGCACTACCTAAATAGTTTTCGGAGAGAACCAGCTATTTCCAGGTTTGTTTAGCCTTTCACCCCTATCCACAGCTCATCCCCTAACTTTTCAACGTTAGTGGGTTCGGACCTCCAGTACGTGTTACCGCACCTTCATCCTGGCCATGGATAGATCACCTGGTTTCGGGTCTACGCCCAGCAACTGAACGCCCTATTCGGACTCGCTTTCGCTACGCCTGCCCTATACGGTTAAGCTTGCTACTGAACGTAAGTCGCTGACCCATTATACAAAAGGTACGCCGTCACCCCTTACGAGGCTCCGACTGTTTGTATGCATGCGGTTTCAGGATCTATTTCACTCCCTCCCGGGTTCTTTCGCCTTTCCCTCACGGTACTGGTTCACTATCGGGTCGATCACGAGTATTTAGCCTTGGAGGATGGTCCCCCCATCTTCAGACAGGATTTCACGTGTCCCGCCTACTTGTCGCACACCTAGTTCTTTCATACTGTTTTCGCCTACAGGGCTATCACCTGCTATGCCGCACTTTCCAGAGCGTTCGGCTAACAATACAAATAAAGAGTGCAAGGCTCATCCCATTTCGCTCGCCACTACTTTGGGAATCTCGGTTGATTTCTTTTCCTGCGGTTACTTAGATGTTTCAGTTCACCGCGTTCGCTTCACATGGCCTATGTATTCAGGCCATGGATACTCCATAAGGAGTGGGTTTCCCCATTCGGACATCTACGGATCAAGCTCGTTGCCAGCTCCTCCGTAGCTTTTCGCAGGCTACCGCGTCCTTCATCGCTGTGGATCGCCAAGGATCCACACATGCACTTGTTCGCTTGACCCTATAACGAGTCTGTCTCGTTACAGGTGTGAGTTCTCGCGTTGTGCCGTATTCCAATTGAGCCGAACATGAAGTTCGAACTCATCTTGAGATACATCGATACAATCCAACCCGGATAGTTTCCACGTCCATCTCAAAGACGCTTCCGCTATCCAAATTACTGCTTCTTCCAGATTGTTAAAGAACGACAGCCGATATGGTGTTACTCAT